>NZ_CP139002.1:0-3361636 GCF_044597695.1 Frigoribacterium sp. R86507 | reverse complement strand
TGCGAAGAGCACATGCAACACCAGAAAGGCCCCTTCCTCGGAAGGGGCCTTTCCGCGTTTAACGCTGAGGACATCGCGTGGCGTGTAAGCGGTGGGTGCGTCTTTCACGCTTGGGGCGCACGAGAGGAATCCTGGCACCGGCATGACGGGGCCAAGTCGTTCGCCGCAGTCGAGCACCGAGCTCGAGCGGCGTCAGCGCAACGCTGCAGCCAGCCGCCTCTCGGGCATGAAGTCGAGGGTCGCCAAACGGGGCGCATCTTGCGCGACAACTCCGGCTGCGTGCGAGGCAGCGCCCTCCTGCGCCGAGCGTCTCCTGTTCGGACGGACGGGAGCCGGCATGAATCGGTTCTTCGGTTGGTGACATCAGGGGCACGGGCGTGAGTGCCTGGCTCGAGAGGATTCGTCCACTGTCGTAGTGCTCCATGCGAGCGCCCGGCACATCAGTTCGGGCGTCGCTCCAGTCGAGCGCTTCCCGATGGGCCCATCCGACAGCGACCGTGCGATCGCACCATGTGACCTTCCGTCCTGACAGGGTCGAGGCGGCTTGACCGATTCTTGAGCTGCACCGAGTTCGTTTGGCGCCGCAGCGGTTGCGGCTGATTCTAGATAGGCCGGCTCGGTGGGAAAGATGACACAGGCATCGCTCTCGATGACGAGGGGTGTGGAAGAGGCGGCCGATCTGGTGGGGAAGGTCGCTTCGGTGGCGTCCTTTTCCTCGGTACGGGTCTCGGCGTGAGCCAGGCGCGCACGGTCATCGACCGCGGGCGCACGTCATCGGTGCCGATCCGGTTCGTTGCCTCGTCGGTCGACGCTTCCGTTCTTCCGTGGATACGACAAGCTCCGCCCATCGACTTGTCGCAGAGTCCCGTGACATCGACGAGGGCCCGTTCACCTCGGCCGACCTCGGTCCTGCCGGTTCTCTCCGGTACGTGACGTTCGGACCGAGTCTCCCGTCATCGGCGACCAGGGGTAGGACCTGGCTCCCTCTGCCGTTCCGGGAGACCGTCTACGCGGGGAACATCCTTCTGGGCTCGCGGCCACTGCCACGGCGTCGCCGGCCCGGGCAGGAGCCAGCCCCGAGCCCAGAGCACAGCAGCTTCGGGCTGCGGCTTTCTTCGTCGCCGAGGCCATCCGCGCAGGACTGGTCGACCGACCCTCAAGACTCGGATGGTCGGCAGTGCGACCCGGGGTGGCCGGCCTTGACTTCACTGACGTGAGCTACGTGATTGCCTCCCGCCATGCACGCCATGCACGCCATGCACGCCATGCACGCCATGCACGCCAAGCACGCCGTGCGCGACGGCCCGCCATTGCTCGACGCGCGGTGATGGGGCGACGCTGCGGCCGGACATGCACGACAACGGGAGTCAAGACTGTCTGGCGAGGGTGGGGAGCAGTAGGCAGCTCCACCCAAGCCAAGAGATCTCCTTCTCACACAAGCTTCGAAGTGTCGCCAACGTCTTGACCCGTTAGGACAAGCCGGCGGCTTCGGGGCTCTCCCGGGCGAGCTTGGCGAGCTGACCCGCGTGATTGGACTGTCACAACTGGTTCGAGTGATCCGTCCGCGATCCGGGTCGTGGTCTGTTGCGTCTGGGAACTCTCATCGAAGGCCAGACCTGCGAGGGTTGTCGTCGGCGGTGGCCCAGGAGGCCCGTGGCGTCGGTGCCACTCTCGTGAGTCGGTGCTTCGCGCGCCAGGCGTCAAGCACGGGACCGATCGGGCAGATGGACGTGGGAACACATCGGGGGTTGATGCCCAGGGAGTGCTGACGAACACAGGGCCCAGGGTGCTTTCTCGCTCGACTGGGAGATGTGTTTCGATCCATGCCATGGGTCCCGGGTGCGGAAGTGCAGATCCTTGGTGCCGCAGAAGCCCCTGGCGCGACACGCCCGGGATGCAGGGAGTTTGGGGGTGGGGGCGGGGGTCTGTGTAAAGTAATCCGAGTCAGCCCAAAGGTGCGGCGGAGCGGCTAGGACAGCGATCAGAGATGGTCCCGATCCGGAGCTTCCCGGCCTCAAGTGGTGACATCCTCCCCGAGATCGAGTCGTTTGCGGCTTGAGATTCGTGTGGTAGGGTTTCAAATCCATCCTCTGGTTTAGGCCAGGTGCTGGTCTTCACGTGGTGGGGATCGGAAATCGAGTCGTTTTGGCTTGGTCCAACGGGGTGGTACGGTTCCACAGCAGCTTCGAGCGATGGTCTTATTGGCCGGGACTCGGGTGCGTTTGGTCCTTGAGAACTCAACAGCGTGCACATTGTCAAATGCCAAATTATACCCTGGCATTGCTTGTGGTCTCATCTTTTGGTGGGGTTGTGAGTGGTGTTTAGGTTTCTTTGAGATTGATGGACAACAACAATCGTCAGATTGTTTTGTTCTTTAGTCAGCATCAAATTCAGCAGTCATGGCCTATTCCGGTTGTGCTGTTTTTTCTTTTACGGAGAGTTTGATCCTGGCTCAGGACGAACGCTGGCGGCGTGCTTAACACATGCAAGTCGAACGATGAACTGGAGCTTGCTCCAGGGATTAGTGGCGAACGGGTGAGTAACACGTGAGTAACCTGCCCTTGACTCTGGGATAAGCGCTAGAAATGGCGTCTAATACCGGATACGAGCTTCAGCCGCATGGCTAGGAGTTGGAAAGAATTTTGGTCAAGGATGGACTCGCGGCCTATCAGCTAGTTGGTGAGGTAATGGCTCACCAAGGCGACGACGGGTAGCCGGCCTGAGAGGGTGACCGGCCACACTGGGACTGAGACACGGCCCAGACTCCTACGGGAGGCAGCAGTGGGGAATATTGCACAATGGGCGAAAGCCTGATGCAGCAACGCCGCGTGAGGGATGACGGCCTTCGGGTTGTAAACCTCTTTTAGTAGGGAAGAAGCGAAAGTGACGGTACCTGCAGAAAAAGCACCGGCTAACTACGTGCCAGCAGCCGCGGTAATACGTAGGGTGCAAGCGTTGTCCGGAATTATTGGGCGTAAAGAGCTCGTAGGCGGTTTGTCGCGTCTGCTGTGAAATCTGGGGGCTCAACCCCCAGCCTGCAGTGGGTACGGGCAGACTAGAGTGCGGTAGGGGAGATTGGAATTCCTGGTGTAGCGGTGGAATGCGCAGATATCAGGAGGAACACCGATGGCGAAGGCAGATCTCTGGGCCGTAACTGACGCTGAGGAGCGAAAGCATGGGGAGCGAACAGGATTAGATACCCTGGTAGTCCATGCCGTAAACGTTGGGAACTAGATGTGGGGGCCATTCCACGGTCTCCGTGTCGCAGCTAACGCATTAAGTTCCCCGCCTGGGGAGTACGGCCGCAAGGCTAAAACTCAAAGGAATTGACGGGGGCCCGCACAAGCGGCGGAGCATGCGGATTAATTCGATGCAACGCGAAGAACCTTACCAAGGCTTGACATATACCGGAAACGTCCAGAGATGGTCGCCCCGCAAGGTCGGTATACAGGTGGTGCATGGTTGTCGTCAGCTCGTGTCGTGAGATGTTGGGTTAAGTCCCGCAACGAGCGCAACCCTCGTTCTATGTTGCCAGCACGTTATGGTGGGAACTCATAGGAGACTGCCGGGGTCAACTCGGAGGAAGGTGGGGATGACGTCAAATCATCATGCCCCTTATGTCTTGGGCTTCACGCATGCTACAATGGCCGGTACAAAGGGCTGCGATACCGTAAGGTGGAGCGAATCCCAAAAAGCCGGTCTCAGTTCGGATTGAGGTCTGCAACTCGACCTCATGAAGTCGGAGTCGCTAGTAATCGCAGATCAGCAACGCTGCGGTGAATACGTTCCCGGGCCTTGTACACACCGCCCGTCAAGTCATGAAAGTCGGTAACACCCGAAGCCAGTGGCCTAACCCTTGTGGATGGAGCTGTCGAAGGTGGGATCGGTGATTAGGACTAAGTCGTAACAAGGTAGCCGTACCGGAAGGTGCGGCTGGATCACCTCCTTTCTAAGGAGCATGTACTCGCCCCGCGGTATACACGGGGGTCAACGAGTCAAGTCGGTTTCGAAGCGAATGTCTTCGGCCGGCGCTCATGGGTGGAACATTGACAATGGCTCTTCATGAAGAGCATCAGCGCTAGTACGGCATCTTCGGGTGTTTGGAAGGTGAGGGTGTTCGGGGTGAGGGGTGTGCACGCTGTTGGGTCCTGAGGGACCAAGCTTCCACACTTTGTGTGGTTGTTTTTCCTCTGGGCCATGAAGGTCCTGCATCACTTGCAGGGTGTTCATGGTGCCGCCCGTATTTTGAGAACTACACAGTGGACGCGAGCATCTTAGTCGCAAGCAGGGCCGGCCTTCGGGTTGGTTGTTGTTTGTGATACTAAGTGCAATTTCTTAGACCAATCCGCCCTTTGGGGTGTGGTTGGCGAATGAGATAACACTGAGCTGTCAGTCTTTGGCTGGCAGCAACTTTGTGGTCAAGTTTCTAAGAGCAAACGGTGGATGCCTTGGCATCTGGAGCCGAAGAAGGACGTAGAAATCTGCGATAAGCCTCGGGGAGCTGATAATCGAGCCCTGATCCGAGGATTTCCGAATGGGGAAACCCCGCCAGGCGTTATGTCTGGTGACTCCCGCCTGAATATATAGGGCGGGTAGAGGGAACGTGGGGAAGTGAAACATCTCAGTACCCACAGGAAGAGAAAACAACAGTGATTCCGTCAGTAGTGGCGAGCGAAATCGGAAGAGGCTAAACCGGTCATGTGTGATAGACGGCGGTCGTTGCATGGTCGGGGTTGTGGGACCCGTTGTCCTGTTCTGCCGGACAGGGACAGTTACAGCGCAGTATAGGCGAACAGCTTTGAATGGCTGGTCATAGAGGGTGCGAACCCCGTAGCCGAAATGCTGGCGCTGGCTGAATGGGGATCCCAAGTAGCTCGGGGCCCGAGAAATCCCGTGTGAATCTGTCAGGACCACCTGATAAGCCTAAATACTCCCAGATGACCGATAGCGGACAAGTACCGTGAGGGAAAGGTGAAAAGTACCCCGGGAGGGGAGTGAAATAGTACCTGAAACCGTTTGCTTACAAACCGTTGGAGCCTCCTTGTAGGGGTGACAGCGTGCCTTTTGAAGAATGAGCCTGCGAGTTAGCGATATGTGGCGAGGTTAACCCGTGTGGGGTAGCCGTAGCGAAAGCGAGTCTTAATAGGGCGATCCAGTCGCATGTCCTAGACCCGAAGCGAAGTGATCTATCCATGGCCAGGTTGAAGCGACGGTAAGACGTCGTGGAGGACCGAACCCACTTAGGTTGAAAACTGAGGGGATGAGCTGTGGATAGGGGTGAAAGGCCAATCAAACTTCGTGATAGCTGGTTCTCTCCGAAATGCATTTAGGTGCAGCGTTGCGTGTTTCTTGCCGGAGGTAGAGCTACTGGATGGCCGATGGGGCCCAAAAGCTTACTGACGTCAGCCAAACTCCGAATGCCGGTAAGTGAGAGCGCAGCAGTGAGACGGTGGGGGATAAGCTTCATCGTCGAGAGGGAAACAACCCAGACTACCAACTAAGGTCCCTAAGCGTGTGCTAAGTGGGAAAGGATGTGGAGTTGCATAGACAACCAGGAGGTTGGCTTAGAAGCAGCCACCCTTGAAAGAGTGCGTAATAGCTCACTGGTCAAGTGATTCCGCGCCGACAATGTAACGGGGCTCAAGCACACCACCGAAGTTGTAGATTTCGTATTATAGACAAGCCTTCGTGGTTCAGTCGTACGGAGTGGTAGGAGAGCGTCGTGTGGCCAGTGAAGCGGCGGTGTAAACCAGCCGTGGAGGCCACACGAGTGAGAATGCAGGCATGAGTAGCGAAAGACGGGTGAGAAACCCGTCCTCCGAAAGACCAAGGGTTCCAGGGCCAGGTTAATCCGCCCTGGGTAAGTCGGGACCTAAGGCGAGGCCGACAGGCGTAGTCGATGGACAACGGGTTGATATTCCCGTACCGGCGAAGAACCGCCCAAGCTAATCCAGTGGTGCTAAGAGTCCTAACCCGGCTGAGTGGATCCCTTCGGGGTGATGCCGGCCGGTCTAACGCTCGACCCCATGCTGGTGCGGTTAACGTCTTAACAGGTGTGACGCAGGAAGGTAGCTGAGCCAGGCGATGGTATCCGTAAGGTGAACCTGGTGTAAGGATGTAGGGCTGACGATAGGCAAATCCGTCGTCAATGCGCCTGAGATCCGATGCGTACCCCGATTGGGGGAAATCAGTGATCCTATGCTGCCGAGAAAAGCATCGACGTGAGGTTCAAGCCGCCCGTACCCCAAACCGACTCAGGTGGTCAGGTAGAGAATACCAAGGAGATCGAGAGAATCGTGGTTAAGGAACTCGGCAAAATGCCCCCGTAACTTCGGGAGAAGGGGGGCCGGAACCGTGATGGGATTTACTCCCGGAGCGGGAAAGGCCGCAGAGACCAGTGGGAAGCGACTGTTTACTAAAAACACAGGTCCGTGCCAAGTCGCAAGACGATGTATACGGACTGACGCCTGCCCGGTGCTGGAAGGTTAAGAGGAACGGTTAGCGCAAGCGAAGCTGAGAATTTAAGCCCCAGTAAACGGCGGTGGTAACTATAACCATCCTAAGGTAGCGAAATTCCTTGTCGGGTAAGTTCCGACCTGCACGAATGGCGTAACGACTTCCCAGCTGTCTCAACCGCGAACTCGGCGAAATTGCACTACGAGTAAAGATGCTCGTTACGCGCAGCAGGACGGAAAGACCCCGTGACCTTTACTACAGCTTGGTATTGGTGTTCGGAGTGGCTTGTGTAGGATAGGTGGGAGACTGTGAAGCTTGGACGCTAGTTCAGGTGGAGTCATTGTTGAAATACCACTCTGGTCACTTTGGATATCTAACTACGAACCGTGATCCGGTTCTGGGACAGTGCCTGGTGGGTAGTTTAACTGGGGCGGTTGCCTCCCAAAAAGTAACGGAGGCGCCCAAAGGTTCCCTCAACCTGGTTGGCAATCAGGTGTCGAGTGTAAGTGCACAAGGGAGCTTGACTGTGAGACTGACAAGTCGAGCAGGGACGAAAGTCGGGACTAGTGATCCGGCAGTGGCTTGTGGAAGCGCTGTCGCTCAACGGATAAAAGGTACCTCGGGGATAACAGGCTGATCTTGCCCAAGAGTCCATATCGACGGCATGGTTTGGCACCTCGATGTCGGCTCGTCGCATCCTGGGGCTGGAGTAGGTCCCAAGGGTTGGGCTGTTCGCCCATTAAAGCGGTACGCGAGCTGGGTTTAGAACGTCGTGAGACAGTTCGGTCCCTATCCGCTGCGCGCGTAGGAAATTTGAGAAGATCTATCCCTAGTACGAGAGGACCGGGATGGACGAACCTCTGGTGTGTCAGTTGTCCTGCCAAGGGCACCGCTGATTAGCTACGTTCGGAACGGATAACCGCTGAAAGCATCTAAGCGGGAAGCCGGCTTCGAGATGAGATTTCCATACCCTTAGGGGTGAGAGGCTCCCAGCTAGACTACTGGGTTGATAGGCCGGATGTGGAAGTGGGGACTAACGACCCATGGAGCTGACCGGTACTAATAAGCCGATAACTTGACAACACTCCCTCCCTGTAGAGGTGGGGGAAAGCTGCTTGCGTCCACTATGTGGTTCCCGAAATACGGTCGGGAACAACTCAACAGAACACTCATCCGTCCTCCGGGGCGGGTGCATGGTCTAAAAACAGACTTCACCACCAGTAATGGTGTGTGGTAAATGTTTCGGCGGCCATAGCGAGAGGGAAACGCCCGGTCACATTCCGAACCCGGAAGCTAAGACTCTCAGCGCCGATGGTACTGCAAGGGGGACCTTGTGGGAGAGTAGGACACCGCCGGACTCCTTTTAGTGCGAAGAGCACATGCAACACCAGAAAGGCCCCTTCCTCGGAAGGGGCCTTTCCGCGTTTAACGCTGATCAGCTGGTAGACCCCGGTAAGATCGACACCGATGTCTGCTCCCTTCTCCACCGCCACTGGCGCCGATGTGCGCGTGCGGTTCTGCCCCTCGCCCACCGGAACGCCGCATGTCGGCCTCATCCGTACCGCCCTCTTCAACTGGGCCTATGCCCGGCACACGGGTGGCAAGCTCGTGTTCCGCATCGAAGACACCGACGCTGCCCGAGACAGCGAAGAGAGCTACGAGCAGATCCTCGACGGACTGCGCTGGCTCAAGATCGACTGGGACGAGGGCGTCGACGCCGGCGGGCCTCACGGTCCCTACCGACAGTCGCAGCGCCACGACATCTATCGCGGAGTCATCGATCAACTCCTCGAGCGCGGCCTGCTCTACGAGAGCTTCGCCACGGGCGAAGAGATCGAGGCGCGTAACATCGCGAACGGCCGAGACCCCAAGCAGGGCTACGACAACTTCGAGCGCGAGCTCACCGACGAGCAGCGGGCCGCTTTCCGGGCTGAAGGGCGGCAGCCGGCGCTCCGACTGCGCGTTCCCGACCGCGACCTCAGCTTCGACGATCTCGTGCGGGGTCAGATCACCTTCCCGGCGGGGTCCTTCAGCGACTTCGTCGTCGTCCGCCCGAACGGCGTGCCTCTCTACACTTTCGTCAACCCGCTGGACGACGCCCTGATGGGCATCACCCACGTCCTGCGAGGCGAAGACCTCCTCTCCTCGACGCCACGGCAGATCGCGCTCTACGAAGCGCTGGTCGAGCTCGGCATCACGACCTTCGTCCCTCGGTTCGGCCACCTGCCCTACGTGATGGGTGACGGCAACAAGAAGCTCTCGAAGCGCGACCCCGAGTCGAACCTGTTCCACCACCGCGACCGGGGGTTCATCCCCGAAGGCCTCGTCAACTACCTCGCCCTCCTGGGGTGGTCCTTGACGCACGATCGGGACGTGTTCTCGATCGACGAGATGGTCACGGCGTTCGACGTCGTCGACGTGAATCCGAACCCGGCACGGTTCGACGTGAAGAAGGCTGAGTCGATCAACGGCGACCACATCCGTCTGCTCCCGGTCGAGGACTTCACGGAGCGCCTGCTGCCCTACCTGGACGGCATCGTCAGCGTGCCCCCGACGGACTCCGAGCGTGCCGTGCTGGTGCAGGCTGCACCTCTCGTCCAGGAGCGCATGACCCTCCTGTCCGAGGCTCGGGGCATGCTCGGGTTCCTGTTCGTCGCCGACGACGACCTCGTCCACGAAGACGACGCGCTCTCCTCGCTGGGTGAGCGGTCCGGCGAAGTGCTGCGCGCCTCCTTGGCTGCCCTCGAGGGCGTGTCGGACTGGACGCACGAGCCGATCCAGGCCGCCCTCAAGACGGCGCTCGTCGACGACCTGGGCCTCAAGCCCCGTGTGGCCTACGGGCCGCTGCGCGTGGCGCTGTCCGGTCGTCGGGTGAGTCCGCCGCTGTTCGAGTCCATGGAGATCCTCGGGCGCGAGTCGACCCTGGCCCGACTCGCCGCCCTCGCCGACCGCTCATGACCGAGCGCTACGACGTCGCGGTCATCGGGGGAGGTCCCGCGGGGTTGAGCGCCGCGCTCAACCTCGTCCGCGCTCGACGACGAGTCCTGCTGATCGACAGCAACCGGCCGCGCAACTCCGCCACGTTGCTCTCGCACGGGTACCTTACGCGGGACGGCATCTCGCCGCTCGAGCTGCGCAAGCTCGGACGCGACGAGTTCCTGGGCTACGAGGGGGCCGAACACCGACAGACGCTGGCGACGAACGTCGTTCCGGTCGACGGAGGGTTCGAGATCTCGTGCGAGTTCCGAGGGCAGCAGTCGTCCGCGGTGGCGGGGGCCGTGCTGGTGACGACGGGGTTGAGCGAGACCCTGCCCGAGATCGCCCAACTCCGGGCGTTCTACGGCACGTACATCCACAGCTGCATCGAGTGTGACGGATACGACAAGCGTGACCAGTCGCTCGCCCTGATCGGTGAGCACTCCGACCTCGTCGACCGTGCGCTGTTGCTCTCGCAGTGGACCGACGACCTCATCGTGTTCACGCATGGCTCGGACGTCGTGACCTCGGCGGACGAGGCTGCGCTGGCAGCCCGCGGCATCACGGTGGATCGTCGCCGGGTCACGAGCATCGACGGCGATCGCGACGGCATGCGCGGGGTCGTGCTCGAGGACGGCACGGTCGTCCCTCGGGCCGGCGGCTTCGTGCGCCCGGAGTGGTCCGCCGCGTTGGACTACGTCTCCGCGACGGGAGCCGACCTGGACGACGACGGGTTGCTCGTCGTCGACGGGCACGGACGAACCTCGGTGCCCGGGCTGTACGCGGCCGGTGAGAGCACGGCGCCCGGGCCTCAGCAACTGATCGTCGCCGCTGGTGACGGCGCCCGCGTGGCCGCCGTCATCAACCGTGACCTGATCGGTGGCCTCGAACACCTGGCGGATGCTGTACAGTAGACGTCGGTCCAGATGATGGGCCGACAGTGATGTAGACCTGACGGTTGTCATCATTGGGGTATGGTGTAATTGGCAACACGACTGATTCTGGTTCAGTTGTTCTTGGTTCGAGTCCAGGTACCCCAGCAATGAATGCCCCCTGACCTTCGGTCCGGGGGCATTGCTGTTCGTGTTCGTCTGCCCGCCTCCGGCGGGGTGTTCGGCTTCGCCGAACGGGGGATCGGCTGGCCTTTGGTCCGGGGGCGTGGCTGTTCGTGTTCGTCGGCCCCGCCTTCGGCGGGTGGTCGGCTTCGCCGAACGGGGGATCGGCTGACCTTCGGTCCGGGAGCTTCGTTGGTCGTGCCCTTCAATCCACATCGGGCGTAGCTGTGGGGATGGCCATCGCGACCACGGGGCGGGGGGCAGGCCGCGCTGAGAGCGACACGCGCCTCCAGCGTCCTGCGCTGTCTCATCCGGTTCGCCGCAGGGGAACCCGGGTCGGCTCCGCTCGGCCCTGAGGGGCCGCATGTCGCTCCGGAAGGAGAAGCGACCCGAAGGCCAGAACGGGCGAGTCCGGTGGAACCGGGCGTCTGATGACGACAGGTTCCGACGGACTCGCCCGATTCGGGGAGGTAGAGGAGCTACTCGCCGATCGTGGCTCCGAAACGGGCCGGCAGTGTGCCGCGGTGGGTGGTGCGCAGCTCGTCGATCGACACCGTGAAGACGTCCTGCACCTCGAGCGACCCGGACTCGCCGTCGGTCACGCCGATGCGGGCCACTGGGTAGCCGCGGCCCTCGCAGAGGCCACGGAAGCGGACGTCGTCCTCGCGCGGCACCGAGACGATCACGCGACCGGTCGACTCGCTGAAGAGCGCCGTCGCGACGTCGATGCCGTCACGCTCGAGCACCTCGCCCAGCCAGACACGGGCGCCGACGCCGAAGCGCAGCACGGCCTCGGCCAGCGCCTGCGCCAGGCCGCCGTCGCTGAGGTCGTGGGCCGCCGCGATCAGCGACTGGTCACCACCGGCGTGCAGGAGCTGCGCGAGCTGGGCCTCGGCCGCGAGGTCGACCGCCGGCGGGCGGCCGCCGAGGTGGTCGTGCACGACGCCGGCCCAGGCCGACCCGTCCAGTTCGAGCGCCGTCGTGCCGAGCAGGTAGATGTTGTCGCCCTCGTCCTGCCAGCCGGACGGGATGCGTTTGGCGACGTCGTCGATCACTCCGAGGACACCCACCACGGGAGTGGGGTGGATCGGACTCGTGCCGGTCTGGTTGTAGAACGACACGTTGCCACCGGTCACCGGGATCTCGAGCTCGAGGCAACCGTCGGCCAGACCCTCGACGGCCTGTGAGAACTGCCACATGACCTCGGGATCTTCGGGGCTGCCGAAGTTCAGGCAGTCGGTGACCGCGGCGGGCACGGCACCGGTCACGGCGACGTTGCGGTACGCCTCGGCCAGTGCGAGACGCGCACCCTGCTTGGGATCGAGCTGGCAGTAGCGCCCGTTGGCGTCGGTCGCGATCGCGAAGCCGAGACCGGTCTCTTCGTCGACGCGGATCATGCCGCCGTCGTCGGGGAAGCTGAGGGCGGTGTTGCCCAACACGTAGGTGTCGTACTGGTTCGTGACCCAGCTCTTGTCGGCCAGGTTGGGCGAGCCGAGCAGCTCGAGGAACTGCTCGCGCAGAACCGCGTTGCCCGTGGGGCGGGGCAGCGACGACGCGCTGTCGGCCTGGAGTGCGTCGATCCAGCTCGGGTAGGCGACGGGGCGCTCGTACACCGGGCCGTCGACGGCGACCGTGCGGGGCTCGACGTTGACGATCTCTTCGCCGTGCCAGTTGATGACGAGACGGCCGGTGTCGGTGACCTCGCCGAGCACGCTGGTCTCGACGTCCCACTTCGCCACGACGGCGAGGAACGCGTCGAGCTTCTCGGGACGCACGACGGCCATCATGCGCTCCTGGCTCTCGCTCATCAGGATCTCTTCGGCGGTGAGCGACGGGTCGCGGAGGAGGACGTTGTCGAGTTCGATGAACATGCCACCGTCGCCGTTCGAGGCGAGCTCGGACGTCGCACAGCTGATGCCGGCGGCGCCGAGGTCTTGGATGCCCTCGACCAGCTCGTCGCGGAACAGCTCGAGGCAGCACTCGATGAGCACCTTCTCGGCGAAGGGGTCGCCGACCTGGACGGCGGGACGCTTGGTGGGCCCACCGGACGAGAACGTGTCGGAGGCGAGGATGGAGGCGCCGCCGATGCCGTCACCACCGGTGCGGGCACCGAAGAGGACCACCTTGTTGCCGACACCCCGGGCGTTGGCCAGGTGCAGGTCTTCGTGGCGCAGGACGCCCACGGCCAACGCGTTGACCAGGGGGTTGCCCTGGTACACCGCGTCGAAGTAGGTCTCGCCGCCGATGTTGGGCAGACCGAGGCAGTTGGCGTAGAAGCTGATGCCGCCGACGACGCCGTCCACCACGCGGGCCGTGTCGGGCGCGTCGATGTCGCCGAAGCGCAGCTGGTCCATGACCGCGACGGGACGGGCTCCCATCGAGATGATGTCGCGGACGATGCCGCCCACACCGGTGGCGGCGCCCTGGAACGGTTCGATGTAGCTGGGGTGGTTGTGCGACTCGACCTTGAAGGTGACGGCCCACCCGCCCCCCACGTCGACCACGCCGGCGTTCTCGCCCATGCCGACCATGAGGTTCTTCTTCATGGCGGGGGAGACCTTCTGGCCGAACTGGCGGAGGTAGATCTTGCTCGACTTGTACGAGCAGTGCTCGCTCCACATGACCGAGTACATGGCGAGCTCGCCGCTGGTCGGGCGACGACCGAGGATCTCGCGGATCTTCGCGTACTCGTCGGCCTTGAGCCCCAGGGCGCCGTAGGGCTGCTCTCGGTCGGGCGTCGCCGCGGCGTTCGCCACGGTGTCGGGGACGTGGCCCTCGGGACGGACGTCGATCATCTCGGCGTCGTGCGGGGCGCGGTCGGTCTGGTCGGTCACTTGGCGAGGGCCCTCTCGAGAACGGACGTGAAGAAGGTCAGGCCGTCGACCCCGCTCGACATCGCGGCGGGGGTGTCGGGGCCGAAGCCCTCTTCGACGGCGTGCTCGGGGTGCGGCATGAGACCGACGACGTTGCCGCGCGCGTTGGTGACGCCGGCGATGTCGTCCATCGACCCGTTCGGGTTGACGCCGACGTAGCGGAAGGCCACCTGCCCCTCGCCCTCGATGCGCTTGATGGTCTCGGCGTCGGCGATGAAGCGGCCGTCGGCGTTCTTGAGGGGGATGGTGATCTCTTGCCCCTCGGTGAAGCCGTTCGTCCAGTCGGTGCGGGCGTTCTCGACGACGAGGCGCTGGTCTCGCCGGATGAACTGCTGGTGCGCGTTGCGGGTGTGGGCACCCGGGATCAGTCGGGCCTCGGCGAGCATCTGGAAGCCATTGCAGATGCCGAGGACGGGCATGCCCGCGTTAGCGGCGTCGACCACGTCGGCCATGATCGGCGAGAAGGACGCGATCGCGCCGGCGCGCAGGTAGTCGCCGTAGCTGAAGCCGCCGGGCAGGATGATCGCCTCGACGCCCTTCAGGTCGTGGTCGCCGTGCCAGAGGGCGACGGGCTCGCCGCCCGCGAGTCGGACCGCGCGCTGCGCGTCGCGGTCGTCGAGGGAGCCGGGGAAGGTGACGACGCCGACGCGCATCAGAGCGTGGCGGGAGCGTCGGCGACGGTGATCGAGACGACGTCTTCGATGACCGAGTTCGAGAACATGTCGTCGGCGAGCTCGCGGACCTCGGCGAGCACGGCGTCGGTCACTTCGCCCTCGACCGTGACCTCGAAGCGCTTGCCGATGCGGACGTCGGTGAACGCCCCCTTGCCGAGACGGGAGAGGGCACCGGCGACGGCCTTGCCCTGGGGGTCGAGCAGTTCAGCCTTGGGCATGACCTCGACGACGATTGTGGGCACTGGTTTACTCCTGCAGAGGCGTCAACGGGTGGACGCGACGAGTCTACGGCAGCCGCGCGCGCCTCCTGGTGGAACCGTCGGCCGGGGTGGACGGGCCGTCGCAGGGATCGTCAGGGGAATGCGAGGCTCTTGTCAGCCGGATCATGGGTTCGCGCCGCACAGTGATCTCGGCGGACAGAACACAGGCCTCGTGATCGGGCCTACTGTTCCGCTTCCGGTCGAGGGGTTCCTGATCCGCCCCGAGACCGCCGGACGCCCGGCCGAACCCCCCGTCGGCCGGGCGTCTACCCCTGTCGGGCCGCGTCCGCCGGCCCGACGGCGTCGGCCCGGGCCGTCCGGCGGACGACTTCGGCGTCGACGGAGGGGCGTGACCGTCCGAGCAGCCAGATCGCCAGGGGCAGGCAGATCGCCCCCGCGACCGCGTTGCGCAGGTCGAGCCCCTCTTGCATGACGTCGAACGGCGGCCCGATCGCGAGCACCGCCGCCGCCCCGATCAGCCACCAGGAGGCGCGGCGTCGGCCCTCGGGGAGCGCTCGCGGTGGCAGCTCGAACCGCGCCGTGGCCAGGGACACGAGGCAGGCCAGCCCGATGACGAGGGCCCAGATCGGGAGGCGCGTCCACCACCAGGTGGCCGTCGAGGGCTCGGGGAGCGGCCCGCCCACGGCCAACAGGAACCCGAGCAGGGCGATCAGCAGCGGGAGGTGCCAGAGGTAGATGGTCATGCCTCGGCTGCCGATCGCGAACACGACGGCGCGGGCCGGCGACGTGGACATCAGGCGGGACAGGGCGGGGTGCACGAGCGAGAGCACGCAGATCTGGGCCACCCCGAGCGCCATGAGCGGCACCGTCGGCGGGTTGAGGTTGCTCAGCATGTCGTCGGACCACGGCCCGGCCGTGGTCAGCGGGACCAGGGCGGCGTAGGCCGCGACGGCGACGACGAGCAGGACGACCCGAGGCGTCCGACGGAACAGCCCGTCGGCGTACGCGAAGCCGAGCTGCTGCACGAACAGCCACACGAAGGCGAGGTTGAGGAGGCCGATGGCCGTGACGCCGGTGCCGTACCGCACGGCATCGACCAGGACGGCGGCCGCCGCCAGGACGAACAGGGTCGCCCAGGGGCGGGTGGCGTGCAACCGCGCCATGACCGGCACGAGCACCTGGGTGATGCCGTAGGCGGCGAGGAACCAGAACGGCGAGCCCACCCCGGTCGCCACGACGTCGAGCAGGTCGGGATCGGCGCCGAGCAGGGTCGCCACGGCGAGGGCTATCGCGAGGACGGCGAAGACCGCGCTCGCCGGCCGGGCGAGCCGCAGCAGACGGCCCCGGACGAAGTCGCCGGCGTCGTCGCCGCGGCGACGAGCGCCGGCCCAGGCCGTGGCGCTGGCGAAGCCGCCGACCACGAAGAAGAGCGGCATGATCTGCCCGACCCAGGTCGAGAGGGGGAACCAGGACTGCTCTTGCAGGGGGCGGTTCGCCACGACGGCACCCGTCGCGTCGACGGCGACGCCGACCATCATCACGTGGATCGCCACGACCAGCAGGACGCAGAAGACGCGGGCGAGGTCGACCACGAGGTCGCGCCCCGGGGGGACGGCAGGGGTGGCTGACGACGGGGGCGTGGCGGCGGCGCTCATGACGATGACGCTAGCGACCCGACGGGCCCCCGTCGCGGTTGTGCACAGGGCGCGTCCGAACCCGGGAACAGCCTCCGAGCCGGCCCGGATTGTTTTGATCGGATCAAAAGAGTGGTTCACTTGATCCATGACCGATCTGACCGACGATCCCCGCGAGGCCCTGCGCTCCGCCGGGCTGCGCGTGACCGAGCCCCGGCTCGCCGTGTTGCGCGCCCTCGAGCCGTCGCCACACGCGGCCGCCGAGCAGGTCTTCGCCCGGGTGGCCCTCGAACTGCCCGGCACGTCGGTCCAGGCGGTGTACGGCGTGCTCAACGCGTTGACCGGTGCCGGGTTGGTGCGTCGCATCGAGCCCGCGGGCTCGGCGGCGCTGTACGAGTTGCGGACGGGCGACAACCACCACCACGTGGTCTGCGGGGTGTGCGGCTCGGTCGCCGACGTCGACTGCGTCGTCGGCCACGCCCCCTGCCTGACCCCCTCACACGACTCGGGCTACCTCGTGCAGACCGCCGAGGTGACCTTCTGGGGTCTGTGCCCGGCTTGTCGAGCGGCCGAGGCCGACGGTGCGGAGGGCGACGAGCCGAGCCCCGCCTCCTCGTCCGACCGCGCGGACGCGACCGACGCGGCCGTCCCCGTGGCCTGACCCTCCCCCCTGATCTCACACGACGACGAACCACGAACGAAAGAGGACACATGACCGACGCCAAGAAGATCACCACCACCGACAACGGCGCCCCCGCCGCCAGCGACGAGTTCTCGCAGTCGGTCGGCGCCGACGGCCCGATCGTCCTGCACGACCACAAGCTGGTCGAGAAGCTGGCCAACTTCAACCGTGAGAAGGTGCCCGAGCGCATCGTCCACGCCAAGGGCGGCGGAGCCTTCGGCACGTTCGTCACGACGGCCGACGTCTCGCGCTACACGCGCGCCGCGCTGTTCCAGCCCGGTGTCGAGACCGAGATGCTGGCCCGTTTCTCGACCGTCGCCGGCGAGCAGGGCAGCCCCGACACGTGGCGCGACCCCCGCGGCTTCGCGCTCAAGTTCTACACGAGCGAGGGCAACTACGACCTCGTGGGCAACAACACGCCCGTCTTCTTCATCCGTGACGGCATCAAGTTCCCCGACTTCATCCACTCGCAGAAGCGCCTGCCCGGCTCGCACCTGCGCGACCACGACATGCAGTGGGACTTCTGGACGCTGTCACCCGAGTCGGCGCACCAGGTCACCTGGCTGATGGGCGACCGAGGCCTCCCCGCCTCGTGGCGCAACATGGACGGCTTCGGCTCGCACACGTACCAGTGGATCAACGCCGAAGGCGAGCGCTTCTGGGTGAAGTACCACTTCAAGACGAACCAGGGCAACAAGATCCTCACGCAGGACGACGCCGACCGCATCGCGGGCGAGGACGCCGACTTCCACATCCGCGACCTCTCCGAGGCGATCGACCGCGGCGACTTCCCGACCTGGACGTTGTCGGTGCAGGTCATGCCCTACGACGAGGCGGCCACGTACCGCTTCAACCCGTTCGACCTGACGAAGGTGTGGCCGCACGCGGACTACCCGCTCATCGAGGTCGGCACCATGACGCTGAACCGCAACCCCGAGAACTACTTCGCGCAGATCGAGCAGGCCGCGTTCGCTCCGTCGAACTTCGTCCCCGGCATCGCGACCAGCCCCGACAAGATGCTGCTCGCGCGCATCTTCAGCTACGCGGACGCCCACCGCTACCGCATCGGCGTCAACCACCAGCAGCTGCCGGTGAACACGCCCAAGACCGAGGTGCACTCGTACTCGAAGGACGGCGCCGCGCGGTACCACTTCAGCGAGGCGACGGCGCCGGTCTACGCACCGAACTCGGTGGGCGGCCCGGCGGCGGACCCTCAGGCCGCGGGTGACACCGGCGGCTGGGAGAGCGACGGCGAGCTCGTCCGCTCGTCCGTGACGCTGCACCCCGAGGACGACGACTTCGGCCAGGCCGGCACGCTCGTCCGCGAGGTGCTGAACGACGAGGAGCGCGACCGCCTGGTGCAGAACATCGTGGGCCACGTCTCGAAGGTCACCCAGCCCGCCCTGCGCGAGCGCGTCTACGAGTACTGGACCAACGTCGACCCCACCCTGGGCCTGCGCGTCCGCAAGGGCGTCGAGCCCGAGGCTCCCGGCTCGAACGAGGACCCGGCCGAGGTCGGCGTCCCGGCGTAGCCGCAAGTCGCGACAGACCGCAGGAGGCGCGGTGACCGTTCGTCGGTCACCGCGCCTCCTCGGCGTTCCGGGGTTCGAGCGGTCTCGGGTGCCGCCCGGGTCAGACCATCTGACCGTTCCAGTGCAGCTCGCCCTGGGGCCAGTCGGCGAGGGTGCGCGTGCCCTCGCGGAGCAGCCAGCCGTGGTCCTGGGTGACGAGGACGCCGGCGCCGTCGGCGCTGAACGCCGTGTAGTGCGCCGTGAGGCCGTCGAGCGGCAGCCAGCCGCCGCGACGGTAGAAGCCCTGCACGTCGTCGCCGGTCTCGAGCACGCCGAAGCCGCTGTCGAGCGACGTCAGCGCCGCGTCGATCCGACGGAGCAGTTCGCCGCCGAGGCCGGTACCCTGGACGGTCGGCGAGACGGCGACCATGCCGACCGCGGTGACGAGCAGGTCGGCGTCGCCGACGGTGACGAACTGGCGACGCAGGCCGGCGTGCGCCACCACGACGTCGCCCTGACGCGCGACGACCCTCAGCTCGGGCTGCATGCCCGCCCAGCTGCGAGCCCCGGCGTACCAGTGGTCGTAGCTCGGGAACGCCCGGGCGAGCGTCGCCGCGATCGCCTCGTGGTCGTCGAGCGTGAGATCGCCCTCGCGGGTCGTGGAGAAGGTGGGGGACTCGGCTGCAGGCATGCCTCGACGTTAGCGGTGCCGGTGGTCAGCTCGGTCGGACGGTCACCTGGATCTGGTTCGACCAGGGATCGTCGAACCCCAGCACCCGCCCGTCGTCGCGGGTCGCGACGCCGTGGTGGTCGAGGCGCTCGCCGAGGGCGCCCAGGTCGTCGGACGTCGGCACCTCGATGCGAACGAGGCCGAGGCCCAGCCCCAGCTGGCGACGCCCGGCCCCGGCGCTGTTCCAGGTGTTCATCGCCATGTGGTGGTGGTAGCCGCCCGCGCTGACGAACAGGGCCTGCGGCCCGAAACGCGTCGTCGTCTCGAAGCCGAGCTGTTCGACGTAGAACCGGTGGGCCGACTCGACGTCGCCCACGCTCAGGTGCACGTGGCCGACCGTGGCGGGACGGGATGCCGAGCCGGCCAGCGCCTCCTCGGTGACGTTCTGCTGCACGAACGCGTTCGGGTCGAGGGCGAGGGTCGCCATGTCGACCTGGCCGTGCGTCCAGGACCACTCGGAGCGCTGACGGTCCCAGTAGAGCTCGATGCCGTTGCCCTCGGGGTCGGTGAAGTAGAAGGCCTTGCTGACGAGGTGGTCGGCGCTGCCCGTGAACGTGCCGGGGTGACGGGTCGCGACGCCGTAGACGGCGGCGGCGAGGTCGGCCTCGGTCTCGAAGAGGATCGCCGTGTGGAACAGGCCGGCCTCTCGCGGGCCCGCGTGCCTCAGCTCGGGTGCGTGCTCGAGGATGACGATCGGCGTCGCTCCTCGGCCGAGGACCACGCGGCCCACGGCGGGCTCGGCGGTCAGCACCGTCAAGGTGACGGCGTCGCGGTAGTACGCGGTCATCGCGTCGAGGTCGGCGACCCGGAGGGTGACGGCTCCCATGCCGGTGTCGGCGGCGAGCAGGTCGGCGGTGCGTGCACCCGATGCCCGCTGTCCCGTCGCCGACGAGTCGGCTGCGGAGGACGAGGAGGCGCGGGTCGCGTCGGTCTCGGAGGTGTCGGTCATGGGTGCCCTCGGTCTGGTCGGTCGGGGTGGCCACCCGGTCGGTGACACGTCACCGAATCGAACCGGCCGGCCACGTCGGGCATTCCCGACCGACTGTGCACCGTGTTTCGTTCACTGCACCGGATCTCGATGCGGTGCCGTGCACGAAACGCGGTGCGAAGCCCTGGGCCGGGCGCGGGGCCCGGGTCAGCGGGCGGTGAGGCGCTCGATCAGCTCGCGGTAACGGGCGGCCGTGCGGGCGACGATGTCGTCGGGCAGCGCAGGCGCTTCGCCTGTGCCGTCCCAGTGCGCGGAGAGCCAGTCGCGGACGATCTGCTTGTCGAAGCTCTGGGTGCGGTTGCCCGAGGCGTAGACCTCGGCGTCCCAGAAGCGGCTGCTGTCGCTCGTGAGGACCTCGTCGCCCAGGGTGATCTCGCCCGTGGCGCGGTCGGCGCCGAACTCGAACTTCGTGTCGGCGAGGATGACCCCGCGGGCCTCGGCCACGTCGGACGCCAGACGGTAGATCTCGAGCGACCGGTCGCGCAGGGCCGCCGCGGTCTCGGCGCCGACGAGCTCGACGGTGCGCTCGAACGAGATGTTCTCGTCGTGCTCGCCGAGGGGCGCCTTGTACGCCGGGGTGTAGATCGGTTCGCGCAGCCGGTCGCCGTTCGACAGTCCCTCGGGCAGCGGGATGCCGCAGACGGTGCCGTGCTCGCGGTACTCGGCCCAGCCGCTGCCGACCAGGTACCCGCGGACGACGCACTCGACGGGGAACATGTCGAGCGGTTTCACGAGCATCGCGCGGTCACGGACCTGCGCGGGCAACGAGACGGAGGCGGTGGTCGGATCGACGAGGTGGTTCGGCACGGTGGCGAGCTGCGCGAACCACCAGAGGCTGAGCTGCGTGAGCAGGGCACCCTTGCCCGGGATGCCGGGCTCGAGCACCTGGTCGAAGGCGCTGACGCGGTCGCTCGCGACGACGAGAACGTGCTCGGTGTCGGCGAGGGTGGCGGCGTCGCCGACCGAGCCGGCGACCGGTGCGGGGACGTAGAGGTCGCGGACCTTGCCCGAGTACACGGGCGTCCAGCCGTCGAGGTGGCGAGGGGTGCCCGGCATGACGGGCGTGGCCTGGCGAGCCGCGCCTCCTGCGGTCGCGTCGGCCTGGGCCGTGGTGCCCTCGGGGGCGGTCATCGGGCGACCCGTTCGGCGATGTCGTGGCGGTACTGGCCGCCCTCGAGCTCGATGCGCGCGAGGGCCTCGTAGGCCCGACCCCGGGCCTCGGTGAAGTCGGACCCCTCGGCCACCACGCTGAGCACGCGCCCGCCGGTGGCGATGAGCTGGTCGTCGAGACGGGCGGTCGCGGCGTGGGCGACGTGCACGCCGGCGACGGCGGTCGCGTCGTCGAGTCCGTGCAGCGGGCGACCGCTGACGGCGCCCTCGGGATAGCCCTCGCTGGCGAGGACCACCGTCACGGCGACGTCGGACGAGAAGCGCGGCGACTCGTGGTTGCCGAGCGACCCGGTCGCCGCGGCGAGCAGCAGTCCGCTGAGCGGCGTGATCAGACGGGGCAGGACGACCTGCGTCTCGGGGTCGCCGAAGCGGGCGTTGAACTCGATGACGCGCACGCCCTTCTCGGTGAGGATGAGACCGGCGTAGAGGAGGCCGATGAACGGCGTCCCCTCGGACTCGAGCTGACGCACCGTCGGGGTGGCGATGGTGTCGAGCACCTCGTCGACGAAGTCCTTCTCGCTGCCGAAGCGGTCGCCCAGCCAGGGCAGCGGCGAGTAGGCGCCCATTCCGCCGGTGTTGGGGCCGGCGTCGCCGTCGAGCAGGCGCTTGTAGTCCTGCGCGGGACTGAGCGGCACGACCGTGTGGCCGTCGCTGAGGAAGAACAGCGAGACCTCGGGCCCCTCGAGGAACTCCTCGACGAGGACGGGCCCGTGCTGCAACCAGTAGGTGGTGTGCTCGACCGCCGCGTCGCGGTCGTCCGAGACGAGGACGCCCTTGCCTGCCGCCAACCCGTCGGCCTTGACGACGTAGGGGGAGCCGAAGTCGTCGAGCACCGCGACGGCCTCGTCGAGGGTGCCCACGCGCGTGGCCCGCCCGGTGGGCACGCCGGCTTCGTCCATGATGCGCTTCGCGAAGGTCTTGCTGCCCTCGAGCGCCGCGGCCTTCTTGCCGGGGCCGAAGACCGGGATGCCCCGAGTGCGGAGGGCGTCGGCGACACCGGCGACCAGCGGGGCCTCGGGGCCGACGACGACCAGCTCGACGTCGTTCTCGAGTGCGTACTCGGTGACGACGGCACCGTTCGACGGGTCGAGGTGCACGATGTCGACCTGGTCGGCGATGCCCGCGTTGCCGGGGGCCGCGACGATCTCGTGGCCCGCGTCTTCGCGCAGCAGGGCGGTGATGATGGCGTGCTCGCGAGCACCGGAACCGAGGACGAGGATTCGCACGCGCCACAGCCTACCGAGGGTGTGCCGCGGTGCCGAGTCCGAGGCGGAGCCTTGGAGGTGCGGTGCGGGGAAGCGGCCCGCGGGTAGCGTGGGCGCATGGCCAGGGCACGGATCGACGACGCGGCGGGATCGACCGCCGTGGGCGAGGTGCGGGCGGCGCTCGCCGCCGACGAGACCGCGCCGCGGCCGGTGACCGCCATGGCCGTCCGCTGGTTGCTGCAGGTGCTCGCCGACGGCGAACCCGGGGCCACGGTCGAGGTCCGCGTGCCACCGTTCGGGGCCGTGCAGTTCCGCGAGGGCCTCAGCCACACCCGGGGCACCCCGCCGAACGTCGTCGAGACCGACGCCGCCACCTTCGTGCGACTCGCCACCGGCGATCTCAGCTGGCAGGAGGCGCGGGCCGGGGCGCTCGTGTCGGCCTCCGGCAGCAGGGCGGACCTGACCGGCTACGTGCCGATCGCCTGGCAGCGGGGCTGACCCGCGCCTCCTCGGTGGGCCATGCTCGACGTCGAGACGGGCGTCGGCGCTCGTCGGCCTCCTCTGGGATGATGGGCGGGTGACGAACGCACCCGACGACCAGCAGCGACCCGAGCCCGTCGTCGAGCCCACGGTCGAACGCGCCGCCGAGTCGATCGTCGAACGTGACGAGGTCACCGTGCGCCGAGCGCCCAAGGTGCCCGTCTTCTTGATCATGGGCGCGGCGCTCGGGGTCGTCGTGTCGTTGATCGTCACCTCGCTCTTCCCGTTCGACTCGGGCGAGGGCGTGGCGCAGACCTACGGGTACATCTCGCTCTGGGGGCTCACGATCGGCGGGGCCGTCGGCTGCATCGTCGCCATCATCGCCGAGCGCGTCACCAGCCGCGGCGCGAAGCGCGTCCAGGTCGAACGCGAACGCCTCGAGGTACCGGTCGACGAGGCCGACGCCGCGCCCCGCCAGGTGACCGACGGCGACTCCGACCGCGCCTGACGTCGTCCGGCCGACCGACCGTGACCTCGGCCCACGTCGGAGGACCGACCCCGACCGACGTCGGGAGCACGTCCGGGCCGACGGCCCGGGTCAGGCGCCGCGAGCCCGCCGCAACCGGGTGAGCAGCTCGGGACCCCGGGCATCGAGCAGGCGTCCGCCACGTCGGATGCCGACCACCATCAGGACGGTCCCGAGGGCGACGCCCACGACGAGCGTCAGCAGCCCCAGCAGCACCGACCCCTGCACCAGCGCCACGACGCCGAGCACGAGCTCGGGCAGTGCCAGCACGAAGACGATCGCCCACGAGGCGTAGAGCCCCAGGGTCGAGGTGACGTTGGCCCCGGGAGGCGACTTGAACGGGCTCTCGCCCGCCGCCGGGACGGGCATGAGGTAGAGCGCAGAAGCCACGCTCGAGACCCCGAACCCCGTGAGCAGGAGGCCCAGGCCGACACCGAGCAGCGCGGGGGCGACGTCGAGCCGCCCGACCACCGCCAGGGGGACGAGCGTGGCGAGCACGACCGAGGGCACCGCGAACAGCCCGAGCGTCAGGACGCGGCCGGCGCGATCGGCCGAACCCGCCAGCCCGGTCGACAGGTGGGCGGCGAAGGCCGTGCCGTCGTACGAGACGTCGGCGGCCAGCGTGATGGCGAGCAGGGCGGCCACGGCCGGGCCGATGGCGTACAGCGGCCAGGACGTGTCGAGGGAGAACGACAGGAAGATCGCCAGGACCGGCATCAGCGGGACGACGATCAGCGACCCGCCGTACCGCGGGTCGCGCAGCCAGTACACGGCCGTGCGGGCGGCGACCGCGCCGGTCGGCGTCGCGGGGAAGCGCGCGAAGAGTCCGAGGCCCTTGGACGCCGCAGTGGCCGTGACGGCCGGGGGCGCCACGAGCGCCGTCGCCAGGCCCCGTCGCCAGAGCAGCAGGAGTACACCCAGGGTGGCCACGGCGATGAGGGCCTTGAGGGCTGCCTCGCCCGGCCGGCCGAGGGCGACGTCGCCGGGGATCGACCAGGCGGCGCCGACCGGGCTCCACGACAGCGCGTGGGCGACGGGGGGCAGGTCGTCGCCGAGCGAGCTGAGGCCCTGGCCGACCAGGCCGATCAGGGGCCCGGCCAGGATGAGGGGCACGAAGATCGCGACGCTCATCAGCTCGCGGTAGCGACGCTTGGCGCCCAGCGCACTGGTGGCGGTCTCGACCGCGCGGGACGCCGCGACGCAGACGAAGACACCGAGCAGCCCGCAGAACGGGGCGAGGACGGCGGACAGCGGGTGCTGCAGCCAGCTGAAGGTCGTCGCGAGGGCGGCGACGAGCGTGATGATGCCCGGGATGCCCAGCAGCCCCGCGACGAACAGCGCGACGAGGAGGCGGTCGGCGGGCAAGGGGAACTGACGCAGCTTCGAGACGCTGAGGGTCTGGTCGTAGCCCCGGGCGACGAACGGCACGACGACCCAGCCGACGACCGCGAGCGAGCCGCCGAGCACGCCGGCCGTCCAGGCCCAGCGCTCGGGCGCGAACGAGAGGGCGACGAGGCCCGCGACGACCGCGGCGAGCACGCCGAGACCGTAGAGCCCGCCGATGACCGCTGCGACGATCTGCCAGGTGCTGCGCTTGAAGCCGTTCAGCAGCACCCGCCAGCGCAGACTCAGGAGGTGCGCAACCACGACGGCCCCTCGTTGTGCTGGCGACCGCCGACGAGTTCGACGAAGCGGTCTTCGAGGGTGGAGCCGGCCCGCACGTCGTCGGTCGTGCCGGCCGCGAGCACGCGCCCCGCCGCGATGACGGCGACGTGGTCGCACATACGCTGGACGAGGTCCATCGAGTGGCTCGACACGATGACCGTGCCGCCGTTCTGTGTGTAACCGTGCAGGATGTCGCGGATGTTCGCGGCCGAGATCGGGTCGACCGACTCGAACGGCTCGTCGAGGACGAGGAGGCGCGGCGCATGGACCAGCGCGCAGGCGAGGGCCACCTTCTTGGTCATGCCCGCGGAGTAGTCGACGACGAGCGTGCCGCCGGCCGAGCGCAGGTCGAGCAGGTCGAGCAGATCGCCGACCCGCTGCGCCGTCGTCTCGCGGCTCATGCCGTTGAGCAGGCCGTGGTACGTGACGAGCTGCTCGCCGGTGAGGCGGTCGAAGAGCGAGATGCCGTCGCTCAGCACGCCCACGAGCGACTTGGCGTGCGTCGGATCGGACCAGACGTCGACGCCGAGCACCTCGATGCGGCCCGCGTCGGGACGCAGCAGCCCGGTCGCCATCGAGAGCGCGGTCGTCTTGCCGGCGCCGTTCGGGCCGACGAGGCCGAAGAACGAGCCCGTCGGCACGGTCAGGTCGATGCCGTCGACGGCGACCTTGTCGCCGAAGGCCTTGCGCAGGCCGGTGATCTGCAGTGCGGACGCCGGAGGCGTCGCGGTCGGTTCGGGGCGGGGCATGCCGACGTCGCTCATGGCCCCCAGCCTAGGGACGCCCGCCGACACCGCGCCTCCCCCAGGGGGTGGAAGCGGGGGCGAGGTGCGGGTGGCGACGGGCGTACCGGCGGCGGAGAACGCAGGAGGCGCGGGTGCCGACGGACGCGCCGGCTCAGCTGAGCTGGTTGGCCTCGACCCAGGCGAGGTACTCGGGGCTGACCGTCCCGGTGACGTATTCGCCCGTGAAGCAGCTCATCTCGAGCTCGGTGACGTCGCTGCCCTCGGTGATGGCGGCCTGCATGTCGGCGACCTCTTGGTAGATGAGGTGGTCGGCACCCAGCTCGCGCGCGATCTCGGGGATCTTCCGGTCGTGGGCGACCAGCTCGTGCCGGGACGGCATGTTGATGCCGTACACGTGAGGGAAGCGCACCGGGGGAGCGGCCGAGGTGAACGTCACCTTGTTCGCGCCGGCGGCCCGGGCCATCTCGACGATCTCGCGCGAGGTCGTGCCGCGGACGATCGAGTCGTCGACGATCAGGATGTTCTTGCCCTTGAACTCGCTCGACATCGCGTTGAGCTTCTGGCGCACCGACCGCTTGCGTTCGGCCTGCCCCGGCATGATGAACGTGCGGCCGACGTAGCGGTTCTTGTAGAAGCCCTCGCGGTACTCGATGCCGAGCTTCTGGGCGACCTGCATGGCCGCGGGGCGTGACGAGTCGGGGATCGGCATGACGACGTCGATGTCGCCGATCGGCGAGTGCGCGGCGATCGTGTCGGCCAGCCGGTTGCCGAGGCGCAGGCGGGCGTCGTAGACCGAGATGCCGTTCATGATCGAGTCGGGGCGGGCCAGGTAGACGTACTCGAACGAACAGGGGATGAGGCGCGGGCTGGCGTGGCACTGCTTCGACACCATCTGCCCGTCGAGCGAGATGAAGACGGCCTCGCCGGGCGCGACGTCACGGACGATCTCGTAACCGCCGGACTCGAGCACGAGCGACTCGGAGGCGGTGATCCATTCTTCGCGGACGCCGTCGGCGGCGAGACGGCGACCGAGCACCAGCGGGCGGATGCCGAACGGGTCACGGAAGGCCAGCAGCCCGTGGCCGGCGATCATGGCGATCGCCGCGTACGAGCCCTGCACCCGGTCGTGCACGCGGGTGACCGCCGCGAAGATCTGCTCGGGATCGAGCTCGCTGCCGTTGACCTGCTCTTGCAGTTCGTGCGCGAGCACGTTGACCAGCAGCTCGGTGTCGCTGTTGGTGTTGAGATGACGGCGATCGACGTGGAAGAGCTCGCTGGTGAGCTCGCGCGTGTTCGTCAGGTTGCCGTTGTGGATCAGCACGATGCCGTAGGGCGCGTTCACGTAGAACGGCTGCGCCTCTTGCTCGTTGCTGGCCGCGCCCTTGGTGGCGTAGCGCACGTGGCCGAGGCCCATGTTGCCCAGCAGGGCACGCATGTCGCGGGTGCGGAAGCCCTCGCGAACCTGCCCCTTGGTCTTGTGCACGTGGAAGATGCCGCCCTCGGCGGTGGCGATGCCGGTGCTGTCCTGCCCGCGGTGCTGCAAGAGGAGGAGCGAATCGTAGACGAGTTGATTTGCTGGCTCGTGCGCGACGAGACCGACGATGCCGCACATGCGGATCTGGCTCCAGACCGTAGAGTTGGGGTTACCGCGACAGTCTAGAGCGACACCGAACGGATGAACGAATGGCGACCTCCTCTGCCCACTCGACCAGCGCCTCCTACGCCGCAGCGGGGGTCGACACGGCCGCCGGCGACCGGGCGGTCGAGCTGATGAAGGCGGCCGTCAGCGCCACGCACGGCCCCGGGGTCGTCGGCGGCGTGGGCGGGTTCGCCGGGCTGTTCGACGTGTCGTTCCTCAAGGACTTCGACAAGCCGTTGCTCGCCACGTCGACGGACGGCGTCGGCACGAAGGTCGCGATCGCGCAGGCGCTCGACAAGCACGACACGATCGGGCAAGACCTGGTGGGCATGGTCGTCGACGACATCGTCGTCGTCGGTGCCCGGCCGCTGATCATGACCGACTACATCGCCTGCGGCCGCGTGGTGCCGGCCCGCATCGCCTCGATCGTCGAGGGCATCGCCCGCGCCTGCAGCGAGACGGGCACCGCCCTCGTCGGCGGAGAGACGGCCGAGCACCCCGGCCTGCTCGGGCCCGACGACTACGACGTGGCGGGTGCCGCGGTCGGTGCGGTCGAGTCGGGGCGCCAGCTCGGCCCGCACCTCGTCGACGACGGTGACGTCGTGCTCGCCCTCGCCTCGTCGGGCGTGCACTCGAACGGCTTCTCGCTCGTCCGCCACATCCTCGCGTCGCGCGACCTCGGCTACGACGACACCCTGCCCGAGTTCTCGGGCACCGTCGGCGAGGCGCTGCTCGAACCGACGCGGCTCTACACGTCACCCCTGCTGCGCGTCCTCGACGACCCTGCGCTCGACGGCGCGATCCACTCGCTCAGCCACGTCACCGGGGGCGGCATCGCGGCCAACCTCGCCCGCGTGCTTCCCCGCGGGTCGTGGACCGAGGTCGACCGTTCGACCTGGTCGCCGCTGCCCGTCTTCCGGGTGCTGAGCGACCTGGCCGGCTCGACCCTCGAATCGAGCGAGGGCACCTGGAACCTCGGCATCGGGATGATCGCCGTCGTCGCCGCGTCGCAGGCCGACGCGGTCACCTCGGCCCTCGAGGCCGACGGCATCGCGACCTGGCCCGTCGGCACCGTCTCGACCGGGCAGCGCGATCTCGCCGGGTTCGAACAGGGAGCCAAGGGAGTCGACGGAGGCGCGGTGCGGCTCGTCGGGGCCTACGCGGGCTGATCACCGTTCACGCCGCGTGGCGTCGCCCCGGCGTCGGACGTACCATGAACGCACGCCCGTGCCGGGCGCGCTGACGACGACGTCAGACCGGACGACGAAGGAGTCGACCCATGAGCACCACCCGCATCCCCCTCCCCTCCGTCTCTCGCACGGCGGTCGCCGCCCCGCGCAGCGCCCGGGTCAGCCGTGTCCCCGCCGAGCCGGCGCCGCCGCGGTCGACCGCGTCGCCCGTCACCGGTGGGCGCAAGGTCGCAGCTCTCACGGCCGGCGGCATGATCCTGCTGCTGGTCGTGGGGCTGTTGCCCGCGGTCGCGACGCTCGTAGGCGGCTGACCCGCGCCTCCTGACGGGCGGTCACGGTCGCACCGTCGACCGGCCGCCCGCTCGGGCGATCGGTCCGTGACACACGACGACGGCCCCTCGAGATCGAGGGGCCGTCGTCGTGTGGAGTGCGTCGTGCGGAATCAGAGGACGCAGAACTCGTTGCCCTCGGGGTCGGCGAGCACGACCCACGACACGTCGGAGTCGTCTTGGCCGACGCGTGCGCGGACGGCCCCGAGCGACTCGAGTCGCGCGACCTCGTCGGCCTGCGTCGCCTCACGGCTCTGACCGTCGACCGGGGTCGGGCGGAAGTCGAGGTGCAGACGGTTCTTGACCGTCTTGGCTTCGGGGACGCTCACGAAGAGCAGCCCCGGCAGCGTGTCGGGCGTCGGACGGATCTCGGGTTCGTCGTCGTCGGACGAGACGACCACCCAGCCGAGGGCGTCCGCCCACCAGCGAGCGAGCCGTACCGGGTCGCTCGAGTCGACGACGACCTGCTCCCACACGAGGGACGAGGGAGACGAGGGTGACGAGGTCATCAGCCGACCGGCCTCAGGCGCTCTTGTTCTGGTCGTGCCCGGTGTCGTATTCGTCGTCGAAGTCGTCGGCCCATTTGTCGACGTATTCGTCGCCGGAGTCGTTCTTCGTCGCCAACTCTTTTTCGAGTGCACCGTAGTTGGTGTCAGGGCTGAAGTACTTCAGCTCTCTGGCGACCTTGGTGTGCTTGGCTTTTTGACGGCCGCGCCCCATGCGTGACCCCCTCTGAACTCGGCCCGGAAACGGTGTCGGACGACCCGGGAACTGCCGACAGGATGCTGTTGAAAAACTGGACCGATCTTATCATGTACCCCTAGCCCCGGCTGCCGCCTCGGACGGGCATGATGGTCGGGATGACTCCTGGGGGCGAAGGCGAGCGGACGCGGGTCCTCGTGATCGGTGCGGGCCAGGCCGGGTTGTCGGTCTCGTGGTACCTGCGACGGCTCGGGCTCGAGGTGGGACGCGACCTCGTCGTGCTCGACCGGGGGCCCGGCACCGGAGGCGCGTGGCAGCACCGCTGGGAGAGCCTGCGGCTGGGTGCCGCGCACCGCGTGCACGACCTGCCGGGCATGGCCGGGCTCGGTCTCGGCTTCGACTCGGCCGACCGGTCGGCCCCGGCGCGTGACGTCGTCGCCGAACAGTACGCCCGCTACGAGGCCGCACTCGGGCTCGACGTGCGACGTCCGGTCGAGGTGGCCGGGGTGACCGGGCTGGGGGACGGCTTCTCGGTGCGGTGGGCGGGGCGCGCCTCCTCGGGTGTCGGCTCGGAGGCCGCCTCGGCGACGGGGTCGGAGGCCGGCTTGGGGCCGGCTTCGGGGTCGCTGCGGGCCGAGGTGGTCGTGAACGCGACCGGCACCTGGGGCGCTCCGTTCGTGCCGTGGTACCCGGGGCGCGACACCTTCCGCGGGCGTCAGCTGCACACGTCGGACTACCGGGCGGCGTCCGAGCTCGAGGGGCTCGACGTCGTCGTGGTCGGCGGGGGCACGAGCGCGATCGGGTTCGTGCTCGAGCTCGACGGCGTCGCGGCGTCGACGACGTGGGTGACGCGCCGACCGGTGGACTGGCTCGACCAGGGCGAGCTCGACGTCGAGTCGGCCGTCGCTGCGGTTGCTGCCCAGGACCGCGCGGCCCGGGCGGGGCAGGCGCTGCCCAGCATCGTCAGCGGCACGGGCGTCCCGCGCACCCGGCGCTTCGTGTCGGGCATCGAGCGCGGCGTGCTGGTCGAGCGGCCGATGTTCGCGTCGGTCGAGCCGGACGGGGTGCGCTGGGCGGACGGCACCTTCGCCCACGCGGACGCCATCGTCTGGGCGACCGGGTTCCGCCCCGAGCTGCGCCACCTGGCACCACTCGGGCTGCGGTCGGCCGACGGGGGCGTGAGCGTCGAGGGCGGCGCGTCCACCCTCCACCCGCGCTTGTTCTTCGCGGGGTACGGGCCGCAGGCGTCGACCATCGGGGCGAACCGGGCCGGGCGGGGGATCGCTCGGCAGGTCGTGGCCCGGCTCTCGGAGAGCGACGCCGCACGCCGCGGGTGAGCCCTGGAGCCGTGCGCACGTGCGGCTACAGAGACGGGTGCGCATGCGGGTCGGTACGACGGCGGCTGAGGTCGACCGTGCCGAACCCGACCGACGAGGGGGCGTCGGGTGGTGCCGAACCCGACACTCGGCGGGCGACACGCCGACCGCGTGCCGGGGCGGGTGCCGCCCCTCCGTTGTCGCGAAGTGCACAGGTGGGGAGGCGACGGGGTGCCGGGCGTCGGGCGGAGCGGGCGGCGGCGGGCAGGGGTGGACAGGGCGGCGGGTCAGGCGCGATGGGGCGGACGGACGTCGTGGGTGGCGGACCAGACGGCCACGGCGGCGGCGGCGGACCAGGCCTGGGGGCGGCACGAGGCGGGGTACGGCACGGGGGACGGCACCTCGCGGGCCGGGTCGCCGGAGTGCAGCTCGGGCATCCGGTAGCCGAAGGCCGGCGCCGCCGAGAGCAGGCCCTCGGCGAGCACGGCGGCCTCGTCGGCGAACCCGGCCCGGGCGAGTCCCTGCACCGCGATCGCCGTGTCGTGCGTCCAGACGCTGCCCCCGTGGTAGCTCAGCGGCCAGTACCCGGCGCTGTCCGTCGACATCGTGCGCAGGCCGAAGCCGCTGGACAGCTCGGGTGAGACGAGGCGGCGGGCGACCAGCGCCTCCTCGTCGGGGTCGAGCAGGCCGGTGCCGAGCAGGTGCCCGAGGTTGCTCGTGACCGTGTCGACCGGCCGCTTGGCCGCGTCGAGGGCGATTGCCGGGTAGGTGCCCGCGGCGTCGTCGACCCAGAAGGAGGCGCGGAACCGATCGCGTAGGCGCCCCGCCCAGTCGCGCCACGCGTCGCCGCCCGCCCGACCGAAGGCGTCGAGCAGGTCGGCCCCGTGCACGGCCGCCTCGTAGGCGTAGGCCTGCACCTCGCAGAGCGCGATCGGCCCCTCGGCGAGGGTGCCGTCGCGCCACTGGACGCTGTCGCCGGAGTCCTTCCAGCCCTGGTTCGCCAGGCCGTGCCCGGTCTCGTCGACGTACTCGAGCAGCAGGTCGCCGTCGCTGTCGCCCGAGTCGCGCATCCAGGCCAGGGCCGCCTCGAGGTGCGGCAGCAGCGCCTCGACCTCGGCGGCCGGCAGGCCCCAGCGCCACGCGTCGTGCAGCAGACAGACCCAGAGTGCCGTCGCGTCGACGGTGCCGTAGTAGAGCGGGGGCAGGCTGACGTCCTCACCGGGGATCGTCAACGTCTGCTGGCGCAGCTCGTGCATGATCTTGCCGGGTTGCTCGGCCGTCTCGGGCACGTGCCGCGTGCCCTGCAGGCCGGCCAGCACCCGCAGCGTGCCGGCCGCGACCGTGAGGTCGAGGGGCAGGGTGAAACGGGCGGCCCACAGCGAGTCACGACCGAAGAGCGTGAAGAACCAGGGTGCCCCGGCGGCGTAGAAGACGTCGTCGGGTGCCGTCGTCGTGGTCAGGCGCAGGGCCGCCAGGTCGTCGCGGGCCCGGTCGACCCAGCGGGCGAGCCGGTCGTCGCGCGGTGCCGGGTCGAGGTCGGCCCAGTGCGACGACGTCCGCACGCCCCGGACCACGGCGTCGGGGGCGGTCGCGACGAGGTCGAGTCCGACCGTCACGGAGCCCCGGGCGGGCACGACGGCGACCCACTCGACGACGAGGCCGGCGGGCGTCGCGCGCACCGCGCCTCCTCGGGTCTCGAGGTCGACGAGCACGCCTTCGGCCTGCCAGGAGGCTCGGGTGCCGTCGACCGCGAGCGTCACGTCACGCACGGGCTCACCCGCGAGGCCGGCCTTGACGTGGTCCATGGCGGAGGCGTCCGGCCGGAGGGTGGCCGCGACGGTGACCGTGAGCTCGCGGCCCAGCCGGGAGGTGACCGTGTGGCGTTCGTGGACGCCCGTCGTCGTGACGTCGCGGAGCGAGCTCAGGCGGACGTCGGGGTCGGCTCCGGCGTCGTCGAGGCCGCGCAACAGCGACTCGAACCGGACGGCCGAGGCGCCGAGGGGCACGGTGGCGACGTGCTCGGGCACGAGGCCGTCGACCGTGATGCCGTGCCCGGCGACGAAGCGCACGTCGCCGAGGTAGACGCCGTGGATCGTCGCCGCCCCCATCGAGCCGTCGGCGGCCGACCAGGCCTGGCCCGGGGCCCGCAGGACGACCGTCTCGGCGGCGAGGAAGGGCTGGAGGCCGGGGGTCGGGGTCGACCGCTCGGCGTGGTCGGAGTCGAGGGGGGAGGTCTGGGTCATCGGGGGCTCCTGGGGCTCCGGGTGGCGGGCGTGGGGTGCGACGGGTGGCAGTGCGACGGGGTGGGGGTCGCGGTGCGGGTCACTCTTTGACGGCCCCGGCGCTGGCGTTCATGATGCGGCGCTGGAACACGAAGAAGACGATCGCGACCGGGACGGTCATCACCGCGGCGGCCGCGAGCTTGATCGGGTACTGCGACCCCTGGCTCAGCTGCCCCGAGGCAAGGCTCGCGACGCCCTTGGTCAGGGTGGTCAGCTCGGGCGACTGCGTCGACACGATGAAGTGCGAGAGTTCGTTCCACGACCCCTGGAACGACAGGATGATGATCGTCACGAGCGCGGGCCGGGCCATCGGCAGGACGATCGACCAGAAGACCCGGAAGGTGCCGGCGCCGTCGATGCGGGCTTGTTCTTCGACGCTGCGGGGGATCGACTCGAAGAAGTTCTTCATGATGAAGACCCCGGCGGCGTCGGTCAGCAGCGGCACGATCATGCCCGAGTACGAGTCGTACATGCCGAGCTGGTTGATCACCAGGAACTTCGGGATGAGCAGCACGACCGTCGGGACCGCCATCACGCCGATCAGCAGCACGAAGATGACGTTGCGCCCCCGGAACTGCAGCCGCGCCAGGGCGTAGCCGGCCAGCGAGTTGAAGAAGACCCGCCCGAGCGTCACCACGATCGTCACGATCGCCGAGTTCTGGAACCAGGTGGGGAAGTCGCTGTTGAGGAACAGCTGCCGGTAGGCGGCGACCGTCGGGGTGATCGGGATGAGCGACAGGGGGTCGGAAGCCGCCTCGGGGTCGGTCTTGAACGACGTCGCCACGTTGATCAGGAACGGCAGGATGTAGATCGCCGCGATGACGATCAGCACGGCATAGAGCACCGAGGTGCCGGCGATGCGTCGCGTGCTGCGGGGCTCTCGGCCGGCGGGTCGCGGCGAGGCCGGGGGAGGCGCGACCGGCGAGGAGGGGTTCGCCCGGTCGGCGATCGGTGCGGTTGTGGTCATCGCTCGACTCCTGTCGTGTAGAGCCGGGTGCGTCTCTTCGACACGGCCCGTTCACGCAGCACGATGCGCTGCAGGATCGTCAACGCGACGATGATGACGAACAGCACGAAGGCGATGGCCGCGCCGCGGCCCCACTCCTGCTCGCCGAACGCCGAGGTGTACGAGAGGTAGGCGGGGGTCAGGGTGGTCTTCTGCGGGCCGCCCTGGGTGCCCGTGTAGATCTGGTCGAAGACCTGCCAGGTGCCGATGAGGCCGAGGGTGAGCACGGTGAAGAGCGTCGGTCGCAGCTGCGGCAGCGTGATGCGCCAGAAGCGTTGCCAGCCGCTCGCGCCGTCCATCATCGCGGCCTCTTGGACGTCGCCGCCGAGGTTCTGCAGGGCCGCCAGGAAGAGCAGCATGAACGTGCCGCTGGTCGTGAAGACGGCCATCAGGATGAACGCGGACATCGCGACCGACGGCCCGGCCAGCCAGTCCCACCAGCTGACGCCGAGGGCGGTGTGGTCGGCCAGCAGGGCCGGGGGCTGCGTGACGCCGACGACGGCGAGCAGGTTGTGCAGCACGCCGCTGGCGTCGTTGAACCACGCGGGCCCGGTGATGCCGACGAACGAGAGCAACTTGTTCACGGCGCCGCTCTGCGAGAACAGGAACAGCCACAGGACGGTGATCGCGACCGAGCTGGTCACCGACGGGAAGTAGAACGCGGTGCGGAAGAACCCGCGGCCGCGGAGCACCTGGCGATTGACCAGCACGGCGAGCAGCAGCGCCACCGCGGTCTGGATCGGCACGACGAGGACCACGTACCAGGCGTTGTTGCGCAGGCTGAGGCCGAAGTCGCGCTCGGCCAGGCCGCCGCCGCCGAGCAGGTCCCGGTAGTTCTGCGCCCCGACGAAGCCGACGCCGGCCGCGAAGGGGGAGCCGCGGCCGGTCCAGTCCGAGACGCTGACCCAGAGGGCCATCAGCACGGGCACGGCCAGGAAGAGGCCGAGGACGATCAGCACGGGTGAGACGAACAGCCAGCCCGAGAGGCCCTCGCCGCGCGAGACGGCGCTGCGCCGGCGGGGGGCCTTGGTCGAGATCGCGGTCATGGGGACTGCCTTTCGTGCGCTGTCTCGGTTCGGGAGCGCGAGGCACCGCGCCGTGGGAGGCGCGGTGCCCCGAGGGCTACTGGAGGATCGCTTCGAAGTTCTTCTGCGCGGACTCGAGGATCGTCTTCGGGTCGCCGTCCTTCAGGCCGGAGAGCTGCGAGTTGAAGTCGCTGATCACGGCAGCCGAGCCGTCCTGCGTGGGCGTGCCCTGGGCGAACTCGACCGAGTCGAGGAACGCGGCCTGGTCGGGGTTGTCGGACTTCCAGGTGTCGGCGGCCGACTGGATCGAGGGCATGACGCCGAACGCGTCGGCGAAGGCGAGCTGCTGGTCGGTGCTCGTCAGCTGCTCGACGAGGTCGACGGCGGCCTGCTGGTTGGGGCTGTCGGCGGCGATGCCCCAGCAGTTCGTGAACTGCAGCGTGCCCTGGCCGCCGGGGCCGGCGGGCAACTCGGCCACCTGGTACGACACATCGGGGTAGTCGTTGGTGAGTGCGCCGGTGATCCAGTTGCCCTCGATGGTCATGGCCGCCTTGCCCGTGCCGAAGGCCTCGCCGCCCCAGCCCGCGCCGAGGTCGCTCGAGAACGCGGCGTCGCCGCTGGTCAGAAGGTCTTTCACGTAGGTCAGCGCCTCGACGTTCTCGGACGAGTCGAGCGTCGCCTCGGTGCCGTCGGCGTTGGTCACCGCGCCGCCGGCCTGCGCCATGAACGCGCCCACCCGGGCGTACTCGGGGCTGAAGGCCAGACCCACGTGGTCGGCCGTCGTGAGCTTCGCGGCGACCGCCTTCAGCGAGTCCCAGTCGGTCGGGACGTCGGCGTCGGTCAGGCCGGCCGCGGCCCACAAGTCGGTGTTGATGATCAGGCCGAGGGTCGAGAAGTCCTTGGGAGCGCAGTAGAACTGGTCGTCGAGCGTGAAGCTGTCGACCAGCGTCGGGAAGAAGTCGCCCTTGTTCGCGAGCTGGTCGCCGTAGGCCAGCAGGCTGCCGTTCTTCGCAAAACCGGCGAGGGTGTCAGTGGAGACGTAGAACACGTCGGCCGGCTTGCCCGAGGCGAAGCCTTGGCTGAGCTGCTGCGGCAGGTCGGAGGCCACGCTGACCTCGGCGCCGGTGCCCGAGTCGCCGGACCAGCTCGCGACGGCGTCGGTGACGGCCTTCGTCTCGGCGTCGCCGCTCGAGCCGATCAGCACGGTCAGCGAGTCGTCGCTGCTGGTGAGGGCGCCGTCGCTCGCGGCACCCGACCCCTCGCTGAAACCGGAACCGCAGGCCGTGAGGCCCAGGGCGGTGATGGTCGTGAGGGCGGCTGCTGCCGCCAGGCGGGTCGTGCGTCGTCGCATGGTGGGCCTCTCGTCGCGTCGTTGCGATGGTGCGGGTGCTGTGGTCGGGTCGGGGTGGTGCCGAGCGAACCGGGGAACGATTGATTTGATCGATCAAATCCGTGAGGTCAGAGTAAGCAGGCCGCCCGGCGGGTGTCAAGACCGGAGCGCTGGGAGCCGCCGTGGGGCGCCCGAGCCCTGGGGTAACGTGACCGGAGGCCGCCGACCGGGGCCGGGGCGGAGGGCAAGATGACTCGGGTACCGGCACCGCGCCTCCCGACCGTCAGCGACGTCGCCTCGGTCGCCGGCGTGTCTCGGCAGACCGTCTCGAACGTGCTCAACGCGCCCGACATCGTGCGCCCCGACACGCGGGGCCGGGTCGAGAAGGCCATCGCCGACCTGGGCTACCGACCGCATGCGTCGGCGCGTCGCCTGCGCACGCGGAAGAGCTCGACCATCGGCATCCGGCTCGACCCCGTGCAGAACGGCATCTCGGGCGCGGTGCTCGACCGCTTCCTGCACGCCGTCACCGAGCAGGCCGACGCCCGCGACCACCGCATCCTGCTGTACACCGCGGCCGGGCCTGACGACGAGATCGCGCAGTTCCGCCGCCTGCTCGACGGCGCCGACGTCGACGGCTTCGTGCTCACCTCGACCTTCTTCGACGACCCGCGCACCGAATGGCTCATCGACGCCGGTGCCGACTTCGTCACCTTCGGCCGGCCCTGGGGGCTCGACGACATGGGCGACCCGCAGCACCGCTGGGTCGACGTCGACGGCCGGGCCGGCGTGGCCTCGGCGACCGAGGACCTGCTGGGGCGCGGCGCGACCCACGTGGCCTTCCTCGGCTGGCCCGAGGGGTCGGGCGCCGGGGACGACAGGAGACGCGGGTGGCGTGACGCCCTCGGGGCGCGGGGCGCGCTCGACCCGGCCTCGATCGACGCGCTCGACCTGGCTGTCGAGGACTCGGTGCCGCTCGCGTCGGCCGCCGTGCGCGCGGCGCTCGACGCGGGAGTCACGGTGGACGCCGTCGTGTGCGCCAGCGACACCCTCGCCCTCGGGGCGTCGGTCGTGCTCGGCTCGTCGGTGCCGGTCGTGGGCTACGACGACACCCCGGTCGCCTCGGCGCTCGGGCTGTCGAGCGTCGAGCAGCCGCTCGTGGAGGTCGCGGGTGCCGTGCTGTCGCTGCTGCTCGACGACAGCGAGCCGCGGCACCGGCTGTTGCGGCCGCACACGATCTGGCGCTGACCGTCCGGCGCTGACCGTCCGGCGCGCCTCGGGAGGCCCCGCCGGTCAGGAGTTCGTCAGAGCCCTGTCTTGTCTTCCGATGGCTGAGCCTGGCTCCTGACGATCAGGCGTCCGTCCGCCGTGCGGATCACCTGGCGCCCGTTCGAGCGCGAGCCCTCGACCGCTTGCTGCCTGATGACGTAGCGGCCCGTGAGAGCGCTTCGGCTTCTCGTGTTTAACCGGTAGACACCGTTTCCGAGACTCTGCAGAGATCTGTTCGATTCGTTTGTCATGACGCTTCCGATCTGCTTGATGGATGATCGTAGTCGTCGGAGAGGCCTTGGGCCATGTCCGTCGTCGCGGTACGGAAGCGTTCGCTGAGGACGGCACCCCATTTCTCGGTGAGCTCCCCCACGACTGCGGCCCACGCCGACGGCTCGTAGTCGTTGATTGCTCTGGGCAGCCCGATGCTGAGAGCCCCGGAAGCGAAGTACGGCATGTCGTCCGGCGTGACGGTCACCGGCGCGGCTACGACGGCGCGCCACCGTCCCGTGGTGTGTTCTGTTCCCGAGAGGTCATCGGCCATCGGCTGCTCTCTGCCCAGCGCTTGTGCGGCGATCCATGCGCTGTCGTGGCCGACTGGAACGCGGCGTAGGCCGCTGACGTCGTGGAAGAGGCGGTCGTGGGAAGCGTACTGAACCAGTTGTCCTTGCCCATCAGCCAGCCAGAGTGTCACGTTCGCGTCGGAGGCTCCCAGACGCGAACGCACCGTGTCAACGTCTTGCATGAGTGCCCGACTGTCTTCCTCCTGCCGGACTGGGAACGATTCTTCATGGTGCGCCCAAAGGCGGGCGGAACGGTCCCTCGGCGACACGTAGGAGTCCATCTCGAGGTACGGGAGTTCGCGAATGACCTGAGCGGCATCGACGTGGTCATGGAGAAGCACGGGGACGAGCCCGATCGATCGCCACTGACGGGTGAGGGCTTCTCTCACGTCGGACCAGGAGGGCTTGTCGAGCTCGAATGCCTCGCGCGCCAGGAGAACGACCGCCGGGTGAGATGTCGACCGTGAACGAAGGGCGAGGTGCAGCCACTGTCTGAGGTCAGGATCCCGATACGACGTCCCGGCGATCACGAGCGCTCCGTTGTCGACGGAGTGCCGGAGGTAGTCGAGCTGCCACGTCGCAGGCGTCCCGAGGATGCCCGTGTAGTCGGTGAGCGTCAAGACGACGTCGAAGCATCCGTCCTCGAGCACGACTCCGTGGAGGTGGTGTACCTCGAGCTCGTTCGGGTCGGTCAGGGCGCTGTCGAAGATCGACGTCACGTTGCGGTCCGGCTCGTCATCGGTCAGGGCGTCCTCGAGGAGCACGTCGAAGTTCAGCGTCGCGAGCTTGATGCGCGCGGCGCCCGGGGTGAGCCGAAGGTTGGCTGCGGCGAGATGGAGGGGTGAATACCCCGCCTCGACGTTCGAGGGGTAGAGGGCCGAGCCGAGTGTCGCAGGCCAGTCATCGGATGCGGCCTTCGCGGCCTCGGCGACGAGGAGGGCATCTTGTCGCGAGACCATGTGTTCCGCCAGTGGTCGCGAGGAGACGGCTTTGCTGTGGAGGAGGAGCGACGTGGCGAATTCTTCCCAGTTCGGGAGCCCTGACGTGATCGAGGCGCCCGCACCCAGCAGGACGGTGACCAGGCCGCAACCGTAGGCGCGTTTGACGGGGGAGAGGATTCGATCGTCGATCTCGGAGGCAGTCACGACCCACATCATGGCATAACGAATGATCTGTAAGTCGACCGTCCGGCGCTGTCGCGGCCTGGGCTGGAGCGGCCCGCTACTTCTTCTTGCGGGGGGCGGCGCCGGTCGAGTTGCGGGCGGCCGAGCGGGCCTTGCGGGCGGCGGCGCCGCCTCCGCGGTTGCCCGTGGCCGAACCCGGTGCGCGCGGGGTCTGCTTCGGTCCGGGCTTCGAGCCGGCCGAGCCGTTCTGTGCGGGCTGGACGTCCAGGCCTCGTTGCACCGCGCCTCCTTCGACCGCTGCTCCGGCGCGGCCGTCGGGGCCCGCGTCGGCGCCCAGAGCGCCTCCGGCGGCACCCGATCGGCGACCGGCCGGTTCGAGCACGCGGCGCGGCACCGGGCGCGGGCGGATCGGCTCGCCACGACGGTCCTGGCCCGGGATCGGCCGCGAACGACGCCCGTAGAGCACCTCGGACGAATCGAGCAGCCAGGGCACGAGCGAGATCGTGACACCGTGCACGAGCATGAGCTTCTGGCGGATGCGGCGGCTCTTGTGGTTGTGCAGGGCGGCCTCCCACCAGTGGCCGACGATGTAGATCGGCGTGTAGACCGTGACGACCTCGCTGCCGTGCTCTTCGCGGTGGGCCTTGATGTACTTGATCAGCGGCATGCTGATGTCGCGGTACGGCGAGGCGACGATGCGCAGCGGCACCTCGATGTCCTGCTCGGCCCACTGGCGCTGCAGCAGTGCCGTGGCCTCGTCGTCGATGCCCACGTGGATCGCCTCGAGCGACTCGTGTCGCGCGGCGATGGCGTAGTCGAGTGCCTTGAGCACGGGCTTCTGCATGGTGCCCACCAGCACGATCGCGTGGTCGCCGTGCGAGCCGAACTGCGTCGTGGCGTCGGGTTCGACCTCGACCAGCACGTCGCGGTAGTAGCGGTTCACGCCGAGCATCAGCACGAACAGGATCGGCATGATGACGAACACCAGCCAGGCGCCGTGCGTGAACTTGGTCACCGTCACGACGACGAGCACCGACGCGGTCAGCAGGGCGCCGAACGCGTTGATGCCGCGGGCCCGGTACACGGCGCCCCGGTCGGCGCAGCCCTCGCGCAGCATGCGGGTCCAGTGCACGACCATGCCGGTCTGCCCGAGAGTGAACGACACGAAGACGCCGATGATGTAGAGCTGGATGAGTCCCGTGACGCTGGCCTGGTACACGAGCAGGATGGCGCACGCCACGAGGGCCAGCACGATCACGCCGTTCGAGTAGATCAGTCGGTCGCCGCGCGTGTTGAGCGCCTTGGGGGCGTACTGGTCGCGGGCCAGGATCGACCCGAGCAGCGGGAAGCCGTTGAATGCCGTGTTCGCCGCCAGCAGCAGCACCGCCGCCGTGCAGGCCTGGATCACGTAGAACGGGATGCCGAACAGCGCCCCGCCGAACACCGCGCTCGCGATCTGCGCGATGAGGCTGCGTTGCGGCGTGGTGGCACAGTCGACGAACCCTTGCAGGTCGCAGGCGTCCTCGGCGTAGTGCACCTTCGCGATCAGGGCGACGGCGACGAGGCCGGCGAACAGGACGATCGCGATGCTGCCCATCAGCACGAGGGTCTTCTGGGCGTTCTGCACCTTGGGGCGCTGGAACGCGGGCACGCCGTTCGCGATGGCCTCGACGCCGGTCAGGGCCGAGCAGCCGCTCGAGAACGCCCGGAGCAGCAACAGCACGAAGGCGGCCTGCGTGAGCTGGTCGGCCTGCACCGTGTACTCGGCGCTCTCGGCGACGGGCGGGTCGCCGAGAGCGGTGCGCACCAACGCGATGACGATCATGACGAAGACGCTCGACACGAAGAGGTAGGTGGGGATCGCGAAGGCCTTGCTCGACTCGCGCACGCCGCGCAGGTTGACGGCGGCCAGCAGGACGACGAAGAAGATCGCGAGCTCGACGCGCACCGGTGCCAGTTCGGGCACGGCCGAGATGATGTTGTCGACGCCCGAGGCGACCGACACGGCCACCGTCATGACGTAGTCGACGAGGAGCGCCGAGGCGACCACGAGCCCGGCCTTCTCGCCGAGGTTCTTGTGGGCGACCTCGTAGTCGCCGCCGCCCGACGGGTACGCCTTGATCAACTGGCGGTACGAGGCGACCACGACCAGCAGCAGGACGACCACCGCGACGGCGACCCACGGGGCGAGCGTGAGGAACCCGAGGCCGCCGATCAGCAGGATCATCAGCAGCTCTTGCGGCGCGTACGCCACCGAGCTGAGCGGGTCGCTGGCGAAGATCGGCAGTGCGAGGTGCTTCGGCAGCAGCTGCCCCTCGAGCTTCTCCGAGGGCAGGGGTTCACCGATGAGCCAACGCTTCGGCGACCGGGTGTCGTTGGTCACGAGCGGCGACTCTACTCCCGTGCGAGGGCGTGTCAACTTCGCTCACGGGCGGTTTATTCCCGGTCAGCGCGGGTCCGTCCGAACTGATTCGTACCGACCCGGCGTCAGGCCGGTGAGGAGGTGCGGGCCGGGACGACGACGGAGGTCGCCACCCGGCGCCGGGCGAAGAGCGGCAACGTGATCGCCACCAGCGGGCCGATCAGCAGGGCCTCGGCGGCCGTGCCGATGCCGACCTGGCCGCCGAGCAGCCATCCCCCGGCCAGGACCGTGAGCTCGATGACGGTGCGGGCGACGCCCACCCGCCAGCCCAGTCGGGCGTGCAGGCCGAGCATGAGACCGTCACGCGGGCCCGGCCCGAAGTCGGCCCCGATGTAGAGGCCGCTCGCGACGGCGAGCAACAGCAGGCCGCCCGCGAAGGTCAGGCCCTGTGCCCACCACTCGGTCTGCTGCGGCAGGACGCGCAGGCCGAGGTCGGCGACCGGGCCGATCATCAGCGTGTTGGCGATCGTGCCGAAGCGGGGGCGCTGGCGCAGGGGGATCCAGAGCAGCAGCACGACCAAGCTCGTGACGAACGTGACGGTGCCGAACGTCAGCCCGGTGTGCCGGACGAGACCCTGCGAGAGCACGTCCCAGGGGGCGACGCCGATGCCGGCGCGGATCATGACGGCGATGGCGAAGCCGTAGGCGGTGAGGCCGACGAACAACTGCAGCAGGCGACGCGAGAGGAGCATGAGGTCGATCCAATCGGCCGACTGGCCTGGTGGCAAGGGTCCAATCGGCCTAGGGTGGCCGCGTGACCAACCTAGACCACGGTGCCACCACCGTCTCGTCGCGAGCGCTCGGGGTGCTGCTCGACTCGTGGCGCGCCTCCTCGGCTCCCGGCTACCTGGCGCTCGCCGACCGCATCCGACTGCTCGTGCTCGACGGGCGGCTGCCGGTCGGCACGCGCCTGCCGTCCGAACGTGACCTCTGCGCTCACCTCGGGGTCAGCCGCACGACCGTGGCCGCGGCCTATGCGGCCCTCCGCGACTTGGGGCACGTCGACAGCGTGCGCGGCAGCGGCAGCGTCGTGCGTCTGCCTGCCCGTGCCTCGGTGCCGCGCCCGACGACGACCGAGGGGTTGCTCGACCTGACGAAGGCGGCCCTGCCCGCGGTCGACGGCATCGCCGAGGCGGCCCAGCGGGCGGCGGGGCGGCTCGGGGCCTACCTCGACGACCCGGGCTACGACCCGGTCGGGCGGCCCGTGCTGCGGGAGGCCATCGCCGAACGGTACCGACGGCGCGGGCTCGAGACGAGCGCCGAGCAGATCGTCGTCACCCTCGGGGCCCAGCACGCGATCGCGCTGCTCGCCCGCGTGCTGGTCTCGCGCGGCGACCGGGCCGTCGTCGAGGCGCCCGGCTACCCGCACGCCTTCGAGGCCCTCCGCGGGGCCGGTGCCCGCCTCGTGCCGGTCAGCGTGACCGTCGACGACGGCTGGGACGAAGCGGCACTGATGCAGACCCTGCGGCGCACGAGCCCGCCGGTGGCCTACCTGATGCCCGACTTCCACAACCCCACGGGCGCGACGATGCCCGCCGACCAGCGGGTGCGGGTGCTCGAGGCGGCGGCGGACGAGGGCACCGTGGTGATCGCCGACGAGACCATGGCCGAGATGGCGATCGACGGGGTGGGTCCGGGCTCGCGCGTCGAGCGGCCCCTGCCGATGGCCGCGTACGGACGGGCCGTCACGATCGGCTCGGTCGGCAAGTCGCTCTGGGGCGGCCTGCGCATCGGTTGGATCCGCGCCGACCGCCCGCTCGTCGATCGGCTCGTGCGCGCCCGCTCGGCGGGCGACCTGGGCACGCCCGTGCTCGAGCAGTTGGTGGTCGCCGAGTTGCTCGGCGACTTCGACCGCGTGCTGGAGGCGCGGGCCGGCCACCTGAGGAGAGGTCGCGACCGCGTCGTCCACGGCCTCCGCGAGGCGTTCCCGTCCTGGCAGGTGCCGTCGCCGGCGGGAGGGCTCACCACCTGGGTCGGACTCGGGGCGCCGGTCAGCTCGCAACTCACCCTCGCCGCCCGCCGCGAAGGGCTGCTGCTCGCCGCCGGTCCGGTGTTCGGCATCGACGGGGCGTTCGAGCGGTTCCTGCGCGTGCCGTTCTCGTACGCCGACAGCGACACCGACCGCGCGCTCGCGGCCCTGCGCGCGGCGTGGGACGGGGTCGACGGGGTCCAGGCACCGGCCTCGCCGCTGCTGGCCGAGGTGGTCTGAGGGGGAGAACGACGGCTCGTCCACACCTCGGTGATCGGCCGGGATCGTGCACATCATGTAAGAAAGCGCCGCCAGTTCCCAGAGAGGCTGGTGACAATGGAGGCGCGGTGCACGTCGTTCACCGCGCCTCCTCCGCTCTCCCTCTCACCACCGGAGCACCGTGCACCTGCTGTCCGTCTTCAGCCTGCGCAACCGCGCGCTGATCGCCCTCGTCACCATCGTCGTCGCCGTCTTCGGCGGCATCGCCCTCACCTCGCTCAAGCAAGAGCTCGCACCGAACGTTCAGTTCCCGCAGATCGCGATCGTCAGCTCGTACCCGGGCGCCACGCCCGAGGTCGTGAACGAGGACGTCTCGACCCCGATCGAGCAGGCCGTCCAGATCATCCCCGGCCTCGAGGGCACCTCGGCGACCTCGAGCACCTCGCAGAGCACGGTCTCGGCCGAGTTCACCTACGGCACCGACCTCGACTCGGCCGAACAGAAGATCCAGTCGGCCATCAACCGGCTCTCGCTGCCCGACTCGGTCGACACCCAGGTCGTCACGGGCAGCCTCGACGACCTGCCGGTCATCCAGATCGCCGTCACCGGCTACGACTCCGCGGACTCGCAGGCCCTCGTCGACCGGCTGACCACCGTCACGGTGCCCGACCTGCAGAAGCTCGACGGCGTCCGCGAGGCCTCGATCTACGGCGACGCCGGCCAGCGCGTCACCATCTCGCCCGACCAGACGGCGCTCACCGCCGCAGGGCTGACGACCGCCGCCTTCCAGGACGCCCTCGACGCCAACGGCACGCTCATCCCCGGCGGCACCCTCACGCAGGACGGCAAGACCCTGTCGATCCAGGCGGGGCAGCGAATCACCAGCGTCGACGAGATCCGCGCCCTGCCGCTGCTCGGCGGGACCTCGGCCACCACCGTCGGCGACGTCGCCGACGTGCAGCTGACCGGCGCACCCGTCACCTCGATCAGCCGCGTCGACGGACAGGACGCCCTCACGGTCGCCATCACCAAGACCCTCGACGCCAACACCGTCGACGTGTCGCAGACCGTCCGCGACGCCATCCCGAGCCTCGCCTCCGACCTGGGTGACGGTGTCGAACTCACGGTCGTGTTCGACCAGGCGCCGTTCATCCAGCAGTCGATCGACGCGCTCGCCGAAGAGGGGCTGCTCGGCCTCGTGTTCGCCGTGATCGTCATCCTGATCTTCCTGCTGTCGATCCGGTCGACCATCGTCACGGCGATCAGCATCCCGACGAGCGTGCTGATCACGTTCATCGGGCTCCAGGCCGCGGACTACACGCTCAACATCCTGACCCTGGGCGCACTGACGATCGCCATCGGCCGCGTGGTCGACGACTCGATCGTGGTCATCGAGAACATCAAGCGGCACCTCACCGCCGGTGTCGACCGGCTCGAGGCGATCAAGGTCGGCGTGCGCGAGGTCGCGGGTGCCATCACCGCGTCGACGGTCACGACCGTCGTGGTGTTCCTTCCGCTGGCGTTCGTCGGCAACATCACCGGCGAGCTGTTCCGCCCGTTCGCCCTGACGGTCACCATCGCCCTCGTCGCGTCGTTGTTCGTCGCACTCACGATCGTGCCGGTGCTGGCGTACTGGTTCCTCCGGGCACCGAAGGCCCACAAGCACGCTCCGGGAGGCGAGGCCGCCGCCGTCGAGGGGGCGACGACCGAATCGTTGACGACCCGCGCCTCCGACCCGTCCGACACCCGGCCGCTCGACCGCCTGCGTCGCGCCTACGTCCCCGTGCTGCGGGCCACACTGAAGCGTCCGGTCGTGACGATCCTCGTGGCTCTGCTGATCCTGGTGGGCACGGGCGCCGTCATCCCCTTCATGAAGACGAACTTCCTCGGGGCGAGCGGGCAGAACACCTTCACCGTCACGCAGACCCTGCCGCCCGCGTCGAGCCTGCAGACGCAGTCCGACGCCGCCGACCGGGTCGAGCAGGTGCTCGAGGGCGTCGACGGCATCGAGACGGTGCAGCTGACCATCGGCTCGAGCGGCACGTCGATCGCGAGCTTCCTCGGCGGCTCGGGCGACAGCACGGTCACCTACTCGATCACCACCGACGAGAGCGCCGACCAGGACGCCCTGCAGGCCGACGTCCGGTCGCAGCTCGACGACGTCACCGACGCCGGCGAGATCGAGGTCTCGGCGTCGAGCGGGTTCGGCACGAGCAACGACATCACCGTCGACGTCACGGCACCCGACCCCGACAGCCTGCAGACCGCCACGGACGCCGTGCTCGAGAAGGTGCAGGGGCTTCCCGGCACCGCCGAGGCCAGCTCGAACCTGCAAGCGGCCCAGCCGGTCATCGGCGTGCAGGTCGACCGTGCCGCCGCCGCGGCGCTCGGCTACAGCGAGGTCGCCGTGGGCGGCATCGTGTCGCAGGCGATCCAGCCCTTCCGGGTGGGGTCGCTCGAGATCGACGACAGCTCGGTCGACGTGTACACGGTCGATCCGACGCCGCCGGCGACCCTCGACGAGCTGAAGGCCCTCGAGCTGCCGAGCCCGACCGGGCCCGTGCGACTCGACTCCATCGCGACGGTCGAGCAGACGACCGGGCCGACCTCGGTCACGACGACCGACGCGGTGCGTTCGGCGACCGTGACCATCACGCCCTCGAGCGACGACCTGTCGGCCGCGGGCACCGAGGTGTCCGACGCCGTGGCCGCGGTCGAACTGCCCGACGGGACCGACGCCACGATCGGCGGGGCGACGGCCGACCAGGCCAACGCGTTCTCGCAGCTCGGTCTCGCCGTGTTGATCGCCATCCTGATCGTCTACATCGTCATGGTGGCGACGTTCCGCAGCCTGATCCAGCCGTTGCTGCTGCTGGTGTCGATCCCGTTCGCCGCGACCGGGGCGATCCTGCTGCAGTTGGCCTCGGGCGTGCCGCTCGGCGTGGCGTCGCTGATCGGCGTGCTCATGCTCGTCGGCATCGTCGTGACCAATGCCATCGTGCTGATCGACCTGGTGAACCAGTACCGCGAGAAGGGTCTGAGGGTGCGCGAGGCCCTGCTCGAAGGGGCATCACGCCGATTGCGGCCCATCCTCATGACCGCGGCGGCCACGATCTTCGCGCTCACCCCGATGGCGCTCGGGGTCACCGGACACGGCGGCTTCATCTCGCAGCCGCTCGCCATCGTCGTGATCGGCGGGCTCGTGTCGTCGACCCTGCTGACCCTCGTGGTGCTGCCCGTCATCTACTACCTGTTCGAGCGCATCGGCGAACGTCGGGCCGACCGACGGGCGGCGGAAGCGGCCGAGCAGGCTGCCACCCGGGGGTGACCTCGGTCGGCGTGCCGGGTTCGGTCGTGGCTGTGCAATTCGCGACAACGGGCGGTCGACACGCCGCCCGGGGCGAGACCTGAGCGGCATGTCGGCCCGGTCGTGTCGGGTTCGGTACGCGGGGATGCGGAAGGCAGGTCGGGTTCGGTACGCGGGGATGCGGCAGCAGGTTGGGTTCGGCGCGGCGGCCGGGCGATGTGCGAGGCAGGCGGTGGGTTCGGCGTCGACACGTGCCGGAACGCGGGCGTGTCCGTGCCCGACGGGCCGATGCGCTGGCCCGTCCGGCACGAAATTGCCCGTGTTGCCGTGTTGCCGTGCTGCCGTCTGGCCGCGTGGCCGCGTGGCCGTGTGGCCGTGCGGCCTTGTGGCGCGGGCTCCGGTCGACGATCGAGCCGGGGTGGCGGGGCTTCGGCCGCCGATCGATCCGAGGAGGCGGGGCTTCCGGTTCGGGGGAGGCTCGGGTATCGTAGGCGGGTCGGCTCAAGACACCGCGCCTGTGGCGCGAGCACATCGGCACCTGCGGGTGCCGATCATGCACAGCTTTGAACAGCACGAGGGTTTGTAAGTCTTGTGGGCCGGATTCCCGTCGAGTCACGACGGGATGAATTCACGATTGTGAACGGTCCTGGTCAATGGCTGCCCGGGTATTTCTTCGCGTCATCTCTGACAAGCCCGGAAAGAACTCCTCCATGTCTCCTTACGACAACTCACGCCCGCGCACCGACCGCACCGGTGGTGCGCCCAAGGCCGGCTCGAAGAGCCCCAAGCACCGCGGCCACCGCGCCGACGAGGCCGGGGCCCCGGCCCCCAAGAAGCGCTGGGACGCCAGCGAGCGCGCAGACCGCGGACGCCGCGAGTTCGGCACCCGCGACGGTGGCGGCAACCGTGCCCCCGGCGCCGCGCGTTCCGAGGACCGCCGCCCCAACTGGGAGCCCCGCGAGAAGCCGGCCGGCGGCAACCGCTTCGGCAACCGTGACTTCGACAGCCGCAACGGCGAGCGTGGCCGCGACGCCGCGCCCCGCTTCGGCCGCGACGGTGGCCGTGAGGCCGCCCGTGGCTACGGCCGCGACGGTGGCCGCGACGCCGTCCGTGGCTCGGACCGCGGACCCCGCTCGTGGGACCGTTCGGACCGCCCGGCTCGCGACGACCGCGCCCCCCGCAGCTACGACCGCGGCGACCGTCCGGCGCGCGACGACCGCGCGCCGCGTTCGTACGACCGGAACGACCGTCCGGCTCGTGACGACCGCGCCCCCCGCAGCTACGACCGCAGCGACCGCCCGGCCCGCGACGACCGCTCGCGTGACGACCGCGCCCCTCGCAGCTTCGACCGTTCGGACCGACCGGCCCGCGACGACCGCGCGCCGCGTGCGTACGGTGACCGTTCCGAGCGCGGTGGCCGCGCCTCCGGGGGTTTCGACCGCGACGCCCGCCCGGCACGCAGCTTCGACCGCAGCGACCGACCCGCTCGTGACGACCGCGCCCCCCGCAGCTTCGACCGCAACGACCGTGGCGACCGCCCGGCCCGCGTCGGCGACCGGTCGAGCGACTTCTACCCGAAGCGCGACGCGGCCACGCACTACTCGCCCGAGGACGACGTCAAGCTCGAGAAGCTCAAGGCAGAGGTCGTCACCGCGGCCGACGTCGTGGGCGTGAGCTTCGGCGACCTGGGCCTCGGCGACAACATCGAGCGCCAGCTGGCGACGATGGGTGCCGCGGCTCCGTTCGCGATCCAGGCCGCGACGATCCCCGACGTGCTCGCCGGTCGTGACGTCCTCGGCCGTGGCCGCACGGGCTCGGGCAAGACGATCGCCTTCGGCGCCCCGCTGGTCGAGAAGCTGATGGAGAACAACGGCGCCAAGAACCGCAAGATGGGCCGCAAGCCCCGCGCGCTGATCCTCGCCCCGACCCGTGAGCTCGCGATGCAGATCGACCGCACCGTGCAGCCCATCGCGCGCTCGGTCGGCCTGTTCACCACGCAGGTCTACGGCGGCGTGCCCCAGCAGCGCCAGGTCGGTGCGCTCAACCGCGGCGTCGACATCGTGATCGGCACCCCCGGCCGCATCGAGGACCTCATCGACCAGGGCCGCCTCGACCTGAGCGAGGTCGTCGTGACCGTGCTCGACGAGGCCGACCACATGTGCGACCTCGGGTTCCTGGAGCCGGTGCAGCGCATCATCCGCGAGACCGCGACGGTCCGCCCCGACGGCGCCCGCGCCCAGAAGCTGCTCTTCAGCGCGACCCTCGACAAGGGCGTGGCCAAGCTCGTCGACGAGTTCCTGGTCGACCCGGCCGTGCACGAGGTCGCCGGCGAGGACCAGGCCAGCGCCACGATCGACCACCGCGTGCTGCTGATCGAGCAGCGCGACAAGACGGCCGTCATCGAGCAGCTCGCCTCGGGTGGTGGCAAGACGCTGGTCTTCGCCCGCACCCGCGCCTTCGCCGAGCAGCTCGCCGACCAGCTCGAGGACGCCGGCATCCGCTCGACGAGCCTGCACGGCGACCTGAACCAGGCCCGCCGCACGCGCAACCTGCAGCTGCTCACCAGCGGCAAGGTCAACGTGCTCGTCGCGACCGACGTCGCCGCCCGCGGCATCCACGTCGATGACATCGAGCTCGTCGTCCAGGCCGACATGCCCGACGAGTACAAGACCTACATGCACCGCTCGGGCCGCACCGGCCGCGCCGGCAAGGAGGGCACCGTCGTCACGCTCATCACGCGCCAGCGTCGCCGTCGCATGGAAGAGCTGCTCGACCGCGCCGAGATCGACGCCGAGATGATCGAGGCCCGCTCGGGCGATCGCCTGATCGACGAGCTCGCGGGCGTGCAGGCGTAGCGAGCGCTCCCCGGGTCGCGCACCGCGCCTCCTGGTCTCGAACCCCGTTCCGAACGACGAACCCCGCATCTCGGGGGCTTCATCGTTCGGAACGGGGTTCTTCGTCGTGCTCGGGCGCTCGCGAGACCCCAGGAAGTCGCCGAGACACCCGTGCGCGCGCGGGGGTCTGGGCGGTTTCGTGGGGTTTCGGCGCGGCGGGCGGCAGGCGGCGGGGCTAGCGGCGGTCGAGCAGGCCGCGCACGTAGGAGGCCTGGCCGAGGTGCTGCACGCAGTCGTTCAGGATGCTGACGAGGCGGGCTCCGGCCGTGACCGGAGGGTCCCACGCCTCGTCGACCACGTCGTCGTACGAGGCGCCGTCGAGGTCGTCGAGGTAGCCGCGCGTCCGCAGCGTGACGGCCTCGAGGTAGCCGATCAACAGCTCGGCGTCGACCCGCACCGCGGCCACGTCGGCCGGTGACATGCCGTAGCCCATCTCGGCCGACGAGAACGGCAGCGCGAACGACTCGGCCCAGCCGTCGGCCGTCCAGACCTGGTCGGACGCGGCGAGGTCGGCGATCTGGACGTCCTGCCCGCGGGCGGTGTGCCAGACGAGCCAGGCGATCGTGTTCGCCTCGTCGTCCGGGCGCCAGGCGAGGTCGTCGACCGAGAGGTCGGCGACCGCCCGGACGGCGATGGCCGGGAGGCGCGAGAAGGCTTCGACGAGGACGTCCGAGGGGGTCATCGGCCCACCCTACGACCGGCCGCGCGCGCCGGTGCGGGTCGCGCGGATCATCCAGGCGACGCCGAACCACCGAAGTGGTGTCGAACCACCGACATGCGGGGTTCGATGCCCCATCGGTGGTTCGATCTGGCGGTGGTCAGCCCCGGCGGTGGTTCGACCCGGTGCTGGTCCGCCCCGGTGCTGGTCGCTCAGGCGACGACGTCGTCTCCGGCCGCGGCGCGCGTCAGCGAGTCACCGATCGCGCGCATGGCCGCCGCGAGGAAGTCGAGGTGGTTCGGGTCGACCGCGTCGCGGAACGCCCGGCGGTAGAAGTCGTGGATCTGGTCGATCGCCTCACGGCCGGCCGGGGCCAGTTCGAGCAGCACGCTCCGTCGGTCGGAGGGGTGAGGCTGGCGCGTGATGTACCCGCCGCTCTCGAGCCGGTCGACCAGGCTCGTGGTCGCCCCGGTCGACAGCTCGAGGAACTCGGCCGCGCGCTTGGGGGTCGTGTCGTGGTCGGTCGCGATGAAGGTCAGGCAGCGGAGGTCGGTGGTGCCCATGCCGAAGTGGTCGGCGACGACCTTCTGGACGCGCTCGCCCTGTCGTTGCAGCGACGCGTAGGCCGTCAGCACGAGGGTCACGTCGAGCTGGCCCTCGTCGTCGAGGGGCGGAGGGGAGCCGGCGGGCGGCTGGGGCGAGACGTCGGACATGGCGGGCTCTCTGCTGGCGGGACGGCGACGCGAGGACGGAGCGAAGACGGGGAGGCGCGGCGGAGGACGCCACGGACGTCCAGGATACCTTGCCGAGTGAGTTGTACGAGCTTCGAATCACCCGGTGTCACGCAGCGTCGGCATCACGCGGTGATGCGCAGCGAATGCCCAGCCACCCGTCGTTGCCATCCCCTCGCTCGACGAGTATCTTGAAACCAGAGCAACTCGACGGCGGTACCGTCGGTCGGGCGGCTCGACCCGCTGCCGGTGGTTCTCCCCCTGTGACCGGCGGCGGCCCCGCGCGGCCCGTGGCTCGACGCGGCCCCGGGTGGTGGCCGACCGTGAATCGGCCACCACCCCTTTCCCGGGGGCGGAGGCGGCCCGACCGCTTCCGCCCCAGGGGACGCCGCCTCGCTATCGTGCGATCGGGTTCGCCAGCGTCCCGGCGTAGATCAGCGACGACGACTGCGCCGCGAGGTCGACCATCTGCCGGGTGTCACGCAGCTGCAGCCGGTTGAGGCACGAGTGGTCGAAGCGCGCCGCCCGCAGGTCGACGGCCCCCGGCAGGTCCGGGTGCTCGTCGGCGTGCCGGTCGACGCACTCGGCCACGAGCGCCCAGAACCGGGCCGCGGGCAGCACGCCGTCGCCGTCGAGGATGGCGGCGAGGTGGCGGAAGACCCCGTCGAACACGTCGGTGAAGACCGCCAACGCCTTCTCGCGGTCGTCGACCGGGTGCACGGTCCGCCGGACGGCCTCGGGCACCGCGCGCGGGGCGACGACGACGATCTCCTCGCCGATGTCCTTCATGAACGCGGCGGTCGGCACGCAGCCCTCGAGCACGAGGATGACGTTCTCGCCGTGCGGCATGAAGGCCAGGTCGTGCGCCCGCAGGCAGTGCACGACCGGGCGCAGGTACGCGTGCAGGTAGGACCGCAGCCACGTCTCGGCCCCGACCCCCGAGGCCTTCACCAGCGCCGAGGCGAGCGCGTCGCCGGCCCCGTCGCGGTGCAGCAGCGCCGCCATGGTGGCCAACCGCTCGCCCGGTCCGACCAGCGGCACCGGGGTCTCGCGCCAGAGGGCCGCGATCATCTTGCGATGCGGCGACGAGGCCGTCGTCCGGTGGTAGACGTCACCGGTGTAGCCGACGGAGGCGCGCTCCCTCAGGACCCGGAACCGCGCCTCCTGCAGGGTCGCGTCGGTGCGCACGAGGTCGTGCACCCAGTCGTTGATCGCGGGCGTCGGCCTCATGTAGGCCGGCGAGAGACCGCGGACGAAGCCCATGTTCTGGATCGCCAGCGCCGTCTTGACGTAGTGCCGGTCGGGACGGCTGCGGTTCGCGAAGGTGCGGATCGACTGCTGCGCCTGGTACGTGTCGTCGCCCTCGCCGAGCAACACGAGGTCACGCCGGGCGACGTCCGGAGCGAACGAGATCGCGACGCGGTGCTGCCACTGCCACGGGTGGACCGGCAGGTAGTGGAACGCGGCCGGGTCGAGACCCTTCGCGGCGAGGGTCGCGTCGAACCGGTCGACGGTCTCGGGGCCCAGCTCGGCCTGCCACAGCGATCGCTCGTCGAGTCCCGCGCCGAGCGCCAGGTGGGTCGCCGAACGCCGGGCCGCGAGCCAGACCAGTCGCACGGGCGCCGCGGCCTCGGGGGCGAAGGCGTGGAACTCGTCGAGTCCGAGACCGATGCGCCCGTTGTTCGCGACGAAGCCCGGGTGCCCCTCGGTCATGGCGGCCTCGACGGTCTGGAAGTCCGCGGTGGTCAACTGCTCGGCGGTCGGACCGCACCGGTGACGCTTGTAGGCGGCGCTCGCCAGGGTCGACGAGACCTCCTCGAGGTAGGTGGCGAGGAGCGACTCGGGGATGCCGAGCAGGCCGTCGAGCTCGACGATCAGCGCGAGGGCGTCGAGGGGCTCGGGGTGGCCGTCGACCGTGCGCGTGACCGTCGTCTCGTCGATCGCCCAGTGCTCGAGGGCCTGTCGGCGGGCGACGAAGCGGTAGTCGACCCGGTGGCCGTCGTGGTCGAGCGCGACCAGCCAGGGACCGTCGACGGTGCAGGACGCGTCGGCTGCGGTCGCGGCTGCGGCTGCGGCTGCGGCTGCGGGAGCGGTGCCGTCGGCCACCGGGGCGATCAGCCGCTCGTGGGCGAACTCGCCGAGCGCCTTGGCCACGAGGTGGCGATGCGCCCACTCCATCGGGCCGGGGGCGAGGTGCGACGCGGCCCGGTCGTGTCGGGTCAGCACCGAGAGTCGGGCCGTCTTGTCGGGCAGCTCGACCTCGCCGAGCGCCCGGAACCCCACCTCGTCGTTCTTCGCCGCGATGCGGTCGTTCGCCACGTCGGGCTCGACGACGATCCGCCGGGCCTGCTCGATCTCGAAGACGAAGTCGACGACGCTCGCCATCACCGCGCTGGTCAGCCCGTGCACGCGCTGGCCCCGCGGCGGGGCGACGAGCAGGTGCATGCCCACGTCGCCCGGCTCGGCGTCGTGCACCTCGGTGAGCAGCACCTCGGCCGGGTCGTAGGTCTCGACGAAGAACGTCGGTTCGCCGTCGACCCGCCCGAGCCAGGCCTGCTGGTGCGGGTCGGCGTCGATCGCGGCCAGGTAGGCGCGCACCTCGTCGGTGCTCAGGCCCGCCATCTGCCAGGCGGCCGACGCCGGGTGCGCCAGCCAGCGGCGCAGGCAGACGGCGTAGGGGTCGGCGGCGAACGGCTCGATCGTGACGAGACCGCAGGAGGCGCGGCGCGAGAACGCGACGCCCGTCGCCCGGTCGTCGGTGTGGGACGGGGCTGCGGGCGCGAGCGCCTCGGTGTCGTGGGTGGTGCTCATCGGGTGACCCGCGCCTCCTCGGTCGGTATCGGTGTCGGTGCCGGTGTGGGGGCGGGCGAGGGGTGGCCGAAGGTCTGGAAGGCGATGCGGCGCTCGAGCGGGTAGGGCTCGCGGCCGGTGATCGAGGCGATGATGCTCGAGTTCCGCCAGGCGCCGAAGCCGAGGTCGGGGGCGGTGAGGCCGTGGGTGTGCTCCTCGGCGTTCTGGACGAACAGCCGCCCCCGGCCGCCGTCGATCGAGTAGTCCCGCGCCACGGCCAGGCGGCCGAGGTCGTCGCGGTCGACGCGGTCGCCGAGCGCGTCGAGGAAGGACGGCACCCGAGCGACGTAGCCCGTCGCGACGACGAGCGCGTCCGTGCGTCGGGTGGCCGTGGTCCCGAGCTGCGCGTGCCGCACCGTCAGCTCGATCTGCTCGTCGGCGTCGACCCACCGGGCGTCGACGAGCTCGGTCTCGGTCAGCAGGGTCGAGTCGACCGGCCCGTCGACGCTCAGCCGGTAGAGCGTGTCGTACACGTCGTCGACGAGGTCTCCGCTGATGCCCTTGTAGAGGCTGCGCTGCTCGCGGCCCAGCCGGTCGCGGGTCTCGCGCGGCAGCGAGTGGAAGTGGTCGGTGTACTCGGGGCTGGTGAGCTCGAGCGTGAGCTTCGTGTACTCCATCGGGAAGAACCGTGGCGAGCGGGTGACCCAGTCGAGCCGGTGCCCCGGGCGGTCGCCGACGCGGGTCGTGTCGAGCAGGTCGCGGTAGATCTCGGCCGCCGACTGCCCGCTGCCGACGATCGTCACCGAGTCGGCGGCGCGCAGGCGGTCGCGGGCCGTCAGGTAGTCGGCGCTGTGCACGACCGGACCGTGGGCGCCGCCCCGGCCGGCGAGGTGCTGCAACGCCTCGGGGAGGCGCGGCTCGGTGCCCACCCCCAGCACGACGTGACGGGTGTGCCAGGTCTCGACGGCCCCGTCGGCGCCCCGTCGCGAGGTCACGAGGTACGTTCCGTCGGGCTGCTCCTCGACGCCCGTGACGCGGCGGCCCCATCGCAGGGTGTCGAGCTGGTCCGCGACCCAGCGGCAGTAGGCGTCGTACTCCGCCCGGAGCGGGGAGAAGTCCTCGCGGATGTAGAACGGGTAGAGCCGCCCGGTGGCCTTCAGCCAGTTCAGGAAGCCGAAGCGCGAGGTCGGGTCGGCCATCGTCACGAGGTCGGCCAGGAACGGCACCTGGATCGTCGCGCCCTCGATCATCATGCCGGGGTGCCAGGCGAAGCCGTCGTTCTCGTCGAGGAACACCGCGTCGACGTCGTCGAGTGGGTCGGTCAGGGCGGCCAGGCCGAGGTTGAACGGGCCGAGGCCGATGCCGACGAGGTCGAGGAGGTGCGGTTCGGTTCGGTGCGCGGTGGCGGCGGGTGCCGCCGTGGCGGCGGTCATCGGGCGGCCTCCGTCCCGGCGGCGACGAGGGTGGGGGCGTCGCTCTCGAGCAGGGCCCACGAGGAGGCGCGGACCAGCTCGAGCACGCCCCTCACGTCGTCGAGACCCGCGTCGGGGTTGAGCAGCGTCAGCTTGAGGCAGGGGCGCCCGTCGACCACGGTCTTCGCGACGATCGCCCTCCCGGACTCGAAGAGCACGCGTCGGACGAGCGGGACGAGCCGGTCGGCGGTGGCGTCGTCGACGCCGACCGGCTGCCAGCGGAACAGCGCCGTGCTGAGCTGCGTCTCGGCGACCAGGACGAACTCGTCGTCGTCGCGCAGCAGGTCGTGTGCCTCGGCCGCGAGGTCGACCACCCGGTCGAACAGCTCGCCGACGCCGTCGGGACCGAGGGCGCGCAGCGTCGCCCAGAGCTTGAGCGCGTCGAACCGGCGGGTGGTCTGCAGCGACTTCGACACCTGGTTCGGTTCGGGGTCGGAGAGCGGGTTGAGGTAGTCCGCGTGCCAGGCGACCGGGTCGAGGTCGTGCCCGTCACGCACGATCAACGCGCTCGACGACACCGGCTGGAAGAACGTCTTGTGGAAGTCGACCGTGACCGACCGGGCGTGCTCGATGCCGTCGAGCAGGTGCCGACGCGTCGGAGACACGAGCAGGCCGCCGCCGTAGGCCGCGTCGACGTGCAGCCAGACGCCGGTGCGGTCGCAGACCTCGGCGATCGCGGCGAGCGGGTCGAGGCAGCCGCGGTCGGTCGTGCCGGCGGTCGCCACCACGGCGACCGGCAGGTGACCTGCCTGCACGAGGGCGTCCAGGGTGACGGCGAGGGCCTCGGGCAGCATCCGGCCGGCGTCGTCGGTGGGGACGGTCACGACGGCGTCCTCGCCGAGCCCGAGCAGCCGGGCCGACTTCTGCACGCTGAAGTGGCTCTCGGCGGTGGCGACCACGACCATGCGGCCGAGCAGGTCGTGCAACGCCGTGGCTCGCGGGACGGGACGGTGACCGGGGGCGGCCGCGTTCCGCAACCGCGCCTCCTCGTCCTCCGCCTCGTCGCGGGCGCGCGCCGTGGCGTGCTCTCGGGCGAGGAGCAGGGCGTGCAGGTTCGACTGCGTGCCGCCCGAGGTGAAGATCCCGTCACGGGTGGCCGGGTCGAAGCCGATGCGCCCGGCGGTCCAGTCGACGAGTCGACGCTCGATCAGGGTGCCGACGGCCGACTGGTCGTACGTGTCCACCGACGGGTTGACCGCGGCGAGCACGGCCTCGGCCGCGACCGCGGGCAGGGCGACCGGGCAGTTGAGGTGCGACTGGTAGGCGGGGTCGTGGAACCAGACGGCGTTCGCCGTGAAGAGCTCGTCGACCTCGCGCAGGGCGTCGTCGGTGCCGGTGCCCGGCGCGTCGAGGTCGACGGCGTCGACGAGGTGCTGCAGGTCCGCACGACTCTCGCCCGAGAAGGGCTGGCGCGTGGTGCGGAAGCGGTCGGCGACGCGGGCGACGGTGGCGCCGGTGAGGCGCTCGTACTCGTCGGCGGTCGCGGTGGTGAGCAGTGCGGACGCGTGTTGTTCGGACACGGGTCTCCTTCGGATCGTGGTGGAGCGGTGGGGCAGGGCGCGGTTTCGCGGGTCGTGCGGTCGTGCGGTCGTGCGGTCGTACAGGTCGGGCGGGTGGCTCGACGTCGGCGTGCCCGTCGGAGGCGTGGTCGGCGACGTCGGATGCGGCCCGCAGTTCGTTAGGTTAGCCTTACCTTATGTCGACCCGCCGCCCGCCCGTCAAGCCCGCCGACCCCCGAGTGCACCGTCTCGAGGTGCTGCGCTCGGAGCGCGTCTCGCCGAGCTTCCAGCGCGTCACCGTCGTCGGCGACGACCTGCACGAGTTCGGCGACATGGGCTTCGACCAGTGGTTCCGGCTGTTCCTGCCGCTGCCCGGCAGCGACTCGTTGCGGCTGCCGCGGGCGACGACGTCGCTCTGGTACGCGCAGTACCTTGCGATCCCCGAGGCCGAGCGGCCGCACTGCGCGAACTACACGGTGCGCGAGTTCCGGCCGGCGGGTTCGGCGGGTGCGGGTCTGGGTGCAGGTGCGGCCGGCGCGGTCGGGTTCTCTCGCGCCGAGCTCGACATCGACTTCGTGCTGCACCGCGGCGAGTCCGGCGAACTCGAAGGAGGCGCGGCGATCTGGGCCTGCGCCGCCCGCCCCGGCGACGCCCTCGGCCTGCTCGACCAGGGCGTGCTGTTCAACGCCCCCGACGACGCGACCGAGATCCACCTGGTCGCCGACGAGACCGGGCTGCCGGGGACGGAAGGGATCGTGCGGTCGCTGCACCGCGCCTCCATGGGATCGGTGATCCAGGAGGTGCCGACCCGGGGCGACGTGCGTCCGCTCGACGCGCCCGACGGCGTCGAGGTGACGTGGGTGGTGCGGGACGAACTCGATGCCCGGGAGCTCCATGCCCGGGAGCTCGGCGGCCGGGCGGCCGGCGGCCGGGCGGTCGACGGCGGGGACGGCGCGGCTCTCGGCGGTGCCGGGGGTGCCGCGCCGGGGGAGGGGGCGCTCGCCGCACTGCTCTCGCGGTCGGCGGCCGACCCCCGGGCCTACGCCTACGTCGTGGGCGAGTCCGCGCTGGCGACCGGAGGGCGGCGGCACCTGCACGCAGCGGGACTGCCGAAGAACCGCATCACGTTCTCGGGGTACTGGAAGCGCTGAGGGCCGCCACCTGCCCGGAGGTCGCACCACGGTCGTGTCGTCGAACCACCGTCCGGCGTGGTTCGACGACACGACCGTGGTGCGACGTGGTCGCGGACGAGGGTGATCGAGGACGAACCGGTCACCAGGCCGCGGTCACCAGGCGGCTGGCAACGGCTCGCCGGCGGCGGGCGGGTGCTCGACGAGGGCGACGGCGTCGTCGCGGCCGATGTGGCCGGGGAAGTTGTAGCGGGCGAACCGGCCGGTCGGATCGTGGATCGAGGTCGGCATGGCGACGGAGGTGCGGCGCAGCGCCTCCGCCAACACGGCGGTCGAGGTCGGGTCGAGGGTCGCGTCCTGCCGGTCGCGCAGGATGAACTCGACCCGCGCCTCCTTGGCGGTCAGCCGGAGCACGACCACCCGGCCGCCGTTGCCGACGGGCGCCGTCGTGAGGACGGCGCGATCGACCTGGGCCAGAGGGATCGGTCGGCGGGTGCCGGCCCGTAGCTGCCCGGATTCGAGGTCGACCCAGGGCTGCGGCGAGCGGGCGTTGCGGATCAGCGTGATGACGGCGAAGATCCCGACCGTGACGCCGACGCCCAGGAGCAGCGCGAGGTCCCAACGGACGGTCGCCCCGGCAATGCCCGCGACGAAGTTGACGCCCTGGAGCGCCGAGAAGGTGACGAAGAACGTCGTCGCCCCGACCCACGTCGACCACCAGCGGCGCTCGCCGATGCGCACCCAGCCGTGCGGGAGCTCGGCGGTTGCGGGGTCGGGGTCGCTCGGGTCGGCGGGTGCCGGGTCGGTCGGGTCGGGCTCGGTCGGGCCGTCAGGAGGCGCGGGCGCGTCGTCGGGATCGCTCACCTCGCCGACGCTACCGGGGTCCGCGGTGTGAGGTCCGGGGGTGGGCGTCGCACCGTCGGATGAACGTCGCACCGTGCACAGGGGCGGTGCGACGTTCAGTCGACGGTGCGACGCGTGCTCGCGTCGGGGGCTCGGGCCCCGTGCGGCGTGCCGAACCCGACCGCCCGCGCCCCGTGCGGCGTGCCGAACCCGACGAGGGGAGCGCGGCGCGCCGCTCATCTTCCGACCTGAGCGGCGCGCCGCGCCTCCGCTGTCGCGATTTGCACACGTGAGAGGGGCGAGGGGAGGGGCGGCGAGGCGCGGGTCAGGCCTGCAGGACGCGCACCTCCCAGGGCGCGAGCGTCAGCCCGGCCCCGCCGGGCACGTTGCCGATGACGACCTGCGGCACCGAGCGACGCCGCAGCGCCGGGTGCAGGGCGGGGTCGAGCTCGTACGGCTCGCCCGACCAGTTCGCCAGCACGAGCAGTTGCTCGTCACCGAGCGTGCGGGTGAACGCGTACAGCCGCTCGTCCTCCGGTGCCAGCAGCTCGAACGACCCGAGCGCCACCACCGGCGACTCGTGCCGCAACGCGATGAGGCGGCGGTAGTGCTCGAACACCGAGCGGTCGCCCGCCGCACGGTCGGCCTCGACGTTCACGGTGTCGTGGTTCGCGACCACCTCGATCCACGGGGTGCCGGTGCTGAAGCCCGCCGCCGCGCCTCCTGACCACTGCACCGGGGTGCGCGCGTTGTCGCGGCTGCGGAAGCGCAACGCCTCGAGCAGGGCCTCGCGGTCGGCCCCCGCCGCGACCGACTCGTCGAACCAGTTGACCGACTCGATGTCGCGGTACTGCTCGATCGAGGTGAACCCGGCGTTCGTCATGCCGATCTCGTCACCCTGGTAGACGTACGGCGTACCCCGGTGCAGGTGCAGCACGGTGGCGAGCAACGTCGCCGACTCGAACCGGTACCGGCCGTCGTCGCCGAAGCGCGACACCGACCGCGGCTGGTCGTGGTTGCCGAGGTAGAGGCTGTTCCAGCCCTGATCGGCGAGACCGTCCTGCCAGCGCGACAGCGAGCGCTTCAGTGCCACGAGGTCGAACGGGAGGTTGTCGAACTTCGAGGCCGGCCCGTGGTCGAGGCCGACGTGCTCGAACTGGAACACCATGTCGAGCTCGTGCCGGTCGGCGGCCGTGAACAGCCGGGCGTCGTCGACGGTCACGCCGGGCATCTCGCCCACCGTGATCAGCTCGCGGTCGGTGCGGTGCGCGAAGACCTCGCGGTGCATCTCGCGCAGGTGGTCGTGGATCTGCCCGCCCATGACGAAGTGCGACGCACCGGGCTCCAGCGACGAGGGCTCCTTCGCGATGTGGTTGATCACGTCCATGCGGAAGCCGTCGACACCCCGGTCGAGCCAGCGGTTCATCATGTCGAACACCGCCCGGCGCAGGTCGGGGTTCTCCCAGTTGAGGTCGGGCTGCTTCGACGCGAACATGTGCAGGTAGTACTGGCCGGTGCGCTCGTCGAGGGTCCAGGCCGGGCCGCTGAAGGCGCTGCGCCACGCGGTCGGATGGGTGCCGGCGCCCGGTGTGCCCGCGGCGTCCGCCCCCTCGCCCGACGGCAGCGGATCGCGCCAGAGGTACCAGTCGCGCTTCGGGACGTCGCGCGACGACCGGGCCTCGACGAACCACGGGTGCTCGTCGCTCGTGTGGTTGACGACGAGGTCCATGACCAGCTTCATGCCGAGCGCGTGCACCTCGTCCGTCAGGGCGTCGAACTCGTCGAGCGTGCCGAAGAGCGGGTCGACGTCGTCGTAGTCGCTGATGTCGTAGCCGTTGTCCGCCTGCGGCGACCGGTAGATCGGCGACAGCCAGATCACGTCGACCCCGAGGTCGTGCAGGTGACCGAGTCGCTGCCGGATGCCGCCGAGGTCGCCCACCCCGTCGCCGTTCGAGTCCGCGAAGCTGCGCGGGTAGATCTGGTAGACCGTCGCGGTCGTCCACCAGGCGGGCGGGGCGGTCGTGGGGCCGGTGTCGTTCGTCGTCGAGTCGCTCACCCGCCCAGCCTGTCACGGCCGCGCCGTGACGCCGAGACCCCGGGAACTCGCCGAGGCCCCCGTGCGCGCGTGGGGGTCTCGGCGACTTCCTGGGGTCCGGGGGCTCAGGAGGCGCGGGTCGGCCGCCAGGGCAGGCTTCAGCCGGTCGCGTCGGAGCGGCCGAGTTCGCGCTCGAGCAGCTCGAGGTCGATCTTGACGTGCTCGCGCGCGACGGCCGCGGCGTCCGCCGCCCGCCCGTCACAGATCGCGGCGACGAGCGCCTCGTGGTCGGCGAGGGCGCGAAGCTCCATCTCGCGCATGCCGTCCGGCCCGCCCCAGAGGTGCGCCGGTGCCGAGATGCTCACCCGGGCCTCGAGGTCGAACAGCACGCCGCGCAGCGTCGCGTTGCCGGCGGCTTCGGCGATCGCGACGTGCAGGGCCTCGTCGGCCTTCTGCGACGCGAGCCCCGACGCGGCGTCGCGGTAGCCCTCGAGTCGGTCGTGCAGCCGGTCGACGTCGGTCTCGGTGCGGTTCTCGGCCGCGGCCTCGGCGACGACGCCGTGCAGGCGGCTGATCGCCTCGCTCGTGTCGCGCAGGTCGGACCACCGCGCGGCGAGCGTGCGGCGCACGACGTCGGTGCCCGACCCCGGGGCCGGCGCCTGGACGAACGAGCCGCCACCGCGCCCGCGCTGCGTCACGATCAACCCCTGCTCGACGAGGCGGGCCAGGGCTGCTCGGACCGTCATGCGGCCGACCCGCAGCGAGGCGGCGAGGTCGCGCTCCGCGGGGAGGCGTGAGCCGGGCAGGTACTCGCCGATCGTGATGGCCGTGACGAGGCGGTCGGTGAGGTCGTCGACCCGGGTCGTGGGGGCGAGAGGGGCCCCGAGCGCGCCACCGAGGGCGCCGTCGACCGCGACGTCCGAGCGCGCGCCGCCCGCGCCTCCTCGGCTGTCGTCCTGGCCCATCGCGTCCCCGTCCCGATTCGCCGACCCATCGTGCGCGGAGCCGTCGAGGTCTCGTCGTGTTACGAGCAGATTAAGGCATCGCGAAAGGTCTTGTCGCGAGACCTTAGCCGGGTGCATGCTCACCCGCATGTCCACGATCACCACCGGCACCGCCCCCTTCCACGACGCCGAGACCTGGTACCGGGTCACCACGCCCGACGAGCCGCGCGAGGGTGCGCTGCCCCTCGTCGTGGTGCACGGCGGCCCGGGGATGGCCCACGACTACCTGCGCAACCTCGAGGCCCTGGCCGACGAGACCGGCCGCACCGTCGTGCACTACGACCAGCTCGGCTGCGGTCGCAGCACCCACCTGCCCGACGCCCCGGTCGACTTCTGGCAGCCGAACCTGTTCGTCGCCGAGTTCGAGGCCCTCGTCGCGCACCTCGGTCTCGAGCGGTACCACCTGCTCGGCCAGTCGTGGGGCGGGATGCTCGGCGCCGAGATCGCCGTGACCGCACCGGACGGGCTGGCGAGCCTGGCGATCTGCAACTCGCCCGCGTCCATGCAGCTCTGGGTGGAGGGCGCCGGCGAGCTGCGCGACCAGCTGCCGACCGACACCCAGGAGGCGCTGGCCCGCCACGAGGCGGACGGCACGACCACCGACCCCGAGTACCTCGCCGCCACGCAGGTCTTCTACGAGCGTCACGTCTGCCGCGTGGTGCCCATGCCGCAGGACTTCGTCGACAGCGAGGAGCAGATGGAGGCCGAGCCGACCGTCTACCACACGATGAACGGGCCGAACGAGTTCCACGTCATCGGCACGATGCGCGACTGGACGATCGTCGACCGGCTGCCGTCGATCACCGCGCCGACCCTCGTCGTCGCGGGCGAGTTCGACGAGGCGACGCCCGCCACCTGGCAGCCGTTCGTCGACGGCATCGCCGACGTCCGCTCGCACGTGTTCGCCGGCGCCAGCCACTGCTCACACCTCGAGCAGCCCGAGGAGTTCCGGGCCGTCGTCGCACCGTTCCTGGCGGCGCACGACGAGGTGAGCGACGCCGCGAGCGCCTCCTGACCGGCGCGGGCCGCGCCTCCTGAACCGGCGCGACCCGCGCCTCCCGATCCCCACCCCGCCGCACCCCCACCGCACCGACCCGATCCCCACCCGAGCGAGAGAGCACACCATGTCCCTGCCCACGAAGGCCGCCTCCGGCGGTGAGCTGAGCAACCAGCAGCAGCTCGAGCAGTACGGCTACAAGCAAGAACTCAAGCGGTCGGTCTCGACCGTCGACCTGTTGATCTACGGCCTGATCTTCATGGTGCCGATCGCGCCCTGGGCCATCTTCGGCACCGTCTACAACGCCTCGTCGGGCATGGTGCCGCTGGTCTACCTGGTCGGCCTCGTCGCGATGATCTTCACCGCCCTCGCCTACGCGCAGATGGCGAAGTCGATCCCGCTCGCCGGATCGGTCTTCTCGTACGTCGGGCGGGGCATCCACCCCGTGGCCGGGTTCTTCGCCGGCTGGGCCATCCTGCTCGACTACCTGCTCGTGCCGACGCTGCTCTACGTCTTCGCCGCCGAGTCGATGATCGGCATCTTCCCGGGCACCGCCCGCTGGATGTGGGCCCTGATCTTCGTCGCGATCAACACCGCCGTGAACCTGCTCGGCATCAGCTCGATCAAGCTGATGAACCGGGTGTTCCTCGCCATCGAGGTCGTCTTCATCGTGATCTTCGTCATCATCGCCGTGACGGCGCTGAACGGCGGCACGATCCCCGGTGCCGAGTTCACGACCGACCCCATCTGGGACTCGAGCAAGGTCACGGCCCCGCTGATCGCCTCGGCCCTGTCGATCGCCGTGCTGAGCTTCCTCGGCTTCGACGGCATCTCGACCCTGTCCGAAGAGAGCACCGGCAAGCGCGGCGGAGCGGGCAAGGCCATGATCATCGCCCTGTTCATCGTGGCGTTCTGCTTCATCCTGCAGACCTGGCTGGCCAGCGCGCTCGCCGGCGGCCGCGAGTCGTTCCCCGAGGGCGAGGCCGGCAACGCCTTCTTCGACCTCGTGCGCGAGGCGTCGAACAGCGGGTGGGCGACGGCGTTCTTCGTCGTCAACGTGCTCGCCGTCGGCATCGCCAACGCGATGGCCGCCCAGGCCGCGACCTCGCGCCTGCTGTTCTCGATGAGCCGCGACAAGCAGCTGCCGGCGTTCCTGTCGAAGATCAACACGCGTCAGGTGCCGCAGGCCGCGATCCTCGTCGTGTCGGCGCTCTCGGCCGTGCTCGTGCTGTTCTTCGTCGGACAGATCAACGTGATCGCCTCGCTGGTCAACTTCGGGGCCCTCTTCGGCTTCATGCTGCTGCACGTCTCGGTCGTCGTGCACTACGTCGTGAAGAAGAAGTCGCGCAACTGGCTGCTGCACCTCGTCGTGCCCGTGGTCGGGTTCCTGATCATCGGCTACGTGCTGGTCAACGCCGCGCCCGAGGCCAAGATCGGCGGCGTGATCTGGCTGGTGCTCGGTGCGGGCGTGTTCCTCTACTACCGCAGCCGAGGAGGCGCGGCGCCGACCCTCGGGCAGGGCGCGGACGACTCCGCGGTCGCGTCCACCCCCGCCACCGACTCCGAACGGCACGACGCATGAGTGGCGACGTGACCGGCTCGGGGGTCGGCGCCTCCGTCGGGGAGTCGACCCGCGCCTCCTCGGGGCCACGGCACGACGGGATCGACCACTTCCTCGGCAAGGAGCACGGTCGCCCCGGGTTCACCGCCACGGCCCCGCCGGCCCTGCGCATCGAACCCGGCACGGGTGAACGCATCGGGTTCGAGACGAGCGACGCCGTCTACGCCGAGCTGCACCGGCACCACGACCTGGCGAAGCTGTCCGTGCCGATCAACCCCGTCACCGGGCCGGTGTACGTCGAGGGCGCGAAACCGGGCGACGCGCTCGCCGTCACGGTGCACGAGATCCGACTCATCGAGCACGGCTGGTCGGTCAGCCTGCCCGGGTCCGGAGCCCTGCAGCACGTGATGGGCGACGAGATGTTCACCCGCCGCGTGCCGATCGACTCCGACGGGGTGCACGTCACCGACCGGCACGTGTTCGAGGCCCGGCCGATGATCGGCTGCATGGGCACGGCGCCCGCCGAGGGCGAGAACTCGACGATAATGCCCGCGTACGCCCAGGGCGGCAACATGGACGTCACCGAGAACACGGTCGGCTCGACGGTCTACCTGCCGGTCATGGTCGAGGGCGCGTACCTGTCGATCGGCGACGTGCACGCGATCATGGCCGAGGGTGAATCGTCGTTCGTGGCGATCGAGGCCGAGGGGACGGCGGTCGTCTCGATCGACCTGGTGCCGGGCCTCGGCTTGCGGGCTCCGCGCATCGAGACCGCCGACGACTGGATCTTCGTCGGCCTCGGCGACCCGGTGCAGGAGAGCATCCGTCGCGGCTACGAGGACGCGTTCTCGTTCCTCGTGGACGACCACGGCTGGTCGCGCGGCGACGCCTACGCCGTGCTCAGCGCCGTGGGGCACTCGCGGCTCGGCGGCCCGACCGGCTCGGTCGCCCCCGACCCGCTGCACCCGTTCGACGCCGTCGGCGCGGTCACGCTGCACCGCGTGCCCAAGAGCGTGCTCTAGCGCGCGCCGCGCCGCGCCGCTGCGCGGCGCGTGCGTCGCACCACCGACTGAACGTCGCACCGCCGAATTCGGCGGTGCGACGTTCAGTTCACGGTGCGACAGGTGCAGGAGGCGCGGATTCAGCCCCAGAGGCGCGTCGCGATCGAGCCGATCAGGTCGTCCGTCGGCACGTTCGTCTGGTCGACCGTGACGACGACGTCGTCCCGGGCCCAATAGGTCTGCGTGCGGTCGACCGGGTACTGCGGGTCGGGCGTGACGAGTTGGCAGCTGCGGCCCTCGTGGACGGTCGTGCACGTGAAGCCGGCCGAGGCGAGCCCGTCGAAGGCCGGGCCCGAGACCGCGGGGTCGAGGTGCCCCATGGCGACCGAGATGCCCGAGACGTCGGCGCGCGGGTCGCGCCACAGGCAGCTCAGTTCGTTCGCGGCCCCGACGACCTCGACGGCGCTGGCCCCCGTGGGCGGTTCGGTCGGCGTGACCAGGCCCGACGTGGTGCCCGAGCCGCCGAACTCGACGGGGTTGAGCGGGCTGTCGCCGAAGGTCGCGGCGTAGGTCGCCTGGTCGACGACGTCGGTGCAATCGGTGGGCAGGGCGATCGGCCCGGGGGTCGCGATCGGGGTGGGTGTCGCGGTGCCCGACGGCGCGGGCGAGGACGGCTCCGACGAGCCGGGGCTCGAGGGATCGGGTGTCACCTCGCCGGGACCGCTCGAACAGCCCGCCGTGAGGGCCAGCACCAGGCAGGCCGTCGCCCCCGTCATCGTCGCCGTCCGCTTCGCGGTCGTGCCCCTGATGGTCGTGCTCCTCATGGTTGTGCCTTCCTGGTCGTCGGGTCGTCCCACCCGTTCGCCGATCTCGACGCTAGTGACGGGTCCGGCCCGCGCAGTCGTCCCACAGGATGACGTCGGGCCGGCCCGGGTCACGATCACGTCACGGGGCGTCAGTCGCCGAGGTGCGCCAGGGCGTAGTCGGCTTCCTCGGCCGTGAACCACTCGCCGTACTCGCTCACGAGCTGGTTGCGCAGCACGTCGCCGGTCATGCCGTCCCGCGCGTAGGCCTTGGCCTTGCGGACGGCGTTGGCCTGCCAGTCGGCGCCGACCGTGTCGACGGCGTACTGCGCCGCGGCCTCGGACGCGCCACCGGCCACGAGCTTCGAGAACGTGTAGGCCTTGCTGCTGCCGAGGCTGATCGCGAAGGGCTCGGCGTCCTCAAGGGCCTGGGCGTAGTCGGCCGGCACGTCGGCGGCCGCCGACGTCGGCGTGGCCGACGCGGTGGGCGCGGGCGTCGACGACGTGGGGGCAGGGGCGGGCTCGGACGTCGCGGTCACGGCGGGGTCGTCCTGCTGCACGCTGTCGATCGCCGCGCCGAGGCCGATGGCGACGACGATCGACACGACGGTGGCGACGGCTCCCAGCCCGAGGCCGATCCACGCCAGGACCTTCGACTGGTGCCGGACCAATGCGATGACGCCGAGCGCCACGGCGGCGAGGCCGACGATCGTGCCGACCACCGGCACCAGGCCGAGCAGGAAGGCCACGATGCCGACGATCAGGGCGGCCAGGGCGAGGCCGCCGGGGCGACCCGAGCGCGGTGGCGGGGTGGACGTCCCCGTCGCGGGGTAGGACGTGGTCGGCTGGTCGGCGGAGGGGCGTCGCTCGTCGGAGCCGCCCCCCAGCGGGCTCTCGGTGGTCATGCCCCGAGCCTGCCATGCGACCGACCGGTGCGTCCGCCCCCGAACGGGGCAGGGGTCCGGGGTGCGAGACTGGTCGGCAACGACACGGCCGTCACCGACGACGGCGCACGGCGGGTCGCGACGACGCCCGCCCCACCAGAGAGGGTGGCCGATGGGCACGCAGCACGAGCAGGCGTCCGAGCACGCACACGACGCGGGGGCGACGACCGACGCGAGCGGCGGGGCAGACACGACCCGCGCCTCCTCGTCCGGGGTCACGGGCGGGCCGGACGGGCCGACCGCCCCGGCCGCCGACCTCGTCGTGCACACGGTGCGGGTGCACCGCAGCGACGAGCCGTTGGCCCGCGAGGACGAGCTCGCCTGGCGCCTCGCCGCGCTCGCCACCGACGATGCCCCGATTGACGACGACGTCACCGAGATGGTGATCAACCGCTTGATCGACAACGCCGCCGTCTCGGCCGCGTCGCTGCTGCGCGCGCCGGTCGCCGTCGCCCGCGACCAGGCGCTCGCGCACCCGCCGACCACCGGAGGCGCGGGCTCGCAGGTCACGGGCGTCGCGCCCGAGCACCCCGTCTCGCCCGAGTGGGCCGCCTGGTCGAACGGGGTCGCCGTGCGCGAGCTCGACTTCCACGACACGTTCCTCGCGGCGGAGTACTCGCACCCCGGCGACAACATCCCGGCGCTTGTCGCCGTCGCACAGCACCGCGGACTCGACGGCGCGGCCCTGCTGCGCGGCATCGTCACCGGCTACGAGGTGCAGGTCGACCTCGTCCGGGCGATCAGCCTGCACGCCCACAAGATCGACCACGTCGCCCACCTCGGCCCGTCGGTCGCCGCCGGCCTCGGCACGATGCTCGGGCTGTCGACCGAGGTGGTGCACCAGGCCATCGGTCAGGCGCTGCACACGACGACGGCCACGCGACAGTCGCGTAAGGGGGCGATCTCGTCGTGGAAGGCCTACGCACCGGCGTACGCGGGCAAGGCCGCGATCGAGGCCGTCGACCGCGCGATGCGCGGCCAGGGCAGCCCCGCCCCGATCTACGAGGGCGAGGACGGCGTGATCGCCTGGCTGCTCGACGGGCCCGGGGCGTCGTACGACGTGCCCCTGCCGGCGACGGGGGCGTCGAAGCGGGGCATCCTCGACACCTACACGAAGGAGCACTCGGCCGAGTACCAGGCCCAGGCGTGGATCGACCTCGCCCGTCGGCTCGGTCGCTCGCACCCCGCCCTGCGGGACCCGGCGCAAGTGCGCCGCATCGTGCTGCACACCAGCCACCACACGCACGTCGTCATCGGCTCGGGGGCGGGCGACCCTCAGAAGTACGACCCCACCGCCAGCCGAGAGACGCTCGACCACTCCATCCCCTACATCGTGGCCGTCGCCCTGCAGGACGGCGAGTGGCACCACGAGCGCAGCTACGCCCCCGCCCGGGCACAGCGTCCGGACACAGTCGAGCTGTGGCAACGCATCACCACGGCCGAGGACCCCGCCTGGACGGCCCGCTACCACTCGACCGACCCCGCCGAGAAGGCGTTCGGCGGCCGCATCGAGGTCGAGTTCGTCGACGGCACGACCCTCGTCGACGAGATCGCCGTCGCCGACGCCCACCCGCTGGGGGCGCGGCCCTTCGGACGCGAGGACTACGTGCGGAAGTTCCGCACGCTGACCGAGGGCGTGCTGCCCGACGCCGAGGTCGAGCGGTTCGTCGACCTGGCCACGCGCCTCCCTTCCTTGACGGCGGCCGAGGTGCGGCAGCTGGGCATCGTCGCTCCCGACGCGCTCGCCGGTGCCGTCGCCCAGCCGGGCGGGCTGTTCTGATGCTGTACTCGACGGTGTCGCCGGCCGACAAGCGTGCGGCGTTCCGGGCGGGCCTGGCCGACGAGCGCACCCTGACGTTCCCGGGGGCGTTCACGCCGCTGACCGCCCGCCTGATCGAGCAGAAGGGCTTCGACGGCGTCTACGTGTCGGGTGCCGTGATGGCCAACGAACTCGGGCTGCCCGACATCGGCCTCACCACGCTCACCGAGGTCGCCACGCGGGCGGGGCAGATCGCGTCGATGACCGACCTGCCCGTGCTCGTCGACGCCGACACCGGGTTCGGCGAGCCGATGAACGTCGCCCGCACCGTCCAGGCGCTCGAGGCCGCTGGCGTGGCCGGTCTGCACATCGAGGACCAGGTCAACCCCAAGCGCTGCGGCCACCTCGACGGCAAGCAGGTCGTCGACTCGGCGACGGCGACCGGTCGCATCCGGGCCGCGGTCGACGCGCGACGCGACCCCGCGCTCGTGATCATGGCCCGCACCGACGTCCGGGCCCTCGACGGCCTCGAGGCGGCGATCGACCGGGCCCGTGCGCTCGTGGACGCCGGCGCCGACGCGATCTTCGCCGAGGCGATGGCCGACCTCGGCGAGTTCGAGGCGATCTGCTCGGCACTCGACGTGCCGGTGCTCGCCAACATGACCGAGTTCGGCAAGAGCGCCCTCTTCACCCGACAGCAGCTGCACGACGTGGGCGTCAGCATGGTCATCCACCCGGTGTCGCTGATGCGCGCCGCGATGGGCGCGGCGTCCCGCGCCCTGGACGCACTCGCGGCCGACGGGTCGCTCGAGTCGCAGGTGCCGTCGATGCAGACCCGTGCCGAGCTCTACGAGCTGATCGACTACCCCGGCTACGCCCGCTTCGACGCCGGCGTCTACGACTTCACGCTCGAGGCCTGAGGCCCGAGACCCCAGGAAGTCGCCGAGACCCCTGCGCGCGCACCGGGGTCTCGGCGACTTCCTGGGGTCCGGGCGGAGGCGCGGCGTCGGTCGCCGGGGAGGGCGGCGGTCAGGCGAGGTCGGCGAGCAGGGCGGTGACGAACTCGGTGCGCTCGACCATGCCGTGCACGCTGATCCACTCGTGGCGGGCGTGGGCTCCACCGCCGACGCCGCCGACCCCGTCGAGCACGGCCAGGCCGAGCGCGGCGGCGAAGTTGCCGTCGCTGGCGCCGCCGACCGACACCTCGCGCAACTCGAAGCCGAGCGAGGCGGCGACCCGGGCGGCGCGTTCGTAGAGGGCACCGGTCGCGGCCGAGCGCTCCATCGGTGGACGGTTCCAGCCGCCGGTGACCTTCAGCGTCGCGGCCGGGTCGTGCGCCGCGAGCCCCGCGAAGACCCGCTCGATGCGCTCGGCCTCGGTCGACGAGGTGACGCGGACGTCGACCATCGCCCGGGCGTAGCCGGCCTTGACGTTGGTGCGGGTGCCGCCCTGCAGCACTCCCACGTTGAGCGAGGTGCCCGCCTCGACGTCGGCGGCCGCGTGCAGCGTCAGGACGACGCGGGCGATCTCGTCGACGGCGCTCGCACCCGAGCGCGGGTGCAGGCCGGCGTGGACCTCGACCCCGAAGGCCTCGACCTCGAAGATGCCGACGCCCTTGCGGGCGGTCTTGACGGCGCCGTCGGCGGCGGACTCGAAGACGAACACCGCGCCTCCTCGTCCGACCTCGCGCTCGATCGCCTCACGCGAGGCGATGCTGCCGACCTCCTCGTCGCCGTTCAACAGCAGGCGCACGTTCGGACGCGGCAGCCCCAGGCGGTCGCCGATCGCGAGGGCGTTGCCGAGCTGGATCAGCCCGGACTTCATGTCGAAGACCCCGGGACCGGTCATGCGGTCGCCCTCGACCGTGACGGGCCACCCGGCCAGCGTGCCCTCGGACCACACCGTGTCGTAGTGGCACAGGGCCGACACCCACTCGGTCGACCCCGACGGCGACGGGTAGTCGAGCGTCACCGTGTCGCCGTACCCCTCGACGACGTGCACCCGGCGGTCGGCCGGCGGGCCGACGGTCTCGCCGAGCCAGGTCTCGATCCAGCGGAGCCCCGCCTCGAGCAGGTCGACGTCGTCGGACGGCGTCTCGAGGCTCGCGTAGGTCGTCAGGTCGGCCACCATCGCGTCGAGGCGTGCCTCGACCTCGCGGCGCAGGGCGGTGACCTGGTCGGGCTGCAGGGGGTCGTTGCTCACGGTCTCGCTCTCGTCGGGCCCGCCGTGGTGTGCGGGCATCTGACCATCTCACTCCCGTGGGCGGGGCGGCGACCGGCCGGAGGCGCGGTGCCGGACCCGAGGAGGCGCGGTGCCGGTCCCGAGGAGGCGCACCCGGCTCTGTCGGGGGCCCCCGATACAGTCGGGGGCACCGACTCCGGCACCCGTTGCCGCACCGACCGCGACATCCACGAGAGGGGCGCCGTGCGCATCCTGCACACCAGCGACTGGCACCTGGGGCGCACGCTGCACGGGGTCGACCTGCACGAGCACCAGCAGGCCTTCGTCGACCACCTGGTGCGGATCGTGGCCGACCGCTCGATCGACGTCGTGGTGGTCGCGGGCGACGTGTACGACCGGGCCGTCCCCGCGGTGCCCAGCGTGCGCCTCCTCGGCCGGGCCCTCGCGGGGCTGACCGAGCACGCCACCGTGATCGTCACGCCGGGCAACCACGACTCGGCGGTGCGACTGGGGTTCGCGGCCGAGCTGATGCGACCCGGGCTGCACCTGCGGGCGTCGGTCGACCTGCTCGACGAGCCCGTGGTCGTCGACGACCCGGACGGGCCGGTCGCCTTCTACGGGTTGCCCTACCTCGACCCCGACAGCGTCCGGCGGTCGCTCGCGCCCGGGGGCGCCGACGAGCCGCTGGCCCGGTCGCACGCGGCCGTCGTGGGTGCCGCGATGCAGCGGGTGCGCGACGACCTCGCCGGGCGGCCCGGCACCCGGTCGGTCGTGGTGGCGCACGCGTTCGTCGTGGCCGGGCCCGCAGCCGACCGCGAGGCCGAGATCCCGGGCGGCGGCGGTGTCGACGTCGAGGACGGGACGTCACCCGAGCGCAGCGAGAGCGAGCGCGACATCCGGGTGGGCGGCGTCGACTCGGTGCCCGCCACCGCGTTCGACGGTGTCGACTACGTCGCCCTCGGTCACCTGCACGGCGCCCAACGCGTCGGCTCGTCCGGTCGCCTGCGCTACTCGGGTTCGCCCCTGGCCTTCTCGTTCGGCGAGCGGAACCAGGTCAAGTCGTCCACGATCGTCGAGCTGGCCGCCGACGGCTCGGTCTCGATCGACCTCGTCCCGGCCCCCGTGCCGCGTCGACTCGCCGAGGTGACCGACACCCTCGACGCCCTGCTCGACGGCCGGCACGACGACCTGCGCGACGCCTGGCTGCGGGTCTTCGTCACCGATCCCGTGCACCCCGAGCGGCTCTACACGCGCGTGGCCGAGCACTTCCCGCACGCCCTCGCGATCCACCACACGCCCGTCGGAGCAGTCGATGCCCCGGCGCTCGCCGCCGTCACGGCCGAGTCCGACCCGATCGAGGTCGCGGCCGACTTCGTCGCCTTCGCCTCCGGCGGGGCCGCGAGCGAGACCGAGCTGGCCGTGGTGCGCGGCGCCTACGAGGCCGCGCGGGCGAGCGAGACGAGCGAATGAACCTCCACCGGCTGACGCTCCGGGCCATCGGTCCCTTCGCGGGTGAGCACAGCATCGACTTCGCCGCGCTCGGCGCCTCGGGCACCTTCCTGCTCGAAGGCCCCACCGGGTCGGGCAAGTCGACCATCATCGACGCGATCGTCTTCGCCCTCTACGGCGGGCTCGCCGGCTCGGCCTCGACGCCCGACCGCCTGCGCAGCCACCACGCCGCCCCCGACGTCGAGCCCTTCGTCGAGCTCGTCTTCGAGAACGGTGCGGGCGTCCACCGCATCCGCCGGACGCCCGCGTACCGTCGTCCGAAGGCGCGGGGCACGGGCACGACGCCCGCGAACGCGACCGCGAAGCTCTGGCGCCTCTCGTCGCCCGACGCCGTCGACGGCGAGATCGTCTCGATCAGCACCCAAGAGGCCGGCGCCGAGGTGACGCGCATCCTCGGGCTCACGCGCCAGCAGTTCGTGCAGACCGTCGTCCTGCCCCAGGGCGAGTTCGCCGCCTTCCTCCGCTCGACCGGCGAGAAACGCAAAGAGGTCCTGCAGTCGCTCTTCGGCACCGAGATCTACGAGCGGACCACGGCCGAGCTCGTCGAACGGCGCAAGGTCGCCAACGCCGCCGTGGCCGCCGCCGACCGAGACATCGAGCTGGCCCGCGCGAGACTGCTCGAGGCGAGCGGACTCGACGCCGACGCCCTCGACGAGGCCCTGGCCGCCGACGGCGCGGCGGCTGTGCTCGGGGCCCTCGAGACCGAGGCCTCCGACGCGGCGGCCCGGCGGTCGCGAGTGCTCGAGGTCCGAGACGCGGCGCGACGGTCGCTCGATCGCGTGCGAGCGCTGAAGGCTGCGCTCGACCGGCGGACCGACCTGATGGTCCGGCAGACGCGTCTCGACGAGGGCGATGCCGAGATCGCCACGATCCGGCTGCGCGTCGCCGCAGCGACCCGAGCCGCGACCGTGACCGACGCCCTCGCCGCGGTCACGCGGGCTGCGGAGGCCGAGCGTGACGCCGCGTCCCGTCTGGCCGAGGCCACCCGGCGCGTCACGGACGGCGAAGGCACCGGGTCCGCCGCCGTCGACGGGGCCCCGGTCCGAGCCGACGTCGCCGCGCGTCGCGACGCCCGGCTCTCCGAACTCGCGCTCCTGGCCGAGGCGGCCCGCACCGAGAGAGGGTTGCCCGGGCGTCGTGCAGCCCTCGAGGCGGCCGAGCAGTCCCTCGTCGACGCCGACGAGCGGCGCCGAGAGCTGGACGACCGCCTCGTCGCGGCCCCCGCCGTCCGGTCCTCGCTCGTCGTCGAGCGGGAGGCCCTGGCCGACACGTCGACCGACCTCGCCGCCGCCGAGCAGGCGACGGCCGAGGCACGGGTCCGCCTGCGCGACCTCGACGACCTCGACGCCCTCGGTCGGGCCGTGGACGTGGCGTCCGGACGACTGGCCGACGACTCGGCGGCGGCCTTGAGGGCCCTCGACGACGAGGCCGGCCTCCGCCGTCGGCAGATCGAGGGCATGGCGGGCCACCTGGCCGCGAGCCTGGTCGTCGGCGACCCGTGCCCCGTGTGCGGCTCGCGAGAGCATCCGGCCCCCGCGTCTCCCGGCGCCGAGCACCCCACCGACGAGCAGGTCGAGGCCGCGTCGCTGACGGCACGCGCGGCCGAGGCGCGTCAGCGCGAGTCCGCCGCCCGGCACGCGACCGCCGAGGGGCGGGTCGCCGAGGCCCGCCGCGCCCTGGGCGACCTGACCCGCGACGACGTCGAGTCCGAGCTGGCCCGGCTGGCCCTGCGCGTGTCCGAGGCCACCCGGGCTCGCACCGCCCTCGCGGCGGCCGACGCGGCCCTCGTGGCCCACGACCGCGAGGTCGACCGGCTGCGGGACGAGCTCGACGACCTCCGCGAGCGGGCCGCCACCGGCCGGGAGCGCGTCGCCGCCGACCGGCGCGCCCTGCTCGACGACGAGGCCGAGATGGCGCGACTGCTCGACGGTCACGCCCCGACGATCGCCGAACTCACCGCATGGGTCGGTGACGGCGTCGAACGCGACACGCGCCTCCTGACCCTCCTCGACGCCGCCGACGTGGCCGCCGGCGCGGCGGCCGTCCGTCGCGCCGAGCTCGCCGCCGCCCTCGAGCGCAGCGGATTCGACGACGTCGACCAGGTCGCCGCCGCCGCCCTCGAAGCAGGCGACCTGGCGGCCCTCGAGACGCGGGTGTCGGCCCACGATCGCGAACGGGCGATCGTCGCGGCCGGGCTGGCCGAGCCCGAGGTCGCCGTGCTGACCGGCGACGAGACGGCGGACGTCGAATCGGCCGTCGAGGCCCTCGGCCTGGTCGAGACCGAGCTCGACGAGGCCACCGACCGGGCGACACGCGCCGGCGACCGGGCCGAGCGGACGAGGCAGGCCCTGGCCGCCCTCGAGGCCGTGGCGGCCGCGGCCGACGACGCCGTCGAGCACGCCCGGGCGGTGGTGCGCATGGCGAACCTCGCCAGCGCCTCGACCGGCGAGAACGTCAAGGGCGTGACGCTCGGCACCTACGTGCTGCTGCGCCGGTTCGACGAGGTCGTGGCGGCGGCGAACGTGCGCTTGTCGGTCATGTCCAGCGGGCGGTACGAGCTCGCGTCGTCGGACGAACGCGAGGTCGGGTCGCGCTCGCGCAAGACCGGGCTCTCGCTCGTCATCCGCGACGCGACCACCGACACCACCCGCGACCCCGGCAGCTTCTCGGGCGGCGAGACCTTCTACGCCTCGCTCAGCCTCGCCCTCGGCCTCGCCGACGTCGTGCAGGCCGAGGCCGGCGGACTCGAGCTCGGCACCCTGTTCGTCGACGAAGGGTTCGGCTCGCTCGACCCCGACACCCTCGACGCCGTCATGAGCGAGCTCGGTCGCCTGAGTGCCTCGGGGCGGGTGATCGGCATCGTCAGCCACGTCGACGAGCTCAAGCAGCGCATCGCCGACCGGGTCGAGGTGCGCCGCCGGCCCGACGGATCGTCGGTGCTGCGCTCGACGGTCGGCTGACCTCGTCGGCTCGTCGGCCCTCGCCGGCCCTCGCCGGCCGGCGGTGGCCCTCATCCGAGGGTGTTCACCCGCGCGCACGGCCTCGTTCACGTGGCGGCCACCCGGCAGGAGTCTGCTGATCCCCGCCCCGCGACGACTCCGTCGCGGGGCGACCGGATCACGATCACGATCACAGGAGCAGAACCGTGTCGAAGAACACCCCGAACCGCCGGCGTGCGGCCCTGACGACGGGGGTCGTCGCGACGGCCGCCGTCGCCGCCCTCGCCCTCAGCCCCGTCGCCGCCTTCGCGGCCACCCCCGCGAACGTCGCCCAGAACGGCGGCGCCGCGCGCAGCATCGACGACAGCACGCAGCTGCTGCTCGACTCGGTGAAGGCCGGGCCCGCCAAGAACGTCATCCTGCTGATCGGCGACGGCATGGGCGACAGCGAGATCACCTCGGCGCGCAACTACGCCTACGGCGCCGGCGGAACGCTGCCCGGCATCGACGCCCTGCCCCTGACCGGCCAGTACACGACGTACTCGGTCTACAAGGACGGCGCGAACAAGGGCAAGCCCGACTACGTGCCCGACTCCGCCGCGACCGGCTCCGCCTGGGCCACCGGCACCAAGACCTACGACAACGCCATCTCGGTCGACGTCGACGGCGTTCCGCAGGACACCCTGCTCGAGATCGCCAAGGCCAACGGCAAGAAGACCGGCAACGTCTCGACCGCCGAGCTGCAGGACGCCACCCCGGCCGTCCAGGCCGCGCACGTCGCCGCCCGCAGCTGCTACGGCCCCGACTCCGTCACCCAGTGCGGTGCCGACGCCCTCGACCAGGGCGGCCTCGGTTCGATCAGCGAGCAGATCATCGGCACCCGCGCCGACCTCACCCTCGGAGGAGGCGCGACCTCGTTCGGTCAGTCGGCCCGCGCCGGTCAGTGGCAGGGCGACACCCTGTTCGCCCAGGCGCAGGACCGCGGCTACCAGGTCGTGCGTGACGCGGCAGGCCTCGATGCGCTGACGACCGCCGACCAGGCGCAGCCCGTGCTCGGCACCTTCACCGACGGCAACTTCCCGACCCGGTACGCCGCCACCACGGCGACCGTCGGCGGAGCCGACCTGGCCCCGCAGACCTGCCAGCCGAACCCGGCCCGCCTGGGCACCGACCTCTCGTTGCAGTCGCTGACCGAGAAGTCGATCGACCTGCTCGACACGGGTGACCAGGGCTTCTTCCTGCAGGTCGAGGGTGCCTCGATCGACAAGCGCGACCACAGCGCCGACGCCTGCGGTCAGATCGGTGAGGTGCTCGACCTCGACGAGGCCGTCCAGTCCGCCCTCGCCTTCGCGAAGGCCGACGGGAACACGATGGTCATCGTCACGGCGGACCACGCCCACACCAGCCAGATCGTCGACTCGACGCCGCCCGCCACGCTCAGCACCGCGCTGACGACGGTCGACGGCACCACGATGAAGATCGCCTACGGCACGGCCGCGGCCGGTGGCTCGCAGCAGCACACCGGCACGCAGCTGCGCGTCGCGGGCTACGGCCCGGGCGCCGCGAACGTCGTCGGCCTGATCGACCAGACCGACAACTTCTTCACCATCGTGAACGCGTTGCAGCTCGACCGCGACCTCGACGGCCTCAGCACCGGCGCGACGATCTCGGCTCCGACCGAGGTCGCCCCCGGCGCCGACTTCCCGGTCAGCACCGCCGGCCTCGCGGGTGACCGCCAGGTCACGGGCACGCTCGACGTCGACGGCACGGTGACCGATCTCGGCATCGCCGACGTGATCGACGGCGTCGCGACCTACACGGTCACGGCCCCCACCGCTCCCGGCGACTACACGATCACGCTGACCGGCACGCAGAGCGGCACGACGTTGGCCGCGACGGTCGCGGTCGTCGTGGGCGCCGTGACCCCGGCGCCGACGACCCCGCCCGCGGCGGTCCCCGGTGACGGCACGAGCGCAGGAGGCGCGGGTACGGCCGGCAACGGAAGCGGACCCCTGGCGTTCACCGGCGCCGACGCCCTGCCCGCCCTGCTGCTCGCGCTGATGCTCGCCGGCACCGGTGCCGCCCTCGTGCTGCGCCGTCGCCACCGAGCGGCGTCCCTGCAGGACGGCGTGCAGCTCTAGCCGCCCCGGCCCCGACACACGGGAGGCGCGGTGCCAGCCGGCACCGCGCCTCCTGCGTTCTCGGGTCGCGTCGGACCCTCGGGTCAGACCAGCGGGTCGCTGTCGGTCGAGCGACGCTCGACGCGCTCGCCCGTGGCCGGGTCGACCGCGCTGCGGGTCGTGGACACCGTCGAGCGACGACGCGACGCGAAGGCGATGCCGATGATGGTCACGACCACGCCGGCCGCGATGAGGATGTAGCCGATCAGCTTGATGTCGATGCCCGCGACCTGGAAGTCGAGAGCGAACGCGAGGACCGCGCCGATCACGATCAAGGCGATTCCGCCGCCGATGCTCATGGGGTCTCCTTCGTCTGGCGCCGCCCGGGGTGGGCGACGGCGCCGACGCGAGGGTCGGCGGGCCCCACAGTACCGACGGGCCGCGTCGAGCGGCCACGACGCGTCGACGGCGCTGAGAGGATGGGGCAGCCCGTCACCCGACACCGCAGGAGATCCCATGACCGGAGCCGCCGGCCCCGTGCCCCTCGACCAGCCGTACCACCGTGCCTCGCCCAAGGTCGCGGTCGTCCGGTTCTGGCGGAAGTACGCCACGTTCCACGGGCGCGCGAGCCGCAGCGAGTACTGGTGGTGGTTCGTCATCGCGCTCGTGTTCCAGGGGGCGTTGCAGGCCTGGGCCACAGGCAGCGGCGGGACGTCGACCTGGGCCGGGGGCGACAACGGCGATTGGACCTACATCGATCCCCAGGGCGTCGTCGTCGTGCTGTGGTCGGTCGTGAGCTTCCTGCCGACCGTCGCGCTGCAGTCGCGGCGCCTGCACGACGGGGGCTTCACCGCCTGGTACGTGCTCTTCTACCTGCTGCCGGTGCTCGGCTGGCTGACCTTGCTGGTCATGTCGCTGCTGCCCTCGCGCGCCTCGGGCGAGCGGTTCGACACCGGCGGTGAGCGGCAGTACCCGGGGCCGGCCTGACCGGTTGCGTCTCGGGGCGACATTGACATGTCGGTCAGGCAGAATGGACGTCTCGGCGCGGGAACCCAGGCAAGCCTGCGCCGGACTCGATGAGCAAGAGAAAAGCCCCTGCGGTAACAGGGGCTGATCTCGCCTCGTGTGAGGCCAGTGGTCTGAGCGGCGTTGACACTCGGATCGCTACGCGTTCAAGTATATGCGATCCCCGGGCCACCTGGCTGGGGGAGCGCAGACCGCAAGCCTCCTGCCCTGGGGACAAGGAGGCCCGCGATGGCAAGACACCGTCGTCGTGGCAGCCGGAGCGACGCGTACGAGTCGTGTGCCGGGGTGGTCGGTTTGCTGACCGCCTTGGTCGCGCTCGTGACCGCGACCGTCCGGTTGCTGTAGGTCACAGGAGGCGGTCCCGGTGTGAGCCGGGTCCGCCTCCGCATCACTCGTCGAGGGACAGGACGAGCCGCTCGCCCGACTCGGACTCGGCGTAGCCGAGGCGGCCGGGCAGGCACGAGATGACGGCGCCGTAGCCCTGCCCGACCACGGCCGCGACGGCGTCGTCGAGGGTGCCGGCCCACTCCCTGCTCTCTTCGAACACCACGCAGCGTTCGCCCGCGCCGAGGTCGCGCAACCGCGTCAGCACGGCGGCCGGTGACGAGTCCGCGTGGCTGAGCCGGGTGGTGCGGTCCGATCGGAACGGCATCAGGCCGAGACCCGCCCGGAACTTCGTCCGCTTCTCGTCGGTCGAGCGCAGGCTGTTCAGGCGTCCGACCTTGCTCGGCAGCGCGAAGGCCGTGACGAATCGGTGGGCGTGGTCGTCGATCTCTGCTTCGTCCATGCCTGAGGGTAAGGCCACCGACCGTTCGTCAGGGGGTTCCGGGGCCGCGTCACCGACCGCTAACCTGTTCGCACTCCGGTGGACCCGACCGCCGCGGTGGTCCTGTTGAGCGACGTCCGTCGCTCGTTTCCCGGTGGTGGACGCTGCGAGGGTCGGGTCGCCGGAGCCCTGACGCTCGAGGCCCCGTGCGAGGCCCCGTACGACGCCGTCAGCCCTGTTGTGCCGCGTGCACCAGCTCGAGCGCCGCCCGCAGCCCGACCGCCGGCACCTGGCCCGGTGCGCTGGACGCCCCCACCGACCCGAACGTGACGCACGAGCCGAACGTCTCGCCCGCGAGTCGGGACACGACGCCGAGCGGCCCCATCGACATGGTGATCGCGGGCACGATGCCGGCCCCCGCCCGGAACTCGGCCGTGGCCCGCATCAGCGTCAGGACGTCGTCCGTGCCGGACGGCATGGCGGCGAACTTCGCCACGTCGGCGCCGTTCTCCTGTTGCTCGAGCAGTCGCGACACGATCTCGCCCTGCGTGGGCGTGCCGCTGAAGTCGTGCGACGACATCACGACGACCAGACCGGCGTCGTGCGCGGTGTCGACGAGTCCGCCGAGCAGGTCGGGGTCGGTGTACATCTCGACGTCGACGGCGTCCAGCAGTCCGGTGGCCATCGCCGAGCGCAGCACGGAGTCGTAGGTCGCCGGGGCGACGTCACGCTCGCCCCCCTCGGGTTCGGTGCGCAGGGTGAAGATCAGCGGCAGATCCGCGTCGAGCGCGCCGCGGACCCGTCGGACGACGTCGGCCACCAGGTCGAGGTCGGCCGGGCCCGTCGCCGGGGCACCGGCGCGCACGGGCCCGTCGGGGTCCGGTGCCGCGGCGAAGGCGGCGTCGACGAAGTCGATGCGCAGTTCGACCAGGTCGGCCGTCCGCGCGTCGAGCGCCGAGGCGGCGTCGACCAGTGCGTCGGCGGTGCGGGCCACGAGCGGGACGCAGACCGCGGGCCGCCCGGTCCCGAGCGCGACCCGGCCGATCGAGACCGGCAGAGGAGTAGCCACCGTCAGCCCGCCACGCTGTCGGTCGTCGACCGGCCGCGGATCGGCAAGCCCACGGAGGCGCGCATCGCGTCTCGCAGGACGCTCTCGTCGGCCACCGGCTCGTCCTGTGCCCGCCCGGAGAAGAGCCGCACCTGGCCGAGCGCCTGCTCGACGAGCATGTCGAGACCGTTGAAGACGATGCCGCCGTCGGCCGACCAGCGAGACGCGAGGCGGGTCGGCCAGGGCTCGTACGCGACGTCGAAGAGGACCGACGAGCTGCTGGTCGGACGCAGGTGGAGGTCGTCCGCGGCCCCGCCGGGCAGCGTGCTGATGACGAAGTCCAGCGGGCCGAGCGAGGGCAGTTCGGTGAGCGGGGCGACCATCACGTCGGCACCCAGCTCGGCGGCCAGCGACGTCAGCTCGCCGGCCCGCATCGGGTTGCGCAGGTGGATCGAGAACGACCGGGCGCCGAGGTCCCAGGCGGCGGCCATGGCGGACAGGGCGGTCGCGCCCCCGCCGAGGATGGTGGCCGCGGCGGGCCGTGCGTCGTGGAACCCCTCGACGCTGCGGACGATGCCGTCGACGTCGGTGTTGTGCCCGTGGCGTCGGCCGTCGTCGTCGAGGACCACGGTGTTCGCGACGCCGAGGCGCCGGGCGAGGGGCGAGACCGTGTCGAGCAGGGGCAGCACCTCGCGCTTGAGTGGCATCGTCAGGCTCAGCCCGCGCCAGCTCGCGTCGAGGCCCCCGACGAAGTCGGCGAGACCGCCCGAAGCCACCTCGACGCGGTCGTAGTCGAAGGGCAACCCGAGGTGCGCGTACGCCGTGCGGTGCAGCACCGGCGACAGCGAATGCTCGATCGGCGACCCCAGGACGGCGAGACGTCGGCGAGCATCGGTCACGGGTGGGCCCCTCCCTGCGCCCGCGGCTCGGACGACGACCCACCCTAACGCGAGGGCCCTGAGGGGGTGCGGGGCGGTGGTGACCGGCACCGCGCCTCCTCGGCTCGTCGGGTCTGGCAGGGTCGGTGCATGCAGATCCGACCCTTCGACGAAGCCGACACCGAGACCGTCGTGGCGCTCTGGGAGCGCTGCGGGCTGACCCGCCCGTGGAACGACCCGCGACGCGACATCGAACGCAAGCTGACGGTGCAGCGCGAGCTGTTCCTGGTCGGCGTCGACCACGAGGAGGCGCTGGTCGCGACCGCCATGGCCGGTTACGACGGTCATCGGGGTTGGGTCTACTACGTCGCGGTCGAGCCCGATCGCCAGGGGGAGGGCTTCGGGCGACAACTAATGGCCGAGGTGGAGCGGTTGCTCGAGGCGATGGGGTGCCCGAAGGCGAACTTCCAGGTGCGCACCGGCAACGAGCGGGTGCGGGCGTTCTACGAGCACCTGGGGTACTCGGTCGACGACGCGTTCGGCATGGGGAAGCGGCTGATCGCCGACTGAGGCGCTGCGGTCGTGCCGACGCGGCGGGCGCCCGGCGGCCTGCTCGTCGGTCGATCGTCGCTCGTCGGATGAACAACATGTGACGATCTTCGGCCGACTCTTGTCGGTCACCCAGCGAGAACTTATGGTCGTGTGCTGTGCCCCCTGTCGGGGGGTGCCGTCCCACCCGAACCGTCTTCTCCAGGAGCACCGACGCCCATGCGCATCAGCCCCCCGTCATCCGAGTCCGTCCCGACGGGAGGCCGGCGGCGCGTCCGCGGTGCCGCCCTCGCGTCCGTCGCCGCCGGAACCCTGCTGCTCGGCCTCGTCGCCGCCGCACCCGCCCAGGCCGTGCCGGTCACGATCGACCTCGTCGGCATCAACGACTTCCACGGCCGGCTCGAGGCCGACGCCCCGGGTGCTCGCGCGTCCATCGCCGGCGCGGCGGTCCTCGCCGGTGCGGTCAAGTCGGTCGAGCGGCAGAACCCGAACACGCTCTTCGTCTCGGCGGGTGACAACATCGGCGCCTCGACGTTCACCTCGTTCATCCAGGACGACGAGCCGACCCTCGACGCCCTCAACGCCATGGGCCTCGACGTCAGCACGCCGGGCAACCACGAGTTCGACAAGGGCCAGGCAGACTTCAACGGTCGCGTCCAGACGAACAGCGACTTCCCCTACGTCAATGCGAACATCCTGAAGAGCGACGGGACGCCCGCCTACAACCCCTACGTCGTCGAGGAGATCGGGGGCGTCCGCGTCGCCTTCATCGGCGCCCTGACCGAGACCATGCCGACGCTCGTCAGCCCGGCCGGCATCGAGGGGCTCACCTTCGCGCCCGTCGTCGACTCGGTCAACGCGGTCGCGGACGACATCGTCGAGACCGACGCCGCCGACGCGATCGTCCTGCTGCTGCACGAAGGCGCCGAGACCGGCAGCCTGGACTCCGTCACCGGTGACAACGCGTTCGGCGAGATCGCCCGCGGCGTCTCGGGCGACGTGTCCGCGATCTTCTCCGGGCACACGCACCAGGGGTACGACTACCTCGTGTCGCCCTCCGACGGCGGCCCGCAGCGCGCCGTCGTGCAGACGGGCAGCTACGGGACGAACCTTGCCCGGGTGACCATGACGGTCGACCCCGCTGCCACCGCCTTCCGCGACCGGGTGACCATCGCCTCGCACCGCCTGGTGCCGCTCTACGGCGCCTTCACGCCCGACCCCGCCGTCGCCGACATCGTCGCGGCCGCCGTCGCGGAGGCTGCCGACCGGGGGGCCGAGGTGATCGGCTCGATCAGCGACTCCTTCAACCGGGCCTACAACGCCAACCCCGACGCCAACGGGCTGCCCGTGTCGAACCGTGCGGGTGAGTCGACCCTCGGCAACTTCGTCGCCGACATCCAGCTGTCGTCGACCACCGCGAGCGGTGCCCAGCTCGCCTTCATGAACCCCGGCGGCCTGCGGGACGACCTGCCCTTCGTGGCGCCGAACGGTGACGTGACCTACAAGGCCGCCGCGGCCGTGCAGCCCTTCGCCAACACGCTGGTCGTGGTCGACATGACCGGTGCCGAGATCCGCCAGGTGCTCGAGCAGCAGTGGCCGACCGCCGCACGCACCAGCACCCTGAAGCTCGGCACGTCCGAGGGTCTGACCTACACCTACGACCCCGCGGCGGTGGCGGGGTCGCGCATCGCCGCCGTCTCGCTCGACGGCGCGCCGATGGACGACGCGACGATCTACAAGGTGACCGTCAACTCCTTCCTCGCCTCGGGCGGCGACGGCTTCGCCGCGTTCGCGAACGGTCGCGCCCACGCCGACAGCGGCAAGGTCGACCTGCAGAGCCAGCTCGAGTACTTCGACGCCCAGGCCGGCGACCCCTCCGACCCCGACTTCGCATCGCGTTCGGTCGGTGTCTCGGGGCTGACCGCCGCGCCAGTCGGCGGATTCGTCGCCGGTGACACGGTGTCGATGACCCTGTCGTCGCTCGTCCTGCAGCAGGCCGCCGCGGACGCGTCGGGCACCGTGACCGCGACCCTCGACGGTGTCGAGCTCGCCTCGGCGCCGATCGACGAGACGATCCTCGACAACTCGGACGAACAGGGTCGCGCCACGCTGAGCTTCGTGGTCCCCGAGGGCATCACCGCTCCTGCGGCCGGGCCCGTCACCCGATCGGTCGTGCTCACGGTCGACGGGACCGGCACGACGGCTTCCGTCCCGCTCGTCTTCGCCGCAGCGGCCGCTCCCGTGGTCGTCCCGCCGACCGACCCGGGCACCACGCCCCCGGTCACGACCCCCGGTGGCACGGTGCCCGGCACCACCCCCGGCTCGGGCTCGGGCACCACGCCCGCCGGCACGGTCCGCAACGCCGACGGCTCGCTGGCCTTCACCGGTCAGGACGGCCTGGGTCTCGCGGCCCTCGCCGCGCTCGCCCTGATGCTGGCCGGTGGCTCGGCGTTGGTCGTCGCCCGCCGACGCCGCACCCACGCGACGGTGACGCCCACCGAGGGCTGACGCCACCCGGCATCGCACCACCGACTGAACGTCGCACCGCCGAAACCGGCGGTGCGACGTTCAGTTCGTGGTGCGACCCTCGCGCGGTGGTGATGGCGCGGCGGCGCGACCGGCCGGCACCGCGCCTCCTCGTGGGGTTCCCGGGGACGGGCACCGCGCCTCCCGTACGCTCGTCGCGTGACGACGTTCGCCTACCACCGCCTGTTCCGGTCGCTGCCCTCGTACCGGTGGTGGAAACCGCTGCTCGCGGCCGTCGTGGCGGTCGTCACCTATCTGCTCGCCTCGGTCGTGGTCTACGTGGGCGTCCTCGGGGTGACCACGGCCGTCGGCGGGACGGCGGCCGGCGAACGACTGCAGCGCGGCATCGAGGGTGACGCTCTGGCCGCGGCCGACCCGCTCGTGCTCTTCACGACGCTCGCCTCGATCGCGGTCATGCTGCCGGCCATCATGCTGGGCGCCCTGATCGTCGGGCCGGGGGCAGTCGGCGGGCTCTGGAGCGTCGCCGGGCGGCTGCGGTGGCGGTGGCTCGCGCGGTGCGTCGTGCCCGGGCTCGCCTTCATGGCGGTCACCGTCGGGCTGAGCTACGTCGTGGCACCGCTCGTCGTGGGCGAGTCGCTCGGGACGGGGCCGGTCACGACGCCGGGCGAGACGCTCGTCTGGGCCGTCGCGGTGATCCTCGTCGTGACGCCGTTCCAGGCGACCGCCGAGGAGTACGCCTTCCGCGGCCTGGCGATGCAGACCCTGGGGTCGTGGGTGGCGTTCCCGGTCGTGGCCGTCGTGCTGCCGACGGTCGCCTTCGCGTTCGCGCACGACTACAACCCCTGGGGCATGCTCGACGTCGCCGTGTTCGGCGTGGCCGCGGCCTACCTGACCTGGCGCACCGGCGGACTCGAGGCGGCGATCGTCGCGCACGTGCTCAACAACACCGTGTTGTTCCTGCTGTCGGCACCGTTCGCGGGTGTCGAGTCGAGCGACGGCAGCCCCCTCGCCCTCGCCGTGACGGTGGTCTCGACGCCGCTCTACGTGTGGCTCGTGCTCAGGGCGGCTCGACGAACCGGTCTCGTGACGGTCCGCAGCGCTCCTCTCGTCCCCAGCGCGCCTCCCGCCGACGACCGTCCCCAGGAGGCGCGGGTCGGCTGACCGCGTCGGTGGCCGCTCGTAGACTCGTCGCGTGACCACCACCGCCTCGCCCGCCCTGGCCCCCGACGCCCCCACCGCAGCCCTCGACGTGCTGCATCGGGTGTTCGGCTACGACGAGTTCCGTGGCCAGCAGGCGCAGATCATCGACCAGGTGGTCCAGGGCGGCGACGCCCTCGTGCTCATGCCCACGGGCGGCGGCAAGTCGCTCTGCTACCAGGTGCCCGCCCTCGTCCGCGAGGGCACGGGCATCGTCGTCTCGCCGCTCATCGCCCTGATGCAAGACCAGGTCGACGCCCTCGAGGCCGTCGGCGTCCGCGCGGCGTTCCTCAACTCGACGCAAGACCCCGACCGTCGTCGTGCGGTCGAGCAGGCGTTCGTCGAGGGCGAGCTCGACATGCTCTACCTCGCGCCCGAGCGGCTCAAGCTCGAGTCCACCAAGTCGTTGCTCGACCGGGGCCACGTCTCGCTCTTCGCCATCGACGAGGCTCACTGCGTGGCGCAGTGGGGCCACGACTTCCGCCCCGACTACCTCGAACTCTCCGTGTTGCACGAGCGCTGGCCCGACGTGCCGCGCATCGCCCTGACGGCGACGGCCACCGAGACCACCCACCGCGAGATCTCGCGGCGCCTCGAGCTCGACGACGCGAAGCACTTCGTCGCCGACTTCGACCGGCCCAACATCCAGTACCGCATCGAGGCGAAAGACGGCCCGCAGCAGCAGCTGCTGCGGTTCATCCGCACCGAGCACGACGGCGACGCGGGCATCGTGTACTGCCTGTCCCGCAAGTCGGTCGAGAGCACGGCCGAGTTCCTCGTGAAGCAGGGCATCCCGGCGCTGCCGTACCACGCGGGCCTCGAGGCGCAGACCCGGGCACGCAACCAGGCGCGGTTCCTGCGCGACGAGGGCATCGTGATGGTCGCCACCATCGCCTTCGGCATGGGCATCGACAAGCCCGACGTCCGCTTCGTCGCGCACCTCGACCTGCCCAAGTCGGTCGAGGGCTACTACCAAGAGACCGGCCGTGCCGGTCGCGACGGCCTGCCCTCGACGGCGTGGCTGGCCTACGGCCTGCAAGACGTCGTGCAGCAGCGACGCATGATCGACCAGTCCGAGGGCGACGCCGAGCACCGCCGCAAGCTCGGCGCCCACCTCGACGCCATGCTCGCCCTGTGCGAGACGGTCGAGTGTCGACGCGTGCAGCTGCTCGGCTACTTCGGCCAGGCGAGCACCGCCTGCGGCAACTGCGACACCTGCCTCTCGCCGCCCGAGTCGCTCGACGGCACGGTGCCCGCCCAGAAGCTGCTCTCGACGGTCGTCCGGCTGAAGCGTGAGCGCAACCAGCAGTTCGGCGCGGGCCAGATCGTCGACATCCTCGTCGGCAAGTCGACCCCCAAGGTCCTCCAGAACCGCCACGAGCAGTTGTCCACCTTCGGCATCGGCACCGAGCTGAGCGACGTCGAGTGGCGGGGCGTCGTCCGACAGCTGCTCGCCCAGGGGCTGTTGGCGGTCTCGCCCGACGGGTACGGCACGCTGCTGCTCACCGACGCCGCGGGCGAGGTGCTCTCGGGCACCCGCACCGTCCGGCTGCGGCGCGAGCCCGAGCGCCCGGTGCGCTCGGCCCGCGCGCGGGGTGGTTCGGGGTCGTCGAGCCGCGGCTCGTCACGGGGTGCCGCCGAGTTGACCGGCGTTGACGCCGCCCTGTTCGAGACCCTGCGCGAGTGGCGCGCCGGGGTCGCCCGGGCGCAGGGCGTCCCTGCTTACGTCGTGTTCGGCGACGTCACCCTGCGGGGCATCGCGTCCGAACGGCCCACCTCGCTCGACCAGCTCGCGGGCATCAGCGGCGTCGGTCAGAAGAAGCTCGACACCTACGGTCAGCAGGTCCTCGCGGTCGTGGGCGGCACCGCCCCGGCCGAGGCGGCAGCCGCCGGGTCCACCGCGACGGCGTCCGTGTCCGCGACGGGCGGCGCCACGGTCCGCTCGCCCCGCACGACCTCGACGGCCCCGGCCGCCGGCCGTGGTGCCCGTCGTGCCGCACCGCCCGCGGTCGACGAGGTGCCCGAGGTGCCGGCCGACGACCTGTACGACCTGCCGTCCGACGCTCCGTTCGACCCCTACGACGACGCGCCGCCGCCGCCCGACGACTGGCGGTGACCCGGGGCCGACGGGCCGAAGCCGAGCAACGGGAACGCCTGCGACAGGACGACCAGTGCGACCGTCGTGATCACCATGGCCTCGAACCCGCCGAGGAAGGGCTGTCCGTTCATGCGGGCGACGTAGGCCGCGGCGAGCAGCAGTGCGCCGCCCGCCGGGGGTGCCAGTCCGACGAAGCGCATGCTCGTCCGGTCGAGGTCAGCGCCTCGTCGCGTCCGGCGGACCGACGAGACGGCCACGACGACGAGCGCGAGCCAGACGATCGTCGACAGCACGTAGAGGCCGGTCGCCACGACCGTCGCGGTGAGACCGACGCCGACCGAGGTGCCGGCACCGACGATGCTGGTGACGGCGAAGTAGGTGGAGATCAGCGCGGTGGCGCCGAAGACGAACGGCAGGCGCGAGGGGCGGGTGGTCACGGTCTCGTCGTCCATGGCGGTCCTCTCGGGTCGTCGGGTCGTCGTGGCTGTCGTCGGGGATGGTGCCGGGCGCCCCGGGTCGTTCCGGGTCGTCCCCGGCTGTCGGAGTCGGAGACGCGCAGGACCGTCCGCTCGCACGGCCGGACCACCGCCCACGGGGTTCGGCGGTGCGTCGCGGCGCTCGTTCCGGGTCTCGGGTCGATCCCCCGACGAGGACTCGCTCGAGGGGTCGTGAACCGGACGAGCGTCCTGTTTCGATCGACCTCCGACGATAGGCCGCGGGTCCGTCTGCGGCAATCCTCCCTGAGGGGGACACCCGTTGTTCCCCGAATCGGGTGGTGCGGGTGGGTGCCGACGGGCCCCGGGTGAGGCGCGGGGGCGAGCCATGCCCCTCCGGGAATGTGGCGTCGGGCACAGTGGAGCGTGCTCACAACCCTCAGCCGTTCGGTCCTGTCACCCCTCGTGCGCGTGGTCTGGCGTCCCCGGGTGATCGGGCGTCGCAACGTCCCGCGGCGTGGTGCCGTCATCCTCGCCAGCAACCATCTCTCGTTCATGGACAGCGTCGTGATCACCCTCATGGCACCCCGTCAGGTCTCGTTCCTCGCGAAGAACGCCTACTTCACCGGCCCTGGTCTCAAAGGTCGTGCGTCGCGCGCCTTCTTCACGGGCATCGGCGCGATCGGTGTCGAGCGAGGGGCCGGGTCCGCCGCGCAGCACGCCCTCGACCTGGGCCTCGGCAAGCTGACGGACGGCGACGCGTTCGCGATCTACCCCGAGGGGACGCGCTCCCTCGACGGGCGGCTGTACCGCGGCCGGACGGGCGTCGCCTGGCTCGCTCTGACGAGCGGGGCGCCGGTCGTGCCGGTCGCCCTGACGGGGACCCAGGAACTGCAACCGGCGGGCGCGCGCCTCCCGCGCCTCCGGAAGGTCACCGTCGAGTTCGGCGAGCCCATCGACCTCTCGCGCCACGGCGAGGCGAAGTCGGGTCGGGCTCGTCGGCACGCGACCGACGAGGTGATGGCGGCGATCCGACGGCTCAGCGGCCAGGTCGAGGCGGGTTCGTACAACGATCCGCCCGCCCCGTCGGTCGTCGCGCGGGTGCGCCGCGCGATGCGGCCCGACCCCGTGGGGCCCGATCCGCTCGACTGAGCCGCGCTGCTCGCCCGCGCCGGGCGTAGCGTCGGAGCCATGAAGGTCGCAGTGCTCGGGACGGGCATCATGGGTCAGGGCGTGGCGGGAACACTGCTGCGCGAGGGGTTCGACGTCACGGTCTGGAACCGCACGAGGTCGAAGGCCGAGCCGCTGGCCGCCGACGGCGCCGTGGTCGCCGACACGGCGCGTCAGGCGGTCGAGGGCGTCGACGTGATCGTCACCGTGCTCTTCGACGGCGACGCCGTGCTCGAGGTCCTCGACGACGCGTCCGACGCGAGCCGTCCCGACGCCGTCTGGGTGCAGGCCAGCACCATCGGCGAGGCCGACACGGCCCGCGTCGTCCGGACGGCCGACGGGCACGGGCTCCGGCTCGTCGAGGCGATGATGCTCGGCACGAAGAAGCCGGCCGCGACGGGGAAGCTCGTCATGCTGGCCGCCGGCGACGGCGCCCTGCTCGAGGCCGTGCGTCCGGTGCTCGACGCCATGGGCTCGAAGACGATCGTCGCGGGCGACACGGTCGGGCAGGGGACGGCGTTGAAGCTCGCCGCCAACGCCTGGATCGCCACGATCACCGCCGCCACGGCCCAGTCGCTCGCGCTGACGGAGGCTCTCGGCCTCGATCCGCAGCTCTTCCTCGACGCGATCGACGGCGGCCAGTCCGACACCCCGTACGCGCACCTCAAGGGCGCGACGATGATCGCCGGCGAGTACCCGGCCCAGTTCGCGCTCGACGGCATCCGCAAGGACCTCGGCCTGATGCGCGAGGCGGCCCAGGGCACGCGCTTCGACACCGGCCTGCTCGAGGCGCTGTCCGGTGTGTACGCCTCGGCTGCCGAGCAGGGCCACGGCGACGACGACATCGCCGCCGTCCGCACCGGCTTCGACCGGAACGGTTCGCCCGAGACCCCGTGAAACCGCCGAGACCCTCCGACGCGCGGAAGGGTCTCGGCGCGTTCCTGGGGTGTCAGCGTCCCTGACGGCCCGCGGCGGCCAGCAGGGCGGTGGCGACTGCACGGGCGGTCGTGGTGTCACGCGCGGGCTCGCGCAGACGCATGGCGAGGTCGCCCGTCACGACCAGCAACAGGTGTTCGGCCAGCGCCTCGGCCTGCCCCCCGACGAGCGGGCGGGCGAGGTCGGTGAGTCGGGTGCGCAGCGTCTCGGTGTCGAGCCGCACGGCCTCGGCGACGTCGGCGGGCGGATCGACGTACTCCGCCGCCGAGGCGAGGAAGGCGCACCAGCGGGCCCCCGTCGGGCGTGACCGGAACTCGTCCAGCGCGTCGAAGACCGCGAGGAGGCGCGGGCCGGCCTCGTCGTGCCGGGCGACGGCGGCGTCCCAGGTGGCGAGCCAGTCGTGGTGGCGACGGGTCAGCGCTGCGGCGACCAGCGCCTCCTTGCTGCGATAGCCGCGGTACATCGTCGCCGCCGAGACGCCCGCGCGGGCGAGGACGGCGTCGACGGGCGTCGCCGCGATGCCGTTCGTGAAGAACAGCTCGTCGGCGGCGTCGAGGATCTTCTTCTCGCTGGCCGGGCGCAGGGGCATGCGGACAGCTTAGGCTGTCGAAATGAAACGTACGTTTTCGATTTCGACCACGACGTCACGACCGACGGCGACCACGTCGGGGTCGGCGGGCGTCGGGCTCGTCGCCGCCGGCACGGCCCTGATCGCGGTGACCTATGGCTTGGTCCGCCTCGCCTACGGGTTGTACCTGCCCGAGATGCAGGCGGACCTCGGGTTCGACGCGGGCGTCGCGGGGACGGTCTCCTCGGGCGGGTCGCTGGCCTACGTCGTCGGCGCGGTGGCGGGGTTCGCCGCGGCCGGTCGCCACCCGCGGGCCCTCGTCGTCGCGGCGGGTGCCACGGCCGGGGTCGGGGCTGCAGGCATGGCCCTCGCCCCCGACGTGGTCCCGTTCGCGCTCGCGGCCGTGCTGGGCTCGGCGGGCGCCGGGCTCGCCTCGCCCGCGTTGGTGCGCGTTCTGCAGCGCGGTCTCGACGACGGGCGGCAGGCGGGCGCCCAGACAGTCGTCAACGCGGGCACCGGGCCGGGGCTGGTGGCGGCGGGGCTCCTGGCGTTCGTGCTGCTGCCCGACTGGCGGCTCGCCTGGCTGGTGGCCGCCGGGGGAGCCGTCGCGGCGGCGGGGGCCGTCCTCGTGCTCGACCGCCGCGCCTCCTCCGCTCGATCCCTCGTCGCGGACGGCACCGCCGCTCACGCACGCGCCGACGCCGCCCGCCCGAGCGGCGCGACGGGCCTCGGCCCGACCGGTCCCCGCGGCCTCCTGCCGCCGCGGTCGTGGTTCGTCGCCCACCGGTGGGTGCTGCTCGCGGCGCTGCTCGCCGGTGCCGCCTCGGCCGCGGTCTGGAACTACGGACGCACCCTGCTCGTCGACGCCGGGGTGGCGGCCGAGCTGTCGGTCGGGGCCTGGGTCTGCCTCGGCGCCGGAGGCACGGCCGTCATCGTCACCGCCCGACCGCTGGCACGCCTGGCCCCCGGGACGGTCTGGACTCTCACGCTGGCCGTGCTGGCGGCGGGCACGGCCGGGACGGCGGCCCTCCCCGGAGTCGTGCCGGTGGCGTTCGCGGCCTGCGCGGCGTTCGGCTGGGCCTACACGGCGGCGACGGGTGCGCTGATCGCCTGGACCGCCGAGATCGACGCCGAGCGGGCCGCGAGCGGGACGGCGCTGCTCTTCGTGCTGCTGGTGCTGGGCCAGGCCGCGGGGGCCGTCGTCCTGGGTGCGCTCGTCGGAACCGCCGGCTACGGCACGGCGTTCGTCCTGGCCGCGCTCGCGGCCCTCGTCGCGGCGGGCCTCGGCCGCCTGAGACCCCAGGAAGTGGCCGACACCCCGGTCCGCGCACAGGGGTCTCGGTGACTTCCCGGGGTGTCGATGCGCCCGTCGGGGAATGCAGCGTGCAACCGTCGGGTTGCCTCACGAGCGCCCCCGCCCGAGGGCGACCCATCGTTCGGAAGGACCACCCTTGGACCTCTTCTCTCCCGCCACCTTCGGCCAGCTCGAGCTGCGCAACCGCGTCGTCATGGCGCCCCTCACCCGTCTTCGCTCCGGCGACGCCGGCGTTCCCGGCGACGTCGTGGTGGAGCACTACCGTCAGCGCGCCTCCTTCGGTCTGATCACGACGGAGGGCACCTACCCCTCGCAGGAGTCGAAGGCCTACGACGGCCAGCCCGGCATCGTCACCGACGAGCAGGTCGCCGGCTGGAAGCGCGTCGCCGACGCCGTCCACGCCGAGGGTGGCCAGATCGTCATGCAGGTCATGCACGGCGGCCGCGTCTCGCACACCGACATCACCCGCACCGACCGCATCGTCGGCCCCAGCGCGATCGCCATCGACGGCCAGGTGCACACCTCGGCCGGCAAGGTCGACTTCCCCGTGCCGCACGCCCTCACCACCGACGAGGTGCACCAGGTCACGGCCGACATCGTCGCCGCGTCGAAGCGCGCCGTGCTCGAGGCCGGGCTCGACGGCGTCGAGATCCACAGCGCCAACGGCTACCTGCTGCACGAGTTCCTCTCGCCCGTCTCGAACGTCCGCACCGACGAGTACGGCGGAACCCCCGAGAACCGTGCCCGCCTCGCGATCGAGACCGCGACGGCCGTGGCCGAGGCGATCGGTGCCGGCCGCGTCGGCATCCGCCTGTCGCCCATGCACAACATCCAGGACGTCGTCGAGACCGACGTCGCCGACGTGACCGCCGTCTACCGCGCGCTCGTCGAAGGCCTCGCCCCGCTCGGCCTCGCCTACCTCAGCGTGCTGCAGGCCGACCTGCGCGGCGAGCTCGTGCAGGACCTGCGGACCCGCTTCGGCGGCGCCTTCATCGCCAACAGCGGCTTCGGCCAGATCACCACGCGCGACGAGGCCATCGCCGAGGTCGCGGACGGCCAGGCCGACGCCGTCGCCGTGGGCCGCTTCGCCATCGCCAACCCCGACCTGGTCGAGCGTTGGCAGGGCGACCACGAGGTCAACGGGCCGAACCCCGCCACGTTCTACGCCGACGGTGCCGAGGGCTACACCGACTACCCGACGCTGCAGCACGCCGACCGCTAGTCGGTCGCCTGCACCGTGAACCCCGTTCCGTGCGACGAACCACGTTCCTTCGTGGTTCATCGCACGGAACGGGATTCGTCGTCGTGAGGCCCGTCCGCGCGGTCCGCGCGCCGTCCGGCGCCCGCGGCGAGCCGAGGAGGCGCGGGGCGCGTCACCCGCGCCGCGCACCGGGCGTAGACAGGACGGCATGAGCGACGTGAAGCACCCGTCCGACCTCGGGATCGACGTGAGCGAGGGCTCGCCACAGCAGCTGTACCGCTGGCTGCTCGCGAGCGTGCTGTTCGGCCGGCCCGTGCAGCAGGGCGTCGCCGCCGACACCTACCAGGTGCTGATCGACCACGGGCTGACCAGCCCCGCCCGCTTCGCCGAGCACGACCACGAGGGGTTGCGCCGGTTGCTCGACGAGGCCGGCTACGCCCGCATCGACCACGTGATGAGCGACGAGCTGCACGAGGTCATGGGACGCGTCGACTCCGACTGGGGCTCGGTGAGCCACCTCGTGCGGTCGTCGGCGGACCGGGCCGAACTGACCCGTCGCCTCACCGACCTCAAGGGTGTCGGGCCGAAGACCGCCGAGATCTTCACGCGCGAGCTGCCCGACGCGCTCTACGGCGCCGCCTGACCGGGGCACCCGTAGACTCGGAGCGATCTCGGGGGCGCGACCCGCGCCTCCTCGGGTGTGATCGGTGCGACCGCACCGACAGTCCGCGCGATCGCGCAGAGGGGGCCTCGTGACGCTCGTCGACAAGCTGTTCCGTCAGGACGAGTGGCGCACCGTGCCCAACGCCATCTCGGCGGCCCGGCTGCTGCTGCTGCCGGTGTTCCTCGTGTTGATCGTGGGGCAGCACTACTGGTCGGCGATGGTCGTCATCGCGGTCGTCTTCGTGACGGACTTCCTCGACGGGTTCATCGCCCGTCGCACGAACACGACGTCCGAGCTCGGCAAGTGGCTCGACCCGGTGGCCGACCGCATCACGGTGATCGTCGTCGTCATCGCGTTCGTCGCCGGAGGGCTCGTGCCCTGGCCCGTGCTGCCGCTGCTGCTGGTGCCGGACCTGCTGCTGAGCGCCTACGCGTTGTCCGTGCTGCGGGGGGCGTCGTTCCCGGTGACCTGGGTCGGCAAGATCCGCACGGCCCTGATCTTCGTCGGACTGTTGCTCGTGCTGGTCGCGGCGGCGTTCGTGGACCAGTTCAGCGGGTCCGGAGGCACGGCGTCGGCCCCGCTCGCCGACGCCGGAGCCGCAGGCCGGACGATCGGCCTCGTGGTGCTCTGGGTCGGCCTCGTCGGTCACTGGGTCGCGGCGGCCCTCTACGCCGCCGCGCTCGTCCGGATGCGCCGAGCGCGCCGCACCGCCTGACCCGCGCCCCCGACGGCTTTGTCGCCGATGTCCTGCCCGGGTGTGCAATTCGCGACAGCTGCGCCCGTCGAACCCGGTCGAGTGGCAACCTGAGCGGCATGTCGGACGGCGCGTGTCGGGTTCGGTACACCCGGGAGGCGCGGTGCCGGTCGGGAATTGCACACCCGGGAGGCGCGGTGCCGGTCGTGTCGGGCAAGCGCATCCCGTCCGCCGAGAGGGGCGCGTCGAAGCGGGCGTAGCGTCGACCCCATGACTCGCATCACCACCCCCTTCAGTGCCGCCACCACCGCGAACGAGGTCGTCGACGGCCTCGACCTGACCGGCCGACGCATCGTCGTGACCGGGGCCGCGTCCGGCATCGGCATCGAGACCGCCCGCTCCCTCGTCGCTGCCGGGGCCGACGTGACCCTCGCCGTCCGCCGTCCCGAGCAGGGCGAGCAGGCCGTCGCCGACATCCGCGAGAGCACCCGCGACGGCAGCGGCACCGTCCGTGCCGCGATCCTCGACCTCGAGAAGCGCGACACCCTGCAGGCCTTCGCCGACGCGTGGCAGGGCCCGCTCGACGTGCTGATCGACAACGCCGGCATCATGGCCACGCCCGAGACCCGCACCCCCGAGGGCTGGGAGCTGCAGTTCAGCAACAACCACCTCGGCCACTTCGCCCTGGCGAACGCGCTCCGCGGCGCCCTCGTCGAGGGAGCACAGGCGTCGGGCACCCCGTCGCGCCTCGTGTCGCTCAGCTCGACCGGCCACCACTTCTCGCCCGTCGTGTTCGACGACGTGATGTTCGAGCGTCGCGAGTACGACCCGTGGTCGGCCTACGGCCAGTCCAAGACGGCGAACTCGCTCTTCGCGGTGGGCGTCACGCAGCGCTGGGCCGACGACGGCGTGCTGGCGAACGCCGTGCACCCGGGTGGCATCCTGACGCCGCTGCAGCGCCACCTGCCCAAGCAGGAGATGCTCGACCGCGGCTGGATCGACGAGGACGGCACCCCCAACCCGGCCTTCAAGTCCACCCAGCAGGGCGCCGCGACGTCGGTCTTCGTGGCCGTCCACCCGCTCGTCGAGGGCGTCGGCGCCCGCTACTTCGAGGACGTCGCCGAGGCCGAGCCGTTCTGTGAGGACGCCCGCGGTCGCGGCGTCAAGGACTACGCCCTCGACCCCGAGCAGTCCGATCGCCTCTGGGCGCTCAGCGAGCAGCTGGTCGGCTGACGCGCTGGCGAGCTGACGCGCTCGCCCGGCTGACGGGCAGAGGACGCAGGAGGCGCTGGCCGGGTCGACGACCCTGCCCGCGCCTCCTGCGTCGGCGACTCAGCCGGTGTTCTGCAACCCGGCGGCGATGCCGTTGACGCTGAGCAGCAGGAGGCGGTGGTCGGCGTCCGCCGGGTCACCACCGCCCGCGACGCGGATCGCCCGCAGGGCGCGCAGCTGCAGCAGCGAGAGCGCGTCGACGTAGGGCGAGCGCAGCCGCACGGCGCGGCTCAGCACCGGGCGACCGTCGAGGACCTCGCCGTGGCCGCTGACCGCGAGCACCCACGTGCGCGTGCGGGCCATCTCGTCGAGCACGCGTCCGGCGAGGTCGTCGCGGTCGGCCAGCGCCAGGTACTCGCGGGCGATGTGCTCGTCGGTCTTGGCGAGCGACATCTCGACGTTCTTGATCATCGCCGAGAAGAGCGGCCAGGTCGTGTAGGCCTCACGCAGCAGGTCGAGGTCGCCCACGGCCTCGAGGGCCGAGCCGAGGCCGTACCAGCCGGCGAGGTTGATGCGGGCCTGGGTCCAGGCGAAGACCCACGGGATCGCCCGGAGGTCTTCGAGGGACTCGACCGAGAGCCCCCGACGGGCGGGACGTGAGCCGAGCGCGAGCAGGCCCACCTCTTCCATCGGTGTGACGGCGGCGAACCACGAGGCGAAGCCGTCGGCCTTGACCAGGCCGAAGAACGCCTCACGCGAGGCGACGTCCATCGTCGAGGCGACCTCGGCGAACCGGGTGGCGGCGGTCGCGTTGGCCTGCTCGTTCGACGGGCTCGACGCCAGCAGCGTGGCCGCAGCCATCTGCTCGACGTGTCGGGCGGCGATCGTCTTGTTGCCGTACTGCGCGAAGATGACCTCGCCCTGCTCGGTGATCTTGAAGCGGCCGTCGACCGAGGCCGGAGGCTGTGCCAGCACGGCTTCGTTCGCCGGTCCGCCACCACGGCCGAGGGCGCCGCCGCGACCGTGGAACAGCGTCAGCTCGATGTCGTTCTCGGCGGCCCAGTCGGCGATGCGGGCCTGGGCGGCGTAGAGGGCGAAGGTGGCCGAGACGGGCCCGACGTCCTTCGACGAGTCCGAGTAGCCCAACATGACCTCGAGGCGGCGGCCGGTCGCCGCGAGGCGCTTCTGCACCGCCTCGGTCTGCAGGGCCTCGTCGAGGATGCGCGTGCTGGCCTCGAGGTCGGCGAACGTCTCGAACAGCGGGATCACGTCGAGCACGGGCGCGGGTTCGTCGCCCATCGCGCGCTCGGCGAGCTCGTAGACGTTGGCCAGGTCGGCCGACGACTGCGTGAACGACACGATGTAGCGCGACGCGGCCCGCACGCCGTAGCGCTTCTGCAGGTCGGCGATCGTGCGGAACACCGCGAGGACCTCGTCGGTCATCTCGCTCCGTGCAGGAGGCGCGGCGTCGGTCCCGGCGTCGCCGCCGGTCGACTGCTCCCCGCCCGCCACCGGGTCGGCCGCGCGGAGCTCGGCGAGGGCCGTGCGGTGCACCTGCGAGTGCTGGCGCACCTCGAGCTCGGCGAGGTGGAAGCCGAACGTCTCGACCTGCCAGACGAGTCCCTGCAGGTCGCCGTTGGCGCTGCGGTGCGCGCCGGCCGCGCGCAGCGACTGCTGCACGACCCGCAGGTCGGCGAGCAGCTCGTCGGGGTGGCCGTAGGTGAGCGGTGCTCCCTCGCGGCGGGTCGCGTCGATGCGGGCCGCGACGAACATCAGCACGCGGCGGTGGAGTTCGTGGGGTGAGCGCACGCCGATGCGGGACGCGACGTCCGCGTCCATCGCGCGCTGCGCCTCCGCGAGGGCCACCAGTTCGGCGGAGGCCGGGGTCTCGGCCTCGTCGAGGGTCAGGGTGCCGCCGATGCGGGTGGTCGCGCGGTGCAGGCCGAGCAGGACGTGTTCGGCGGCGATGTCGGCGGCGGCCCGGGTGACCTCGGCCGTGACGTGCGGGTTGCCGTCGCGGTCGCCGCCGATCCAGGTGCCGAGGCGCATGAAGGCGGGGGCGACGGCGGGCTCGCGGCCGGCGGCGTCGCCGAGCAGCCGGTCGTCGAGCAGACGGTAGACCTGCGGCACGATCTCGAAGAGCGTCTGGTCGAAGATGCTCATGGCCGTGCGGACCTCGTCGAGCGGGGTCGGGCGCGTGGTGCGGATCGGCGAGGTGCGCCAGAGCGTGTCGACCTCTTCGAGCAGGCGGCGTTCGGCCTCGGCCACGGCGACGTCGTTCTCGAGTCGGTCGCGGTCGATCATCAGGTCGCTGATGCGACGGATGCTCGACGCGACCGCACGGCGGCGGGCCTCGGTCGGGTGCGCGGTGAGCACGGGGTGGAAGCGCAGGGCGTCGAGCCGCTTCGAGGCCTCGTCGGCGCCGACCTCGTCGGTCAGCTGACGCAGCGTGGCCGAGACCGAGTCGCCCGCGGCGCTCGCCTCGCTGCCGCGGCGCCGCAGCACCCGGACGCGGTGGTGCTCCTCCGCGAGGTTGCTGAGGTGGAAGTAGCAGGTGAAGGCGCGGGCGACCTGCTCGGCGAGCCCCTGGTCGAGGGCGTCGACGAGGCGTTGGGCGTCGTCGAGGCTCGCACCGTCGGCTCCCTCGTAGGCGGCGATGACGGCCGCCCTGACGTCCTCGACGGCCTGGAAGAGTTCGTCGCCGCCGGATTCGCGCAGCACCCGGCCGAGCAGGCTGCCGAGGTAGCTGACGTCCTGCCGCAGGCTGCCGTCGACGGCGCCGCTGATGTCGTCACGGCTGCCGTCGTGTCGTCGTGTGGTCTCGATGTCGGTCACCGCACCATCTTGGACGACCCGGGCGATGTATGACGCCACGTTCTGGTCACACCGCCAGGTTTTCTCGTGGCGCGGTGCCCACTTCCTGGCGTCGTGGGCCGCGGTGCGGCCGGGCCGGGGGTCACGTCGCGGCCCAGAGCGCCCGGTAGTACGCCGTGCGGACGGGGTCGTCGGCGACGCCGTACGCGTCGAGGAAGGTCTGGTCGAAGCCGGGCCCGTAGTTCCACCCGAGGCTCATCGTCGCGACCGCGAGGTCGGCCCAGCGGTCGGCGACGCCGAGGGCGTCGAAGTCGACGTGCCCCGACCAGAGTCCGTCGTCGCCGATCAGCGTGTTGGGCACGCACGGGTCACCGTGGCAGACGACGAGGCGGTCGATCGCCGGTGGGTCGCCGAGTTCAGGAGGCGCGGTGCGCGCCTTCCCGCTGGTCGCGATCCGGTCGTCGACCGACCAGCTGAAAGGGCACTCGTCGACCGGCAACGCGTCGTGCAGTCGCCTCAGCCCTCGTCCCGCCTCGCGCGCGGCGGTCACCGGATCGGCGGCCCCGAGCGGGTCGACGGCGCTGCGCCCCGGCACGCCCGCCGTCACCAGGTACTCGCCGTCGTCGTCGCCGCCGATCTCGAGCACTCGGGGGGCGGGGGTGAAGTCGACGACCCAGCGCAGCCGCATCTCCTCGGCATGCAGGTCGAGGCCGCTGCCGTGTGGGGCCCACTTCGCGAAGCGCCGGGTCGGGCCGTCGCCGAGGCGGTAGGTCGTTCCGCCGGCCTCGTTTCGCCAGACCGCGGTGATCGTGTCGCCGCCCGCGGTCGCGACCACCGCCTCCGGGACCTCGACGTCGGGGTCGGGCCGGTTCTGCGTCCACATGCCCCGAGTCTCGCACCCGTCCCGCGCCCCTGCCCCGCCCCTCCTGCCGCTGCGGCCCGGCCGATGCGTGCAATTCGCGACCGTCGGCAGGGGATCAGGGCCGTGGGCCGGAGATGAGCGGCGTGGCGCGCGGCGGTTGTCGGGTTCGGCACGCCGGACGCGGAGGCGCAGGTCGGGTTCGGCACGCCGGACGCGGCGGTTGTCGGGTTCGGCACGCCGGACGCGGACCCGCAGGTCGGGTTCGGCACGCCGGACGCGGAGGCGCAGGTCGGGTTCGGCACGCCGGACGCGGAGGCGCAGGTCGGGAAGCCGGCGGGCGGCGGCGTGCAATTCGCGACAGTCGGCAGGGGATCAGGGCCGTGGGGCGGAGATGAGCGGCGTGGCGCGCGGCGGTTGTCGGGTTCGGCACGCGGGACGGGGAGGCGCGGGTCGGGTTCGGTACGCCGGGTGCGGAGGCGCGAGTCGGGATTCGCACACCCGGAACGACACGACCCCCGGCCCCCGGGAACGACGGAGCGGGCCGCCCCGTGAGGGACGGCCCGCTCTGTCGTGGTGCGGGGGAGCTGCTTACGCGCGGCTGCCCTTGCGGCCGGTGATGAAGCCCCAGATGACGAGGACGACGAGCGCACCGAGGATCGCGATGATCCAGCTCTGGATGCTGAAGAAGCCGTCGTAGCCGACGTTGAAGACGGCTCCGCCGATCCAGCCGCCGATGAGGGCGCCGATGACACCGAGGATCAGGGTGGCGATCCAGCCGCCGCCCTGACGGCCGGGGAGGATGAGCTTGGCGATGGCGCCGGCGATGAGGCCGAGGAGGATGAAGGCGAGGAAGCCCATGATGTGTTCCTTTTCGTTTGGTGCGCGGGTTGCGCTGGTGCTGCTGAGACGGTCGGGGTCGGGTGCGTGCCAGCGGGGGTCTGTGGGACGGCCGCATGCGAAGAGGCCCGTGAGAAGGTCGTCCTCTCGGGCCCCTGCGGCTGAGAGGACTAGTGCGAGGCCTTGCGGGCCTTCTTCACCGCGGCCTTGCGGGCCTTGGCGACGTCCTTCTTGGCCTGGACACGCGCCTTCTTCACCTTGGGGTCGTTCCAGAACGAGTCGAAGAAGTTGCTGATCTCCTTGTAACGACCCTTTCCGGCCTTGGCGCCGTAGGTGTACGCGAGGAACGCGATGAGGGCGATGACGAGGTACTTGAAGCGCATGTGGGGGTCCTCCCAGTGGGACGTTCTTGTCGTTCGTGGGTGACGCTATTCCTCCTGGGAGTTCTCTGTTACAAATCGGATTGGCGGGAAGGCCCTCCTGTTCGCTTTTGTCCTCCCCTGCGGGCGAGCCGAGCCGGGTCGAGACCTGGGCGACAGGTGTCGCGCAGCTGCACGACGGGCCCCGACACACCCCCGCCGCACGGCCGAAACACCCCGGCAACACCCCCTGGCTAGCGTCGAGTCATGGGTGAGCTCTTCGAGGGATACGCGACCACCACGGGTGCCGCGGCCCGGCCGGCCGGCGCCCGTCCGCCGGCGGCCGCGTGGGACGAGATGTTCGAGCCCGACGGCACGCCCCGTCGGGCGTACCACGAGATCCACGCGACGCTCGAGGGCATGACGCAGGACGACCTGCGGGGCCGCACCGCGGCGCTGGCCGACTCGTACCTGGCGCAGGGCGTCACCTTCGACTTCGCCGGCGAAGAGCGGCCGTTCCCGCTCGACGCCGTGCCGCGGGTCGTCGAGCACGCCGAGTGGACGACCGTGGAGCGCGGCATCAAGCAGCGGGTCAAGGCCCTCGAGGCGTTCCTCGCCGACGTCTACGGCCCGCAGACCGCCATCGCCGACGGGGTCATCCCGGCCAGCCTGATCACGAGCTCGAGCCACTTCCACCGGCAGGCGAGTGGCATCGACCCGGCGAACGGCGTGCGCATCCAGGTGAGCGGCATCGACCTGATCCGCGACGAGGCGGGTGCCTGGCGCGTGCTCGAGGACAACGTCCGGGTGCCGAGCGGCGTCAGCTACGTCATCTCGAACCGCCGCGTCATGGCGCAGACGCTGCCCGAGCTGTTCGTCTCGATGCGGGTGCGTCCGGTGGGCGACTACCCCAACCGGCTGCTCGCCGCGCTGAAGAAGAGCGCTCCGTCGGGCGTCGACGAGCCGACCGTCGTCGTGCTGACACCCGGGGTGTTCAACTCCGCCTACTACGAGCACACGCTGCTGGCGCGCCTCATGGGCGTCGAACTGGTCGAGGGGCGCGACCTCTACTGCTCGGGCGGCCGCGTCTTCATGCGGACCACCGGCGGACCCGAACGCGTCGACGTGATCTACCGCCGCGTCGACGACGAGTTCCTCGACCCGCTGCAGTTCCGCGCCGACTCGGTGCTCGGGTCGCCCGGCCTGCTGATGGCCGCTCGTCTCGGCACGGTCACGATCGCGAACGCGGTGGGCAACGGCGTCGCCGACGACAAGCTCGTCTACACCTACCTGCCCGAGCTGATCCGCTACTACCTGGGCGAGGAGGCGCTGCTGCCGAACGTGCACACCTGGCGGCTCGAGGACCCCGGTGCCCTCGACGAGGTGCTCGACCGCCTCGACGAACTCGTCGTCAAGCCGGTCGACGGCTCGGGCGGCAAGGGCCTCGTCGTCGGTCCGGCCGCGAGCCGACGCGAGCTCGACGAGTTGCGCACGCAGCTGCAACGCGACCCTCGCGGCTGGATCGCGCAGCCCGTCGTGCAGCTCAGCACGATCCCGACCCTGGTCGACGACGGCCTCCGCCCCCGCCATGCCGACCTCCGGCCGTTCGCCGTGCACGACGGCGACGACGTGTGGGTGCTGCCCGGCGGCCTCACCCGGGTCGCCCTGCCCGAGGGGCAGCTGGTCGTCAACAGCAGCCAGGGCGGCGGCTCGAAGGACACCTGGATCGTCGGCGGCGACGTCAACGCCTGGGCCGGCCACGACGTCAGCGCTCTCATCGCCGAGCAGACGACCCCGACCCAGTCGATCCCGGTCGTCACGCCTGAGCAGCTCGCCGAGGCCGCGGCCGCCGCGGCCGACCACAGCCCCGACCACGCGCCCCAGGACGACCCCCGCAACGACCAGCAGGCGCAACAGCAACAGACGAAGGAGGTGCGGGCCGGGTCACGAGGCCGACCCGCGCCTCCTGCGTCCCGCGTTCCCGACCACGGAGCCACCCCGACCGAAAGGCCATCATGCTGAGCCGCATCGCCGAGAGCCTGTTCTGGATCGGCCGCTACATCGAGCGGTCGGACGGCACGGCGCGCATTCTCGACGTGCACCTGCAGCTGCTGCTCGAGGACCCCTGGATCGAGGAGGACGTCGCCTGCCGCAGCCTGCTCGCCGTGATGGGCAGCGACGCCCCCGATGGCGACCTGGCCCGGGGCGACGTGCTGTCGATGCTCGCGGTCGACCGGCACAACCCGGCCTCCATCGCCTACTCGCTCGGCGCCGCCCGCGAGAACGCGCGCCGGGCCCGCGAGATCGTCTCGACCGAGCTGTGGGAGTGCCTCAACACGACGCGCGCCCGCATGCCGCGCAAGGTCGCCGACGACAAGGTGCACGAGTTCTTCGCCTGGGTGCGGGAGCGCAGCGCGCTCGCCGTCGGGATCATCGAGAGCGCCACGAGCCGCGACGAGGTGTGGCAGTTCTTCACCCTCGGCCGGTCCATCGAGCGGGCCGACATGACCGCGCGCCTGCTCGCGACCCGCACCCTGACCGAGGCGTCCGGGCCGTCGTGGACGACGATCCTGCGGTCGTGCGGTGCGTACGAGGCGTACCTGCGCACCTACCGGGGCGTGCCGAGTGCCCGCAACGCCGCCGAGTTCCTGCTGCTCGACCGGCTTTTCCCGCGTAGCGTGCTGTTCGCGATCAGCCGGGCCGAGGCCTGCCTGCGCGACGTCGAGCCGACGAACCACCGGGTGGCGGCGTCCGACAGCGGGGTGCGCATCCTGGGTCAGATGCGCAGCGAGCTCGAGTACCGGCCGATCGGTGAGATCCTCGACGACCTGCCCGGCCAGATGGACACCGTGCAGGCCGCGACGAGCGCCGCGTCCGAGGCGATCCGGCAGCGGTACTTCCCGACGAGCGCGGCACCGACCTGGGTGGGGGAGCGGTCGTGAGCCGGCTGCGCATCCGGCACCTGACGGGCTTCTCGTACCAGGGCGAGGCGGTGGCGAGCTACAACGAGGCGCGCATGCTGCCGGCGCACACCGAGGGACAGTTCGTGCTCTCGTCGCACCTGCGCATCGAACCCGTCGCCGCGTCGCACGAGTACGTCGACTACTGGGGCACGCGGGTGTCGTCGTTCGAGGTGCTGCTGCCGCACCGGGAGCTCTCGCTGACCGCGACCTCGCTCGTCGAGGTGCGGCCGCAGGCGCATCCGTCCGAGACGATCTCGTGGGCCGACCTGGCGGCGGTCGTGGGGGCCAGCACGTCGTTCGTCGAGCACCTCGAGCAGACGCCCCTCACCGCGCCTCCTGCCGACCTGGCCGAGGTCGGCACCGAGGCGCGAGCGTCGCACGCCGACCCGTGCGCCGCCGCGATGGCGATCTGCGAGACGGTCGGAGGCGCGGTGCGGTACCTGCCGGGCGTCACCAACGTGAAGACCACGGCTGCCGAGTCGTGGGCCGCCCGGGCCGGCGTCTGCCAGGACATCGCCCACGTGACGGTCGGCGCCCTGAGGGCGGCGGGCATCCCGGCGCGCTACGTCAGCGGCTACCTGCACCCGAAGCCCTCGGCCGAGCTTCGCGAGACCGTCACGGGCGAGTCGCACGCCTGGGTCGAGTTCTTCTGCGGCACGTGGCACGGCTTCGACCCCACCAACCTGATCGACATCGGCGAACGGCACGTGGTCGTCGGCCAGGGCCGCGACTACCGCGACGTGCCGCCGCTGCGCGGCGTCTACGCGGGCTCGTCGAACAGCGAGCTCTTCGTCACCGTCGAGATCACCCGCGAGGCCTAGGCCGAGGGTCAGGACGCGCGGGTCAGCAGGCCGTGTAGACGTGGGCCGGGTCGTCGGCCGGCACCAGGTCGTGGTCGCGCACGATGGTCGAGGGAGCCGGGTCGAGCTCTCCGACCCGGGCACAGACCTCGGCGACCGAGCCGCGGAGGTCGTCGGTGTACTCGACGTCGAACACGAGGCCGCCGTACACGTCCGTGAAGGCGTCGCACTCGTCGTAGCGGTCGCACTCCTCGGTGACGGCGAAGTCGTAGCCGACCTCGTCGCGGCCCCTGGCGCCGAGGTCGGCGGTGTTCTTCTGCGCGGTCGCCAGCCCGGCCGCGTGGGCCCGGGCGACGAGCAGGGTCGCGAAGGCGACCGCGTCGTCCTCGCCGAAGGCGCCGTCCGAGCGCGTCCACGAGTCGAGGTTGTCGAACTCGACCGCCTGGTAGCCCGAGGAGGCGCAGCCGTCGATCGTCGAGGCCTGACGCTCGGCCACGGCCTGCCGGTTCGCCTCGGTGGACAGGTCGAACAGGTGCTCGTCCGGCCAACCCGGGTCGACGAGCGGTTCGCCGTCGGCCGTGCGCACGAGCAGCTCGTCCGGCCACTCGACGCCGGGCTGCGTCTGGAACCCGTTCACGTAGCAGATGCCGTAGGCGCCCTCGGAGGGGTCATCGGTGCTGTCGCGGGCGACGACGGTGGCTCCGTCGGGGACGGGCGACGCGCCTCCCAGTTGGTAGTCGAAGCGGGCACCCTCGGGCGGCAGCGCGACGCCGTCGGCCGTCGCGGCCCCCGACGCCACGACCGCGGACGAGGAGGCGCGCTCGGGTCGCTCACCGGCCCCGGCCCCGACGGCCGTGCAACCCGTCACGGCGAGGGCCACGGCGACCAGGCCGACGAATCCGAGGGGTACGCGCATGCGGCGAGCCTAGGGGAGACCGCCCGGCGGCACCGCCGAGGGGACGCCACACCGCCGCAGGCCTCGGTCCCGCGTCCGCTCGGCGGTGTCGTCGGGTGTGGGCGTCAGGCCGTGTGCGAGAGCGGGGCGGACTCGCGCTCGGCCGCGGCGTCGACCGCGGTGTCGACCGCCGTGGGCGGCGTCGCCGGGGTGCGGCGCGAGGCCAGGAAGTCGAGACGAGCGGCCTGTCGGGCCGACTCGCGGTCGAGCTCGGCCTGGCGGGCCGCGGCCCGGGACGCGGCGCGGGTGGCCGCGAGCGAGCGCGCGTTGTCGCGGGCGAGGGTGGCGGCGGCGGAGGAGGCGCGGCGTGCGGTCGCTCCGGTGGCCCGGGCGGCCACGACGGCACCGGCCGCGGTGGCCCGGCTGCCGTGACGCACGCCGTCCCAGGTCGAGCGGGCGGCCGGTCGGGTCCGCGTCGCGACGGTGCTGCCGGTCGTGCGGAACCAGGCGACGACGACGGGGGTGGTGCGTCGGACCCAGGCGACCACGGCCTGCGAGGCGCGTCGGGTGCCCCGGGCCGTGGCCCGACCGGCACGGGACAGGGCGTCGCCGGTGGCGCGCGCAGCGGTCGCGACCCGGGTGGCGGCGGACGAGAGGACGGGACGCAGGCGTTCGGCGAGGGTCGGCCCGGCGGGAGTCGGTTCGGGCGCGGCCTGGGGAGCAGGCGCGGCAAGGGGAGTCGACTCGGTCTCGCCGGGCGAGCTCGGGGCGGTGGCGACCGGCGTGGGCGGTGCGGCGGCGACCACGGGGGCGGACGCGAGCACGGCGGCGGCCGTCGGTCGTCCTGCGGGCAGGACCCGCGCCTCCTCGGCCGCCGGACGGGCGGTGGCCGGTGCCGTCTCGCGGACGGCCTCGTGCTCGATGCCGCGGTCGGGCTCGTCGCGCGGCAGGGCGCCGAGCACCCGGTCGGTCAGCCCGACGAGGGCGAGGGCGACGCCGCCGACGGCGAGGGCGGCGCCCAGCAGCCAGATCGCGATGGTGACGAAGTCGAGGTCGCCGATCGGCAGGAAGCCGCCGGCGAAGAGGCCCACGCTCGCGAGGCGGAAGGTGGCGGCCATGACGAGCGCGGCGCCCGAGACCAGCATCGCGAGAGCGACCCAGCCCGTGACTGCTGCCTTGCCCATGCGACACCTCCTCGTCCGTGGGGCGCACGCCGCGAGTCGGGCCCGCGCGGACGTCCCCTGCGAATGTAACCCGGACGAGGGCTCAACCGTAACCCGCAGCGGCGGACGCGCCGTTCCCGGGCGATGCTCGGCTTCTGAGGGGGCTTCTCGGATGTGGGGTCGAGAGGATCGGGGTCATGGCCAACTTCGACCGTCTCCTGGGTGCCGCCGCACGTGCGCTCGGTAACTCTTCCTCTTCTTCCTCGACCGGGCGCGGTGGTGCGTCCGGCGGTTCCACCGACTGGCGCGACATGGTGCGCAAGGTCTCCGACAAGGTCACCGGCGACGACCGCCAGAACGGGCAGCCGCAGCAGGGCGGGCAGCAGCCGCAGCGTGGCGGGTACGGCGCACCGCAGCAGGGCGTCGGGCGTCCGGCGACCGGTGGGCACGCCCCGCAGGGCTCCGCCGCCGACCGTGCGGCCCTCGCCAAGTACGACTACCTGCTGCAGACCGCCCCGCCGCAGCAGCTCGAACAGGTGCACCGCGACGCGTTCGAGCGGCTCACCCCCGAGCAGCGCCAACAGGTGCTCGCTCGCCTGAGCGCCGAGGTGCCCCAGGGCGAACGCCCCGCCTCGAGCTCACCCGCCGACCTCGCCCGGGCGGCGACCCGCGGCGAGACCGCGCACCCCGGACTGATGAAGCGCGTGCTCGGCAGCACGGGCGGCAAGGTCGCGGCGGGTGCCGCGGTCGGCGCCGGCGTGGCCGGGGTCGCGGGCCTCGCGGTCGCCGTGGCCGGCGCCGCCGCCGTCAGCAGCGTCGCCCTGCCCCTGCTGTCCGACGCCGTGACGTCGGGCATCGACTTCGACCAGCTGACGAACGGGTTCGGCTTCGAGGGGCTCGACGGCCTGACCGCGGGCGGCGAGGAGTACCTCGGCGGCCTGGGCGAGCAGGTCGGCGGCCTCGGCGACCAGGTGGGCGGGTTGGGCGACCAGCTCGGCAACCTCGGCGAGGGGTTCCAGATCCCCGGCCTGGGCAACCTCTTCGATCGCTGACCACGGCTCGCTGCCGAGACCCCCGGATCTCGCCCGGACCATCTCGCGCGAGCGGGGGTCCGAGCGACGTCCTGGGGTCTCCAGTCGGTAGCCTCGGAGCATGACCGCGATCTCGGCCGGCATCGCCGCCGTCTTCCTCCTGCTCTTCGTCGTGTCGCGCCGACAGGACGCCCGACGGTTCCGCAACGGGGTGTTCCTGCTGATGGCCGTGGGCTTCGGGGCCGTCGCCCTCTCGGTCGCGGTCGTCGCGGCGTTCCCGCCGCTCGTCTTCGTGTTCGTCCTGGCGGCGGTGCTCGTCCCCGTGCTCGTGCTCGCGCTCGCCGTCTTCGCGATCGCGAACGGCGTCACCATGCTGCGGTCCGAGGGGCGCAGCCTGGGCAACCTGCTCTCGCTGCTCGCCGGTCTCGCGTTGATCGGCGTCCCCTTCCTCGCCGTCGTGCTGGTCGAGGCGGGTCGCCGCTCGAGCCTGCCCGTGGCGCAGGACGTCTCCCTCGGGCTCGGCTTCGTGATCGTCTTCGTCGCCGTGTACGCCGCGCTCACGTTCGGGGCGTTCACCCTGTGGTCGCTCGTCTACGCACGTCCCCGGGTGCGCGAGCAGACCGACGCCCTGATCGTGCTCGGCTCGGGGCTGATCCGTGGCGAGGTGCCGCCGCTGCTGCGCAGCCGCCTCGACCGGGCACTGGCGATCTACCGTTCGACCCCCGAGGGCGTGCGGCGGCCGGTGCTCGTCCCGTCCGGCGGGCAGGGTTCGGACGAGCCCCGGCCCGAAGGCGAGGCGATGGCGGAGTACCTGATCGCCCAGGGGGCCGACCCCGCCGACGTGCTGCCCGAGACCGAGTCGCGCTCGACCCGCGAGAACCTCGTGCTGTCGGGTCGGGTGCTCGCCGACGCCGGTCGGACCGGGTCGACCCTCGTCGTGACGAACAACTACCACGTGCTGCGCGCCGCCCTGCTGGCGCGCGACACCGGGAGCAGCGCCGACGTCGTCGGGTCGCCCACCGCCGCGTACTACGTGCCCAGCGCGTTCCTCCGCGAGTGGGTGGCCGTGATGGTCGAACACAAGTGGCTCAACGTGCTGCTGATCGCCCCGTTCGTCGTGCTGCTCGCGTCGCTGATCGTCTACTCGCGCCTCTGACCCCGCAGCCGGCGCCAGGGACGGCGTCCGCGTCGACGCCGGCGTCGGTGCCGGTGACGGGCGTGGCGGACCGGCACCGCGCCTCCTGACGTGCCGAAGGCGGGCGTGGTCGTGGTGGACGGTCGATCGTGCTCGCGCCCATCGGGTCAGGACGGTCGCGTCGCCGTGCCCTCGTCGACGGCGAGCTCGGCCGCGGCCTCGTCACGTGCCCGCCCGGCGGCCGCGTCGCCGTCGTGCTGCAGCCGGTAGTGGAACCGCCCGGCGCCGACCACGGGCAGTGCCCCGGTCACGGGGTCGGGCTCACCCCCGCGGACGCGATGCACCCGCAGGTGCTGCCCACGGACGAGCCAGACGACCGCGACCCCGGCTGCGACGAAGCCCGACGCCGCCGCGACGCCGATGGCCCAGCGCGGTCCGGCCACGTTCGCGACCCAACCGACCATCGGTGCGCCCAGCGGCGTACCGCCGGTGAAGACGGCCATGTAGAGCGCCATGACGCGGCCGCGCATGCGGGGTGCCGTGGTCAGCTGCACGGTGGCGTTCGCCGTCGTCATCAGGGTGATCGACGCGAGCCCCACGGTGACGAGGACGGCGGCGAAGCTCCAGTAGGTCGGCATGACGGCGGCGACCAGGCAGGTGACCCCGAAGGCCAGGGCCGCCGTGACGAGCACGCGCCAGCGGGGCTTCTCGCGACGGGCCGACAGCAGGGCGCCGACCAGCGATCCCACCGCGATCGCGGACGACAGCAGGCCGAACCCGCTGGCGTCGACGCCGAACTCGACGCTGGCCATGGTCGAGGTGAAGATGGCGAAGTTCAGGCCGAAGGTGCCGATGACGAACACCATGACGAACACGACGACCAGGTCGGGTCGCTCGCGCACGTACCGGAACCCCTCGCGGATCTGGCCCTTGGCCCGCGACACAGCCGGTTTCAGCTCGAGCTGCGCGACGCGGATGAACCGCAGCGACAGCAGCACGGCGGCGAACGAGCCGGCGTTGATCAGGAACACCCAGCCCGTGCCGATCGTCGCGATGAGCACGCCGGCGACCGCGGGGCCGATCAGGCGTGCACCGTTGAACGAGGCCGAGTTCAGGCTGACGGCGTTCGTCAGGTGCCCGGGGGGCACGAGCTCGGACACGAAGCTCTGCCGCACCGGGGCGTCGATCGCGGCCGCGACGCCGAGCAGCAGGGCGAAGAGGTACACCATCCAGAGCTGCACGCTGTCGGTCAGGACGAGCACGCCCAGGCCGAGCCCGAGCAGCCCCATGCTCAGCTGCGTCACCATCAGCAGTCGCCGCCGGTCGAACCGGTCGGCGATCAGCCCCGTGATCGGCACCATCAGGATCGGCGGCGCGAACTGCAGCGCCATGGTGATGCCGAGCGCCGTGGCGTCGTTGTCGGTCAGGTCGGTGAGGACGAGCCAGTCCTGCGCCGTCCGCTGCATCCAGGTGCCGACGTTGGACACGAGCGCGCCGGCGAACCAGAGGCGGTAGTTGAACAGCGACAGGCTGCGGAACATGGCCGTCACGAGCGGGTCAGCTTCCGCAGGATCTCGGTCGCGTCGGCCAGGGTGCGACGCTCGTCGGCGGTCAGGGCCGAGAGGCGGGGCACGAGCCACTCGTCACGGCGTCGACGCGTCTCGAACACGAAGGCGGTGCCGGCCTCGGTCGTCTCGAGCAGCACGCGGCGCTTGTCGTCGTCGTCGACCGTGCGACGCAGCAACCCGGCGTCGACGAGCTTGCCGACGGTCCGGTTCATCGACGGGGGAGTGACGCCCTCGTGCGCCGTGAGGGCCCCGATCGTCAGCGGCTGGTTCTGCACGACGTAGCCGAGGGCGGCCATCTGGGCGTCGGTCACGTCGGCGTCGGCCTTCTGCTGCCGCAGGCGGCGGGCGAGTCGCAGCACGGCCCCGCGGACGTCGGTCGCGAGGTGCGCGTGCGGCACGGCCCGGGGAGCGGAGGGGGCAGGAGGCGCGGAGTCGGTCATCGCCGGGCCACGATACTCGTTTAGTTCGGCTAAGTAAACGTCTGGCCCGGACGACATGCGCCTAGGCTCGGACCGATGAGCGACGACGACGTCCCGACCGAGCCGAGTCGCCCCTCCTGGCTGTCCGGGCGGGGGGCCGTGTTGACGGTGGCACTGATCGTGGGCATCTCGCCGTTCGCGACCGACATGTACATCCCCGCGCTGCCGGCCATCGCGCGCGACCTCGGGGCGACGACGGCCGAGGTGCAGCTCAGCCTGACGGCGTTCCTCGTCGCGTTCGCGGTCGGCCAGATCGTCATCGGGCCGATCAGCGACGGTCGGGGCAGGAGGCGCATCCTGCTGGGCGGGACCGTCCTGTTCGCCCTCGCCTCGATCGCCTGCGCCGTGGCTCCCGACGCGGCCACCCTCGTCGTCGCGCGCGTCGCGCAGGGCCTCGGCGGCGCGGCGGGCTCGGTGGCCGCCCGGGCCATGGTGGGGGACTCGACCACGGGCCTCGTGCGCAGCAGGCTCTTCGCGACGCTCGCCGCGATCAACGCCGTCGGCCCGGTCGTGGCGCCGCTCGTGGGCGGCGTGGTGCTCTCGGTGTCGAGCTGGCGGGCGACGTTCGTCGTGCTGGCGGTGCTCGGGGCCGCGTTGACCTGGGTGGCCGCACGGCGCCTGCCCGAGACGCTCGTCGACCCCGAGCCGGGTGCGGGCTCGCTGCTCGCGTCCCTGCGACGGATGGGCGCGCTGCTCGCCCTGCCCCGCTTCCGCTGGTACCTCGTGACGGGCTGCGCCGCGACGATCGGCTTCTTCTCGTACATCGCCACGTCGTCGTTCGTCTTCCAGGAGCAGTACGGCTTCGGAGCGGGCCTCTACACGCTCGTCTTCGCGTCGAACGCGTCGTGCATGATCGCGTCGACCCTGGTGTTCCGCCGCCTCGTCGGACGCTTCGCCGAGGACCACCTCTTCACCGTGGGGCTCGTCACCTGCACCGTGGGGTCGGCCCTCGTGCTCGCGGGTGCGCTGACCGGTGTCGGGCCGGCGCTGATCTGGCCGGCACTGGCCCTCGTCACGGCGGGCTGGGGCTGGGTCATCCCCGGGTCGATCACGCTGACGCAGGCGCTCGGACACCGCGCGCCCGGCACGGCCGCCGCGCTCGCGGGCGGCCTGCAGTTCGGGCTCGGCGGCGCCGCGACCCCGCTCGCCGGGGCACTCGGCGGCACGGCCGTCGTGATGGGCGCGTTGATGCTCGGGTTCATCGCGGTCGGTCTGGCCGTGCAGGTGTGGGCGTCGTCGCGGGGCGGCACCCCGGCGACCTGACCCACGGGGCGAGGCGGCACCCGGCGACCCGGCCCGGGCGACCCGAGCCCGGCGACGCGACCCGCGCCTCCTGCAGCCGACCGGGGGCTGGTGCGCCGGCCCGGGCGGTGCCACCCTGGGCTCGACGCCGACCGGCGCCGTGACCCGAGGTCGGGCCACTCCGCTGACGGACCAGGAGGCGCGGTGGCGGTCGCCGAAGACGCTCCGCCCCAGCCGACCGCGCCCCGTCGTGCGGGCCTCAGTCGCGCCCGAGCCGACCGATCACGCTGTCGTCGAGCCGGGCGAGCAGGTCGGACACGTCGTCGTAGACCTCCTCGGCCCCGGCCTCGACCAGCTCGGCCCGGGAGAAGCCGCCGCTCAGCACCCCGACGCAGGTCACGCCCGCCCGGTGCGCCGCCTCGACGTCCCAGACGGCGTCGCCGACCATCACCGCGCGCTCGGCCGGCACGTCCGCCTTCGCGAGGGCGACCTCGACGATGCCGGGGTCGGGTTTGGCGGTCTCGACGTCCTCGCTCGACGTGACGGCCCAGAGGGCGTCCTCGACGTCGAGCAGTCCGCGCAGCGCCTTCAGCTCGTCCTCGGGCGCGCTCGTGGCGAGCACGACGCCGTGCCCCCGACGCGCCAGCTCGGCGAGCAGGTCGGTCGCCCGCTCGAAGACGTGCAGGTCGCCTTCGTCGCCGAGGTGCTCGGCGTAGTGGCGCGAATGGGCGTCCTTCGCGTCGTCGAGGAGGCGCGCGGCGGCGTCCTTCCCGACCAGGCCCTCGACCAGCAGGGACGAGTCCTTGCCGATCGACCGGTGGATGCGCCAGCTGTCGACGGGGTGGCCGACCTCGGTGAAGGCGCGCGACCAGGCGTCGACGTGGGCGAAGTTCGAGTCGACCAGGGTGCCGTCGATGTCGAAGAGGACGGCGGTGGAGGGTGAGGAGGCGTCGTCGGACGCGGGGGAGGTCATCCCGCCACCCTGCCCCCGAACGAGCGAAGCTGCACGGACTGCAGGGATTTCGCCGAGAGCAAGGCGACACCTGTTGCCCACAGTTCCATGCGAGCGTATGTTCGCAGACGGGCTCGTCGACGAGCCCGACCGGCCCCGACGGCCGGCCCACGAACGGAGAGAGGCACAGACCATGGCACGGTTCAGCGACAAGACGGCACTCGTCACCGGTGGAGGCAGCGGCATCGGCGCCGCGATCTCGCGCTCCCTGGCGGCCGAGGGCGCATCGGTGGTCGTCACCGACATCAAGCTCGAGGCGGCCCAGGGCGTCGTCGACCAGATCGTCGCCGCCGGCGGCACGGCCGTCGCCTTCGAGCAGAACACCGCGAAGCCCGAGCAGTCCGAGGCGGCCGTCGAGTTCGCGAAGACCACCTACGGTGCCCTGCACCTCGCGGTGAACAACGCCGGCATCGGTGCCCCGGCCGCCGACATCGGCGAGTACGACATCGCCGCCTGGGACCGCGTCCGCTCGGTCGACCTCGACGGCGTCTTCTACGGCCTGCGTTACCAGCTGCCCGCCATGGTGGAGGCCGGAGGCGGCTCGATCGTCAACATGAGCTCGGTGCTCGGTTCGGTCGGCATCGCCCAGAACGCGGCCTACGTCGCCAGCAAGCACGCCCTGGTCGGCCTGACCAAGGTCGCGGCGCTCGAGTACTCGAAGCGTGGCGTCCGCACGAACGCGGTCGGCCCCGGCTTCATCGACACTCCCCTCGTGCGCGCGTCTCTCGACGGCGACGCGCTCTCGTACCTCGAGTCGCAGCACGCCACCGGCCGCCTGGGCACCGACGCCGAGGTCTCGGCGCTCGTCCTGTTCCTGCTGAGCGACGAGGCGTCGTTCGTCACGGGCAGCTACCACCTCGTCGACGGCGGCTACTCGGCGCACTGACCCGCGCCTCCTCGGCCCGTCGAGATGTCACGACTCGCCGCTCAGCTCCGAACGTGAGCGGCCAGTCGTGGCATCGCGCCCAGCCGGCCGGCGGCGTGGCCCGCTTCAGCCGCGCTTCAGCGCCGGGCCGCCATGATGGGCACGACGCGCACCCGGCGCGACCGAGGGAGGCCCCGTGCGCGTGCTCGTCGTCGAGGACCAGGCGACCCTGGCCGAGGGCCTGCGACTCGGTCTCGAGGCCGAGGGCATCGCGGTCGACGTCGCCCCGACCGGCACCGACGGCCTCTGGCGCACCCGCGAGGGCACGTACGACGTGGTCGTCCTCGACATCATGCTGCCCGGCATGAGCGGCTACGCCGTCTGCCGGGCCATGCGCGAGGGCGGCGACTGGACCCCCGTCATCATGCTCACCGCCAAGGACGGCGAGTGGGACCAGGTCGAGGCCCTCGACACCGGCGCGGACGACTACCTCACCAAGCCGTTCTCCTTCGCCGTGCTGCTCGCCCGGCTGCGCGCCCTGGTCCGCCGTGGTGCCCGCGAACGACCGGTCGTGCTCGAGGCCGGCGACCTGCGCCTCGACCCCGCCTCCCGCAGCGTCCGCCGCGGCGACGTCGAGGTCGAGCTCACCAGCCGCGAGTTCGCGGTGCTCGAGTTCCTCATGCGCCACGCCGGCAGCGTCGTGACCAAGCGCGAGGTGCTCGACGGCGTCTGGAACGACGACTTCGAGGGCGACCCCAACATCGTCGAGGTGTACGTGCGCCACCTGCGCAACAAGGTCGACCGGCCGTTCGGCCGCGAGGCCATCGTCACGCTGCGCGGGGCGGGCTACCGTCTGGAGGCGCGGGGTGGCTGAGCGCGCCCCTCGCGTCCCGACGCCCGGGCCGTCCGCCGCGATCGGGCCGTCCGGCGGCAACGGGCCGGGTCGCCCCCGACGGGCGTCGCTGCGGTCCCGCATCACCGCGGCCGCCGTGCTCGCCGTCGCCCTGACCCTCGGCGTGTTCACGCTCGTCTTCGCGCTCGTGCAACAGGCCGTGCTCGCCGACGGCCCGCGCCAGTCCGCCGCGGCCGACGTTGACCGCGCCGTGTCGGCCCTGGCGATCGGTTCGACGCCCGACGTCGCGGTCGCGGGCGAGGCGGAGGGGGCCCTCGTCGTCGTGACCGACTCCTCGGGGCGAGTGCTCGCCGCCGGGGGAGAGGACGACCTCGTCGAATCCGCCTCGTCGCTCACGGAGGCCGGGTCGGGTGACCGCGTGACCCTCGACGGCGACGAGTTCGTCGTCGAACGGGACGACGTGGGGGTCGAGACCACGCCGACGCCGACGTTGAGCGCGGAACCGACGCTGACACCGACTCCGACCGCGTCCTCCCCGTCTGCGCGGTCCGGCGACGACGCCGACGACTCCGTGGACGACGCCGACGACTCGACCCCGACGCCCGAGGCCACCCCCGAACCCGCCCCGACCGTGACGACCGAGTACGGCGTCGTGGCGGCGCGGTCCCTCGACGAGGCGAGCGCCGCCTCCTCGGCGAGCCTCGTGACGCTCGGCGTCGCGATCCCCGTGGCGCTGCTCGTGCTCGGCGTCACGACCTGGCTCGTGGTGGGCCGTGCGCTGCGCCCGGTCGAGTCGATGCGACGCGAGGTCGACACGGTCACGGCGCAGAGCCTGTCGCACCGGCTGCCGGACCCCGGCGGCAGCGACGAGATCGCCCGTCTCGCCCGAACGCTGAACGGCATGCTCGACCGACTCGACTCGTCGGCGACGGCCCAGCGGCGCTTCGTCGGCGACGCCTCGCACGAGCTCAAGACGCCGCTCGCCACGATCAGACAGCACGCCGAGGTCGCGCTGCTGCACCCCGGCAGCATCGACGGTGCGGCCCTGGCCGGCACCGTCCTCGGCGAGGAGGCGCGGCTGACGGCACTCGTGCAGGGCCTGTTGGTCCTCGCCAGGGCGGACGAGGGGGCCCTCGGGGTGACGCGTCGCCCGGTCGACCTCGACGATCTCGTCGTTGCCGAGTCCGCCCGCCTGCGCGGCGTCGCCCCCTCCGACGGTCGGGGGCCGCTCTCCGTCGACGCCACGGCCGTCGGCCCGGCCCGCGTCGACGGCGACGAGGGACTGCTCGGCCAGGTCGTGCACAACCTCGTGGCGAACGCGGCCCGGCACGCCGACACCCGCGTCGCCGTCGCCCTCGACGAGCGCGACGGCCGAGCCGTCCTCACCGTCGACGACGACGGGACCGGAGTCGCCGAGGCCGACCGAGAGCGGGTGTTCGAGCGGTTCGTGCGCCTGGACGAGGCCCGCGCCCGCGACTCGGGCGGCAGCGGGTTGGGGCTCGCGATCGTCCGCGAGATCGTCCGGGTGCACGGGGGCTCGGTGTCGATCACCACGTCGCCGCTCGGTGGTGCCCGGTTCGTGGTCGACCTCCCCGCCGGGCCGGCCTGACCCGAGCGCTGCCCGCCCTGCCCCGGTGACGCGACCCGCGCCTCCTGAACGGTTCTTCAGCGGACTTCAGCACTGCTTCAGTGCCCCCTCGCGAGAGTGGGGTCATCAGCTCGAGAGAGCGACAGACCCGGCCGCTCGGCGGCCCCACGAACGGAGCGAACCATGCTGAAGAACAGCCTCACCAAGAAGAAGTCCCTGCTGATCGCCGGCGGCATCGCCGGCGTCCTCGTGCTGGGCGGCGGCGGCGTGGCCCTCGCCTCGGGCCTCGACGACGGCGTGTCCGGGCAGACCCGTGACCGGGCCCGGGCGGCGGCGCTCGCCGAGACCGGTGGCGGGACCGTGACCGAGGTGGACACCCTGGACGACGGGCTCGTCGGTTACGAGGTCGAGGTCGTCCTGCCCGACGGGCGCGAGGCGAAGGTGTTGCTCGACGGCGACTACGCCGTCACCTCGAGTCGAGTCGACGACGACTCGCGCGGGTCCGGTGCCACCCCGACGCCCCTCGCGGGCGACGACCGTGACGACGACGACGACGACTCGCTCGGGTCGGACGCCACCCCGACGCCCGTCGCGGGTTCGGGCCGCGACGACTCGACCCGCGACGACGACCTGACCGGCGCCGACTACGACCAGGCCGCGGCCGCCGCCCTCGCCGCCGCCGGTGGGGGCACGGTGACCGACGCCGACCGCGGCGACGACGCCGGCGTGGCCTACGAGGTCGACGTGCGCCTCGACGACGGCACCGAGGTCGACGTCGACCTCGACCAGGCGTTCGGCGTCGTGCGCACCGACGTCGACGCCCGCCGCTGACCACGAGTCCCTGCCCCGGGGGCGGGCCCGTGATGGGAGACTGAGGCCGTGCCCATCTTCTCCGCCGCCCGAGGCGACTACGAGTTCACCGACGCCCACGGCGTGACCGTGCACTACTACGTCTGGAAGGCCGCGGCGCCCAAGGCCGTGGTGCAGATCGCGCACGGCCTCGGCGAGTACGCCCTGCGCTACGACGACCTCGCTCAGGACCTCGTGCGAGCCGGCTACACGGTCTACGCGAACGACCACCTCGGCCACGGCGAGACCGGCCTCGGGCAGTGGGGCGGCGACCGCTCGAAGCTCGGCCGCCTCGGCCCGTCGGGGCTGCGCGGGGCGATGGAGGCGGTGGTCCGGTTGACGGGCATCGCGCGCTCCGAGAACCCCGGTTCGCCCCTCGTGCTGCTCGGGCACTCCTGGGGCTCGTTGATGGCGCAGAAGCTCGTCGACGAGGGGTCCGACCGGTTCGACGCCGTCGTGCTGAGCGGCACGGCGTACCGCATGCCCGGCAGCATGAACGCGGGCGACCTGAACGCCCGGCACGCCCACCTCGGCGACACGGGCTACGAGTGGCTCAGCCGTGATCAGGCCGTGGTCGACGCCATGGCCGCCGACCCCCTGTCGGTGCAGGCGACGGCCCGGCAGCTGTTCGGCACGGCCGACACGCTGCGCCTGATGGGTCGCCCGTCGACCCGGCTCGCGAGCGACCTGCCCGTCCTCGTCCTCGTCGGCGACGACGACCCGCTCGGCGGCGAGGCCAGCGCCCGCAAGCTCGCCGACGCGTACGTCAACCGCAGCCGGCTCAGCGACGTCGAGCTCGTGGTCTACCAGGGTGCCCGGCACGAGGTGTTCCGCGAGACCAACCGCGACGAGGTCGTGGCCGACCTGGTGCGCTGGCTCGACGACCGCGTGGGGCACCAGGCATAGGCTGCGTCCATGCACGGTGAGTACAAGGTCCCAGGCGGAAAGCTCGTGGTCGTCGACCTCGACGTCAGAGAGGGGCGCATCGCCGGGTTCCGTCTCGCCGGTGACTTCTTCCTCGAGCCCGACACGGCGCTCGACGCCGTCGACCGGGCGGTGAACGGCCTGCCGGTCGAGTCGGACGCCGCGACGATCGCGGCGACGATCAAGCAGGGGCTGCCGGACGACGCGGTGCTGCTGGGCTTCTCGCCCGAGGCGATCGCCGTGGCGATCCGGCGCAGCCTCTCGAAGGCGACGGACTGGCGCGACTACGACTGGCAGATCATCCACGACGCCCCGGTGTCGCCCAACGTCCACCTCGCCCTCGACCAGGTGCTCACCGAAGAGGTGGGCGCGGGTCGCCGCGGCCCTACCCTGCGCTTCTGGGAGTGGGACCAGCCCGCCGTCGTGATCGGCAGCTTCCAGTCGCTGAAGAACGAGGTCGACCTCGACGCCGCATCGACCCACGGGTTCGAGGTGGTGCGCCGCATCAGCGGCGGCGGCGCCATGTTCATGGACGCGCAGTCGATCGTCACCTACTCGCTCTACGCCCCGGGCGAGCTCGTGCAGGGCATGAGCTTCGCCGACTCGTACGCGTACCTCGACGAATGGGTGATCACGGCGCTCAAGTCGCTCGGCATCGACGCCTTCTACCAGCCGCTGAACGACATCACGAGCGCCAAGGGCAAGATCGGCGGGGCCGCGCAGAAGCGCCTGGGCAACGGCGCCCTGCTGCACCACGCCACGATGTCGTACGACATGGACGGCGACAAGATGGTGCAGGTCCTGCGCATCGGACGCGAGAAGATGAGCGACAAGGGCACGACCAGCGCCGCCAAGCGCGTCGACCCGCTGCGCAGCCAGACGGGCCTGCCCCGCGCCGAGATCATCGAGCGCCTCAAGCAGACCTTCACCGGTCTCTACGGGGCGACCGAAGGCCACGTCACCGAGGCCGAACTCGAGAAGGCCGAGCACCTCGTCACCTCGAAGTTCGCGACGCCCGAGTGGCTGGCGCGCGTGCCCTGAGCACGCGACGGACGCCGACGAGGCGACCCGCGCCTCCTGCCCGGCGTCCGCCTCGGCGACCGCGCCGCGGTCAGCGGTCGAGCAGCTCGCGGTAGTCGACGTGGTCGTCGACGAAGTCGACCACGAACGGGCAGAGGGGCACGACGCGCAGGTCGGTGTTCGCCCGCACGTCGTCGAGGGCGCCCTGGACGAGCCGGGCCCCGAGGCCGGCGGAACGTCGGCTGGGCTCGATCTCGGTGTGGGTGAAGCGGATCTCGTGGCCGACGACGTCGTAGGCCGCGAAGCCGATCGTCTCGCCGTCCTCGACGAGGGCGTACTGGTTCTGCGTGGGGCGGTTCTCTACCTCGGTGGTCATCCCGACACGCTACGCGCCCCCGGCCGGGAGTCGGGCGCGTGTCGGTGCCCGGCAGGCAGCAGAATGGTCGGATGCCCCTCGACTGGACCACCGCCTCCCCGAGCCTCGTGGTCCAGGGCGACAACCTCGACGTCACGGTCCAGCTGCCCGACGGCGGATTCACGATCGTCTACCTCGACCCGCCGTTCAACACGGGGCGCCAGCAGCGGCGCCGGTCGACGACGTCGGTGCGCAGCGCCGAGGACTCGATCACCTCGGTGACGGGCTTCAAGGGCGTGCAGTACGAACGCATCCGCGGCGACCTGATGGGCTACGACGACCGCTTCGAGGACTACTGGTCGTTCCTCGAGCCGCGCCTGGCCGAAGCCTGGCGGCTGCTCGCCCCCGACGGCACGCTCTACCTGCACCTCGACTACCGCGAGGCGCACTACGCGAAGGTGCTGCTCGACGCCCTGTTCGGTCGGGACTGCTTCTTGAACGAGATCATCTGGGCCTACGACTACGGCGCGAAGAGCCGCAACCGGTGGCCGACCAAGCACGACACGATCCTCGTCTACGTGAAGGACCCCAAGCGGTACCACTTCGACTCGACGAGCGTCGACCGCGAGCCGTACATGGCACCGGGTCTCGTCACGCCCGAGAAGGTCGCCCGGGGCAAGCTGCCGACCGACGTGTGGTGGCACACGATCGTGTCGCCGACGGGTCGCGAGAAGACCGGCTACCCGACGCAGAAGCCCGAGGGCGTGCTGCGCCGCATCGTGCAGGCCTCGAGTCGAGAGGGCGACTGGGTGCTCGACTTCTTCGCCGGCAGCGGAACCACCGGTGCCGTGGCGGACGCCCTCGGCCGGCGTTACCTGCTCGTCGACAGCAACGAGGAGGCGGTGGCCGTCATGCGCAGACGGCTCCCGTCGGCGCGGGTCGAGTCGGTCTGACGGAGTGCAGGTCGAGGGCCGAGACGGCCGTCGTCACCGAACCGCGGACGAACGACACGAGTTGCTCGTGGGTGAGGCCCTGCATCTGCTGGGTGGAGAAGCCCGACGAGCCGGTCATCGGACGACGCCGAGGGCGAGCAGCAGGGCGGCGACGAGGCTGACGCTCGCGCCGGTGGCGGCCGTCGCGATGACGGCCAGCGTGCGCTGCCGGGCGGTGTCGCGCACCTCGGAGAAGGCGCTGCCGGCGGAGGTGGGGCGGTCGCTGCGAGCGACGTCGATCGTGGTCATGTTCTGCTCGTCTCCGGCACCCCTGCGATGCCTGGCGGAACGGTGGTGCTCGGACTGTCACGACACCGCCGTGAACCGGTGCCGTGCGGTCAGCCTGCCACGGTGGTGACTAGTCGATCTAGTCAGTTCACCAGGTGTTCGCCCAGCGGCTAGGAAGCGGGGTGACCTGCGCTCGCCGTGCCCGCCGTGCCCGCCGTGCCCGCTGCGTCCGTCGGGTCGCCGTCGACGTGGTGGTCGTCGATCTCGATCGCGGCCGTCATGCGCTGCAGGAAGCCCACGACCGCAGCGGCCTCGTCGGCATCGAGTGACTCGGCGGTCGAGATCATGCGGGCGTGCATCGCCGCCATGGTGTCGCGTACCTCGGAGTTCGAGTCGCCCGTGGCGGTCAGCAGCACGGCACGCTTGTCGGTCGGGTGCGGATGGCGCAGCATGTGCCCGCTCGCGACGAGGCGGTTGATCAGCACGGACGTCGAGGCCGAGGTGATCTTCAGCTGGGCGGCCAACTCTTTCGCGCTGACGGGGTCGCCGAGCCGCTGCGCCCGCAGGAGGAAACGGAGGGCCGCGAGGTCGGTGTCGTTCATCTTCATCGACTTGCGGGTGCGGGCCCGCATCGCGACCTCGGCGGCCCGGTAGGCGCGGAGGGTATTCAGCACCGTGACGCCACGCTCTTCGGTGCTGCTGCTGTACCAATAGCCGGACGCGTCGAAGGGTGCGGCGGTGGCGTGCTGATCGGGCATGCGGCGAGTCTAGACCACGTCGCTAGGTCGTCTAGCTAAAAAAACGAGGCTGATCAGGAGTTTCGCGATTGTCAACCCCTGTCCCTCCGGTCGCACCCGTTTTAGGCTCATCTCGTCCGCCCCGCGTGGGCAGAGACGTCCCGCCGTGTCGATCGGAGCTTCACGCAGGGGATCGATCCGGTGGGACGTCCGGTGACGAAGAAAGGCCGCACACCCCGTGGGTGTGCGGCCTTCGGTCGTCTCGCCTCCCGCGTGAGCTTCACGGGCAGGGAACGCCGGACACGTGACGAACCGTTCGGCACCGAAGCACCGTCGAGGGAACGCTACCCGACACGTGCCGTGTCGCGACACCAGCTCGGGCGCATCCGTGGTCGGGCGGTCACCCCGACGTGCGCGCGATCAGGGCCGTGGCGGGGTGTCGTCACGCCGCTCGCGCGGGGGTACGACGTCGATCGAGCCGGTGTCGGGGGCGACGAGCGAGCCGGTCTGCGCGGCGGCGGCCTGGGCCGAGAGCGCGGCGTCGGCGGCCACGGCGGCTCGCGCGTCGTCGGCCGCCTCGTCGATGGCCGACTTCTGCCGGAGCGGCGTGGCCTTGAGGAAGAAACTCAGCACGAAGGCCACCAGCACGACCGCCAGGGCGACCCAGAACACGGTCACCGCCGCGTTCGCGAAGCCGTCGAGGAACGGCGCGGCCAGGCGTCGGTCCGCCGTGTTGAGGAACGACGTGTTGCCGTCGAGCGCTCCGCTCACCTGCGACGTGTCACCGCTGCCGGCCGCCTGGTAGAGCTTCAGGATCGAGGCGTTCGCCGGGTCGGTCAACACCGACTGGTCGGCGAGGGCGGCCTGGGCGCGGCCTTGCAGGCTCGAGTCGGCGAACGCGGCGGCGATCGTCTGGGGGATGCGGCTGAACAGCACGGAGAACAGCACGGCCGTGCCGAGCGTCCCGCCGATCTGCCGGAAGAACGTCGACGCCGACGTGGCCACGCCGATGTCGCGGGCGCCGACCGAGTTCTGCGAGGCGATGGTCAGGGTCTGCATCAGCTGGCCGAGGCCCAGGCCGACGAGCAGCATGCCGACCATCATGAACCAGTACGGCTTGTCGTACGAGAGGTTCGTGAACCAGAAGAACCCGGCGGCCATGAACGCCGTGCCCGTGATCGGGAAGATCTTGTACCTGCCCGTGCGAGAGATGAGCTGGCCGGCGACGATCGACGAGATCATCAGGCCGGCGATCATCGGCAGCATCTGGAAGCCGCTCTCGGTCGGCGTGGCACCGTTCACGAGCTGCAGGTACAGCGGCACCGTCAGCAGGGCGCCGAACATGCCGAAGCCGACGAGCACGCCGAGCACGGTCGCCATCGAGAAGGTCGGGTTGCGGAACAGCTTGAGCGGGATCAGGGCGTCGTCGCCCATCGACCGCTCGATCACGACGAACGCGACGATGCCGACGGCTCCGATCACGTAGCAGGCGAAGGCCCCGGGCGAGCTCCAGCCCCAGGTGCGGCCCTGCTCGGCCACCAGCAGCAGCGGCACGGCGGCGACGATGACCGCCGCGGCGCCGAACCAGTCGATGCGCACGTTCTCGCGTCGCTTCTGCCCCGGGATGTGCAGGAACCGCACGACGATGAACAGTGCCGCGATGCCGATCGGCACGTTGATCAGGAACACCCAGCGCCAGCCGGTGACGAAGAGGATCTGGTCGGCTCCGGCGAACAGCCCGCCGACGAGCGGACCGATGACGCTCGAGATGCCGAACACGGCCAGGAAGTAGCCCTGGTACTTGGCACGCTCACGCGGGGCGAGGATGTCGCCCATGATCGTCAGCGGCAGGGCCATGAGGCCACCGGCGCCCATGCCCTGGATCGCCCGGAAGATCGCGAGCTGGTACATGCTCTCGGAGAAGCCGGCCGCGATCGACCCCAGCAGGAAGATCGTGATGGCGATCAGGAAGAGCGGCCGACGCCCGAAGATGTCGCTGAGCTTGCCGTAGATCGGCGTCGAGATGGTCGACACGATCAGGTAGGCGGTCGTCACCCAGGCCTGCAGGCTGAGCCCGTCGAGGTCGTCGGCGATCGTCCGCATCGAGGTACCCACGATCGTCTGATCGAGGGCCGAGAGGAACATGCCCGCCATCAGGCCGAAGATGACGTAGAGGATCTGGCGGTGGGTCATCAGGCCCTCGCGCTCGGCGGGGGCCGTGGTCGTGGGGGCTGGGGCAGCGCTCGACATGGTGTCTCTTCTGTCTGGTGGGGGAGTCAGTCTGGTGGTGACGGCGCGACTCGACATTGCGCAGTACGCAAAGTTACTTCACGAGCAAGATCCCGACAACAAGAGGAATCGTCCGTCCTCGACGTCAGGCGACGGCCGACCGTGCCGGGCCGACGCGCGTGACTAGGCTCGACGCGATGTCTCGACGCCCCTCCCTGCCCCGCCCCGCGACGACCGTCCTGGCCGTCGTCCTCACGACCGGTCTGCTGGCCGCGTGCTCGCAGGGCGCGCCCGAGCCGAGCCCGACCACGTCGGCCGCGACCGTCTCGCCGACGCTCACCCCCACCCCGACCCCGACCGAGGAGGCGCCTCCTACGTCCCCCACGACACCCGCGTTCGACAAGGCGGCCCGGTCGGTCGACGACCCCGCCAGCCTCTGGGTGGTCAGCGACAAGCTGCGCCCCCTCGACCCGGTCGACTACGTGCCCGCCGACCTCGTCACGCCCGACGTGACACACCAGAACCCGCCGACCCTGCGCGCCGAGGCCGCCGCCGCGGTCGTCGCGATGTTCCAGGCGGGCGAGGCCGAGGGAGCCGGAGCGTTCCAGGTGCAGAGCGCGTACCGCTCGTACGACACCCAGGTGAGCGTCTACGCCGGCTGGGTGCAGCGCCTCGGGCAGGCACAGGCCGACGCCCAGAGCGCCCGCCCCGGCTTCAGCGAGCACCAGACCGGTCTCGCCCTCGACATCAGTCCCGTGCCGCTCAGTTGTGCGCTGCAGGCCTGCTTCGGCGACACGCCGCAGGGGCAGTGGCTGGCGGCCAACGCGTGGCGCTTCGGGTTCTTGCTGCGCTACCCGGCCGACAAGGTGGCCGTGACCGGCTTCACCTTCGAGCCGTGGCACTTCCGGTACGTGGGCGTGCCGCTCGCCACCGAGATGCACGACACGGGCGTCACCACGCTCGAGGAGTTCTTCGGCCTGCCCGCGGCCCCCGACTACGCCGGCTGACCCCTCGAGACCCCAGGAAGTCACCGAGACCCCCACCCGCGGGTGGGGGTCTCGGCGACTTCCTGGGGTGTGGGCCGTCGGTCAGGCGCCGAGCGCGGCGTCGACGATCGTCTTGGCCTCGGCCTGGACGCGGGCGAGGTGCTCGGGGCCCTCGAACGACTCGGCGTAGATCTTGTAGACGTCCTCGGTGCCGCTCGGGCGGGCCGCGAACCAGGCCTTGTCGGTGACCACCTTGACGCCGCCGACGGCCGCGTCGTTGCCCGGAGCCTTGCTGAGCTTCGCCGTAATGCGGTCACCGGCGAGCTCGGTCGCCTCGATGGCGTCGCCGTCGAGCTTGCCCAGACGCGTCTTCTGCTCTTTCGTCGCCGCCGCGTCGACCCGCTGGTAGACCGGGTCGCCGTACTTCTCGACGAGCTCGGCGTAGAGCTGCGAGGGCGTCTTGCCGGTGACGGCGATGATCTCGCTCGCGAGCAGGGCCAGCAGGATGCCGTCCTTGTCGGTCGTCCAGACGGTGCCGTCCTTGCGGAGGAACGACGCCCCGGCGCTCTCTTCGCCGCCGAACGCGACCGAGCCGTCGACCAGGCCGGGCACGAACCACTTGAACCCGACCGGGACCTCCCACAGGCGACGCCCGTGCGACTCGGCGACCTTGTCGATGATGCTCGACGAGACGAGGGTCTTGCCGATCGCGGCGTCGTCGCGCCACTCGGGGCGGTGCGTGTAGAGGTAGTCGATGGCGACCGCGAGGTAGTGGTTCGGGTTCATCAGGCCGCCGTCGGGCGTGACGATGCCGTGGCGGTCGGCGTCGGCGTCGTTGCCGGTCAGCACGTCGAACTCGTCCTTGCGGTGGACGACGCTGGCCATGGCCGAGGGGCTCGACGGGTCCATGCGGATCTTGCCGTCCCAGTCGAGCGTCATGAAGCGCCAGGTCGGGTCGACGCCGGGGTTCGTGACGGTGAGGTCGAGGCCGTAGACGTCGCGGATCGCGCCCCAGTACTCGACGCTCGCGCCACCGAGCGGGTCGGCACCGATCTTCACGCCGGCCTTCTTGATGGCGTCGATGTCGATGATGTTGACGAGGTCGCCCACGTAGCCGCGCAGGAAGTCGTGGCGGCCGGGCGTGCCGACGCCGCGCTTCACGTCGACGTTGCCGGCGGCGATGATCTCGTTGGCACGGTTCGCGATCCAGTTCGTGGCGTCGCTGTCGGCCGGGCCGCCGTGCGGCGGGTTGTACTTGAAGCCGCCGTCGCGGGGCGGGTTGTGGCTGGGGGTGACGACGATGCCGTCGGCCTTGTCGGTGTTCGCCGGGTCGTTGTTGTAGACCAGGATCGCGTGGCTGAGCGCGGGCGTCGGCACGTAGCCGCCCTCGGCGTCGGCCAGCACCTTCACGTCGTTGCCGGTGAGCACCTCGACCGCGGTGCGCTCGGCCGGGCCGCTGAGGATGTGGGTGTCGCGCCCGATGAACAGCGGGCCGGTGATGCCCTGGCCTGCCCGGTACTCGACGATCGCCTGTGTGATGGCGGCGATGTGGGTCTCGTTGAACGCCGCGTCGAGCGAGGAGCCGCGGTGGCCCGAGGTGCCGAAGACGACCTTCTGCTCGACCTTGCTGACGTCGGGGACGAGCTCGTAGTACGCGGCCGAGACCTCTTCGGGGTCGATCAGGTCGCTGGCTTCTGCGGGGGTTCCGGCACGGTCGGTCATGGGGACATCCTGGCACCCGGCGCCGACCTTCGTCGCGGTGCCGGGGCGGCTCTCAGTAGGCTCCTCGTCATGCCGACCCGCGCCTCCTCGACGACCTACAGCTACCTCGGGCCCGCGGGCACCTTCACCGAGGCGGCACTCAAGCAGGTGCCCGAGGCCGTCGGCGCCACCTGGAAGAGCGTCAACAACGTCGGCGAGGCCCTGGCCGACGTCGTCTCGGGCGTCAGCACGGCCGCGATGATCGCCATCGAGAACAGCGTCGAGGGCGGCGTCAGCGCGACCCAGGACGCCCTCGCCACCGTGCCGGGCCTCCGCATCGTCGGCGAGTACCTGGTGCGCGTCAACTTCGTGCTCGTCGCCCGGCCGGGCACCCGCATCGAGGAGGTGCGGGTCGTCAACGCGCACCCGGTCGCCTACGCGCAGACCCACCGCTGGCTCGAGCGCGCCCTGCCCGGCCACGGGCACCTGCCGGCGTCGTCGAACGTGGCCGCCGCCGCGTCGCTGCTCGAGGAGGGCGGGGTCGGGGGCTCCGCGGACGCCGCGGTCGCGCCTCCCGGCATCACCGACCACCACGACCTCGAGGTGCTCGCCCGCGACATCGGCGACAACGACCAGGCCGTCACGCGCTTCGTGCTGGTCAGCCGCACGGTGCCCGTGCCGCCCGCGACCGGCGCCGACAAGACGAGCCTGATCGTCGAGCTGCCGACCGACGGATCGGGCGCGCTGGTCGACATGCTCGAGCAGTTCGCGACCCGCGGCATCAACCTCAGCCTGATCCAGTCTCGGCCGATCGGCGACGCCCTCGGGCGCTACCGGTTCGTGATCGACCTCGAGGGGCACGTGCTCGACGAGCGCGTCGCGGACGCCCTGCTCGGGCTGAAGCGGTTCAGCCCGAGCGTGATGTTCCTCGGGTCGTACCCGCGCGCCGACGGTGCCCCGGCCGAGGTCTCGCCGCGGTACGACGACGAGGTCTTCGTCGAGGCCCGCGACTGGTTGAGCGGGTTGATCAGCGGCCTGCGCTGATCGACAGCCGACGTTGATCAGCGGCCTGCACTGATCAGCGGCGCGCGCTGATCAGGAGTCGGCCGGCACGCGGACGGTCAGGCCGCCCGGGTCGACGACCGCGCGCAGGGCGACGGCCTTGCCGACCGAGTCGCCGTCGATCTCGAAGTCCTGGGGGGAGTCGAGGCGCACGACGAGCTTCTTGCCCTTGTTGTAGCGCAGCGTGCGCACCTCGCGGCTGTTCGCGGCGAGGATCCGGCGACCGACGTGCGTGCGGCGCAGGATGCCGTTCTCCCACACGATCTTGACCCAGATCTGCACCCAGCCGAAGAACCCCTCGGGGCGCAGGGCGACGATGTCGAAGATGCCGTCGTCGATCGCGGCGTCGGGCAGCAGCATGATGTTCGCCGGCAGCAGCCCGCAGTTGCCGACGATGATCGTGTGGGCGCGCATCGACTTGCGGCCCTGGTCGTCGAGCTCGTAGCGGACGTCGATCCGGTTGTCGTCGCGCAGGGCCCGGGCGATGGCGTCGACGTAGGCGAGCCAGCCGACGCGCTTCTTCAGCTCGTCGTTGGTGTTCGCGAGCATCTTGGCGTCGAGGCCCACGCCCGCCATGACGACGAACGCCTTGGTCTCGCGGGAGCCGTCCTCACGCTCGATGTCGACGACGCCGAGGTCGATGTCGCGGTCGCGACCGCTGAACGCCGTCGCGATCGAGTCGTCGAGGTTGTCGAGCGAGAGCTCGAGGTTGCGGGCCAGCAGGTTGCCCGTGCCCGAGGGCAGCAGGGCGAGGGAGGCGTCGGTGCCCTGGAGGGCCTCGGCGACCGCACGCACGGTGCCGTCGCCACCGGCGGCGATCACCATGTCGACGCCCTCGGCGAGGGCCTGCTTGGTCACCTCGCCGCCCGGGTCTTCTTTGCTGGTCTCGTAGAACGCCGTGGGGCCCCAGCCGTTCGAGAACTCGTGGCGCTGGACGGCCGTCTTGATCGCGTCGAGGTCGACCTTGATCGGGTTGTAGACGACCGCGGCGGTCTGGCGAGCCGTCTCGGGCTCGGGCGCCGAGGCGTGCTCGGCGGGGGAGGGGGAGGTGGCGGTCATGGGGCGAGCGTATTGGACGCACCTCCGTGAGGTAACGAGAAGACGAAGGCTCTGTGCAGAACGTCGGCCGGGCAGGTGCCGTTGCCTAGGATGGGCGGGTGATCGATCCCCAGTTGCTCCGTGAATCCCCCGACCTCGTCAAGCTGAGCCAGCGGGCCCGGGGCGACTCCGAGTCGCTGGTCGACGACGCCGTGGCGGCCGACCAGGCCCGCCGAGCCGCGATCGCCGCCTTCGAAGACCTGCGCGCCGAGCAGAACGCCTTCGGCAAGACCGTCGCCAAGGCGCCGAAGGACGAGAAGAAGGCGCTCGTCGCGCAGGCGCAGCAGCTGGCTGCGCGCGTGAAGGAGGCGCAGGTCGCCTCGAACGAGGCCGATGCGGCCTTCGACACGGCCGCGCGCGGCATCGGCAACCTCATCATCGACGGCGTGCCCTCGGGCGGCGAAGAGAACTTCGTGACGCTCCGTGAGCACGGCACCCGCCCCTCCTTCGATTTCGAGCCGCTCGACCACGCCGACCTCGGCGAGAAGCTCGGCGCGATCGACATCAAGCGCGGCACGAAGGTGTCGGGCTCGCGCTTCTACTTCCTGCGCGGCATCGGTGCGCGTCTCGAGCTCGGCCTGATGAACATGGCCCTCGACCTTGCCCTGAAGAACGACTTCACGCCGCTGATCACCCCGACGCTCGTGCGACCCGAGGTCATGGCGGGCACCGGGTTCCTGGGGTCGCACGCCGACGAGGTCTACCACCTGCCCGCCGACGACCTCTACCTGACCGGCACGAGCGAGGTCGCGCTCGCCGGGTACCACTCCGACGAGATCCTCGACGTCGAGGCGGGCCCGATCCGCTACGCCGGCTGGTCGACCTGCTACCGCCGCGAGGCCGGGGCCGCCGGCAAGGACAACCGGGGCATCCTGCGCGTGCACCAGTTCAACAAGCTCGAGATGTTCAGCTACGTGCACCCCGACCAGGCCGAGGCCGAGCACGACGCGCTCGTGGGCTTCCAAGAGGCCATGCTGCAGGCCCTCGGCCTCACCTACCGCGTGATCGACGTCGCGGCCGGCGACCTCGGCTCGAGCGCCGCGCGCAAGTTCGACATCGAGGCCTGGGTACCGACGCAGGGCACCTACCGAGAGCTCAGCAGCACGTCGAACTGCACCACCTTCCAGGCCCGTCGCCTCGACACCCGGTACCGCACCGAGAGCGGCAAGACCGCGCCGGTGGCCACGCTGAACGGCACCCTGGCGACCACGCGGTGGCTCGTCGCGATCCTCGAGACGCACCAGCAGGCCGACGGTTCGGTGGTCGTGCCCGAGGCGCTGCGCGGCTACCTCGGCGGCCTCGAGATCATCGAGCCGGTCGCATGAGCCAGGCCGCCGCCGCACCCCGGCCCGACGACGAGCCCGTGGCCGCCGCCGACCGGTGGCTCGTCGCACTCGACGTCGACGGCACGATCATGCCCGAGGACGGCACGATCTCCGAGGCCGTCCTGGGCGAGATCACGCGCCTCCACGACCAGGGTCACCAGGTCATGATCGCGACCGGGCGGTCGGTGTCGATGACCTTGCCCGTCATGGAGCGCCTCGGTCTCGTCTCGGACTACGTCGTCTGCGCGAACGGCGCGATCACCCTGGGACGTGACGAGTCGGCCCCGACGGGGTACCGCCGAGTGCACGTCGAAGAGTTCGACCCGACCCAGGTGCTGTCCACGATCCGCGAGGCCCTGGCCGACGCCGGGGCCGGTTACGCCGTCGAAGACCAAGAGGGCCTGCTGCGGTACTGCGGGTCGTTCCCCGCCGCGGCCGCGGCGCTGAACGCCGAGAAGGTCGAGTTCGACGACCTCGTCGGCCGGCCGGCGACGCGCGTGGTCGTCGTCTCGCCCGACCACGACACCGAGGACTTCCTCACCGCCGTCGAGCGCATGGGCCTGCAGCACGTCAACTACAACGTCGGCTGGACGGCCTGGCTCGACATCGCCCCCGACGGTGTCACGAAGGCGACCGCCCTCGAGCGTGTGCGGCAGTGGCTCGACGTGCCGCGGTCGCAGGTGCTGGCCGCGGGTGACGGGCGCAACGACATCGACATGCTGCGCTGGGCCGCCGGCGAGGGGCGCGGGGTCGCCATGGGCCAGGCGCCCGACGACGTCGCCGCCGTGGCCAACGAGCAGACGTCGAGCGACCTGGACGACGGGCTCGCCGAGGTGCTCGCGACACTCTGAGCCGGCTGTTCGCCCCGGCACGTGGCCGGGGGTGTCCGCTAGACTCGGCCCCGGTTGCCGGTGCGCATCCCGCCACGAGATGAACACGACGCCACGATAAAACGTGGCGTTTTGTCCACATCGTGGCGGCGTAGCTCGCCAGGCCACCGGGAGGGCTGTCCGAGCGGCCGATGGAGCTTGTCTTGAAAACAAGTGGGCAGAGATGTCTCGTGGGTTCGAATCCCACGCCCTCCGCCAGACGAGTTGCGCGTTCCGCACCGCGCCCTGGAGGGCGCCGACCGGGCGGACGCATCGCTGGCGCGCCGCGGGGTTAAAATCCCACGCCCTCCGCCAGGTGAGGCGAGGCCGGAAACCGGCCCGCGCCTCCTGAGGTGGACGGGGTTAGGCCTTGGCGGCGGCGTAGGTGGCGAAGGCCTCGCCGATCAGGGTGCTGAGCTCGCGCCAGGTGGTGTCGTCGACCGAGACGGCGGAGTCGCCGTCGACGAAGCCCGCGTGTTTGTGGAGCACGTCCGAGCCGACGGCCGGGAGCACGTAGAAGTCGCGGGTCCAGTCGTCGGTGTCGGCGATGACGGGAGCGCCGTACCAGTCGAGGTAGCCGTCGAAGACGTCGTTGCGCTCGTCGCCCTTGAGCCAGGTCTCGACCGAGTCCCGCCACGCGTCTCGGTTGGTCTCGCCGTTCATGTGGTCCTCCGGGGCCTGGTGCGTGCGGGAGCGTCCGCGACCGCCGGTCCAGTGTCCCAGGTCGGTCGCCTCGAGGGCCGCCGCGAGGGCCGTCCCGGCGACGGTGCGCGGTGGCAAGTGACCCCCGAAGGGGAACGCCCCGTCCCCCCGAACAGGGACTGAACGCGACGACGCCCCCGTGTTGCACTGTTCGAGCCTCCCTCTGCGGCCCCGCAGCGGTCGGCACCCCGGGTGGGCCGAACACCGCCCGGGCCTCCGACACCCCAGGACCCACACCCATGACCCACATCACCCCGACGTCCCGCGCCGCCCTCGTCATCGGCGCCGCCGTCGCCCTCGTGGCCGGCCTCGCGGCCACCCCGGCCGCCGCCCACGCCGCCGGGCCCACCCCGACCTCGACCCCGACCTCGACGTCGACGTCGGCGTCGGCACCCCGCACGACCGCCACGACGACCCCGCAGACCATCCGCACCGCGAGCAGCGCGACCCTCTACAAGGGCGGCCTGTTCGTCGACACGAACGGCGAGGCCGCCCGCGCCGCGACGACGCTCACGTCGCAGGGACGCACCGCCGAGGCATCGGCCGCCCGCACGATCGCCCAGCAGTCCGTCGCCACGTGGCTCGGCGGCTGGTTCACCGACGCGCAGCTCGTGCAGAAGATCGACGTCACCGTCGCCGCCGCCGAGAAGAAGGGCACGACCCCCGTCTTCGTCACGTACAACATCCCCAACCGCGACTGCGGCAGCCACTCGGCCGGCGGCTCCGCCGACAACGCGGCCTACCTCCGCTGGAACCAGCTCGTCGCCTCGCGCCTGGCCGGCCACCGGGCCGCCGTGATCGTCGAACCCGACGCCCTCGCCCTGATCAGCAACTGCCCCACCCAGACGAACGGACGCGAGGCCACCATCGCCGCGGCCGTGGCGGCGCTCGCCGACGCCGGGGTTCCCGCCTACATCGACGCCGGCAACTCGAACTGGGTGCCGCCGCAGACCATGGCCGCACGGCTCAAGGCCGCGGGCGTCGACCGGGCCCGGGGCTTCGCGACCAACGTCTCGAACTACTACCCGGTCGAGTCCGAGCGGGCGTACGCCGAGAAGGTGTCGCAGGCTTCAGGAGGCGCGCGCTACGTGATCGACACGTCACGCAACGGTCGCGGTTGGAAGGGCACGTGGTGCAACGCCCCCGGCGCAGGCCTGGGGTCGGCACCGTCCGTCCAGACCGGCTCGACGAAGCTGGACGCCCTGCTCTGGATCAAGACGCCCGGGGCCAGCGACGGACAGTGCAACGCCGGACCGGCGGCCGGCCAGTGGTTCGCGTCGTACGCCGTGCAGCTCGTCGCCAACCGCAAGGTCGGCTGAGTCCCCGGGGGCGGTCCAGGACCGTCTGCGTAGACTCTCCTTCTGCCCGTACACCGAACGGTGCACGTCCGCCCGCTCGATCCACGAGTTCTCTCGAGTCCGAGCGAGCGGCCAGTGCCTTCGATGACCGAGAGGACACCGCGTGAGCGACCTTCGCGACCGATCCGGCCGTGGCCGCCGAGCCGCCCGACCCGAGGGGACCGCCTTCGGTCGCCGTGCCACCCCGGCGACGACGGGAGTCGCCCGTCACGGTCGGCTGAAGAGCGGAGGCCCGGTGCGGGCCGTCACGAAGGTGGTCGCCGCCTCCGTGGCCGTGTTGCTCGTCAGCGGAGCCTCGGTCGGTGCGATCGCGGCCTACCAGGTGCGCAGCGACCTCGGCACGGGTGTCGAACTGCAGGCGGCCCAGGGCGAGACGACCAAGCCCGCGCCCCCGTCGATCAGCGAGTACGAGGGCGGCTTCAACATCCTCGTCGTCGGGACGGACAACGACGCCGGCCAAGACCAGGGTGCCTTCGGCGAACGCGATGCCACCCTGAACGACGTCAACATCCTGCTGCACGTCTCGGCCGACCACAGCAACGCGACGGCCGTCAGCATCCCGCGCGACATGGTCGTGCCCATCCCGTCGTGTGCGAAAGAGGACGGGTCGGGGTACTACTCGGCGATGTCGGCCCGGCCGATCAACGAGGCCTACTCGTACGGCGGGCTGAGCTGCGTCGCCTCGACCGTGTCGAGCCTGACCGGTCTCGACATCCCCTTCGCCGGCATGATCTCGTTCAACGGCGTCATCGAGATGTCGAACGCCATCGGCGGTGTGCCGGTCTGTGCCGCGACCCCCATCAAGGACCGCTACACGGGTCTCGACATCCCGGCGGGCGAGTCCGTGCTGTCCGGGGCCGACGCCCTGGCCTTCCTGCGCACCCGCCACGGCGTGGGCGACGGGTCCGACCTCGGCCGCATCAGCAGCCAGCAGGTCTACCTCTCGTCGCTGCTGCGGACGGTGAAGAGCGGCGACACCCTCAGCAACCCCACGAAGCTCTACTCGCTGGCCCGTGCCGCGGCCAGCAACATGACCCTGTCCGACCAGTTGACGAAGATCGACACCATGGTGCAGATCGGCCTCGCGCTGCGAGACCTGCCGCTCGACTCCGTCAACTTCGTCCAGTACCCCGGCACGACCGGTGGCTCGGGCGTCTACAAGGGCAAGGTGCAGCCCGACAAGGCCGTGGCGACGCAGCTCTTCGACGCGATCAAGAACGACGTTCCGTTCTCGATCCCCGAGGGCAGCACCGGCATCGGCTCCGAGAGCACCGCCACGGGTGACGGATCGGCGGCGAGCCAGGCCCCGGCCGCGCCGGCCGAGACGGCCGCACCGGTCGACACGGCGGCCCCCACCGACCCGGGCGCAGGAGCGGCGACCACGCCGCCGACGACCGAGGTCATCGAGGGGCTCACGGGTCAGACGGCGGCCGACCAGACCTGCTCGGTCGCGTTCGGCTCGAACTAGGCGCACGGCCGAGAAGTCGTCCCGGCGAGTAACCAGCTCGCCGGGACGACCGGTGACCTCAAGCGGCGGCCCGAACCGGCACGCATGAGAACCCCGCGATGCCGGGATCAGGGGTGCGGCACCGTGGGGGGTGTGGAGGCCGGCGTCGATGCCGGCGGCGAGCCCCTCGGACGCAGCCGTTCGGGTGCGGCGCTCGATGGTGGGGCACGTGACGCGACGACTGTCGGGGGGCGTGTTCGGCAAGGGTGAACGGGCTCGTGCTGTCGAGCCACTGCCCCTCGGCCGTCGTCGGCGTCAGGGGTACTCTATGTGTCGGCACAAATGCCGACAAGCCGATCACGCCCCCCAGAGCGGGTGGGGCACGGGTGGTTCTGTGCACGCCCCTCTGCGCCCGACGTCGGACCGGCCCCCGGCCCGGTTTCGGCATCTGGCTCTCGGGCCGCTATGCTGGTCCCTGCGCGTTCGCTCGCGAGCCGCATGGAGCCGTCGCATAGTTCGGCCTAGTGCACCACCCTGCTAAGGTGGAGTTCCCTTTGTGGGAACCGTGGGTTCAAATCCCACCGGCTCCGCGGAAAGCCACGTCGGTTCTCTCTCTCGCCAGAGATGTTCCGGGGTGGCTTTTCTTCTGCCCGCTCCCGGGCACCCCGACGTCCCCCGGGGCGGTGCTCTCCCAGACGCCTGCGGCGTAACGTGACCGGTGACGACGAGTCGTCTCGACTGCAGGGAGAACCACCGGTGAAACGCATCCACTACGCCGACGAGTACCTGGTCACCGGCGACGAGATCGCGGCGGCCGTCGTCGAGTACGCGCGAGCACTGGCCCTGCAGAACAAGTCCGACATGGTCGACCTGCCGGGCATGGACCGTGGTGGCGTCCACCAGCGATTCCAGATCCTGCTCGGCCCGGCGAGCCAGATGCTCGTCTCCGAAGAGCAGACCGACGAGGCCGAGATCGACGACGACCACCTGGTCGACGACATCGAGGCCCGCATCCATCGGCTGCGCCGCGTCGAACCCCAGACAAGCGATCCCACCGACGGCATCCCCCTGGACGCCGACGAGTTCTGAGTCCTGCCGCGGCGACGACATCCGCCGCCGCGACGACACCCGACGCGTGGACGACACCTGTCGCCAGCTCGGTGTCAAGGCCCCGCGTGAGGCCGGGCGACCGACTACCGTCGGGAACATGAGCACTCCTGCGCCTGCGCGCCCCGCCGGGACCGTCGTCCCGGTCACCCTGGGAGGCGCGGGTCCCGTCGTCGGGACCGCGACCGCTCTCGCCGTCGACCAGCTGCGATCCGGCCAGGCGCCGACGGTCGACGAGGCCCTCGACCTCGCCGTCGAGCTCGGTCGACACGGCGCCCTGCCCGGACTCGGATCGACGGCCGACCTCTGGCAGGCCCTGGCCACGCTCGCCGCGCACGACCTCGGTGCGGCACGGGCCGTCGAGCCGCACCTCGACGCGCTCGCCATCCTCGACCAGCACGCCGAGGACGTCGCCGCGACGTCCCCCGAGACCCTGCCCGATGAGGACGACGGCGCGGGCTCCGCGCTGCCCGCCCGCGCCCGCACCGACGACTCCTTCACCTGGGGCGTGTTCGCCGCCGAGGGCCCCGGCGTCCGCCTCGAGGGCGCACGCCGCCCCGGCGCACCCGCCGCATCCGGGGCCTGGTCGCTGACGGGCACGAAGCCCTGGTGCTCGCTCGCGGGCACGGTCGACGGCGCCCTGGTCACCGCCTGGGTCGGCGACGAGCGTCGGCTGTTCTCCGTCGACCTCCGTCAGCAGGGCGTCACCGTCACGGCCGACGCGTGGCACGCCCGGGGCCTGGTCGAGATCCCGTCCGGCCCGGTCGACTTCGACGACGTCGAGGCGCACGAGGTCGGTGCTCCCGGCTGGTACCTCGAGCGTCCCGGCTTCTCGTGGGGCGGCATCGGCGTCGCGGCGTGCTGGTACGGCGGCGCGGTCGGGGTGGCGCGCACGCTGCTCGCCGCGGCGGTGACCGCCTCGTCGCGCGCGCCGGAGCGCCCGGCCGACCCGCACCTCCTGCAGGCCCTCGGCCTCGTCGACACGCGGCTGGCCGACGCCCGCCGGGCGCTGGTCGAGGCCGCCGACCTCGTCGACGCCGGTGAGGCGACCGGTGAGGCGGGCCGGCTGCTGGCCAAGCGCGTCCGCGGGACGGTCGCGCACGCCTGCGACGAGGTGCTGGCCCGGGCGTCCCGTGCGCTCGGCCCCGCGCCGCTGGCCACCGACGCCGACCACGCCAAGCGCGTCGCCGACCTCGAGCTCTACCTCCGTCAGCACCACGGCGAACGCGACGACGCGTCGCTGGGTCAGACGGTGCTCCGCGACGCCGTCCGCGACGGGCTCCCCACGTGGTGAGCTTCGACGGTCGCGCGCCGGGCACCCCGGTCGAGACCTGGGAGGCCGACCCGCGCCTCCTCGCCCTGCCGTCGCTCGACGGCACCGTCGACCCGTCCGCGGTGTCACGTCTGGTCGTGCTGGCCGCCCACCCCGACGACGAGACCCTCGGCGCCGGCGGGCTGATCGCCGACGCGGCCGCCCGCGGCGTCCCGGTCACGGTCGTCGTGGTCACCGACGGCGCCGCCTCGCACCCCGGCTCGACCACGAGCGCCGAGGACCTCGTCGCGACGAGGGCCGAGGAGGCGCGGATCGCGGTCCACCTGCTGGGTCCCGACGTCGAGCTGGTGCAGTGGAGCATCGCCGACGGAGCGGTCCGCGAGGCCCGTGCCGAGATCACCGAGCGGCTGCGGCCCCTGCTGCCCGGACCGGGTGGCCTGCTCGTGGCGCCCTGGCGCGGGGACGGCCACCGGGACCACCGTGTGCTCGGCGAGATCGCCGCCGAGCTGGTGGCCGAGGCGGACCAGGCCGCCACGACGCTGCTCGAGTACCCGATCTGGCTGTGGCACTGGGGGTCGCCCGACCACCCCGACGTGCCCTGGTCGGCGCTGCGCCTGTCGTCCCTGGACGCCGTCGCCGACGCCGCAAAGCGCTCGGCCCTCGCGGCGTACGTCTCGCAACGTCGACCGCTCTCGGGCGCGCCCGAGGACGCCCCCGTGCTGCACCCGGTGTTCGAACGGCACTTCGCCCGCGGGCGCGAGGTGTTCGTGGTGGCCGAGCCGGGGTCGGGCGGCCCGGCCGCGGGCGGCCCGGTCGCGGGCGCTGCGGCGTCGGGTGAGGCGGCGGGCCCGGCGACCGAGGCCACGTTCGACCGGACGCACGCCCGCCGCGCCGACCCGTGGCGGGTCACGACGCGCTGGTACGAGCGCCGCAAGCGCGCCCTCACCGTGGCGTCGCTGCCGCGTGAGCGCTACGGCCGCGTGCTCGAGGTGGGCTGCTCGATCGGCGTGCTGACCGGCGACCTGGCCCCCGCGGCGGACCGTCTGCTGGCCCTCGACGTGTCGTCGGTGGCCGTGCAGGCCGCGCGCGAACGGCTGGCGAACCTGCCACACGTCACGGTCGAGCAGGCCGACGCCGCCGCCGACTACCCGTCGGGCACCTTCGACCTCGTCGTGCTCAGCGAGGTCGGCTACTACCTGGCCCCCGACGCGTTCGGGCGGCTCGTGGACGCGATCGTCGACGGCCTGGCCGAGGACGGCGACGTCGTGGCCTGCCACTGGACCCAGCCCGAGGGCGACTTCCGGCAGAGCGCGGACGACGTCCACGCCCGGCTGGGGGCCGACCCGCGCCTCCACCGGGTCTCGCACCACGTCGAGGGCGACTTCGTGCTCGACGTCTTCTCGCGCGACGCCCGGTCGGTCGCCGAGCGGACGGGGCTGCGATGAGCGACGCCCGCGTGCGCACGAGCCCGACCCGCCCCGTGCGGGCCGTCGCGGTGGTCGTCCCCGCGCACGACGAGGAGGAACTCGTCTCGCGCGCCCTCGACGGCATCGACCTGGCCCGACGGCACACCGCCCGGACCCGTCCGGAGGTGCGGGTCGTCGTCGTCCTCGTGGCCGACGCCTGCACCGACGGCACGGTCGCGGCCGCCCGTGCGCACCCTCGCGTGGCCGTCGTCGAGATCGAGGCCCGCGGGGTCGGCGTCGCCCGGGCCGTCGGAGTCGACGTCGCCCTGGACGAGCTCGGCGTCCCCTCGGGCGACCGGCCGCTCGACGCGGTGTGGCTCGCCTGCACCGACGCCGACTCGGTCGTGCCGCCGGGATGGATCGACGACCAGCTCGACCGCGCGGCGTCGGGTGCCGACGTCGTGATCGGCACCGTCCGCCCGGACTTCGCCGACCTCTCGCCGCGCCAGATCGCGGCCTGGACCGCCCGGCACACGCCCGGGCGGCCGAACGGCCACGTGCACGGCGCCAACCTCGGCGTACGGGCCTCGTCGTACCGGGCCGTCGGCGGGTTCGCCCCGGTCGACCTGCACGAGGACAACGTCCTCGTCGACCGGCTGCGCGACGCCGGGGCGACCCTCGTCGCCTCGGACGTCGGCGAGGTGCTGACCTCGGGGCGTCGCGACGGACGCACGTCGGGCGGCTACGCGGGGTACCTCGCCGTGGACTTGCTCGCCTGACGCGACCGGCACCGCGCCTCCTCGTCCCGGGGCGGTGCGGTCGACGCCGTCGCGGACGACCGCAGGAGGCGCGCGCGGGTCAGTGGCGCAGGGTCGCCAGGTACGCGGCCTCGCGCTCGTACCCGTCCGCGTCGTCGGCGAGCTGGGGGTTGCCCAGCTCGACCGCCTTGTCGCGGCTCATCTCGGCGAGGTCGTGCAACCGGATGATCGCGACCCGCAGCACGTCGGCCCAGGTCGCCGCGCTGCCGTAGGCATCGAGGAGCAGCCGCACCCGCCGCTCGGCGTCGGCCATGCCGGGGGCGTTCGGCGGCGTGCGGTCGGTGAGGGGGACCGCACGGGTGGCGTAGTAGGCGAGGTCCCACAGGCGCGGGCCGGGCGAGGCGAAGTCGAAGTCGATGGCGCCGACGACGTGCCCTGCGGCGTCGTAGGCGAGGTTGTGCGGCGAGAAGTCGTTGTGGCAGATCACCTCGGACGGCACCTTCGCCGGGGCCTGCCAGACGGCACCGTCGAGGCCGAAGCCGATGCTGGCGTCGTGCAGGCGGCGGAGCAGTCGGGCGCCCTCGACCAGGGCCTCGTCGGTGAAGACGTGGTCGGGCAGCGGGTAGACGGGCACGTCGGCGTCGACGAAGCTCAGTCGTTCGCGACCGCCCTCGATGCCCAACGGCCGAGGGATGCCCTCCACACCCGCGCGGGACAGGTACCGCAGGTGGCGGTGGACGGTGGGGGTCCAGGGGCCGGCGACACGGAGGACGGTGTCGCCCTGTCGGACGACCGCGTTCATGTTCCCGCCGGCGAGGACCTCGCCGGTCGGCACCTCGCCTGCCGGGGATTCGCCTACCGAGAATCCGCCTGCCGGTAATTCACCTGCCGGGACCGGGCCGACCACGACTCAGGCCACGGGGCCGAAGCCGGTGCGGAAGCGGTCGAAGGTCGTCACCCAGTAGGCGCGAAGGGCCTCGACGCGTTCGTCGTCGGTCGTCGCGTCGGCCCACGGGTCGTAGACGCCGCGCAGGACGGCGATGACGGCACCCCAGGTCGAGTGGATCAGCAGGGACGTGGTCAGGGTGTCTCGCGAGGGGCCGACGGCCAGCGCGATGACGTCGCCGATGCGCTCGGTCATGGGGACGCCGACGGCGAGCACGTAGGGCAGCAGGGGCTCGTGCGTCCTCAGCAGGTGGCGGAGGCTGATCATGTAGTCGACGAGCTGGGTGTCGACGGCCGACAGCAGCAAGAGTTCGAGCAGATCGATGTCGGTGCCGTCGAAGGACGCCAGCATCGACAGGTCGGAGGCGTCGACCGCCGCGCCCGCCTTGTTGAGCAGCACCGACGCCACGGCGTCTTCCTTGCACGAATAGTGGTTGGCGAACGTCCGTCTCGAGTAACCGGCCAGAGCGGTCACGTCTTCGACGACGAAGCCGTCGAAACCCTTCTCGGACGCCAGGCGGAAGGCCGCGTCGGCGAGCCCGCGGCTCGTCGCCCGACGCTTCTCGTCGCGCCCGCCGACCGCTTCCGTCGCGAACCGGGTCAGGTCGCCACGCGCTGGGGTCTGCTGCATCGGACCATGGTGCCGAAACTTTCTGAGAATTTGCATGCCCATTGGGCAACGGCCTCGAGATCGCGTATCCTTCAAGAGTCCGATTCGGGTCGGACGGCCTCGAAAGACACCAGGCACACAACCCCCTGTGAGATCGCGCAGGGTCGCGTCGGGTGCGACCCTCCAGCTGAACCACAGAGGGGGCCCGGTCCTTTCGAGACATACGCCTCGTGGCCCCCGTGGTCACGGGGCGTTCCCGTGTGCCCGGCGAGTGGTCCCCGTCCGGCACGGTCAGGTCCGCGGGAGTGACAGGCTGAGCCCATGAAGCGAGGGCGGTTGCGGGTGCTGCTGGGGGCGGCACCCGGAGTGGGCAAGACGTACACGATGCTCGAAGAGGGCGCACGGCTGCGAGCGGAGGGCGTCGACGTCGTCGTGGCCGTCGTCGAGACGCACGGGCGGCGCGCGACCTCGGCACTGGTCGGCGACCTCGAGGTCGTGCCTCGCCGGGCGGTCGTCCACCGCGGCGTCGCGTTGGACGAACTGGACCTGGAGGCGGTGCTCGCGCGGGCCCCGCAGCTCGCGCTCGTCGACGAGCTCGCCCACACGAACGCCCCCGGCTCCACCCACGAGAAGCGCTGGCAGGACGTCGAGGCCCTGCTGCTCGCCGGCATCGACGTCGTCTCGACCGTCAACGTGCAGCACGTCGACTCGCTCACCGACGTGGTCGAGCGCATCACCGGGGCGACCCAGCGCGAGACCGTCCCCGACGCCGTGCTGCGGGCGGCGGACCAGGTCGAACTCGTCGACCTCGCCCCGCAGGCCCTGCGCGACCGGTTGGCGGAGGGCGTCGTCTACCCGGCCGACCGGGTCGACGCGGCGCTCTCGAACTACTTCCGTCTGGGCAACCTCACGGCACTCCGCGAGCTGGCGCTGCTCTGGCTGGCCGACGAGGTCGACAGCGCGCTCAAGGCCTACCGCGACGAGCACGGCATCGACAGCACGTGGGAGGCCCGCGAGCGCGTCGTCGTCGCCCTGACCGGCGGACCCGAGGGCGAGACGTTGATCCGCCGGGGCGCCCGCATCGCCGCACGGTCGTCCGGAGGGGAGCTGGTCGCCGTGCACGTCAGTGCCCAGGACGGCCTGCGGCAGGGAGCGCCCGGAGCCCTGGCGGCGCAGCGTGCCCTGGTCGAGAAGCTCGGCGGCACGTACCACCAGGTCGTCGGCTCGGACGTGCCCCGCGCGCTCGTCGACTTCGCCCGTGGGGTGAACGCCTCGCAGCTGGTGATCGGCGTCAGCCGGCGGGGGCGCCTGGCCGCGGCGTTGACCGGGCCCGGCATCGGCTCGACCGTGATCCGCGAGTCCGGTCGCATCGACGTGCACATCGTCACCCACGCCTCGGCCGGTCGCGACCGGGTGCTGCCGCGACTCGGCGGGGCCCTGTCGCGGCGCCGAGTGATCGCCGGCTTCGTGCTCGCCCTCGTGGCGGGGCCGCTGCTCACCGGGCTCCTGGCCGGGCATCGCTCCGAGGACGGCATCGCGGGCACGGTGCTGGTCTTCCAGCTGCTGGTCGTGGTGGTCGCCGTCACGGGCGGCATCTGGCCGGCCCTGCTCGCGGCGCTGCTCTCGGGCGTGACGCTCGACCTCTTCTTCATCGCGCCGATCTACCAGCTGACCATCGCCGAGCCGCTGCACCTGGCCGCACTCGTGCTGTACGTGCTCAACGCCGCCATCGTCAGCTACGTGGTCGACCAAGCCGCCCGCCGCAGTCGCGCCGCCGCCCGGGCACTCGCCGAGACCGAGCTGCTCGCGACCGTCGCGGGCAGCGTGCTGCGCGGCCAGGACGCCCTGCAGGCACTGATCGGCCGCACCCGCGAGGCCCTGGGCATGACCCGGGTGCGCGTCGTCCAGGGCGGGGTCGAGATCGGGGAGGCGCGGCTCGCCGACGACGGACGTCCCGCAGCCGGGTCCCCGGCCGAGACCACCACGTCGATCGCCGCGGGCACCGACGCGACCCTCGAGCTGACCGGACCCGGACTGCAGGCAGCCGACCGGCGCCTTCTGGACGTCGTCGCGGCGCAGGTCGAAGCGGCCCTCGAGCACTCCGAGCTGAGCCGGGCCGCCGGCCAGGTCGCCCCGCTCGCCGAGGTCGACCGCATGCGCAGCGCTCTGCTCGCCGCCGTCGGCCACGACCTGCGCCGCCCGCTGGCCGCGGCGACGGCCGCCGTCAGCGGACTGAGGCAGACCGACGTCGCCTGGAGCGACGCCGACCGAGACGAGCTGCTCTCCACCGCCCACGAGAGCCTCGACTCGCTCTCGACCCTCGTCACCGACCTGCTCGACGTCAGCCGCGTGCAGGCGGGGGCGCTCGCCGTGACGCCGGCGGACGTCGACCTCGACGAGGTCGTGCTGGGTGCCCTCGACGAGCTGGGCCTGGGGCCGGCCGACGTCGAGTTGGCGCTGCGGGCGACGGTGCCGCCCGTGCGGGCCGACGCCGTGCTGCTGCAGCGCGTGGTCGTCAACCTGCTCGACAACGCCCTGCGCCACTCGCCGCCGGACGCGAGCGTCCGCATCTCGACGAGTGCCTTCGGCGACCGCGTCGAGCTGCGGGTGGTGGACCGCGGCCCCGGCGTCCCGGTCGAACGGCGCGACGAGATCATGGTCGCGTTCCAGCGGTTGGGCGACACCGACAACGGCACGGGGCTCGGACTCGGCCTGGCGCTGAGCAAGGGATTCGTCGAGGCGATGGGCGGCACGCTCGCGCTCGACGACACCCCCGGCGGCGGACTGACCATGGTGGTCGGGCTGCCGGTGGCCGGGCCTTCGGGGGCCGGGCCCGCCGGGGCGGCCGGGGCGGCGGGGGCGGCCGGGGACGATCGGGTACGGTCGGCCACGTGAGTGCCGTGAAGATCTTGATCGCCGACGACGACCCGCAGATCCTTCGGGCGCTCAAGGTGACCCTCGGGGCGCGCGGCTACGACGTCGTCACGGCCGGCGACGGGCGCGAGGCGCTCGACCTGGCGGCGACGCAGCACCCCGACCTCGTCATGCTCGACCTCGGCATGCCGCACCTCGACGGGGTCGAGGTGATCGCCGGCCTGCGTGGTTGGTCGACCGTGCCGATCCTCGTCGTGTCGGGCCGCACCGACGCCGCCGACAAGGTCGAGGCCCTGGACGCAGGAGCCGACGACTACGTCACGAAGCCCTTCTCGATGGACGAGCTGCTCGCCCGCATCCGGGCGCAGACCCGCCGCTTGCCGTCGGGCACCGACGACGAACAGCCCGTGGTGGCCTTCGGCGACGTTCAGGTCGACCTCTCGGCGAAGACCGTGGTGCGTCGGGTTGGCGCCCGCGGCGCTGCGGGGGCGGGCGTGGGCGGAGGCGCCGGCGGCGAGTCGGTGCGACTGACGCCGACCGAGTGGAAGATCCTCGAGCTGCTGCTGCACAGCCCCGACAAGCTGATCACGCGCGAGACCATCCTGACCGAGGTCTGGGGCCCCTTCCACGCGAAGGACACCGGCTACCTGAGGCTCTACTTCGCCCAACTCCGCAAGAAGCTCGAGCCCGTGCCGGCCGCCCCCCGGCACCTCGTCACGGTGCTCGGCATGGGCTACCGCTTCGTGCCCGACGCCGGCGCCGACGCCGACGCGCAGGCCGTCCAGGGGTCGTGACCGCGGTCGCCGCCGAGATCCTGACGGTTTCCTAACGCCGGACGACACCACCGGGAGGCGCGGGAGGCCTAACGTGACAGGGCGCGTGCCTGCCTCCCGGCCGGTGCGCCCCGCACGTCCGAGAGGAACCCGTGACCGCGCAGCCCGAGTCACCCGCCAGGGTCGAACCGCCTACCCCGCACGCGACTACACGACGGATGCGCAGCTGGCTGCTGCACGGCCTCACCGAGACCGCGGGCACCCACCAGGGGCCGCACGCCGAGACCCCGGAGAAGACCCACTCGTGGTGGCGGGTGATGTGCCTGACCGGCGTCGACTACTTCTCGACCCTCGGATATCAGCCGGCGATCGCGGCCGTCGCGGCCGGCCTGCTCTCGCCGCTCGCGACCATCGTGCTCGTGCTGCTGACCCTCTTCGGCGCCTTGCCGGTCTACCGCCGCGTCGCTCGTGAGAGCCCTCGTGGCGAGGGGTCGATCGCGATGCTCGAGCGGCTGCTGCCCTGGTGGGGCGGCAAGCTGTTCGTCCTCGTGCTGCTCGGCTTCGCCGCCACCGACTTCATGATCACCATCACCCTGTCGGCGGCCGACGCCACGGCGCACGCGGTCGAGAACCCGTTCGCGCCGTCCTGGTTCCACGGGGCCGAGGTGCCGCTGACGCTCGTGCTCGTCGCACTGCTCGCCGCCGTCTTCCTGCGTGGGTTCCGCGAGGCGATCGGCATCGCGGTCGTGCTCGTCGCGATCTTCCTGACCCTCAACCTCGTCGTCATCGCCGTCTCGCTCTTCCACATCGGCGAGAACCCGGTCGTGATCGGCAACTGGTGGGACGCCCTGACGGTGCAGCACGGCAACCCCTTCGTCATGGTCGGCATCGCCCTGATCGTCTTCCCGAAGCTGGCCCTCGGCCTGTCGGGCTTCGAGACCGGGGTGGCGGTCATGCCGCAGATCACCGGCGACCCGACCGACACCCCGGCCCAACCGGTCGGACGCATCCGTGGGGCCCGGCGCCTGCTCGCCACGGCCGCGATCATCATGAGCTCGTTCCTCATCCTGTCGAGCTTCGTCACGACCCTGCTGATCCCTCAGGCCGAGTTCCAGGCCGGCGGGTCGGCCAACGGTCGCGCCCTGGCGTTCCTGGCGCACCAGTACCTCGGCGACGGCTTCGGGACGCTCTACGACGTCAGCACCATCTGCATCCTGTGGTTCGCCGGAGCGTCGGCCATGGCCGGGCTGCTCAACCTCGTGCCGCGCTACCTGCCGCGCTACGGCATGGCGCCGCAGTGGGCCCGAGCCGTCCGACCCCTCGTCCTGGTCTTCACGGTGATCGCATTCATCATCACCATCGTGTTCGAGGCGGACGTGGACGCCCAGGGCGGGGCCTACGCGACGGGAGTGCTCGTGTTGATCACCAGCGCCTCCGTGGCCGTGACGCTGTCGGCGCGACGGGCGCGCCAGCGCAAGCGCACGATCGGCTTCGGGATCGTCGCCCTCGTGTTCGTCTACACGACCGTCACCAACGTCGTCGAACGCCCCGACGGCGTGCGCATCGCCGCGATCTTCATCATCGGGATCATCGCCGTGTCGCTCGTCTCGCGGGTGCAGCGCTCGTTCCAACTGCGGGCGACGTCGGTCACCCTCGACGACACCGCCCTCTCGTACGTACGAGAGGACGCCGACGAATACGGCACGATCCGCGTCATCGCCCACGAACCGGGGCGTGAGGTCGCCGAGATCTACAAGAAGAAGCTGTCGGCCGAGCGCAAGTACAGCGGCATCCCCCAGCGCTCGCCGGTCATCTTCCTCGAGGTGCACAAGGGCGACTCGTCGAACTTCGAGGAAGACCTCGTCGTGACCGGGCATGCCCTGCACGGCTACCGGGTGCTGCGCACGACGAGCGGTGCCGTGCCGAACGCCGTGGCCAGCGTGCTGCTGGCGATCCGCGACGAGACCGGCGTCGTGCCCGACATCTACTTCGAGTGGACCGAGGGCAACCCGCTGTCGAACATGGGACGGTTCTTCCTGACCGGCGTGGGCGAGGTCGCGCCGGTGACCCGCGAGGTGCTGCGCCGGGCCGAGCCCTCGCGCAGCCGCCGCCCCGACGTGCACGTCAGCTAGCCGCCCCGTCCCTCCCGTCGCGCCCGTCCGGGTCCCGTTCCGCGCCCCGCGCCTCCCCGCCCGCTCTGCCCCCCCCCGCCCCACTTCGCACCCGGTTTCGAACGATGCACCCAGAAGCTTCTGGGTGCATCGTTCGAAACCGGGTTCATGAGGCGTCACCGCGGAAGCGACGAGCGGCTTCGCGGGCGGCGGCCGTGACACGGCGGGGGTCGAGTCGCACGTGGGCGTCACCGAGCAGGCCGGCGAGTCGAGCGGGCGCCACGAGATCGAGGTACTCGCAGTTGACGACGGCGCGCACCTCGGGCAGTTCGCACAGGGCCCGATCACGTCGTGTCCGGTCGCGGATTACCTCGGCGGGCGTCCGGCCGGCGAGCATGCGTGGATCGGTCAACTTCACGAGGCCGTTGAACTCGACGGCCACACCGTCGGCAGCAAGGAAGACGTCGCACCGTGCGATCCGCCCGTCCGCGAGGCGGAACTCCCATTGCAGCTCGACGTTCGAGAGGCCGAGTTCGAACAGGGCCACGCGGAGGAGCGATTCGCCGCCGTTCTCGGCGAACGGCGAGGCGAATTGGAAGGCACGGCGTGCTGCGCGATTTCCCGGGTGGGTGGTGGGACCGAGCCTGCCGAGCAAGGCCTCGCGTTCTCTTCGGAGGGTGGCGGCCACCACGGGCCCGGTCCGATGTCCGTTCGGCAGGACCAGTCGGCGAAGGACTGCGTCCGAGCACAGGACGGCATCGGCGAAGGAGGCCGTCCGGGCGACGTCGACGGCCGTCCGTCGCAGTCCGGTGACCGACGAGTCGCCGAGATGCACGACGTCGTCGGCAAGCACCTCCCCTGGGCGTCGGAGGAGGTGGGAGGACGTCTTGGTCGAGGTTCGGCGCCGGTCCGTGACGGTGACGGTGTCGTCGAAATCGTCGTGGACGCGGGGAAGGTCGAGCGCGGCCACGGCGGAGACGTGGGAGACCACGCAGTTCCGCGCGGGGCCGGCTGCCAGAGCTCGCGTCAGGAGGACGTGCCGCCCCCGGGAGTCCAGCTGCTCCCAGTCCGATGCCGTCGCGTAGACGCCACGGTGGATGCGCACGAGCGAGCCGTCGGCGACGCCGGAACGCAGGGCGACCGTCTCGGGGGCGCCGTCGCCGTGCGTCGCCGCGAACCGCAGTTCGCATCTCATCGGGTCGGCGTGGTCCACGGGGCCATGGTCTCGAACGCCGTCCCGGGGCCGGCGCCGCGCCTCCTTGCCTATGGAGAACTCGTCCTGGAGCCGGACGGTGCAGGAGGCGACGCGATCGCGATGAACCCGGTTTCGAACGATGCACCCGGAAGCTTCCAGGTGCATCGTTCGAAACCGGGTTCATGGGTGGGGAGGAGGAGGAGGGGCGGGCGGGGCGGGACGCGGGGGCGGGGAGGTGCGGGGTGGGGAGGACACTTCGGCGGGGTACGGCGCTCAGCTTGGCCGCCGGCAGCGCTCCTCCTGTACTGCTGGGAGCATGACCGACTCCCGCTCTTTGCCCTACCCCCTCGGCGTGACGCCCCTGCCCGACGGCGGCGCCCACGTCGCGGTGTACTCCGAGACCGCCGACCACGTCTGGTTCTGCCTGTTCGACGACGAGGCCGACGGCGGCACCGAGCGCCGCTTCGAGCTGACGAACCGCACCGGTCACGTCTTCCACGCCGTGGTCGAGGAGGCGCGGGTCGGCTCGCGCTACGGCCTCCGTGTCGCAGGCCCCTGGGACCCGGCCGCCGGCCTCCGCCACAACGAGCACAAGCTGCTGCTCGACCCCTACGCGACCGCCCTCGACGGCACGTTCGACTGGGGCCAGGCCGTCTTCGGCCACGACATGAACGAGCCCGAGACGCGCGACGACACCGACTCCGCCGCCGCCATGCCTCGCAACGTCATCGCCGACCGCGACTTCGACTGGGGCGACGACCGGCGTCCGCTCACGCCGATGGAGGACACGGTCGTCTACGAGGTGCACGTCAAGGGCTTCACGCAGACGCACCCCGACGTGCCCGAGGACATCCGTGGCACCTACGCCGGCATGGGTCACCCCGCCGCGATCAAGCACTTCACCGACCTGGGCGTCACGGCGGTCGAGCTGTTGCCCACGCACCAGTTCGTGCAGGACAGCCACCTCGAGGAGAAGGGCCTCCGCAACTACTGGGGCTACAACTCGATCGGCTTCTTCGCGCCGCACGACGAGTACGCGTCGAAGGCCGCGGGCACGGCCGGCGGCCAGGTCGCCGAGTTCAAGCAGATGGTCAAGGACCTCCACGCCGCCGGCCTCGAGGTGTGGATGGACGTCGTCTACAACCACACGGCCGAGGGCAACCACATGGGCCCGACCATCTCGTTCAAGGGCATCGACAACGCCGCCTACTACCGCCTGGTCGAGGGCGACGAGGGCAACTACTTCGACACGACCGGCACGGGCAACAGCCTCAACGTCAGCCACCCGGCGGCACTCGGCCTGATCATGGACAGCCTGCGCTACTGGGTCACCGAGATGCACGTCGACGGCTTCCGCTTCGACCTCGCCACGACCCTCACCCGTCAGGGCGGCGAGGCCAGCGAGCACAGCGCGTTCCTCACGCTGATCCACCAGGACCCGGTGCTGCAGAGCGTCAAGATGATCGCCGAGCCCTGGGACACCGCCGGCTACCAGGTCGGTGGCTTCCCGGCCGACTGGTCCGAGTGGAACGGCAAGTTCCGTGACGACGTCCGCGAGTTCTGGAACGGCGAACCCGGCGTCCTGTCGACGTTCTCGGACCGCGTGCTCGGCAGCCCCGACGTCTACGAGGGCGACCGCCGGTCGCCGCTGTCGAGCGTCAACTTCGTCACCGCGCACGACGGCTTCACCCTCGCCGACCTGACGAGCTACGCCGAGAAGCACAACGAGGAGAACGGCGAGGACAGCCAGGACGGCGAGAGCGACAACAAGTCGTTCAACGGCGGCGCCGAGGGCCCCACCGACGACCCCGCGGTCAACGAGTACCGCGACCGTCAGCGCCGCAACTTCCTCGGCACGTTGCTGCTCAGCGCCGGCGTGCCGATGATCCTCGGTGGTGACGAGATCGCGCGCAGCCAGGGCGGCAACAACAACGCCTACTGCCAAGACAGCGAGATCTCGTGGTTCGACTGGGAGCGCGCCGACCGCGACCTGCTCGCCTTCACGACCGAGCTCATCACGCTGCGCCGCGAGAACCCGGCCCTGCGCCCCGACTGGTTCCGCTACGCCCCCGAGGTCGAGAGCGACGACCACGTGCAGGTGCGCCGTGCCGACGACCACTCGTTCTCGAGCGGTGACTGGCAGCAGGGCGAGAACAAGGCGATCACCTTCGTGCTGACGCACAAGGACGCCGACGCGTTCGCCTACCTCGTCAACGGGTCGACCGCGGTCGTCGAGTTCAACGTGCCCGACGCACCCCACGGCGAGTGGGAGCTCGCCTCGTCGAGCGACCCCGGCCAGCAGGTCGAGGGCCCCGTCACGACGCTGCTCGTGCGCGACGCGAGCTTCACGCTGCTGCGGAGCCGCGCCTCCTAGGCGTCGACGACGCGAGCGCAGGAGGCGCGGTGCGGGTCCTCGGGACCGGCACCGCGCCTCCTGCGTCCGCCAGGCACGCAAAAGACCGCCGCCCCGAGGGGACGACGGTCGTCGCGTGGTCCGGCCGAGGCCGGGCCGGGATCAGGCGGTGGCGAGTTGCTGCGCCGCGGGGGCGAAGAAGTCGGCGTAGCTGGGGCCCGGCGTGATGTCGACGACGGTGCCGCACACGACGGGCTCGCGGTCGGCCTGCGCCCGGTCGGCACGGACGGAGGGTCGACGCTTGGGGTAGACCTCGATGCGGGCGGCGGGCACCCGGCGGTCGGCCACGTAGTGACCGGTCACGTCGACGGAGCGACGGACGTGTGCCACGAGCTGGTCGTGGCTGAGACGGGAGAGGTCGGCGGCGTTCATGCCGTGGCCTCTGCCAGGAGGAGTGCGCTGATGTCGATCGGCTCGGTGGGAGCCAGGTCGTGCGCGAGGGGGTGATGCCCGGAGGCGTGGACGATGTTCATTGTTCTGCTCATCTCTGCGGCCCTGCGACCGCGTGCGGAACGGGGTGGAGCGGGTCGCGTCGCCGTGAATCGACGCGTTCCCGACTCTCGCAGGTCACCGATCGATCGCCACCATCGGTCGACGCATCGTTCGCAAGGTGGACATTCGTTCGAACGACGGTCGTCGCCGTGCGCTGTGTCCCGCCCCGAGCCGTGAGCAGGGCTCAGCCGCGACGGGCCCAGTCGCGACGGGCTCAGTCGCGACGGGCCCAGAGCGCCTCCACGAGCGTCGTCGTCAGCTCGTGGTCGATCGCGAACGGCCGCCCGTCGAGGTCCGACACCGGGGCGATCTGGCGCCCGCTCGACAGCAGCCACAGGGCGTCGGCCTCGTGCACGCGGGCGAGGGGCAGCAGCTCGTACGCGGTCTCGTGGCCGAGGTCGGCCAGGGCGTCGAACACGGCGGCCTGCGTCGTGCCCTCGAGGATGCCCTGGTCGGTGCGTGGCGTGACGAAGCGGTCGCCGAAGCGCGCGACGAGCGAGGCCGACGGCCCCTCGAGCGCGTACCCGTCGCTGCTGACGAAGAGCACGTCGTCGGCGCCACGGCGGGCGGCCTCGCGCAGGACGCTCTTGTTCACGGCGTACGAGAGGGTCTTCGCGCCCTGCAGCAGCCACGGCGAGGTCTGGGCGACGTCGTGCCGGTAGCCGCGGTCGAGCGCCACGACGCGGATGCCGTCGCGTCGCTCGGCGGCGTGGTCCTCGTACACCTCGGTGCGCGCCCAGGCGGTCGGCTCGCTGTCGGGCACGCCCTCGAGGCCGCGCGTCACGATCAACTTGGTCAACGCGAACGGCACGGGTGCGTGGGCGGCAGCGGAGGCGAGCACCGCCTCGCGGATCAGGTCGAGGTCGAGGTCGGGCAGGTCGAGGAGCGCCGCCGAGCGGGCCAGGCGGCGCAGGTGCGGCTCGAGCGCCTGCACGGCTCCGTCGACGACGCCGAACGCCTCGAAGATGCCGTCGCCGCGCGTCACGCCCAGGTCGACGACGTTCACGGTCGGCTCGGTCGCGTCGGCGACGTGCCACCCGGGGCCCTCGCCTCGGGCGCCGATCCGGGCCCGGTCGATCACCACGAGCACGGGGGCAGGAGGCGCGGTGTCGGTCGTGGGGGAGGCAGCGGCAGCGGTGTCGGTCACGCCCTCGACCGTACCTCGGGCCCGGGTTTTCGCTTTGTGGACAGGCTGTGGAGAATTGCTCGTCGTCGAGAGGCTAGACGCTCTCGCGACCCGGGGCGGCTAACTCGCTGCTCGAGGGCGGGCCTCGGGAGCCCCATGGCTCGGCTGGCTAGGCAGTCTAGCTAATTTTTGCGTCTGAACAGGGGTTTTTCACGCGATGCGTTCTTGGCGTGCCCAGACTGCGGAGGTACCGTGAGCGAGCCCGCCCATGGTGGGCGCGTGGTGCCCGGTGGGCCGGAGCTTCTTCACGGGGCGGCCCGCCCGGCACCACACCACACGCGCCGAAGGGCCGCACCGTCGAGACGGTGCGGCCCTTCGTGGTCGGTGCGGAGGCGTCGGTCGCCGGACGCGACGGCCCCCGGAGGTGCCGGCCCCGGGAGGCGTCAGCCTCGGGAGGCGTCAGCCTCGGGGCTTGGGCGGCCCCGGCTTCGGGTGCGACGGGGCGGCGCCGTCACCCGTGGAGTCGCCGGCGGGATCGGGCTCGCCGGGCTTGGGGTGCCCGGGGATCGAGTCGCCCGAGAGGTTGAGGTCGTCGGGGTCCACCTCGATGTCGCCGCCGTCGTCCGGCCCGCCCTCACCGGGCAGGGCCTGGACGGCGTCCAGGTCGGTGTCCTCGTCGACGGCGGGGGAGTCCTCGACGGCCGATCGCTGCATCTCGGCGGTGGTCGCCTCGCTGCGCGGGAAGTCGGCCGTCGGGTCGTCGGCGTCGCGACGGTCCGGCGCGGAGTCGGCGGTTCCGGCGTAGCCGACGCCGCCCGTGGTCGACGACGCGTCGCGCGGGGTGGTGCCGGTCTGGGTCTCGTGCTCGTCTTCGTGCATGCGGGCACGGTACGCCGTGGGGGTGCGTGCCGCATGTGCGCCGGGGCAGACTGACGACATGACGACCCTCACCTGCCGCGCGATCGTGTTCGACATGGACGGCACGCTCGTCGACTCGACGGCTGTCGTCGAACGCATCTGGGGCGACTTCGCCGCCGAACACGAGCTCGACGTCGTCGAGCTGCTGGCGTTCGCGCACGGACGGCAGACCCACGACACCGTCACGCGGTTCCTGCCCGGGTCGTCCGAGGTCGAGGCACGCGCGCTGACCGACGGATTGCAGGCCGTCGAGGCCGGAACGAGGGACGGGACCGTCGAGATCCCGGGTGCGGCCGCCTTCCTGGCGGGCCTGCCGGGCGACCGGGTGGCCCTGGTCACGAGCGCGAACCACGAGTTGGCGCGGTCACGGATGGCCGAGGCGGGGGTGCCCTGGCCGGCCGTCGTCCTGGCGTCCGAGCAGGTGGCGGTGGGCAAACCCGCCCCGGACGGTTATCTGCTGGCTGCCGAGCTGCTCGGGGTCGAGCCCGGTGAGGTCGTCGTCTTCGAGGACGCCGCGGCGGGGCTCGAGGCCGCCCGCGCCTCCGGAGCCTCGGTCGTCGTGGTCGGGGACCACGACGGGCCGGCCGCCGACGGGCTGCCGCGCGTCACCGGGTACGAGGGCGTGTCGGTGATCGTGCGGGACGACGGACTGCTCGAGCTGACGCTGCCGTAGGGGGCGGGCGGACCGGGCTGGCCGGGCGGACCGGGCGAGCCGTGCGGACCGGGCTGGCCGTGCGAGCCGTACGGACTCTGCCGGTCTTACCGACGGCAGGGGATCAGCCGTGCAGCGGGTGCGACCCCTCGTGGTTCGTGCGCTGGGCGAGTGCGTGGGCGAACTCGCGCAGGGTCTCGTCCGAGGTGTGACGGGGCGCCCAGCCGAGCACGGTGCGGGCCTTCTCGGTCGACATGACCGGGATCTTGGCCGCGATGTCGAGCCAGCCCGGTTCGGTCGGCTGCAGACGGGCCAACCAGGTGAGCTGCACGACGGCGCGCAGCAGGCGGTAGGGCACGGGCAGCAGGCGGGAGCCGAACGCCCGGGCGATGCGGTCGGGGTCGACCACGGGCTCGGCGGCGAGGTTGAACGCCCCACCGGCACGGCGGTCGATCGCCCGCCAGAACGCGTCCGCGACGTCGCTCGCGTGCACGACCTGGGACACGAAGCGCGGGGCGAGCGGGAGGAACGGGGGGCGCACGCGCTGCATCCAGCGGGTGGGCACCCAGCGGCCGGCGAAGAGGCCGATGATCTCGCTCGCGGCGGCGGCCTGGAACACGAGACCCGGGCGCATGCGGGTCAGCGTGACCTCGGGGTGCTGCTCGGCGAAGGCGTCCATGACGCGCTCGTTGATCGACTTGTGCTTCGAGTAGCTCGAGCGGCGGACGCCCTTGGTCTTGTAGGTCTCGTCGACCCGGCGGCCCTTGGGGCCCCGCGAGTAGGCGCCGACCGACGAAGCGACGAGCACGTGCGGCACACCGGCCCGGGCAGCGGCGTCGAGGACGTGCGAGGTGCCGAGGACGTTCGTCCGGTACATCACGGCCTTACGGTGGCTCGGCTGGAGGGCCCAGCCGAGGTGCACGACCGCGTCGGCCCCCGCGAACGCGTGCTCGAGGGCAACGGGCGAGTCGTCGGCCCCGACGTCGATCGGGAACCAGGTGACCTCGCCGTAGGGAGGCGTTGCCATGCGCGGACCCCGGCGGGCGACGCCGACGAGCGACGTCACCTCGGGTTCGGCCTGCAGGCGGGTGAGCAGGGCGGTGCCCAGGTTGCCCGTGGCTCCGACGACGACCACGCGCATGGGGGTCTCACTTTCACGACTCGACGATCGGCCTCTCGCCGGCCCCGGGTGGGCGGCAGGCCTGCTCCGAGCCTACGCGCGGCCCCTGGGCGCGGGTCCGGCCCGGGTCAGGCGGCGGGGGGAGGGCCGGCCTCGGCGGAGATGCGGGCGACGGCGGCCTCGTCGAGCGCGAACACCTCGTCGCCGTCGCGCGGGTCGCGCACGGGCACCGGGGTCGAGCGCACCGACCCGTCGGCCGACACCTCGACCACGGCGAACCCCGAGCCGCGCACGGCCCGTTCGGTGCCGACGGCGGCCAGCACGTCCGTGTCGTTGGCCACCCCGGGCGCGACCACCACGGGCACGCCCGCCAGGTGGCCGACGACGTGGTGGTGGTAGTGCCCGGCGAGGACGACGCGGACGTCGGACCCCTCGAGGACCGCAGCCAGCGCCTCCGGGTCCTGCAGGGCGAGCGACTCGTGCAGGGTGGTCGGCGCCGCGACCGGCGGGTGGTGCAGCACGAGCACGGTGCCGCGCCCGGCGGGCGTCGCGAGCTCGTCGCGGAGCCAGGTGAGCTGCTCGGATCGCAGCAGGCCGTAGCCGGCCCCGGGCACGGACGTGTCGAGCCCGATCACCCGCCACCCGTCGACGTCGCGCACGAGGTCGAGTGGTCGGGCCGGGTCGCCGCCGAGCACCTCGGCGAAGCCCTCGCGCACGTCGTGGTTGCCCGGCACGAGCACCACCTCGGCGCCGGCCGCGCGGGCCCAGGCGTCGGTGCGATCGCGCAGGTGCCGGTAGGAGGCGCGGGTCCCGTCGTCCGACAGGTCACCCGACCCCACCAGCAGTCGCACCCCCTCGACCCGCGCGGCCTCCGCCAGCACGAGGTCGAGGGCTTCGGCCGTGTCGACGACACCCTGGTGCAGGGCTCCGTCGGCGAGCAGGTGGGCGTCGCTGAGGTGGACGATGCGGAGGGCTCCGGGCGGCAGGACGTGCATGCCGCGACGCTACCGGGTGCGGGGTGGCAGCGGCACGGTGCTCGGGTGGCTCGGTCCGCTCGGGTGGTCGAGTCGAACCACGGATGGGGCATCGAACCACGCAGATGGGTGGTTCGACAGCACATCGATGGTGCGACCCCGGATGTGGCGACCCCGGACGTGGCGGGCGGGCTCAGCCGCGGAACTGGTCGGCGGGGGCGAGGCGGCCGTGCACGCGGCGCCCCAGCTCGGCGAACATGTCGGTGATCGTCGCCCAGTCCTCGTGGGTCGGCGAAGTCGGTTCGACGAACAGGCCGTAAAAGCGCCGACCCCTGGTGAGCGACTCGACCAGGACGGTCTCGGAGCGGTCGAAGAACTGCGTCCCGTCCTGCTTCAGGGCGGACGCCCGGACGGGTTCGCCGGTCAGGTTGCAGAAGCCGGCCGACGCCAGGGCACGCGCGGTCTTGCGACGGGACAGCCGGGGAAGCACGGGGCTGGCCTCCGCCGCGCCCAGGACCGCACGCACGTGGGCGAACACGAGCTCTTGCTCGTGGACGGGGTGCGAGGCGGAGGTCGGCGAGATCGTCACCTCATCACCGTGGCAGGTCGAGGCGCCCGGGGCGACGCCCAGTGCGGGGGCGGCCCCTTGGGGTGCGACCCGGACTGGGGAGCCGACTCGGCGCGCCCGGCGCCCGCCGACGGTGTACCTCGGACCGCCGTGCGTGGCCGGTGTCGGCAATTCCGGGTCGGTGCCGCGGCGGGGCGCCGGGATGGGCGTGGCGCGGTCGGGCGGCGTCACGAGGCAGGAGTTGCCGACGGGGAGGTGCGGCGGGTGCGGGTGCGGTGCGGCGGAGTGGAGCGGGGCGGGACCCGGCTGGCGTCGGCAATTCCGGGGTGGTGCCGCGTCGGGGGTGCGGGGGTGGGCGTGGCGCGGTCGGTCGGTGACACGGGGGAGGAGTTGCCGACGGGGAGGTGCGGCGGGTGCGGGTGTGGGTGGGATGGGGTGCGGCGGAGCGGGGCGGGGCGCGGCGCGGCTGGTGTCGGCAATTCCGGGGTGGTGCAGCGTCGGGGTGTCGGGGCGGGCCTGGCGCGGGCGGTCCGTGACACGAGGCAGGAGTTGCCGACGGGGGAGGGCCGGGCGGGGTGGCGGGACGGGGGCGGAGTTGCCGACGGGGGAGGGCAGGGCCGGGTGGCGGGAAGGGGGAGGAGTTGCCGTCGGGGCGGGGCGGGGCGGGGCGGGGTGGGGACGAGGGAGAGGGACGATGGACGGGGGTGTCAGTGCGTCGGGACGTGCCGGAGAATTGCACGATGCCTCCTGCTGCTCCCCTCCACGGCCGCGACCTGGACGACTCGGCCCGGTGCCCCTGCCTCAGCGGCGAGACCTACGGGTCGTGCTGCGGACCGCTGCACCGGGGCAGCACGCCCGCCCCGACCGCGGAACGGTTGATGCGCTCGCGGTACTCGGCGTTCGCGCTCGCTCGCGCCTCCTACCTGCTCGAGACCTGGCACCCGACGACGCGCCCGGCGGCGCTCGAGGTCGACCCGGCCACGCGGTGGTTCCGGCTCGACGTCGTGCGGACGCAGGCGGGCGGGCCGTTCGACGCCGAGGGGACGGTCGAGTTCGAGGCGCACTTCCGTGACGCCGAGGGGGCCGGGTCACAGCACGAGGTCAGTCGGTTCGTGAGGGTCGACCGACGATGGCTCTACGTCGACGGCGTCGCGGGTTGACGCGGACCGAACCAGGCAGGCAGCCGCCGAACCGAGAGGACGGGGGGCGCCGCGAGCACACGGCGTCGCCGTCGACATCGGCATCGGGCGTCACGAAGAGGACGGCGGGTCCGTCGGGCCCGGCATCCTCTCCGTGACGCCGCCGGGCCGCAGGGAGAGCTTCACGGGCAGGGACCCACGGTCCGGACGACACCGATGCAAGGCTTGCGCCCTTCATCTCGACGAACGCTAGGCCGCACGGTTTGGTCCGGTTCAGACGTGGACGCTCCTCACAGGGACGGGCGACGGGACGCGTGTTTCGGGGGACAGGACGGGTGATCCACGGCCGAGCGCACGGCCTGACGCACGGCCTGACGCACGGCCGGGCGCACGGCCTGACCCGCGACCGACCGCACGGCCGACCGCACGGCCGGCCCTGCCGTCACGGAGCCCCGCGTCCAACGGCGACCGCCTCGAGCGCCCGGACCACCTCCGCCACGACCCGCTGCGCCCGCACGACACCGACCGGCCCGCCCAGCACCGACAGGGCCGCCTCGTGCACGACCCGCGCCACGAGCCGTCCCCGGTCGTCGACGAACCACTGCACGTCGAGGGTCAGCAACTGCGCCCGCCCGGCGAAGGCACGCAACGCGAGGGTGGACGCCAGCGTGCCCCGAACGGCCCGGGTGCTGCCGTCGGGCGCGAGCGAGAGGGTGAAGCCGTGATCGATCAGGGTCTGCTCGACGAGGTGCCGCGACTCGTCGTGCGGGCCCTCGAGGAAGACGTCGTGCGTGCTCGCCACCGGCGCGGCGGTCAGCGCAGCGGCGCGAGCATCTCGAGCTCCTGCGCCGTGGGGTCGAGGGCGTAGGCGTTGGTGTGGCCGGTCGGCTCGTACCCGCGTCGGCGGTAGAACGCGATGGCCCGCTCGTTCTGCTCGTGGACGTGCAGTCGAAGGGCGTCGCCCTCGGTCGCGGCCCAGGCCTCGACACCGTCGAGCAGCAGGTCGGTGACGCCGGCCGAGCGCCCCCGATGGGTCGGGGCGACGTACACGCCCACCAGCAGGGGCTGCCCCGGTGCCTGGAGGAAACCGCCCATGGCGCCGACCCAGTCACCCGTCTCGTCGTCGATCGCGACCAGCGAGGTGCCGTGCTCGGCCTCGCCCCGGGCCGCGCGCATCCGCCATTCGGCCTCGGCGTGACGTCGGGCGACGGCGAGCTTCTCGCCGTAGGCGATCGGGGTGTCCGCGAGCATCGCGAGGCGCAGGTCGCGGACGTACTGCCAGTCGTCGGCGGTCGTGCGGCGGACGGTCACGGGTCGTGCGGGCATGTCGCCACCTTGCCACACGGGCGGGACGAGGCGGGTGCAGGAGGCGCGGGTCGCGTCAGCGCGCCGGGTCGCGCCCCGAGGGTGTCACGTCGGGAGGCGCGGGTCGTGTCTCAGCCGACCCTCGCCACGGGCGCGGGGCCGAGCCGCTGCTCGGGGCGAGCCGGTGAGATCAGCGTCGCGCGCCTCCCGCGGTCGTCCGGCTCGGTGTCGACGCCGAGCACCTGCAGGCGCTCGGGAGTGCGGGCGCGCAGCGCCGCCGTCCAGGCGCAGACCAGGGCGTCGAGCAGGTCCTCGCGGTGCTTGTAGGCCCGGTCGACGAGCGGCGACGGCTCGTCGAGCAGTGCCGCCGACACGGGGTGCGAGTCGAGACGCACCGGTACTGCGGCTTCGGCCAGCCCGGCCAACCGACGCAGCAGCTCGTCGCAGGCCGCCGCGCGGGCCTCGCGCCGCGCCTCCTTCGGCAGGGTGAGGTCGGGCCGCTTGTAGCGGGGGCGCTTGTCGTCGTAGCCGAGCTCGCTCATCCCGACCAGCGTCGTGTACGGGTAGCACTCGAAGTGCCCGACCGCCTGGACCGGCACGGGCAGCACGCCGTCGTCGTACACGCCGCCGGCACGCTCGAGGCGCTCGCCGAGGGTGCGTCCGCCGAGCCAGGGCAAGGAGGCGCTGCTCGCGTTGGCCGAGACGTGCCACCGACCGTAGGCGCGCGCGACGAGCCGTTCGCTCGCCCGCATGCCCGTGGCATTGGGCACGAGCACGGGGGCGTCGATCGCGACGACGGAACCGGGCGTCGACCAGTGCAGGACCCAGGCCTCGACCTCGTCGACCCCGCGGGCCCAACCGGCGTCGAGCACCGTGCCGTCGGCGTCGATCACGGCCAGGCCGGTCTCGTTCGCGGGACGCTCGGGCGTCGAGTCGCGCCAGGCGAGGTCGACGCCGAGGTAGCGGGGCGCGGTCGGTGTCGCGGCGTCGGGCGGGGTCACCGGTCGACCGTACCCGCGCGGCCGGTCGGCCCGACCCCGTCGCGTGTGCCGGACGATACTGTCCCCATGCCCACCAGCACCCGCACCCCGGCCGACCTGCGCCGCTGGCGGCGCTACCTCGCCGACGAACGCGCCGAGGAGTCGACCTACCGCGACCTCGCCCGCCGCCGCGACGGCGAGGAGCGTGCGATCCTTCTCGCGCTGGCCGACGCCGAGGGCCGTCACGCGCAGCACTGGGTCGACCTGCTCGGCGACGACGTCGGACGCCCGGCCCGCACCGACCTGCGCACCCGCGTGCTCGGGGTGCTCGCCCGGCGCTTCGGCTCGATCTTCGTCCTCGCGCTGGTGCAGAGCGCCGAGGCGCGGTCGCCCTACGCGACCGACGCCGACGCCACCGACGCGATGGCCGCCGACGAGCGCATCCACGGCGAGGTCGTGCGCGGCCTCGCCGAGCGGGGTCGCAACCGCCTGTCGGGGTCGTTCCGTGCGGCGGTGTTCGGGGCGAACGACGGGCTCGTCAGCAACCTGGCGCTCGTGCTCGGCATCAGCGCGTCCGGCGTCGCGAACCACGTCGTGCTGCTCACCGGGCTCTCGGGCCTGCTCGCCGGCGCCCTGTCGATGGGTGCGGGCGAGTACGTCTCGGTGCGGTCGCAGCGCGAGCTGCTCGACGCCTCCACCCCCGATCCGACGGCGCGACAGGTGCTGCCCGACCTCGACGTCGACGCGAACGAGCTGGCGCTCGTCTACCGGGCGCGAGGCATGTCGCCGGACGAGGCCGAGGCCCACGCGCGGCAGGTGCTCGCGGGCGCGGGGCGAGGTGCCTCGTCGCCGAGCGCGCCTCCTGCGGGGGCCGCGCCGGGCGCCGCCACGGCCGGCTGGGCGGACGCCCCGGACCAGGAGGCGCGCTCGGGTGACGAACCCACCACCCACGAGACCCTCGGCACGGCCTTCGGCGCTGCCGCCTCGAGCTTCTGCTTCTTCGCGTCCGGGGCCGTCATCGCCGTGCTGCCCTACCTCTTCGGGCTGTCCGGGCTCGCGGCCGTCGTCGTGGCGTCCGCCCTGGTCGGCGTCGCCCTGCTCGGCACCGGCGCCGTGGTCGGCCTGCTGTCGGGGGCGAGCCCGGTCAAGCGGGCCCTGCGCCAGCTCGGCATCGGGTTCGGGGCGGCCGCCGTGACGTACCTGCTCGGGCTGCTGTTCGGGACGGGCGCCGCGGGCTGAGCCGGGCGCGGCGGGCTGAACCGGTCTCGGCGGGCTGAGCCGGTCGGTCGGGCGGGTCGAGGCGTCAGGCCTTGCGGTCGAGTTTCCACGCGATCCAGCACGTGACGAGCACGACACCGGCTGCAGCCAGGCGGGCACCCATCAGCACCCCTTGTCCGGTCGACGTCGTGAGGCTCATGTCGGAGCCGATGCCGATGCTCCAGATCGCACCGGACAGGGTGAGGCAGACGACCAGTGCGAGGCCGAGCACCACCGAGGTCGCACCGTGCGACCGCGGGCCGACGTCGTCGCGGCCGCGAGGGTCGCGCGAGAGGCGGGCGGCCCCGATGCGCACGATGCCGAGCCAGAGCAGGGCCACGGCGCAGGCGCCGACGACGTCGCTGCACCGGTGCCAGCCGAAGGCGACGGTCTGTTCGGCGACGACGGCCGCGAAGGCCGCGCCGATCATGTAGAACAGCGGCCGGGCGTGCCGACCGAAGGTGGTCATGATCGCCAGGACGGCGGCGACGGCGACGGTGACGTGCCCGCTGGGGAAGCTGTTGCCGTAGAGCTCGCCGGTCAGCTCGGGACGGGGCGCGAGCTGCTTGAGCAGCTGCGTGGTGACCGTGGCGCCGACGATCAGCACGCCCGCCTGGACGGCCGAGCCGGGCCGGCGACGGAGGAACGCGACCACCATCGTGAGGGCGACGACCAGCAGCACGGCCGGGGGAGAGATGGCGTCGAGCGCGACCCCGGACTGCAGCAGGGTGGTGCCGTCGACCGAGCGGAGGATGCTGTCTTCGATCGACTGGCCCGCCTCGGTGAGGACGGCGATCGTGTACACGCCCGCCAGCACGACGAGCGACGCCGACGACGCGACCACCCAGCGACCCGTGGCCCGTCGACGGACGGTCGGGGCCGTCGAGAGGGTGGGGTGAGCAGTCACCGGACGAGCTAACTACACGTCGCCTGGAAACCGGCTCGGTCCGACCTGCCGATGCGCCGTGGCCGACGGGACTCACAGCGGGGGTGCAGGGGATCGGCCGCCGGGCGGACGTCGTCGCTCCATCAGTCGCCAGGCGCCACCGGTGAGGGGTGCGAGCGTGACGGTCGTGTAGACGACGGCGACGATGCCGAACGCGACCGCCAGTCCGATCGTGTCGGCGGCGACCCCACCGAGCAGGGCGCCGATCGGGATGCCGGCCCAGGCTCCGGCGGTGACCAGCCCGAAGACCCGTCCGCGTAGGCGTTCTGGGGTGCGCTCGAGCTGCACCGTGCCGAGGATCGGATTGAGCGCGCCGGCGGCCAGTCCCGAGAGTGCCGTCGCGGCGACCAGCACCGGGAGCGGGGCCCCGAGGGCGAACGCCAGGCTCGACGGCCCACCGGCGAGGGTGAAGCAGACGACGAAGGTGACGCGGCGCGGCACCCGGTGGGCGACGAAGCCGAAGGCGACGTTGCCGGCGAGGGCGCACCCGCCCATGGTGGCGACGAGCAGTCCCAGGGCGGCCGCGCCTCCCAGTCGGTCGTTCGCGTAGAGGGGCAGCAGGGTCGACCCGCGGGCGGCGTCGAGCAGGTTCGTGACCAGCACGAGCGCGACGATCAGCCGCATCAGGGGATCGCGGACGACGAACCGGGCGCCCTCGGCGAGGTCGGCCCGGTAGGAGGCGCGGGTCGGCTCGGTCGAGTCGGTCGGCTCGGTCGGGTGGTCGGCGGCGGTTGCGCCGTCGGTCGGTGCCGCGGTGGTGGCCGGGTGGTCGTCTCTCGGATTCGGTGATCCGGTACGTACCGGATCGTCGGGCGGGGGAGCAGCGGTGATGGAGCCGGGTGATCCGGTACGTACCGGATCGGGCGCGGGGACGGGCGCCCCGGTCAGGGCGGCCGAGACGGCGAAGGTGGCGGCGTTGACGAAGAGGGACGCGACCGGCCCGACGGCGGCGACGAGCAGTCCCGCGATCGACGCCCCGATCAGCTTGGCGAAGCGCTCGGACCCGTCGATCAGCCCCACGCTGCGTTCGATGCGCACCCCGGCCCGTTCGGTCAGCCCGGGCAGCATCACCCGGCGTGCCACCTGCCCGGGGCTGTCGAGCAGTCCGCCGACGAAGACGAGGGCGAGCAGGGCCCAGAACGGCAGCCCGACGGTGAGGGCGAGCACGGGCATCGCGAGGACGGAGGTGCCGCTCACCAGGTCGGCGACGATCGCGGCCCTCCGGGGCCCGACCCGGTCGACGACGACGCCGCCGAGCGGTCCGCCGATGATCACCGGGGCCGTCGCGAAGGCCGCCGCGAGCCCGACCTCGGCCCCCGACCCGCCGAGACCCAGGACGTAGAAGGGCACGGCGAACGCCGTCACGACGTTGCCGGTCTGCGAGATCGCGTGGGCCGCGACCAGGGACGACAGCGCGACGCGGGCGGGGCGCCCGGGGCGGCCAGGGCGCCCGCTGCGGGGCCGGTCGGTGCGGCCGAGGTGAGGGGCGCTGTCGGTGACCCGCGCCTCCTCGGTTCGCCTGCTCTCGCTCACGACGGGCCTCAGGGGCGGCGGTAGGCCTGGTAGACGAGGGCGACCGATTCGGCGCCGTCGTCGGCCGCCGGGTCGTGGGCGGCGCTGGCGTCGAGCCAGCGGTCGACGACGGCCTCGAGGTCGCGGCGGAGTGCGGCCAGTTCGGTCGCCGTGAGGCGCAGGCTGCGGTCGCCGCTCGCCCCGGCCGCGACCCACTCGCGGGGCAGGGTAGGCATCGCGTCGACGTACTCGCCGAAGCGCGCGGCGTAGGCCTGGCCGATCGACTTCTCGAGGGCGGACGACGCGACGAGGCGGTCGGGGTCGTCGAGCAGCTCGGCGGGCTCCCAACTGGTGAGCTGGGCGGTGGCCTGCCACCAGCGTTCACGACGGTCGGTGGTCTGCGGCTCGGCCGGGCCGATCAGGTCGATCGAGGCGAGCTTCGACAGGTGGTAGCTGATCGTCCCCGGGGCCTCGTCGACGGCGTCGCCGAGCTGGGCGGCCGTCTGCGCGCCGCGTTCGCGCAGCAGACCGAGGAGGCGCAACCGCGTCGGGTGGGCGAGCACACGCATCGAGGCGGCGTCGGTGAGGGTGCTGCGGGAGGTCTCACGCGGGGTCATGTGGTCGACCCTAGGTGCGCAAGAGGTGTTGCGCAAGATGTGTTGTGGTGTTGACGGTGCCGGCTGGAAGATCGTGATGTCGGCTCGTGCAGGGACGAGCGGTTCGACCGGTCGAGCCGTGAGTGTGGTGGGTGTCGCGGGCGGAGGTCGAGCCCGCGGCGCATGCTCGGAGCACGACCGCCGGACAGCCCGGCTCGCAGGAGGAACCCGATGACGAAGACCCCGGACGACCCGCACGGCACCGACGAGACCGAACTCGAGCGCAGCGGCAACAGCAGCGGCGAGGGTCACGGCGACCACACCGTCGGCGAGCGGGACGACCGCCCCGTCGAGATCACCAGCGAGAACCACCCCGACGGCGGCACCGGCTCCCGCACGCTCGACGACGGACCGGCCGACGACGCCGTCCCCACCCGCCAGCCCGGCCAGGCCGAGGCCAGCCAGGTCGACGAGCTGATCGGCGACTACAAGGGCGACGGCGAAGGCAAACACACCTACTGACACGACCCGAGGAGGCGCGGGTCGGCTCGATTCGCGCCCCGCGCCTCCCTCGTGTAGTGTTTCCTCTGGCCAATCGGCCGGAGAAATGCGCCTGTAGCTCAACGGATAGAGCATCTGACTACGGATCAGAAGGTTGGGGGTTCGAGTCCCTCCAGGCGCACACGACTCGAAAGCCCCTGCCCTACACGGCAGGGGCTTTTCTCGTCTTGGGTGCTTGTCTGGCCGCCTCCGGCGGCGTGCGCCTTCGGCGCGAACTTGCACGGGACGAGGCTTGGCGCTTCGCGCCTCACCCGTCATCCGTCCCGCGTCCCCACGTTCGCCGGTCGAGTGGGCAGAAGGTGTCCTTCCCGTCGAGCTGGAGGACGTTTTCTGCCCACTCGACCGGCCGCAGGGGGCCGAGAGGGCGGAGCTGGGGCTCCGGGTCAGGGGGACGACGTCAGGGCGGCGAGCTCGGTGCGGCTGCGGGCCCCGAGCTTGCGCAACAGGTTCGAGACGTGGAACTTCACGGTGTTGTCGCTGATGCCGAGGGCCGACGCGATGTCGCGGTTCCGGTCTCCCGCGGCGACACGGTGCAGGACCTCGCGTTCCCGCTCGCTCAGGGCGGCGACCAACTCCCACGGCTCGTTCGACGGCGGCGGGTCGAGCGGCAGACGCACCGTCAACTCCGAACCCCACCCCACCGTCGACGCCACCGTCAGCTCGCCCCCGACCCCCGAGACCTGCTCGGTGATCGGCCGCAGGGCGTCGTCGTGCGCCGTCAACTCGCCCGCGCCGTCGTCCCGGATCGCGATCAGCAGGTTCAGGCCGTCGCAGTCCCACTGGATGCGCACCCGACGAGCGTCGCCCGCGTCCACGAAGGTGAGCACGGCGTTCCGGACGACGGCTCGGGCCACGTGCGCCACGTCACCCGGCAGGGCCCGGCCCGTCGCCGGTGGCTCGACGAACTGGACGTCCAGGTCGCCGAAGCGCACGAGCGGACGCAGGTCCGACCGGAGGCGCGCGAAGGCCCCGACGACCGGCTCGAGCGTCGTGCCCCGGTCGCGGTCGGAACCGGTCCGCAGGGCGACCAGGGCACTCGCGGCGACGTCGATGGCCTCGGCCCGCGCCGCCCGGTCGTCGAGGCGTCGCGAGCGCAGGGCGGCCAGCACGGACTCGAGGGTCATCGCGTGCCGGTCGACCAGGTCGGCGGTCGCCCGCGCGTGCTCGGACGCCAACGTCCGGGCGAGGGTGTCGGAACCGGCTCGGGTGGGGCCGTCGTGCAGGGTGCGACTCATGGGCCCACCCTAGGCGTCCACCTACCCGTCGCCACCGTCCCTACCCGAACGGGTGGGTGGGACGCCCCCGTCGAGGGGCTGCCCTCACAGCGTCGTCGGACCAGGATCGAAGGCAACGGGATCGACGACGTACCCAGAGGCCCGATCGGGCCCCGTCGCCCCCACGAGGAGCACCACATGAAGCTGCAGTTCGCCATGGACACCCTGACCACCGACGCCGCCCTCGAGCTGGCCGCCGCCGCCGCGCCGAGCGTCGACATCATCGAGCTCGGCACGCCCCTCATCAAGGCCGAGGGCTTCCGTGCCATCACCGCCATCAAAGAGGCGCACCCCGACAAGATCGTCTTCGCCGACCTCAAGACGATGGACGCCGGCGAGCTCGAGGCGGGCGAGGCGTTCAAGGCCGGCGCCGACCTGGTGACCGTGCTCGGCGTCGCCGGTGACAGCACCATCGCCGGTGCCGTCAAGGCCGCCAAGGCCCACGGCAAGGGCATCGTCGTCGACCTCATCGGCGTCGGGGACAAGGCCGCCCGCGCCAAGGAGGTCGTCGCGCTCGGTGCCGAGTTCGTCGAGATGCACGCCGGGCTCGACGAGCAGGCCGAAGAGGGCTTCACGTTCGAGAAGCTGCTCGAGGCCGGCAAGGCGTCGGGTGTGCCGTTCTCGGTCGCCGGTGGCGTCAAGGCCGCCACCGTCGGCTCGGTCCAGGACGCCGGAGCCGACGTCGCCGTCGCCGGTGCCGCGATCTACTCGGCCGACGACGTCGCCGGTGCGGCCGCCGAGATCCGCGCCGCCATCAAGTAGCAGCACACGCAGCAGCTCGCGAGAGAGCTGCGATGCGCAGGAGGCGCGGTGTCGGTCGGACCGGCACCGCGCCTCCTCGTCGTCCGTCGGTCAGCGGGGCGCGTCGACCAGGCGGGCCGAGACCGACACCACGACCTCGTCGCCCGCGAGGCCGCAGGCGGCCAGGCGTCCACGCAGTGCGTCGGCCGCCCGTGCCAGCGTCTCGGGCGTCGGGGAGTCCAGCGCGGTCGCCACGTGGGCGGTGACGGACACCGACCCGGGTGCGCGCGAGATCTCGACGAGGCCGGTCGAGCCCGCCAGATCGAGTCCTGCCGCGACGACCCGCACCGCCCCCTCGACGACCGGGTGCGCGTCGAACACGTCCACGACGCCCCCGACGCCGCGCAGCGCCTCGGTCAGGTCACGGGAGAGCGCGTCGTCGCTCATCGGTCGTCCTCCCTCGCCACGAAGACGTCGTCGACGAGCACGTCGACCCTCGTGACGGTCAGCCCGGTGTGCCGGGTCAACGTCTCGGTGATGCGGCTCCGCAGCTCGTCCGCGACGGCGCCGAGGTCGAGTCCGTACCGGGCCGCGGCCGTCACCCGGACGGCCACGTCGGCCCCCGCCGTCGTCAGGTCGCCCTCGAAGGCCGTCGAACCGAGCACGACGCCGGGCTGTGCGTCGCCCGCGCGGCGCACCAGTCCGCGTGCCGCGGCCTCGGTGACGCTCAACCGCACCGAGGGGTCGGGGTGCGTCACCGGGATCTCGCGTCCGCCGACGACCTCGAGTCGGATCGAGTCGAGGAGGCCGTCGATCCAGGCGCCGTCGCGGTCGGGCTCCCGGGTGGCCCGGTCCTCGAGGGAGGCACGGGACAGCTCGTGCACCCGGGCCAGCGACTGCAGGTACAGCCGGCAGGCGGCGGACCCTTCGATGGCCGGGTCGCGGGGGGTGCGCCCGGCGTCGAGGTAGTCGACGAGGCGGTCGACCGGGATGCCGTCGACCGTGTCGTCGGTCTCGGGCACGTCGAGGGGGGAGTGGTCGTCGATGCTCATCGCCACGCCTCCATCTCGGTGATCAGGAACGCCCGGGCCCGCGCGATCTTGCCCCGGACCGTCGAGACGGGCAGGTCGAGGGCCTCGGCGATGTCCGCATACGAGTAGTCGGCGGTCTCTCGCAACAGCCAACACCGTCGCTGGTCGAGGGGGAGCTTGTCGAGTGCCGACCACATGGCGTCGAGCTGCAGCCGGGCCTCGACCACGCGCTCGGGCGTCTCGTGCCGCGGGGCCGACACCTCGAGCCGGTCGACGTCGTCGTGGTCGCGCCGGACCCGCAGACGGTCGACCGCCCTGTTGCTGACGATGCGCATCAGCCAGTTGCGGACCCGGGACGGGTCGTCGAGGTCGGCCAGGCGCCGCCAGGCGGTGAGGAACGCGTCCTGCACCACGTCGTCCGACTCGAGGTCCGAGCCCAGCAGGCGCGCGGCGTACACCCGCATCAGCGGTCCGTGACGACGGGCGATGACCTCGTAGGCGTGCACGTCGCCGTCGCGCGCCCGGACGGCCAACGTCGCGTCCGCGGCGTCGAGGAGGGGGTCGTCGGTGGTGATGACGACCTCCTGCGATCGGACGGGGCGGGACCTGGTGCACGGGCCGGGTGGCCCGCACTGCGCCTCCTTGACTACCACCCCGTGCCCGGATCGGGGGACGTGATGGCCGAAAAGTGAGTGGTCGCGGATCGTTCACTGAGAGCTGGCTGACCCACCATGACACCGGTCGTGACCGATGCGTCTGAATGATGTGACCCGCTTCACGGGCACTCACACATCGGCCGCTCCACACCCGGCCTCAGCACAAGGAGAAATCATGAGCAACGTGACCCCCGCCACCAGCACCAGCACCGCTGCTGCCAAGAACACGTCGTCGCACGCCGCCGGCAAGAACACCATCGCAGAGGGCGTCGTCTCGAAGGTCGCCGGCATCGCTGCCCGCGAGGTGCGCGGCGTCCACGACCTGGGCAACGGTGCCGCTCGTGCCATCGGCGCGATCCGCAACGTGATCAACCAGCAGGACCGCGGCCAGGGCGTCTCGGTCGAGGTCGGCGAGAAGCAGGTCGCCGCCGACATCGTCATCGTCGCCGAGTACCCGGTCGAGCTGCAGCGTGTCGCCGACGACGTCCGCAAGGCCGTCACCGACGCCATCTCGCAGGTCGTCGGCATGGAGGTCACCGAGGTCAACGTCACGATCTCGGACGTCTACATCCCCTCCGAGGACGACAACGACGACGACAACGACAGCCGCGTCAAGTGACCGCCACGACCACCGGCATCCTGGTCGGAGCCGTCCTGGCACTGACCGCCGTGGCCTTCGGCTTCTGGGCCTTCGTGTTCGTCGCGATCGCGATGGCCGTCGGTTACGGCGTGGGTCGTGTCGTCGAGGGCAAGCTCGACATCCGAGGCCTGGCCGACGCACTCCGCGGGCGGCGGTCGTCGTGACCGCGGCGGTGACGGCCGACCAGGCCCTCCACGGCCGGAACAAGATCACGTCACGTGCCGTGCGTCGGGTCGTCTCGGCCGTCACCGCGGAGGCCCTCGAGGTCTCCGCGTCGAAGGTGTCGGTCGAGCTGGCCGACCACGACGGCGCTCTCAGCGTGATCGCCAAGACCCCCATCCGGGTCTCGCCCCTGGGCGTCTCCGGACATCGTTCGGGCACCCTGCTGGACCGCCTCACGACGGCCCAGTCCACCATCCGTGACCGTGTGCTGCAGCTGACCGGGTCGAGCATCGACAAGGTCGACCTGCAGATCACCGGTGCCGACATCCGAGAGAGGAAGCGCGTCGCATGAGCACCGCATCGCTCTACAAGCGCATCGTGCGCCGCGAGACGCACTCGTCCCGGGCCGGCATCGCCATCACGCTCGCCGTCCTGCTGATCGTCGCCCTGGCGTGGATCGGCACCGAGGCGGTCCTCGCCGCCGTCGGGACGGCTCCGCTGCTCCTGGCGCCGACCGACCTCGTCGGTTCGACCCTGGACGCCGCGAGTGCGCCAGTCGGCGTGTTGACAGCCGTCGCGGTCGTCGTCGCGCTGATCGGGCTCGTCCTGATCGTCGTGTCGCTCGCCCCGGGCCGTCGTGGCCGCCGTGGCGGCAAGGCCGAGCGCACCGTGGCCGTGGTCGACGACCGGGTCATCGCCCGCTCGCTGGCCCGCACCGCGAGCTACGCCGGCGACGTCGACCCCTCGCAGGTCAGCGTCAGCGTCGGAAAGCGCAGCGCCCTGATCGAGGTCACCCGCACCTCCGGCCGTCAGACCGACGTCCGCAGCATCGACGAGGCCGTCCGTGACGAACTGGACGCCTACGACTTCAGCCCGGCCCTGCGTCACAAGGTCAAGCTGTCCGAGAAAGGAACGGTCGGCTCATGAACAGCACCAATCGCGCTCTGAACCGCATCGTCGTCTTCGTCATCGGTCTCGTGCTGCTGCTCGCCGGTGGAGCGGTCGCCGTCGGCGCCCTCTTGCCCGACGTCCAGCAGACCGTCTCGCAGGGTGCCTCCGACGTGAAGGGCCCGACCACCGACGCCCTCACCGAGCAACCGTGGATCCTCTGGGTCGTCGCGGTGGCCGCCCTCGTGCTGATCGTGCTGCTCGCCTGGTTCGCCCTGCGACAGGGGCACGGCCAGACCGGCACGCTGCTCACCGTCGACGAGGGTTCGCGTCGTGACCAGACCACCGGTGGTCGCCTGGTGATCGACGCGAAGGTCGCCGAGCAGGTCCTCGAGGAGGCGCTGGCCGACACCCCGGGCATCGTCTCGGTGGACGTCACCGCCTTCCGCGTCAAGCGCGAGTCGGTCCTGCGCGTCACCGCGAACGCCCGCCGGGGCGTCTCGCCGACGGACATCCGTCGGAGCATCGACAAGGCCGTCGCCCACTGGGACGGCGTCCTCGGCACCGAGACCCCCGTCGTGATCCAGATCAACGGCGGACTCCGCAGCCAGATGTCGTCGGCCACCCGCCTCGACTGACGCCCGTCGCCCCACCGCGCGGACGGCCCTCGCCCTCGACCGAGGACGGGGGCCGTCCGTCGCACCACCCACGTTCCACGATGAAAGGCCGGTCTCATGAACGAGTCCACCCACCACGTCACACCCATCGACATCGACGCCGCGGCGTCCACCCAGGCCCGCTCGCCCGAGGAGGTCCTCGAGCACACGATCGGCGTCACCGTCCTCGGCGTCTCGGGCGTCCACGCTCTCGGCAGCGCACCCCAGCGGCTGGCCGGTGCCCTGCGCACGGCCATCGGCACGGGCTCCGTGCCGGGCGTCCGCGCCGGCACCACCGACGAGGGACTCGTGGTCGACATCGCCGTCGTCGCCGAGTACCCCACCAACGTCACCACGCTCGCCGACACCGTCCGCACGCAGGTCCAGCACGCCGTCGGGCAGCTCGACGGCGAGGAGGTCACGGTCAACGTGACCGTCACGGACGTGCACGGCCCGTTCGACTCCGAGGAGGACGCCGCCGACAAGGTCAACGCCGCGGCGGACAAGGCGAAGCAGGCCGTCTCGGACGCGGGCGACAAGGTCGGCGCCGCCGCCTCGGACGCCGGCGACCGGGCGAAGGAGGCTGGCGAGAAGACGAAGGCCGCCGCCACGGAGGCGCGTGACCGCGCCGGGGCCGCCGCGAGCGACCTGTCCGACAAGGCCGCGGCCGCAGCGGGCGACCTGTCCGACAAGGCCCGCGAGTTGGGCGACAAGGCCGGCGAGGTCGCCGAGCAGGCGAAGGCCACCGCGGCCGAGGTCGGCGAGAAGGCGGCCGACGAGGCCGACGACGTCGCCGACAAGGCACGCGACGTGGCCGACCAGGCGCAGGACGCTGCTGCCGACGCCCGCGACTCCGCGGCGGACCGCAGCGAGGACGCCCGCTCGACGACCGCCGACGCCACCGACGCCGCACTGGACAAGACGTCCGAGGTCGTCGCCGGTGCCCGCGAGAAGGCTGCCGACGCCGTGGACGGCGTGGCCGACGCGGTGGACGAGAACCGGGCCTCGGACGGCGACGCCACCCGCGCCTCCTCGGACGGCCGTCACGCCGACGGCGGCGACGTGACCGTGACGGTCGACGGCGGCACGGTGACCGTCGAGGTCGACTCCGACAGCGACGCGCAGGTCGTCGTCGACGGCGACGCCGTCTCGACGACGGAGAAGTGATGTTCGGGCGGCGCACCTCGATGACGACCCGACGCCCCCGGCCGCGGGCCGTCTGGGCCGCCCTGGTGACCTCGGTCGTCCTCTGCGTGCTGATCGTCGTCGGCGTGCTGCTGCCCGTCCTCACCCTGATCGGTGCGGCGGACGGCGGCACGGCCGGCGCCCTCGACGTGCCCGTCGGCTCGATCGCCGCGGGGATCGCCATCGGTTACGTCCTGGCCCTGGTGTTGCTGCTGCTCATCGTGAAGGTGCGCAACGGTGCCCTGGCCTGGGTGCTCGGGGTGGCGGCCGTGATCTCGACGCTCGTCGTATCGCTGTGGCCCCTCGTGGCCGTCGCGATCGCCGGTGTCGACCAGGTGCAGGACCTGATCCCGTTCATCCAGGACCTGATCGCCCGGTTCTGGCCCGGCAACTGACCGGCCCCGAGGTGGACCGACCCGTCTAGGCTGAGGCGGTCGTCGGAAGGGGTCCGGCGCACCATCGGGGGATCATCATGCGCTTCACCACCACACCAGCACTCGCCACCGTCACCGGGGCCGTCGCGCTCACGTTGCTGCTCGCCGGCTGCACCGGCGGCGGTGACGACTCCGGTGACGCCGGTCGGTCGTCGACCGGTCAGGCGACGGCCACGGCCGACGCCGCCGAGCAGACCGGTCGAGGCGACATCGCGCTCCCGGCCGACTGCGACACCGTCGCCACCGTGTTGGGCCAGGCCGTCGAGGGCCTCACGCTCGACGCGACGACCTCCGAGGTCGAGGACGGGGGCGCGGCCTGCACGTGGACCAACGAGGCGGACGGCACGCGTGTCGGCTTCTACGCCGAGGTCGAGGAGAACACCGAGGCCGAGATGGACGACGCGGTGCCCGACTCGGACGGCCTCTCGCTCGAACGGGTCGAGGACGACAGGATCGATTCCCTCGGGGGTCGGCTCTTCACCGGTTCGGCCACGGCCGACGGCCCGGTGGCCGGAGGCGGTGCGGTCGTCGTCACGCCCCACGGCACCGTGGGCGTCCTCACGGCCGCCCCCACGGGGGTCCCTGTCCGACTCGACATCGAGCAGATGGTCGACGCCACGGTGGCCTTCGTCCGCTGACGCTAGCCCTCGAGGAGGCGCGGTGCCGGTCGACCGGCACCGCGCCTCCTCGGCCGTCAGGGTCCGGAGAACTCGGCCGGGAGGTCCCGGCTCGTGTGCAGCACTAGGTGCACCCTGACGGCGTCCGCGTCGTCGGTGTAGAGCATCACGAACGGGAAGCGACGGAGCGCGATGCTGCGCAGGCCGTCGATGCCCGTCTCGACGGCGAATCGGGACGAGCCGAGGGTGGGATGTGCCGAGATGAGCGATCGGGCGTCGTCGAGGGCGTCGACGAAGTCGAGGGCGGCTTCGGGGGCTCCCTCGTCGAGGTAGTGGTCGACGGCCGAATCGATGTCGCTGTCGGCGCGCCGCGAGGTCACGACGCGGCGGCTCACGCGTGGTCGGCCCGGGCGCGGTGCACGCGGTCACGCAGGCCGTCGAGGTACTGCTCGTCGAGGTCCGAGCCGGGGCCCGACGCCATGCCTTCGACCACGAGGTCGCGCAGGCGCGTGCGTGCCTGCTCACGGCGGATCAACTCGCGGATGAACTCGCTGCTCGTGCCGAAGCCCCGCTCGCCGACCTGGGCCTCGACGTAGTGCTTGAGCCCATCGGGCAGGGAGACGTTCATGGTGGCCATGCGCTGATCCTAAACGCGATGGCAAGGTTTGTCATGCGCCCTCCGGCACCGCGCCTCCTCTGTGTCCCCCTTTTTGTGGGCATGACCGACGAGGGGGGTCTGTGGCATCGTTGAGCCGTTCGGAGAACGGCACGCTCCCACCAGGCGCGCCCACTGAGGGGAGCCGCGTGATCAGGGACGAAGCCCGCGAAGAACGTCGACAGCGGGCGGTCGAGAGCCTCGGCATCGTCGAGTCCGGCCACGAGGACCGCCTGGACCGCGTGACCCGCGTCGCCCGTGCGGTGTTCGGCGTGCCGCTGTCGTCCGTCACCGTCATGGACCACGAGCGCGCGCTCTACGTCGGCCGGGCCGGTTTCGACGACCCCGAGTCCGGGCGCACCGACACCCCGTGCAGCCTCGTGACCGACACGGGCGAGATCATCACCACCGACGACGCCCGCGTCGACCCGCGGTTCGCCGACCTCGGGGCCTTCAACGACAACGGGCTGGGCTTCTACGTCGGGCACCCGCTGCGCGACGGCTCGGGCAACGTCGTCGGCTCGTTCTGCCTGATGGACGCCGAGCCCCGGCAGCTTTCGGACGACGAGATGGCCGAGTTCCGCGACCTGGCCGCCTGGGCCCAGGTCGAGCTGCTGGCCGACGCCGAGGCCTCGGCCGCCCGGTCGACGCAGCAGGCGCTGTTGCCGGCAGAGCCCCTCGAGGTCGAGGGCGTCCACGTCGAGGGGATCTGCCTGCCGTCGCTGAGCGTCGGGGGCGACTACTACGACTACGGGCTGATCGGCAGGTTCGTGCACATGGCGGTCGGCGACGTGATGGGCAAGGGGGTCGGGGCGGCCATCATCGGCTCGTCCGTCCGGGCGGCCTGCCGGGCGGCCTCACCGCACGTCGCCGCCGGACGCGAACTCGGCCTCGCGGTCGACCGCATCGAACGGGCCGTGCAGACCGACCTGCAGCGCACCGGGTCGTTCGTCACCTACTTCCACGCCGTCCTCGACCTCGACACGGACGAGTTGTCGTTCGTCGACGCCGGGTCGGGGCTGGCGGTCATCGTCCGAGCCGACGGCACCGTCCAGCACCTCGCGGGCACGGGGCTGCCCCTGGGGCTCGACGAGCAGCAGCACGTCACCGAGACGACCCGCCTGGGCGTCGGGGACCAGCTGATCGTCATGAGCGACGGAGTGCTCGACGTCCTCGACGACGAGTCTGACTGGGCCCTCGAGGTCGGGCGGCTCGCGACGCAGCCCCGCGCGGGCGGCTCCGACGGGCCCGGCCTGCTCGAGTCCATGGCGGCCCTCACACACCGACGACTCTCACGCGACGACGTCACCGTCGTCGTGATGGACCGTCGCGCGTGACCGACACCCTCAGTCGCCGCGACCAGCGGCTGCTCGACCGCACCACACCCGGTCGCCGCATCGTCGCGATCCGCGTCGTGGTGCTTCTGGCGTCGCTCGCCGGCCTGAACTACATCGTCTGGCGGTGGGCCGCGTCGGTGAACTGGTCGTCGTGGTGGATCGCGGTGCCGCTGATCCTCGCCGAGACCTACAGCGTGATCGACTCCCTGCTGTTCGGCCTCGGTGCCTGGCGGCTGCGGGAGCGCGGCGAGCCGCCGGCCGCACCCGACCCCGACACCCTCGAGACGCGGGTCACGGTCGACGTCTTCGTCACCACCTACAACGAAGAGGTCGACCTCGTCATGCGCACCGCCCTCGCGGCGCAGCGCATCCGTTACCCGCACACGACGTGGATACTCGACGACGGCGGTCGCCCCGAGATCCGGGCCGCCGCCGAGACCGCCGGCATCGGCGTCATCACCCGGTCGGACGACTGGGCCGACCGGCCGCGCCACGCGAAGGCCGGCAACCTCAACAACGCGCTGCTCTCGACCGAGGGCGAGTTCCTGTTGATCCTCGACGCCGACCAGGTGCCGAAGCCCGAGATCCTCGATCGCACCCTCGGCTACTTCAAGGACGACCGCATCGCGCTCGTGCAGACGCCGCAGTGGTTCGAGAACGTGCCCGAGTCCGACCCCCTGGGCAGCCAGGCGCCGTTGTTCTACGGGCCCATCCAGCAGTCGAAGGACGGCTGGAACAGCGCGTTCTTCTGCGGATCGAACGCGGTCCTCCGTCGGGAGGCGCTGATGCAGTTGGGCGTCGCGCGGTACGTCACCGAGGTCGAGGCCGCCGTGCGTCGGGCCGTCCGCACCTCGCGCAAACTGCTCGTCCGGGCACGGGAGGAAGCCGTCGACCAGCCCCGCGTGCTCGAGGCGTTGGACGACGCCGAGACCGTCGTCGAGCGGGCCCGGGCCGAGTTCGCCGCGGGCGAGTCCATCGGTGACGTCACCTACCGGTTCCAGCGCAGCATCGACACGATCGCCTTCCGTTTCGCCGACGCCGACCTCGCGGCCATGAAGGGCGACCTCGCCGATCTCGCCGCCATGTCGCTCGGTCCCGACACGTTCGACGCCCTCGACGAGGCAGCCCTCGACCTGCTCGCGCAGCGGTCGTCCTCGCCGCTGGCCGCCATCGAGTCGATCTCGCTGCTCGTCGGCGCGCTCGACGTCGACCGCGGCTCCGAGGCCCAGGCGATCATGCCCCTGGCCACGATCTCGGTCACCGAGGACATGGCCACCGCGATGCGCCTGCACGGGCTGGGCTGGAGGTCGGTCTACCACGACGAGACCCTGGCGATCGGGCTCGCCCCCGAAGACCTGGCCACCATGATGACGCAGCGTCTGCGCTGGGCCCAGGGCACCATGCAGGTGTTCTTCCGCGAGAACCCGCTCGTGCAGAAGGGGCTGTCGTGGGGTCAGCGTCTCATGTACTTCTCCACCATGTGGAGCTACCTCTCGGGATTCGCGGCCGTGGTCTACATCGCCGCGCCCGTGCTGTGCCTGTCGTTCGGCGTCGTCCCGGTGCAGGCCTACAGCGTCGACTTCTTCGCCCGCCTGATCCCCTTCCTGGTGCTCAACCAGGTGCTGTTCTGGGTGGTTGCGGCCGGCAGGCCGACCTGGCGGGGGCAGCAGTACTCGCTGGCGCTCTTCCCCGTCTGGATCGCGTCGGTCACCACGGCCTTCCAGAACGTCTACCGCGGCCGGGCGCTCGGGTTCTCGGTCACCCCCAAGACCAAGCAGGCGGCCACCGGCCCCCGGTGGGACCTCGTCCGCCCGCAGATCTGGGCCGCCGCCTGCCTCGTCGCCGCGCTCGTGCTCGTCGGCGTCCGCTACGCCACCGGGCAGGCCGAGGGCATCGCGCCGCTCGTCAACATCGCCTGGGTGCTCTTCGACCTGGTGATCTTCAGCATCATCGTCCGGGCCGTCCTCTATCCGGGGCCCTCGGCACCCCACGACAAGGAACCATCATGATGACCGTCACCGTCGAAGCCGTCGAAGGCGGCTGCGTCCTCTCACCGCAGGGGCGTCTCACCGTCGTCTCGACACCCCAACTGCGCGACGAGGTGGCGGCGCGCCTCGCCGCCGGCGACCGGCTCATCGTCGTCGACCTCTCGGGCACGACCTTCGTCGACTCGTCGGGCCTCGGAGCCCTCGTGTCGTGCCTCAAGTCGGCGCGTCAGGCCGGGGGAGACCTGCGGCTCGTCGCCCCCACCGAGCAGGTCTCGATGGTGCTGCGCTTGACGAACCTCGACCGCATCCTGAAGCCCCGCGCCTCGGTCGCGGCCGCCCTCGATGACTGAGCGTCCCGGCCCCGTCGTGATCGACGTGGCCGTCGAACCCGAGAGCATCGACCTGGTGCAGAACGCCTTCGAGTCCTGGTGGACCTCGCTCGGCGACGACTCGCTCGAGACGCGCTTCTCGTTCGAGACCGCGATCGTCGAGATCGCGGCGAACGTCATCGAGCACTCCCGTCGCTCCGAGGCGGACCTCGGCCGACGCTTCACCCTGGAGCTGTCGGCCACCGACGACCGCCTGACGGCCGTGTTCCACGACAACGGCATGCCCAGCGACATCGACCTCAGCGCCGTCTCGATGGCCGACCTCGAGGACGAGGACGGCCGCGGCCTGGCCCTGGCGCTGCTCAGCCTCGAGAGTCTCGACTACCGCCACGAGGACGGCCGGAACGTGTGGACGCTCGTGTGCCGACGCTGAACCACCCGTCGGCGCCGGCGCCGCGGCGGCGGCTCGCCCGCCGGATCGGCGCGGCCCTGCTCGCCGTCGCGGCCCTCGTGCCGGTGGCGCTGGGACCGGTGGTGCTCGGGGACGCGACGTCCGCGTCGGCCGCCACCGCGCCTCCTGGACCCTCGGGAACGTGGTTCGGTCCGGACCTCGACTGGGGCTCGGACGGCCCCGACGGCTATGCCGCTCGACTCGGCGCGACGCCGTCGCTGTACGGCGTCAACATCGACTACCCGCTCGACGGCCGGGCCGCCGACGAGTGGCGACGGTCGGCCCGTGCCGCGGCCGCCCAGGGCGCCGTGCTCGTGGTCAGCCTCGAGCCCACCGGGCGGCTCGGCGACCTCGACGCCGCCGACGCGCGTCGGGCCGACGACCTGCTGACCGAGATCGACCAGCAGTACGGCACGCTGCAGCTGGTGCGCTTCGCGCCCGAGATGAACGGCAACTGGCAGCGGTGGGGGCAGCAACCCACCGCGTTCGTCGGCGCGTTCCGCACGTTGGCCGACGTGGTCCACGCGGGGGACTCCCGGGCACGGATGGTCTGGGCTCCGTCGTACGGTGCGGGCTATCCGTTCTCGGACGCCGTCGGCCGCCTCACCGAGACCCCCTCGAGCGACGTCGACCTGCTCGACACGAACGACGACGGGCGCGTGACCGAGGCCGACGACCCCTACGGGCCGTACTACCCCGGCGACGACGCGGTCGACTGGGTCGGCCAGTCGATGTTCTACTTCGCCAAGGGCAGCGCCTCGACGGCCGCCGGCACGTCGGTGCCGTTGGTCGAGAACCAGGCCCCGGCCACCGGCGAGGTCGAGGGACGCTTCGACGAGACCTGGGGCTACACCGAGACGCAGCCCTCGACGTTCTACGAGCGGTTCGCCGAGGGGCGCGACCGGCCGATGCTGCTCGACACGGGCGCCCTCTACGCCGACGAGTTCGACGGTGCGTCCGAACTCGACGTCAAGCAGGGCTGGTGGCGCCAGGTGTTCGACGCCCTGCCGACCCACGACCGGATCGCCGGCGTCACCTGGCTCGAGGTGGAACGCGACGAGGCCGAGGCCGGCGACCGACCCGTCGACTGGCGGGCCACGGCCGAGCCGGGAATCGCGGGGGCCCTGCGCACCGACCTCGAGGCGAGCGACCGCATCGACCTCGGGCCGGTCACCGACCGGGTGACCTCGACCGACGGCGACGCCGCGACCGTGCAGGTGCGCGACGGCGGTGGCGACGAGATGGGCTGGATCGTGGCCTGTGCCGGGGCGCTCGCCCTGGCCTTCCTGGTGAGCGGAGTCGTGGGACGCCTGCTGCCCCGCTGGCGTTACCCCGACGACGGTTCACCCGCCCGTGACCTGCGCATCGACCTGTTCCGTGGGTTCATCATCCTGGCCGTCGTCATCACGCACATCGAGGTCGCCGGACCGTTCTCGTTCGTCACGCTCAAGGCCGTCGGGGCGATCACGGGCGCCGAGATGTTCGTGTTCCTCAGCGGCATCGTGCTCGGCATGGTCTACCCGCTCGGGGTCAAGAAATACGGAGAGAAGGCCGCGGCGATCGGCGCGTTCGTCCGGGCGCGCAAGCAATACGTCGTGACGCTCGCGGTCATCCTGATCGTCTTCGCGCTGAGCTTCGTGCCGTTCCTGAACACCGCCGCGATCACGACCTTCACCGACCGCGGCACGGGCATGACGGGCACGTCGGCCGAGGGACGCGTCTACGACCTCTACCCGAACGTCGACCGCCTGCTCGACTACCCGCCGCCGTGGTACGCGGTGCGCCAGCTGCTGTTGCTCGAGATGGGGCCGTGGCCGTTCAACATCATGGGCCTGTTCGTCGTGCTCAGCCTGACGATCCCGGCGCTGATGTGGGCGATCAGACGACGTGCCTGGTGGGCCGTCTTGCTGGTGAGCTGGGCGCTCTACGCCGTCGGTGTGGTCTTCCCGGACTTCCACCTGCTGCCGTCGCAGTTCGAGCCGGTGTTCCCGCTCTTCGCCTGGCAGGTGCTCTTCACCCACGGGCTCGTGATCGGCTGGTACCGGCGTCAGATCGTGGCGGCGCTGACCACCCGGCTCGGCAAGGTCCTGGTGGGCGTGGGGGTCGTCGGTTACGCCGGGTTCCTCGCGCTGATCTGGGCCGGTCACGCCTACGGCTTCAGCCCGGGGCCGATCCCGTCGGGTCTGTACGACACCCTGTACGCGACCGGCTACCAGCGGGTCGACATGCAGTGGGGCCGCCTGGTCGACGTGGCGCTCGTGGTCGTCTGCGTCTACGCGATCCTCACCGTGTTCTGGAAGCCGATCTCGACCGCGTTCGGCTGGTTCTACGTCCCCCTCGGGCAGGCGAGCCTGTACGTGTTCATCTGGCAGGTCTTCTTCGTGCTGGCCGTCGCGTCGATCCCCGGTCTCGACCGCTCGAGCGTGATCGTCGGCACGATCGTCCACCTGGCCTCGGTGATGCTGCTCTGGGTGATGGTGAAGAAGAAGTTCCTGTTCTCGGTCGTCCCCCGCTGATCACGGGGCGGCGACCACCAGGTCCAGTCCGGCGTCCAGGAGGGCCTGCGTCGCGTCGTCTTCGAGCCGGTCGTCGGTCACGATGGTCTGGAGCTCGGCGAGGCGGAGGGCCCGGTACTTGCCGAAGCGCCCGTATTTCGAGCTGTCCGCGACGAGCACCGAGCGCTCGGCGACCTCGAGCGCGGCCCGCTTGACCTCGACCTTGGCCTCGACGGGCGTGGTGACGCCGTGCGCGAGGTCCCACGAGCTCGACGAGATGAACGCCAGGTCGAGCGACAGCTCGGTGAGGGTCAACCTGGTCAGCCGCCCGAGCGTCGACTGGTTCGCGCTGTCGACACGGCCCCCGACGACGATGAGGTCGACGTCCGGGTGGTCGAAGAACGACCGGACGGTCGCGAGGTCGTTGGTGACGACCGTCAGGCCGGTGACGTCGTCGAGGTGTTCGCGCATGGCCTGCACGGTCGTGCCGGCGTCGAGGTAGACGGTCATGTGGTCGCGCACGAGGGCGGCCGCCTCGCGGGCGATGGCCTGTTTCTGAGCGACGTCGACGTCCTGCTTGACGTCACGGCTCGCCTCGACCAGCAGCCTCGGCGTCAACTTCGCGCCACCGGGCGTGGCCGTGACGCGGCCCTCGTCCTCGAGGGTCGCGACGTCGCGTCGGACCGTCATCTGGCTGACGCCGAGCAGGTCGGTCAGCTGTCGGTAGCTGAGGACGCGCTCGCGCTGCAGGTGCTCGACGATGCTCTCGCGCCGCTGCTCGGGGATGAGGGGGGCTGTGGGGGACACGTCGGCCTTTCTCGCGTCGGTCAGCCTAGTGCGGCAGGGCCCGTCCACGGCATGCCCGAGGCCGCGGTGATGGCGAGCACCTGGTCGGCGGGGATGAGGCGCCGGTCGGCGCCGTGGGTCAGCAGGGCGATCCGGCAGGCCTCCTCGACCTCGACGGCGCCGAGGACCGCGCGGTCGAGGTCCTCGCCGCTGACGACGCTGCCGTGGTTGGACAGCAATGCGGCCCGGAACGGCAGGGGGCTGTCGGTGACGAGCGACCCCATGGCGGGATCGCCCGGGGCGACGAAGGGCAGCAGCGGCACCTGGCCGACCCGCATGAGCGAGTACGGCGTCAGCGGGGGCACGGCGCAGTGCTCCGACCAGGGTTCGAGGCACGACAGGGCGACGGCGGACGGGGAGTGCACGTGGACGACGGCCTGGTGCTCGGGGTTCTTGAGGTACATCGCTCGGTGCAGCGCGACCTCCTTCGACGGCTTGGGGCCGGCGAGCAGCGTGCCGTCGGGGGCGAGCACCGACAGGTCGCCGTCGGTGAGCGACCCCAGCATGGTGCCGGTGCCGGTCATCAGCAGACGGTCGCCGTCGCGGACGCTGACGTTGCCCGAGCTGCCGGGGCTGAGGCCGGCGGCGACGAGGGCCCGCCCGGCCTCGACGAGTCGTTCGACTGCGGTCCGTGCGGTCACTGCGGTCACGAGAGGGCCTCCCAGGCGGTCGAGAACAGGTCGGCGGCACCGAAGTTGCCGCTCTTCAGGACGAGGGCGACCGGTCGGCCGTCACTCGTCGTCGCGGCGCTCCAGCAGACGCCCGGGCCCAGCGGTGGCCCGATGACCAGGGCGGGTGCCCCGAGTGCCGTCACGACGGCACCGCTGGTCTCGCCCCCGGCGACGACGACCAGCCCGACCGTGCCGTCGGCGACGAGGTCGTGCACGAGGGTCGACAGGACCGACTCGACCACGGACGCGGCCTGTGGAGTCGAGGTCGACGGGCCGCGGGGGCCCGCCGCCACGACGTCGGACGGGTCGCCCACCGAGTAGACGACGGGGACGGAATCGGCGTCGAGACCTCGCACCCAGTCGGCGAGTGCCGCGATCTCGGCCGCGGGGTCGGTCGTGGCGGCCGAGAGGTCGACCTTGCGCGTGGGGTGGGTGGCCGCCGCGTGGGCGATCTGGCCGCGGGTGGCGGCGGACGCCGATCCGCACACGACGAGGCGACGCCCGGTCACGTGCGAGAACTCGGCGGGCAGGGCGGGTGGCGGGGCGTCGTCGGCACCGACTCCGAGGCCCAGGCCCGCTCCGCCGCTGAGGAGGCGGTGGTGTGCCGTCGCCCGACCGATCGTCTCGAGGTCGGCGTCGTCCACGGCGTCGACGACGAGGTAGCCCGACGGCGCGTCGTCGAGGGCCGATCGGAGCGCGTCGACCCCGGCGCGGACGTCGTCCAGGGGAACCTCGGTCACGGGGGTCGGTGTCTGGGGTGCGAGGAGGTCGCGCAGCCTCGAGCGCGTCATGGGCGTCAACGGGTGGTGGCGCATCGACGAGTCCTCGAGGAGGTCGTCGCCGACGAAGAGACGACCGTCGCGGACGGTGCGGCCGTTCGCGGGGAACGCGGGGACGACGATCGCCCGGTCGACCCCGAGCCGGTCGCGGAAGGCGTCGAGGACGGGCCCGATGTTGCCCTCGTCGGTCGAGTCGAAGGTCGAGCAGTACTTCAGGGCGAATCGTTCGGCGCCGGCCTCGACCAGCCAGGACAGGGCGGCGGTCGACCGCTCGACGGCCTCGTCGACGGGGGCCGTGCGGGTCTTCAGGGCGACCACGACGGCGTCGACGCCCGCGTACGTCGCCGGCTCGACGGCTGCGGGGGTGACGACGACCACCGTCTCGAGGCCGCGGCGGCGGAACCCCGAGGCGAGATCGGTGGCTCCGGTGAAGTCGTCGGCGACGGCACCTATCAACATGCGGGACCTCTCGGTGGCGGGCGGGCTCGCGGTGCTGCCGTGTCGGCGCCGCGAGCGTGGACAGTCTATGTGACTATTTGGTGCGATGTTTGACAATTTGATAAGTCTCGCTACAGTTGCCATGCTCGCCCGGGCCGCTCCTGGCCTCTTGAACGAACGGGAACAACGGTGATCCTCCACTCGACGACGTCTCGCGCGACTCCGGTCCGCGTCCTCCTCACCGGTGCGAACGGTGGGTACGGCCGCACGCTGCTCGACCAGCTGCGCCGTCTGCCCGACCTGACGGCCACGCAGCTCGTCGACCCCGACGTCGCCGGGGTGACGGCCATGCTCCACGAACTCGGAGTGCCCGCCTCGTCCGTCGCGACGCCGTCGACGGCAGCGGCCACCGCCGAGGCGGTGTCGGCCGGCTCGGTCGCCGTGATCGCGGACGCCTCGGCCGTCGACTGGGACGGTGTCGACGTCCTCGTCGAGGCCACCGGTCGCATCGAGGCCGGCCACCGCTACGCCGACACCGCTCTCGAGCGCGGCGTGCACGTCGTCATGGTCAGCAAGGAGGTCGAGTCGGTGGCCGGAGTGGCGTTGAGCGCCAAGGCCCGCGCGGCCGGCCTGCGGTACCTGCCCGGCGACGGCGACCAGCCCGCGAACCTGCTGCGTCTCGTCTCGTGGGTTCTCGAGTGCGGCTTCGACGTCGTGGCCCTCGGCAAGTCGGGCGAGTACGACCTCGCGTTCGACCCCGCCACGGGCGTCGTCGACCAGGCCGGCACGACCGTGGACGCCCCGGCCCTCGCGTCGTTGCTCGACCTGGGCGACGACCCCCTGGCGACCGTCGAGGCGCGTGCCGCCGCGGTCGCCGGCCTCAAGCGGGCGGCGGCCGCCGACTCGTGCGAGATGAACGTCGTCTCGCTCTACACCGGCGCCCGCGCCGACGTCGAGGCCATGCACTACCCCGTCGCCCGCCCGGACGAGCTCGCCGACCTGTACACGGCACGCGAGGACGGCGGTCTGCTCGGTCGCACCGGCGTCGTCGACGTCTTCTCGATGCTCCGCCTGCCGGGCGAGGCCAGCTTCGCCGGCGGCGTCTTCGTGATCGTCCGCACCGGTGACCCCGTCACCTGGGAGACGCTGCGGGGCAAGGGCCACGTCGTCAGCCGCGACGGCCGTCACGCCTGCATCTACTGGCCGTACCACTTCATGGGCGTCGAGACCCCGCTCAGCATCGTCGCCGCCGTCGACGGGACGTCGCGCCTGCCCGAGCCCCGGCAGCACACGGTCCTCGCGGCCCGGGCCGGCGAGGCCCTGTCGGCCGGCACCGCCTTCCGCGTCGAAGGCCACCACCACGAGATCGCCGGTGTCGCACCCGTGATCGTCGATCCCGACGACGACGGGATCGCCCCCTACTACCTGCTCGGCGGCGCGCGACTCGTGGCCGACGTGGCCCCCGGCGCCCTCGTGCGACTGGACGACCTCGCCGACGTGCCCGAGGCGGCGCTGGCGGCCTACCGGGCCGGGCTCGCGCTGGGTCGCTGACCCGCGCCTCCTCGGCTTTCCCTCCCCCCGACCCCGTGACACCCCGAACCAGGAGATCGACGACGATGCCCCTCACCCCCGACCCGACCGACCCGACCCCGGCGGCGACCTCATGAGCGTCGAGCTCGTCGCGCTGATCGTCCTCGTCGCCGTCTTCGCCCTCTCGGCGATCCGCAACGTGCACATGGGCGCCCTGGCGCTCGTCGCCGCCCTCCTGGTCGGCGTGCTCGTCGTCGGCGAGAGCCTCGACGACGTCCTCGGCGGCTTCCCGGTCGACGCCCTGCTGATCCTGCTCGGCATCACCTACCTGTTCGGCATCGCCCGCGAGACCGGCGTCGTGGACTGGCTGGTCGACCGCTCGGTCGGTCTGATCGGCGACCGCGTGGCACTCATCCCCTGGGCGATGTTCGTCATCGGCACGCTCGTCGCGTGCCTCGGGACGTCGCACGCCGCCTTCACGATCGTCCCGATCGCGATGAGCCTGGCGCACAAGCACAAGATCCACTCGACGATGATGGGCATCGTCATGAGCTCGGCCATCGTCGGCGGCGCCCTGGCCCCGACGAGCATCAACGGCATCACGGTCATGACCGTGGCGCGGGCCTCGGGCATCCCGTACAACCCGGGTCTGATGTTCGGCCTCTCGGTCGGCGTGAACACGCTCGTCGTGCTGGTCGCGTTCTTCCTGTTCGGTGGTCGCGAGCTCATCGCCCGGACCCGGGCGGCGGGCGTCGCCCGGGCCACGGTGGCGGCCGGCGGCACCGGCGGCACCGGCGGCACCTCCGTCACCGCTGGTCGGCACGGTCAGGGCGGCACCGCCGTCCTCGCCGAGCCCGCCACCGCCACCCGACTCGGCGCCTACCAGGTCGTCGTGCTCGTGAGCATCCCGGTGCTGATCGTCGGCTTCTTCACGATCACGCTGCTCGACGTCGACCTCAACCTCGGTGCGGTCGCGCTGACGCTCGCCGTCTTCCTCGCCTTCCTCAAGCCCGACGTCGGACGTGCGTCGCTGGCGCGCATCGACTGGAACACCATCCTGCTGCTCGGCGGGATCATCACCTACGTCGGCGTCCTGACGCGGCTCGGCGCCATCGACCAGCTCGGTGAAGTCGCCCGCTCGGTCTCGTCGCCGCTCCTCGCCGCGTTCGTCATCTGCGTGATCGCCGGCCTCGTGTCGGCCTTCGCCTCGACCATCGGCATCCTGGGTGCGCTCATCCCGCTCGCCGTCCCCCTGCTCGTCCCGGGCGGCGGACTCGAGATGACCGGCTTCATCTACGCCCTGGCGATCTCCGCCTCGCTCGTCGACTGCGCTCCGTTCGGCACGACCGGCGCGACCATCGTCGCCTCGGGCGTCGAGGAGGACCGGCCCCGCCTCTACCGCCACCTGACCCGATGGGGTCTCTCGATGGTGGTCATCGGGCCGGTCGTCACGCTGCTGGCGTTCGTGGTGCCGTTCCTCTGGGCCTGACCGGTCTGGCCTGATCGGTCGGGCCTGACGGCCTCGAGGACGCAGGAGGCGCGGGTCACGTGACCCGCGCCTCCTGCGTTTTCGATTTTCTCGCGACGTCACCCAAACGGGGGAGGCGTGCCGCTCCGAAGACATGCCCGGGTGCCCCTGGGCACCCCGTGCCCGACCGAGCCCGTCGCGGCACGACGTCGGCGGCCCGAACCGCTGACACCGTCGGCGGCCCGAACCGCCGGCACCGTCGGGAGCCCGAATTCCCGGCACGGACTCTGGTGTCAAGGGCGACACCGGGGTCTGCGGGGGTCGAGGTCAGGTCCGGTCGAGTGCGAGCCGAAGTCGACGAGTCACACCAGGCCCGCGCTCGAGTCCGGCCGTCAGGGTCGGGCGGCGATCGAGCCGTGCCAACGCGGAGAGCAGACGACGCCTCTCGACGGCCGTCGCGCCGTCGCCGAGGCGGACGGTCCTGCCTACGGCTGTGCCGAGCAAGGCGATGTCGAGGAGATGACGGTCGGGATTCGGGTCGTCGTTGACGAGAGCGGCCGCCTTCGCGAACAGGGCGCCTTGCAGCGTCGGTCGGAGAACCGTTCCGACGACACCGGCGACCTCGACCTGCACCGGCTCTGCCCGGTTCAACGCCCCCTGTGCGCCCGCGGACGCGATCGTCGTCCCGCCCGAGGCGCCTCGTCGGGAATCCGCTCGTTCGCCGAGGAAGCGCGGGATCAGGACGTCGATCTGCGCTCGGCCGTTCACCCATCGATGGTGGTGGCCGGTCCACGACTCACCGTCCGGCCCGTAGCCGAGGTCCGCGAGGCTGCTGGTGAAGTCGTAGAGCATCCGGGGATGGGCTCGTACGTCCAGTGCTGCGTCTGCGTCCTCGGTGGGGCGGGATGTGGTGATCCCGTGTTCCCAGCACAGCGAGTGGACCATCTGGCCACCCACGAGGCACCAACCGGTCGGCAGTCGCCGGTGGACGGCGAAGAGAGAATGCCACGCGGCCGCCTGGGCCGGCGTCATGACGGGGGCGACGATCGTCATGCCAGGTGCTCGGCCACGAGACGGCCGACCTGGGCCCGCTCCCGTGGCCCGGGGCTCTGTGCGAGGTCCACGAGCAGGACCGCCAGCGGCACCGGATCACTCGGGCGGACGTCGTCGACGTGCAACAGCACGGTGGGCCGGTCGGAGGGTTCGAGGACGAACTCGTCGAGCACGGCATCGAGGTCGTCGGCGCCGATGTGGGCCTCGAGCATCCCGGCGGCTGCGATCCCGGCACGGGGGTCGCTGAACCCGGAGGGGACGACGCGGCCGTCGGCGGGGAGGTCGGCGACATCGCTCGGGAGCCCGTCGAGTCGCAGGGGCCGCCGGGGGCGGAACCATGCCCAGACGAGATCGGCGGGGTCGGCGTCGGACCTCAATTCGTCGAGGTGTCTCGTGAGGCGCACTCTCTCGGTGGGCGTCAACCCGTCGTCGAGACCGTCCAGTCGTGCGGACAGGGCCTGCTGCATGCGGAAGCCGAGAGGGCGCCGGGCGACGGCCCGGTGTTCGAGCGAATCGTCGATCAGCCAACGCCCCGCGACCCGTCGCGCAGGAAGTGCGCCGCACGCCGCCTGCGCCTGGACGCGGCGGACCGAGAGGCCGTTCTTGGCGGCGTAGTCGGCGACACTCTGCTCGGGCATGCACACAAGGGTACGCCGAGACGTATGGAAGTGTAAACAGGGGGCCGGAGTCGCGGGCCTCACCCGGGCGGCGGCCCCGTCGTCCCGCGCACCACGAGCCGGGTCGGCAGCTGCACCTCGGGCGCGGCCGGTTCGCCGCCCTCCAGCATCGTGAAGAGCATGCCCGCCGCCGCGCTGCCGAGTCGCTGCATGGGCTGCTGCACGGTCGTCAACGGCGGCGACTCGCGCGACGCCTCGGGGATGTCGTCGAACCCGACGATGCTGAGGTCCTCGGGCACGCGCAGGCCGAGGTCGAGGGCGGTGCGCAGCAGGGCGATGGCCGAGAGGTCGTTGGCGGCGAAGACGGCGGTCGGCCGGTCGGCACTGGTCAGCAGCGAGCGGGCCGCCTGTCGCGAGGCCGTCAGCTCGAAGTCGCCGTTGCGGGTCAGCCCCGGGTCGCGCGTGATGCCGGCCGCCCGCAGCGCCTGCACGTAGCCCGCCTCGCGCAACGACGCTGACCGCAGGTCGGGGCGCCCGGCCAGGAAGCCGATGCGCCGGTGGCCCAGGCCGAGCAGGTGCTCGACGGCGAGCAACGCGCCGCCGCGGCTGTCGGCCTCGACCGACGGCAGGTCGGTGCGTCCGGTGTGCGGGTCGACGGCCACCACGGGGATGCTCGCGGCCGTCGTCAGCACCGACGGCGTGACGAGGATCGCCCCGTCGATCAACGTGCCGCTCAACCGGCTCAGCGATCGACGCTCCCACCCGGTGTTCTCGCCGCGGTGCGCCCCGCTGTAGGCCAGCAGGTCGTACTCGGCACCCCGTGACCGCACGGCCGCCCCGACCCCCTTGAGGACCTCCGAGCTGAACGGCTCGAAGTCGGCGACCAGCACCCCGATCACGCCGGTGCGGCGGGCCCGCATGCTGCTGGCCACCAGGCTCGACTCGTAGCCGAGCTCGTCGACCGCCGCCATCACGCGCTCGATCGCCCGGGCCGAGACGCCGTAGCGCCCGTTGACCGCCTTCGACACCGTCGCGACCGACACCCCGGCCGCCCGTGCCACGTCGTGGATCGTCACCCGTGCCGTCATCACGTCGGCAGCCTAGCCCGACGGAAATGGTTTTCGAAAACGTTTGACACCGCCCCGGACATTTTTGACACTGAGGCCATGCCGCGCATCGGAGCACGGCACGCTCGGCCGACCACGGCCGCTCAACGAAGAGGAAAAGGTGGAACCATGACCACATCTCGACGGCTCCTGGCCGGGTCTGCGGCCCTGCTGATCGGAGCGGGACTGCTGACCGGCTGCAGCACCGGAGGCGGAGGCGGGTCGGACGACGGCACGCTCACCCTCTGGCAGAACTCGACGACCGGCCCCGGCCAGGACTTCTGGACGGCGACCGCGGCCGACTTCGAGAAGGCCAACCCGGACGTGAAGATCGACGTCCAGACCGTGCAGAACGAGGACTTCGACAGCAAGCTGCAGACGGCCCTCAACTCGGGCGACGCCCCCGACGTGTTCCTCCAGCGCGGCGGCGGCAAGCTCCAGGCGATGGTCTCGGCCGGACAGGTCAAGGACCTCACCGACGTCATCTCGGACGACGCGAAGCAGGACATCAGCGAGGGCACCTTCGGGTCGGGTTCGGTCGACGGCAAGGTCTACTCGATGCCCGTCGCCGTCCTGCCCGGGGGCTTCTGGTACAGCCAGGACCTCTTCGACGCGGCCGGCGTCACCGAGGCCCCGAAGACGATGGACGAGCTCGACCAGGCCGTCACCGCCCTCAAGGGCTCGGGCGTCTCGCCCGTCGCGCTCGGCGGCAAGGACGCCTGGCCCGCCGCCCACTGGTACTTCTTCTTCGCCCTGCGCGCCTGCAGCAGCGACGTGCTCGAGCAGGCCGCTGCCGACCGCGACTTCAGCGACGACTGCTGGGTCAAGGCCGCCGAGGACCTCGCCGACTTCCGCGACACCGAGCCCTTCAACGACGGGTTCCTCACGACTGCCGCCCAGCAGGGCGCCGGCAGCTCGGCCGGCCTCATCGCCAACCACCAGGCGGGCATGGAGCTCATGGGGGCCTGGAACCCCGGCGTCATCGCCTCGCTCACGCCCGACCAGCAGCCGCTGGCCGACCTCGGCTGGTTCCCCTTCCCCGCCGTCGACGGCGGTGACGGCGAGACCGGCGCCATCATGGGCGGCGTCGACGGGTACTCGTGCTCGGCCGGTGCTCCCGACTCGTGCGTCGACTTCCTGAACTACCTGGCGACCCCGGACGTGCAGACGGCTTACTACAAGGCCTTCAACGCGCCTCCCGTCAACACGGTCGCCCAGGAGGCCGTCACCGAGCCCTACCTGCAGGACGTGCTCAGCGCCTACAACGACGCCCCGTTCGTCTCGCAGTGGCTCGACACCGTCTACGGCCTGAACGTGGGCAACGCGATGAACGTCGCCGTGGTCGACCTGCTCTCGGGCGACGGCACGCCGCAGCAGTTCGTCGACGCCGTCGACGCCGCCGCCAAGAAGGCGTAGAGGTCGGATCGTGAGTCTCCGCGAACCCTCCGTGCGGCCCGCCGCACCCTCGCGGCCTCACGCCACCGCCGGGGGCGAGGCGCTCGCCTCGCCCCCGGCGGCCTCCCGGGCCGTGTCCCGGAAGGGGCGTGGCGCCCGCGGCCTCGAGATCGCCCTGCTCGTCGGCCCCGCCCTCGTGGTGTTCCTGGCGTTCGTGGTCTTCCCCATCGTGATGGCCGCCTACTACGGCTTCTTCAGCTGGTCCGGCTTCGGCCCGCCCACCGACTTCGTCGGGTTCCGCAACTACGTCACGATCTTCCAGGACCCGACCTTCCTCGACGCGTTGCGGCACAACGCCACGATCGTCGTGCTCTCGCTCGTGCTGCAGGGGCCGGTCGCCATCGGTCTCGCGTTGCTGCTCAACCGCAAGCTGCGCGGTCAGTCGCTGATCCGCGTGCTGATCTTCGTGCCGTACGTCATCAGCGAGGTCGTCGTCGGCACGGGCTGGAGCCTCATGCTCCAGGGCAGCGGCGCCGTCAACGACCTGCTCACCAAGGTCGGCCTCGGCTCGCTCGCCACCGACTGGCTCGCCGACCCCAGCATCGCCATCTGGACGCTGCTGGTGATCATCACCTGGAAGTACGTCGGCTTCGCCGTCATCCTCTTCCTCGCCGGGCTGCAGGGCGTGCCCGAAGAGCTCAGCGAGGCCGCGGCCATCGACGGCGCGAGCTGGTGGCAGATCCAACGCCGCATCACGCTGCCGCTGCTCGGCCCGACCCTGCGCATCTGGGCGTTCCTGTCGATCATCGGCTCGCTGCAGCTGTTCGACCTCGTCTACATCATCTGGGGTCAGTACATCGCGGCGACCGCCGGCACCTCGACCATGGCGACCTACATGGTCGCGAACGGCCGCACCTCGGGCAGCTACGGCTACGGCAACGCCGTCGCGGTCGTGCTGTTCCTCATCTCGCTCGTCGTCGCCCTCGTCTACCAGCGCTTCGTGCTGCGACGCGACACGGCCGGGGCCGTCACGACCTCGGCGACCACCGCAGGAGAAGAACGATGACCGCCTCGACCCTCACCGCGCCTCCTCGGGGCCGCGGGCCCGCCGCCACCGGCGACCGACCGCCCGAGCGCAGGAGGCGCGGCATCGCCGATCCCGGACGCGGCGTCGCGTACGTGGTCGCGGCGGTCGTCATCGTGGCGATGCTCGCGCCCGTCGCGTTCATCGTGATCGGCGGCTTCCGCACCAACGCGCAGATCACGACCGACCCGTCGGGGTTCCCCAGCCCGTGGCAGGTCGGCAACTACCTCGACGTCCTGACCGGCGGCACGTTCTGGCGACAGGTCGGCAACTCGCTGATCTCGGCCGGGGCGACCACGATCGGCACGGTCGCGCTCGGCCTGGCCGCCAGCTACGTGCTGGCCCGGTACCGCTTCGCCGGTCGCGGGGTGCTCTACGCGCTCTTCGCGGCGGGGCTGATGTTCCCGATGACCGTCGCGATCACGCCGCTGTACCTCGTCATCCGCGACCTCGGGCTGACGAACTCGCTCGCCGGCGTGATCCTGCCGCAGATCGCCTTCGCCCTGCCGACGACGATCATCATCCTCGTGCCGTTCCTCCGCGCGATCCCCGACGAGATCGAGGAGGCCGCGTTCATCGACGGCTGCAGCCGCCTCGGCTTCTTCTTCCGCATGGTGGTGCGGCTGTCGCTGCCCGGCGTGATCACCGTGGGCATCCTCGCGTTCATCGGCGCCTGGAACTCGTACCTGCTGCCGCTGTTCATCCTCAACGACCCGTCGACGTTCACCCTGCCGCTCGGCGTGCAGGCGTTCTCGTCGCAGTACTCGGTCGACACGGCCCGCGTGCTCGCCTTCACGGCGCTGTCGATGCTGCCCGCGTTGATCTTCTTCAGCCTCTTCGAACGCCGCATCGTCGGCGGGCTCACCGGGGCGGTCAAGGGATGACCGCCACCGACACCGTCACAGACCAGGAGGCGCGAGCCGACATGACCGACACCGCTCACCGACCGCAGGCCCTCACGGTCGGCGAACCCCGCGCCTCCGACCGGGTGGCGTCGCTGCTGGCCGAGATGACCCTCGACGAGAAGCTCGCCCAGCTGGTCGGCTGGTGGGTCGACCAGGGGGCCGAGAACGTCGCCCCGATGCAGGGCGAGATGGCGACGTCGGGCGACTACGTCGAGGCGACCCGGCACGGGCTCGGCCACCTGACGCGGGTCTACGGGACCAGGCCGGTGGACCCGGTCGAGCGCGCCTCCTGGTTGTGGCGCGAACAGCGTCGCCTGCGCGACGAGACCCGGCTGGGCATCCCCGCGCTGGTGCACGAGGAGTGCCTGACCGGACTCGCCGCCTGGCAGGCCGCGACGTTCCCGACGCCGCTCGCCTGGGGTGCGTCGTTCGACCCCGAACTGGTCGAACGCATGGCCCGGCTCATCGGCGGCTCGATGCGCGACCTCGGCGTGCACCAGGGCCTCGCGCCCGTGCTCGACGTCATCCGCGACACCCGGTGGGGTCGGGTCGACGAGTGCATCGCCGAGGACCCCTACGTCGTCGGCACGATCGGCACCGCCTACGTGAAGGGGCTGCAGGCGGCCGGCGTGCACGCGACCCTCAAGCACTTCGTGGGCTACTCGACCTCGGCGGCGGGGCGCAACCACGCGCCGGCCCAGGTCGGGCCGCGGTTCGTCGAGGACGTGCTGCTGCCGCCGTTCGAGATGGCCGTGCTCGACGGCGGGGTGCGCTCGGTGATGAACTCGTACGCCGAGATCGACGGGGTGCCGGTCGCCGGGACGCCGTCGTACCTGACCGACGTGCTGCGCCGGCGCTGGGGGTTCGACGGGGTCGTCGTGTCGGACTACTTCTCGGTGGCGTTCCTGCAGGTGATGCACGCGGTGGCGGCCGACCGGGGCGAGGCCGCGGCGCTGGCCCTCGAGGCCGGCATCGACGTCGAGCTGCCCACCGGCGACGCCTACCTCGAGCCCCTCGCCGAGCGCGTGCGTGCCGGAGAGGTCGACGAGGCGCTCGTCGACCGTGCGGTGCTGCGCGTGCTCGCCGAGAAGGAGGAGCTCGGGCTGCTCGACGAGACCTTCGAGACACCGCCACCGACCTCGATCGACCTCGACTCGGCCGAGCACCGGGCGGTCGCGCGACGCCTCGCCGACGAGTCGGTCGTCGTGCTGACCAACGACGGGGTGCTGCCGCTGGTGCGGGGCGCTGCCGCTGCAGGTGCCGATGCAGGTGCCGGTGCCGCTGCCGGCCCGGCCTCGGTCGCGGTGGTCGGCCCGAACGGCGACAGTGCCGAAGCCCTGATGGGCTGCTACTCGTTCGTCAACCACGTGCTGGCGCACCACCCCGGCGTGCCGCTCGGCATCGAGCTGCCGACCGTCGCCGAGTCCCTGCGCGCCGAGCTGTCCATGGCCGACGTCGTGGTCGAGGCCGGCTGCGACGTCGAGGGCGACGACCGGTCTCGGATCGCCGCCGCGGTCGACGCCGCCCGCGGGGCCGAGGTGGCCGTCGTGGTCGTCGGCGACCGGGCCGGCCTGTTCGGGCGGGGCACCGTCGGTGAGGGCAACGACGTCGAGAGCCTCGAGCTCCCCGGGGTGCAGCGCGAGCTCGTCGAGGCCGTCGTCGCCACGGGCACTCCCACCGTCATGGTCGTGCTCTCGGGGCGGCCGTACGCCATCGGCTGGGCGGTGTCGGGCGCGGGGGCGCCGGCCGCCGTCGTCCAGGCGTTCTTCCCGGGGGAGGAGGGCGGTGCCGCGGTCGCCGGCGTCCTGACGGGCAGTGTCGAGCCGTCCGGGCACCTGCCCGTGTCGTTGCCGCGCTCGGCCGGGGCGCAGCCGTTCTCGTACCTGCACCCGGTGCTCGGCGGTCCGTCGGAGGTGACGAGCGCCGACAGCACGCCCGTGCTGCCGTTCGGGCACGGGCTGTCGTACACCTCGTGGCGACGCTCCGACCTGGTGGTCGACTCGGCCGAGGTGCCGGCGGGCGGCTCGTTCGTCGCGTCGGTGACGGTCGCCAACACGGGCGACCGCCCCGGCACCGACCTCGTGCAGCTCTACGCGCACGACGTCGTGGGTTCGGTCACCCGGCCCGTCGCGCAGCTGCTCGGCTACGCGCGCGTCGCGCTCGACCCCGGTCAGGAGGCGCGGGTCTCCTTCCGTGTCCCCACCACCCGTCTGGCGCTGAGCGACCGGCAGCACCGACGGGTCGTCGAGCCCGGTGACGTCGAGCTCTGGGTCGGCGGCTCGTGCGCCGAGCGCGAGACCGAGGCGGCGGTGCGCCTGACGGGCGACGCGTACCCGGTGACGATCGCCGACGAGCGCATCGTCGGCGTCGAGATCGCGACGAGCCCCGGCGGCTGATCCGCGCCTCCCCGGGTGGCCGACCCGCGCCTCCCCCGGGGTGGCCGACGCGCGCCTCCCCGGGTGGCCGACCCGCACCTCCGCTGGTCGCCGACCCGCGCCTCCTCTGCCCGTGAACCCCGTTCCGTGCGATGAACCACGAACCTTCGTGGTTCATCGCACGGAACGGGGTTCGTCGCGGAACGGCAGTGCGGAACGGCAGTGCGGGGGCGGTCGCGCGAGGCAGGAGGCGCGGCGGGCGTCAGCGGACGGTGACCTGCACCGGCTTCGAGACGCTGGTCGCGACCGTGCTCGCCCCGGCGTACGAGGCCGAGAGCGAGTAGGTCCCCGCCTGCGCGAACTTCGCGAGAGCGACGGTCACCCGCCCCGAACCCGTGGCCGACAGCGTCGCCGTGCCGACGACCTTGCCGCCGGCGGTCACGGTGACGGTGCCGGTCGGGTTCGGGACGCCCGCGGCCGAGACCGTGACGGTGACGCTCGAGGCGGTGTTCTTCTTGACGGCGGTCGAGCCGGGCACGAGGGCGCTGGTCGACGTCGCCTTCGTGACGGTCATGGTGGCCGTGACGCTCGTCGACGACGTCAGCGAGGCGTCGGCCGGGGTGAAGGTCGCGACGAGGCGGTGGGTTCCCACGGTCGTCGTCGACGGCAGCGCGTAGCTCGCCTTGCCGCCCGAGACGGCGACCTGTGCCACGCGGGTGCCGTCGAGCGACACCGAGACCGTGCCGGTCGGCACGACCCCGGCGACGCCGGTGACGGTGACCGTCGCCGTCACGGGGGTCGAGCCGTAGGCCTGGGTGCTGCGGTTCAGCGTCAGCGAGGTCGCCGACGCCGCCTTGTCGACCGTGACGGGGACGACCGTCGAGTCCGACGCGGCCTGCGCGGCCGTGTCGGGGACGAAGGAGGCGCGCAGCGAGTGGGCACCCGCGGCCGTCGTCCCCGGCAGGGTCACCGCGGCGCGTCCGCCGGCCCCGACCCGCACGGAGCCGACGACGGTGGTGCCGTCCCGCAGCGTGACCGTGCCGGCCGGGGCGGACCCGTCGGCCGTGGTGACCTGCGTGGTGGCCGTGATGAGCGTGGTGGAGCCGTAGGTCTGGCGGGTCCGGTCGACGGTCAGCGCGCTCGTGGTCGTCGTGGCGGGAGCCTTCTTCGCGGCGCCGGCGAACGTGACGTCGAGCACCGCGCCTCCCGACGGGGTCATGGAGCGGACCGACACGGTGAAGCCACCGTTCGCACTCGTGAACGACTCGCCCGCGTCGAGGTGCGTGTCGCGGCGGCTGGGGTCGCGCTTCGCGTCGAGGCCGACGGCCAGGGCGACGGTCGACACCGTGCTGCCCGAGAGGGTGAGCGGTCGGAGCACGCGGACGCTGCCGGTCGTCTTGTCGCTGGTGAGGGCACAGCGGGTGAAGCCCGACGCGACGAGTGCGCAGGACGCCGCCCGGCCGCCGAACTCGGCGCTGGTCGCGTCCGTGCCGGTGGCGGTGCGGTACTCGACGTAGTAATCCTGCCCGCTGAGCGGATCGACGACCTTGAGGGCGCGGCCCTTGGCGGTGCCGTCGAGCGAGGCGACGGTGACCTGCCGGGTGGTGCCGGCCCCGCTGAGCGTGGTGACGTCGGTCAGGTAACCGGCACGGACCTTCTGGACGGACGACAGGTGGGGTCGGGCCGACGAGACCGAGTAGCCCATGATGTCGAGGAAGTCGCCGTACTCGAGCACGGGGCAGGCGGCGGGGGTGTCGGTCGACGTGGCGTAGCGGTAGTCGCTCGCGGCCCCGTCGAAGGAGGTCGTGCTGCGGCACATGCCGGCGCCGGCGTGGCCGAAGCCGAGGTTGTGGCCGAACTCGTGGAGCAGGACCGGGACGCCGAGCGCGGTGCCCGCACCGTACGAGCTGAAGACCTCGCCGCCGTCGCCGCCGACCGTGCCGAACGCCGTCGCCGTCGTGCCGCAGGTCTCGCGGCTGAGGACGATCAGGTGTTCGTTGGTCCCGGCCCAGGCGTACTTGGCGAACCGACCCCCGAAGGCCGAGGTGTGGACCGTGTTGAGCACGGTGGCGGGGACGCACGAGGCCTGGTCGAGCGGGCGGGTCTCGATGCCGGCGAGCGTCACGTTCACGGTGTGGCCCGACTCCTCCCACCAGTAGTCGTGCAGCTGCGTGACGGCGGTGCGGATCGAGGCGTCGTCGGGCGGCGTGGCGGAGTCGTCCGAGGTCGCGGCGGTCACCGTGGCGATGCTGACGTAGACCGGGTGGTTCGTCACCCCGGCCGCCGGCGACACGGCGTCGTCGGTCTGTGCCTTGAGGAGGGGCGCGGCGGGCACCTTCACCATGTCGCGGGACAGGTCGGCCGCGACGCCCGCGGTGACGGTGGAGGCGGCGGAGGTCGACGCGGTGGTCGAGGCCGCGGCCGTCGTGACCGGGACCGTGCCGGCCGAGAGGGACGAGGGGGCGGCGGCCTGGGCCGGTGCGGACACCAGGGCGGTGAGCACGAGGGCCGCGGCGGCGGCGGTGGCCGCGAGGCGGCCGGTCGGGAACGAGGGCATGCAGGACTCCAAGAGGTCTCGGAGGCGCGAGTCGTCACCGAGGATGTGATGCTCCGTCGGACGTCGGGGAACGACGGAGGTCCTGCCGCCTCGGCGGACGTCGGGGAACGTCGAGGCGGCAGGGCTCGCCGGCGGACGTCGGGGAACGCCGGAGAGGTGACGGCAGCGAGCCGTCGGTGGGGGTTCATACCCACGAATGGAACTCAACCACCCCCGTCCGCCCTCGCGGACCCCCCGTACGAGTGGGCGGGCACCCCCAGAACAGGACCGTTCGGGATCTCCGGGGCCGCGCCTCCTGCCTGGGCGTCAGCCCTGACGGACCGGGGGACGGGGTATATCGTCCGGGTATCGTTCGACCGCGCTCCACCCTCGAGAAGGAGAACACCATGAGCAGCACGTCAGCACCCGGCACCTTCGGATTCGGCACCGGCCTCGACGGCATGTGGCAGGCCATGGAGCAGCTCCGCTCGACCTTCGACCGCCGCGAGGGCACCCGCGCCCCCCGGGGCGAGGTGCGTGCCGCAATCCTCGCGCTGCTGGCCGAACGCCCGATGCACGGCTACCAGATCATCCGCGAGATCGACGAGCGCAGCGGCGGCGACTGGAAGCCCAGCGCCGGATCCGTCTACCCGACCCTGCAGCTGCTCTCCGACGAGGGGCTCGTCGCCGCGGAGGAGACCGACGGTCGCAAGGTCTACTCGCTGACCGACGCCGGCCGCGCCGCCGCCGGGGTCGACCCGTCGGCACCGTGGGAGCCCGAGCGCTCCGCCACCGGCGACCGCTTCCGCGCCCTGCCGAAGGCCGGCGTCGAGCTGGCCCGCGCCACGGCGCAGGTCGGCCGCACGGGCTCGCCCGAGCAGGTCGACGAGGCGGTGGCGGTGCTCGACGAGGCCCGTCGTCGCATCTACTCGATCCTCGCCCGAGACTGACGAGGGTGGCGTCGACCGACCCCTCCGCGTCCAGTCCACCGGTGCGTGACCGAGCCGGCCGCGCGCGCTACCGCCGCATCCTGCGGTTCGCCTCGCGGCATCTCGCCGTCACCTGGTGGTTCGAACTCGTCCTGCCCCGCTTCGGTCTGCGGCGTCTGGCCGAACGGACCCGGGCCCGGCGCATGCGGCGCTTCGCCCGAGGTTTCCACGCGCTCGCGCTCGACCTCGGCGGCCTGATGATCAAGGTCGGCCAGTACCTGTCGTCACGCCTCGACGTGCTGCCGCCCGAGATCACCAAAGAACTCGAGGGGCTGCAGGACGAGGTCACGCCCGTCCCCTTCGCCGGCATCCGCGCCCTGGCCGAGGCCGAACTGCGCCGACCCCTGGGGCAGGTCTTCGCGACGGTGGCCGAGACGCCCATCGCCGCCGCGTCGCTCGGCCAGGCGCACCGCGCGACGCTCGGGCCCGCCGACGCCGCCGACACGGGCCTCACCGACGTCGTGCTCAAGGTGCAGCGGCCCGGCATCGACGCCGTGGTCGACGTCGACCTGGCGGCACTCCGTCGCGTCGGCGGCTGGCTCAGCCACGTCCGGCTGGTGTCGGACCGGGTCGACGCCCCCGCCCTCGTCGAGGAGTTCGCGCGCACCAGCCTCGAGGAGATCGACTACCTGAACGAAGCCGCCAACTCGGCCCGGTTCGCCGCCGACTTCGCCGACGACGACCGCGTGAGCGTGCCCGACGTCGTGTGGGAGCGCACCACGCGTCGCGTCCTCGTGCTCGACGACGTCTCGGCGATCAAGATCACCGACGTCGACGCTCTCGCCGCGGCCGGCATCGACCCCGCCGACGTCGCGCCCGTCTTCGCCGAGGTGATGTTCGACCAGCTCTTCACCCACGGGTTCTTCCACGCCGACCCGCATCCCGGCAACATCTTCGTCACGCCCGTGCCCGACGCGGTCGACGGGCAGCGCCCGTGGAAGCTCACCTTCATCGACTTCGGCATGATGGGCGAGGTGCCGACGGGCACCCGGACGGGCCTGCGCAAGCTGCTGATCGCGGCGGCCTCCCGCGACGGCTCGGGCATGGTCAACGCCATGCGCGACCTCGGCGTCCTGCTGCCGAGCGCCGACACGCTCGGGCTCGAGCGGGCCGTGACCGCCACCTTCGCCCGGTTCGGCGGCATGGGGTTCGCCGAGCTCCGTCAGGTCGACCCGCGCGAGTACCGCGAGTTCGCCGGCCAGTTCGGCGACCTCATCCGGTCGTTGCCGTTCCAGCTGCCCGAGGACTTCCTGCTCGTCCTGCGGGCGATGACGCTGACCTCGGGGGTCGCCAGCGCGCTCGACCCCGCCTTCAACCTGTGGGACTCGGTCGAGCCGTACGCCGCCCAGCTGATCCGCGACGAACGGGGCAACGCGGTGCAGGACGTCACGCGCCGCACCCTCGACGCCGCCACGGTGGCCGTGCGCCTGCCCGGCCGACTCGACCACCTCGTCACGCGCCTCGAAGACGGGACGCTCGAGGTGGGCAGCCCCCGGATCGAACGTCAGCTGACCCGCATCGAGCGGACCGCCCGGCGCGTGGTCTCGGCCGTGCTCTTCGCGGCCCTGCTCATCGCCGGAGCGGTCCTGCGCAGCGGGGACGACGTGGTCGGCACGGTGCTGATGGTCACCTCGGCGGTCCCGCTGCTGCACGCGCTCGTCGCGGGTCGCGGCCGCTGAGGCGGGGTCGGGACGATCCGGCGGGGTACGTGGCGATCCCCCTCACTGGGGACACGACGCCCCTTACCGAGATGACGTTCCGTCGGTACCTTCGCCCCATCGGCACCGTGCCGAGACGTCCGAGCCCCCTCCCGACAGGCACCACGGGGGCCTCGGCGCCCCCCCACCCGAAGGACTCCCCGACATGTCCCGATCGATCAGTCGCGCCCGCTGGACGCGCCGTGCCCGCTGGGCCGCCGTGCCCGTCGCCGTCATCGCCTCCGGCGCCATCATCTCCACGGCGTCGTACTCGGCCTTCTCGGCCACCACCTCGAACCCCACGAGCAACTGGTCGACCGGCACCGTGCAGCTCACGGACGACGATTCCGGCGTCGCCCTGTTCTCGGCCTCGAACCTGATGCCCGGTGACGCCGGGACGAAGTGCATCACGGTCACCTCGACGGGCAGCCTGCCCTCGGCCGTCCGCCTCTACGGCACCGCCGCGACCACGACGAACTCGCTGTCGTCGTACCTCGACCTGACGATCCAACAGGGGTCGGGAGCCTCGAGCGCCTCGTGTGACGGCTTCACCCCGGCGAGCCAGGGTGCCCAGGTCTTCTCGGGCACGCTGGCCGACTTCGCGGGCCAGCGGACCGGCTACGCGAACGGCGCCCCGACCTGGTCGCCGACCGGGACCACCAGCGAGTCCCGCTCGTTCAAGTTCTCGTACACGCTCAGCCAGTCCACCCCGAACACCGTTCAGGACTCGCGCGCGGCGATCGCCTTCACCTGGGAGGCCCAGACCCGCTGACGCGGGAGTCGACGCCCGAGCCGGAACACGCCCTCATGACGACCGTCGCGACCTCCACCGTCGCCACCACCCCGCAGGTCCGCTCCGACCTGTCGTTCTGGGGTGCGCTGTGCCTGGCGACGGTCGCGCGGGTCGTCCTGACGACGGTCGTGTGCCTCCTGCTCTGGGCGGCCGTCCCGGCCCTCTGGGGCTGGTCGCCCACGACCGTGGTCTCGGGGTCGATGGCGCCCGCGATCGCCGCCGGGGACGTCGTGGTGGCGATGCCCGTGGACACCGCCGACCTCGATGCGGGGCAGGTGCTGCTGGTCGACGACCCGGACCGGGCCGGAGAACTGCGGTTGCACCGACTGGTCGACACGACCGACGACGGCTCGCTGCGACTGAAGGGCGACGCCAATGCCCAGGTCGACTCCAGCCTCGTGTCGGCCGAGGCCGTGCACGGCGTCGGGGTCCTGCTCGTCCCGTCGATCGGATCGTCGATGCTCTGGCACGGCGGCGACCGCGTCCTGGGCGTGCTCGTCGTGTCCCTCGTCGTGCTGCTGTTGCTCGCGGCGACCCGGCTGGAGCCGGCGAGCGACGACGTCGTCGACCCCCTCGCCCTCTCCCGCCACCGCGCACCGACGCACCCGACGGGCCGGTCCCGCGCCGTCCGGATCTCGGGTCTCCTGCTGGCCGTGGTCGCCGGGGTGGCGGTGCTGTTCCTCGTCGTCGGTTCGAGTCACGCCGCGTTCTCGGCCACCACGTCGGCGTCCAGCTCACTCGCCACGGCCCGGTTCACCTGCCTCGACCGACCGGTGGCGGCGCAGGCGCGGTTCGCCTACCAGTTCAACGACGGCGTCGGCACGACCGCGCGCGACAGCAGTGGCAACGGGCGATCGGGGACCCTCACCCGCGGGGCCACGATCGGCAGCGGCACGTGCGCCGCCGGCGACGGCCCCTACCTGCGGCTCGACGGCGTGAGCGGCCAGGTCACGACGGGGCAGGTCATCGACGGCCCGCAGGTCTTCACCGTCGAGACCTGGTTCCGCACGACCACGACGACGGGCGGCAAGCTGATCGGCTTCGGGAACAGCCAGGCGGGCGCGTCGGGCCAGTACGACCGCCACCTCTACCTGACCGACAGGGGCACGCTGATCTTCGGCGTCTACAGCGGCGGTTACTTCAGCGTGGAGAGCCCGGCGACCTACACGGACGGTGCGTGGCACCTGGCGACGGCGACCCTGAGCCCGTCGGGCATGGCCCTCTACGTCGACGGCACGCGGGTCGGTTCGTCGACCCAGGCGGCCGCCGAGAATGCCCGGGGCTACTGGCGGATCGGCTACGACGCGGTGAGCATCTCGTGGCCGTCGTCCCCGACGAGCAAGTACTACCGCGGCGACCTCGACGACACGACGGTCCTGGACGTGGCCTCGACGGCGGCCGAGGTGAGCGCGAGGTACGCCGCCGGTCGGTGAGACCCACGACCGGGTCGGACGGCCTCAGACAGGAGGCGCGGGTCGGTCCGTCGAGGCACCGTCCGTGAAGCCGGTGGTCACGCCCGACAGGAGGGACACGACGCGTCGCGACTCCCGGTCGGAGAGGCCGAGGACCCCCTCGAGCGCCCCGAGTCGGCCCCCGCCCGCGGCTCGGGTCACCGCGCGGTGCACGGCCTCGGTCAGCTGCAGGTGCTGCCCCCGACCGTCGCGGGGGTTGGTCCGCCGGACGACGTAGCCGCGGGTCACGAGGCGGGTGACGATGATCGACGCGGCGCCGCTGGTCATGCCGAGGTGCGCCGCGACGTCCATCGGTCTGGCCGACATGCGGCGGGTCTCGAGCCGGGCGAGGAACTGCACGGTCGTCAGCTCACTGGCCCCGATGCCCAACTTGGACCGCAGTCGTGCCCGGAAGAGGGCTTCGGCGTCCTGCAGGGCGTAGATCGCGTCGACGACGCGGCCCGAGTTGGAGTCGGGATCGTGGACGTAGTCGACAGGGATCGGCGGGGGTTGGCTCATCAGGACCTCTCATGTGGTCCGCGAGCATCCGTCCGGTGACAGAGAACATCCGCAGAGTCCCATCGAAGCACATCCGAACGCTCGGGTCGAGGCCCCGCGAGGTCAGCGGTAGCGGGCGGGCACGGGAGGCACACGCATCCAGGTGGAGCGGTCGGTCCCGGCCTGGTCCACCCAGTCGACGAAGAGGTCCGAGGCGGCGGCGAGGCGGGCGACGTCCTCGCGTCCGCCGAGGCCCAGGTCGCCGTGGCGGGGGAGGGGGCGTCCGACCCGGGCGCCGACGGTCCCGTCGACCGGGGTGACGCTCGCCCAGCGCAGGGCGCGGCCACCGGTGTTCCGCAGGACGAGGCAGGTCCCGGTCGGGACGCCCGGCGTCTCGACCGTGGTCGGAGCGTCGAGGTAGGTCAGGGTGAAGGGCGATCGGGCGGGTCGGGTCCGGACGGGCCGGGTCACCGGACCGGCCGGTGCCCGCCTCGGGCCGACGGCCGGTGCCGGCCGGGGCCCGAGGACGGTCATCGTCCGGAGCGTGCGGTGAGTCGACGGCGACGGATCGCCGTGACGACGACGAGCGCGGCACCGAGCAGCAGGGCCAGGCCGGCACCGATCGCGGGCAGCGTGCTGTCCGAACCGGTGTAGGCCAGGTCGCCGCGGGGGCCGTTGCCGTTCCGGTCGGACACGGGGACCACCGGGGTCGGCGGGGTGGTCGTGCCGGGCGGCGTGGTCGTGCCGGGGGGAGTCACGGTGCCGGGAGGGGTGCCGCCCTCGCCCGGGGTCGGGGTCGGGGTGACGACGTCGGCCGGTGTGACCGTGATCGTGTAGTCCGCGGTGTCGGGCGGCGTGGTGCCGTTGTCGGCCGTGATGGTGACGGTGGTGTCACCCGGCGTGGTCGGTGTGCCCGAGATCTCGCCCGTGGTGCCGTTCAGCGTGAGGCCGGCGGGCAGGGTGCCGGTGGTGACGGTGTACGTCGGGGCCGGGGTGCCGGTCGCCGTGACGGTGAACGAGTAGGGGGTGCCCTCGGTCGCGGTCGTCGGGCTGCCCGACGTGATGGTCGGTGCGACGGTCGTGGACGGGGTGCCGACCGTGGGGCAGGCTGCGGGGACGGTGATGGTGTTCGTGTCGAGGGTCACCGCGCCGGTGCGGGCGAGGAGGCGTCCGATGACGGTGGCGCCCGTCGTCGCCGTGATCGACTCCTGGGCGAGGATCGTCCCGCGGAACTGCGCCGCGCTGCCGAGGGTGGCCGAGCTGCCGACCTGCCAGAAGACGTTGCAGGCACTCGCGCCACCGGAGAAGGTCATCGTGGTGTTGGAGCCGATGGTCAGGGTGCTGGCGGCCTGGATGACCCAGACCGACTCGGCGCTGCCGGCGAACGCGAGGGCGCCGTTGTCGGTGACCTGCACCGCGCCTCCCGAGTAGACGCCCGGGGTCAGCGACCGACCGGCCAGGTCGATGACGTTGCTCTCCTGCGGGGTGAGGGCCGTGGCCACGTCGTACGCCGTCGTGAGGTCCTGCTGGGCGAGCTGTGCCGGCTCGTCGTTCACGTGCTGCACACCGCCGACGATCACGCCGGGGCCGCCGGCGTCGAATCCGACGACCGAGGTGCCCGGGCTGAGGCCGACGTCGCCGTTGACGACGCTGGTCCCGGTGTTCGTGACCGTGGACGAGGCGAGCACGGCGTAGGTCGAGGCCGAGCCGAGGTCGACGGGGCCGTCGATGACGTTCGCGGCACTGGCGGGCAGGGCCGAGGCCACCGTGAGGGCTGCGGCGACGCCGAGGACGAGCCCCGAGCGGGCGAGGAGGGAGGTGGGCGTCGAACGGGGCATGGCGCCACCTGACTGAGAAGAGGAGCCACCTGGACACACGTGTCGGTACGTGCGAGCGTTCCCCGTTACCTGAGGTATACGCGGCTCAAGCTGATAACACAATGTTTAATCTAGTTCCTGACAATCTGCCCGGGAGAATAGGGATCGGGGCACGCCTGGCGTACTACTTGGACACGCCACACCGGTCCTCTTCGGGTGAGGACCGGCCACGACCCATCGGGTGTCGTGCGGCAAGGAGGGCGGCGGCGTTCGGGTACGCGCCCCCTCCGGCCCCGTCGGTCGCGTCGCCTCGGTGACGCGGCCGGCGCAGTGGTGCCTTGTGCCCCGGACTGGGCGTCGACCGGTACCCCTCACGGTCCGTAACGTCGATCCGTGATCCACGAGACCCACCCCGAGCCGGCGGACGCCCCGGCAGCCACCACCGCCCGGGTCATCCCGTTCGGAGCCCCCTCCGCCGCCGTCGAGCGACGCATCGCCATCGTCGAGGCGGCCATGCGCGTCTTCACCGAGCACGCCTTCCACGAGGCGTCGTTCGCGCTGGTCGCCCGGGCCGCCGGCCTGCCCGTGAAGGTCGTGACCGACGAGTTCACCCACTGGAACGGGCTCGTGCTCGCGACGGTCGACCTCTGGGTCGGCCGCCGCACCCGCCCCCTGCTGCCCCTCGCCCGGACCCACGGCACGATCGCCTTGTTGCGGGCCATCGTCAAGGCCAACGCCGCCGAGCCCGCGCTGATGCGCCTGCTGAGCGCCACGGTCAACGTCGCGGCCACCCCCGGCCACCCGCTCGCGAGGCCCCTGTACGAGCAGTGGTTGCAGTTCTACCGGCTGATCCACACCTCCCTCGCCCAGGACGTGGAGCTCGGGCGCGAGCCCGAGACCATGCAGCCGGCCCGGGGCGCCGAGCAACTGGTCGCCCTGTACGAGGGGCTGCAGCTCCAGTCGATGGTCCGCCGCGAGATGGACGTGCTCGAGTCGTTCGACCGCGCCGTCACCCGTCTGCGCGCCGGGTGGGGCTCCGCCTACGTGCCGCCGGCCTGGGACCTCGAGCTGGTCTGACCCGCCCCTCGAGCGGGGAGGACCGGGGCGATCGGGGTACATCTGAGGCAGACTCATGGACATTCCGGATCCGGCGGCGTAGAAAAGACGGCACATCGCGACTCACCAGCGTGATGAGGGGCACGACCCCGACGCCGGAACCCACCAGTCCGGCGTGAACTGCGACCGAAGAAGGTACGCCGTGGATCAGACGGCCGAGACGACGACGAGGCGACCCGCCCCGCTCCGTCTCGCGCGCCTCCTCGGCTTCTCCGGTCTCGCCGCGATCGGCATGGTCGGTCTCGGACTCGCCTTCTCGTCGACGTCGGCCTCGGCCGACGAGGCTCCCTCGTCGCTCCTCGGCGGTGTCACCTCGGCCGTCGGCCAGGTCGCCGGATCGCTCGACGCCCCCGTGGCCGCCGTGGGCCAGACCGCAGGAGGCGCGGTGTCGCAGGTCACGGACGTCGCCGTCCAGGCCACGGCCGTCGCCCCGCCGGTGCAGCACGTCGTCCAGGCCGCCGCCCCCGTGGTGCCGCAGGCCGTCCAGCAGGTCACGGCCGTCGCGCCCGTCTCGTCCGTCGTGGCTCCCGTCGCGCAGACCGTCGACCAGGTCGTCGCGGCCGTCCCGGTGGTGTCCGCCGTCACCGGCCCGGCACCCGTCTCGACCGTGACCGACCCGCTGACCGGCGTCGTCGACGGTGGCCTCGCCGCCGTCGGTGACTCGGCGGCGGCCCCCGCCGCGCCGATCCTCCCGCCCGTCGTGCCCGAGGGCGTCACGCCCCGGCCCGGCGTCACGCTTCCCGCGAGCGACGCGCTCACCGGTGCGGCCGCAGACGCCGACGGCATCGACGCCCTCGGCGCTGCCGGAGCCGACGTCATCCCGGCTGCCTCCTTCGCCGACGCGGCGTCCGAGGCGACGGACGCGACCGACGCGGTCACCACCCTGCGCGCGCAGATCGCCGCCGGTGCGGCCTCGGCCTCGGCCTCCGACACGACCACCGTGCCTCTGGCGCCCACCCCGGGCCCCACGCCGCGTCCCGCCGGCGACGACCACGGCACGCCCGCCCTGCCCTCGAGCACCGGCGGCGGCGCGAACGGTCAGGCCTCGGGCGGTGGAGCGGCCGGCGGTGCCGTCGCGCTCGACGCGACCCGCGCCTCCCAGCTTCCCGGACTCGCCGTCTCGGCGGGGTCCGCGGACGGCGACGACGACCTCCCGTCGACGCCTGCGTACGACACCGACTCTTCCCCCGACTGAGGCCGGTCGCGTCGCCCCTGCAGCGTTCCGGCTGCCGGCGACATCAGCGACCCCGCCGCGACCACGCGGCACCACACACCTCATCTCTTGGAGAAGACCATGAACAAGTACGTCTCGAGAGGGCTCATGGGAGCGCTCTTCGTCGGGGGCATCTGGGCCCTCGGAACGACCGCCGCGAACGCGGCGACCACCACCGGTGACGACGGGCTGCTCTCGGGCACCCAGGTCGGCGCCGTCGTCGAGGCCCCGGTCTCGGCCCTCGGCACCGCCGTCAGCGTCCTCGGCGAATCGAGCAGCACGGCCGCGGCACCTGCTGCCCCGGCTGCTGCTCCCGCCGCGCCGGCTGCGGCACCTGCCGCACCGGCGGCACCTGCCGCACCGGCCGCGCCTGCCGCGCCGGTCACCACGACGAGCGGTGACTCGGGAGTGCTCTCGGGCACCCAGGGCATCGTCTCGGTCGACGTGCCCGTCACCGTCGGTGGCAACGCGATCTCGGTGCTCGGCGACTCGGCCGCCGCGGCTCCCGCCCCGGCCCCGGCAGCCCCGGCAGCCCCTGCCGCCCCTGTGGCGCCCGCACCGGCCACCACGTCGGGTGACGACTCGATCGGCTCGGGCACCCAGGGCCTGGTCGACGTGACCCTGCCGGTCACGGTCGGCGGCAACGCGATCTCGGTGCTGGGCGACTCCGCCAGCACCGGCACCCCGACCGAAGCCCCCGCAGGAGGCGCGGCTGACGCCGTTCCCGCCGACTCGGCCACCGGCACCACCAGCGGTGACGACGGCATCCTCGGTGGCACGCAGGTCGTGCCGTCGGTGCAGCTGCCCGTGACGGTCGGCGGCAACGCCGTCTCCGTGATCGGCGACAGCAGCAGCACCGGTTCGTCCACGGCTCCGGCCGTCGGTTCCGGCACCGGGTCGACCACGGACGGAGCCGCCACCAGCGGTGACGACGGCATCGCCGGGGGCACCCAGGTGATCCCGGCTGTGACCGCTCCGGTCACGGTGGGCGGCAACGCGATCTCGGTGGTCGGCGACTCGGCCAGCACGGGAACCACGACCGGCACCGGCACCACCGGCACCGGAACCGGCTCGACCGGTGGCACCACGAGCGGTGACGACGGCGTCCTCGGTGGCACGCAGGTCGTGCCGTCGGTGGGGCTGCCCGTGACCGTGGGCGGCAACGCGATCTCGGTGGTCGGCGACTCGGCCGGCACCGGCACCACGACCGGCACCGGCACCGGCACCGGCTCGACCGGTGGCACCACGAGCGGTGACGACGGCATCCTCGGCGGCACGCAGGTCGTGCCGTCGGCGGGCCTGCCCGTGACCGTGGGCGGCAACGCGATCTCGGTGGTCGGCGACTCGGCGAGCACGGGCACCACGACCGGCACCGGCACCACCGGCACCGGAACCGGCACCGGCACCGGCTCGACCGGTGGCACCACCAGCGGTGACGACGGCATCCTCGGCGGCACGCAGGTCGTCCCCTCGATCACGCTGCCGATCGACCTGTCGGGCAACGCCGTCTCGGTGATCGGCGACAGCGACGTCACGGACGGGACGACCGGCACCACGCCGACCGACCCCACCACGCCGACCGACCCGACCGACCCGACCGACCCGACGATCCCCGTCGACCCGACGATCCCCGTCGACCCGGCGGAGCCGTTCGAGCCGACCGATCCGGTCGACCCGACGACGCCCACCACCCCGGATGACGACGGCACCACCACGCCGGACACCGAGGGCACCGCGGGCATCGACGGCTTCGACGGCAACACCGGCACCACCGGCACCGTGCTCGTGACCGCTGCGTCGACCGACCGCAGCGTCCTCGCCTCGGGGACCAGCGCCTCCTCGGCATTCGCCGCCGACTCGTCGCTCGCCTTCACCGGCGGCGACGCGACGGCCCCGCTGGCGGGTGGCCTGCTGGTTCTGCTCGCGGGGCTCGGCCTGCTCGTGGCGGCCCGCCGCCGGACGGCTCGCGCCTGACGGTCACCCCCGTCGCTCGCTTCTGAGCGACTCCACACCGACGGTGCACCGCAGATCTGGTTCAGGGGCCTGCGGTGCACCGCCGCGTCCGGAATCGACGGGCGCCCTCGCGGGTTGCACGACACATGACGTCCGCACCCACCATCGGCATCCTCGGCGCAGGCAAGGTCGGCACCGTTCTCGCCCGCCTCGTCCACGCCGCCGGCCACCCCGTCCTGCTCGCCGGCTCGGGAGACCCCGCACGCATCCGCCTGATCGTCGACGTGATCGCCCCCGGAGCCCGAGCGGTCTGGTCGGCCGAGGCGGCGAAGGAGGCCGACATCGTCGTCCTGGCCCTGCCCCTCGGCAAACTCGGCTCGGTGCCGGTGGACGCCCTGGCCGACAAGGTCGTCGTCGACGCCATGAACTACTGGTGGGAGACCGACGGCCTGCGCGACGACCTCTCGGACGTCCGCACCTCGACGAGCGAGCTCGTGCAGCAGCACCTCCCCGAGTCACGCGTCGTCAAGGGCTTCAACCACATGGGGTACCACGACCTCGACGAGGGAGCGTTGCCGGCGGGAGACCCCGGGCGCAGCGCGATCGCCCTCGCGTCCGACGATCGCGAGGCGCTCGACGTCGTCGCCGGTCTCGTGGACGCCATCGGTTTCGATCCCGTCGCCCTGCCCACCCTGGCCGACGGCATCGCGCTCGAGCCGGGATCGCTGGCCTTCGGTGCAGACGTCGGAGCGACCGAACTCCGCGAGACGGTCCGCGACTTCTGGACCTCGCAACGCGGGCTCGCGGTGGCTCGGGCACGAGGCATGACGAGCCCCGCCGACGGGTCCGCCGAGACGGTGGAGGTCACGGCGGGGTAACGAAGTCGATGCGTTCCAATCCTTTTCGTCGACGGTGGCGAACCCTGTACATCCCCACCGGGACCAACAGACAAGGAGCTTCACCATGAACGCCTTCACCCGCAAGAACATCACCAAGACCACGCTCGGCCTCGTGGCCTCGGGCGCCCTCGTCTTCTCGCTCGCCGCCTGCTCGATGGACTCCGGTTCGTCGTCCGACACGTCGTCCTCGTCGAGCTCGTCGTCCTCCGAGCCCAGCGCCGCGTCGACGCCCGCCGCGTCGATCGCCGACCTCAGCAACGGCGTCGACACCCAGGTCGCCGTCGACCAGTCCTTCGTCGACGCGATCACCTCGCTCGGCCTGACCCCCGGCGTCGTCGGCACCGCGACCTTCACCGACGGAACCTTCTCGTTCCCGATCACCGGCGGCAACGTCGACTACTACGGCCCCGACAGCGACGTCCGCCCCTACGTCCAGGGCGAGATCGACCACGACGGCTCCGGCCTGTCGCTGACCTCGGCCGACGGCACCGTCGTCGAACTCACCGACTTCCGCATCGACCCGGGCGAGAGCAAGCTCTACGGCACCGTCACCGCCAACGGTGCTGTCGCCGCCGAGGACGCCTACCTCTTCAACCTCTGGGGCGGCACCCTGAAGCCCATCCAGATGGAAGGCTCCAACGCCGTCCTCGAGGGCACCACCGTCCACATCAGCCCCGACGCCGCCTCGCTGCTGAACCAGACCTTCAAGACCGACGCCGTCCAGGACGAGATGCTCGTCGGCGTCGCGAAGATCACCGCCGCCACGGAGTAACACCCACCCGGGCCGGCTACCGCCGGCCCGGCCCACCCGGGCCGGCCACCCGTCGGCCCGGCCCGCCGCGGCCTGATCCGGTACGTACCGGATCACCCCCGAACCCCGTTTCGAACCATGCACCCACTTTCTTCCGGGTTCATGGTTCGAAACGGGGTTCTTCGGCGTGCGGCAGGCGGAAGCTCCCCATTTCAGGAGGCGCGGTCCGGCGAGACCGTGACGACCCGACCCGGCGGCTCGGTCAGGAGGCGCAGTCGGGCGAGACCGCGACGACGCGACCCGGCGACCAGGACTCGCTATTCGACCTTCTCGGTCTGCCACTTCTCGGGTGCGCGGTCACCGTTCGGGCGGACCGGCCGGACGTCGCCCACGATGGGGATCGCCCGCTTGCGCAGCGCCCACAGGTAGCGGACGAAGAAGTGCGTGAGGGTCGAGAGCCGGTTGCCGTTGCCGAGCAGGCTCGTGATGTGGACGAACACCCACAGCAGCCAGGCGACGGGGCCGGTCATCGTGAAGCCGTTGGGCAGCTGCACCACGGCGGCGTTGGTGCCGACCGTGGCCATGGTGCCCTTGTCGTGGTACTTGAACGGCAGGAGCTTCTTGCCGGCGAGCAGGCGGACGATCTGCTCGCCGATGTGCTCGCCGCCCTGGATCGCGGGCTGGGCGAGCTGCGCGAGGGCCTCGTCGGTCGCGGCGATGTCGCCCGCGGCGAAGATGCAGTCGAGTCCCTTGACCGTGAGGTCGTCGTTGACCTGGATGCGTCCGCCGTCGGTCTGCGGCACGCCCCACGACGCGACCTCGGCGTGCGCGGCGACGCCGGTGGCCCAGATGACGAGCTCGGCCGGGATGAACTCGCCGTCGGCGGCGACGACGCCGTCGGGTCGGACCTCTTCGACACCCGTGTCGAGCCGCAGGTCGACGCCGCGCTTGCGCAGCACCTTGGCCGCGTACTTGCGCAGACGGGGGGAGAAGGGCTTGAGCAACTCGCCGCTGCGGTGCACGAGGGTGATCGTGATGCTCGACGCGTCGATCTCGGGGTAGGCGTCCTTCAACGCCTGGTCGCGCAGTTCGGCCAGGGCGCCGGCCATCTCGACGCCCGTGGCGCCGCCCCCGACGATGACGACGCGCACCTCGCCGCTGCCCACCGAGGCCGCCGCGTTCTCGAGCTGCGTGAACAGCTCGTCGCGGATGCGCAGCGCCTGCGAGCGGGAGTACATCGAGTAGGCGTACTCGTAGGCACCCTTGGTGCCGAAGTAGCTGGTGTTGACGCCGTTGGCGAGGACCAGGGCGTCGTAGGCGATCTCTTCGCCGTCGCGCAGGGTGATGATGCGCTCGTCGGCCCGGACCGTGGTGAGCAGCCCGTGGCGGAACTCGGCGTTCGACTGCTTGGACCGCAGGCTGCGCAGGAAGTAGGTGACGTCGCCCGCGTTCAGGCCCCCGGTGGCGACCTGGTACATGAGCGGCTGGAACATGTTGTAGACGTGGCGGTCGATGAGGGTGATGCGGACGTCGGCGTCTCGCAGGGACCTCATCGCCGCGATGCCGGCGAAGCCGCCGCCGACGATGACGACGTGGGGGCGGGGGTCTGCGGTCATGGGAGTTGCTCCTGCGGTGTCGATCGTGTCGTCGGATCGTCGTCGACCCCGGTTGGCCGGACCCGAGCGGCGAGTCCGCGGCGAGTTTACTCGCCTCGCGAGTCCGTCCGTACCTCCCTGATCGATGCCCCTCGCCCCGGCTGGGGGTCTTGTCGAGAGGTCCGTCGGATGTTACGTTCGTCGAACTACTTGCTGATCGAGTTGCTCGTCGTCCAAGTGACATCTGCCCCCGACGGCAGCCGAGCCCGATCGCCGTCGTCCCGATCCTTCCGGAGACCCCATGACCCGCGCGCCCCAGACGTCCCCGACCGTCGAGTCCACCCCCGACGCTCCCTCCGAGCCGCAGTCCGGTGACGTCGCCGCCGTGCTCATCGCACTGCAGCACCTCCGGTCGCAGATCGCGTTCGTCAACGACCAGATGGCCAAGCGCATCGGCGTCGGCGCGACCGACTTCCTCGCCCTGGTGCACCTGTCGGTCCAGGGCGACACCGCGCCGAAGAAGGTCGGCGAGGCGCTGGGGCTCTCGTCGGGGGCGATGACGGCCCTCGCCGACCGCCTCGAGGCGGGGGGTCTCGTGACCAGGCTGCAGCACCCCACCGACCGTCGCAGCTTCGTCCTCGCCCTGACCGACGAGGGCGCGCGGGGTGTCAACGACGCCGGCGCCACCTACGGCCGGGCCGTGCAGGAGGCGCTGCCCGCGTCCCGCAGGCCCGTCGCCGAGGCGGTCTTCCGCGACCTGGGCGACGCCCTACGGGCGCTGGCCCGGTGACGGCGGCCGCCACCGCGCCTCCTCGTCCCGGGGTCGGGCGGGGGCGGGGGGTCGACGGTCTCGGCCCTGCCGTGCGGCGACCCGCTAGGGTCGGCTCGTGAGACTCTCGGTGACCTGGACGGCAGGCAACGCGCAGCACGGCATGCAGGTGCATGACGACCGCCTCGTCTACGTCCTCCGCGACACCGCCGGGCGGCCCACGACCCGTGAGATCCCGGCCGGATCGCTCGCCACCGTCGACTACTCGACCGTCGGCGACCGGCCCGTCATCACGCTGAACGAGCACGACGGCACGAGCACGTCGTTCCCGTGCCCTCGCAAGATCGCCCGGGTGCTCTACCCGGCGATCAAGTGGCTGACCGTCTGACGGTCACCGCTACGAGGTGCGCTCGAGGTCGGTGACCTGGGAGCGCCCACGGATCGCGACCTCGCGCCTCCGGGCTCTGACCGCTCCGCGGAAGCCGACCTCGGCGACGATCGCGCCCGCGATCATCAGCGAGAAGCCGGCGAGACCGGCGGGCAGGCCGAACATCGTCGGGGCGTCCCAGTCGAAGGTGAACGCCAGCACGGCCAGGCCGATCGCCACGAGGGCGAAACCGGCGACCGACAGGCAGACGCGGCGGGCTCTCGGTGCACTCATCGGGCCAGCGTAGGCAACACCTGCCGTCCGGCGACGGCGTTCTCAGGGGACGCGGATCGTTCTGCCGCGTGGCCCTCAGCCTGCCCTGCGGCTCAGCGGGTTCACGGGAAGCAGGATTGCACTCTGGCGCTCAAAGTGCAATCATCGTCTTCGGCCACGAGGCCCCGGCGACGTCGCCGATCACACCGAGCGACGAGACGAGGAGGCGCGCGATGGTCACGACCACCGGCAAGACGGCCCAGCGTCGGACGCGCACCCGGTCCGAGCTGACCGCGGTCGCCCGGCGTCTGACCGCCGAGCACGGACTCGCGGGGTTCACGATCGAAGAGCTGTGCGCCTCGGTCGGCATCTCGCGCCGCACCTTCTTCAACCACTTCGCCTCGAAGGACGACGTCGTGGTCGGCGTCGCGCTCGACGAGGACGACGAGACGCTCGACGGGTACGCGTCCTCGCGACGCGACCCGCGCCTCCCGCCTTTGTCGACCGTCTTCGACGATCTCGGTGCGCTCGTCGTCGAGCGGGTCGAGAACGTCGGCCTCACCCGCGGTCGGGCGGCCGACTTCAAGGCCGCCCTCGACCGCGAGCCCCGCCTGTTCGGCGCCATGATGCACCAGGGCGACGAGCAGCGCCGCCGCCTCGTCTCGGCCGTCGCCGCGCACGAGGGGCTCGACGAGGGCGATCCGCGCATCGACGTCGCGGTGACCCTGCTCACCGGGCTCGTGCAACGGGCCTTCGAACGGTTCTTCTTCGCCGAGGGGCGGGACGACGAGCGGTTCGAGGCGGTCCTCGACGAGCACGTCGTCATCGCCCGCGACCTGTTCGCCACGTCGGCCGCCACGCCTCGTGGCCCCCTCACCCCCTCTGCTTCCTCGACCCTCCCTGCCGACCACGACCGAAAGGCGCTGTGACCCAGCCATGACGACCACCACCACAGCGAAGGCCGACGCGTCCTTCCTCCTGACCAAGAGGCGCATCTGGATCATCTTCGGCGCCCTCATCTCGGGCATGCTGCTGTCGAGCCTCGACCAGACGATCGTCTCGACGGCCATGCCGACCATCGTCGGCGAGCTCGGCGGCGTCGAGCACCAGGCCTGGATCACCACGGCGTACCTGCTCGCCACGACCATCGTCATGCCGATCTACGGCAAGTTCGGCGACGTCCTCGGTCGACGCAACCTGTTCCTCGCGGCGATCGCCATCTTCACCCTCGCCAGCATCGGCTGCGCCTTCGCCACCGACTTCTGGATGTTCGTCGTCTTCCGCGCGATCCAGGGCCTGGGCGGTGGCGGTCTGATCATCCTGTCCCAGGCGATCATCGCCGACATCGTGCCCGCCTCGGAGCGCGGCAAGTACCTCGGCCCGCTCGGCGCGGTCTTCGGCCTGTCGGCCATCGGCGGGCCCCTGCTCGGCGGATTCTTCGTTGACCACCTCACCTGGCAGTGGGCGTTCTACATCAACATCCCCGTCGGCATCGCCGCGTTCGTCATCACCTGGGCGGCCCTGACGCTGCCGAGCAAGAAGGCCACCAAGCGCATCGACGTTCTGGGCGTGGTGCTGCTGTCGGCAGCGACCACCTGCCTGATCTTCTTCACCGAGTTCGGCGGTCAGGACGACCACGGCTGGGGTGCTCCCGAGACCTGGCTGTGGGGCGCCGGCGTCGTGATCGCGGCGTCGCTGTTCGTGCTCGTCGAGTCGCGCGCGGACGACCCGATCATCCCGCTGTCGTTCTTCCGCAACAAGGTGTTCGTGCTCGCCACCGCCGTCGGCTTCGTGCTCGGCATCGGCATGTTCTCGGCCATCGCGTTCGTGCCGACCTTCCTGCAGATGTCGTCGGGCGCCTCGGCGGCGGTCTCGGGCCTGCTGCTGCTCCCGATGATGGTCGGCCTGATCGGCACCTCGATCCTGTCGGGCAACCTGATCACCAAGACCGGCAAGTACAAGGTCTTCCCGGTCGTGGGCACGATCCTCACCGGCATCGCGATGGCCCTGTTCACGACCCTGACCGCCGACACCCCGCTCTGGCTGATCTGCGTGTTCCTCTTCCTCTTCGGTTCGGGCCTCGGCCTGATCATGCAGGTCGTGGTGCTCGTGGTGCAGAACTCGGTCGACGCGCAGAACGTCGGTACGGCGACCAGCACCAACAACTACTTCCGAGAGGTCGGTGCCGCGCTCGGCGTCGCCATCTTCGGCGCGTTGTTCACGAGCCGGCTCACCTCGAACCTGACGGACGTCTTCACCGGGGCCGGAGCCTCGGCGGGTGACGCCTCGCAGGCGACGGCCACCCTCGACCCGGCGACGCTGAACCAGCTGCCCGAGCAGATCCGTCGCCTGGTCGTCGAGGCCTACGCGGACTCGCTCGCGCCGGTGTTCGCCTACCTGATCCCGTTCATCGCGGTGGCGTTCGTGCTGTCGCTCTTCCTGCCGCAGATCAAGCTCTCCGACGTCGCCGGCATGGTGTCGCGGGGCGAGGCGGTCTCGGGCGACGAGGCAGAGCAGCTCGAGGCGGCCGAGCGAGCCGCAGGTCGTGGCGCGGGGCGTGCCGCGAGGCGCGGTGCCGCGACGGCGTCGGAGGCCGCGACCGCCGGCGCGGTGGCGACCGGGGCTCCGGTCGCGCCGCTCGACGGGGTCGACGACCGCGACGGAATCGACGACCGCGACGAGCGAGACGATGCCGACCGGCGGTAGCCGGTCCTGAGGACACCGTCGAGTGGACGGGACACCGCGTCGTGCGGCGGTGTCCCATCCACTCGGCGGTGTCCCTCGTCGAGGTGGGGAGCGCGCCGGGTCAGACGGCGGCGGGGCCCTGAGCGGGCAGGGTCGCGGCCGCGGTCGAGGTGCGGGCGGGGGCGGACGCGAGTCGCGCCTCCTGGGCGGTGTCCCAGACAACGCCGTCGACGTCGTCCTCGCGCAGGCGCGTGGGGGTGCTGTGGGTGCTCATGGGTGTCTCCTCGGGCGGGCCCGTCGGGTCGGACGCGTCAGACGATGGTGCGGCACGGTGGGGTCGTGCCGCGGCCCCCAGTTCGTGGGCTGTCGATCGATCACCGTAGCCGATCCGCACGAGGCGGCGCGACCGGCGATCGACGACCGGCGGACGACGACCGGCACCGCGCCTCCTCGTCGCCGTTCCCTAGGATCGTGCGCATGAGTGCGCGAGGCGGAGTCCGGTGATCCACGACGTGCGGCTGGCCGGCGACGGCGTGCGGCTCGACCCGCTCGAGGTCGCCGATTCGGCAGCTCTCTGGCTGATGACCGACGACGCGCTGTGGGCGGGCATGGTGACGCCGCGTCCGGCGAGCGTCGAGGCGTACGCCGAGCACGTGGAGGCGCAGGTCGCGAACCCGACGACCCACGCGTTCACGGTGCGTGGCGCGGACGACGGCGAGGTGCGGGGCACGACGACGCTCTACGACCTCGTGCCGGCGCAGGGGCGGGTCGAGATCGGCAGCACCTGGTACGCCCGTGCGTTCTGGGGCGGACCGACGAACCCCGCGACGAAGCTGCTGCTGCTCGAGCACGCGTTCGACACCCTCGGGCTGAACCGGGTCGCGCTGCGCTGCGACGCCCGCAACCTGCGGAGTGCGGCGGCGATCCGCAGGTTGGGCGCCGTGCCCGAGGGGGTGCTCCGGTCGCACCGGGTCGCCGCCGACGGCACCGTGGGCGACACGGCCTACTTCTCGATCGTGCGTGCCGAATGGCCGGACGTGCGCGCCGGTCTGGAGGCGCGGCTCGCCTGAGCGGGTGGGTCGCGTGTTCGTGCCCGCGGCCGTGCCTGTGCCGGTGCTCGTGCTCGTGCCCACGGTCGTGCCCGTGTCGTGCCTGTGCTCGTGCCTGTGCTCGGGCTCGGACTCGGGGTTGCGCTCGCCCGCGGAGCTTCCTCTCTCCTTCTGATCCGGTACGTACCGGATCAGGGCGGGGTGATCCGTTACGTACCGGATCAAGGCGGGGTGATCCGTTACGTACCGGATCAAGCGCAGGGGGAACGACTGTCCGCGCCGGCGCCGGCGCCGGCGCCGGTGACGGTTACCGCGAGTGCGGCCGCTTCGTACGCGGCGCGTGTCCGTCGGGGGCGTCAGTCGCGGGTGGCCGGCGAGGCGACGCGGAGCGCCTCGAAGAGCTCGTCGGCGACGAGGTGCGCCTCGTTCGACATCAGCGTGATCGAGGCGCCACCGTCGACGTCGACCATCACCCAGCGGCCACCGCGGCGGCGCCGACGTTCGTCGACCGGAGTGACACGGACGTCGTGCAGGGCGGTGGCGGGCCACTCCTCGCCCGTCACCCCGCGGAGGCGCGAGATCGGGTCGGGCAGGTAGCGCAACCGCGTCGTCGACAGGGCGAAACGACCGGGGTAGGCCGCGCCTCCTGTCGGGAGGACCCGGTCGGCGAAGGTGCCCCAGAGGAGGCGCTCGCCCGGCCCGACGGGGAGTCCTCGCCAGGACGAGAGGGCGAGGGTGCGGAGGGCGAGCCCCACGACGGCGGCGGCGAGGAAGGCGGTACCGGTGAGCATGACGAACCAGGAGCCGTCCCGCCCCTCGGACTGGGCCCGCCACACCAGTTGGGCGACGAACAGGACGGTCAGGAACGAGTACAGGCTCACCATCCAGGCCTGGGCGCCCCGCAGCTTCCGCTCGGAACGGGGGCGAGGCGGGTCGGGCACGGCCTTGTCCATGAGGGATTGTCTACACCAGGGGGAGTGGCGGGACCATCTCGGTGCCTCCGGAGCCGCCGCCCGGTACCGTGACGGCATGCCGGACGAGACCTGGGTCGTGTTCGACGACGAGCCGAAGCAGCGGGTGCTGGTGCGGGCGATGCGGGTCTTCCTGCCGGCGATCGTGATCCTCGGGACGGCCGGTGCCTTCTTCTCTCGAGGCGGCGAGTCGCTGGTCGATCTGTTCGGCCCGATCGCCGTGCCGATCTCGTTCGTGTTCTGGGCGACCGCCGCCGCGGTCGGGTGGAACGTCGTGCTGTGGCTCAACGCCCCCTTCGCGATCGACCTCGAGGGTCGTCGACTGCGCATCCGCCGTCGCGTGGTGCCGTTCGACCAGGTCGAACGGGCCGAGCTCGTGGGGCTGAGCGACGGCGACCAGGCCGGCCTGCTGCTCAAGATCGGCCGACGTCGGGGGCCGACGGCGTCCGTGCTGCTGAGGGAGCGGACGACGCCCGCGCTCGACGACGCCCGCGCTCGACGACGCCCGACGCGACCTGCTGATCGAGGTGATCCGCGCCTCCTCGATCGCACGCCCGGTCAGCCCGCACGACCCGACGGGGAAGTTCGGGCGGTTCAACTTCCCGGGGACGCTGGACAAGGACGGGGCCGAACGGGTCGTCCGCGACCCGCCGGCGCCGGGCGAGCCCGGGCCCTGACGATCGGCGGCCCCGGGCGCATGCCTCCGCGACCCACGCCGCCACGACCCACCCCGCCACGATGTGAACAGCCCGCCGCGAGATCTCGTGGCGGGCTGTTCACATCGTGGCGGCGTGACGGCCGCGTATCGGTCGGGCTCTACTCAGCGGCGACGCAGGCGCAGACGTCCGGCGACGAGGGCGCCGGCACCGGCGAGGACCGCACCGAGGGCCCAGGGCAGCGCACCCGAGGGCTCCGACCCGGTGTAGGCGAGCGACGTCGCGCGGGCGGGCGTCACGGCGGCGACCGGACGCACCGGCAGTGCGGCCGGGGCGACCGTGCCCGGGGTCGCGGCGGTGGGGACGGTGACGGCCGGGGCGACCGAGAACGCCAGCGCGCCCGAGAGATCACTCTCGTTCACGAGGTCGGCGTCGATGGTGAGGGCGTCGGTCGCGAAGTCGCCTGCGGGCAGGAGGAACCGCGCCGAGAACCGACCGGCCGTGTCGACGGGCACGACCGCGGACGCGTAGCCCGAGGTCTCGTACGGGACGGGTTCGACGTCGACGTCGAACCCCGGGGCGTCGGCCGACACGTCGGGTTCCGTCCCCAGTTGCTCGTCGTGGGCCGGGTCGCCGGTGAACTGGTCGGTGAGCGGTGTGTCACCGTCGAAGACCTCGACGAGGGCATAGCCCCCGGGGATGCCCCCGACTCCGTTCACGGTGACGACGCCTGCGGTCGCGCCGACCGGCACGTCGAGCACGGGCGCCGGGACGTACTCGAGGACGGCGAGGTCCGACGCCGCCGACCGGCCGTTGTCGTCCGCGACGGTGACGGCGAGGGTGCCACCCGTGGGGAAGTCCTCCGGCAACAGGATCGTGAACTGGGCGTAGCCGAACTCGTCGAAGCGGGGCTTCAGGAGGAACACGGAGTCGTCGTCGATCGGTGCGCCGTCGGCCGTCACCGTGACGTGGACGAGGTCATCGGGGGTGAAGCCCTCGGCATAGACGTCGGTCCCCTGACCGGGGCGGACGGCCCCGTCGAAAGAGGACACCTGGGGGACGTCGGCGACCGGAGCCTCGTCCGCAGGAGCGACCTCGGCCGGTGCGGCGGTCTCGACCGGCGCGGCGTCGGCCGGAGTCGGGGCGTCGACGGGCGCGTCGGCGTCGACGGGGGCCGTCTCGGACCCGGAGGCGCTGGTCGCGTCCCCGTCGGAGGGAACGGTCTCGTCGGTGCCGGTCGGCGCGGCGGAGGCATCCGTCGTGGCAGGCGTCACCGTGGTCTCGGTGGGCGCGACGGCAGTGGTCGCGTCCGTGGAGGTCGTGGCATCGGCCGCCACGGGGTCGCCCTCGGCGGCGAAGGCCGTGGCGGGCGTGAGGACGAGGGCCGCGGCGAGGGCGACGGCGGGCAGGGCGGTGGCGGCGCCGAGGCGGCGTGATCTGGACATGGTTCCCCCGGGACGAGTGGTGCCGCGCGTCGGGCGAGCGCGGTCGGTCGACTGTAGACAGCACGGTCGGACCGATCGAGGGGGCGGATCGTCCACGGGGTCCGCCGTGATGAGACCGTGATGCAGTTGTCCCCCGTCCCGCGGTGATCGGGTACGAACGATGCACGATCGAGACGGCCCGCGCCTCCTCGGCTCGGTAGCGTCGACGCATGGGGACGACGACGAATCGGGTGGGGGCGGCGTTCGCGTCGGCACTCGCGGTGACGATGCTGCTGGTGGCGTGCACGAGTGGCGGCGCGGGCGGTGACAGCACGAACCCGTCGACTCCGACGACGCCGGTCACCTCGCGGCCGGCGACGACGCCACCGCCGGCCGCCGACTCGCCGGTCACCGAACTCGGGGTGGACTGTGCCGGACTGCTGTCGGCTGACGTCGCCAGCGCCTTCGACGCGTCGTGGGTCCCGCGGGACTACTACGACCGCGACGACGTCATGCCCTCGGACTACGCGATCGCCCAAGAGGGAGGGCTCTCGTGCACCTGGAACGACGGTGCGTCCTCGGACGGCAAGAACAACGCCACGGGCGAGAGCGGCTACAGCGGCCTGCTCGTCCAGGCGCTCCCGCATGCCGGTGACACCTGGCCGCAGTTCGTCGAGATCTACGGCGACGACCCCGACGGCCGGTGCTTCGGCGACGAGACCTTCCGGGGCTGCAGCTTCGACCAGCTGGTCGGCGACACCTGGGTGTCGATCATCGCGACGAACTTCGAACCCTCCACCGAGGCCACGCCCGAGCAACGCTTCGCACCGGTCGTCGCCGAGGTGACCGAGGTCGTGTCGTCGGCCGACGTGACCGACGACCCCTGGCCGCTCGGTGGTCCGGCCCGGCCGTGGTCGTGCGTGGCCGACGCCACGCTCGAACGCGACGCCTTCGGCGCGGGCGACGATCTGTTCGTGCTGACCCCCGGCGGCGGCTGGTCGATCTACGCCGCGGCCTGGAGCCGGGCGGTCGCCACGTCGTGCTCGATCCTCGCCGACACGACGCCCTACAGCGGCGAGAGCGTCCTGGCCGGTGGGGCGTGGGCGCTCGACCAGCGCCTCGAGTTCGGTCTCGTCGATCCCGACACGGCCGTGACCGTGCCCGGGCTCGCCGACGGCGACCGGGCGTACCGGTCGTGCTCGGCGACCACGTGCGTCACCGACCTCGTGCTGGGCGACGACTGGGCTCGGCTGACCGTGGACACGTCGTCCGTGCCCGACGCCGAGGCGGCCAGCGGACGGCTCGCCGAGGGCTACGTCGCCCGCGCGGCGGCCTCGGCCTGAACCCGAGGGACCCGAGGAGGCGCGGTGTCGGCGTGACCGGCACCGCGCCTCCTGCAGTCTCCGCACTTTTCTCGTACCCCCCGTTCGCGTACTGGACAGGGGGGTCTTGTTTCGTCGTCGAGGCGGGCGTAGCGTCCGGATCGGGTGGCAACGACGCCACCGGAGACGAGAAGATCATGCACAGACGGATGAGGACTCTGATCGCGGCGGGGGTCGCCGCGAGCGTCGTGGGGGCGGTGGTGCCCGCGCTCGCTGCGCAGCCGGCACCGGCCGTGACCACCAGCGACCGGCCGGATTTCGGGCCGAACGTGACCGTGTACGACCCCAGCGTGCCGGCCTCGACGATCCAGGCCGACATCGACGCGGCCTTCGACGCGCAGCTGCGCAACCCCACGGCGCAGTTCGGCGACCAGCGCCACGCCTTCCTGTTCGAGCCCGGCACCTACGGCCGGGTCTTCGCCAACCTCGGCTTCTACACGGCGTTGCAGGGCCTCGGCAAGAACCCCGACGACGTCACGATCCAGGGCGCCGTCAACGTCGACTCGGGCTGGAACTACGGCGACGAGAAGAACGCCACACAGAACTTCTGGCGGTCGGTCGAGAACCTGGCCGTCGAGCCCGAGTCGGGCGTCGACCGCTGGGCCGTGTCGCAGGCGGCCCCCATGCGCCGAGTCCACATCAAGGGCGACCTGACCATGGGCCCGTCCAACCAGGACGGCGGACAGGGCTACTCGTCGGGCGGGTACATCGCCGACAGCAAGGTCGACGGCACCGTCACCTCGGGTTCGCAGCAGCAGTGGTACACCCGTGACTCGACCCTCGGCGCGTGGCAGGGCGGCAACTGGAACATGACCTTCTCGGGCGTGCCGGGAGCCCCCGCGAACGACTTCTCGAAGAGCTACACGACGCTCGCCACGACCCCGGTCACGCGCGAGAAGCCGTACCTCTACGTCGACGACGCGGGTGACTACCACGTGTTCGTCCCGGCACTGCAGCGGGACTCCGCCGGGGTCAGCTGGCCCGACACGGCCGGCACCGACCTGCCGATGCGCGACTTCTACGTCGCCCACCCGGGCGACTCGGCCGCGACCCTCAACGGTGCCCTGGCCCAGGGCCTGAACCTGTTCTTCACGCCGGGCACCTACCAGCTCGACCAGGCGATCGACGTCACGCGGGCCGACACCGTCGTCACCGGCATCGGCTTCCCGACGCTCGTGCCGACCAGCGGCAACGCGGTGCTGACCACGGCCGACGTGGCCGGGGTGACCGTCTCGGGCCTCGTCGTCGATGCCGGCACGCAGAACAGCGACCAGCTGATGCGACTCGGCACCGCGGGCTCGCACGTCGACCACGCGGCGAACCCGCAGAGCGTGCAGGACGTGTACTTCCGCGTCGGCTCGAGCATCCAGGGCAACGCGACCACCACGCTGCAGGTGAACAGCGACGACACGATCGTCGACCACATCTGGGCCTGGCGCGCCGACCACGGCGGCGCCCCCACCGGCTGGACGGTCAACCGCGGGGCGACCGGCGTCGAGGTGAACGGCGACGACGTGCTGGCCACCGGCCTGTTCGTCGAGCACTACCAGCAGTACCAGGTGGTGTGGAACGGCGAGCGCGGTCGTACGATCTTCTTCCAGAACGAGCTGCCGTACGACGTGCCGGACAACGCCTCGTGGCAGAGTCCGACCGGCGAGGGCTGGGCGGCGTATAAGGTCGCCGACGACGTGACCAGCCACGAGATCTGGGGTGGCGGCGTCTACTCGTTCTTCAACGCGAACCCGCAGGTGCGCCTGGCGCAGGCCTTCGAGGTGCCCCGCACGTCGGGCGTGAAAGCCCACGGCGTCTTCACGGTCTCGCTCGGTGACGTCGGCACGATCTCGAGCGTCATCAACGGCGTCGGCGGCTCGGTGCCGACGCCCGCGGGCAACACCGTCCCGAGTCGGGTGGTGACGTACCCGTGAGCGCACGCCCGATCGACACGGGCCCACGAAGCGACACGGACCCACGAAGCGACACGGACCCAAGAAGCGACACGAACCCACGCACCGACACGGACCCACGCACCGACACGGATCGACGCACGACGACGAGCGGAGACATCATGAGGACCCACCGGCACCTGACGAGACGCGCCCTGACGAGACGCACCCTGACGCGACGCAGCCTGACCGGCGTCGGCCTGGCGGCCGCCGCCGCGCTCGCCGCGACCACGGTCGCCGCCGCGCCCGCCCCGGCCTCGGCCGAGACCTCGGCCCAGCAGGCGATCGTCTGGTCGCAGGAGTTCGACGGCGGCGCCGGCACCGCCCCCGACCCCTCGGTCTGGAACCTCGAGACCGGAGGGGGCGGCTGGGGCAACGGCGAGCTGCAGAACTACACGTCGTCGCGCTCGAACTCGGCGCTCGACGGCAACGGCAACCTCGTGATCACCGCCAAGCGCGAGGGCGACGGGTCGTACACCTCGGCCCGACTCACGACGCAGAACAAGTACACGGCGCAGTACGGCCGGGTCGAGGCCCGCATCCAGATCCCGCGTGGTCAGGGCATCTGGCCGGCCTTCTGGATGCTCGGCGCCGACCTGCCCACGAACGCCTGGCCGAGCGCGGGTGAGATCGACGTCATGGAGAACGTCGGCTTCGAACCGCACCGCGTGCACGGCACCGTGCACGGCCCCGGCTACTCGGGCGGTGAGGGCCTGACCAGCACCTGGCAGCACCCGCAGGGCTGGTCGATCGCCGACGACTTCCACACCTTCGCGGTCGACTGGGCCCCCGGCTCGATCACGTGGTCGGTCGACGGCCAGGTCTACCACCAGGTCACGCCGGCCAGCACCGGCGGCGACCCGTGGGTCTTCGACAAGCCGTTCTTCCTCGTCCTCAACGTGGCGGTCGGGGGTGCGTGGCCCGGCTACCCCGACGGCAGCACCCAGCTGCCGCAGCAGATGAAGGTCGACTACGTGCGCGTCTACCGGTAGGCGACGACCCGAGGAGGCGCGGTGCGAGGAGGTCTCGCACCGCGCCTCCTTCGTGGCCGCCGAGACCCCAGGAAGTCGCCGAGACACCCACGCGCGCGGAAGGGTCTCGGCGAGTTCCTGGGGTCTCAGCGGTTCAGCGCGACCCGGGGGCGCCGCCGCCACCGGGTGCGGCGCCGGCGGTGGGCGCCGTGCCCGTGTCCACGCGGACGGTCAGGGCCAGTGCGTAACCCGACGTCGCGTCGCCGGTCACCGTCGGCAGCTGCAGCGCCCCGCTGTCGTCGCTGAAGACGTTGTCGTTCGCGAGGCTGACCTGCGCGAGGTTGGCCGTCGACCCGTCGTAGTCCGAGAGCGCGTAGACGGTCCGACACGCGTCCTCGGGCAGGGCGAGCTGTGAGGTGGCGATCGCGTTCGTCGAATCGGTGATCGACCCCACGTCGGGGTAGACCTCGAAGTGGATGTGCGGCCACCGCCCCGAGTAGCAGGCCGGGAAGATCGACGAGAAGGTCACGGTGCCGGAGGCGTCGGCGACCTGCACGCCGCGCAGGTAGGTCTCGTCCGTGATGCCGTCCGAGTACATCGAGTACCCGCCGGCCGCGTCGCAGTGCCAGACGTAGACGGCGACGTCGGCGAACGGCACGTCGCCGTTCGCCATGTCGAGCACCGTCATGCTCAGCGTGATCGGCACCCCCGCCGCGGTGGTGCCGCCGTCGAGGCTCGACCGGATGTCGCTGCGCACGATGCCCGACCGCTCGAGCACGTCGGCGCCGTTCGACCCGTCTCCCGGATAGGGCCCGGCGGTCTCGTCGGGGATCTCACCCGCCGGCAGCGTGGTCGCCGTGCCCGCGGAGGCGCTCGGGCTCGGCGTCGCCGTGGCGGACGAGGAGGCGCCGGTTCCGCCCGTGCCCGTGGCCGACGTGCAGGCGGCGAGCACGACGCTGCCCGCGCCGAGCCCGATCAGGCTCAGCACGCTGCGGCGCGAGACCAGCGTGCGCAGGTCGAAGGCGACGCCCTGGTCGACGACCTCGTCGTCGACGCGGTCGAGCAGTCGGCCCTCGTAGGCGGGGCCCTCGGGGGTGCGGTCGGGTTCGGGGATGCGGGTGGGACGGGGTTCGCTCATGGTCACGCTCTCGGCTCGGGGCTGGTCGCCTCGGATGGGATCGCCGTGAGCCTGACGCCCGTCCCGATGACCCGCCCCTGCGCCTCCGATGAACGGCCCATGAAGGAGGCGCGGTGCGAGACCTGCTCGCACCGCGCCTCCTTCCGTGGCCGCCGAGACCCCAGGAAGTCGCCGAGACACCCGCACGCGCGGAAGGGTCTCGGCGACTCCCTGGGGTCTCAGGCGTCCCGCCGCGGGGGTGCGTCAGCCGGCGAGTGCTCGCAGCTGCGCGAGCGTGTCGCGCGCGATCTCGGCGAACGGGCGGGTCTCGCCGTCGGCGATCCAGGTCGCGAACGAGACGCCGAACACCGTGAGGCACGACTGGGCGGCTAGCGTGGCCGCGGGCTCGGCGACCCCGTGGGCGCGCAGGGCGGCGGCCACCTCGATCGCGAGCCCGGACAGCTTGAGCAGCTCGCGTTCTTGCAGGGCGGGGTGCGCGTCGATGATCGCCTGACGGCTGCGCGACCACTCGCGCCGTTCGTCGGGGAAGAACGCCGCCGCCCCGTCGAGGGCGGAGGCCACGACCGTGAGCGGCGCATCGTCGGGCCGGGCGGCCTGGACGCCGTCGAGGAACGCCCTGGAGAAGAACTGCTGCCCGTCGAAGAGCACCTCGCGCTTGTCGGCGAAGTGCCGGAAGAAGGTGCGCTCGGTGACGCCTGCGGCGTCGGCGATGTCGGCGGCCGTCGTCTCGTCGTAGCCGCGGCCGACGAACAGCTCGAGCGCTGCCGCCTGCAGGCGGGCTCGGGTGTCGGGTTGCCAGCGGACCATGGCGAGAGTCTACGGGTTCCGGGCGGAGTGTTGTCAGTCACTGACATCGGGTGTAGCGTCACGGTCGTGGCTGATGACAGTCGCTGACATCATGCCGACTCCGGGGCGTCGTTCCGACGGTCGGCAGGCAAGAAAGGGAGCACTCATGAACGTCTTCGTCACCGGAGCCTCCGGCTGGATCGGGTCGGCCGTCGTCGACGAACTCCTCGCCGCGGGCCACCGCGTCACGGGCCTCGCACGATCCGACGCCTCCGCGGCCTCGCTCGAGGCGAAGGGCGCCTCGGTCCGACGGGGCGACCTCGACGACCTGGACGCCATCCGCGCGGGCGCGACCGACGCCGACGCCGTGCTGCACCTGGCGAACAAGCACGACTGGTCCGACATGGCGGCGTCGAACCGCGCCGAACGCGGAGCCGTGGAGGCGCTGGTCGCGGTCGTCGAGGGCAGCGACCGTCCCCTGCTGCTCGCCTCGGGCACCGCCGGGCTCGCCCAGGGTCGACTCGCCACCGAGGCCGACCGCACGTCGTTCCGTGGTCCCGACGCCCCGCGCGGCGGCAGTGAGAACCTCGCCCTGGACGCGGCCGAGCGGGGAGTCCACACGGTGAGCGTCCGCTTCGCACCGACGGTGCACGGGGCGGGCGACCACGGGTTCGTCGCGTCGCTCGTCGCCGTCGCCCGCGAGAAGGGCGTCTCGGCCTACCCGGGCGACGGGACCAACCGGTGGCCGGCCGTGCACCGGTCGGACGCCGCGCGCGCGGTCGCGCTCGGTCTCGAGAAGGCCGCGGCGGGCGACGTGCTGCACGTCGTGGCCGAGGAGGGCGTGCCGACCCGGGCCGTCGCCGAGGCGATCGGTCGGGCGTACGGCCTGCCCGTCGAGTCGGTGCCGGCCGAGCGGGTCGCCGACCACTTCGGTTGGATCGGTGGTTTCTTCGGCCTCGACCTGGCCGCGTCGTCCGACGCCACGCGTCGGCTGCTCGGATGGACCCCGACCGGACCGACCCTGCTCGAGGACCTCGACGCGGGGGCGTACGGCTCGAGCCGCTGAGCGTCGCGACACGTCGGTCGGAGACGAGAGAGGGGCACGGCCGCGGAAGAGTCCGCAGCCGTGCCCCAGATGCCGATGTTGTCGCATGAGCTTCACGGGCAGGGATGCAAGCAACACCGGCCAATGAAGACGCAAGAAACGCCTTCGACCGGTGTGACGTTACGCGGTCGCCGCCGATCGTGTTCCCAGGACGTCGCGGATCAGGCCGAATTCTTGCCGCCGGCCGAGCGGGACATGCCGCCGGCTTCGCCGCGAGGGCCCTCGAGCCGGCGCTCGGACTCGGCCTGGGCGCGGACGCCGGCCCCGGGGTCCGTGCCGTCGAGGCGGGCGGCGATCGCCCGATCACGGCGTCCGCGCCGGACGACGCCGACGGCGGCCAGGACGCCGACGGCGACGATCAGGCTGACGACGACGACGGTGCTGACGTCCACGATGCTCACGGCGTCGGCACCCCCGACGAGACAACGATGATCATGGCGACGGCGAACCCGAGCACGGACAACCCGAGGTAGAGCCAGAGCGGTGCGGCGCTCCCACCGACCCGGCGGCGCACGACGACGCTGCGACCGATCAGGTAGACGAGGGGCCCGAGCAGAGCCCACGCCCAGGGGAAGGGCCGCTCGAGCCCGCGGTCGCGCAGTGTGCGGTGGTCGAGCCAGGCGAGCAGCACGATCCCGAGCCAGAGCACGAGCGAGGCGATCTGCACGACGATCAGGTCGCCGGCGTCGACGCCCGTCCGGCCCGGGATCGCGAGCTCGAGAGCGCGTCGCACGGTCACCACCACGAGGCCCATCACGATGATCGGCGAGAGCGCGATCGCGGTGACGAACGGGGTCGCCGTCAGGGCGATCCGCGGTTCGGCCGCAGCCGCCCCCATGCCGGTGTCGCCCTGTCCCAGTCCTCGGTGGTCGGTCACGATGTCCCCCTCGTTCCCGGATGGCAGTCCACCCACCCGTCGTCCGCCCGGACGTCTGCGTGCCGGACCTGCCGTCCACCCTAGGTCCTGTCGTACCGCGGTACCACGCCGTCGACCGGACGGGACCACGGCCGGACGTGGCGTGCGGTGCCGCGTTCCTAGCGTCGGAACATGACCTCCCGCACCGTCGTCGCCGACCGCCTCCGTTCCGCCGTCGCCCTGGTCGGATGCCTCTTGGCGGCGCTCGGGCTCGCTCTCGTCTGGCTCGCCCGCAGCCGTGTCGACCGGCCCGTGTACGTGAGCGAACTCGGTGCCGACGGTGAGCCGACGGCCGCCCTGTTCGAGGCCGCCCTGCTGCTCGTGGTGGTCGCCGGGGCGTGCGTCGCGTGGGCGGGGCGGGGGGTCCGCTCGGTTCTGCCCGGGCTGAGGGCGTGGACGGTCTCGACGTCGGTCGGGGCGGCGGCGGGCCTGTTCCTGGTGGCGTCGCAGGTGCCGTGCACGGCGGGGTGCCCCCTTCCCGTGGGGCCGGCCGCGACGGCACAGGACGCCGTGCACACGGGGGCGGCCGTGGTCGCGTTCGCCGCGGCCTGCGTGGCGATGCTGCAGGCGGCGTCGGCGTCCGCGGGACGCGCGCTGCGCCTCCTGTCGGTCGTCTGCGGCGTCGCCGTCGCCCTGATCGCCGCGACCGGCGGCATCCTGTCGCTCGTCGGCGTCGCGACCGCCGTCGGGGGAGTGCTCGAACTGGTCGCGACCTCGATCGCCGTCTCGTGGCTGATCGTCTTCGGTGCCACGACGGCGTGGGGTCCGGTCCGCGCGGTCGCGGTCGGCGCCCCGGCACGGGGGCGACGCACGTCGGCCCAGGCGTCTGCGTAGGGTCGGGGCATGCCCGACCGACGTCCTGACGGCCAGACGACCGCCGCCGTGACGTGCACGCCCGCGCCCCCGCCGACGCCTGCGCCCTCGGCCACGTCCGGGCCCCCGCGGCCGCCCGGCCCCGCACGGGCCCTGCTGCGTCGGCATCCGACCGCGGTCGACGCGCTCGTCGCCGCCGCTTACCTCGTCGTGTCCGCCTTCGGGCTCGCCGCGGCCTACCTCGCCACCGGTGTCGGGCGTCCGCTCGAGGTCGACGTCACCCTCACGCTCGCACTGATCGTCTCGACCGCGGCGTTGCTGGGGCGGCGACGGCGACCCGTGACGGCGTTCGTGGTCGTCCTCGTCGCGACGGTGGCCTCGGCCGTCGCCGCCCCCGGAATCGATCCCGTCGGACCGTCGCTCGCCCTCTACGCCCTCGCCGTGCACCGCTCGTCCCGCGCTGCGTGGACCGGATTCGGCACCGTGGTCGCGGTCGGGGCCGCCGTGGTCCCCGTGGCAGCCGTGGTGCGGGCCGACGGCGGTGCCGGCGCGGGGGTGCCGGTGATCAGCCCGATCCCCGTGCTCGTCATGCTGGTGGCCGTCCTGGTCGGCGTCGCCGTCGGTGGTCGCCGCCGCTACGTCGCGGCGCTGGTCGACCGTGCCGAGCGCCTCGAGCGGGAGCGCGACCAGCGCGAGCGCCTCGCCACGGCTGCCGAGCGGGCGCGCATCACCCGCGAGATGCACGACATCGTCGCCCACGGCATCTCGGTCATGGTCTCGCTCGCCGACGGTGCGGACGCCCTGGCCGAGAAGGACCCGGCACGGTCGCGCGCGGCCCTCGGTGACATCGGCGACGTCGGCCGACGTTCGCTGACCGACATGCGCCGCCTGCTCGGCACCCTCGGACGAGACGACGACGCAGCGACCACCGACCTCGGTCCGGCACCGTCCGTCGCCGACCTCCCGGCCCTCGTCGCGAGCTGCCGTGCGGCCGGTCTGCCGGTCGTCCTCGAAACGTCCGGCATCCCGCCGCGTTCCGAGGGCGTGCAGACCGTCGTCCACCGCATCGTCCAGGAAGCGCTGACGAACACCCTCCGCTACGCCGACGCACCGCAGGAGGTGCGGGTCGCCATCGCCTACGGGCCACCCGTCCACGTCGTGGTCACGGACGACGGCCACGGGCCCGTCGAGGGTCGGGCCCCCCTCGGCTCGGGTCGAGGACTCGTGGGGATGCGCGAGCGGGCCCGTCTCTACGGAGGCTCGGTCGAGGCGGGGCCCCGGCCGGGAGGTGGCTGGCGGGTGGCCGCCGAGCTGCCCGACGTCGAGGAGCAGCGATGAGCCCCATCTCGGTGCTGCTGGTCGACGACCAGGAGCTGGTCCGTCGGGGCCTCGGCATGATGTTCGACTCGACGGACGACCTCGTCGTCGTCGGCGAGGCGTCGAACGGTGACGAGGCGGTCCACCTGACCGCGACCCTCGTGCCGGACGTCGTCGTGATGGACGTCCGCATGCCCGGCACGGACGGCATCGAGGCGACGCGGCGGATCGTCCGCGGGCACCCGTCGAGCCGCGTGTTGATCCTCACCACGTTCGACCTCGACGAGTACGCCTTCGGGGGGCTCCGCGCCGGGGCGAGCGGGTTCCTGCTCAAGACCGCGCCCCGGGCCGAGCTGGTGGCCGCCGTCCGGTCCGTCGCGGCGGGGGACGCGGTGGTGTCGCCGCGTGCGACACGTGCCGTCCTCGAGATGGCCGTCCCGCGGCTCCCGCGGGGTGGCACGGGCGCGCCCCCGAGGTTCGACGAGCTGACCGACCGGGAGCGTGAGGTCTTCACGGCGGTGGCCCGCGGGCTCACCAACCCCGAGATCGCCGAGCAGCTCGTCCTGAGTGAGTCGACGGTGAAGACCCACGTGGGGCGCGTCCTGGCCAAGCTCGACCTGCGCGACCGGGTGCAGATCGTGATCGCGGCCTACGAGTCCGGCTCGGTCTGACGCGCCTCCACCACGACGTGACGGTCGACCAGCGCCGCCGTCCGGGCGCGAGCCCCGCCGCCGAGACGTGCGGGTGGCGGCCCTCGTCGGATCGGCGGGACAGCAGCGGGGGATAACCCCCGAGTGGGTCCGTGGGTGCACGTGATGTTCCGGTTCCGGGCCCGCGGCGAGGATCGTAGACATGAACGACACGACCTCCGCGACCATCGCGACCCGCGCCTCCTCGTCCACCACCACCCGCCGCCGCGGCGCCCTCGCCGCCGGGCTGGGCCTCGCGGCGCTCGCCGCCGTTACGCTCACCGGCTGCTCGGGCGCGGTCGACGCCGCGAAGAGCGCGCTCGGCGCGGAGCAGGTGCAGGAGCGTCACTTCGACTCGTTCGCCGACGCACCGAGCTCGGCGGACTCGACCGACCTCGCCTGGTTCCTGCCCGACTGGGTGCCCTCCGACGCCCGCGACATCGACGTGCGCCTCGACACCCAGGACCCCGGCTACGAGCTCTCGTTCACGTCGGAGACCGGCCCCGACCTCGCGGCGTGCACCCCCGTCGACGGGGACCTCGGCGGACCGGCCCTCGACCCGAAGACGCTGCCCGAACCCCTGCCCACCTCGGGACTCGTCAGCTGCGGCGACGGTCGCGTCGTCGCCCAGGTCGATGGTCGCTGGGCCAGCTGGACCACCGTCGACGCGGTGCCCGGTGACGACGGCAGCGTCACGCTGCGCCGCTGATCGTCCGACGCAGACCGCCCGCTCCCGCCTCACGCTCCCGCCTCACGAACAGGAAGACCACCATGTCCCGTCCCGACCAGCCCCAGGGCATCCCGTCCCGACGTCCCACCGACCCGACCCGAGGAGGCGCGGGCCCCGTCGCCCGCGTCCGGAACGTCACGAAGTCCTTCGGCCAGGGTGACGGCCGCGTCGACGCGCTGCGCGACGTCTCGCTCGACCTGCCGGCCGGGCAGTTCACCGCCGTCATGGGCCCGAGCGGTTCGGGCAAGTCGACCCTGATGCACATCACGGCCGGCCTCGACTCGGCCACCTCGGGGCAGGTGCTGCTCGGCGACACCGACATCACCGGCCTCGACGACACGCAGCTGACGCTGCTGCGCCGCCGCCGGATCGGCTTCGTCTTCCAGGCGTTCAACCTCGTGCCGACCCTCGACGTGTCGGCCAACATCGAGCTGCCGTTCCGTCTCGACGGCCGCCGCGCCACCGCCGACGAGCGGGAGTGGATCGACTGGCTCGTCGCAACACTCGGCCTCGGCGCCCGGCTGACCCACCGCCCCCACCAGCTCTCGGGCGGGCAGCAGCAGCGCGTCGCGATCGCCCGCGCCCTCGCCACGAGGCCCGACCTGATCTTCGCGGACGAGCCCACCGGCAACCTCGACTCGAAGGCCGGCCGCGACGTGCTCGACGTGCTGCGCACCGCGTCGACCGACCACGGCCAGAGCATCGCGATGGTGACCCACGACCCGGTCGCGGCGAGCTACGCCGACCGCGTGGTGTTCCTCGCGGACGGCCGCATCGTGCACGAGATCGACCGCAGCAGTGCCGCCGAGATCTCGGGCGTCATGCTCGATCTGGAGCGTGTCGCGTGAGCGCCCGCGACCAGCTGGTCGAGCACCGTCCGAGCATCCTCGTCGCCGGTCTCGGCACGACGTTCGGCGTCGGGCTGCTCGGCGTCACCCACGTGCTCGAGCAGGTCATCGCCTCCGACGCCGCGGTCGCCACGAGCGGCACGGTCTCGACGATGCTCGGCTTCGTCGCCGCGGTCTTCGTCGGCCTCGCGCTCTACGTCGGCGCGATCGTGACGGCCAACACCTTCGCCACCGTGGTCGCCGGTCGCACGCCGACGATCGCCCTGATGCGCCTGCTCGGCTCGTCCGCTCGCGACCAACGTCGGGCCGTCGCCCGGGAAGGCCTCCTGGTCGGCGTCGCCGGGGCCGTGCTCGGGACGCTCGCCGGCCTGGCGCTCGTCGTCGTCGCCGTGCGGGTGCTCGTCGGCCGCGGTCAGCTGCCCGACCTCGCGTACTCGTACGCCTCGGTGGGCGGTCTCGTCCCGGCCGTCGCGGTCGTGCTGACCACGGTCGCCGCGGCCTGGGTCGGTTCGCGCCGCGTCCTCCAGGTGACGCCGCTGCAGGCGACCGACGCCGCGCAGGACGCGCCCGTCGCGGCCCGGTCACGACGCGTCGTCCGGACGGTCTTCGCCGCTCTGCTCGTCGTCGGCGGCGGTCTGCTGCTCGTCGCCGGGGTCGTCGTCGGGCTCGCCGACGCGATGGGCGTGCTGATCGCGTTCTTCGGTGGCGTGCTGTCGTTCACCGGGGTCGTCGTCGGCGCCCACGCTCTCATGCCCACCGTGCTGAGCGCCGTCGGCCGCGCCTTCGGCACGAGCCAGGTGGCACGCCTCGCCGCCGAGAACGCGGTGCGTCAGCCCGAGCGCAGCACCCGGGCGACGATCGGCATCGTCATCGGCGTGACGCTCGTCACCACCCTGTCGGTCGCCCTCGAGACGCTGCGCACCTTCATCTACTCGATCGAGCAGGACCCGTCGTACGCCGCCGAGCTCGACCAGATGTTCACCACGACGCTGCTGATCGTCGCCGCCCTCGTCGGTTTCTCGGCCGTGATCGCCGCCGTCGGCATGGTCAACGACATGTCGCTGAGCGTCATGCAACGGAGGCGCGAGCTGGGTCTGCTGCGCGCGATCGGCTCGACCGCGGGTCAGGTGCGTCGCATGATCCTGCTCGAGGCGACGCAGATGGCGCTGACGGCGATCGTCGTCGGTGTCGTGCTCGGCGTCGCCTACGGCTGGGCCGGAGCCCAGGCGCTGCTCGGTTCGGCCAACCAGGGTCTGCTCATCGCGCCGACGCTGCCCGTGCCGCTGCTGCTCGGGCTGGCCGTGACGGCCGCCGTGCTGGCCGGGGTCGCCGCCCTCGTCCCGGCCCGCCGTGCCACCTCGGTCACCCCCGTCGAGGCGCTGGCCGCCCGCTGACCCGGGCGCGGACCGACCGCCTACGGGTTCATCCGCGGGTCCTCGGTCGGGTCGCGGAACATCGGCGGGCAGCCCTGGTCGGCGGCCTCGGGGCGCAGCTCGTAGTGCCACGACTCGTTCTCGTAGATCTGGCAGAGGCCGTACGCGGCCCCGTTCCCCGAGAGCCACGACGTCGCGTCCCACGAGCCGACGTCGACCGCGTCGCCGTGCACGTGGGCCGACGTCTCGGGGGTCGCGACCCAGCGGGCCGCCTCGGTGCGCGAGCCGTACCGGACCACCGCGTCGTCCAACAACTGCTCCTGGTAGGCGGCCGACCGCCAGCCGCCGTTCACGACGACCACGACGTCGGCGGCGGTCGCGTCCGTCGTGGCGCGCTGCAGGGCGTCGAGGAGGCGCGGGTCGAGTCCCGAGACGGCCGGCACGTCCTCGTCGAACGGCGAGGTCCCGGGCGGGACGACGCCGCCCGCCTCGCCGGTCGCCTCGTCCCGACCGAGGGCGGCACCGACCGCGGCGGTGCCGAGGAGCCGGCCCGCGCCTCCTGGTCCGTCCACCGTCGCGGCGCGGGAGACCGCGACGGCCATCGCGAGGAGGACGACGAGCGAGAACGCGAGCGCGCCCGCGACGACGGCCAGGACGACGGCGGGGCGTCGTCGGTACCGGGCGGGGACGGGACGCGTGGAGGGCGACGTATCGAGGTTTCGCATGCCCCTCAGTCGACGGGATCGACCGTCGCAGGCCCGTATGCGTTTCTCGATACGCGGACGATACGGCCCGGCTCGTAGCATCGGGACGTGCGTGTGCTGATCGTCGAGGACGAGCCCCTGTTGGCCGAGGCCATCCGCGACGGACTCCGTCTCGCGGCCATCGCGTCCGACGTCGCGGGCGACGGCGACACCGCCCTCGAGCTGCTGAGCGTCAACGAGTACGACGTCGCCGTGCTCGACCGCGACGTGCCCGGGCCGTCGGGCGACGAGATCGCCGAGCACCTCGTCGCGACCGGCAGCGGCACGCCGATCCTCATGCTGACGGCCGCCGACCGCCTCGACGACAAGGCCTCGGGCTTCGAGGCGGGGGCGGACGACTACCTCACCAAGCCGTTCGAGCTGCGCGAACTGGTGCTGCGGCTGCGCGCGCTCGACCGGCGACGGGCGCATCATCGGCCGCCGGTCACCGAACTGGCGGGCCTGCGCGTCGACCCGTTCCGTCGAGAGGTGCACCGTGACGGTCGCTACGTGGCGCTCACCCGCAAGCAGTTCGCCGTGCTCGAGGTGCTCGTGGCGGCGGGTGGCGGCGTGGTCAGCGCCGAGCAGTTGCTCGCGCGGGCCTGGGACGAGAACGCCGACCCCTTCACGAACGCCGTGCGCATCACGGTCTCGGCGCTGCGCAAACGACTCGGCGAGCCCTGGGTGATCGCGACGGTGCCGGGCGTCGGCTACCGGATCGAGGCCGAGCCGGTCGGCATCGCTCCGGTCGGCGTCGCTCCCGTCGGTGTCGACCCCGTCGGCGTCGCTCCCGTCGGTGTCGACCCCGTCGGTGTCGACCACGTCGAGGAGGCGCGGGGTCGTGGGTAGGACGCGCGGCCCCAGCGTCCGCCTGCGTCTGGCCCTCAGCTATGCCGCGGTCGTCGTGGTGACGGGGGTGCTGCTGCTCGGCGTGGTGTGGTTGTTCCTGTTGCGCTACGTCCCGCAGGAGTCGCTCTCGGGTGTCACGGCGGGGTTCGTGCCGAACCGGGGCGACCTGACCCGGGCGTTCCTGCCGCGGGCCGTGGGTGCGCTGGTCGTGCTGCTCGCTGTCGGGCTGCTGGGCGGCTGGCTGCTCGCGGGGCGTCTGCTCGCACCGCTCGACCGGATGACCGGGGCGGCGCGACGGGCGGCCGAGGGGCCGCTGTCGCACCGCATCGCTCTGCCCGGCCGGGCCGACGAGTTCCGCGAGCTCGCCGACGCGTTCGACACGATGCTCGAGCGGCTCGAGGACCACGTCTCGGCGCAGCGCCGGTTCGCGGCGAACGCCTCGCACGAGTTGCGCACGCCCCTCGCCATCTCGAGGACCCTGCTCGAGGTCGCGCACGACGACCCGGCGGCGGACGCTCGGGTGCTCGCGGGTCGACTGCGTGAGGTCAACGACCGGGCGATCGACCTGACCGAGGCGCTGCTGGTGCTGAGCCGGGCCGACCAGCGGTCGTTCGACCGGTCGCCCGTCGACCTGTCGCTGCTGGCGGACGAGGCCGTGGAGCTGCTCGCGCCTGTCGCCGATGCACGGGGCGTCGCCCTCGAGGTCGAGGGCGAGGTGGCGCCGACGGCCGGGTCACCCGCCCTGCTGCGTCAGGTGGTCACGAACCTCGTGCACAACGGCATCGTCCACAACGTGGCGGGGGAGCGGGCGGGCTCCGGGGTGGCGGAGTCGGCGGTTTCAGCGCCCGAAGTCGGGTCGGTGGCCGCTCGATCGGCGGCGTGGGTGTCGGTCGCTGCGGCCCCGCGCGGTGCCGGGGCCGTCTTGGTCGTGGAGAACTCGGGGCCGGTCGTGTCGCCGGATCTCGTGGCGACGCTGGTCGAGCCGTTCCAGCGCGGCGACGCCCGCGTGCGGGGCGACCACCAGGGCTCCGGGCTCGGTCTGGCGATCGTCGACGCGATCGTGCGCGCCCACGACGGGACGCTCGAGGTGCGGGCCCGGGTCGGCGGCGGCCTGCGGGTCACCATCGAGCTGCCCGCCGGGTCGGTCTGACGGGCAGGCGGGCCGGCGGGCCGACAGCGCGCGGCTGACAGGTCGTGTCGGATGCAGGCATCCGTTCCTCGGGGTCTGGTGAGCACGGTCGGCGTCGGGGCCGGGAGGGTGAACGGACGCGCGGCACGGCCGAAGGCCCCTCCCGAGGCGAGGGGCCTTCGTGTGCCGCGCGGTGCGCGGACGACGAATCAGCGGTGGTCGTGGTCCGCGTGGTCGTCGTTGTCGTAGTACTCGCGGCTGCCGGACTTGGCGAGGCCACGGGCGATCATGTAACCCACGGTGAGGATCGTCGCGTAGAGCCAGACCTGGTCGGCGCCGAAGCCCTGTCCGTCGTCGCCGTTGTCGGTGACGGCGGCGGCGATGAACATGCCGACCAGGATGACCACGTAGACGATGAACTCGGTCGTCTTGAACGCCGCCTTCGTCTCTGTGGACAGGCGGGTGGTGCGGCCGTTGCGGGCGGTGCCGGTGGTGTTGTTGCTCATGCTGTTTCTCCTCGGGTTCCCCTCGGACGACGAAACGGCCGTCCGGGCGTGACCACGACGCAACCCGCGCTACAGGTCACACGACCTGATCGGTTCAGCTGCTTGCGCACCGGGCAGGTCAGCAGATCACATCTCGGACACCGAGAAACGCGGATCTTCGGGCATCCCGCACCCGAAGAGAAGTCCGCGCGTTGCCAACCGATCCTGGCGCAGTTGTCAAGGCCCCCGGAAAATCGCCGAAACGATGATCAGTCCGTACAGGAGGAGGCCTTTCGACATGGACGAGTGGCCGTCGCGCGCCGCTGCCGACCGGTTCCCGGTGCCGGACCTGCCCCGGTCGGCAGCGCCGGCATCACCGAGAGCAGTGACCAAGCTGTCGAGGACACCGCCGCCGGCAGCGGCCACAGCTGGGCAAGGACGCGAATGGCCTCCGATGGCCCGGGCTCAGTTCCGCGTGTCCTCCGGGGTGCTCGCGTCGTCCGCGGGTGTCTCGTCGACGTCGGGGATGACGAGCAGCTCGGAGATGCGGCGTCGGTCCATCTGGGTCACCTGCAGGCGGGCGCCGTCGATCTCGACGACGTCGCCCACGGCCGCCAAGCGCCCGAGGGTCTCGATGACGTAGCCGGCGACGGTGTCGGAGGCGCTCTCGGGCAGGTGGATGCCCGTCGCCTCCTCGAAGTCCTGGAAGTTCAGACGGCCGTCCACGATCCCGCCGCCCGCCTCGAGGTCGGCGGCCGCGAACTCCGTGTCGTACTCGTCGAAGATCTCGCCGACGACTTCCTCGACGAGGTCCTCGAGGGTGACGATGCCGTCGGTTCCGCCGTACTCGTCGACGATGACGGCGATGTGGTGGCCGTCCGCCCGCATCGAGGTGAGCGTCGGGAGGACGCGCGCCGTGGCCGGCAGGTACGAGATCGTCCGCACGATGTCGCGGACCGGTGTCGCGGGGTCCTTCGTGATCGCCTCGAACAGGTCGCGGACGTGCACGAAGCCGATGATGTCGTCGATGGACCGGTCGATGACCGGGTAGCGCGAATACGGCTGGTCGTGCACCTCGCGGGCGGCGTCGCTGACGCTCCCCGTGCCGTCGACGGCCGTGACCTCGGGGCGGGGGCGCATGACCTGGCTGAGCTGCCGGTGCCGGAGGGAGAGCACGTCGTCGAGGATGCGGCGTTCGTCCTCGGGGAGGCCCTCGTGGCTCGAGACGATGTCGCGCAGTTCCTCCTCGGTCATCTCCTCGCCCGTCTTGTGCGGGTCGCCGCCGAGCATGCGGACCACGAGGTTGGTCGAGATCGACAGCAACCAGATGACGGGGCGCATGAGCACGGCGAACACCGCGAGGACGGGGGCGACGGCGTAGGCGAAGGAGGCGTTCCGCTGGATCGCGAGCCGCTTCGGTGCCAGCTCGCCCAGCACGAGCGAGAGGTAGGCGATGAGGAGTGTCAGAACGATGGTGGCGACGGTGGAGGCGGCCTGTTCGCCGAGTCCGAAGCCTACGAGAAGGGGCGTGACGGACGGGGCGATGGAGGAGGCGCCGTAGGCGGCGGACGCGAACCCGGCGACGGTGACGCCGATCTGCACGGCGGCGAGGAACATGTTCGGGTCGCGGGCGAGGCCCGCGACCTTCTCACCGCGCTTGCCGCGCGCGGCGATCGCGTTGACCTGGCTCTCGCGGAGGGTGACGAGCGCCATCTCGGTGGCGGCGAAGACACCGCCGACCAGGACGAAGACGACGACGAGGACGATGTTGAGGAGCAGGTCGCCGTTCATCGGGCGGGGAGGTCGATCGGCCGGGGGGTGCCCGGGGTCGTCCGGGCGCCCGGACTATGGCAGTCGGACGAAGGATCTGAGATGCGCGTCATGAATCGAGATTACGCACCCATCTCCTGTGCCCGACCCAAGAGCACGCCCGTGACGGTGCGAACGGGCTCCTCACCGAACCTCACGGTCCGGGTCGTGGACCGGTGGGGGGTAGCGCAGGGAGGAGTGAGGTGCGGAAGGGGCGACGAGCTCTCGTGCCTCGAGGCACGCCGCGATGAGGCTCCGGCTCCACAGGGAATAGGTGCGGGTGTACCGCTCCTGCCGCGACTGGGGGACCCAGAGTCGGTCGGTGAGCTCCGGCGGGAACGGGATCGCCGTCGCGCGCGGGTGGGACCGGAGGGCTTTCCTCGTCCGGTGGTTGAGCAGCGTCGAGCGGTATCCGGCTGCGAGGCGGGCTGATCGGCTCAGACTGCCGGCGTTCTCGAGCGGGGGGATCTCCGCGACCGCGACGTGTGCATCGAGGGGAAGGTGGTCGAAGAGGGCTGTCAGCATCTCGTCGAGGCCCCGGTGCCACCGCGCCGCCGAGGTCAAGGTCAGGCAGTCGGAGATCCCGGCCAGGACGACGATGAGATCGGTCTTCGCGATGTCGCCGGCATGCCTGCCCACGAAGGCTCGTCCGTCGTCGATGTGGTCGCCGGCAAGCGTGGCGACCGACCATGCGCAGCCCCGTCCCGTTCGCTAGTGGTGCTCTCGAGCGATGTATCCGGCGATCGAGAGTTCGGGGGTCACGACCCCGAGGCTGATCTCGCCTCGTTCACCCATCACCATGATCCGGTCCGGGTCCGCCCCCGGGACCTGCCCGTACGGCTCGTCGTCCGGGTAGATGTCACCGGAGCGGTCGGCTCGGCGGAAGAAGAACTCGACCCAGTGCACGGCAGCCGCCGCCAGACGGAGTGGCTTCGCTGCAGGAGAACCGTTCGTCATATGGACCTCGTCATCCGATCGGTCGTCGAACGCAGCGGCGGCGCCCTGCGGGGGAGGCGCGGTTCGCCGTCGAGAAGAGCGGGCATCCGGCGGTTCAGGTGCCGGATGCCCGCTCTCGTCTGCTCGACCGCCAGGCGGTACGGCTGTGGCAGCGACCACGAGAAGAGGCAGAACCGGTCCCCGGGGAGCGCAACACAGTGCGACGTGCCATCAGCGGGGTCTCGGCCGACGACCTGACCCTAGCGGCAACGAACCCCCGCGTCGATGGGGACTTCGCCGGGCTCGGCCGCGAGGAGCACACCACCCCCCGCTGTGAGCGGGATCGGTGAGGGCGCGATCGTCGAAACCGCGCGAGCGGTCGCCGTCGTGGAGGTGGCCCATGGGCATCCTTCTCTGGCCGGCGGGTGGAACGGGGAAGGGGAGTGGCGGGTGCCTGGAGGTTCGGGTTCCAGGCACCCGCCGGGTGCAGTCCCGTCGGGAGGACCGCTTGCATCCTCGAGACCAACGGGTGAGATCACGAGGGTGCAAGTCAGGGGCGACCGGAGCCTGATGCCGGGGCACCGGTCGTCGGGGTGTCGTTCAGGCCTGTTCGGGGCGGGGCCGGTCGTGGCCCAACTCGAGAACGGAGGAAGGTGACTTCAGACCGTGATTCGGGCAGGGCTCGCGCTCGGGGGGTGCCGGCTGCCTATGGTCTGGGGTGGCCGAATTTCACGGTAGGGCCGATGACCACACGACCGCAACCCTCTCTCGTCCTCACCGGAGCGGGAAGGGGGCGGGCAGGACGTCGAGGAGCGATCAGGCGGGGGGGATTGCACAACGGGTGATCAGGGGCTTCCCGTCGGCGACGTCGATGTGTCATGCTCTGGGGCCATCGGCTCTCGCCAAGACCTTGCGACCCCGTCAGCGACACCGCGAGATCGGTCCTGATGCACACCTTCAACGAACCCCCGTCGGCTCATGGTTGACCTGTCCCGCACCGATGCCGGACTGGTCGCCCTCGCCCGGGCGGCCGGCGACGAGCCCACCGACAGGGCCTCGGATCTGACCTCGCCCTTCGTCGCGGCCTTCGGGGTGACCGGTGCTGCCGTCTCGTCTCTCGGCGATCCCCTGGGTGTCGAGACCCTCTCGGCCTCCGATGCCCGCTCCGCCCGGTGGGAGGAGATCCAGCTGGACCTCGGGGAAGGGCCGGCGTGGCAGGCCGCCGCCTCCCACCGGGCGGTCCTGGAACCCGATCTGCGCTCGGCAGCCGGCGAGGCCTGGCCGTTCGCGTTGTCCGCGCTCATCGCCGAGGGACTCTCCGCGGTGTATTCCTTCCCGCTCTCGGTCGGCACCATCCCCATCGGGGTGCTCGACCTCTACGACGACACCACCCACACCTTCGACCTCGCCCACACGTCCGACGTCCGACGGATGGCCGCGATGGTGGGCAGGACGCTCCTCGTCCGGGGGATCGAACAGGCGGCCACGCAGGGCGACGCCGCCGCGCCTCCTGCGACCTTCAGCCGTCGCGAGATCCACCAGGCCACCGGCATGGTGATCGCCCAGGCGTCCGTCTCGCCCGACGACGCCCTCCTGATGCTCCGCAGCCACGCGTACAGCACGGGCACGACGGTCGACGAAGCCGCCCAGCGGGTCCTTGACCGCACCCTGACCTTCACCCAGCCCACGACACCCCGAGGGGGCCCCGTCCCATGAGCGCCACACGACAGACCCACCGAGAACGATGCCTCGTCGACGCGTTCGTCACGGTCGCCGACAGCCTCGTCCACGACTACGACCTCATCGGCCTGCTGCAGTCCCTCGTCGACCGGTCCATCGGGCTGTTCGACGCGTCGGCGGCGGGCATCGTCCTCGGCAACGCCTCCGACGGGTACGACGTCGTCGCGTCCACGAGCGAGCGCAGCCAGTTCGTCGGGCTGATGCAGCTGCGCGCGGAGGAGGGTCCGTGTGTGGAGGCCATCACCTCGGCGCGGGTCGTGTCCGTCGGTTCTCCCCGTGAGATCCAGGAGCGGTGGCCGGCGTTCGCGGCGATGTCCGAAGGGCTCGGCTTTGTCTCCGTCCACGCGATCCCGTTGCGGCTGCGGGACGAGACGATCGGTTCGTTGAACCTCTTCCGCGACCACGAGGGCGGGCTGAACGACGCCGACGCCGTCGCCGCGCAGGCCTTGGCGGACGTCGCGACCATCAGCATCCTGCAGGAGCGGGTCGTCTCCGATCTGTCGGTGACCAAGCAGCAGCTGCAGCGGGCCCTCGACAGTCGCGTCCTGATCGAGCAGGCGAAGGGTTTCGTCGCGCACACCCACGACCTGGACATGGAAGCCGCGTACCGGCTCATCAGGCACCAGGCCCGCACGACCCAGACCAAGATCGCCGAGGTCGCCCGAGCCATCGTCGAGGACGGTCAGGTCCTCGAGCTGACCGACCCGCCTCGAGCTGACAATGCGCCCGCACCGGCGCGGACGGAAGGGTCCGGGGTCTAGCCTCGACATCAGCGCCCCGAGACCCAGGCCGCGATCTGACGGCCCGTCCCGCATTCGGCGGGCGCCGTCGCAGCCCCCGTCCGGGCGAGCGCGCCCTCCGCCCTCCCGCCTTCGACGTCGGCTGACCACGCGAGCGGAAGGCGGGCACCATGACGACCACCACGACGGCCACGACCCTGTCCGCGACCGGACCCGTCCCGGCGGACGGCCACGCGCCTCCCGGGCTCCGACCCACCGTGGCCGGCACGCCGTCGACGCCGGTGAGCACGTATACGACCCTCCTGGCCCAGGTGCGCGACGCCGGGCTGATGCGCCGGCGGACGGGCTTCTACGTGACGGCGTTCGTGCTCGTCACCGTCTGCCTGGCAGCCGCCGTGACCGGGTCGGCCCTGCTCGGAGACAGCTGGTTCCAGCTGCTGATCGCGGCGGCCCTCGGCGTCATCTTCACCCAGTACGCGTTCCTCGCCCACGAGACGGCGCACAAGCAGGTGTTCGAATCGGGCCGTGCCAGCGAGCGGGTCGGTCGCGTGCTCGCCGCGGGCGTGGTCGGCATGTCGTACGCCTGGTGGATGAGCAAGCACACCCGTCACCACGGCAATCCCAACACGGTGGGCAAGGACCCCGACATCGCCCCCGACGTGATCGTCTTCCGGGAAGAGGACGCGGTCGGCAAGACCGGCGTCGCCCGGTGGTTCGCGCACCGCCAGGGGTACGCGTTCTTCCCGATCCTCCTGCCTACGGCATCGTGATCCGGTACCTGAACCGGGTCGGGCTCGCGACCGGGGGCGACGTGTTCGACTGCCCGGCCGCGACCCGGCTACGACCTCGATGAGCCCCCGTCACCGAGACCGTCGCGGCTAGTTCGTCGGGACCACGTCCCAGTGCTCGCGGATGAGGCCGTCGTCGACGCGGAACAGGTCGGCAGCGAGCAGCGGGTCGCCGAGTTTCGCGCCGACCGCCTGGGAGAAGGTCCAGACGATGTCGCCGTCGGAGAGTGAGAGGACGGACTGCTGCGCCGGGAACTGCGCACCGCTGCCGAACAGTTGCTTCAGCGCCGCCGTCCCGTTCGGGGCGACCGGGTTGTGCTGCAGGTAAGCGGGGTCGAAGGCGCGGTCGAGGACCGACGGGTCGTGGTCACGGAACAGCGTGTCGTACGCCGACACCGCGAGGACGCGATTGCGTTCTTCCTGACGCTCCGACGGCGCGGCGGTCGGACGGGCCGGCCGGTACAGGTCGCTGAACATGGTGTTCGTGTTCCCGCTGGCCGGTGTGCCGGTCGGAACGGGCTGCTCGAGCGACCAGCGCTCGACGATCCGGCCGTGATCGAGCCGGAACAGGTCGACGGCGGCGTCACCGCGTCGTTCGTTGCGCGGGTCAGGGGTGATCTGCCAGTGCACCGCGACGAGGTCTCCGTCGGCTGCGACGCGCTTGATCACCGCGTGAGCACCGGGGACGCGGGTCCGGTCCGCCGCGAACTGCGCGAGGAGTCCCTGCGGCCCGGCGGTGGTCCCTGCTCCGTGCGCGACCGCGCTCGGTGAGACGAACCGCGCCGCGAGCTGCCGGGAGGACGTGCTGTCGGGATCGGCGAAGGTCTGAGTGACGAGCGTCCGCACGGCACAGGCATTGCGGTGTTCGGTGGTGGTGTCCCGCCGGTCGGCGGCAGCCGTCACGGTCGGCTTCGGTGTGGTCCCGGGAGCAGCGGCTGCCGGCGTGGAGACGCCGAGTCCGGCGAGGAGGGCGGCTCCGGCGAGGACGGCCGTGCCGCGGGCGAGGCGGCTGGATGCGACGGACATGAAGGCTCCTTCAGCGATGGTCGGCGGGTGATCGCAGCATCGCAGCAAGGCCCGTCGAACGGAGGTACGCACTTTCTCGTAAGCCACTCACGTGGATGTCGGAATCGTGGGACCGCCTGCACCGCCCGCGCAGGATCGGGACGCTCGCGAACGCTTCCGTGCGGCGTGTCCTACGCGAGTAGTGCTCACACGCGTCACGAACCGGTCCGAGATCGCAGGCGGACTTCTGCGTCCGCACGACCCTCCAGAGCGCGGCCGCCACGGCACCGACCGACCCCGACGGCGCGCTAGGGTCCGGGCATGACGCGTCGTGCCTTCCGGACTTCCCGCCTCGTCCTGGCTGCTGGCTCGGCCTTGTCGGTCGTGGGCGTCGTCGTCCTCGCCGTGGCCTCGACGCGACCCGTGTCCTTCGGGTGGTTCGCGTACGCGCCCTCGTCGGACACGACGTTCACCCCTGACGGTGTGCACCTGTTCTCGACCGCGAGCCTCGTGGGCGCGGGCGTCCTCGTCCTCGGCTTGCTCGTGCTCGCCGCATGGCTCGGCTACCGACGGGGTGTGCGCCGCCGGCCCTGACGCGGCGACCGGCGAGGTCGGTGATTCCGGTTATCGACATCGATTACGTCAACGCATTGCCATACGTGCATGCATCTGGTGTCATGGACCCATTCACCCGCTGAGAGAGGCATCACCATGGCTGACACCGAAGTCCACGCAGAGCACACCGTCACGGAGCACGAGCACGGCAGCGCCTGTGGTCACGAGACGGTGACGCACGACGACCACGTCGACTACGTCCACGGCGACCACAAGCACGCCCAGCACGGCGACCACTACGACGAGCACTGATCGTCGGGCGCCGATCGGCACCGCGTGACCGAGGGCCCCACCGGCTGGTGGGGCCCTCGGTCACATTCGTCGGCGCTAATGTGTCCGTCATGAGCACCGATGCCCTCGAGTCCGCCGCGGAGCTCTTCAAAGCTCTCTCATCGGCGTCGAGGCTCCGCCTCCTCCGTCGCCTCGGGCAGGGCGAGGCTGGGGTGACAGCCCTCGTGGAGTCCTCGGGCCTGGCGCAACCGCTCGTGTCGCAGCACCTGCGAGTCCTCCGATCGGCAGGCCTCGTCGAGGTCACCCGTGTGGGTCGCGAGGCGATCTACTCCGTCAGCGACCGGCACGTCTCGCACATCGTCGACGACGCCGTCGAACACGTCGGCGAGAACTCCTAGAGCTGCGACGCGGGCCGAAGGGTTTTCTGATGCGGACACCTGAAGGCTCCGCTCAGGATGCCGCCGTCTCGTCCATCGCGAGTTGCAGTGCCAGTTCCATGCAGCGCAGTCGGGCCGGGGAGAAGTCGTAGGGCATGCTCCGGATGATGTCCCCGGCGCTCCTCGCGCGGGAGTCCCCTGCCGTCTCGGGGGCCGGTGCCGCGTCGGCGTCCTCGAGGGGGTGCCTCTCGTCCCAGGCGTCGAAGATCGCGTCGTCCTCGTCGGGCTGGCCGGACTCCTCGATCATGCCCAGCAGCCTGGTGTCGAAGGCATGACGTTCGGCCGCCACCTGCGCGACCCGGGGATCGTCGACGGCGACCGAGTCGTCGAGCGCCTCCTCGGCGGCGTCGACGCGGTCGGACTCGGCGCGGAGCTCGGGATGGAGGGCCAGCACGAGGAACCGGCTCGCCTGGAGGACGGCACCGAGCGGACCGAAGATCCGCTCGGTGACCAACAGCGTGTCGAGGTCGTCCTCGCGCAGGGAGCCCTCGGGTGCGGCCTCGAGACGGGTGGAGACGATGTCGTCGAGCAGCCCCAGACGACTGCCGAGCGTTCGCATGCGCCGAACCGAGTCCCGCTTCCGGCGCAGCTCGTCCTCCTGCGCCTCGAGGGCGTCTTCCAGTCGGGCCAGAACGGCGGCGACCTCGTCCGTGCCGTCGGACACGCCGGTGTGAGCGCCGTCGGCCCCGCCCGACGCGGCCCCGGCGAACGCGTCGCGGATGTCCTCGAGGGCGATCCCGGCGTCGGCCATCCGTCGGATCCACAGCAGCCGGATGATCTCGGCGTAGCCGTAGCGGCGCCTGCCGTCGGCACCCCGCTCGCGCTCGGGCAGCAGGCCGATCTGGTGGTAATGGCGGATCGCCCGGGGAGTGATGCCCACGAACGCCGCAGCGTCACCGATCAGGACCTGACGGGGCGGAACGGGGATGGAGTGCATGGCGGGCCTTTCGATGCGGGACGAGGCGGAACGTGCTTCGAGCAGACCACATGACGCTGCGGCACCTGCAACCCGAGCGGTCCCGGAACGCCGACCCCGACTCGACGTCGTGAGGGTCGCTCGCCGAACGGAACGCTGCTAGCTTCCCTGCATGACCTGGCCCGTCGTCCACATCTCGCGCGCGTTCGACCACGACGTCGCCGCCGTCTCGAGCGTCGCCGGCGACCCGGAGAACCTCCCCGCGTGGGCGGCCGGTCTCAGTGCCGGCATCCGTCAGGACGAGGGGCGGTGGATCACGGACTCACCCATGGGGGTCGTCGAGGTCGCGTTCACCGGGCCGGTCGAGCTCGGCATCCTCGACCACGACGTGACCCTGCCGGACGGATCGGTCGTGAGCAACCCCTTCCGTGTCGTGGCCAACGACGAGGGCAGCGAGGCCGTCTTCACCCTCTTCCGCCGTGACGGCATGTCGGAGGCTGACCTCGCGTCCGACGCTCACCTCGTGCGCGGTGACCTCGATCGGCTGGCGACGCTGCTCGACGAGCGGTTCCCTCGCGGCCGCTAGGGGATCGGATCGCGGCCGCACGCGGAGAGGAGCCGTCCCCGCGCGCGGCGGCGTCCCGCCTCAGGCGCGCCAGCCCCGGCGCTGCGCTCGGACGGCGAACACGATGCCGACCACGGGGACGACGAGGTAGCCGACCAGGACGACGAGGTGGGTGCCGCCGAGTCCCGCCGAGGCCATCACCGTCGCGGCCGCGAGGGCGAGGAGGGCGACGCCCGCGCAGGCGAGCCAGGCGGCTGCCTTCTCCCGTCGGGTCCAGGCCCGGGCCTGGCTGACGAAGACGAGGCCGGCGAGTGCGCCGACGACCGGCACCAGGAGTGAGCCGGCGATCAGGACGACCACCGCGACGATCGAGAACGTCCGGCCGGGAGGAGGCGCGTCCTGGCTGACGAGGGGAGCCTCGGTGGCGGTCTCGGCGCGCGCTTCGGCCGCGATGAAGGCGGGATCGCCGAGCTGCTGGATGCGAGCAGCCGCGGCCTCGGCGTCGAGACCCCGGAGTTCCTCCGTGACGCCGGTGACGATGTCCCGGTGCAGTTCCGCCGGGAGCTGGCCGAGCTCGGTGTCGAGCTGGGCGAGGTAGGCCGTCGTGATTTCGGGCGTGTTGTCAGTCACGGGTGTCTTCTCCGATGAGTCGGTGGACCGAGGCGGTGAACGGGGCCCACTGGAGGCGGAAAGCGCTGAGCTGGTCGCGTCCGAGGGGAGTGAGCCGGTAGTACTTGCGGACGGGGCCCGTCGTGGACGGCTGGTCGAAGGCGGTGGCGAGACCTTGGGCCCGGAGGCGACCGAGGACGGGGTAGAGCGTGCCGATGCTGGCGACGAGGCCGGCCTCGACCAGCTGCTCGGAGAGTTGCCAGCCGTACATGGGCTCACGGTCGAGCAGTCCGAGGATGCAGTACTCGACGACGCCCTTGCGCAGTTGGGCTCCCACATCCGCTGTCATGCATCACAAGCTACCTTGCGGTGCAAGACAAGTCAAGGCATTCCGGTGTCGGACGGCCGCCGAGGGCGCGGCCCGTGACGCGTGCATGGTGGAACGCGTCCGAGGCGCGTATCAGGTCACTTCCCCGTCTCGCCCTGCTGCGGGAGACGTTCGTCGGCGAGCATCGCGAAGACGAGGGTGTCGGTCCATTCGCCCTTGCTCCAGAAGTCCTGCCGGTGGTGCGCCTCCTGCCGCATGCCGACCCGGGCCGCGAGGCGTGCGGAAGACGTGTTGCGGGCATCCATCTGCGCGGTCACGCGGTGGACGTCGTCGCGCGCGAAGGCGAGCTGCAGCGCGGCCGCGACCGCCTCGCCCGCGTACCCCCGGCCTCCGTGCTCGGGATCGAGCGTCCACCCGATCTCGAGCGTGCGCCGTTCCTGCTCCGTGCGCCACAGCGACACCGTGCCGATCACCGAACCCTCCCGCTCGACGACGAGCGCGAGTGCCGCCACGGGCTCGGCCAGGTCCGTCCGGCCCAGGCGCCGCGCGAGCTGTGCCCGCCCGGACTCGACCGTCCAGGGCTCCTCCAGGAGGTACCGGGCGACGTCCGGTCGTGAGTAGATCGAGACGAGTCGACCCAGATCGCCCTCCCGGTGCAGGCGGAGGGTCAACCGGGCAGTCGACGCCAGCGTGTCCGTGTCCATGACCTCGATCCTCCCGCATCACCGGTCACGACCACCCGACGGATGCTGCGGCTGCGAGCCCGGGGCGGCCTGCCGTCTACATTGGGCCAGGCCCCCACGGAAGGAACCCCCCCATGAGCATGGAAGGCGCGGCCTGGAGCTCGCTCTACAAGATCTCGTCCGCCCGGGACGGAGGGCACGGCATCTCGCGCGAGTCCGTCCGGCGGATCATGACGTTCGCGGTGCCCTACCGGTCGAAGCTGGTGATCTTCATCGCCCTCTCCGTCGTGGGCGCCTTCCTCGCGGTCGCGACGCCCGTGCTGGCCGGCCGGGTGGTCGACGTCATCGTCGCGCAGGGCGAACTCGCGACGATCGTGCGGCTCGCCGTCCTCATCGCCGTCGTGGCGCTGGCCGACGCCGGCGTCTCGCTCGTGACCCGCTGGTTCTCGGCCCGCATCGGCGAGGGCGTGATCCTGGACCTCCGCACCGCCGTCTTCGACCACGTGCAGAAGATGCCGATCGCGTTCTTCACCCGCACCCGGACGGGCGCCCTCGTGAGCCGCCTCAACAACGACGTGATCGGCGCCCAGCAGGCCTTCAGCGGCACCCTCTCGGGCGTCGTCACGAACGTCGTGGCCCTCGTCCTCACCCTGATCGTCATGCTCAGCACGTCCTGGCTCGTGACCGTCCTCGCCGTGGTCATGCTCCCGATCTTCCTCGTGCCCGCGCGGCGCATGGGCAGCCGTCTCGCGGCCCTCCGCCGCGAGGCCGCCGACCACAACTCCGCGATGAGCACGCAGATGACCGAGCGCTTCTCCGCGCCCGGCGCCACCCTCGTCAAACTGTTCGGCCGTCCCGACGAAGAGGCCGAGGAGTTCCGCGTCCGCGCCGCCCGCGTCCGCGACATCGGGGTCCGCACCGCGCTGCTGCAGTTCGTCTTCGTCACGGCGCTGACGCTCGTCTCCGCTCTCGCCCTCGCGCTCGTGTACGGGCTCGGCGGTGCCCTCGCGCTCGCCGGTCAGCTCGACACCGGAGAAGTCGTCACCCTGGCGCTCCTCCTCACCCGCCTGTACGTGCCGCTGACCGGTCTCGCGAACGCGCGGGTCGAGATCATGAGCGCGGTGGTCAGCTTCGAGCGCGTCTTCGAGGTCCTGGACCTCGAACCGCTGATCCAGGAGAAGCCCGCTGCCGCCTCCGTCCCCGAGGGCCCGGTGAGCGTCGAGTTCGACGACGTCCGCTTCGCGTACCCGTCCGCCGACAAGGTGTCACTCGCCTCCCTCGAGGAGGTCTCCACCCTGGACACCCGTGGCGGCGAGGAGGTGCTGCACGGCGTGTCCTTCCGGATCGAGCCGGGACAGACCGTCGCCCTCGTCGGCACGTCCGGTGCCGGCAAGTCCACCATCGCGCAGCTGATGTCGCGTCTCTACGACGTCGACAGCGGCGCGGTGCGCCTCGCGGGCACGGACGTCCGCGACGTGACCTTCGCCTCGATGCGTCACACCCTGGGCATGGTGACGCAGGACGGCCACCTGTTCCACGAGACCATCCTCAGCAACCTGCGCCTCGCGAGGCCGGAGGCGACCGACGACGAGGTGTGGGACGCCATCCGCCGTGCGCGGCTCGAGCCCCTGATCCGGTCCCTGCCGGACCAGCTCGACACGATGGTGGGAGAGCGCGGCTATCGGCTCTCGGGAGGCGAGCGTCAGCGGATGACCATCGCGCGCCTCCTGCTGGCGCAGCCCCGCGTCGTCATCCTCGACGAGGCGACCGCGGCGCTGGACTCGACGTCCGAGGCCGCCGTCCAGGCGGCCCTCAGCGAGGCGCTCGAGGGGCGGACGGCCCTGGTCATCGCGCACCGCCTGTCCACCATCCGCAGCGCGGACCAGATCCTGGTGGTCGAGGACGGCTCGATCGTCGAGCGCGGCACGCACGACGAATTGCTGGCCGCGGCCGGACGCTACGAGGAACTGCACCGCACGCAGTTCGCCGTGCAGAAGGACGTCGCGGCGGACGAGCAGGCGCCGAGCGGGCGGTAGCCCTACTCCGCGGGCGGCCCGTCGACGGGTGCGGCCCGGCGCCGCCGCAGCACGAGTGCCGTGCCGCCCGCGAGCAGGCCGGCGGCGAGCGCGCCGACGCCGGCGACCTGTCCGCCGGTGAAGGCGAGGTCACCGTCGGCGGCGGGTCGTGTCGTGGCCGAGGGGCGCGGCGTCGAGCCCGCCCCCGCTCCGGCGCCGTCCGTGGGTGCGGGGGAGGGCGCCGTGTCGGGGTCGGTCGGCACCGCGGTCGGGTCGTCGGACGGCGGCCCCGGGTCGACCTCGGCCCCGGGCATCGACCAGGTCCCCGCGGCGAAGGTCACCGGCACTGTCGCCGCCACGACGACCGTCGACGGGATGCCCGACTCGACGACGAGGCACTCCAGCGAGAGCGTCGCTCCGCCCTCCTCGACTCCGCCGGCCACGACCTCCTCGAACGAGATCGCCATCGGCACCTCGACCGGCTGCCCCGCGGTCACCGCGACGCTCGGAGACGTGACGACCGTCGCGCCTCCTGACGTCACCGAGAGGCGGGCGGCGTCGTCCGCGTCGGCCGGGCAGCCCGCGGCGAGCAGTGCCGAGGCGAACGACGGATCGGCGCGCGCGTCGCCCGACACGATCGCGGTGCCGGCGGCGTCGCGCAGCACGAGCGGCGCGGGTTCGGCGGGTGCCGGCGCCGGGGCGGCGACAGCGGAACCGGGTCCGGCGAGGCCCGCGACCGTGCCGGCGGCGAGGGCCGCCGCGACGAGCAGGGCCCGTCCGGAGGCGCGCGAGGGGAGTCGACGGACGGCCGGGACGGAGGCGCGCGAGGGGAGACGACGGACGGCGGGGACGGAGGAGGGCATCGGGACCTTCGGTGGGTGCGGTGGGCCCCCACGGCGGGGAGCGCGGGGCGACGCCAGGACTGTCGCGCACCCGGGGGAACGGGTCGTGAACGCCGGGTGTCGCACGCGTCCCCGACCGTTGGCCTGCGGTTCAGACCCGCTGCCTACGGTCGGAACGCCCGCCCGACGAAAGTGATGCCATGTCCCTCGACCCCCGCCCCGAGCAGTCCGCCCCGACCGGTGACGCGTCCTCCCTGCCCGAGGTGGACCGGAGCGCAGCCACCCGGTCGGGCGTCTCGCGCCGGACCTTCCTGGGGGCGTCCGTCGCCGCGACCGTCGCCGTGGGGGCGACCGCCCAGGGGCTCGGGGCCGCGGCCCCTGCCCGAGCCGCGCAGGCCGCGCCGCTGCCGTCAGCGCCCGCCGTCGTCGACCCGGCCGCGCTCTCGTGGTTGGTGTTCGACCACCACGTGCACTCGGTCTACTCGCACGACGCGAAGTACCCCATGACGACGATCCTCGACCAGGCGCAACGCTTCGGGGTCGACGCGATCGCCTTCACCGAGCACAGCAACAAGGGCCACGCCAACGTCGGCGGGGTGTTCAACGCCGCCCGCGAGATCGAGACCGCCCGGGCGGCGCGCCCCGACCTGCTCGTGCTGCAGGGGCTCGAGTGGTACATCCCCGGCGCCGAGCACGCCACCGTGCTCGTCGCTCCCGGGCCCGCGACGACCCGCGTGCTGCGCCGCTTCGAGCTCGACCACGACGGCAAGCTCAACGGCTGGGAGAAGCCGCGCCCCGGCACCGACGACGCCGCCGAGTGGCTCGTGCACGCCACCGACGCGATCGCCTGGCTCGGCGCCCAGAAGAGCGCGGGCGTCGTCGACGACGTGATCGTCCTGGCGAACCACCCGAGTCGCCTCGGCATCGACTCGCCCGGTGAGCTCCGTGCCTGGCAGGACGCCGACCCCGAGGTCTTCGTCGGCATGGAGGGCGCCCCCGGCGCCCAGGCCGGCGCGATCGCCGCGAACGCCACCGAACGCTCGCGGCGGGGAGAGTACGAGAACGCCCCCAGCGAGTTCTCGTTCCCTGGCTACCCCGCCGCGGCCTACCTGACCCACGGCGGCTTCGACTGGACGACGGCGGTCGTCGGGGGCGTGTGGGACTCGCTGCTCAGCGAGGGCCGGCGCTGGTGGGTCACCTCGAACAGCGACCTCCACCTCAAGGAATCCGACTCGACGCGCGTCGGCGACTTCCCGACCGGGCCCGGCTGGGAGGCCGGCGCCACGCTCGCCAACTTCGACCGTGCCGGCCGTCGACCCGACCCGGTCACCACGGCCACGCCCCAGAACGGCGCCGACTTCTGGCCGGGCGAGTTCACCCGCAACCACGTCGGCGCCGTCGACCGGTCGTCCGCCGCCCTGCTCGACGCGATCCGTGCCGGACGGCTCTGGGTCGACCACGGGCACCTGGTCGCCGGGCTCTCGGTGGTGCTCCGGGCCACCGGTGGTCAGGAGGCGCAGGCCACCCTGGGCGGGACCCTCACCGTCCCGCGCGGCACCGCCCTCGAGCTCGTGGTCGACGTCGTGCCCACGACGACGCCCACCTCGCGGGGCACCGTCCCGCGGCTCGCCCACCTGGACGTGATCCGCGGCCGCGTCACCGGGCCCGTGGCCGACCGTGACGAGCAGCGCGCGCCCGGCACCCGGGTCGTCGAGCTGCTCGACGTCGCCGACCGCTCCGCCGCTCCGTTCCGCGTCGTGGTGCCGCTCGAGCCCGCCACCGAGGACGGTTACGTGCGCCTCCGCGGCAGCGACGGCCGGGTGCACGGCGTCGGCCCGCTCGGCGCCGAGGTCGACCCCCGCGCGCCCCAGCCGTACCCCGTCGCCCCGGCCGACCCGTGGGCCGACACCTGGCTCTACGCGAACCCGATCTTCGTCAGCGTGCGCTGAGCCGACCGCGGCTCACCCCTGGGGGCCGTCGTCGCGACCGACCCACGTCACGTCGCGGGCTGACACCGCGGGCACCACCAGGCCCGACGCGTGCGCCCGTCCGGCGTCGGCGGGTCGTCGCGCGCCTCCACGCGGGTGCCGCAGCGCAGGCACGGGCGTCCGGCGCGACCGACGACCCAGTGCGTCTCGCCGCGGCGGGTCCGTCCCGTCGTGACCTGGTAGGCGCCGGGCGTCGTGGCCGAGAAGCGCAGGGCGCGCGCGGCGACGTCGACGAGCTTCACCAGGTCGACCTCGCCGATCGGCGTGGCCGGGTGCACCCCGCGGAGGTAGCCCACCTCGTTGACCCAGAGGTTGCCGAGGCCGGCCATCGGACGTTGGTCGAGCAGGGCGGCACGGACCGTCACGCCGGGCAGTGCGGCCAGGCGACGTCGCGCCTCCTCGGGGTCCCAGTCGGGGCGCAGCGGGTCGGGGCCCAGGTGGCCGATCAGGGCGTGCTCGTCGCGGGTCGGCACCAGGTCGACGACCGGCAGGTCGACGCCCCAGAGGGTGTGCCCGTCGTCGAGCCGGGCCCGCACGCGGACCTGCCGTTGCAGTCGCGACGGCAGGACTCGGCCGGGTCGGGTGAGGGTCCACGACCCCTGCATGCGCAGGTGCGTGTGCAGGGTGGTGGCGTCGTCGAAGCGGGTCAGCAGGTGCTTGCCGTGGGTGTCGACCTCGACGATGCGCCGACCGGCGAGCGACTCGCCCGCCCGGCCGCCCGACCGCAGCTCGCCGTCGACGACGACGCGGTCGACGAGCGAGGGACGGAGGCGCGCCGCCAGCAGGTGGACGCTGTCACCCTCGGGCATGCCGCGATGCTACGCGGCGTGCCCCGGGGCGACCGCCGCGACGAACTCGATCTCGACCCGGGCGCCCTTGGGCAGGGCGGCGACCTGGTACGCGGCGCGGGCCGGCAGCACCCCACCGTCGAACACCTCGGCGTAGGCCTCGTTCACGACGGCGAAGTCGGCGATGTCGGCCAGCAGCACCGTCGTCTTGACGACCAGGTCGATGCCCGACCCCGCGGCCTCGAGCACGGCGGCACCGTTGCGCAACGACTGGGCCGCCTCGTCGCGGACGTCCGGCCCGGCGAACTCGCCCGTGGCCGGGTCGATCGGCAGCTGGCCCGACACGAAGACGAGGTCGCCGACGCGGACGGCCTGCGAGTACGGGCCGATCGCGGCCGGAGCCGCGTCGGTGTGCACGGCGCGGAGGGGGTTCGGGTCGAGGGTCATCGTCGTCCTCCCAGGACGGTCAGGGCCGCGTCGATCGCGGCCGGGGTGGTGGTGGCATGGACGCTGAGGCGCACGCGGTCGTCGCCGTGGACGGTCGCCGTGACGCCGGCGGTCTCGAGTCGCGCGCCGACGGCGGCGGCCTCACCCGAGGCCACGCCCGCCACGACGAGTCCTGCCCGCCGCGATCGGTCGACGGGGGAGAGCACGGGCACCCGGGCGGCCTCGAGTCGGCCGACCAGGTCGCCCGCCGTGTCCGCCACGCGGGACGCCACGACGTCGACCCCCACCGACTCGAGCTGCTCCAGCGCCGTGGCCAACGCCCCCGACGCGAACGGCGACCCGTTCGTCACCGACAGGCGCTGCGCCCCGGGCAGCGGGGCGTGCGGCACGCCGTCGTAGCGCGAGGCACCCTCGACGCCCGTCCACCCCCCGAGGACCGGACGGAGGCGCGCGAGGGCCCGCGAGGACAGCGCCACGAACCCGGTTCCCCAGCCCGCGCGCAGCCATTTCTGGCCGCCGACGACGAGGGCGTCGGCGAGGGTCCAGTCGGCGTCGAGGACGCCGAACCCCTGGATGCCGTCGACGACGAGCAGACGGTCGCCCACGGCCTCCCTCAGCCCGGCGAGGTCGGCGACGGTGCCGGTGCGGAAGTCGACCGCGCTCACCGCGACGGCCACGGTGTCGGGCCCGACCGCGTCGGCCACGCGCTCGGGCGTGACGGGCGCGAGTGGCTGCCTCGGGACGACGGGCAGCGGCCGGACCGTCGTGAGCCCTGCCTCTTCCGAGCGCCACCACGCGTACAGGTTCGACGGGAACTCGGCGCTGCTGACCACGACCTCGCCCCGGGGCAGGCCGAACGCGATCTGCATCAGCCCGAGCGACGTGCTGCCGGTGAGGGCCACCGCGCCGCGGTCGAACCCGGTGAGGCGCGAGACCGCGGCGAGGGCACGCTCGTCCTCGGCGTGCAGCCCGGACGAGGGCACGCCGGCGCTCGCCGCGGAGGCGAGGCGGCCGATCGTCTCGACGACGTCCCGCGACGGCGGCCCGTAGCTGCCGAAGTTCAGGTAGCCGACCGGCTCGGCGAACGACGCGAGGTAGGCGTCGAGCGCCGAGCCGGGGGCCGTCGCTGGGCCCGAACCCGTCGCCGTGCCCGACGTCACGCCAGCACCCGCTGCAGGAACTGCTTCGTGCGGGCCTCGCGCGGGGCGCCGAGCACCTGCTCGACCGGCCCCTGCTCGACGATGCCGCCGTCGGCCATGAAGACCACGCGGTCGGCGACCTCGCGGGCGAACTGGATCTCGTGGGTCACGACGAGCATCGTCATGCCGTCCCGGGCCAGGTCGCCCATCACCTTCAGCACCTCGCCGACCAGCTCGGGGTCGAGGGCCGAGGTCGGCTCGTCGAAGAGCAGGAACAGCGGCTTCATCGCGACGGCCCGGGCGATCGCCACGCGCTGCCGCTGCCCGCCCGAGAGCTGGCCGGGGTAGGCGTCGACCTTGTCGCCGAGGCCCACCCGCTCGAGGATCTCGACGGCCTCGCGCCGCGCCTCCTTCGCTGACCGGCGCTGCACGCGGACGGGGCCCTCGAGCACGTTGCCCAGCACCGTCAGGTGCGGGAACAGGTTGAAGTGCTGGAACACCATGGCCGTGCGTGCCCGCTGAGCCGAGAGCCGACGCTCGCTGAGCTCGTGCAGCTTGCCGTCGCGCAGCTCGAAGCCCATCGGCTCGCCTCCGACCCAGACCTCGCCCGCGTCGGGTTCCTCGAGCCGGTTCAGGGTGCGGAGGAACGTCGACTTGCCGGCGCCGGACGGGCCGATGATGCAGACCACCTCGCCGCTGCGCACCGTCATCGAGACGTCGCGCAGGACCTCGTGGCTGCCGTACGACTTGCCGATGCCGATGGCCTCGAGGACGGGGGCTGCCTCGGCGGCGGGACCCGCGCCTCCTGCGTTCGTCGTGTCGGTCGTGGTCACGGGGTGCTCCTCACGAGGGGGGCGCGGCCGAGGTCGGCGGCGACTTTGCGGCGGAGGGCGCGGGCGTTCGGCGGCCCGCCGGGGCGGCGGTCCTGCCGGTCGAAGCTGCGCTCGAGGTAGAACTGGCCGACGCTCGCGACGCTGACGATGACCATGTACCAGATGGCCGCGGCGATCAGGGTCTCCATCACCTGCAGGTTGAACGAGGCGATGTTGTTCGCCGCCTTGATCAACTCGAGGTAGCCGATGACCGACGCCATCGCCGTGCCCTTGAGCATGTTGATGAAGTCGTTGCCTGTCGGCGGGATGATGATGCGCATCGCCTGGGGCAGCACGATGCGGGCCATGCGCTGCATCGGGGTCTGCCCGATCGACTGCGCGGCCTCGATCTGACCGCGGTCGACGCTCTTCAGCCCGGCGCGCACGATCTCGGCCATGTAGGCGCTCTCGTTGAGGGCCAGGCCGAGGAAGGCGGCGACGAAGGTCGTCATCACGTCGTTCGTGCTGACGTCGAGGAACACCACGTCGGTGAACGGCACCCCGACGGTCAGGCGCGGGAAGATCAGCGCCAGGTTGTACCAGAGCAGGATCTGCAGCAGCACGGGCAGGCCGCGGAACAGCCAGGTGTAGCCGGCCGCGAAGGCCTGCGCGACCGGGTTCTTCGAGATGCGCATCAGGGCGATGACGACGCCGATCACCACCGCGCTCACCTGCGCGACCACGGCGAGCACGATCGTGCCGACGAGGCCCTGCAGGATGATCGGCGACACCAGGTAGTACGGGATGTCGCGGTACGAGATGTCGCCCTGCGACGCCCCGTAGACGAGGGCGACGAGCAACACCACGATGACGACGGCGCTGACCCAGCGGCCCCAGTGCTTCAGGCGCACCTGGGGCAGCAGCTCGCGAGCACCCGAGGAGGCGCGGGTCGTGTCGCCCGGGTCGGTTCCCGTCGGTCGTGCGGTCGCCACCTACTTGCCGCCGTTGACGGTGGCCTCGGTGACGCTGCCCGAGGTGATGCCCCAGGCGTCGAGCACCTCGCCGTAGGTGCCGTCGTCGATCAGCGAGTCGAGGGCCGCGGCGATGGCGTCGCGCAGAGCTGCGTCGTCCTTGTTGACGCCGATGCCGTAGGGGGCGCCGTCGATGACGTCGCCGGGGACGACCTCGAAGGCCTGGCCGTCCTGGGCGGTCTTCGAGATGTAGACCGCGCTGGGCAGGTCGTTGACGATGGCGTCGATGCGGCCGGTGCGCAGCTGCGTCTGGTTCTGGCTGTCGCTGTCGGTCACCGTGATGTCGAGCGCCTCGTCGCCGTCGGACTCGCACTGCGTGCTGGTCGCCTCGGCGAACTCCTGCTGGCTGGTGCCGGTGACGACGGCGATCGACTTGCCGCAGAGCGCGTCGGGGCCGGTGATGTCGTCGGGGTTGCCCTTCTGCACCATCAGCGTGATGCCCGAGGTCAGGTAGTCGACGAAGTCGATCGCCTGCTGGCGTTCGGCCGTGTCGTTCATCGCGGCGATCGTCACGTCGACGCGGCCGGACTGCAGGCTGGTGATGAGCGAGCCGAAGTCCTGGTTCTGGTACTCGACGTCGAGGCCGAGCTTCTTGCCGACCGCGGTGATGAGGTCGTGGTCCGAGCCGATGACGGTCGAGCCGTCGGCCGCGTAGAAGTTGTTCGGCGCGGACTGGACGTTCGAGCCGACGACGAGCGTGCCCTTGTCCTTGATGTCCGCGGGCACCTGGGTGGCGAGGGCGTCGTCGACCTGGACGGCGTCGAGCAGTGCGCTCGTGTCGGGGATGGTCGAGGACGACGACGACGAGGCGTCGCCGGGCTGAGGCGCGCTCGGGCCGCTGCACGCCGTCAGGCCCAGGGCCAGGACGGCGCCCGTGGCGACGGTGCCCCAGAGGGCGGAGCGGGAGCGGGTTCGGGTCATGGTCGAGCCTTTCGTGAGCATCGTCGGTCATCGCAAGCTAGCCGAGTGATCGGCCGGGTGAGAAGAAATTATCACAGTGCGACGATTTCGTTACATGCCGGTAACCTGGACCCATGTCGAGAGCCAGCAGCGCCACCGTGGTCGACGCGAGCCGCGTCCTGCGTGCCGAGTTCGAGCCCTATCTGCCGCTCATGGACTTCTTCGCCGAGTTGCTCGGGCCTCGGACCGAGGTCGTGCTGCACGACACCAGCGACCTGAGCCGGTCGATCGTCGCCCTGACGAACGGCCACGTGAGCGGTCGCAGCGTCGGCGGGCCGGCGACCGACCTCGTGCTCAAGGTGCTGCAGAACCACGAGCACGACGACCGCGACTACCTGGCGAACTACCTGGCCGAGTCCCGCACCGGCGGCACGTTCCGCTCGTCGACCTTCTTCATCCGCGACGCCGGTGGCGACGTCGTCGGCATGCTGTGCCTCAACATCGACGACGAGCCGTTGACCCGGGCCCGCGACCTGCTCGCGGCCATCACGGCGACGACCGGGTTGGTCAAGGGGGCGACCCTGGGCTCCGGCTCCGAGGCGGGCCCTGGCTCGGCGTCGTCGTCGTCGTCGGGGCCGGTCGCCGAGCGACTGAGCATGAACGTCGACGAGCTCGCCCTCGACGGGGTCGCCCGCATCGTCGCCGCCCAGGGCGTCGAGCCGCACCGCATGACGCCCGACGAGAAGGTCGCGGCGGTGCGCGAGATCGAACGGGCGGGGGTGTTCCTGCTCAAGGGGGCGGTGGCCCAGGTGGCCGAGGCGTTGCACGTGTCCGAGCCGACGGTGTACCGGTACGTGCGACAGGTCCGGCAGGGCGGCTGACGGGCGCTGCGCCGGCCTCGGCGTCGGTCACGCGGAAGTCGCACCACCGACTGGACGTCGCACCGCGGAAATGGACGGTGCGATGCTCAGTTCACGGTGCGACACGGGCGATGATCGCGCCGTGGGGCCTCGGCCCGGACGGTGGACCCGTCCGCGTGTGGGTCTCGAGCACGTCGAACCCGGAGGCGCGCAGCTCGTCCGCGAGGAGGTCGGGTGCCCAGCGCCACGCGGTCGCGATCGCGTGGTCGAACGGTTCGACGGTCGACCCGGTGAAGAACCCGACGAGCAACCCGCCGCCCGGTCGGAGGACGCGCGCGAACTCGCGGAGGGGGCGCCGGATGCTGCTCGGGTCGTGGTGGATCAGCGAGTACCAGGCGAGGATGCCGGAGAACTCGCCGGGCTCGTAGGGCACGGCGTCGACGTCGCCGAGGTCGAACGAGACGTCCGGGTGGGCGCGGCGCGCGTGCTCGACGAAGGCCGGGACCTGGTCGAGACCGCGCACGTCGACGCCCCGCGCGGCGAGGTGCCCCGACCAGTGGCCCGGCCCGCACCCCGCGTCGAGCACGGGGCCCGCGACCGCGACCGCCCACGACGTGACCAGGTGCTCGTCGGCCGGGTGCACCGACGACATCGAGCCGAGGTGGTCGACGTACTCGCGGGCCCGCGCGGCGTAGCGTGCCCCGACCTCCGGTGTCATGTCCCGCATCCTACGAAGCCTGCCGCGCAGTCGGGACTCGCAGTCGAACCATCGATGGGTCGTCGAACCATCGTGTTCCGTGGTTCGACGACACATCGGTGGTGCGACCCCGACCCCGACCTCGACCTCGACCTCGACCTCGAGGAGGCGCGGCGCGGGTCAGGACGCGGATTCGCGGGCGGCCGCGTCGAGCGCCGCGGCGATGCTGTCGAGCTGGGGGAGGGCCTCGGCGATCGTCTCGTCCGTGCCCGTGGTCGAGAGGACGTACTGGTAGGCCTCGCGCAGGGTGGTCGTGGTGTCCTCGCCCTGCGCGGTCAGGTGCAGGAAGAGGCTGCGGCGGTCGCCCGGGTGCCGGCTGCGCGTGACGTGCCCCGATTTCTCGAGCCGGTCGACCACGGCCGTCGTCGCCCCCGTGCTGAGCAGCAGCTCCTGGGCGAGCGCGCCCGGGGTGAGCCCCGGGGCGTCGGCGACGGCGAGCAGCGCGGCCAGTTCGGTGTGGCCCATGCCGACGACCTTCGCGGCGTGGAGTCGGTAGCGGCGGTGCGCCTCGTCCAGGCTCTGCAGGGTCGCGGCGAGACGCCGGACGGACTCCGGGTGGTTCTCCGGAGTGGCAGGAAGGTCGGGGCTCACGACAGCAGGTTATTCGAGCGTCGCCCCCGGTGTCGCCAGGGCGGAGCGAAACGGATGACCCCGTTCGGGGCCGTGACGGTCGCCGCCGTCGGTGCCGCGGGCCCACGGCGGCCGTCAGGCGTGCGTGTCGAGCAGGCGCGCCAGCTCGGGGGTCAGGGCCGAGGCCCAGGACTTGTGCACCTGCGCCCACGAGTAGAACTCGGGTCCGACCCGGGCGGCACCGTCGTCCGGATCGGGGAACGGCACGAACACGCAGTCCCCGCGGCGACCCACGACGGTCCGGGTCGCGGCGTCGAGACGAGCCACCTGGCGTCGGATCCGACCCCGGCCCAGTCGGGCGGTCTGCGCGAAGCGGTGCATCGGCGGGATGCCCGCCACGATCACCGGGCTGAGCCCCCGGCCCGGACGTCGCGCATGATCGAGCAGTCGGTCGAGGTCGCGCTGCCACGCCCGCGCCGAGGTCATCAACAGCACGTCGCTGAAGCCCAGTGCCACGACCACCGCGTCGACGTCGGCCTCCGCCAGGGACGACGACGACTCGGCGGCGTCGTGCACCGTCAGCACTCCCGGAGCCACCTCGATCCAGGCGAACGGCCTGCCGCGCAGGGCCCCCACCTGCGACGCGACCCGGCTCAGGGTCGTCAGGTCGTCGTCGAGCACGCCGAAACGCGCCGCGGCGGCACTGCCGAGGTAGCCCACGTGGTCGGCCGCGCAGGTCACCGCCTCAGGACGCCGGGGCGGGAAGGTCCCGGTCCGGATGACGTGCCGGAAGTAGGCGAGTCGCAGCCGGAGGACCGGCCTCAGCGCGGACCAACCGAACTCCTCGACGCGTCCGGCGACCGCCGTGAGGCGTCGGTTGCTCGCCATCGGACCTCCTGCGTCGTCGCGTCGCCGGGCCGCCCGACGGGCACGCCCTCGATGTCCGGATGAGGCTGAAGCTACACGCGTGCGGGCCGCCCGGCCCGGCCCGGAACGCAGGAGGCGCGGTGCCGGTCTCGAGGACCGGCACCGCGCCTCCTGCGGTCGCCGCTCAGTAGTCGATGCGGCCCCGGCGGTCGTGGAACTCGCCGGTCGGGCCGTCGGGTCCGAGCAGGGCGAGGGCGACCGTGGCGTCCGTGCCCTCGGTGACGGTCTGGTGGCCGCCGTGACCGTTGAAGTCGGTGGCGGTGTAGCCCGGGTCGCTGACGTTCACCCGGAAGGTCGGCAGGTTCTTGGCGTACTGCACGGTCAGCGCGATCACGGCCGCCTTCGACGACGCGTAGGGCACCGCGGCGACGGGGTACTCGTCGTGGCCTTCGGTGCTCAGCCAGCGCGGCCAGCCGACGCCCGAGGCGACGTTGACGATCACGGGACGGTCGGAGCGGCGCAGCAGCGGCAGCGCGGCCTGGGTGACGCGGACGAGCCCGACGACGTTGACGTCGAGCACCTCCTGCATCGTCTCGGGGGTGAGGTCGTCGACGCCGAACGACGAGCCGAGCACGCCCGCGTTGTTGACGAGGACGTCGAGCTCGGGCAGGGAGGCGAGCGCCGCGTCGACGCTCGCCTGGTCGGTGACGTCGAGCTGTACGGCATGGGCTCCGAGGGCCCGGACGGCGTCGCCCGACTCGAGGTCGCGCATGCCGGCGTAGACGGTGTGGCCCGCCTCGAGGAGGCGGCGGGCGGTCTCGAGGCCGAGGCTCTTGTTGGCCCCGGTGATGAGTGTGGTGGTCATGGGTCCATGCTGCGCCCGACCCCGCTCCGGCACCCAGGCCCCGCACGACGGGAGGACCGGCAGTACCACCCTCGGGCGACCGGACCGGGAGAGGATGGGCGCATGAGCGAGTTCGCGGATGTCTTGCGGTCGTGGCGTGACCGGGTCAGGCCCGCCGACGTGGGACTGCCGGCGGGGGCCGGACGTCGCACGACGGGCCTGCGCCGCGAAGAGCTCGCAGCGCTCGCCGAGGTGAGCGTCGACTACGTCGTCCGCCTCGAGCAAGGGCGGGCGACCAACCCGTCACCGCAGATGCTGCGCGCCCTGGCGGTCGCCCTGCGCCTGAGCGACGACGAACGCGACCACCTCTACCGCTCGGCCGGCGCCGCGCCTCCGTCCGCCGGGGTCGTCCCGCGGCACGTGGGGCCCGGCGTGCAACGCATCGTCGACCGGCTCGGCGACGTGCCCCTGGCCGTCTTCTCGGCGACCCACGACATCCTGCTGTGGAACCCGCTCTGGGCCGCGGTGAACGGCGACCCGTCGCGTCTCGTCGGCCTCGAGCGCAACCTCGTCTGGCGGCACTTCACGTCGGGCCACGCGGGCACCGACTTCGACGCGCAGCACGAAGAGGACTTCGCGAGCGACCTCGCCGCCGACCTGCGGGCGGCCGTGGGGCGCTACCCGTCGGACCGCTCGCTCGACCACCTCGTGTCGCGCCTGCTCGAGACGTCGCCCGAGTTCGCGCGCCGCTGGGCCGAGGCCAAGGTGGCCGAGCACCGGGCCAGCCGCAAGACGGTCACGAACACGCCGGCCGGCCCGATCACAATCGACTGCGACGTGCTGACCGCACCGGGCGACCTACGGATCGTCGTCTACACGGTCGCACCCGGCTCCGACGACGAAGCGCGACTCGACCTGCTGCGCGTTACCGGGCTGCAGTCGATGGCGGCGACGCCGGTCGCCTGAGTCCGCTCGTGCTCGGGTCAGTCCTCGCGGGCCGACTCGCGGGCCGCGTCCCGGGCTGCGCGCGCCCGGGCCTTGACGGCGGTGATGACTTCGGTCTTGGCGTCGGCGTAGTCGTTCATGTCGTCCCAGTCGCGGCCGAGCAGGTCGCGCTTCACGCTCGCGTAGAGCTCGCGGTCGGCGGCGTCGGTGCGCAGATGGTCGCGCAGCAGCAGGTACTCGTCGATCGCGTCGGCGCCCTGCTCGTAGACGTGCACGTGGACGCTGCGCTCGGGCGTCCGCACGAGTCGGTGCCCGGGTTCACGCACCCGCAGCTCGTAGCCCGCGGCGAGCAGCGGGTCGAGGTAGTCCTCCTCGGCGGTGATGTCGGGCACCGCGACCACGATGTCGACGATCGGCTTCGCCGCCAGGCCGGGCACCGACGTCGAGCCGATGTGCTCGACGTCCACCTCGAGACGTGACGGTGCGAGGGCCTCGAGGATGCGGCGTCGGTGCTCGGCGAACTCGGTCGGCCAGCGCTCGTCGTAGTCGTGAAGCTCGACGTGGACGGCCTCGGCACCGCCCACGATCTCGGTGGTCGTGACGTCGGGTCGGCGGGGCGTTCGGTCGGCAGGCATCAGGAGATCCTGCCAGACGCCGGAACCGGTCGACCCTGTACTAATATCTGCGCATGCACGTAGATAAGAAGGTTTGCGGACTCGACCCCGATTCCGAGTACGTCGAACTCGCCGTCGAGGTGTTCGCGATGCTCGCCGACGCGACCCGCATCCGCATCATCCTGGCGCTGCGGAACGCCGAAGAGCTGTCGGTGAACCACCTCGCCGACATCGTCGATAAGAGCCCGGCGGCGGTGTCACAGCACCTGGCCAAGCTGCGACTCGCCCGCATGGTGCAGCCGCGCCGCGAGGGGACGACCGCGTTCTACCGTCTGACGGACGAGCACGCGTCCGAGCTCGTCAGCGACGCCGTGAGACAGGCCGAGCACGTCGTCGGCAACGCACCCCACCACGCCGGGGGGCAGTGAGGTGGCCGAACACGAACACAGCCATGAGCACGAACACAGCCACGAGCACGAGCACGAGCACGAGCACGAGCACGAGCACGGGCACCCGAACGGCCGGGTGAAGGCCTGGCTCTACGACCTGTTCGTCCCGCACACGCACGACTCCGCCGATTCCGTCGACGACGCCCTCGAGGCATCGACGGCGGGCATCCGAGCGGTCAAGATCAGCTTGTTCGTCCTGCTCGCGACGACGGTGTTGCAGGCCGTCCTCGTCGTGGCCACCGGGTCCGTCGCCCTCCTGGCCGACACGATCCACAACTTCGCCGACGCGCTGACCGCGGTGCCGCTCTGGATCGCCTTCGTCCTCGGTCGACGAGTCGCCACCCGCCGTCACACCTTCGGTTTCGGCCGCGCCGAGGACCTCGCCGGTCTCTTCATCGTCATCGTCGTGGCCCTCTCGGCCGTGGTCGCCGGGTGGGAGGCGGTCGACCGTCTCGTCCACCCGCAGCCCGTCCAGGCGCCTTGGTTGCTCGTCCTGGCCGGCGTCGTCGGCTTCGCCGGCAACGAGGTGGTCGCGATCTACCGCATCCGGGTCGGCCGCCGGATCGGTTCGGCCGCGCTGGTGGCGGACGGCGTGCACGCTCGCCTCGACGGGTTCACGTCGCTGTCGGTGGTGCTGGGGGCCGTCGGTGTGCTGCTCGGCTTCCCCCTCGCGGACCCGATCATCGGCCTGCTGATCGCCGTGTCGATCATGATCCTGTTGTGGGGCACCGTGAAGTCCGTCGGTGCCCGCCTGATGGACGCCGTCGACCCCGACCTGCTCGACCGGGTCGAGCACGCGCTCGAGCACGCCGCCGGGGTCGTCGCCGTGCGCGACCTCCGCCTCCGGTGGATCGGGCACCGGCTGACGGGCTCGGCGACCGTCGAGGTCGCCACCGACGACCTTGTCGTCACGTCGGGCATCGCCGACCACGCCTGCCTACACGTCCGAGGGGCGCTCCCGAACCTCGACGCCTTCACGATCACCCCGGTACCGGTCGCCCGGGTCGCCCCTCAGGACTGAACGAGGGGCAGTCCTGCCGCTGCCCAGGCGGTCGTTCCTCCGACGACGTCGACGGCGTCGATGCCGCGAGACCTCAAGACCAGCGCCGCGCGGGCGCTCCGCATCCCGCCCTGGCAGACGAGGTACACGGCGACTCCGTGGGGCATCTCGTCGAGCCGGTCGGCGAGTTGCGAGGGGTGCAGGTTGAGCGCGCCGGGGAGGTGGCCCTCGGCGAACCGGTCGGCGCTCCTCACGTCGACGACGAACGGGGCCGGGAGGGTGGCCAACCGGTCGACGGTGATCTGGGTCATGCTGTCCTCGATCTCTCCTGGTCGGCGGTTCGGGGCGGTCGTGCCACGACGGGGCGAGGTGTCGGTCATCCGATGCCCGCAGTGCCGAGCAGGCTGCCCACGAGGTAGGTCGCCGCGAGGGCGAGGGCACCGCCGACGACGACGCGGAGCGTGGCACGGCCGACGGCCCCACGTCCGAGGCGTGCCCCGAGTGCGCCGGTCGCCGCCAGCGCGAGCAGGACCACCGCGACCGTCACCGGAATCCGCGGCCCCTCGGGCGTCAGCAGCACGGCGAGCAGCGGCAGGATCGCGCCGGCGAGGAAGGCCACGGCCGACGACAGGGCGGCGTGCCACGGGTTGGCGACGTCGTCCTGGTCGATGTGCAACTCGGCCGAGAGGTGCGCCGCGAGGGCGTCGCGCTCGGTCAGTTCGGTCGCCACGAGGGACGCCGTCTGCTCGCTGAGTCCCTGTGCGCGCCAGAGAGCCGTCAACTCGGCGAGTTCGGCCTCGGGGTCGTCGGCCAGCTCGGCGCGTTCCTTCTCGATCAGGGCTCGTTGGCTGTCGCTCTGGCTGCTGACGGACACGTACTCGCCGAGGGCCATCGAGATGGCGCCGCCGACCAGTGCCGCGGCCCCGGCCGTCGCGACGGCCGACGTCGACGTGGTCGCACCCGCGACGCCGACGACGACGGCGGCGACCGACACGATCCCGTCGTTGGCGCCGAGCACTCCGGCGCGGAGCCAGTTGAGACGCCCGGCGAGACTGCCGGCGTGCGGTTCGTCCGGGTGCGTGGGCAGGACGGAGGAGACGTCGGTCACCCGTCAGCCCTCACTCGAGTCCGACCAGACAGCCTTCGCGCCCGAGTCCCCGATGCGCACCGTCGTGACGATGCCGCCGATCGCGGCGACGGCGACCGCCACGGTGAGCGCGACCCCGACGATCGTGCGCGTGCCCTTCTTCAGGGTGGGATGCGGTCGCTTCGCGTCCGGGGTCAGCACGTAGTGCTGCCAGGCCCACTGCGCCACGGCGACGACGAACACGGCGATCGCCCAGGGCAACAGCGTGTCGCCGAGCTGTGTGTGCGTCTCGAGCAGGGCGCTGTGGCCGACCCGCTCCTCGAGCGATTCGCCCGACGACGTCGCCAGGGGCACCGCGACGAGCGAGACGAGGGCGACGAGCGGCGTGATGATGCCCAGTCGTCGGCGCAGCCGCGTCGACACGGCGCCGGCCACGATCAGCAGCGAGGCCGTCGGGAAGGCGACCGTGACGAGGTGCACGATCAGCGGGTGGAGGGGGAGTCCGTTCAGTTGCCAGTCCATGGCGTGATCCTGATCGGGGGCGTCCCAGAAACCCCCCAGACAGCGGATCGAGGAGGCGCGGGTCGGCTCGATCCCGCCGCTGGGCGGTTTCTGGGAAGGCCGCGACGAGCCTCGGGCCATGACCGCTCTCGACGGAAGACCCCCGGTGACGTCCCCGGGAGGACGACCTGCGCCTCCTGCCCCTCATCCTGCTCGTCGGCCGGTCCGCCGCGACGTCGGGATCGCGGTGGCGGGTGGGATCGGCATCGTCGCGGTCAACGCGGCCGGTCTCGTCATCACGTCGGGTGCGGGGGGAGTCGCGGCCGTCGACCTCGCCGTCGTCGAGCGCGTCAGTCGGATGCACTCGCCTCCGCTCGACGCGGCGGCGCTGCTGATCGACCGTCTGCTCGGACCGCAGCTCGGGGCGGCGCTCGTCCTGCTGTTCGCCGTCGCCGTGTGGGTGACGACGCGGCGGGCCGCCGAAGCGCTGACCGTCCTCGGCGTCTCGGTGCTGCCGTGGGCCGCGGCCGAGACGGTCAAGGTGATCGTCGGACGCGACCGACCCGACCCGCGCCTCCTCGTCGACCCCCTGCTGGTCGAAGCGCACTCGTTCTCGTTCCCCAGTGGCCACACCGCCCTGGCGACCGGTCTCGCGCTGGCGATCGTGATCGTCGTCCGAGGACGGAGCGGGCGGCGCCTGGTCGCCGTCGCAGTCGCGCTCGGCGTCGTCGTCGTGGCGGCGTCGCGGGTCTGGATCGGCGTGCACTACCCCACCGACACGATCGCGTCGGTCGTGCTCGGCTGCTCGGTCGTCGCACTCGCCCTGCCCCTCCGGCGTCGAGTCCTCGACCGGTTCGACCGGCGATGTGTCGACGGGGGCCCGTCGTGATCGCCGCCGTGCGACGATCGGCAGGGACACGACGGCGGAAGGAGGCCCTGGGTGACCGATCCTGATCCGCGCCCGCGCCTCCTGCTGGTCGAGGACGACCCCGCGCTGGGGCCGATCGTCGCCGACGTGCTCGCCGAGGCGTGGCGCGTCGACCTCGTGGCCGACGGCAGTCGAGGGCTCGACGTCGCTCGCACCGGCGTCCACGCCGTACTGGTCGTCGACCGACGCCTGCCCGGGCTCGACGGCACCGCCCTCGTCGCGGCCCTGCGTCGCGAGCACGTGACCACGCCCGTGCTGATGCTCACCGCTCTCGGCTCGACGGCCGACCGGGTCGAGGGCCTCGACCTCGGTGCCGACGACTACCTCGTCAAGCCGTTCGAGTTCGACGAGCTGTTCGCGCGGCTGCGCGCCCTCACCCGGTCGTTCGCGTCCCACGAGCCGTGGCTCGACGTCGGTGCCGGGCGGTTCTTCCCCGAGAGCCGCATCGTGGTCACGCCGTGGTCGAGTCGGGTGGTGCTGAGCGACCGCGAGGCCGGGCTGCTGGCCGCGCTCGCCGAGCGGCCCGACCACACCTTCGACCGGGCCGAGCTGTTGGCTGCGGTCTTCCCGCACGGCGAGCAGCTCGGCACCGTCGACACCTACGTCAGCTACCTGCGGCGCAAGCTCGACCGCGACGTCGTGCTGACCGTGCGCGGGCGCGGCTATCGGATCGGGGCACTGTGACCGGGCGACCCCGCCGGCCGGGACGGCTCGGTCGACGTCCCCCCGGCCCGACGCCGACCGTGCGGCGGCCCGACCCCGACGCGGCGGCACTCTACGGGGCGGCGCGGTCGGTCGGTCGCCAGATCGTGCTCGTCTCGGCCGTGGTGGTCGTGGCAGCCCTCGCGCTGACGATCGCGTGGGTGCTGCACCAGACGGTGCCGAGCGAGCGGCTCGAGCAGGTCGCGGCGGCCCGCCGCGGTGAGGTCTTCATCAGTGCCACCGACGTCGTGGCCGGTCTGGTCGTGCTCGGACTCGCCGGCGTGGTCTTCGCCGGGGTCGTGAGCGTCGTCATCGCCCGGCGGGCCGTCCGGCCGCTCGGCGACGCCCTGCGCCTGCAACGCCGGTTCGTCGCCGACGCCAGCCACGAGCTGCGCACGCCGCTGGCCGTCCTCGACGCGCGCCTCCAGGCCCTCGAACGCAAGATCTCCGGAGGCGCGGTGTCGGCGGACGCGCAGGTCGCGTCGGACGTCGCGCACCTCCGCGACGACTCCCGTGCCCTGATCGACATCGTCGGCGACCTGTTGGAGGCCGCCGGTGGCGTGGAGGACCCCGGGGGTGCCCCCGGGGCCGTCGACGTGGACGCCGTGGTGGCGGAGGTGCTCTCGTCGATGGCCGTGCTGGCCGACGAACGGGCGGTCCGTCTCGAGCTCGTCGCCGGCGGTGAGGAGGCGCGGGTCGCCGTGCCGCGGACGAGCCTGCGACGGTCGGTCCTCGCCCTGGTCGACAACGCCGTCGGCCATGCCCCCGCGGGATCGGCGGTCGTGACGACCGTCCGCGTCGACGGTCGGGGCACCGCGGCGACCGTGGTCATCGCGGTCGCCGACCAGGGGCTCGGGATCACCGGGATCGACCCCGCGCGCGTCTTCGACCGCTTCGCCCGGGCCGACCAGCCGACGGCCCCGGCCCCGGCCTCCGCGCGCCCGAGCTTCGGCATCGGTCTCGCGCTCGTCCGCGAGATCGCCCGCCGCCACGGCGGTGACGTGCGGGTCGCGTCGACCTCGAGCGCGGGCACGACGATCGAGGTCGTCCTGCCGGTCGCGTCGAGCCCGACGGGTACGGAGTAGACAGGCCGGATGGAATTCCGCTTCGACGCCGACCTCTGGCGATGGGAGAGCCGACGCGCCTTCTACACGTTCGTCAGCCTGCCGCCCGACGTCGAGGACCAGGTCCTGATGGTGGCCGGCGACCTGCTGCGCGGCTGGGGTTCCGTCCGGGTGGAGGCGCGGGTCGGCTCGTCGACGTTCGCCACGTCGGTCTTCCCCCTCGGTGACGAGAACGCCTACGCGCTGCCCGTGAAGCGGGCCGTGCGCGACGCCGAGGGCGTCGGGGTCGGCGACACCGTCGCCGTGAGGTTGCGCCTCCTCGACTTCTGAGGGTTCACGGAGGCCTTGACGGCGCTCCGGGACGGGTCCACTGTGTGGCTCACCACTCGTGGACCGTTCGAAGGAGAACCCCGTGCCCATGATCTTCGTCAACCTGCCCGTGACCGACCTCGACCGGGCCAAGTCGTTCTACACGGCGCTCGGGTTCACGATCAACCCGCTCTTCACCGACGAGAACGCCGCCTGCGTGGTCGTGGACGAGGGCCACAGCGCGTTCATGATCCTCACGCGCGACTTCTTCCAGACCTTCACCGACCTGCCCATCGGCGACCCGACCGCCGCGGCCTCGGTCGCCACGGCCGTCATGCTCGACTCGCGCGACGAGGTCGACACGACGGTCACCGCCGGCCTCGGCGCCGGAGGGACGGAGGCGCGCGCGGCGACCGACTACGGCTTCATGTACCAGCGCCAGCTCACCGACCCGGACGGCAACATCCTCGAGTTCGGCTGGATGGAACCGGCCGCCGCCGAACAGGGCCCCGAGGCCTACGCCCAGCAGCAGGGCGCCGACCCGCAGGGCGCCTGACGATCGAGTGGGCAGAAGTCGTCCTTCGAGCGACCGGGAAGGACGATTCCTGCCCCCTCGACGTCGTGACGCCGTGCGCGAAGCCCGAGGATGGCTCATGATGGCGGCGTGGGCACACTGCGCTACGGCGCCGAGGCGATCTCGATGGACGACCGGACCCTCGGTCACGTCCAACGCGCGCTGGCGGGCAAGCTGCGCAACGGCGAGGGCTTCCTGCTGACCTGGCGGCTGAGCCCCGACGAGGGCTCGGGCCGTCTGAGCCTCTGGTGCGCCCCGGGCATCCCGCTGGTGTTCCGGTACGACGAGCCCGTCGGGGCGATCGACTCGACCGTGGTGCGGGCCCTCGTCACGACGAGCTACGAGGGCCGCGGGTACCTCGACGCCACCGCCCTCGCGCCGGCGCCGCCCCGCGCGACGGACTGACCAGTCACCCGGTCGCCCGGGCGCTCAGCGGGCGAGCGTGTCGCGCGGGTACTCGTCGAAGCGCTCGGCGTAGGCGCCGGCGAAGCGGCCGAAGTTGCCGAAGCCCCAGCGCCGGGCGACGTCGGACACGCGGGTCTCGTTCGGCGCCGCCGCGAGCAGGTCGTCCCGGACGCGGTCGAGCCGCACCTGCCGCAGGTACGCCGCGGGCGACGTGCCGAGGTGCTCCTTCATCGACGTCTGCAGGGTGCGGGTGTGCATGCCCGACGCCTCGGCGATGTCGGCGGGGGTGATCGGTTCGGCGGCGTGGGCGTGGATGTACTCGACCGCGTGCCGGACGCGTGCGGCCTCCTGCGTACGCAGGCCGACCGGCACGTCGACGGCCCGCCACGGGAAGAGGTCGAGCATGGCCCGGGCGAGGGCGAGCTGGGCCTCGAGCCGCACGAGCGGGGACGCCTGCTCGGCCACGACGGCCGCGGCGCTCGAGCCGACGGCGGCGCGCCAGGCCGCGACCGCCTCGGGTCGCGGGGTGACCGCGTAGTCGAACACGATGCGCTGCGACGGTCCGCCGTGGCGTTCGGCGGCGGTCTGCTCGAGGAACGCGCTGCCGACCTGCACCATGCTGTTCGTCCGCGGGGTCGACTCGAACGAGAAGGCCTCTTCCGCCGGCATGAGGAACGGCGTGGAGCCCTCGCTCGTGAAGGTGTGGCCGCGCTGGTGCAGCGTGGTGCGACCGCTGCGGTTCCACGCGACGATGTACTGCCCCGGGAAGGGGATCTCGCCCTGCATCGGGGCGGCGAACGACGAGGTCTGCAGCACGAGACGGTGGTCGCCGGCGAGCACGTACGAGTACTCGAAGGGGGTGCCGCCCGGCTGGGCCCGGAAACGCCGGCCCCGGTAGTGCGTCTCGAGTCGGCGGGTCGCCTCGCGCAGGTCGGTGCCGCCGTCCTGCACGCGCCGGTAGGTCGACGCGGTGCCGCCTGTGAGGTCGACGGGGTGCGAGGTGACGCCGCCCGTGGGGTCCGGTTCTCCGTCGGGCTCGCTGACGTAGAAGCTCGGCATGGTGTTCCTCTCGATCCGTTGTCCTGCTGCACCGCCGCGGTGAAGGGCGGCACACGATGGAGACGATGCCCGAGGGCGAAACGTCACGAAATCGTCGGACTCTGCCGTTCTTCGGTGCGGCGTGACGCGGCGACGGGGCTCGAGGTGCCCCCAGTCCGCGGGCCGACGGCGGGCGGGCCGGGGGCCGCGCGGCGAGCCGTGCGCAGCCCCGGACGACGAAGGAGGCGCGGTGCCGTCGCACCGCGCCTCCTCGTCCCCGGGGTGGTCGCGTCAGTCGGCCGTGGCCACCGCGATCTCGTTCGGCGTCACGTCGAGTTCGCGTGACGACAGCACCTCGCCGGTGCTCAGGTCGACCGCGTGCACGCTGTTCGTGGCCGGCTCGGTGACGTAGCCGACGTCACCCGCGACGACGATCGCGGGGTGGGCGTCCTGCCACTCGGCCGGGCCCTCCCAGGGGGCGACGACGGGCCACGAGGCCGTGAGCTCACCCGTCGCGGGGTCGAGCACGTGCACGGCGCCGTCGGTGCCGATCAGGTACGCGAGGTCGCCCGGGCCGCGGGCCACGCCACGGAAGGTGTACTCGACGCCCTCGGGCAGGTCGACCACGTCGAGGGTGTCGGCGGCGGTGTCGATCAGGGTGACGGCGTGCAGCAGGTAGCCCTCGGCGTCGGGGTCGTCCTTGTGGTCGCCGACGACGATCGGGCTGGTCTCGCTGACCCACGCGTTGCCCATGCGGCCGTAGGGCTGCGAGGGGGAGTCGAGCTTGGTGAGCGTGCCGTCGTGGTAGACCAGCGCGCCGTCCTCGCAGCCGAACACGACGGCCTCGTCGGCCGCGGTGCCCTCGCCGTGGACGCCCGGGCACTCGTCGCTCTGCGCGACGACCGTGCCGTCGGCGTCGCGGACCTCGATGCCCGTGCGGCCGTCGGAGTCGCCGACCGTCGTCAGGAAGGTGCCGTCCTCGAGCACGACCGAGACGCCGTGGTGCGGCTCGACGCCCTCGATCGTCTCGACCGCGGGCAGCTCGCCGTCCGCGACCGCGGTCGTCAGGTCGCCGGACTCGAACACGGTGGTGTCGCTCGTGCCGTCGGCGTAGAGGATCGTCTTGCCGCCGTGGCGGACGACGTGGCCCGCGGTGTCGGCGTCGAAGACGAGGTCGGTCAGGGCGGCTTCGTCCGAGCTGCCCGCCGCGGTGTCGAGCACCTGGAAGCCCTCGCTCGTCGTCACCATGACGTGGCGGCCGTCGCCGGCGGGGTTCAGACGGGTGAACTCCTCGGAGTCGAACTCGCCGACGGTCTCGAGGGTCTCGCCGTCGAGCACGACGACGCGGCCCTCGGACGAGACCGCGAGGCGGGGGCCGGACGAGGAGGCGCCGGTCGCGTCGGTGCCGTCGGTGCCGTCGGTCGCGGTGCCGGGTCCGCCGGTCGAGCAGGCGACGAGGGTCGCGGCGACGCCGAGGGCGAGCAGCGTGCCGCCGGTTCGTCGCAGGTGGGGGGTGCGCATGGGTGTTCCTCTTTCTGGTGGGTGGTGGGCGCTCAGGGCGAGAGCCCGGTGGCGATGCGCTCGGTGTCGACGCGCATCATGGTCAGGTAGTCGGGGGCGTCGCCGTCGGTCGCGGTGAGCGACTCGGTGAACAGCTCGACGACGTCGACGTGGACGTCCGCCTCGCTCGCCAGGGCCTGCACCAGCCGGTCGGGCGACGACGACTCGGCGAACACGGTCGGGACGCCCGTCGTCTCGACGGCGTCGACCAGGTCGGCGAGGTCGGAGGCCGACGGCGCCGCGAGCGTCGTCCCGCCGGGGATCACGGCCCCGACGACGTCGAAGTCGAAGCGGTCGGCGAGGTAGCCGAAGACGTGGTGGTTCGTCACGAGCGCGCGTCGTTCGGCCGGGATCGCGGCGAACGCCGTGGTCATCTCGGCGTCGAGCCGGTCGAGCTCGGCCCGGTAGTCGGCGGTGCGCGCGGTGAGGGCCGCGCTGTCGACGCCGTCGACCTCGGCGAGTGCCGGCTCGAGGGCGTCGACGACGTCGAGCATGCGTCCGGGATCGGTCCAGAAGTGCGGGTCGGGGGTGCCGGCGGCGTCGCCCTCGCGGTAGTCGAGCACGTCGATCGCGTCGGCCGCGACGAACGAGGGCACGCCGGCGTCGACCGCCGCGTCGAGGTGCTGCTGCAGCCCTTCCTCGAGGCCGAGGCCGTTCGAGACGACGAGGTCGGCCGCCCGCATCCGCGCCGCCTGCTGCGCCGAGATCTCGAACGAGTGCGGGTCGGCGTCCGGCTTCATCAGGGTGACGACCTCGGCCTGGTCGCCGACGAGTTCGCCGACGACGTCGCCGAGGATGTTCGTCGACACGAAGACGACGGGGCGGTCGTCGCCGGCGGGCGCGCAGCCGGTCAGGGCCAGCGCGGCCGCGACGGTCACGGCCGCGATGCGGGCGGCGGTGCGGGCGGCGGTGGGTCGGGCGGTGGCGAGCCCGGACCGGTGGCGGGCCGTCGACGGTGCCCTCATCGCCCGGTCTCCGCGACGAAGGCCGGCTCGGTGGCCGTCTCGAAGCTGCGGGCGATCCGGGCGCCGTCGGCGGGGTCGATCTCGTACAGCCGCCCTTCGACCGGGGCCGAGAGGTACGCGCGTTGCTGGTCGGCGATCAGCGTCGGCGTGCGGCCCGCGGCGAGCGAGTCCGCGACGAGCGGCGCGGTCTCGGCGACGACCTGGCCGGTGGTGCCGTCGAGGACGAGCACCCGGCCGTCCTGCGCGAGGGCCAGGAGGCGCTGGTCGGCGTCGTCCACGGCGGTCACCGTGACCAGCGGCGTCGGTGCCGGCAGCAGCGTCCAGGCCCGGGCCCGGGTGTCGAGCAGCCAGACGCCCTCGGAGCCGGCGAGTCCCGCCACGGTGGGTCGCCCCTCCCGGTTGTCGAACGCGGTGGCCGGGGCCGCCGTGCCTCCCGACGACAGGGCCGTGCCGGCCGGGTAGGGGATGTGCTCGACGACGAGCTCGTCGTCGTCGACGGTCGCGAGCAGCGCGCCGTCCGAGCAGCCGACGACGGCCCCGACGCGGGTGGTGATCGTGCCGGAGGCGTCCGGACAGGCCTCGCGCAGGCCCGTCTCGTCGCCGTCGGCGGTGTGTCCGACGAGCGTCGTCGCCTCGCCGCGACCCTCGGTCACCAGGGCGTACGACCCCACGGGCACGACGAGGCCGGCACCGGGTTCGCCGTCGAGGCGGAACCGTTCCCGCAGCTCGCCCCGTGACAGCGCCTCGGTGTCGAGCAGCACGGCGTCGCCCGAGCCGGCGAAGTGCACGCCGGTCGAGCCCGAGGTCGAGAGGTTCGTGGTCGCGACGGTCACCGGGCCGTCGCCCTCGACCGTGCCGAGGAGGCGCGGGTCGGCCCGGTAGTAGTGGAAGTGGTCCACGTGGTCCCACGTCCAGACCCCGCTGTCGACGATCTCGAGGCCGCGAGGTGTCTCGGCGAACAGGTACCGCCCGTCGGTCTCCACGGCGGTCGGGGCCTCGACCGAGCCGAGCTCGACGACGCTCTCGTCGAGCAGGTCGAGGTGGGCGACCGTGCCCGACGGGTCGATCGTGGTGAGGCCGAGGCGGGGTTCGGCGAGTTCCTCGGCACCGGCGACGGCGCCGTGGCCCTCGCCGGTGGTGTCGCTCGAGTCGGTCGACGACTCCCGGCCGGCGCCGTCACCACCCGGGGAGGTGCCGGTCGAACAGGCGGTCAGCCCGAGGGCGAGCGTGCCGAGCAGGCAGGTCGAGAGGAGGGGGGATCGCATGCGGTCCTTCCGGGTGGGCGTGGTGGGGGTGTGGGTGTGGGCGTGGGCGGGGGAGTGCGGGCTGGTCAGGAGGCGCGGGTCACGACGGGTGCCGTGCTCGCGGACCTCGGGGCGGCGGTGTCGACCCGTCGCTTCCGGCGGCGGCCCACGGCGGCGTGGCCGACGCCCGACAGGGCGGCGAACGCGATGGCCGTCGCCGCGATCGAGGCCCCGGCGGCCGTGGCGGCGTGCCACGAGACGAGCAACCCGACGGCGACGGCGAGCACGCCGATCGCCGCGGAGAGGACCATCCGCGTGGGCAGGCGCGTCGTCCAGTGGCCCGCGGCGACGGCCGGCGCGAGCAGCAGCCCGACGACGAGCAGCGACCCGACGGCCTGGTACGAGGCGACGACGGCGAGCGTGACCAGGCCCACGAGCACGGCCTGGGCCGAGCGAGGACCGAGCCCCAGCACGGCGGCCAGCCGCGGGTCGAGGGCGAGGGCCAGCAGGGGGCGGTGGAAGGCGGCGGCGAGGCCGACGCCGACGATCGTCGCGCCGGCGAGCAGGCCGAGGTCCGTGGAGGTGATCGCGAGGACGTCGCCGAACAGGATCGACGTGGCGTCGGTCGCGAAGCTGCCCGAGTGCGAGATGACGACGACGCCGAGCGCGAGCATCGCGACGAAGAGCAGGCCGATGCTCGTGTCGTACGACAGGCGACCGCGTCGTTGCAGCGCCGCGACGCCCAGGCTCATGACGACGGCGCTGAGCGCCCCGCCGACGAGGACGGGAGCCCCGAGCACGGTCGCGAGGGCGACGCCGGGCAGCATGCCGTGCGCGAGCGCCTCGCCGAGGAAGGCCATGCCGCGCACCACGACCCACGTGCCGACGACCCCGCAGAGGACCGCGACGAGGCCGCCGCCGACGAGGGCGCGCTGGACGAAGTCGAGCGAGAACGGCTCGAGGACGGCGGTGGAGAGGAAGGGCACGAGACACGACCGTAGCTGAGAATGAGAACGCTTATCAACTACAGTGGTCGCATGACGACGAACACCGCCGCCGCTCGCACGACCCTGGCGCGCCTCCTGGGGGTGGGCGTCTCGTTCGGTGAGCGCACGGCCCTGGCCGACGTCGACCTCGACGTGCCCGCCGGTGCCGTCACGGTGGTGGCGGGGCCGAACGGGGCCGGCAAGTCGACGCTGCTCGAGGTGGTCGCCGGCGTCCGGCAGCCGACGTCGGGCACGCGGTCGGTGGCCGCGACGATCGCGTTCGTCCCGCAGCGCACGTCGATCCCGGACGGCCTCCCGGTCACCGTGCGCGACGTCGTGACGGTCGGTGCCTGGGGCCGCGTGGGCCGGTGGCGTCCCCTCGACCGTCGGGCCCGCGCGGCCGTCGACGAGGCGCTCGAGCGCCTGGACGTCGCCGACCTCGCGCCGCGACCGTTCGCCGCGCTCTCAGGGGGTCAGCGGCAGCGCGCGCTCCTCGCCCACGGACTGGCGCGCGGGGCCGACCTGCTGCTGCTCGACGAGCCCACGACCGGGCTCGACGCGGTGAGCGCCGAACGCATCCGGGTGACGCTGCTCGACGAGGCGGCCCGGGGCACGGCCGTCCTCGGTGTCTCGCACGATCCGCTGCTGCTCGACGCGGCACACCGCGTCGTCCGGCTCGAGGCCGGTCGCGTCGTGTGAGGCGGAGGTGGCGTCGAGGACCGCCGTCGCCCGGGCGCCGCACGACGATGAACCCCGTTTCGAACGATGAACCCGGAAGCTTCCGGGTGCATCGTTCGAAACGGGGTTCGTGGGGCGTCGCGCCTCAGTCGTGCCTCAGTCGCGGGTGAGTCGACGGCGATGGGCGATCAGGGTGCCCGCTCCGGCGAGCACGAGCAGCAGGGCCGCAGCCGCTGCCCACCGGGCGTCCGAACCGGTGAAGGCGAGCTGCCCGTCGACCGCCGCCGGGCCCTGACCCTGACCGATCGGCGTCACGCCCGCGCCGGGGTCGACGGGAGAGCCGGGCGCACCAGGCGTACCAGGCGAACCGGGCGTCCCGGGCGTCCCGGGGTCACCGGGCGTGCCGGGCTCGGCCGCCAGGCCGGGGAAGGTCCCGGCGCGCAGCGAGAACCCGTCCGTGTCGTTGTCGTCCGCGTAGAACGTCTGACGGAAGCCGTCGACGCTCGTCGCCGCCGGAGCGATCGCGAAGCCCTCGTTGGCCAGCCCCCGGTCGGCGTTCGCCGGCGCCTCGTAGACGACGTCCTCGGCGAACGTCCCCGACTCGTCGACCGAGAACAGGGCCGTGCGACCCGAGCAGGCCTCGTCGCAGACGACCCAGAGCGCGTCGAGGTCGGCGTCGAACTGCAGGTCGGCGACCAGGGCGAACGACGTCGCGATCGTGGCGACGCGCTCGAACGAACCGTCGTCCATCAGGGCGTAGGCGTAGACGCTCGCGGTGCCCTCGACGCCGATGAAGAACAGCCCGTCACCGTGGCCGGCGTAGGTGGCCGGATCGTAGGAGGCGCCGGTCGCCTCGTCGACGAACCCCGCCTCGGTCAGCCACGAGTCGGGCACCCAGGTGATGCCCTCGAGGCCCGCGTTGGCTCCCAGTCCGGGGAAGTCCGCAGCGAGGTTCCACTCGTCGGTCGCGACGAGCGCGGTGGCCGAGCCGGACGCCGTGGTGTCGTACCGCAGCACCGAGGGGCGGCTGACCGACCCGGACGCGTTGTTGCGCTCGGTCGACACGTAGACGCCACCGGCCGACGAGTCGTCGGCGACCGTGACGCCTTCGGCGTCGACGACGCCGCTCGGGTACAGCAGCTTCTTGCCGGCGGCCCAGCCGTCGGTCGTCTGCGGAGCCCAGCCGCCGGCACCGTCGGACACGACGCGGTAGAGCAGGCCGTCGCCGTTCTGCACGGCCCAGAGCGTGCCGGGGGTCGCGGTGCCGGTCGGCTCGTAGTCGAGTCCGCTCAGGTCGCCCGTGAAGGTGTCCTCGGCGTCCAGGGGGACCTCGTCGGGTCCGCCGGGCCAGGCCAGGGGCACCGTGACGCCGGCGAAGGTGTTCGCCGTTCCCTTGGTGGCGGCCGACGTGACGGCGAAGTCGCCCGTGCCGTCGGGGCCACGGCCGTAGGTGGTGGCGGCGTGCGAGGTCCACGAGTACTCGTCGGCGACGGTCGAGCCGTCGGCCGCCGTCGTGCCGTCCGGCAGCAGCAGGCGCACCGAGTCGGCGCCGCCCAGCCCGAAGTCGAAGCCGGCCGAGGTGGCCGTCTGCTCGTCGAGGACGACGAACCCGCCGGGGGCCACGACGGTCCCGACCGGGATCACGTAGCGGTGCGTCGGGTCGGAGTCGGTCAGCACGTAGCCGCCGAGGTCGACCGACGAGGTGCCCACGGTGGTGAGCTCGACCCAGTCGCCGGGCGCGCCTCCCTGGCTCTCGACCTCGTTGACGCGCACGGGCGACGAGCAGTCGTTCGCCGTGCCCTTCGTGGTCGCGGTCGTCGTCGTCAGTGCGCCGGAGCCGTCGGGGCAGCGGCCGTAGCTGACGGTGCTGTGGACGGTCCAGGCGTACGACGCCACGAGCGTGCCCGCCGTGTCGAACAGGCGTGCCGAGTCGGGCTGGCCGAGACCGAAGTCGAAGCCGACCGGGTTCGAGCCCGAGGCCTGGTCGATCACGAAGAAGGCGCCGGGCTGCACGACCGAACCGGTGGGCAGGGTGAAGGGGGTGCGGACGTCGTCCTCGTCGCGGAAGGTGTAGCCCGAGATGTCGACGGGCGCCGTGCCCACGTTCGTCAGCTCGACCCAGTCGGTGTCGTCGCCGTTCGACTCGACCTCGTTGATCACGATGTCGGTGGTGGCGGGTTCGGCCGGAGCCGGTGCCGGGGTCGTCGGATCGGGGTTCGTCGGGTCGGTCGGCGCCGGTGTCGTCGCACACTCGTTGGCGGTGCCCCGCGTTGCCGCGGCCGTCGTCGCGAACTCGCCGGTGCCGTCGGCGCAGCGGCCGTAGGTCGTCGTCGGGAACTGCGTCCAGGCGTACGAGTCGAGCAGGGTCGTGCCGTCGGCGGCGTAGAGGCGGACGGCGTCGTCGCGTCCGAGCCCGTAGGCGGCGGTGCCCCAGACGGCGTCGTCGTTGACGTCGACGACGAGGCGTGCTCCGGCGGCCAGGACGGTGCCCGCGGGCAACGCCAGGGTGCGCGTGTCGTTGTTGTCGCGCAGCACGAAGCCCGAGACGTCGGTCGGGGTGGCGCCGGTGTTGAGCAGCTCGACCCAGTCGTCGGTCGTGTCGATCTCGTTGACGACGACGTCGGCGTCGGCCGCCAGGGCGGGCAGGGCGCTCGTGGCCACGAGCCCGGCGGCGGCGATCGAGCCGGCCAGGGTCAGGGCGCCGAGGCGGAGCAGGGGCGTGCGCATGCGGGGGTCCGTTCGGTCGGGTGTGGACCGAACCATCTCGGACGGAAGCGACGCCCGGGTGAACACCCCGTGAACGGGACCGCCCGGCCCCGGCCGGTCCGGCCCGCCTCGGCCGGTTCAGCCCGACCCCACAGGTCCGGCCCGACCCGCGACGGCGCGGCAGGACTAGCGTCGCGCACATGGCATCCGACGCGACGACCCTGCGGGTGGGCGACCGCGACGTCCGCATCAGCAGTCCGTCGCGCGTGCTCTGGCCCGACCTCGGCGTCACGAAGCTCGACCTGGCCCGGTACCTGGCCGAGGTCGGCACGCCCTTCGTCGCGGCCAACGGAGACCGCCCGATCTCGCTGCAGCGTTTCGGTGGCGACGTCGACGGTGACCAGTACTTCTCGAAGAACCCGCCGCGCGGCACCCCCGACTACGTGCGAGCCGTCGACGTCACCTACCCGAGCGGCCGCGTGCACCCCCAGCTCGTCATCGACGAGCCCGCCGCCGCGGTCTGGGCCTCTCAGATGAACACCCTGGTCTTCCATCCGTGGGCGTCGCGGGCCGAGCAGCCCGACCTGCCCGACCAGCTGCGCATCGACCTCGATCCGCAGCCCGGCACGGGCTTCGCCGACGCCGTGACCGCCGCACTCGACCTCCGGGCCGTGCTCGACGAGGCGGGCCTCACCGCCTTCGTCAAGACGAGCGGCAACCGCGGCCTGCACGTCTTCGCGCCGATCGAGCCGACGCACGAGTTCCTCGAGGTGCGGCACGCCGTGATCGCCGCCGCCCGGGAGCTCGAGCGCCGCACCCCCGACCGCGTCACCACCGCGTGGTGGAAGGAGGAGCGCGGCGACCGCCTCTTCGTCGACTACAACCAGGCCAACCGCGACCGCACCATGGCGGGGGCGTGGTCTCCTCGGGCGCTGCCCCGCGCCTCCGTGTCCCTGCCGGTCACCTGGGACGACCTGCCGGGCGTCGACCCCGCCGAGCACACCGTGCTGACGGTGCCCGAGCGGCTGCAGACGCACGGCGACCCGTGGGCGGCGATGCACGAGTCGCCCGGGCGCATCGACACGCTCCTCGCCTGGTGGGAGCGCGACGTCGCCGACGGCCTCGGCGAGCTGCCCTTCCCGCCGGACTTCCCCAAGATGCCCGGCGAGCCGCCCCGCGTGCAGCCCAGCCGCGCGCGCAAGCCCACTGCCGACTGAGCACCACACCGCGTGTCGTGCACGGCGCCGCGTCTCGTCGGCGGGCGATGCCCGAAGCGCGGTGCCCTGTGCCCGAGGAGGCGCGGGTCGCCTAGGCGAGCACCTCGCCCAGGTCGTACGCCGCCGGCACCTCGAGCTGGTCGAACCTGCACGAGCGGGCCTCGCGGTCGTCGCGCCACCGTTCGACCTGCACGGTGTGGCGGAACCGGGAACCCTCCATCTGGTCGTACCGCACCTCGACCACGCGCTCGGGGCGCAGCGGGACGAACGACACGTCCTTGCCCGACGAGAAGCGGGTGCGCTCGGTCTCGGCGTGCCGCACCTCGCCGTCGTCGTCGCGGTCGACGAACGGTGCCAACTCGTCGACGAGCTCGAGGCGACGGGCGTCCGAGAACGCGGACGCGCCTCCGACGTTGCGCAGTTCGCCCTCGGCGTCGTACAGGCCGAGCAGCAGCGACCCCACGCCCGAGCCGCTCTTGTGGACGCGGTAGCCGAGCACCACCACGTCCGCGGTGCGGTGGTGCTTGACCTTGAGCATCGTCCGCTTGCCCGGAGCATAGGAGGCGCGGGTCGGCTTCGCGACGACCCCGTCGAGCCCGGCGCCCTCGAACTCGGTCAGCCACCGACGTGCGGTCGCGACGTCGTCGGTGGCCTGGCTGACGTGCAGGGGGTGAGCCGCGCCTCCTGCCGTGCCGGCGGCTTCGCCGTCGGTGCCGACCGTGTCGAGCAGCAGCGCTCGGCGCTCGGCGAACGGGGCGTCGAGCAGGTCGCGGTCGCCCAGGGCGAGCAGGTCGAACGCGACGAACATCGCGGGCGTCTCGACGCTGAGCTTCGCGACGCGCGACGCGGCCGGGTGGATGCGCTGACCGAGGGCGTCCCAGTCGAGCCGTTCGTCGCCGGGCTCACCGGTGCGCACGACGATCTCGCCGTCGAGCACGCAGGGCCCGGGCAGCAGGCGGGCGAGGGCCTCGACCAGCTCGGGGAAGTACCGGGTCAGCATCTTCGAGCCGCGGCTGCCGATCTCGATCGTGAGCGGGGCGGCGTCGGGGCCGTCGGGCCCGGCGTCGGCGGCACGCTCGGCGTAGACGATGCCGCGGAACCCGTCCCACTTGGGCTCGTAGACGAGCCCGCCCTCGACGGAGTCGGGCTCGGGCACGTCGGCCACGGCCTTGGCGAGCATCGGGACGATCGGTTCGGCGGCGGTCGGGATCATGCGCCGAGTCTGCTCTCGCCGGGCGCCCGTGCGGCCAGACCCCGGGAAACCGCCGAGACCCCCGTGCGCGCCGAAGGGTCTCGGCGACTTCCTGGGGTGTGAGCGATCGACGGGAACGCCCGCGACCGGGTTGGATGGGCGGGTGCGTGTCTCTGTGGTCGTCCCCGTCCGAGACGACGGAGCCCTGCTCGACGCGTGCCTCCGGTCGCTCGCGCGGCAGACCCGCGTGCCCGACGAGGTGATCGTCGTCGACAACGGCAGCACGGACGACACCGTCGAGGTGGCCCTGCGGCACGGCGCGCGCGTCGTCACCGAGACCGAGGTCGGCATCGCCGCGGCCGCCAGCACGGGCTACGACGCCGCCGCCGGCGTGGGTTCCGAGGCGGGCACCCCCGCACCCGCCGACCTGATCGGGCGGGTCGACGCCGACAGCGTCCTGCCCCGCACCTGGGTCGCCGACCTGGTCGGCACCCTCGTGGACGAGCCGGACGTGCTCGCCGTCAGCACGAACGCCCGTTTCTACGACGCGCCCGTCGGGGCCGAACGCCTGCTCTCGGCCCTCTACGTCGGCGCGTACCACCTCGTGATCGGGGCCGCCCTGGCGCACTGGCCGCTGTTCGGCTCGACGATGATGATGCGCCGCACCGCCTGGCTCGACGTGCGCGACGAGGTGCACCGGCACGAGACCCTGCTGCACGACGACATGGACCTCGCCTTGCACCTCGGCGACCGCCAGCTCGCCGGCCGGGGCCGCATCGCCTACCGTCGCGACGTCGTGACGGGCATCTCGGCCCGTCCGCTCGACCCGGGCAACGCCCCGTGGCTGCGCACGTACCGGGCGCTGCACTCGTTCACGGTGCACGGCACCGACGGCCTGCCGTGGTCCCGCTGGCTGCGCGCCGACCCGGCCGGCCTCTTCACGCGGCTCGGCTGGGCGCCCTCAGCGGTGGTGGATGCGCGGGCGGCCGTGGCCGACGGCGTCGACCCCCGGTCCGTCGACCCCGTGTCCGTCGGCACCGTCGACACCGGCTCCGGACGAGGAGGCGCGCGCGGCCCGGCCGCGGACGTCGCCTCCCACGAGGAACGGCAGCGCCAGCCCGGCCAGCAGCGAGCCGAGGCCTCCCGCAGCGAGGTCGCCGATCGTGTCGTCGTAGCCGACGAAGATCGCCGAGTCGACGAGGGTGTGGCCCGCCCACTCGCCCATCTCCCACAGGGTGCCGGCCGCCAGGCCGAAGGCGACCGTCACCAGGACTGAGCCGACGCGGGCCGAGCGACCCGCGCCTCCTCGTCCGTCGCCGTGGCCCGGCGACACGACCCAGCCGGCGCGGTGGGCGAGAACGACGAACACCGCGGCCAGCAGGCCGTTGAGCACGAAGTGCACGACCGTGTCGTAGCCGGCGATGCGGGTGTAGAGCTCGAAGACGCTGCTCCAGGCGGCGCCGAGCGCGGCGACGCCCACCATCAGGTCGAACGTCGCCCGGAGGCCGAGCATGCGGGGCACGAGGGTGCCGAGCAGGGCCAGCATCAGCACGGCGATCTCGACGACGCCCCAGCCGACGCCGACCACGACGACGCTCAGGGCGGCGACCACGCGGACGCTGTCGGCCACGTACTCGAGGACGCCGTGCGGGCGGCGGAGGAAGGTCTCGGCGACGGCGGACATCTCAGGACTCCTCGGGGCGGTGCTCGGCGGGGCGCTGTGCGGCTGCGCGTTGTTCGGCGGGACGGGGCTCGGCGCGCCCGATCGACCAGCGCACGACGGCGTGCACCGGGTCGTGGTCGGACGGGGCGACGCCGCCGGGACGGACCCCGCCGACGCCGGCGCGATCGACGTGGGCCCCGGCGTCGACGAGCAACCAGTCCAGGCGACGGCCGCCGGTGCGTGGCGGGCCGTAGTTCGAGTACGAGCCCCAGCCGGGGTCGAGGCGTTCGTCGGCGACCTCGCGGCTGTCGACCAGGCGACCACGAGTCAGTTCGCGGTGCGCGGGGGAGCCGACGCCGGCGTTGAAGTCGCCCATCACGACGACGGGCCCGTCGAGGGCGTCGGTGAAGGTGCGCAGCTGCACGGCGGAGTGCCGCCGCGAGCGGGCCGAGAGGTGGTCGAAGTGCGTCACGACGACGTGCAGTCGGGCCCCGGTCGCGAGGTCGTCGAGCTCGGCGTGGACGGCCGTGCGCGGGATCATGTTGCCGTACGAGCGCGATCCCGGAACCGTGGGGGTGGCCGAGAGCCAGAGCGCCTCGTGACGGACGATCCTCAGCCGGGTGGTGTCGACGTGCAACTCGACGCGCTCGCCGCCGCGGTCGCGGTCGCGACCCGTGCCGACCGAGGCGTAGTCCGAGCCCAGCGCGTCCGTGAGCTGAGCGGACTGGTCGGGCAGCGCCTCCTGGGTGCCCAGCACCGAGGGGCGCTCGGCCTCGAGCAGGAGGCGCAGTGCCGGCAGGCGGGTCGACCACCGGTCGGCCAGCGCGTGACGGGTGCCCAGCACCTGCGGCATGCGCCGCCGCACGTTGTAGGTCATGAGGTGCAGGTCGGGGGCGACGACCGGGCCGACCGTCGGCACGACCCTGTGGTCACCCGGACCGGTGGTGGCGGGGGTGGCGGCGGAGGTGTCGGTCGGGGGCGTCATGGCGTGTGCGACGGTAGGCCGTCGCACACGCCACCGCCCGACTCAGCGCACGCGCTTGATGGGGATGACGGCCAGGGCGCCGAGGATGGCCACCGCGCCGGCGGCCCAGAGCATGACCGTGTAGTTGTCGGACCCGGCGTTGCCGATGCCCAGGAAGAACAGGGCGAGGGCGGGCGCGAGCGACTGGGGCAGCGCGTTGGCGATGTTGATGACGCCGAGGTCCTTGCCCGGGCGGTCGGCGTTCGGCAGGACGTCGACGACGAGCGCCGTGTCGACGGCGGCGTAGATGCCGTAGGCGAAGCCCATGACGATCTCGGCGACGTAGAAGCCGGTGACCGTCTCGGCGTGGGCCAGCAGGATCAGGCCGACCGCGAAGAGGGCGGTCGAGCCTCCGACGAAGACCTTGCGCATCTTGAGCTTGTCGCTCAGCCAGCCCGAGAGGGCGGCGCTCGCCATCAACGCGATCGTGTAGAGCAGGACGCCGAAGGCGACGGCGGCCGTGGCCTCGGCCCTGTCGTCGATGCCGAGGTGGTTCTCCATGTAGAGAAGGCGGTACGTGGTGAACATGAAGGTCGCGAGGATGATCAGGAAGCGCGACCACCAGGCGAAGGCGAAGTCGGGGTTCTTGATGGGGTTGGTCCAGAACGAACTGATCAGGTTGACGAAGGTGAAGGGCTTGAGCTCGTATTCGGGGAGGTCGTCGCGGGCGACGACGCAGTACACGAGGATCAAGACGATCGCGACGATGCCCGGGACGATGAACAGCAGCGGCAGGTCGTCGACGAAGAGCACGGCGAGGTAGATGCCCGCCAGGATGGCCACGTTCTGGGCGAGGGCGATGATGCTCGAGGCCTTGCCTCGTTGGAACTGCGGAACGTTGTCGGCGAAGCTCGCGGTCAAGGTGGCCAGCACGGCATTGGCCGCGACCTGCGCGAGCACCCAGGCCAGGCCGAGTTGGAGCACGCTCGGGGCGAAGGCCAGCCAGGCGAGGGCGATCGTGAAGGCCACGACGCCACCGACGAGATACGGACGGCGCCGACCCCAGCGCGTGCGGGTGCGGTCACTCAGGGCACCGATCAGGGGATTCGCGAGCAGTGCACCGAACGCGCCGAAGGGAAGGACTTGTCCGATGACCCCCTCGGGGTCGGCGGGAACGAGCTGTTGCGCTTTCAGCTGCATGCTGACGAAGACGGGCGCCATGAGCGCGGCGAACAGGCCGAACTGAGCCAGCCCAAGCGCGATCATGTAGCCCCGCGACACCCTCACGGTGCTGACGGGTTGGGTGAGCACGCCCTGCGTGCCGATGGGGCCTGGGTTGGCCATGACGCCTCCTCGAGTCAAAACCTAGTCGCGCTAGGTGTTCGCAGAATACACAGCGGGTGTCGCCCGGGCAAGCCATTGCGTCGATTTGGGACAAACTTTTGTCATCGGTCGACATAAGTGACAGAGTTGGGCGCAGACCACCGGATCCCCTCACGACAAAGGAGTCATCCCATGACCTCGTCACCCTCCGTTCAGCTCTACACGGTCCGAGATGCCGTCTCGGCCGACCTGCAGGGCGCCGTCGCCCGCATCGCCGAGATCGGCTTCACCCAGGTCGAGCCCTACTCGTTCGTCGAGCGTGCCGACGAGTTCGAGAAGGCCTTCGCCGCCTCCGGCGTCACCGCCCCCTCCGGCCACGCCCCCGTGATCGACTCCGACGAGCCCGAGCGCGCCTTCGCCGCGGCGGCCCAGCTCGGCATCGGCACCGTGATCGACCCGTTCATCCCGAGCGACCGCTGGCAGACCGCGGACGACGCCGCGAAGATCGCCGACCGCGTCAACGAGCTGCAGGTCCTCGCCGCGGCGTCGGGCCTGAAGTTCGGCTACCACAACCACCAGTGGGAGTTCGCGAACAAGGTCGACGGCCGTCCCGTCTACGACTTCTTCCTCGAGCGCCTGAACGACGACGTCGTCCTCGAGATCGACACCTTCTGGTCGACCGTCGGCGGCATGGACACCCCGGCGCTGCTGCGTTCGCTGGGTGACCGCGTGCAGTTCCTGCACGTCAAGGACGGCAAGATCTCGGGCGACATCGCGACCGCCCTGCCCAGCAGCGAGAGCGCCCTCGAGGTGCCCGACGCGCTCGCCGCCGCCTTCAAGAACCAGACCCCCGCCGGCCAGGGTGACGTCGACGTCGCCGCCGTGCTCGCCGCGGCGCCGCACGCGCTGCGCGTCGTCGAGTTCGACGACTACGCGAAGGACGTCTTCGAGGGCGTCGCCGAGTCCTTCGCCTGGCTGCAGGAGAACGACAAGTGAGCGGCGTCGACACGACCGCCGGTCGCACGGGACGCGTCGGCGTCGGCGTCATCGGCGCGGGCGTCATCAGCGGCACCTACCTCGAGAACATGACGAAGTTCGCCGACCTCGAGGTGCTCTTCGTCGCCGACCTCGACCTCGACCGTGCCGAGGCGCAGGCCGAGACCTACGGCGTCCCGGGTCACGGCACCGTCGACGAGCTGCTCGCGATCGACGAGATCGAGATCGTCGTCAACCTGACGATCCCGGCCGTGCACGCCGAGGTCGGGCGTCAGATCATCGCCGCTGGCAAGAACGTCTGGAGCGAGAAGCCCCTCGCCCTCGACCACGAGTCCGCGCGCGACCTGCTCGCCGCCGCCGAGGCGGCCGGCGTGCGCGTCGCGTGTGCGCCCGACACCGTGCTCGGAGCCGGCATCCAGACGGCGATGCGCGCCATCGCCCGTGGCGACATCGGCCAGCCCCTGACGGCGACCACGATGTTCCACGTGCCCGGGCCCGAGTCGTGGCACCCCAACCCCGACTTCCTGTTCGCACTCGGAGCCGGTCCGCTCTTCGACATGGGGCCGTACTACGTGACGACCCTGGTGCACGCCTTCGGCTCGGCCAGCCGCGTCAGTGCGGTCTCGTCGAAGTCGTTCGACACCCGCACCATCGGCAGCGGCCCGCGCGCGGGTCAGACCTTCCCGGTCGAGGTGCCGACCCACCACGCGGCGCTCATCGAGTTCGCGGGCGGGCAGTCGGCCCAGTCCACGTTCTCGTTCCAGAACGCGCTGCCCCGCATGGGCTTCGTCGAGATCAGCGGCACCGAGGGCACCCTCGTGCTGCCCGACCCCAACACGTTCGAGGGCGACTCGAGCCTGTGGCGCTTCGGCCAGGACGAGCCCGAGACGCTCGCCGCCGCGGGGTCGACCTACGGCCGTGGCTCGGGCGTGCTCGACCTGGCGCGGGCGATCCGCGGCGGCGACGCCGAGCGCGCCAGCGGGGCCGTCGCCTCGCACGTGCTCGACGTGCTGCTGGCGATCTCGTCCGCCGCCGAGCAGGGTGCGCCGGTCGCGGTCGAGTCCGCCGTGCAGCAGCCGGTGCCGCTCGACGAGAGCTGGGACCCCTCGGCCGCGACGCTCTAGTCCGGCGGGCCGAGCCGGGTCGGGTCCGGCTCGGCTGCCCAGATGTCACGAACGGCCGCTCACCTCGACAGGTGAGCGGCCGTTCGTGACGTCTCGACAGAAACGGGCCCGCCGCGCGGATTCAGGTCGCGCGGCGGGCCCGGGTCTGGTCGGGGGCCTCTCCGGGCCGCCGAGGTGGGCCGGTCGGGGCGGGGCGACCCCGACCGGGCCGGACGACTACGCGGTGCGGATCGAACCGGTGGCGGTGTGGATCGACCCCGTGGCCGTCCGGACCGATGCCGTGGCGGCCGAGAGGCGACGCAGCGCGCTGGCGGTGTAGCGGCCGATCGAGAGGTCGCGGCGAGCCGGGGTGCTGACGTACGAGCCGGGGGCGACGTCGGCGGCCGGCGAGCCGACGTAGGATCCGACCGTCGGCTCGGCGGTCGTGCTGACGTAGCGGCCGCCGAGCGGGGTGACGGCGGTGCGGGTGGTCGTGGCGGTGGTGTTCACGGTGACTCCTCGGGGCTGGGCGGATCGTGCTGGTCGGGGGCCCGCGATCGTGGGATCGAGCGGGCGGTGACCGGCGGGGAGGGCTGCGCCGAGACGTTCGACGGTGGCCCTGGCCTCCGTCGGCGTTGACACCACCATACGCCTTCTTTTGAATGATTCAAAACAACGCGGGCCGATCCTCGGTTTCCGGACAGGACGCCGCACCCCGACCTCTCTCAGAGCGAGGCACCGCCGCAGACGACGAGCGCCTGCCCCGTGATGCTCCGTCCGTGCGGCCCGAGCACGAACGCCACGAGCGCGGCCACGTCGACCGGGTCGACGAGCGCGCCCAGCGGCGGCACGACCGGAGCCGAGGAGGCGCGGGCCGGGTCGGCGAGCATCGGCGTGTCCGTGGGCCCCGGCGCCACGACGTTGGCGGTGATGCCCCGCGGCGCCAGTTCGGCCGCCCAGCTGCGGGCCAGCGCGACCTGGGCCGCCTTCGTCGCCGCGTACTGGCTCTTGCCCGCGACACCGACGGCCGTTCGGCTGCCGATCAGCACGATGCGACCGCCGTCGGACAGTCGGTCGACGAGCGCGTCGACGAGGGCGGCCCCGGCCCCCACATGCACGGCGAACATGCCCTCGAGCGCGGCGGGATCGAGTCGGCCGAGCGGGGCGGCGACCTGGAACCCGGCCGCGTGGACGATCGCGTCGACCGGCTCGACGTCGGCGACCGCCGCCGCGACGCCACCGGGCACCGACAGGTCACAGCCGAGCCACGAGAACCCTTCGCCCAGGTCGACCGGGCGCCGGCTGAGCCCGGTCACCCGCCACCCCTCGGCCGAGAGGAACCCGGCGATCGCCCGCCCGATGCCCGAGCTGCAGCCCGTGACGACGGCGTGCCGAACGGCCCCGGCCCCGCCCCGTGTCTCGTCGCCGACCACGATTCAGTCCCCGGCGTCCGAGCCGGGCAGCCCGGGCAGGTCGGCGGGCGACAGGCGCACGTGGCGGATCGCCCGGCGGTGCCAGGTGTAGGCCACGTGCACGGCGCCGTCGCTCGTCTGCGTGATGCTCGGGTACGACAGCTCGCGGTTCAGCCCGTCCCGCGAGTTGTTCGAGAGGCACCAGCCGTCGCCGTCCTCGAGGTCGACGCGGTGCGGCCAGCTGCGACCGCCGTCCGTCGACACGGCCAGCGACATCGGAGCCCGGGGCGTGCCCCAGAACGCCGTGCGGTCCGGGGTCGTCACGTCGTCCGCGGCACCGACGGCCGAGGAGGCGCGGGGCGACCCGGCCGGGACGCCCGCCGAGGTCGTCGACCCGGCCCGCGCCTCCTGGTCGACGTCCGCGTCCGCGCCGGGCAGCATCGCCTGCTCGACGATGCCGGACTCGTCGATCTCGTCGTAGAGCCCGAGGCGGCGCTGGGTCGTGGCGTCCGCGCGGCGGTGGTTGTAGACGATCGCGAGGCGCCCGTCGGCGAGTGGGACCCACTGCACCGAGGAGTTGTTGTTGGGCATCTCGGTCGGCGCGGGCGCCGTCCAGGTGCGGCCGCCGTCGGTCGAGCGGGACTCGTGGACGGCGTCGGCCCAGCGGCTGCGGAAGAGGGCGAGCAGCGAGCCGTCGGGCAGCTCGTGCACGTTCATGTGCACGGCCCCCGTGCTGCCCGGGACGGCGACCTCACCCCACGTGCTGCCGCCGTCCCGGGAGGTCATCACCGAGCTCGTGTCGTGGTCGCCCACCCACGCCTGCCCGGGGGTGGTCACGCAGCGGAAGACCGGCACGAGCAGGTCGCCGTCCCGGGTGACGATCGGCGGCTGCCGCACGAAGACGCCTCCGGTCTCGTCGGCCGCGAAGAGCGTCGACGGCTCGCCCCAGGTCGCCCCTCCGTCGGTTGAGACCCGGCGGCGCACCTCGGCCGAGTCCTGGTTGCCCGCCCGCTGAGCGGTGTAGAGCAGCCAGACGTCGCCCGAGGGGGCCGTGAAGAGAACGGGGTTCTGCTCGGAGCGCGCGGGATCGTCGCTGAGCCGCACGGGCTCGGACCACACCTCGCCGTCGAGGGTCGAGAACCAGACGTGGATGTCCGAGACGCCCTCCTGCGTGCCGCCGAACCAGACGCAGGCCAGGCGACCGTCGGGCAGTTCGGCGAGGTTGGCCGCGTGCGACTGCACCGTCGCCGTGGGCAGGTACGACCACGAGCGTCCCGCCGCGTCGGGTCGCAGTCGGCCGTCGGCGACGACGTCGTCCGCGCCGTCTGCGCCGACCGGGACCGCGTCGACCGGGACCGCGGCGCCCGCATCCGCCGCGGTGTCCTGCGTGCTCACGCCGCGCCTCCTGCGGTCGCGTCGGGCTCGTCCGTCGCGGTCGCCCGCTGCAGGTGGTCGCGTGCGGCGGCCTCGAGGTGGTTGAGGTCACCGGCGACCGTGGCGAACGTGTAGCCCGCGGCGAGCCGCTGCCGGGCGACGTCCCCGTGCGGCGTGTGGATGCCGGCGGCGATGCCCGCCGCCTCGGCCGCCGCCGCCACGCGGACGAGGGCGGCGTCGAAGGCCTCCTGCACGGCCGGGTCGCCCGGGAAGGCCCCGCCGACCGCGATGCACAGGTCGCTCGGCCCGACGTAGAGGCCGTCGAGCCCGGGCGTCGCGGCGATCGCCTCGACGTTCGCGAGCCCGTCGGGCGTCTCGATCATGGCGAGCACGATCGTCGTGTCGTTCGCGTCGGCCGGCACGGGGCCGATGCGCAGGCTCGACCGCATGGGTCCGTACGAACGGCGGCCGTGCGGCGGGTACTTCGCGCTGCGCACGGCGGACGCGGCGTCCTCGGCCGTGTCGACGAGCGGCACGATGATGCCCGCGGCGCCCGCGTCGAGGGCCTTGCCGATCGGCGTGATGTCGTTCGCCTCGACCCGCACCAGGCCGGCCGAGGTCTGCCCCGCGTCGATCGCGAGCAGGCCGGTCATCATGCCCGCGTAGCCGAAGAGACCGTGCTGCGCGTCGAGGCAGACGTAGTCGTAGCCGAGCCGCGCGATGCGCTCGGTCGCGGGCGGGGCGTCGAGGGTGATCCAGTAGCCGACCGCCCTCTCGCGGCGGCGGATCGTGCGGGCGAAGTCGCTGGCGGTGCTCATGGTGCTCTCTCTCGTGCGGTGCGTGCGGTTCGGTCGGGGGAGATCAGGAGGCGCGGGTCAGCGCGCGTACGGAGGCATCGGCCCCCGCAACGAGCGCCCGACCTCGTCGCAGGCCGCCACCACCTCGTCGGGCAGCGGCCCGTCGGCGATCGCGGCGACGTTGGCGGTCAGCTGCTCGGGCCTCGACCCGCCGAGCAGCACCGAGCCGACCTCGGGTCGGTACGCCACCCAGCGCAGGGCGAGTTCGACGAGCGTCACCCCGGCCTCGGCCGCGACGCCCGAGAGTCGGTCGATCGCGGCGAACAGGCCGGCGTCCCAGTAGCGCTTCGTGTACATCTCCGCGAGGGCCGAGTCGCCGAAGCGTCCGTCGGCCGGCGTCTCGTCGAAGCGGTGCCTCCCGGTCAGCAGGCCACCGCCGAGCGGGTTGTAGACCATCGTCTCGAGCCCGTGGACGCTCGCGAACTCGAGGTACTCGTCGTCGAGACGCCGGGCGACGAGGTTGCACAGCTGTTGCGCGACGACCGGGCGGGGAGCCCCCACGGCGTCGGCCACGCGTTCGACGTCGCCGATCTGCCAGGCGGCGTAGTTCGAGACGCCGAGCGAGAGCACCTTGCCCTCGGCGACGAGGGCGGCGACCGTCGACAGGGTCTCCTCGAGCGGGGTCAGTCGGTCGGGCTGGTGCAGGTAGAACAGGTCGAGCCGGTCGGTGCCGAGTCGACGCAGGCTGGCTTCGACGCTCGCGCGCAGGGCCACGGCCGACAGCGGTGGCAGTCCACCCGCGTCGGCGTGCGGCATGCCGGCCTTCGAGGCCAGCACGACCTCGTCGCGTCGGCCCGCGAGCAAACGGCCGAGCATCGTCTCGGTCGTCCCGCCGACGTAGGCGTTGGCCGTGTCGATCCAGGTGACGCCCGTGTCGCGCGCGGTGTCGAACATGCGGGCGGCGGTGGCCTCGTCGACGGTGTCGCCGAAGGTCATCGTGCCGAGCACGAGCCGAGGAGGCGCGGTGCGGGTCATGCGGTGGCTCCCAACGAGAGGCTGCGGACGACGTGGCGCGGCTTCACGCCCGTCATCGTGGCGGGGTCGAGGGCGGCCCGGCGCAACCGCCGCGTGTAGTCCTCGGCGGGCGAGGTGAGCACCTGCGCCGTGGCGCCCTGCTCGACGACGGCGCCCTGCTTCATGACGAGCACGCTCTCGCTGATCTGCTGCACGACGCCGAGGTTGTGCGAGATGACGACGTAGGTGATGCCGGTGTCGACCTGGATCTCGCGCAGCAGCTCGAGCACCTGCGCCTGCACCGACACGTCGAGCGCGCTGGTGGCCTCGTCGCAGATGAGCAGGTCGGGGCTCGAGGCGAGCGCCCGGGCGATGCCGATGCGCTGGCGCTGGCCACCCGAGAACTCGTGCGGGCGACGGTCGAGCGCGGTCGACGGCAGGCCGACGCGGTCGATCAGGCGGGCCGCCTCGGTGGCGCGGTCCTGCGCCGACCGCACACCCTTCAACCGCAGCGGCTCGGCGACGATGTCCCGGGCGCTCAGGTGCGGGTCGAGCGAGCCGTAGGGGTCTTGGAAGACCATCTGGAACCGGTGCCTCAGGGGCCGCAACCGCGCCTCCGACAGGGTCGCCAGGTCGGTGCCGTCGAGCACGATGCGCCCGCTGGTCGGCTGCAGCAGTCGCATGACCGCCTTGGCGATCGTGGACTTGCCGCAGCCGGACTCGCCCACGATGGCGAAGGTGCTGCCGCGGCGCACCGAGAACGACACGTGGTCGACGGCGCGGTGCGCGGCCCCGCCGCTGCCGTAGTCGACGACGAGGTCGTCGACCTCCAGGATGGTGTCAGACACGGGTGGCCTCCGGTCGGTCGGTGCTGGTCGTGGCGGGCGGGGTCGGGGTCTCGTCCCAGGCGCCCAGGGTGGGCACTGCGGCGAGCAGCCCCTGCGTGTAGGGCTCGGCCGGATGCTCGACGATCTGTCGCACGTCGCCCGACTCGACGAAGACGCCGGCCTTCATGACGTGGATGCGGTCGGACACCAGGCGGGCGACGCCGAGGTCGTGGGTGATCATCAGCAGGCCGATGCCGCGCTGCTCCTGCAGTTCGAGCAGCAGGTCGAGGATGCCGGCCTGCACCGTCACGTCCAGGGCGCTGGTCGGCTCGTCGGCGACGATCAGCTGCGGCTCGCAGGCCAGCGCGATCGCGATCAGCACGCGTTGCAGCATGCCGCCCGAGAGCTGATGAGGGAACTTCCTCAGCTGGGCCGCCGGATCGGGGATGTGCACCTGTTCGAGAAGACGGACCGCCCGGGCCGTGACGGCGGCTCGACCGCTGGCGGCCCCGGCGATGCGGATCGCCTCACCGAGCTGCGAGCCGATCGACCGCACAGGGCTGAGCGCCGTCATGGGGTCCTGCGGGATCAGCGCGACGGCCCGACCCCGCACCTTCCGCACCGCCGAGGCGGAGGAGAGCACGTCGAGGCCCGTGATGCGGACGTGTCCCGAGACGACGGCGAGGTCGGCGGGCAGCAGCTGCAGCACGCCCATCGCGGTGGTCGACTTGCCCGAGCCGGACTCGCCGATGATCGTGACGGTCTCGCCGCGGGCGATGTGGAACGAGACGCCGTCGACGGCGCGCACGATGCCGTTCGTCGTCATCAGCTCGATCTGCAGGTCACGCACCTCGAGCAGCAGGTCGGGCTCGACGGTGTCGTCGGTGGCGAGGCTCATGCGATCGATCCCTTCTTCTCGGCCGAGGCCGACGGGCGCAGCCCGACGAACCGACGGAGGCGCGAGGCCGCCGTCCGGCGCGGCCGGTCCCGCAGGGCGTCGCCCAGCAGGTTCACCCCGACGACGAGCAGCACGATGAACAGGCCCGGGATCGTGACCATCCACCAGGCCGTCGTGACGTAGTCCTGGCCGTCCGAGATGATGCGGCCCCAGGTGGCGAACGGCCGCTGCGGGCCCGCCCCGAGGAAGCTCAGGGCGCTCTCGAGCAGCACGGCCTGGGCGAGCAGCAGCAGCACGACGAGCGTCGCCTGCTTGATGACGTTCGGCACGACGTGGCGCAGAAGGATCGTGAAGCGGTTCAGGCCGAGCGTCCGGGCCGACGAGACGTACGGCTTCTCGCGCTCCACGAGCACGAGCGAGCGGGTCAGCCGGGCCACCTCGGGCCATTGCGCGATGGCGATGACGAAGGTGATCACGGGGATCGACGGGCCGAACAGCGCCACGACGAGCAGCAGCATCATGAGCAGCGGCAGCGACATCTGGGCCTCGAGCAGCCGGCTGATGAGCGTGTCGGCCCAGCGCCCGTAGAACCCGGCGATCGAGCCGAGCACGACGCCGATCGCCCCCGAGACGAGGACGGCGAGCACGCCGATCGCGAGCGAGACCTGGCCGCCGTGCAGCACGCGCGAGAGCAGGTCGCGGCCGAGCTGGTCGGTGCCGAACAGGTGACCGGCGGTGAACGGAGGCGCGAGGCGGTTGCCGAGGTCCTGGCCGTTCGCGTCGGGCAGCGGCAGGGCCTGCGCCAGCACGATCGGGATGATGACCACGAGGGCGGAGATCGCGCCGACCCAGAGCTTGACCCGTGCGGCGGAGGTCCGTCGGGCCGCCTCCGACCTCTTCAGCAGGCGCGGCGTGACCGCGGTGGGTCGCGCCTCCTCGGGGGTCCGGATGGACGGGCCGGCGGTCGCCGGGCCGGACGGGCGTCCGGTGGTGTCGGTGTGGGTCATGCGGCACTCGCCTTTCCGAGCCGCACGCGCGGATCGAGCAGGGGATAGGCGAGGTCGATCAGCAGCTGGACGCCGACGGCGAGCAGCGACGTGACCAGCACGGTCGCCTGGATGAGGGGATAGTCGCGGGTCTCGAGCGCCCGCACGATGAGCGACCCGACGCCGGGCCAGGCGAACACGACCTCGACCACGACGACGCCGTTGAGCATCGCCGCGAAGCGGGTGCCGAGGGCCGTGAAGACCGGGATCGCCGAGTTGCCCATGGCGTAGCGCCAGGTCAGGGCCCGCTCCGAGACGCCGCGCGACCGGGCCACGGTCAGGTAGGGCGCCGAGAAGTTGGTCGCCATCTCGCGTCGCACGAGCCGGGAGATGAGGGCCACCTGCAGGATGGCGATCGTCACGGTCGGCAGGACGAGGCCGCCCCAGGTCGCGAAGCCCGAGGCCGGGAAGATCGGGATCACGACGGCGAAGGCGCTGAGCAGCAGGATGCCGGTCCAGAAGTCGGGCATCGACTGGCCCGCGATCGCGACGACGTTGACGCCGGTCTCGCTGCGGGTGTCGGTGCGGCGGGCCATCCAGACGCCGAGCGGGATCGACACGACCGCCGCCAGCAGGATCGCCGCGAACGAGAGCGTCAGCGTGTACGGCAGCCGTTCGAGGACGACCTGCACGGCCGGCGCCTGGAACGAGTACGACGTGCCCAGGTTGCCCGTGAACAACTGCTGCAGGAACACGCCGTACTGCTGCAGCAGCGGGTCGTCCAGGCCGAACTGCTCGCGCACGGCGGCGAGCTGCTCGTTCGTCGCGAGCGGCCCGGCGTAGGCCACGGCCGGGTCGCCGGGGGCGAGGCGGATCAGCACGAAGACCGTCGACACCGTGAGGAACACGGTGAGCAGGCCCTGGCCGAGGCGTTTGAGGATGTAGGTCGCCATGGTCAGGCCCCCAGTCGGACGCTCGAGAGCGGGTACGAGTTCGACGACGCGAGCGAGAGCCGCTCGACGCGCTCGCGACGGGCGAGCACCGACTTGGGCACGAAGGCCCAGGCGCAGGGCCAGGTGTCCCAGGCCGCCTGCTGCGCCTCGGCGAGCCGCTGCTGTCGCAGGGTCGCGTCGGGCTCGGTCGACGCCCGGGCGATCGCCTCGGCCACGTCGGGCTGCACGTAGCCCTGGTAGGTGTCGCGGGTCTGCTCCTTCTCGGCCGTGCCCGCGTACATGCCCTGCAAGATGGTCAACGCGAGTCCGGTGGGGGCCGAGAAGCCGTTGCCGAGCAGGTCCCAGTCGCCGGCCTTGCCCTGGCGCCATTGCAGGATGTCGCCGCCCGGCTCGAACTGCTGCAGGGTGGTCCGCACGCCGATCGCGCCGAACATCTCGACGAGGGCCTCCATGATGAAGGTGTCGCCGGCGAACTCGCCGGTCTCCCAGATGATGCGCAACGTCAGATCGCTCGCGCCGAGGTCGGCGAGCGTGCGCCGGGCGAGGTCGGGGTCGTAGCTGTACTCGCCGGTCTTCGCGTAGCCGAGCAGGCTCGGCGGCACGACGCCGTCGGCCTGCGTCACCGAGTCGGTCAGCACGTCGCGCACGAGGGCTCGCCCGTCGATCGCGTGGCTGAGCGCCTCGCGCACCCGGGCGTCGGCCAGTGGATGCCCCCCGGGCTTGCGGAAGTTGTAGAAGATCTGGTTGATGCGCAGGCTCGAGGCCTCGTCGAGGGCGATGCCGGGCAGTCCCTGCAGCTGCGTCGCCGAGTCGGGCGTGATCGAGTCGATGACGTCGACCTCGCCGCTGCGCAGGGCGATCACGCGGCTGGACTCCTCGGGCAGGAACCGCACCTCGACCCGGTCGACGCCGGGGGCCTCTCCCCAGTACTGCTCGTTGCGGGTCAGGCTGTAGGTGCCTGCGCCGCGGTTGAAGCGCGTGACGACGAACGGGCCGCTGCCCACCCCGTCCTGCAGCTCTTCCGGCTTGTTCGCCGCGGCCGGGGTGATGAGGATGTTGCTCATCAGTGCGTCGAGCACCGGGATCGGCTGCGACGAGTCGAGCGTGAAGGTGCGCTCGTCGATCGCGGTCACGGTCGGGAACTCGGGGAAGAAACTGGCGACGAACGAGCCCTGCACCTGCTCGTACATCTGCAGCGCGGTGGCGACGTCGTCGACCGTGACCGGCGTTCCGTCCGAGTACCGCACGCCCTCGCGCAGCCGAACCGTCCACTGCGTGTCGCTCGTGGGCTCGAAGCTCTCGGCGAGCACGAGCTCGGGTGTGATGTCGGGGCCGATCTGCGTGAGCGCCTGGCGCACCGCCCGCTGCACCGTGACGGCCGCGTCGAACTGGTTGAGCTTGTTGTCGAGGCTGACCAGCGAGCGGTTGAGGGCCAGGGTCAGCGTGCCGGGCCCGGGCAGTCCGGTCGGACCGGCGCAGCCGGCGAGGCTGGTGGCGGTCACGAAGAGTCCGGCCGCGGCACCCCATCGGAGCAGGGTGCGGCGCGACATCTCGTGGTCCGCGAACGGAACGGTCATCATCGACCTCTCGATCCAGGGGTTCGACGAGGTCGACGGCGCCCGGTCCCGCAGCGCTGCGACGCCCTCGTCCGGGCTGGATGACACTGTGCCAGTGCTGCGCGTTTCGCGCAAGACCATTGGCGCACAACGCGCAGTCGTGTCAGGATGGCCGCATCATGACCCCGATCACCGTCATCGCCGACGACCTGTCCGGCGCCGCCGAGACCGCCGAGCAGTTCCGGCTGCGCGGTCACGAGACCACGGTCTCGCTCGGCGTGCCGTCGGGACGGACCGCCGGGGTGACGGTCGTCGACGTCGGCACCCGCGCCGGCACCGCCGAGGAGGCGCGGGTCGCCATCGACACGCTGCCTCTGCCGGACGGCAGCCTCGTCCTGAAGAAGACGGACTCGCTGTGGCGTGGTCACGTCGGGCCCGAGCTCGAGGCCCTGACCGGGCGAGGCTACGACGTCGTCGTGGCGGGGGCGTTGCCCGCCCTCGGGCGCACGGTCGTCGGCGGGCGGCCCCTGGTCGACGGGCGACCGCTGGCCGAGACGCCCTTCTGGCACCTCGAGCCACACGACGCCCCGTCGAGCCTCGCCGACCTGGTCGACCACCCCTCGGTGCTCGTCGGCCTCGACGTCGTGCGCTCGGACCCCGCCGCCTTCGCCGCCCGCCTCGACGACGCACTCGTCGGGGGAGCCCTCGCCCTCGTCGACGCCGAGACCGACGACGACCTCGCGGCGGTGGTCGAGGCCGCCCTCCGGCTGTCCGTCCGCCCCGGGGTCCGTCGGCCGATCGCCCTCGCGGGCAGCGCCGCGCTCGCCGCCGCCCTGGCCGACGCGGTGGCTCCGGCCGTGACCCCGGGGGTCCCCGCCCTCGCGTCCGACGACGTCGGGCCCCGTGGCGGGGTCGGGCCCGTGCGACCCGTCCTCGTCGTGGTCGGCTCGGCCGCCGAGGTGGCCCGGGGTCACGCCGACTCGCTCGCCGCGACCGGTGCGGACGTGCACGTGCTCGACCCGGAGGACGACGCAGGCCGCCTCGTCGAGGTGACCCGCGCCTCCTTGTCCCGGTCGTCCGTCGCCGTGCTGACGGTGACCGCCCGGCGCCTGCCCGACCCGCTCGTCGGGTCGGTGGCCCTCGCCGAGGTCGTCGCCCGGATCGGTCGCGACGTCGAGCTCGACCTCGTGTTGACCGGCGGCGAGACCGCCCGGGCCGTGCTCGACCGGCTCGCCACGACCACCCTGCGGCCGCTGGCGCAGGTCGAGCACGGCGCCGTCCTGAGCCTCGCGGGCGACGGGCGGGGCCTCACGGGCGACGGGCGGGGTCTCGCGGGCGACGACCGGCTCGTCGCCACCAAGCCCGGCAGTTTCGGCGGCCCGACCGTGCTCGCCGACCTCGTCGACCTGGTGCGCCGCACCCGCGCCGGGGCCGACCCCCACGACCTCACCGCGTCGGCCGCGTCCGGCGCCCCCACGAAACGGAGAACCCCATGACCACGACGACACCCGACACGCGGCCGTTCATCGCCGTCACCATGGGCGACGGCGCCGGCGTCGGACCCGAGGTGACCGTCGGAGCACTGCTCGACGAGGCCGCCTACCGCGACGCCCGCCCGATCGTCGTCGGCGACGCCCACCGGCTGCGGCTCGGAGCCGCCGCGCTCGGGCTCGAGGTCGAGATCGTCGAGGTCGACGGCCCCGCCGACGCCGTCTTCGGTCCCGGCCGCATCAACGTCGTCGACCCGCACCTGCTCTCGGCCGACCTGCCCTGGGGCGCCGTCTCGGCCGAGGCCGGCCATGCGGCGTACGAGTACATCCGCATCGCGTGCGAGCTCGGCATGGCCGGTCTCGTGCAGGGCATCTGCACCGCGCCGCTGAACAAGGCGGCGTTGCACGAGGCCGGTCACGTGTTCCCCGGCCACACCGAGTTGCTGGCGCACTTCATGGGCGTCGGGGAGGTGTCGATGATGCTCTCGACGCCCAAGATCAAGGTGATCCACGTCACCACCCACATCGGGTTGATCGACGCCATCGCGAAGATCGAGCCCGGCCTGGTCGAGCGCACGGTGCGCCGGGGCTGGGAGGCCCTGCGCCGCGCCGGTGTCGACGACCCCCGCATCGGCGTCTGCGCCATCAACCCGCACGCCGGCGAGAACGGCCTGTTCGGCTACGGGGAGGAGGCCGAGAAGATCACCCCCGCCATCGAGGTGCTGCAGGCCGACGGCATCCGCGCCGTCGGGCCGCTGCCGGCCGACACCGCGTTCTTCCTCGGCGGTCGTGGCGACTACGACCTCATCGTGGCGATGTACCACGACCAGGGCCACGGGCCGGTGAAGGTGCTCGGCATCGAGGCGGGGGTCAACATCACCGTCGGGTTGCCCGTGATCCGCACCTCGGTCGACCACGGCACCGCGTTCGACATCGCCGGCACCGGCGTCGTGGCCGTCGGTAGCATGATCGAGGCGCTGCGCCAGGCGGTCGAGATGTCGCCCAGCCCGGCCGACGCCGTCGAGGTCGGTGCGCCGTCGGCGTGACGTCGCCCGCCACACCGATCAGGACGGCCATCGCATGAGCACCAGCGCATGAGCACCACGGCACGGGAGCGACGCCGCGACATCGTCGACCTGGCCCACACCACGGGCCTGGCGAGCGTCGACGAGCTGAGCCGTCGCTTCGAGGTGACCCCGTCGACCATCCGCCGCGACCTCGCCGAGCTCACCCGGCGCGGCGAGATCGCCCGCACCTACGGCGGGGCCATGCCGCTCGGCGCCCCCGGTGCCGAGCCGACCTTCCGTCAGCGCAACCTCGAGGCCGGGGTGGCCAAGGCCGAGATCGCCCGGCACGCCCGCACGCTGGTCCGGGACGGCGAGACGCTGCTGCTCGACGCCGGTTCGTCGGTCGCAGCTCTCGCCCGGGAGGCGCGCTCGGGTCTGGTCGCGACCGTCGCCACCACCTCGATCGCCGTCATCCAGCAGCTCGCCGACTCGGACGGCATCCACCTCGAGTGCCTCGGCGGCACGCTGCGCCCGGCCAGCCAGGGCTTCGTCGGGCCGCTGGCCGAGGCCGCGCTCGAGCGCCTGACCTTCGACCGGGTGTTCCTCGGCGCCGACGGCGTGCTCGCCTCCGGGCACGTGGTCGAGGCCGACCTCGTGCAGACCCGGCTGAAGGAGCTGATGTGCCGCCAGTCCGAGCACGTCTACGTGCTCGCCGACGGCTCGAAGCTCGGTCGCGCGACGTTCCACGCCCGGGCGGCGCTGCCCGAGGGCTGGACGCTCGTGACCGACGCCACGGCCTCGCCCGAGGCGCTGGCCGAGTTCGCGGCCGCCGGCGTCGACGTGGTCGTCGCGCCCGCCGGCTGACGACGCGGCGGTGGCGCGACCTCGTCGGAGAGCCGGCACCCCGTCGGGCAGGATGGACGGCATGCCCGCACCGACCGCGTCCCTGCCCACCGCCCTCGTCACCGGCGCGTCCGGCGGCATCGGCGCCGAGTTCGCCCGGCGACTCGCGCCCGACCACGACGTGGTGATCGTGGCACGGAGCGGCGACCGCCTCGAGCAGGTGAGGGCCGAGCTCGTGGCGACCCGCGCCTCCGGGTCGTTCACGGCCGTGGTCGCCGACCTGTCGACGCCCGAGGGGGTCGAGACCGTCCTGGCCGCGGTCGGCGACCGCACGATCGACGTGCTCGTGAACAACGCCGGCGTCGGCTCGCACGGGGCGTTCGCCGAGTCCGACCCCGCCGCCGTCCAGGCGCAGGTGCACCTCAACTGCTCGCAGGTGGTCGCGCTGTCGCGCGCGTTGCTGCCCGGCATGGTGGCCCGCCGACGCGGCACGGTGGTCAACGTCGCCTCGACCGCGGCGTTCCAGCCGATCCCGACGATGGCGGTCTACGGGGCGACCAAGGCGTTCGTGCTCTCGTTCAGCGAGGCGTTGCACGCCGAGGTCCGCGGGTCGGGCGTCACCGTCACGGCCCTCTGCCCGGGGGCGACCGAGACCGGGTTCTTCGCCGCGACCGGAAGCGACTTCCTCACGAGCGGTCGGCAGACGCCCGAGCAGGTCGTCACCGCGGCACTGCGGGCCGTCCGCCGTCGCCGTGCCGTCGTGGTCAGCGGGCTCGGCAACGCGATCGGCGCCCAGGCGCACCGCTTCCTGCCCCGTCGACTCGTGACCGCGGCCTCGGCCCTCGTCGTCCGCGAGCGCTAGGCCCGGGCGCCGCCCCGCGTCGCACCACGAAATGGACGTCGCACCGCCGAAGTGCGTGGTGCGACATTCAGCTGGCGGTGCGACGCGACCGATCGCCGGGGGTCCGCGCGAGGGCGGCGTCGCGTGCCGCGACGAGCAGGTCGGTCAGCACCGTGCCGGTCGCGCCGCGGTCCTCGGGGTGCCACTGGACGCACCACACCGGTGCCGTGTCGTGCTCGACGGCCTCGACCGTGCCGTCGTCGGCCCAGGCCACCGCGCGCAGGCCCTCGCCCAGGCGTCCCACCGCCTGGTGGTGCGAGCTGCGGACGACCAGCGACGTCGTGCCGAGCATCGAGGCGAGCGTGCTGCCGTCGGCGAGGCGGACGGGATGGTCGACCATGCTGTCCGAGACGTCGTCCGGGTTCACGTGGCCGGGGTGCTCCAGGTGCTGCACGAGGTCGCCGCCGAGGGCGACGTCGACCACCTGCATGCCGCGACAGATGCCGACCAGCGGCACCCGCGCCTCCACGGACCCGCGCACCACCTCGAACTGCACCCGGTCGGCGTCGGCGAAGGTCTGGCCCCGCCCCGGGTAGTCGGCCGGCCCGCCGTAGTGGCTCGGGTCGACGTCCTCACCGCCGGTGACGAGCACCGCGTCGGCCTCGGCGAGGGCGGTGCGCACGTCGCCGAGCCGGTTCGCGGGCACCCGGCGCACCGCGAAGCCGACCTGCTCGGCGGCGGCGACCACCGAGGTCGACAGGTCGTCGAGCTCGCGCTCGAACGCCGGGTCGTCGCGGGCCTCGTCGGTGACGTCGAGGACCAACAGGTTCAGGAGGCGCGGTGCCGGCGAGTCGCTCATCGCGCCATCCTGGCAGCGTCGCGCCGCGACCGCGGCCCCTGCGGCCCCCGCGGCCCGGGCCGCACGCCGCGCACCCCACCGCGTTTCGTGCACCGCGCCGCGACGAGACCCGGTGCCGTGCACGAAACGCGGCGCGGAGCCGGGCGCGACGGGTCGCTAGTCGGTGCCGTCGATCCCGCCGAGCCGTTCGAGCACGCCCGTGAGGATCGTGCCGGCCGCGTCGGGCAGGACGTGGTGGTTCATGTAGATCGCCTCGAGCCAGGGGAGCACCTCGTCACGACCCCAGCCGACGGCGTCCCAGTCGATGCCGGGCAGGGCCTTCGTGAGGGGCTGGTCGGTCCGCGGGTCGAGCCAGGCCTCGGCGATCGGCACGGCGTCGGACGCGCCCTGCGGCGTCCAGCTCAGCGCGATCGGGTGGTCGTCGCCCTCGATGTGGTCGTGCTCGACGGCACCCGAGCCGAGCCACGGCAGGGTCAGCAGCTCGCCCTCGATGTCGACCTCGATCAGGTCGAGCTTGCGCGGCTCCTCGACCTCGCAGACGTAGAGGTCGAAGCCGGCGTCGTGCCAGGCGGCGGCCTCGTCGACCTCGTCGAGCAGGTCGGGCATGCGGCGGTGCAGGTCGACGATCAGCCGGGTCGACCACTCGACGAGCGCGCGCGTGTCGGCGACGCCGAAGGGGCTGAGGTCGCTGTCGTCGCCGTTCGCGAGGTGGAAGTGGTGCTCGACGTCGCCGGAGGGCGTGGTCTCGAGGTGCACCTGTCCGGTCTCGTAGCCGACGTACAGGGCGGTGATCAGGTCGTCGTCGTCGTACTCGGCGTAGAGGTTCGGCTTGCCGAGCGCGGTCGGCAGCGGTGTCTGCGCGGCCGGGCGCTGGCCCAGGTCGAGCACGGCACGGAAATGGGTGGTGGGGAGCCTCAGGCTCATGTCGGTCACGGCGTGGGGTCCAATCGGTTGCTCACGCCAGGGTAGAGGACGCGACCGCCCGTCCGCGGCCCGTCCACAGCGGAGGAGGCGCGCTCCGGGACTCCCCGGAGCGCGCCTCCTCGTGTGGTCGCCTCGGCGGCGACGCGCCTCCGCGCCTACGCGGCGACGGGGCTGCGCTGGCCGACGACCGAACCGGCCTCGGCGGCCTCGGCCGACGCGTCGGCCCCGGTGGCGGCACCACGGCGGACGAACTTCTTCAGCAGGACGAGCACGAACGCGCTCACCACGGTGCCGGCGACGATCGCCAGCGCCCACATGCCCAGGTTGCCGATCGCGAAGAACACGAAGATGCCGCCGTGGGGGGCCTGCGACGTGACGCCGGCGGCCATCGAGATGGCTCCGGTCACCGCGCCTCCGACCATGCTCGCGGGGATCACGCGCAGCGGGTCGGCCGCGGCGAACGGGATGGCACCCTCCGAGATGAACGAGGCGCCGAGCAGCCAGGCGGCCGTGCCGTTGGAGCGCTCGACCTGCGAGAAGCCCTTGCGGTAGAGCACGGTCGAGGCGAGGGCCATGGCCAGCGGCGGCACCATGCCGGCGCCCATGACGGCGGCCATGATCATCAGCGGAGCGGGGTTGTCGCTGATCGAGCCCGCCGACAGGCCGGCGACGGCGAACGAGTACGCGACCTTGTTGACGGGGCCTCCGAGGTCGATGCACATCATGAGGCCGAGGATGACGCCGAGGACGATCGCCCCGGTGCCGCTGAGGTCGTTGAGGAAGTCGGTCAGGGCGACGGTCAGGGCGGCGATCGGGCCGCCGAGCACGAGCACGAGCAGACCCGAGGCGAAGATCGACGCGAGCAGCGGGATGATCACGACGGGCATCAGGCCGCGCAGCCAGCGGGGCACGTCGGGCTTGCCGATCCAGTAGGCGGCGAAGCCGGCGAGCAGACCACCGACGAGTCCGCCGATGAAGCCGGCGCCCATGAAGACGGCGACGGCGCCGGCGACGAAACCGGGGGCGATGCCGGGTCGATCGGCGATCGCGTAGGCGATGTAACCGGCCAGGGCGGCGACGAGGAAGCCCATCGACAGGTTGCCGATCTGGAACGCGGCGGCACCGAGGAAGTACTGCAGGCCCTCGGGCGGCAGGTTGAACAGCGAGTAGTCGGTCAGCACGGTCGCGGCGTTGCCGGCGATCTCGTAGCCCGAGAGCAGGAAGCCCAGGGCGAGCAGCAGACCGCCACCGGCGACGAACGGGATCATGTACGAGACGCCGGTCAGCAGCCAGCGCTTGAGCGACGAGCCGAAGCCCTGCTTCTCGGTCGTCGAGCCGGCGGCGGCACCGGCGGCACCGGCGGCCGTGCCGCTCACGCGGGCGGCGTTCGGGTCCTTGGCGGCGGCCAGCGCCTCCTTGACCATGGCGTCGGGAGCGTCGACACCGCGCTTGACGGGACCGCGGACGACGGGCTTGCCGGCGAAGCGGCCCTGGTCGCGCACGTCGACGTCGACGGCGAAGATCACGGCGTCGGCCTCGGCGATGACGGCCGGGTCGAGCGGGGTGACCTTGCCCGAGCCCTGCGGCTCGATCTGCAGGTCGGCACCGAGGCGCTTCGCGGCGGCGACGAGGGCGTCGGCGGCCATGAAGGTGTGGGCGATGCCGGTGGGGCAGGCGGTGACGCCGACGAGCTTCGGGCGACGGGCGCCGTCGCCCGCCGTGTCGGCCCCGGACGAGGAGGCGCTGGTCGCGCCGGCCGCGGTGGTCGCGGTGGCGCCGCGCGTCTCGGCGACCTCGCCGCTGACCTCGTCGTCCACCAGCTTCACGATGTCGGCGGGCGTCTTCGCGGCGCGGAGGGCGGCGGTGAAGTCGTCGCGGATGAGGGCGCGGGCGAGGGTCGAGAGGACCGTCATGTGGTCGCCGTCGGCGCCTTCGGGCACGGCGATCATGAAGACGATGTCGGCGTCGCCGTCGGGGGCGCCGAAGCCGACCGTGCGGGCGAGCCGCGAGAAGGCGAGGGTGGGCTCGGTGACCGAGGCCGACCGGGCGTGGGGGATCGCGATGCCGCCGGGGACGCCGGTGCCGACCGAGGCCTCACGCTTGATGGCGTCGTCGGCGAGCGAGTCGGCCGAGCCGGCGCGGCCCGAGGCGGCGACGCGCGCTGCCAGGGCGCGGATGACGTCGGTCGACGTGCCGCCCAGGTCTTCGTCGAGACCGACGAGGTCGGTGCTGATGAGGGATGACATGCTGTTCTGCTCCTTGGGGTTGGGCGACGCTGCTCAGAGGTGCCCGACGGCCGCGGGGGCCACCGGGACGACGTCGATGTCGTCAGGGAAGGTCTGATCGAGGCGGGGGACGATGCTGCCGGGCAGGGCCGCGGCGGCGGCCCCGGACGCGACGGCCTGGGCGAGGCGGGCCGGGGCGGGGGCCCCGGCCGTCTCGGCGAGCAGGTAGCCGGACAGCGACGAGTCGCCGGCGCCCACCGTGCTCAGGGCGGTGATGACGGGTGCGGCGGCGAACCACGACCCCTCGTCGTCGATCAACAGGGCGCCCGCGCTGCCGAGGGTGAGCAGCACGGTCTCGACGCCGAGTTCGCGCAGGCGCCGGGCCCCGGCGACGGCCGAGGCCGGGTCGGCCTCGTACGCCTCGGGGTCGCCGCCGACGATCTCGGCGAGTTCGTCGGCGTTGGGCTTGACGAGGTCGATGCCGACGCCCGACGCGATCAGGGCGGCGAACGGCTCGCCCGACGAGTCGACCGCGATGCGCGGGGCGGTGTCACCGCAGGAGGCGCGCACGGCCCGGACGACGTCGGCCAGCCAGGTCGTCGGCAGGCCGGGGGGCAGTGAGCCCGCGAGCACCAGCCACGAGGCGAGGGCCGCGTGCTCGACGACGAGCGCGGTGAGCTCGTCCACGTGGGCGCCGAGGTCGGGGCCGAGCTCGTTGATCTTGGTGGTCGTGCCGCCGGGCTCGGTCAGGGTGACGTTGGCCCGGAGGCGCTGGTCGATCGGCAGGTTGACGGTCGGCACGCCCCGCTCGCGCAGGGCGACGAGGACCGGGTCGTCGAGGGCACCGGGCAGCAGGGCCACGGTCTCGGCGCCCGACGCCGCGAGGGCCCGGGACACGTTGACGCCCTTGCCGCCGGGCTCGTCGGTCGTGCTGACCGAGCGCTGCACGGCACCCCGCTGCAGGGTGCCCGGCAGCTCGATCGTGCGGTCGAGCGAGGGGTTCGCGGTGACGGTGAGGATCATGCGGGTGCCTCCTGGCAGCGATGCGGTGTCGAGCGGGGCCACGACGGGGCGGGGCGCGGGGGTCGAGGTGCTCATGCCACGATCACCTCGACGTCGGCGAGCTCGAGCGCCTCGCCCAGGTCGGGGGCGGGGGGTGCGTCGGTGACCACGGTGTCGATCTCGGCCAGGCGCGCGAACCGCACCAGCGCCTCCTCGCCGTGTTTGGTCTGGTCGACCACGGCGACGACGCGGCGTCCGGCACGCACGTAGGCCGACTTGACGGCGCCCTCGAACTCGTCGGGGGTCGACAGCCCGAAGCCGGCGCTGAGGCCGTTCGCGCCGACGAAGACGATGTCGGGTCGCAGGGCTTGGATCTGCTCGACCGTGCTCGTGCCGACGGCCGCACTGGTCAGGCCGCGGACGCGTCCGCCGAGCAGGTGCAGGTCGACGTGGGGGCTGTGCTGCAGCAGCGCCGCGATCGGGACGGCGTTCGTGATGACGGTGAGGACGGTGCCGGGCGTCGCCGGGGCCCAGCGGGCGAGCTCGGCGGCGACGGCGGCCGTGGTGGTGCCGGCGTCGAGGGCGATCGACCCCGTGAACGTCGGGGGCACGAGGTGCGCGGCCGCCTGGGCGACCGACGTCTTCTCGGGGCTGTGTCGGGTCTCGCGCTCGCTCAGGCTGAGCTCGCTGACGCTGGAGCGGCCCGCGACGACGGCACCGCCGTGCACGCGCTGCAGCAGGCCCGCCTGCTCGAGGGCGTCGAGGTCGCGGCGGACCGTCTCGGCCGTGACGTCGAGGCGCAGGGCGAGATCGCTGACCGACACCCGACCGGCCGAGCGCAGGGCTTCGGCGATCGACTCGTGCCGTTCGGTGGCGTACATGCGACCTCCTCGTCGTCTCGCGGTGCTGCTGTTGCCGGTGCTGCTGGTGTCCGTCGTCGGTGTTCCGTGCCGTGTGGGCCGACTGTACGACGCTTCCACAGAGAAAACAAGACAAAACCAGAAAAACGAAGAAGAACGCAGATCGCGCACCCGCGACGATCGGCCATGTCCGCAATGCGCACTCTTGGCGATCTGGCTAGTTCCTCTAGCTATCCACCTGTCACAGTGATGGACGTACCGGTTCACGGCGGTACGGGCACCGACTTCACGGGCGGTGCCAGAGCTCCAGCAGGTTCCTCAGGTGGCGCAGGGTCACCAGAAATGAGAAGAACATGAACACCAGCAGCACCTCGCTCCAGGGCCTCGGCCACGAGCAGCTCGTCTCCCTCGTCCGCGGAACCGTCGGTTCGGCTCGCCCCTCGGCGGCCCGTCCGACCACCGGTCGCGTCGACGCCGGCCTCTACCGCCGCGACCCGCGCGTCCCGGCCGTCCGAATCGAGACCTACCCCCGTCGTCGACGGGCGCGTGTCGCGGCCGTCGCCCTCGCCGCACCGATCTCGGCAGCCGTCTCGGCCGTCGCCCGGGTCGACGAGCCCACCTACGCCGACTTCCTCGTGGCCGCCCCGGCCCACGCGATGTCGGCCTGAGGCAGGCACGATGACCTTCGCGCAGCGCATCCTCGCCGATCAGGTCGGCGACCACGTGTCGTACTTCGACACGGCTCTCGACGACACCGACGACCTCGACTGAACGGCCCGACCATGACCCCCTCGCTTCCCTCGCTCGACACCCTTGTCCACCCCGACCTCCACGAGTACGTGGCCGACCGCTACCCCTTCGTGGCCGGCCTGGTGGACGACGACCAGATCTGACCGTCCCGGGCCCCGGCCCGGTGCACGACTTCGGACGGGCTGACGCCCGGCCCGTCGACGGTGCGTACCAGCGGCCCGCAGCGCGGGACGCCGACGAGCACCCCACGAGAGCCCCCTCACCCCGGTGAGGGGGCTCTCGCGTGTCCGAAGACGCCACCCGCGGGGGAGGCGAGTGGTCCTCGGGGCGGACGCCGCGCCTCCTCGGGGTTCGTAGCGTGGACGAGGTCGCACCCGTCGGGGCGACGGTGCGGCCACCCGGCCCGCGCCGACGACGAACCGAGGAGGCGCGGTGTCCGCCGTCGAGATCGTCCCGCGTCACCGCCCGGGTCGCGCCGCCCGCACGCGCGAGTCCCTGCTCGACCTGCTGGCCTTCGGCCGCGCGCAGGCCCTCTCGTGCGCGTTCGCCGTCGCGATCTTCGCCGGGCTCGCCGTGACCCGCGTGGTGGACGTGGGCATCCCGCGCTACGACGCCCTGCTGATCTGGTGCCTGCTCGTGCAGGTCGTCCTCGTCGCGACGCGGCTCGAGACCCGGGACGAACTGCTCGTCATCTGCGTCTTCCACGTCCTGGGCCTCGGGCTCGAGGTGTTCAAGGTGGCGATCGGGTCGTGGTCGTACCCGGAGCCCGGCGTGCTGCGCCTGGGTGACGTGCCGCTCTACAGCGGCTTCATGTACGCGGCCGTCGCGAGCTACATCTGCCAGGCGTGGCGACGGCTCGACCTGCGCGTCGACCCCGTGCCGATGGTGGCGACCATGGCCGTCGCGGTCGGCTTCTACGTCAACTTCTTCACGAACCACTGGATCACCGACCTGCGCTGGGTGCTGCTCGGCGTCGCCGCGCTGCTGATCGCCCGACGGTCGGTGACCTTCCGCGTGCGGGGCCTCGACCGCCGCATGCCGTTGCTCGTCTCGTTCGCCCTGATCGGGCTCTTCATCTGGGTCGCCGAGAACGCCGCGACCCTGCTCGGCGCCTGGACCTACGCCTCGCAGGCCGACGGCTGGAGCCTCGTGCACCCCAGCAAGATCGGCTCGTGGATGGTTCTCGTGATCTTCAGCTTCATGCTCGTGCTGTGGCTGAAGCAGCGGAAGGGGCCGCGACGACGTGACGACGTGACGGCGTGACGGCGTGACGACGTGACGGTCGCACCACCGTCGCGTCGTCGAACCGTGGTCCGGGTGGTTCGACGACGCGGACGTGGTGCGTCCTCGCTCGCGGGTCGCGTCAGGGGGCGGCGTGGCGCCCGACGCGCGTGGGGGCCGGCGCGGCCGGAGCGGCAGCAGCGGCGGCCACGGGGGTGGCGGCCACAGCGACGGCGGCCACGGGGACGGCGCCCACGGGGACCGCGCCCACGGCGTCGGCCACGTCCTGGGCCAGCGAGGCCGCCTGCGGGGCGCGACCCGACACGGCCGCCGCGACCGCCGCCTCCCGGGTCTCGTACATCGTCGGCAGGTCGTGGCCCCCGTCGGCCGTCTCGTAGCTCTGCAGCTCGATCTCGGCCAGGCGGGCGAACTCGGCCAGCTTCTCGGACGACACGCTCTTCGCCTTGCGGGGGCGGGTGTTGTGCAGGCAGAACGTGCCGATCGCCTCGCCCGTCGACGAGTGGATCGGGTGTCCGGCGTAGAAGTACCCGTGGTTGAGGTCGAGGTAGGGGTTGTCCTTGAAGCGGTCGTCCTTGCGGGCGTCCTCGACGATCACGGGGGCGTCGGCCGCCACGGTCACGTCGCAGAAGGTCAGTTCGCGCGGGATCGACACCGGCAGCAGCTCGGTGTTGACGGCGTAGTACAGCTTCTTTCCGTCGAGCAGCGAGACGACGGCGACGTCGACGCCGAATTCCTTCTCGGCGCGGCGGGCGAGGTCCTGCAGGGTGTCCGAGCCGCCGGTGCTCGCGAGCTCGACCAGCGTCTCGGCACCCGACCACTCGAAGGTCGGCTCGGGCAGTGCCCGCCGCGGACGGGCAGGAGGCGCGGTGCCGGTCGGCGGGACGGGCGCGGTTCCGGGGGCGGTCACGGGTGCAGGCGTCGGTGTCGTGGCAGGTGTCGGCAGCGGTGCGGGTGCGGGTGCGGTTGCCGAGCGCGCCGCGACGGCCTGCTCGGCCTCGAGTCGGGCGACGGCCGCCCGTGCGGCCTCGAGCCGTGCGACGACCGGGTCGACCGGAGCCGGCGCGGCCACCGACGCCGCCAGTCGGGCCACCTCGAGCTGGGCCGCGACGCGCTCGGGCACGAGGGGGGCCACCGATGTGCGCGGGATGTGCTCGACCGATTCGCCGCGGCGCACCACGTCGAGGGTCGGGGCGACCCGGTCGGCGACCACGGCGCCCCATTGTCGGTACATCGTCTCGCAGCCGTGTGGGCGCCCGGGCTGCAGCTCGCCCGGGGGCAGCCGGAAGTACGAGGTCGACGGGTGCTGTGAGGCGACCCGCTCGGTGATCTCGTTCATGCGCGCGGCGTGCCGGTCGGCGACCGATCCGAACGGGTTGTCGAACCGCGTCACCGAGCGCACGGGCTGCACGCCGACCAACACGATGCGGGCGGTCGGGTGGACGCGGCGCGTCAGGTCGGTGACGAGCGCCGTGACGTCGCGCTGCCAGCTGTCCAGCGGAGTGAGCATGACGGCGTCGTTGAGGCCGAGCATCACGACGACCGTGTCGTACAGGCTGAGGTCGTGGTCGCCGATCCACGAGCGGGCCGACCCGGCGTTCATCATCTCGTCACCGATGTAGTCCACCGAGCACGCACGTCCGGTGTTCTTCGACGTCTCCTTGGCGATCTGGCCGGTGAGTGCCTGCTCGTGGCTCGTCACGCCGAAGCCGTGGGTCGGGCCCGTGCCGATCAGCAGCACGGTGTCGGGGTCGGGGGAGTCCGCCCGGTAGGTCGGCCGGCCGCGCGGGGAGGGCACGTGGCGCGAGCGCGAGAGCGTCCACAGGTAGAACAGGCGCATGGCAGGCCTCAGCCGCTCGTAGCTGCGCGTCGGGTGCGCGGGTGTGTCGACCGTCCTGGTCACGTGGTGCTCCTCGGGTGTCTCTCGGTGTGTCGTCCCCCGTCCCAGGCTAGGCAGCGGGCGTGCGCCGGGCTGCCCCCAGTGCGGGTCCGCGGTGGCCCCTCTTCTGGTCGCACCCCTGCGCAGCCCCGTCGTTCCGGGGGCGTCCACCCGAACCTGGACGCAGGAGGCGCGGGGCGAGCAGGCTGGTACGCGTGACTCCCGCAGACAGCACGTCCCCCGACGACGACCACGGTTCCGTCGCCACCGCCCTCGAGCTCGTGGCGGACGAGGTCGACGCCGCCGTCTCGGCGGTCCTCGACGCCGACGCCGGGGGTGACGACTCGTCCGACACCTCCGGCCAGCTCGACGCCTTCGCCGACCTGCTCGACGACGCCGAGCGCGTCTTCGTCCACGGGGCGGGTCGCTCGGGGCTCGCCCTGCGCATGACCGCGATGCGGCTGATGCACCTCGGTCTCGAGGTGCACGTCGTGGGTGAGGTGACGACTCCCGCCATCGCCGACGGAGACGTGCTGCTCACCGCGAGCGGCTCGGGCACGACGTCCGGCATCGTCGCCGCGGCCCGCACGGCCGTCGACGCCGGGGCCCGGGTGGCCGCGATCACCACCGCCGCCGACTCGCCGCTGGCCGACCTGGCCGAGGCCGTGCTCGTGGTCCCCGCCGCCGACAAGCAGGACCGCTCGGGAGCCGCCTCGTCGCAGTACGCCGGCGGCCTGTTCGAGCAGACGGTCGTGCTGCTCGGCGACGCCGTCTTCCACGCGCTATGGAAGCGTTCGGGTGCCGACGCCGACGAGCTCTGGCCCCGCCACGCGAACCTCGAGTAGCCGCCCCCACCTCCGCGCGCGGCGCCCTTCGCGCCGCGCGCTCAGCGTCACGCCGTCGATGCGCTGTCGAACCATCCGAATGGATGGTTCGACAGCGCATCGATGGTTCGTCTCACGCAGAGGGTGAAGGTCCTGTGGAGAACTACGACAGGGCGCGGTCACGACCGGCAAGGTGTGGGGATGATCGATTCCCTACCGCCCGTCATTCGCTCGTCCCAGCTGGGCCACGGGACGCGAGAGTCCTCCTCGGTCCGTCGCCGGATCGACCGTGGTGAGCTCCTCCGGCTGTGCCCGGGTGTCGCCGTCGAGCGGGAGGCCTGGCAGGCTGCCACGCCGAGGCAACGCCATCTCCTCCGCGTGGTCGCGCTCCTGCCCAAGCTGTCGAGCCGGGTCGCCGCCTCACACGCGTCCGCAGCGGCCGTCTGGGGTGCCCCGATCCTGGGTGACTGGCCGGACCGCGTCCACGTCGTCGACCCCGCTCGTCGTACGACGCAGTCCACGCCGACGGTCGTCCGCCACGCCGGACTTCTCCTGCCCCAGGAGGCGCGGGAGGAGTCCGGGGTGCCCGTCACCTCGCCGGCACGCACGGCTGCCGATCTCGCGTTGTCGTGGACCTTCCGGGAGGCCGTCGTCGCCCTCGACCAGCTGCTCCGCCGTCGGTCGACCACGCGGGAGGAGGTCGGTCGGTTGCTGGATGCACGGCCGACGGCTCGGGGCCGCACGGGCGCTCGTCGTGCCGTGGCCTTCGCGACGTCGGCGGCCGAGTCCCCCGGGGAATCGCTGACGCGGGTCGTCCTGCACGAGCTGGGTGCGCCTCCTCCGGTTCTCCAGAAGAGCTTCCGCTGGGGTGATCGCGGTCAGTTCGTGGACGTGGTCGACTTCTGGTGGCCCCGGTTCGGCGTCGTCCTCGAGTTCGACGGGCGGATCAAGTACGCGAAGGGCCGGTGGCGGAAGGGGCGTTCTCCGGAGCAGATCGTCGTGGACGAGAAGATTCGTGAGGACCGCATCCGCAACCGGCCCGAGGTCGTCGGATTCGCTCGCACGGTGTGGGACGAGGTCATGCACCCGCCGCGCCTCGCGATGAACCTGCGCGCAGCCGGACTGCCCCTGGGCTGACGCCCCGTGGCCGGTAGTCCTGCGTGTCGGCACCGGGACGACACCACCGATGCGCCGTCGAACCTTCCACCTGCGTGGTTCGACGGCGCATTGATGGTTCCGGGCGGTGCGTCTGCCACACGTTTTACCCGCGCGAAACAATTCGTATACAAAACTGGGGCTTGCGGCAGGATTGTATGCAATCCACACCGCACAGACCGATACCACCCGAGCATCGGAGGCCCGATGGCCCGCCCACCCCGCCCGACCCGTGCCGCGAGCGCGTCCCGTGCCGCGACCCCGAGCGCACCGGCCGGCCGTCGCCGCCTGCGCCGAGCCCTCGCGCTCCCGGCCCTCGCCGCCGCGACGCTCGCGCTGACGGCCTGCGTCCCGCAGCAGCCCGCCGGCACGAACCCGCCCGACAAGACCGACGTCACCACCGCGCCGATCGGCGACAAGACGATCGTCGAGGGCGGCGACCTGGTCATGGCGCTGTCGGCCGAGCCGGACGCCCTCGACCCCACCACGTCGTCGTCGCTCTACACGCGGTACGTCATGGAGACGGTCTGCCAGAAGCTGTACGACATCGACGCCGAGGGCGACCTCGTGCCGTTGCTGGCGACCGAGCTGCCGACGCTGTCGGACGGCGGGTTGACGGTCGACATCCCCGTGCGCACCGACGCCGTGTTCGCCGACGGGACCCCGCTCGACGCCGAGGCCGTGGTCACGACGCTGCGCCGCCACCTCGACAAGCCCGACTCGTCGCGGGCCAGTGAGCTCGGCCCCGTCACCGGGGTCGAGGCCCTCGACGACGACACGGTGCGCCTGACCTACGAGCGCCCCTTCGCCCCGCTCACCGCGGCCCTGGCCGACCGGGCGGGCATGATCATGTCGCCGACGGCACTCGAGGCCGAGGGCGACGACTTCGGCGACGCCCCGGTCTGCGTCGGCCCGTTCAAGTTCGTCGACCGCGTGCCGCAGACCTCGATCTCGGTCGAGCGCGACCCGCTCTACTACGACGCCGAGGACGTGCACCTCGACACGATCACCTACCGCATCATCACCGACGCGAGCATCCGGGCCGCGAACGTGCGGGCGGGTGACGTGCAGGTCGCCGACTCGATGTCGACGATGGACGTCGACTCCCTCATGGCCGACGACGGCCTGACGGTGCTGCAGGTCGGCTCCTTCGGCTACCAGGGCATCACGGTGAACATCGGCAACCAGGACGGCGTCGGAACCGACCCCGTGCAGATCGACACCCCCCTGGCGAGCGACGTGCGCGTCCGTCAGGCGCTGGCCATGTCGATCGACCGCGATGCGCTCGTCCAGAGCGTGTTCGGCGGGTGGAACGACACCGCCTGCTCGCCGATCCCGCCGAGCAGCCCGTTCGCCACCGACGCCAGCGACGCCTGCCCGGGCTACGACCCCGAGGGGGCGAAGCGCCTCCTGGAGGAGGCGGGCGTTGACACGCCCTACGACATCGAGATCCAGGCCAGCAACAACGCCGACACGTTGCGACTCGCCCAGGCGTTGCAGGCCCAGGTCGCCGACGGCGGGTTCCGCCTGTCCATCACCCCGGTCGAGTACTCGACCCTGCTCGACGTGCAGTCGCGTGGAGACTTCGACGCGCTGCAGCTCGGCTGGTCCGGTCGCGTCGACCCGAACGGCAACATGGTCAACTTCCTGCGCACCGGTGGCGGCAACAACTACTCGGGCTACAGCAATCCCCGGGTCGACGAGCTGCTGGCCGACGCGGCCGCGTCCATCGACGTCGACGAGCGTGCGGCGCTCTACGGCGAGGCCGTGACGCAGGTCCAAGAAGATGAACCGCTCATCTACCTGTACCGCACCCGCAGCCTGACCGCGCTGACGAACGAGGTCGCCGGGGTGTCCACCTACGCCGACGGCGTCGTGCGCCTCAGCAACGCTGCCTTCGTCGAGGGGGAGTGACCCGATGACCCGTTACCTGCTCACCCGGCTCTGGCAGTCGGCCGTCACGCTCGTGATCGCCTCGATCGTCGTGTTCTGGGGGGTGCGCCAGCTGCCCGGCGACCCGGCCCTGGCGCTCGCCGGCGAAGAGGCGACGCCCGAGCGCGTCGCCGCCATCCGTGCCGACCTCGGCCTCGACGACTCGCTGCTCGTGCAGTACGGCCGGTTCGTCGGCAACTTCGTCCGCGGCGACTTCGGTGAGTCCACCCGCACCGGCACCCCGGTCACCGAGCTGATCGGCGCCACCTTGCCGGTCACGCTGTGGCTCGCCCTCTACGCCATCGTCGTCGCCGTCGTCGTGGGTGTCGCCCTGGGCGTCGTCGCCGAGCGGTACCGGGGCCGCTGGCCCGAGTGGATGGCCAACGCCGCCGCCCTGGTGGGGCTCTCGGTGCCGAACTTCTGGCTCGGCATCCTCGCGATCCTCTGGCTCGCTGCCGGTCTCGGGCTGTTCCCCGCGTCGGGCTACGTGCCGGTGGCCGAGAACCCGGCGAGCGCGTTCTACCACCTGACCCTGCCCGCGTTGATCCTCGGCACGAGCCTCGCCGCGGTCATCATGCGGCAGACCCGCGCCTCGATGATCGAGACGATGAAGACCGACTACGTGCGCACCGCGCGGGCCAAGGGTCTCGGTCGCGGCCGGGTGCTGATGCGCTACGGCCTGCGCAACTCGATGATCGTGGTCGTCACGATCGTCGGCCTGCAGCTCGGCGGCCTGATCTCGGGCGCCGTCGTCACCGAGCGCATCTTCGCCCTTCCGGGCTTCGGCAAGCTCACGCTCGACTCGGTGTTCACCCGCGACTACCCGGTGATCCAGGCCGTCGTGCTGATCATCACGGTCGGCTACATCGTGATCAACCTGGCGGTGGACGTCCTGTACTCCGTCATCAACCCGCGCATCAGGGTAGGAGGCGCATCGTGACCGTCATCGAGACACCCACCGCCGCAGGGGCGGGGCTCGGCTCGGCGCGGGGACGCGTCTGGCGCGGCCTCGTCCGCAACAAGCTGGGCGTCACGGGCGGCGTCATGCTGCTCGTCGTCCTCGTCGCGGGCCTCGCCGCGCCGCTCATCGCCCCGTACGACCCGACCCGGGTCAACTTCGAGCTGCCGTTCCAGGTGCCCGGCACCGTGGGCTACGTGCTCGGCACCGACGACCTCGGCCGCGACATCCTGTCGCGCACCGTGTACGGCATCCGCGTCTCGCTGCAGGTCGGCGTGCTCTCGGTGCTGCTGGCCGTCGTGGTCGGCACACCCCTCGGGCTGCTGGCCGGCTACTGGCGTTGGCTCGACGGCGTCATCTCGCGCCTGACCGACGTCATGCTGGCGTTCCCGTTCCTGATCATCGCCGTGGCGCTCGCCGCGATCAGTGGTCCGAGCCTGACGAACGCCGTGGTCGCCCTCGGCATCGCCCAGGTGCCGACGATGATCCGCGTGGTGCGCGGCGAGACGCTGCGCATCAAGTCGACCGACTTCGTCCTCGCCGCGACGACCATGGACGCCACGGGCCTGCGGGTGATCTTCCAGCACGTCCTGCCCAACTGCGTCTCGGCGATCATCGTGCAGGCGACGGTCATCATGCCCGTCGCCGTGATCGGCGAGGCCCTGCTGTCGTTCCTCGGGCTGGGCATCCAGCCGCCGACGGCCAGTCTGGGCATCATGCTCAGCGACGCGCAGCAGTACCTGGCCAAGGCGCCGTTCGCGGCCGTCGTGCCGGGTCTCGCGATCGCCGTGATCTGCCTGGGCTTCAACCTGTTCGGCGACGCCCTGCGCGACGCCCTCGATCCCACCGCCAGCGACCGGAAGTGACCCCCTCGTGACCTACACCACCCCCGACGAGTTCGTCACCCGCCCGGACCTGCGCGGCACGTTCGGCATGACGTCGTCGACGCACTGGCTGGCGACGGCCTCGGCCCAGTCGGTCCTCGAGCGCGGCGGCAATGCCTTCGACGCGGCCGTCGCGGGAGCCTTCGTGCTGCACGTCGTCGAGCCGCACCTCAACGGCCCCGGCGGCGACCTCACGGCGATCTACGCGACGGCCGAGGCTCCTGGCGTCCCGACCGTGCTGGTCGGTCAGGGCCCCGCCCCGGCCGGGGCCACCCGTGAGCACTATCTCGCCGAGGGCCTCGAGCTCGTCCCCGGGTCGGGAGCCCTGGCCGCCGCAGTCCCCGGTGCCGTCGACGCCTGGCTGAAGCTGCTGGCCGAGCACGGCACCTGGTCGCTCGCCGACGTCCTCGCCTACGCGATCGGCTACGCCCGCGACGGCCACCCGATCGTGGCGCGCGTGGCCTCCACCATCCAGACCGTCGCCGACCTCTTCACCGAGCACTGGCCCACCTCGGCCGCGCAGTGGATGCCCGGTGGCGAGGTGCCCCGCGAGGGCGACCTGCTGACGAACCCGGCCTACGCGGCCGTCCTCGACGAGCTGGTCGCGGCGGGCGAGGCCCTCGGCCCCGACGCGTCCCGCGAGGCGAAGATCGAGGAGGCGCGGGTCGAGTGGGGCAGCGGACACGTCGCGCAGGCGATCGACGAGTTCGTCCGCACTCCGCACCGTCACTCGTCGGGCACCGACCACGCAGGTGTCGTCACGGCCGCGGACCTCGCCGCGTTCCGCGCCACGACCGAGCCGGCGACGACGATCGAGTTCCGGGGTCACACGATCGCCAAGACCGGCGCCTGGGGCCAGGGTCCCGCCCTGCTGCAGGTGCTGGCGCTGCTCGAGCCGCTCGACGACGAGCTGCTCGACCCCTCGACCGCGGACGGCGCCCACACGATCGTCGAGGCGCAGAAGCTCGCCATGGCCGATCGCGAGGCCTGGTACGGCCCCGGAGACGTACCTCTCGAGACCCTCCTGTCCGCGGACTACGCCGACGGGCGCCGCGCGCTGATCGGCGACCGGGCGTCGCACGACCTGCGACCCGGCGACGTCCCCGGGCGCGAGCCGTTCGCCCTGCCCACGATGCGCACCGAGTACCTGCCTCCCGCGCTCAGCGAGGCACCCGCCGGTGTCGGGGAGCCCACGGTCGCCGCCCCCGGGCGGGCACAGGCCCCCGCCGCCGCCCCCGCCGCACCGGCCGAGGACGCCCCGCCGACCGGCACCGCGCCTCCTGCGGACCGTCTGGCCGAGCCGTTCACCGAGCCGACCGGCGAGACGCGGGGTGACACCTGCCACCTCGACGTCGTCGACCGCTGGGGCAACATCGTCTCGGCGACCCCGTCGGGCGGATGGCTGCAGTCGTCGCCGACGATCCCCGAGCTCGGCTTCTGCCTGGGCAGCCGGCTGCAGATGTCGTGGCTGGACGAGGGCACGGCGTCGACCCTCGAGCCGGGCACCCGCCCGCGCACGACGCTGACGCCCACGCTCGTGCTGAAGGACGGCGAGCCCGTCGTCGCGCTCGGCTCGCCCGGCGGCGACCAGCAGGACCAGTGGCAGCTGCTCTACCTGCTGCGCACGATCGTCGGCGGGTACACCCCGCAGCAGGCGATCGACGCCCCCGCGCTGCACACCACGTCGTTCCCCGGCAGCTTCTGGCCCCGCACCTGGGAGCCCGGGGGCGTCGTGGTCGAGGACCGCCTGGGCGACGACGTCATCGACGCGCTGGTCGCCCGCGGCCACGTCGTCACCCGCGCCGGCGGCTGGTCCCTGGGCCGGCTGTCGAGCGTCTCGCGAGACCCCGAGACCGGTGTGCTCTCCGCCGCCGCCAACCCCCGAGGAGCCCAGGCCTATGCCGCAGGACGCTGAGAACCCGACCTCCCCGTTGCTGAGCGTGCGCGACCTGCGCGTCTCGTTCGGCGACACCCCCGCCGTGCACGGCGTCGACCTCGACGTCCTGCCGGGCGAGCGGGTGGCCATCGTCGGCCAGTCCGGCTCGGGCAAGTCGACGGTGGTCGCGGCCATCCTTCGCCTGCTGCCCGGGGCCGGTCACATCACGGGCGGCACGATCGAGCTCGCGAGCCCCGACGGCAGCACCCTCGACCTCGCGCAGGCGACCGAGGCGCCCATGCGCCAGGTGCGCGGGGCGCGCATCGGCCTCGTGCCGCAGGACCCGTCGACCAACCTGAACCCGTCGATGAAGGTCGGCGCCCAGATCGCCGACGCGCTGCGCACCCACGGCCTCCGCGGCCACGACGAGGTACAGCGCCGCGTCGTCGCGCTGATGACCGAGGCGGGCATCCCCGAGGCCGAGCGCCGGGCGGGGCAGTTCCCGCACGAGTTCTCGGGCGGCATGCGCCAGCGCGTGCTCATCGCGATCGCCCTGGCCCGCGAGCCGCAGCTGTTGATCGCCGACGAGCCGACCAGCGCGCTCGACGTGACGGTGCAGCGGCAGATCCTCAACCACCTGCAGACGCTGGTCGAGAGCCGTGGCACGTCGCTGCTGTTCATCACGCACGACCTGGGGCTCGCCGCCGACCGCACCGACCGCATCGTCGTGATGCTCGAGGGTCGCGTCGTCGAGCAGGGCACGCCCGAGCAGATCCTGCGTCGCCCGCAGCACGAGTACACGAAGCGCCTCGTCGCGGCCGCGCCGACGCTGGCCTCGGCGACCGCCCTCCGTCGCGGCGAGGCCGTCCTCGACGACGCGACGGACGCGAAGGAGGCGCGGGTCGACTCGATCCTGACCGTCACCGACCTGGTCAAGGAGTTCCGCCTCCGTGGTCGCCGTGGTGAGCAGGTGCGGGCCGTCGACCACGTCTCGTTCGAGGTGCCGCGCGGCACCACGACGGCGATCGTGGGAGAGTCCGGCTCGGGCAAGACGACCGTGGCCCGCATCGTGCTCGGCCTCGAGTCGGCGACGAGCGGGTCGGCGCTGATCGACGGCGAGAGCATCACGGCGAGCCGGGGTGCGTCCCGGCGTGCGCTGCGTCGCCGGGTGCAGCCCGTCTTCCAGGACCCCTACGGTTCGCTCGACCCGTCGTACAGCGTCGAGCGGCTGATCGACGAGCCGTTGCGCATCTTCGGCGTCGGCGACCGGGCCTCCCGCAGGCAGCGGGTCGCCGAGCTGCTCGACCAGGTCGCCCTGCCCCGGTCGGTCGCCCAGAGCCGGCCGAACGAGCTGTCGGGCGGTCAACGCCAGCGGGTGGCCATCGCGCGGGCGCTCGCGCTCGAGCCCGAGCTGCTCATCTGCGACGAGGCCGTCTCGGCCCTCGACGTTCTCGTCCAGGAGCAGATCCTCGAGCTGCTCGGCGACCTCCAGCGTCGGCTCGGCCTCAGCTACCTGTTCATCACGCACGACCTGGCGGTCGTGCGCCAGATCGCCCACGACGTGGTGGTGATGCGCAAGGGCGCCGTGGTCGAGCGCGGTAGCGTCGACGACATCTTCTTGTCGCCCCGTGCCGAGTACACGACCGAACTGTTGGGAGCCATCCCCGGTGCCAGCCTCGCCCTCTGAGGGCCCACCACCCGTCGTCCTCGTCGACGCCCTGCGTCGCGAGATCGTCGAGGGCACCCTCGTGCCGGGGACGCGCATCACAGAGGCCTCGGTCGCCCGCCGCCACGGCGTCTCGCGGGTCCCGGTGCGCGAGGCGCTGCGGGCGCTCGAGGCCGAAGGGTTCGTCGAGTCGACGCCCCACGTGGGCAGTCGGGTCGCGGCGATCCCGGTCGACGAGGCCGACGACCTCTTCGCCGTCCGCGAGGCCCTCGAGATCTCGACCGCCCGACGGGCCGCCCTGCGGGCGCGCGAGCTGTTCGGCGAGCCCCGCCCGCCCGAGGACTGGTGGCGGACCCGGCGCGTGCTCGGGCAACTGCTCGACGACGGGGACGCCGCCGTCGACGCCGGCGACCTCGACCGACTCGTCGAGCTCAACGACCGGTTCCACGTCGGTGTGGCGCAGCTGAGCGGTAGCGCCACGCTGGCGACCCTGCTGCGCCAGCTGTCGAACAAGATCGAGTGGCTGTACGCGCTCGACACCTTCTCGCGCGGCAAGCGGCTCTGGCCCGACCACCGCCGCATCCTCGCGGCGATCGACGCGGGCGACGAGGCCGGGGCCGCCGAGCTGATGGGCTGGCACGTCCGCGAGTCGCGCATCGGGTTCCTCGCCCGCACCGAGCCCGCCGACCGGGTGGCCGACCTGCGGGCCACGCCGCCCGCCCTGCCGCCGACGATCCCGACGCCGACGATCCCGACGCCGACGATCCCGACGACCTGACCCGCGCCTCCTCGGCTCGCCCCCACAGGGGCGTGCAGCGGGTGCACGTTCTCAGGCATCGGTCGGCGGGTCTCCTTACTGTTCTCGGTCATGGACGAACCTCCCTCTCACATGCCCTGGCCTCTCCCACGCCTGACCGCCCGTGCGGTCGTCACAGACGGGGAGGGGCGACATGGATGACTGGGTCATGGTCGGCATCGGCCTCGTGCTCACCGTCGGCACCGGCTTCTTCGTCGCGTCCGAGTTCTCGCTGGTCAACCTCGACCGCAACGAGCTGGAGGCGCGGCGCGACCGGGGCGAGAAACGTCTCGGTCCCACGATCAAGGCGTTGCGCATCACCTCGACGCACCTCTCCGGCGCGCAGCTCGGCATCACGCTGACGACGCTGTTGACCGGGTACACCTTCGAACCCGCCATCAGCTCGATGCTGAGCGGCCCGCTCGACTCGCTCGGCATGCCGGCGACGGTCGTGCCGATCGTCGGCAGCATCACGGGCATCGTGCTCGCCACCCTCTTCTCGATGGTGGTCGGCGAGCTCGTGCCGAAGAACTTCGCCCTCGCGCTGCCGCTCGCCACCGCGAAGTTCGTCGTGCCGTTCCAGGCGGCGTTCACCACGGTGTTCAAGCCGCTCATCCTGCTGTTCAACAACACCGCCAACGCCGCCATCCGCGCCATGGGCATCGAGCCCAAGGAAGAGCTCTCGGGTGCCCGCTCGGCGGAAGAGCTGAGCTCGCTGGTGCGCCGGTCGGCCCTCGAGGGGCAGCTCGACCAGGACCACGCGACCCTGCTGGGGCGCACCCTGCGTTTCTCGCAGCACGACGCCTCCGAGGTGATGACGCCGCGCGTCCGCATGACCACGATCGCCTCCACCGGCTCGGCCGCCGACATCGTCGAGGCCGCCCTGGCCTCGGGCTTCTCGCGGTTCCCCGTGATCGGCGACGACAGCGACGACATCGTCGGCGTCGTGCACGTGAAGCACGCGTTCGCCGTCCCGCTCGCCGAGCGCGCCTCCGTCGGCTCGACCGCGCTCATGCAGGAGGCGCGCTTCGTGCCCGAGAGCATGGGCACCGACTCACTGCTCGGTCTGCTGCGCCACGGCGGCCTGCAGATGGCCGTGGTGCGTGACGAGTTCGGCGGCACCGCCGGCCTCGTGACCCTCGAGGACGTCGTCGAAGAACTGGTCGGCGAGCTCGAGGACGAGCACGACCGCGCCCGCGTGGGCATCGTGCGCCAGGCCGGCACCGTGCTCTTCGACGGTGCCCTCCGGCCCGACGAACTGGCCGACCGGGCCGGCATCCGCGTGCCCGACGACGGCGACTACGAGACGGTGGCCGGGTTCGTCATCGACCGCCTCGACCGCCTGCCCGAGGTGGGCGACGAGGTCGCCCTCGAGAGCGGCAGCGGCAGCCTGCGGGTCGAACGCGTCGCGAACGGACGCCTCGAGCGACTGCGCTTCGTTCCGGCCCCACCTGACGACGACCTCGGCGCCGTCGCACCCACGAGCGAGCACGACCGCGTCGTCGCCTCGCTGAGAGAAGGGGTGACCCGATGAACGAGTACCTGCCGGGCATCGTCTGGCTCGTCGTGCTGCTGGTCGTCAACGGATTCTTCGTCGGCGCCGAGTTCGCCGTCATCTCGGCCCGCCGCTCACAGATCGAGCCCCGTGCCGAGGCCGGCAGCAAGGCCGCCAAGAAGACCCTCTGGGCGATGGAGCACGCGACGCTCATGCTGGCCACCAGCCAGTTGGGCATCACCGTCTGCTCGCTCGTCATCTTGAACGTGTCCGAGCCGGCGATCCACCACCTGCTCGAGATCCCGCTCGGCCTCACCAGCCTCTCGGCCGAGGCGATCGGCGTGGTCGCGTTCGTCGTGGCGCTCGTGCTCGTCACGTTCTTGCACGTGGTCGTCGGCGAGATGATCCCGAAGAACCTGTCGTTCTCGGTGCCCGACCGGGCCGCGCTCGTCCTGGCGCCGCCGCTCGTCTTCGTGGCGACGGTCTTCAAGCCGGTCATCTGGTCGCTCAACGCGGTCGCCAACGGCGTGCTGAGGCTCTTCCGGGTCGAGCCGAAGGACGAGGCGACGAGCTCGTACACCCTCGACGAGGTCGCCACGATCGTCCAGCAGTCGACCCGCGAGGGCACGCTGATGGACTCGTCGGGCACCCTGTCGGCGGCGTTCGAGTTCACCACCCGCAAGGTGCGCGACGTCGAGGTGCCCCTCGACGAGATGGTGCACCTGGCACCGGGGGCGACGCCGGCGGACGTGCAGCGTGCCGTGGCGGCCCGGGGGTACTCGCGGTACGTGCTCACCGACGGTGACGGTCAGCCCACGGGCTACCTGCACCTCAAGGACGTCATGGACCTCACCGACGACGGGTCCTTCGAGGCACCGGTGCCCGCGAAGCGCATCCGCCGCCTGGGCGCCGTGAGCCGCGACACCGACCTCGAGGACGCCCTGGCCTCGATGCGTCGGGTCGGCGCGCACGTGGCCCGATCCGTCTCGCCCGAGGGCGTCACCACCGGGGTGCTGTTCCTGGAGGACATCATCGAAGAGCTCGTCGGCGAGGTGGACGACGTCTCGGCGGTCTGACGGGTCGGCGGTCTGACGGACCGCCGGTCGGTCGGGCGTCCGCGCCCGACCGACCGGGCGCGGACGCTCAGTCGACGGGGCGGTGCCCGGGCAGGGCGTGCAGGTCTTCGGCGGCGAGTTCGGCCGCGATGGGGTCGCCGGCCTCGGTCGCCTCGCGCAGGGCGACGAACGAGGCCGCCATCGAGTCCCAGTGCAGCACCTGCACGATGTTCGGCACGCGCAGCTTGTAGGCGAGGCCGTCGGTGACGTCGGTGCAGACCTTGACCAGGGCCGGATTGCCACAGTGGTCGACGTAGGTCGAGAAGAGCGCGATGGCGTGGGCGTTGAGGGCCGGGCCGTCCTCTCGGTCGAGATCGTCGAGGCAGACGTCGATCGCCCGGACGATCTCTCGCTTGACGGCGGACGGAAGGTCGGGCACCGCCAGGCGGACCGCTCCGCCGAAGAGCACGCCGAGGGTCTGGACCGCCTCGACGGCTTCTTCCGCCTTCGGCATCGCGACCTTCGTGTAGCGGTTCGGTGCCATCTCGACGAGGCCGGCGCGCACGAGGTCGCCGAGCGCCTCGCGGATCGGGGTGCGCGACACCTGCAGCCAGGCGATCAACTCGTCGTCGTGCAGGCGTTCGCCGGGTTCGAGCGTGCCGTCGATGATCGCGTCACGGATGCGGCTGCGGACCGTGTCTCGCAGCAGCTGTCGCTCGGCGGCAGGGGGAGTGACGGGAATCGGCATGCGGCCTCCTAGATGCTCGCGGGCGTGTGCCCGGCCAGCATCCTAATACGAAAACGTGGCATTTTGCCCGTTGGGCAGCGAAGTTCACATGTCAGTTCCGGCGGACCCGCCGAGGGCCGGGCACGACGAAGCCCCGCCTCCTCGACGGGGGCGGGGCTTCGCGACTCGGGTCGGCGCGGTTACTTCGCGGCGGCGGCCGAGGTCGCTGCGGGCACGTGCTGTGAGGCGACCTCGACGCCGTGCGAGTCGCGCAGGGTCGTCAGGGTCTGCTCGATCTCGTCGTCGCGCTGCTCGGTCGTCCAGCCGAGCGAGCCGGCCATGACGTCGGCGATCTCGGTGAGCAGCTCGATGGTGACGCCACCGACGAACGCCAGGTTCGTGCGGCGCAGCACGACGTCGGCCAGGTGGACGGCGTCCTCGTGCTCGGCGAAGAAGGCGATCTCGGCCGTGGTCAGCGTCGGCTCGGCCTCGAGGGCCTGTGACGGCTGGTCGAGCAGCACCTCGATGACGTCGGAGGCGCGGGTGCCGTACCGGGTCAGCAGACGGTCGACCTGGTCGCGGTCGAGCCCGTCGGCGTGGGCTGCGACCCAGGTGGTGCGGGCGCCGTCGGTGGTCGGGAAGCCCTTGCCGCCGCCGATCGCCATGCCCGTCGTGTCGACCGAGCGCTTCACGCCGAGCTTCGTGGTCGCCTCGGTCGAGAGGTGGGCCGACAGGGCGCGGAACGTGGTCCACTTGCCGCCGACGAGGCTGAGGACGGTCGTGCCGGGCAGTTCGGCGACCTCGGTCTCGACGATGCGGTAGTCGCGGGACACGAAGCCCGCGGCGAGGTCGTCGTGCTTCGGCAGCGGGCGGACGCCCGAGTAGCGGTAGACGATGTGGCCGCGGTCGAGCGCGATGTCGGGGTAGACGTGCTTGACGAGGTCGAAGAAGTAGTCCACCTCTTCTTCGGTGCAGACGGCGGGCTCGGACATGTCGGCCTCGAGGTCGGTGGTGCCGATGAGCACCCGGCCCTTGAGCGGGTAGATCAGCACGATGCGGCCGTCGTTGTTCTCGAAGAAGATCTCACGACCGTTCGTGGCCTCGAGCAGTTCGGGGCTGTCGACGACGATGTGCGAACCCTTGGTGCCGCCCATGTACTGCGACTCGGCACCGAAGGCCTTGTTGGTCAGGTCGGTCCAGGGGCCCGAGGCGTTGATGACGACGTCGGCCCGGACCGTGAACTCGGTGCCGCTGACGACGTCGCGGAGGGTCACGCCGCCGTCGGCGGTGCCGACGGCCTCGAGGTAGTTCGCGCTGCGGGCGTTGTCGCCGGCGGCCAGGCCGTCCTTCAGCACGTCGAGCGCGAGACGCTCGGGCTCGTGCACCGACGCGTCGTAGTAGGTGCCGGTGTACTTCAGCGCCTTGTTGAGGTGGGGCATCTCGGCGAGGGCCTTCTTGCGACCGAGGAACTTGTGACGCGGCACCGAGCCGCCGTCGCGCGAGAACGAGTCGTACATTGTCATGCCGACCTTGATCAGCAACGCGCCGCGCTCCTTGGTGGAGCGCTGCTTGTGGGTCAGCATGCGCAACGGGGCGTTCATGATGCCGCTGAACGTCGAGAAGATCGGCATCGTGGTCTGCAGCGGCTTGACGTAGTGAGGGGCGATCTTCAGCAGCCCGTTGCGCTCCTCGACGCTCTCGCGGACGAGGCGGAACTCGCCGTTCTCGAGGTAGCGGATGCCGCCGTGGATCATGTGCGACGAGGCGGCGGACGCGCCCGAGGCGTAGTCGGCGCGTTCGACCAGCACGACGTCGACGCCCTGGAGGGCGAGGTCGCGGAAGGTCGCGATGCCGTTGATGCCACCGCCGACGACGAGCACCTGTGCCGTCGGGCGGTCGACGATGCGCTGCACGTTGGGACGGATCGAGTCTGTCTTCTTCGACATGGTCACTGCTTCTTTCGAGATGCGATGTCAGGTGGTGGTGACCGACTCGTCCTGCGGGCCGGTAGATTCATCGTCGTCCCGATGCACACAGGGTGCAACGGATCTGCACGAACGTGCAAGGAGGTCCCGTTGGCCGCTGGCGACACGTCCGAACGCACGCAGGAGGCCCTGCGTGCCGCGCATCTGTACTACATGCAGGACCTCACGATGGAGGCGATCGCGCACGAACTGCAGACGTCCCGGTCGTCGGTCTCGCGCCTCCTGAAGTCGGCTCGCGAGACCGGCCTCGTCGACATCCAGATCAAGTCACCCCTCGACCAGCCGACGGCCGTGGGCGAGGGGCTGCACCGGCGGTTCGGCGTGGTGGCGCACGTGGTCCCGGTGCCCGACCAGACGAGTGACGTCGACCGACTCGACCGGGTCGCGCTGTCGGCTGCACGAACGCTCACGCAGTACGTCGACTCGAACATGGTCGTCGGCGTCGCCTGGGGTTCCACCGTCAGCGCGGTCAGCCGGTACCTGGTGCCCAAGGCCACGCACAACACCGTCTTCGTCCAGCTGAACGGTGCGGCGAACACCCGCACCACGGGCATCGAGTACGCCAGCGAGATCCTGCGGCGGTTCGGTCACGCGTACGGCGCCCTGATCCAGCAGTTCCCCGTGCCGGCGTTCTTCGACGACCCGGCGACCAAGCGCGCCCTCTGGCGGGAGCGCAGCACCCGACGCGTCCTCTCGTTGCAGGGCGCCATGGACCTCGTCGTCTTCGGCGTCGGGTCGCGCGAGGCGCACGTGCCGAGCCACGTCTACTCGGGCGGGTACCTCGAGCAGAGCGACCACGACAGCCTCGGCCACGACCACGTGGTGGGCGACGTCGCGACCGTGTTCTTCCGCGAGGACGGCTCGTCGGCCGACATCGAGCTCAACCAGCGCGCCACGGGGCCCGACCTGGCGACCATCCGGCGCACGCCGCGTCGCGTCTGCGTCGTCGCCGGCGAGGCCAAGGTCGTCAGCGTCCGCGGTGCGCTCGCCGCGGGCCTGGTCACCGACCTGATCCTCGACGAGGGGACCGCCAGGGCGCTGCTGGCCAGCTGAGCCGGTCTCGGCCCGGACGAGGAGGCGCGGGTGGGGCGGCGCGGGTGGGGTACATCACGCCAGCCGCGACCCAGCCCGCCCGCGTAGACGGGAGCGGTCGCACACCGGGCCCTCGAGGGGCCCCGAGAGGAGCATCACCATGGCAAGCACCGAACTCACCGGACGCCGCGTTCTCGCGATCGTCACCAACTACGGCGTCGAGCAGGACGAGCTCGTCGTCCCCGTCGCGAAGCTGCGCGAGCAGGGCGCCACCGTCGTCGTCGCCGGCGTCTCCACCGAGCCGATCGAGACGCTCGTCGGCGACAAGGACCCGGGCCAGACCGTCCGCCCCGACACGACCATCGCCGAGGTCGACGCCGCCGACCACGACCTCCTGCTCGTGCCCGGCGGCACCATCAACGCCGACACCCTGCGCACCGAGAGCGACGCCGTCGACCTGGTCAAGGCCTTCGCCGCGGCCGGCAAGCCGATCGCGGCCATCTGCCACGGCCCGTGGGCGCTCATCGAGGCGGGCCTCGTCACGGGCAAGGAACTGACCTCCTTCGCCTCGCTGCAGACCGACGTCCGCAACGCCGGCGGCACGTGGGTGGACCGCTCGGTCGTGACCGACGTCGAGCAGGGCTTCACGCTCGTCACGTCGCGTGACCCCGACGACCTCGACGACTTCGTCCGCGAGACCTCGACGGCCCTGGCCGCCACGGCCTGATCCGTCGTCCTCCGTCGCGGCGGGGTCCGTCGTCCTGATCCGGGGCGACGGACCCCGCCGCGGGTCTTTAATGGGACGTCGGGCCGACGTCGGTCCGTCCCCGGCGCTCCGGCGCCCATCCGGTCGAGAAGGAGGCGCGGTGAAACTCGGCATGACGCGCAAGACCCCCTCGGAACCCGCGACGCCCGATCCCGCGGCCCTCGAGCGGGCCGTCGCCGAGGGTGTCCTCATCTCGCGTGCGGCCGCCGTGGTCTCGGTGGCCAACTCGATCGTCATCCGTGCCCTCCGCGACGACGAGCACTTCGACCACGAGCGCACCCGCGAGGCCGTGCGGACCGTCCTCGGTCGCCTCGCGGCGGAACAACGCGAGCAGAACGAACGCATCGGCGGCGAACGGGCGAAGGCCCTTAAGGCCAAGGGGCGGTCGCGACACCAGCACGACTACCGGCGCGGTGACGACGACACCCTGTGGTTCCGCGAGAAGACCTACACGGCCGTGGCCGACAGGCTGGACGAACTGCAGTCCGACGACGACTTCGTGGGCGGGATCGTCGCGGCGGCGGTGGACCGGGCGTGGGGCGACGTCGGAGCCGTGATCGTCACGAAGGTGTCGGCGGTCGAGGCGGTCGACCCGGCGTATCCCGACGAACGTGACCAGCGCCTCCGTGATCTCGTCGAGGTGGACCTCGCGCGGCTGATCGCCCAGCCCCCACCGGGGTCGGATGCACCGTGCCCGACCTGACGGGTGCGCTCGTCGGCCCCCGACCTGGGGCTGTCCCGGCTCGGCACCGAGACGAGACGATGTCTTGACACCGCTCGGCCCTCACCACGTGGAGCCCTCGTCGATCAGGCCACCGCTGTGGGAGGAACCCGGCATGAACCGTCTCGTGAGCCCGCTCGTCCGTGGCGTGATCCGACAGCGCAACCGCTGGTTCGACCGGCGCCTCGGACTGCCCCGGCCCGAGGGCGTCGCGCGTGCCCACGCCCCCGGCGTCGGCCCCGATCGCGTGCTCTTGTTCGGCAGCGGGCCCGCCGTCGGGTGGGGCGTCCGCAGCCACGACCTGGGACTCGCGGGTCATCTCGCGCGAGCGGTCTCGCAGGCCACTGGCCGGGGGGTCGACGTCGACGTCGTGGCCGACCCCGCGATGAGGACGGCGGACGCTCGGCGGGTGCTCGGAGACCGTGACCTCACGCGCTACGACGCCGTGGTCGTGGTGACCGGCATCAACGACGCCCTCGAGATGACCGACCTCACGAAGTGGCGGCGGGCGTTCGTCGACCTGCTCGTCCACATCGAGACCGAGACCGGAGGCGCGAGCAGCCCCGTCCTCGTCACGGGCGTCCAGGCGCCCAGCGAGGTGACGGTGTTCCACATCGCCGGCGATGGGCTCGTCGACCGCCACGCGGCCGAGGTGAACGCGATCATCCACGACGTCTGCTCGACGCATCCCCGCGTGCACGTGCTCATGCCCCCGTCGCCGCTCTCGGGCCACGACGACCGGGACCAGCTGATCGCCAAGTACGCCCGCTGGGGCGAGGCGCAGGCCGAGATGCTCGCGCCCATGCTCGACGCGCAGATGTCGGCCGGCGGCGGCGTGGCGCGGGCGCGCCGACACGCCCCACAGGCCGAGGTCGACCGAGTCGAGGCGATCAGGGCCCTCGGCCTCCTCGACACCGACCCCGAGGAACGCTTCGACGACATCGTCGAGCGGGCCCGGACACTGCTCGGCGCGAGCGGGGCCGCGTTCTCGCTCGTCACCGCCGACCGCCACTGGAACAAGGCCCTCGCCGGGGGCGGTGATCGCGAGATGCCCATGGCCCTGTCGTTCTGCGCCCACACGGTCGCCGGCGGCCAGCCGTTCGTCGTCGAGGACGCCTGGGCCGACGAACGGTTCGGCGTCGAGGCGCCGGCCCGGTTCTACGCCGGCTACCCGGTCGAGAGTCCCGACGGCGTCCGCATCGGTGCACTCTGCGTCGCCGACCCCGAACCGCGCACGGTCGAGAGCGTCGACCTCGTCATGTTGCGCGAGCTCGCCCTCAGCGTGCAGCGCGAGCTCGCGAAGCAGGCCGTCGCCCGCGCCTGACCTTTTGTGTACACGAAGATGTACACCTTCTGCTCGTCCGGCAGCACCGGTCGACGGCTCGAGGCTGACAGGCACTGGACACGCGACACGCCCGGGATGTAGGTTCGGTCTTCCGCGCCGATCGACGGTGCGGACACGTCGGAACGACGAGACAGAGCACGAGAGGAGGCCGCGATGTCGTACGAAAGCACGCCGCGCCTCCTGAACCAGCAGCCATGCGACCGCAAGCCCGTCGAGGGCACGCCCCTCCGCGGGCGACGCTGGCTCTCTCTCGACCCCCTCCGCTAGGCCCGACGACGTCACCCGACGCCCCGAGCCCACGAGGCCCGGGGCGTTCTCCCGTCTCTTCGACACCGCAGGCTCGACGGCCGCGGCACGAGGGAACGTCCGCCCGCCCCGGACGACGACCCCCTCACAGAATCGAAAGGACCATGGAGAAGATCACGTCCCGGCTGTTCAGCTGGGCAAGCCTGCTCGAGGCGAACACCGAGCAGCAGGCACGGACGACGTCGACGATGCCGTTCATCTACCCGCACCTCGCCCTGATGCCCGACGCCCACCTCGGGCTGGGCGCCACCGTCGGGTCGGTCATCCCGACGCTCGGCGCCGTCATGCCGGCCGCCGTCGGCGTCGACATCGGCTGCGGCATGATCGCCGTGAAGACGCAGTTCGTCGCGGGTGACCTGCCCGCCGACCGGAAGCCCCTGCGCGAGGCGATCGAGCGCGCCGTCCCGACCTCGGCCGGTCGCGCCAACGCGAAGGTCGTGGCGACGGCCGAGCCGCGCGTATCCGAGTTGACCGCCCTGGCCGAGGCCGCGGGCTTCGACCCGTCGTCGTACGCGAAGACGTGGCAGCTGCAGGTGGGCTCGCTCGGCTCGGGCAACCACTTCATCGAGGTCAGCCTCGACGAGACCGACGCCGTGTGGCTCTTCCTGCACTCGGGCAGCCGAGGAGTCGGCAACAAGATCGCCCAGACGCACATCAAGGTCGCCCAGGCGGTCATGAAGCGGTGGTGGATCACGCTGCCCGACCCCGACCTCGCCTACCTCGTCGAGGGCACGCCCGAGTTCGACCGGTACGTCGCCGAGCTGCGGTGGGCCCAGCGGTTCGCCCTGCTGAACCGCGAGGAGATGATGGACCGCGTCGTGCGGCAGTTCGCCGACTGGGTCGGAGCACCCGTCGACGAGCAGGAGCGCATCAACTGCCACCACAACTTCACCCAGCAGGAGCGGCACTTCGGCAAGGACGTCTGGCTGTCGCGGAAGGGCGCCATCTCGGCTCGCGCCGGTGAGCCGGGGCTGATCCCGGGGTCGATGGGCACCGCGTCGTACGTCGTCGAGGGACGGGGCGACCCGGTCGCCCTGCAGTCGTCCCCGCACGGTGCGGGTCGCGCCTACTCGCGGAGCGCCGCGCGGAAGACCTTCACGCACGAGCAGCTGCGCGAGGCCATGACGGGCATCGAGTACCGCGACACCGACGCGTTCCTCGACGAGATCCCCGCGGCGTACAAGCCGATCGACCAGGTGATGGCCGACGCCGCGTCGCTCGTGACGATCCGCCACACGCTGCGGCAGATCGTCAACGTCAAGGGCGACTGACACCGGCGCCCGCAGGCGGGGCCGGCGGTGCAGACTCGGACCATGAGTGCTGCACCGCTGGTCACGCCCGACGGGCGGTACCTCGTGGTCCGCGGCCGGCTGTGGCGCCGGACCGATCCGCGCCTCGACGAGGCGACCCGCGCCTCCTTGGTCCACGAGCTGATGGAGGCGCGGCGCGCGAAGAAGACGGCGCTGGCCGCCGACGACGCTGGCGCCGTCGAGGACGCCCGGGCCCGGGTCGACGCCGCCAAGACGTCGCTCGGCGAACGCGGACCGGTGTGGTGGGACGACGACGCCCCCGACGAGACCCGCCGCATGGCGCGGAACACTCGCTACGCCGACTGGTTCGCCGGCGTCGAGGCCGACGCCGCCACGAGCTGAACACTGCGCCGCGAGGTGCCCTCCGCACCACGAAGTGGACACTGCGCCACGAGAAAACGCGGTGCGGTGTCCACTTCGTGGTGTGGTGCCGTGTGATGCGGTGGCGGGCGGCGGTCGGCCCGCCGCGGGCGCGGCTAGCGGCCCTGGCGCTTCTTGAACGGCTTGGGCTGACCCTTGACGGCGGGGGTGCGGCCCTTGCCCTTGGACGCCTTGGCCTTGCCGCCGGCCGGCGGGGGTGGCGGCGGCGTCGGGGTTGACGGGCTCGCCAACTCGTCTTCGGCGACGACCACCGCCGCCTTGCCGGCCTTGGTCAAGCGGTAGGGCGTGGCGTCGCGGTCGAACAGCTTCGCGCCGAACTCGAGCTCGAGCGCCTCGATGGACGACTCGAGCTTCTGTCGCGAGATGCCGAGCTTGTCGGCCGCGACCGGGAAGTGCAGCACGTCGGCTGCGACGAGGAAGTGTCTCAGGTGGCTGGTCTTCACGCCGTGGCGACCGAACCGCCGGCGGAGGAGTCCGCGCGGATGCCCAGGCCGTCGAGGGCCTTCTGGAAGATCGTCAGACCGCTCATGCCCGGCAGGTTCGAGATGTTCTGGTCGAGCTTGACGGCGGCCTTGCGGCCGTCCTCGCCGCTCATTAGCTGGCCGAAGACGAACTTGACGTCGTCGACCTCCATGATCGACGAGCCGACGGGGGCCCAGACCTTCGACAGCAGGAAGCGCGTCAGCTTCTGGGCCTTCTTGCTCGCGAGCAGACGCTCACGGGCCTGCGAGACGTAGAACGCGACGTGGCGGGCCTCTTGCTTGGCGATGCGCTTCAGCAACTCGGCGAGGACCGGGTCCTGCTCGAGCTCGGCCATCCGCTTGTAGGCCGACACGGCCGAGTACTCGTTGGCCGCACCCCACGACATGTGGACGGCGACGAAGTCCGAGCCGACGATCTTGCCGAGCAGGCCCTGCTTGACCGGGTCGAGGCGCTCGCGCCAGCCCAGCTTGAGGCGGTTGGCCCGCAGCTGGTCGTAGTCGACCGTGATGCCGTGCACCTCGAGGATGGCGGCGAGGGCCTCGCCGTGCCAGAACTCTTCGCGGTTCCACATCGTCATGAACGTGGTCATCTCGTTCTCTTTGTGAGAAGGAGTCGTGAGGAGGTCACGGGTGTAGCAGACCGTGTGGTATTCGACGTCGGCCATGTAGCGCAGCGTCCGCAGCGAGTCCGCCGACAGCGGGTTCTTGCGGAAGTGGTCGAGGTCGAGGTCGTCCCAGCTCAGTCGTTCGGAGGTCGCGGCGAACTTGTCGATGTCGAAGGCCATGTGATGTCAGGAGGCGCGGGTTCAGACCCTGCCTCCGTCTCCTTTCGCTGTGGTGCTGCTGGTGCCGCTCGTGGTGCTGGTGCCGCTTCTGCCGTGGGGGCCGCTGCGAGTCCAATCGCGGATGCTCCATCTTCTTCGGAGCGCCTCGCGTGCCAGATTGCTGTCGGGGTTGACCGCGTTCGGGTGCCCGACCATCTCGAGCCAGGCGAGGTCGGCGAACGAGTCACCATAACCGTACGACCCCGAGAGATCGATGTCGTTCGCCTGGGCGTACTGGCGCAGCCAGGCGGCGCGGGCCTCGTCGACCAGCGGGGGCTGTGCGAGGTAGCCGGTGTAGACGCCGCTGCGCTGGTGCATCGTGCTGGCGACGACGTCGTCGAAGAGGTGCGCCAGGGGAGTCGTCAGGGTGTCGGTCGAGCCCGTGACCAGCACGGTGCGGTGCCCGGCGGCGCGGTGCTCGGCGAGGCGGGCGAGGGCGTCGGGGAGGGTGTGGCGCAGGACCGTGTCGGCGTAGCCGCGCGACCGCACGACGCCCGAGAGCCGCGCGACGGGCATGCCCTCGTACCGCCGCGAGAACGTGCGGATGAACTCGCCGCGGTCGCGACCCTCGGCCCGCAGGTAGCGCGGCAGCGAGGTGAGCAGGCTGGCGACCTCGCCGGGCCAGGCGGCCTTGCGGAACCCGGCCGAGCGCACCCAGAGGTACTGCTCGACGATGTTGCTGTCGAGGACGGTGCCCTCGAGGTCGAACACGGCGACGACGTCGTCGCGCCGCGGCAGGGCCCGCGTGTCGGCGACGGCGGCCGACGCGGCGGGTCGCACCGAGAACGCCCGGGTCATGGCGGTGATGGACGGGAAGTGCACCTCTTGGAAGTAGGCCTCCCAGTCGACGTCGGTGACGTCGAAGCCGATGTCGGCGGGGGAGCCCGCCGGGAGTCCGGCGTGCAGGGCCCGCGTGCGGCGGTCGTCGAAGATGATCTCGGACTGCACGTAGTGGCGGTAGAGGTCGGTCAGGCTCTGCAGCGACTCGAGGTCGGCCCGACGGGTCTGCACCCCGGCCAGCGCCGTTCGGGTGCGGAGCGTGCTCGGCAGCCGGGTGAGCACGGCCTCGCGGACGTCGTTGACGCGGTTCGCGGTGCGGATGGCGCCCTCGACCTTGCGCACGCCCGGGAAGTTCCAGTGCGGCGCCTCGATCGACGAGTGCTCGTCGCGGGGCAGCGGGTTCGCCGTGAAGAACGCCTTCAGGTTCTCGAACATGCGCAGGATCGAGAACGGGTTGCTGCCGCCCGAGCTGGCGTGGAAGTACTGGGGGCTGCCGGCCTCGACCGGGTTCGCGGCGACGGCGAGGATGACGTTGACGACGTAGTCGACCGGGATCACGTCGAGCACGCTGTCGGGCACCCCGGGGAACTCGGGCAGTAGTCCGCGGGCGTACGACATGATCAGCGGGTCGGCGACCTTGAAGCCGTCGATCCAGCCGGGGTAGGGGTGTCGGTGGGCGCTCTCGACGATCGCCGGTCGGACCACCGACAGGCGGTGCCCGGCCTCGGCCCAGACTTCTTCCGCGGCGCGCTCGGCGAAGGCCTTGGTCAGCGTGTAGACGTCGGTCCAGCCGAGCGTCTCGGCCCGGGTGCGCCCGTAGTCGACGAGACGGGCCTTGACCCAGGCGACCCGCGCCTCCTCGGCGGCCGCGGCGACCGCCTGCGGGCCGGTCTTGCCGTGCGCCGCGCGACCCTGGGCGAGGAAGGTGCGCAGCGTCTCGGGCTGGCGCGAGGCGGCCTCGACACGGGCGCGCGCATCGCCGGCGGCGGCCCGTTCGACACGCCAGTCGACGGTGTGGCCGAGCGACGCCTCGGGGAACACGCCCTTGCGGATGCCGCCGACGTAGGCCGTCGACACGTGCACGACGTGTGGGTCGGTGCCCGTCTTGCGAAGGGCTTCGTACAGCCCGACCGCTCCGCCGACGTTGGTCTCGAAGGCCTGGTCGATCGGCGGGTCGAAGGACACCGTGGACGCACTGTGGATGACGACGTCGAGGTCGCCGGGAAGGTCGGGCAGGTCGCCGAGACCGCTCTCGATCACCCGGAGCCGCTCGGCGAGGGCCTTCTCGACGCCCTCGGGCCCGACCGCCTCACGCCACGACGAGAAGACCGGCTTCTTCAGCAGGTGCCGCAGACGCCCCTCGGCCGAGGTGCCGGCCTTGGGGCGGATGAGGAGCGTGACCGTCGTGCCGGGGTGCGACGAGAGCAGACGCTCGAGGATCGCCTGGCCGACGAAACCGGTGCCGCCCGTCAGCAGGACGTGCGAACCGCCGAGGTCGACGCGGGTGGCGCCCGGGGTCTGGTCGGGCAGCGCGAGGCCGGGGGAGGAGCTCATGCGGTCAGCTTTCTGGTCACGGCCGCGCCGACGGTGGCGTCCAGGCCCGGCAGGTCGGCGACGATCGCCCCCACGCGGTCGGCACGCAGGTGGCCCTCGGCCCCGCCGAACACGGTGGCGTCGAAGAAGGTGCGCTCGGAGTCGGCGCGCTCGACGGCGCCGATCGGCCAGACGGCCGTCAGCAGGGAGGCGCGGGTCATCTTCACCGAGCGGCGCGAGTCGCGCAGACGCCAGTCGGCCTCGCTGGCGAAGAACTGCTCGTGGCGGGCCTTCACGACCCGGACACGATCGACGACGGTGGTCAGCGTGGGGTGCGCCGCGAGCTCGACGAGGCGGTCGTATGCCTCTCGGAGCACCCACTCGTCGACGGCACCCGTCGTCGTGTGCACGGCGACGATGGGGGACCCGACGGTGATCGCCTGGAGGGCCCGGGTGATCGGGCCACGGCGCTCGACGGCCTCGGAGGCGGCGTGCCGCTTCGGGCCCTCGGGCACGTCACGGTTGCGGGGCTCGCCGTGGGCCTCGAGGACCGCGTCGAGGGCGTCGGCGAGCCAGAACTTCTCGAACGCCCACGTCACGAGGAACGCGGTGACCCTCGTGTCCTTGTGGGTGGCCGTGACCAGGAGGTTGCGCAGGTTCTCCATCGTGGCGCTCTCGAGCCGGCCGAGGTGGCGGACGAGGCGAAGGGCGTCGGGGCCGAGGGGCGTGTCGGCGAAGCCGGACAGGTCGAGGTCGGGACGCCAGTTGCCCTGGGCCGTCTTGGTGAACTCGCGGATGTCGAAGTCGGGGTCGGCGCGCGGGGCATCTCTGGTCGTCATGACAGGTGGACCTCCGGGGCAGAAATGGACGAGGCGAGAAGGGCCTCGAACGGGTCTCGATGCGCGCAGTCTGCTCTCAGCACCGTATCGTAAGCGGCATGGCTGTAGCGCTCGTCACCGGGGGCACGTCCGGCATCGGAGCCGAATTCGCCCGCCAACTCTCCGTGCGCGGCTGGGACATCGTCCTGGTCGCGCGTGACCTCACCCGACTCGACGAGACGGCGACCGCTCTGCGCGCGCTCGGCCGTGACGTCGAGGTGCTCGCGGCCGATCTCGGCGACCGTCGAGACGTCGACCGGGTGGCCGAACGGCTGGCCGATCCGACCCGCCCCGTCGACCTGCTGGTGAACAATGCCGGTTTCGGCATGCACACCCCGCTGACCTCCACCGACGTCGCCGCGCACGACCTCGCGTTCGAGGTCATGTGCCGGGCCGTGCTCGTCCTCTCGGGTGCCGCCGCCCGGTCCATGCGTGAGCGCGGCCGCGGCCGCATCGTCAACGTGTCGAGCACCGCGGGCCTGATGGCCATGGGCAGCTACTCCGCGATCAAGGCGTGGGTGACGTCGTACAGCGAGGGCCTCTCGGTCGAGCTCAAGGGCACCGGGGTGGGCGTCACGGCCCTGCTGCCGGGCTGGGTGCGGACGGAGTTCCATCAGCGGGCCGGCATAAAGTCGTCGTCCATACCCAACGCCCTGTGGCTCAGCACCGAACAACTCGTCGTCGCGTGCCTGCGCGACGTCGACAAAGGCAAGGTGATCTCCATGCCCACGCTTCGGTACAAGGTGCTGATGGGATTGGTCCGGCACGCTCCGAAGGGCGCCGTCCGCGCCGCGTCGGCTGCCATCTCGTCGAGCCGCCGCAAGCCGGTGGAGCAGTGAGCGCGAAGAACGACGGGGAGCGACGCCGCGAGCACGCCCGCCTCGACGCCGTGGCCCAGCGGGTCGACGACGTCCGCGCCGACGTCGCCCACCGTGCCGGTGACGTCGCGCAGCGCGCCGGCGGTGTGGCCAGCGACGTCCGCGACCGCTTCAGCTCGCGGCGGCACGCGATGGCCCGCTACGTCGCGCAGCGCATGCTGCTCAAGCCGACCATCTGGTCGATCACCGACGTGACGGTCATCGACCGCGACCGGGTCGAGGGGCTCACCGGCGGCTTCATCGTCGTCGCCAACCACTCGAGCCACCTGGACGCCCCGCTCATCCTCGGCGCCCTGCCCCGCAAGCTGGCGCGGTACCTCGCCACCGGCGCCGCGGCCGACTACTTCTTCGACGTGCCCTGGCGCCGTCAGCTGACCGAACTGTTCTTCAACGCGTTCCCGGTGCAGCGGGGCTCGGGGACGCCGGCCTCCGCGGTCGACGCGACCCGCGCCTCCTCGTCCGGTGCGTCGGCGGGGTCGACGCCGCAGAGCTCCGCCCGTCGGCGGGCCGCGGCGAAGGCGGCCGCCCGGGGGCGCCAGGGGCAGCCCACCGTCAGCGCTCGGTCGTTGCTCCAGCGCGGCTACCCCGTGCTGGTGTTCCCCGAGGGCACGCGCTCGAAGGACGGCACGGTCGCCGCGTTCAAGCCCGGTGCCGCCGCGCTCGCGTCCGCCTGCGGCGTGCCGGTCGTCCCCCTCGCCCTGATCGGAGCGAACATCGCCCAGCCCCGAGGGCGCAGCTGGCCCCGGCCCGGCCGACTTCCCGTCGGCGTCGCGTTCGGCGACCCGATGCGGCCCCACGACGGCGAGTCCGTCACCGACTTCTCGACGCGCGTGCGCACCGAGATCCTGCGTCTGAAGGACGCCAACACCGCCCGCATCCTGGGCTCGTCAGACCCGCTCGAAGGAGAACGCCCGTGACCGACGTCCAACAGAAGAAGAGCTCCGCCGTCGACGGCGTCAAGCACATGAAGTGGTGGGGCTGGGGCGTCGAGGGCGTCGCGTTCCACCACGACGACAAGCCCGCCTTCGCCCCCTTCGTCAAGAAGATCGTGGGCGTCGAGCTGTCCCAGGGGCACGACACCGGCCTCTCGTTCGACGACCTCGACGTGCCCGCCTCCCGGGCCGGCACCGAGGTGCTCGACTCGCTCGTCCAGATCGTGGGCGACGGCCAGGTCGTCACCGACGACCACGACCGGGTCGTCCACACCTACGGCAAGAGCATCCGCGACCTCATCCGCATCCGTGCGGGGCGTCTCGACCGCGTGCCCGACGTCGTGGTCTACCCCGCCGACGAGGACGAGATCCAGCAGATCGTCGACTTGGCCGTCGCCAGCGACGTCGTGCTCATCCCGTTCGGCGGCGGCAGCAACATCGTGGGCAGCCTCGAGCCCCTGCCCGCAGAAGAGCGCACGGTCGTCTCGCTCGACATGGGCCGTCTCGACAAGGTGCTCGACATCGACGAGGACGGTGGGCTGGCGCGCATCCAGGCCGGTGGCCAGGGCCCCGACCTCGAAGAGCAGCTGAACGCCCGCGGCTGGACCCTCGGGCACTTCCCGGACAGCTTCACCCACTCGACCATGGGCGGCTGGGTCGCCACCCGCTCGTCGGGCATGCAGAGCGACAAGTACGGCGACATCGCCGACATCACGAAGGGCCTGCGGGTCGTGCGCCCCGGTGGCGTGCTCTCGATCCGCGCTGTGCCGAGCGCGTCGACCGGTCCGTCGCTGCGCGAGATGATCATCGGCAGCGAGGGGCGTCTCGGCGTCATCACCGAGGTCACCGCCCAGGTGCACCGCCTGCCCGAGAAGCGCGAGATCCTCGCCTACCTGTTCCCGTCGTGGCACGACGGCCTCGCCGCCATGCAGGCCATCGCCGAGAGCGACGCGCACCCGTCGGTCACCCGCGTCAGCGACGCACACGAGACGGCGTTCTCGTTCGCCACCTCGAAGCCGGGCAAGGGCATCTCGCAGAAGGTCACCGACCTGCTGCCGACGATCCTGAAGGCCAAGGGCTGGGACGTCGACGCCATGTGCCTGTCGTTCATCGGCTACGAGGGCAGCCCCGAGCACGTCGCCCACACCCAGAAGGCCGTCGCCAAGATCGTCAAGGCGAACAAGGGCATGAGCGTCGGCAAGGGGCCGGGCAAGCTTTACGACCAGAAGAAGTTCGACACGCCCTACCTGCGCGACTTCTTCATGGACCACGGAGGCGCGGCGGACGTCTCCGAGACCGCCGCCCCCTGGTCGAAGCTGCGCCTCGTCTCGTCGCGCGTCTACGCCGCGGCGAACCAGGCGTTCGACAGCATCGGCAAGCAGGGCTGGATCATGGGCCACCTGTCGCACTCGTACCACTCGGGGGCGTGCCTGTACTTCACCTTCGCGTTCGAGCACGGTGACGACGCCGAGGCCGAGTACGACGTGGTCAAGCACGCCATCCAGCAGGCGTTCATCGACACCGGGGCGACCGTCTCGCACCACCACGGCGTCGGGCTCGAGCACCAGCCGTGGCTCGCGCAGGACGTCTCGCCCGAGGGCGTGGCCGTCATGCAGGGGCTGTTCGACTCGGCCGACCCGGGACGCGTGTTCAACCCCGGGAAGGTGACGGGCGCGTAGTCCCGCGCTGCGCCTCCCGCGCTGCCGCGCCTCCCGCGCCGGCCCACCCCGCCACGAAGTAAACAACCCGCCACGCAAACGTGTGGCGGGTTGTTTACTTCGTGGCGGGGTGATGCACGAGGCGGTGTCGGCGACACCTCGGGCACAGACGTCGGACGGCGTGATGCCTCCACAGGCCACGGGCGCTCACGAGCGGGCCAACAATCGGTGCGTGACGCTCGGGGCATGTCGTCGGAACCGCTGCCCGCCATCACGTTCGTGTCGACCCATGGCACCCACAGTCGCGAGGCCGAAGCGCTCAGGCGGGACGCCCGGCGGGGTCTTGCCGTCCGGGTGCATCCCGGGGCCTACGTGACCAGCGAGGACTGGACCCAGCTGTCGGCGCGCGACCGTCAGCTCGTCAGGGTCCGTGCCGTCCTGGCGGGGATGCCTCCGGGCACCGTCGTGTCGCACGAGTCGGCCGTGGCAGTCCTCGGGCTGCCCTCCGTCCGAGGTGCGGGGACGCGGGTCCACGTCCTGGACCCGCGTCGGGATCGGGTGCGGACGAGCGAGCGCGTGGTCCGACATCCGGGCCCGACGAACGCTGAGGACGTCGTCGAGGTCGAGGGCGTGCTGACCACGTCCGAGACGCGCACGACCGTCGACATCGCCCGTGGCCGTCCGTTCGCCGACGGTGTGCTGTGCGCCGATGCGGTTCTCCGTCGAGCGGCTGAGCGGGCCGGATGCTTCGGGTGGCGAGGATCGAGCACCCGGGACACGTACGAGGAGCACCGTGCCCGGGTCGAACTCGCTGCGGCCGCCGTCCGTGACGAGCTCTCGTCGCGCCTGGACTCGGCGGCCGGGGTGCGTGGGCTCGAGGCCGGTCGGCGAGTGACGTCGTTCGCCTCGCCCTGGGCCGAGAACGGTGGTGAGTCGTTGTGCCGTGTCGCGCTGCTCGAGATCGGAGCCCCGGCTCCGTCGCTGCAGGTCGAGTTCCACGATGCGCAGGGCCTGGCCGGCAGATGCGACTTCGTGTTCGGCAGCTCGGTGCTCGAGTTCGACGGCAAGGTCAAATACGACCACGCGGCGGTGCGAGGCGGTCTGGCTCCGTCAGCGGTGGTGAAGGCGGAGAAGGCACGAGAGAGGCGGCTGACCCGCACGGGCGAGGTCGTTCGCATCGGCCGATGCGACGCCGACGACGTCCGGGAGCGCGCACCACTCGCGCAGATCATGCGAGACCTCGGTGTGTCGTTGCGGCGTCGGTCATGACGTGCGGTGCGCGGCGCCAGGCGGGGCGGGGCATGGCTGCGCCGGGTCGGGCCAGGGCGGGCCGGGGGGAAGGAAGCACGCCGCCACGAAGTAAACAGAACGCCATCGGATTGTGTGGCGGGATGTTTACATCGTGGCGGGCTGGCGGGCTGGCGGGCTGGCGGGCTGGGACGCACAGGTCGCTCGAGGACGCACAGGGGGACGGCGCAGGGCGGCTGCCTAAGATGAGCATCGATCCGTCCGCAGAGACCCGTTCACGGAAGAGACCCGCGCATGCCCGGAATCCACGCCGACATCACTTCGGCCTTCGGCAACACCCCGCTCGTCAAGCTCAACTCGCTGCCCGCCGAGGGCGGGGCCGAGGTGCTGGCCAAGCTCGAGTTCTACAACCCGGGTGCCAGCGTGAAGGACCGCCTCGGCGTCGCCATCGTCGACGCGGCCGAGGCGTCCGGCGACCTCAAGCCCGGCGGCACGATCGTCGAGGGCTCGAGCGGCAACACCGGCATCTCGCTGGCCCTGGTCGGCGCCGCCCGCGGCTACCAGGTGATCGTCACGATGCCCGAGACGATGAGCGTCGAACGACGCACCGTCATGAAGGCCTACGGCGCGAAGATCGTGCTGACCCCCGGCCCCGAGGGCATGAAGGGCGCCGTCGAGCGGGCGAAGCAGATCGCCGCCGAGACCGAGAACGCGATCTGGGCGCAGCAGTTCGAGACCCGGGCCAACGCCGAGATCCACCGGCGCACGACCGCACCCGAGATCCTGCGCGACACCGACGGGAAGATCGACTTCTTCGTCGCGGGCGTCGGCACGGGCGGCACGATCACGGGCGTCGGCCAGGTGCTGCACGAGAAGGTCCCCGGCGTGAAGGTCGTCGCCGTCGAGCCCGCCGACTCGCCCTTGCTGAGCGAGGGCAAGGCCGGGCCGCACAAGATCCAGGGCATCGGGGCGAACTTCGTGCCCGAGGTGCTCGACCGCTCGCAGATCGACGAGGTGTTCCCCGTGCAGCTCGACGACGCCCTGCGCGTCGCGCGCGACCTGGCCACGAGAGAGGGCATCCTCTCGGGCATCTCGTCCGGCGCCATCGTCCACGCCGCACTCGAGATCGCGAAGCGGCCCGAGAACGCCGGCAAGCGCATCGTCGCGATCGTCTGCGACACCGGAGAGCGCTACCTGTCGACCGTGCTGTTCCAGGACCTCGCGGACGCCTAGGGTGCAGCTGGTCGCCCGCCTCCGCGAAGACCTCGACACCGTCCGGAGGCGCGACCCGGCTGCCCGAGGACGCGTCGAGACCGCTCTGGTCTACTCGGGCCTGCACGCGGTGTGGGCGCACCGCGTGACCTCGCGACTGTGGCGTGCGGGGCCGGCACCGCGCCTCCTCGGCTCACGGTTCGTCGCCCGTCTGCTCTCGCAGGTGGCCCGGACGCTGACCGGCGTCGAGATCCACCCCGGGGCGCGCCTCGGGGCCCGCCTGTTCATCGACCACGGCATGGGCGTCGTGATCGGCGAGACGGCGGTGGTCGGTGACGACTGCACGATCTTCCACGGCGTGACCCTCGGCGGCAAGGGACGAGGAGGCGCGCTCGGCCGCCGACACCCCACCGTCGGTGACGGCGTGATGATCGGTGCCGGGGCCGCCGTGCTCGGCGGCGTCACCGTGGGCAGCGGCAGCGTCGTCGGGGCCAACGCCGTCGTGACGAAGGACGTCCCGCCCGGGTCCGTCGCGGTGGGCGTGCCCGCGATCGCCCGGCCGCGCGCCGAGGCCTGAGCCTGCCCCGACCGGGCCCTGCGCGGCGAGCCCGCCTCAGCGTCGAGCCCGCCTCAACGGCGAGTCCGGCTCAGTGGCGAGGCTCCCAGCGGAACAGTCGCATCCCCGCGACGACGGCCAGCGCGGCCCAGACCAGCGTGGGGGCGAGCAGCACCGGGACGACCGACAGGTCGCCGCCGTTCCAGGCGAGCACGGCGAGCTCCATGAGTCCGCCTCCGGGCAGCAGCCGCTTCAGCCAGAGCAGGTCGTCGGCACCGGTGAGCGTCCACCAGATGGCGACGCCGAGCGTGACCATGAAGATCGGCATGGTCGTGTACTGCGCGTGCTCGGGTGAGGTGCTGAAGCCGGCCGTCGCGAACGCGAATCCGGCGAACATGACCTCGGCGATGATCACGGCGGCGATCACCAACGCCGGGTTCACCGGTGGTTCGCGCACGGCGAGGACCCCGAGCACGATCACGAGCTGCGCGAGGCTGACCGCCATGGCGGGCAGCACGAGTCCGCCGATGATGCCGGCGTCGCCCACCGAGCCGCTGCGCAGTCGCTTCAGGTAGAGCGACTGTCGACGGGCCGCGAGCGTCGTCGTCGCGGTGATGTAGACGCCGAGGCCGACCATGCCCACGATCTGCACGCCCGCGAGCATGCCGCCCGTGCCGTAGACGTCGAACAGGAACGTGCCGGCTCCGAACGCCAAGGGCAACAGCAGGGCCGAGAGCGCGACGGTGCGGTTGCGCACGAGCATGCGCAACTCGGCGACGCCGATGGCGACCGGACCCGACCGCTTCGAGCCGGAGGGAGAGGTACCCACGGGCCCGGTCGGACCCGTCGAGGCGGGGGAGGCGGTGACGGCGGAAGTCATGAGGAGTCCTTTCGGGGACGGCGGATCGAGGGGTTCAGGAGGCGCGGCTGAGGTCACGGAACACGTCGTCGAGTCCCGACTCGTGCACGGTGAAGCGGGCCAGGGTGTGGTCGGCGTCGGCCGCCCAGCGCAGCAGCGTCGCGACGTCCCGCTGGGCGTCGTCGGTCTCGACGACCACGAGATCGTTCTCGGTGCGGGTGATCGGCAACGGCAGGTCGTCGATCGCCGCGGGGGCGACGAACCGGATGCTCGTCGTGCTCCCGGCCGTCAGGTCGGCGACCGTGCCCTCGCGGCGGATCGTGCCCGCGTGCATCAGGCCGATGCGGTCGGCGTTCTCGGCGGCCTCTTCGAGGTAGTGGGTCGTCAGGACGAAGGTGACCCCCGCCTCCCGCAGTCCGGTGACGACGGCCCAGAGGGCGTCGCGGGCAGCCGGGTCGAGGCCGGTCGTCGGCTCGTCGAGGAAGACCAGCTCGGGGGTGCCCCAGACGGCGGCGGCGAAGTCGACGCGGCGGCGCTCGCCGCCCGACAGCTGGGCGACACGGGCGCGGGCCTTGTGGTCGATGCCGACCAGGCCGAGCACCCGGTCGACGTCGTCGTCGCGCCCCGAGACGGCCCCCGACAGCAGGACGCTCTCGCGGACGGTCAGTTCAGGGGCGAGGCCGGAGTCCTGCAGCATCATGCCGATGCGGGGGCGCGTGCGGCGACGGTCGGTCGGGTCGCTCCCCAGCACCTGGACGGTGCCGCTGGTGGCCTCACGATGACCTTCGAGCACCTCGAGGGTCGTGGTCTTGCCGGCTCCGTTGGTGCCGAGCAGTGCGTACAGCTCACCTCGACGCACCGTGAGGTCGACGCCGTCGACCGCGGTGAACGAACCGTACGAGCAGGTGAGGCCCCGCGTCGAGATCACGGTGTCGGCCTCCTCCGCCGGATCGCGGGTGACGGCCGGTCGGGGCGTGGTGTCGGTGGAGTTCGTCATGGCATCGACGATCTCGCGTTCGGCGCAGCCGTCGTAGTGCCACCGCGCCACCAGTTCCGTGTGACATCGGTCACGTGCAGGCGTGACATCGGGCAGGCCCGTCCGCGTGGGCACTCCGTTAGCGTGGGTCCATGCCCCGCCGTACGCTGCCCGCTCGCACCGCGAGCCTCGTCACGGGCTCCCGACTGCCACCTCTGGCGCGCATGCGGCGATACGTGACCTGGTCGTTCGTCGGGTTGGCCGCGTTCTACACGGTGGTCTTCGGCACGATCCTGGTCGTCGAGGGGGCCTCGCCCACGCTCGTGGCCGCCGTCGGCGCCGTGGGTGCGCTGGTCACCGCTCAGTCGTTCTTCTGGGAGCGCCGAGGCCCGTGGTGGCTGACCGTCTCCACCCTGTTCACGTCGTATGGTCTCTGGCTGACGGTGCTCCTGGGCGGGCAGAACTTCGTGGTGCTGTTCTTCTTCGGCATCACGCTCGGCTACGTCACCACGACCGCGCCGCTCGCCGCGCCGCGCTGGCTCGTCGCCGGCCTCGTGCTCGCCCTGGTGCCGGTGGTGCTCACCTCGGCCGACGATCCGCCCGTGCTGGTGGCTCAGATCGTGGCCGTCGTGCTCGCCGTGCTCGCGATGTACGGCGTCTGTCGCCTGAACCGGTACGCCTTCGACCTGTACCTCGAGATCGACCTCGCCCGCGAGACGCAGTCCGAGCTCGCCGTGATGCGCGAGCGGTACCGCTTTTCGGTGGATCTCCACGACATCCAGGGGCAGGCCCTGCACGTCAGTCGCCTGCAGCTGCAGCTGGCCGACAAGACGCTCGACCGCGACCCCGCCGCCGCGCGCCAGCACCTCCGCGAGGCCGAGCAGTTGATCGCGCAGACCATCGCCGAGACCCGCCGTCTGGCCTACGGCGAACGCACCCTCACGCTCGCCGGCGAACTGGCCAACTCGACCGAGCTCATCCGCGCTGCGGGCATCGAGCTCGAGGTCACGGGCGTCCCTCCCGTCGGACACCCGGCCGACGACCTGTTCGGTCACGTCGTGCGCGAGGCCACCACGAACCTGCTGCGTCACGCCCAGGCCGAACGCGTCACCATCGTGCTCGGCCCCGAGTCGGTCCAGGTGGTCAACGACGGCGCGGCCGAACCGATGCGAGGGCTCAGCGGCCTGGCCCGCCTCGGCGAACGGTTCGGCGCGGTCGGCGGCACGGTGACCACCCGGCTCGCCGGCGGGGATTTCCGGGTCGAGGCCCGTGCGGCAGCCGCCGAGGCGGCTCGACCGACGGCGACAGCGACGGCGACGGCGACGACGCGGTCGGGCGCGGCACGGGAGACGTCGACCGGTCGGTCGCGCGCGTGATCCGGGTGCTTCTCGCCGACGACGAGACCCTGCTGCGTCGGTCGATCGCCGCCCTGCTCGACCTGAGCGACACGGTCGAGGTCGTCGCCCAGGCGGCCGACGGCACCGATGCCGTGGCGCTCGCCGCCCTCCACCAGCCCGACGTGGTGCTGCTCGACCTCGAGATGCCCGGCATGGACGGCATCGACGCGGCGATCGCGATCCTGGGTGAACGACCCGACCAGGCGGTCGTCCTGCTCACCCGTCACGGTCGTCCGGGCGTGCTCCGGCGGGCCCTCCGAGCCGGGGTGCGGGGATTCCTGCCGAAGTCGGTGGATCCCGACGAACTCGAGAGGGTGATCGTGCAGGTGCACGGCGGCCGTCGCTACATCGACGCCGACATCTCGGCGTCGGCGATGATGGACGACTGCCCGCTGACCGAGCGCGAGCTCGACACGTTGCGCCTGACGACCGACGGGTTCTCGGTTCGCGAGATCAGCGCCCGGCTGCACCTCGCATCCGGCACGGTCCGCAACTACCTGTCGTCGGCCATGCAGAAGACCGGCAGCTCGTCCCGGCACACCGCCGCCCGGGTCGCGCGCGAGCGCGGCTGGCTCTGACACTCGGTGCCGGGTGCGGCCCCCGGGTCAGGCGTTCGTGAGCTCGCGGTCGCGCGCGACGGACGAGGAGGCGCGGCGCGGCTCGCGAGGTTCGAATCGCCCCTTGAGCTTCAGGGCGGGCTTCTCCACGAAGTGGTGCGAGAGCACCGACGTGCCGATCGCTGCCGCGAGCACGAGGACGACGCCGAGGGCACCCTGGACGTACGGCTCGACGAGCGCGATGAAGACGACGTGCCAGAGGTACAGCGGGTACGAGATGGCACGTCCGAACCAGGCGACCGGGGCCAGGGACAGCACCCAGGCGACCGGCGACGACGCCGTGACGAGCCCGCCGATCAACAGCATCGAGGCGAGGCCCACCGCGGGCAGGGCGACCGCGAAGGTCAGGACGTTCTGCTGCCAGCCCGATCCGATGACGAACAACGAGCCCACGACTCCGGCGAGCCCGAGCCAGGTGGCCAGCGCACCCCAGCGGCCGGCCAGGGCGGCCCGCACGCGGTCGGACCGCAGGACGATCGCCAGCACGCAGCCCATCAACAGGGGGGCCACGTTGAGGACGGGACTGAAGTAGATGTCGGGGGTCGCGCTGCCCGAGGGGCGGTCGTACAGGAACCAGGTCGCGACGGCCGAGGCGACGACGACGACCGAGAGTCCGGCGACCAGGGCCTTCCGCCTGACCGCGACGGCGAGCAGCAGCACGAGCACCGGCGGCCAGACGAGGTAGAACTGCTCTTCCATCGACAGGCTCCACATCGGCGCGAAGACGCCCTGCGAGGTGTCGAAGAAGGCCCGGGCGATGTTGCCCGAGTAGGTCAGGGCGATCACGGCGGCCCCGACGGGGCCGAGCGTCGAGCCCTGGTAGTCTCCGACGAGCCACCACAGGGAGACGCCGACCACGACGACGGCGAGCAACGTCGGGTAGAGCCGCAGCAGGCGACGGACCCAGAACCGGCCGAGCCGGATGCGTCCCGTCGAGGCGTGTTCGCGCAGCAGCAGGGTGGTGATCAGGTAGCCCGACAACACGAAGAAGACGTTGACGCCCACGAACCCGCTGCCGAAACCCGGCACGTGCAGGTGGTACAGCACGACGAGGGCGATGGCCAGGGTGCGCAGGCCGTCGAGCGGCAGGACCCGGTCTCGACGGGTGGTCGAGACGGGGCGGACGGTCGGCTCTGTGGTCGGCAGGGCTGCGGGCATCGTTGCAGTGTGCCTCACGTTTCTTGGTGCCGCCCGAACGAGGAGGCCGGGTTCGCATCCCGGCCCCACCCGCTCGTGGTCAGCTCCCCGACGGCGTCATCCGCGCTGCTGCGGGACGCGACGCGGCAGGGCGAACACCAGCACGAACGAGGCCAGGGCGAAGATCGCGCTGACGAGCATGGCGTGGGCGGCCGCGTCGGTGAACCCGGTGGCGACGTCGGCGGGCGTGCGGCCCGAGATGGTCAGCGTCCCGAAGAGCACGCTGCCGATGATGGCGATGCCGACGGCCGAGCCGATGCGCTGGATGGCCGAGATGACGGCGCTGGCCGAGCCGGCGTCCTGCCGGTCGACCGTCGCCACGATGAACTGCACGTTGGGCGCGATGAAGAAGCCGTTGCCGAGGCCGGCGAGCAGCAACGGCACCAAGAGCATCCAGTTGGTCAGGTCGGAGGCGTCGACCGTGACGAGCACGAGCCACATCCAGGTGAGGCCGACGGTGACGAGCGCCGTGCCGAGGATCAACACGCCGCGCCCGAGTCGGGCGGCGATGCGGTTGCTCTGCGACGAGCTGATGATGCTGCCGACCGCGAACGGGATCGCCACGGCGCCCGAGGCCAGCGCGCTGTGACCCAGTCCGGACTGCCAGAGCAGCGAGATCGTGAAGAAGATGCTGGTAAAGGCCGCGAAGTAGACGAGCGCGAGCACGACGCCCCCGGTGAACGACGGGTGGGCGAAGAGCTTCGGCGGGACGAGGGGGGTCTTGCCGCGCTTCGTGTAGACGACCTCCCACAGGCCGAACAGGGCGAGCAGCACGACGCCGGCGGCGATGGTCAGGTAGGTCCAGAGCGGCCAGCCCTCGTCCTGCCCCTGGATCAGCGGCACGAGCAGGGCGACGAAGGCGCCCGAGACCAGCACGAGGCCGATCCAGTCGAGTCCGCGGTCGGGGCGGGGCACCGATTCGTCGCGCTTGGGCAGCAGCACCGCGGCGGCGATCAGGGTGATGATGCCGAACGGCAGGTTGACGTAGAAGACGAGACGCCAGCCGTTCTCGTCGCCGAACGCCTGGATGATGAGGCCGCCGATGATCGGGCCCAGCGCGGACGAGACGCCGATGACGGCGCCCATGATGGCGAAGGCCTTGCCGCGCGAGCGACCGGGGAACAGCAACTGGATGAACGCCGTCACGGCGGGCACGAAGATGCCGCCGGCCAGACCCTGCACGACGCGGAACACGACGAGCTGGGTGTCGTCCTGGGCGAGGCCACAGGCGAGGGACGCGAGCGTGAAGAGCAGCACGCCCGTGAAGTAGACCCACTTGTGCCCGATGCGGTCGCCGATGCGTCCGGCGGGGATCAGAGCCAGGCCGAAGGCGAGGGCGTACCCCGAGATGATCCACGACAGGGTCGACTCCGAGGCGTCGAGCGTCGTGCGGATCGTCGGCAGGGCGACGTTGACGATCGTCGTGTCGAGCAGGGCGATGAACATGCCGAGCAGCAGGGCGACGAGGGCGTACCAGGCGTGACGCGGCACGCCGGCGGGTTGGCCGGGGCCGGCCCCGGGCGAGGACGCCGAGGAGGCGCGGGTCGAGGGAGCGGCGGAGGCGTCGGTCATGGGGGAGCCTTTCGGGCAGCGGCACGGGCCGTGAGGCGAGGCGAGGGGCGTGGGGCGGCACGAGGCCGGAGCGCGTGACGGCGGCGTCGGGGCGTGCGCGGGACGCAGGAGGCGCTGGTCACCGACCAGCGCCTCCTGATTTTTGCACGTTCTGCACTCGAGCGCGCACCCCCGTCGCTCAGCTCCGGGTGCGCGCGACCACGACGATGGCGTCGAGCAGGACGAACGCGACGAGGCTCGCCCCGAGCAGCGGGAGGAACACCCCGACCGCGACCCCGGCGGCGACGACCAGCGTGAGCCCCCACCACGGCGCCCGGGTCAGCGCTCCTGCGGGGGCCGGTCGACCGACCAGCGCCCGTGAGGAGCCACCCCGCGTCGGCCGCCGCTGCCACCACATCACGTAGCCGAAGACCACCATGGCCGCGATGCCGAGCGCCGTGGCGACGAGGAGCAGCTGGTTCGGCAGGCCGAACATCGACCCCATGTGGGTGTCGACGCCCCACCGGGCCAGCTTCGCCATGAACGGGTGGTCGGCGAAGTCGGTGCGCCCCACGACCTCGAGGGTCGCGCCGTCGACGGCCACGGCGTCCACCTCGGTCGGGAAGCTCCGCTGGATCTCGGTCACGGTCCACGCGCTCGCGGCGTCCGCCGGCGGCTCGATCTCGACCAGACCGGTGTTCACGTTGACCGTGCGGGCCACGGCCAGCACGGCGTCGAAGGACGCGGGGTCGACGGCTGCCGTGCCGGGCGTCGCGGCACCGTGGTGGCCCGCGTGCGGGTCGCTCGCACCCCCGGCTGCCGCACTCCCGGCTGCCGCGCCGTCCGCGACCGACTCGCCCACCGCCGTCGGCAGCGTCGGTGCCGTCCAGCTGAGCGCCGACCGCAGGGAGGTCACGTTCGCGCCGCCGAACTGCGACCACGTGATGCCGGTCGCCGACAGGAACAGGGCGCCCACCGTCAGCCAGACTCCCGTCGAGGCGTGCCAGGAGGAGGTCCGACGGAGACCCGAGCTGCGCGGTGCCGGCCGGAGCAGGTCGCGGGTCGTCCGGCCCCGTCTCCGGGCCGACCGCCAGCGACCGATCCACAGTCCGAGCCCGGCGAGCACGACGATCCCGAGCCAGCTGGCCGCGAGCTCGCTGTACAGCCGTCCGGCATCGCCCAGCCCGAGGCTGCGGTGCAGGTCGCTGATCGTCGTGCGCAACGGCAGTGCGCCGCTCGTGCCGTACACCGGCAGGTCGCCACGGACCTCGGCGGTGGCCGGGTCGACGAAGATCGCCCGCGTCTGCCCCTCGATCAGGTCGTCGCCGGTGTACATCACCCTCGTGGTGTCGCCGGGCGTGGGGGCCGGTCTCACCGCGACGAGCGTTCCGGCGTCGCCGACGGCCTCGTCGGCCGCGGCGACCTGCTCGGCCAGCGGGAGGGCGTCCCCCGACACCGGGGCGTGCAGTTCGCGGTCGTACACGACCTGCTCGAGGGTCGGCGTCAGGGCGTAGGCGGCGCCGGTCAGCGCCGCCACCAGGACGAACGGCCCGACCAGGACCCCGGCGAAGAAGTGCAACCTGAGCAGCATCGGCGCGAACCAGCCACCTCGCGCGGGCGCGCTCGTCGGGACCGGAGGAGGCGCGGGCCGGTTCGCGGACGACGGCTCGCCCGTCGGGTCCGCCGTCGACGCCGCCGCGGGCCGTGCGTGGCCGGTGGCGGTCATCGGGCGTCACCGCCCCGACGACGCAGCGCGACGGTGAGCAGCAGGACGGCGACCACGCCGACGACGAGGGACGCGAGGCCGAGACCGCGGGCCAGGGAGTCGACGGGGGCGTCGGCGGCCGCCGCGACGACGTCGGTCGTGCCGGACACGTCCGCGGCCGAGGTGTCCGTCGCCGGCTCGGCGGCCGTCAGCGTCAGCGCCGGGGCCGGCGACGAGGGCTCGACGCCGTCCGTGGGCAGCTCGTCCCAGGCGGTCGACCCGACCTCGCAGGTCTGCAGGGTCGGGAAGGCGACGACGTCGCCGGGTTCCCCGTCGACGGGAAGCAGTGCGGAGACCTGCACCGTGTCGCGGTAGCCGTCGGGCAGGGGGACGTCGGCCGTGTAGGTGACCGTCGAGCCGGTGTCGTCGTTCGTCTCGGTGATGGTCCACCCCGGCGCGACCGTGGGCGTGATCGCCTGGACCCCGGCGGGGAAGTCGATGGCGAGCGAGGTCGTGGCCGAGCCGGCACAGCCGTGGCCGACGGCGAAGGTCAGGACGCTGAGGGTGGCGGGGGTGGTCGCCGAGGCGTCGAGTTCGACGTGGGCGGAGGCGGACAGGGGGGTGGTCAGGGCGAGGGTCAGGCCGGCGGCGCCGGCGATGCAGGTGGTGGCGAGGGCGCGGGAGCGCATGGGGAAGTCCTTCGAGCAGGCGTGGCGGGACCACGCGGGTGGCGGGAGGCGACGGACCGCACCCTCGGAGGGCGCAGTCGGACGTCGAGACCGCGCACGCCCGTCGGAGGGTGCGCGGGTGCTAGGTCGTCGCGGCGGCCGGGGGCCCACGCAGCACGCGGGAGGTCGCGAGCCGCAGGGAGACCGGGCGTCGCGGGGCGTCGTCGACGCGGGGCACGCCCGAGGGGCGGTGAGGGATCTCGAGGGCGACGACGGAGGCCACGAGCGTCACGAGTCGCACGAGGAGGGCCCGCCCGAGCTGCCGGACCGCCGCCGTGCCGAGGCGGAGCGACGCGATGGTCACGAGACCGGCCACGACGTGCGAGCCGACCATCGAGCCGTCGTGGTCGCCGAGGTCGCCGGGCATGACCATGGCCGCATCGTGCAGGTGCCCGTGACCGCCCGTCGTCGCCGAGGTGGTGGGCGCTGCCATGGCGCCGGCCATCGAGAAGAGGGCGTGCAGCAGGCCTTGCACGGCGCCGACGGCGAGCACGAGGCGGGGCAGGGTGACCCGGCGCCCGCCCAGGCCGAAGCACGCGAGGACGCCGAGCACGAAGACGAGCAGGAACAAGAGGGGCGGCGGGAACGTCCCGCCCCCGGCGGCGTGGGCGGCGGCCGTCACGCACGTGCCGACGCCGGCGGACAGCACGGCGCGCGCCATGCGCTCCTGACGTCCCTGCACCTGCGTCCTCCCGACGATCCCTCTCACGGTAGTGGACGCGTCGGGCGCGACCGGACCGGGCCGGACCGGGCCGGGCCGGGGACGCCGAAGGGCCCCGCCGACTCGGCGGGGCCCTTCGGGCGGAGACGGTGCCGCGGTCAGCGGCGGCCGAGGCGCCGTTCGCCGGCCGCGCCGGTCTGGTACACGAGGCCGTAGTGCTCGAACACGGCGGGCTCGCGGGCGGCCTCGAGCTCGCCGTCGGTCTCGATCGACGGGGCATCCTTGACGAGCTTCTTGGCGAACTGCACCTTGAGGTGCTTCGGGGCGACGACTGCGCCCTGCAACGGCACGAAGACCAGGCGCGAGCGACCGAGCATGCCGGCCGTCACCGTGGCGAAGGCGGGCTGGTCGGCGGCGGTGTCGAAGTAGATGCTCTCGAGCGAGCCGACCTTGTCGCCGTCGGGGTCGACGACGGGCATGCCGATCCAGTCGCGGATGTTCTCGGCTTCGAACATGGGGTGCCTCCTCTGGCGCGGGCCCCGTCCGGGCCCTCGTCGTCGAGGGTAGTGGAGCGCGTCCCTCCGCGCTCAGGCGGGGACGCGCCCTCGCAGGGCCTTCTCGGCGAAGCCCCGGACCTCGTCGGTGAGCCGCAGGCGGTCGGGTCCGTCGACGGCCGCGAGCAGGGCCTCGGCCCGGTCCGGCTCGAGCCCCGTGAAGGCCTCTCCGATCGTCACCCCGTGCGACGGCCGCGACAGCACGGCGACCCCGTCGCCCGCCCGGACGGGCCCCGCCTTCACCACCCGCAGGTAGGTGCCGGGACGGCCCTCGGCGTAGAACCGCTTGACCCACCGGCTCTCGCCCAGGCGTCGGGCGAACGTGCCGCACGGGACGCGTGGCTTGGTGACCTCGAGCACGAGGGTCTCGCCCACGGCCCAGCGTTCGCCGATCACGGCGCCGGTGACGTCGATCCCGGACGTCCGCAGGTTCTCGCCGAACAGCCCGGGCGTCACCTCGCGGCCGAGCAACTCGGCGAAGTGGGAGGCGTCCTCGTCGGCGAAGACGTACACCGCCTGGTCGAGACCGCCGTGATGCTTGCGGTCGGCCTGCACGTCGGCGCGGAGGCCGAGCGGCCGCACGTGCACGGGCCCGTCGACGGGACGCTTGTCGATCGCGGTCACGCCGATCGTGCCCGAGTCGGGCAGCAGGGCGGACACCCGGCAGACGGCCGTGACGGAGCCGGTCGCAGCGGTGACGGAGGCGGGGGCGGCGGTCATGTCCTCCATCGTGGCGGACGACGCGACCGACGGGAAGCGCCGACCCGCGCCTCCTGACCCCGCGTCCCCCCACCGCCCCACGACGGGTGTCACCCGATTGCGGGCTGGCTGCCCATCGGGCAACCTGCCAGGCTCGCCCCGACGAAAGGGATGACATGGTTCACGGCGGCTACGCGGTCATCGACGTCGAGACGACCGGACTCTGGCCCGGGCGTCACCATCGGGTCATTGAGATCGGCATCGTGCACCTCGACGCCCACGGTGAGGTCGAGGCGTCGTTCGAGACCGTCGTCGACCCCTCGCGTGACCTCGGACCCATCCACGTGCACGGACTCCGCAGCGCCGACGTGCGCGGGGCGCCCCGGTTCGAGCACGTCGTCGACGACCTCTGCGACCGCCTGCGCGGGCGAGTCGTCGTCGCGCACAACGCCCGCTTCGAGGCGCAGTTCCTGGCGGCCGAGTTCGCGCGCCTCGGGTTGGTCTCGCCGCTCGGGCCCGACGGTGCGGGCGCCCTCTGCACGATGAAGCTCGCGCCCACCTACCTGCCCGGTGCCGGCCGGACGCTCGCCGACTGCTGCGCGGCCATCGACGTCGACCTCTCCGTCGCCCACGAGTCGCTCGCGGACGCGATCGCGACGGCCCGCCTGGTGTCCGCCTATCTGCGCATGGGTGACGCCCAGTCGGCCTGGTGGCAGGACTGGGGCCGCTACGCCGCCCTGCAGCAGTGGCCGACGGCCGAGACGCCGCGGTCCACCCCGCACCCCCGGTACGCAGGAGGCGCGGGCGGGGCGGACGACGGAGGCCACGGTCCCGGCCGCGCGGCCTGGCGGTCCCGGCGCCGCGTCGCCCGCGTGCCCGAGCTCGCGCCGGTCCCCTCGGCAGGCGCGGTCCTCTCGGCCTCCGGCGCCGTGACGCCGGCCGCTCCTGCGGCGGTGCCCCCGGCGAGTCCCACGGGCGGCACGCACCTCACGGGCCCGGTCGACCTCGACCTCGACCGCGACGTGTACGGCCTGTCCGTCGAGCCGGCGCCCGCCGAACCGCGGTTCCTCGAGCGGGCGACCGAGCTGCTGCCCCAGCTCGACCTCGACCGTCGGCAGAACCAGTACGCCGCGATGCTCGACAAGGCGTTGTCCGACGGCTACCTCTCGACGGACGAGGCCGGCAACCTCGCGACCCTCGCCGCCGAACTCGACCTCGACGAGCCGTCACGGATCGTGTTGCACGACCGCTACTTCGCCTCGCTCGTCTCGACCGTGTGGGCACGCGACGTGCTCTCCGACGACGAGCGTCGGCAGGTGGACGCGGTGGCCGAGATGCTCGGCATCGCCCCGCACCGCCGCGACGCGGCCCTCGTGCCGTCGGTGCTCGAGCGGGCACCCCGGCCGGCGGACGACGACGAGCTCGACGAGTTCGAGGTCATCGAGGGGCTCGACGAGTCCCTCGGCGCACCGTCCGAGCCCCGCACGCCGAGCCTCGCCCGCCCCGACGTCGGTCCGCTGGCACCCGGCGCGCACGTCGCGCTCACGGGATCGCTCAGTCAGGGCCGGGACGCCCTCGCGCGGACGCTCGAGCGGGCCGGACTGGTGGTCTGGCCGGCGGTCACGACCGAGACGTCGCTGGTCGTCGCGGCGGACGTCGCCTGGCCGTCGGGCAAGGTGCGGAAGGCCCTGCGCTACGGCGTCCCCGTGGTCGACGAGACGCAGTTGCCGTTCGTGCTGGCCCGCTCGCGGCGCTCGCGCACCGCGGCCTGACGCTCAGGAGGCACGAGACCGTTCCTAGAGGGCGGGATCGTCCTCGAGATGGTCTTCGGTGTCGAGTGACGGCCACCCGGGTAGCTGGTCGGGTGCTGTCTCGTCGAACGAATTGCGGGGCATCGGTTCCGTCGGATCAGGGTGCATGGGGGCTCCACTCGGGCCGCCTCCGCGAAGTGCGAGAGGAGGGCGACCGGGGTCTGGGGCTGCCGAGTCCCACCGTACGCGCCTCGGAGGGCTGCGCCTAGCCCACCCGTCAGACGGTCAGGCGCTGCGCCACCACGTCGGACGCGACCTCGACCAACGAGAGCCGGTTCGCCCGGGCGTACCGGCGGATGCGTTGGAACGCCTCGTCCATGTCGACGGACTGCGTGTACGACACGACGCCCTTCGCCTGTTCGATCACGATGCGACTGTCGAGGGCGCGCTGCAGCTGATCGCGCGTGGAGTCGATCTCTCGGAGCGCGCGCTCCTGCAGGATGCTGATGGTCGCCACGTCGGCGAGTGCCTGGGCGGCCGTGGCGTCGTCGGGGTTCAGGATGCCGGTCGTGTCACGGAACAGGTTCAACGATCCGAGGGTCTGATCGCGCAGGCGCAGCGGGATGGCGTGCACCGAACCGTAGCCCGAGTCGCGGGCGAGGTCGGCGAAGACCGGCCAGCGGTCGTCGATGTCGCCGAGGTCGGGGACCGAGACGACCGAGCCCGTCGTGTAGGACTCGACGCAGGGACCTTCGCCGGCACGGAGTTGCAGCAGCCCGACGAGCTTGCTGCGTTCGTTGGTCGAGGCGATCACCTCGAGGTCGCCGGTCGAGCCGGCGAGGATGATGCCGGCGTCCGCGGCGTCGAAGAGGGCCGTGGTGCGCTCGACGAGCATCTGCAACACGTCGATGGTGTCGAAGCCGGTCACGAGCGAGTCCGCGAGCGTGACGAACGTCTGCAGGAGCTGGGTCTCTCTCTCGCGGTCGGTCACGGGCGCCAGCCTAAGCCGTGTCGGTGTCGACCGGGGTCCGGCGTCACGAGAAGTCCAGACGACGAAGCACGATCTCGCTGGCGATCTCGCGAAGCGGCCGCCCGCTCGACCAGGCGTGTCCGCGGATGACGAGCAGGGCCTCGTCGACGCCGACGCCGAGCTGCACCATGACGATGCCCGAGGCCTGGTGCACCTCGCGGGTGAAGGTCGTGGGGAAGAGGCTGTCGTCGCCGGCCTCGAGCGCGTCGAGCGCCCGGGTGAGGACGGCCCGACCCGCGATGCAGGCGAGCGTCTCGGCCTGGTCCACCTCGACGTCGGTGAGTTCACGACGGTCGTCGCTGTAGAGGTCCACCGCGCCGAGGTCGAGTCGGCCGTAGGAGAGGGGGAAGGCCGCGACGCTCGCGACGCCGGCCTCGGTCAGGGCGGCGGCGGCGGCGGGCCAGGCCGTCGGTGGGGTCGTGGCGAGGTCGGACTCGACGACGGGACGGTTCGTGCTGTGCGCCTGCCAGCAAGGGCCCTCTCCGAGATCGAACTGGATCTCGTCCCGACGGGCCGAGAGCGGGTCGCTGGCGCAGACGGCGCCGGTGCCGAGAGGGCCTCCGAGGGTGGACATCGCCGCGCCCGAGACACCGAAGGCGTCGAGGAACGGGCGGCAGAGGTCGCCGCCCGGACCGGTCGCCCGGACGAGGGCGGCGGCGGCGGCCCTCACCGCGACGGGCTCAGCCACGTCGGTTCCTGGGCACGTCGGACGACGACGAGGGCGGTGGAGACGGGTGCACGGGTTCCTCCCCTGGGGCCCCGGGGGCCATCGGGTCGACTCTAGTGGGTCGGGCGGGCCTCGGAAGGGGGTTGGATGACGCCATGAGCGACCCCATCGTCACGCCCCGCGGCTTCTCGCACGTCCGGCTCACCGTGACCGACATCCACCGCAGCAAGGCCTTCTACGAACGGCTGTTCGGGATGCCCCCGGGCAGCGACTTCAGCGACCAGATCGACGACCCGACGATCCACGACGACCCGCAGCGCACCTACGGCGGCTGCTCGTTCACGTTCGCTGGCCAGACGCTCGGGCTCCGACCCGTCGCGCCTGCCGGGGACCGCTTCGACCCCGATCGTGTCGGGCTCGATCACCTGAGCTTCTCGGTGGGGTCGGTCGACGAGCTGCACGAGGCCGCCCGGCGCCTGGACGAGTCGGGCGTCGAACACGGCGAGGTGACGCCTCTGCCGGCGTTCGGACTGGTCGTCCTGTCGCTGCAGGACCCCGACGACGTCAACCTCGAGCTCGCCGCACCGCACCCCGACGGCAGGGCGTAGCGTGCGGGCATGACCAACGACAACGGCATCCCCGACGGCTCGACCGACATCACCGAAGACGACAAGAAGTACACGGAAGACCTGGCCGACGGGTCGAAGCAGGGACTCGTCGACGACTCGGAGGAGAGCGACGACAGCGAGGTCTCGGACGGCAAGGACAGCTAGTCGCCAGGGCCTCGGCCCCGAGATGTCACGACATGCCGCTCACGAACGAACGTGAGCGGCATGTCGTGTCTTCTCGGCGGGCCCGCCCTCGAGCCGCTCCCTCTCCGGCCACGGAAGTCAACCCCCTGAGGCGTTCTCACCATGTGCGGCCTCCGTCCCCCGCGAGGGGGAGAGAGTGACAGGTCCGACCCCGATCACGACCGTCACCAGCGGTCGTCGACGATCCGAGAGGCACGACATGAGCGACGACAAGCGCTACGACGGAGACCCGTCCACCCCGGTCTTCGACCGCACCACCGAGGGGCAGCCGCAGCCCGGCGTCGCCTCGGGCCACGACCACCTGCGCCGCGACGACGCGGTGACCGACCTGGGCGACCAGGTCGGGGCGTACGCCGACATCACGGACCCCGATGCCACGGCCAGCGACTTCAGCGCGACGGCGGCCCCGGTCGTCGTCGAGCACCCGGCCCACGAGTCCACGGGCTCCGGCTCGGGCGCGGCCGACACCGCGAAGGCCAAGGCCGGCGCCGCGAAGGACGAGGCGGCAGGTGTCGCGGACGACGCGAAGTCGGCGGCCTCCGACGTCGCCGGCAGCGCCAAGGAGCAGGCCTCGAAGGTCGCCTCCGAGGCCACAGGCCAGGCCAAGCAGCTCTTCGGCCAGGCCACCGGCGAGCTCAAGGAGCAGGCCGGCGCCCAGCAGGAGAAGGCCGCGGCCGGCCTCCGCCAGGTCGGCGAGCAGCTCGGCTCGATGGCCGACTCGGCCGACAGCGGCGTCGCGGGCGAGCTCGTCCGCAACCTGTCCGGTCGCGCCCACGGCGTCGCCGGCTGGCTCGAAGGTCGCGACCCGGGCAGCCTGCTCGACGACGTGAAGTCGTACGCGGCCCGAAAGCCCGGCACCTTCATCGCCATCGCCGCGATCTCGGGCCTGCTCGCCGGACGCGTCGTGAAGTCGCTGACGGCCGAGGCCAAGGACGAGCACGCCGCCACGGCCGAGAACGCAGGAGGCGCGACGAGCCAGCCCGCGCCTCCTGCGTCGTCCACCACGCCGAGCCGTCTCGTCGGTGACGTCGGCCCCGTGGCCGGCGAGTACGACGTCGTCACCGAGGGCGACGTCCCCGGCTTCGGCACGGCCACGCCCGACACCAGCGTGCCCACCACGTGGCCCGGCACCTCGGGGACGCGCGCGTGAGCGACCCGTTCCGCGAGCCCGTGTCGACGCCGCCCGCACCCGAGGAGAAGGCCGCGACGACGTCGCTCGGCGACCTGCTCACGGGCGTGACCGGCGACATCTCGACGCTGTTCCGCCAGGAGGTCGAGCTCGCCAAGGCCGAGCTGACCGAGTCGGCCAAGAAGGCCGGCAAGGGCGCGGGCATGTTCGGCGGGGCCGGGCTCACGGGCCTGTTCGCCCTGCTGTTCGTCTCGTTGGCGGCCATGTGGGGCCTCGGCTCGCTGATCGGCCTCGGCTGGTCGTCGCTGGTCATCGCGGTCGTCTACGCGATCGTCGCCCTCGTGCTGTTCCTGCGCGGGCGGAAGGAACTGAAGAGCATCAAGGGGGCACCGAAGACGGTCGACTCCCTCAAGAAGATCCCCGAGACCATGACGCCTGGAGGCACCGCATGAGCACCACCGACCAGAACGGCAGCAGCCGTACGCCCGACGAGATCCGTGCCGAGATCGAGCGCACCCGCGCCGGGCTCAGCTACGACGTCGACGCACTCGCCGACAAGGTGAACCCGTCCAGCATCGCCCACCGTCAGACCGAGAAGGTGAAGAGCCGCTTCTCGGGCGTCAAGGAGTCCGTCATGGGGGCGGCGCACGACGCGGCCTCCAACACCTCGGGTGCCGGTCACGACGCCGCGGGCAGCGTCTCGGACGCCTCGTCGGCGGCCGTGCGGAAGGCGAAGGGCAACCCGCTCGCCGTCGGCCTGATCGCCTTCGGTGCCGGCTGGCTCGTGTCGTCGCTGATCCCCGCCACGGACAAGGAGAAGGAGCTCGTCTCCGACGCCAAGGACGCGGCGGGCCCGGCGCTCGACTCGGTCAAGGGTGCGGCCCAGGACGTGGCGTCGAACCTGAAGGAACCGGCTCAGGAGGCCTTCGCGTCGGTCAAGGGCACGGCGCAGGACGCCGCCTCGACCGTGAAGGACGACGCCTCGAGCGCCGCGGGCGACGTCAAGGACAGTGCCCAGCAGTCCAAGGAGAACGTGCAGGGGGCCTGACCTCACCCCGCACGCGTCGGCCCGGACGCAGGAAGGCCCGCCCCGACGAGAGTCGGGGCGGGCCTTCCCGTGTGACGGGACGGGTCAGCTCGCGGTAGGACCGTAGTACGACTCGATCTCCTGCAGCTCGAGGTCGGCGGTGGCCTGGATCAGCTCGAGCAGGTCGGCGTCGAGGCCGGGTGAGAACTCCTCGAGGCGCTCGGGGCTGATCGTCGACGGCACGCCCTGCGGGGCCTGCTCGGTCGCGGTCAGCTCGGTGCCGTCGTTCGAGGGCGACGGGCCGCGGAAGATCTTGCTCGCCTCGCTCTTGCCGTCGAGATCGAAGCTGTACTGCTTGCTCTGCAGACCGAGGTCGAGCAGCTTCTTCACCTCGGGGAACTTCTCGGCGTTGGTCTTCGGGATCGGCAGCAGCTTGTTCCAGTTCACCCCGAGCGACTCGAGCGCCTTGGCGTAGGCGTTCTCGTGTGCCTGGTCGCGGACGATCAGGTACGCGAGGGTGCTGCGGGCGACCGCGTTGTCGGTCATCTCGTAGATGCGGCACTTCTGCAGACGCCCGGTCGACTCGAGCATGACGTTGTAGAGGAGGTCGAGCGGCAGGTTGCCGGAGTTGTAGACGTAGCTGCCGCTCCACGGGTTGCCGACCGAGTCGACCGGCAGGGCACCTTGGGCGCCCACGAGGTAGTGGTGGATGTTGCCCGTGTCGAGCGCGATGTTCAGCGGGGTCGCTCCACCGGCACCGGGGGTGTCGAGCGGGTCGGTCAGCTTGCCGGTGTACTCGGGGCTGCCGTCGAGCAGACGCGAGATGGTCGTGCCGATCAGCTCGACGTGGCTGATCTCCTCCGTGCCGACGCCCTGGATCAGGTCGCGGTAGGGCTTGGCCGACGGGCCCCGGAAGTTCATGGCCTGGAAGAGGTACTGCATCATGGTGCGCATCTCGCCGAACTGGCCGCCGAGCCCCTCTTGCAGGGCGTTGGCGGCGGCGGGGTCGGGCTCGCCGTCGGCGATCTCGTTGATCCAGGTCTGTGCGTGGAAGTACATGGAGCCTCCTCGGTGTTCTGGCGACGCGTTGCCGTCGACCTCAGGCTGCGCCCTCTTCGGGGGGCACGGTCGTGGGCGGGCCACCTTGCCAGGTGACATGTACCCCTCTGTCTGCACCCGCGCCTCCTCGGCGGTGTCGGCCCTCGGCGCGCCCGACGCGTCAGGATGGTCGGATGCCCTCGTCACCCCGCGCCCGTCTCGTGCGTCGCTCGGCCGCCACGGCCACGAAGAGCGACACCCCGCCCAGCCCGATGCAGCGCCCCGGCGCCTTCCGGTTCGGCCTCATCGCGACGCTCGGCGGCGGGCTCGGCGTCGGCATCATCGTCGCCCTCATGGCCCTGTCGACGATCATCGTCTACATCGGCCTGGCGTTCTTCCTCGCACTCGCCTTCGAGCCGGTCGTCCGACGCCTCGCACGCGCCGGCGCCCCACGCTGGGTCGGCGTGATCGTCGCCGTCGTGCTGGTGGTCGGGATCGTCGTGGGCATCGTCGCGGCCGTGGTACCCGCGCTGATCGAGCAGATCGGGCACGTCGTGCAGACCGCGCCCGGCGCCCTGCAGGACCTGTCACGTCAACCGTGGGTGCAGCAGGCCGTCGAGACCGTCGGGTTCGACGTCGACGTCGACGACGCGGTCGGGGCCGTCACGTCGTACCTGCTCGACCCCGACCAGCTGCTCGCCCTCGGTGGCGGACTGCTCGCCGTCGGTCAGGGCATCACCAACGCCGTCACCGCGGTGATCGTCGTCGCGATCCTCACCCTCTACTTCGCGATCACGCTGCCCCAGATGCTGCGTTCGCTCAGCCGCGCCGTGCCGCGCAGCCACCGCGAGAACGTCATGAGCATCTCGGACGAGATCTTCCTGTCGGTCGGCCGCTACGTCGCCGGGCAGGTGGCGCTCGCCGCGGTCAACGCCGTGTTCGTCTTCGTCGTCCTGACGATCGCCGGCGGGCCGGTGCCGGTGCTCTTCGCGACCCTCGCCTTCCTCGGGGCACTGATCCCCGTGGTCGGCACCGTCGTGGCCTACGCGATCATCATCGCCGCCACGATCACCGTCTCACCGGTCACCGCGGTCGTCGTCGGCATCGTGCTGCTCGTCTACGCGCAGGTCGAGGCCTACGTGTTGACTCCGAGGGTGATGTCGAAGGCCGTGGCCGTGCCGGGGGCCCTCGTCATCGTGGCGGCGTTCGGCGGCGGGGCACTGGGCGGCGTCCTGGGCGCCCTCGTCGCGATCCCGATCGCGACGGCCGGGGTGGTCGTCTTCGAACGTGTCGTCGTCCCGAGGCAGCAGCGGGTCTAGGCAGCCGCGGGGTCTGGGCAGACGCACGGCACGGCGCTACCGTGGCCGGCATGAGTGCCGAACGAGTCGACGTCGTCCTGTCCGACCGAGCCACCCTGGCCGCCGTCCGGTGGCCGGGCGACGGGCCGACGGTCGTCCTGCTGCACGCCGGGGTCGCGGACCGACGGAGCTGGACGGCCGTGGGCGACGCACTCGCGGCCGACGGTCTCGATCTCGTCGCCTACGACCGCCGAGGGTTCGGCGAGAGCCCGGCCGCGCCCGACGGCAGCCCGGCCACCCATCTCGGCGACCTCGTCGAGGTGCTCGACCGGCTGGACGTCGAGCGGGCGTTCCTCGTCGGCAACTCGATGGGCGGTGCGCTCGCCCTCGACCTGGCCGTGACCGCACCCGAGCGCGTGGCGGGTGTCCTGCTGATCGGCGCAGCGGTCAGCGGCATGACGGACGAGGACACGCCCTTCGACTGGACGCCCGACCCGGCGTCGGGTCCCGTGATGGAGGAGCTCGACGAGGCGTCCGGCATCGGCGACGTCGACGCGCAGGTCCGCCTGCTGGCCCGCCTCTGGCTCGACGGGCCCGCAGCGGAGGCCGGGCGGGTCACGGGTGCCCCCCGTGAACTGTTCGAGCGGATGAACGCTCGCATCCTCGAGGTCGCCGCGCCGGACGGGGCCGGTGACGCCGGGCTCGACACCTGGAGTCGACTCGACAGCGTGACGGCGCCGGTCCTGGCGACCTGGGGCGCGCTCGACATCCCCGCCGACGAGCCGTTCTACGTCGAGACGGCCCGGCGCCTCGGGCAGGGGCCGGGTCGGGTGTTGCCCGACGTCGCGCACCTGCCGGGACTCGAGCGACCCGGTCTGGTGGCCGACCTCGTCCGCGAGGTGGTCGGCGGCGCCGGGAACTGAGCCGCGCCTCCTGGTCGTCAGACCGCAGGGCCGCCCGGCACGCGAGGGGCCGACGGGTCGACGGGGCCGGCCGGGTCGTCGTCGCCGGCGAGCAGCAGGTCGATGCGGAGCTCGCGCTCACGTGTGTAGACCGTCAACGCCCGGATGACCCAGAGCAGGGTGCGGATGAGGAGCACCCCCAGCGTGACGGCCAGGGCGAACACGACCACGAAGAAGACGGGGTAGAGGACACCGACGAGGGAGAAGCCGTTGGAGAACATCCCTCGACGCTAGGTCACGACCGCGGCCGGGGGCTCCACCTCGCGATGGAGCCCCGGGACTCACTCCTCGGCGTCGGCCGGGCTCTCGTCCGCCTGCGCGGTCTCGTCCATGCGGTCGCGGAGGTGGTCGGCCATCGAGGCCGCCCCTTCGTCGCCGTGGTCGGCCTCGACCTGTTCGATCAGGCCGCTCAGCTTCTCGTGGTCGGTGGCCTCGGTGGCGCCGTCCATGACGGGTTCGGTCTGCTTCTCGTCGCTCATGGACCGGACGCTACGCCCCGGGGGTCCGCGCCGACCGGACCCGCGCCTCCTGCCGTGACCGACGACTCGGCACGGACGTCGGGGGTAGCATGCGCGGCCCGCGACGGGTGGGGTACGCAGGGGCCGGGCATCGGCTGGCAGGCCCGCGCGTGTCGCCCCGCACGTGCCTGGGATGGACCTCTGCCCCACCGGAACGAGGACCACATGAGCACCACGACGCGCACCGCACCCACCCGCACCGACCGCACCGACCGCACCGACCGCACCGACCGCACCGACGACATCATCCGTGCCGCCGCCGACCTCTTCGGTTGGACCGACCTTCACCCCGCCCAGCTCGAGGCCCTGGAGGCGGTGGTCGCCGGACGGGACACCCTCGCGGTCATGCCCACCGGCTTCGGCAAGTCTGCGATCTACCAGGTGGCCGGCGCGGTGCTCGACGGGCCGACGGTCGTCGTCTCGCCCCTCATCGCGTTGCAGGCGGACCAGGTCGCCGGCCTCGTGGGCCGACCCGACGCCCCGCCGGCCGTCGCGATCAACTCGGGCCACACCGACGCCGAGAACGAGGAGGGGTGGAGCCGTCTCGCCGCCGGAGAGGTCACCTACGTCTTCCTCGCCCCCGAGCAGTTGGCGCGGGACGACACCGTCGACCGCCTGCGCGACGCCGGGGTCGCCCTCGTCGTCGTCGACGAGGCGCACTGCGTGTCGTCGTGGGGCCACGACTTCCGGCCCGACTACCTGCACCTCGGCGAGGTCGTCGAGCGCCTGGGCGGCCCGACCGTGCTGGCGTTGACGGCGACCGGGTCGGGCCCGGTGCGCGACGAGATCGTCGAGCGCCTGCGCCTCGACGACCCGCTCGTGCTGAGCCACGGCTTCGACCGACCCAACCTCGCCCTCGAGGTCGTGCGGCACGAGGACGACGACGAGAAGGCCCGCGCCGTGGTCGAGCAGGTGGCGGCCTCGACCACGCCGGGCATCGTCTACGTGGCCACCCGCAAGGCGACCGAGCACTACGCCGCGGCCATCGCCGAGCGCTGCCCCGACCGCACCGTCGTGGGCTACCACGGCGGTCAACGGTCGGCCGAGCGGGGAGAGCTGCACGAGCGGTTCCACGCGGGCCAGGTCGACGTGGTCGTGGCGACGAGCGCGTTCGGCATGGGCATCGACAAGCCCGACGTCCGGTTCGTCGTGCACGCCGACGTGCCCGACTCGCTCGACTCGTACTACCAGGAGATCGGTCGGGCCGGGCGGGACGGCGACCCCGCCACCGCGACCCTGCACTACCGGCCCGAGGACCTGTCGCTGCGGTCGTTCTTCGCCTCGGGACTGCCCGGGCGCGCGGACCTGCGGGGCGTCTTCACCGCGCTGTCGGCGGCCGGTCGGCCGGTCCGGCGGTCGGAGGTGTCGGACCAGCTGGCACTCGGTGCCCGGACGGTCTCGCGCCTCGTCGACCTGCTGCTCGAGGGCGGCGCCCTGTCCGAGTCGTCGAAGGGGTTCGAGCCGGTCGACGGGTTCGACGCCCGGAGCGCGGCCGAGGCGGCGCGCGGGGTCGCCGAGACGCGCGACCGGGTCGAGCGCTCGCGCATCGAGATGATGCGCACCTTCGCCGAGGCTCCCGGCTGCCGACGGCACTTCCTGCTCGGCTACTTCGGCGAGGAGTCGCCCGAGCGCTGCGGCAACTGCGACGGCTGCCGGGCCGCCGAGAAGGCGGGAGACCCCGAGGAGGCGCACCAGGGCGGGCAGGACGACGTCACCGACACCGCGCCTCCCGCGTTCGCTACCGACGCCCGCGTCGTGCACGCGACCTGGGGTGAGGGCACCGTCATGAGCACGGACTCCGACCGCATGACGGTGTTCTTCGAGAGCGAGGGCTACAAGGTGCTGGCCGTCGCCGACGTGCTCGCGCACGAGTTGCTGACGCCGGCCTGACCCGTCCGGCGGGACCGGTCGTCTGGCGGGGCGGGACGGGCCGTCAGGCGGGACGGGCCGTCAGGCGGGACGGGCCTTCAGACGGGCTCGGCCGCGGCGGCGAGCACCGTGGCGATCGTGCGGGGGTGGGCCAGCACCCGGAAGTGTCCGCCCGCGTGGAGGCGGACGTTGACGGCGCCGGGCAGTTCGCTGCCCTCGGGGATGTGCGGGTCGAACTCGCCGAAGACCGAGGTGATGCGGCCGTTGACCGACTCGTCCCGCGCGAGCAGCATCGTCGTCGCGTCACGGGGCGAGAAGGCCCGGAGCGCGGGCAGCACCAGCCAGGTGGCGTAGCGCGACCCCGAGAACGGCGAGCAGACGGCGACCATCGAGCGCACCCGCCGGGTCTCGTCGAGCAGCGCCATGACGTACTTGCCGATCAGGCCGCCCTTGCTGTGGGCGACGATCACGACGTCGGTGAGTCCGTGGGTGAGCAGGTACGCGGCGACGTCGCGTGCGGTGGCCTCGACCGGACGGCTGTTCCAGCGCAGGTCGTCCAACACGTGCACGGGATGGCCCTCGGCGTGCAGGCGTTCGATCATCGGTCGCAGGAAGGACCAGGTCTCCCACACGCCGGGGATCACGAGCACGGGCCGACCGGTGCCGCCGAGGTAGCGGTCGGGGTCGCGCGGACTCGTGACGGCGCGCAGCTGCCAGACGGCGGCGTAGGCGTAGTCCTGCACCCACCACACGGCGTGACGGACGAGGACGCGGAGGTGGGACACCACCCGACCCTAGGCCCGGACCCGGCCGGGTGCCGAGATGTCACGACGTGCCGCTCACCTGTAGAGGTGAGCGGCACGTCGTGACATCTCGACCGGTCGGGTCAGGCGCTGTCGGGGTCGAGGACGAGCGTCGTGCCCTCGAACAGGTGCTGGGCGTCATCGATGACCTGGAGGCCCTGGTTCATGAAGAGGAGCGCCGAGACCGAGATGCCGAAGCGCTGGGCGACGACGTCGATGAGGTCGTCGGGTGCGACGGTGTACCGCTTGGGTGCCCCCGACGCCGTGGTCGCCTCGAGCGTCCCCGAGGCGAAGGCCACCGCACCCGAGTCGACCGGGACGATGTTCGTCTGCCGCGGTGGCACCGACCAGGCGACCGGGGCGACGGCGAGCACCTTGCCGGCCGAGATCTCGACGGGGACGTCCGAGGAGGTGCTGGTCGAGTGGACGACGAGCGTCGAGAGGTACGAGGGCTGGCTGATCGAGCCGAAGCTGCCCGAGGCCGCCGTCGGGGTCGTGACGGACGCCCCGAGCTCGACGCCCCCGTCGCCGCCGTACGTGACGCCGTCGCCGACGGACGGGGCGACCTGGTAGAACGCGACCCCCACCGGGACGGGCAGGCTCGAGGTGGCGTTCGTGAGCTCGGTCGCGTAGGTGTCGTCGCCTCCGGCCACCACGCGGTAGTGCAGGTGGATGCTGCCCTTGGGGGAGGCGAGGTCGCCCTCGGCGACGACCGTGCCGGCCGCGACCGGGGTGATGAAGGGCGCCGGCACGGCGGCGTCCTGCGGCGGAGGGGTGGCCGCCCGGGGCGAAGGCGTGGCGGAGGCCGTCGGGGTCGGCGACGGGGTCGCGCTCGGGGTGGGCGTCGAGGTGCGGGCGACCGTGGTCGGGCGCGTGGACTCGGTCGGGGCGCCGGCCGCGAGCGGGGCCGAGTCGCTCGTGAACAGGACTGCGCTCACGACGACGGAGACGAGGGCCGTGGCGGCGACGACGCCACCGATGATCGCGAGACGGCGGCGCCCGGACCGGGGTGCGGGTCCGTCGTCCTGGTCGTCGTCGGTCGCGCTCGCCGGGTCGGCCGACGACGCGGCCGCGGCACCGGCCGTGCCTGCGGCGCCGCGGTGCGACCATGCGACGAGCCGGGGTTCGGTGCCGTCGGGCGCGTGGTCCGCGGCGGGGTCGTCGCCGGTGTCGTCGCCGGTGTCGGACGCGCGGGGCGCGAAGAATTCGTGGCCGGGCGTGACGTCGTCGTCGCCCGCCCCTGGTGCGTGTCGTGCCATGGTGCCCCCTCGGCGATGATCCTAGGGGACGGGGTGGGCCGGGTCGAGACCGATCGGTCCGGTGCCGGTGCCGGCACCGGGGCGGGTACGAGCCTGGAACAGCCTGTGAACCCCGGCGGTGGGCGGATGCCCGGCCTACCGTCACGGTAATACCGGGTCAGTCCGGTCGACCCACAACCAGGAGGTACGTCATGTCCGTTGGCGACAAGGCAAAAGATTTCGTCCAGAAGGCTGCCGGCAAGGCCGAAGAGGCCGTCGGCAAGCGCACGGACGACGAAGAGCTCACGAAGCAGGGCCAGAAGGACCAGCACATGAGCGAAGAGCGTCTCGAGACCGAGAAGGCCAAGGACGACCTCGGCCAGAGCTGATCGTCCCGCCGACCCCGGTCGGCACCCCGAAGGGCCCGACATCCGCGGATGTCGGGCCCTTCGTCGTCCGCCCGCGTCCTGGACGCGGGCCTAGCCGGCGTCCGGCTCGTGCCGGAAGAGGTGCCGCTGCACCGCGAGGGCGAGCGCCCTCAGAGCCGTGGCGTCCTCGGTCGAGAAGCGCCGCGCCTCCGTGTCCATGACGCAGAGCGCGCCGACGCGCTGACCGTCCGGGGCCTCGAGGGGGTAGCCGGCGTAGAACCGGATGCCGGGTTCGCCTGCGACGACCGAGTAGTCGGCGTAGCGCGAGTCCAGGCTGGCGTCCTCGATCACCAGGTGACCGGTGCGTCGGATGGTCGTGTCGCAGAACGACTCGGAACGGGGCAAGGCCAGGGCGTCCGTCCCCGACACCGATCTCATCTCCTGGGTGTCGCTGCCGATCAGGGTGACCGCCGCGAGGGTCGTGCCGAAGAGCTGTCGGGCCCGGTCGGTGAGCTGGTCGAGTTCGGGGTCGTCGTCGGTTCCGCGGAGTCGCTCGAGTCGGTCGAGGGAGCGGAGGCGGGCCTTCTCGTCCGCCTGCACGGTGTCCTCGGCCGCCGGGCGCGCCGGGTCGAGACCGTCACTGATGTGCAGGGCGATCGGGGCGGCCCACCGGGCGTAGACGGGAGCGCTCTCGGCCTCGAAGGCGTGGCCCTCGGCCTCGGGCACGAAGACCATCGAGGGATGGCTGGCCACGACCCGCCGCATCACGTCGTTGAGGCGGACCGAGTTCCGGTCGACGAGGCGACCGAGTCGCGGCGGGAAGTGCGGGTTCACGGTGAAGGACGGGATGCCGAGCACGTAGGTGGTGGTCGCCGTGGGAGCACGGCTCGCGATGTCCGTCAGCAGTGCCGACAGGTCGTCGGCCCAGGTCGCGACGTCGATCAGCGACAGGGCTTCGTTCGCGCCGAACGACAACACGATGGCGTCGAAGCGCGCGAGGTCGATCTCGGCGACGGCCGCCGGACCCTGCCGGACGGTCATCCGACCGTCGACGACGATGTCGACGTCCGTCGCCCGCCCCGTCAGCGCCGACAGGCTGCGGGCCAGATGACCGGGCAGGCCGAGCTCGTGGGTCCGGACCCCACGACCTGTGGCCACTCCGTCACCCACCAGCAGCACGCGATCGGGGTCGGTGCCCGGCGCGTGCAGGTGGGGCGAATCGGTCGCGACGACGTGGCGCTCCCACGAGTGGGGGCTCGCGGTGAGCCAGGTCCGGATCAGAGGGCGGGCGAGAGCGTGGGTGACGGCGGACAGCATGGAGGCCTCGCATCGGCGGGAGAGATGCCGTCACGGGGACGGCTCGAAGAACCCCCCGTCACGCGATCGACGATGCTGGCCTGGTCCGACCGAGCGTAGGCAGGGACCGCCTCCTGCGCATCCCGACGGCGGGGGGCTTGACAACGCGCTTCGCGGAGAATCGTGCAGAGTGTGCAAAACGCAGGCCGATCGTGCTTCGGTGGAGGCATGAACCGCTCGTTCCGTTCCCTCGTCCCCGCCGCGGTCGTCGTGGCGTCCCTCGCCGTCGTCGTCTCGGGCTGCTCGTCGTCGAGCGGCCCCGAGACGACGGCGACCCCCACCGTGACCGTCACGGCCTCACCGACGCCCGGCACGTCGACACCCACCGCCGCCACCACGGCGACGCCGGGCCCCGACGGGGCCTCGGGAGGCGGTGGCGACCTGGGCGACGACGCCACGGGCGACGCGTCCTCGCGGTGCACCGTGGGCGAACTCACCGCCGAGATCGCCGACGGGGGCGGGGGCGCGGCCGGCAGCTACGGCGTCGCCATCATCCTGACGAACAGCGGCCAGCGCTCCTGCACCCTGCAGGGCTGGCCCGGAGTCTCGTTCGTCGGCGACGGGAACGGCACCCAGATCGGTGCCTCGGCCGCGCTCGACCGCTCGTCCTCGCACGAGGCCCACACGCTCGTCCCCGGTGGGGAGGTGCAGACGATCGTGCGGATCGCCCAGACGGGGAACTACGACGCGTCCGAGTGCCGGCCGCAGGCGACGGACGGGTTCCGTGTCTACCCGCCCGGCTCGCTCGAGTCGATCTTCGTCCCCGCGTCGGGGTCGAGCTACGAGGCGTGCGCGAACGCGCAGGTGCAGCAGATGACGGTCAGCGCGCTGGCCACCTTCTGACGCCGCAGGAGTCCGGCCGGCATCCATCCGAGAAGACGCGGATCGTCCTCCCGTGGGCGACGGTTCGACGTCTCGGGGTCCCCTCGACGGGTGAGGTCATCCTCGAGGGGCACGGTCTGCGACCCGCGGAGGACGCGTGGCGACGCCGGGCGTTCGTACGCTGGCACCTCCTCGAAGGAGAGCTGCCATGACCGAGACCCGACTCGACCGCCCCACCGTGCCGACCGCCCGACGGCAGGGGGCCCGGGCCGGGACGGCGGCCCGCGCCGCCGGTCGGGTCGCGGTGGTGGCGGCCGGAGCCCTGGTGCTCGGCGGCCTGACCAGCCCCGCGCAGGGCTTCCTGCCCGAATGGCTCGGAGGATTCGCGAACTCGTCCGGTGGCTGGTCGATCCTCGTGTTCGCGCTGGTCGTGACCGCGCGGGCCCGTCCGGCCCTGTCGGCAGTGCTGGGTGCCGTGGCGTTCGTGCTGATGGTCGAGGGATACCGCCTCGTGTCGGGGTGGCGCGGTTTCCCCTACGACGAGCCGTTCCAGAACGTCTTCACGATCCTCGGACTCCTCGTGGGCCCGGTCATCGGCGTCGGCGCCGCCCTCCTCCGATCGTCGTCGCCCACCTGGCGGACCCTGGCAGTCGCACCGCTCTCGACGGTGCTCGTGGGGGAGGGACTCTACGGGCTCGTCGTCCTCGACCAGGGACCGGGGGCGATCTACTGGGTGATCCAGCTGGTCCTCGGCGCGGCCTTCCTCGCCTGGGGTGCGATCCGCACCCGGTCGTCCGCCCGGACGTGGGTGCCCGTCGTCACGGCGGGGTCGGTGGTGGCCCTGTCGATCCTGTTCGTCGTCGCGTACACGGCCCTTCCTCGCCTGCTGATGTGACCGGCCGGGTCGTTTCTCCGACGGGACTCGACCCTCGCCTCCTGGGTGGCCGACGACGCCGAGGCCCGGGTCCGAGGCCGAAGCCCGGGCCCGACGCCGGTGTCGGTGTCGGTGTCGGAGTCGGCTATTCCTGGCCGGTGCCGCGGCGGGGTGCCGCGATCGGCGTGGGACGGGGGCGGCCGTGACAGGAGTCAGGATCTGCCGACGGGGTCGGTGCCGGGGCGGGGTGGGCTCACGACCGGCCCGCGCCACGGGGTCCGACCGGTACGGCCCACGACCTAGAGGCGGGCCTCGGTGCGTCGCGGCTTCAGACGGTCGGGCGCGTCGGAGGCGGCGACCCACTCGCAGGTGAAGGTGCCGCGGTAGCCGAACAGGAACCCGAAGCGGTGGTTGTGCACCTCGAGGTCGACGTGGAACGACTCGTCGTCGTCGGACCACCACTCGTGCAGCTCGGCCCGACCGCTGAACAGCATCGGGAAGCGGAACGAGACGGGCCCCTCGTGGAAGCGCTGCGCCTCGGATCGCAGGACGAGGCCGCCGCGGTCGTCGACCGTCAGGTCGAGGTCGACCGCGAGGTGCTGGTGCGTGCCGAGGTAGTCGAGCACCCGCCCACGGTCGAGCACCATCGTCGCGTCGAAGCGGACCGGGCGTCGGCCCGCGCGCCGACGCGGCACGCTGTACGAGCGGACGAAGGTGACGGTCTCGCGTCCGAGCCCGTCGCGGTACGGGTAGTTCTCGATGACGAAGGGCACGTCGTGGCCGACGTCGGGCACGAGGATGTTGCGCAACCGCCCGATCTGCAGGAACGGCACGGTCCACCACGGGCCCCGCCGGATCGACGACATGACGCCCCGGCCCACGCAGGCCTCGCCCGAGTCCAGGCCGACGCCGAAGCGCCGCTGCATCATCGGGTGCAGGCGGGTGAACTCGTCGCCGAGGGCCTGCTCGAAGATCGAGGTCATCGGGGTGACCGCCTCGCGGGGTCGGGCAGCGTGGCCAGGGTGACCGGCGCCTCCCGCAGGTGGTCGCCCGCGCGCGTGCCGCCCGCGGGCGCACGAAGGGTGCGGGAGGCGCGGGGGCGGTCTCGACGCCAGAACGCGAGGGCGCTGGCGAGCGGCCACCGCTCGGGTTCGTGGCCGGTCTCGAGCCAGAGGCGCAGGCGGTCGAAGCTGAACGCCGTCGCCCAACCGAGCAGCGGACGCACGACCAGGTCGAGCGGACCCCAGCCCGAGTCGTAGTCGTACCCGGTCACGAAGCGGGTCCGCCCGTCGGCCGTCGGCAGGTAGCGCCAGTAGCCGCGCCCGGCCCGGATCGGCGAGAGGACGTCGTCGGTCGCGAACCGCAGGGCCGAGGTGCGCGAACCGTCGGCGCCGTGGCGCTCGCCGATGCTGACGCCGGTGCCCTCGACGGTGTGGACGGGCGTGCGACGGACGTAACGGAACGGGGTCGACCCGTCGGCTCGGGGCGGCCCCGGGGTGATGCTCGAGAAGCGGACGTCCCAGCGGACGTGCTGCGCGGGGTCCTGCGTGGCGGCCCAGACCCGGTCGAGGTCGGCGTCGATCACGGTCTCGACGTAGATCTGGCGTTTCCCCACGAGGGCGAGGCTAGGGCATGGTGACGGCCGGCGGAACGCCCCGGTACGCGGGTCGTGGCCGGTTCTAGGCTCACCCCATGGACGAGAGCTTCGAGACGGTCCGTGACGCGTTCGGGGCGGCGGCGCGATGGTTCGCCGAGACGGTTCACGAGCTCGACCGGCCCCCGGCCCCGTGGGAGGCCCCGGCCCTCGGCGAGTGGAGCCGCCGAGACCTCGTCGGGCACACGTCGAGAGCCCTGCTCACGGTCGAGCAGTACCTGCGGCCCGGGTCGTCGGATTCCGACCGCCGGAGCGTCGACTACCACCGGGCGGTCCGGGGCGGCCGCGCCGATCCGGACGAGGTCGCCGAGAGGGGTCGGCAGGCGGGACGCGACCTCGGCGTCGACCTGCCCGAGAGCGTCGACGTGGTGGTGCGACGGGTGACCCGTCTGGTGGCCGGTCGGGCCGCGGACGCACGGGTGGAGACGCCGGTCGGCGAGTGGCGGCTCGAGGCGTACCTGCCGACGCGCGTCCTGGAGCTCGTGGTCCACACGAGCGACCTCCGGACGGTTGGCGGGCTCGACGGGCCGGCCCCCGAGGTCGCGAGTCGTCAGGCGCTGGTCGTGCTCGGCGCCCTCGTGGCCGATGCTCCGTCGGCTGACGCACCGCGCCTCCTGACGGCCCTGACGGGTCGCTCGGCGCTCGCCGCCGGGTACACGGTGCTCTGACGGCGCTGCCGATTTGCCGCGGAACGCGTCGAGCTGAACGGCCGTCGCCGACCCGGCGTCAGGGCCTGGCCCCTGGGGTTCAGCACGCCGACCAGCAGCCGAACGGCAAGGGTGTCGTCAGATCGGCGTGGGCGATGCCCACGGCTGCGGCGACGCCGGCCGCGGCGAAGAATGCTGCCGAGATCCATCGTTCCCGCAGGCCGTTGGCGACCGCGAGGAGCGCCCCTCCGACCAGGACGTCGGCGAGCACGGCGCAGACCGTGACCTGGGCCAGGGACTGGGTGTCGGGGCCGCCGACGAAGGTCTCGGCAAGCGTGCGGACGACGCCGGCGACGATGGCGATCCCGCCCAACAACCCGGCGACGATGCCGGCCGTGAAGACGAGTTCTTCGGCAAGAGGTTCCAGACGGAGCAGCCGTTGGTGACGACGCGAGCCGAGATGGCCGAGGAGGTCGTCGTCGACCTCGTCGGGCAGGACCAGGTAGCGACGGACGGCACGCTCGGTCTCGAACCCTCGCAAGGACTTCTCGAGGCTTCGGCGCTCCCGAGCGTCGAGTTCGTCGGGGTCGTGCGCGCCCCATCGACCCGCCTGGTCGGGCATGCCTGCCCGGCGGTAGAGGTCGCGAAGCGCCTCCCGGTACGCGATCTCGCGCGGTTCTCGCCGGGCCCATACGAGCAGCGAGTCCCATGCGCCGCGGTGATTGCCGTCGTCGAACTGCGCCGTCGCACGCGCGATGACGTCGCTGCTCGATCGAGTCGACACGGGTCGCCTTCCGATGGGGGGCTGCGACATGATGCCACGGCTCCGCGCTTCATGACGCGCACGACGGCACGGGCTCGCATGTGCCCGATACTGAACACGTGGCGGGCGAGGTGGTCGGGTTGGGGCGGGCCGTTCGCCGTCGCCTGCGCGAGACGACGTGCCTTGCCTGCGGGCACGCGTGGGAGGAACACCCGGGTGGTCACGTCGGAGCCGGCGAGGTCTGCGGTGAATGCGAGTACGAGCGGGACCACGGAGAGGTGCCGGTCGATCGTGCGCTTTGTCGGCTGACGGTACCCGATGCGATGTTCGCGCGTCTCACCCCACGGGAGCGGGACCGGGCGAGGCCCCTGGCGCGCCGACTCGGAGACCGCATCGGGCGGGGCCTGGCGCACGTCGTGGACGCCGTGCTCAGCGCATGGCCCTGAGTGGCGTCGTGACTGCCGGGGTCAACGCTCGCGCACGCAGCCGCCGTCGGCCGCGTCGCGACCGGGGCGCAGGCCGGGGCCATCGACGACCCGGGTTCGAGGTCGGTGTCGGTGTCGGCAATTCCGGGCTGGTGCTGCGGCGGGGTGCCGGGATCGCCGTGGGACGGGCGCGGCCGCGACAGGAGTCAGGATTTGCCGCCGGGACGATGCCGCAGCCGCGCGAGGCGAGCCAGGCTCGGCGTGCGGGCATGGACTGCGATCACCGCGATCCTCGGGGCTGCATGAGCTGCGTCTGCTGCCTTTGCAGCGTCGGCTGCGTCCGCTCTTCGACCCTGGGGGCCTCGCTCGTCTCCTGATCCGGTACGTAACGGATCAGGCTGGCGAACGGATGGCGGGGTCGCATCCTCGAAGGGAACGGCCGAGCCTGTCCTTCACGGATCACCGTGCTGGCGAGTCGTCGATCCGCTGGAACAGCACGTGGTCCTGCCAGCGGCCCGCGATCTCGAGGTAGGACGGGGCGATGCCGTACTGCTCGAAGCCGGACTTCCGCAGGACCCGTTGCGAGGCGACGTTGTGACGGAGCGTCCCCGCCTGGACGCGGTGGAGACCGGCCTCGCCGAACGCCCAGTCGACGGCCTCGCCGACGGCCGACGTCATGATGCCCCGCCCGTTGCGGTCCTCCGACAGCCAATAGCCGAGGTCGCAGGACCGGAACGGGCCACGGGCGATCCCGCTGAGGGTCAGCCGGCCCACCACGGCGCCCTCGTCGACGATGACGAACGGCTGCGCCTCGCCGCGGGACCGTTGCGCCAGCAGCGACGAGATGACCGACAGCTGCCCCTCGGGCGTGAAGTAGGCGTCACCGCGCACGGGGTCCCAGGGAGCCAGGAACTCACGGTTGCGCGTCAACGCTCGTGCCAGCTCGGGGGCGTCTCGCGGGTCGATCAGGCGGAGGTGGGAGGACATCGGTTCACGCTACCGCCGGCGAACGACGGCGACGGGCCTCGACGCCGCCGGAGTCGACGCGCTACGAGCGCTCGTCAGGCCACGGCCCCATCGCGTTCAACCGGGCGAGGAACTCCTCGAACCGGGACGGGTCCGTGCGCCCACTCAGCGTCTCGCCGAACCACACCGTCCAGATCGCGTCGACCCGGTCGCCGGTGATGCCTCGAGCCACGATCAGCTCACGCACCATCGGGACGGCCTCGAGTTCGTACTCGTCCCAGGGAGCGCCGTCCTCGGCCCCGGGCTCCAGTCCGTACGGGTCGAGTGCGTTCAACTCGACGAGTACGCGGTCGACGAGGTCCCGCCAGGCCTGGCTGCGGCGCGGTTCGCCGACGTTCGCGTCCCGTCGGCGCGGGAACCCGCGGAATCCCCTCACCACGGTCGATGCTTTCGGCGTTCAGGCCCTCAGGCCCTGGGCCGGTCGAAGCGGGCACCGGCGGGCTTCGGGCCGAGCAGCGACAGGATGAAGAGGACGAATCCGCCGAGGTAGGGCACGAGGTTGATCAGCTGCAACCACCCGCTGAGGTCGATGTCGTGCAGTCGTCGGGCTCCGAGGGACAGGAACGGCACGATCGTCCCGAAGAGGAGGACCGCGAAGACGAAGCCGAAGGGGATGAAGCCCGGCCCGGGGTTCATGGTCCCGTCGTAGTCCGTCGTGCTTCCGGGGATGCCCGCGAGGAACCCGACGATGCCGAGCACGATGTAGAGGATCGTGTTCGCCAGGACGACCCACCAGTACTCGCTCCGGCTCGCCCGCCCCGAGAAGTCGGCGTACTTCTGGAAGAACCGCTTCACCGCGGCGACCGGTCCGGCACCGTAGAAAGGCGCCCAGAGGGGGACGCCCCCTCCCTGGCCTGAGACGGACCCCTGCGGCGGCTGGCCGTACGAAGGCTGACCGTAGGAGGGCTGACCGTACGAAGGCTGGCCATGGGCGGGCGGTGCGTACCCGGGCTGCTGGTACCCGGTCGGCGGCTGCTGCGGCTGCTGCGGCGGGTAGTTCATCGGCGGCGGCATGGGCGACCCGTACGGCGCCTGCTGCCCGTAGGGCGAAGGCGTCGGCTGCCCGGCTTGAGGCTGCCCGCCCTGGGGCTGCCCGCCCTGGGGCTGCCCGCCCTGGGGCTGCCCGCCCTGCGCCTGCTGCCCGTACGGCGGCACCGCCCCGTCCTGCTGGTCCGCTCCGTCGTTCCTGTCGGTCATGAGATCCCCCTCGTCCGTGCCGCCCACCGCGACCCCGCCACCCTATCGAGGCGCCGCCTCGCCCCGTCGTCCGGACGACGACGGCATGCCGGGGGACCAGGAGGCGCGGTCCAGCACCGAGGACGACCCCGTCGTTCGATCGGTCGCGCCCACCCCCTGAACACGATCGAGTGGTCCCGAATCGTCCGTCGTCGTTCGACGGCAGACGGAACGGGACCACTCGACCACCACCGGAGGTGTGCCTAGCTGGCGAGGTTCAGAACCGCGTAGTCCGCCTCTTCGGGCGTGAACTTCTCGCCGTACTCACTCGTCAGTTGGTCGCGGATGGCCTCGGGAGACATCGCCATGGTCTCTTGGTAGGACTTCGCCTTGGCGAGGGCATTGGCGTTCCAGTCCGCCTGGATGGTGTCGATGGCGTATTGGGCGGCTTCGGGCGTGAACTGGCCGCCGTACTCGGAGACGAGTTGGTCGTAGATGCCTGCCTTGCTCATGTTGAGCATGGAGGAGTAGCTCTCGGCCTGGATCAGCGCAGAGGCGTACTCGACCGGCACCGCGGGGGCCACGGGCTCGGGTGCCTGCGTCTCCTGGACTGCTTCCGTCGTCTCGCTGGGGGCTGGGGTTGCCACGTCCTCCACGGGAGCCGAACTCTCGACGGCAGCAGCGACGGGGGCATCATCTGACGCACCGCTCAAGGCTGCGCCGAGGCCGAAGGTCACGCCCACGGACACGATCGTGGCGACGGCGCCGAGCACGACGCCTGTGACGGCCATGCCCTTCGACTGCTGCTTGCGAAGGGCGAGCACCCCGAGCACGATGGCCGCGATGCCGACCAAGGCGCCGAAGACGGGGACGAGGCCGAAGAGGAAGGCGCCGATGCCGACGACGAGCGCCGCGATCGCGAGACCCGCGGCTTTCTTCACAGGTGGGCCTTGGGGCGGGAGGGTCGCGGTGGCCGTGGGGTAGGCGGTCGGGTCCGCGGAAGGCTGGTTCGGGTCGGTCTGGTAGGGCCCTGAGGCTCCGTACCCACCGGTATCGGGTGTGGTCATGTCGAGATGATGACAGAGCCGAGAGTTGCTCTTCTTCGCTTTTCGGGCGGGCATCGGGTGACGCCGAGGACGAAAGAACGACTCACCCGCGATCGAGTGGGCAGGTGTCGTCCTTCATCCACGAACGGAGAGCACCTACCGCCCACTCTGCAGGCAGCGCAGCGCCGGGAGGAGCGCGCGGGGGGCGATCAGGCGGCGGGGGCGCGGGCGGGCGGGCGCGGGGTCAGCCCCAGCCGCCGAGGTAGGCGGCGACGCTGGGCTCGCCCGCCACGGGCGTGAGCCAGTCCACGGAGGCGCGGTGCGAGACGAACGCGACGCCCGCCCCCCAGCGTCGGGCGCGCAGGGCGGCGCGACGCGACTCCACCGTCACGAGCGCGAGGCCCGACGGGTCCACCAGCTCGACCGTACCGAGCGACCCGACGCCGACCGCGTCCGTCGTCGTCCGCAGGTCCCGGGCGACGTCGTCCCCGAGCCCGACCGCCGCGGCCAGCGCCTGCACCCTGGCGTCGTCCGAGCCGCCGGCCTCCACCGCAGGCAGCACCCGGACGGGCCCGTGGAACGTCACGACCACCCGCGCGCTCCCCAGCCCCGCCGCCGCCGCGCCCGTCGACCGGCCGAGCACTCGCTGGTCCGCCTCGAACACCGTCGCCACGTCGTCGGGCACCACGACAGTCACGTCCGGCATCGCCGCCAGCACGCTGTCCACCGCCACGAACGCCGCACCGGCCGAGATCGGCGTCCCGGCGGCGGCGACCAGCTCGACGCACACGTCCACGGCGCGACTCCGCACCCCGAACCCGCGGGAGCCACGCACCGCGATCAGGTCGGCGAGGCGCAGGGTCTCGCCGTTCTTCTCGGCCTGGCGCCGCGCCTCCTCGTCCTCGCGAGTGCCCGCCGAGGCCGCCGCGCCCGCCGAGCCCGCCGAGCCCGCCGAGGCCGCCGACCCCGCCGAGCCCGCCGAGCCCGCCGAGGCCGCCGAGCCCGCCGAGCCCGCCGACCCGGAACCGGCACCCGCCGAGCGCCCCGCCCAGTCCGGCCCGTCGTGCCACGCCACGGCACCCGGCACGTGCGCGAAGACGCCGCCGGCGAGCCAGGCGCGGTGCGCCCACTCCCAGTCCTCGCCGCCGTAGCTGGTGAACGACTCGTCGAAGCCGCCGACCTGGTCGAAGAACCAGCGGGTGCAGCAGGTGACCGCCCCGATCAGGTGGCGGTACGACCGGTCGTCGGCGTGCAGTAGGTCGGCCGACCAGCCGTAGGCCTGCTGCAGCCAGCGCGGCTGCTCGAGCTCGTGGGCGGGCCCGGCCACCTCGACCGGTTCGGACACCGGCACGGCGACGTCGCCACCAGCTTCAACCCCAGCGCCAGTCCCACCGCCAGCCCCACTGCCGCCGTCACCGCTCAGCACCCCCGCGAAGTCCGCGTGCTTCCGCTGTCCGACCGTGACCGCCTCGGGGGCGAGCGCCGGCAGCCGGGTCAGCCGCAGCACGTAGTCCGGCTCGGGCGACGTGTCGGCGTCGACGAAGCACAGCACCGACCCCGACGACGCGGCGACCCCGACGTTACGGGCGGCCGAGAGACGGAATCCGCGGTCCTCCTGCACGATCAGCCGTACCCCGTCGGGCACCGTGGGTGCGGTCGGCGACCCGTCGTCGACGACGATCACCTCGAGCCGTTCGGCCGGGTAGCTCTGGCGGGCGAGCGCCGCCAGCGTCCGGTCGAGCTCGGCCTGCTGCCGGTAGTGGACGACGACCACCGAGACGAGCGGCGGCAGCTCGGGCCACATCCCGTCGAGGGCGTCCCACGCGTTGCCGACGACGAACCGCCCGCCGGCAGGAGGCGCGGTGCCGGTCGCGTCGGACACCGGCGACCCGGCGTCGCGGCTCACCAGCGCACCCCCTCGGCCCACCACGCCGCGTAGGCGTCGGCGACCTCGTCGAGGCCGGGCAGGGTGCGGGCGTCGTCGTCGAGCCAGGTCGACGCCGGGTCGGCCAGGGCCGTGGAGATCGCGGCCGCCAGCCCGTCGTCGGGGTAGAGCGTGAGCGTGCCCGGCCGCAGCGTCGCCATCTCGCGCGAGTACCTCGTGTCGGGCACGAGCGGTCGTCGCCCGGCCGCGATCCAGGTCGCGATCGATCCGGAGGCCGACACGTGCTGGTGCGCCGCCACGGGCACCGATGCCCGCCGGGCCCGGTCGAGCAGCGTCGCGTCGTCGAGGTAGCCCGTCGCGCCGAACGGCACGCCGAGCGCGGCGGCCTCGTCGACCAGCTGCTGCAGCTCGGCTTCGTGACCCGAGGAGGCGCGGCCCAGCGCCACGACGCCGGTCGCGTCCGACTCCGGTCGCGTCGCCCCGCTGCCGTCCCGGTCGCCGGCGTCGTGCCGAGCGGCCCCGAGTCCGGCCACGGCCGCCACGACCTCGGCGTGCCCCTTGCCCGGGTAGAAGAACCCGATGACCGCCACGTCGCCGTCGGGCTCGGGTCGGGGGCCCGTCAGCGGATGCCGGTCGACGGGCAGGGGGATGACCTCGACCGGGCCGTCGAAGCCGACCCACTCGCGCAGGAGGGATCGCTCGTGCTCGCTGTTGACGACGACGCCTCGCGCGGCGGCGACCACGCGACCGTAGGCCTCGCCGCGCCTCCTCAGGTTGCGCTCGCCGTCCGACGGCTGGGGCAGGTCGTGCAGGGTGACGGTGAGGGCCGTCGCGTCGGCCAGGTCCTCGACGACGTCGGCCGCGGCCGACGGAGAGGGGCCCCAGAGCCGGTCGGTGAACTGCAGGTGCGCCCGCGGCACGGTGACCTCGACGGTGTCGGCGTCCGGCACCTCGAGCAGGTCGGCGACGTCGAGGGAGAGGTGCCGCCCGGTGCGGGCCTCGACCGTCGCGGCGATCTGGGCCGCGTAGGTCGCGACGCCGTGCTGCGGATCGTGGTGCGTGACCACCACGGGCAGCTCGGCGAGGCCGCTCGTCGCCGCCGCGCCGTCCCGCGCGGTCGAGCGGGCCGAGTCGCGCGCGGTCGCCTCGCGGGCCGAGGGGTCGACCGCCGCCCCGCTCACGACGCACCCCACAGCGCGAACGTGTCGGCGTGGCGGGCCAGCGCGGCCTCGACCGCGTCCGGGTGCTCGGCGTACCAGGAGAGGTGCGCGCGACGGACCTCGTCGGCGTCGACGCGCTCGCCACCGACGACCCAGTGGTCGGTCGGCTCGTCGTCGAGGCCCCAGGCGTCGATCACGGCCTGCTCACGCGGGGCGTGCACGCTCGCCAGCACCGGTCGGCCCGGGTCGACGACGTGCTCGGGCAGGCCGAGGCGTTCACGGACGCGCGAGGCGAGGGCCGTCCAGACCGGGTTGCCGGGGTGGTTCAGGGTGCGCATCTGGTCGAAGCGCGGCGTGCCGGTGCCGTCGGTGCCCGCACCGACCTCGAACAGGTCCGAGGCGACGACGGTGTCGTGGGCGACCTCGCGCTTCCGCAGTTCGGTTAGCGACAGCTCGGCGACCGACCGCACGACGGCGGGCGTCAGGGCGTCGGCCGGGAGCGGCCGCCCGGCGGCCTCGGCGATCAACCGGACGTCGTGGTATTCGACCACGGGCGGGACGAGCGAGACGTCGCTCGGCGGGCGGACGATGACGTGCGCGGGGTAGAGGCCCGCGAACCGGACGACGGGCACCCGGACGACCCGCGCCTCCCGGGGCAGCATCGCGGCCAGCTGGGCCGTGCCGAGCGGGAGGTCGTGGTAGTCGTCGCGCACCGGCTGCGAGACGAGCAGGCCGGCCCGGCCGAGCCACCGCTCGAGCTGCGGCAGGTCGGCGGTCGTGAGTTCGTGCACGGGTGGCATGCGGACGGTCGTGAGGCCCGCGCCGTCGAGGAAGATGCGCAGCGACTCGGCCTGGCAGTTGCCCACCACGAGGGCGATCGCCCCGTCGCCCTCGGGCTCGCTCAGACCGTAGAAGTCGCCGTAGTGACGGGTGCGGCCGTCGGGTTCGGTTCGCTGTTCGGACATGCTTCCCTCCGGCCCGCACTCGGAACGGACAAAGGGGGTCGCGCGGGCCTATGTTGAGTCAACAGCGACTTCCCCGGTCGCGTCATCCTTTCCCGCCGCCAGCCCCGGCACACCTCACCCGCATCGTCGCGGGTGCTCGTCGTCCCGCGAGACAGGCCCTGTGCCCGTCCGGCACGGCGAGCGACCTGATCACGCCGAGGAGGCCCCGATGACCCATGACGCCCCGACGTCGCCGTCGACCACGGCCCCGACGTCCGTCGTGCCCGTCGTCGTCGCCCCCGTGGCCCCGGTCGCCCCGATCCGCGTCGCGTCGGTCCCGGCCGGCCACCCGTACGTCCGTTCGCTGCTCGACCCCCACGACCCCGCCGGTCGCGTCGTACACCTCGCCGACCCGCTGCCCGATCCCGCCGAGCCGGCCCGTTGGTGGCCCCCGGTCGTGCTCGACGCCGACTGGCTGCGGGCGCACGCCCACGAGGTCGACCTGCTGCACGTGCACTTCGGCACGGAGTCGTACCCGGCCGAGCACCTCGCGGCCGTCGTCGAGACCCTGCGCGACCTGCGCCTCCCGCTCGTGTACACGGTGCACGACCTGACGAATCCGCAGCTCGTCGACCAGGCGCCCCACCTCGAGCACCTCGACGTGCTGATCCCGGCCGCCGACGAGTTAATCACCCTGACCGACGCCGCCGCCGACGAGATCGAGGCTCGTTGGGGGCGCCGCCCGACCGTCATCGCGCACCCGGCCATCGCCGACCCCGACGCCGAGCTGCCCGTCGGCACACCCGGTGACACGGTCGTCGTCGGCGTCCACCTGCGCGACCTGCGGCCCAACGTCGCAGGTCTCGAGACCGTCCGCACCCTGCTCGCCGCGGTCGCGGCCCTGCGCGCCACCGGTGCCGCCGTGGAGGCGCGGGTCGACCTGAACGAGCGCGTGCGCGACCCCGAGCAGGCCGACCGCATCCGCGAGCTCGTCCGTGCCGCCGGCCCGTCGGCGACCCTTGCCGAGCACCCGCGCCTGACCGACCCCGAACTCGAACGGTCGCTCGCCGACCTCGACGTCTCGGTGCTTCCCTACCGCCACGGCACGCACTCGGGCTGGGTCGAGCTGTGTTGGGACCTCGCCGTGCCGGTCGCCGCGCCCCGCGTCGGCCACGCCGCCGCGCAGCACCCCGAGCCCGGCACGACCGCCTCGTTCGACCTCGACGACCCCGCGTCGCTCGCCGCCGCGGTGATCGCCCTGGCCAGCCCGCACGCCGTCGACGAGACGGCCGACGCGCACGACGACCCGGCCCGCGTGCCGGCCTCGCGTCGCGGCAGCCCGCAGCGTGCCGTGCTGCAGCAGCAGCGCCGGTCCGTGCGTCGACGACAGCGCCACGACGTGGCCGCCGCCCACCTCGCGGTGTACGAGCGCGCCCTCGCGACGGTCGCGGTGGTGACGGCGTGACCCGCGCCTCCCGGTCCCTGCGCATCGTCGTGGTGGCGCCGCTGCGCTACCCGATCCGCGAGCCGTTCGCCGGCGGTCTCGAGTCGTCGGTGCACCACCAGGTGCGCACCCTGCGCGAGCGCGGTCACCGCGTCTCGCTGATCGCGACCGAGGGGTCGGACCACCTCGACCAGAGCCCGCCCGAGTTCGTGTTGCCCGCCGTGGTCTTCGACGACCCGGCCGAGGCGACGGACACGACCTACCCCGACGGCTACCTCGAGCGTGCGCTGCCGGCCCTCGAACGCGCCCTGCAGTACGTCGCCGACCACGCCGACGACTACGACCTCGTCGACAACCACAGCCTGCACGGCGTCCCGCTCGCCCGGGCCGACCGCATCGGCGTGCCGATGGTCAGCACCCTGCACACGCCGACCCTGCCGGACATGCTCGCCGCGCACCGCTCGTCCGACGGCCCGCGCAGCCGCTTCGTCGCGGTCAGCGGTCACACCGCCGCCGCGTGGGCGACCGAGGGCGTCGAGGCGACCGTGCTGCCCAACGGCGTCGACACCGAACGCTGGGGCTTCGGCCCGGGCGGCGACGACCTCGTCTGGTCCGGTCGCATCGTCCCCGAGAAGGGGCTGCACCTCGCCCTCGAGGTCGCCCGTCGTGCCGGGCGTCGCCTCGTCATCGCCGGTCGCATCGGCGACGTCGACTACTTCGAGACCGAGGTCGCCCCGCACCTCGGCGTCACCGCCCACTACGTCGGCGAGCTGCGCCAGCCCGAGCTCGCGGCCCTCGTCGGCCACAGCGGCTGCGCCCTCGTCACGCCCGTGTGGGAGGAGCCCTTCGGTCTCGTCATCGCGGAGGCGCTGGTCACCGGCACGCCGGTCGTCTCGTTCGCCGTCGGGGGAGTCCCCGAGGTCGTGGCGGGTTCGGTCGGGGCCGCCCTGGTCCCCGCCGGCGACCTCGACGGCATGGCGCGCGCGGCCGACGACCTGTTGCGCCGGGTCGGGACGGACGCCGACGCCCGCCGCACGGTGCGGCAGGACGCCGTCGACCGGTTCTCGCTGCGAGCCCGGGCCGCCGTGCTCGAGCAGCTCTACGCCGACGTCGTCGCCTCGGACGTCCGTGTGCCCGCCCCGTCTGCCGTCGCCGCGGCGGAGGCGACCGTCGGGGGCGGTCGGCACCGCGCCTCCTCGTCCCTCGCCGGCGGCCTCTCGGCCGTGCGCCCGGCCGGCACGGGACGACAGGTCGTGACGGCGTGACCTCGACGGCCGCCCGCCCGCTCGTCGGCTGGTACGTACACCACCACGGTGCCGGGCACCGCACCCGGTTCTCGGCCGTCCGGCCGCACCTCGACGCCGACGTCGTCGTCTTCAGCTCGCTCGCCGCTCCCGTCGACCTGCCGACCGACACCACCTGGGTCGAGCTCGAGCGGGACGACGCCCCGACCACGGGCCCGGACGGCGTGGTCCGTCACCCGGCCGACGCGTCGCCGACCGTGGGCGGCCTGCTGCACTGGGCTCCGGTCGCGCACCCCGGGCACACCGCCCGTCTGGGCCGCATCGCCGCCACGATCGCCGGGGCCGCGGCCGCCGGGCGCCCCCTCGACGCGATGGTCGTCGACGTCTCGGTCGAGGTGACGCTGTTCGTCCGGCTGCTCGGCGTCGAGGTCGTCGTCGTCTCGCAGCCCGGCGACCGCACCGACGAACCCCACCGACTCGCGTACGACGCGGCGTCGCGCGTGATCGCCCCCTGGCCCGCCGGGACGCACGACTCGTCGGCGCTCGACCGCGTCGCCGAGAAGGTGCGCTGGGTCGGCGGGATCTCGCGGCAGGACGGCCGTCGGGCGTCGGTGCCCACCCCGGCCGTCGTGCCCGGCAGCGTCCTCTTCGTCGGCGGTGCCGGTGGCAGCGACCACGACGACCTCGCGGCCGCGGTCGCCCGGGCGGCCCGGGCCACACCCGGCACGACCTGGTCGGCCCTCGGCCTCGACACCTGGGTCGACGACCCGTGGGCGGCCATGGCCTCCGCCGAGGTCGTCGTGACCTGGGCCGGTCAGAACACCGTCGCCGACCTGGCCGCCCTCGGCGCCCGCGCCGTGGTCGTTCCGCAGACCCGACCCTTCGACGAACAGCTGACGACCGCCCGGGCGCTCGACCGGTCGGGCCTCGCCGTCGTGGCGTCGTCCTGGCCGGCCGACGACGACTGGCCGACGCTGATCGAGCGGGCTCGGGGTCTGCAGCCCGACTGGTCGACGTGGCAGGTCGAGGGGGCTGCCGCCCGCGCCGCCGCGGTGGTCGCCGAGGTGACCGGTCGTGGTGCGCGTGGCGTCGGCCCCGCACGCGACGACCTCGCCGTGGGCACGGACCTCGCCGTCGGCACCGACCTCGCGGGGGTCGCGTCGTGACCGTCGTCGTCGTGACGCTCGCGTCCGCCACCCGCATGAAGCACGTCGCGAACCAGTTGCGGTTCGTCCGGCAGGTCGCACCCGACGCCGGCCACGTGGTCGTCTGGCTCGACGAGACCCCCGCCCCCGACGTGCCCGCCCTGGTCGGCGTGACGACCCTGCACGTGCCGCCCGGTCCCGACGGCCTGCGCCTCGCCGCGGGGCGCAACCGCGGAGCCGACGCGGCCGTCGGCCTCGGTGCCACGCTGATCGTCTTCCTCGATGCCGACTGCGTCCCCGGCACCGACCTCTTCCGCCTCTACGAGCGGGCGGCCCACGACCACCCGGGGGCGTTGCTGAGCGGTCCCGTCACCTACCTGCCCGAGGGGTTCGTGCTCGGCTCGGGCGAGGGACTCGAGGGGGCGACCGCTCCGCACGCGGCGCGACCCGCGCCTCCTGCCGGCTCGACGGTCGTCGCCGAGGCCGCGGACTACCCGCTGTTCTGGTCGCTCTCGTTCGCGGTGACGCCGGACACCTGGGCACGGATCGGCGGCTTCGACGAGCGATACGAGGGCTACGGCGGCGAGGACACCGACTTCGCGTTCACCGCTCGCTCGCTCGACGTGCCACTCGTCTGGGTCGGCGGCGCCCACGCGTACCACCAGCACCACCCGACCTCGTCACCGCCGTGGCGGCACCTGGCCGACGTCGTGCGCAACGGCGGCCTGTTCGCCGATCGATGGGGCGAGTGGCCCATGGGCGGCTGGCTCGACGCGTTCGAGCGGGCCGGGGCCGTGCGTCGCACGACCGACGGCGGCTGGGCGCTCGTCGAGGGCGCGCCCGTCCCGCGCTGACGTACCGGGCCCGGCCCGGCTCGGCCCACCGGAGTCGCACCGCCGACTGAACATCGCACCGCCCACATCGACGGTGCGACGTTCATCCGGCGGTGCGACACCACCCCGAGGAGGCGCGGCGCGGTCGGGTCAGTCGAGCTTGCCCTGGTCGGACGACTTCTTGTGGGCGATGGCGTCGCGTTCGGCGGCGAGCGACGCGACGGTGGCCGGGTCGAGGGCGTCGTAGTCGACGAAGGGGTCGGGCTGGCCCGTCTTGTCGGCGACGACCGCCGAGTACGCCGAGACGGCGAGACGCAGCTTGGCGGTGGCCCGCCCTGCGCGCTTGCTCGACAGCGGTTTCTCCTGCATGACCTTGAGGTGGTGGTCGAGCGCCTCGACGAGGTCGCGGTGGGCAGTCTTGAGCTTTTTCGCCATGTGACGATCATGCCCACCCCGGGCCGATCTGCCAACACGGTCACGGCGGCGGGGACCGGCCGGGGGACCGGTCGGGGGACGAGCCGCGCGCCCGGAGGAGGCGCGGCCCGGTGCTTTCACAGCGGGCGGCCACACTGCCGTAACCTCCCGGGCGGACCATCAGGCATGATCTCGCTGACCGGAGTGATCCACCCCACCGACGAAGTGGCCGTGCTGCACGTCGTCGAGCAGAAGCTCCGGCGGCACTTCCCGGCGTTGAGCGCCGCGTCGGAGGTGCTCGTGCTGCAGGCCTGGGGCCTGCCCGTCCGCGTCACCGAACAGTTGGCGCGGCTGCGGCTCGACGTCGTCGTGGGCGACCGCGACGAGGCGGCCACGTTCCGGGACACGGTCGGTGCCGAGCTGCGCGGCTGGTCCGGCTCCGGCTCGTTGCGGGTCGACTGGACCGAGGACGTCCTGCCCGCGGTCGCGCCGGCCACGCTCGGCGAGACCGCCTGACCGATGCCGGCCCGGGTCGCCGCCGAGGCGACCTCCGGGGTTTCCCGGCCCGCGCCTCCTATGCTTCGTCTCGACGGGGGCCGCCCGAGCCCCTGCTCGCCGAGGGGGCGCGCATGACCGACGGACGCACGGAGCGAGCACCCGACGACGCCGACGGCTCGGTGAGCCGAGGAGGCGCGGTGCGCGAAGGCGGGATCGCCCGCCACGGTCGCCTCCGCCGGGGGCACCCCGCGGCGTTCGTCGCGAAGGTCACGGCGGCCGCGCTGGCCGTCGTGCTCGTCAGCACGGCCTCGGTCGCGGCCATCGCCACCTGGCAGGTGCTGCAGGGAGCACCGCCCACCGTCAGGCTCGCCGGGCCCGACGGGTCGTCCGCCTCGCCCGTGCCGCAGCTGACGGCACAGACCGGCGAGGTGAACCTGCTGCTGATCGGCACCGACACCCGTGAGGGGCTGGGTGCCGGGTTCGACGACGCCGCCAACCAGCAGGCCAGCTCGGGGGCGGGCAAGAACGACTCGACGGTGCTCGTGCACATCTCCGAGGACCACACGAACATGGCGGTCGTCAGCTTCCCGCGTGACCTGATCGTGCCGATGCCGGCCTGCCCGAACGACGACGGCACGACCAGTCCGGCGACGTCGGGCGCCATGCTGAACACCGCGCTGGGCCGGGGCGGACCGCAGAACGGGCTCTCGTGCGTGGCGCAGACGATCGGCCAGCTGACCGGGCTGCAGATCGACTACGCCGGGTCCATCACCTTCGAAGGGGTCGTGTCGATGGCCGACGCCGTCGGCGGCGTCGAGGTGTGCCTGGCCACGCCGATCCGTGACACCGAGGTCCAGCCCGCGCTCGACCTTCCGGCCGGCACCCGGACGTTGTCGGGAGCCGAGGCCGGGGCGTTCCTCCGGTCGCGCTACGGGGTCGGGGACTCGAGCGACCTCGGGCGCATCAGCAACCAGCAGACGTTCCTGTCGGCGTTGGCCCGGCAGACGGTGTCGGCGGGGACGCTGACCGACCCGACCAAGGTGCTGGCGATCGCGCGGGTGGCGTTCGCGAACATGACGCTAAGCGACACCCTGGGCGACGCGTCGACACTCGCCAAGCTCGCCCTCGCCGTGAACACGGTCGGGCTGTCGAACATGGTGTTCGTGCAGTACCCGGCGGTGGACGACCCCGCGGACCGCAACCGGGTGCTGGTCGACGAGGCGTCGGCGTCGATCCTGAACGAGGCGTTGCAGCGCGACCTGCCGCTGGCCCTGTCGGCGGACAGCCTCGGGCGGTCGGCGGTGCTCGATCCGGACGCGGCGGCCCCGAGCTCGCCGGCGGCGCCGTCGACCGGGGTCCCGGACGAGCCCACGACGCCCGCGACGGACGCGGTGCCGACGGACGGAGCGGCTCCGGTGCCGACCTCGGCCGCCCCCACGGCCGCGGCACTGCCCGACGACGTCTCGGGTCAGTCCGCCGACCAGGTCACCTGCGCCGCGAAGCGCTGACTCCGGCCGTCTCGTGCTGCGGTCCGGTCGGACGGGAACTCGGCTGGTGCTCCGGGAACGAGGTCGCGATGTCGCCCTCGATCGTGACGTGGGCGTCCGGACGGTTCGCCTGCCGGATCAGTGCGCGAGGGTGTCCTTCGGATGCTCGCCGAAGCGGGCCAGGTAGGCGGCCGAGAACCGACCCATGTTCCCGAACCCCCAGCGGCCGGCGACGTCCGAGACGAGGGTCGTCCCCGGATCACCCGCGAGGAGGTCCTGACGTACCCGGTCGAGGCGGACGTGTCGGAGGTACTTCGACGGGCTCGAGCCCAGGTGTTCGTTCATCAGTTGCTGCAGGGTCCGGGTGTGCATGCCGGCGGCGGTGGCGATGTCCGCCGACGAGATCGCCCGATCGGCGTAGGCGTGGACGTACTCGGCGGCGAGCCTCAGGCGTTTGGTGCGTTCGGTGCGCAGGGTGTCGGGGACGTCGACCGCCCGCCAGGGGAACAGGTCCAGCAGCGTCCTGACGATCGCCGTCTGGGCGGAGTGCCGGGCGAGGGGCGGGGTCCGCGGGTCCACGATCGTCGGGGTCGCCGTGCCGAGGGTCCGGTGCCAGGCGGCGAGGGCGACCTCGCTCGGGACGGCGGCGTAGTCGAAGACGATCCGTTGTGCCGGTCCGGCATGACGTTCGGTGGCGACCTCCTCCAGGAAGGCGCCGTCGATGTGGACGATGCCGTGCCGGTGGGGTGTCATGGCGAACGAGAAGGACGTCTCCGTCGGGGTCAGGAAGGGCCGGGCGCCGACGCTGGTCAACTGACCGGAGGGGTGGTCGACGGTCACGGAGCCTTGCTGGAACCAGGACACGACGTAGTCACGGGACCAGGGGATCGTGCCCTGGAGGTGGCCGGTGAAGGTGCCGGTCTGCAGGGCGAGTCGGGCGTCCCCGGCGGAGGCGAAACGGAACGCGAACGGCTCCGGGCCGAGGCGTGCGCGGAAGTCCCGGCCGGCGAGGACCGTCTGCAGACAGTCACGCGCCTCCTCGGCGTCGTCGCTCGACCACGTGTCCCGACGGAACTCGTCGGGTGCGCGCTCGTCCGAGGACGGTCCGGTCGCGGGCATGTAGGTGGTGGGCACGGTGATCTCCTGGTCCTCCTCTCGTTCACGGACGCACGCTGGTGAGACGTGGCCTCAGCAATGGGGACGAGGGCCGAGCAGAGTTCGTCACGGATCGCCGACGGGAGGTCTGACGGCCACGATGCCGCATCGGCGAGCATCTGTCCCTACCCCAGAAGACGTGCCCCACTCCGGCGGACGTGTCCCGCCGCCGGCCAGGAGATCGCCTGAGGGCCCGCGGGACAGCGGGCCTCAGGGTTTGAGGGCCTGCACGCTCGAGGGGTCGGGGCGGGGTGTCGTGGCTCAGACGTCCCGGCCGAAGCAGACCGACTCGGCCGATCCGACGTACGGGCCGAAGAGGGGGATGCTCTCGTAGCCCTCCCGCTCGTAGAAGCGGATCGCGTCCGGTTGGAGGATGCCCGTCTCGAGCACGATCCGCCGCGTGCCGAGGTCGCGAGCGGCGTCCTCGAGGGCATGCAGGACGGCGGCCGCCACCCCGGAGCCCCGCGCGTCGGGCGAGACGTACATGCGTTTGACCTCGGCCGTGGCCGGCCCGACCACCGTGTCCGCCAGGGGGCGCAGACCACCGCACGCGATCGGGCGGCCGTCGTCCGCCCGGGCGACGAGGAACACCGGGACGTCGGCTGCCGACGGCGGTGTGCCGGGCTCGTGGTCGTCGCTTCCGTACCGGGCGTCCAACTCGACGCGTTGGGCGCGGCGGAGGCGGTCGGCATCCGGGTGGTCGAAGGGGGTCGCACTGATCGTCCAGCTCATGGGGGTCCTTTCGTGACAACCGTTACGGTAACAGGCGTTACGATGCCTGGATGAGCAGATCGCGAGATGTGACCGACACCCGGCGGCGTCTCTCGGACGCCGTCTTCACGACCCTCGCCGAGCGGGGGCCGACGGGTCTCACGCTCCGGGCGGTCGCCGAACGAGCCGGATGCACGACGGGCCTCGTCCTGCACACCTTCCGCGACAAGCAGGCCCTGCTCCTCCATGCCCGAGACGTGCTCCACGAGCGCACCCGCGAGCGCTCGGACGCCCTCGAGGGCGATGCGGACGATCCGGTCGCGGCCGTTCGTGCCGTCGTCCTGGGGACCCTGCCGACCGATGACGAGCGGCTCGCCGAGGCGCGCGTGTGGGTCGGGTTCCTGGCGGCAGCGCTCGACGATCCCGTCCTGGCCGAACGGCACGCCCGCAACAGCCGCGCCTTCGCCGATCGCCTGACCCGGTTGCTCGAGATCGGTGATCCCGGCCGTCACGACGAGGCGGTCACCCGGGCGGCGGCCCTCGTCGCGGCCGTGGAGGGGGTCTCGAGCCTGGCGGCGGGCGACCCCGACCGGTGGACCACGGCGCGTCAGGTGCAGGCGCTCGAGTTCGTCCTCGCCGCCGCCGCGCCGTCGGGCCCGCCGCGATGACCGGTCAGCGTCGCCGGTAGCGGCTGCCGTCGCAGGTGTGGACGGCCGAGTGGTCCGAGAGCATGTGCAGGTTGTACGTGGCGCAGTCGACGAACGTCCCGATGCTGATGATCGAGGGCGAGCGGCGCAGTTCGCCCTTGGAGGGGCCGTCGGAGCCGATGCCGGCCCGGTGGACCATCCACTCGATGTCGCGGGCCTCCTGGTCGAGGTAGCGCATCACGGCCTCGTTGTCCTCGTGTTGCCCGATGTACCCACGGGCGATCGTGCTGCGGACGATCCGCAGCGCCGGCGCGAGCGACTTTCCCGGCGCCGCGCTCAGGCCCCCTGCCTGGTACAGGAGTCGCCGCGTCCCGCTGCGGCGCATGGCGGGCACGAGCGATCGGACGAAGGTCGTGTTCACCTGCCGCTCGCGCTGGGCAGCCGCGTCCCCGAGCATCATCACGACGGCGTCGACGCCGTCGAGCAGGGCGTCGAGGTCGAGGTCGTCGTCGAGTGAGCCCTGTACGACCTCGAGGTCGTCGTGCTCGATCGCGAGCTTGCCGGGCGTCCGCGCCAGGACGCGGAGCCGGTGGCCGGCGTCGAGGGCCAGTCGTGTGAAGTGTTGCCCGGTCTGCCCCGTGGCGCCGAGGACCAGGAGGGTTTGTCGATTCGTCATGGCCCCAATGTAGGCGGTGTCTAGAAAGTAGTCAATGACTAGTCGCGGACTAGGATGAGGGCATGACCCCACGGCCTTTCCACCACGGGAACCTCCGGGCCGTGCTGCTCGACGAAGCGGTGGGCGTCCTGCGCGAGTCCGGCGTCGACGGGCTGTCGCTCCGCGACCTCGCGCGCCGGGCCGGTGTCAGCCACGGTGCCCCGAGGAGCCACTTCGTCGATCGGCAGGCGCTGCTCGACGCACTCGCCGAGGCCGGGTTCGAGCGGCTCACCACCGCGGTCCGGCGTGCGCTCGACGGCGAGGGGAGTCGCACGGAAAGCCTCCATCGCGTCGCCCGCGCCTACGTCGACTTCGCCGTCGACGACGCCGCCCTCATGGAGCTCATGTTCCAGACCAAGGTCACCACGAAGCCCGAGGCCGTCCACGAGGCGGCCGGCACTCTCTTCACCGTGCTCGACGGCGCCTTGGGGTCGCCGGCGTCCGGGGCGCCGGTCGACGAGTCGCGGGATCACTTCAAGATGCTCTTCGCGGCGACGATGCAGGGGATCGCGGCGCTCGTCGCCTCCGGTCGCATCGAACGACCCCTCGGGGACCGCCTCGTGGGCACGGCCATGGATACGCTGCTCGACTCCGAGCTGGGGCGCCGCGTGGTCACCCCTCGCTGACGGGGGGATGCCCGCCGTACGGTGCGACTGCTCGCCCACATTCCGATTCACTGTGAAGTGACTTCATGATGAAGCGATCGAGGTAGGTTGACAGGACGCACCACCGACGGAAGGCTTCCCATGTCCACGACCCCGCGTCCCACCCCGCATCGCACTCCTCGCGTCCTCGTCACCGGGGCGAGCATCGCCGGTCCCGCTCTCGCCTGGGGGCTGGCGAAGTCCGGCTTCGACGTCGTCCTGCTCGAGCGATCCGCCGCTCCTCGCGAGACGGGCCAGAACATCGACGTGCGCGGCCTCGGTCGCGAGATCCTGACGCGCATGGGCGTCGAGGAGACGGTCCTCGCGAACCTCACGGGCGAGGAGGGGACCCGCTTCGTCGACGAGGACGGACGCCCCTACGCCGTGTTCCCCCGAGAGGAGGGGCAGGACGGGCCGACGGCGGAGGTCGAGATCCTGCGCGGTCGCCTCGCCGGCATCCTCGTCGACGTCGTCCCGGCCGAGGTGGAGCGCCGCCACGGCGACTTCGTCACCGGGGTCGAGCAGGACGGGACGGGTGTCGACGTCACGTTCGACAGCGGCGCCCAGGAGCGCTTCGACCTGCTCCTGGTGGCCGAGGGACGCAGCTCGCGCACCCGGCGCCTCCTCTTCTCCGAGGAGACCGAGCTGCGCGACTTCGGCGTCAGCATCACCTACGGCACCCTCGACCGGCACCCGGACGACGTCGACACCTGGGACTGGTTCACGGGTACGCGGGGACGCGTCGCCTCCGTGCGGCTCGACAACGAGGGGACGATCCGGGCGAGCATGTCGTTCGAGTCCGAGCCGATGGGCTTCGAGAAGCTGCCCGTCGAGGCCCAGCTGCAGCTGCTCCGGGCACGTTTCCGAGGTGCCGGCTGGCAGACCGAGCGAATCCTCGACGGCTTCTCGGCACGTCCCGACGAGTTCTACACGCAGCGGATGGAGCAGGTCGTCATGTCGACCTGGAGCCGGGGGAGGGTCGCGCTCGTCGGCGACGCCGCCTGGGGGTCGGGCCCGACGGGCATGGGGACGACGCTCTCGCTGGTCGGCGCACACATCCTCGCCGGCGAGCTCGCCGCGACCCCCGACCAGCCCGCGCGCGCCTTCGCGAGCTACGAACGGCAGATGCGCCGCTACGCCGACAGCGCTCAGGGCCTGCCGCGCGGCGGGGCCCGAGCGTTCCACCCCTCGTCGACCGTGGGACGGAAGGCGGTCCGGGTGGCGCACCGCGTCGCGGCGTCGAGGCCGGTGCGGACGTTCTTCCAGGCGAACCTGCTGACGAGCGAGAAGCACGTCCCGGTGTTGGCGGACTACCCGCACCTCCGGGCCTGAACCCCGCGGGGGCAGCCGGCCCCGCCCGTCGATGAGAGGATCGAGCATGACGACCCCGAGACGGAACCTGCTCGAGGCGCTCCGTCACTACGCCCTGAGCTACCAGGAGTCCACCCGAGAGCTCGCCCGCCGGATGGACCTGCCGACGGTGGACGGCACCGCCCTCGGCGAGATCCTCTGGGCCGAGTACGACGGCGCCCCCCTCTCGCCCGGTCGACTCTCGATGCGCGTGGGCCTCACGTCGGGCGCGACCAACGCCCTCATCAACAGGCTCGAGGCGCTGGGGCTCGTCTCGCGCAGTCGCGAGAGCGACGACCGCCGCGTCGTCACGCTCCGCACCACCGAGACGGCCCGGGAGCGTGCGGCGGTCTTCCTCGACCCCTCGACCGCCGCCCTCGAAGCGGCCCTCGACGAGTACGACGACGTGACGCTCGACACCGTCCGTTCGGTGCTCGTGCAGCTGGCCGCGGTCCTGCCGGGCACCGATCAGGACGGCGCCCGACGCCCCCGGTGAGTCGCTCGGGTCCGACAGTGTCGGTGGGGTGTCGTAGCGTCCTCGGTGGGAGGCGTGATGAAAGACCACCGGCAGCCGTCCGCGCGAACCGGCGCGCGCCTCCTCGTCGACCCCGGGGCCGGGCGCGAGGGCACACGGTGACCGCCGTCATCGGTCCCGTCGGCGGCGACGAACGCCCCGACCACCTGCTGCCGCAACAGGCCGCCGAAGCCGTCCACGCCGGTTTCCCCTCGCCGGCGCAGGGGTACTACAACGGGCCGGTCGACCTCAACCGGCACCTGATGCGCGACCCGACCGCGACGTTCCTGGTGCGGGTGAGCGGCGACAGCATGACCGGAGCCGGCATCTTCGACGGTGACGAGCTCGTCGTCGACCGGGGCCTCGACGCGCACGACGGGCACGTGGTCGTCGCCGTCGTCAACGCCGAGCTGACGGTCAAGCGTCTCTCGTACCGACAGGGGCGGATGGTGCTCAGCCCCGAGAACCCGGCCTACCCCGAGATCGTGCTGTCCGAACTCGACGAGGCGACGATCTGGGGCGTCGTGACGAGGTGCCTGCACCGTGTCTGAGTCCGCCACGACGTCCAGGTCGACCACGTCCGAGCGCAGCGTCGCCATCGTCGACGCCAACAACTTCTACGTCTCGTGCGAGCGCGTGTTCAACCCGGCGCTCGAGGGCAGGCCGGTGGTCGTGCTGTCGAACAACGACGGCTGTGTCATCGCCCGCTCGCAAGAGGCGAAGGCGCTCAACGTCGACATGGCTGCGCCGTGGCACAGCATCGCTCCGATCGCGGCGATGCAGGGCGTGGTCGCGGTGTCGAGCAACTACGAGCTCTACGGCGACATGTCGGCGCGGTCGGCCGAGATCCTCAGCCGGTACACCAGCGACCAAGAGGTGTACTCGATCGACGAGTCGTTCATCGAGCTGACCGGTTCGCTCGACGACACGATCGCCCAGGCTCGCGAGATCCGCCGGGCCCTGCGCAAGCTCATCGGCCTGCCCGTCAGCATCGGCATCGCGCCGACCAAGACCCTGGCCAAGTTGGCCAACCGCGGCTCGAAGCAGAACGCCGCTCTCGCCGGTGTCTGCCACCTGGGCAGCTACGCCCCCGAACAGCAGACCGCGATCCTCGCGAGCGTCGACGTCGGCGACGTCTGGGGCATCGGCCGCCGCACGGCGAAGAAGCTCGCGCCTCTCGGCATCCACACCGCGGCCGATCTCCGCGACGCCGACGCCGCCCGCATCCGCACGCGCTTCGGCGTCGTGCAGGCCCGGGTCGTGCACGAGCTGCGCGGCGTCGACTGCCTGCCGATCGAGCAGGTGCAGCCCGAGCGCGAGCAGATCTACCACTCCCGGTCGTTCGCGGTGCCCATCACGACCGTCGCCGAACTCGAAGAGGTGCTCTCGGTCTACACGCAGCGAGCGGCGGCCCGGTTACGGAAGCAGGGCTCGTTGACGCGCCTGATGCGGTGCTTCACCGCGACCTCGCCGTTCTCCGACAGCGCCGCCCACACGAACCACTCGGTGTCGGTGGCGTTCCCCGAGCCGACCGACGACGCCGCCTTGTTGTACCGCTCGGCCATCGCCGCCCTCGGCCCGCAGCTCGAACCCGGCAAGCGCTACGTCCGAGCCGGTGTCACCCTGATGGAACTCACCCCGCGCGACGAGCACGCCAGCCTCGACGTCTTCGACGAGGCCGACGCGGCACCACCCGCCTACGGTGCCGTCATCGACCGCATCGCCGGCAAGTTCGGCGAAGACACGCTGGGGCTCGGCATCGCGGGTCTCCGCCACCGGCGCGGCTGGTCGATGAAGCGCGACATGGTGTCGTCCCGCGCGACCACCCACTGGGACGAGCTGGCGACGGTCAGGGCCCGTTGACGAAGTCGGGCCGCCCCTTCACGGAATCACGGCCCGAAGATCAGGGTGCCGAGCACGAAGAACGCCATGACGCCGATGAAGCCCGCCACCCCCGAACCGATCGCCCACGCAGCTCGGTACGACCGCTCGAGCCGGCGATCGAGCAGCGCGGCCACCGCGCCGACGAGTCCGAGGAGCGGCGGGGCGACCAAGAGCACTCCCGCCAACCGGAGGTACCCGGCGACGTACGGGTTGGGGAACGGCACGAAGAGCAGGCCGAGCACGACCAGCAGGGCCACGGACAGGCACACGACGGTCGCGACAGGAACGCGACGGAGGCGTGGCGCGGGGTGGCATGGCTCGATCATGTCGTGTCCTGTCGGTCTCCGGGTTGATCTGTGTCGCCCGCATGGGCGGCATCACCGCTGAACCCCTCCAGACGCACCATGCTGGGCTGGTGACCGCCACGACCAAGACGACCGCCACACGTGTCGTGCTCTCGACCGCGACAGCCCTGTGCGTGGCATCGGTGTGCACGGCCGTCCTCGCTCGGCGCGTCGCCACCGAGGGCCGAGCCTTCGTCCTGGGACCCCTGGGGGGCCAGACGCTCATCGTGCTGGCCGTGCTCGTCGCGGGCGTCGCCTTGGTGGTCCTGGTCCTCGGCGTGGCCTGGTGGCTCACCCGTCGGTCGGGCTTCTGGCCGCAGATCCTCGTGCGGTCCGCCGCGTCGCTCCTCGCGGTGGTCATCGGTCTAGGGCTCTGTGTGGTCGCCTGGCTCGGCGCTCTGGGCTCCGTGAAGTACGTCGACGTGGGCACGGTGGACGGGCGAACGGTCATGGTGGCCGAGTACCGCTCCCTGGCGGGGTTGGGTGCGTCGCTCGGCTACCGCGACGGATGGCTCTTCACGCCCGACCCGGCCGCGTCCGGCTCCGCGATCGGCGACGACGGCGCGGGCGACCCGCAGGCCGAGTTCGGGATGTACCGGCTCGAGGTCGCGGCGGATCAGGTCACGGTCCGGTTCGGTGACGACGGTCAGAACGTCCTGACCGCACCCCGCCCCTAGACGTCTCGCCGCGCCTCCTCGGTCGTCAGCCGGCGGACGCTCGGCGTCGCGACGGCCGCGAGCGTCGCCGCCGCGATGATCGCGGCGCAGACGAGCAGTGTCGGCCGTGTGCCGAACTGCTGCGCCGCCGGGCCGGCGAAGACCTCGCCGAGCGGCACGGCGACGAACGAGCCGACCATGTCGTACGAGTAGACCCGGGCCAGGGAGGCGCGGGGCACGTGGCTCTGCAACGACTGGTCCCACGAGATGGCGAAGATCTCGAGGGCGACTCCGCCCAGGAGGAACGCCACCACGAGCGCGGGCACCGCCGGAGCCAGCCCGAGCGTCGCCACGGGCACCGCCGTCACGGCCATCAGCCCCACGCCTACGGCGAGGCCGTGCCGGGGCCGCCAGCGCATCGCGACGACGGCACCGATGCCGAGGCCGACGGTCTGGGCCGCCACGACCAGCCCCCAGGCCGCCCGCCCGAACGACCCGTCGGCCACGACGGGCCCGAGCACCGTCGTCGCCCCCACGAACGCGGCGTTCAGCACGGCGAACTGCGCCACCACGGTCCACACCCACGAACGCCGGGTGAACTCCTGCCACCCCTCGCGCAGGTCGGAGATCACCGACGAGCCGGAGCCCGAGACCGAGCCGGGCTCCTCGCCGTCGGGCGACGGGGTGTCACGCCGGATCGGCAGCCGCAGGCGCGAGTACAGGACCCCTGCGAGCGCGAAGCCGGCTGCGTCGATCACCAGACCCCACCCCGGCCCGACGACCGCGACGATGCCCGCCCCGGCCGATGCCCCGACGACGCTGCCGCCGTTCAGGCCGAGGCGCAGCAGGGCGTTGGCGGGCCGGAGCAGGGTGTCGGGCACCGTCTCGGGCACGAGGGCCGCCGCCGCGGGCAGGCTCACCGCCGCGACCGCACCGTTCAGCACGCTCAGCACGACGAGCAGCGGGATCGTCGCCGACCCCGTGATGACGAGCGTCGCAACCACGGCCTGCGTCCCGGCCGCGGCCAGCGACGTCCCGACGAGCACGACGTCGCGCCGCAGCCGGTCGGCGATCACGCCGCCGAAGAGCAGCACCGCGACGTTGGCGATCGATCGGGCGGCCACCACCAGTCCGAGGTCTGCCGCCGACCCGGTCAGGTCGAGCACGGCGAACGCGAGCGCGATCGGGGCGACGGCGTTGCCGAGCACGCCCGTCGTCCGAGCAGCGAGCAGCCATCGGAACGTGCCGTGCGCAAGGGGGCCGCGGCGGTCGCTCGTGGCCTGGGGGACCGAGGAGGCGCCTCCTGCGTCCCCGGTCACGGTCGCCTCATCGGGAAGAGTGCGGCCGTCATCGACACCGGGCTCGTGCCCGGCGTCCGGGGCCGCTGCGCGGCGGCGTGCAGGAGGGCGGAGGCGTGGCCCACATGGCGGACGACCCGCTGCCAGGTCTCGGCGTCGACCCAGAGTTCGGCGTCCGTCGAGACCTGGGGCCCGGTCACCCGCCGGGGGGAGCGGCGGCGCAGTTCGTCGGTCAGGGCCTCGACGTAGCGGGCGCGCTCAGTGTCGGCGTCACCGTCGGTGCCGTCGACGGGCCCGGGGGCGACCGGGAACGGCTGGGCCGACGACAGGTGCCGGTACCGCTTGGCCTCGCCGCCGCGGATCGTGACGACCTCGACGACCTCGACGAGGCCCACCCGCTCGAGCACCCGGAGGTGGTAGCTCGCGGTGGCCTGCGACAGCCCGAGTTCGCGACCGGCCTCGGCGGCGCTCATCGCGACGCCCGTCAGGAGCGAGAGGAGGCGCAGCCGGATCGGGTGGGCGGTGGCGCGGAGTTCGTCGAGTGCGGACATGAGGTCATCGTGCAGACCCCGGCACCCGACCGTCAAACGGGTCTTTGGGGGTCGGCTACTTCGAGGTGGCGAGACCCACGAGCGCGGCCGAGATCAGGCCGGCGCCGACGACCGAGATGGCGATGATGAGGACGTGGAAGAACAGGACCATGGGGTGTCGGTCTCTCTGTGAGCAGGTGCGGCGGGTCGAGGCGGAACAGGCGTCCATCGTACCGAGCGCCCCTGGGCGCGGCACGTCCGGCGGGGTGCCCGGGCCGCGGCCTACGCTCGGACGATGACGACCCACCACCTCGACCCCAGCACCGACACCGCCCACGAGGTCTTCTCGCGCGACCACGCCCCCGTGCTGACGATCGACCCCGGTGACACCGTCGTCGTGCGCTCGCTGGACGCCTCGGGCCACCTCGAGCCGCAGACCGTGCCCGGCGAGGTCACGCCGTACCTCTTCCCGACCCGGCGCGGCCACGCCCTGACCGGTCCGATCGCCGTCCGCGGGGCCCGTCCGGGCGACATGCTGCAGCTCGACCTGCTCTCGCTGACCCCCGACGACTGGGGCTTCACGGTCGCCGCGGCCGCCGACACCCCGATCACCCGTCACCTCGGCCTGGTCGACGCCGAGGCCGCCTGGCTGCTCTGGAGCATCGACCGCGACGCCGGCACGGCCACCGAGAGCCGGGGCCTGCGTCGCCCGATCGCCCCCTTCCTCGGCGTGATGGGACTCGCCCCCGCCGAGGCCGGAGAACACTCGACCATCCCGCCCCGCGCCTCCGTGGGCGGCAACATCGACTGCCGCGACCTCGTCGCGGGCACGACCCTCTGGTTGCCGGTGGCGGTCGACGACGCCCTGCTCTACCTCGGTGACGGGCACGCGGCCCAGGGCGACGGCGAGGTCGGCGGCACCGCGATCGAGACCGGCATGACGACGGAGGCGCGGGTCGGCCTGGCGACGGACCGCCCGCTCACGACGATCCACGCCGAGACCCCCGAGGCTCGCATCACCTTCGGCTTCGACGCCGACCTCAACGTCGCCAGCGGGGACGCGCTCGCCGCGATGGTGACCTGGATGCAGCAGCTCTACGCGGTCGACGCCGCCACGGCCCTCGCCTTCGCGAGCACGGTCGTCGACCTGCGCGTCACCCAGGTCGCCAACCGCACCTGGGGCGTGCACGCGGTGCTGCCGCGGGACGTGCTCGTCCCCGCCTGAGCGGCGCCGCGCCTCCTCATCGTCGACCGGGTCGGCGTTCGGCTCGCAGCGCCCTGCGCGACGGTTCGACGACACCCCGAATTCGGCGTGCCGAATACCTCTGATCAGCACTTTTCGGGTCGAGGAGGCGCGCTCGGCATGCCAGGATCGTCAGGTTCCGAGACGCCGGCGTCTCCACCCGACCGTCTCGAAAGGCGCTGCCCCCATGTCGTTCTGGGCCCTCTTCCTCATCGCGCTCGGCGTCTCCGCGGACGCCTTCGCCGTCGCCCTCGGCAAGGGCCTGCACATGACGCGCTTCAACGCGCGGCACGCGGTCGTCATCGCGATCACGTTCGGTGCGTTCCAGGCGCTCATGCCGCTGCTGGGCTGGCTGCTCGGCTCGACCTTCGCGCAGTACATCGCGCCGTTCGACCACTGGGTCGCCCTCGGCCTGCTCGCCCTGGTCGGCGGCAAGATGCTCTACGAGGCGTTCTCGTCGCACGAGGACCGGGAGAAGGACACCGACCGGCTGAACCTCCGGGAACTGGCCGTGTTGGCCGTCGCGACCAGCATCGACGCTCTCGCGGTCGGCGTGACCTTGGCGTTCCTGCCGGTGTCGATCGGCTGGGCGATCCTGCTGATCGGCGTGACGACCGCCGTGCTGACCTTCGTCGGCGTGCTCGTCGGGCGCCGGGTGGGTGCGAGGTTCGGCAAGCCGGCCGAGATCGCCGGTGGCGTGATCCTCATCCTGATCGGCGTGAACATCGTCCTCGAGCACACGGGCGTCCTCGGCTAATCCCCGCGCTGCGCTCGGCGTGCGCCGCTGCGTCAGTCGCGCGGCATGCGCAGTTCGGCCAGTCGAGGCGCGTGCAGCGGCTGGGTCTCCCACAGAGCCGTGAAGGTCGCGTCGGCCTCGTCGAGCGTGAGGTGCAGGCGGTGCGGCGTCTCGACGAAGACGAGGTCGACGTGCAACAGGTCCGCCGACCGGGTGGCGCTCGCGGCGACCGGTGCCGCAGCCGGGCCGTCGCCGACACCGACACCGACACCGACACCGACGATCTCACCGGAGCCGTCGACGGAGCCGTCGTCGGACCCGTCGGTGACGACCCAGTCCTCGGCCTCGACGCGGGCCACCAGACGGGAGTCGCCCTCGACGAGGGTGAGCGTCGTCGCGGCGTCGGCCGAGGCGCGCAGTTCGACCACGCTGAGGCCGGGCTGGTCGTTGCCGTCGGCCGCGGTGAACGAGACGAGTCGCTCGGTGCCGGGGGAGTGCTGGTCGCCGACCCGCGCCTCCTCGGCTGCCGGTCGGACCGGTGCGGCGTCGTGCTCGGTCGGACCGGCCACCCCGGGCAGCGTCAGGTCGGCGAGGCGGGTCGCCAGCGAGTCGTCGGCCGCGGCGTCGCCGATGCGAGCCGCGTCCGTGCCGAAGGCGGGCAGCAGGTGGGCCCACGCCGCGTCGAGCACGGCCTGCATGTCGAGCGACTGGCCGGTCAGGGCGAGCACGACGTCGTGCTCGGGCAGCACCACGGCGAACTGGCCGTAGGCGCCGTCGCCGCGGTAGCCGTGGCGGGCCATCCAGAACTGGAAGCCGTAGCCCTGGGCCCAGTCGGGGTTCGACTCGCCCGCGTTCGAGACGTGCGAGCGCGTGGCCTCGGCGACCCACTCGCGCGGCAGCAGCTGCGTGCCGTCCCACTCGCCCTGCTGCAGGTACAGCTGGCCGAGGGCGGCGATGGCGTGGGTCGTGGCGTGCAGTCCGCTGAAGCCGAGTTCGCGGCCGGACTCGTCACGCTGCCAGCCGACCGCGCCGATGCCGAGCGGGTCGAGCAGGCGGGGGCGCAGGTACTCGCTGAGCGACTGGCCCGTGACGCGCTGCACGATCGCGCCGGCGGCGAAGGTGCACGGCTGGTTGTACGCGAACACGGTGCCGGGCTCGTCGTCGGGCGGGGTGAGCAGGAAGCCGCGGACGACGTCCACCGGGTCGACGGCGAGAGCCCGGTCGAGGGTCTCGGCGCGGTGTCCGCTGGCCATCGCGAGCACGTGTCGGACGCGCATCGACCGGCTGCGCGGGTCGGTCACCTCGGCGTCGAGCTCGGGGAAGTGGCCGAGCACGGTGTCGTTCAGCCCCATCAGCCCCTCGGCGACGGCGAACCCGACCGCCGACGAGGTGAAGCTCTTGCTCAACGAGTAGAGCAGGTGCGCGCGGTCGGCCGAGTACGGAGCCCACCAGCCCTCGGCGACGACCTGCCCGTGGCGCAGCAGCATGATGCTGTGCGGCTCCACGCCGGCGGTGGTCTCGAGGGCGTGGACGAACGCGGAGATGCCCGCCGCGTCGACGTTCTGGGCGGAGGGCGTGCTGCGCGGCAGCGTCGTCGGAGTCACCCCCCGACCCTATGCCCGCCCCCGGTTCACTCGGCCTCGCCCGGCCCCCGTGTGCACATCGCGACAACTGCCAGCGCGAGCCTCGTCATGGACGGTGGCGAGCGGCGTGTCGCACGCGTTTTGTCGGGTTCGGTACGCCGCCCGGGCTCTGGCAGGTCGGGTTCGGCCCGCGACGCTGCCTCGACGCCGGAAAGCCCGTGGCGACCAGCCGAGCCCCGACCCGTGAGGGCTCAGGAGGCGCGGGTCGTGTCGGCGACGGAGCCTCGGCTCCTCGAAGCGGTGACGGAGTTCAGGAGGCGCGGGTCGGGTCCGCCATGGCCCCTCGGCCCCCTGAGGAGGCTCCGGACGCCGCGGGCAGCGTGTCGGCGGCAGGCGCCTCGGCCACCGCGTCGGCGAGGACCGTCTCGGCCACCGCGTCCGCCACGACGACGGCCTCGCGGGTGCGCTCGGCCCGGACGAAGCCGATGCCCACGACGATCAGCAGGCCGCCTCCAAGCTGCAGCGGGGTGAGGGCCTCGCCGAGCAGCAGCCAGGCGTAGAGCGCGGCGGCCGCCACCTCGAGCAGGCCGACGAACGACGCCAGGCGCGAGCCGAGCATGCTGCTGGCCGTGATGCTCGTGGCGTAGGCGACGGCCGTGGCGACGACGCCGACCACGAGCATCGGCACCCACCACGGCACGATCGCGTCGAACAGGGGCACGTCGGCCGCGGAGGTCGTGAACGGCACGAGACCGGTCAGGCCGAGCAGGCCGAGAAGGGCGGCGCCGACGAGCAGGCCCGACGCCGCCAGCGCGACCGGGGGCAGGTCGCCGCTCGGCCGGGCGGCGATCACGAAGTACGCGGCACAGCAGACCATGGCCGCGCCGGCCAGGGCGAGCCCGACGGGGTCGAGCGCCACGCCGCCGCTCGGGGCGACGACCAGCAGGAGGCCCGCGAAGGCGATCGCGGAGCCCACGAGCACCACGACCTGCGGCACGCGCCGCGTGGTCGCCCAGGCCACGCCGACGAGCAACAGTGGGGCGAGGTACTCGACGAGGATCGCCGTGCCGACCGGGATGCGCACGACCGCGGCGAAGTAGAAGACCTGGGTGCCGGCGACGCCGATCACGGCCATGCCGAGCACGCGCCAGCGGGCCCGCCAGATCGGGCCGAGCCGACCGCGGAGGACGACGAGGGCGACGGGTGCGAGTACCACCCCGCCGATCAGCGCGCGGACGGTGACGGCGGCCACGGGACTCCACCCCGATTCGAGCAGCGGCTTGACGAAGGGCCCGGAGAAGCCGAACGACGCAGCGGCGAGCAGCGCGACGAGCAGGCCTGCGGTGGTCGAGGCGGGGCGCCCTGCGGCGAGGGGTGTCGTCGTGGACGTGGTCGTGGTCGCACCGGTACTCACGAAGACTCCTTCTGTCAGGGCCGTCGTGCACAATGGGTGGTGACGCGCCGCTTCTGTCGCGAGCGTACGACCGCCTCTGACAAGGAGTCAACTTGCATTTCGCCCCTGACACCGAAGACGTGCTCGAGTTCAACGTCGCCCTGGTCAACACCGGTGCCGGGGCGAGTCGTTCCGGCGACGACGAGCTCTCGACCCGGGCCGAGCTGAAGGCCCTGCTCGACTCGTTCGCCTTCTCGGGCCGCTTCGACCGGGACGACGCCGAGCTGGCCTCGGTGCAGGGCGTCCGGGCCGAGCTGCGACGCATCTGGACCCTCGAGCGCGACCTGCTCGCCGCCGAGGTCAACCGCATGCTGGCCGACAGTGTCTCGTCGCCCCGGCTCGTGCGGCACGACGCCCTCGACTGGCACCTGCACGCGACGAGCGACGACGCGCCCCTCGCCGATCGCATCCGCGTCGAGTCCGCCCTCGCCCTGGTCGACGTGATCCGCACCGACGAGACCGGCCGACTGCGGGCCTGTGCGGCGGACGACTGCGACGGGGTCTTCGTCGACCTGTCGCGAAACGGCTCGAAGCGGTTCTGCAGCGTCCGCTGCGGCAACCGCGTCAACATGATCGCCTTCCGGGAGCGCCGGGCCGACCCTGCCCCGGGCTGACCCGCCGCCTGCCGCGCGCCGCGCTGACCCGCTCCGACCCCGCCCCGCTCCGACCCCGCCCCGCGCTGACCCGCCCCGCTCTGCCCCGCCGCGCCCTCCTGCCGGGCCGAAAAGCGTGATCCGTTACGTACCGGATCAAGACCAGAAGCTTCCAGGGGGGGCGAAAAGCTCGATCCGTCACGTACCGGATCAAGCGAAGGGGAACAACGGGGGGAGGCGCACTTGACCTCGCAACGCCATCAAGTTGTGCACAACTAAATCGTGCGCGATGTGCTAATGTCGTCCTCATGACCGCAGCAGCCGACACCGCGACGACCCCGGGCCCCGCCTCGGGTCTCGACGAGCAGATCTGCTTCGCGCTCTACACCGCGTCCCGGGCCGTCACGGCTCGGTACCGCGACCTGCTGGCTCCACTGGGCCTGACATACCCGCAGTACCTCGTCCTCCTCGTCCTCTGGCAGGGCGGCACGACGACCGTCTCGGCGCTCGGCCACGAGCTGCAGCTCGAGTCCGGCACGTTGTCGCCTCTGCTCAAGCGCCTCGAGGTTCAGGGCATCGTCACCCGCACGCGGTCCGCCGCCGACGAGCGCTCGGTCGAGGTCGCCCTCACCGAGGCCGGTCACGCCCTCCGTGCCCGGGCCGCCGGGTTCCCCGACCTCATCTGCGGCGCGACCGGGCTCGACCTCGACGACCTGCAGGCACTGCGTGGTGACATCGCCTCGCTAGCGGCAGCCGTCCGGGCGAACACCGCCGCACTGGCCAACACCGCCGTGCTGGCGGACGCGTCCGGCCCGACGCCCCCCGCGGCACCGGCACCCGCACCGGCGCCGGCCCCGACCCCCTCCTGACCCGCCCCACCGACCCACCGCATACCGCACCCCCTCCCCATCGAAAGAGAGCACCACATGCCCACTCGCACCTCACGCACCGCCTGGAACGGCAGCCTCGAGACCGGCGAAGGCCAGGTCGAACTGTCGAGCTCCAAGCTCGGCACCTACGACGTCTCGTTCCCCAAGCGTGCCGCCGACGACGCCAACGGCGCCACCAGCCCCGAAGAGCTGCTCGCCGCGGCCCACTCGGCCTGCTATGCCATGCAGTTCTCGGCCGTCCTCGGCCAGGCCGGCGGCACCGTCGAGGCCCTCGACGTCAAGGCCGACGTCTCGCTCGGCCCGGACTCGGCCGGCGGCTTCAAGCTCACCGGCATCGCCCTCACCGTCCGCGGCGAGGTCTCCGGCATCGACGAGGCCGCCTTCCTCGAGGCCGCCCAGAACGCCAAAGAGACCTGCCCGGTCTCGAAGGCCCTCACCGGCGTCGAGATCACCCTCGACGCCGCGCTCGAGGCCTAGGCCTGAGCCGCAGCACCGCACCCCTCGAGAACGCAGGAGGCGCGGGTCACCCGACCCGCACCTCCTGCGTTCTCCGCATCACCGGCCCGACAGCGCGACCCCGTCAGCACCCCGACCGTGTCAGAGCCACTTCTTCCACTTGAAGACGCCCCAGATGCTCGCGCCGACCGCGACCATCGCGGCGACCGCCATCGGGTAGCCGAACTGCCAGTGCAGCTCGGGCATGTTGTCGAAGTTCATGCCGTAGACGCCGCCGACCAGGGTCGGGGCGAACAGGATGGCCGCCCAGCCCGAGATCTTCTTGACCTCGTCGTTCTGCTGCAGGCCGACCTCCGACAGGCGCCGGGTCTCCTCGTTCTGGGCGAGCCCGGCCTCGGACAGGCGTCGCATCTCGTCGTTCTGCGCCTGGGTGACGAGCGTCGAGTGCACCGTCAGGGCGTTCTCGAGCAGCGCGCGGAAGGTGTCGGCGCGCTCGCCGATGCGCAGCACGTGGTCGAGCACGTCCCGCAGCGAGCGCTGCAGCTCGACGTCGACGCCGTACTTGTCCGACCCGCGCAGCAGGTTCTCGAGCATGCCGCGCAGCGGGCTCGTCGCGCGCTGGAAGCTGATCACCTCGCGCAGCAGCTCGTAGATGCGCCGTGACACCTCGGGGTCGCCGCCGAAGAGCTCGTCCTCGATCTCGTCGATGTCCTTCTCGATGCCGGCGACGACCGGGCCGTATCCGTCGACCACCTGGTCGAGCACGGCGTAGAGCACGGCCTCGGGGCCGAGCGCGAGCAGCTCGGGGTTCGACTCGAGGCGGCGGCGCACCCGGCCGAGGTCGGGGTTCTCGGCGTGCCGGATCGTGATGACGAAGCCCGGGCCGACGAACACGTGCACCTCGCCGAACTCGACCGTCTCCTCGGCGTCGAGGTAGCGGGCCGAGCGCAGCACGACGAAGAGCGTCTCGCCGAAGCGTTCGAGCTTCGCGCGCTGGTGACCCTTGAGCGCGTCCTCGACGGCGAGCGGGTGCAGCTCGAACTCCTGCGCGATCGAGCGCACCTCGTCGGGGTCGGCGCGGTACAGGCCGATCCAGGCCATGCCCTGGTGTTCGTGCAGCAGCTCGAACGTCTCGTCGAGGTTCGCCGGGCTGTCGGTGCGGTGCCCCGCGACGTAGATGCCGTTGTCGATGAGTGCCATGGTCTGCGCTCCTGCCGTTCGTGGTGCGACGACCGTCCGTCGAGGGACGGGGTCGTGCCGGGTGGTGGTCACGACGACCGTGCGGACGGCGGGTGTGCGGTGGGGCCGGGCCGACGCACACGGGCGACGACGCGACACCGGGGGGTGCTGAGTCGTCGACGACGTGCGTCGACGGGAGACGTCGGTGCCCGTGGGCATCGCTCGTGGTCGGTCGGGCCCGGTGCTCAGACGAGCGGGGCGGACGGCGCGACCACGGAGGGATGCCGCGGGGCGCCAGTACTGTCACCAGCCATCGCCGCTCACCTGCCTTCCGTCGTGCTGCCGCCGGGCCCGGTGGGGCCGTGGGCCCGCCTGGGCCGTGGGACAGCGTACCCCTGCGGGCACCCGGGGTCGACCGGTGGCCGCCGGGCGTCCGGGGGAGTCGGAGGGAAGGAGGCGCGTGTCGCCGTTGACCCGTGCCTCCCGCGTCCACGATCGGGTTTCGCGACCTGCAGACGGCGTCACTCTGCCACCGGGACGGCCAGGACACGAGCCTGAGTCGCTTTCGTGACCTGATCGATACGGTGGATCGATGAGCACCGTCGCCGTCACCGTCCTGCCCGCCACCTCAGCCACCGCCGACTCCGAGGGGTCGTCGGGCGACGCCTGGGGCGTCGCACCAGCGAAGCGGGCGGTGGACGCGACCGGCGCCCGCCTGGTCGAGCTCGGCGACGAGACCGAGATGATCGTCCTCGGCGGCCGCGTCGACCAGGCCGAGCTGCGATCCGCGATCGAGCAGCACCCCGGCGTCCGCGTCGTGCAGCTGCCGAGCGCCGGCGTCGACGCCTACGTCGAGACCATGCAGGCCACCGCCCGCGACGGACTCACCTTCACCAGTGCCAAGGGCGCCTACAGCGCACCCGTGGCCGAGCACGCCCTGGCGCTGACGCTGGCGACCCTGCGCTCCCTGCAGATCAGAGCCCGCGCCTCCTCGTGGGAACGCGAGCAGCGCGGCATCTCGCTGAACGGGGCGACCGTCACCATCGTCGGGGCCGGCGGCATCGGCACCGAGTTGCTGCGCCTGCTGCAGCCGTTCGACGTCGAGGTGACGATGGTCCGCCGCACCGACGAGGACGTCCCGGGCGCCGCCCGCACCATCACGGTCGACCGTCTGGCCGAGGTGCTGCCGACCAGCGACGTCGTCGTGGTCGCCGCGGCACTCACCGGCGGCACCCGCAGCCTGCTCGGCGCCGACGAGTTCGCCGCCATGAAGGACACGGCCGTGCTCGTCAACATCGCCCGCGGGCCGCTCGTCGACACCGACGCGCTCGTCACGGCGCTCGCCGAGGGGCGGATCGGGGCGGCGGGCCTCGACGTCGTCGATCCCGAGCCGCTGCCCGACGGCCACCCGCTGTGGGCCGAGCCCCGTGCCCTGATCACCCCGCACCAGGCCAACACGAACGCGATGACCGAGCCGCTCTTCCAGGCCCGCGTCGAGGCGAACATCCGGGCGCTGTCCGAGGGCGGCGACCCCGAGGGCGTCGTCGACGTCGAGCAGGGCTACTGACCCGCCGGCCGCCGACCTGGGAACGAACCCACCCCCGACGCGTTAGACCAGGGTAGTCGCCGCGCCGACCCGACGCGACGTTCGCGAAAGGAACCCCCGCATGCCCCTCATCGGTACATCCGACCTCGACGTCTTCCCCCTCGCCCTCGGCGGCAACACCTTCGGCTGGACCAGCGACGAGGCCGAGTCGCACTCGGTGCTCGACGCCTTCGTCGCCGGCGGCGGCAACTTCGTCGACACGGCCGACGTGTACTCGGCCTGGGCCGACGGCAACTCGGGCGGCGAGTCCGAGACGGTCATCGGCACCTGGCTCGCCCAGGGCGGCGCCTCGCGTCGCGACCAGGTCGTCCTCGGCACGAAGGTCAGCCAGCACCCCGAGTTCCCCGGGCTCGGAGCCGCCAACGTCGTGGCCGCCGCCGACGCCTCGCTCACCCGCCTGCAGACCGACCACATCGACCTGTACTGGGCGCACTTCGACACCGGCGACGACCTCGCCGAGACCCTCGGGGCCTTCGACGCGCTGCAGAAAGCCGGCAAGGTGCGGCACGTCGGCATCTCGAACTTCTCGCCCGAGCGCATCACCGAGTGGGTCGAGATCGCCCGTAGCGAGGGCTTCGCGGCCCCGGTCGCCCTCCAGCCGCACTACAACCTCGTGACCCGGAAGGCCTACGAGCGCGACCTGGCTCCGCTCGCCGCCCTGAACCAGCTCGGCGTCACGCCGTACTTCTCGCTCGCCGCGGGCTTCCTGACCGGCAAGTACCAGACCCGCGACGACATCGCCGGGGCGCGCAGCGGCAACATCGAGGGCTACTTCAGCGACGAAGGGCTCGACGTCGTGGCCGCCCTGAGCGACATCGCGAGCGCCCACCAGGTCGAGATCGCCACGATCGCCCTCGCCTGGCTGCAGGCCCAGCCTCGCGTCGTCGCCCCCATCGCCAGCGCCCGCACCCTCGAGCAGCTGCCCGCGCTGTTGGCCAGCGCGAGCGTGGCCCTCAGCGCCGACGAGCTCGCCGCCCTCGAGACCGTCTCGGCCCGGGTGGCCGAGTAGCGACGATGGGCAGCACGACTCCCGACCAGCGGTTCCACGGACGCATCGCCGGCTTCGGCACCGAGTCCGGCACGCGCGTCGTCGTCGGGCTGTGGAACCGTTCGCCGCTCGGCCGCTTCGTCGACGTGATGGTCGAGGACGCCGACGGTCACCGCACCTTGTTGGCACCCTCGCAGGCCGTCGCCGACTACGTCTCGTCGACCTACACGTTCGACGAGGTGCGGGTGCAGCCCGTCTCGTGGCGTGGCGTCGACCGGACGCTGCGGGTCTCGGCAGGCTCCGACGACGCGGGCGGCGACGTGCTCGACCTGTCGCTCGAGATCGGGCCCGTGTCGCCGCTCGGCCGGCTGCTGCGGCTCGTGCCCCGGGCGTTCGCGACCCGGCCCGGCTGGCTCACGCTGATCGACCCGGTCGCACGACTGATCGTGCGGGGTGCCCGCACGGCGGGGACGGCCGGTGGCGGCCGTCGCGAGTACTACGGCGTGACGCTGGCCCGTCGCATCGTCGCGGTCGACGCCCGTCTCGACGGTCGCGGACTCGGGGCACTGGCCCCGCTCGACCCGCCGGTGCGGTTCGGCTTCGGCTCGGCGCCCGCCGACCCCAGCCTCGTCGACGTGACCACCACGATCCGCGAGCGCTGACCCACCGCACCGCACCGCACCGCACCGCGTTCCGTGCACCGCACCTCGTCTCGTCGCGGTGTCGTGCACGAAACGCGGTGCGGTGTGGTGCCGCCCGGCCCTTCCCGCAGTGCAACACGGCGTCACCGCCCGGTGGACGAGGAGGCGCGGTGCGGCACAGTAGGACGCGTGAGCACCGCAGACACCCCCGCGCCCGTCCCGTCCGCCTCCGTCCCCTCCGTCGCCGTCGACGCGGGGGCCGCCGCCACGAAGAAGAAGCTGATCCTCAACCTCTTCGAGATGAACTGCGTCGGGCACATCACGCACGGTCTCTGGCGGCTGCCCCACAACCACCGCAGCGAGTACAAAGACTTGGCGTACTGGCTCGAGCTGGCCCGCCTGGCCGAACGCGGCGGTTTCGACGCGATCTTCATCGCCGACGTGCTGGGTGCCTACGACGTGTTCGGCGACAGCCCGGCGCCGGCCCTGCTCGAGGGCATCCAGGCGCCGAACAACGACCCGATGATGGTCGTGCCGGCCATGGCCGCGGTGACCGAGCACCTCGGTTTCGGCATCACCTTCTCGACCAGCTACGAGCCGCCGTTCGCCTTCGCGCGCCGCATGTCGACCCTCGACCACCTCACGAAGGGGCGCGTCGGCTGGAACGTCGTCACGTCGTACCTGCCGAACGCCGCGCGCAACTTCGGCCTCGACGCCGAGATCCCCAAGGCCGAGCGCTACGCCCGCGCCGCCGAGTACCTCGACGTGCTCTACAAGCTGTGGGAGGGCTCGTGGGAGGACGACGCCGTCGTCGCCGACCCGACCGCCGACGGCCTCGAGCCCGGCTCGGGCGTCTACACCGACCCGGCGAAGGTGCACGCGATCGACCACGTCGGCGAGCACTTCCGGGTCGCCGGTCCGCACCTCAGCGAGCCGTCGCCGCAGCGCACCCCCGTGCTCTTCCTGGCCACCGCGTCGCCGAAGGGCGTCGAGCAGGCGGCCCGCAACGCCGAGGTCGTCTTCACCGGCGGGCCCGCCGTCAAGGCGGTCGGCGCCGCCACGCGCGAGGCGGCCGTCGCGGCCGGACGCTCCGCCGACGACGTGTCGTTCATCGTGCAGGCCGGCGTCATCACGGGCGAGACCGACGAGGTCGTCGCCGAGAAGCTCGCGCTCTACCGCTCGTTCGCCAGCGAGCAGGGCAAGCTGATCCACCGCAGCATCCCGTTCGACGCCCCGTCCCACCCCCGCGACCGCACCGTGCGCGAGGCGCTCGAGGCCGAGGGGCGGCTCGACCACCCGGGAGCCGCCGCGCTGCCGCTCGACATCACGGTGGGCCAGCTGATCGACTCGGTCGACGAGGCCTGGGGCGGCACGTTCTTCGTCGCCGGCACCCCGACGGTCGTGGCGGACGCCGTCGAGCGCTGGCTCGACGACGAGGGCATCGACGGCATCAACCTGCGCCAGTACCACTCGTTCGACACGCTGACCGACTTCGTCGAGCTGGTCGTGCCCGAGCTGCGTCGTCGCGGTCGACTGCGCGAGGCGTACGTGCCCGGCGAGACGCTGCGCGAGCGGCTGACCGGCGGTGGGCCCCGGTTGCCCGAGACGCACCCGGCGGCGGCCTACCGCCGCTGAGCCCGGGAGGCGCGGCGCGGCCCGATGCGTCGCTCGCGTCCTTCCGGTGAGCGACCGGGCTCAGCTCGTCACACCGACGTGGTCAGTGAGCGGCGGGGCTGCGGTATCGCGCCGGCACCGGCGGGACGCGGAGCCACGTGGTCCGGCTGACGCCCCGGGCGTCCGACCACTCGACGAAGACGGTGCCGAGGGCGACCACCGCGTCGAGCTCGACGGGGGTCGCGATGCCGAGCGGGGCCCCGGGGCGCAGCTTGTCGCGACCACGGACGGGCCCGCCGGGCAGGTCCACGAGCACGTCGCGCGCGGGTCGTCCGACCGTGCGGAGCACCAGGCAGGTGCCGAGGGGCAGCGTGGGGTCGCTGCCGTCGTTCGGCAGGTCGAGCCAGGACAGCACGAAGGTGGCGGGTCGCCGCAGGCGGGTGGTGCGTTCGCGGCGGAGGCGCGCCGGGCGGGTCGACGTCGCCGGGGCGGCCCCGACGGTCGTCGTGGGGTCGAGCGCGGTCGCGGCGTCCGACGGGTCGGTCGGGCCCGGGCGTCCGGTGTCGGGCTCTGCGGTGTCCATCGTGGTCTGTTCCCCTGAAGTCGTGGTGTCGTGCGTGGTCGTGTCGTCGTCGACGTGACTCTCGAACGGCTCCGTCCAGCGAACCGCACCCCGGCCCGGGGGACAACAGGGCACGGCCACCCAGTACGGGGGTGGGGCGGTCCCCAGTCCGGGGGACGCGGATCGGGGGACACGGGCCGGGGGACACCGGCCGGGGACCTCGCGTCGTCTGGTTAGGCTCGGACGGTGACCACCGCCTCCTCGTCGCCCGCCCCGTCCGCCGCCGCGAGGCCGCTTCGCCGTCTCGGCTTCCTCACCATCGGCGCCTTCGAGGGCGACGACCCGACCGTCGGCCTCGAGCAGGGGCTCGAGCTGTTCGAGCGGGCCGAGGCGCTGGGCCTCGACGGCGGCTGGACCCGCACGCGGCACCTCCAGTTCGGCATCTCGTCGCCCGTCGCGTTCCTCTCGGCCGCGGCGCAGCGCACCTCGCGCCTGACCCTCGGCACGGCCGTGATGCCGCTCGGCTGGGAGAACCCGTTCCGGCTCGCCGAGGACTGGGGCACGGTCGACGTGCTCTCGCGCGGCCGACTGCAGCTCGGCGTCAGCGTCGGCGAACCCCGCGGCTACGACGAGATCGCCCCGCACCTCTACGGCGACGCCGCCGACCACCAGGACTTCTCGTACGGCCGGGTCGAGAAGTTCCTCTCGCTCGTGCGGGGCGAGCAGGTCAGCGCGTTCGAGGGCACCGAGGGCATAGAGGTCTACACCGGGCGGGTGCAGCCGCAGAGCCCCGGTCTCGCCGACCGCGTCTGGTACGGCGCGGGCAGCCCGCGCTCGGCCGAGTGGGCGGGCCGGCAGGGCCTCGGCATGCTGATCAGCAACGTCAGCTTCGCCGGCGGGCCCGGGCCGATCGAGCCCACGCGCTTCGCCGCGTCGCAGCTCGAGCAGATCCGCGCCTTCCGCGCGGCCCACCCCTCGGGTCAGGAGGCGCGGGTCGCCAAGGGCGCGGTCGTCCTGCCCACCGACACGGCCACCGCCGAGCAGCGTGCGGCGTACGAGGCCTACGCGTCCTCCCGTCGCGACCGCACCACCGTGGCCCACGGTCCCCGAGGCATGATGTTCGACCGCGACCTGGTCGGCCCGTCCGAGTGGATCGCCAAGCAGCTCCACGAGAACGCCGCCATGCGCGAGGTCGACGACCTCATCGTCGAGCTGCCGTTCGACTTCGGCCTCGCCGAGTACACGCAGGTGCTGACCGACGCCGCCGAGCGCCTCGGCCCCCTCCTCGGCTGGCAGGCCCTCGCCTGAACCGAGTGAGCGCTCACTCACCGTCGGGCCGCTCGCCTAGACTCGACGCAGCACCCCGAGCCGAAGGAGTCTCCATGCAGAACTGGGCCGCCAACGTCGAGTACTCGACGACCGACCTGCGTCGCCCCACGAGCCTCGACGAGCTGCGTGACGTCGTCACCGGCAGCCGTCGCGTCAAGGCCCTGGGCTCGCGTCACTCGTTCAACCGCGCCGCCGACACCGACGGCACCCTCGTCTCGCTCGACGCCCTCGTCACCCCCGTCGAGATCGACTCGGCCGCCGGCACGGTCCGCGTCGGTGCGGGCACGACGCACGCCGCCCTCGCGGGCGAGCTGCAGCGTCACGGCCTCGCCCTGCACAACCTCGCCTCGCTGCCGCACATCTCGGTCGCCGGTGCGGTCCAGACCGGCACCCACGGCTCCGGCGTCGGCAACCCCGCCCTGTCGGCGGGCGTCCGCGCCGTCGAGCTCGTGCGCGCCGACGGCAGCCTCGAGACCGTCCGCCGCGGCGACGACGCGTTCGGCGCCTCCGTCGTCTCGCTCGGCTCCGTGGGCGTCGTCACGACCCTCGAACTCGACACCGTGCCGACCTTCGACGTCGAGCAGACCATCCACGAACACCTGCCCTGGGCGGCCGCCCTCGAGCACCTCGACGCCGTGCTCGCCGGCGCCTACAGCCTGAGCTTCTTCACGCGGTACGACGGCGACGGGGTCGACCAGGTCTGGTCGAAGCACCGGGTCGGCGACGAGGTCGGTCTCGACCTCCGCGAGCTCGGTGCGGTGCGGGCCGACGCCACCACGCACATGATCCCCGGGGCCGAGACCGCGGCCGTGACGCAGCAGGGCGGCGTGGCCGGTCCCTGGCTCGACCGCCTGCCGCACTTCCGGTTCGACTTCACGCCGAGCGCCGGCGAAGAGATCCAGAGCGAGTTCCTGATCCCCGCCGAGCACGCCGCGGCCGCGATCGAGGGGCTCCGGGGCATCGCGCACACCTTCGCCGACGTGCTGATGGTCAGCGAGATCCGCACGATCGCCCCCGACGACGCGTGGATCAGCCCGAGCGGTGGACGTCAGAGCGTGGCCTTCCACTTCACCTGGCACCGGCGTCCCGACGAGGTGCTCGCCGTCCTGCCCGAGATCGAGCGGGTGCTCGGCGCGTTCGACGCCCGCCCGCACTGGGGCAAGGTCTCGACCGCCACGCACGCCGAGCTGCGCCGGGTGTTCCCGCGTCTCGGTGACTTCGCCGCCCACGTCGAGTCCGTCGACCCCGAGGGGCGCTTCCGCAACCCGTTCCTGTCCGCATCCGTCCTCGGAGAGCCCGCGCATGTCTGAGCCCGCCCCCGTCGCCCCCGTGCCGCCGCCCGGCAGCACGCCCCCCGTCGTCGAGCCCGCGCCGGGTGCCCCGCCGACCGCGAGGCTCGTCACGTCGCCGGTGCCGGTCTCGGGCGCGCAGGTCGTGCTCGAGCGGGCCGGTTACCGGGCCGAGGTCGCCGGTGTCGGCGCCACGCTGCGCACCCTCACCTTCGAGGGTCGCGACCTGGTGGTGCCGTTCGCCGCCGACGAGGTGCGGCCCGGATTCCGCGGTGCCCTGCTCGCCCCCTGGCCCAACCGCGTGACCGACGGGCGCTACGAGCGCGACGGGGTCGAGCACCAGCTGCCGCTCAACGAGGTCGAACGCGGCCACGCCCTGCACGGCCTGGCCCACTGGGCCGACTGGACGATCGACCAGGCCCAGGCCGCGCGGGCCTCGGCTTCGTTCGTGCTCGTGCCGAGCGACGGCTACCCCTGGCGGTTGGCGCTCTCGGTCGTCTACGAGCTGGGCGAGGACGGGCTCACCACGACCGTCACGGCCCGCAACGCCGGGACGGGCGTCGCCCCGTACGGCACCGCTCCGCATCCTTACCTCGTCGCCGGCGAAGGCCGTGTCGACGACTGGTCGTTCGCGCTGCCCGCCGCGAGCTACCTCGAGGTGACCGAGGACCGCCTCGTGCCCGTCGGCACGCGGCCGGTCGGCGATCGCGACGGCTTCGACTTCCGCGACGGGCACCCGATCGGCGACCTCTTCGTCGACCACGCGTTCACCGACCTCGCGTTCGCCCCGGTCGACGGCGCCGACGGTGGCGACGGCCCGGACGGCCCCGGTCAGGAGGCGCGGGTCACCGCCACGGTCACCGCGCGCGACGGGCACGGCGTCACCATGTCCTGGGGTGCCGAGCTGCCCTGGGTGCAGGTGCACACCGCCGACCGCCCCGAGCCCGAGAACGACCGCGTGGGGTTGGCCGTCGAGCCGATGACCTGCCCGCCGGACGCGTTCAACTCGGGCGACGACCTCGTGCTCCTCGCCCCGGGCGAGGCCCACACGGCGAGCTGGACCATCACGGCCTTCTAGCCCCGCGGTGCCGAGGCGTCAGGCCACGCCGGCCTCGGCGCCGAGCGGCTCGGTCTGCCAGGTCATGGCCGAGACGGTGCCGGGTAGGCAGCGCTCCAGGGCGGCCTCGAGAGCGCGGCGCGTGCGGCGTGCGGTCAGCTCGTCCCGCACGACGACGTCGAACCGCAGGGCCTCGGGCAGCTCGGTCAGCAGGACCGTCCCGGCGTCGGCGAGCTGGACGAGGTACTGGCCCACCTCGACCCGCGCGGCCCGGTGCTCGGCCAGCAGCCGACGCGACAACCAGAACAGGCCGGCTGCGTCGTGAGCCGTGTGGACGGTCGCGGTCGCGGTGATCATGGCCACACTGTGACGTGACGACCGCTCACGCGCGTGAACGGCGTGTGGCGAACGTGTAAATCATGCGGCGACACGCCGGACGCGATCCGACTTGACAAGCACCTGGACCTCGTTCAGTATTGCCCAGCACCACCCGATGTGAGCGCTCACATTCTCAGGTCAGCGCTCGACCGTCCTCGCGACGGGCCATCCCGCTCCACTCCGCGACACCCCAGCCACACGATTCCTGACGAAGAGGTCAACCGTGAACAGCTCCTCCCTCCGCCGCCCGGCCGCACGACCGGCCGTCCGTACGTCGCCCGCCCCGCACCTCCTCGCGGTCGCCCCGGTCTGACGTCCCCCTCAGCCCCGACGGGCAGGCCTCGCGCACCCGTCGGCCCGGCGCGTCCCCGGCCACCCGAGCCGTCGAGCGCCAGCACCACAGAGATCCCTCACAGCACCATCACCCGTCATCGACGACGCCGTCGAGATGACACCTGACACGAATGGAACAACCGTGAAGAAAAAGCTCCTCGTCGGCATCGTCGCCGTCGGCATGGCATTCTCCCTGGCCGCCTGCTCCGGCGGCGGCGGCGGACGCGGCGGTGACGCCGGTGGCAGCAGCAGCGGCGACAACGCCGGTGCGCTGGTCGGCGTCGCGATGCCCACCAAGGTGTCCGAGCGCTGGATCAAGGACGGCGACGCCGTCAAGAGCGCCCTCGAAGACAAGGGCTACAAGGTCGACCTCGAGTACGCCGACAACAAGATCCCCCAGCAGGTCCAGCAGATCAGCAACATGATCACCAAGGGCGCGAAGGTCCTCATCGTCGCCTCGATCGACGGTGGCTCGCTCAGCGACCAGCTCGACTCGGCCGCCAAGGCCGGCATCAAGGTCATCTCGTACGACCGTCTGCTGACGGGCAACGAGAACGTCGACTACTACGTGTCGTTCGACAACTACAAGGTCGGCGTCGACCAGGGCACCAGCCTGCTGACCGGTCTCGGCCTCGCCGACGCCGACGGCAAGAAGGTCGACGGCGCCTCGCCCAAGACCATCGAGGTCTTCGCCGGCAGCTCCGACGACAACAACGCGACCTTCTTCTTCAACGGCGCGATGGACACCCTCAAGCCCTACATCGAAGACGGTTCGCTGACCATCGGCTCCGGCCAGGACCAGTTCACGCAGGCCGCGACGCAGCAGTGGGACCCCGCCACCGCCAAGGCCCGCATGCAGAACCTGATCGCCTCGACCTACTCGGGCGGCACCAAGCTCGACGGCGTGCTCTCGCCCTACGACGGCATCTCGATCGGCATCATCTCGGCGCTCGAGGGTGCCGGCTACTCCAGCGACGCCCTGCCGGTCATCACCGGCCAGGACGCCGAGGCCGCCTCGGTCAAGTCGATCATCGAGGGTCAGCAGTACTCGACCATCTACAAGGACACCCGTCAGCTCGCCGACCAGTCCGTGATCATGGCCGACGACCTGCTCACCGGCAAGACGCCCGAGACGAACGACGACAAGACGTACGACAACGGCGAGAAGGTCGTCCCGACCTTCCTCTTCCAGCCGACCATCGTCACCAAGGACAACTACAAAGAGGTCCTGATCGACAGCGGCTACTACACCGAGGCCGACCTCAAGTAGGTCCCTCCACCCGAGAACCGAGGAGGCGCCGGTCGCCGACCAGCGCCTCCTCGTTTCCCTGCTCCCCAGCGGCACCCACCCGACACACGGAAGAAGGAACACGTGGCGAACACGATCCTCGAGATGCGGGAGATCACCAAGACGTTCCCCGGCGTCAAGGCCCTGCAGGACGTCACGCTCGAGGTCGAGCGCGGCCAGGTCCACGCGATCTGCGGCGAGAACGGCGCCGGCAAGTCGACGCTGATGAAGGTGCTCTCGGGCGTCTACCCGAGCGGCTCGTTCGACGGCCAGATCCTGCTCGACGGCCAGCCCGTCGACTTCAAGAACATCAACGACTCCGAGGCAGCGGGCGTCGTCATCATCCACCAAGAGCTGGCGCTCAGCCCGTTCCTGTCGATCGCCGAGAACATCTTCCTCGGCAACGAGCAGTCGAAGAACGGCTTCATCGACTGGAACAAGACCAACCTCGACGCCGCCGGCCTGCTGGCCCGCGTCGGCCTGCGCGACAACCCGATCACCAAGGTGGTCGACATCGGAGTCGGCAAGCAGCAGCTGGTCGAGATCGCCAAGGCGCTCTCGAAGCGCGTGAAGATCCTCATCCTCGACGAGCCGACGGCCGCGCTGAACGACGACGACTCGGCCCACCTGCTCGACCTGATCAAGAGCCTGCAGGGGCAGGGCATCACGTCGATCATCATCAGCCACAAGCTGAACGAGATCAAGGCGATCGCCGACAAGGTCACGATCATCCGTGACGGCAAGACGATCGAGACCCTCGACATGCACGCCGACGAGGTGTCGGAAGACCGGATCATCAAGGGCATGGTCGGCCGCGACCTCGAGAGCCGGTACCCGGCCCACGAGTCGACCGTCGGCGAGGAGCTGCTGCGCATCGAGGACTGGACCGTCCACCACCCCCTCGACGCGACGCGCGAGATCATCCACCAGGCGAACCTCACCGTGAAGGCGGGCGAGATCGTCGGCATCGCGGGATTGATGGGCGCCGGGCGCACCGAACTCGCGATGAGCGTCTTCGGCAAGAGCTACGGCACCGGCATCTCGGGCACCGTCTACAAGCGCGGGCAGAAGATCGACACGTCGACGGTCAGCAAGGCCATCGCCGCGGGTCTCGCCTACGCCACCGAGGACCGCAAGAAGTACGGCCTCAACCTGATCGACGACATCACGCGCAACGTCTCGGGTTCGGCCCTCGGCAAGCTCGCGAACTGGGGCTTCGTCAACCGGTCCGAAGAGAGCACCGTCGCCGAGCGCTTCCGCAAGAGCATGAACATCAAGGCGCCCACGGTGGCGTCGGTGACGGGCAAGCTCTCGGGCGGCAACCAGCAGAAGGTCGTGCTGTCGAAGTGGATGTACGCCGACCCCGACGTGCTGATCCTCGACGAGCCCACCCGCGGCATCGACGTCGGTGCCAAGTACGAGATCTACACGATCATCAACCAGCTCGCCGACGCGGGCAAGGGCGTCATCGTCATCTCGTCCGAGCTGCCCGAACTGCTCGGCATCTGCGACCGCATCTACACCCTCTCGGAGGGACGCATCACGGCCGACGTGCCGATCGCCGAGGCGACCCCCGAATTCCTCCTGAAGTACATGACCCTCGAACGAGAGAGCCCCGTCAATGAGCGCGCCTAGCCCCACCCAGGCCACCGACCCGAAGCCCACGGGCGGGTCACCCACCTCCCGTCAGCCGCAGTCCGGCTCGGGCGGCAACCCGATCGTCGGTGCGGTCTCGTACCTCGGCGGTCAACTGCGCCAGATCGGCCTGTTCATCGCGCTGATCGTGATCGTGCTGTTCTTCCAGATCACCACGAACGGCATCACGTTGGCGCCGATCAACGTGTCGAACCTGGTCGTGCAGAACAGCTACATCCTGATCCTCGCCATCGGCATGGTGATGGTCATCATCGCCGGCCACATCGACCTCTCGGTCGGTTCGATCGTCGCCTTCACCGGTGCCATGGCCGGCGTCATGATCACGCAGTGGGGCCTGCCCTGGCCGCTCGCCGTGGTGCTCTGCCTCGTCCTGGGCGCCCTGGTCGGAGCCTGGCAGGGCTTCTGGATCGCCTACTTCGGCATCCCGGCGTTCATCGTCACCCTGGCCGGCATGCTCGCGTTCCGCGGCGCCGCCCAGATCGCCCTCCAGAGCCAGCAGATCTCGCCCTTCCCCCAGGGGTTCCGCGACATCGGATCGGGCTTCCTGCCCGCCTTCGGCACCACCGGCTACGAGCCGCTCACGCTCGTCCTCGGCGCCGTCGCCTCGCTGGCCCTCATCGGCACCGGCCTCCGTGGGCGCGCGACGCGTCGCAAGTACCAGCTCGAGGACGAGCCCTTCCTGTGGTTCATCACGAAGATGGTCTTCACGGTCGCCCTCGTCATGTACATCGGGTTCCTGCTCGCCAGCTACTCGGGCACCCCGATCGTGCTGGTCGTGCTCGCCGTGCTCGTCGTCGCGTACTCGATGGTCATGAAGAACTCGGTGTTCGGTCGTCACGTCTACGCGATCGGTGGCAACCTGCACGCCGCCGAGCTGTCCGGCGTCAAGACCAAGCGCGTCACGTTCCTGCTGTTCGTCAACATGGGCGTCATCGCGGCCCTGGCCGGCGTCGTCTTCACCGGTCAGCTCAACCTCGCCAGCCCCAGCGCGGGCAACGGGTTCGAGCTCGACGCCATCGCGGCTGTCTTCATCGGTGGCGCCGCCGTCACCGGCGGCATCGGCACGGTCACCGGCGCCATCGTCGGTGGTCTGATCATCGGCATCCTGAACAACGGCATGTCGATCCTCGGTGTCGGCACCGAGTACCAGTCCCTCATCAAGGGCCTCGTGCTGCTCGCCGCGGTCGCGTTCGACGTCTTCAACAAGCGTCGCGCCGCCTCGTCCGGCAAGTAACGAGTCGCAACCATCCGCGAGAGGCGCGGTTCCCGGTCACGGGAGCCGCGCCTCCTCGTCTCCCCGCCCTCGGCGGGCACCGACCAGGCCGCAGGAGGCGCGGGCCGGCCGCGCAGGACACCGACGTCCCGAAAACCGAACCGAACTAGGATCACCTCGTGGCAACCCTCTTCGACGTCGCGGCCGCGGCCGGCGTCTCGCACCAGACCGTGTCGCGGGTCGTCAACGGCGACCCCACCGTCCGGCCGGCCACCAAGGCCAAGGTCGACGTCGCCATCGAAGAGCTCAACTACCGGCCCAGCCTGACCGCCCGCGCCCTGGCCAGCCGCAAGACGAAGTCGCTCGGTGTGATCAGCACGGGGTTCCCGTTCTACGGGCCGTCGAGCACCATGCACGGCTTCAACGGCGCGGCCCGTCGCGCCGGCTACCAGGTGTCGATGGCCACCCTCGACGTCGACGACCGGCAGGGCATGCGGCAGGCGCTCGACTCGCTGGTGGGCCAGAACGTGGCGGCCATCGTGCTCATCGCCCCCGACGCCGAGGCGCTCGAGGTGCTGCGGCGCTCCGGGGTGTCGGTGCCGCTCGTCACGGCCGACAGCGAGGCCGAGGACGGCCACCACACGGTGTCGTTCGACCAGGCCGCCGGGGCCGAGGCCGCCGTCGAGCACCTCGTGTCCCTCGGTCACCGTCGCATCGCGCACGTCGCCGGGCCCGACGGGTGGATGGACGGCCGCGACCGCGAGCGGGGCTGGCGCGAGGCCTGCGCCCGGCTCGGCGTCGACTCGACGGTGCTGCTGCGCGGCGACTGGACGCCGGGCTCGGGTCATCGCATCGGTCGCGAGCTCGCCGTCCGCGACGACGTGACGGCCGTGTTCTGCGGCAACGACCAGATGGCGCTCGGCGTCGTGCACGCCTACGTCGACGCCGGTCGGGTCGTGCCGCGCGACGTCAGCATCGTCGGCTTCGACGACATCCCCGAGGCCGAGCACTTCGTCCCGCCGCTGACCACCGTGCGGCAGGACTTCGAGGCGCTGGGACGCCGTCTCATGACAACCGTCGAGGCCGTGCTCGCCGGCGACGAGGCGCCCGTGGCGGCGCTCGACCCCGAACTCGTCGTCCGCCGGTCGACGGCGGTCCCCGCCCGCTGACGGGCTCCGACCAGGCCGTGCGAGATTGCACGGTCGCACTCGCTCATGTGAGAATGTGAGCGCTCACTTTCGCATCAGGACAAGGACGTTCCATGGCTGAGACCGCCATCCCCTCCGACTCGTCGCCCGCGGCCCCCGACCCCGCCGGCAGCTCGGCCGACACGTACGTCGTCGGCGTCGACTACGGCACGCTCAGCGGCCGGGCCGTCGTCGTGCGGGTCCTCGACGGTGCCGAACTGGCCAGTGCCACGTTCGAGTACCCGCACGCCGTCGTCGACCGCACCCTCCCCGGCACGGGCGAGCGCCTCCCCGCCGACTGGGCCCTGCAGGTGCCGTCCGACTACGTCGACGTTCTGAAGAACGCGGTGCCCGAGGCCCTCCGTGCGTCGGGCGTCGACGCGTCCGCGGTCGTCGGCATCGGCACCGACTTCACCGCCTGCACCATGGTGCCGACCACGGCCGACGGCACCCCGCTCAACGAGCTCGACCGCTTCGCCGACCGACCGCACGCCTTCGTCAAGCTGTGGCGTCACCACGCCGCCCAGGGCCAGGCCGACCGCATCAACGAGCTGGCCGCCGAGCGCGGAGAGTCGTGGCTGCCCCGGTACGGCGGGCTCATCTCGAGCGAGTGGGAGTTCGCCAAGGGCCTGCAGCTGCTCGAAGAGGACCCCGAGGTCTACGCCGCGACCGAGCACTGGGTCGAGGCCGCCGACTGGATCGTCTGGCAGCTCAGCGGCCGGTACGTGCGCAACGCCTGCACCGCCGGGTACAAGGGCATCTACCAGGACGGCGAGTACCCCAGCCGCGAGTTCCTCGCCGCGCTGAACCCCGACTTCGCCGACTTCGCCGAGACCAAGGTCGTGCACGAGATCGGCGCCCTGGGCGACGTCGCGGGCACGCTGACGGCCGAGGCCGCCGGCTGGACGGGCCTGCCCGAGGGCATCGCCGTGGCCGTCGGCAACGTCGACGCGCACGTCACCGCCCCGGCCGCCAAGGCCACCCAGCCCGGCCAGATGGTCGCCATCATGGGCACGAGCACGTGCCACGTCATGAACGGCGACAAACTGGCCGAGGTGCCCGGCATGTGCGGCGTCGTCGACGGCGGCATCGTGGACGGGCTCTACGGCTACGAGGCGGGCCAGTCCGGCGTCGGCGACATCTTCGCCTGGTACGTGAAGAACCAGGTGCCGCAGTCGTCGGTCGACGCCGCCGCGGCGGCCGGCAAGAGCGTGCACCAGCACCTCACCGACCTCGCCTACGAGCAGCCCGTCGGGGCCCACGGCCTCGTCGCCCTCGACTGGCACAGCGGCAACCGCTCGGTGCTCGTCGACCACGAGCTGAGCGGCGTCATCGTGGGCCAGACGCTCAGCACGACGCCCGAAGAGGGCTACCGCGCGCTGCTCGAGGCCACGGCGTTCGGCACCCGCCGCATCGTGCAGGCCTTCGAAGAGTCCGGGGTGCCGGTCACCGAGTTCATCGCCGCGGGCGGCCTGCTCAAGAACGCGCACCTCATGCAGACCTACAGCGACGTGCTGCGCCTGCCGATCTCGACCATCACGAGCGAGCAGGGTCCCGCCCTCGGTTCGGCCATCCACGCCGCCGTCGCCGCGGGCGCCTACCCCGACATCCGGTCGGCGGCCGACGCCATGGGCAGCGTCGACCGGGCCACCTACGTGCCCGACGAGGCGGCCGCCGACGCGTACGACGCGCTCTACGCCGAGTACCTCCTGCTGCACGACTGGTTCGGTCGGGGTGGTAACGACGTGATGCACCGCCTGCGCGCGATGCGTCGTGAGGCGACCCGCGCCTCCTCGGGTCCCTCGGCGACCGCCGGGAGCGTCCGGGGCACGGACGCGGTCGAGCAGGACGCCACCGCCTCCGCCACGAGCGAAGCGCAGGTGACCGCATGACCGGCTGGATCGACCGCTCGACGCAGGCGGCCATCGACGCGACCCGAGAAGACGTCGCGACGCTGCACGCCGAACTCGTGCGCTACGGGCTCGTCGTCTGGACGGGCGGCAACGTCTCGGGTCGCGTGCCCGGCACCGACCTCTTCGTCATCAAGCCGAGCGGCGTGCTCTACGACGACCTGACGGCCGAGAACCAGATCCTCTGCCGCCTCGACGGCACCGTGGTCGAGGGCACTCCGGGCAGCGACCGCAGCCCGTCGAGCGACACCGCCGCGCACGCCTACGTCTACCGCACCATGCCGCACGTCGGGGGAGTGGTGCACACGCACTCGACCTACGCCACGGCCTGGGCCGCCCGCGGCGAGGCGATCCCGTGCGTGATCACGGCGATGGCCGACGAGTTCGGCGGCGAGATCCCCGTCGGGCCGTTCGCCATCATCGGCGACGACTCGATCGGCCGCGGCATCGTCGCGACCCTCGAGGGGCACCGCAGCCGGGCCGTGCTCATGCAGAACCACGGCGTGTTCACGATCGGCAAGGACGCCCGCGACGCGGTCAAGGCCGCCGTCATGACCGAGGACGTCGCGCGGACCGTCCACATCACCCGCCAGCTCGGCGAACCCATCCCCATCCCGGCAGAGAGCATCGACGCCCTCTTCGACCGGTACCAGAACGTCTACGGACAAGCACCCGCAGGAGAACTGAAGTGACGAACGACACCCTCGACCCCACCGCCTTCCTCGCCTCGCGAGAGGTGTGGTTCCTCACCGGCAGCCAGGGCCTCTACGGCGAAGAGACGCTGAAGCAGGTCGCCGACCAGTCGCGTACCATCGCCGACGAACTCGCCGCCGCCTCCGACGTGCCCGTGCGCCTCGTCTGGAAGCCCGTGCTGACCGACGCCGACGCGATCCGTCGCACCATGCTCGAGGCGAACCTCGACGACTCGGTCATCGGCGTCACGGCCTGGATGCACACGTTCAGCCCGGCCAAGATGTGGATCGGCGGCCTCGACGCGCTGCGCAAGCCGCTGCTCCATCTGCACACGCAGGCGAACGTCGCGCTGCCCTGGGCCGACATCGACTTCGACTTCATGAACCTCAACCAGGCCGCCCACGGCGACCGCGAGTTCGGCTACATGCAGACCCGTCTCGGCGTGCCGCGCAAGACGGTCGTCGGCCACGTCAGCGACCCGCGCGTGCAGCAGCAGGTCGGCACCTGGATGCGCGCCGCCGCGGGGGCCTCGGCCATGCGCTCGCTCAAGCTGGCCCGCTTCGGCGACAACATGCGGTTCGTCGGCGTGACCGAGGGCGACAAGACCGAGGCCGAGCTGGCCTTCGGCGTCCAGGTCAACACCTGGGGCGTCAACGAGCTGGCCGAGGCCGTCGCCGCGGCGTCCGAGACGGCGATCGACGAGCTCGTCGCGGTGTACGAGGCCGAGTACGACGTCGTGCCCGCGCTGCGCGCCGGTGGCGAGCGTCACCAGTCGCTGCGGGACGGTGCCGCGATCGAGATCGGTCTGCGCTCGTTCCTCGAGGCCGGCGGGTTCAGCGCCTTCACCACGAACTTCGAAGACCTGGGCGCCCTGAAGCAGCTGCCCGGCCTCGCGGTCCAGCGCCTGATGGCCGAGGGCTACGGCTTCGGGGCCGAGGGTGACTGGAAGACCTCGGTGCTGGTGCGTGCGGCCAACGTGATGGGCGCCGGGTTGCCGGGTGGCGCCTCCTTGATGGAGGACTACACGTACCACCTCGTGCCCGGCGAGGAGAAGATCCTCGGGGCCCACATGCTCGAGGTCAGCCCGGCGCTGACGTCGGGGCGCGCCTCGCTCGAGGTGCACGCTCTCGGCATCGGCGGCAAGGACGACCCGGTGCGCCTGGTCTTCTCGGCCGACCCCGGCCCGGCCGTCGTCGTCGCGATGAGCGACGTGCGCGACCGGTTCCGCCTGACGGTCAACGTGGTCGACGTGGTCGACCCCGACGAGGACCTGCCGAACCTGCCGGTGGGGCGCGCGGTGTGGAAGCCCCGGCCGTCGTTCGCCGTGTCGGCCGAGGCGTGGCTGACGGCCGGCGCCGCCCACCACACGGTGATGTCGACCGCGGTCGGGCTCGAGGCCTTCGAAGACCTCGCGCGCATCGTCGAGACCGAGCTGCTCGTCATCGACGAGGACACCCGCATCCGCGACTTCCGTCACGAGGTCGCCTGGAACGCCGCGTACCACCGCCTCGCCCGCGGCCTGTAGGCCTCGCGGCTCGCGCGTCTCGCGCAGGTCGCGCATCGAGTGGTCCCGGATCGTCCTTCGCCCGACGGCGGACGACGGTCCGGGACCACTCGTCGTTGCGATGGCCGGGCCCGCTCGTCGGGCGTTGGCCCCGAGGAGGCGCGGGTCTAGATCCAGCCGAGATCTCGCGCGTCCGAGGCGGCCCGTCCGCGGTCGGGCGCCCCGACCTTGCGGACGGCGGACGAGATCAGGTTGCGCACCGTGCCCTCGGCGAGGTGCAGTTCGGCGGCGCACTGTCGGGTCGAGAGCGACCGGTCGACGAGGCGGAGGACGTCACGCTCGCGTGCCGTGAGCGGGCACGCCTCGGCGCGGAGGACCGTGGCGGCCAACCTCGGGTCGACGTGGTCTTCTCCGGCAGCCGTGCGCCGGACCACGGCGAGGAGTTCGTCGATGCTGGCCCGCTTCGAGACGACCGCGCCGATGCCCGACCGGACGATCTGACGGACGAGGACGGCGGGCAAGCGGCGACCCAGGACCACGACGGCATCGTGCCCCTGGCGCAGTCGCCGGGCGTCGTCCACGACGTCGGGGTGGTCGTCGGCGTCTATGACCAGCACGCTTCGGGGGGGAGGCCCCGGTTCGGAGGCGGGCTTCGCGGGGTCGTGCATCGTGACGGGTGTCAGCCCCGGCGTGACACGGATGCACGCCTCGATCGCCGACCGCGTGAGCACATCGTCGGCGACCACGCGAACTCCGATCGTTCCGTCGTGTGCCAAGGCATCCCCCACTCGTCGTCGAATTCATGACCAGTATGTCTCATGACGTCGACGTGACGCATGCGTAGTGATTTCGTGACGGCCGTGACTTTCCAGTCGAGCTGCCGATGCCGAGACTCGGAGGTGTCCAGTCGATTCGACGTGGGAGGAGGGAACGCATGAACAAGATCGAGAGCACGACGCTCAAGCCGGGTAGCGCAGCACGCTGCAACGGCGGGTGCCTCTGCACCTGACAGCCGAGGCGGGCCGCCCGTCGGGCGGTCCGCCTTCTCTGTCAGTCCGGTGACCGCATCTCCCGAAAGTCGACATGTCCCTTCCCGTCTTCACCCTCTTCGAGGTCGTCCGATACGAACGTCTCTGGTCGGCGCTCCGCGCCGCCGGGCCCGCTGCAGCGTGGCGACTCATGAACGACATCGCCCGGTTCGACCTGCCCGCCTACGACTCGATCGCTGACCCGTCCGACACGAGCGCCGGCATGGCGGCCAAGGCCCGTGCCGCCATGGGGGGCTTGCCGGGTCTCGCCTCCGTCGACATCGACGCTGCAGCTGGACGATACGGCGACTACGGGCCTCGGATGCAATTCGAGTCGACGTTCGTCACGCTGTGGCTCGACGACCGAGCTCGGCTGGACGAGGTCGTCGAGGTTCGTGGCGGCGAGCACCTCGACGAGGCGATGGAGCACGGCCGTGGTGCCCTGGCCCTGCCTCTGCACTTCGGGGCGTCCTACGTCGTCCCGCCGATCGTCGCGCACCGACACCCCACGCGCTTCGTCTTCAACAGGATGAACTTCGACGAGCTCCGGGATCGGGCGTTTCCCTCTCTCGATGTCGACGCCTTCGCCGTCGACGACGACGCGACCTTCCGAAATGGGCTCCAGGCGCTGAGAGATGGACTCGTCTTCGCGATGTTCCCCGAGTTCGACCCCAGAGGCCGAGGCCGTCACCACACCGTCGTCCCGTTCCTGGGGGCTTCCGTCTTCGCGCCGCAGGGGCCGGCCCTCATGAGTCGTGCCGCGGGCGCACCCATGCTCCCGATGCACCTCGACCGGACGGGAGAAGCACAGTTCGTCCTGACGTTCCACCCGGCGATTCCGGCCCCGACAGATGACGTCGAGGTCCAGGGGTCAACGGTCGCGTTGTGGCGACTCATCGAGAGGCTCATCCTCGACGGCCGCGCCGGCGACTGGGAGATGTGGACCGACTTCGATCTGATGCGGACGGAGTCGGCGGCGTGACCACGGTTCCGCTCGTCGAGATCCGAGAAGTGTCACGGCTCTTCGAGAGCCGTGGCGGGAGACCGCCCGCCGTCGACCGTGTCTCGTTGGACCTTCACGAGGGCGCGATCGTCGCGATCGTCGGTCGCTCCGGCTCGGGCAAGTCGACTCTGGTGCAGATGGTCGGTGCCCTCGACACCCCCGATCACGGACAGATCGTCTTCGACGGAATGACCCTTTCCTCCCTCTCCGAGGCGGAGCGCACCGTCCTGCGTAGAGATCGCATCGGATTCGTCTTCCAGGACTCCCACCTCGTCCCGACCCTGTCGGTGCTCGAGAACGTCGCGCTCACGTCACTCGTCGCGGGAAGACGCCGCTCGGAATGGGCGGATCGAGCGCACGCGCTACTCGATGAACTCGGCCTCGACGGTCTCGGGCCGGCTCGTCCGGCCACTTTGTCGGGCGGAGAGGCCCAGCGTGTGGCCCTGGCTCGCGCGCTCTTCTCCCGTCCGTCTCTCGTCCTCGCGGACGAACCGACCGGCGCGCTGGACAGTGCGACCTCACGGGATGTCCTGAGGCTGCTCCGGGCCGTGGTCGTGGACGACCAGGCATCAGCGGTCGTGGTGGTCACCCATGACCTCGAGACCGCCTGCATCGCCGACAGGATCATCGTCCTGCGAGACGGCCGAGTCATCGCCGACGAACGCTTCACACCGGCGGCCACAACCGACAGCGCCGAGGGGAGGGCCCATGAAGAACGCGTTCGCGCTTGGTTGGCGGAACATCGCTGACGGACGGCGGCGGGCGGGGCTCACCGCCCTCACGGCAGCCTTGGGGGTCGCCCTTCTCACGGCAGCACTCGTCACCGGGCTGACGGCGCGCCAGACGGTCGTCGACGGGATCGACTCATTGCTCACGTTCGGGGACGTCGGCATCGTCCCCGCGGTCGATCGCGAGTTCGTCGACGAGGGTCTCGTGGACGCACTCGCCGCCGATCCCGGTGTCGTGTCGTCGCTCCCGACCCTGAGTCGAGAGACGGTCGCCGTCGGCACGACGGGTGAGGCGGACACCCTCCTCCTGACCGGTGCCCCGGCCGGGCCGGACTCGCTCGCCTCCCGGGTGGTCACCGACGGTCGAGCTCCTCGGCCGGGCTCGGACGAGCTCCTGGTGCCGACCGATGTCGCAGACCGCATGAGCGCCTCCCTGGGGAGTCGGATCTCGTTGACGACTCCCTCGGGCGTCCGCTCGTTCGACGTGGTGGGGCTCGTCGACCCCCGGTCGTTGGGTGTCTTCGCCCGGGACAACCTCTTCACCGACCTCGACGTGGTCCAGAGGGCGTTCGGGCTCGAGGGTGACCTCACCCGTCTCGACCTCGAGCTCGATCCTGCAGTCGCGTCCACCTGGGCAGCAGAACACCGAGCGGCGCTCCCGGCCGGAGCCGTCTTCCAGGACACGTCGGCCGTGGCAGACGGCCTCGGTCCCATCGAAACGGCCGTGACGACGGTCATGGCAGGGCTCGCTCTGGTCGCCCTCGCCGTGTCGGCACTGCTCGGTTCACTGGCGAGCACGGCTGCCGTCCGGGCACGGCGCCGCACCTACGGTGTGATGCTGGCCACGGGCGCGTCGACGCGGTGGTTGGTCTCGTCGGTCGGCGCCGAGGTCACCATGGTCGCAGCGGCCGGAACGGTCGTGGGCGTCGCGGTCGGCGTCGCCGGCGCTGCGGTGGTGATGAGTCGGACGGACGGGGCGACTCCGTCTCTGTCGACTCTCACCCTCTCGGTCGGTCTCGGTGTGCTGGCCGGAGCGATCTCCGCCGTGCTCGGAGCCCGCCGAGCCGTCGCCGACGTCCGTCGAATTTCGCCGGCGTTCGTCGTGAGGGGCGTCGACCCCGCAGACGGGTCGACCGGATCGTTGCCGCGGCGACGAGCCGTCGCGGGCGTCGTGGTCGCGTCGCTCTCGGCGATGGTGATCTGGGCCCTCGACACAGGCGCCTTCCTCGACGCTCTGGGCCTGGTCGCCCTGGCAGCCTGCGCGCTGGCGCTCTCCCGCCTCGCGATCGCGCCCTTGGCTGCACTGGCGGCCAGGCTCCAGTGGGCAGCCGACCTGGCGCGTCGCCGACCGACCCGCGGCAGGTCGACGGTGACCGGGGCCCTCACCCTTGTCGTCTTCGGTGCGGTGTCGCTCGCCACATCCGTCGGTGCCGTCGCCTCCGCGACAGGGGAACAGATCGATCGGCAGTTCGGGGCCGACGTGCAAGTCACCTCGGTCGTGCCCTTGTCGGACGACGCCGAGCCGACGATCGCCGTCGACGGCGTCCGGGACGTCGCGCGGTCGGTGTCCGGAGAGGCCACCGTCCGGTCCGCGTCCGCCGAACTCGACGTGCCCTTCCAGGCCGTCGACCCCGAGACCTGGTTCGACGTGTCGGGGCTCGCGTGGTCCGCCGGCGGCGGATCGAGAGGTGTCGAGTTGCTGAGGGCCGGTGGGGGGATCGCCCTGCCGAGGGGGGTCGCCGAGTCCCTGACGGTGGCCCCGGGCGACGAGGTCGTCGTGTCGGCCGGGGGGACCCAGGTGCCCCTCGAAGTCGTCGGGCTCTTCACCTCGGTGGCCACGGGGCAACAGGTCGTCATCGACCGCAGGACGGCGCGGGAACTCGGTGTCACGGGGGTCTCTCGGTGGGACGTGTCGGCAAACGACGGGGTCAACGTCGCCGACTTGTCAGACCGCATCACCGCTCAGGTGGTCGGTGTGCCCGGTGTCGACGTCATCACTGCCGAGGCGACGAGGGATCGAGCCGCCTCCGAGACGGCAGCCCTCACCGCAGGACTCTTCGCCGCGGTGACGGTGACGCTGGCCCTCGGGGCGCTGGGCGCCAGCAGCACGTTGAGCCTCGACGTCGAAGCGCGGCGCGGTGAACTCGCCGTGCTCCGCACCGTGGGGTGCCGACGTCGCGGCGTCGGTGCTCTCGTCGCCTGGGATGCCACCGTGATCGCCGTGGCGTCGCTGAGTGCGGGACTGCTCCTCGGCTCGTTCGGGGGTGCTTTCGGGACACGGATCGTCTCGAGGCTCCTCGGCGTGGGGGTCGACCCGGCGGTCGAACCTGCGACGACCGCGGGAATCGTCGGCGTGACGGCGATCGCTCTCGCCTTCGCCGCCGTGGGTCCGGTCCTGCGGGCCTCCCGCACGGAGCCCCTGACGATTCTGAGGGGCACGTCATGAGCGGTGATGCGAGATCGGGCTCAACCGCTCGCCCCCGTCTGCGAGACAGCATCGTCGTCGTCCAGCTCACCGACGGCCGTCTGCAATTCAGGGCCACGTACGAGCGGGTCGTGTCGACCTTCTCCGTCGAACCCTGGGTAGCGGACCTCGTCCCGCTGCTCGACGGGACTCGCACGCCGGTGCAGCTCGCCCAGACGCTTTCCTTGCGTGATCGCGGAGCGCTCGAGAACGTGCTGCAGGTCCTCGAATCCGAACGCTTCCTGGCGTCGGAGGTGTCGTCCACCGATCGTGCCACGAGGCATTCGCGTCAACTGCAACTCTTCGACGAGATGATCTCGGCCGGTGAACTGTCCGCAGTTGCTCGAGGACACGACGCCACGACGATCCAGAGCCGGCTCACCGGTGCGTGCGTGGTCGTGGTCGGCGTCGGTGGCGCTGGTTCGTGGGTCGTGCAATCGCTGGCCTCGGCGGGGGTGGGAAAGCTCGTGCTCATCGATCCCGACCTCGTCGAACTCTCCAATCTGAACCGGCAGGTGCTCTTCGATTCCGGTGACATCGGACGAGTCAAGGTCGACGCAGCCGCAGAGCGAGTCGCCGAGATCGACGCGGACATCGCCGTCGACGTCCGGCGCATTCGGGTGGACACCCCGGAACAGCTCGCGACCCTGCTCTCCGGCGCCGATCTCGTCGTGAGTTGCGCAGACCAGCCCTCGGTGCCCGTCGTGGCCGACGTCGTGGCGACGGCGAGCACCGCGGTCGGTGTCCCGCACATCGTCGGAGGCGCGTACGGCGCCCTGCTCGGGGTGCCGGGTGTCACCGTCCTGCCCGGCCGAACGACGTGCTGGTCGTGCATCCGTGCCGCGACAGCCGACGACCACGGACGTGCCGCGCGAACGCTGAAGGGCTCATCGCCCGGCGGTTCAGCCGCCCCGCTGGCCGGCGTGGTGGGGAACATGACGGCATGGGAGGCGCTCCGGATTCTGCTCGGAGCGCCACCGGCACTGGCCGGAGGTGTCCGCGAGGTCGATCTCGCCAGCTTCGACAGCGTCTGGCGTCCGATCCCACCACGTCTCGGATGCGGATGCGTTCCATCGTCCGAGACGACCGGTTCGACCTGACGATCGCCGAGACCGGGCATACGGCGACGCCCGTCGTTGTTCACCCCCGCATGAGCATTCCCCTCTCGATCCTCGACCTCGCCCCCGTCGCACCCGGTCAAACCGTGCGCGAGAGCTTCGCGGCCTCCGTGGCCCTGGCGCAGCAGGCCGAGGCGAGCGGGTACCGGCGGGTCTGGTACGCCGAGCACCACAACATGGCCTCCATCGCCTCGAGCGCGACGTCGGTGCTGATCGCCCACATCGCGAGCCAGACCTCGACCATCCGCCTCGGCTCCGGCGGCGTCATGCTGCCGAACCACTCGCCGCTCGCCATCGCCGAGCAGTTCGGCACCCTCGAGACCCTGCACCCGGGCCGCATCGACCTCGGCCTCGGCCGCGCTCCCGGCAGCGACCAGGCCACCTTCCGCGCCATGCGCCGCGACCCCTCGTCGTCCGAACGCTTCCCGCAGGACGTCGTCGAGTTGCAGGCCTTCCTCGCGGGGGAGTCCCGCGTCGCCGGCGTCCAGGCCGTCCCCGGTGCCGGCACGAACGTGCCGCTGTACATCCTCGGCTCGTCGCTCTTCGGCGCGAAGCTCGCCGCTGCCCTCGGCCTGCCCTACGCGTTCGCCTCGCACTTCGCGCCCGGCGACCTGATCGACGCCGTCTCGGCCTACCGCCGCGAGTTCCAGCCGTCGACCCAGCTGAGCGAGCCGTACGTGCTCGCCGCCGTCAACGCGGTCGTCGCCGACGACGCGGACGAGGCCGACGCCCAGTTCGCCACCATGAAGCGCCAACGTCTGATGATGCTGCTGCGCCAGAGCGGCCAGATCGACCCCACGCGCGAGTTCGGCGACGACGAACTCGACCACCTGCTCCGCACCCCCGTCGGCCAGCACGTCCAGACCATGACGACCTACACGGCCGTCGGCACGCCCGGTGACGCCCGCGAGTACATGGAGCAGTTCGCCCGCACCGCCCAGGCCGACGAGCTGATCGTCGCGCACGCGGCCTCGTCGACGGAGGCGCGCCTCCGGTCGGTCGCGCTCCTCGCCGACGCGATGCAGCTGGCCCCCGCCGCCGCGTAGCCGCCTCGCCTCCGGGCGAGACGCGCTGCGCCCCGCTTGCCGGACACCGCCGGGTGGACGAGACACCGAGAGATGCGACGATGTCCTGTCCGCTCGGCGGTGTCTTCGTCGGAGCAGCCCGTGGCCACGCCGCGGTGGCTACGGCGCGGTGAAGAGGAAGACGAAAACGACGGCGACGGGCTGCAGGGCCGCCCCGCCGAGCAGCATCGTGCGGCGCAACCACGGGCGCGACGAGATCGCGGGCGTGCCGAGCACGGGGCTGAGCGGCATGAGCAGCCGGAACAGGCTCTGCTGCGGCAGGAACACCGCGACGAGGTAGGCGAAGAACCCCGCGACGAACGCGACGACCTCGTGGCCGAGCCGCAGGGTCGAGCGGCGGGTCATCCAGAACGTGAACGACGCGATGATGGCCAGCACGAGCACGATGCCCCCGATGCCCAACCAGCGGCCGGCAAGCAGGAACCACGGCGTCAACGGCACGAACGCCGGGCGGCCGACGTAGTCGACCCACCAGGCCATCTCGGTCTCGAGGTAAGCGTCCGACTGTCCCGTGACCACGTGGGCGACGACCGGCCACGCGAGTCCCGCCGCGGCCATCGCCAGCCCCGCCACGACGATCGTCGTCAGCTCGCGCGTCGGCATCCGGCCGCCGACGACGAACTCGCGCAGACCGGCCCAGGCACGGCGGGCCGACGTGCGGGCGGCGAGGACGAGCGCAGGAGGCGCGGTGCCGATCCCGGCGATCCGTCGCGTCCCGGCGACCCCGGTCGACCGCGTCGTCGCAGCGCCGGCCGCCTCCGAGGCCACCGGCCGGGCCTCGGGCCGTTCCCGCTCGGTGTGCCAGCGCACGATCAGGTGGATGCCGAGCGCCAACGCCAGGGCGAGCGCCCCGGGGCGGACGAACGACGCGACGATGCCCGCCGCCGCCACGAGCGGGTAGTTCCGCCGCTGCATGGCGAGCAGGCCGCCGAACATCAGCAGCAGGAAGAGGCTTTCGGCGTAGCCGACCGACATGACGAAGGCCATCGGCCCGAAGCAGAACAGCAGCACGGCCCAGAGGGCGCCGGTGTGTCCGACCTTCGTCACGAGCAGGCGGTGGAGGACGATCGCCGCACCCGCCCCGAACACGGTGGCGAGCAGGGGGGCGGCGACGGTGAAGTCCATGCCCGTGGCCACCATCAGCAGGTGGCAGACGTACGGGAAGACCGGCAGGAACGCCCACTCGTTCGGCAGCACCTCGCCCGTGGCGTCGGTGGGCAGGGTCGACGGGTAGCCGTGCAACGCGATGGTGCGGTACCGGTCGGCGTCCCACGACGACGTGAAGTCGAGGAAGCTGCGGTCGCTGCCCGGCGTGATAAAGGTCGCCCCGGCCAGTTTCGCGACCTCGTAGACGGCGAACAGGACGCTCGTCGAGAACAGCCGCGACGCGAGGTAGACGACGAGCACGCTGCGCCAGCTGCCCGACAGCCGACCGGCGAGATCGACCGAGAAAGCGGGTCGGCGCAGCCTCGCCGCCGACGGCGACGCGATCGTCTCGCGGCTCACCGCCCCGCCCCGTGTCCGGTCATCTGGACGACGCTACCAAGAGTCGGCTGGGACGGGGCAAGATCGACCCGTGCCCCTTCCGTCCTTCGCCGCCCTCGGGATCGACGACGTGGCGGTCGCGGTCTACCGTCACGTCGTCGCCGGGGCCGGGGTGGCGGACTCCGCGGGAACGGCGGCCGGGCCGACGCCCGAGGCCGTGGCACGGGCCGTGCACCTCGACGAGGCGACGGCCCTGGCCGCCCTGGAGCGCCTCCGTCAGCTCGGGCTCGTCCAGCGGTCGGCGGGTGGCGACGGCTACGGCGCGGTCGACCCCCGCGTGGCCGTCCCGGCCGTCGTCGCGGCGCGGGCCGACGCACTCGTCGAGGTGCGCGCGGCGGTGCCCGAACTCGGGGCGCTCTTCGACGAGGGCCGCCGCCCGCGCGACGCGGACGAGCTGACCCGGGTCGTGGTCGGTCACGCGGCCGTGGGCGACTGGTACTCACGGCTCGAGCACCGCGCGACCACCGACTTCGTCGCCTTCGACCGTCCGCCCTACGTCGTCGCGTCGAACGAGTCCACCCAGCGGGTGGCCCTCGGGCGCGGGGTGCGGTGGCGGGCGGTCTACACGGTCGCCAGCATCTCGGCCGACGGTAGCTGGCAGGGCGTGCACCGCCTCGGCGCCGACGGCGAAGAGGCCCGCATCACGCACGACCTGCCGGTCAAGCTCGCCGTCGCCGACCGCCGGGTCGCCCTCGTCTCGATCGGCCACGACCCCGCCCGGCCCGAGGCGCTCGTGACCGAGTCCGAGCCGCTCGTCGCCGCACTCCACGACCTGTTCGAGGCCCGGTGGCGCAGCGCGTTGCCCGTGCCGGGCACGCCGGGGGCCGGTCGTGCCGCCGTCGACTGGGCCTCGGTGGCCGCGCGACTGGCGGCGTCGTCGACGTCGACCGTGACGTCGCCGTCCGGCGTCGCCACCCCGTCCCGGGACCAGGAGGCGCGGCTCGCGATGCGACCCCCCACCCCCGCCGAGCGCGACCTGCTCGCCCTCGTGGCGGCGGGGGCGACAGACGAGGTGATCGCGGGTCAGCTCGGCATCTCGTCCCGCACGCTCCGGCGGCGCCTGCACGCCCTCTTCGACGAGCTCGGCGCGAGCAACCGGTTCCACGCCGGTGTCGAGGCCGCCCGCCGCGGCTGGGTCTGAGTCGGCCGACGCCCAGCCTGCTCACGGCTCACCCATCGGGTCGCCTCGGTAGCGTCCCGGACGTGACCGATCTGCGCCGTCCCGAGCCATCGTGCTGAGGCTCTCGCTGGTGTCGGCAGCCACCCTCGCCGCCGTCTACGCGGTGGCGGGCGCGCTCGTGGCCCGGACGCTGCGTCGCCCACGCCGGGCACGCACCTGGTGGCGGTGGATCGCCGGAGCCGCCGCCCTGGGGGCCGGGCTCGGCGCCTTGGTCACCTGGTGGCTCGGAGACGTCGAGGACGTCCTCGACGTCTCGCCCACCTGGGTCGACCGACTCTGGGTCGGGGCCCTGCTGGCGGTCGTCGGCACGGCCGTGGTCGCCCTGGTCCGCGGAGGCGCCGGCCGCCGGGTCCTCGCCGCGTCGACGGTCGTCGTGATGGTCCTCGCCACCGGACTCGCGATCAACCGGGACGGCGGGCTCTTCCCGACCGCGGGGGCGTTGCTCGGCATCTCGGACGTCCCGGCGCTCGTCGTCCCGGCCGCGCAGACGGCGGCGGTGCGGGCCGGCCGGACGTCGACCCCGGCCGCCCTCGACCTGGGTCGCACCTGGCGGGCACCCGCCGACCTGCCGTCGCGAGGACGGCTCGGCAGCGTCGCCGTCCCGGGCACCGTGTCCCACTTCGACGCGCGGGACGCCCTCGTCTACCTGCCGCCCGCCGCCCTCGTGGCCGATCCGCCGCCCCTGCCCGTCGACGTGGTCCTGTCCGGACAGGGCCCGGGTGCGGCCCCCGAGAACCTCGTCGACGCCGGCCGGATGGTCGCGACGCTCGACACCCTCGCCCGCGCGCACGACGGCCTCGCGCCGATCGTCGTCATGCCCGACCAGCTCGAGCGACCGACGAACAACCCGATGTGCGTCGACGGGCCGCTCGGTCACAGCGAGACCTACCTGACGGTCGACGTGCCCCGCTGGATCACGAGCCATCTCTCGGTGCAGGCACCCGGCCGGGCGTGGGCTGTCTCGGGCTTCTCGCAGGGCGGCACCTGCTCGCTCCAGCTGGCGGCGGGTCATCCCGAGCTCTTCGCCTCGTTCGTCGACGTCTCGGGGCAGATCGGGCCGCGGCTCGACGGGGGAGCGCGGGCGACGGTGGAGCGGGGCTTCGGCGGCGACCGGGCGGCCTACGCCGCGGCCCAGCCACTCGCCGTGCTGGCCGCACGAGCCCCCTACTCCGACAGCGCCGGGTTCTTCGCGGTCGGCGAGACCGACGCGCGCTACGGGCCCGTGATGCCCGTCGTCTCGGCGGCCGCCCGGGCCGCGGGAATGGACGTCACCCGCGAGGTGGTACCCGGCAGCGGCCACGACTGGGCCACGGCGTCCCGTGGGCTCGGCACGGGGACCGCGTGGGCGGCGGCGCGGCTCGGGCTGACGAGGGCGTAGCGGGGAGCGGCGAGGCGACCGTCCGCCGAAGGGGGGACGACGTCGGTGCCCCACCCGCGCCTCCTCGTGTGAACTCTCTGGCCGAAGCCGGTCAGTGGCCGGTTTCGGCCATGGCCCCCACTAGAGGGCCACGGACATTCACAGGTAGTTCTTATGGATCGACCGCAGCCCGGGGCTGCGGCGCACCCCCGACAGCACGCTCCGCACGGCGTGCATCGAAAGGCGATCCGTGATCACACCATCGGGCCGACGCAGGCCGACCGCTCCGCCCCGCACCCGTCTCCGTGGCGGCTTCGCCACCCTGCTGGCCACCGGCGTCGTCGCCGCGGGCCTCGTCGCGGTGCCGGCCACCGCCTCCTTCGCCGCGGACGGCCCGGCCGTCGTGGGCGACAGCCAGTTCGCCGACGGCAAGTACATCGTCACGCTGCGCGAGCCGGCGGCGGCGACCTACGAGGGCGGCCAGCCGGGCCTCGCCCGCACCGCCGTGCCCGAGGGCAGCGACCTGGACGCGCAGAGCGCCCCCGTGCAGGACTACGCCGAGCACCTGAAGGGCGTCCAACAGGACGTCGCGGAGGCGGCCGGCGCGACCGTCGAGGCGAGCTACGCCATCACGACGAACGCCTTCGCGGCCGACCTCACGGCCGCCCAGGCCGCGAAGCTCGCGAGCGACCCCTCGGTCGCCGCCGTCTCGAAGAACGAGCTGCTCAAGCTGCAGGCGACGCCCTCGACCGAGTTCCTCGGCCTCGGCGACACCGAGGGGAACGGCGGCGTCTGGGATGCCGTCGGCGGACGCGAGAAAGCCGGCGAGGGAGTCGTCGTCGGCATCATCGACTCGGGCATCGCGGCGGGCAACGCCTCGTTCGCCGGTGACCCCCTGGGGTCCGCCAGCGACACCGAGCCCCACCTCGACGGCGACCGGACGGTCTTCGCCAAGGGCGACGGCGGGACCTTCACCGGCGTGTGCCAGACCGGCGTGCAGTTCGACGCGGGCGACTGCAACACGAAGCTGATCGGTGCGCGCTACTTCGTCGACGGCTTCGGCGTCGGCAACATCGGCACCGAGGAGCAGGGCGAGTACCTGTCACCCCGTGACGGCAACGGCCACGGTTCCCACACGGCGTCGACCGCCGCGGGCAACGCCGACGTCGAGGCCACCATCGGCGACCGCTCGTTCGGCACCGTCTCGGGCGTCGCCCCGTCCGCCAAGATCGCGGCCTACAAGGTCTGCTGGGACGGCCCCGACCGCGTCGCCACCGACGACGACGGCTGCGCCACGCTCGACCTGATCGCCGCCATCGAGGCCGCGGTCACCGACGGCGTCGACGTCATCAACTACTCGATCGGCGGAGGCGGGGCCACGAGCACCTTCTCGGCCACCGACCAGGCCTTCCTCGGCGCGGCTTCGGCCGGCGTCTTCGTGGCGGCCTCGGCCGGCAACGACGGCCCGACCGCGACCACCGCCGACAACGCCGCACCCTGGATCACCACGGTCGCGGCGTCGACGATCCCCAGCTACGGCGCGACCGTGCAGACCGCCGACGGCACCGACTACCTGGGCGGTTCGATCACCGTGCCGACCGGCACGGACGGCCTGACGGGCGGCTTCGTCTCGTCGACCGCCGTCGCGGCCGCCGGTGCGGACGCCACCGCGGTGACCCTCTGTGCCCCGGACACCCTCGACCCCGCGAAGGCCGCCGGCACGATCGTGCTCTGCGACCGCGGCGTCTACGACCGTACGGCCAAGTCGGCCGAGGTCGAGCGCGCCGGCGGCATCGGCATGGTGCTCGTCAACCCGACGAGCAGCTCGGTCGACCTCGACGAGCACGCCGTCCCCACCGTCCACCTCGACGCCGACGACTACGACGCGATCCACGCGTACGCCGACACCGAAGGTGCCACCGTCACCCTGCTCGACGGCAACCCGGGCGCCCTGCCCGAGCCCGCCACCCCGCAGATCGCCGGCTTCTCGTCGCGCGGACCGGTGACCGCCGACGGCGGCAACCTGCTGAAGCCCGACATCTCGGCCCCCGGCGTGGCGATCCTCGCCGACGGCGCCAACGCGAAGGGTGAGCCCGGCACGTACGAGTTCCTCTCGGGCACGTCGATGTCGTCCCCGCACATCGCCGGTCTGGCCGCGCTCTACCTCTCGAAGAGCGTGCACCCCGACTGGACCCCCGACGAGGTCAAATCGGCCATGATGACGACCGCCTACGACCTCGTCGGCGAGGACGGCGCTCCGAGCCAGGACGTCTTCGCCCAGGGCGCCGGGCACGTCGACCCGACCGCGTTCCTCGAACCGGGGCTGCTCTACGAGAACGGGCCGGCCGACTGGCAGGCCTACGTCGACTCGATCGACACCGTCGAGGGCACCGACTCGTCGCTCAACCTCGCGTCGATCAGCGTCGGCTCGCTGGCCGGCACCGCACAGGTCACGCGCACCGTCACCTCGACCGGGGCGGGCACCTACACGGTCGCCCCGATCGAGATGGACGGCGTCACGGCCACGGTCGAACCCTCGACGTTGACGTTCGGCGCCGCGGGCGAGAAGCAGGACTACACGGTCACCTTCACCCGCACGACGGCCGCCCTCGACCAGTTCGCGACCGGCTACCTCACCTGGTCCGACGGGACCCACGACGTGCGCAGCCCGCTCGCCGTGCGCCCCGTCCAGCTGCAGGCCCCGGCCGAGGTGGCCGGCGAGGGTGCCACGGGCGAGAAGGCGTTCGACGTCACGGCCGGCGACGCTCTCGAGCTGCCGCTCACGACCGAGGGCCTCGCCGCCGGTCAGGTCACGTCCGGTTCGGGCACGGCGGGCGCCGCAGCGGCCGAGACGCCGGTCACGATCGCCGAGGGCACCACCCACGCGCGCTTCGTCCTCGACAGTGCCGACGACACCGCTGACCTCGACCTGCTTCTGTACACGGCCGGCGCCGACGGTGCGCCCGACCAGCTCGCGGCCTCCTCGGCGACGGGTTCGGCCGACGAGCAGATCGACCTCGACGCCCCCGCGGCGGGCGAGTACGTCCTGCTGGTCGACTTCTACAGCGGTGCCGGGCAGCTCGACTACACGCTGACCTCGTACCTGCTCGACCCGGCGACGGCCGTCGGAGGCCTCACGGTCGACCCGGCCACCCTCTCGGCCGGGCTGGGCGAGACGGCGACGCTGACCGCGTCCTGGACGGGCCTGCCCTACGAGCAGACCTTCCTCGGTCGCATCGCGTACGGCGACACCGGGCAGGTCACCTACCTCACGGTCGCCTCGGGCGAAGAGCCCGAGACGCCCACGCCCACCGATCCGGGCCCCGGGCCCGGTCAGCCGGGCCACCCCGGCGGCTGGAGCCTCGGCGACATCCTGCAGTGGATCTGGAACGCCCTCGGCGATCTCTTCCACGGCTGGTTCCCGTGGCGCGGCTAGCACCCGCGGCCTGACGGCCTGACCCACCCGGAGGCGGTGGTCACCTTCCCCGCGAAGGCGACCACCGCCTCCTCCCGTCCCCGCACCCGCCGCGTCCCCGCACCCGCTCCGTCCCGTCCCGTTCCTGCCCCGCCCCGATGCTCGCCCGTCGGTGTCGGCAACTCCTGCCCGGTGCTGCGGCGCGGCTCGGCCGCCCAGGTGTCCCGGCCCGCGGTGCGACAGCAGGCAGGAGTTGCCGGCGGTGCGGCGTCCTTGTCGGCAACTCCTGCCCGGTGCTGCGGCGCGGCCCGCCCGCCCAGGTGTCCCGGCCCGCGGTGTGCCAGGAGGCAGGAGTTGCCGGCGGTGCGGCGTCCGTGTCGGCAACTCCTGCCCGGTGCTGCGGCGCGGCTCGCCCGCCCAGGTGTCCCGGCCCGCGGTGCGACAGCAGGCAGGAGTTGCCAGCAAGCAAGACGCCCGCACCAGGGACGGGCGCCCCCCCGTCACGGGCCGGGCGTCCCCCGCAGCGGGTGGCTCGGGGGACCCTCGGCGTCGCCCGTTCCTCGTCCGGGTGATCTGTCCCCCGAATGGTGGACACTGTCAGGGCCCCGGCCCTAGTTTGGGTGTCACCCGAGACGTGACGATCCCTGTTCACCCGACCCCGGCGCCGTACCCGAACACGGCGCCGGGGGAGCAGGTCGAGGCGCGCGTCTACCCCACCCGAAAAAGGCACCACCATGCATTCGCTCACCCTCGCGGGGTCTCCCCGTCGCGGGCGGAGGGCCCTGCGCCTGTCCGCCGCGCTGCTCGCCACCCTCGCCCTCGCCGGCACCGCCGCCCTGACCGGCACCGCGGCTCCGGCCCGGGCCGCCGAGATCGACGGTGCCATCACGGACGTGACGGTGACCCCGACCGCGCCGCGACAGGGCACCCAGCTCACCACGACGATCGCCTGGGAGGTGCCGGACGACACCAAGACCGGTGACACCTTCACGCTGACGCTCAGCGAGCACCTGAAGAACCTGCCCACCGACTTCGCGCTCCGCGACCCCGCCACCGGTGCGGTCGTGGCGGACGCCACCGTCGTCGGGACGCGCCCCTCCGTGGTCACGTTCACGATGACCAGCTACGCCGAGAGCCACCTCAACGTCAGCGGCAAGGCCTTCGTCAAGTCCGACTTCGAAGGTCGCACCACCCCCTCGGGTGTCCCCACGCCGTTCACGTCGACCACGAACGACGGCCGCGACTTCACGACCGTGGTCACGCCGACCGGCGTGATGCGCGGCTCGGACGTCGTGACGAAGTTCGGCACCTACACCGCTGCCGACCAGGGCCGCGTCGTGGCCGACGACTTCCTCGTCTGGAGCGTCAACACGCCGATGGGGCCGTTCGACTCGGCGACCGTGAGCGACTCGGTCCCCGCCGGGCAGACGTGGGCCTTCGATTGCGACACCGCGGTGTTCACCGAGATCCGCACCAAGACCGACGGCACCCTCGCCGCTCCGGTCGTCGTGACCCCCGCCTCCTTCGACTGCTCTGCCGCCGGGTACACGGTCTCGTGGGGCGCGCAGACCGGCACCGCGCAGTACCGTGCAGCCGTCGCCGTGAGCCTTCCGGCTCCCACCGGCACCGCCACGGCCCCGCAGACCTTCACGAACCTCGCGACGGCGTCGACCGTCCGGGCCGGTGTCGCTGCCCCCAGCCGGGTCAGCGCCTCCAAGACCCAGGCCTCGGCCGGTGGAACGGGAAGCGGAGACGTCCCCGTCTCCGCCGTGACCATCACCAAGGGTGACGCCGCGGGCAACGCGGCCGACACGGCCGCCGCCGCCGTCGTCCTCTCCGACGGGACCGCCTCGCTGGCCTACCGCGTGACCAACACGGGTGCCGACGCGCTCGCCGACGTTACGGTCTCGGACGAAGTCCTGGCCAACGGCACCGTCGACGGACTCAGCTGCGACTTCTCGCCCCTCGGCGGCCCGTCGACCGGCGTCACGTGGGCCGGGCCGTTCGCGGTCGGAGCCTCCTTCGACTGCACCGCCGCGCTGACGGGCGTCACGACCGGTGACGTCGACCACCACGACGTCGGCACCGTGACGGCCCGTGGTATCGAGTCCGGCGAGGCCGTGTCCGCCTCGAACGCCTGGTTCGCCCGAGTCGCCGCCGCGGCCGGCACGCCCACCACGCCGTCGGCCTCGCCCACGACGAACCCTGCCGCGCTCGCCGCTCCCGTGGCGGGTCCCACCGCCCCGGCCGCATCCGCCCCGGCCGTGTCGACGCCTCGACCCGCCGCCGCAACGACCGGTCTCGCCTTCACCGGAGCCGAGCTGGCCGGCCCGGTCGCGCTGGCCGCCCTGCTCACCTTGCTCGGCGCCGCGCTCGTCGTCACCACCCGTCGCCGCGCGGCCCGCGCAGCGCTGACCGGTGACGCCGACCGCAACCACCGCGGCGAGTAACCGTTCGACGGGGGGTGCCGGGTGCGGCGGACGTCCGGTCCGCCGCATCCGGCACCCCCCGTTCGTCCAACCTGCACATGCCCGAAACAGACGTGGACTAGGTTCGCTACTCGTGACAGAACACAACGGACACACGATGCGCGTCGTCAGCTACAACCTGCGCGAGCACACGGCCAAGGGCGAGATCCGGTCGCTCGCCGAGGACAACGACGCCGACGTGCTCTGCCTGCAAGAGGCCGACACCAAGGACATCCCCGACGAGTTCGGCGAGTTCGCCCTCGCGGCGTCGACGCACAACAACCGTCTCGGGCTCGCGGCCTACTACCGCCGTTCCCGGTTCGAGTTGTTGGGGACGAACGTCTACGCGCTCAAGAAGTCGATGCACGACCGTGTGATGTCGCCGGCGCACGAGCGTCTGCTGGCCATGCACCTGGCCGACCGGCAGAGCGGACGCGACGTGCTGATCGGATCGTTCCACGCCGCCCCGCTCACGGCCACGAACGCCCTGCGCAAGAAGCAGGTCGAGTCGGCGCACCGCCTGATGCGTGCGCTGGCTCCGGGCGTGCCGATGCTGATGGTGGGCGACTTCAACTACCCGTGGTTCCACGGCGGTCTGCGCAAGCACATCGAGCGCGACGGCTTCGTGCTGACCCGCAGCTCGACCCCGACCTACCTGGGCTACAAGTACGTCAAGGGTCACTTCGACTTCGCGACGAGCTACGACCTCAAGATCGAGGACGTCGTCACGCTCCCGGCCGGCGTCAGCGACCACCGGCCGATCCTGGTCCGCGCCCAGGGTCTCTGACCCCGCCGTCCCCGAACAGCGAACGACGGGCCCGGTCACCTCTCGGTGGCCGGGCCCGTCGTCGTGGTGCCGGGGACCGCAGGAGGCGCGGTGCGGCTGACAGCCTCACCGCGCCTCCTCGGGTCACCGCGCCCGGAGGCGCTGCGAACTAGGCGGCGAGGGCGAGCTCGCGGGCCTCGACCGAGGAGGCCTGCACGATCGTGCGGCTCGGCTCGTGACGCCAGCTGCGGCCGGGGATGACCCAGCCGGCGGCGCCGTCGACGACGACGGACGCACCGACGCGCACGGCGGCGGTGACGTCGTCGCGCCAGGCGCGGACGGCGAACTCGGTGCCGCGGTCGTCGACGACGACGAACTCGACGAGGCGGGCGGTGGTCAGGGTGGGCGCGGTCGTGACCGTGCCGGTGATGCTGATGATGTCGTTCATGATGCTCGATTTCGATGTGTGCTCTGTGTTGCGACAGAATCCGTGGCACGAGGCGCCGGGTGGGCGCTCGTGGTCCGCCTGACGGCGGTGGTCGGGCCTGCGGTGACGGTGGCCGGAGAAGTAGGGCAACGATGATCGGTGGTCATCGTGCGCATCCGGCGAACTCGTCTTGCGAGGCTTTTCGGGCGGTGCACCGGTGTGGACTCGGTCGGCACCGCACGGGAGCTCTGTGAGAAGAGAGCCCCAAGCGACTCATGACTGTAACACGCCCGGGGTACGCGCACCAGTGCTTCCTCGGAAGAAGTGACGGGGGTGAGTGGTTGGCTCTACACATGACCACGATCCCCACCATCACCCTGAACAACGGAATCCAGATCCCCCAGCTCGGGTTCGGCGTCTACCAGGTCGACCCGGCCGAGACGAAGGACGCCACCCTCACCGCCTTCGAGGTCGGCTACCGCCACATCGACACCGCCGAGATGTACGGCAACGAGGCGGGCGTCGGCGAGGCGATCGCCGAGAGCGGCATCGACCGCAGCGAGATCTTCGTCACCTCGAAGCTCAACAACGGCTTCCACAAGCGTGACGACGCGCTGAAGGCGTTCGACGGCACGCTCGACGCCCTCAAGCAGGACTACGTCGACCTGTTCCTCATCCACTGGCCGCTGCCCGGCATCGACGTCGACTACGTCGAGACCTGGAAGGCCCTGGAAGAGATCCACGCCAGCGGTCGTGCCAAGTCGATCGGCGTCTCGAACTTCCAGCAGCCCCACCTCGAGCGCATCCTCGACGAGGGTTCGGTCGTCCCCGTCGTCAACCAGATCGAGGTGCACCCGTACCTGACGCAGGACGCGCTGCGCGAGTTCGGCGTCTCGAAGGGCATCCACACCGAGGCCTGGTCGCCCATCGCCCAGGGCGGCGTGCTCAAGGACGAGACCATCACCGAGATCGCCGAGCGCGTCGGCAAGTCGACCGCCCAGGTCACGCTGCGCTGGCACATCCAGCGAGGCGACATCGTCTTCCCCAAGTCGGTGACCCGGTCGCGCGTCGAAGAGAACTTCGACCTGTTCGACTTCGAGCTGACCGACGCCGACGTGGCCGCGATCACCGCCCTCAACAAGGACGAGCGCACCGGCCCGAACCCGGACGAGTTCAACTACATCCCCAGCTGATCCCCTGATCGGCACGGTGTCGCACTGCGGTGCGCCGCCGAGGCACCGAGGCCGGGCCCGTACGTCGTCGCGACGTACGGGCCCGGCCTCGTCACGTCGGGCGTCCGGTGGGCGCCTAGTACGATCGACGTTTCCCCAGACCACAGCCGACCAGATCCGGAGGGCGTGACACGGTGCGACGGATCGTCGGCGTCCTACGCCTGCTCGCGGCCGCCGTCGGCGTCGTCGCCCTCGTCGCCGACTTCGTCTACGTGCTCGGGTTCAGCACCTTCAGCTCAATCAACTACTTCAGCTACTTCACCCAGCAGAGCAACATGGCGAACGTCGTCGTGCTCGCGGTCGCGGGAGTCCTGCTGCTGCGCGGGCGCCGGGAACCCGGCTGGTTCGCGGGAGTGCACGCCCTGGTCAGCACCTACGTCATCGTGTCGGGCATCGTGTTCGGCATCATCGTCGCCGAGTCGGCCAGCCACAACTACCGCATCGAGGTGCCCTGGTCCAGCCAGCTGCTGCACTTCGTGATCCCGACGTTCGTGCTCGTCGACTGGGTGCTCGGGCCCGACCGGACGCGGGTGCGCTGGCGGGTGCTGTCGGTCGTGCTCGTCTTCCCGCTCGTGTGGGGCGTGTTCACGATCGTCCGCGGGGCCGACGTCGGCTGGTACCCGTACTTCTTCCTCGACCCGGCCCAGGTGACCTGGCCGGGCGAGTTCCTGCTCTACAACGGCATAGCACTGGGCACGATCGTCGGCGTGCTCGTCGCACTCGTGGCACTCAGCCACGTGCGGCCGCACGCACGGGCCCGGCAGGGTGGCGGGGCCGCGTCGACGACGCGCACCGCGCCTCCTGCGGTCGAGGGACCAGGAGGCGCGGGTCAGGACGTCGGGTCGGCCGTCGGCTCGTCGGTGGGCGCGGGGGACCCGGCGGTCACGAGGTCGAGGTAGGGCGCCAGGCTCTGCATGGCCGCCGCCACCGCCGCGTCGTCGTCGAGGGCGTCGACCTCGGCCGCCGCGTCGCCGCCCGTCAGCGCGACCAGCACGGGGGCTCCCGTGGCCGGCATCAGGTTGACGAAGAGCCGGTAGGGCGCGTCGTCGTCGAGCACGGCCCAGACCGTGGCCTGGGTGGACCAGAAGGCCTCGTCGAAGCGCAGCCAGAGCACCTCGCGCGTGCCGACGCCGAGGGCCTCGATCGCGTCGGCGTGGGTGGACGGCAGCTCGGGGGAGAACTCGGGGACGCCGGTCTTCAGCACCCCCAGGGGGATCGTCGACACGGCGCGGTCGACCGAGAGCGACTCGCCCGTGGCGAGCCTCAGCCCCACGCCCTGGTCGCCGTACTGCACACGGACGACGTTGCTGTCGCGGAGGACGTCGAGGCCGTCGAGCAGGCCCGCGACGAAGCCCGACAGGCCACCCGTCACCACGGAGGCGCCGGTGGGCAGCAGGTCGCGCGCGGGGTCGTCGCCGAGGGTCGAGGCGGCGAGGTCGTCGGCCTCGGCGCCCCAGCGAGCCGGGAGGAGGTCGTCGAGCACGAGGGCGAGGCGGTCGGCGTCCGAGACGCCGTCGGGACCGGGCAGGGCCGAGGCCTGGTCGGCCCCGGACCCGGCGAGGGCGTCGGCGACGCTCGTGCCGGAGTCGGCGTCGGTCGTGGTGGAACGAGCGTCGGCCCAGGACGCGGCCCGGCCGAGACGGTCGGCGACGTCGCCGAGCGAGTCGACCGCGCCGTCGGGCGTCCGCACCTCGACGGTGTCGTCGAGTGGTCGGGTCCGGACGCGGGCGAGGGCGAGTGCGGCCTGGAGGGCCACCGACTCGGGGCCCTCGAGCAGACCGACGCCGAGCTCGACCGGGTAGGGCCAGTCGTCGTCGTGCACGCTGTGCACCCGGCCGCCGACCCGGCCGCGGGCCTCGACGACGACGACGTCGTAGCCGCGCTCGACCAGGGAACGCGCCGCGGTCGCGCCGGCGATGCCGGCGCCGATCACGGCGATGCGCTCGTCGGCCTCGGCGACCTCGGCGACCTGTGCCGCGACGTCGAAGCCCGACTGGCGGGCACCGTAGACCGTGCCGCCCATCGTCGAGGCGACGGCCTCACCGGCGAAGAAGAGCCGGTCGTCGAGAGGGGTGCCGAGCAACCGGCGGTCGGCGTCGGACGTGCCGGGGGTGAGGTGGCTCGTCGCCCCGAGCGAGTAGGGGTCGTCGCTCCACGAGCTGCGGCGGAAGGCGGCGGGGACGACCGTGCCGGACTCGGTCGGCGTCGGGGTGGGGGTCGGCGTGGTGGCGGACGGGGTGGGGCTGGCCGTCGGCGCGGGGGACCCGGTCGTGCAGGCGGACAGCACGAGGATTGCGGCCCCCGAGACCGATCCCGTCAAGAACGCTCGCCGACTGATGCCCATGGTGCGTCCATTCTCGCAGCCGCCGCGCGCGGGCGCGCGCCGGGGGTCGTTCCCGGGGCGTCCTGCGTTCTCGTGCCGCGCCTCCCGGGGCGTCCTGCGTTCTGGCGCCGCGCCTCCCGGGGTGGTCCTGCGTTCTGGCGCCGCGCCTCCCGGTCGACGACCCGGGCGGGGAGGAGGTCAGGCGTCGACGGTCTCGAGGAAGGTGCGCAGCAGATCGGTCACCTGGTCGACGGGCAGGAGCGACGAGGCGTGGTCCTGGCCGACCAGCGAGTAGAAGACGGCGGCGGGCATGCGGCGGGCGGCCTCTTGGGACTCGCGGTGGCGGTCGACGTCGCGCGTGCCGGCCAGCAGCAGCGTGGGGACCTCGACCGAGTCGAGCTGGGGGATCGTGAGGCCGCCACCGGTCTCGGCCGCGGTGAAGAAGGCGGCCAGGGCGATCGGATCGTCCTGCATGAAGGCCAGACGGGTCTCGGGGTCGATCGGACGGCCGATCGTCTCGCCCCAGCGGTCGACGAAGCGGGCCATGCCGCCCGTCGTCAGGGCGTCGTGCCAGTCGGGGGTGAAGGTCGCACCGATGTTGCCGTTCATCGGGGCCCAGCTGCCGCCGATGGTGGTCAGGGTGCGGAGGCGCTCGGGCTCGTGCGCCGCGATCGACAGCCCGATGCGGGCGCCGAACGAGTAACCGATGTAGTGCGCGGGCTCGAGGCCGGTCGCGTCCAGCACGGCACCGACGTCACCGCGGTGCAGGTCCATCGCGTACGACTCGGAGTCGTGGGGCTTGCCGCTCTTGCCGTGGCCGCGCATGTCGAGGGCGACCACCGTGAAGTCGCGCTGCAGGTCGCGCAGGTAGCCGAGGCCCCGCCAGGTGCCGCGCGAGAGGCCCGAGCCGTGCACGAGCAGCAGGGGCGGGCCCTCGCCGTCGACCTCGTAGGCGATCTCGGTGCCGTCGACGGGGTTCGGGGTGGTCGCACGCATCCCGACAGTCTGGCAGCGCCGTGCAGCTCGTGCAGGTTGTGGTCGTAGTGCTCGCTGCGCTCGTTCTGCTCGTTCTGCGCGCTGCGCGCGCTGCGCTGACTCTGTGAGTTCGGCGTGCTGCGCTGACTGAGAGCCTTCAGCGTGCTGCGCCGACTGTGTGCGTTCGGCATGTTGCGCTGACTGTGCGCGTTCGGCGCGCTGAGCGGGCTGAGGCGTTCTGTGCGCTGCGCTCGTTCTGCTCCCGCCGTGGCCGTCTCGAGGCTGCTCGCGGTGGGGGTTCGTCCGAGGCGTCGTGTCGCGTTCGGTGTCGGCAACTCCTCCTCGATGCCGCCCGCGCCTCCCCTGAGCGTCACCACCGGCCGCGGCGGCATCCCGGCACAGGAGTTGCCGACCCGGTCGGTGCCGCGCGGGCGGGTCCGACGTCGTACCCGATGGAGGTATCGGGGCAGCCGGGGCCCTCGGCTCGGTCGGGGGTGGGCTGCGACGACGCAGGCCCGGCCCTCCGGAGGGGGAGGAGAGGAGGCTGGACGCATGGTCGAGGCATGGACGGCGGCTCAGATCCGCGAGGCGGAGCGCCCGCACCTGGAGGCGGGGGAACCTCTGATGAGGCGGGCTGCCGACGGACTCGCGGACGTCGTGCGCGAGATGGTGCGCGCCTCCTCGCGTTCTCGGGACGGTCGTGCGGGTCGGGTCCTGCTGCTCGTCGGAAGCGGCAACAACGGGGGTGACACGCTCTACGCCGGGGAGTCGCTCGCCCGCGAGCTCGTGCCGCAGGGCGGCGCGGTGACCGTGGTGCCGGTGGGGTCGCGGGTGCACGAGGCCGCCCTGGCCGCAGCGCTCGCGGCAGGGGTCGTCCCCGACGACGTCGAAGCGTGGTGCGATCCCGCGGTCGTGGCGGCAGCTCTGCCCGAGTACGACGTGGTGCTCGACGGGCTGGTGGGGACGGGCTCGAACGGTGTAGGGCTGCGGGGGGACGCGCTGCGCGCGGTGCGGGCGGTGCTGCCGGTGGTCGCGGGTGCGACGCGGGGTGCGGGTGCGGCTCCGGCGCCGGGGAGGGGCGCCGGAGCGGAGGCGGGGTCGCACCCGGGTGGAAGCGCAGGATCGACGGGCGCCCCTGCGGCGCCTGTGCCCCGCGTGGTCGCCGTCGACGTTCCGAGCGGCATCGGAGTGGACGACGGGACGCTCCCCGATCCGGTCTTCGTGCTGCCGGCGGACGTCACGGTCACGTTCGGTGGCCACAAGGTCGGACTGCTCGTGAGCCCGGGCGCGGAGTGGGCGGGGCGCATCGTGCTGGTCGACATCGGCATCGGCGCTGACCTCGCGCGCATGCCCCCCGCGGTCTCGATCGTCTGACCTCCGTCCCGTCCCCTCTCGTCCCTGTCCTGTCCTGTCCTGTCCTGTTCCGCCCTTCATCCCGCCTCCCGCCTCCCGCCTCAGACCCTGGGTGGCAACTCCTGACTGCTGCCGTCCCGAGGTCGTCCGGTCGCGGTCCGGTCACGATGCGCGCGCCTCACGCAGGAGTTCCCGGCACCTCCCCGGCACGGTCGGCGACTCCTGTCGACGTGCGGCGCCGGGCCGCCGGCTCCCGCCGACCGCGCTCGGGCTCGGCAAGGGCCAGGAGTTCGCGACGACATGCCCGCCGAGACCGTGGAAGGTCGCACCGGCTCGGAGTCGTCTCGTCCCCAGAGGGCTGCATCCGCCGTCCGTCCCCGGCACGAGGTACCTGGACGAGACGGTGCCCGAGACTCGGACACGCTCGTGGACATGACCACCATCACCGAACTGGTCTCGTCCGCCGGAGGGCTGCTCCACAAACGCGACCTGGTCGCCCACGGGGCGACGGACCGACACCTCACCGCCGCCGTTCGATCTCGCACCGTGAGCAGACCTCGGCGGGGGTGGTACTCCGCGTGGTCGTCCCACGACCCCCGTTACGTCGCGGTGGCCGTCGGTGGTCGGCTCACGGGTGCGTCCGCCCTCCACCTGCTCGGTGCGTGGTCGTGGTCGTCGCGCCGACCACCCGTCACGGTGTCGGTGCCCGAGACGGCCTCGCGCCTCCGGAGGCGTCGAGGGGTCCGAGTCGTGTGGGACCCCGTCGAGTTGAGCGGCCGGGGTTCGACATGGGCGGTCGATCCTCGCGACGCCCTGGCTCGGGCGGTCGTCGAGGCGCGAACTTTCGAAGACGCGGTGATCCTCGTCGACTGGGCGAGGGATGCGGGCATAGTCCATGACGATGACGATGCCGCCGAGGTGCTGTCCCGCAAGAGGGCGGACGCTGCCGGCCTCGTCGCATGGAGCGAAGGAGGCGCGGAGAGCATCCTCGAGAGCGCCGCCGGAACGAGACTCCGGCGCGCAGGACGACATGTCGTGCGTCAGGTTCCCATCGAGGGGACGAGCAAGATCATCGACATGGTGGTCGACGGGATCATCGGCTTCGAGACCGACGGAAGAGCACACCACGAGCGGCGCTTCGACGAGGATCGGGTCAAGGACGCCGACATCGCCCGTGACGGTCGGGTCCCGTTCCGGGCGAGCGCCAAGATGGTGCGGGACAGGTGGCGTTCCACGGCCGAGGCGATCGATGCACTGGTTCACACTGCGGGCGGTCCGCGTCCGGTCGAGGATGTCGGCAATTCCTCCTTGCCGCGGGTGCTCGGGCCCCGGGGCCGCAGGCTGTGGCGGCTGGCGGCTCCTCGACGGCTCACCGGTCAGGAAATGCCGACGGGGTGAACCGGGGGACGGCCATCCGGGCCCCGCCGGACCCAGCCCAGCCCCGCCCGGCCAGCCCAGCCCAGCCCAGTCCGGCCCGGCCCGGCCCGGCCCGGCCCGGCCCGGCCCGACACAGCCACGTCAGCGCCGCGGCGGCTCCTTCGACGAGGGGACGACCGAGAGGGGAGTCGTGATCGTCTCGAGCGACTTGCGAGCCGCGTCGACACCGAAGATCAGTGCGATGACACCGCCGACGAGCATGACACCGGCACCCAGGAAGTACCCGCCCGTGAGCGGCCCTCGGTCGCTGCCGTCGCCGATGAGGGCGCCGTACAGGCTGGGAGCCACGGCGCCGACGATCTGGCCGAGCGCGAAGAAGTACCCGATCACCTGACTCCTGAGCTCGAGCGGGAAGATCTCGCTCACCGTCAGGTACGCCGACGAGGCGCCTGCCGAGGCGAAGAAGAACGAGACGCTCCAGAACGCGGTCTGCGTCGCGGCGTTGAGCACGTCCGCCTGGAAGAGGATCGCCGACACGGCCAGCACGGCGGCCGACACGGCGTACGTTAGGAAGATCATCTGACGCCGACCCCAGCTGTCGAACAGGGGCCCCAGCACGAGCGGTCCGAGCAAGTTGCCCACGGCGAAGATCAAGAAGAAGTACTGCGTGCTGCTGGGGCTCGTGCCGTAGAAGTTCTGCAGCACGAGCGCGTAGGTGAAGAAGATCGCGTTGTACAGGAACGACTGCGTGATCATCATGGCGGCGCCGACGAAGGTGCGCTTCGGGTAGTCGTGCACCAAAGTCCGGACGATGGTCCCGAACCCGATCCGCCCTGCGGCGACGACCTCGATGGCCTGGTCGTCCGACACGGGCTCGAGGTGGTCGGTGCCCTTGTCGCGTTCGACCCGGGCCTCGATGTCGTCGACGGTCGCCTCGGCCTCCTTCTCGCGGCCGTGGGTCATCAGCCATCGGGGGCTCTCGGGGATGTGTCGCCGAAGGTAGATGATCGCGAGCCCGAGCACCGGGCCGATGAAGAACCCGATGCGCCAGCCGACGTTCTCGGCGAACAGGTCGGGGTTCAGCAGGAAGATGTTGGCCGTCGCCCCGAGGGCCGCACCGCCCCAGTACGTCCCGTTGATGGCGATGTCGACACGGCCTCGGTACTTCGACGGGATCAGCTCGTCGATCGCCGAGTTGATGGCGGCGTACTCTCCACCGATGCCTGCCCCGGCGAAGAACCGGAACACGGCCAGGAAGAAGAAGTTCGGCGACAGACCGGCGATGGCGCTCGCCACGAGGTAGATCGCGAGGGTCAGGATGAACAGCTTCTTGCGCCCGAGGCTGTCGGCCATGCGTCCGAAGATCAAGGCCCCGAAGACCTGGCCGACGAGGTAGATCGTGCCCAGCAGGCCGACCTCGGCCGCGGTGAGCCCCAGGTCGGCCTGGAACCCGGCTGACGCGACGATCTGGATCTCGAGTCCGTCGAGCACCCACGAGAACCCCAGGCCCACGACGATCGACCAGTGGAACCTCGTCCACGGCAGACGGTCCATCCGGGCCGGGACGAGGCTGCGCGTGCTTCCGCCCGGGGCGCCGTTCGGCGAGGTGGTGGGTGAGCTGGTCATGGGTCGGCCTCCCGGTGGTGCCTGACGACGAGTGCGCAGTCTGCAACTGTGCATGATCTGCACGTGCACGGACGCTACTCGTGCTCGAAGCCCGTGTCCGGGTCGGCGTGCACGTCGAGGAAGCAGGCAGCCCGAGGAGTGGCGTGTCGGCAACTCAGGACTCCCGGGGAGGCGCGGGCCGAGAAGACAGGCACCCGGACGCGGGGCGCACCCCCGGGCAGGAGTTGCCCACAGCCGCGGAGGTCGAGGAGGCGCGGGGGCGGAGATCACGACGCCGGCGCCGTCGCACAGTCGCTTGCGCAGAACCGTCAGCTCGACGGCCGTCGGTGGTGCGACGGTCCACGTCCTCTCGGCCCACCGTCACGACGACGAACTGCCGACGGTCGGCGCCTCCCGGAGTGGGAAGTCGTGACCATCGGCAGCTCGGCAGCTCGGCAGCTCGGCAGCTCGGCAGCCGCGACGCGCAGCGCGCGACTCGCGACATGGGGCGCTGACGCGATACGCGGGGGCGCTGACGCGCGACGGCGGCCGCGACGCGCGGCCCGCGCGACGGCGGCCGCGACGCGCGGCCCGCGCGACGGCGGCCGCGACGCGCGGCCCGCGCGACGGCGGCGGCGTCGCGCGGCCGCGACCCGACCGGCTAGTGCGCGACGACCGGCTCGGCGCCCTCGACGACCGGCGGGCGCCGCACGAAGAACGACCCCGCGACGGCGAACACCGAGATGATCGCCCCGACCAGGAACGCGGCGCGCACGCCGGCTCCGGTCGCGGCGGCTCCGGCGCCCGACTGGCTGGCGGCCGCGGTGGCCGCGAGGGTCATCACCGTGACGAACACGGCCGTGCCGGCGGCGCCGGCCAGCTGCTGCACCGTGCCGACGATGGCGCTGCCGTGCGAGTACAGGTGGGACGGCAGCGACCCGAGGCCCGACGTGAACAGCGGCGTGAACATGAAGGCCAGGCCGATGCTGAGGGCGACGTGGGCGCCGAGCACCATCGGGATCGGCGTGGACTCGGACACCGTCGACATGAACCACAGCACGGCGCTGACGAGGGTGGTGCCGGGCACGAGCAGCACGGTCGGGCCGTACTTGTCGAACAGGCGTCCCACGACGGGCGACAGCAGGCCCTGGACGAGACCGCCGGGCAGCAACAGCAGTCCGGTGGCGAGCGGGTCGAGGCCGTGCACGTTCTGCAGGTAGATCGGCAGCACGATCAGGGTGCCGAAGAGGGCGATCATGCCGACGCCGAGCACCGACGCCGAGATCGTGAAGGTGCGCGACGAGAACGTGCGCAGGTCGAGCAGGGCGCGGTCGCGACGCTGCAGCGAGCGCTGACGCAGCACGAAGGCGACGAGGGCGACGACGCCGACGGCGAGCGGCACCCAGGCGGGCACGGCGGCCTCGGCTCCCTCGCCGATCGAGCTGAGCCCGAAGACGATGCCGCCGAAGGCGAAGGCCGACAGGATCACCGAGGTGACGTCGAGCGGCACCTTCTTCGGTGTGGTGACGTTCTTGACGCGGGCGGCGCCCAGCGCGAGCGCGGCGAGGGCGATCGGCAGGACGAGGATGAACATGAAGCGCCACTCGAGCACGCTCAGGATGACGCCCGAGATCGTCGGACCGATGGCCGGGGCGACCGAGATGACGATCGAGATGTTGCCCATCGTGCGGCCGCGCGTGGCCGGCGGCACGAGGGTGAGCACGGTGGTCATCAGCAGCGGCATCATGATCGCCGTGCCCGAGGCCTGCACGACGCGTCCGAGCAGCAGCACGCCGAAGCCGGGAGCGATCGCCGAGATGGCCGTGCCCAGGCTGAACAGGCTCATCGCGGCGATGAACACCGGGCGGGTGTTGAAGCGCTGCAGCAGGAAGCCCGTGATCGGGATGACCACGGCCATGGTGAGCATGAAGCCCGTGGTCAGCCACTGACCGGCCGTGACGGTGATGTCGAGGTCGCGCGTGAGGCTCGGCAGGGCGACGCCCATGATCGTCTCGTTCAGGATCACCACGAAGGCGGAGACGAGCAGCAGCCCGATGACGAGCTTGTTGCGGGCCTCGGTGCCGGCCTGGTCGTTGTCGGCGCCCGCTGTCGCGGTCTCGCCGGATCGGCCGTCGCCGGATCGGCTGTCGCCGACGGTCGTCGGGGGAGAGGGGTCGATGCTCAAATGGGGCTCCTCGGAGGTGACGGCGGGTGTGCCTGTGCGACCGAACGTACGAGACGGTCCGGTTCTTCCCGATCCGTCACGAACGCCCCGCCGTCACCCCGAGGAGGCGCGGTGCGGGTCGGTCAGACGTCGCGTCGCTTCACGAGCGCGAGCGCCAGGCCGAAGAGCACCACGACCCACCCGACGAGCACCAGCAGGGCGCTCCACGGTTCGAGGACGAGGGCTCCGTCGGGGCTCGGCAGCGTCATCGCCGACTGGCCGGAGACGACGTAGTCGTAGAGCCGGGCGGCAGCGTTCGGCGGGATGATCTCGGCCAGCGTGTAGACCCACGCGGCGTCGACGAACGCCGTGAAGATCTGCACGATGATCGGCAGCACGAAGACCAGGCCGACCGAGGCCGCGATGGCGCCGGCACCGTTGCGGATGATCGCACCGAGCGAGAAGGCGATCATGCCGGTGAAGGCGATCGATGCCGCGGCGCCGAGCACGCTGCGCCAGAGGGCATCGTCGCCGAAGTCGACCGTGATGTCGTTCGACGGCAGGATCGCGCTGTTGATCAGCAGGGTCAGGACGAGTGCGACCAGCGACACCACGAAGAGCGTCACCGCGATGACCACGAGCTTGGCGATCACCGCGGGCAGGCGCTTGGGCACCGTCGAGAAGGTCGACCGGATCATGCCCGTGCCGAACTCGCCGGTGATCACCAGGGCGCCCAGGATCGACGCGACGAGCTGGCCGAAGACCACGCCGACCGAGACGGACTGCGCGACGATCTGCTGCTGTTGCTCGGTGCTGGCCTGGCCGGCCTCGAACAGGCCCGCGCTCAGGGCGAACAGCGCGCCGAAGCCGACGATGATGACGACCATGATCGACAGGCACCACCAGGTCGAGCGCAGGGTACGCAGCTTGATGACCTCGCTGCGCAGCACGCCGCCGAAGGTGAGCTTCGAGGTCGGGCGGGCCGGCCGGTCGCGGTGGCGGGTGGGGGTCGTGGCGGTCATCGGGTCGCTCCCTGGGGGGTCTGCGTGTCGGGGGCGACGTGGCTGCCTCGCGCCGCGCCTCCTGCGTGGTATTCGACGGAGTCCTGCGTGAGGGTCATGTACGCGTCCTCGAGCGAGCGGACCAGCGGGGTGAGCTCGTGCAGCACGACGCCGGACGAGGCGGCGAGGTCGCCGACCCGCTCGGCGGTGATGCCCCGCAGCTCGACGACGCCGGGCTCGACGGCCGTGACGGCGACGTCGGGCCCCTGCAGCAGCGAGACGAGGTGGTCGGCATGCGGGCTGCGGACGCGGACGGCGTCGCCCGAGGCCTGCGAGATGACGTCCGAGATCGGGGAGTCGGCGAGCACCTTGCCCCGCCCGAGCACGATGAGGTGGTCGGCGGTCTGTGCCATCTCGCTCATCAGGTGAGACGAGAGGAACACGGTGCGGCCCTCGCTCGCGAGGAAGCGGGCCAGGGTGCGCACCCAGACGACGCCCTCGGGGTCGAGGCCGTTGACGGGCTCGTCGAGGATGACGGTGGCCGGGTCGCCGAGCAGCGCGGCGGCGATGCCGAGGCGCTGCCCCATGCCGAGCGAGAACCCGCCGACGCGCTTCTTCGCGACCGATTCGAGGCCGGTCAGGGCGATCACCTCGTCGACGCGCTTCTTGCCGATGCCGTGGGTGGCACCCATGGCCAGCAGGTGGTCGTGCGCACTGCGACCGGTGTGCACGGCCTTGGCGTCGAGCAGGACGCCGACCTCGTGCAGGGGGGCGGCGTGGTCGGCGAACCGCTTGCCGTTGACCGTGACGCTGCCGCTGGTGGGGCGGTCGAGCCCCACGATCATGCGCATGGTGGTGGACTTGCCGGCGCCGTTCGGGCCGAGGAACCCGGTGACGAGACCGGGGCGGACCGTGAAGGTGGCGTCGTCGAGCGCGCGCTTGTCTCCGTAGATCTTGGTGAGGTTCCGGGCTTCGATCATCGCGTGCGTCCTGTCGTCGGCATGCTGAGGGGTGTCCGCATCGCCCCAGGCTAGGGGCGCGGTGTGTCCGGGGGCATCCCCCGCCCGGCCGAGACCTGCGGATGACGGCATGGTCCGCTCGGTGGACGCCTCGTCCAGGGGTCGACCCGTTACAGTCGTCCCTCGTGATCGCCGACACCCTGCTCGCCGCCCTGCCCGCCTCGACCGGCGGGGGGTTCGTCCTCTTCAACCCGGACGAGCTGCTGCCCGCCCTGGGCCCCTGGGCCCTCGCAGGCATCTCGCTGATGGTCTTCATCGAGTCGGGCGTGCTGTTCCCCTTCCTGCCCGGCGACTCGCTGCTCTTCACCGCCGGCGTGCTGCACGAGGCACTGGGGCTGCAGGTCTGGGTGATCGCGCTCTGCGCCTTCGTCGCCGCGGTGCTGGGCGACCAGGTGGGCTACTTCCTCGGCAACCGCTTCGGCCGCCGCCTCTTCAAGGACGACGCGCGCATCCTCAAGACGGCCTACCTCGAGCGCGCCGAGGCCTTCTTCGCGAAGTACGGCGGCACGAGCTTGATCCTCGGTCGGTTCGTCCCGATCGTCCGCACCTACGTCCCGCTGGCGGCCGGGACCGCAGGCTACCGGTACCCCAAGTTCCTGCTCTTCAACGTGACGGGCGCCTTCCTCTGGGCCGTGGGCATGACGGTGCTCGGCTCGCTGCTCGGCGGCATCCCTTTCATCCGCGACCACATCGACGTGCTCGCCGTCGTGCTCGTCGTCCTGTCGGTCGTGCCGATCGCCCTGCACGCCCTGCTCGCCTGGCGCCGGTCGCGCCGCGAGGCCGCCCTGACCGAGCTTCGTACCGCCGACGTCGGCGACGACGCAGGCACCCGTCCCGGCTCGGCCGGCCGCCCCGAGTGACCGGCACGCCGCTCGGCTCGGTCGACGAGCTCGTCGCCCGGGCCCTGGCGGTCCACGCCCGGACGCAGGAGGCGCGGCTCGGCTCCTCCGTGCACCTCGCCTCGGCCGCCGGGTCGGCCCCGACGCCCGTCCGCACCCTGATCGGCGTCGCGGGTGAGCCCGGTGGCGGCAAGAGCACGGCGGCCGCGTCCGTCGTCGAGGGCCTCACGCGGGTCGGGGTGCGCGCCGCCGTCGTCCCCATGGACGGTTTCCACCTCGCCGGTGCCACCCTCGCCCGAGTCGACCGCCTCGACCGCAAGGGAGCCATCGACACCTTCGACGCCGACGGCTACCTGGCCCTGCTCGTCCGGTTGCGGTCCCGGTCGACGACGGTGTGGGCACCCGAGTACGTCCGCGGCGTCGAGGAGTCGATCGGCGGGGCGATCGAGGTCGACCCGTCCGTCGAGGTCGTGGTCAGCGAGGGCAACTACCTGCTGGCCGAGCTCGCGCCGTGGCCCGAGGTGCGCTCGGCGTTCGACGAGGTGTGGTTCGTCGACACCCCGGCCGGGCTCCGACGCCGCTGGCTCGTCGCCCGCCACGTCCGCTTCGGCATGACGCCCGAGGCCGCCGAGGCCTGGGCCGCCGGTCCCGACGAGGCGAACGCCCGGCTGGTCCGGGCCACCCGCGCCCGGGCCGACGTCGTCGTGGACGCCGGCCGCCTCTGGCCCGACGCCTGACCGACCCCCGGTGTCGGAGGTCGGTCCTAGGGTGGACGACCATGCGCCTGTTGTTGATCCGCCACGGTCAGACCCCCGACAACGTCGAGGGCGAGCTCGGCACCGTCGCCCCCGGCGTGGGGCTCACCGACCTCGGTCGGCGCCAGGCCGAGGCGCTGCCCGTGGCCCTCGCCGACGAGACGATCGGTGCGCTCGCGGTCAGCACGCTCGTGCGCACGCAGCTCACCGCGGCTCCTCTGGCCGCCGCCACGGGACGGACGCCGGCGGTGCTCGACGGGCTTCGCGAGGTGAAGGCGGGCGATCTCGAAGGCCGCAGCGACGCCGAGGCGGTCACGGCCTACATCGGCTGCGTCTTCTCCTGGGCGGCGGGCGACCTCGACGTGCGGGTGCCCGGTTCGGAAGACGGGCACGAGTTCTTCGCTCGCTACGACGCGGCGCTGGCCGACCTGATCGCCGCGGGCGAGCGCGACGGTCACGAGACGGTAGCCGCCGTCAGTCACGGTGCGGCCATCCGCGCCTGGGTCGGTTCGCGGGCGGTCAACGCCGACGACGAGTTCATCCGGCACCACCTGCTCGAGAACACGGGTGTCGTCACGCTCGAGGGCACCCTCGACCGCGGCTGGCGACTCCAGACCTGGCAGGGCCTGCCCGTCGGCGGTGCGGGGCTGCTCGACCTCGACGCCCCCGACCCGACCGGCGAGTCCTACTGACGCTCCGCCCGACCCTCCGCCCGACCTTCGATCGGGCGGCTGACGGGCACGGCTAGGCGAGCAGGCGCTCGAGTGCCGGCCCGGCGAACTTGCCGTCGGGGTCGACCTCGTGGACGAGCGCGGCGAAGTCGGCCAACCGGGGGTACGCCTCGACGATCGCCGCGTGGGGCAGGGCCGACAGCTTGCCCCAATGGGGGCGCGGGGCGAACGGGGCCAGCGCCTCCTCGACGCGGGGGACCAGGGCGGCGACCTCGGCGGGGTGCTTCTTCCAGGTGAAGGCGATGCCCAGGCTGTCCTGCGGCGTCGGGCTCAACCAGAGCGAGTCGCCCGCGACGGTGCGGGTCTCGCAGGTGTAGAGGTGCGGGCGCAGCTCGTCGCCGAGGCGTTGCACGGCGCGGAGGGCGGCCGGTCCGTCCTCGAGGGCGACGAAGTGTTCGCTCTGCAACTCGGAACCCACCGACGGGGTGGCGTCGATGCGGAAGTGCGGCAGCCGGTCGGCCCACGACCCCACGCTGCCGTCCATCGGCGTCGACTTCGTGCCGGTGACCTCGGCGTGCTCGTCGACCGGGGCGGGGCGGGCACCCCACAGGTCACGGGGCATCGACACGTCGGCGAGGCCCTCGGGCACGCGCGACTTGACCAGCACCTCGCGGATGCGGTGGTCGAACTCGTGGAAGAAGCTGACGCTGTAGCCGGCACTCATGACGTCGAGCAGGTGATCGTCGACGCTCGACCAGGGCAGGTCGACGTAGGTGTCCTGCCGCATGCGGAACCCGGGCTGCACGTCCAGGGTCACCCGGACCACGACGCCGAGGGCGCCCAGGGCCACGACGCTGCCGTCGAACCCCGGCTGACCGCGACGCACGGTCCGGACGGACCCGTCGGGCCCGACGATCTCGAGGGCCGAGACCGCACTCGACAGGCTGCCGAGGCCGAGCCCCGAGCCGTGGGTGCCGGTGGCGATCGCGCCGCCCACCGAGATGTGCGGCAGCGAGCCCATGTTCAGCAGGGCGAGCCCGTGCCGGTCGAGGTGCTGCGCGACGACGGCGTAGTTCGTGCCGGCGCCGACGGTGACGCTGTGTCCGTCGTCCGCGATCACCGGGTCGGCGGGCAATGCCGTGGTCGACACCAACAGGCCCGGGCCGTCGGCCACGTCGCTGAACGAGTGGCGCGTGCCCAGGGCCCGGATGCGTGGAGCCCCGGCGACGAGTTCGCTCAGCTCGTCGACCGTGCTCGGCTGCACGACCCGGGTCGCCCCGTAGCTGAAGCTGTCGGCCCAGTTGCGCTCGTCGCGTCGGGGTGGACGGAGGGTCTCGTGCGTCGTCGTCACCGGTCGAGTCTCGCACGCGCTTGCCACGCCCGTCGGGTCAGGCGGCGATGCCCTCCTCGTCCTCGCGGACGGCTACGCGTTCGTCGGCGAGCCGGGTGCGGCGCAGGCTCCAGAGGTGGGTCAGTCCGGCGAGGGCGAGCCCGGCGGCGAGCCAGAGCGAGAGCGTCAGGCCGGCCCGGCCCCAGCCCTGGCCGGGGAAGTACACGATCGACTGGGTGGCGTGCAGCCAGGCCGAACCGTTCCAGAAGGCACCCAACGCCCCGAAGAAGGGCGGCACGAGCTGCGACGAGAAGACGCCGCCCGAGCTGGTGAAGTTCAGCATGACGAAGAGCATCGTCAGGGCGGGGGTCGTCCAGTGGCGCAGCAGGGGGTGCAGGCCGATGCCGATCACCACGACGGCGGTCACGTACAACCAGCTGACGAGCCCCACGCCCCACAAACCGGTCGTGACGATGCCGTAGACGGGGCCGACGACGACGGTGCCGATCGCCGCGATCAGGGCGGCCGTGACGACACCGGCGAGGAGGCGCGAGCCGAGTCCCAGCCGGGCGCTCGCCGCCGAGATGGCCGCGGCACTCGCGTACGCGCCGACGCTCAGGGCGACGAGCAGGAAGAACAGTCCCTGTCCCGTCGGGTCGCCCTCGCCGCTCGGCACGACGTCGTCGACCTTCAGGGGCAGCCCGAGCCGGTAGGCGACCGGGCCGAACACCTTCTGCAGGACGCTCGCGGTCGTGTCGGACGCCGCGGACGAAACGTACAGGGTCGCGTCGGTGGCGCCCACCTCGAACGCACCCGAGATCTCGCGGTCCGTGATGAGCCTGCGCGCCGCGTCGGCGTCGGCGACGGTGCGCACGTCGAGGGCGTCCGGGTCGGCGTCGTTGAGCTGCTGGGCGAAGACCTCGCTCTCGGCCGAGCTGCCGACGACGGCGACGGGCACGTGGTGGGGTGTCGGGTGGCCGAAGGCGCCGAGGTAGGCGAGGGCCATGCCGGTGGCCAGGAAGAGGGGGATCAGCACGTGGAGGCCGAGGGACCGCCAGGCCGCGGCGTCGGGGCGCGGGCGGCGCGCGGTCGTGGGCCCGGCGTGTTGGTGACCGCGATGGAGGCGCGGGTCGGGTCGGTCGTCCCGCCCCCGGAGCGAGTCCTCACGGAACGAGCCGTGGTCGGGGCGCGCGCCGTCGTCCGGGCGGTGCAGGGTCAGGTCGGTGGTCGTCACGGGGCTCCTCGTGGTCGGGGGCGCCGTTGCCCGTCGGGTCTACAGTTGCATTATGCAACACAAACGATCCCCTCGGTGTTCCCGACCGTCCGCCGTTAGGCTGACCCCGTGACGGACCAGCGGGGGCAGCGGGGAATCGACACGGTCTACTCGGAGCTCGAGACCGTGTCGCGGCGGGCCGTCGCCCGCGCCCGGCACAAGAGCGCCCCGCTGTCGTTCGTCGAGCACTCGCTCGTCACCTTCATCGCGGCCCACCCCGGCTGCCGGGCCACGGACATCGCGGCGGACTTCGGCCTCAACCGCTCGACCGTCTCGCGCCAGCTCGGCGGACTCGTCGAGCTGGGCCTGGTCGAGCCCGGCGAGGAGGCCGCGGTCGAGGGGCGACGAGGGCAGGCCCTCACCTTGACCGCCCGTGGCCGTGATCTGCTCGCCCGGTCGGTCGACGCGAACCGGTCCGCCCTGGCCGACCGGCTCGAGGGGTGGACGGCCGCCGAGGTCGACGCGCTCGCCGCGGCGTTGCACCGTCTCAACTCGGCGTTCGTCGACTGACCCGGACGGCGCGTCCGGGCCTGTTCGCCTCCGCGTCCGAGCCCGTCCGGGGCCCGTCCGCGTCGTCGCCCGGGCCAGGTCCCGGGCGGCGGGTGCCGGCACGCTGGCGCGATGCCTGTCGTCGTGGGCGACGGGTGTCGCCGACCCGCGCCTCCTCGTCATTCGGGGTACAGATCGTGTGACGCGTGTGACTGGAGTCATGTCGTGCATCCCCCTGTGAACCCCCGACTGGGGACAAGCCGATGACGAGAAACCTTGATGTGCGGGTTTACCCTTCCCGGTTCCGCCCGTAGGCTGATCAGGTTCCCCACCCCCGACGACCGTCGATCCGACGCGTCCTGCGGGCTCGGGGCCGACCACAGATAGGTGCTCTTCCGTGACTTCGCCCGTGACCCTGCCCCGCCGACAGGGCGCCGCCGCCGCCGTGGCGACGGTGCTGCTCAGCCTCACGCTCGTCGTGTCGGGCACGGTGCTCGGGGCCTCGCCCGCGCAGGCCGCCTCGTACCCGTCGTGGGACGACGTCCAGGCCGCCCGGTCGAGCGAGTCGGCGAAGGCTTCCGAGGTCAGCCGCATCCAGGGGCTGCTCGACCAGCTCGCGAGCGACGCCACCACCGCCCAGGCCGAGGCCGAGCGTCTCGGGGCCGAGTTCGAGCAGGCCCAGGCCGATGCCGACGCCGGCGCCGCCAAGCTCGCCGAACTGCAGTCGCAGGCCGACGAGAAGGCCGCGGTGGCCGACGCCAGCGAGCAGCGCGCCGGTCAGGTCTCGGCCCAGCTCGCCCGCACGGGTGGCGGCAACGTGTCGTCGCAGCTCGTGGGCGACACCGAGCAGGCCGACGACCTGCTCTACCGACTCGGCGCGATGAGCAAGCTCACCGAGCAGACGGACGGCATCCGTCAGCAGGCCGTGAACGACCGCAACGTGGCACAGTCGCTGTCCGACCAGGCCAAGGTCGCCTCGGACGCGCTCGTGAAGCTGCAGGGCGCCGCCCAGGTGTCGATGGACGAGGCGCAGGCCGCGTCCGACGCCGCCGCGGCCGCCGTCGCCGCCCAGCAAGAGAACGAGTCCCGCCTCCAGGGTCAGCTCGCCGTGCTGCAGGACCAGAGCCTGCAGACCGAGGCCGACTACGCCACCGGCGTCGAGGTCGCACGTCAGGCCGAAGAGGCCCGCAAGGCCGCGGCGGCCGCCGAGGCCGCCCGCCAGGCGGAGGCCCTCCGTCAGCAGCGCGCCGCGGCTGCCGCTGCCGCCGCTGCCCGGCCCTCGACGCCCTCCGCTCCCGCACCCGCTCCGTCGACCGGCGGTGGTTCGTCCGGTGGTGGCGGTGCCTCGACCGGCTCGGGCTGGGTGCGACCCAGCGCCGGCTACATGTCGAGCGGCTACGGCATGCGCGTCAACCCGGTGACCGGCGTCTACCGCATGCACGACGGCATCGACCTGGCCCCCGGCTGCAACAGCCCCATCTACGCCGCGACCTCGGGCACGGTGACGTTCGCCGGTCAGGCGAGCGGCTACGGCAACTACATCCAGGTCAGCCACGGCGGCGGCGTCTCCACCGCATACGGCCACATCGTCAACGGCGGCATCAAGGTGTCCCGCGGGCAGAGCGTCGTCGCGGGCCAGTTGATCGCGCTCGTCGGGTCGACCGGCAACTCGACCGGTTGCCACCTGCACTTCGAGACCCGCGTGGGCGGCGCCTCGACCAACCCCGTGCCGTTCATGTCGGCACGCGGCGTCCGTCTGTAGCACGTCCGTCGGGTCCCGCCCGAGGGGGCAGAATCGTCTGGTGACGAACACCGCCCCCTCCGCCCTGCCCCCGCTGCACCTCGAACGCGTCGCCTTCGACGACCCCCGTGCCGTCGCCCTGCGCGACGCCATGGACGCCGAGATGACCGTCCGCTACCACCGCGACGTCGTCGAGCCCGTCGCCGTGGTCGAGGCGCGGAACGCCGCCCTCACGGTCCACCCGTCGAACGTGCTGGCCACCGTGCTGGTGGTCGCCGACGACGGTGCCGACGGCGGCACGCCCGTCGGCCACGCCCTCGTGCAGAGCCGGGACGGCGAATGGGAGGTCAAGCGCGTGATCGTCGCGGACGGTCAACGCGGCCGCGGCATCGGCCGTCTGCTGATGGCCGAGCTCGAGGCGGTCGCCCGCGAGGGCGGTGCACGCCGTCTCATCCTGCAGACCGGGGACCGCCAGCCCGACGCCGTGGCCCTCTACGAGAAGATCGGCTTCACCCGCATCCCGACCTACGAGCCCTACGTCACGACCATCCCGCAGTCGATCTGCTTCGAGAAGCCGATCGTCTGACGTCCGGCGGCCGACGCCCCCGAGGAGGCGCGGGTCGACACGACGACGCAAGGCGCGCCCCGGTCGCGTGACCGGGGCGCGCCTCCTGCGCTTCGTGGGCGGGCGGGCCCGTTGGGGCCGGGCGTCCCAGGTCGCCCGGAGCCGACGGACCGGCCCGCTCGCGGACTAGAGGCCGGCCGTCGAGCGGATCCAGCTCGCGCTCTGCGACAGCACGGCGTAGTTCGACCCGGCGCGGGTGTTCGCGCCCGGGTCGGCCTCGTCGCCGGTCGAGCAGACGGCCACGATCTGACCGTTCACGATCAGCGGTCCGCCCGAGTCGCCGTGGTTCGCCGCGCCGGTGGTGCCGTTCAGGTGCTGCGCGACCCCACCGTAGGCGTCGGTGCTGCGGCCGGTCAGGCCGACCGTCGCCTGGTACAGACCGTCGGACTGCACCGAGTTCGCGCGCAGGCCGTAGCCCATGATCGTGCCGCTGCCCGACGAGGTCGCCTGGAACCCGAGGTTCAGCGACGGGTAGCTGCCGAGGGTCTTCGACTGGCTCAGGTGCACGAGCGCGATGTCGCCCGCGGGGGCGGCGGCGACGCGGTCGACGGCGATCGCCGTGCCCGGGTTCGCCGTGCTGTTCGAGTGGTACACCTGCATCGAGGTGACGCCGTCGATGCAGTGGCGAGCGGTCAGCACCCAGCTGGCATTGATCTGCTCGCCCGTGCAGGCGTAGCTCGCGGTGCCTCCGGTCTGGAAGACCAGCTGCACGGCCCACGGCGTCGTGGGTGCCTTCTGGCCGCCGACGATGTCCGTCGACCGGATCGTGTTGTCGGGGCCGGCGGCGACGGCGGAGGTCGAGACTCCGAGCGATCCGACGGCGAGGGCCGCGGCGGTCAGGGCGGCGGCGACGAACTTCTTCATGTGGTTCCCCTTGGTTCGGGTGGTGCGTGTCGGGTGGTGCCGGCCGGGCGGTGCCGGCCGGGCGGTCCGGTGATCGCCGACCCGGTGGATCGGGCACGTGCCGCCTGGGTCGAGCTTCCGCCTGGCCCTCGTTCGGGGGCAAGTCGGCACTCTGGCCGACTTGACGTCGGGTGTTGCTCGTGGCAACAGAGGTGCTGCTCGCGGCGGATGCGGGCGGGCGGGTAGCGTGTGCGGGTGATCACGCGACGAGACGCCGCCCTGCGACTGGACATCCCCCTCGAGATGGCCAAGCGCCACGGCCTGCCGCCGAAGATGACGGTCGACGAGCTCGTCGCCATGGAACGGACGCCGCCGCCCTGGCTGGTGCAGTCCCGCGCGAACCGCACGGGCAAGCCGGTCTGGGTCGAGCTGGAGTGCGTCGTCTGCGGTTACCACGAGGCGGCTCGCCCCAAGAAGTGGTGGCCCGAGTACACCTACCTCAGCTGTGACGACCACGGGGCGGACGAGCTGCCCGAGCCCGAGCCGGGCGTCGTGCGGGCCGAGGTCGACGGCGTCGGCACCCGCTTCGTCGCCATCGTCGACGTCGCCCCCTGACCTGCGCGGCCTGCCCGGGAGGCGCGGCACGGGTCGGTCAGACCGTGTACTGCACCGAGACGGGCGGCTCGAGCCCGGCGAGCAGGTGCACGTACGCCTGGCGGGCGTCCTCGACGAGCAGTTGGCGCTGGATGTGCTGGTCGTGCCAGTCGACCAGGTCGTCGGGCGTGACGTCGTCGATGTCGTCGGCCACGAGGTAGCTGAACGCGTAGGCGCTGCCGTCGTCGTCGAGGGTCCGACGGTAGCCGAGGGTCTGGCGGCTCGTGGCGTCGACGAAGACCTCCCAGCCGGGATCGCTCGCGTCCGGCAGGGTGACGTCCACCACGGGGTGGGGGGCGCCGTGGGCAGGGGAGGCGAGTCTCGTGCCGAGGGTGGCTGTCCGCATCGTCGTGGCGGCCGGGCCTGCCGTGGCGAGATCGGCGGCTCGGGCGCCCCCGGGCCGCGACTCGTCCGGACCGGAAGCGCTCGTCACCGCACCTGCTGCCCGCGCCACGGCCGCGGCGCCGGCCAGCGAGGACTCGGGAGAGCTCGTGTCGATGCCTCGCACCACGTCGTGGTCGACCCGGGCGACGGCCCGCGCGAGCGCACCCTCGAACAGCTGCAGTCGTCGGGCCGTCGCCCGCAACCAGGCCTCGAGAGCGTCGCGTTCGTCGGGCGTGAAGGGCTCGGGCTCGAAGGAGTTCACCGAGAAGGACGCGGCCTCGACCGACCACTCCCACTCCAGCACGACACGGAGCAGCGCTGATCGGCGGGGCATGAGTGCGAGCGTCCCCTGGCGCAGCCCGGGCGAGAAGTGCAGTTCGGGTTCATCGAGCAGGTGCCGGACACCGGAGGCCGCGTCGGTCGAGGTGGTCGGCACCAGGAAGGCCACCCGGACCTCTCGCCAGGGCGCGGCCCGGACCGGAGGGGCGTCCTCGTCGCGCAGGATCGTCAGGCTGCGCGGCATCTCGGGCGGCAGGCTCGCCGGGGTGTCTGCGGGGTCGACGGGGTCTCGGTCGTTCGGTGCCATGGCCAGAGAATGCTGGCACGGCTCGATGCGAGCCGCCTGGACGAGCCGCCTGGACGAGCCGCCTGGACGAGCCGGGGTCGCAGGGTCGTCAGAACGACAGTTGGTCGACCGACGTGAGCGGCACCCACCCCTCGCGGATGCCGTCCGGCGGCTCGATCGTGGGCACGGGCCGCAGGGTGTCGGCCTCGGCGAGCTGCGCGAGGTCGAAGCCGGTCATCTCGGCGATGTCGCGGACGGGCACCTGGTAGGTGCGGTACGGCCCGAGGGGCGGTGGGTCGCCCTGCTCGTGCGCGCGGGCGAACGCGGCCTCGAGGTCGACGCCCTCGAGTTCGGGGGACTGGTCGAGCAGGTACGCCGCCGTGCGCAACGAACCACCGTCCGACGTCGTCCACGCCGCGATCTTAAAGAACCGGCGCGGCAGGCGGATGCCACGGTAGGGGGCGTCGTCGTCGAGCAGCACGGGCGCCGTGAAGACCGTCAGCCGCTGCCGATGCGTGGAGGCGTACCGCAACACCTGGTCTTCGAGGCCGAGCCAGAGTTCTTTCGACTGGTTGAACTCGGCGGCTTGCGGTGCGGCGTTGGTGAAGCTGAAGGTGTCGACGTTCGCGCGGGCCGCGACGGCCGGCTCGCCCCAGACCGGGTCGCGCCGGCGGACCAGGTGCCCCCGGTCGAGGTCGTTCGAGGCGTAGACCTCGGGCCCCGTCTGCTCGTCGTCGGGCACGCGCTCGTCGAGGTGCCAGTCGTCGCCTCGGCCCAGGTCGAGCAGCGACGACCCGTCGATGTTGACCGCCGTCAGGGCGGCCAACCGCCGGACGGGGTCGAGCAACACCGTGAAGTGGACGTAGGGCAGCTCGCGCACGGTCGCGTGGAGGGCCGGCAGGGGCACGTCGACCGTGAGGAACGACGAATCGTACCCCGCACGGTCGAGCCCGCCGGGGTTCGCGGTGGTGGGGTCGTCTGTGGTGCTCATGGGCGCCTCCGGCAGGTCGTCGTTCTCGTGGGGCCATCCTGCCCACGACCCCTGACATCGGTCCGGTCGGCGACGCGACAACGCGAAGGAGGCGCGGTGCGGGGGTCACCCGCACCGCGCCTCCTCGGGTGCTCACGTCGGCCGTCGGGCCGGTGCCGGCCAGCGAGGGCTCAGCCCGCCAGCGCCGGCCGGCGAGTGCTCAGCCCGCGAGGACTCAGTCCGCCAGGATCGTGTAGAGCGCGCGGCGGGCTTCGTCGAGCTTGGCGGTGGCGGCGGCCCGCTGGGCCTCGCTGCCGTCGTGGTGGAACTGCTTCACGACGCCCATCAGCTTCATCAGGCTGGTCTGGAACTCGCGGTCGGTGTCGCTCGCGTCGTCGGCCGTCGCGGCCCAGGCCTTCTCGATCTCGTCGGCGTGCTCGGCCACGTAGGCCCGGCCCGCCTCGGTCAGCGTGAAGACGCTCTTGGTCGCGGCCTCGTCGGACGAGATGAGTTCTTCGTCGACGAGCTGCTGCAGCGTGGGGTAGACCGAGCCGGGGCTGGGCTTCCAGGCGCCGTCGGTGCGCTCGGCGATCGCCTTGATCAGGCCGTAACCGTTCGACGGGGCGTCGGACAGCAGCGAGAGGATGGCGAGGCGCACGTCGCCGCGTCGGGCCCGGCCGCGTCCTCCGCGGCCCGGCCCGAAGCCGCCGGGGCCGAAGCCCGGGCCGCCGGGGCCGAAACCGGGGCCGAAGCCGCCGAAGCCGGGGCCGGGGCGGAACCCGCGGCCGAACGGACGGCCGAAGCGGCCGTGACCCTCGCCGCGGCCGGGGAGGTCGCGTCGGGCGTCGGTGAAGTCGTGGTGCTGGCGACGGGGGTCGCCGTGGTTCTCGGGGGTGAAGTCGGTACCCATGGGGTACTCCTCTCGGGTCAGGGGGAAGAAGTCGAGATCACGACGTCCTGTCGCGATGTGTCAAAGATATGTCGTTGACTATCGCGAGTCAAGACCGCGACGAGAACTCGTGCAAAAGAAAGGAGGCGCATCCCGGGTGGGATACGCCTCCTTCGGTCGTGAGGTCAGCTCGCGGGCTGCACCCCGAACGCCGAGGCGAGCTTCTCGATCTTCTGGGCCCGGCCGAGGCGGGGCAGGTCGCTGCCGTCGCGGATGACCCGGCCGCGGCCCTCGAAGTCGGCGAGGAAGTCCTGGGCCCAGGCGACGTCGGACGGGGTGGGGCTGATGACCTCGTTGATCACGGGCAACTGCTCGACGTCGAGGCAGAGCTTGCCGGTCAGGCCGAGGGCGACGGCGACCCCGGACTGCTCGCGCAGGACGGGGTGGCTGCTGCCCACCGTCGGGCCGTCGATCGGGCCGGGCAGTCCGCCGATGCGGCTGGCCACGACGAGGCGCGAGCGGGGGTAGGCCATGGCCAGGTCGTCGGCGCTGGTGCCGGTGTCGCGACGGTAGTCGCCGCTGCCGAACGCAAGACGGAACGCCCCGCGGGCCTTGGCGATGGCGGGGCTCTCCTCGATGCCGAGGGCCGACTCGACGAGCGCGAGCACCGGCACCGCACCTCCGAGTCGGTCGAAGGTCTCGGTGACGTGCTCGGGGGCCTCGGTCTTGGCGAGCATGACGCCGTGCAGTCCGGGCAGGCCCATGAGGGCGTCGACGTCGTCGGACCAGAAGTCGGTCGAGCGGTCGTTGATGCGCACCCACGCCTCGCCGCCGCCCTTCAGCCAGGCGACGACGTCGTCACGTGCCGCGGGCTTGCGGGCCGGGTCGACCGCGTCCTCGATGTCGAGGACGATCTGGTCGGCGCGTGACGCCTGCGCCGAGTCGAAGCGGTCGGGCGCGGTGCCGGGGACCAGCAGCCACGACCGGGCGATGTCGGGCTTGGGTCGCGTGCGGCCAGCCGCCGGGGCCCGGCGGGCCGTCGCCGCGGGGTCGGTCGCGGTCGGGTCGGAGGGGATCTGGCTGGTGTCGGTCATGACGTCGTCGTCCTTCGTCGCTCGGCGGTCCCGTCCACGCTACCGGCTCGCCCGGTCCCGTGAGTCCTCCGGGTGAGGGCGGGGGCTCCCGGCCCGGGGTGCTGTTCGGGCGTAACGTTCAGGAGGATCACAGATCCAGGGAACGACCCCACCGACAGGAGTGAGCCATGACCGACGCGAACGATCCGCGGCGCGACCGCCCCGACCACGAGGGACGCGATCCCCGGCACGGCGACGAGAACGACGCCCCGCGGTCCGACGAGACCGGCGAGACGGTCGAGCAGACCGAGGTGCCCTACGGCTCCGAGGTGCCGACCCAGCAGCCCCCCGCCGTCGACTTCGGCGGCGACGCCCCGACGCAGCAGCAGCAGCCCGCCGTCGACTTCGGTTCCGACGCCCCGACGCAGCAGCAGCCCGCCGTCGACTTCGGTTCCGACGCCCCGACGCAGCAGGCCCCGATCGCCGACGCCGAGGACCGCCCGGTCGTGGCCGAGACCCGTGCGACCGGCGACGCGTCCGGCGCTCCCGCCCCGTCCGACGAGGAGGCGCTGCCCGAGTCGGTGCCCGCCGAGTACGTCCCCGGCGACACGGCGTCCGACCGACCCGCCGACGCCGACTCGTCGACCGACGCCGACGGGCGCGACACCGAGGTCCTCTCCGAGTCCGACCGGGACGCGGCTTCGGCCGGCCGTCCCACCGAGGCGATCCCCATGGTGGCTCCGACCGAGCCCGCCCAGCGGGCCTGGTCCGCCTCCACCGACGGCACGCGCCGTCCGCTGCACGACGACGAGGCCCTTCGCGCGGCCGAGGCCGCCCGCGCCGGAGACCCCGCCACGGGTGACCGGGGTGACGACACGGCCACCGCGGCGTCCGCGGCCGCGGCGACCGGCGCCTCCTCGTCGTCGCACGACGGGTGGGTCGACGACCGCTCGGACGCCGAGCGCGACGCCACCGACCGCGCCGCGGCCGAGCGTCAGCCCTCGTTCGGTCAGGACGCACCCACCGCCGTCGCGCCCACCGCCGCAGCAGCAGGAGGCGCGGCTGCGGGTGCCGCCGCCGGTCGCGACACCGGCTCCCACGCCTACCCCCTGATCAAGGACTCCGGCATCGACCACGTGTCGGTGCGCCGTGAGTTGCTCGCCCAGCAGAAAGAGGAGTTCGGCGGCATCCGCTTCGGCGCCGGCCTGCTCGGCTGGTTCGCGGCGACGGGCTTCGGCCTCGTCATGATCACGATCTTCGGCGGCGTCCTCGCGGCCTGGGGTGGGGTCGCCTCGGGCTCGACCGCGATGACCGACCTGCGCAGCTTCACGGCCGACAACGCCGACGTGCTGGCGCTGACCTCGGGCATAGTGGTGCTCGCGATCATCTTCTTCGGGTACCTCATCGGCGGGTACACGGCGTCGCGCATCGCCCGCTTCAGCGGCTTCAAGCAGGGGCTCGCGACCTGGCTCTGGGGTGTGGTCATCACGATCGTCCTGGCGATCGTCGTGGGCGTCGTCGGGACCCAGTCCGGTGACTCGTCGTCGCCGAACCCGTTCGTGCCCTCGATGGACGACCTGCAGTCGTCGTCCCTCGCCGGTCTGATCGGCCTCGCCCTCGTGGTCGTGTTGAGCTTCGCCGGTGCCGTCCTCGGCGGCCTGCTGGGCCAGCGGTACCACCGCAAGGTCGACCGCTTCTTCTCCGAACAGGACTGAGCGTCGCGAGGGGGCGTCCCTTCCGGGTCGCCCCCTCGCCCCATCCGACGCGGCCCGGGCGTCGAACACCGATCAACCCCGCCGGGCAGCACAGACAAGGACCATTCATGCGCACCCCCCACCGTTCCCCCCTCGGCCGCGGCGTCCTCGGCGTCGTCGCCACCGGAGCCCTCGTGTTCTCGCTCGCGGCCTGTGCCTCGACCTCGGACTCCGAGAGCAACAACACGGCCCCGACGCACCCCGTGAACCAGACCCGCGAACCGGGCCCGGGCGAGAGCCTGTTGCCCCAGGCGACGATCCCGGACCTGTCGAACGGCGTCGACACGCAGGTCGCCGTCGACGCGTCGTTCGTCGAGGCCCTCACGACCCTCGGTCTCACGCCGGGCGTGGTCGGCACCGCGACGTTCACCGACGGCACGTTCTCGTTCCCGATCACGGGCGGACACGTCGACTACTTCGGCCCCGACAGCGAGATCCGTCCCTACGTGCAGGGCGAGATCGACCACGACGGCTCGGGCCTCTCGCTGACCGCGGCCGACGGCACCGTCGTCGAACTCACCGACTTCCGCATCGACCCGGGTGAGTCGAAGCTCTACGGCACCGTCACCGCCAACGGCACCGTCGCCGCCGAAGACGCCTACCTGTTCAACCTCTGGGGTGGCACCCTGAAGCCCCTCGAGGTCGTCGACGGCAACGCCGTGCTCGAGGGCACGACAGTCCACGTCAGCCCCGACGCGGCCGAGCTGCTGAACGAGACCTTCAAGACCGACGCCGTCCAGGACGAGATGCTCGTCGGCGTCGCGAAGATCACCGCCGCGACGGAGTAGAACCGAACCACGGCGTGATCCGGTACGTACCGGATCAGCCTCGAACCCGGTTTCGAACCATGAACCCAGTTTCTTCTGGGTTCATGGTTCGAAACCGGGTTTTTGGGCACCAGCCAGGATTGAGACACCTCGACAACTAAGTTTCGGGCTGCCGAAACCTTGCTAGGGTCGAGGAATGAGTTCGACCGACACCCGCCGTGCCGACGCCGACCCGCCGCGCGACGGCCGTCCCCCGCAGGTCGTCCACGCGCGGCCGCGCGGCACCCTGCTCGGCCCGGCGTTCGTCGCCGCGATCGCCTACGTCGACCCGGGCAACGTCGCCGCGAACCTCACCGCGGGGGCGTCGTACCAGTACACGTTGCTCTGGGTGCTCGTGCTGGCGAACGCCATCGCCGTGCTCGTCCAGTACCTGTCGGCCAAGCTCGGCATCGTCACGGGGCGCTCGTTGCCCGAGGTGATGGGCACGCGCCTCCGTCGTCGGCCCCTCCGGCTCGCGTACTGGGGGCAGGCCGAGCTGGTGGCGGCCGCGACCGACGTCGCCGAGATCATCGGTGGCGCCCTCGCGCTCCAGCTCTTGTTCGGCGTGCCGCTCGTCGTCGGCGGCCTGATCACCGGTCTCGTCTCCCTCGGCCTGCTGATGCTCACGAGGTACCGCCGCGGCCGGGTCTTCCAGACCGTGGTCATCGCCCTGCTGGCCGTCCTCACGCTCGGCTTCTGCGCCGGACTGCTCTTCGCCCCGCCCTCGGCGGGCGGCATGCTCGCCGGTCTCGTGCCTCGCTTCGAGGACAGCACGGCGGTGCTGCTGGCCGCCTCGATGCTCGGCGCGACGGTCATGCCGCACGCGGTCTACCTCCACTCCGCCCTCACCCGCGACCATCACGGAGTCGTCGCCGAGGGCGCCGACCGGGCCCGCGTCCTGAAGGCCACGCGCTGGGACGTCGTCCTCGCGCTGCTGGTCGCCGGCGGCGTGAACATTGCCATGCTCGTGCTCGCGGCCTCGACCCTCTCGGGTCAGGACGGCACCGACACGATCCCCGGGGCGCAGCGAGCGATCGCCGCGGCTCTGGGGCCGGTGATCGGCGTCCTGTTCGCCGTCGGCCTGCTCGCATCGGGTCTCGCGTCCACCTCGATCGGGGCGATGGCGGGTGCCGAGATCATGAAGGGCCTGCTGCACGTGCAGGTGCCGCTCATGGTCCGGCGGGTCGTGACACTGATCCCGGCCCTGGTGCTGCTCGCGACGGGCATCAGCCCGACCTGGTTGCTCGTGCTCAGCCAGGTGGTGCTGAGCTTCGGCATCGCCTTCGCGCTGGTACCGCTCGTCGTCGCGACGAGCGACCGGTCACTCATGGGCACGGGCGTCAACGCCGTGGGGACGCGGGTCGCCGGATGGGCGGCCGTGGTGGTCGTCGTCGCGCTCAACCTCGTGCTGATCGGGCTGACCGTCTCGGGGGCATGAAGGCAAGGGCGTGAGGGGCGGGGTCGACGCGACCGGCGCCTCCTGCGTTCTCGACCCCGCCCGCGCCTCCTGCGTCCTCGACGCGACCGGCGCTCTCAGCGGCGGGCGTCGCCGGTGGTGGACTCGATGTGCGGGCCGTCGTCGGGCTCGTCGCCGGCCGCGGCCTTCTCGGCCTGACGACGGTCGAAGGCCGCCTGCATCGACTCGGCGTGGTCGGTCTTGGCCTTCGCGAGGGCCTCGTCGTCACCGCGCATGGTCGCCGCGGTCGAGCGCAGGCGCGCCCCGACGGCCTTGACGAAGTCGGCGGGGCTGGGGCTGAAGTCGTCGCTCTCGTCGCCGTCGCCGGCGTCGACGTAGTGGTGCAGCTCGTCGCCCTCGTCGTGTCGGATCGGCTGCTGGGCGTGCTCGACGCAGAGCTTGGCGACCTCCTCGGCGTGGGCGTGCATGACGGAGTGGGCGGCGCCGGGCATCTCCCACAGGCGGGACGAGGGCAGCAGCTCGCCGACGCGGCGGACCCACTCGCGCGGGGCGACGGCGTCGTGCTCACCACGGATGACCAGGGTGTCGGCGGCGATCTGCGGCAGGTGCTGCTCGATCGGGTACGTCATCATCTTGGGCAGGATGCGCGAGAACCAGCGCACCCCACAGAGCACGTAGGCGCTCAGGGCCAGGAACTTCACCCGGCCGGGTTCGTGCCACGCGGCGCGGGCGAATCGCACCGCCTGTTCGAGCACGTGGCGGTGAGCCGGATCGATCACGGGCCCGATCAGCACGACGGTCGACAGGTCGGGCCGGCGGGCGGCGAGGTCGACGACGATCTGCGTGCCCATCGAGTGCCCGACGACGACCGGGTCGTCAAGCCCGAGCTCGTCGATCGCGGTGCCGACCAGGTCGGCGTACTCGCGGATGGTGAGGGCGTGGCCCGGGTGCGGCACCCCGGCGAAGCCCGGCAGGTCGAGGGCGTGCACCGGGCCGAACTCGTTCAGGTTCGGCGCGAGGCGTTCGAAGTAGTCGGACGAGACGCCGATGCCCGGCACGAGCACGAACGGACGCTCGCCGGTGTCGCCGATCGTGTTGACCCGCACGTAGAGGTCGTCCCGCTCGACGCGGCGGACGGTGACGTTCGTGTCGACGTCGCCCGAGCGCGAGGCGTCGCGGGCGGCCGCGCGGCGGGCCGAACCGGCGTGGCGACGTCGAGGGGTCATCGGATCAGTGTGGCACGGCGGGCTCGGAGCCCGACGCGGTGGCGTGGCGTCCGCTCCCGTGCCGAGCGGGCGCATCGGGTCGGCACCGCCCGGCCGCGCCTCGCGTCAGACGGAGGCCACGACGCCGTCCAGTGCACGCAGGTTGCGCCGCAGGATCAGCGAGAGGGCGAGCGCCGACGCGGGCCCGGCGGCACGCATCCACCAGGCGGCGGGGCGCCAGACGACGCGGATGTCGAGCGTGACGCGGTCGTCGTCGTGGCGGCGCACGCGGTAGCTCTCCCAGCCGCGCTGGGGGTGGCCGACCAGGGCGGCGTGGCCGAAGCCGATCTCGGTCTCGGACCGCACCACGGCGAACACCCGGCAGGCGACCGATGGGTGCAGGGGGCCGAAGGTGACGCCCCAGACGCTCGTCGCGCCGACGGTCACCCGGTCGGGCACCTCGAGTGGCACGAAGCCCGAGCCGCGATGCACCTGCCAGTGCAGCACGGCGTCGCCCGCGGCGTCGAAGGCGGCCCGGCCGTGGCCGATCACCCGGCTGCGGGTCGTGACGTGGAACCCGGCGGGCGGCGGGCCGTCGAGGGTCGGCTCGCCGTCGAAGGCGTAGCCGTCGCCGAAGCGGCCCCGGGGTGAGCGGGTCGGGCGCGGCCGGGGTGATCGCGATCGGGACGGTCGCGACCGGGACGGGTGTGACGTCATGGGTCGACCCTGCCACGTCCCGGGCTCTCGCCGGGCATGATCGGACCGTGACCGACGCGACCGCCCCGACGCCGACCCCGCTCTCGACTCCGCCCACGGCCTACCTGATCCTGCACGGCTGGCAGAACCACCGCCCCGAGGGCCACTGGCAGCGGTGGCTCGCGGGCCAGCTCGAGGCCCGCGGGCACGTCGTGCGCTACCCGCAGCTGCCCGACGCCGACGAACCCACGCCCGCCGCCTGGGGCGCTGCGGTGCGACGCGAGCTCGACGGCCTCCCCGAGGACGTGCCGCTGACGGTGCTGTGCCACAGCCTCTCGTGCCTGCTCTGGCTGAGGCTGCAGGCCGGCGACGCACCTCCGCGGGCCGACCGGGTCGCGCTCGTCGCGCCTCCTTCGCCCGAGCTGATCGCCGGGCAGCCGATCCACGCGTTCGTGGCCGGCGACCTGTTCGACGGAGGTCGGCTCTCGCCCGGCGGGTCCGCCGAGGCGGTCGTCGTCGCCGGGGACGACGACGAGTGGCTGCCGCTCGGCCCGGTCGACACCTGGGAGGCGCGGGTCGACGCCCCGATCGTCGTCGTGCCCCGAGGCGGTCACCTCACCCCCGACTCGGGCTACGGCGAGTGGCCGGCCGTGCTGGCCTGGGCGCTCGGCGTGCCCGCGGCGGAGGCGTTCGGCTGATCCGCCGTGCGGTCACGACCGGCGGCCGACGGAGCTGCCGATCAGCAGCGCGACGAGGGCGAGCCCGGAACAGCACAGCATGACCGGGTTCAGGGTCACGGCCGCCCACGTGCCGAGGTCGGCCTGGGCGGCGGACAAGAGCGGAGAGGCCGAGACCGTGACCACGGTGACGGCGCCCAGGGTCCCCGAGGCCCAGAGGAGGACGGCCTCGGATGAGGCGATCGCCCGGAGGGTCGCCGGGGTGGCTCCCGCGGCCAGCAGTGCGCGTCCCGCGTCTCGGCGGATCGGGGACGACAGGCTGAAGAGGAGTGCACCCGCGACCGCTGCGAGGACGGCGGGCGCCGCGGCCAGACCGGTCACGGCCGACCAGTTGATCGTCGCGTCCGACGAGGTGAGCGATCCGAGCGTGCGAAGCGCCTCGTCGCCCGCCAGGAAGACGGCGGTGAGCCCGCCGGGGACGGCGACGCCGACCATCGGCACCGAGAGGCCGGCCCCGTCTCGGCGGACACCGTCCGCGACGGCCCGGAAGGCGAGTCGGGGGACGTTCCACCGAGTGCCGGTCAGGGCCCGATCGAGCCCGGCGGTGACGAGGCGGCAGGCCGCGGGACCGATCGTCGACGCGGCGACGGAGCCGAGGACGACGAGGAGGAGCGACCAGGGCACCAGCCCGGCCACGTCGTCGTCCCTGGTCGGAGTGGACGGCATCAGGGCCAGGAGCGCCACGACGGCCGCGGCGGGGATCGCGCAACCGAGCACGCGGCCGAGCCTCGCCCGTCGCGGACGCGGCGGGAAGCCTCTCGTCGCGCCGACCAGCGCCGGAGTCAGCGACAGGGCGACGACGACCGGAGTACCGACGGTGACCAGCGGACCCGTGGTGAGGGCGAGGGAACCCCAGGGGGTGGTCAGCGGGTCGAGGGCCGTGGCGGTGACGATGACGATCGCGAGACCCCCGGTGGTGGCCACGACGGTCACGACGGCCGTCTCCAGGGCGATGAGGGTGCGCCCCTGCCACGGCAGGACGCCCAAGGGCACCAAGGCGAGACGGGTCGGGTCGAACTGTGACTGGGTCAGCCGTGACACGGCGGCGAGGCACGTCGTGCCGGCGACGACGGCCATGAACGCCGCAGGAGTGGTCCACGAGCGGACGATGCCTCCGAGGGGGGCGGGCGCACCGCCGGCCGACTCGACACCGGTCAGGGTGAGGCCGGCGACGACGGTGGTGACCAGGACGACGGCGGCGTAGGCGAACCAGGTGCCCCGGTCGGTCACGAGCGTGCGCAGGAATGCCCGGACGAGACGAGCGAGGCCGATCATCTCTCGCTCTGAGCGTCGTGCACGGCTCGCATCCGCCGGCGGATGTCCGACGCCATCGTCGGGCCTGGATGCGTGACGACCTGCCCCTCGGTGATCGCCGCGACGGCGTCGACGCTCGCGGCGAGCTCGAGATCGTGGGTGACCAGCACCGTGCCGCACCCCGCGGCCGCGAGCGCGCGGATGCCGTCGACGACGTCGGCGCGGCTCTCGGCGTCGAGGCTCGAGGTCGGTTCGTCCAACGTCGCGAAGGGTGCTCGCTGGGCCAGCACCCGGGCGAAAGCGACTCTCTGCCGCTCGCCGCCGGACAGCTCGTCGGGTCGTCGGTCTGCCAGTCGGGTCAGGCCGAGGTCCGCGAGGGTCGACCGGGCGGTGGATCGCGACCTCGGGATGCGGCGGAGGTCGAGGGCGACCTGCAAGTTGTCCAAGGCCGATAACGACGGAACGAGGCCGCCGTCCTGCAGGACGATGCCGAACAGCTCACGCCGTCGGCGAGCGAGCCGGGACGGGGACAGGGAGGTGAGATCGAGGTCGTCGACGAAGACCCGGCCCGAGGAAGGGCACTGGAGGCCCGTCAGGCACCGGAGCAGAGAGCTCTTGCCGCTGCCGGATGCGCCCACGAGAGCCGTCGTGGACGACCTGGCGATCTCGAGCGTGGGGGCGACCACCACGAGTCGGCGCCCGTACCGGATCTCGATGTCCGCCAGCCGTAGCCGATTCGCCTCGTGCATCACACCAACCTACCGTGACATGTCAAACCGTCATGTCACGACGAACCGCCTGAAGCGGGGCAGGGCCGTGGTCGTCGTCGCCGGGCTTACGCGTCCGGCGCGAGGAAGGCGGCAGCGGCGCGTGACAGGTAGGCCGGGTCGTCGGCGCCGCACAGCTCGCGGGCCGAGTGCATGCCGAGCAGCGGGATGCCGACGTCGATCGTGCGGATGCCGAGCCGCGTCGCCGTGATCGGCCCGATGGTCGAGCCGCACGGCACCGAGTTGTTCGAGACGAACTCCTGGAACGGCACACCGGCCTGCTCGCACGCCCGCGACCACTCGGCCGCCCCGAGCCCGTCGGTGGCGTAGCGCTGATTGGCGTTGATCTTGAGCAGCGGCCCGCGGTTGACGACCGGCTGGTTGACCGGGTCGTGACGCTCGGGGTAGTTCGGGTGCACGGCGTGCCCGGCGTCCGCGCTCAGGCACCACGACCCGGCGAGGGCCCGGCGGTGGTCGGTCGTCGTCGCCCCGAGACCGGCCGAGACCCGGGCGAGCACGTCCTCGAGCAGCGGCCCGGCGGCACCCGAGGGCGTGGCCGACCCGACTTCTTCGTGGTCGAACGCCGCGAACACGGCGACGTGGTCGAGTTCGACGCCCGCCGTCGCGGTCTCGATCAACGCCACGAGACCGGCGTGGGTCGACGACAGGTTGTCCATGCGGCCGGCGGCGAACAGCTCGCCGGAGAGCCCCAGGACCGCAGGAGGCGCGGTGTCGGCCACGACCACGTCGTACCCGGTCACGTCGGCTCCGGTCAGCCCGGCCAACCCGGCGAGGTGGCCGAGGACGTCGGCCTCGTCGAGCGGCCCCGCCCCGACCACGGGGTTCAGGTGGCGCTGGGGGTCGAGCTTGAGGCCGTCGGCGTTGACGCCACGGTCGAGGTGGACGGCGAGCTGCGGGAAGCGCAGCAGCGGCCCGGTCCGCACGAGGTGCGTCTCGCCGCTGCGGCTGACCAGCCGACCGGCGAACTCGAGGTCGCGGTCGAGCCACGAGTTGAACAACGGGCCGCCGTAGACCTCGACACCGGCCTGCAGCCAGCCGCGGGTGCCGGTGGTGGGCTTGGGCTTCAGCTTGAAGCCGGGGGAGTCGGTGTGCGCCCCGACGACGCGGAACGGCGTCGTGGCCGTCGCCGTGGCGGGCTCGATCCAGGCGATGACCGCGCCGTCACGCACGACGTAGCGACGCCCCGGGCCGGTGGGCCACTCGGCGGTCTCGTCGAGGGCGGTGAACCCGGCGTCGTCGAGCCGACGGGCGGCCTCGGCCGCGGCGTGGAAGGACGAGGGAGAGGCCTGGATGAAGCGGGCGAAGTCGTCGAGGTGGGGGCGCGTGTCAGTCATCCCCACCAGCATGCACCACCCCGTCGCCGCTGAGACCCCAGGAAGTCGCCGAGACCCCGGCGCGCGCATAGGGGTCTCGGTGACTTCCTAGGCTCTCGCCGAAGGTCAGCGGCCGCCGCTGCCGCCGCGGTTCGCGCCGATGTCGCCGCGGTGGGCGTTCGCCTCGGGATCGGCCGAGTGCGGGTCCTCGTCGTCGACGGTCAGGGCGGCGTCCTGCTCGCCCGAGACGCCCCCGGGGCTCACGGCGACGTACCCGTCCTCGCCCGAGTGACTGCCGCCGAGCGGCTGCGTGACGTCGCCGTCGGGTGTCGCGTCGCCCGACCCGGCGGGCTCTCCCTGCGTGTCGGTCGGGCCCGACCCGTGGGTCGCCCGGTGCGTCTCGATCGCGGCGGCCTCCACGGCCGCCTGGTCGAGCGCGTCGCCGTGGCCGAGCTCGTCGTCCGGTCCGTGCGGGTCGGGGTTCGTGCGGGCGTCGCTCATCGGGGAGTCCTCTCGTGGTGGGCCTCCGAGGCTAGGCGCACCGCGCCTCCTCGTCCGGACGGCGTCGGCAGGTGGCGGCCGGACGCGTCACGGCGCGGTCGGCAGCACCGCGGCCCAGAGGTGGAACAGGGCGTAGGCGCGCCAGGGCGACCACGCCGCCCCGGCGACCTCGGCCTGCTTCGTCGTCAGGCCGCCCATCACGCGCCGCAGCACGAGGTCGCCCGCGGGCCAGGCGTCGCGGTCGCCGAGGGCACGCACCGCGAGGTACTCGACCGTCCACGGGCCGATGCCGGGCACGGCGAGCAGGCGTCGACGCGCGTCGGCGTGGTCGACGTCGGGCGCGATCACGAGCCCGTCGGCGACGACCTCGGCCAGGGCGTGGATCGTCCGCGCCCGACTGTTCGTCACCCCGACCGCGGCCCGCAGCTCGTCGACGTCGGCGGCCGCCAGTCGCTCGGCCCGGGGGAAGCGCGTGAGGCCCGTCCCCGCGACCGGATCGCCGTAGGCCGCCACGAGCCGCCCGGTGAAGGTGCGCGCCGCGGCGAGCGAGACCTGCTGCCCGAGCACGGTCATCGCAGCCGTCTCGAACCCGTCGGGGTTGCCCGTCACGCGGATGCCCGGACGCGCCGCGACGAGCGGCCCGAGCACCGGGTCGTCGGCGAAGCCCCGCTCGACGTCGTCGAGGTCGGTGTCGAGGTCGAGCCACGTCCGCACGAGGCGTCGGGCCTCGTCGACCGTCGCCTGCGTCGGCAGCACGCCGTCGGGCCCGGTCACCGTCACGTCGACCCCGGTCGACGTGAACGACAGGTCGAGACGGTAGGAGGCGCGAGCGGCCCCCGAGCCCAGCTCGACCAGTCGCGCGTGCGACGCCGCGGCGACGTCGGTGGCTTCGGCCCCCGGCACGCTGTGCGCGGCCAGCAACCCCACGGCGTGGGCGTGGTCCCAGGCGCCGACGGGCTCGACGACGAAGCGCGCGACCGCCCCGTCGGATGCTGCCCCGGTGGGTGCCGCCCCGGTGGGTGCTACCCCGGTGGGTGCCGCCCCGTGGGCTGCCGCCGCGTCGGGCGGGGCCTCCGTCACGACCCGGCCGCCCGGCCGCCGCCGTCCGACACGGGCCGACCGTCCTCGCCCCACACCCCCGACGACCCGCGTCGGTGACTGTCGACGAGGTGCGTGTCGACGATGCCCGCGGCCTCCATCAGGGCGTGCATCGTGGTCGGCCCCACGAAGGTGAACCCCTTCGCCTTGAGCGCCTTCGAGAGGGCGAGCGACTCGGGCGACGTCGTCGGCACGTCGGCCATCGTGCGGGGCCGGGGCGTCTCGGCGGGCCGGAACGACCAGACGAAGTCCACGAGCCCGCCGTCGGCGCGCAGGTCGAGCGTCGCTCGCGCGTTGCGGATCGTCGCGTCGACCTTCAGCCGGTTGCGGACGATGCCCGCGTCGGCCATGAGGCGCTCTCGGTCGTCGTCGTCGAAGCGGGCGACCACCTCGGGGTCGAAGTCGGCGAACGCGGAGCGGAACGCCGGCCGCTTGCGCAGGATCGTCGCCCACGACAGCCCCGACTGGAACGCCTCGAGGCTCAGCCGCTCGAACAGGCCGCGCTCGTCGCGGACCGGCAGGCCCCACTCGGTGTCGTAGTAGTCGCGCAGCAGCGGATCGGTCGACGCCCAGACCGGCCGGGCCAGCCCGTCGTCACCGACCACGACGCCCGTGCCGGCCGGGCCCGACGGCGCCACGCCTGACGGCACCCCGCCCGACGGCACCACGCCGGGGCGCACCGCGTCGCTCACGCGCCCGCCTCGAGGTCGATCAGGATCTGCTTGGCCGCCATGCCCCCACGGTAGTTGCCGGCGGTCCCGTCGCTCCGCACCACCCGGTGGCAGGGCACGACGACCGGCAGCGGGTTGGTCGCGCAGGCCGTGCCGACGGCCCGGACCGCCCGGGGGCTGCCCGAGGCGAGGGCGACCGCCGCGTAGCTCGCCGTCGCGCCGTAGCCGATGTCGGGCAGGTGCTCGAGCACCGTTCGCTGGAACCCCCTCGACAGACGCCGGTCGAGCGGCAGGTCGAACGCGCGGCGCTCGCCGCGGAAGTACTCGTCGAGCTCGCGTGCCACGGCGTCCAGCCGCGACGGAGCCTCGACGATGCGGGGGCTGACGGTCGAGGCTAGGCGGTCGAGCACCGTGTCGTGCCCCTCGATCTCGAAGGCCACCCGCAGCACGCCCACGTCGGTCGCGCAGACGAGCAGCCGCCCGACGGGGGAGTCGAGGGTGCGGTAGGCCACGTCGACCGCCCCGGCGTCGAGGGCGGCCTCGGCGAAGCGGGCGTGCAGGGCGGCGAGACGGTCGTGGGCCGGGTCGAGACCGGTCAACAGGAGGCGCGGGTCGGCCGACGTGTCGGCGGGGGAGGTGGTCATCGGGTGCCCTTCGGCTCGGGGGAGGCGGACGGGACGGAGGCGGACGGGACGGAGGCGCGGCGGGCGACCCGCCCCGAGGTGCCGGTCGGTCCGGGCGTCGCCGGTTCGGCCAGCAGCCGGCGCAACGTCGCGATCCCATCGGCGGAGGCGCGCCGGGCCGCGTCCGCGCTGATGCCGGTGACCTCGGCGACCTCGCGGTGCGAGAGCCCGACGAGGTGGTGGTAGACCACGGCACGGCGTTGGCCCGGCGGCAGGGTCCGCAACGCCCCGTCCAGTTCGTCCGCGCGAGCCACGGCTTCGTCGAGAGGAGGCGCGGGTGGCGGTTCGGGCACCGTCTCGACCGGTCGGGGGCGACGGTCCCGCGCCCGCAGCACGTCGATCGCCTTGCGGTGCGCGATGGTCACCAGCCACGCCTCGAGGTTCGTCGACGCGGGCAGCGACGGATAGGCGACGAGGGCGGCCACGAACGTCTCGCTCCACGCGTCGTCGGTGTCGTGCTCGTCGAGCACGGCCCGGCACACGCGCCACACCGTGCGACCGTGCCGGGCGACCACGCGCTCGAAGGGCTCCACGTCAGAAGAGCCGACCGGACTCGGGGCCCGACGGCTGGTCGGCCTCGAGCCCGAGCAGGAACCGCTTGCGGTCGAGCCCGCCGGCGTAGCCGACGAGGGCTCCGCCCGAGCCGACCACGCGGTGGCAGGGCACGACGATGCTCAGCGGGTTGAGCCCGTTGGCGGCGCCGACCGCCCGGGCCAGGCCGACGCCGCCGAGCGCGGTCGCGAGTTGCCCGTAGCTGCGCGTCTCGCCGAAGGGGATGTCGCGCAGCAGGTCCCACACCCGCACCTGGAAGTCGTTGCCGCGCGGTGCCAGCGGCAGGTCGAAGGAGCGGCGCTCGCCGGCGAAGTACCCACCGAGCTGGCGCTCGACCTCGGCGAAGTCGCTCAGCCCGACACCGTCCCGCGAGATCGGGCCGAAGCCGGTCGGATCGGGCAGGTGGCGGTGCTCGTCGAAGTAGAGGCCGACGAGGCCCGTCTCGACCCCGACGACGGTCAGCGTGCCGACGGGGGTGTCGACGGTGGTGTGGACGCTCACGGTGCCTCCTGGCTCTCGGCGATGGTACTCACCCCGTAGACGCGGCAGCGTCACCGGATGTGAGGTCACCGGTCGAACTGACCGGAGTCGCGGGGCCGACCGGGCTGACCGGGCCGACCGGGCCAACCGGGCCGACGGGCCGACGGGCCACCAGGCCGCGCGGACCGACCGAACCGGTCCGGGTGATCGGGACGGGTCGACGAGCAGGTACCCTTAAACGCCCGGTCCGGGCACTCCACACTGTCGGGTGTGTGTGAGCGTCTGGGCCGGGTTCCTCGTCTCCCACTCCCCCGGACGGCTCGTGACCGACGCTCCAGCTGGTGACGGGTGCTCGAGCTGGTGACGGGTGCTCGAGCTCGTGACCGCCCCTCGAGCTAGTGGCGCGTGCTGAACTCGCTCTCGCCCACGGGGGCGATCTCGCTCACGTCGACCCGGTCGACCCTGGCTCCACGGGGCCCCTCGTCGAGCCACTCGAGCAGCAGCGCCACCCGGTCGGGCCGTCCCTCGACCTCGACCTCGACCGTCCCGTCGGGCAGGTTGCGGACGAAGCCGCCGACGTCCAGTCGGTCCGCCTCGCCCTCGGTCGAGAAACGGAAACCCACGCCCTGCACCGAGCCGTGCACGAGGGCCCGGCGTCTGATCACGTCGTCCATCGCTCGACCGTACCCGCGCCTCCTCGGCCTGGCCCTCGTCACTCGCCCTTACGTCTCACCCCGCCACGAGATGAACATCCCGCCAGGAGAAGACATGGCGGGATGTTCATTTCGTGGCGGCGTGGCGGCGTGGCGGCGTGGCGGCGTGGCGGCGTGGCGGGTGGCGGAGCGACGGCTCACGCAGGGCGACGGACAGGACGACCGCCGAGCCGACGTCGGTCGCCTCGCTACTTGTCGACCGTCGACATGTCGGCGTAGCGGTCGCCCTTCGGCGCGGCCACGTCGTCGAGCTGGTACATCTGCTCGGCGTCGAGCACGACGTCGTTGGCCGCGACGTTCTCGTCGAGGTAGGCGCGGCGCTTCGTGCCCGGGATCGGCACGATGCCCTCGCCCTTGGCGAGCAGCCAGGCGAGCGCGACCTGACCGGGCGTGGCTCCGACGGCCCGGGCGACTTCGTCGACCTGCTGCACGATGCGGATGTTGGCCTGCAGGTTGTCGCCCGAGAAGCGGGGCGCGAACCGGCGGAAGTCGTCCTCGGCGAGCTCGTCGACCGAGCGGATGGTGCCGGTGAGGAACCCGCGACCGAGCGGCGAGTACGGCACGAAGCCGATGCCGAGCTCGCGGACGGTCGGCAGGATCTCGGCCTCGGGCTCGCGGCTCCACAGCGACCACTCGGTCTGCAGGGCCGTGATCGGGTGCGTGGCGTGCGCGCGGCGGATCGTCTCGGGTGCGGCCTCGGACAGCCCGAGGAACCGCACCTTGCCGGCCGTGACGAGCTCGCCCATCGCGCCGACGGTGTCCTCGATCGGCACCAGCGGGTCGACCCGGTGCTGGTAGTAGAGGTCGATGTGGTCGATGCCGAGGCGCTGCAGCGAGCCGTCGACCGAGCGGCGCACGTACTCGGGGCGACCGTCGACCGTGCGTTCGGCGCGGGCCTCGGGGTCGGTGACGTTGCCGAACTTCGTCGCGACCACGGCCTGGTCGCGGCGGCCCTTGAGGGCACGGCCGAGCAGCTGCTCGTTCGTGTGCGGGCCGTACATGTCGGCGGTGTCGAGCAGGGTGACGCCGACGTCGAGCGCCCGGTGGATCACGCGCACCGACTCGTCGTCGTCGGTGCTGTTGCCGGTGTAGAAGGCGGACATGCCCATCAGGCCGAGGCCGAGGCGGCCGACGTCGAGACCGCCGTCGACCTGGCCGAGTGTGGTGTTCTTCATGGCTCCGAGCCAACTCCCTCGCACCCGGCGACGGCACAGGCCCGGTGCGCGGCCGGGCGGACCGCAGGAGGCGCGGCGCCCGTCGGACGGACACCGCGCCTCCTCGGCCGGCAGGGTTCGAGACCCGGCGGTCACCGCCGTCAGCGGCGCTCCGCCCGGCGCCGGACGACGGCCGAGCCGGTGACGAGCGCGAGGCCCAGGGCCAGCGCGGCGGCGCCGATCCCGAGCGGCAGACCGGGCTCGCTACCCGTGTAGGCGAGCGGTCGGCCGGAGACGCCGCTGCCCGAGCCACCGGTGCCGGACCCGTCGGCCGCGGGCACGACCGGCGCCGGCGACACGGCGGGATCGGGGCTGGGCACGGGGTCGGGCACGGGCGTCACGACGGGAGGCGCGGCGAGGGTGATCGTCGGGACGGTGCCGTCGGCGAACGGTGCGGCGAAGGTGCCGACGACCTCGCCGTCCAGGACGACCGCGTAGTCCGTCCCGGGGACGAGCCCCTCGGCGCGGTAGACGCCGCCCGCGTCGGTGGTCGGGGTGGCGACGGGCTCGGGCTCGGCGGCGTCGGCCTCGATCACCTGCAGCTGCAGGCCCGCGGCGGGGGTGCCGTCGGCGTTCACGACCGTGCCCTCGACGTCGACCGTGTCGGGAGCGGCGATCTGCACGGGCGGGATGGTCCCGCTCGTCGAGGGTGCGGTGATCGTGACGGCCGAGTCGACGTCCTCGTTCAGGATCACCTCATACTGCTCACCCGGGGTCAGGCCGTCGGCCGTGAACGAGCCGCCCGCACCGGTCTCGACGCTCGCGACCGGGGTGGTCTCGCCCACCGGCACGATGTCGACCGTCGACCCGGTCGCGGGCGCCGACCCGTCGGGGTTCACGATGCTGGTGGTGATCTCGACGGTCGGGTCGAGCGTGATCGAGGCACCCGAGGCCGTGGTGACCGGCCCCCGGGCTATTCCCGTGACCTCGTCGACCACGTTGTACTCCGCGGCGGGATCGAGCCCCTCGAAGGTGATCGAGCCGTCGGTGCCGGTCGTCCCGGATGCGACCGGGTCGATCTGGCCGGGCACGACGATGCTCACCGGACGGTCGGCGACGGGCGTGCCGTCGGCCTGCGCGACCGTCACCGTGAGGGGCGCGGTGTCGGCCGGGGCCACGGCGCCCGCGAAGGCGAAGTCGAGGCCGGGGGAGTCGTCGCCGGTCACGGTGAAGGATCGAGCGGGCAGGTCGGTGGCACCGTCGGGCGTCGTGACGTCGACCTCGTAGGGCGTGCCCGAGACGAGGCCGGGGACCGACCAGGTGCCGTCGGGGCCGACCGTCGTGGTGGTCCCGACGACTTCACCGGTCGCCGGGTCGACCACCGTCACGACCGCTCCGGGGTAGGCCGTGCCGTCGCTCGTCACCGTGCCGCTCGCCGTGAACGTCTTGGTCACGAACCAAGTCTGGTAGACGGGGAACCCGGAACGCTGTTGGTACGTGAAGGTCAGCGTCGAGAGCGGCACGGTCGGGCTGAACCAGGCGCTCGCCCCCTCGGTGTCGGCCGCGGTCGAGTTGCCGGTCAGAACGCCGGTGGTGGCGTTCCACATGGGCACGTCGCGCAGCCCCGCGGCGTCGCACGACGGCGACGGTCCACCGGCGGTGCGGCAGTAGTTGTAGGTGCTCTGGAAGCCGAGGGCGCTCGCGGGCACGGCCGCGCCAGCGGCGTCGGTGGCCGAGACGGTCACCTGGTCGGCGTCGACGTCGCCGAGCACGAACGACCAGTCGCTCGCGGGCGTGGCCCGGTCGAAGGTGTAGGTCGTGACCGACGCGGCGGCAGCCGTCGGTGAGTCCTGGGCGGGACGGAGGTTGAGGTACGGGCGTCCGCGGCTCGAGTCGTACTCGGCGCCGACCGGCGTGCCCGTGCCCTGCCAGGTGCTCGACCCGCTGGGGATCGTCGCCTGGCGCGAGGTCGACGTGAACGTCGCCTGCGGGAAGTCGCCGGGGAGCGTCATCGTGCCCGCGTAGGCACGAGCCGTCCCGTCCACGGTGAAGTCGGCCCAGCCGACCGTTCCCGGCCCGGCCGCGGAGGCGCTCGTCGCGCCTCCGAGTGCCAGCGCGCCGGTCATGACGACCGTCACCCCCGTCGCCGCCCACGCCCTGACGCGTCTGTTGACCATGTCGTCGTCCCTCCGTGCCCGTTCCTGATCGCGGGCCTGAGATCGAGGTTCTGTCAGATCTGGGTCTCCTGTCGCACGGTCGACCGTCACGGACGACGCCACGGCACCGGAACGACGAAGGGGCGCCGCCTCGCGACCGGGATGCCCGGTGCAGAGGACGGCGCCCCTTCGGGGACGTCGCGCGTCAGCGCTTCTTGACGTTCGAGACGATGTCCTCCGAGTGGCTGCCCGTCGCACCCTTGGCCTTCTTGTCGGCGCGCTTCTCTTTCAAGGAGCGCACGGCGACCTTCGCGGTGGTTTTCTTCGCTGATTTCTCTGCCATGGTGGTGCCTCCGTCGCGGACCGAGATGATCCGGTCCGCCCGAGGCTACGGTGCCGCGGCCCCGGTGTCTGTAGCGGCGACCATCTTCACGGCTCCTACACTGCCCAGTGGCCCGATCCGCCTCGCCCGAGGTGCCCGTGCCCGCCCCACAGCCGCCCGACCCCGACCACCCGCCCGACCCCGACGACCCGCAGAGACGACAGGCCCCGATGACCCCCGTCCCCACCTCGACCCCGGCCGCCCCGACGCGCAGCGAGCGTCTCGACGAGCTGCCGTTCACCTCGAAGCACCGCCGTCTGCTCTCCGGCTCGGGCATCGGCTGGGCCCTGGACGCGCTCGACGTCGGTCTGCTCTCGTTCGTCATCGCCCAGCTGATGACCGTGTGGAGCGACCAGGCCGGTCAACTGGCCTGGGTCGCCTCGGCCGGGTTCGCGGGCATGGCGATCGGCGCGGCCGTCGGCGGCTCGCTGGCCGATCGCCTCGGCCGCAAGACCGTGTTCGCCCTGACCCTGCTGCTCTACGGGCTCGCCACCGGGCTCTCGGCCCTGTCGTGGTCGGTTGGCGTGCTGCTCGTCCTGCGCTTCGTCGTCGGCCTCGGCCTCGGGTCCGAGCTGCCGGTCGCGTCGACCCTCGTCAGCGAGTTCTCGCCCCGGCGCATCCGTGGTCGCGTCGTCGTGCTGCTCGAGGCGTTCTGGGCCGTGGGCTCGATCGGGGCCGCCCTCGTCGGGTACCTCGTGATCCCGACCAGTGACGACGGCTGGCGCTGGGCCCTGCTGATCGGCGCGGCCCCCGCGCTCTACGCGGTGTTCGTGCGCCTGAAGATGCCCGAGTCGGTGCGCTTCCTCGAGTCGAGGGGCCGTCACGACGAGGCCGAGCGCACCGTGCGCGGCTTCGAGGAGGCCGCGGGCGTCGCCGCCCCGACCGTCGTCGCCGAGGAGGCGCGGGTCGTCGAGAAGCCGGCCCGCGCCTCCGTCGGTCGGTTGTTCGGTGCCGGCATGGCGCGCCGCACGGTCGCGATCTGGGTGGTCTGGTTCATGACCAACTTCTCGTACTACGGCGCCTTCGTCTGGCTGCCGTCGCTGCTCGTCGCGGCCGGGTTCCCGCTGGTGCGCTCGTTCGAGTACGTGCTGATCATCACGCTGGCCCAGCTGCCGGGCTACGCCGCCTCGGCCTGGCTGATCGAGAAATGGGGGCGCCGGGGCACGCTCGCGACCTTCCTGCTCGGGTCGGCCGTCGCCGCCGTGTTCTTCGGCTTCGGCGCCGTCAGCGGCAGCGTCGCGCAGATCCTCGTCGCGGGCATGGCGCTGTCGTTCTTCAACCTCGGCGCGTGGGGGGCGCTCTACGCCGTGACGCCCGAGCTCTACCCGACGCCGCTGCGGGGGACGGGCGCGGGGTGGGCCGCCGGCGTCGGACGCATCGCCTCGATCGCCGCCCCGCTGTCGGTGCCGCCGCTGATCGCCCTCGGCGGCCCGCCCACCCTCTTCGTCGTCTTCGGTGCGGTCTTCGTCGTGGGGGCCGTCGCCGCCACGACGCTGCCCGAGCTCCGCGGCACCCGGCTCGCCGAGTGAGCGCGCGCCGTCGCCCGTCGAGGCGCCGCCTCACACCGCGTCGCCTGCTCGGCCTCGTCGTGGTGCTGGTGGCGGGGGCCGTCCTCGTGGCGTTCCCGCGCCTCCTCGGCGACGGGTCGGCGGGCGGCGTCCCGGGAGGCGCGGGTGCGGTTCCCGTGCCCACGAGCGTCCCGGCCGCGGCGGCCGAGGCCGTCGTCGAGCGCGTGGTCGACGGCGACACCGTGATCGTCACCGTCGCGGGGGAGCGCGAGCGCATCCGCCTGATCGGCGTCGACACCCCCGAGACCGTGAAGCCCGACGCTCCGGTCGACTGCTTCGGCCCCGAGGCCAGCGCCTTCACGACGGCCACCCTGCCCGAGGGGGCGACGGTCTGGCTCGAGGACGACGCCTCGCAGGGCGACGCCGACCGCTACGACCGGTTGCTGCGCTACGTCTGGTCGCCGGACGGCACGATGCTCAACGAGCGACTGGTCGCCGAGGGCTACGGGCGCGAGGACACCTACGACGACGCGTACCGCTACCGCGACCGGTTCGTCGCCGCCGAGGCGTCGGCCGAGGCCTCGCGGGCCGGGCTCTGGGCGGCCTGCGGCTGACGCGACGGACGACGGCTCGGCCACCAGAAGGCGTCACCGGTGAGGAAGACGAGAGCGGGCACGAGCACGGTGCGCACCACCAGGGTGTCGAGCAGCACGCCGAGGCACACGATCACGCCGACCTGGGTCAGGGCCACGACCGGCAGCACGCCCAGGACGGCGAACACGGCGGCCAGCAGGATGCCCGCACTCGTGATGACGGCACCGGTCGAGGCCAAGGCCCGCACCATGCCCTCGCGGGTGCCGTGCACGAGGCCCTCCTCGCGGGCCCGGGTGGTGAGGAAGATGTTGTAGTCCACCCCGAGTGCGACGAGGAACAGGAACGCGTAGAGCGTCACGGCCGTGTCGAGCGCGGGGAACCCCAGCACGTTCTGGAACAGCCAGGTCGAGGCCCCGAGGCTCGCGAAGAACGTGGCCAGCACCGAGGCGATCAGCAGCACGGGGGCCACGAGTGAGCGCAACAGCAGGGCCAGGACGGCGAACACGATCGCCAGGATGATCGGTGCGATCAGGTCGATGTCGGCCTGCGCGGCCACCTTCGTGTCGTAGGCGGTGGCGTCGCTGCCGCCGACGAGCGCGTCGGCGAGCCGGCCGCCGGCGTCGGCGTACCCGGACCGCAGGCGCTCGACGGTGGCGAACGCGGCGTCGCTCTCGGGCTCGGCGGTGAGTTGCAGGTCGACGCGGGTCAGTCCGCCCTCGGTCTCGCCGGTCGTCGCCGAGTCGACGCCGTCCGTGTCGGACGCGAGCGCGGTGGCCTCGTCGGCGACCGTGGACGGGACGATCACGGTGGTGCGGCTGGTCAGCCCGGCCGAGAACGACTCGTCGATCACCTTCTGCGCGGTGACGGAGTCGGGGGCGCCGAGCAGCTGGTCGGTCTGCGACAGGCCGACGGCGTAGCCGCTCAGGCCGAGGCAGAGCACGCCGATGCCCGCGACGGACGACACGGCCACGACGGCCGGACGGCGTCGGACGCCACGCCCGAGACGGTCCCAGAAGCCGCGTCGCGGTGCCGCGTGGTGCGCCGCGCCTCCTGCGGTCCGGTCGTCCGTGCGGGTCGCGTCGGTCCCCTCGGACGAGGAGGCGCGGGGCACGAAGGGCCAGAACAGCCCGCGACCGCAGACCACCAGGGCCGCGGGCAGGGCCACGAGGGCGAACACGATGGCCACGACGACGCCGACCGCACAGGCGAGGCCGAGGGCCCGGTTGCCGGTGAGCGACGCGAGCAGCAGGGTCAGGAGGCTCAGGGCGACGGTGCCGCCGCTGGCCGCGATGGCGGGGCCGGCGCTCGTCACGGCCGTGCGCATGGCGCGGTGACGGTCGGGCTGACGGAGGAGTTCTTCGCGGTAACGCGCGACGAGCAGCAGGGCGTAGTTGGTGCCCGCACCGAAGACGAGCACCGAGAGGATGCCCGAGATCGAGGCGTCGAGCGGGATGCCCAGCGGTTCGGCGACGGCGGCCGCGACCCGGCCGGCCAGGGCGTCGGCGGCACCGACGACGGCCAGGGGCACGATCCACAGCACCGGGCTGCGGTAGGTGACGATCAGCAACACGGCGACGACGATCACCGTGACCAGCAGGAGTCGGAAGTCGGCTCCGGCGAAGGCGTTCGCGATGTCGTCCTGGAACCCGAGGGGCCCGGTGAGCAGGGCGTCCAGCCCGGCGGGCAGGTCGGCCGAGGCCGCGTCACGCAGGCTCGTGGCCGTGCCCGCGACGTCGGCGTCCGCCGTCGCGGCGTCGAGCGGGACGGCGACGATCGCCGCGGTGCCGTCGTCGCTGATCTGCGGCCTGACGGCCTGCGGGGTCGTCGAGAGCTCGGCGAGGGAGGCGGCCCGGGCGTCGACCGCGGCGAGGTCGGCGGCGTCGAGTCGGTCGCCCCCGTGGCTGAAGACCAGGATGCCCACCGTCGTCTCGGCGCTCGGGAACGTCGTGAGGATCTCGGTCACCTCGGCCGACTGGCTCGTCTCGGGCACGCCCGACGGTGGAGCGGCGTCGCCCTCGCTGACCGGCAGGACGGCGAAGAGCAGGGCGACGGCGACGGCCGTCGCGGCGAGCACGACCCAGGCGGTGCGGTGGCCGCTGACGATGCGGGCGAGGGTGCGCATGATGATCCTTCAGTCGCCGAATGTCTTAGTTGCTAAGAGTATTGCAGATCACAGGAGCATCGACCAGACTCGTCACGCAGGAGGTTCCATGCCCACCCCGAGAGACCCGGCCCCCACGGCCCCGTCGACCCGTCCGTCGCGCTCGCCGCAGGCCGACGAGATCGTCACCCACATGCAACGGCTGACCACCGAGTCGCAGAAGGTCGCCCAGGCCTTCGCCTCGCGGCACGGTCTCGGCCACATCGACCTCGAGGCGCTGCTGCACGTCATGCAGGCCGAGCGCGACGGCGACCCCGTGACCGCCGGTGGGCTCGGCGAGCTGCTGGGCGTCACCTCGGGGGCGGCCACGGGCGTCATCGACCGCCTCGAGAAGGTCGGGCACGTGCAGCGCAGCCGTGACGAGGCCGACCGACGCCGGGTGCTCGTCCGCTACTCCGACCGCGCCCGCGAGGTCGCGGGGGCGTTCTTCGGGCCGCTCGGCGTGATGAGCGACCGGGTCATGGCCGACTTCGACGAGGCCGAGCTCGAGACCGTCCGACGGTTCCTCGAGGGCATGTCGGGCGCGATGGCCGAGCGGGCCCGCGAGGTGGGGCGTCCCGCCTGAGGCGACCCGTGCCTCCTCGGTGCCCCGCCCCCTGACCGTCGGCGGCAGCGGGTAACGTCGTCGTGACCCCGGAAGGCAGGTGGCACGTGACCGATCACGTCTCGGCCCTCGATCTCTTCTCGATCGGCATCGGCCCGTCGAGCTCGCACACCGTCGGCCCCATGCGGGCCGCCCGCGAATTCCTCCTCGGCGTCGAGGCCGACGGCCGGCTGACCGAGGTCGCCCGGGTCGAGGCCGTGCTCTACGGCTCGCTCGCCGCGACCGGCCTCGGCCACGGCACGCCCTCGGCCGTCCTCGCCGGCCTCGCGGGCATGCAGCCCGAGACCTGCGATCCCGCGGTCGTCTCGGGCATGCAGCAGGCGGTCGAGCAGGGCGGCGGCCTGCGGTTGCTCGGGCGACACCAGATCGCCTTCGCCCCCAACGACCTGCGGATGGCGCCGCTGACCCGCATGCCGCGGCACCCCAACGCGATGAGCGTCGAGGCCTTCGCCGCCGACGGCGTGAGTCTCGCGCGCGAGGTCTACTTCTCGGTCGGCGGCGGCTTCGTCGTCCGCGACGGCGACGACGAGCAGGCCGTGCCCACCGCCGAGGCGCCGTTCGCCTTCGCCGACGCCGACGACCTGCTGCGCCTCTGCGACGCCGAGGGCGTGTCGATCGCCGAGCTCGCCTGGCGCAACGAGGTCGCGCTGCACGGCGAGGCCGACGCCGCGGCGGGCCTCGACTCGCGCTGGGCCGCCATGCGGGCCTGCGTCGACGCGGGTCTCGAGGCCACGGGCGTCCTGCCCGGCTGGATGAAGGTGCCGCGGCGCGCCCGCCAGTTCGCGACCATGCTGCGCCAGCAAGACGAGCGGGCGACCGCCTACGCGCTCGGCGGCTCCGCGGTCGACCAGGGCCGCGCCTCCTCGCTGCTGGCCTCCGACCTGCCGGCCCAGTGGCTGCAGGCCTACGCGATGGCCGTCAACGAAGAGAACGCGGGCGGCGGGCGCGTGGTCACGGCGCCGACCAACGGGGCTGCCGGCATCATCCCGGCCGTGGGCTACTACGCGATGCGCTTCCACGGTGCGACCGCGGACGAGCTGGCCCGCACCTACCTGCTGACGGCCGCGGCGATCGGTTCCCTCTACAAGCGCAACGCGTCGATCTCGGGGGCCGAGGCCGGTTGTCAGGGCGAGGTCGGCTCGGCCGCGTCGATGGCCGCGGGGGCGCTGACCGCGCTGCTCGGCGGAACGCCCCGGCAGGTCGAGAACGCCGCCGAGATCGCGATGGAGCACCACCTCGGCCTCACCTGCGACCCCGTGGGCGGCTTCGTCCAGGTGCCCTGCATCGAGCGCAACGCCATCGCGGCGGGCACGGCGGTCGCCGCGACCCGCATGGCCCTGCTCGGCGACGGCAGCCACGTCGTCAGCCTCGACACCGTCATCGAGACGATGCGTCAGACCGGCCGAGACATGAAGGACAGCTACAAAGAGACCAGCCGCGCCGGGCTCGCCGTCAACGTCATCGAGTGCTGACCGCGGGCGGCGGGCACCCGACCCGAGGAGGGGCGGGTCGTGTCGGACGTCGCCGCTAGCCTCGTCGCATGACCCCGCCGCGCCGCCCCACGCCGTCCCGCCCCGCGACCCCGGGCGGCACCGACGCCCCGCGGCTCGACCCCGTCGATCCGCAGGGGCTCGTCGACCTCGGCACCGACCTGCTGGGTCCGCGCGACAGCCGTGAGCTCGAGCGCTACGTCGACGCCGACCTGACCGACCGCGACCTCGAGGGGGCCGAGTTCACCGAGTGCGTCTTCGAGGCGCCCCGGCTCGGGTCTGCTCGACTGCGCGGTGCGCGCCTGGTCGAGTCGGTGTTGGCCGACTCGTTCGCCCCCGAACTGGCCGCCGCGCGCAGCACCTGGCGTGACGTCCGCGTCGAGCGGCCCCGGTGGGGGTCGGCCGAGCTGTTCGACGCCGAGCTCCGGTCGGTGCACGTGGTCGGCGGCAAGATCGACTTCCTCAACCTCCGCGGGGCGCGGCTCACCGACGTCGTGATCGAGGGGTGCACGATCGGCGAACTCGACCTCGGGGGTGTGCAGGCCCTGCGGGTCGCGTTGGTCGACTGCCGCATCGGCACGCTCGACGTGACCCGCGCCTCCCTGTCGCACACCGACCTGCGCACCAGCGACTTCTCGCGCATCGACGGCTTCGAAGGGCTTCGCGGCGCGACCATCGACGAGCTGCAGCTGGCGACCTTCGCCCCGACGATGGCGGCTCACCTCGGGCTCGTCGTCGGCTGAGCTCGGGCCGCCCGTGTTGCGCCCGGCTACGCCCTGGCCGAACACGTCGGGGCTGCACGAGGCGGCGGTGCTATCGTCGCCGACAGAGCAACGCGCTCCGGGGTCAGTGAAAATCTGAGCCGGCGGTCACAGTCCGCGACCCGTGTCGTCACCGAGAGGTGGCGGCCCGGTTGAACCGGTGGAACTCCGGTACCGACGGTCATAGTCCGGATGAGAGGTAGCGCGGGCCCGGTCGTCCGTCCGCGGACCCCGGGCCGATGCCGACCCTCGCGTCGCGCACCCCCGGAGAGCCCTCGGCACACAGCCAGGCAGACCGGAGGACGACATGACGACGCAGGCGACAACGCCCCGCGGGCCCGACGCACGGACGCGCCGCCCCATCGACGCGACGAGCACGGCGGTGCGCTGATGTTCACCGGTCTCGTCGAAGAACTCGGACGCGTCGAGCGCGTCGACGACCAGGGCGACAGCGTCCGCCTGACGGTCCACGGCCCGGCCGTGCTGACCGACGCCGCGCACGGCGACTCCATCTCGGTCAGCGGCGTCTGCCTGACGGTGGTCGCGCAGCAGGGCGACACGTTCACGGCCGACGTCATGAGGCAGACGCTGGCCATGAGCACGGTCGGGGCGTTCGGCCCCGGCACGCCCGTGAACCTCGAGCGCGCCGCCCGCGTCGGTGACCGCCTCGGCGGCCACATCGTGCAGGGCCACGTCGACGGCACGGCCACGGTCGTCGAGATCGAGCAGGGCGACGCCTGGCGTCGGGTCCGCTTCGACCTCGCCGACGACCTCGCGCCCCTGCTCGTCGACAAGGGCTCGGTGACGCTCGACGGCGTCAGCCTCACGGTCAGCGCGATCAGCGAGCCCGGCGAGGCTCCGGGCTGGTTCGAGGTCAGCCTCATCCCCGAGACGCTCGCCGTGACGACCCTCGGCGGCAAGGCCGTCGGCGACCGGGTCAACGTCGAGACCGACGTGCTCGCCCGTCACGTGCGACGCATGCTGCGGCTGGACGCGCTCGACGCCGACGCGACGGGTCGCCCGTGACCGTGTCGACACCTGCCGAGGAGGCGCGGGTCGACTCGCGTCTCGCGCCGATCGAGCTCGCCCTCGAACACCTGCGTCGGGGCCGACCCGTCGTGGTGGTCGACGACGAGTCCCGCGAGAACGAGGGCGACGTCGTCCTGTCGGCCGAGCTGGCCTCGCCCGAGTGGATCGCCTGGACGGTGCGGGTGTCGTCGGGTTTCGTCTGCGCGCCGATGACCAACGAGATCGCCGATCGACTCGACCTGCCGCCGATGGTCGCCCACAACGAGGACGCCCGCGGCACGGCCTACACGGTCAGCGTCGACGCCGCGGCCGGTGTGACGACGGGCATCAGCGCGTCCGACCGGGCGACGACCCTGCGCACGCTCGCGTCGCCGACGAGCGTGCGTGACGACCTGCACCGCCCCGGGCACGTCCTGCCCCTGCGGGCCCGCGACGGCGGAGTCCGTGAGCGCGACGGCCACACCGAGGCCTCCGTCGACCTGATGAAGGCCGCAGGGCTGCGACCCGTCGCCGTCATCAGCGAGATCGTGGGCGACGACGGCGAGATGATGCGCCTGCACGAACTGCTCGGCTTCGGTGCCCGTGAGGGGGTCCCGGTCGTGACGATCGCCGACCTCGTCACCTGGTTGGACGACCGCGACCTCGACGATCCCGCCCCCGTGCCCGGCGTGCCGACCCTCGACACCACGACCACGACCACGACCCCCACCAGGACCCCCGAAGGAGACCCCGCATGAGCGGAGCAGGCGCCCCCACCGAACTCGACGTCGACGGCACGGGAGTGCGCGTGACCATCGTCGCCGGCACCTGGCACGAGACGATCACCGACGGCTTGCTGGCCGGCGCGCTGGCGACCGTGGAGCGCCTCGGCGCCACGGCCACCGTCGTGCGTGTGCCCGGCAGCTTCGAACTGCCCGTCGTCGCGAAGGCCGCGCTCGAGGCCGGGGCCGACGCGGTCGTCGCCCTCGGCGTGATCATCCGTGGCGGCACGCCGCACTTCGAGTACGTGTCCGACGCCGCGACCTCGGGCCTGCTGCGGGTGACCCTCGACACGGGCAAGCCCGTCGGGTTCGGCGTGCTCACCCTCGACGACGAGCAGCAGGGCCTCGACCGCGCGGGTCTGCCCGGCTCGAAGGAGGACAAGGGCGCCGAGGCGGCACACGCAGCCGTCGCGACGGCCGTGCGACTGCGCGACATCGCCCGAGCGGGCTCGGGCCGCGTCATCGGCTTCTAGGATCGACGGCTTCCAGGACCTGCGGGGCGCCGGTCCCTCGACCCGCGCCTCCCCGGGTCCGCGACCCGCGCCTCCTGGCGGGCGATTCGCGACCTCTCCGACCGCTCCGACCGTGCCGAACCCGACAGCCGGACGACGACACGCCGCTCACCTCGAGTGAGGAGCGGCGTGCCGGGCGGCCGGTGTCGCGAAGTGCACACCGGGGCAGGGGGCCGACCGGCTAGGCGAAGACCTCGGCCAGGAAGGTCTCGAGCTGCTGCCACGAGCGGCGGTCCGCCCGGGCGTCGTACTGCGCCCCGTGGTCGGGTGCGTCGGTGCCGGGCACGGCGAAGGCATGCATGACACCGCTGTAGCTCAGCACCTGCCAGTCCGGGGCCTCGGCGGCGCGCATCTCGTCCTCGAAGCCGACGACCGCCTCGTCGGGCACCACCGGGTCGGCCGCACCCGTCATCACGAGCAGTGGGGCGGTCACGGCGCCCTTCTCGGCGGGCATCCCCGTGCCGAGTCCGCCGTGGAACGACACGACACCGGCGACGTCGGCACCCGCGCGGGCCAGCTCGAGGGCACCCGAGCCGCCGAAGCAGTAGCCCATCACGGCGATCCGTGACGGGTCGACGCCCGGCTCGGCGCGCAGGCGCTCGAGGTTCGCCAGCAGGCGCGACCGGAACAGCGCGACGTCGCCGTAGTACTTGCCCGCCTCGCCTGCGGCCTCCTGCGGCGACGGGCGGACGCCCTGCCCGTAGACGTCGCCGGCCAGCGCCACGTAGCCGAGGCGCGCGAGCATCTGCGCGCGCACCTTGACGTGGTCCACGACGCCGAACCAGTCGTGCAGCACGAGCACGCCGGGCACGAGCTCGGACGAGGAGGCGCGGGCCGGCGTCGCGAGGAAGCCCTCGAGATCGGCGTCGGTCGCCGCGTACACCGCGTCCGTCGTCGTGACGCCGCCCGGGTCGGGCACGCTGTCGAGGACGCGCTGCAGGTCGGGGGAGAGGGCGGGAGTGGGTTCGGTCGTGGTCACACGGGGACGCTACTCCCGGCCGGTCGGACGGCGCCGACCGGTCTCGGCCAGGGCTCGGCCAGGTCTCGGCCGGGGTCCCGGAACGGGACGCGGGCCGGGTCTCAGCCCGGGTCGACGATGCGGGCCACCGCCTGTCGCACGACGTCGCACCGCCTCTGTTGGGGGCCGGTGTGCATGTTGGTGGCCTCGGGCGTGACGAACCAGGCCAGCACGACGCCGAAGACCATGGTCAGCAATTCGTCGGCGTCCCAGCCGGACGAGATGTCGCCGGCGTCCTGCGCCGCGCGCACCGAATCGCGGCGAGCCTCGAGCTGGCCGTGGTCGAGCACGCCGGGGCTCGGCAGCGCGACGCCCTCGATCTGACCCCAGAGCAGCAGTCGGGCGTCGTCGGGGTTCGAGGCCAGGTGGTCGTAGAGGGCGCTCGCCCAGCCCGGCAGGTCGTGGGCGTCGAAGGGGACGACCGCGACCCAGCGACCGATGCTCTCACCGAGCGCGGCGTCGAAGAGGTCGCGCTTGGTCGAGAAGTGGGCGTAGAGGCGCTCTTTGCTCGCCTCGGCGTCGCGCGCGATCGTGTCGACGCGGGCCCCGGCGAGGCCGCGGGCCGCGAACTCGGTCCTCGCTGCCTCGAGCAGCCGTTCCCGCGGAGGGGTGGGTCGTCGTGCCATGCCCAGAGCATAGGGGCTGGACCCCACCGGACCACCCGGTTCGGACCGAGGTCTTCGCTTACCGGACCGACCGGTTCTCCAGGCGTCCTGGCGGGCACCGTTGCAGCGTCGGAGGGTCAGAGGGTGCGGGCGTCCGCCAGGTCGACGCCGGCCGCGCTCGCGACGCCGGCGTTGGTGATGCGCCCGGCGACCGCGTTGACACCCCGTGCCAGCGACGCGTCGGCGGCGACGGCGTCACGCCACCCCCGGTCGGCGAGGGCCAGCGCGTAGGGCATGGTCGCGTTGGTCAGGGCCCGGGTCGAGGTCTGGGGGACGGCGCCGGGCATGTTGGCGACGCAGTAGTAGACGCTGTCGTGCACAGCGAAGGTCGGGTCGTCGTGCGTGGTCGCGTGCGATCCCTCGAAGCAGCCGCCCTGGTCGATGGCGATGTCGACGAGCACCGACCCGGGACGCATCGACGCCACCATGTCGTCGGTGACGAGCTTGGGGGCCTGGGCGCCGGGGATCAGCACCGAGCCGATGACCAGGTCGGCCGCCGCGACCTGGGCGCCGATCTCGTAGGCCGTCGAGGCGCGGGTCTGCACCCGGCCGCCGAACTGCACCTCGAGGGCACGGAGGCGCGGCAGCGACACGTCGATGACGGTCACGTCCGCGCCGAGGCCGAGGGCGTTCGCGGCGGCGTGCTCGCCCGCGACGCCGCCGCCGATGACGACCACCTTCGCCTTCGGGGTGCCGGGGACGCCACCGAGCAGCACGCCCGTGCCGCCGATGGGCTTCATCAGGTGGTAGGCACCGACCATCGTGGACAGGCGGCCCGCGACCTCGCTCATCGGCGAGAGCAGCGGCAGGCTGCGATCGTCTCGCTGGACCGTCTCGTACGCGATCGCGGTCGTGCCGGAGGCGAGGACGGCCTCGGTGCACTCGGGCGACGCCGCGAGGTGCAGGTAGGTGAAGAGGGTCTGGTCGGCCCGCATCAACGGGTACTCGGCCGCGATCGGCTCCTTGACCTTCATCAGCAGGTCGGACTCGCCCCAGACGGTGGCCGCGTCGTCCACCACCGTCGCGCCCGCGGCGACGAACTCGTCGTCGGAGAACCCCGAACCCCGTCCGGCACCCGCCTGCACGATCACGTCGTGTCCACGGCGCGAGAACTCGTGGACGCCGGCCGGAGTCGCGGCGACGCGGTTCTCGTTGTTCTTGATCTCGGTGGGGATGCCGACGCGCATGGTTCGTCCTCTCGGGAGTGGCCTCGACGACGGGCGGCCGGTGCACGCCTCTGTTCGCCGAACTGAGGTCAGTGTGCTGTTTCGTGCCGAAGCGTGCCAAGCTCTCCGCACGAGATTCTGTGCGGAGCCCTTCTCACCGCACGATCGACGACGAGAGGTGCGACGAGACATGGCTGCGACGAACGACGTTCGGCTCGACGAGATCGACCGACAGCTCGTCCGCCTGCTGGTCGCGAACAGTCGTACCCCGAACGCCACCCTGGCCGCGCAGGTGGGGATCGCTCCGTCGACGTGTCTCGCGCGCCTCCGGTCGCTCGTCGAGCGCGGCGTCGTCGCCGGCTTCGGGGCCGACGTCGACCTGTCGGCACTCGGGCTCGACCTGCAGGCCTTGATCAGCGTGACGATCCTCGCGTCGGCCCGGCAACGCATCGCCGCCTTCTCGGCCGAGATCCGAGCCCTGCCGCAGGTGGTGCAGCTGTTCTTCCTGGGCGGGTCCGAGGACTTCATCATCCACCTGGCCGTCCGCGACACGAACGACGTGCGCGAGTTCGTGCTCGACCATCTCTCGGCGCACCCGGCCGTCGCCTCGACCCGGACCAGCCTGGTCTTCGAGCACCACCAGCCCGGCCCGACCGTCTGACCTGCCGGCCGTCTGACCTGCCGGCCGTCTGACCTGCCGACCGTCTGACCTGCCGACCGTCTGGCCGGCCCGACCGTCTGACCGGCCGGCCGACGACGCACCGGCGGGCGGGGCCGACCTCAGCGCGAGGCGGCGAGCATCATCGGCAGGTGGGGGATGCCGTCCTCGAGGAACTCGTCACCGTCGACCACGAAGCCGAACCGCGAGTACCAGCCCGAGAGGTGGGCCTGGGCGTCGAGCCGGATCAGTCGACCCTCGCACCCGGCGACGGCCGCTCGCATCAGGTCGGCTGCGAGCCCACGGCCGCGAGCAGCCGCCGCCGTGGCCACCCGGCCGATGCGGCGGTCGTCGCCGTCGTGCAGCACCCGGAGCGTCGCCAGGACCCGGGCGTCGTCGTCGGCGAACCAGAGGAGGCGCGCAGTCGGTTCGAGGTCGCGCCCGTCGAGCTCGGGGTAGGGGCAGTCCTGTTCGACGACGAAGACGTCGACCCGGAGGCGGAGGATCGCGTAGAGGACGACGGGATCGATGTCGGCGACGGACGACGAGTGCAGGCTGGGGTTCACGGAGCCACGCTATCGGCCTCACGGGCGTGACCGGATGCCGCCGCCGAGCCGGTCACCAGGCCTCACCCAGCGGCATGGTCGTGAAGGCGCCGCCGACGGGTGCGTCGGGCGGCTGCACCTGACCCGCGAAGCGGTCGGCGAACGCCTCGGCGTCGTCCTCGGGGTGGTAGCCGATGGCCTCGCCGGCAGCGAGCGACACGACGCGGCGGGTGTTCCGGCTGACACCCCAGACGACGTGGTGCCCGGCCGGGGCCGTCGTGAGGGCGGCCAGGATCAAGCGGGTCGTGTCGGCCGGCGACAGCCACGTCCCGAGGCTGCGGACGTCGTGCGGCTCGACCTCGGCCGTCATGATGCGCGCCGACACGACGGTCGAGCCGAAGCGGTCCGCGTACAGGCTGCCGACGGCCTCGAGCAGCACCTTGCTGACGCCGTAGAACGAGTCGGGCCGTGGGGCGGGGACGTCGTGGTCGGCGGCGCTCGAGCCGGGTTCGAACCCGACGGCGTGCACCGAACTGGCCGCGAGCAGGCGGGTCACGCCGGCGCGACGGGCGGCCTCGTGCACGACGTACGCGCTCTCGACGTTGAGGTCGCGGATCTCGTGCCACGTGCGCTCGCTGGCGTGGGACGCGAGGTGGACGACCAGGTCGGCCCCGCGGAGCGCCACCGTGAGGGACTCGAGGTCGGTCACGCCGACGTGTTCGAACGTCTCGTGCGCTCGGAGGTCGTCCGGTGGCGTGACCACGTCGAGCAGCCGCAGATCGTGACCGGCCTCGAGCAGGAGGGGGCGGACCCAGGTCGCGATGCGTCCCGAGCCCCCCGTGATCGCGATGGTCGCCATGTGTGCCGCCTCTCGTCGTGGGCGCGTCGGCCCGTCCCGTCGTCTGCACCGATCCTGCCCGGGACCACCGACACTGCCCCTCGGGGCACGTCCGGCGTCCGCCGAACGGCCCTCGCGAGGCGTCCCCGCGTCCCCCGGATGCCCCACCCGAGCCTGACAGGGTTCTGGCGAAGGCCTGGCAGGGCGCTCCACGGCCCCGGTCGGTGACGCGTCACCTCATACCGTGACGGAGGGCCCGACGACGTGCCACGACCCCGTTCCCCACCGAAAGGCACCTCATGTCGTCAGCTTCCTCGTCCCTCGGACTCCTCCTGGTCCGCGTCGTCCTCGGAGTCGTCTTCATCGCCCACGGGTGGCAGAAGCTCGCCGTCGACGGCCTCGCCGCGACGCAGGGCGCCTTCGGCGGCATGGGCATCCCGCTCGCCCAGGTGGCTGCCCCGGTCGCGGCCGTCACCGAGCTCGCCGCAGGTGTCGCGCTCGTCGTCGGCTTCGCCACGCGGGTCGCCGCCGCCCTCCTGGCGGTCACGGCGGTCGTCGCCCTGGTCGCCGTCCACCTGCCGAACGGCTTCTACTCGACGGCCGGCGGCTTCGAGTACGTCCTCGTCCTCGCGGTCGCCTCGATCGCGATCGTGCTCACCGGGCCGGGCCGCCTCGCCCTCGACGCCCTGGTCGTCCGCGGACGGCGTGCTCGTCGCGAGGCCCCGGCCTCGCAGCCCGTCACCGTCTGACCGACGAAGACCGCGCGCCCGGTCGGCGGGGCCGGGACGGGTGAACGTGACGTCCCCGCGAGGGTGATTTGCGCCTCCTCGTCCCGTCCCGGCCCTCGATCCGTGGTCGGGTGGATGCCGATGACCCTCGCCACCGACCGCCTCCGCCCCTCGGGTGACCGACCCCGAACCGTGTCGCCCGTCCTCGTCTTCGGGGACGTCCTCGACGACATCATCGTCAGCCCTCGGGCGGGCGACGCCACCGGAACCGAGACGGCCGCCACCATCCGGCACCGGGCCGGGGGCTCGGCGGCGAACACGGCCGCGTGGCTCGGGTCCTTGGGGGTCGACGTCTCGTTCGTCGGTCGGGTGGGCACGGCCGACCTGCAGCGACACTCGCAACTGCTCGCCAACGCAGGGGTCGTGGCCCGGCTGGCCTACGACGCGCACGACCCGACGGGCACGGTCGTGATCACGGTCGACGGCTCGTCGCGCACCATGTTCACCGATCGGGGAGCGGGCGCCTCGCTGGGCCCCGACGACGTTCCGGACGACCTCGTCGCCGGGGCCGGTCTCGTGCACTTCACGGGCTACACGGTCGCCCAGTCCCGCAGCCCCGTCGCCCTCCGACGCCTGGTGGGCCGGGCTCGGGTGGCCGGAGCGCTCGTCTCGGTCGCACCGGGCAGCGCCTCGGTCGTCCGCCGGTTCGGGGTGTCGGCGTTCCTCGCGGCCGTCCACGGGGCCGATCTCTTCTTCCCGTCGGACGAGACGGCTCGCGAGCTGACCGGGCTGGACGAGCCGATCGCCGCCGCGACGGCCCTCGCCGAGCACGTCGGCGTGGTCGCTCTCGTCGCCGACGACGGGGGAGCCGTCGTGGTCTCGCGGGGGCAGCCACCGGTCGTGGTCGACGGGGTCGCCTCGCGCTGGGTCGACTCGGTGGGTCTCGTCGACGCGTTCTCGGCCGGGTTCATCGCCGCGTGGGCGACGTCGCGCAGCCTGGGGGTCGCCGGACGCAGCGGGGCCCGCGCCGCAGCCCGGGCCGCCGGGGTGGTCGGAGGGCGGCCGCGCGCCTGACGACGTCGGACCGGACGAGCGTCGGACGAGCGCCCGGCGAGAGTCGGGTCAGCGCGGACTCTCGGCGCTCACCAGCACGGTCTGGACCCGGGGCGGGCGCTCGGGGGTGAGCCGCATCTCGAACCGGACGACACCGCGGGCACCGCGTCGACGCCAGACCAGGTGCGACGGTGCCGACGACTCGTCGGCCGGGAGCGGATCACCGTCGCCGGAGTCGTCCCAGCCCCCCACCGACTCGACGAGAGCGGCCCAGGAGGCGCGGCGCCGGTCGAGGGGGAGGTCCAGGTCGACGTTCTCGCTGAACAACCCGTCGGGCACCGTCCCGCCGCGGACCACGGCCTCGACCGCGTCCCGCGCGGCCGACGTCTCGGGCCACGGGTGCACGACGACACGGGCGTCGGGGCGGTCGGTCATCATGCCGTCGAGTGCGAGCCCGATCGGCTCGGAGACCTTCGAGTAGGTCGCGTTCTCGAACCCGATCGCGCCGAGGCCGGTCGCGGTCTGCCAGCGCATGTGGGCCGAGAATCCGGGGTAGCCCCCGCTGTGCGACACGACGGGGCCGTGGTCGGGGTAGTGCTCGACGAACAGGCCGAACCCGTAGCCGCCGGGGTGCCCGGCCCGGGCGGGGACGAACCGCTGCACCTGTTGCATCTCGCGTCGGGAGGCGCGCGAGAGGATGCCGTCGAGGTCGCCCTGGCCCTCGGGGTCGAACGCGGAGCCGAGCCAGCGCGCCCAGCGCGCGAGGTCGGTCACGGTGCTGAACAACCCGCCGATCGGCGAGAACGCGCCCGGGCCCGAGAACGGCAGGGCGTCGCCCCCGTCGGAGGCGCGGCGATGGCCGATCGCGACCCCGCCGGTGGCCGACACGGTCGCCTCGAACCCGGTGCTCGTCAGACCGAGCGGCTCGAGGACGGTGGACTCGACGACCTCGCGGTAGGGCCTCCCGGCGACGGCCGCGATCGCCCGGCCCACGAGGGCGAAGCCGAGGTTGGAGTAGGCGAAGGTCGTGCCCGGCACGCTGTCGAAGCTCAGCCCGGCCCGCAGCAGGGAGTCGAGCTCGTCGTCGGTGAGGGACTCCTGCCGGTCGCCCCACGGATCGTCGGTGGGGAACCCCGCCGACATGGTCAGGAGCATGCGCAGGGTCGGCACGGGGGAGTCGGAGGTGGGCAGGGTGACGTCGGCGAAGGCCGGCACGAAGTCGGTGATCGGCGCGTCGAGCGACACGAGCCCGGCGTCGCGTTGGGCGAGCAGGGCCGTCGCGGTGAAGCTCTTCGTGCACGAGGCGATGCGGTACGCCGTGTCGACGCCCGGTGCGGCGCCGGGCGCGATCTCGCCGTACGAGCCGTCGTGCGTGACGCCCGTGCGGTCGAAGGTCGCCCAGACCGCGCTCGGCCCGCGACGCTCGGGCGGGCGCGCGGCGAACACGGCGTCGATCCCCGCGGGTGGGCCGGTACGGGCAGGGTGTGATGACGTCGTCACGGAGGGGGTCCTCTCGGGGGGCGGGGTCATTCGGTGCGGGTGGTGCGGCGCATCGCCTCGTAGGCGTCGAGCGCGGCCCGGCGCGAGGCCTTGAGGTCGACCATGGGCTCGGGGTACGAGTCGTCGTCGACCTCGGGAACCCAGCGGCGCACGTAGTCGCGCTGCTTGTCGAACTTGTCGGCCTGCAGCACGGGGTTGAACACCCGGAAGTACGGGGCCGCGTCGGCACCCGAGCCGGCCGTCCACTGCCAGTTGGCGGGGTTGTTCGCCTCGTCGGCGTCGACCAGGGTGTCCCAGAACCACTGCTCGCCGACCCGCCAGTCGGCCAGCAGGTTCTTGACGAGGAAGCTGGCCGTGACCATGCGCACCCGGTTGTGCATGTAACCGGTGGTCCACAGCTCGCGCATGCCGGCGTCCACCAGCGGGATGCCGGTCGTGCCCTGCTGCCACGCCTCGAGCTCGCCCGGCTCGAGTTCGTGCCACGGGAACTCGTCGAACTCGGGTCGGTAGTTCTTCGTGGCGAGGTGCGGGTTCGCGAAGAGGACCGTGTGGTTGAACTCGCGCCAGACGAGTTCGCGCAAGAAGCCCGAGGCCTGCTCGCGGGCGTCGGGCGTGAGGTCGCCCCGCATGCGGTGCCAGACCTGGAACGGGCTGACCTCGCCGAACCGGAGGTGGGGCGAGAGGTGGCTCGTCGCCTCTTGGGCCGGTTCGTCGCGCAGGCCGTAATCGGCCAGGTGGCCCGTGGCGAAGCGTTCGAGCGTGTCGAGGGCGGAGGCCTCGCCCGGGGTCCAGGAGTCGCGGAGCCCGGCGGCCCAGTCGGGTGCCGTGGGCAGGAGGGCCCACGAATCGAGGTCGTCGCTGTCGGGCGCCGTGCGAGGCCCGTGCAGTTCGCCGGGGGCCGCCTCGGGGTGGCGCGGCTCGGGTCGATCGAGGCACGCGCGCCAGAACGGCGTGAAGACCTTGAACGGTTGGCCTTGCCCGGTCTGGATCGTCCACGGTTCGAACATGAGGTTCGCCTGGAAGCTGCGCACGTCGAGCCCACGCTCGCGCAGGGACGACTTGAGCTCGGCGTCCGCGTCGCGGGCGGCGAGGCCGTACCGGCGGTTCCAGAAGACGGCACCGGCGCCGACCTCGTCGACGAGGCGGGGGAGTTCGCGCGCCTGGGGCCCCCGGCGCAGGGTCAGTCGGCCGCCGACGGCCCGGAGCGACTCGGCGAGGGCGGCGAGGCTGTGGTGCAGCCACCAGCGCGAGGCACCGCCGAGGGGGCGGATGCCGTCTGTCTCGTCGTCGAGCAGGAAGAGGACGACGACCGGCTCTCCGCGCTCGACGGCGGCCACGAGGGCGGGGTTGTCGGCGAGGCGCAGGTCGTCGCGCAACCAGACGATCGAGGGTGACGTCATGCGGTCGCCCCGACCGGAGTGCCCAGGCGCAGTTTGGTGCACAGGTCGGCCAGGGAGGCCAGTTCGTCGTCGTCGAGCGCACCGCCCACGCGTCGCCGGATCGCCTCGGCGTGACTGATCGCCGTACGACGGTAGAGGTCGTAGCCTTCGTCGGTCATGGTCACGATGATGCCTCGCCCGTCGCCGGGGTCGGAGGTCTTCTCGACGATGCCCTTCGAGGCGAGGCGGTCGACGAGGCGGCTGATGCTCGGCTGCGTGAGCAAGAGGTGACGGGTCAGATCGCGGATGCGGGCCCGCCGATCGGGCTGGTTCGACAGGTTGAACAGCACGTCGTACTCGTTGAACGAGATCTCACTGGTCGGAAAGCACTCGGTCAGTTCGCGCATGACGCTCACCTGGGCCCGGAACAGGGCTTCCCAGGCCCCCACGGCCATCGATGTCTCGCTCATGTCGTACCTCACGTTCGTCGAGGACGAGTCTACGAAAGGCCGCCGACCTCGGGCCGACACGGGTGGGGACGAGACACGCGCACCGCATGGTCGGGGCACACGACAGGTCGTCGGGGCACACGACAGAGGGCCGGTCGCCTGTCGGCGACCGGCCCTCTTCCCTTGCACCAGGAGTGTCCTGCAATTACATTCCGCCTCGGCCGCCACAGCAAACGACGTCGGCGAGACACAATCTATAACGGATCGGTAACGGTGGTCCAGGGGTGAACCCGAGGAATTCCTGGGAACTCGGACCGAGCCGGCACCGCGGCCTTCGCGTGAGGCGAGCCGGGCTCAGAACACGTCGGGCGACGGCGTCGACGCGTGGCGGATCGAGACGTCCGCGTGGCGGTCGAAGCGGTAGCCGACACCTCGGACGGTGCGGACGATGTCCTCGAAGGCGCCGAGCTTCGACCGCAGCCGGCGGACGTGCACGTCGATGGTGCGTTCGTTCGGCACCTCGTCGTCGCCGTCGGCCCAGAGGCTCGAGATCAGCTCGGCTCGTTCGATGGTGCGGCCCTCGCGCAGGACGAGGTACTGCAGCAGCTCGAACTCCTTGTACGTCAGGGGGGCCACGTCGCCGTCCAGGAGCAGGCGCTTGCGCGAGATGTCGACGACGACCCCGCCGCGGGCGCCGGGCTCATCGTCCTCGGTGACCTGGCGGCGCTTCGCCAGTGCGGCCGGGTCCTGCAGGGCCAGGCGGACCACCTCGACGTCGCGGCCGCCGGCGCCCTCGGGAGCGAGCGCCACGGCGGCGTGCGTCTCGGCCGAGGGGGCGATCCGACCCACGAGTTCCTTGATCTGCGAGACGACGTCGCCGAGCGAGGTGCCGTCGGCAGCGGCTTTCAGTTCGTCGAGTCCGACGTAGAGGACGAAGCCGCGGGCCTCGGTACCTTCGGGCACGGCGCGGGGCCGAGGTGCGACGGGAGCCGAGGCGACGGGCGCGGCGGTCGGGGCCGCCGACCGGGCGGGCGCGATCTCGCGGCGGGGAGTCGGGGCGGCGGAGCGGGCGGGCGAGACGGTGCGGGTCGCGGTGACGGGGCGGTCGAGGATGAGGGACATGACAGGCGGGGTCCTTGCGTGACGGCGGCGGTCCCTTGGCCGACGGGTCGCCGGGATGCGAAGGGACTGCTCGATGTGTGTCGGTGCTCGATCCCGCCGGCGATGGTGCCGTACGTCACGAGCAGTCGGTGCGATGCACCGTTCGGGATGCGCGTCGAGGGTGGCGACGCAGAGCATCCTGGAGTCGGTGGCTCAGTGACCGGGTGGGGCCACGAGCTCAGCTGGCGGTGTCAGCAGCTTCGACTCGGCGAGGTGTGTGACCGGATCAGGCACACATTCGACACGTGACAGCGTGCATCGGCATCATCATGCCGGTGCTCCCGAGGGCCTCACGAGAGGTCGGGGCGAGCACACTGTTAGTCATGGGGTCGATCTTGTTACACCCCGCGTCCCGATGTCAAGCGACGTTCGCGTTCCGACCGCGTGGGCGGTCCGGAAACGCCGAACCGCGCCTCCTTCGGTCGAGGAGGCGCGGCCCGGGTCGTCGGGGCGGCGTGCGTCAGGCGAGCCCGTACAGGCGGTCACCCGCATCGCCGAGGCCCGGCACGATGTAGCCCTGCTCGTTGAGCCTCTCGTCGACGGCGCCCAGCACGACGTGGACGTCGCGGCCCTCCATCGCCTTCTCGACGGCGGCGAGGCCCTCGGGTGCGGCCAGGATGCAGACCGCCGTCACGTCGACGGCGCCGCGGTCGAGCAGGTAGTCGATCGCCGCGATGAGCGAACCGCCGGTGGCGAGCATCGGGTCGAGCACGAAGCACTGACGGTTCGACAGGTCGTCGGGCAGACGCTCGGCGTAGGTCGTGGGCTGCAGGGTCTCTTCGTCGCGCACCATGCCGAGGAAGCCCACCTCGGCCGTGGGGACGAGCTTGGTCATGCCCTCGAGCATGCCGAGGCCGGCACGCAGGATCGGGACGACGAGCGGTCGCGGCTGGCTGATCTCGAGACCCGTGGTCGGGCCGACCGGGGTCTCGATGTCGACGGGGCTCGTGCGGACGTCGCGCGTGGCCTCGTAGGCCAGCAGCGTGACGAGCTCTTCGGTCAGCGCCCGGAAGGTGGGGGAGGGCGTGCTCTTGTCGCGGAGCACGGTCAGCTTGTGGGTGATCAGGGGGTGGTCCGCTACGTGCACTCGCATAGGCTCAACGGTAGCGGAGTCGACCGGTTCCGTGAGCCGTCCCGACCCCGCAGAGGCCCCGTGATCGCCGTCCCGCCCGAGTTCGACGACTGGATGTCGCTCGCCCTCGCCGAGGCCGACGCCTGTCGAGTCTCGGCCGACGTGCCGGTCGGTGCCGTGGTGGTCGACGCGGACGGCGTGGTGATCGCGACGGGCCGGAACGAACGCGAACTGCGCCAGGACCCGACGGCCCATGCCGAGGTGATCGCCCTTCGGGCCGCCGCCGAGCACACGGGCGACTGGCACCTCACCGGCACGACGCTCGTGGTCACCCTCGAGCCCTGCCCCATGTGCGCCGGGGCCCTGCTCGCCGCGCGCGTGCCGCGGCTCGTCTACGGCGCCTGGGACGACAAGGCAGGAGGCGCGGGCAGCGTCTACGACATCGTCCGCGACCGCAGGCTCCCGCACCGCGCCGAGGTCTACGCCGGCGTGCGCGAGGCGGAGTGCCGGGCGCAGCTCGACGCGTTCTTCGCCGAGCGACGCTGAACCGAGCGACGCCGAACCGACCACCGCCGGACCGCACCGGCGCCGCTGGCCGACCCGCGCCTCCTCGGGGTCAGTCGGCGGCGCGGATGACGATCGCGTCGGTCGGCGGGTCGACCTGGCCCGGCTTCACCCAGACGTCCGGTTCGACGTAGATGACGCGGGCGATCGGCACGGCCTCGCGGATGCGTGACTCGACGGCGTTGATGGCGCTGGCGACGTCGGCCAGCACGGTGCGGCCGGGCATCGCGACCTTGACGCCGACGAGCAGCTCGTCGGGGCCGAGGTAGAGCGTCTTCATGTGGATGATCGACTCGACCTCGGGGCCGCCGGTGACGGCCGCGCGGATCTTCGCGACGTCGTCGGCCGAGGCACCCTCGCCGACGAGCAGGCTCTTCGTCTCGATGCCGAGGATGATCGCGACGGCGACGAGCAGCACGCCGATCGCGAGGGTGCCGATCGCGTCGAACACGCCGTCACCCGTGATCCAGGTCAGCACGACGCCGATCATGGCGAACGACAGGCCCAGCAGGGCGGCGGCGTCCTCGAGCAGCACGACCGGAAGCTCGGGGGCCTTGGCGCGGCGCACGAACGAGACCCAGCTCTGCTGGCCCTTGCTCGGTCGGGACTCGCGGATCGCCGTGCGCAGCGAGAACCCCTCGAGGGCGAGCGAGATCGCGAGCACGAGCACCGGCAGCCAGGGCACCTCGAGCGGGTGCGGCTCGCGCAGCTTCTCGATGCCCTCGTAGAGCGAGAAGACGCCGCCGACGCTGAACAGGATGATCGACACGACGAAGGCGTAGACGTAACGCTCCCGGCCGTAGCCGAACGGGTGCTCGGCGTCGGCTGCCTTCTTGGACTTGCGACCGCCCAGCAGCAGCAACACCTGGTTGCCCGAGTCGGCCAGCGAGTGGACGCCCTCGGCGAGCATCGACGACGATCCCGAGAAGGCCCAGGCGATGAACTTCGTCACCGCGATGCCCAGGTTCGCGCTGAGTGCGGCGATGATCGCCTTGTTGCCGCCGTGACTGCTCATCGGTTCCGATCCCCTCGTGTGGTCCTGGTCGATCCTAGGATGGCCGGATGGCCACCACCCTCCCCACCACAGCGATTCTCGGAGCCGGCTCGATGGGCGGTGCGATCCTGCAGGGTCTGCTGCGCCCCGAGGTGACCGTCGACGGGGGTGTGCGGGTGACGAACCGCACCGAGGTCAAGGCCCGGGCGCTGCGGCACGGCGCCGTCATCTCGCTCGCGACCGAGACCGACCCGAGCGCCAACTCCTCGGCGGTCGTCGGTGCGCGGCTGGTCCTGATCGGCGTGAAACCGCACATGGTGGTCGACCTCCTGCACGAGATCGGTCCCGTGCTCGACGCGGGTGCCGTCGTGGTGAGCCTCGCCGCCGGCGTCACGACCGCCACGATGGAGGCGGCCCTGCCCGAGTCGATCTCGGTGCTGCGTTCGATGCCGAACACGCCCTCGCACGTGGGTCTCGGGGTGACCGGGCTCAGCGCCGGCTCGCGCTCGACCGACGCCGACCTCGACCTGGCCCGGTCGCTCTTCGCGGTGGTCGGCGACGTCGTGGTCGTCCCCGAGTCGCAGATCGACGCGCTGAGCACGATCTCGGGTTCGGGCCCCGCCTACGTCTTCTACCTGATCGAGCAACTGCAGGAGGCGGCGGTCGCCTTGGGCTTCACCCGCGCGCAGGCCGCCACCATGGTGCAGGGCACGTTCCGCGGCGCGAGCGAGCTGCTCGCGACGAGTGACGTCCTGCCGGCCGACGCCGCGCCCGCCGAGCTGCGTCGTCGGGTCACCAGCCCCGGCGGCACGACCGAGCGCGCCGTCGCCGAGCTCGCCGACGGCGGCCTGCTCGAGCTGTTCGAGCGGGCCACGCAGGCCGCCCTCGCCCGCAACCGCGAGATCGCCGAAGGCCGCTAGCCGCGGTCAGCCCTCGAGGGCGGCGAAGCGTTCGATCGCGCGGCTGTCACCCGACACGATGATCAGGTCGTGGTTGCTGATGACCGTGTCGGGGGTGGCCTCGACGAACGCGCCCCCGGGGCTCTTCACGCCGACGATGGTGATGCCGTACTTCTTCCGGATGTTCGACGCGGCCAGCGAGGCACCGCGGACGGGCTTCGGCGGGTACATCTTGACGATCGCGAAGGCGTCGTCGAACTCGATGTAGTCGAGCATCCGGCCCGAGACGAGGTGCGCGACGCGCTCGCCGGCCTCGCGCTCGGGGTAGATCACGTGGTTCGCGCCGATGCGGGCGAGGATCTTGCCGTGCGACTGGCTGATCGCCTTCGCCCAGATCTGCGGCACCTTCAGGTCGACCAGGTTGGCCGTGATGAGCACGCTGGCCTCGATGGACGAGCCGACGGCGACGACCGCGATCGAGAAGTCCTGCGCACCGATCTGCTTGAGTGCGTCGATGCTGCGGGCATCCGCCTGCACCGCGTGCGTCACGCGGTCGGCCCACTTCTGCACGAGCCCGGCGTCGGTGTCGACGGCGAGCACGTCGCGGTCCTGCCGTTCGAGCTGCCCGGCGGTGGCGGCGCCGAAGCGGCCGAGGCCGATGACGAGCACCGGGGCGTCGTGCTTGATCTTGTCAACCAACGATCGGTCGCTCCTCGGCTCGGGTGAACAGCTGGCGTCGTTGGCTGGCGGCCAGGGCGACGGAGAGTGTCACTGTACCAACGCGGCCCATCCACATCGTGACCGCCAGGATGTACTTCGCCGAGTCCGGGAGCCGGTCGGTCAGCCCCGTGCTGAGGCCGGACGTCGCGAAGGCCGAGATGGTCTCGAACAGCACGTGGTCGAGCGGCTCCTTCGTGATGTGCATGATCAGGATGCTCGACACCGCCACGATCGTCGCGCCCCACAGCACGACGCTGACGGCCAGGCGCAGGACGTCGCTGGGGATGCGACGGCCGAAAGCCTCCATCGACCGCTGGCCGCGCGCCTCGGCGAACGCGGCGAGGAACAGGACGGCGAGCGTCGTGACCTTGATGCCGCCGGCCGTCGAGGCCGAGCCGCCGCCGATGAACATGAGCATGTCGGTGACGAGCAGGGACGAGCCGTTGAGGTCGGAGATCTGGATCGTCGAGAAGCCGCCCGACCTCGTCATCATGCTGAGGAAGAGCGACTGGAACACCGTCGGTCCGGCTGCGATGCCGCCGAACGTCTTCGGGTTGTCGAACTCGAGGACGATGTAGAGCACCATGCCGAACACGATCAGGATCGCCGTCGTGACGAGGGTCAGCTTCACGTGGACCGACCAGCGGCGGGGGTTGCGGGGGTTCCGGGCCAGGGCGTAGATCACCGGGAACCCGATGCTGCCGAGGAACACCCCGACCATGATCAGGCTGAGGAACCAGTAGTCGTTCTCGAACGCGGCGAGTCCCTCGGCGTTCGGCGTGAACCCCGTGTTCGTGAAGGCCATGGCCGAGTAGTAGAAGCTGTCGAGCACGGCGTCGCCGACGGGGATGCCGTCGATCAGCATGCGGGGGATCATCAGCACGGCGATCACGAGCTGGATCACGAACGAGCTGAGCGCCACCGTCGTCAGCAGGCCACCGATCTCGCCGAGACGCACCGCCTGACCTTCGGGCACCGGGCCGGCGTGCACCCGCAGCGGGTTCTGGTCGCCGGCGGCCATCAGTCGGGCGCGGAGGCCGAGCTTCCGCGAGACGACGAGACCCATGATCGAGGCCAACGTGAGCACGCCGATCGCACCGATCTGCACGCCGACGAAGATGACGACGTGGCCGAACACGGACCAGTGGGTGGCCATGTCGACGGTCGCGAGGCCGGTCACGCAGATGACCGAGACGGCCGTGAAGACGGAGTCGGCCAGCGGGGTGATCGTCCGGTCGGCGGACGAGATCGGCAGCGAGAACAGCAGCGTGAAGACGACGATCAGGCCGGTGAAGATCAGGATGGCGAAGCGCGCGGGCGACTTGCGACCGATGTCGTCGATCGCGTCGCTGAGTCTGCGCCAGGGCGAGCGGCCGGGGTCCGAGGGGCGGCGTCGACCGGCGACGGGGGCGCGAGTCACGACGGTCATGCTATCCCGGGTCACTACGCTGGTCGCATGCCGGACATCTTCGCCGTGATCGCCGACGCCACCCGCCGAGACCTCCTGAAGGTGCTGCTCGACGCGTCGCTGTCGACCGACTCCGCCAACGCCGACATCAGCGTGGGCGAGATGGTCACGTCGCTCGGCGTCAGCCAGCCGACGGTCTCGAAGCACCTGCGGGTGCTGCGCGAGGCCGGTCTCGTGCGGGTCCGCGAAGAGGGACAGCACCGCTACTACTCGCTCGAGCCGGGGCCGCTCGAGGTCGTCGAGGACTGGTTGATCCCCTTCGTCAGCGCCGACTCGTTGACCTCCGAGGCCCTGGCCAGCACGCCGTTCGCGGCCTGGGCCGGGGCCACCGTGCCCGCCCCGCTCCGGAGGGCGGCCGAGAACCTGCCCGACGCCGAAGACGTCGGGAGCACGCTGGGTCGCTACGCGGCCGGGGCGCAGTACCGCGCCTCCTCGGCCCTGCACGACGCGCAGAGCGCGCTCGGTGCCCTCGACGAGCGCGTCATCGATCCCGTGCGCAAGCGCCTGGGACGCACCGGGCAGTAGCGTCCGACCGACCTTTACACCGAGTCACACGCGCCCCTAGAGTTGCCCCCAGGCACACGGGAAACACCCGTCTGCTCCACAGCCCCGCCCCGGGGCCCGAGTCGAGGCAGGGTCATGTCGCAGGATCTGTCGGATGTGCGGTTCCTCACGGTCGCCGAGGTGGCCGACATGATGCGCGTGTCGAAGATGACCATCTACCGCATGGTCCACTCGGGCGAGCTCCCGGCGATCCGCTTCGGGCGGTCCTTCCGCGTGCCGGAATCGGCCGTCGCAGCCGTGCTGCGCATCGGCATCGCCGACGTCGGCTAGGCCACTTCGACTTTCTCGGGCCGTCCTAGTAGACTGACCCGAGGCATTTTTCCGCGGTTCTGTTTCGGACCCGGTCGGTCCAATCCAGAAATCAGTGAGGTCCTCTATGGGTTCTGTCATCAAGAAGCGTCGCAAGCGCATGGCGAAGAAGAAGCACCGCAAGCTGCTTCGCAAGACTCGTCACCAGCGTCGCAACAAGAAGTAGTCGCTCGACACGAAGGCCCCCGCCGACCACCGGTCGCCGGGGGCCTTCGTCGTGCCCGGGGGCATTCGGCCCTCGCTACCCTTGACGGCATGGCCGAACCGCGAATCACCCTCCTGACCAAGCCGGGCTGCCACCTGTGCGACGACGCCCGGTCCGCGCTGCACGACGTGCTGGCCGAGGCCGAGTTCGCCGATGCCGCCCTTCCCGTCGACGAGAAGAACATCCTCGACGACGCCGAGCTCACCGCCGAGTACGCCGAAGAGATCCCCGTCGTGTTGATCGACGGTCGCGTGCACACCATCTGGCGCGTCGAGCCCGAGCGCCTGCGGGCGGCACTCCGCGCTGCCGTCCTCTAGGTCGGTCGCGCGGGCGCAGCGACGAGAAGCCCCGACGAGATCGCTCTCGTCGGGGCTTCTGTTGTTCGTACGGCGGGCCTACGGCTGGAGGCGCGTGGGGCCGCGGAAGAGGAAGGTCACCTCGCGCAGGTTGGCCTGGTGCAGCATGAGCATCAGCACGCGGGCGAGGCCCATGCCGAAGCCACCGTGCGACGGGGCGCCGTACCGGAAGAAGTCGAGGTAGCTCGAGAGCTCTTCGGGCTTCATGCCCTTCTCGCGGATCTGCTGCTCGAGCACCTCGATGCGGTGCTCGCGCTGCGCACCCGTGGTGATCTCGGTGCCGCGGTAGATCAGGTCGTAGCTCTTGGTGAGCTGCGGGTCGTCGTCATGACGCATGTGATAGAACGGCCGGATCGAGGCGTCGTAGTCCGTCAGGTACACGAAGTCGTGTCCGAACTCCTCCGCGACGTACTCGGCGATCCGGCGCTCGCCCTCGGGGTCCATGTCGGCGTCGGCGCGGGGCACCTCGTAGCCGCGCTCCGCCACGATGCGCTTGGCCTCGGCCAGGGGGATGCGCGGGAACGGCACGGTGGGCACCACGACGTCGACGTCGAAGAGCTCCTTGATCTCGGCGCCGTGCTTGTCGGCCACGGCCTGGAAGGCGAAGGCCAGCAGCTGCTCCTGCATCTGCATGACGTCCTCGTGGCTCTCGACGTAGCTGATCTCGGCGTCGACCCCCGTGAACTCGGTCGCGTGGCGCGACGTGAACGACGGGTCGGCGCGGAACACCGGGGCGATCTCGAAGATCTTGCCGAAGCCGGCCGACTGGGCCATCTGCTTGAAGAACTGCGGGCTCTGCGCCAGGTAGGCGACACCGTCGAAGTAGTCGACCTTGAACAACTCGGCGTTCGACTCGCTCGGGGTCGCCATGAGCTTCGGGGTGTGGATCTCGACGTAGTCGCGCTCGATCCACCAGGTGCGCAGGGCGTGCTCGAAGGTCGTCTGCACGCGGAAGATCAGGGCGTTGCGGGGGACGCGCAGGTCGAGGAAGCGCCAGTCGAGACGCTTGTCGATGCTGCTGTCGGCCGCGATCGGGGTCTCGGGGTCGGCCAGCGAGTCGATGACGAGCGTCTCGACCTTGACCTCGATGCCGCCGAGCTTGACGCGCTCGTCGTGCTTGAGTTCGCCCGTGACGGTCACGAAGCTGCCCTGCGACAGCGACGAGATGGCGTCGGCGACGTCGTCGGTCTCGCCCGCGGCCTCGAGCGCGTCCGCGGCCGTGCGGGGGCGGACCAGCTGGAGGGCGCCGGTCTCGTCGCGGAGGACGACGAACTGCACCTTCTTCTGGTCACGCACCGTCTCGACCCAGCCGGTCACGGTCACGGGTCCGTCGGGCAACGCGGACAGGTCTTTGATGAGGGTGCGTTCGATCACGAGGCCCGAGTTTACAGTCACCGCCTCTCGCGGCCCCGCCGGACCGTCCGCCCGGGGCCCCGGCGAGCTTGGGGCTTCCCGTGTGGGAGGTGTGCAGGCGGTCCCGACCTAGACTCGTTCGCATGCCCGCGCAGCAGATCCACCTCGTCCGGCACGGTGAGGTGCACAATCCCGAGCACGTGCTCTACGGCCGCCTCGACGGGTTCGGCCTGAGCGATCTCGGCCACCGGATGGCGGCCGCCTCGGCCGACGCCTTCCACGAGCAGGGCGTTCCCGTCCGTGCCGTCTTCGCCTCACCGCTGCAGCGCACCCGCGAGAGCGCCGCGCCGTGGTCGGCGGCCTTCGGGCTCGAGACGCAGGTCGACGAGCGGCTGGTCGAGCCGAGCAACAAGTACGAGGGGCGCCGCAGCGACTTCAGCATCGCCAAGCAGCTCAAGGTGCCGGCCGAGTGGCCGTGGATCGTCAACCCCCTGAAGCCCAGCTGGGGCGAGGCCTACGTCAGCATCGCCGCCCGCATGCTCTCGGCGATCGACGAGGCCTGGTCGAGCGTCGACGAGGGCGACGTCGTGCTCGTCAGCCACCAGCTGCCCATCTGGATGGTCCACCGGAGCGTCACCGGCGCCCGCCTGTTCCACGATCCGCGCCGCCGCCGCTGCACGCTCTCGAGCATCACCACGCTCGAACGCCGCGAGGGGGGCTTCGTCGAGGTCGGCTACCAGGAACCCGCTGCACACTTGAACGAGTCCGCCGTCGACCTGGGAGCAGTGTGAGCCAGACCATCCGCCCGACCCGCGCCCGTCTCGTGGCCCGCGGCCTCGCCCTGGCCGGCGTGGTCGCCCTCGTCGCCACGGGGTGCTCGTCCACGGCCGACGACCTCGCGACGCAGTACGGCAACGGCACCACCGAGAACTACATCTCGGGCAACGGCACCGTGACCGAGATCGCGCCCGAGGACCGCACCGACCCGGTCGCGTTCACGGCCGAGACCGACGCCGGCGAGACCGTCTCGCGGTCCGACCACGAGGGCGAGGTCGTCGTCCTGAACTTCTGGTACGCCGCGTGCCCGCCCTGCCGCCTCGAGGCGCCCGAGCTCGAGAAGCTCAACCAGTCGTACGCCGACAAGGGCGTCGAGTTCCTCGGCGTCAACGTGCGCGACCAGGCCGACACCTCCCTGGCCTTCGCCCGCACCTTCGACGTCACCTACCCGTCGGTCGTCGACGCCAACGACGGGGCCGTCCAACTCGCCCTCGCGGGCACGATCGCGCCCAACGCCGTCCCGACCACGATCGTCCTCGACAAGCAGGGCCGCATCGCGGCGCGCATCCTGGGCGGTCTCGACGGGCCGAGCATACTCGACACCCTGATCTCCGACACCCTCGCCGAGACGTCCTAGGTGTACCAGGGCAATCCCTTCTTCGACGCGGTCGTGGGCGGTCAGCTCGCGGTCGGCCTGCCGGTCGCCCTGCTGGCGGGGCTCATCTCGTTCCTGTCGCCCTGCGTGCTGCCTCTCGTGCCGGGGTACCTCGGTTACGTCGGCGGTCTGACCACCGGGGCGACCGAGGCAGGTGCCAAGCGTCGCGACCGCCGCCGGCTCGTGCTCGGCGTCGTCCTGTTCATCCTCGGCTTCTCGTTCATCTTCGTCGGCACCTCGCTCGCCTTCGCCTCGGCAGGGTTCTGGCTGATCCAGTGGCGCGAGGTCGTGACGCGCGTCATGGGTGTCGTGGTGATCCTGCTCGGCCTCGTCTTCATCGGACAGTTCACGTTCCTGCAGCGCACCCTGAAGCCCGGGTTCCTCCCGAAGACGGGCCTCGCCGGGGCGCCGCTGCTCGGCATCGTCTTCGGCATCGGGTGGACGCCGTGCATCGGCCCGACCCTGGCCGCGGTGCAGGTGCTCGCCCTGGGTTCGGGCTCGGCCTGGCAGGGTGTCCTGCTCGGGGCCTTCTACTGCATCGGCCTCGGGGTGCCGTTCCTGCTCGTCGCGCTCGGCTTCGGCTGGGCCTCACGGTCCATCTCGTTCGTCAAGCGGCACATCCGCCTCGTCAACATCGTCGGAGGGTCACTGCTCGTGCTCATCGGTCTGCTCATGGTCACGGGCCTCTGGTCCAGCCTCATGTCGCACGTCGGGGCGGTGATCGCGACCTATGGCACGATCGTCTGACCGCGACGGGGGCGACGCGACCCGCGCCTCCTCGGCCGCCGCCGGCACCGACACCGGGGTCACCGACACCGAGCTGACCGACGCCGACGCGACCGACGTCGGCGGCGACCCGTTGCGCCCGAGCGACCACATCGACTCGGTCCGCCCGGGGCCTTCCGACGGTGCGGGCATCACGCAGCCCAAGCTCGGCCCCCTGGGCTACCTGCGCTTCTTCTGGCGGCAGCTGACCAGCATGAAGACCGCGCTCTTCCTGCTGATGCTGCTCGCCGTCGCGGCGATCCCCGGCTCGCTCGTGCCGCAGCGCACCTCCGACCCCAACGGCGTCGTCCAGTACCGCACCGACCACCCCGACCTGTTCCCCGTGCTCGACAAGCTCGGCGTCTTCGACACCTACTCGTCGCCCTGGTTCTCGGCCGTCTACCTGCTGCTCTTCATCTCGTTGATCGGCTGCATCATCCCGCGCACGCGGCACCACTTCGAGGCGCTGCGGGCCCGCCCGCCGAAGACCCCCGCGCGGCTGTCGCGCCTGGCCGGCTACCGGTCGATCACCCTCGAGACCGCAGGAGGCGCGGGTGACGATCCGATCACGGCCGCCCGTGCCGTCGACGCGGCACGTGCCCAGCTGAAGCGCTCCGGCTACCGCACACAGGTCTTCGGCGACTCGGTCAGCGCCGAGCGCGGTTACCTGCGCGAGACCGGCAACCTGGTCTTCCACTCGGCCCTCGTCGGGGTGCTGCTGACCGTCGGGGTCGGTGGCGGCTTCGGCTACTCGGGCCAGCGCGTCGTCGTCGAGGGGCAGACGTTCTCGAACGTCCTCGGCTCGTACGACTCGTTCAACCCGGGACGCTGGTTCGACGAGACACAGCTGTCGCCGTTCTCGATCGCGCTCGACGAGTTCTCGACCGAGTACGCGCCCGACACCGCGGGCGCCGCCGGCATGGCCACCGACTTCACCGCCGACGTCACCGCCCGGGCGCGGGGCGGCGACGCCGAGAAGACGCAGATCAAGGTCAACTCGCCCCTGTCGATCGGCGGCTCGAACGTCTACCTGCTGGGCAACGGCTACGCGGTCGACGTGACGGTGCGCGACGGCGAGGGCAACGTCGCCTTCCGCGACACGGTGCCGTTCCTGCCGCAGGACACGAACCTGACCTCGCTCGGCGTCATCAAGGTGCCCGACGCCCTGCCCGACCAGCTCGGCATGATCGGGTTCTTCTACCCCACCGCGGCGGACAACGGCACGGGGGCCCTGACGTCCACCGATCCGGACACCACGAACCCCGTGCTCAGCCTGAACGTCTACTCGGGTGACCTCGGGCTCGACGCGGGCGTGCCGACGTCGGTCTACACGCTCGACACCGACGGTCTGACCCCGTTGGCCGGCACCGACGACGACGCGCAAGAGAAGGCCGTCCAGCTGACCCCGGGCGAGACCGCGACGATCCCCGACGGTCTGGGCACGATCACCTTCGACGGCGTCAAACGATTCGCCTCGTTCGACATCCACCACGACCCGTCGCAGGTCTGGGTGCTGCTCTTCGCCGGGCTCTCGTTCGCCGGTCTGCTGACCGCGCTGTTCGTGCCGCGCCGCCGGGTCTGGGTCAAGGCGACCGAGACCGACGAGGGCGTCCGGCTCGAGTACGCCGGGCTCGCCCGCGGCGAGGACCCCACGCTCGGACGTGCCGTCGGCGACATCGCCAAGACGCACCTCGGCGGTCTGGGCGTCCCGGCCGACGTCGCCCGCGAGGTGGCCGACGACCCGTCCCGTCACGACGTCGAGAAACCCGGCCCCGACGCGGGTGGACGCGGACGTAAGATCTGATGGTGACCGCCGACCTCGCCTACTACTCGCTCGTCGCCGTGTACTCGGCGATGGCCATCTATACGATCTCGTTCGTGGCCTTCGCGCTCGACCTGGCGAAGCGGTCCGGTGACGCCCAGCAGGCGGCGGCCCGTGCCGCCAAGGCCGAAGCCCTCGCGACGGCGTCCGTCTCGCGCTCGGCAGCGGGTGGCAGCACGGTCGTCCTCGACCGACCGTCGGGCGGTGCGGGTGGTGGGGCCTCGGCCCCCACCGGTGCGTCTGCCAAGGCGTCGAGCTTCGAACGCGTCGCCATCGCGATGATGCTGCTCGGGTTCGTCGTGCACGTCGCCTCGGTCGTGCTGCGCGGCCTCGCCGCCGGTCGTGTGCCGTGGGCCAACATGTTCGAGTTCTCGCTGACCGGCACCGCGATCATCGTCGGCGTCTACCTGGCCGTCCAGCTGGTGGTCAACCTGCGGTTCCTCGGCGCGTACGTCATGGGCCTCAACCTGGTGCTGCTCGCCATCGGCACCGTCAACTACTACGTGGCGGTCTCGCCGCTGCCGCCGGCGCTCCAGTCGGCGTGGTTGGTGATCCACGTCTTCGTGGCCATCCTCGGCACGGCGTTCTTCGCCATCGCCGCCGGGCTCTCGGCTGCCCAGCTCGTGCAGACGAAACGTGAGCAGTCCAAGCTGGCCGGTCTGCGCTTCCTCGACACCCTCCCCGGTGCCGAGCGCCTCGAAGACCTGGCCTACCGCATCGCCCTCGTCGGCTTCGTCCTCTGGACCTTCACCCTCATCGCCGGCGCCATCTGGGCCGAGCGGGCCTGGGGTCGCTACTGGGGCTGGGACACCAAAGAGGTCTGGACCTTCATCATCTGGGTGCTCTACGCCGGGTACATCCACGCGCGGGCGACCCGCGGGTGGCGTGGGGCCCGCTCGTCGTGGTTGTCGATCATCGGCTTCGCCGCCGTCATGTTCAACTTCTCGGTCGTCAACGTCTTCTTCAAGGGTCTGCACGCCTACTCGGGTCTCTGATCGACCGGCGCTTCGGTGCCGCCCCGTGAACCGCGTGAACCGACGTCAGTCGGCGAGCACCTCGTACGAGGCGCGAAGCCGCTCCAGCCACATCTCCCGTCGGTCGTCGTCCACGGCGTGACGGCGGAGCAGATCGACGTCGACGTCGACACGGCGTACGTCGATCGCCCCGTCGACGGGCAGCAGGGGATCGCGCGTCACGTCGGCCCCGAGCAGAGCGGCCGTGCCGAGACCGCAGTCGTGGCGGAGGTCCGTCACGGCGGCGGCGAGGTGCGCGCCCATGCTGAGCCCGACCGACGTGTCGAGGGCGCTCGAGACGACGACGGGCAGCCCGGCAGCAGCGACGATCCGGAGTGCGGCGGTGACGCCTCCGAGGGGTTGGGCCTTGATCACGAGGAGGTCCGCGGCGCCGGCCCGGGCGACGGCCAGCGGGTCGTCGGCCTTCCGGACGCTCTCGTCGGCCGCGACGAGCACGCCCAGCCCCGAGACGCGGCGTCGCAGCTCGGCGAGCTCGGGCACCGTGGCGCACGGTTGTTCCGCGTACTCCAGGGTGTACGGTGCCAGGCCGACCAGCGCCTCCTCGGCCGACTCGACCGACCATCCGCCGTTGGCGTCGACGCGGACGCGGCCCTCGGGGCCGACCCACTCGCGGGCCGCGGCGACGCGGGCGATGTCGTCCGCGAGGGTCTGGCCGCGTTCGGCGACCTTGACCTTGACCGTCCGGCAACCGCGGTAGCGGGCGAGCACGTCGGGCACCCGGTCGGCGGCGACCGCAGGCAGGGTGGCGTTGACCGGCACCCGACGGGCACCCACGTCGGGGAGCCGGCCCCAGCCGAAGTGGATCGTGGCCGCGAGCCAGGCTGCCGACTCGGCCGGCCCGTACTCGAGGAAGGGGCTGAACTCGGTCCAGCCCGAGGGGCCCTCGACCACCAGGGCCTCGCGCTCGTCGAGCCCGCGGAAGCGCGTGCGGAGAGGGAGGCGGACGACGTGGGCGTCCTCGACCAGTTCGGCCAGGGGAGGCAGCGGGGGAGCGGTGGACGGCGCACGGTCGACGGTCGGCATCCGCTCAGTGTCGCACCGGCGACCCCGGTAAGGTCGTGCGTCATGGTCGACCGCGAACCCGTACCCGCCCGAGAACCGGAGTGGTCACCCGACGAGCGTGCCGCCCGGGGGAGTGACGGCAGCGGCCGCGACGCGTCGGAGCCCGACGACCTCCAGGTCTTCGACGGCCTCGGTCACGACGTGGTCGACCGGCCTCCGCGCAGCCGACGGCTGGGCGTCGTCACGTTCGTCCTGGCGATCGTGCTGCTCGCCCTCGACGGACTGGCCCTGGGCCTCCTCGCCGCGGACGCCGTGAGCCCGGCCGCCGTCCTCGCCCTCGTCACCCTGTTGGCCTCGATCGTCGTCGGGGTCGTCGGGCTGATGGCCGTCGTCATGCGTCGTGGTCGCTGGTGGGGGGTGGCCGCGGTGGTCCTCAGTTCGCTGTCGAACCCGTTCGTGCTCGTCTGGCTGATCGGGCGGTTCGTCTCGACGGTATGACCCCGGTCGGGGCGAGGTCGGGGCGAGGTCGGGCCCCGTCGGTAGGCTGGCGACATGGCTTCCGAGGTGTCCGACCTGTTCGATCCGACCGAGTGGCGCAGCGTCGAGGGCTTCGACTCCCTGACCGACGTCACCTACCACCACAGCGTCGACGGCCGTGTGGCCCGCGTGGCCTTCGACCGTCCCGAGGTGCGCAACGCGTTCCGGCCGCACACGGTCGACGAGCTCTACCGGGTGCTCGACGACGCCCGCATGAACAGCCGCCTCGGGGTCGTCCTGCTCACCGGCAACGGTCCCAGCGCGAAGGACGGCGGCTGGGCGTTCTGCAGCGGCGGAGACCAACGCATCCGTGGTCGTGACGGCTACAAGGCCGAGGGCGACCAGGCGAACGTGCCCGACCCGGCGTCGGCCGGACGGCTGCACATCCTCGAGGTGCAGCGGTTGATCCGGTTCATGCCCAAGGTCGTCATCGCCGTGGTGCCCGGATGGGCCGCCGGCGGTGGGCACTCCCTGCACGTGGTCTGCGACCTGACCGTCGCGAGCCGGGAACACGGCAAGTTCAAGCAGACCGATGCCGACGTGGGCTCGTTCGACGCGGGGTACGGAAGCGCCTACTTCGCCAAGCAGATCGGGCAGAAGTTCGCCCGCGAGGTGTTCTTCCTCGCGGAAGAGTACAGCGCCGATCGCGCCTACGAGATGGGGGCCGTGAACCGCGTCGTGCCGCACGCCGACCTCGAACGCGAGGCGCTCGCCATGGCCCGCACCATCCTGACGAAGTCCCCGACCGCCATCCGCATGCTCAAGTTCGCCTTCAACGCGACCGACGACGGCATCGTCGGCCAGCAGGTCTTCGCGGGCGAGGCGACCCGTCTCGCCTACGGCACCGACGAGGCCGTCGAGGGGCGCGACTCGTTCCTCGAGAAGCGCGCGCCCGACTGGTCGCCCTTCCCCTGGCAGTACTGATGTCCGCGTCCGCGAGTCCGACGGGGCCGGGCGACCGCTCGGGTCGCCCCCGACGGTCCGTCCGGAGGCGCGGCGCGTGACCCGCCCCCTGCTCGCCGTCGACGCGCGTGACCCCGGTGCCGTGCTCGACGCGCTCCGGGTCGCGCTCGAGGGTGGTCCCGCCGTCGCCCCCCGGACCGACGACCGCGTGCCCGTCGACCTGCCCGGTGTCGTGCCGCAGGCGGTGTCACTGGTCGTCGAGACCAGCGGCTCGAGCGGCCGCCCGAAGCGCGTGGCGCTGTCCTCCGACGCCGTGCTCGCCGGTGCCGCCGCGGCCGACGGAGGCTTGGCCGGGCCGGGGCAGTGGGTGCTCGCCCTGCCGGCGCACTACGTCGCGGGCCTGAACGTGCTGGTCCGCTCGCTCGCCGCCGGTACCGAGCCGGCCCTGCTCGCGCCGGGGCACTTCGACGTCGGCGCCTTCGTCGCCGCCGCCGAGCGTCTGGATCACCCCGTCCGGTACTCGTCCCTCGTCCCGGCCCAGCTCTCGACGGCGCTCGACGTCGCCGAGGCCGACCCCGCCGTCGCCGACGTGCTGCGCCGCTTCGACGCCCTGCTGGTCGGTGGGCAGGCGACCCCCGCCCCCCTCGTCGAGCGGGCCCGCCGCCTCGGCGTCACCGTCGTGCGCACCTACGGGTCGAGTGAGACCAGTGGCGGGTGCGTGTACGACGGCGTGCCCGTGGGCCGCACTCGCGTCGAGGTCGTCGACGGCCAGGTCGAGCTGAGCGGGCCGTCGCTGGCCGAGGGGTACCTCGACGATCCCGAGCGCACGGCCGCGGCCTTCGTCACGCGCGACGGCCTGCGGTGGTACCGCACGGGCGACGCGGGCACGGTGTCGTCCGACGGGGTGCTGACCGTCAGCGGTCGGCTCGACGACGTGATCGTCTCGGGCGGTGAGAAGGTGTCGCTCGGTGTCGTCGAGCGGGTCGTGCGCGAGCAGCCGGGGCTCGCCGACGCCGTGGTCGTCCGCGCGGCGCACGCCCGGTGGGGCGAGGTGCCCGTCGTGGTCACCGGCACCGCGCCTCCTGCACCGACGTCGGCCGACGACCTGGCCGCCGACGACCTGGCCGCCGACGACTCGGCGGCCGACGGCCTCGCGGCCCTGCGGTCCGCGGTGGCGGCCGTCGCCGGTCGTGCTGCGGCACCCGACCGCATCGTCCGGGTCGACACGGTGCCCCTGCTCGCCAGCGGCAAGCCGGACCGGGTGGCCCTGACCCGCCTGGTCGCCGACCTCGCGGCAAGCTGATAGCCGGCTGCGAACTAGACTCGACCCCGTGGCGAAGACGAAGACCTCGACCCCCAAGCGCAGCGGCCGCCCCGGTGGCCGACCCGGCGGGCGGCCCGGCAAGCAGCCGGTCCGTCGCGTGACGGCCGGCGACTGGATCGGCGGTGCGCGCCTGCGCACCCTGCCGCTGGGCATCGCCCCGGTCGCCCTCGGCACCGGCGTCGCCCGGGCGAACGGCGGCTGGGACCTCACCCTGGCGCTGCTCTGCCTCGCCGTCGCGGTGTTCCTCCAGGTCGGCGTCAACTACTCGAACGACTACTCGGACGGCATCCGCGGCACCGACGACTTCCGGGTGGGGCCCTCGCGCCTGACCGGTTCGGGCAGCGTCCGCCCGAAGACCGTGCTGAAGGTGGCGCTCGCGTTCTTCGCCCTCGCAGCCGTCGCCGGTGTCGTCGTCGTCATCATCACCCAGATCTGGTGGCTGCTCGCGGTCGGTGCCGCCGCGGTCGTCGCCGCCTGGTTCTACACGGGCGGCAAACGGCCCTACGGCTACAACGCCCTGGGCGAGCTCTTCGTCTTCGTGTTCTTCGGGCTCGTCGCGACCGTGGGCACGACGTTCGTGCAGCTGCGAGAGTTCCCGTTCGACGCCTGGGTGGCGGGCGTCGCCGCGGGACTGTTCGCCTGCGCGGTCCTGATGATCAACAACGTGCGCGACATCCCGCAAGACACCGCCGCCGGCAAGCGCACCCTCGCGGTCGTCGTCGGCGACCCGGTGGCGCGGGCGCTCTACGCGCTCTTCCTGCTGCTGCCGTTCTTCATCCTCGTGTACTTCGCGTTCCTGTACCTGCACGCGCCCTATGTCTACTTCACGCTCATCGTCGCGGTGCCCGCCGCGGTCATCGGCGTCACGGGCAAGACCCCTCGCGAGCTCATCCTCGCCCTGCAGCTGTCCTCGCTGACGGCCCTGGTCTGGGCTCTCGCCCTGTCGGCGGCGCTCTTCTTCTAGGGGGCTGCCCTTCTCGGGGGCTGTTCTCCCCGGGATCTGCCCCGGGCGTTCGGCCCGGGAGGGTCAGGCGTGGTCGTCGGTGCGGCGCGCGCGATCGGCGTCGGCGTCGTCGGCGATCGCCTCGTCCTCGGCGACCGAGTCGTCGTCGAGCTTCGCCGGGCGCGACCGGCGGTCGGCGAGGTCGAGGGCGACCTTGCGGCGCAGCGGGGCGAAGAACAGGTACGAGACGCAGAAGCCGACGACCGCCGCGATCAGCGTGGCCCAGAAGGGGTCGAACCTCAGCACCAGCAGCAGGCCCAGCACGACGGCGAACAGGCCGAGGCGGACGATCGAGTACTTGAGCCAGGGTTTCACGACGAGGAGTCTACGGTCCGCGAGGTGTGCGCCCGCCGCGCGGCGGACGGCCCGCCCTGACCCGACCCGTGGGGCCGAGGAGGCGCGGTGCAGCACCGCCGGGAGTCGTACGTCACAGCTCCGCAACGGCCGACCGACCATCAGGCGTTGCACCGGATCGAGAACTAGGCTCGGTCCATGGTCAGGCTCTTCATCGTGGGCATCGTCGCCGCGGCGGCATTCGTCATCTTCGCGCTCATCGATTGCCTGTTCGCCGACGCCTCGCGGTTCCGGGCGTTGAACAAGCCGCTCTGGGCCGTCATCATCGTCCTCCTCCCCGTCATCGGTGCCGTGCTGTGGTTCGTGCTCGGGCGGGCCCGGAAGAACGGTCGCCCCGCCGCCCCGCGCACGGTCGCACCCGACGACGACCCCGAGTTCTCGGGGACGTCCTGGCGTACGACGAGCGACCTCGACCGCGAGACGACCGACGAGCGCATCCGTCGACTCGAGCAAGAGCTGCTCGACCTCGACAACGACGACAAGACCGGCAAGCAGTAAGTGACCAGCCCGTCGACCGAGTACGCCCTGTCGCTGCTCGCGTCCCTCGCCGACGCCGGTGTCCGTGACGTCGTCCTCAGCCCCGGCTCCCGCAGCCAGGCCCTGGCCCTCGCCGCCGCCGAGTTCGAGACCGCCGGCCGGCTGTCGGTGCACGTCCGCATCGACGAGCGCTCGGGTGGGTTCCTCGCGCTGGGCCTCGCCGCCGAGACGGGCGTCCCGAGCGTGGTGATCACCACGTCGGGGACCGCCGTGGCGAACCTCCACCCCGCCGTGCTCGAGGCGCACCACTCGGGTGTGCCACTGATCGTGCTGACCGCCGACCGTCCCCTCGAGATGCGCGGGATCGGCTCGAACCAGACCACGGTGCAACCGGGCCTCTTCGCGAGCGCCGTCGGCTGGGTGCGCGACGTCGAGGCACCGCGCTCCGGTCCCGTCGACCACGCGGCCGTCCGCACCCTCGCCCGCGAGGCCGTCGCCGAGGCCCTCGGTGGCGACTCCCACGGTGCCCTCGGGCGTTCACGCGGTCCGGTCCAGTTGAACGTCGCGTTCCGCGAGCCCCTGTCGTCCGGCGAGCAGCCGCTGCCCGTCGCCCACCCTCAGCCCGTCGAGATCGCGCCCGCGGCGGCACCGGTCGCCCTCGAGGTGGACGTCGACCCCGCGACCCTGGTCGTCGCCGGGCACGCCGCCGGCCCCGAGGCCGAGGCCGTCGCCCGGGCGCTGGGCGCCCCCCTCGTGGCCGAGGTGTCGAGCGGGGCACGTTTCGGGCCGCACCTGGTCTCGTCGTACCGTGCCCTGCTCGACGACGCCGACTTCGGCGGCCGGGTCCGTCGTGTGGTGGTCTTCGGTCACCCGACCCTCAGCCGTCAGATCCCGTCGCTGCTCACCCGTGACGGGGTCGAGGTCGTCGTCGTCCGTGCGGCGGGGGCCGAGGCCTACGACCCGAGTCGCTCGGCCCGCGTGGTCGAGGCCGTCGAGGTGACCCGCGCCTCCTCGGGGTCCGGTTCGACCGACGACGCCGTCCATCGTGCGTGGGTGGGGCGCTGGGTGCACACCGGCCGTCGGCTGCTCGAGGCCGGGGCTGCCCGGCCGGACGCCCACGACACCGACGCCACCACGGTCGAGGGTGCGTCCGATCGGAGCGAAGCGGCCGAGCAGGCCGCGTTCCTGCGTCGCGAGGTCCAGCTGCTGCGTCGGCCGGTCACGCGTCGGGCCCTGGCCGAGGCCCTCTGGCGCGTCAGCTGGCCGCACGACCGCCTCGTGCTGGGGGCGTCGAGACTGATCCGTGAACTCGACCAGATCGTGCCGGGCAAGAAGATCCCCGTGCACGCCAACCGGGGGCTCGCGGGCATCGACGGCACGATCGCGACCGCCACGGGCATCGCACTCGCCAGCCAGCGCGACGACCCCGCAGCCGGCACCACCCGGGTGCTCGTCGGCGACCTGACGTTGCTGCACGACGTCGGCTCGATGCTCCTTGGTCTCGGCGAGACCGAACCGAGGTTGCAGGTGGTCGTCGGCAACGACGGTGGCGGGACCATCTTCGACGGGCTCGAGGTCGCGGCCACGGCGTCGCCCGAGGCGATGACCCGCGTCCAGTTCACCCCGCACGAGGTCGACCTCTCGGCCCTCGCCCTCGCCTACGGCTGGCAGTACGTCGAGGCGGCCACGCGGGCAGAACTCGATCAGGCTCTCGTGGCCCGGTACGACCGCCCGGTGCTGATCGAGGTGCCCCTCTCCCGCTGACCGTCCGCCCCACGGCGGAACGGACCGGCGCGCTCGGCCGTAGGGTCGAGGGCATGGCCAAGACGTGGACGACCCCGCCCTCCCAGTCCCTCCGAGCGAGAGAGGGCTTCGTGCTCGCCGACGTCGACACGTCGTCGACGCCCGGGTTCGCCGGTGACAAGGCGTACGCGCAGCAGGCGCTCGAGGCGGGCCGCGAGACCCTGGGCGAGCTACAGGAGAAGCTGTTCGCCCAGAGCCGGAGCGGGGGCAGCATCGGCAACGTGTTGCTCGTCCTGCAGGCGATGGACACCGCCGGCAAGGGCGGCATCGTCCGGCACGTCGTGGGAGCCGTCGATCCCCAGGGCGTCGCGCACCACGCGTTCAAGGCACCGACCCCCGACGAGCTCGCGCACGACTTCCTCTGGCGGGTGCGGCGCGAGCTGCCGGGCCCCGGCATGATCGGGGTCTTCGACCGGTCGCACTACGAGGACGTGCTGATCGGCAAGGTGCGTCGCCTGGCCCCGCCCGAAGACATCGAGCAGCGGTACGCCGACATCGTCGCCTTCGAGGACGAGCTCGTCGCGAACGGCACCACCCTGGTCAAGGTGATGCTGCACATCTCGTCCGACGAGCAGAAGGAGCGTCTGGCCGACCGACTCGACCGCCCGGACAAGCACTGGAAGTACAACCCCGGCGACCTCGAAGAGCGCCTCGTGTGGAACGACTACCAGGACGCCTACGAGACGGCGATCCGTCGCACCTCGACCGAGAGCGCCCCGTGGTTCGTCGTGCCGGCCGACCGGAAGTGGTACGCCCGGATCGCCGTTCAGAAGCTGCTGACCGACGCCCTCGCGTCGCGCGGGCTCGACTGGCCCGTCGCGCAGTTCGACGTCGAGCTCGAGAAGACCAAGCTCGCCACCTCGTAGCCGCGCCCCGGCGGCCGGACGACCCTAGGAGGCGCGGGTCCGCAACGCGTCGCCGGTCCCCTCGGGCAGCCGCAGCCCCTCGATCAGGCTGAGCAGGGCCAGCACGGCCAGGACGATCAACGCGGCCTGGTACCCGAACGCCGCGGGTGCCGGGCCGTCGGTCGATCCCGCGAGGTCGGCGACGCGGACGGCCAGCGCCGTCGCGGCGACGCCGAGCCCCACGGCGAGCTGGCTCGTGATGGACGCGATGGCGTTCGCCGGGCCGATCATCTCGGCCGGCACGTCGGCGAACTGCAGGGTGTTGTAGGCCGTGAAGCCGACGGAACGGAAGACGCCGCTGAGCAGCAGCACACCCGCCACGACGACGGGTGACGTCTCGGGACCGACGAGCGCGGCCGCGACGAAGGTCGCCGCGAGGGCCACCGTGGCGACGACGATGATCGGGACGACGCGGAACCTCTGCAACAGGGGTGTCGTGAACGGTTTCACGGCGAGGTTGCCGACGAACACCCACATGAGCATGAGACCCGCTTCGACGGGCGACCAGCCGAAGCCGTCCTGCAGCAGCAGCGGCACGACGAAGGGGATGCCGTTCACGACGGCCCGGTAGAGCGATCCGCTGAGGTTGGTCACGCGGAAAGACCCGATCCGGAAGGCCGCGAGGTCGAGCAACGGGTGCGCCGCCCGGCGGAACCACCGCACGGCGGCGAGACCGAGCGCGACCGCGGCGACGACCAGCAGTACGCCGGGCACGAGCGTCGTGGGTTCGCCGAGCAGTTCGAAGGCCAGGACCAGCGCCACGATCGAGCCGGCCACGAGGGCCAGACCCACCAGGTCGAGCGGTCGGCGGTCGCCGACCTCGGGGGAGGGGACGACCCGCCAGGCGACCACGAGCAGGGCGAGGCCGACGGGGACGTTGACCATGAACACCCATTGCCAGCCGAGGTGCTCGGTGAGCAGTCCGCCGAGCAGCGGCGCGACGACCGGTGCGACGAGTGCGGGCCAGGTGAGATAGGCGATGGCCCGGATCAGCTCGGACTTCTCGGTGCTGCGCAGGACGATCAGCCGGCCGATGGGCACCATCATGCTGCCCGCGAATCCCTGCACGACCCGGGACGCCGTGAGCGCGACCAGGTCGGTGCTCGCGGCACAGGCCACCGAGGCGAGGACGAACAGCACGACCGCCGCGAGGAACACCCGACGGGCGCCCCAGCGTTCGGCGAGCCAGGCTCCCAGCGGGATGAACGCCGCCACGGCGACGAGGTAGCCGGTCACGGCGAGCCCGAGTTGGGCGGGCTGGACCGCGAAGTCGTTCGCGATCGTCGCGGTGGCCGTCGACAGGATGGTGGCGTCGAGGTTCTCCATGAAGAACGCGGCCGCCACGACGAGGGCGACCGGACGTGACCACGTCGTCGCGGGCGCTGACCCGGGCGCGGTCATCGGCTGAAGGCGTCGACCACGGGGCGGAACTTCATGGCCGTCTCGGCCACCTCCCGCTCGGGCACCGACTCGGCGACGACGCCGGCCCCCGCGAACGCCCGCACCGATCCGTCCCGATCGACCTGGGCGCAGCGCAGGGCGATCGCCCACTCGCCGTCGCCGTCGGCACCGACCCAGCCGACCGGGCCGGCGTAGCGACCACGGTCGAACGGTTCGAGTTCTCGGATCAGGGCCAGCGCCTCCTGCGTCGGGGTGCCGGCGACGGCCGCCGTCGGGTGCAGCGAGGCGATCAGGTCGAGCGAGCTCGAGCCGTCGGTGAGGCGGCCGCGCACGTCGCTCGCGAGGTGCCAGAGATTGGGGAGGCGCAGGGTGAAGGGCTGCTCGCCGGTCACGACGTCGCGGGCGTGCGGCCCGAGCGAGAGCAGCAGGCTGCGGAGGGCGAAGGCGTGCTCGTCCAGGTCTTTCGGGGACGTCGCCAGGGCCAGGGCGGCCTCCTCGTCGCTCGTCGCGTCGATGCCGCGGGCCGCGCTGCCGGCGAGCACCCGGGCCGAGACCTCGCCGCGCTCGGACTTGACGAGGGTCTCGGGGCTGGCCCCGATCAATCCGTCGACGGCGAACGCGTAGCAGTCGGGGTAGGCGGTGAGCAGGGTGGCGGCGACGAGGCGCAGGTCGGCCTCGGGCGGCAACGTGCCCACGAGGTCTCGGGCGAGCACGACCTTGCTGACGCGGCCGTCGCCGATGGCGTCGACGGCCCGGGCCACGGCCTCCGCGTAGCCGTCGGCACCGAGGGTGCCGTCGACCAGCGAAAGACGGACGGAGGCGCCGACCGGCTTCCCCGCGGGCAGCTCGGCCCCGTCCACCCGCGTGATCCACGCGACCCCGTCGCGCCGTCCGATGACGATGCTCGGGACGATCAGCACGCTCGTCTCGGCGGACTCGTCGTCGAACGCGAACGAGCCGAACGCGACCAACCCGGTGCCGGGCACGCCGACCTCGTCGTGCACCGTGGCGGCGGCCGCCACGGCACGCCAGGCGTCGGCGGCCTCGGTCATGCGACCGGGCCCGGAGAACTCGAGACGAAGGGCCTCACCGACGCCCGCCATGCCCGCCCCGCCGCGGACGAAGACCAGCGGACGCGCCCGGTCGACGACGTCGAGCAACGGGCTGACGTGGTCGATGCGCGTGGTGCGGACGGCGAGTGACGGAACGCGGGACGCGGGGGACTTCACTCGTCGACCCTACTCGGGACACCCCCAGTGCTTGACGGTAGGATCCACCATCGTGACCAAGGCCGACATGAACAAGCAACCCGACGAGGTCGCCTCGATGTTCGACGGCGTCGCGCGCCACTACGACCGCACGAACGACGTGCTCTCGGCGGGCAACGCCGTCCTGTGGCGCATCGCCACCGTCAAGGCGATCGGCGCCGGTCCGGCCGACAAGGTCCTCGACATCGCGGCGGGTACGGGCACCAGTTCGGCGGCCATCGCCCAGCGGGGTGCCGAGGTCGTCGCGCTCGACTTCTCCAAGGGCATGGTCGAGGTCGGCCGCGAACGCCACCCCGAGCTCGAGTTCGTCGAGGGCAACGCCGAGTCGCTGCCCTTCGACGACGACACCTTCGACGCCGTCACCATCTCGTTCGGGCTGCGCAACGTCAATCGGCCCAAGGTCGCGCTCGCCGAGATGAACCGCGTGCTCAAGCCCGGCGGCCGCCTCGTCGTCTGCGAGTTCTCCACCCCGCCGTTCGGTCTGCTGCGTGCCGCGTACCGTGCTTACCTCAAGTACGGCATGCCCCTCGTCGCCAAGCTCACCAGCAGCAACGGTCCGGCCTACTCGTACCTCGCCGAGTCCATCGAGCAGTGGCCCGAGCAGCAGGTCCTCAGCCAGTGGATCCGCGGTGCCGGGTTCACCCGCGTCGCCCACCGCGACCTCAGCTTCGGCATCGTCGCCCTGCACCGCGGTCGCAAGCCGGCCTCGGGTGCCTCTCGCGCCTCCTCGCGGTCGAAGCGGACCACGTCGTGAACGCCGGCGCACATCCGGCGCAGCGCAATTCGCTGGGTCGCTCGCTCGGCCTCGGCGAGAAGTTGTTCGCCACGCCGACCGAGCGGCGTTTCGTGGCCGCCGTCGACGACGGGCTCGAACTCGTCGAAGAGGGGTTGCTGCGCGAGATCGCCTTCGCCGACGACATCGCCGACGCCACCACGCGGTACCTGCTCGCCGCGGGCGGCAAGCGCGTCCGACCCACGCTGACGCTGCTCATCGCCCAGCTGGGTGACGGCGCGACGCCCGGCATCGTCGCCTCCGCGCAGGCCACCGAGATCACCCACCTCGCCTCGCTCTACCACGACGACGTCATGGACGAGGCGCAGATGCGTCGTGGCGTTCCCAGCGCCCAGACCGTGTGGGGCAACAACGTCGCGATCCTCGCCGGCGACCTGCTGTTCGCCCGCGCCAGCACGATCGTCTCGGGGCTCGGCCAAGAGGCCATCCTGCTGCAGGCCGAGACCTTCGAACGGCTCTGCCTCGGGCAGCTGCACGAGACGGTCGGCCCGCGAGAGGGCGACGACCCGATCGCCCACTACATCGACGTGCTCGCCGACAAGACGGGGTCGCTCATCTCGACCGCCGCTCGCGCCGGGGTCATGTTCAGCGGGGCATCGCGCGAATACCTCGCGCCCGTCGCCGAGTTCGGCGAGAAGATCGGCATCGCCTTCCAGCTGATCGACGACGTCATCGACCTGTCCGACCAGCCCGCCGAGACCGGCAAGAAGGCCGGCACCGACCTGCGGGCGGGTGTCGTCACCCTTCCGGTGCTGTACCTGCGTCAGCTGGCGCAGACCGACCTCGAGGCGTCGTCCCTGTTGTCCGAGATCGACCGCATCGTCGACGCCACGCGCGCGGCGGCGCAGCGGTCCGGTGTCGAGCCGACCGCCGAGGGCGGCTCGTCGGCACCGCTCGCCGACGCGACGGCCCACCTCGACGACGAGTTCGCCGACCTGGTCCGGCGGGTCCGCGAGCACGAGGTCACCGAGCGCACCCGGGTCGAGGCCCACCGCTGGGCCCGCGAAGCCCTCGAGGCCCTGGCGCCGCTGCCCGACGGGCCCGTCAAGAAGGCGCTCACCCGCTTCGCCGACCGCGTGGTCGAGCGGTCCGCCTGACCGGCGCCGCGCCTCCTCGTCCGTCTCGTCCTCGAGCACCAACGTCCAACCGGCCGGCCCCGCCGAGCCACCCCAGATCTAGGGAGAACCCGTGACCACCTTGCGACTGGCCATCGTCGGCGCCGGACCGGCCGGCATCTACGCCGCCGACATCCTCGCGAAGGCCGAGAAGGCCTTCGACGTCTCGATCGACCTCTTCGAGCAACTGCCGGCCCCCTACGGTCTCGTGCGTTACGGCGTGGCCCCGGACCACCCCCGCATCAAGGGCATCGTCAACGCGCTGCGCGACGTGCTCGATAGCGGTGACATCCGCGTCTTCGGCAACGTCCGCTACGGCGTCGACATCGGGCTCGACGACCTGCGCAAGCACTACAACGCCGTCATCTTCTCGACCGGTGCCATCAAGGACGCCGACCTCGACATCCCCGGCATCGACCTCGAGGGCAGCTACGGCGCCGCCGACTTCGTCAGCTGGTTCGACGGTCACCCCGACTTCCCCCGCACCTGGCCGCTCGACGCGACGTCGGTCGCCGTCGTCGGGGTCGGCAACGTCGCCCTCGACGTCTCGCGCATCCTGGCGAAGAACGCCGACGACCTGCTGCCCACCGAGATCCCCGACAACGTCTACGCGGGCCTCAAGCAGTCGTCGATCACCGACGTGCACGTCTTCGGCCGCCGCGGTCCGGCACAGGTCAAGTTCACGCCGCTCGAGCTGCGCGAGCTCGGCGAGGTGCGCGACGTCGACATGATCGTCTACGACGAGGACTTCGACCACGACGAGGCGTCGAAGACGGCCATCGCGACCAACAAGCAGGTCTTCGTCATCGACAAGGTCCTGAACCAGTGGCGGCAGCGCGAGGTGGGCACGGCGTCGCGTCGCCTCCACCTGCACTTCTACGCCAAGCCCGTCGAGGTCGTCGGCGACGCCGACGGTCGTGTCGCGGCCTTCCGGTACGAGCGCACTCGGCCCGACGGTCAGGGCGGCGTCGAGGGCACAGGTGAGCTCCGCGACGTGCCGATCCAGGCCATCTACCGCGCGGTCGGCTACTTCGGCTCGCCCCTCGACGGCATCCCGTTCGACGAGCGCCGCGGCGTGATCCCGAACCACGAGGGCCAGGTGATGGACGACGACAACCAGATCGTCCCCGGCGTCTACGCCACCGGGTGGATCAAGCGCGGCCCCGTCGGCCTCATCGGGCACACGAAGTCCGACGCGATGGAGACCGTCAAGCACCTGATCAACGACCAGGCCAGCTGGTGGCAACCGGTCGACCCGTCCGACGAGGCCATCCCGGCCCTGCTCGAGCAGCGCGGCGTCGAGTACACCGACCTCGAGGGCTGGCACCGTCTCGACGAGCACGAGATCGCCCTCGGCGGGTCCCACGAGCACGAGCGTGCCCGGGTCAAGGTCGTCGAGCGTGACGAGATGGTGCGCGTCTCGCGCGCCGTCGAAGCGGAGTCGACGCCGGCCTGACCTCCCCGGTCGCCCGCACCGCGCCTCCTCGGCTCCCCTCGACGGGGGAACCGAGGAGGCGCGCGGTCGTCACCGACCTCGGTGGTCGTCGGTAAGGTGGTCCCCATGGCAGACAGTTCCTTCGACGTGGTCAGCAAGGTCGACAAGATGGAGGCCGACAACGCCCTCCACCAGGCCCAGAAAGAGATCGAGCAGCGTTACGACTTCAAGGGCGTCGGCGCCTCGGTCGACTGGAGCGGCGAGAAGCTGCTGCTGAAGGCCGCCACCGAAGAACGCGTCAAGGCCGTGCTCGACGTGCTCGAGTCGAAGTTCATCAAGCGCAGCATCAGCCTCAAGCACCTCGACGTCGGTGAGCCCTTCGCCAGCGGCAAGGAGTACCGCATCGAGGCGTCCCTGAAGCAGGGCATCGAGCAGGACGCGGCGAAGAAGATCGGCAAGATCATCCGGGACGAGGCACCCAAGAGCGTGAAGAGCCAGATCCAGGGCGACGAACTGCGTGTGCAGTCCAAGAGTCGTGACGACCTCCAGGCCACCATGGCGCTGTTGAAGAAGGCCGACCTCGACGTCGACCTGCAGTTCGTCAACTTCCGCTAGTCGCCCGCGGCTCACGGCTCCGAGATCCCGTCCATGGTCGAACCCGCCTGGGTGGCGCCGACGATCGCCGTGCTGGGCATCGTGCTCGACATCGCGATCCGGGTGTTCGCGATCGTCTACGTGCCGATCAACAGGCGGCCGCAGACGGCCACCGCGTGGTTGCTCGCGATCTTCCTGATCCCGTACGTCGGGTTCGTCCTCTTCCTGTTGATCGGCAGCACCAAGTTGCCCGCGCGGCGTCGTAAGAAGCAGAGCGAGATCAACAAGTACATCATCGAGACGACCGAGGGCATGGAGCGCGTCAAGCGCGACCACCCGTGGCCCGCCTGGCTCGACTCCGTGGTCGAACTCAACCGCACGCTCGGTGCCATGCCCCTGGTCGGCGGCAACACCGGTGAGATGCACACCGACTACGACGAGTCCATGGCCGCCATGGTCGAGGCGGTCGACGGGGCGCACCGCTACGTCCACGCCGAGTTCTACATCACGAGCCTCGACCGCACGACGGAGCCGTTCTTCCTCGCACTCGAGAACGCCCGTCGACGGGGCGTCACGGTCCGTGTGCTGATGGACCACATCGCCAGTCGGGGGTACCCGGGTTATCGCAAGGCGCGCCGACGGCTGGACGCGATGGGCGTGCAGTGGCAGCTCATGCTGCCCGTGCTCCCGTTGCGGGGCAAGTACCAACGGCCCGATCTGCGCAACCACCGCAAGCTGCTCGTGATCGACGGTCGGGTGGCCTTCACGGGCTCGCAGAACATGGTCGACAGGAGCTACCAGAAGCGCAAGAACAAGCGACGCGGCCTCGAGTGGAAGGACTTCATGGTCCGATTCGAGGGGCCCATCGTCGCCGGCATCAACGCCCTGTTCGTCACGGACTGGTACAGCGAGACCGACGAGCTGCTGCTCCGCGAGACCGACCCCGTGCACACGGCCGACCGGCTCGAGACGATCGACTGCCAGGTCGTGCCGAGTGGGCCGGGTTTCGACGGCGAGAACAACCTGCGGCTGTTCAACTCCCTGCTGTACAGCGCGCAGGAGCGCATCATCATCACGAGCCCCTACTTCGTGCCCGACGAGTCGATGCTCTACGCCGTCACGACGGCGGCCCAGCGGGGGCTCGAGGTGCAGCTCTTCGTCAGCGAGATCGGCGACCAGCCGGTGGTGTACCACGCGCAGCGCTCCTACTACGAGGCCCTGCTGCGGTCGGGGGTCCGCATCTTCCTCTACCGCTCGCCGACGGTGTTGCACGCCAAGCACTTCTCGATCGACGACGAGGTCGCCGTCATCGGCTCGAGCAACATGGACATGCGGTCCTTCAGCCTCAACCTCGAGATCTCGGTCATGGTGCGCGGCCGCGAGTTCGTCGACCGGCTGCGCGAGGTCGAGCAGACGTACCGCGACTCGAGCCGCGAACTGTTCCTCGACGACTGGCTCGTGCGCCCCTTCCGCTCGAAGGTGCTCGACAACGTCGCCCGCCTCACCTCCGCCGTCCAGTAGCCGCGCGCCCCCGCCCCCCGCCCCCTCTGCCCCGTGTGCAAATCGCGACAGTTGCGCGTCGACACGCCGGCAGATCTTGATTCGGCGTGGTGCGAGGCCGAGAAATGTCGGGTTTGGCGCGGTGCGCCAACTGGGTGAGGTCGGGTTCGGCCCGCCCCGGTGGGCGGGCCGGGTCGGGTCCGGACTGCCTCGGCCGAGACGAGAGGGGTCGACCGGGCTAACGCCCCAGGGTCATTCGGACGGCCTGGCGAACCGCTGGCCAATCGAACAACACCTGCGGGTACGTGACCTCGAGGACGACGAAGCCGAGGCCGGTGATGTGGACGATCCGTTCACGGTCTCGGTTGTAGTGAGCAGGCGAGGAATGGTGTTCCTTGCTCACGCATTCGAGCACGAACCAGCCGTCGATCAACAGATCGACGCGGGTGTGATCGTCGACCCACACCTGAGGTTCGGCGCGGATGCCGTCACGAGCGAGAAGGAGGCGCGCCATGGACTCGGTCCCGGACTCGGCCCTCGGGTCGATCATGGTCACGAGTCCCTGAGCTGAGCGTCGCGTCGCCAAGAGGCGTGAGACCTCGTCGAGGTCGGGCCGCTGCAACGGGGCCAGCCGGAGGGCGGAGTCGACGATGGCTGCCGCGTGCTCAGCTGGTTCGTGGAGGAACGCCTGGGCCGCCGCCCTGCTCGGGGACGCCATCAGTCGTTCCGTGCGGCGATCGAACCGCGACAGGTCACGAAGGACGAGCACGTCGGATCGCTCCGGGTCGAGCCGTTCCCCGGCGTCGTCCGGGTCCCGGAGATCGCGGGCGTTGTGCGGAACGGAGACGACCAGGCGTGGAGTCGGGGGAACCCAAGCGCCTCGATGCGCGAGCGACGAGGCTCCCGACAGCGCGCCTCCTACCCGCGCCGCCCGGACGACGTCGGTCGGCAGATCGACGAGTCCGTAGAGTCCATGACGGATGCGGACGATCTCACCGGCGGCCCACGACGACTCCACCTGGCGCCGGGACAGGCCGGCGGCAAGCAGTTGACGACGGTGGGCGACGGAGCCGAGCCGTCTCACGGTGGCGGGGACGATGGCGGTCATCTGCAGAGCCTTCTGGCCGCCGGGAGGGCAGACGTCTCGACCACTGCGGCCTGGGGAGGACGAAGACCTCCGACCCGCTGTGGGCGAGACGAACCGCCGCGCGCCTCGTCGCCGACCGATCGGGGGCCGAACCCGACTACTGGACCCGCCCACAGCGTGCCGAATCCGACCACTGGTCCACGGGACCGCCTGTCGAATCACGGAATGGCGGCGTGTCGGTGGCCGGTTGTCGCGATTTGCACAGCGGCGAGGGGAGGGCGGGCAGGGGAGGGGCGAGGGGGAGTGGTCGTGAGGGGGCTCGGAAGGCTGTATATTTGTCGGGCGCCTCCGGTCGGTGATCACACGGGCTGGGCGTGCATGGCAAGTTACCCAAGCGGCCAAAGGGATCTGACTGTAAATCAGCCGGCGTAGCCTTCGGGGGTTCGAATCCCTCACTTGCCACGGTTGCCCCTCAAGAACGGACTCGCTCGTCGAGTCCGTTCTTGCGTTACCGGGCGCCTCACCCCCAGGAGGACCCGTGCCCGTCACCCCGACCCCCGCCGAGTTGCTCGAGATCGCCGTCGTCGTCGCGCGTGAGGCTGCCGAGCTGGCGGCCCGTCGCCGATCCGAGGGGGTCGAGGTCGCCGAGACCAAGAGCAGCGCTGTCGACGTCGTGACGTACACCGACCGAGAGGTCGAGGAGCACGTCCGGAGTCGTCTGGCCGAGCTGCGTCCCGGCGACGGCTTCTTCGGTGAAGAGGGAGAAGCCGACGACTCGACCACGGGTCTCACCTGGGTCGTCGACCCCATCGACGGCACCGTCAACTTCCTCTACGGCATCCCGCAGTGGGCCGTGAGCATCGCCGTCGTCGAGGGCGGCCCCGATCCGCTCACCTGGCGCGCCCTCGCGGCGGTCGTCGCCAACCCGACGTCGGGCGAGACCTTCACGGCGTCGGTCGGCGGCGGTGCGTGGCTGGACGGGCGTCGTCTCGGGGTCAACGCTCCGGCGTCCCTCGAGTTGTCCCTCCTCGCGACCGGGTTCTCCTACGACGCCGCCCGCCGTGTCGAGCACGCGGAGGCGCTGGTCCGGGTGGTCGGGCGCGTCCGTGACCTGAGGCGCCTGGGGGCGGCGTCGCTCGACCTCTGCGCCGTCGCGGCGGGGCGTGTCGACGCCTACGTCGAGCGGGGGCTCAAGCCGTGGGACCACGCGGCGGGTGCGCTCGTTGCCGCCGAGGCAGGCGCCGTCGTCCGAGGTGAACTCGGTGAGGCACCCAGCGATTCGCTGACCTTCGTGGCGGCTCCCAGCATCGCCCACGACCTCGCCGCGCTCATCGTCGAGGCCGGCATCTGACGGGAACGCCCTCGTCGCGCAAGCGTCGCGGCGCGTTGTCATACTGTGTGTCAACGATACATATCCACGTTGACACCCGAACACGGGTAGCCATTCGTTCACCGACCGGCTACCCTGGTGAGGTCGTTACTGATCCGTGATCATCGCGTGATGCATCCCCTCGGCGACCTCCTCATCCGAAGGTCCGCCCCGAGGCCGCGCCACGATCACCAGTGACGGCCGTGAAGACGACGGTGCACCCACCGTCCGATCCCGATCACCCCGAGGACCCATCACACGTGACGAAGTACCAGCAGATCGCCGAGCCCGACGGCGACGGAACCCCGTCGCGTCGCGCCACCGACGACCTCCCGGGCACCGGTTCGCTGAGCGTCGCTCCGACCGTCCCCGTTGTGGCCGACGCCCCCGTCTACCTCACCCGCCGTGAAGCCCGCGAGGCCGAGCGCCGCGCCGCCCAGGTCGCCGTGACGACGAGCCCCGCAGTGGCGAAGGCCCCTGCCGCGCCGACTCCTCCGGTCGCCGTCGTCGAGCCCGCGCTCGTCGCCGAGGCCCCGACGTCGACGGCTCCGACAGCGGCGTCCGAGCCCGTCTCGCCGAGGCGTGCCGCGCGGCTCGCCGCCGAGTCCGGCACCCGTCCCGCTGCCGCCGGACGCACCGAGGCGGCCCGCACCCAGCGCCCAGCCGCTCGCCGCGAGGCACCCGTCCGCGCCCCCCGCACCGCCGGGGCCACCTTCCGTCGCAACACCAAGCGCGTGACCGTCGTCGGAGCCATGCTCTTCGCCGGGTCGATGCTCGTGGCCACCTCGGTGCCCGCCAACGCCTTCTTCGTCGACACCCCCACGCAGACGGCCGCCAAGAAGGCCGCCGACTCGCAGAGCTACACGGCGGCCGCGCCCTCGGCAGGCGGTACGGCCGGCATCTCGCGTGACGGCTACTCGGTCACCGAGATGAAGGCGGTCTCCGAGTACGCCTCGACGAGTGCCAGCACATTCTCCAACGACGTCAACGGCACGGTGCAGTGGCCGTTCCAAACGGGTGTGCCGATCAGCAGCGGCTTCGGCGCGCGTCAGGTCGCCAACTGCGGTTTCTGCTCGACGTTCCACCAGGGTCTCGACTTCGTCCCCGGTGCCGGCTCGCCGATCCAGTCGATCGCCGACGGCGTCGTCAGCAAGGTCGACGGTCCCTCCGGTGCCCTGGGCAACAACGTGTGGATCGACCACGTCGTCAACGGCCAGAAGGTCACCAGCGTCTACGCGCACATGCAGACCGGTTCCGTCGAGGTCCGCGAGGGCGAGACCGTCACGGTCGGCACCATCATCGGAAAGGTCGGCAGCACGGGCAACAGCACCGGGGCCCACCTGCACTTCGAGATCGTGATCGGCGGCGTGCCCGTCGACCCGTATCCCTGGCTCCAGGCCAACACGAACTGAGCCCCTGGCCTCCGCCATCGCGGTGCGCACGAGAAGAGCCCCACCTGGTAGCCAGGTGGGGCTCTTCCGTCGTCTCGTGCCTACGACGTGGTCGCGAGCCACACCGTCGCGTTGGGCGGCAGGGCCGGCCCGTCGACGACCATGGTGGCCAGCAGGACCTCGGCCACGGGCAACTCGACGGGGACGTCGCCCATGTTGGTCACGACGGTGACGCCCTGGCTGCGGAACGCGACCACGTCGGGCCCGAAGCCGTCGAGCCAGGTCAGCGTGCCCGCACCGAGCTCGTGGTCGGCCCGGAGGCGCAGTGCCCGCGTGTAGAGCTCGAGCGTGGAGCCGGCCACGCCCCGCTGCTCGTCGCGGGCGTACGTCGACCAGTCGGCGGGCTGGGGCAACCAGGAGGCGCCGGTCGCGTTGAACCCGAAGGCCGGCTCGGTCGCGGACCAGGGCAGCGGCACGCGGCAGCCGTCCCGGCCGTAGCGCTCCCCGTCGGTGCGGAACCACGTGGGGTCCTGCCGGGACTCGTCGGGCAGGTCGATCGCCTCGGGCAGGCCGAGCTCTTCGCCCTGGTAGACGTAGGCGCTGCCGGGAAGGGCCAGCATGAGCGCCGACGCGGCTCTGGCCCTGGCCAGCCCGAGCTCGGGGACGGGAAGCCCCTCGCTCTTCGGTCCGATGCCGTACCCCTGCGGGTTGTCAGCCGTAAGGGCGAGCCGGCTGGCGTGCCGGACGACGTCGTGGTTGCTCAGCACCCAGGTGCTCGGGGCCCCGACGCTCGAGAAGGTCTGGATCGACGCGTCGACGACCTGACGGACGGCCGGGGCCGACCACCCGGTCTCGAGGTAGGCGAAGTTGAAGGCCTGGTGCATCTCGTCGGGGCGCACCCAGTCGGCGAGACGCGAGAGCGGTTCGACCCAGGCCTCGGCGACGAGCACCCGGTCGCCCGGGTACTCGGCGAGGACCGTGTTCCACTCACGGTAGATCTCGTGCACGCCCTCCTGGCCCCAGTACGGCGGGGGAGCGGAGTCGCCCTGACCGCCGCCCATGCTGCCGGAGTCGGCGGGAGGCGTGTAGTCGGGCAGGCCCTCGGCCTTGACCATGCCGTGCGCGACGTCGACCCGGAATCCGTCGACGCCGCGGTCGAGCCAGAAACGCAGGACGTCGACGAACTCGTCGCGCACGCGGCGGTTCGTCCAGTCGAGGTCGGGTTGTGACGAGTCGAACAGGTGCAGGTACCACTGACCCGGTCGGCCGTCGGCCTCGGTCACGCGGGACCAGGCCGGGCCGCCGAAGATCGACTGCCAGTTGTTCGGCGGCAGGTCGCCGTCGGGGCCGCGGCCGTCACGGAACAGGTAGCGGCCGCGGGCGGTCGAACCCGGCGCCGACGCGAGGGCCTCGCGGAACCACGCGTGGTCGCTCGAGGTGTGGTTCGGCACGACGTCGACGATCACGCGCAGGCCCAGCTCGGTGGCCCGGGCGCGGAGGGCGTCGAAGTCGTCCAGGGTGCCGAACAGCGGGTCGACGTCGCGGTAGTCGGCCACGTCGTAGCCCGCGTCGCGCTGGGGCGAGGTGTAGAACGGCGACAGCCAGACGGCGTCGACGCCGAGCTCGCCGAGGGCGTCGAGGCGTGACGTGATGCCGGGGAGGTCGCCGACGCCGTCGCCGTCGCCGTCGGCGAACGACCGCGGATACACCTGGTAGATGACGGCGGTTCGCCACCATTCTCCGCCCTGGTCGGCGGTCGTCGAGGTGCCCTCGAGCGGGGCGGTCGGGGTCAGCGTGTCGGTCTCGGCCGGTTCTCGTGTGGACATGCGGCCACGATACGGCAGGCCCCCCACGCGGCATCGGCTACGGTCGTGGTCAGAGCACCCGGGGCGCGAGCTCCGGGGCACGAGCACCTGCGACACGATTGGCACGATCCTGAACCCTGCGACCGACCTCGTGACGGCCGACCTGCCCGCCGGCACCCGGCCGTTCCCGCTCGCGCTCGGGACCAACGTCTTCGGCTGGACGGTCGGCGCCCCCACCGCCCTCGAGGTGCTCGACCTCTTCGCCGACGACGGCGGTCGCGTCGTCGACACGGCCGACGTCTACTCGGCGTGGCTGCCGGGCAACTCCGGGGGCGAGTCCGAGGCGATCATCGGTCGCTGGCTCGCCCGACCGGGCAACCGCGACCGGGTCGTGCTGAGCACGAAGTGCGGGCAGCACCCCGACGCCCCCGGCCTGTCGCGCGCCAGCATCCGCGCGGCCGTCGAGGCGTCGCTGCGCCGTCTGCGCACCGACCACGTCGACTTCTACTTCACGCACTTCGACGACGACGAGACGCCGCTCGACGAGACCGTGGGCGCGCTCAGCGAGCTCGTCGACGAGGGCAAGATCCTCTGCGCCGGGGCGTCCAACTACACCGGTGCGCGCCTCCGGCAGGCCCTCGCGATCGCCGACCGCGACGGACTGCACCCGTTCCGGTTGGTGCAGGTCGCGTACAACCTGGTGCGTCGCGGAGAGTACGAGAGCGACGTCGCGGCGATCGTCGACCACTACGACCTCGCCGTCCTGCCGCATTCGTCCCTGGCGAGCGGGTTCCTGACGGGCAAGTACCGTCACGAGGTCGGTCGCGGGGACTCCCCCCGGGGCAGCCGGGCCCTCAGCTACATCACCCCGCAGAACCAGGGCACCCTCGAGGTCGTCGTCGAGATCGCCGAGCGGCTCGACGTCCAACCGGGGGCCGTCGCCGTGGCCTGGCTGGCGTCACGCGACAACGTCATCGGCGCACTCGGCAGCGCCCGCACCCCCCGGCAGCTCGAGGGCCTGCTCGACGCCGCCCGGGTCGAACTGACCGAGGGCGATCTGGCGTCACTCGAGGCCGTCTCGCGTCCGCTCGACTGACGCTCGTCCGACCCACGGTCTCAGCGGCCGGCGCCGTCCGGCGCACCCGTGCTCCCGGTGACGGGTCCCAACGACACGATCGTCCCCGTGCTCGGGTCCCAGCGCCTCAACCGCGACAGCACGACCGTCCGGGTCGACGGGGCGTCGGCGTCCGCGAGGGCGTCGACGGCACGGGCCACCTGGTCGGGCGTCAGGCGCGACGCGAGCGTGACGTGAGGGGTCCACCGACCGGGGGTGGTGTGCGGGACGTCCCCCGCGCCTCCCAGGCTCTCGTGCACGCGGGCGTGGAGGTCCAGCAGCTCGCCGGTCACGACCACCGGCCGCACCAGCACGAGTCCGCGCGGAGGCGTGCCGAACAGCAGCAGCCCGCCGAGTTCGGCCGGCAGCGGCAGCGCCGCCGACAGGGGCAGGAGGCGCGGGTCGGCTGCCGGGTCGATGCCGGGTCGTGCCACCAGGGTGACGTGCGGCGCGTTCGACGTCCCCGCGTGGTCGCCCTGCGACGGGAGACCCGCCGCGGACAACACGCGCCATTCGTCACGGACGGCCTCGTCGGAGGCCGGGTCGAGCAGGAGTTCGAGGCTGTGCACCCGTCGATCCTGCCCCGGACGCGCCTCGCCGGGCCGGGTCGGCACGTGGCGTCAGCACCCCGTTCGCTCTGCTACCCTTGTCTGGTGCCAATCGGCAGCGGCCTGGGTCGCTCGTCTGGTGGTCACGCCCCGATAGCTCAGTGGTAGAGCACTTCCATGGTAAGGAAGGGGTCGTCAGTTCAATCCTGACTCGGGGCTCTGGCTGTCTCGGTCCCGTCCCGGTGTGATGCCGGCAGGGCCCGCAGCTTGCGGCGGGGTAGCTCAGTTGGTTAGAGCACACGGCTCATAATCGTGGTGTCGCGGGTTCAAGTCCCGCCCTCGCTACCGCAGGCCCGGATCTCTCACGAGTTCGGGCCTTCGTCGTCGGTGCGCCGCGCCCAGGCGCCGGGCCTACGATGAGGCATGGCCGTGAGCATCCGCAGCATCGGCACCGCGGTGCCGCCGACCATCATCCGACAAGATGACGTCCGCGAGATCTTCGCCACCCAGCCCGGCCTCGGCCGCCTCGGGCAGCGCATCGTCGGCGCCGCGTTCGGCGCCTCGGCCATCGAGACCCGGCACACCGTCGTCGACGAGCTCGACCGGCGACCGCGCGAGGGCGAGCCGACGTTCTACGACGCCGCGTCGAACGAGATCCTCCGCCCCGGCACGGGCGCGCGCAACCAGGTCTACGTGGACCGGTCGCCCGAGCTCTTCCTCGACGCCGCTCGGGCCGCCCTCGCGGGGGCGCCCGACCTCGGCCCCGACGACGTCACGCACGTGATCAGCGTCTCGTGCACCGGCTTCTTCGCGCCCGGGCCCGACTACCTGCTCGTGCGGGGTCTCGGGCTGTCACCGTCGACCCGTCGCCACCACCTCGGCTTCATGGGCTGCTACGGCGCCTTCCCGGCCCTCGCCGCGGCACGGGACTTCTGCCTCGCCGACTCGGAGGCGGTCGTGCTCGTCGTCTGCGCCGAACTCTGCACGCTGCACCTGCGCAGTTCCGACGACCCCGACTCGATCGTCGCCTCGTCCGTGTTCGCCGACGGCGCGGCCGCGGCGGTGGTGACCGCCCGCCCGGCGCCGTCGGGTTCCGTCGTGCTCGACCTCGACGTGCTCGAGACGGTGCTCACCCCGGTCGGCGAGACCGACATGGCGTGGACGATCGGCGACCTGGGCTTCGACATGGTGCTCAGCAGCTACGTGCCGCAGATCATCGAGCTGCACATCGACTCGGCCCTGGCGCCGCTCTTCGAGGCAGGCGGCGTCGACGTCGGCGACGTCGACCTCTGGGCCGTCCATCCGGGCGGGCGCAGCATCCTCGACCGGGTGCAGCAGCAGCTCGGGTTGACGGACGCCCACCTGGCGCCCTCGCGCGACGTCCTGCGCGACTACGGCAACATGTCCAGCGCGACCGTCCTGTTCATCCTCGCCGAGCTGCTGGCCGGGCCCGCCGCCCCGTCGCAGCGCGTGGGCGCCATGGCGTTCGGCCCCGGGCTGACCGTCGAGACCGCGCTGATGACGCGACGCACGGTCTCGTGAGCGCGACCCGCGCCTCCTCGGCTCCGTCGATCGCGGTGCGGCCGCCCTGGTGGCCCGACCTCTCGCGACGCGGCGTCGAGCTCGTCGAGCTGATGGACGACCCGGGCTGCGACCTCGGGCTGCTCGACGCCACCTACCGAGCCTTCCCCGTCGTGAACGGTCTCGTCGCGGGATGGCGTCGGGTGTACCTCCGCCGCCTGCGCCCGGTGTTGTCCGCCGAGAAGGTGACGCGGCTGCTCGACCTCGGGTCCGGCGGCGGCGACCTGGCCCGTGCCCTGGCCGGCTGGGCCCGCCGCGACGGCCTCGCTCTCGAGGTCGTGGCCGTCGACCCCGACGACCGAGCCCACGCCTTCGCCGTGTCTCGCCCCGTCCCGGCCGGGGTCGAGTTCCGGCGGGCGTCGAGCACCGAGCTCGTCGCAGCGGGCGAGACCTTCGACGTGGTCGTCTCGAACCACGTGCTGCACCACCTCGACGACGACGCCCGGGCGGCCGTGCTCGACGACAGCGTCCGTCTGGCCACCCGTCTCGTGTTGCACGCCGACATCGAGCGGGCCCGCGGGGCGTACCTCGCCTACCGGGCCGCGACCTGGCCGTGGCGGAGGCGGTCGTTCGTCCACGTCGACGGACTGCTGTCCATCCGGCGCAGCTTCACCCCCGGCGAGTTGGTCGACGTGGCTCCCCACGGCTGGCGCGTCGTCCGGCAGTGGCCCTACCGTCTGATGCTCGTCCGCGAGACCGGCGCCGACGCCCCCGGAGGTGCCGACCGTGCGGACGCATGACGTCCTGATCGTCGGTGGCGGACCCGTCGGGGTGATGCTCGCCGTCGCGCTGGCGGATCGCGGCCTCGACGCCGTCGTCTGGGAGGCGCGGGTCGACGACCCGGCGCACTCTCGCGCCCTCGGCGTGCATCCGCCCTCGATCGACCTGTTCGACCGGCTCGGCCTCGCGGACGAGCTGCTCGCCGGCGCCGTCCGCATCCGCAAGGGGATCGCCCGGAGCGGCACCCGGACGGTGGGCGTCGTGCCGTTCGACCGGGCGTCGTCCCGGTGGCCGTTCGTCGCCGCCGTGCCGCAGGACCGCACCGAGGCCGTGCTGCGGAGGGGGCTCGCCGCGCGGCGGGACGACGCCTTGCGCCGGGGCGTGCGGTTCGTCGGGCTCGAGCAACGCGACGAGGACGTCGTCGTCCGGGGGGTCGACGACGAGGGCCCGGTGGTCGTCGCCGCCCGGTTCGTCGTCGGGGCCGACGGCACGCGCAGCGCCGTCCGCGCCGCCCTGGGCGTCGACACCAGGGCCCGGGACCTGCCCGACCGCTACGTCATGGGCGATTTCGCCGACACGACCGGCCACGGCCCCGACGCGGTGATCCACCTCGAGCGCACCGGGGTCGTCGAGTCGTTCCCGTTGCCCGCGGGTCGGCGACGGTTCGTGGTCCACGCCGGGTCGGTGCACGGGTCGACCGCCTCGGTCACCGCGGACGACGTCGCGCGGCTGGTGTCGGATCGCACCGGGTCGCCCGTCGACCCGACGACCTCGACCATGACGAGCGCGTTCGGCGTCCGCCGCCGGCTGGCCATCCGGACGGTCGTCGGCCGCGTCGTGCTGATCGGTGATGCGGCCCACGAGATCAGCCCCATCGGCGGCCAGGGCATGAACCTCGGCTGGCTCGACGGAGACGCGCTCGAGACCGTGATCGCCGCGGCGGTGAAGCGGAGGGGAGGGCGGCTGCTCGAGCCGACGACGTTCGCCCGCTTCGAGGGCGGCCGCGCCCGCGCCGCCGTCCGCGCCGCCCGTCAGGCCGAGTGGAACACCGCCCTCGGTCGACCCGCCGGCGGGGGCACGGCGCGGGCCCGCGACCTGGCGCTCGGGGCCGTGCTGCGGGCCCCGAGCAGGCACGTCCTCGCGTCGGTCTACGCGATGCGCTGGGCCTGACGCGTCCGGGCCCTGCCCACCCCTGCCGCTGCCCTGCCCACCCCTGCCGCTGCCCTGCCCACCCCTGCCGTTGCCTGTCCGCCGCGGCGCGTGGGTCTCAGGCGACGATCGTGCCGCCGCTGAGGGCGAGCTGCACCACGAGCAGCACGGCCGCGACCATGATCAGCCGGAAGAGGGTCCGGTCGACGCGTCCCGCGAGCACGAGGCGCACGCCGACGACGGCGATGCCGAGGGTCACGACGGTGCCGACCACCGCAGCCGTGAGGCCCGGCGTCGACGAGTCGCCGCCCAGCTGGCCCGAGAGCAGCAGGACGGCCGCAACGGCCAGGGCCGCGAAGGCGGTGATTCCCGACACCGTGCGTCCGAGGCGGTGCGGCAGCCCCGCGATGCCGGTGCGCGCGTCGTCGTCGAGATCGGGCAGCACGTTGGTGAAGTGGATCGCGACGCCGAAGACGGCTCCGACGGCCACGGCCCAGGCGGCGGGCGGCGCGGGCGGGGCCGCGGCGAGGGTGGCGACGGCGGGCAGCAGGCCGAAGCTGACGACGAACGGCACCACCGAGACCGGTGTGCGTTTCAGACCGAGGTCGTACGCCCACCCCGAGGCCACGAGCACGAGGTGCGCCGTGCCGGCGGCCGGCCCCAACGCGTACGACGGCACGAGCATCAGGACTCCGCAGACCACCGCGGCGGTGCGGACGGCCGACACGCTCACGCGGCCCTGGGCGACCGGCTTGTCGGTGCGCCCCACGGCGCGGTCGCGTCCGGCGTCGAGCCAGTCGTTGGCGAAGCCGATCGAGGCCTGACCCAGCAGCACCGCGAGGGCGAGCACCACGAGACGTCCGAGGGGCAGCCCCGAGGAGGCGCCCAGCACGACCGCGAGGAGGGTCACCACGAGCGTCGGCCCCGGGTGCGTCGACCCCAGCAGGGCGGCGGTCCACGAGGCCGGTCCGTCGCGGCGTCCGGAGCCGACGGCGGAGACCGGGGGCTCGGGGGAGGTCATCCGCTCACCCTAGACGGGCGGAGCCCGTCGGCCCCGGACACGGTCGGACCCGGACCCGGACTCGGCCCAGGCCCCGGACCCGGACTCGGCCCCGGACCCGGACTAGGCCCCGGACCCGGACCCGGACTCGGCCCCGGACCCGGTCTCGGTCTCGGACGACCATGGTCGGACCCGGGCGGCAGGTCCGACGACGCGAAGAGGTGCACCCGAGTCGGGGGAGGACTCGGATGCACCCCGTCGCACCCTCGGCGCTCGAGGTGCAGGTGGATCAGTACCGGCACGCGCCAGAGGAGGGTGCCCACGTCGAGTTACCATCCCAGACGTGACTGGAGTGTACGACTGCGCGGGGAGGATCGGAAGAGGCCCGGGACCGTCTTTCGTGCAACGGCCCGGGCCTCGGCGGACGGTGGGGCGTCAGGCCCCCCGGCCGGTCTTCTGCTGGAGGCGGTCGATGTGCTCGCTGGCCTCGGCCTTGGTCATGTCCGCGGGCAGCTCTTCGCCGGCCTCGCGGGCGAGGGTGTCGAGGTAGCTCTTCTGCGGGCCGGTGATGGGCTCGTCGCCCGTGACCCAGTCGTCGGGGTCTTTCGAGGCGGTGCTGCCGGCGTCGGGGCGGGCCCCGCCGAGGGTCTCGCCGTGTGCGGGGTTCGAGTTCTCTTCGCGGGCCGTGGCGGCCTGGTCGGTCTGCTCGGTGCTCGTCGTGTCGGTGGTCGTCGTCTCGTCGGACTCGGCCGCTGCCGGGTCGACGGGGGTGATGTCGGGGTCGATGTTCGCGTCGCTCATGCCGTGACCGTACGCCGTGCCCCCGACACCGGGCCGGGCGTCGTACCCCGCTGGTTAGACTCGACCGCGTGTCCGTGAACCCTGATCTGCAAGGGCGGGTCTTCCCGCCGGCCCCGCCCTACCTCGTGGGCCGCGAGAAGGTGCGCGAGTTCGCCCGTGCCACCGGCTCGACGAGCCCCCTGTCGCTCGACGTCGAGGCGGCCCGCGCGGCCGGCCACGGCGACCTCGTCGCCCCGCCAACCTTCGCCGTCGTCGTGCAAGAGGCCACCCTCGCCCAGTTGCTCGCCGAACCCGACGCCGGCATCGACTTCTCCCGCGTCGTCCACGGCGAGCAGCGCTTCTCGCTCTCGCGTCCGATCGTCGCGGGCGACGAGCTCACGGCGACCCTGACCGTCACGAGCGTCAAGACGCTGGGCGGCAACGCGATGGTCACGGCGTCCTCCGACATGCGCGACGTCGAGGGGCGACACGTCGTCACCGCGGTGTCGACGCTCGTCGTCCGCGCCGACGACGAGGCCGCCGCATGAGCGCCCTCGAGGTCGGCCAGGTCGTGGCCGAAAAGACCTACCCCCTGACGCGCGACTCGCTGGTGCGGTACGCCGGGGCGTCGGGCGACTTCAACCCGATCCACTACCGCGACGACGTGGCGGCCGAGGTCGGTCTGCCCGGCGTCCTGGCCCACGGCATGCTCACGATGGGCATCGCCGTCCAGCCGGTCGTCGAATGGCTCGAGGGCGCGGGCGACGACGCCGGCGTGCTCGGCTGGGTGTCGGACTACCAGGTGCGCTTCACGCGTCCCGTCGTGGTCGACCCGACCGCCGGGGCCGAGATCGTCGTCGTCGCGAAGGTGGGCAAGCTCGACGACGAGGCCGGCACGGCGCGCATCGACCTGACCGTCACCTCCGGCGGCCAGACGGTGCTGGGCAAGGCCCAGGTCGTGGTGACGCTGGCGTGACGACCTTCGCCGAGCTCACGACGATGCAGGTGGGCGGCGAGCCCGCCCGCCTCGTCGAGGCGACGACGACCGACGAGCTCCTGGCGGCCGTCCGTGAGGCGTCGCTCGGCGACGACCCCTGGTTCGTCCTGGGCGGCGGCTCGAACACGGTCGCCTCCGACGAACCGTTCGACGGCACGGTCGTCCGCGTGGCCACGCGCGGTGTCGAGCGCGTCGACTCCGACGACGACCGCGTCCACCTGCGCGTCGCCGCCGGCGAGCCCTGGGACGACCTCGTCGCGTACACGGTCGAGCAGGGCTGGTCGGGGCTCGAGGCGCTGAGCGGCATCCCCGGCTCGACGGGCGCCTCGCCGATCCAGAACATCGGTGCCTACGGCCAAGAGGTCGCCTCGACGCTCGTGGCCGTCGACTTCCTCGACGACGACTCCGGTGAGTTCGTCCGCATCCCCGCGGCCAACCTCGACCTCGGCTATCGCACGAGCGTCTTCAAGCAGGGCCGCCGGGGCGTCGTCACGGCGGTCGAATTCGCCCTGACGGACCACGGAGGCGCGAGCGAGCAGGTCGCGTACCCGCAGCTCGCGAAGGCCCTCGGCGTCGAACTCGGGGCCCGGGTGTCGGTGGCCGACGTGCGGTCAAGCGTGCTGGCCCTGCGGGCCGCCAAGGGCATGGTGCTCGACCCCGACGACCGTGACACCGCGTCCAGCGGCTCGTTCTTCACGAACCCGATCGTGTCGCGGGCCGACGCGTCGAGCCTGCCCGCCGACGCACCGCGGTGGCCGACCGGCCCCGAACCCGAGCGTCGGGTCGTGCCGCTCGGCGAGGAGCCGGCGGCCCCGGCACCCCGGGCGCCCGCCGAGGTCAAGCTCAGCGCGGCCTGGCTGATCGAGCACGCCGGAATCGCCAAGGGCTTTCGACTGCCCGGCTCTCGAGCCGCCGTCTCGTCCAAGCACACCCTGGCCCTGACCAACCGTGGCGGCGCCACGGGCGACGAGGTCGCCGAGCTCGCCCGCTACGTGCAACAGCGCGTCCAGTCCGAGTTCGGCGTGCTGCTGCACCCCGAGCCCGTGCTCCTCGGCCTGTCGCTCTAGGGACGAGGCCGCGCGCGGCAGGTCGGCCAGGCGCCACGTCGGCCGCGCGTCCCGTCAGCCGCGCGGCAGGTGGCCGAGCTCGAGGGCCAGCGTCACGGCGCGCGTCCGGTCGTTGACGCCGAGCTTCTCGAACACGTGCAGCAGGTGCGTCTTGACCGTCGCCTCGCCGACGAAGAGCCGACGTCCGATCTCGCGGTTCGAGCACCCCTCGGCCACGAGGGCGAGCACCTCGGTCTCGCGGGGACTCAGCGGACTCACGCGCGTCGCGGGCTCACCGCCGGTGCGCGCCCGGCCGACGAGTCGGGCCGCCATCGCAGGGGCGAGGGCCACCTGCCCCGCGGCCACGGCTCGGAGACCCGCCACCAGCTCGTCCTCGGGTGAGGCCTTGAGCAGGTAACCGCTCGCTCCCACCTCGATCGCCCGCAGGATGCTGTCGTCGGACTCGTAGGTGGTGAGCACGACGACGCGGGTGGACGGGCGTCGCGCCAGGACGGCCTCGGTCGCCTCGACCCCGTCGAGGCCCGGCATGCGGAGGTCCATCACGATCAGGTCGGGCTCGAGCGACTCGGCCAGGGCGACGGCCTCGTGGCCGTCGCTCGCCTGTCCGACCACGACGAAGTCGTCCGTCGTCGCGAGGAGCGCGGCGATGCCCTGGCGCACGATCGGGTGGTCGTCCGCCACGAGGGTGCGGTGGATTGGCGACTCCGTCGGCGACGTCCCGTCGACGGTCGGCGTCGCGCCGTCGTGCGCGGGCCCGGCGGCGGGACCGGTGCCGGTCACGGGGTCGTCACCGCCGCCCGGGGCACCTGCGCGGTGACGGTCGTTCCGTCGCCACCGGACGAGATGTCGAGCCGACCGCCCGAGAGGTGGAGCCGCTCGCGCAGACCGTCCAGGCCGAAACCGGTCGAGGCGACCGTCGGGTCGAACCCGCGGCCGTCGTCGGCGACGACCAGCGCCACCGTCCCGGCCGTGGCCGTGAGCGTGACCCGCGCGGCGGTCGAGGCACTGTGCTTGCGGACGTTGGCCAGCGCCTCCTGGGTGCAGCGCACCAGCACGACCTGCAGGTCGCGGGGCAGCTCGACCTCGGCGGCGTCGACCGTCACGTCGATGCCGCTCTCGCGCTCGAACCGCTGGCCGAGGCGCCGCAGGGCCGCCGCGACGTCCGTGCCGGCCGGGCCGGAGGACGCGGTCGCCGCGACGAGGGTGCGGGCCTCGGTGAGGGCCTCGCGGGCGGCGGTCTCGATCACGTCGAGCCGTTCGCGGGTCGTCGTCAGGTCGCCGGCCGCGAGGGCGCCCCGGGTCTGTTGGGCGAGCATGACGACCCCGGTCAGGCTCTGCGCGATCGTGTCGTGGATCTCGCGCGCCAGCCGTTCGCGTTCGGCGCTCGTGCCGGCGTCACGGTGGCGGGCGGCGAGTTCGGCCTGCGCCTCGCGCAGCTCGTCGAGCAGGCGGCCGCGCTCGGCCCCGACGCGGGCGATCGTGGTGATCCACAGCCCGAGCGCGATGCTGAACACCAGCGAGAGGCCCTCGCTGGTGGCGGCCGTCGCGAGCGCCTCGGCCGACCAGCCGAGGCTGACGACGAACCCGACCGAGACGGCGACGCACAGGCAGACGTTGGCGACGATCGCGGACCGGGTGCCGGGCAGCAGGGTCCAGATCAGCGGCATGAGGAAGGCCTGCACGACCGCGAGCTCAGGGGTGGCGGCGACGGCGAGGCCACCCACGGCCACGATGGCGGCCACCGCCGCGACGGCCGGGAGCGACAGGAGGTCGTCGTCGCGACGGACTACGGGCCGGGCGAGGACGAACCACACGAGCGCCAGCAGGCCGACGGCGACGAACGACGCCGTCACCCGTCCGCTCGACGAGGCCGTGGCGAGCACGACCATCACGACGACGGTGACCGCCAGGCCGGCGTCCCACCAGCGCATCGAGATCGCGGTGCCCGACCGGGCGGATACCCCGGTCTCGGCCCGGTCGCCGGTGTCGTCCATGTCGCTCACGCTAGCGGCAGGCGCCGGTCGTCGGGACCGAGGCCGGTCGGCGGGGATCGGTGCCCGTCCACGGGTCACGTGTCCTTCCTGATCCAGCGGAAGGTCAGCAGTGAGGCGACGGCGCCGGCGACGAGCCAGACCGCCAGCCAGAGGGCGACGCCGGGCAGGTCCCACGAGCCGCCGGTCTCGGCGGCCGAGAACGTGTCGGGCAGGAACACGCTGCGCATGCCCTGCGCCAGCCATTTCAGCGGGAAGACCGAGGCAACCGACTGCAGCCAGTCGGGCAGCTGGGTGAACGGCAGGTAGACACCCGAGATGAACTGCAGCACCAGCGTGATCGGGACGATCACGGCCGTGGCGCTCTTGCCGCTGCGGGGCACGCGCGAGAGGGCGATGCCGACCAGTGCAGAGGTCGCGATGCCGAGCAGGTAGACCCAGGCGAGCGTCAGCCACGACCCGGCGTCGGTCGGCAACGGCACGCCGAAGACCACGCGCGCGACCAGCACGAGCAACGCCACCTGGAGCAGGCTCGTGACGAGCACCTGACCGAACTTGCCCACGAAGTACGACCCGACCGGCAGGGGAGTCCCCGAGAGCCGCTTCAGGGTGCCGTCGCCGCGCTCGAGGGCGATGTCGACGGCGAGGTTCTGCACGCCCGAGAGCAGGATGCCGGCCGCGATCATGCCCGGAAGGTAGAACGCGGCGGCCCCCACCTCGGAGCCGTCCGGCCGGGTGCCGAACGATCCCGACGCGCTGAAGGCCGTCGAGAAGATCGCGAGCATCACCACCGGGAACAGGAACGTGAAGAAGACGGTGTCGCCGGCCCGGAAGTACCCCCGGACCTCGTACCGGGTGCGGCTCAGGCCGAGCGCGAGGGTCCTCACGAGATCACCCCGGATGAGGAGGCGCGGTGCCCGTCCCCGGCGCCCGTCGCGCCGGGGCTCCCGTCCGCGGCCCGCTCGGCGGTCGCGACCAGCCCGAGGTACACGTCCTCCAGCGACGGCCGGATCACCTCGAGCGAGCGGGGTTCGCCTCCGCGGGCGTGCAGGTCGGCGACCAGGGCGCCCGGTTCGGTGGTGCGGACGTCGTGTCGTCCGTGCTCGTCGACCCAGGTGACGTGAGGCGTGCGCGCCTCCTCGTCCCCGAGCTCGTCGGGTCGCCCCTGGGCGACGAGCCGGCCCTGGGCGATCACCGCGACGCGGTCGCTCAACTGGGCCGCCTCGTCGAGGTAGTGCGTGGTGAGGACGATGCTCGTGCCGTCGTCCGACAGCGACCGGATCAGCTGCCAGAACTGTCGCCGGGCCTCGGGGTCGAAGCCCGTGGTCGGCTCGTCGAGGAAGAGCAGCTCGGGACCACCCACGACACCCAGCGCCACGTCGACGCGGCGCCGCTGCCCACCGGACAACGACCGGATGCGGGCGCCCGCCTTCGCCTCGAGGCCGACCGCCGAGATGACCTCGTCGACGTCGCGCGGGTTCGGGTAGAAGCCCGCGAAGTGGGCGATCTGCTCGCGCACCGTGGCCGTCCCCTGTTCGCCGGACGTCTGCAGAACGATGCCCAGGCGTGCCTTCCAGTCGAGACCACCGTGCTGCGGGTCGGCGCCCAGGACCGACACGTCGCCGCCGGACCGGTCGCGGTAGCCCTCGAGGATCTCGATGGTGGTCGACTTGCCGGCACCGTTGGGGCCGAGCAGGCCGAGGGTCTCGCCTGCGGCCACCTCGAACGAGAGGCCGTGCAGGGCGGTGGCGGTGCCGTAGGTCTTGGTGAGCTCGTGCACTCGCACGACGGGATCGGGGGTCATGGCTCCAGCGTGCGCCGTGGCGGCCCCGCGCACCAGGCCCGACCGGTCGAGGCCGGGTCCACCAATCGGTGGACCCGGCCTCGGGGTGGTGCGGGAGGGGTCAGGCGAACAGGCGCTGCAGGCGACGGACACCCTCGAGCAGCTCGTCGTCGCCGAGCGCGTACGACAGGCGGAGGTATCCGCTGGGGCCGAAGGCCTCGCCGGGCACGGTGGCGACGTCGGCCTGTTCGAGGATGAGGTCGGCCAGCTCGAGCGACGTGGTGGGCGTCACTCCGCCCCACTCGCGACCGAGCAGGCCCTGCACGTCGGGGTAGACGTAGAAGGCGCCCTCGGGAGTCGGGGTGACGACGCCGTCGATCCGGTTGAGCTCGCGCACGATCGTGCCGCGGCGGGCGTCGAAGGCGACGCGCATGGCCTCGACCTCGTCCTGTGGGCCGGTGAGCGCCGCCAGGGCCGCGCGCTGCGACACGTTCGAGACGTTCGAGGTGAGGTGCGACTGGAGGTTCGCGGCACCCTTGATCACGTCGGTCGGGCCGATCATCCAGCCGACCCGCCACCCGGTCATGGCGTAGGTCTTGGCGACGCCGTTGACGAGGATCGCCTGGTCGGCCAGTTCAGGCACGGCCTCGGTGATCGAGGTGGCCGTCACGCCGTCGTAGGTGAGGTTCTGGTAGATCTCGTCGGTGATCACCCAGACGCCGGCCTCGAGGGCCCATCGACCGATCGCCTCGACCTCGTCGGGCGAGTAGACCGCGCCGGTCGGGTTCGACGGCGAGCAGAACAGCAACACCTTGGTGCGCTCGGTGCGGGCGGCCTCGAGCTGGTCGACGGTGACCTTGTAGCCCTGGTCGGCACCGGCGAAGACCTCGACGGTCACGCCGCCGGCCAGGGCGATGGCCTCGGGGTAGGTCGTCCAGTAGGGCGCGGGCAGGAGGGCCTCGTCGCCGTCGTCGAGCAGCGCCTGGAAGGCCTGGTAGACGGCCTGCTTGCCACCGTTCGTGACGATCACCTGCGACGTCGACACCGTGGTGCCGCTGTCGCGGAGGGTCTTCTCGACGATCGCCTCGCGCAGCTCGAGCAGGCCGGCCGCCGCCGAGTAGCGGTGGTTGCGTGGGTCGCGAGCGGCGACGACGGCCGCCTCGACGATGTGGTCGGGCGTGGGGAAGTTGGGCTCGCCCGGGCCGTAGCTGATGATCGGTCGGCCCTGGGCCAGCAGGGACTTGGCCTTCGCGTCGACGGCCAACGTGGCCGATTCGGCGATCGACGAGATACGGGACGAGAGACGGCGCACGGTCGGGGTCACGCGGGTCAGCCTAGCGGGGGCGCCACCGGCCGGACAGGGCCGGTCCGGGCAGGGGCGCCGGGTGCGGCACGGCCCGGCTTTGCACGCGCCCGCCGCTTCGCCTACACTTGACGAGGCGATCGAATGCGCCAAGCTTCAGCGCGCCTCTGCAGTCCGGTTCACCAACAGCCGGCTACGAGAGGCAGGGCCTCCGGGTCCGGCCGAGAGGTCATCTGAACGGCGTCGATCCCATAGGGCGGTGGCTCAATTGGTAGAGCAGCGGTCTCCAAAACCGCAGGTTGCAGGTTCGAGTCCTGTCCGCCCTGCAGCCCGGCTGTGTTCTTCATGACACGGTGATCACACACAGATACGGACACAGGCCCTCGGGCCGAGCTCGGAAGGTCGGAACAGTGGCGAGAAAAGACGTTGACGTCCCCAGTGAAGACGTCGTCGAGAAGGCGAAGAGCGACGGTGCGACGCGCCGCAGCCCCTTCGCCCGCATCGCGTTGTTCATCCGCCAGGTGATCGCCGAGCTCAAGAAGGTCGTCACCCCGACCCGCAAAGAGCTGCTGAGCTACACCGGCGTCGTGCTGGTCTTCGTGGTCATCATGATGGCCCTCGTCTCCCTGCTCGACCTGGTCTTCGGCACCGGCGTCGGCTACGTCTTCGGCAACGGCCCCACCGGCAGCTGACACGCCACCCACAGGCCGACTCCCCGAGCACCACGTGAGCGGGTCCCGTGCCACCGAGCACGTGCACCCGACAACCCCGATCGAAAGAAGAACCCTTGCCTGACAACGAGCGCGACGACATCGACCTCGCCACCGCTGCCGAGCAGTCCTCCGAGGTCGAAGAGGCCCAAGAGGGCGGCACGCTGGCCGCCGACGAGGACGCCGTCGAGCCCGCCGAGTCCGAGGCCCTCTCGGTCGTCGACGAGGGTGACGCCGGTTCGACCGACACGAGCGACCTCGACGGTCTGCTCGACACGCTGGCCGAAGCGCGCGACCCCGAGGCCGACGCGATCGTCGACGACGCCCTCGACATCGACGACGCCTTCGAGGCCGAGGCCGCCGTCGAGGCGACCGACGACGAGGCCGACTCCGAGGCCGAGCAGGCCGCCGACGAAGGCGACGCCCCTGCCGCGAACGCCGTCATCGCCGAGGCCGAGCAGTCCGTCCAGGACGCCGACGCCGAGATCGCCCACGACGACGTCGACGTCGACGTGTCCGCCACCGAGGTCGAGGACGACGAGCCCGCCGAGGTCGACCCCTACGAGGCCTTCCGCTACGAGCTGCGCGGCAAGCCCGGCAAGTGGTACGTCATCCACTCGTACGCCGGCTTCGAGCGTCGAGTGAAGCAGAACATCGAGAACCGCATGGTCTCGATGACCATGGAGGACTACATCTACCAGGTAGAGGTCCCGATGGAAGACGTGGTCGAGATCAAGAACGGGCAGCGCAAGCTCGTCACCCGCGTCCGCATCCCCGGCTACGTGCTCGTGCGTCTCGACCTCAACGAGGACAGCTGGTCCGTCGTCCGGCACACCCCCGGCGTCACCGGCTTCGTGGGCAACGCCCACAACCCGACGCCGCTGCGTTTCGAAGAGGCCTTCAACATGCTGAAGAGCCTCGTCCAGGTCGACACGACCCCGGCCCCCGCCAAGGGCGGTGCCAAGGGCGGCAAGCAGGCCCAGCGGGTCATCCCCGCCGAGGTCGACTTCGAGATCGGCGAGACGATCACGATCAAAGAGGGGTCGTTCGCCGGACTTCCCGGTACGATCAACGAGATCAAGCCCGAGAGCGGCAAGCTCACCGTGCTGGTCTCGCTGTTCGAGCGCGAGACGCCGGTCGAGCTCAGCTTCGACCAGGTCACGAAGCTCTAGCAGCACACCCCCCAGGTTTTCAGATCACCGGAGTCCGCGCCGCGGGCCACCGGGAGAGCAGGTCGCGACCGCGATCGGCTCGAACCCCACAAGAAGGAAAAGAACAATGGCACCGAAAAAGAAGGTCACGGGTCTGATCAAGCTTCAGATCAACGCCGGCGCCGCGAACCCCGCCCCGCCCATCGGCCCGGCCCTGGGTCAGCACGGCGTGAACATCATGGAGTTCTGCAAGGCGTACAACGCGGCGACGGAGTCGCAGCGCGGCAACGTCGTCCCCGTCGAGATCACGGTCTACGAAGACCGCTCGTTCACGTTCATCCTGAAGACCCCGCCCGCCGCCGAGCTCATCAAGAAGGCTGCCGGCGTCGCCAAGGGTTCGGGTACCCCGCACACCACCAAGGTCGGCAAGCTGACCATGGACCAGGTGCGCGAGATCGCGACGACCAAGCAGGCCGACCTGAACGCCAACGACATCGACGCCGCGGCGAAGATCATCGCCGGCACCGCCCGCTCCATGGGCATCACGGTCGACGCCTAAGCAGCACCCCTCCGTGCAGGCGACCCGCCTGCACGACCCTGACATCAGTGGGAGAGCCGGCCAGGCTCGCAACCACGTCCCCAGTACGAAGAGGTCCAACATGGCTCAGAAGTCCAAGGCGTACCGCGCCGCTGCCGAGAAGATCGAGGCAGGCAAGTTCTACAGCACCAGCGAGGCCGTCGCCGTCGCTCGCGAGACCGGCTCGAAGAAGTTCGACTCGACCGTCGAGGTCGCGTTGAAGCTCGGCGTCGACCCCCGCAAGGCCGACCAGATGGTGCGCGGCACCGTCATCCTGCCGCACGGCACGGGCAAGACCGCCCGCGTCATCGTCTTCGCGACGGGTGCTGCCGCCGAGGCCGCCATCGCGGCCGGAGCCGACGAGGTCGGTGGCGACGAGCTCATCGAGAAGGTCGCCGGCGGCTACACGTCGTTCGACTCGGCCGTCTCGACCCCCGAGCTCATGGGCAAGGTCGGTCGTCTCGGCAAGGTGCTCGGCCCCCGTGGCCTCATGCCCAACCCGAAGACCGGCACCGTGACCCCCAACGTCGCGCAGGCCGTGAACGACATCAAGGGCGGAAAGATCGAGTTCCGTGTCGACAAGCACAGCAACGTGCACTTCGTCATCGGCAAGGCCGGCTTCTCGGAAGAGCAGCTGAACACCAACCTCGACGCCGCCCTCGAAGAGGTCGTCCGTCTGAAGCCGTCCTCGTCCAAGGGCCGCTACATCACCAAGGGCACGCTGTCGACGACCTTCGGTCCCGGCATCCCCCTCGACATCAACGTCTTCTAAGTCCACCCGACCTCGAAGACCTCGCGTCGACCGAAGGCCGTCCCACTCTCGAGTGGGGCGGCCTTCGTCGTCGTCACCCGGTCGGTGGTCGGGTGAGGAGGCGCGGGTGCGGCACCATGGGCAGATGACCGTCACCGTGCGCCCCGCCCTTCCGACCGACGCCGCCCTGCTCGCCGAGGTCGCCGCGGTCACCTTCCCGCTCGCGTGCCCGCCCGGGTCGGACCTGGCCGACATCGCCCGGGTCGTCACCACCGTGCTGTCGGAGGAGGCCTTCACGAGGTACCTCGCCGACGACACCCGCATCGTCCTGCTGGCCGTGGACCCCACGGCCCAGGGCGCCCTCGGCTACAGCATGATGGTCGCGGGCGATCCGGACGACGCCGACGTCGCGGCGGTCGTCTCGTCCCGACCGACCGTCGAGCTGAGCAAGTTCTACGTCATGCCCCAGGGCCACGGCACCGGTGCGGCCTCGACCCTGATGGCCGCGACCCTCGAGGCAGCCCGCGCGACCGGCGCCTCCTCGGTGTGGCTCGGCGTCAACCAGCAGAACGAGCGTGCGCTGCGCTTCTACGCCAAGCACGGCCTCGTGCGGGTCGGGACGAAGACCTTCGCCCTCGGCGACGACCTGCAGCAGGACTTCGTCCTCGAGCGTCGGATCTAGGCGCACCCACGCCGGTCGACGGCGTCCCCGTCCGGTGGCCGGGTCAGGCGGCCTCGGTGTCGTCGGCGACGCGCAGCACGAGCTTGCCGCGGGTGTGCGACCGTTCGAGGCGCGTGTGGGCGTCGCGGGCGTCGGCCAGGTCGTAGACCTCGTCGACGTAGACCCGGACGTCTCCCGAGTCGAGCAGTCGTGAGATGACCGCCAGCGTGGCCCCGTCGGGGGAGACGGCGAACCCGGTCGACCGGATGCCGGCCTGCGCGGCCTTCTCGGCGAAGGCGGCGCCCGAGGCGAGCGGTGCGTGGACGGCGAGTCCTCCGGGGCGGAGCAGCCTCAGCGACCGATCGGCCTCGACGTCGTCGTCGACCAGGTTGATCACGACGTCGACCTGGCGGACGCTCCGGTCGACGTCGGCCGCGCCGTAGTCGACCACCTCGGCGGCGCCGAGCTCGCGCAGCCAGGCCGAGTTGCCCTGCGAGCCGGTCGCGACGACGTGCGCGCCGAAGTACGAGGCGAACTGCACGGCGAAGTGGCCCACTCCGCCCGCGCCGGCGTTGATCAGCAGGCGCTGGCCCTCGTGGGCCTTGGCGACGTCCACGACCATTCCCCAGGCCGTGAGCGCCGCGAGGGGCACCGCGGCGGCCTCGAGGTGCGACAGGGCCGCGGGCTTCCGGGCCACCGAGAGCGACGGGACGCTGATGTACTCGGCGTAGCTGCCGCCCGAGCGGGGGCACGGGGCCATGCCGAAGACGGCGTCGCCCGGACTGAGCGGATGGGCGGCGTACGGCGTCTCGACGACGACGCCGCTGAAGTCGTGGCCCAGCACGGCCGGGAACGCCGGGATGGCGTCGCTGTCGCCGCGACCGGCCCGGGTCTCGAGGTCGAAACGGTTGACGCCGGCGGCGACGACGCGCACGAGCACCTCGGCGTTGACCCGTCGTGGGTAGGGCACGTCGGCGGCCACGAGCTGCTCGGGACCCCCGGTCCGCTCGATCACCATCGCACGCATCGTCGTGTGCATCGTCGTGTCCATCGGCAGCCCCTGTCGGCTCGTGCGCGCCGTGGCTCGGGCGCGGTGGTGACGCCAGTCAACGGGACGGATGAGTCACCCGTGTTTCGCGGGTGTCACCGACCGGGAAACGATGGGTACGGTGTGGTCATGAGAGCATCGGTCGCCGTCCTGCGCGTCGCGGCTGCGGTCGCGGTCCTCGTCGCCGTCGTCGCGCAGTGGGAGAACAGCCTGCGCGACCCGGGGTACCGGTTCGTCGACTTCTTCGGGTACTTCACGATCCAGAGCAACCTGATCGTGCTGGTCGCCCTGCTGGTCGGCGCGTTCACGGTCCTGCGTCGCGCGACGCCGCCCCGCTGGACGGTCGCGCTGCGGGCCGGCGCCACCACCTACGTCGCGCTGACCGGGCTGGTCTTCAACCTGCTGCTGGCCGGGTTGCCCTCGGACGACCCCTACACGCTGGGGTGGGCGAGCGACGTCTTCCACCGGGTGATCCCGCTCTACGTGGTGCTCGACTGGATCGTCTTCGCCGACCGCGACCGTCAGCCCTGGCGGCGGGTGTGGCAGTTCTTGGCCTTCCCGCTCGTCTGGGTGGTCGTCGTGCTGGCCCGTGGCGCGGACTTCGTGCCGTATCCGTTCCTCGACGTGGCGACCCTCGGCGGGGGTGTCGTGGCCCTCTGGTGTGCGGGCATCGCCGTCTCGGTCACGGTGATCGGGGCGCTCGTCGTGGCGGCGTCACGGCTGCGCCTGCTCGACCCGGATCGGCCCGTGCCTCAGCGCAGCGGGTCGTAGGGCGGGGGCTCGTAGGCCTCGTAGGCGTCGGGCGGCGGCGGCGCCGAAGCCCGGCCGCCAGGGGCGAAGGGGTCGACCGGCGCCTGCCGCGCGAGCGTGTCGAGCACCTGGTCCGCGAGGGCCACGAGGCGGTGGATCTCGTCCTCGTCGCGCTCGACCCAGCGGCACTGCGGGTCGCCGTGCACGGGCACGAAGTCGGTGTGCTGCTCCCACACCACGAGGGTGCGCTCGGCGCCCAGCACGTACTGCTGCCACGCGACCTGACGCAGGTACGAGCGGGGGATCGACGACCAGGCCTTCTTCGTCGTCTTGATCTCGCAGAGCTCGACGGTGCCGTCGGTGCGGACGGTCACGCCGTCGGGGGTGGCCAGGTGACGACGCTGACCCGCGGCGTGGAAGAGCTTCTGGCTGGACTCGATGCCGTGTCGTTGCAGCACCCACCGGGCGATCTCGGGCTCACGCGCCCGCCCGTGGTCGGTGTAGGCGTTGCCGCCGAAGCCGTTGCCGTAGAGCTTGTCGAGCACGACGGCCTGCACCGCCCGCGGGCTCGAGAGCCGGGCGACGTCGGTGGCCGTGATGCCCTGGCTGCGGGCCCGGAGCCACGCGATGCGGTCCGACGAGTCGGCCAGCACGCGCGTCAGGTGCGCAGGAGGCGCGGCGGGGGTCTCGGGCTCGTCGTCGTCCCACAGGGTGAGCATGGGTTGGACGACGGTCATGGTGACCATTGTCCCTCGCGACGGGCGTGGGGACGACACCCGCGCCTCCTCGTGTCGTGGACCAGGAGGCGCGCGCCGGGTGTGCGTGCTCAGACGGCGGCGGCGAGCTCGTCGATCGCGGCGGGGGAGAGGGCGTGGTGGATGGCGAGCATGCTCGCCCCCATGAGTCCCGCCCGGTCGCCCGCCCGGGACGGCACGATGCTCAGGTGCTCGGTCGCGAGCGGCATCGAGCGCTGGTAGACGACCTCGCGCACACCGGCCAGCAGGTGCTCGCCGGCCTGCGCCATCGAGCCGCCGATCGCGATGACCGAGGGGTTGATCATGTTGACGCAGGCGGTCAGCACCTCGCCGAGGTCGCGACCCGCCTGCCGCACGGCCTGCACCGCGTCGAGGTTGCCGGTGCGGACGAGCTCGACGACCTGGCGGCCCCCCTCGCAGTCGTGGCCGAGGGCCCGCAGCGAGCGGGCGAGGGCCGGGCCCGAGGCGACGGCCTCGAGGCAGCCGACGTTGCCGCAGTGGCAGACGACGCCGGCCCCGCGGGGGATCTGCACGTGGCCGATGTCGCCCGCGATGCCCTGGGCGCCTCGCTGCAGGCGGCCGCCCGAGATGATGCCCGAGCCGATGCCGGTGGCGACCTTGACGAACAGGAAGTGGTCGGTGCCCGGCCACGCGTGGCTGCGCTCGCCCAGGGCCATGATGTTGACGTCGTTGTCGACGAGGACGGGCACGTCGAGGTGACGTCTGACCCACCCCGGCACGTCGAAGCCGTCCCAACCGGGCATGATCGGCGGGTTGACCGGTCGCCCCGTGCTGAACTGCACGGGGCCGGGCAGGCCGATGCCGATGCCGATCAGGTCGTCGCGGGTGCGACCGAGCCGGTCGAGCAGGGCGTCCGCCCCGGTGACCATGCCGCCGAGGGTCGTCTCGGGACCGTCGGCGATGTCGATCAGGCGGCGGTCGCTGGTCAGCTCGACGCCCATCAGGTCGGTCAGGGCGAGGTTGACGTGGCCGGCTCCGAAGTCGGCGGCCAGGACGACGCGGGCCGAGGGGACGAGGGCCACGCGTGAGGGCGGGCGGCCGCCGGTCGAGACGGCGTCGGCGTAGGGGCCGACGAGACCGAGCTCGGCCAGGACGTCGAGCCGGAGGCCGATGGTCGACCGGGCGAGGCCGGTCATCGCCGCGAGCTCGGCCCGGGTGCGTGGCGCGCCGTCGCGGAGCAGCTGGAAGATCTCGCTGGCTCCCGTGCTGCCGAGGGCGGACGACCGCGTCGTGTCGGACATGGCAGCAGTAAACCACAGCCCCCGACGACGGCCGAGAGAACATCGCCGAAAAAACGTCGACTTTTGCTTGCGGGTCGACAGAAGCGGTCCTATGGTGAGTCTCGGTCGACGCCGACCGCCACTCTTCCGGGGGTGACCGGTCGACGGCTCGACCGCTGAGAGTCCCCGACGGTGCCCGTCACCGTCGCACATCCACTCGGAAGAGGAGACACCCCTGGTGACCACCGCAAGCCCGATCTCGGTCCAGCTCTACACGGTCAGAGACGCCATCGCCGCCGACCTGCCCGGCACCCTGAAGCGCATCGCCGACCTCGGCTACACCCAGGTCGAGCCCTACGCGTTCGTCGACCGAGTCGACGAGTACGCCGAGGCCCTGCCCGCCGCCGGGCTCACGGCGCCCAGTGCGCACGTCGGCCTGATCGGCAAGGACCTCGAGCCGATCTTCGCCGCCGCCACCCGCCTCGGCGTCGGCACGATCATCGACCCGCACATCGACGAGACCCGCTGGGTCACCCGCGAGGACGTCGAGGGCATCGCGAAGGAGCTCGGTGAGATCGCCGACGCGGCCGCCGCCCACGACCTCACCATCGGCTACCACAACCACGCCTTCGAGCTCGAGAACCTGATCGACGGCACCCCCGCCCTCGAGGTGTTCGCCGCGGCCCTGCCCGCGAACGTCGTGCTCGAGATCGACACCTACTGGGTCGAGGTCGGCGGCGTCGACGCCGCCGAGCTGCTCGCCCGCCTCGGCGACAAGGTGCAGTTCCTCCACGTGAAGGACGGCCCGAAGAACAAGAACGACGTCGAGCAGGTCGCCGTCGGACGCGGCTCCATGCCCGTCCGCGACATCCTGCAGGCGGCCCGCCAGGCCACGCCCGTCGTCGAGCTCGACGACCACGCCGGTGATGTGTTCACCGCGCTCGCCGACAGCCTCGAGTTCCTCCAGGGGGTCCGCGCATGAGCGACGTGACCACGGCCTCGCGACCCGCCGTCGCCTCCGACGGCAAGACCGGCCCGGTCGGCGTCGGGGTGATCGGTGCCGGCGTGATCAGTGACCAGTACCTCGGCAACCTCACGCAGTTCCCCGACCTGAAGGTCCTCTTCATCGCCGACATCGACCAGGACCGCGCGGCGGCCCAGGCCGAGAAGTGGGGCGTCCCCGCCAGCGGCACGGTCGACGAGCTGCTCGCCCTCGACGACGTCGAGATCGTCGTCAACCTGACGATCCCGGCGGCCCACGTCGACGTGGCCCTGCAGGCCGTCGCCGCCGGCAAGCACGTCTGGGGCGAGAAGCCCTACGCGCTCGACCGTGAGAGCGGCGCCCGGCTGCTGGCGGCCGCGAAGGAGGCCGGCGTCCGCGTGGCGGTCGCCCCCGACACCTTCCTCGGTGCCGGCCTGCAGACCGGCCTCCGGGTCGTGAAGCGCGGCGACATCGGCACGCCGCTGACCGGTCTCGCGCTCTTCCAGGTGCCCGGGCCCGAGTCGTGGCACCCGAGCCCGGAGTTCCTTTTCGCGTACGGTGCCGGTCCGATGTTCGACGTCGGCCCGTACTACCTGACCACGCTCGTGCAGGTGTTCGGACCCGTCGCGAAGGTCACAGCCACGGCGTCGAAGGCGCGCGACAGCCGCGTCATCGGCTCGGGGCCCAAGGCCGGCACGGTCTTCCCCGTCGAGGTGCCCACGCACGTCAGCGCCCTGCTGCAGTTCGAGAGCGGTGCCAGCGCGCAGGCCGTCTTCAGCTTCGACTCGAAGCTGGCGCGCGCCGGCTTCGTCGAGATCGCCGGCACCGAGGGCACGGCCGTGTTCCCCGACCCGAACGAGTTCGAGGGCGACACGACGGTCCACACCGGCACCGACGAGCCGGCGGTCGTCGCGGCCACGGGCTCGACCTTCACCCGCGGCACCGGCGTCGCCGAACTCGCCCAGGCGATCCGCGAGGGTCGCCGGGAGCGCGTGCCCGGCGAGCTCGCCTTCCACGTCCTCGACGTCATGGTCTCGCTCGCCGAGTCCGCCGAACGCGACGAGAGCGTCCGCGTCGACTCGACCCTCGAGCCGACACCCGAACTGCCCGAGAGCTGGGACCCCTCGGTCCCGACCCTCGGCTGACCCGGTGCGGTGCCGGCGCCTCCTCGACGCCGGCACCGCGCCTCCTCACCCGTCCACCCCCGAGCGCACCACCCGCACCACCGGAGTCACCACAGCACCACGAACCCCCTGCACCATCCCTTCCCTCACTCGATGAAGAGAAATCTCGAAGAAGAGACACCAGGAGAAGTCATGCACACCAAGTTCCGTTGGCTCGCCGCCCTCGCGGTCGGAGCCCTCTCGGTCGGATCGATGACCGCCTGCAGCGCCTCGGGCGGCAGCGGCGACGCCGACACCATCACCTACTGGGCCAGCAACCAGGCCCCCACGGTCGAGAAGGACGCCGAGATCCTGCAAGAGAGCATCGACCGCTACACCGAGGAGACCGGCGTCAAGGTCGACCTCGAGGTCATCCCGTGGTCCGACCTCTACAACCGCATCCTCACCGCCGTCTCGAGCGGTGAGGGCCCCGACGTCCTCAACATCGGCAACACCTGGGCGGTCTCGCTGCAGTCCAGCGGTGCGTTCGTGCCGTGGGAGGGCGACGCCCTCGAGGCGATCGGCGGCCAGGACCGCTTCGTCCAGTCGAGCTTCGCGACCGGCGGTGCCGAGGGCCAGGCCCCGACGTCGGTGCCGATCTACGGCCTGTCGTACTCGCTGTACTACAACACCGCCATGTTCGAGGCAGCCGGCATCACCACGCCGCCCACCACCTGGGACGAGTTCGTCGAGGACGCCAAGAAGCTGACGGTCGACACCGACGGCGACGGCACGATCGACCAGTGGGGCGTCACCATGGCCGGGTCGAGCATCTCGAACAACGCCCACCAGGCGTTCGTCCGCGGCCTGCAGAACGGCGGCTCGCTGTACGACGACGAGGGCAACCCCGACTTCGGCAACGACGGCGTCGTCACCGGCGTGAAGCAGTGGGTCGACCTGATGGCCGTCGACAAGGTGGTCTCACCCTCGGATGCCGAGAGCGTGAACGGCTCCGACATGGCCGCGACCTTCGCCGACGGTGGAGCCGCGATGTTCTTCGACCAGGCCCCTGACGCCAACCTCGCCGCGCGGGACTTCACCGGGTACGCGGTGGCACCGGTGCCCATGGAGACCGCCGACGCCACCGGACTGCTGGGCACCCAGAGCCACGTCGCCGGGATCAACGTCAGCGTGTTCGAGAACTCGGACAACAAGGAGGCGGCGATCGACTTCGTGAAGCACCTCACCAGCGACGACGAGCAGGTCTACCTGAACAAGTCGTTCAGCTCGCTGCCCGTCGTGACCGGTGCCTACGACGACCCGGCGTTCCAGTCCGACACGATCAAGCTGAAGCAGGAGATCCTCGAGGACCACGCCCAGCCCATGCCCCTCTACCCCTCCGAGGGACAGATGGAGACCTTGGTCGGCACCGCGATCAAGAACCTCCTCGCCACCGCAGCCCAGGGCGGTTCCGTCAGCGAGTCCGACGTCAAGTCGGCCCTCGAGGACGCGAACAGCCAGATGAGCTCGGGTCAGTAGCCCGTCCCACCGCCCGTGACGGGGGCGGTCGGTCCAGCCGACCGACCGCCCCCGCCGCCCAGGCCCCGAGAGGACCCTCATGACCGTCAACGTCCTGCCCCCCGCCACCGCCGAGAAGGACCTTCCACCCGACCCGCACCAGCAGGCGCCGCTCGAGCCCGCCAAGCGCAAGAAGCACCGCTCGCCGCTCGCCTACTTCCTGGTGGCCCCGGCCGCCCTGGCCGAGCTGCTCGTCCACATCGTCCCCATGGTGCTCGGCATCTGGATCGCCTTCATCACGCTCAACCAGCTCAGCATCGCCAACTGGGTCAACGCGCCCTTCGTCGGCCTGCAGAACTTCGTCACCGCCCTCGACCCGTCCTCGCCCATCGCCGGCCAGCTCTACGGAGCGCTGGGGCGCACGCTGATGTTCACCGTCATCGTGGTGGCCATCGCCTGGAGCATGGGCATGCTGGGCGCCGTGCTGCTGACCAGCTCGTTCAAGGGCCGTGGCATCCTGCGCACGCTCTTCCTGGTGCCGTACGCCCTGCCGTCGTACGTCGGCACCATCGCCTGGGCCTTCATGTTCAACCAGCGCGACGGGGCCATCAACCGCTTCCTGGTCGACGACCTGGGCATCCTGCAGGACCGCCCGTTCTGGCTGCTCGGCGGCAACTCGTTCTGGGCCATCGTCATCGTGACGGCGTGGCAGTTCTGGCCGTTCGCCTTCCTGATGCTGCTCGCCGCGCTGCAGAACATCCCGGGGGACGTCTACGAGGCCGCGAGCCTCGACGGCGCGAGCCTCTGGAAGCAGTTCACGTTGATCACCCTGCCCATGGTCAAGCCGGCCAACGCCGTGCTGTTGCTGATCATGAGCCTGTGGATCTTCAACCAGTTCAACGTGCCCTACGTGCTCTTCGGCCCCGCGTCGCCCGAGCAGGCGACGCTCATCTCGCCGTTGATCTACCAGCAGTCGTTCAACAACTGGAACTTCGGCCTCGGCGGTGCCATGAGCGTGATGCTCCTGGTCGTGCTGCTGATCGCGTCGGCGTTCTACATCCGCATGGTTCTGCCGAAGGGACAACACGATGATTGAGACCCGTGGGTTCAAGGTCTTCCGCTTCTTCGGGCTGGCCTTCCTGTCGCTCGTGGTGGTCGTGCCGCTCTACGTGGTGCTGACCACCTCGATCAAGCCGCTCGCCGACGTGCAGGGCCTGTTCACCTGGATCCCCAGCCGGGTGACGCTCGAGCCGTACGTGCAGATCTGGCAGACGGTGCCGCTGGCGTCGTACTTCAAGAACAGCCTGATCGTCACGATCTCGGCCACGGTGCTCTCGGTGGCCATGGCCGTGCTCGCCGCGTACTCGCTGGCCCGCCTGCGGTTCAAGGGGCAGCGCAGCTTCAGCCTGGTCGTGCTGTCGACGCAGATGTTCCCGGGCATCCTGTTCCTGCTGCCGCTGTTCCTGATCTTCGTGCAGATCCAGCGCACGGTCGGCGTGCAGCTGACCGGCAGCTACCTCGGCCTGATCATCACGTACATGACGTTCTCGCTGCCGTTCTCGATCTGGATGCTGACGGGGTACTTCGCCTCGATCCCGAAAGAGCTCGAAGAGGCGTCGATGATCGACGGCACGGGTCGCCTCGGTGCCCTGTTCCGCGTGATCATCCCGGTCGCCAAGCCGGGCATCATCGCCGTCGCGGTCTACGCCTTCATCACGGCCTGGGGCGAGGTGCTCTTCGCCTCGGTGCTCACGAGCAAGGACACCCGCACGCTCTCGATCGGCCTCCGCGCCTACGCCTCGCAGCAGGACGTCTACTGGAACCAGCTCATGGCCGCCTCGGTCGTCGTCTCGCTGCCCGTGCTCATAGGCTTCATGCTCGTGCAGAAACACTTGATCACCGGACTGTCGTCGGGGGCCGTGAAGTGACCGAACCGGCCGTGGCCACGGCGGTGGGGCCGGTGGGCGTCACCGTCGGCCCGGCCGGGCGGGCCGAGCCGAGCCGAGGAGGCGCGGTGCCGGTCGCACCCCTCCGCGTCGGCATCGTGGGCGGCGGCTTCATGGCCCGCGTGCACGCCGGTGCCGCGCGGTCGGCCGGTGCCCGGGTGGTCGCCCTGGCCTCGTCGGGCCCGGCCAGCGCGGCCCGGGCGGCCGCGTCGCTCGGCGTCGACACGGCGCACGAGAGCGTCGACGACCTCGTGACCGACCCCGACGTGGACGTGGTGCACGTCTGCTCGCCCAACGCCACGCACGCACCGGTCGCCCTGGCGGCGCTCGCCGCCGGCAAGCACGTCGTCTGCGAGAAGCCGCTCGCGACCTCGGGCGCCGAGGCCGAAGCCCTGGTCGAGGCCGCCCGGGCCGGGCGGCTCGTCGGTGCCGTGCCGTTCGTCTACCGCTACCACCCGATGGTGCGCGAGGCGCGGGCCCGGGTCGCCGCGGGCGAGGTCGGCCGCGTGCTGAGCGTCCGGGGCTCGTACCTGCAGGACTGGTTGCTCGACAGCGCCGACGTCGACTGGCGGGTCGACTCGGCGGCCGGCGGCCCCTCGAGGGCCTTCGCCGACATCGGCAGCCACCTGGTCGACCTCCTCGAGTTCGTCCTGGGCGACCGGTTGGCGCGGTTGACCTCGACGACCACCACGGTGCACGCCCACCGTGGCGGCTCGTCGGTCGACACCGAGGACGAGGCGGCCGTCGTGTTCGAGACGGCACGGGGTGCGATCGGCACCCTCTTCGTGTCGCAGGTCGCGCCGGGTCGCAAGAACCGCCTCCTGCTCGACCTGTCGGGCACCGCCGAGAGCCTCGAGTTCTCACAAGAGGAGCCCGAGACTCTCTGGGTCGGCCGGAGGTCGGGCACGCAGCTCGTGGCGCGGGACGCCGCCGTGCTCGCGCCCGACGCCGCCCGCCTGTCGACGGTCCCGGCGGGGCACCCGATGGGCTACGTCGACGCGTTCGCGGGGTTCGTCCGCGACGCGCACGACGCCGTCCGGGGCGGCACCCCCGAGGGACTGCCCACCTTCGTCGACGGCCTGCGCGCCGTGCGGGTGACCGAGGCCGTCCTCGCCTCCGCCGCGTCGCGCAGCTGGGTCGACGTGCCCTGACCCGTCGTCCGTCCGCACCGTCCCGTCGTCCGTCCCGCCGTCCGTCCGCACCCCCGTCGCCCCGAGAAGGAACCCATGGCCGAGAGCTCCCGCCCCGTCACCCTGTTCACCGGTCAGTGGGCCGACCTGCCCTTCGAGGAGGTCGCGGCGCTCGCGGCCGGCTGGGGCTACGACGGCCTCGAGATCGCGGCGTCGGGCGACCACCTCGACCTCGAGCGCGCCGACCAGGACGACGCGTACCTGCGGTCGCGGCTCGACGTGCTCGAGCGGCACGGCCTGGGGGTCTGGGCGATCTCGAACCACCTGACCGGGCAGGCGGTCTGCGACGACCCGATCGACTTCCGGCACCAGGCGATCGTGCGCCCGTCCACCTGGGGCGACGGCGACCCCGAGGGCGTCCGGCAGCGGGCGGCGGAGGACATGAAACGGGCGGCCCGGGTCGCCCGCAAGATGGGCGTCGACACCGTCGTCGGCTTCACCGGCTCGAAGATCTGGCCTTACGTCGCGATGTTCCCGCCGGTGCCCGCCGCCGTGATCGATGCCGGCTACCAGGACTTCGCCGACCGCTGGAACCCCATCCTCGACGTCTTCGACGCCGAGGGCGTCCGGTTCGCCCACGAGGTGCACCCGAGCGAGATCGCTTACGACCACTGGACGAGCGTCCGGGCGCTCGAGGCCATCGAGCACCGCTCGGCCTTCGGCTTCAACTGGGACCCCTCGCACATGCTCTGGCAGGGCGTCGACACGGTGTCGTTCATCACCGACTTCGCCGACCGGATCTTCCACGTCGACTGCAAGGACACCCGCATCAAGCCCCCCACCGGGCGGTCGGGCGTGCTCGGCTCTCACCTGCCCTGGGGCGACCCGCGTCGCGGCTGGGACTTCGTCTCGACCGGGCACGGCGACATGAACTGGGAGGACGCCTTCCGCGCCCTCGACGCCATCGGTTACGACGGCCCGATCTCGATCGAGTGGGAGGACGCCGGCATGGACCGGCTGCACGGCGCCCCCGAGGCGTTGGCCTACATCCGGTCGCTGCTCTGGAAGCGGCCGAGCGCCTCCTTCGACGCCGCCTTCTCGAACCAGTGACGGCAGACTGATCCCATGCCCCGAACCCTGCTGCCCGGCCAACGGAGCCGCCTGCTGGTCGTCGATCCCGCGACCGGCGACGCCGAGGTCGTCCTCGAGAGCGCCCGCGTGCTGGTCGAGGCCCCGAACTGGAGCCCCGACGGCCGCTGGCTCGTTGTGAACGGCGACGGCCTGCTCTGGCGCCTGCCCGCCGACGCGCGTGGCGTCGACGAGACCGCACTCGAGCCGGTGCCGATGGGCGACGTCCCCGAGATCAACAACGACCACGTGATCGCGCCCGACCAGGGCTCCGTGGTCGTGAGCGCCCGCGACGGCCACCTGTACGAGGTGCCGTGGGACGGCGTGACCCCGGGCGGCACCGCCCGCCGCGTGACGCGTGACCATCCCGCGGGGCGCAACCACAAGAACTACCTCCACGGGGTCTCGCCTGACGGCGCGACGCTCAGCGTGATCGTCGGTGCCCTTCCGGCCCCGGTCGACGACCCGGAGGACGAGGAGGCGCGGGCCGGCTGGCGCACGAACGTCGCCCTGGTCTCGCTCGCCGACGGCGCGACCACGCCGGTGACCGACGACGAGCACCCCGACGACGGGGCCGAGTTCTCGCCCGACGGCGCCTGGTTGTGGGCGAACTCGGAACGCGCCTCCGCCGGGGTGGCCGGCCACGCGCAGCTCTTCCGGAGCCGCCTGGACGGCAGCGACGTCGTGCAGGTGACCGACGACGAGCGGGTCAACTGGTTCCCGCACGTGTCGCCCGACGCCTCGACGCTGCTCTGGGTGTCGTTCGAGCCCGGCACGCTCGGCCACCCCGAGAACCGTGACGTGGTGCTGCGCACCCTGCCGCTCGGCGCCGACGGCCTGCCCGTGCCGGGCCGGGCGCCGCACGACGTGCTCGCCCTCTTCGGCGGGCAGGGCACGATCAACGTGCCCTGCTGGGCCCCGGACTCGACGCGCTTCGCCTGCGCCGACTACCCGCTGGCCTGACCCCGACCCTCGGTCCGGGCGGGCGGGCGGGCGGGCGGGCGGTCAGCTCTCGGTGACCTGACCGCCCTTCAGGTGCAGTCGACGTTCGGCCCGCTTCGCCACGGCCGAGTCGTGCGTGACGATGACGAGGGTCAGCCCGCGCTCGCGCCAGACGCCCTCGAGCAGATCCATGATCTCGTCGCGGGTCGCCTCGTCGAGCGAGCCCGTCGGCTCGTCGGCCAGCAGCACGGTGGGCTCCTTCACCAGGGCCCGCGCGATCGCGACCCGTTGCTGCTGACCGCCCGACAGCTCGGCCGGCAGGTGGTCGGCGCGCTCGGCCAGGCCGACCGACTCGAGTGCGGCCGCCGCACGCCGGCGCCGTTCGTCACGCGGAACCGAGCCGTCGGCGAACGCCGTCTCGACGTTCTCGGCCGCCGTCAGCGTGGGGATCAGGTTGAACCCCTGGAACACGAAGCCGATCTCGCGACCCCGGGCGGCGGCGAGGGCGTGGTCGCCGGCTCTCGAGAGGTCCTTCTCGCCGAGCAGCACGGTGCCGCTCGTCGGCCGGTCGAGGGCGCCGAGCATCTGCAGCAGCGTCGACTTGCCGCCACCGGTCGGCCCCTGGATCGCGACCATCTGGCCGGCGGGGATCTCGAGCGTGACGCCGGCCAGCGCCGTCACGGTCTTCTTCTTCTGCGAGTACGTCTTGACGACGTCGGTGAGGCGGTACATCGGTCGGGGCCCTTCGGGTGCGTGCGGTGCGGTGGGGGAGTGCTGGTGGGAGGGGGACGAGGAGGCGCGGATCCCGTCGACCGGGCCGGTCGCGTCGACCTCGACCCGCGTCACGCGACGCTCCGCAGGGCCTCGGCGGGACGCAGCCGCGAGGCCCGCCAGCCGCCGACGGCCCCGGCGAACAGGCCGCCGAGGACGGCGAGTCCGACGGCGATCAGGATGATCGAGAGCGTGACGGGGACGTGCAGCGCGATGTCGGTCGTGGTCTGGGCCATCTGCTGACCGAAGCCTCCGCCGGTGCCCGCCGCCGCGCCTCCTTCGACCGCCGAGCCGGCCGCCGCGGTCGCGGCACCGCCGGGCATGCCGCCGGGACCACCGGCCCCGGGGCCCGACGAGGTCGCGGCCGAGGCCGAGAGGGTCGGAGCGATCGCGTTGACGACCACGATGCCGAGCAGGCCGACGGCCACGCCGACGACGCCACCGATCAGACCCTGGACGAGCGACTCGCCGGCGACCTGACGGGTGATGCGGGCGTTGCTCCAGCCGATCGCCTTGAGCGTGCCGAACTCCCGCGTGCGGCGGCCGACGCCCGAGACGGTGAACAGGACGGCGATGGCGAAGGCCGCGATCAACACGATGACCGAGAGCCAGGTGCCGAGGTTCGAGACCAGGCCCGAGGCGGTCGACAGCGAGCCCGAGACGCTCGACGCGAGGTCGGACTGCGTGCTCACGGTCGCGTCGGGCAGGGCGGCCTCGAGATCGGACTTGAGCGAGTCGACGTCGCTCGCGCTCGCCGCCGTGACGTAGACGCTGCTGATCTGGCCGGTCAGGCCGCTGACGGTCTGCGCCGTGTCGAGCGGGACGTACGTGTCGCTCGCGGTGGCCGCGTCGGACGAGGTGGAGGCCACGACACCGATCACGGTGAAGTCGGTGCCGCCGATGGTGAGGGTGTCGCCCGTGGTGAGGTCGGCGCTCGTGGCGTAGGCCTGGTCGAGCACGACGACGTCCTTCCCGGCGTCGTCGGCGGTGAAGGTGCGGCCATCCGCCAGGGTCACGCTGGTGAGCGGGCCGACCGCGTCCGCGGTCACGTCGATGCCCTCGACCGCGAACTGGTCGACGTCGAACGAGCTGCCGCCCGCGCCGTCGGCCCCGCCCGTGGGCGGCGCCTGCTGGGCCGTGCCCGTGTCGGTTCCGGTGCCTGAACCCGGGGCCGTGCCCGCGCCTCCGGAACCGCCCTGGGAGAAGTCCGGCAGCGTGCCGGAGAAGCTGGAGTTCTGCAGGCTGAGGGTCGCGGTCGCGGCGGAGACGCCGTCGACGCCCTCGACCGTGGCGAGCGTGGAAGAGTCGAAGGTGGCCGTGCCACGCGCCGCCGAGAGCGTGCTCTGCGAGACCTCGGTGCTGCCGTCTTCCGTGCTGCCGTCGCCCGAGCCGAAGGAGAACTGCTGGCCGGGGCCGCCGCCGTCGGTTCCCGGCTCGGCGGTCTGCGTGATGGTGACGTCGGTGCCGACGCCGTACACGGACTCGAGCACGGACGACTGGGCGTTCCGCACGCCGGCGGCGACGCCGTTGACGATGATGACGAGCGCGATCGCGAGGGCCATGCCGATGGCGATGACGACGGTCTGCTTGCGCCTGTTGCCGAGTTCTCGGCGCAGGTAGGTGAAGAACATGGTGTGGGGGTCTCCTTGGCTGGGGCGGTGCCGGGCCGTCGGGCCTGCCGCCGGAGCGAACCTAGGGACGGCCTCGATGAGGTCGCGATCAGTCGGCTATGAGGCTCGTATGAGAGATGCGCAGCCAGCTCATCGGTCGGACACAGTCCGTTCATAGGAATCGCTCGATACTTGGAGAGGTGACCACAACGACCCCCGCCACCGCCTCGGCCCCCCGCCTCACCCGTGCCGACGGAACGCCCCTCCGAGTCCTCGTCGTCGACGACGAGAACAGCCTCACCGACCTGCTCTCGATGGCCCTGCGCTACGAGGGCTGGGACGTCAAGGCGGCCTCCGACGGCCAGGCGGCCCTCGCGACGGCGCGCGAGTTCAAGCCCGACGCGATCGTGCTCGACTGGATGCTGCCCGACATCGACGGCATCCAGGTGCTCGGTCGCCTGCGGTCGAGCGGCGACGACACCCCGATCCTGTTCCTCACCGCGAAGGACAGCGTCGAGGACCGGGTGTCGGGTCTCACCGCCGGCGGCGACGACTACGTGACCAAGCCCTTCTCGCTCGAAGAGGTCGTCGCCCGACTGCGCGGCCTGATCCGCCGGTCGGCCTCGGCCATCAGCGAGGCGGGCGACTCGCGCATCGTCGTCGGCGACCTCGTGCTCGACGAGGAGAGCTACGAGGTGACCCGTGCCGGTCGCGAGATCGAGTTGACCGCGACCGAGTTCGAGCTGTTGCGCTTCCTGATGCGCAACCCGCGCCGCGTGCTGAGCAAGGCGCAGATCCTCGACCGGGTCTGGAGCTACGACTTCGGCGGCAAGTCCAGCGTCGTCGAGATCTACATCTCGTACCTGCGCAAGAAGATCGACGTCGGTGAAGAGCCCATGATCCACACCGTGCGCGGCGTGGGTTACGTGATCAAGCCCACCTCGTGAGCGCTGCCCTGCCCGCCCGGGTGGGCTCGCGCCTCCGCGGCCTCGTGGGCCGGGCGCCCGGTCTCGCCGGTCCGCTCACGCTGCGCAACCGCCTGATCCTCAGCATCGTCGCGCTCGTCGTGCTGCTGACCATCGTGATCGGCTCTGTCAGCGTGATCGTCCTGCAGGCGTCGCTGATGCGTCAGCTCGACGACGAACTCGAGGGGGCGACCGGTCGCTCGGTGCCCATGGTGAACGCCCAGGGCTCGACGACCCGGCCGTACCTGACGCCCGACGGCGACGACCTGTCGGGCCCGCGGCAGTCGCCCGGCACCTTCACGGCCGTCGTCGTCAACGGGTCGGTCGTGGCGGCTTACCGGGTCGAGCAGTCGGGGCGGGTCGTCTCGCCTCGCCTGACCGACGACCTCACGTCGGTCGTGACGACGGTCGCCGGCTCGACGACTCCCGAGACCGTCTCGCTCGGATCGGCCCTGGGCTCGTACCGGGTGGAGTCCCTCGCGGTCGGCTACCAGACGACGACGACGTCGGGCTCGGTCGCCACGACGCCGGCCTACCTCGTCGTGGGTCTGCCGACGAGCAGCGTCGACCGCACCATCACGGTCATGGTGATCACCATCCTCGCCGTGACCCTCATCGGCCTCGCCATCGCGATCGCCGTGGCCTACGGCGTCGTGCGCAGCGCCCTCCGACCGCTCGAGCGCATGTCCGACACGGCGCTGCGGGTCGCCGAGCTGCCGCTGGACCGCGGCGAGGTGGCGCTGGCCGAACGCGTCGACGAGGCCGACGCCGACACCCGCACCGAGGTGGGCCGCGTCGGTGCCTCGCTCAACCGCATGCTGGGCCACGTGGCGGGGGCCCTCGAGGCCCGTCAGCAGAGCGAGAACAAGGTGCGGCAGTTCGTCGCCGACGCCTCGCACGAGCTGCGGACCCCGCTCGCGTCGGTCCGCGGCTACGCCGAGCTGACCCGCCGCATGAACACCGGACTGCCCGACGACGTGGTCTACGCCATGGGCCGCATCGAGTCGGAGTCGCTGCGGATGACCTCGCTCGTCGAGGACCTCCTGCTGCTCGCCCGCCTCGACGAGGGGCGCGACCTCGTCACGGGCGACGTGGACCTCACCCGGGTCGTGCTCGACACGGTCAACGACGCCCACGTGGCCGGCCCCACGCACGACGTCGACGTGTACGTGCCCGACGAGCCGGTGACCGTGTCGGGCGACGCCATGCGCCTGCACCAGATCGTCGCGAACCTGTTGACGAACGTGCGCACACACACGCCCGACGGCACGCACGTGCACGTCTCGCTCACGGTCGACGACGCGTCCGGGCAGGCCGTCGTCTCGGTCGCCGACGACGGGCCGGGCATCGACCCGGCCGTGCTGCCGGTGCTGTTCGAACGGTTCGCCCGCGCCGACAGCTCGCGGTCGCGGAAGGCCGGCTCGACGGGCCTCGGCCTCGCGATCGTGCAGGCCGTCGTCCACTCCCACGGGGGGACCGTCGACGTCGCCAGCTCGGACGACGGGGCCACCTTCACCGTCCGTCTGCCGCTCGCGACGCCCGTCGTCGCCCCCGACCGGGATGCCGAGGAGGCGCGACTTGCGTGAGCGCGCCTCCTGCGTCTATTCTGATCGAAGCCCAAGACCGCCGGTTGTACTCGTCTGATCGCAGACGGGTGCCGAAGGTTCTCGAGAGAGAGCGTCCAGCGCAGGTGTGTGAAGTCGTTCCTCTTCTCGAAGAGATCCAGCTCCGTGCGCTTGCGCCGGAGCTTTTTTCATCGGTGCGGCACCGGTCTCGGTGCGGCCGAGTCGAGTGCCCGGGGGCTGCTGGCACACCCACGTTTTAGGAGAGCCATGGCGAACAAGGAAGCATCGGTCGCCGAGCTCACGGACAACTTCCGTGACTCGACCGCCGTTCTGCTCACCGAGTACCGCGGTCTCACTGTTGCCGAGCTGAAAGAGCTCCGCAAGTCCATCAGTGCAGACGCGACGTACGCCGTGGTGAAGAACACGCTCAGCAAGATCGCGGCCAACAACGCCGGAATCAGCTCGTTCGACGACGAACTCGTCGGACCGTCTGCGATCGCCTTCGTGCACGGTGACCCTGTCGCCGTCGCCAAGAGCCTGCGTGACTTCGCCAAGGCACACCCCGCTCTGATCGTGAAGAACGGTTACTTCGACGGTAACCCGCTCACGGCAGACGAGGTCAAGCAGCTCGCCGATCTCGAATCCCGAGAGGTGCTGCTGGGCAAACTGGCCGGCGCCTTCAAGGCTTCGCTGTTCGGTGCTGCCTACCTGTTCCAGGCACCGCTGTCCCAGGCCGTTCGCACGGTCGAGGCGCTGCGTGCCAAGCAGGAAGCCGACAGCTAAAAAGCTGTCGTACCAACCCACACTTTAGAAAACCCATAAGGAGAACACCATGGCGAAGCTCACGCAGGACGAACTGATCGAGGCCTTCAAGGAGCTCACGCTCATCGAGCTCAGCGACTTCGTGAAGAAGTTCGAAGAGGTCTTCGAGGTCACCGCTGCTGCCCCCGTGGCCGCTGCCGGTGCCGCCGGCCCCGCCGCCGCTGCTGAAGAGGTCGAAGAGCAGACCGCCTTCGACGTCGTGCTCGAGGCTGCCGGTGACAAGAAGATCCAGGTCATCAAAGAGGTCCGCGCGCTCACGAGCCTCGGTCTCGGCGAGGCCAAGGCCGTCGTCGACGGTGCCCCCAGCACCGTCCTCGAGGGCGCTTCGAAGGAGGCCGCCGACAAGGCCAAGGCTCAGCTCGAGGCCGCCGGCGCGACGATCACCCTCAAGTAGTCGGCGGGCCCTCGCGGCCCTCGGCGCTTGAGCGGCACGTCTGCTCAGCACCATTCGGAAGGCGCCACCCCTCGGGGTGGCGCCTTTCGGCGTTCCCGGTGGTGCTGCAGAGGTGCGCCGCCGGTCCGTCGCGACCCGCGCCTCCTCGGGGGTCCGGCGGGTTCCCGTCGTCCTCGGCGAGTCGGCACCGACTCGCCGCAGGTGACGCGAACCCGCCGATCACGCGACGACGGCGGTCAGGAGGCGCGGGCCAGGACCGAGTGCCGGCGACCGTAACCGAGGTACACCGCGGTGCCCACGGCCATCCAGACGGCGAAGGCCGCCCAGGTGACCCACCCGAGCGTCACCATGAGCAGGACACAGAAGGCGCAGCCGAGGATCGGGGTCAGCGGGTACAGCGGCACCTTGTAGGTCCGGTCGAGTTCGGGCCGGTTGCGCCGAAGCCAGATGACAGACACGTTGACCAAGGCGAAGGCGAAGAGCGTGCCGATGCTCGTCGCGTCGGCGAGGGCGCCGAGGGGGATCACGGCGGCGGCCACGGCCACCGCTCCGCCGACGATCAGGGTGCCGGCGACGGGGGTCTGCGTCCGCGCCGAGACGCGGCCGAGGACGCGGGGCACGAGGCCGTCCCGGGCCATCGAGACGAAGATGCGCGTCTGACCGTAGAGCACCGTGAGCACGACGCTCGCGATCGCGGCCACGGCGGTGACGGCGAAGAGGAAGGCGACCCACGGTTGCCCCGTGATGTCGGCGACGATCGTGACGAGGGTCGCCTCGCCGTCGGTGAAGCTCGTCCACGGGCGCGCGCCGATCGCGGCGACGGCCACGAGGATGTACAGCACCGTGATGATCACGATCGAGGCGATGATGGCGCGCGGCAGGTCGCGCTTCGCGTCGCGGGCCTCTTCGCCGGCCGTGGACGCCGCGTCGAAACCGATGTACGAGAAGAACAACCGGGAGGCGGCGGCCGAGACGCCGGCCGCGCCCATCGGTGCCAGCGGCTCGAAGTTGCCGACGCTGAAGGCCGTGAAGGCGACGGCGACGAAGAACACGAGCAGCGCCACCTTCACGACGACGAGCAGCGTGTTGACCCAGGCGCTCTCGCGGGCGCCCGGCACCAGCACGAGGGTGGCGAGCAGGACGAGCACCGCCGCGGGCAGGTTGAGCACGCCACCGGCGCCCGGGGGCTCGGCGATCGCGGCCGGCAGGGCGAGCCCGAACACGTCGAGGGCCTCGTTCACGTACTGGCCCGCACCGACCGCGACGGCCGCGACCGAGACGGCGTACTCGAGCACGAGGCACCACCCGCAGACCCAGGCGATGCCCTCGCCGAGCGTCGCGTACGCGTACGAGTAGCTCGAGCCCGACACGGGCACGCTGCCCGCCATCTCGGCGTACGACAGGGCCGACAGCAGGGCCGCGACGCCCGCGAGCACGAACGAGATCCAGACCGCGGGGCCGGCCAGCGGGACGGCCGTGCCGAGCACGACCAGGATGCCCGTGCCGAGGGTCGCACCGATGCTGATCGCCGTGAGGTGCCAGACGCCCAGGGTGCGGCGCAGACGGGGTCCGCCGTCGACGGCGGCCTCGCTCTCGGCGACGTACGCCTCGAGGGGTTTGCGCGCCCTCAGCTGGGCGACGAGGGACGGGCGGGACGTGACGCGGGACTCGTGGGGCACCGCGAGAGGCTACCGTACGGCCGGCACCGCGCCTCCTCGTCGCCTGACGCCTCGGCGCCTAGTCGTCGAGGTCGAGGCCGAGCTGCTTGACGCGGGTCATCGCCTCGCGGCGGGACGACGCCTGGAGCTTGCGGTAGATGCTGCGGACGTGGCTCTTGACCGTGTTGACCGAGATGAACAGCTGGCTGCCGATCTGGCCGAGGGTTTGGCCCGTGGCCAGGTGTCGGACGATGACGAGCTCACGGTCGCTCAAGGGCTCGGCGAGCTGCGGCACGACGTCCGCCGACGTGCCGCGCAGGCGGTCGAGCACCCCGACGATGGTCGGCGGCTGCCGACGGCCGACGGCGCGCTGCACGAGGTGTTCGAGGACGTCCTCGGGCAGGGTGGCGAAGAGCCAGATCGACCCGTTGTGGCCAGCGCTCAGCAACGCCCGGTCGAAGGCGATGTCGCTGTGCGGGCCGTCGCCGAGGGCGAGGTGTGCGGCGGCCTGGAGTGCGTGCACCTGGCCCATGGTGCGCTCGCTGTGCAGGTCGCCGATGGCGAGACACTGTTCGAGCGCCTCGAGGGCGTCCTCGGGCTCGCCCGCGGCGAGGTGCACCAGGGCGAGCACGCGAGCGGGACAGCGGATGTGGTGGTGCGAAGGTGTCACCGACGAGGCCAGTCGGCGGGCCTCGTGGGGCTGCCCGAGCAGGCGCATGGTCTCGGCCCGCATCACGACGGCCGACTCGGTCAGGGCGCTGTGCCCGGTGAAGCCGTCGATGGTGCGGGTGATCCGGGCCAGCAGGTCGAGCACCTCGATGTGGCGGCTCTCGGCCAGCAGCACGTGTGCTTCGGCGAACAGGCCGAGCGCCTCCCAGTCGCTGCCGCGCGACGCCTGGCGGACGTCGGCGAGCAGGCCTTCGTGGCCGCCCACGGCCTCGCCGCGTTCGAGGGCGAGGTGCACGCGGGTGATCTGGGTCAGGGCACCGAACGAGCTGCCCAGCAGGTCGGTGCCGTCGGCGAGCTCGCGGGCGAGGTCGACGTGGCGATCGGCGAGGTCGAAGTCGCCGATCAGCATCGCGACGAAGGCGAGGGCCGAAAGGCACTCGACGCGCTCGGCGGTGCTGAGGTGGTCCTCGCCGAGACCGTTGGCGAGGCTCAGGGCGAAGCGGGCCTGGTCGATCTCGCCGTAGTGCAGGCGGATCAGGCCGAGCTGCAGCGAGAACGAGGCGCTGAGCGAGATGCGCACGCTGATCGACTCGGCCAGGTCGTTCTCGATGAGGGTCCGGGCGACTTCGAGGTGCTCGTGGGCCACGACGAAGTTGCCGAGGGTGCGCAGGGACGCGCCGAGGTGGACGTGGTAGCCCGCCCGGATGTCGAGCGGCAGGTCGGGGTCGGCGTCGAGCGCCTTGGCGACGCCGCGGAACCAGGGCAGGGCGGCACTGCGCGAGCGGGAGCCGACCGAGCGGTGGCTCGCGGCCAGGGCGAGCAGGATGCGGGGTCGTCCGCGCCACTCCTCTTCGGGCGTCGAGCGGATGGCCTCGCGCAGGCGTGCTCCCTGCAGGGGCGCGATCTGGGTCCAGCCCTGTTCGATGGCGTCGAGAGCAGCCCGGTGGTCGGCGGGCTGCAGTTCGGCACTCGGCGGTTCGACGGCCGTGGGGTTCGACGTGTTCACGATGGTCCTAGCTCCGCCGCTTCGGGAGGCTCTCCCGTCGGGTAGGGGGAGCGCGGCTGCCGGAGCCTGGTCAGGTGCACCGACACCGCCATACTAAACTGAGAGATCATTCCGTCGTATGGTCTGTCGGGCATTGCGCCCACAACTGGGGGACGAACGGTCGTTCTACGGCGTGTCGCGGCGTGTCTCGACGGTCCCGTGGCGATTTCTTGCAGGCACTGACTCGAACGCCGGCGACGGGCCACCCGTGACGGTGGTCAGGCCTACGCTGACCGGATGAGCTCGATGCACGCCCCCGCAGGCGGTCCCCGTGGCGGGGGCCGCCCGGGTGGTTCCGGTCGGGTGTCGAGCGGCGACGCCGACGCCCAGCGCGCGGCGAACGCCACGGCGCCGCGCATCCCCGACCTGCTCGGTCGCATCCGAGGCTTGTTCGTCCCGCACAAGCGGGCCCTCGTCGTCACCGTGGTGCTGGTCCTGATCGGCGCCGCCATCAGCGTGGCTCCGCCGTTGCTCACCAAGCAGGCGTTCGACCGGGGGCTGTTCCCGCCGGGCGGCCCCGACGTGCCCGTGCTGCTCGAGCTGGTGGGCGCCATGGTGGGGCTGTGGGTGCTGTCGGCCGGCATCGGCGTCTGGCAGACGTACCTGACGGCCACGGTCGGCAACAAAGTCATGGGTGCGTTGCGCATCCGCCTCTTCGGGCACCTGCAGCGCATGGAGCTCGCGTTCTTCACCCGCACCAAGACCGGGGTCATCCAGTCCCGGCTGCAGAACGACGTCGGTGGCGTCGCGAACGTGCTCAGCAACACCATCTCGAGCGTCCTGGGCAACACCGTCACGGTCATCGCGGCCTTCGTGTCCATGCTCGTGCTCAGCTGGCAGATGACCGTCGTCACGGTGATCCTGCTGCCGCTGCTCGTGGTGGCCCAGCGTCGGGTGGGCCAGGTGCGTGCCCGCATCGCCACCAAGACGCAAGAGTCCCTCAGCGACATGACCGCCATCACGCAAGAAGCGTTGAGCGTCAGTGGCATCCTGCTCGCCAAGAGCTTCAACCAGCAGCACGCCGAGGTCGAGCGCTACGCCGCCGAGAACCGCACGCAGATCGGGCTGCAGGTGCGTCAGCAGATGAGCGGGCAGTGGTTCTTCGCCGTCGTCCAGATCTTCCTCTCGGTCATCCCCGCCCTCATCTACCTCGTCGCGGCCTGGCTGATCCTCCGCGACGTGCCGGTGACCGCGGGCACGATCGTGGCCTTCACGACGGTCCAGGCCCGGTTGACCTTCCCGCTCATGGGCCTGCTGCGGGTGGCCCTCGACCTGCAGACCTCCGGGGCGCTCTTCGCGCGCATCTTCGAGTACCTCGACCTCCACCCGGCGATCACGAACGACCCGTCGGCCGAGACCGTCGACGAGACGCAGCTCGGCCGGGTCGAGTTCGACGACGTCTCGTTCTCGTATCCCGACGCCGAGCCCGGGCAGAAGACCCTCGACGGCGTCTCGTTCGACATCGCGCCCGGCCAGTTCGCCGCCTTCGTCGGCCCGAGCGGTGCCGGCAAGACGACCGTGTCGTACCTGATCCCACGGTTCTACGAGGCGTCCGGCGGTGCGGTCCGCTTCGCGGGCACCGACGTCCGGCGGCTCGACCAAGAGTCGCTGGTCGGCAACATCGGCATCGTCAGCCAAGAGACCTATCTGTTCCACGCCAGTATCGGCGACAACCTCCGCTACGCACGACCCGACGCGACCGACGAGCAACTGGTCGACGCGGCCCGGCAGGCCAACATCCACGAGACCATCGCGTCGTTCCCCGACGGCTACGACACGATCGTCGGCGAGCGGGGCTATCGCCTCTCGGGCGGCGAGAAGCAACGCATCGCCATCGCCCGCGTCCTGCTGAAAGACCCGGCGGTGATGGTCCTCGACGAGGCGACGAGCGCCCTCGACACGGTGTCCGAGCGCGTGGTGCAAGAAGCGCTCGACACGGCGACCCGCGGTCGGACGACGATCGCGATCGCGCACCGCCTCTCGACCGTCCGCGACGCCGACGTCGTGTTCGTCGTCGTGGCCGGCCGCGTCGTCGAGCGGGGCACGCACGACGAGCTGCTCGCGCTCGGCGGGGTCTACGCCGAGCTCTACGGGCAGCAAGTCTCGGCGTAGGTCGTGGCGGTCCGGGCGTCCCGTCAGCCGCGCTCGGCGAGCATCGCCTGCATGGCGTCGACCTCGCTCTGCTGCGTCTGCACCATGCCCGAGGCGAAGGCGCGCACCTGCGGCACCTCGCTGCGTGCCAGGATCGCGTCCGCCATCTCGATGCCGCCCTGGTGATGCGCGATCATCAGCGTCAGGAAGAGCCGCTCGGCCTCGACGCCGCGGGCGGAGTCCAGGGCCGCGAGCTGCTCGTCGGTTGCCAGCCCCGGCATGCGGCCGCCGGGTTCGTGGGTGGCGACCGGCGTGGCCGGGCCACTCGCGCCTCCGTCGTCGGTCATGTGGTGGCTGCCGTAGTCGCCGTCGAGGGTCGGGCGGGTCATCCAGGTCATGGTCGGCTCGGCGGGTGCCTGCGGCAGCCGCCACAGCTCGAGCCAGGCGTACATCTGGCCGGCCTGCTGCGACTGCGTCAGGGCCATGTCGTAGGCCATCGAGCGCACCTCGGGGTCGTCGGTCCGGTCGCGGACCATCATCGCCATCTGCACGGCCTGCTCGTGGTGCACCTGCATGTCGCGCGAGAACCCCGCCTCGACGCTGTCCGTGCCGGGCGTGACCGGGTTGGGCGAGCTGAGTCGGCCGAGGGCGACGCCCACCAGCAGCACGATCGCCACGGTCAGGACCCCCGCGATCAGCAGCCGCAGCCGACGACCCGAGGAGGGGCGGTGCGGCGCCGCCCCGTCGGTCACGTCGACGTCGTCACGCCCCGAGGCGGTCACGCGATCTTGCCGGTGCCGTCCACGCCGCCGGTGCAGGGTGCCCCGGGCTCGGGCGCGTTCGTGGACTTCCAGTACTTGGTGACGAAGTCCGACACGGTGGCCTCGTCGTCGGACACGTTCGCGAAGGGCAGCTGGGCGCCCCAGGCCGAGACGTACATGGGGGAGTCGAGACCCTCGTAGGGCGAGACGACCGCGTAGGTGTCGGGGGCGAAGTCGCGCAGCGCCTCGATCTCGCTCTCGCTGACCTGCTCGGGGTCGTAGGTGAACCAGATCGCCCCGTGCTCGAGGTCGTGGACGGCGTTCTCGTTCGGCACGGGTTCGGTGTAGACGCCGCAGTTCAACCAGATCTGGTTGTGGTCGCCACCGGCGGGAGGGGTCATCGCGTAGTCGACGCTGCCGCCGACGTGGTTCGCGGTGAGGTCGGAGTAGGTCTTCACGCCGTCGATCTCGATGGCCTGGGGGTCTTGTCGCGGCTGGCCGCTCGTCACGACGAAGGTGACGACCAGCGCGATCGCCGCCGCGCCCGCGACCGAGGCGGTGACGATGCCGATGGTGCGGTTGCGCTTCGCCCGGGCCTGCTGCCGTTTGAGTTCGGCGACCTTCTCCTGACGTCGGGCGTCGCGCTGCTGCTTGACGGTGGGCTTGTCGTCTGCCACGTGGGGAGTCCTGTCGTCCGGGGGATCGATCGGGGCGATCGGTCGAGATCGGGGATGCGTCACCAGTTCTCTCACGGATTACTGGGAGGTCCTCAATATCCTGCACGATCTGCACGATCTGCACGATCTGCACGATCTGCACGTCGAGGGGCTCGTCCCGCCCCGTAACACGCCAGGGTGCGTCGTTAGACTCGGCCGACGGCGTCGCCACCCGACACCGCCCCTCCCGTCACCCGATCCGCGCCCCACGACGCCGCGCAGAAACCGGAGCACCCGTGAAGTACGCCGAGACCGTCCTCGACCTGATCGGTGACACGCCGCTCGTCAAGCTGAACAAGGTGACCGAGGGCATCACGGCGACCGTGCTCGTCAAGGTCGAGTACGTCAACCCGGGCGGCTCGTCGAAGGACCGCATCGCGACGCGCATCATCGACGCGGCCGAACGCGAGGGCCTCCTGAAGCCCGGGGGCACCATCGTCGAGCCGACCAGCGGCAACACCGGCGTGGGCCTGGCCCTCGTCGCCCAGCAGCGTGGTTACCGTTGCGTCTTCGTCCTGCCCGACAAGGTCGGCGACGACAAGCGCAACGTGCTCAAGGCCTACGGCGCCGAGATCGTCGTCACGCCCACCGCCGTCGAGCCGACCAGCCCCGAGTCGTACTACAGCGTCTCGGACCGCCTGGCGCGCGAGATCCCCGGGGCGTTCAAGCCGAACCAGTACGCCAACCCCAACGGCCCGCTCAGCCACTACGAGACGACGGGTCCCGAGATCTGGCGCGACACCGACGGTCGCATCACGCACTTCGTCGCGGGCGTCGGCACCGGCGGAACGATCAGCGGAACGGGCCGCTACCTCAAAGAGGTCTCCGGAGGCGCGGTGCAGGTCATCGGCGCCGATCCCGAGGGTAGCGTCTACAGCGGTGGCACCGGACGCCCCTACCTGCTCGAGGGCGTCGGCGAGGACTTCTGGCCGGCCGCCTACGACCCCTCGGTCGTCGACCGCATCATCGCCGCGGACGACGCCCGTTCGTTCGAACTGACCCGACGCCTCGCCCGCGAGGAGGGCCTGCTCGTCGGGGGGTCGTCGGGCCTCGCCGTCGCGGCCGCCCTCGACGTCGCCCGCGAGCTCGGCCCCGACGCCGTCGTCGTCGCCCTGCTGCCCGACAGCGGGCGCGGCTACCTCGGCAAGATCTTCAACGACGCGTGGATGCGCTCGTACGGCTTCGGCGTCAGCCACGACGAGCGGTCGGTCCGCGACCTGATCGCGTCGAAGACGGGGCAGCTGCCCGACCTCGTGCACGCGCACCCGTCCGACACCGTCCACGACGTGATCGGCATCATGAAGACCTACGGCGTCTCGCAGATGCCCGTGCTCTCGGCCGAGCCCCCGGTCGTCATCGGCGAGGTCGTCGGCGCCATCGAAGAGAAGGCGCTGCTTGAGGCGATCTTCCGCGGTGGCGCGACCATGGGCGACGCCGTCTCGGGGTACCTCGGCGACCCGCTGCCGTTGATCGGCGTGAACGAGCCCGTCTCGGCGGCCCGGTCCGCGCTCGAGTCGGTCGACGCCCTGCTCGTCACCGACGACGGCCGCCCGGTCGGCGTCGTCACCCGCCAGGACGTCCTCTCCTTCCTCTCCTCCTGAGCGGCCGGGTCGGCACCGTGATCCGGTGACCCGGCCCGCGCCTCCTCGTCCCCACCGTCTGCTCCACCCGTCCCCCTCGAAAGGACACCCCATGACCCACGGTTTCTCGACCCGGGCGATCCACGCCGGCCAGGAGTTCGACCCCACCACCGGTGCCGTCGTCCCCCCGATCTACCAGTCGTCCACCTTCGTGCAGGACGGCATCGGCGGGTTCCGCGGCGGCTACGAGTACGCCCGGTCGGCGAACCCGACGCGCGACTCGCTGCAGACCCTGCTCGCCGACCTCGAGGGCGGCACCGCCGCGTTCAGCTTCGCCTCGGGGCTGTCGGCCGAGGACGCTCTGCTGCGCTCGGTCCTGGCACCGGGAACGCGCATCGTCATGGGCAACGACGTGTACGGCGGCACGCACCGCCTCGTCAACCGGGTCTGGGTGCCCTGGGGAGTCACGCTCGACACGGTCGAGATGAGCGACCTCGATGCCGTTCGCGCAGCCGTCGAGGCCGCACCGACGGCCGTGCTCTGGGTCGAGACGCCCAGCAACCCGCTGATGAAGATCAGCGACATCGCGGCGCTCGCCGAGATCGGGCACGCGGCCGGAGCCGTCGTCGTCGTCGACAACACCTTCGCGTCGCCGTACCTGCAGCAGCCCCTGGCGCTCGGAGCCGACGCGGTCGTGCACTCGACGACGAAGTACATCGGCGGTCACTCGGACGTCGTCGGCGGGGCCGCGGTCGTGCGCGACGACGAGCTCGCCGCGAAGGTCGGCTTCGTCCAGTTCGGCGTCGGTGCCGTGTCGGCCCCCATGGAGGCCTGGCTCACGGTGCGCGGCATCAAGACGCTCGGCGTGCGCGTCGACCGCCACTCGTCGAACGCGCTGGCGATCGCCCACGCACTCGAGGGGCACCCGGCCGTCGAGCGCGTCTACTACCCGGGGCTCGAGTCGCACCCGGGGCACGAGCTCGCCGCCCGGCAGATGCGGGCGTTCGGCGGCATGCTCTCGGTGCAGTTGACCGCCGGTGCCGCGGCGGCCCGGAGGTTCGCCGAGTCGACCGAGCTGTTCCAGCTGGCCGAGTCCCTCGGCGGCGTCGAGTCGCTGATCGGCTACCCGAGCGAGATGACCCATGCCTCGGTGCGCGGCACCGAGCTCGAGGTGCCCGACTCGATCGTGCGCCTGTCGGTCGGCATCGAGGACGTCGACGACCTGCTCGGCGACGTCACGCAGGCGCTCTCGCGCCTCGACGGCTAGGCGTCCGGGCGAGACGACCCGAGGAGGCGCGGTGCGGGGGAGTCCCGCACCGCGCCTCCTCGTCCCGTCCGGTCCTGCGCCGTCGCGCCGTGTCGGCGGCTCGGCCTAGGCTCGTCGCATGACCGACGCCGCCGTGAGCACCCGCCCCGAGGGCGTGCTCAGCGGTCGGTACCGGCTCGCCACGCTGGGCATGTGCGCCTTGATCGGCATCGCGGCGTTCGAGTCGCTCGCGGTCACGACGATCATGCCGATCATCAGCCGCGAGCTCGACGGCGAGGCGCTCTACTCGCTCAGCTTCGCCGCGCCCCTCGCCTCGGGGCTGGTCGGCATGGTGGTGGCCGGCAACTGGGCCGACCGCAGCGGGCCCCGGGTCGTCGTCATCGCGTCGATGTTGCTGTTCGCCGTCGGGCTGCTCGTCGTCGGCACCGCGCCCGACATGGTCGTGCTCCTGCTCGGCCGCCTGGTGCAGGGCGTCGGCTCGGGCGCGGTCATCGTCGGCCTCTACGTCATGGTCGCCCGGCTCTACCCGCCGGGCCTGCACCCGTCGATCTTCGCGGGCTTCGCCGCGGCCTGGGTCGTGCCGGGGCTCGTCGGGCCGCTCGTCGCCGGCGTCGTGGCCGAGACGGTGGGCTGGCACTGGGTCTTCCTCGGGGCGTTCGTGCTGGCCGTGCCCGCCTTCGTCATGATCCTGCCGAGCCTTCGTCGGGTGCCCCCGCCCGAGGTGGCCGACGGCGGGCAGCGCGTCGCCTGGAGCATCGGGCGCATCGCGTGGTCGGTCGGCGCCGCCCTCGGCGTGCTGGCCCTCAACCTGGTGTCCGAGTTACCGACATGGCTCACCGTCGTCGTCATCGTCGTGGCGGTCGTTGTGCTCGCCGTCGCCCTGCGACCGTTGCTGCCGCGAGGCACCCTGACGGCCGCCCCCGGGCTGCCGACCCTCGTGTTGCTGCGCGGTCTCGTCGGTGCGGCGTTCCTCGGCAGCGAGGTCTACATCCCGTACATGCTCTCGGCCGAATACGACTTCAGCGCCTCGGCCTCGGGCGTCACCCTGACCCTCGGGGCGCTCGGCTGGGCGTTCGCCAGCTGGGTGCAGGGACGGCTCGGCGACCGGGTGGCCCAGCGCGACGGCATCCGCATCGGCATCGTCCTGGTGCTGCTCGGCGTCGTCGTCGCCGCGTTGACCCCCCTGTTCCACCTGCCACCGGTCTTCCTCATCGCGACCTGGGCCGTCGCCGGGTTCGGCATGGGGTTCATGTACCCGCGCTTCTCGGTGCTCGTCCTCGCCCTGTCGACCGACTCCGAGCGCGGGTTCAACAGCTCGGCGCTGACGATCGCCGACTCCACCGGCTCGGCCGTCGCGCTGGCCCTGACCGGGGCCGCCTTCGGGCTGCTCGGCGGGGCGTCCAGCCCGATCGCCTTCGTGGCCTGCTTCGCGGTCGGCACGGGCGTGGCGGTGCTCGCGCTCGCCCTCAGCGGTCGTGCGGTGCCCCGGGGTCGGTGACCGCGCCTCCTGCCCGCCGATCGCGTCGGCGCTCCGCCGACGGTCGCTCGTCATGACGCGTCGGTGACCCCCGGACGGGACGTCGGCGGCCTCCGGGGAATGCATAATGGTCTCCGGACGACGATGTGTACGGTCACATCACCCGGTCACGAAGCGATGGAGCGACGGTGAAGCCTGACATCGACAAGGTGCGTGCTCCCAACATCCGCGACGTGGCCGCCCTCGCAGGGGTCTCGTACCAGACCGTCTCGCGCGTGCTCAACGACAGCCCGAGCATCCGGCCGAGCACCCGGCAGAAGGTGCTCGACGTCATCGACGAGATCGGCTACCGGCCGAACCAGGCCGCTCGGGCCCTGGTCACCAGCCGGTCGAAGGCCATCGGCGTGCTCACCCTGCAGAACGTCCACTTCGGGCCGCAGACGATCGTCAACGCCATCGAGGGAGAGGCCCGGACAGCCGGCTACCGGTTGAGCATCGCCAGCACGACCACGGCGTCCGACGACGTCCGCGCCAGCCTGCAGCTGCTGACCAACCAGGCGGTCGAGGCCATCATCGTCATCGCGCCGCAACGCAAGTTCTTCGACGTGATCGACGAGCTCGACCTCGACGTGCCCATCGTCGCGCTCGACTCGACGCAGCGAGCCCGGGCGCACAGCCTCTCGGTCGACCAGTTCGAGGGGGCGCGTCTCGCCACCCGGCACCTGATCGACCTCGGCCACCGGCACATCGTGCACGTCGCCGGTCCGCAGGACTGGATCGAGGCCGACGAGCGCATGCAGGGCTTCCTCTTCGAGATGGGCGAGGCCGAGCTGTCGATCGAGCCGCCGATCCTCGGCGACCTGACCGCCGACTTCGGCTACACGGCCGGGCAAGAGCTCTTGCGTCGCCGCGACTTCACCGCCGTGTTCTCGGCCAACGACCTGATGGCGGTGGGGCTGCTGCACGCCTTCCGCGAGGCCGACGTCGACGTGCCGCGCGAGGTCAGCGTCGTGGGCTTCGACGACTCACCGACCGCGCCGCACCTCTGGCCGCCGCTCACGACCGTGCGTCAGGACTTCGCCCTGATCGGTCGGCGCGCCGTCGAGCTGGTCGTCGCCGAGCTCGAGGGCGGCACGGTCGTCGACCGCACGTTGATCCCCCCGGAACTCGTGGTGCGCGGGTCGACCTCGCGTCCCTGGTTCCTCTGACCGGCCCCGCGCCACACGGCGAGACGGGCCGTCAGGAGGCGCGGCGAGCGTCGGTCCGGCCGGGTTCGATAACGGATCGGCATCGGCATTTGACAGCACCCCCTCTCGGGATTAGCTTTGCTCCAGTCGCAGTGTGAACGGTCACATTCGGCGGGTCCGGCCCCTTTCGCCAGGCTCGACGAACGGCCCGGCACGGCGGCGACGAATCACAGGAAGCCCGTCGGTGCACATCACCGGCGGACGACGACGAGGTCGAAGGTCGAGGACGACGTGCCCAGTGCCGTGACGCAGAGCGAGCAGCTCGCGAGCAGCCACATCCCCGGGGGTGCCCCGCATGGGCGTTGACTCTCCCGTCATCCTCGAGATGCGCTCCATCACGAAGGAGTTCCCGGGCGTCAAGGCGCTCGACGACGTGTCGATGCAGGTCCGCGCCGGTGAGGTGCACGCCATCTGCGGCGAGAACGGCGCCGGCAAGTCGACGCTGATGAAGGTCCTGTCGGGCGTCTACCCCTTCGGCACCTACACGGGCGACATCGTCTACCAGGGCGCCGAGATGCGCTTCCGCGACATCCGCTCGAGCGAGTCGCAGGGCATCGTGATCATCCACCAAGAGCTGGCGCTGATCCCCGAGCTCTCGATCACCGAGAACATCTTCCTCGGCAACGAGCCGACCCGCTTCGGGGCCATCGACTGGCGCGCGGCCAAGACGAAGGCGATCGACCTGCTCGCCCGCGTGGGCCTCAAGGACGACCCCGACACCGCCATCAAGAACCTCGGCGTCGGCAAGCAGCAGCTCGTCGAGATCGCCAAGGCGCTGAACAAGAACGTCAAGCTGCTGATCCTCGACGAGCCGACCGCCGCCCTGAACGAGGCCGACTCGCAGCACCTGCTCGACCTGATCCGCGGCCTCAAGGGTCGTGGCATCTCGTCGATCATGATCAGCCACAAGCTCAACGAGATCGAGGCCATCGCCGACTCGATCACGATCATCCGCGACGGCAAGACCATCGAGACGCTCGACGTGAAAGAGGACGGCGTCAACGAGGACCGCATCATCCGCGGCATGGTTGGCCGCAACCTGGCCAGCCGGTTCCCCGACCGCACGCCGAAGATCGGCGAGGTCTTCTTCGAGGTGAAGGACTGGTGGGTGCGCCACCCGCAGACCGCCGAACGCTTCGTCTGCAAGGGCTCCAACATCACCGTCCGCAAGGGCGAGATCGTCGGCCTGGCCGGCCTGATGGGCGCCGGTCGCACCGAGCTCGCGATGAGCATCTTCGGTCGCTCGTACGGTCAGTTCGTCTCGGGCGAGATCGTCAAGGACGGCAAGAAGATCGAGATCAAGAACGTCTCGGACGCGATCGACAACGGCCTCGCCTACGTGTCCGAAGACCGCAAGGTGCTCGGGCTCAACCTGCTCGACGACATCAAGCGCTCGACGGTCGCGGCCAAGCTGACCAAGATCTCGAAGGCGTCCGTGGTCAACACGTACGAAGAGCACTCGATCGCCGAGGACTACCGCAAGAGCCTGCGCGTCAAGACCCCCACGGTCGACGAGGGCGTCGCCAAGCTGTCGGGCGGCAACCAGCAGAAGGTCGTCCTGGCGAAGTGGATGTTCACCGACCCCGACCTGCTCATCCTCGACGAGCCCACGCGAGGCATCGACGTGGGCGCCAAGTTCGAGATCTACAACATCATCAACCAGCTCGCGGCGCAGGGCAAAGGCGTGATCGTCATCTCGTCCGAGCTGCCCGAGCTGCTGGGGCTCTCCGATCGCATCTACACGATCTTCGAGGGCACCGTCACGAACGAGATCGAGGCCTCCGAGGCCGACGCCGAGACGCTCATGCGAACCATGACCTCGAAGAAGAAGGAGCAAGCCGCATGAGTGGCATCAAAGACCTGAAGAAGGTGTTCGGCGGCAACACGTCGAACGCGCGCCAGTTCGGCATGATCGCGACGCTCGTCGTGGCCATCCTGATCTTCCAGGTGCTGACCGACGGGCTCACCCTGCAGCCCACGAACCTCATCGCCCTGGTCAGCCAGTACTCGTACATCCTGATCCTCGCCATCGGCATGGTCATGGTCATCGTGGCCGGCCACATCGACCTCTCGGTCGGTTCGGTCGCCGCCTTCAGCGGCATCGTCGTCGCCAAGGCGATGGACAGCTGGGGCCTGCCCTGGGGGGCCGCGATCCTGCTCGGCCTCGTCGTCGGTGTCGTCATCGGCGCCTGGCAGGGCTTCTGGGTCGCCTACGTCGGCGTCCCCGCCTTCATCGTGACGCTGGCCGGCATGCTGCTCTTCCGCGGTGCCAATCAATTCGTGGGCAACGCCGACACCATCCCCGTGCCCGAGGGCTTCACCGTCATCGGTGCCGGTTACCTGCCCGAGTTCGGTCCGAACACCGGCTACAACAACGCCACCCTGTTGCTCGGCCTCGTCATCATCGTCGCCGTGGTCTACAACGAGTTCCGCCTGCGCCGCATCCAGCAGAAGATGGGCTCCGAGCGGGCGCCCCTCTGGGTCAGCGCCGTCAAGCTCGTCGTGCTGGTCGCGATCATCGCCTACGCGGCCACGCTGTTCGCCGGGGGTCGCGTCGGCACGTCCTTCCCGATCTCGGGCATCATCCTCGGCGTGCTCGTCCTGGTCTACGGCTTCGTGACGCAGAACACGATCTTCGGTCGCCACATCTACGCGGTCGGTGGCAACTCGCACGCCGCCGAGCTCTCGGGCGTCAAGGCGAAGCGCATCAACTTCTTCGTCATGATGAACATGTCCGTGCTCGCGGCCCTGGCCGGCATGATCTACGTCGCCCGTGCCGGTGCCTCCGGCCCGCAGGACGGCCTGAACTGGGAGCTCGACGCCATCGCCTCGGTCTTCATCGGTGGCGCTGCCGTCGCCGGCGGCATCGGCACCGTGACCGGTTCGATCGTCGGTGGTTTCGTCATCGCCGTGCTCAACAACGGCCTGCAGCTCATGGGCGTCGGTTCCGACAAGGTGCAGATGATCAAGGGCCTCGTGCTGCTGATCGCCGTCGCCGTCGACGTCTACAACAAGAGCCAGGGCCGTCCGTCCATCACCGGCTTCCTCACCCGGGGCCTGCGCCGCGACAAGAACGGCATCGCCGCCTCCGACCTGCCCCCGGGCGCCCAGAGCGGTGTCGGCCGAGACGCCGACACGACCGAGCCCGCCCTCACCCCGAACGGCGACATCTCGGACGTGCAGCGTCCCAAGGCCACCACGCCCAACTAGACCCACCACCCGCGCGCCCGTCCATCGACGGCCGGGCGCGCCTCCACCGGGAGTCCGCACCGCGGGCGACCACACGGCACCACCCTCACAACGAGAAAGTAGACACAGCATGCGCAAACTCGCGCTGACGACCTTCGCGGTCGCCGCAGCAACGACGCTGATCCTGAGCGGCTGCTCGAACTCGGCCCGCACCGACGCGGGTTCGGGCGACGCGGCCTCGGGCTTCGAGTCCGGCTCGACCATCGGCGTGGCCCTGCCCGCCAAGACGAGCGAGAACTGGGTCCTCGCCGGTGACCTGTTCACCAAGGACCTCACCGACGCCGGCTTCAAGCCCGACGTGCAGTACGCGGCCGCCAGCGGCACCGTCGCGAACCAGCAGGACGAGATCCAGTCCATGGTCACCAAGGGCGCCAAGGTCATCATCATCGGTGCCGCCGACGGTGGCCAGCTCGGCACCCAGGTGAAGGCCGCCCACGACGCCGGCGCCGTGGTCATCGCCTACGACCGCCTGATCCTCAACACCGAGGACGTCGACTACTACGTCGCGTACGACAACTTCAAGGTCGGCGAGCTCCAGGGTCAGGCCCTGCTCGACGGCATGGCCGCCAAGAAGGCCGAGGGCCCGTACAACATCGAGCTGTTCTCCGGCTCGTCGGACGACGCCAACTCGAAGGTCTTCTTCGACGGCGCGATGAGCGTCCTGCAGCCGAAGATCGACGACGGCACCCTCGTCGTCGCCTCGGGTCAGACCGACATCAAGCAGACGGCGACCGACGGCTGGAAGCCCGAGAACGCCCAGCGCCGCATGGACTCGCTGCTCACCAGCACCTACGGCTCCACCGAGCTCGACGGCGTCCTGAGCCCGAACGACACCCTGGCCCGCGCCATCATCACCTCGGTGAAGCAGGCCGGCAAGGACATCCCGGTCGTCACCGGTCAGGACTCCGAGGTCGAGTCGGTCAAGTCGATCATGGCCGGCGAGCAGTACTCCACCATCAACAAGGACACCCGCAACCTCGTGAAGCAGGCCGTCGCGATGGTCAGCTCGCTCAGCAAGGGCGACAAGGCCGAGACGAACGACGACAAGTCGTACGACAACGGCAGCAAGGTCGTCCCGGCCTACCTGCTGCCTCCGCAGATCGTGACCAAGGAGAACGCCGCCGAGGCGTACGCCAACGACACGACGCTCGAGCCGCTCACCAAGTAGCACCCTCGCTGCCGTCCGGCAGCACCGGCATCGGCCGGGCACCCCGCACGGGGTGCCCGGCCGTCGTCGTCGGTGGGCGGTATCGTGCGTCCGTGGACACCGACCGACGAGCGCAGGAGGCGCGGGCCGCGTCCGCGACGCCGGTCACGGTCGAGCTGCTGCTCGCGTCGCCCCGGTCCCGCTACGTCGGCCGACCCGCCGACGGCCCGGCCCCGGCCCCGACCACGGGGCCCGAGTCGCACGACGCCGTCACCGTGCGCGCCCACCTCGGCATCGTGGGCGATCGTTACTTCAACGCCCCGGCGCACCGCCTGGCCTCGGTCACGCTGTTCGCGGCTGAGCAGCTCGAGCACGTCGCCCGCGAGCTCGGCCTGCCCGCGGGGACCGTGCTCGACGCCGCCCTGACGCGGCGCAACGTGGTCGTGCGCGGCGTCGACGTCGATGCCCTCGTGGGGCACGAGTTCGACCTCGACACGGGCGACGGCCCGGTGTCGTTCCGGGCGAACCGGGCGGCGAACCCGTGCGCCTGGATGGACGTCGTCTTCGGCGCGGGGGCGTTCCGCGCCATGCGAGGGCGTGGCGGAGTCCGGTGCGAACCGCTCACCGACGGGGTGCTGCGCGTGGGGCCGGGGCTGCTCCGCGCCTCCTAGGCGTCTCGGCGTCCGACCGGCTCGGCGGAGCCGGGACCGCGTCGGGTCAGCCCCACCAGGTGGGCAGCATGAGGTTCATGGTGTCGAGCAGGGCGCGCCGGCTCGTGCGCTTGCCGCCGAGCCAGGCCTCGACGGCGCCCACGAGCCCGTGTGCCAGGTGACCGGCGGCGATGTGCACCGCGAGCCCCTCGGGCAGGCTGCCGGCGGGCAGGGTGCCGAGGTGCTGCACGCTGGACTCCTCGAAGTGGCGGGCCAGCGCTTGGTGGATCGAGGCGTCGAGCGGGTCGGGCAGGGCGAGGCGGTAGATCTCGCGGTAGCGCACGACGTGGTCGACGACCTTCTCCATCGCGCGACGCGTCGCATCGGAGCCGTCCGCCCGGCCCTCGAGGCGCAGCGCGTGGTCCTCGTCGCGAATGGCGTCGAGCTCGGGGGTGAGGACCGCGGTGAGCAAGCTGCCGGGCGAGGTCGCATGACTGTAGAACGTGGCGCGGTTGATGCCCGCGGCCCGGGTGACGTCGGCGACGGAGATGCTCGACACGGCGCGGGTCGAGGCGAGCTCGACGATCGCGGTGTGCAGCGCCTTGGTGGTCTGGACGATGCGCGCGTCGACCATGGACGTTCCTCCTCGAGTGCCCGCACGGGACCATCGCGTCCCGGGCTCGGTCGAGCCTAGACCGGGCCGGGGTGCCGCGACGGCAAGGCGCGGGGGCTGTCGCCCCGATGCACGACCGGGATAGGCTGGGAAGCGACGGGTGTCGTGCACCGGCGCCGTCCTCCCACCCCCCTCGAACCACGTGGTGGTCGTGCGCGTCGGCGCGGTCGCATCGATTCGATCCGCGAGCCGTCCCTCTCGTCGGGGCCGCGCCTCCTCGTGGGCGTCGACCGTGACCACCCCACCGTGACCACCCCTCAGACAGGACCTGCCTCGTGACCACCGTCGTCCACCCGGGTGACTCCCTGACCCGCCGCCAGCGGCTCGTCTACGTCGTCGTGCTCGGCGCGCTCACCGCGCTCGGGCCGTTCACGATCGACCTCTACCTGCCGGCCTTCCCCCAGCTCAGCCGCGACTTCTCGGTCGACAGCGGGGTCATCCAGCTGACCCTGACGGCGACGACCATCGGGTTCGGCGTCGGGCAGTTGCTGGTCGGCCCGTGGAGCGACAAGGTCGGACGCCGCACGCCGTTGATCGTGGCGACCGCCGTGCACATCCTCGCCAGCATCGGTGCCGCCAGCGCGCCGACCATCGAGCTGCTCGCGGTGTTCCGGGTGCTGCAGGGCATGGGGGCCGCCGCCGGTGGCGTCGTCGCCATGGCGACGGTGCGCGACCTGTTCGGCGGCCTGCCGCTCGTGCGCATGCTGTCGCGCCTCGCCCTGGTGAACGGGCTCGCCCCCATCGTCGCGCCCGTGATCGGCTCGCAGCTGCTGGCCTTCACCAGCTGGCGTGGCATCTTCGTGTTCCTGGTGGCCTACGGCGCGTTCGTGATCATCGCCGCGATCTTCCTGATCGTCGAGACCCTGCCGCCCGCGCGCCGGCACGAGGCCGGGCACACGACCCTCGGGCAGCGCTACAAGGTGCTCTTCAGCGACCGGATCTTCGTCGGAGTCGCCCTGATCGGGGCGATGGTCTTCTCGGGCCTGTTCTCGTACCTCTCGGCGTCGTCGTTCCTCTTCCAAGAGGTGTACGGGTTGAACGCCCAGCAGTACGGCTACCTGTTCGCGATCAACTCGCTCGGGATCGTCGCCGGCGTCCAGATCAGCTCGCGGCTGGCGCGCCGGTTCGGGCCGCAGTGGATCCTCGCCTGCTCGACCGTCGTGCTGCTGCTCGCGGCCGCGGCGATCGTCGTGCTCGACTCGCTCGGTGCCGGGCTCGTGGGCATCCTCGTGCCGCTGTGGTTCTTCATCGCGGCCTGCGGGTTCTCGTTCCCGCAGGTCCAGGTGCTCGGCCTCGCCAACCACGGGAAAGAGGCGGGCACGGCGGCCTCGCTGCTCGGCGCGCTGAACTTCGGCCTGGCGGGACTCATCTCGCCGGTGGTCGGGTTCCTCGGCATCGGCTCGGCCGTCCCGATGGGCAGCGTCATGGTCGCCACCTCGTGCGTGGCCATCGCGAGCCTGTGGCTGCTGGTGCGCCCGCGGACGGTGCCGGCGCTCGGTCGCTGACCCGCGCCTCCTGCTCGTCGGTCGCCGACCCGCGCGTCGCGGTCGTCGGTCGCCGACCCGCGCCTCCCGGTACCGTCTGGGGATGCGCACCGACCCGCTCGCCCCGAAGCCCGCCTCCCCGTCCGAAGAACGGGTGGCCCGCCGTGTGCAGCGACGGTGGTGGGTGTTCAGTGCGCTCGGCGCCATCGGCGTCGTGCTGCTGCTGGGCGTCGTGATCACGGCCCGGGCGGGCGTCATCGGCGTCGACGAGCGCTTCATGGGCGAACTGGTCGAGCACCGCAGCCCGTTCTGGGACGTCCCCTCGTTGATCTTCAACTCGATCGGCGCCGGGGTGGTCGGCGTCTTCGTCGTGCCGCTGGGCGTCACCGCGGTGTTCCTGTTGCGCCGTCGCCCGTGGGCCGCGCTCTACTGGATCGCCGCCTGCGCGGTCAGCGCCGGGGTCGTCCAGGTCGTCAAGCACACCTTCGGCCGGGCCCGCCCCGAGGACATCCTCGTCGTGAGCGACTACGGCTCGTTCCCATCGGGGCACACGTCCAACGCCGCGACGCTGGCCGTCGTGCTCGGGGTGATCCTGCGACGCGTCTGGGTGTGGGTCGCCGGTGTCGTCTACACGGTGCTGATGCTGCTCAGCCGCACGTACCTCGGGGCGCACTGGCTGACCGACACGATCGGCGGACTGCTCATCGGCGCCGGGGTCGCGGTGGTGCTCTGGGCCCCGGTCGCGCACCGGCTGCTCGACGAGCAGGAGCGCGTGCGCGGTCGCGGTTGGATCTGGCAGGGTCGTCCCGCCTGACGCTGCCGGTCGAGCGGTCGATCACGGGCGAGTCCCGGCGAGACGGGCGCGCGGCACCGCCCAAAGTCGCCGAACTCGCCCGGACCGCGGCGCTCAGGATGCCTAGGCTGGCCGCATGACGGACGCGCTCGAGCAGGCCAGGGCGGAGGCCGCGGCTGCGGTCGCCGCCGCCGAGAAGGCGAAGCAGGACGCGGAGGCGGCACTCGCGCGGGCAGAGCGGCTCGCGACCGAGGCGGCTGCGTCCGGGGCCGAGCAGGCGGAGGCCGAGCAGGCAGGGGCCGAGCAGGCGGAGGCCGAGCAGGCCGGGGCCGAGCAGGCCGGGGCCGAGCAGGCCGGGGCCGGGCAGGCGGACGCCGAGCAGGCCGCCGCGGAGGCGGACGTGGCCGACGCCGCGGCCGATGCCGGGCTCACCGAACCCGAGCCGGTCGCGGGCACCCCGGTCGAGGGTCTCCCCACCCCACCCGGTGGGCCGCTCGACGAGGTCGCGGTCGACGTGATCCGAGCGGGTTACGGCTTCGACGGTCCCGCCCTCGAGCTCGGCGCCCTCGTGAACGGCGAGGCGCGGGTCGACGTGCCCGTGCGCATCCCCTTGGCGATGCTCAACCGGCACGGCCTCGTGGCCGGGGCGACCGGTACGGGCAAGACCAAGACCCTGCAGGTGCTCGCCGAGCAGCTCTCGGCGGCCGGGGTGCCGGTGTTCGCGGCCGACGTCAAGGGCGACCTCTCGGGCATCGCGACGCCGGGCGAAGCGAGCGAGAAGCTGCTCGCCCGCACGCGGGGGATCGGCCAGGACTGGTCTCCGCAGGCCGCACCGACGGAGTACTTCGCCCTGGGCGGCAAGGGCACCGGCGTGCCGGTCCGCGCCACGGTCAGCGGTTTCGGGTCGCTGCTGCTCAGCAAGGTTCTCGGCCTCAACGACACGCAGGAGAGCAGCCTCGGCCTGGTGTTCCACTACGCCGAGCAGGCCGGTCTGCCGCTGCTCGACCTCGCCGACCTGCGGGCCGTGCTGACCTGGTTGACCAGCGACGAGGGCAAGCGCGAGCTCGAGGGTCTCGGCGGGCTGAGCAAGCAGACCGTCGGGGTCATCCTGCGCGAGCTGATCACCTTCGCCGACCGCGGGGCCGATGCGTTCTTCGGCGAGCCCGAGATCGACACGGCCGAGTTCCTCCGCACGGCCGAGGACGGCCGGGGCATCGTCAGCTTGCTCGAGGTGCCAGGCGTGCACGACCAGCCGACGCTGTTCTCGACCTTCCTGATGTGGCTGCTCGCCGACCTCTACAACGACCTGCCGGAGGTGGGCGACCTCGACAAGCCGAAGCTCGTCTTCTTCTTCGACGAGGCGCACCTGCTGTTCAAGGACGCGTCGAAGGAGTTCCTGGCCCAGATCACGCAGACCGTGCGGCTCATCCGGTCGAAGGGCGTCGGCATCGTCTTCGTGACGCAGACCCCCAAGGACGTCCCCGGCGAGGTGCTCGCCCAGCTCGGCTCGCGTGTCCAGCACCAGCTGCGCGCCTTCACGCCCGACGACGCGAAGGCCCTCCGGGCGACGGTGTCGACGTACCCGACGAGCGACTACGACCTCGCCGAGGTGCTCACCACCCTGGCCACCGGGGAGGCGGTGGTCACGGTCATGAACGAGAAGGGGGCTCCCAGCCCGGTCGCGTGGACGCGCCTCCGCGCCCCGCGCGGCTCGATGTCGCCGACCCCCGCCGACGTCATGACGGCCGCCGTCGCGGCGTCACCCCTGATCGCCGCCTACGGGGCGTCGATCGACCGCGACTCGGCCCGCGAGATCCTGGCCCGCAAGCTCGAGGCCGCTGCGCTCGACCAGCGCGAGCGGACCGACGCCGCGGCTCGTCAGGCCACGATCGACGCCCAGCTGAAGGAGGCCGCGGCCCGCGAGAGGGCGGACGCGAAGGCGGTCACCGCCGCCGAACGCGAGCGGAAGGCCGCCCAGGCCGAGTACGAACGTCAGCAGAAGGAGTTCGAGCGGGCCGAGCGGGCGGCCGCGAAGGCCCGTGCCGGGCGTGGGGCGACGACCCGCGCCTCCTCGGGGTCCCGCTCGTCGCGGGCCGGGTCGACCGGGGGGTTGCTCGGCGAGGTCCTCGGATCGAGCGCCGGCAAGGCGGTCGTGCGCGAGGTCGTCAAGGGCATCTTCGGCACGCTGCGCCGGCGCTGATCCCCGAGCCGGCCCGGCCCGCATCCGGCGGACGGGGTCAGGCGCCGCTGCCGAAGGCCTGGAAGAGCAGCACGAGGGTGCCGGTCGCCAGCGCGAACAGGCTTCCCGCGACGGTGGTGCCGATCCACGGGCGGCTCTCGTACCAGTAGGGGCTGTCGGGGTAGGCCGCGAAGAACTCGCGGCGGGTCAGCGGGCGGGGCAGGACGGTCGTCGGGATGCCGAGCGCGTCGACGACGGCGTCCACCGACGCCTCGGACCAGTAGGTGCCCCGCATGCGGAACAGGCGGCGTCCCTCGTCGTCGAGGGCGAGCAGCTGCGCGGCGGTCTCGGTCGAGTGGTCACGGTAGGTGCGGACGAGCACGAGCGAGTCGATCTCGTCGCGCCGCAGCCGCACGAAGCCGGGCAGCCAGCCGCGCTTGACGAACTCGGTGCGCGTGACGGCCGCGTACGACAGGCGGTAGCGCCAGTACATGAGCAGTCCCATGACCACGACGCCGCAGGTGACGGCCAGCACGCCGCCCTGGTGGCCGGTCGGCAGGGTCAGCCAGAGCACCGCGACCAGCACGGGGGACAGGCTGAAGACGCCGGTGAGCGTGGCGCCCCGGGCGAGTTCTCGCCGCGGCCGCACGGTGACGGTGCCACGCTCGGTGGGCATCGCCGCGTCGGTCGTGCTCATGTCGTCCCCCAGGGTTCGGCGTGACCCCGAGTCCCCCGACCCGAGGCTGCTGCTGTCGGGGCAGCGCCGTGCCCTCAGCGTAGACGATGCGTTCGCACAGATACCGGACCGGTCCACCCCAGTGCGGGGAGCCCGCGATCGGGGGAGTCGAGCAGGTGTCAGCTCTCGGCGCGGTCCCGGAGGCGCTCGATCTCGCGGCGATCGCGCTTGGTCGGCCGGCCGGCGCCGCGGTCGCGGACCGGCACGGCGGCGACCTCTTCACGCGGCGGTGGTGGGGGAGTCAGGTCGGTCAGGGCCTCGGCCGCGGCCGGTGCGCCGACGCGTTTCACGAGGCAGGTCTTGACGACGACGATGCGCTCGAAGCCCGCGATGCGTGCCCGGACCTCGTCGCCGGGCCGGACGGCCTGGGCGGCCTTGACGCGCTCGCCGTTGACTCGCACGTGACCGGCGCGGCAGGCGGCGTTGGCGGCCGAGCGGGTCTTGTAGAGCCGGACGGCCCAGAGCCAGGCGTCGACGCGGGCGGACGTGAGGGGCGGCATGCGTCGATGCTACGGGTGGCCGCCGACGTCGACGACCGCGGAGGTCGGTCTCAGAGTTCGTCGGTGGCCACGCGCACCGGGGTGCCACCGGTCACGCGTACGAGTTCGTCGAACGTCGTGGCGAAGACCGTGTTGGCCGTGCCGGCGCTCGCCCAGAGCACGTCGTGTGCCTGCAGTGCGGTGTCGACGAGGGTCCGCACCGGGCTGGGGTGGCCGACCGGGGCGACGCCGCCGATCACCTGGCCGGTGGCGCGCTTCACCTGGTCGGCGTTCGCCCGCATGATCGGGCCGCGGCCGAGCGTCGACGCCACGAGGTCGGTGTCGACGCGGTGGGCGCCGCTGGTGAGCACGAGGAGGGCTTCGTCGCCGGTGCGGAACACCAGGCTGCTGGCGATGGCGCCCACCTCGCAGCCGAGGGCGGCGGCGGCCTGGGCGGCGGTGTGCGTGGACTCGTCGAACTCGCGGACCTCGCCCTCGGCTCCGGCGGCACGGAGGGCGGCGACGACGGTGCGGGCGCGCGGCGGCAGGGCGGCGGCGTCGAGGTGCTCCGAGGAGGGGCGGTGCGCGTCGGTCATGCCCCCGACGGTAGCCATGAGGGAGTCTCAAGCTCAGCAGCGACACGGGGCGTCCGCCGGGCCCCGCGGAGTCCGGTACGCTGGTCTAGGTCGGGCGCCGGTTCACCGTGTGCCCGCCCTGGAGGATTCGCCTAGTGGCCTATGGCGCACGCTTGGAAAGCGTGTTGGGTGCAAGCCCTCAGGGGTTCGAATCCCCTATCCTCCGCATCGAAATGGCTCTTCCCTTCGGGAAGGGCCATTTCTCGCTCTGTGTTCTTCTGGCGCCTTCCGGGTGCGTGCGGCGTCGCCGCGGGCGGCAGGAGTGACTTCGGGCGCGGTGGATCGTCGACGTCGATACGGCCGCAGCCTCGGCAGCGGCCCGACACGGCGTCGCTCGCCGATGAGGGCGTCGCTCGCCGATGAGGGCGGCGCTCGCCGGCGCAGAGTGCCGCTGGTGAGCTGTCCGGCGTCGAACACGACCGACGCGCGGCCACCCCGACCGTGACCGCGGCCGATCAGACGGCGAGGCGCTCGACGTCGTTCGAGCGAGCCCACGGCGCCTTCCCGTGCTGACGGAGGCGCCACCTGGAGACATGTCCACGAGCCCCTTCGTCAGGGGAATGCCTCTCACGTTCTCGAGACCAGAAGGTGGCCCGACAGCCGGTCGTTCATCGGGACACTTACTCGGGCCCGGTTCGGTCCGTCGAGGCCAAGTGGTGTCTGGCCTGCGGATTCGCGTAGGCCTGTCCCGCAAAAATGCCCGGTAAAGGGGGTCTGAACGCTACAGTCATCAGATGCTCATCGGATACGCCCGCGTCTCAACTTCCGGGCAGGATCTCGCAGCACAGCGTGACGGTCTTGCAGCGCTCGGTGTTGACGATCAACACGTTCATGTTGACCACGGCCTATCGGGCACGACTCGAGCCCGGCCCGGCCTTCGCGAGGCCCTAGCGGCGTGCCGCACGGGTGACGTACTCGTCGTCACGAAGCTCGACCGCCTTGCTCGATCGCTGCGGGACGCGACCGACATCGCGGACGAGCTGACCAAGAAGGGTGTCGCGCTCAATCTTGGGGGAGCGGTCTACGACCCCACCGACCCGGTCGGCCGGCTGCTGTTCAACGTCCTCGGCATGGTCGCCGAGTTCGAGGCCGACCTCATCCGTGCCCGCACCCGGGAGGGCATGACGATCGCCAAGGCCGCCGGCAAGCTCCGAGGTAGAAAGCCCAAGCTCACCCCCTCGCAGGAGAAGCGCCTCGTGCAACTGCACCGCACCGGTGCCCACACCACGAGCGAGATCGCCGAGCTGTTCGGCGTCGCCCGGTCGACGGTCTACCGTGCGATCCAACGAGGGGAGCAATCATGAATGAGTATCGAGGCCGGGCTGATTCCGACTTAGTGCATGTCGAGCTGACGGACTACGAGCGGCGAGTGCTGAAGCAAAGGCTCTTCCAATGGGGTGGTCCTGCGAGTCTGAAAGACGCGATGGCCATCGCGATGGGTTTCGCGAGCAAGGCCGACTTCTTGGCTGTAGCCAAGGAGCTAGAGGCTCGTCTGGAGCAGCAGGCTCCATTGCGCCGGATTGACTGGAAACGGGTTCTCCTCGCCACAGAGATCGTGTTCATGTCTGATGTCGTGGGCGCCGGCTACGAGTGGGAGACGGTCACCGGCTTGGACGATGGCGAAACCCTCCGCACCCTCCGCGGCCTTCAAGTCCGCCTCATCAACGCCTATGCCGTACCTAGCTGGACGGCCTAACCCCAGTAGGGGATCGGCTACCGGGAGGCCGCCGGGCTGCCGCGGCGCAAGTCGCAGCGGCCTACGTGAAAAGCGCGAGGGGCAGCGACACCACGAAACAGAAGGGCGGCACGATCGCGATGCCGCCACAGACGGCGGCCCACCGGCCGGCGTGGCCGCCTAGCGCTCCGGCGATGAGTGCGAGCACTACGGAGGCGATCAGGAGGAATGGCACGGCAAACCACAAGATAGAGGTCCATTCTGCGGCGGAGAACCAGAGCCACGAACCCTCGGCGCAGGCGGTGACGAAGCAGACGAAGAGGGTCATCGGGGCGAGCAATCGAGCCCGACCGGTCGGCTCGGTATCGGCGGCGGGGCCTTGACTCGACCAGGCAGACGGGTTCGCGAGGGAGTCACGGTGGGGCAGCGCTGCCACCTCCGCCTCAGCCCGGCGGAGCAGTTCGCGGTCGGCCTCGTTCATGCCCTGACCCTAGCGCCGGCGTGGCCGCCGGCCGCGCTAGCACCCTCGAATTTGCCTTGCATCATCAACGACTCGAGTCATGAGCGTGTCCCGGTAGACGATCGCTTACCGATCAGGCCTCAGCCTGACTCGTGATGGCCGGGCTGGGTCTCGATGCCGCAGGATGAAGTCATGGCACCGGTCCCCGACGACGTCATCGAGCGGTTCGAGTTGTTCGCCACTCGCGCCGGCGAGGAGTTCGGTAGCGCCGTCCGGTCAAGATCCCTCGGTTCCGGCAGCTCAAGGCTGCCGCTGCTTCAAGTAGGCCAGTTCTCGGTCGTCGCGGCTGATGGGCTGGTGATCGACATCGCCCCGACCTCAGGCATGCCCGCCCGGCGGTGGGAGCTGGGCTGGGATGAGTCCGATTTCGCTGAGGCGTGGTTCCTGCTCACGGACCATCTCCTGACCGGGCGCCCCGAGCCTGGCAGTCTCGACGCATTCGTCGCCCGGGTCATCGCCATGGTCGGCCAGGCTGGCGACGTCAAGGTCTCCACCGTTCAGGCCGAGTTCGACCGTGTAGTGACCGTGACCCCGCACCGACACGGAGCCCTGCCTTTCGAGGTCCTGGTGATCAAGGACGACTCGGTCGTCGTCAGCGGTGACGACTTCGGCTGGTGGGATCTAGGCGGCGACGGCGATGACGGCCTGGTCGAGGCGCTCCGCGTCGTGACGCAGTTCGTGGTCAGAGGCGGCACCGTTCGAAGCACGTGGCGTACGTGTGACCTGCTGGACGTCGACGGCGCTGTCGTCGGCGGCTCGTATCGGGACGGAGTACATCGGCTGCGTCCCCGTCAGCTGTACTTTCTCCCTTACGTGCCCGGCCGCGCTATTGAGACCGGGCACCCGTCTCACTAGACGATCGGTCACCGCACCCAGTTGCTCGGCGCGACCCGGCCGCAGCATCTGGGCTGAAGCCGGATACTGTCTGGTGCGTGTGGACTAGCGAAGGAAAATAGTTGCCAAACACCGAACGTGGCCGTCAGGTTTTCAAGTGGTGCGTGTGGGTGGGCGTAGCCGGTGTCTTGGTGTTCATCGTTGTTATTGGTGTGCAGTCTCGGTAGAAGGAGTGTTTGTTTCCAACCGCCACGCGACTGCCAGTAAGAGCCGGCGGGCATGGCTGCGACTCACGCGTCTAGCAGTGACCCACTCGTACCACTGGGGGCTGGGTCGGAGCGATCGAGCTGTGTCCGATAGGGGATCGATCATCGGACTGGATCTTCTGCCAGAGTCTGCGTCGGGTAGAGGTGACGATCGCCACTACCCGCCGTGAGCTCATCCGTCGCAGGGGTGTTGAGTGTCTGTCGGGTCGGTGCCGTGGACCCTGGAAGGGGCGCGATTGTTGAACTCGCTGCGAAGGAGGAGCTGCCTAGTTGAGTCCGTTGATCGCCGATGGAATGAACCGGATGACCGAGCTGAGCGTCAGGCCGTACGCAAGTGTCAGGCCCACCGAGGCCAGGGCGATGCCGCGGGATCTCGTTCGCTTGATGTCCTGCAATGCCAGGTGTCCCAGCCCGGCACCAAATGCGGTCACAAGGGTTGGCGCACCAAACGCCCAGAGCAAGACCAGCGCCAGGACGCCTACAGCGACGGATGCCACCGCGTAACGGCTGAGACGGTCGGAAGTTTCTTGGGGCATATCACTTACCTCTTCGATAGGCAACGCATGTCGTCGAGGCTCATAGCCTATTCAGTTTCGTTCCAGGGCAGGTTGCGAAATGTGGGTCTCTCGCCACGGCCGGGCGTCGCACTAGGGGATCGGTTACCGGTTCGAGCTGCGGTTTTGCCCGGTGGCGATTGGGCCTCGGTGAGGCGGGTGTCGCGGCGACTCTCGGGAGACCGATCCCCGCCGACTTGAGTGGTCGACGGGGATCGGAGGTGTCTAGTGGTGATCCGTTCGGCCTTAAGACACTCGCGATGTTTGGAAGTGCCACTCCTGCTGCGGGGCGTTGAAGGTCGCGGAGGAGCCCTGCTTCACGAGGGTGCAGCCGGAGTTCTCGATGTATTTCGTGGTCGTTCCGCTGTACTTCATCGAGCCGATCGCGAGGCGTCCCGATCCGTAGCTGGACGGCACGGTCCATGACCCCGAGTTCGTTGTCGTGCCGCTCTTGCTGGCACCGATGGTCACGCCCACATCAGCCTTGACACTGGCGACGACGTTGCTCACGGTGACTCCCGTGGTGGCGGTGATGCTGCCCGAGACAGTGAACGTGGTGGAGGTGCTGATGGCGAGGGTCACGCCCGGGCCACCCGTGACAGAGCTGTTCGCCCCGGACGCCTGGGTGAAGGACCCGGCCGAGCTTGATGACTTGTAGACAACCCGGCTTCCCGAGCAGAGAGAGTCGGTGCCGTCGGTGGAGTCTGTCCCATTGGTCGTTGTCGGTGCACTCTGGGCACCCGCGGTGGGCCCCTCGGCTGCCATCGCGCTTGTGCCACCCGCCAGGACGAGCAGGGCCGTGACGGCGACGGTGGCAAGGCTTTTCTTCATGAGTACCCTTTTGTCGTCTGGTCCGACTCGCGTCGGCTGGTCACGGCACCGGGATGGCGGTGATCCAGTAATCGGTCCCCGCCGAGACGTCCAGGCGGACGCTCAGAGGGTCTTCCCCCGATGGCAGCGGGATGCTTCCGCTGCTGGTGAAGTCAGGTGTGCAGTCGCCCGAGTAGAACGTGCCGAGAGTGACCGTGAAATCACCGGCTGAGCAGGCGACGTAGAAACGCAGTTGCGTCAAGGACGGGTCGGGCCGGGCGATCTTGAAGGTGGCCCCACCGGTGCCGTGTTCGTGCAGCGACGGCGAGACCGTCGTGGCGATGAAGTCTTCCGAGTCGGGGTCCTCGAGCCGTGTCAAGGGGTCGACGAGCGTGCCGCCGCTTTCAGAAGACGACGTCGGACTAGTCGGTGCCGGGTCGCTCGACACTGGATCAGTTGACGATGTCGTGCCGACGCACGCCGTCAGGCCGGCGAGGCAGACGACCGCGGCAACGGCGCCCGTCCAGGTGGTCTTCGTGGCCATCATTCCTCCTTCGCCAGGTGCTGCAATGACGCTCATGAAAGACCAGCCGGCACTCAGGTCGCAAGGCGAAACGGCTTGTTCTCCTGAGGACTAGCGATCGGTATAGTGACCGACAGACCGGTCGGAAGGGGCCTCGTGGCACACAAGTCCCGCTGCGCGCACTGCGTGACCCCCACCCAGGCTCAGATCCTGGTCGAACTGTCGCGTGGCCAGGGCTACGACTCCATCGGTCGGCGGCTTTACCTTGCACCAGCCACGGTCGCGTACCACGTCGCCAAGTTGCAGGCGAAGTTCCGGGTACCCAATCGTGCAGCGCTCGTCGCGGCTGCGTTCGTGTTCGGCATCCTGGCCGGTGATCAGTGGCCGATCGAGGCCTCCGGGCTCTTACATGCCACGCTCGCTGAGCCCTGCGCCGACGCACCCGACACCTCAGTGTCGTAGCAGCCGACCGCGGTTGTTTCGACGAACGGGCTTGGGGCTGGGGCAAGGACCATGCGCGTCGCCGAGGTGAGCCTGGATGGCCAGTTCGTCTTGGTAGCGGAAAGTCATAGCAAGCGTCTCCACCCCGTGACCGATAGACGATCGCTAGCCGGGCCCTCGCAGTGGGAGTCGCGACGAAGTGCGCTTCATGCCATCCTTCGATCGTGCGCCCTCGATCGCTCTGCCTACTCGTCGTGACCCTCTGTGCTGTCAGCCTCGTCGGGTGCTCCGAGGTCGATCCCGGTGAGCAGGCCGGCGACATCGCTCTGTGGCTTGAACAGGAGCCGTCAGCGGTGCAGGACGACGGCGACGAGCTGGCCGTCTTGGCAGCGGTCGTCGATCGCGGCGAGGAAGCAGGCGGCAGCGAGATCTCGGCGACCTTCGAGGAGCCCGTGATGATCAGGCGAGTTGAACTCGAGTGTTTTGGCGACGGATCCGTCGAGGGGCTGTTCGGTCTGACGTCGGCTGCGGGTGCGGTCGACACGACGCCCGCCCGTGCGAGTTGCGCCGAGGGCGTGCTCGAGCTGGACATCCCGGAGTCGTCCCGCGAGGGCGTGACGAAAGTCAGCTTCTCCTCAGTGGCGAGCACCGAGAAGGGCGCGTGGCGCGTCATCGTCCGATAGGGGATCGGTCATCGGTGATCGGTCGACCGCGAGGAAACGCTGGCTGACGTTGGCTGGTAGTGCTCTTGGGCAACCCGGCGCGACTGTCCGTGACAACATTCGTTCATGCGGCTCTGGCCTAAGCGCTCTCGAATCACACCTCCGCGCGAGGAAGTCGATCCTAGGGTTCCGAAGCTTGTGGACTGGGATCAGCACGGCATCGTCGGCACAGTTGGTTCTGGACCTGCTGAGGGAACGACCGTGGTCGCCCACAGCTATAGGACAGAGACCGGTGGCCTCGACTTCTACGAGTTGGAGTTCTGGGACGGCCCCGACCAGGTCTTCGATGCGGCCGGTCGGTTCGTCATGAGCGATTGGGTTACCGACGATCGAGTGCCCGGCGAAGAGGGTGGCCTCATCGACGCGCTGACCCGTGAGGTCGATGTCACCTGGTGGACCGACCGGGAACGGATCGACGCGTTCTGGTCGATGCACTGGGACCCACGTTAGGGACTCGCCTTATCAGCTTCGGCGTATCACTTGGCGATCGGTCAGCGGTCGGTGCCCGAGGGGCCCGTCCCGCGGATCGTCCCTTCGGCTCAGGCCCCTAACAGAGAGACGGGCAGGGGAGGCTGGCTGTGAGCAGGAACATGCTCGCGTGGAAGGCCACAGCGGCAGCGCCAGTCAGCCAGAGCGCCGGAACAAGTGCGCGGTGGCCACGCAGCATGCGGCGCCCAGAAAGTGCGGACGCCAGGAGCCATAGCGACAAATGCACGCCTACCAGAATTGGCCTAGCCCACAGGAAGACGTCGCCCATGATGTCGCGCCAGAGAACTGCGACGACGATGACCACCAAGGTCGCTGCAAAGCCGACGATCAGGACCATGATCGCTCCCGCGTCGACCCTGGCTGAGAGTCGCGGCGGCGCCAGCGGCTCGGCGGTGCTCATGACCCGAGACTAGACGGCTCGTCAATGTCGCCGACAGCCCCGCAGAGCCTCACAAGAAGGTGCCGTTCGACGATCGGTCTGCGGGCAGCCAGTGTCGATCTCGCAACCAACCTCGGAGATGCTTGTCGTGGCTGCTGCTTGGGAGACATGGCTGCGTCACGTGCTCATCTTGAAATACTGCGGGGGAGTGGCCGGCCGTCGAGACGTCTCGTATCCGTAGGGTTGCGAGATGCGCCAGGGAGGCTTGTCGGTTGTGCGGTGACCTCGGCTATCGGGGCGAATTGCAGGGGTGAGGCACTTCGTCCGCGAGAGCGAGTCATACGCTTCCTTTATGGCCAATAGTCCAAACGAGCGCATCGTACGAGCCATGCACTTGGCGAGCGAGACATCCACCGCCACCGAGCATCTCGCCCTCGGACTGAATCAAGCAGCGAACCCTGCCTGGCAAGCGCGCCAGCCGGGTGCGGTGTTCACGCAGCTATCGCAAGGTGTCGAGCGATTACTCAAGGTCACCTATTTACTCAGCGAGGAGAGCGCTGGGCGCGCAGTCGATCCGAAGTTCGGCGCCGGAGCCGGAGGGCATGCCATCAGCGCCCTAAATACCCGAGTCCTGTCGACTCTCGCCGCCGCGTCCGAGTCGGCCGCTCCGTACCTACGCGAACTACTCGCAGATACGATGAACGACCCGTTCTGGCGTGACGTCGTCACCGCATTGGACGCGTGGGCCGCGACCTCCGGCCGCTACGGCGATCTCGACGCACTTCGTGGGAAAGCGTCCCAGGTAGATCCAGCTTGGGCACCGTGGGAAGAAGCGGAGCACCGAGCGATAGCGGAAGGGGAAGGATGGGGAAACTTGTCGGAGGAGGCGCTGACTGCCAGCAGACGTCTCGTTCTGCACAGCGTCATGCGCTGGTGGCACACCCTCTACAGATGTTGGCAGCATGGACTCGTCGGGGCGGACGGAAAGACGTTCGCTAGCGAAGTCAGTCCGCAAAACCTCCACTTGGACGCAGTGCTCGCAGGTCTGGTGGCCCGACGTTAGGCCGTCTTGCTCGACCGAGTAAGACCTGCAGACCATCGGCTACCGAACAGCCTTACGGCGCGCTAATCGCTGCCCTTCTGGAGGGCGTATCGCACCACGGCGAGGTCCTCGCCGTGACGCTGCACAATGTTCGACCGGCGCACCTCGAAGTCGCTCATCGAAATAATTACGAGCCTGATCCCGTGCGCTGGAATCAGCTCGCGTCGACGGTCGTCGTAACGCTTCCGCTGCATGCCCCGGTGAATACCCGAGACGGTCATCACGTCTGGCTTGTCGAAGTGCCGCACCTGCTCGGTGTGCTGCCTTTCGTGGAACTCCACCACGAGCGCACGGTCGGGCCAGTACGCATCGACGGGCAGGGTCATCCGTCGCCCGGTGCTAGGCGAAGGGTCTCCTTCGAGCCACTCGAACCGATGCTGCCGACGGCCCGTGCTTCCGAGCACCTCGTCGCACAGCCCCAGCACGTACTCCTCGTTCTGCTTCGCCATGCCCTGACATTAGCGGCCGCGCTCGTGGCTACTTCGCCTTGCGCTGAGCCCTGAGCCGCGCCTTCAGCTTCGCGTTCTGTTCCTTCAGCCGCTTCTTCTGCTCGCGGAGCTTGCGCTTCTGGTCGGCGTTTTTGCTGTCCTTCGCCTTCTCACGCGGTGTGCGGTTGAGCGCGCCTTTGGTGCGGGGCATATCCGGGTCCTCCCGACGGGTACTGGTGCTCGGAGCCTATCGAGCAACGCTCGACTCGGCGTATGGCGCGCACTGGACCGCCACTGCGCCGAGCGTCGCGCTTGGGACGTTGAAACTGGCGAAGGCTACGACCGTGGGCTGTCTGCCGGAGGCCCGCTGGAGCGCATCAGGTGCCGCCATTGCGCGCCCTTTCAATGAGCGTCGCGATGTAATAGCGAATGGCGCAACTGATTCTTCGCTTGAACGGACTTGTGGACGGCGCCCGATAGGGGATCGTCATCAGGCCACGCGGTCGAGGCGCTCGTTCCTTTTCTTCAGGCGCTGCGCTTGCCGTGCGCGATACCGGATCACGCTGGGGAGCCGGACTGTCAGCGTGATCATTGAACCGACGATCACCATCGCGATCAGACCGAGGGTGAGGAAGGTCGTCTTGACCCACAGTTCTGTCCAAGTCATGGGCCAGAAGCTCATGCGGAGTAGGGGTGATTCGGTTGCGATCCCGAGTGCGTGAGTCGCAGCCAAGGCGCTGCCTAGGAGCGTGCCGATAAGTATCGCGCCGATGATACCCACGAGGGTGTTGCCGAACCAGGTGGCGAGGTTCGTGGTCGATGCTCGCCCGTGTCGTCGTATCTCGCGTTGGAGCTGTGCCTCAAACTGCAGGATCGCGTCGGCGGGGTCGATCAGGGAGGCTGAAAAGGTCTTTGGAACGAACAGGAGCCTGAGCAACCGGTCATGCTCTGGTTCGCCCGGCTTTTGGGTCCGGGCCATCCAGACGGCGAAGGCTTGTTTCTCTGCTGAGGTGGCAAGGCCGGGCACGAGAAGCCCCCACCGTCCTGCCTGGTCCAGCTGTCCCATAGCCCTGTGTAGGCTCGCGAGTTCCGCGCGGGCAGGGAGGTTGCCGGGGTCACGGTGCAGCCGCTGCCGTAGCTGGCCTCGAACACGCTTCACTGCGGCGCGTTCAGCTGGGTCGAGTGCATCCACGTCGTGATCTTGGCAGACGACCGATGTTCTCGAGAGCGCCCGATAGGGGATCGTCTGCCGGGGCAAGGTCCCTTAACTAGCCTGAGCGCATGAGAAGTGTCGGCAGGTTGAAATGGCTCGGGGTCGTTGTGTCGGTTCTAAGCCTGGTTTTGGCAATGTTGTGCTTTGCGTTAGCGGACGGCGACGGGGCCGTTATTTTCACCGGCGTGCTCGCCGCCGCGTCAGGTCTACTCGGGCTCGCGACGTTCATCCTGAGTAGAAAACGCAGATCGCCCTCTGGCGACATGGATGAAACCGCCCGATAGACGATGCTTCACCGAGATGCGTTTCGGACTGACCCATCAAGACGGTCAGGTCAGCGCAGCTCGAGAAAACGGTCGACGTGCGGCAGCGTCCGATGGTTGATCGGCTACTGCAGTTCAGGTTCTTGCCGGACAGCTTTCTTGTAGCTAACGACGCCCAACACCGTATTGACCAGACCTGTAGCAACAAGAAGCCAACCGTAGGCCTGGCCAGTGGCCACGACCCCCAAGCCGGCGAAGAGGGTGACTAGGGCGCTCACCACCACGATGAAGGACCAGCGTCTACTCATGCACTGATTATGAGCCCTGCCCCGTGTCTCGCTAGGCGATGGGTGTCCGGTCGACCTGCAAAGCTCGGAGCACGTCGTGGCCCAGAGCTGATGCCCTCCGAACGGATCGTCTCTCTCTGGAGCCGCTCGCCGTGGAGCATGCGGGCGAGATGGTGGTCGCGCTGGCACCTCAGAACCTGTACCAGTTCACGGGCGGGGAGCCTCCGACGCTCGAGGAGCTCGACAAGCGCTACCGCCGCCAGTTGCGAGGTCAGTCCGAGGATGGACGTGCGGCGTGGTTGAACTGGATCATCCGATCTGCTGGGGGCGGGCCGGCCGTCGGTTTCGTCCAGGCGACGCTCACATGCGAGGGCGCTGACCTCGTCGCTGACATGGCGTGGCTGGTCACGGCGTCGGAACAGGGCCGAGGTCTCGCAGGGGAGGCAGCCTCCGCCGTCGTGTCGTGGCTGACTTCGATGGGGGTCGGGCGTCTGCAGGCCTACGTCCACCCCGACCACACGGCGTCCGCGCGAACAGCCGATCGGCTCGGGCTCGTACCCACGTCGACGCTCATCGACGGCGAGATCCTCTGGGAAGCCGTCACCACTTCCGTGGCGCATCAACAGGAGGGTGCCCGGTAGGGGATGGCTTTCCAGGGCTCAGCGAGGCCTGTTTCCAAGCAGCGCAGCGAAGAACTCAGCATCTTCTGGAGCTGGCCTAGTTCCTGCGAGCTCCATCTGTGCAGCGCTTTCGAGCGGCTGTCATCGGTGAGGTACGGGAACTGTCGTTCGACCAGTTTGTCGTAGACGGCTTGCGCGGCCCTGGATCGCGACCGGGGGAGGTGCAGTGAGTAGCGGACATCGTCGGCCAAGTTGATGCAGGTGAGGGCCGCCGCCTCGTTGAGCTTGTTCACCTTGCGATCGAGGTAGTCCTTGACCCCACGCACGTCGACGATGCTGAGGGCCTCCGGCGGGCCGCTCGGCCAGGACTGCTGCTCCGCATGGCGACGTGCCGCGTCTTCAGTGGGGAAGGTCTCGACGAGGGCGGCTTGGGTTGCGATGGCATCTCGTGTCTCGTCGTCGACGTCCTGTCCCCACCAGATGAAGCGGGGGCGAGGGCCAAGATCGACCCGGACAGGCCGCCCGTCATCTATACGCATCTCCTTGGTCTACAGGTGTTGAGGCAACGCTGCCTAATGCTGCAGGGAGGTGTTTGCACATCTTCGTAGATGGAGGAGGAGCGCCTCGGCTTCCGCAGAGTGTCGTTGTCTCGATAGGCGATCGGGTTCCGGACAGGGCCGGTGAGGTCAGGCGAAGCGGCTTTGAAGGTCCCTCTCGAGCTGAGTGAAACGCTGTTCGTAGGCCTGATAGTGCCACCTGGTGGCAAATCCGTAAGTGCCTTCGTCGCTCTTCATCTCGAGGTGGATACCACTGCCACTCCCGTTCTCCGTGATCGACCAGCTGACGATCATGGGAAGTTGCTTCTTGCCGGCATTCATTACGCCGCCAAATATTCGGTAGGCGAGTCGAGAGCCCGCCTTCACGATGCCCGTGCGAGCGGTCGTCGTGGGCCGGTGAGTCAGCTCGTGAAGGAAGTCAGCGACACGGCCGGCCACTTCGTGAGGCGGGAGGCTAGTCGTGAGGTCCAGGTTGCGCTGGACAGGCTGAAGACGCATGGCTCTTCTTACCCGACGTGGACACATCAGGGAACGCGAAAATGTGCCCTAGCCGATCGATCATCGCTCATCTGCCAGGACATTCTTCTGCCAGGATCTGCTCATGGTCTCGCGCATAGCCATCGTCCCGGTGGTGCTCTTCGTCGGCATCGCTGGCGTCGGGCTGGGATGGAACGGATGGGTCGTGGGAGCCCTCGGAGCACTTTTCGGTGTTGCTGCTGTCGCGGCCGACTCGCTCGTAGCGCGTTCACGCCAGCGGCAAGTGAATGAGGCGTTTGATGCGCCTCGCGATTCCACCCGATAGTCGATCGCGCAGCGGTCGGTCCACTTACCGGATAGTTAGTCAACCGTGGGCAGGAACGAGATTGTGGCAATCCGCATCACGTCGGCATCGACGAAAGCTGGTGTCGTCGTGTCCGGAATGGTTCTCAGCGTCTTTTTCGGCTTCGGGGCTGTCTTCATAGCCGGCGAGGTCGGGGCTGTGACTGCTGCGCTCGTCGTCACGGTTGCGCTCGTTGTCTTCTGCGGCCGGACGTTCAGAGGTGAGGGCGAGCCGGTGCAGCAACGGCGGCCGGCGTGGAAGTTGTCTGGTGGCATCGTGTCCAGCCTCGTGATGGGTGTCATCGCGGTGTTCTATGCGTTGGCACTGATGTTCTCGGCGCCCTCGGGGCCGCTGGGTCTGTCCGCAGCAGTCGTAGGCCCGTTCTACGTCTTGGTTGCTGTCGCCTATTTTTTCTCCGCATTCAACCTGCGTCGAGAACTCAAGGCGCGCCGGCCCGCTTAGGTACAACTCCGGAGGCGCCGCAGGGTCTACCCGTCCGATAGGGGATCGTTCATTCAGATCAGTTTCGGATTGACCTATCGAGACAGCCGGTGTGCCGTACCTGCGGGTGAGCGGCTAGCCTCCGCCGGTGGTCGGTGACCGATCGGTAGTCGAGACATCGAGAACCAGACGAAATCCGACAGCCGACGCGGACTACGGGAGCTGTGGGGGCGCGATCAGTTCGAGGAATCCACCGAGGGCGCCCTCGAGGTAGATGATGCGTGTGCCGGCTCGAACGCCACCGGTCATCCGGTGAGGTGTCCCGACTGGTCTCCAGCCGTGTCTGGCGCAGAGCTCGAGCACACGATCGAGGTCTGAGACCGTGAGCGCGATGTGCATCATGCCGACCTGTGCGGGCGAGCCGGCAGACTCGAGCAGTCGGGGCGGGTCGTACTGCAGCAGCTCTACCCGGTGGGGGCCGAGTGTCACCGTCGCTGCGCGGATGACGGCTCCACGGACGCCGGTGGTCGCCGCCGTGACTTCCACGTCCAGCGTGAAGGTGCGCTCGAGCACGAACCCGAGACCGGAGCACCACAGCACCAACGCGTCGTCGAGGTCGGCCACGGTGAGACCGGAGTGAGCGATGTCAGAGATGAGCGGTGATGCCATGAAATCAGTATCGAGCTCCGACACGCCTGCCTGCGTGCTGTCGTGCCTGGCGGACGGTGCTGAGCTCACGTCGGCGGAGATCGCTCGGGCCGTCTTCGTTCGCCCGCAGAGCATGTCGGACGTGCTCGACGGGATGGAGCGTCGCGGTCTCGTCCGCCGGGTGGGCGTTCGCGCCCGCGGCCGGAGGAACCCAGCCGCGATCACGCCAGCCGGCCAGGCCGTGCTCGACGCGGTGCAGAAGGTGGCCCTGGCGACGAACGACCTCAGTTCGCTCGGGCTGGACGCGTCGCGGAGCGCACAGCTCAATGGACTGCTGCTTGCCGTCATCGAGGGTGCGGAAGCGGCACCTGGACTCGACGACGGTTCCTGATGACTGCCCGACGGGCGATCGCTATCCGGCCGTGGCCGGGGCGGGTGCGTTGACGGCGAGACTCACGGCGATCTGGACTGCGCCGAGCTGGAAGCCCTGGGCGACGACACCACCGGCGCTCTGGTCGACGAACTGGGGGATGAGGGCGAGGTACATGATCGCCGCCTTCGGGTTCAGCAGGTTCGTCACGAGCCCCATGCGGAAGAGCTCGGCCGTGGAGTCGCGGGGCAGGTCGCGAGTGTCGAAGACGGAGGCGCCTCCGGGTCGCAGCGTCTCGTAGGCCAGCCAGAGCAGGTAGGCGGCGCCGGCGACCTTCAGTGCCGTGTAGAGCCAGGGCGCCACGAGGAACACATGCCCAGGGCGACGAGGGCCATGGCGGAGGCGGCGGTCAGCGAGATCATGCCGGTGTCTTTCTCGAGGGTGTGGAGGTGGCGTCGGCGGCACCCGTCGTGCTCCTGGCTTGGTGCACGCGCGACCTCATCTCACGACGTCCCCTCGGTCGATTCCACGTCGTGCGGCACCCTCTGCCGTCCTCGGACGGCTCCGGGTGTCGACCCGGTGCGGAGCCGGAAGAAGCTCGAGAAGTTCGAGGCGTCCGCGAAGCCCAGATGCGCGCCGACCTCGCCGACCGACTGGGTCGTGTGGACGAGCAGCCGCTTGGCCTCGAGCACGAGACGGGCGTCGATGACCTGCTTGGGCGTGACGCCGTGCGGGGCGGTGGCGCGTCCGAGGGTCTTCGCCGACCAGCCCAGGCGGCGGGCGTAGTCCGACACCAGGTGCAGGTCGCGGTGGTGCGCCTCGACCTCGGCGACGAAGGCGGCATGGACACCCTCGCGATCGTCGATCGCACCCGGCGGTGTCCGGGCACCGTCGGACACCGCGGTCGCCAGTCGCAGAAGCACCGCCGACAACGCGACCTCGCGCAGCAGCGACCGCACGGCCCGATGGTCGCCGGGGGCGTCACCGGCGTGGAGGGCTCGCCAGGCCGCCGTGACCCCGGCGCGCTCGAGCGTCGGCGCCGTCCACGCGGTGAGTCGCGAGGTCGAGCCGGCGTAGCCCGACTCGACCAGCGCCTCCTGCACCTCGGGTGGGATGGCGTGCGAGGGGAACAGCGCGACCCGGCCGGACAGGGTCGAGATGTCGCCCCAGCGGTGCACCTGGCCGGGTCGCACCCAGAGCGCATCACCGGGGCCGAGCCGGTGCGAGACGAAGTCGACCTCGTGGACGGTGCTGCCCGCCTCGACCAGGTAGAGCAGCTCGAACTCGAGGCGCTGCGTCGACAGGAACTCACGCCGACCACCCCGCCGGATGATGTCGCGCAGTCCGGTCAGCTCGATCGACGGCCCCGGGACCGGCAGCGAGAAACGCACTCCACGCGGTTCGTCTTGTCCCATATCCACCAGTGTGACACCGACAGACACCGTGACAGTAGGCCTCGCCCGACCAAGACTTGACCCATCAGCACAACCGAGAGGAACCACATGACCACCCTCGACTACACCGTCCTCGACTCGGGCGACACGGCCCTCGAGAAGACCCTCACCCTCGTCACCGGCGACACCGAGGCCGTCCTCGTCGACGCCGGGTTCACCCGCTCCGCCGGTCACCGTGCCGTGGCCGCGATCCTCGACTCGGGCAAGACCCTGACCACCGTGTTCATCGGTGCCGGCGACCCCGACTTCTACTTCGGCGCCGAGGTCGTGCAAGACGCGTTCCCGTCCGCCCGCTTCGTCGCGCCCGCCGCGGTGATCGAGCACATCGAGCACAGCTACGAGGGCAAGCTCGAGGCCTGGGCGAGCCTCGGCGAGAACCTGCCGACCCGCAAGGTCGAGCTCACCGCGTTCGAGGGCGACCACATCGCCGTCGACGACGCCACCCTCGAGGTCCGCCATGCCGACGTCGACCCCGCCGACCGCGGCTGGTACCTCTTCGACGCCGATAGCCGCAGCCTGCTCGGCGGCATCCTCGTCTTCGGTGGCCTGCACGTCTGGACCGCCGACACCGCGACCGTCCAGCAGCGCGCTCTGTGGACGGCCGCGTTGGACGAGTTCGAGGCCCTCGACCCGACCCTCGTCGTGGCAGGCCACCGCGACCCGGCGTTCCCCGCCGACGTCACCGCGATCCGCCACACCCGCGACTACCTCGCCGCCTTCGACGCGGCCGTCGCCGACCACGACACCGCCGAGGAGGCCGAGAAGGCCCTGCAGGTGCAGTACCCCGGAGCCGGCCTGGGTGTCGCAGCGCACCTCGGCACGCGCGTCGCCAAGGGAGAGATGACATGGGGCTGACCGAACTCGACGACTCGCCTCGCGCCGTCGTCCGACGCCAGTACCTCGCCTCGGCCGCCGGCGACCTCGATGCCTTGCGGGCGACGCTCGCACCCGACGTCGAGTGGACCGAGATGGCCGGGTTCCCGTTGGCCGGCACGTACCGCACCCCCGAGGGCGTCACCGCAGCCGTGATGGAGAAGCTCGGCGCCGACTGGGTCGACTGGACCGCTCACGACGACACCTACGTCGTCGACGGAGAGAACGTCGTCGTCCTGGCGCGCTACACCGCCACCCACGGCACGACGGGCAAGACGCTCGACGCCCGCGTCGCCCACGCCTTCGTCGTCCGTGGCGGCCTCATCGTCCGGTTCGAACAGTTCGTCGACACCGCACTCGTCCGCGACGCGATGGCCTGACCGGACCGTGACGAGACGAAGGAGGCGCTGGTCACCCGACCAGCGCCTCCTCCGTCTCGTCGGCACCAGACGTCTTCGTGTCGGGCCGATGCGCGACGTCGGGGATCGATGCGACCAGCGGCCTGGAGTGGGACGCTGTGGGCGTGCAGATCATCCGGCTCAGTCGTCAAGCGGTGTCACTGAGCGAGGACGTCGACGACCACACGCTCGAATGGCGCCTCCCCGCCGACGCGTTGCTCGGCGACGTCCTCGTTCGGGCCGTCGAGGGCCGCTACCTTCCGCGGATGGTCGGCAGCGCCTGGACGTTCTGGTTGCTGGCCCCCGAGGGCTCGGAGCGTTCCGGGATCATAACGGCGGTCTGTGTCCAGCGACCATGGGGTCGACGGATCGTGACGCCGGGCGCGCGGCAACTCTCGCAGCCGCTGGGAGAACTGGGCGAGTGGACTCAGGCCGACGGGGCGCTCTCCGTCCACTTCGGGTACAGCTCGGCGGGAGGTCCACGATCGGTTCGCCGTCTCGCTCGCGAGCTTCGTCGACCGTGACGACGCCCTGATCACCGAACCAGCGCCTCCTTCGTCCCCCGCGCCGCCGCCGGCAGCACGCGGCGGGATCGTTCCTGCCCCACGCGGTCGGACGGCCCTCAGGCGAGGCGGCGGGTCATGTACCGGAGGTCGAGCCACTCGCCGAACTTCGTGCCGACCTCGCGCAGCACGCCGGCGTCCTCGAAGCCGAGCGACGCGTGCAACCGCACCGACGCCTCGTTGCCCGCCTCGATCAGCGCCACCATGACGTGCAGGTCGTCCCGCGTCGCGCGCTCGATCAGCTCGGTCATCAGCGCTCGTCCGAGGCCCTTGCCCTGCTGCCCCGGCCGGACGTAGACCGAGTTCTCGCAGGTGTGCCGGTAGCCGTCCTTCGCGTGGAACGGCCCGTAGCTGCCGTAGCCGACCACCTCGTCGCCGTCCACCGCGACGATCGCGCTGCGCCGCGCCTCCTGATGGCTGGTCAGCCACTCGCGTCGACCCTCGAGGGTCGGGGTGACGTCGGTCCAGATGGCCTTCGAGTGCGCGACGGCGTCGGCGTGGATCTCGAGGACGCCGGGCAGGTCGGCTTCGGTCGCGGTGCGGATCGGCATGCCCACGAGCCTAGGAGAGGGGCCGCGGCCTCCGCCAGCGCGCTTCCCCGGCGGCTCGAAGGCGGTCGCCCTAGGCTGGCGGGCGTGTCGACACGCATCTACATCACCTCTGCCGAAGGCCACACGGGCAAGTCCACGATCGCGCTGGGCGTGCTCGACACGCTCAGTCACGAGGTGGGCCGCGTGGGGGTGTTCCGACCCGTCGCCCGGTCGACCGACGAGCGCGACTACGTGCTCGAGCTGCTGCTCTCGCACGACAGCGTCGACCTCGCCTACGACGAGTGCGTCGGCGTCAGCTACGACGCCGTCCACGCCGACCCCGACGCGGCGCTCGCCACGATCGTCAGCCGCTTCGCCGCCGTCGAGCGGCAGTGCGACGCGGTCGTCGTGATCGGCTCCGACTACACCGACGTCGGCAGCCCCACCGAGCTCTCGTACAACGCCCGCATCGCCGCCAACCTCGGCGCGCCCGTGCTGCTCGTGCTCGGCGGCCGCAGCGCCGACGGCCAGACCCGGCGGTCGGGTGCCGACATGCGCCAGGTCGCCGAGCTGACCACCGCCGAACTGCGCTCCGAGCACGCGAGCCTGCTGGCCGTCGTCGCGAACCGGGTCGACCCCGACCACCTCGACGAGGTCGTGGACGGCATCGGGCACGCCCTCGAGGCGTCGCCGACCGGTCGCGTGCCGATCTGGACGCTGCCCGAAGACCGGGTGCTCGTCGCCCCGACGATCCGCGCCGTGCTGCAGGCCACCGGCGCGACCCTGCTGCGCGGCGACGACGCCCTGCTCGACCGCGAGGCGCTCGGGGTCGTCGTGGCCGCGATGTCCATGGAGAACGTGCTGCCGCGCCTGACCGAGGGAGCCGTCGTCGTCGTGCCGGGCGACCGCTCGGACGTGCTCGTCGCCACCGTGCTCGCGCACGCCTCCGAGACGTTCCCGTCGCTCGCCGGCATCGTGCTCAACGGCGGGTTCGCCATCGCCCCCCAGGTCGAGCGCCTGCTCGAGGGGCTCGACAGCCCCCTGCCGATCGCCACCACGAGCACCGGCACCTACGACACCGCCCTCGCCATCACCCAGACCCGGGGCCGACTCGCCGCCGACTCGCCCCGCAAGTACGACCTCGCCCTCGCCCTCTTCGAGACGCACGTCGACGGGGCCGAACTGCTGCGCCTGCTGCAGGTCAGCCCGTCCGGCGTCGTCACCCCGCTGATGTTCGAGTACCAGCTGCTCGAGCGGGCCCGAGGGGCGCAGAAGCACATCGTCATGCCCGAGGGCGACGACGACCGGGTGCTCCGGGCCGCGTCGACCCTGCTGCAGCGCGGCGTCGCCGCCATCACGCTGCTCGGCGACGAGACGGCCATCCGCGCCCGAGGGGCCGAGCTCGGTCTCGACCTCGCCACCGCCCGCGTGCTCGACCCGTTCGACCCCAGCCTGCAGGTGCTCTTCGCGACCGAGTACGCCAAGCTGCGGGCGCACAAGGGCATCGCGGTCTCGCAGGCGATGGACACGGTCACCGACGTCTCGTACTTCGGCACCATGATGGTGAAGCTCGGCCTCGCCGACGGCATGGTGTCGGGCGCCAAGCACACCACGGCGCACACCATCCGGCCGGCGTTCGAGGTCATCAAGACGCTGCCCGACGTCGGCGTCGTGTCGAGCGTGTTCCTCATGGCGCTCGCCGACCGGGTGCTGGTCTACGGCGACTGCGCGGTCATCCCCGACCCGACGGCCGAGCAGCTGGCCGACATCGCCATCTCGTCGGCGCAGACCGCGCAGCAGTTCGGCATCGAGCCGCGCGTCGCCATGCTGAGCTACAGCACGGGCGACAGCGGCTCCGGTGCCGACGTCGAGAAGGTCCGCGCCGCCACGGCCCTCGTCCGCGAACGCCGACCCGACCTGCTCGTCGAGGGGCCGATCCAGTACGACGCCGCGGCCGACCCCACCGTGGCCGCCGCCAAGATGCCCGAGTCCGAGGTCGCCGGTCGGGCGACGGTGTTCATCTTCCCCGACCTCAACACGGGCAACAACACCTACAAGGCCGTGCAGCGCAGTGCGGGCGCCGTCGCGATCGGCCCGATCCTGCAGGGTCTCCGCAAACCGATCAACGACCTGTCGCGCGGGGCGCTCGTCGGCGACATCGTCAACACCGTCGCCATCACCGCCATCCAGGCCGGCACGCAGGCCGCCGCAGCCGAGGCCACCAGCACCAGCACCGCCACCAGCACCAGCACCAGCACCGAAGGAGCCTCCTCGTGAGCACCGTCCTCGTCGTCAACTCCGGCTCGTCGTCGTTCAAGTACCAGCTGATCGAGCTCGAGGGGGAGCGCACGCTCGCCAGCGGCCTCGTCGAACGCATCGGCGAGGCGGTCGGATCGACCCGCCACCGCAACGAGGTCACCGGCGACGAGACCCGCAACGACACGCAACCGATCGCCGACCACGCCGCCGGCTTCGCCGCGATGCTGACCGCCTTCGACGCGCACGGTCCGTCGTTCGCCGAGTACCCGCCCGTCGCGGTCGGCCACCGCGTCGTCCACGGCGGAGAAGAGTTCGACCGCGCCACGGTCGTGACGACCGACGTCGAGAAGGCGATCGAGCGTCTGTCGGCCCTCGCCCCGCTGCACAACCCGGCCAACCTGCAGGGCATCCGGGCGGCGAAGGAGGCCTTCCCCGACGTGCCCCACGTCGCGGTCTTCGACACGGCGTTCCACCAGACGCTCGCCCCCGCGGCCTACACGTACGCGATCGACGCCGAACTGGCGAAGAAGCACCACGTCCGCCGCTTCGGGTTCCACGGCACGTCGCACAAGTACGTCAGCGAGAAGACCGCCGAGTTCCTCGATCGCCCCCTCGCCGAGCTGAAGACCATCGTGCTGCACCTCGGCAACGGTGCCTCGGCCGCCGCGATCGACGGCGGACGGTCGATCGACACGAGCATGGGCATGACGCCCCTCGAAGGGCTCGTCATGGGCACGCGCTCGGGCGACATCGACCCCGCCGCCGTCTTCCACCTGCACCGAGAGGCCGGTCTCGACTTCGCCGAGCTCGAGACGCTGCTCAACAAGGGGAGCGGGCTGCTCGGCCTGACCGGCAGCGGTGACATGCGCGACGTGCAAGACAGTGCGTCGAGGGGCGACGCCGTCTCCGAGGCGGCGCTCGCCGTCTACCGGCACCGCCTGCGGCACTACATCGGCGCCTACGTCGCCCAGCTCGGCGGCCTCGACGCCGTGGTCTTCACGGCAGGTGTGGGCGAGAACAACGCCCTGCTGCGTCGGCGCACGTTGATGGGACTCGAGTTCTTCGGCATCCACGTCGACGACGACCGCAACGAACTCGCCTCCCGCGACGCGCGCTACATCTCGCCCGAGGGCTCGAAGGTCTCGGTCCTCGTCGTCCCGACGAACGAAGAACTCGAGATCGCCCGGCAGGCCGCCGCCGTCAGCTGAGACGTCGGGCCGGGTGGACGACCCGGCCGCCCCGACGACGCGAGAGAGCCCCGGTGCGCAGGTCGCGCCTCCGGGGCTCTCGTGTCTCGGTCTGCAGCCTCCGGGCCGTCGGACGACGACCAGGAGGCGCGGGTCAGTACTTGATGGTCGCCAGCGCGTCCGAGACGGGGACGTCACCCGCGACGGCCTCGAACTGCGTCTTGACGGCGGTGCCCTCGATCAGCGCGGTGGCGATGATCTCGGCGACGTCGGCGCGGGGGATGCTGCCACGCTCGACCGTCGTGCCGACCGTGACCTGGCCGGTGCCGGCGTCGTCGGTCAGGCCACCCGGACGGACGATCGTCCAGTCCAGGCCTTCACGACGGCGCAGGTCGGCGTCGGCCTCGCTCTTCGCGCGCATGTACACCTGGTACACGTCGTCGTCGTTCGCGGCGGGGAGCTCGGCGCGTGCCGGGTCGAAGTCGTCCGTGCCGATGGCCGAGACCATCACGTAGCGCGTGACGCCCGCCTTCTCGGCGGCGTCGGCCAGCAGGACGGCCCCGTCGCGGTCGATGGTGAGCTTCCGCTCGGCGCCGCTGCTGCCGCCACCACCGGCGGCGAAGACGACGGCGTCGGCTCCGTCGAGGTGGCCGGCGAGCGTGTCGACGTCGGTCTTCTCGAGGTCGAGGACGAGGGCACGGGCCCCCGCGGTCTCGAGGTCTGCGGTGTGGTCGGGGTTGCGGACGATGCCGACGGGGTCGTGCCCGGCGTCGGCGAGTCGGCGTTCGAGGAGCTGGGCGATCTTGCCGTGTCCTCCGGCGATGACGATTCTCATGCCCCCAGGCAACACCCCGGGTCGCGGCGACCACTCAGTTGCCGCTAAACTCGTCGAGGCTCCTCACGTGGCGTCATCCAGGCCAACTCCCCCAGGGCAGAAATGCAGCAAGGGTAACCGGGCTCTGGCGGGTGCGTGAGGGGTCACTTCTTTTTAACGCGCCGCCGCTCCTGCGGCGCTTCGGCGCGGCGTCGTGCGCGGCGCGTGGGTGTGGCCGCTCGCGTTCTGCGGGTGGTGCGCCGCCCCTCCTCCCGTCTTCGTCGCCGTGCCCCCCCTTCGTGGGGGTGCGCGATCCGGGCGATCCCCGTCTATGCTCGGCAGCACGACGAGACCGAACCAGCTCGTCGGGAGCGATCAACCACCGCTCCGGCCGCACCCCTCACCACGGTGCGACCACGCGCGACGGCGCCGTCGCACCCGCACCACACGATCAGGATCAGGACAGATGAGCCCCTCACCACGGCACGTCAGCAGCACCCGCACCAGGCGAACGAGCCCGCGCACCGCGCGGTAGTCCCGTTCGCCTCGTCGTCGTCCCCGGGCGACGGCACCGCGGCACACAACAGAACAGCAGCACCTCTCGCCTCACCAGCGGGAGTTCTTCGGATCAGGCGGCGGGCTCGTCCCGTCAGGAAGAGGCACACCCATGCGAAGCCAGGCGATCGAGCGTCCCCGGCGCTCCCACGCGTCCCGCGCATTGAAGGCGACGGCCGCGGCCGTCGTCGCGGCGGTGGTCGGCGCGCTCGTCGTCGTCGTCCCCGCCCAGGCGGCCACGACCGACCGCAGCGAGGCCGAGGCGTCGCTGGTCGGGGGCTCGGGCATCGTCTCGCTCGACCAGGTCGCCGCCCTCGGCGGGGCCTACTCGGCCTTCGGCACGACGCAGAACCCGCCGACGTCCCGCAACCCCCTGAACCTCACCGTGGTGAACGCCCTCTCGGTCGGCCTCGGCAACGGCTTCCGCCTGCTGGGCGCGAACGGACTGCTGCAGCTCGGCGTCGACGGTCAGTACGCGAGCGCCACCGCGACGGGCGCCACCGCCTCGGCCGGCCTGATCGGCGCCGACGGTTCGATCGCCGCGGGCAGCGGGACCCCCGGTGCCGGCGCCACGCTGAACCTGCAGCCCCTGCTGACCTCGGTGCCAGCGACCAACGGCGTCCTCTCCGACGTCCGCCTCGGCCTCGGCTCCCTCTCGTCCCAGATCAGCCAGCAGCGCGGAGCCACCGCGGCGACGCCGACGACGGCCTACCAGGTCGCCGGTGCGCGCTACACGATGACGAGCCCGGCCGTCCAGGGAGTGACCACGTCGCTCCGCGGCACGGTGACCGGGCTCGGATCGACGGTCAACGCGGTCGCCGGCAGCGGTGCCGTGACCGGGCTCGCCACCTCGATCACCGCACCGCTCACCACCGCCGTGAACGGGCTGCCCCTCGGGGGAGCGGTGACCCTCGGTCAGCCGGTCGTTGGGGTGACGGCGACCGTCGACCTCGACTCGACGATCTCGACCGAACTCGCGAGGCCCCTGACCTCGGGCCCGGTGACCATCACGCCGAGCACGGGTCAGATCGTCATCGACTTCGGCGCCCTCAACGGCCTTCCCGCGAACAGCGACCTCCTGAGTCCCGCGACCATCACGGCCATCACGAACGGCGTCACCGACATCCTGCAGAACCAGCTGCCGACGAACCTGGTGGCTGCCGCGAACGCCGCCGTCCGGGCCACCGCGGCGACCGTCGACCTCCGTGTCGGTCTCGGCATCGACCTCGGTCTCGCCACGGTGAACGAGACGCTCACGACCCGCACGGTGACGACGATCGGCCAGCTGCTCGACGGCACCACCCCGGCGACCGCCACGACCGTCACCGGGTCGGGTCTCGTCGGAGCGCTCGGCGCCACCGTCCTCCGCAACGCGCTCCTCCCCGTCGTCGGCACACTGCTCGGCTCCGTGGGCGGCCTCTACTCGCCTCTCGTGAACGGCACGGCCCTCGCCGCGACGACGACGACCCTGCGCACCACGACCGCCGCCGTCGTCACGACCCTCGCCCCGCTCACCACGCTGCTGAACCAGCTCGTCCGCGTCACGATCAACGCCCAGGACGGCGTCGGCTTCCGCGACGGCCGGGGCACCGACGCGGGCTCGAGCTCGGTCCACGCGGTCAGCCTCTCGGTCCTGCCGCTCGTGAACGCGTCCCGGGTCGACCTCGCCACCTCCACCGTCCGGGCCGCCGCCCTCGCCCCTCTGAGCATCGCCACGCCCACCGCCGGTCAGGTGTTCGTCGTGCCCGACGCTCCCGGAGCCACCCGCAGTGTCACGCTGACCGGTGCCGGTGAGCCCGGCGCCACCGTCAGCGTCGACCTCGGCGCCGGTCTCACGGGCACCGGCACCGTGGCCGCGGACGGCAGCTGGAGCGTGACCGTCGCGAACGTGCCCGCGGGGGCGTACAGCGCCTCCGTGACCCAGGCCCTCGGCACCGCGACCACCGGCCCGGTCACGCGCGACTTCACCGTCGTCGCCCAGCAGCCCCTCGTCATCACCGCGCCCACCGCCGGACGCGTCTTCACCGTCCTCGACGCCGACTCCACGACCCCCGTGATCGTCTCGGGCACCGCCACCCCCACGGCCACCGTCGCCGTCGACCTGGGCGGCGGCCGCACGGCCACCGCGCTCGTCGCCTCGGACGGCACCTGGACGACGACCGTCCCGGACGTGCCCGTCGGTGGTTACACCGCGTCCGTGACGCAGGCCGTCGGTGGCGACGTCTCCGCCGCCGTGACGCGGGCCTTCAGCGTCGTCGCCGGCGCGGGCCTCACGATCACGAGCCCGACCTCCGGCACGCAGTACCGTCTGCCCGGCGCCGACTCGACCCGTGACGTCACCGTCTCGGGCACCGGTCAGGCCGATGCCCCCGTCGCCGTCTCGCTCGGCGGCGGCCCCGACCTCACCGCGACGGTCGCCGCCAACGGCACCTGGTCCGTGACCTTCCCGGCCCTGCCGGTCGCCGACTACACGGCGACCGCGACGCAGACGGTAGGAGGCGCGGTGTCCGCCCCGCAGACCACCGACTTCACCCTCGTGGCCGCGACCGGCGTGACGATCTCGACGCCTGCGCCCGGTGCGACCCTCACGGTCGCCGACGCCACCTCGACCACCCCGGTCACGGTGACGGGAGCCGCCGAGCCGAACGCCCCCGTCCGGGTCGACCTGGGCGACGGCTACGTGGCCACGACGACGGCCGACGGCACGGGCGCCTGGTCGGCGACCGTCTCGTCCGTGCCCGTCGGGCCCCGGACGATCAGTGTCACGCAGACGGTCGCCGGCGTCGTCTCGGTGCCGGTCACGCAGCCGCTGACGGTCGCCGCCGGTGCGCCGCTCGTCATCGACGCCCCGGCCGAGGGCACCACGGTGCGCGTGGCCGACAGCGCCTCCTCGACCATCCTGACCGTCTCGGGCACCGCCCAGGCCGGCGCCGACGTCCGCGTCGACCTCGGTGACGGCCTGACCGGCCGGGTCACGGCGGACGCCACGACCGGCGCCTGGTCGGTGGACGTCGCCGGCGTGCCCGTCGGCCAGCGCACGATCTCGGCGACGCAGACCGTCGGCGGCACCGTGTCGCCTGCGCAGACGCGCGTCGTGACGATCGTCGCCGGGACCCCGGTCGCCATTTCGACCCCGGCTCCCGGGGCCACGATCCCGATCGTCGGCGGCACCACGGCCGACGTGACCGTCACCGGCACGGCCGACCCGGGGGCGACCGTCACGGTCGGTCTCGGCGCCGGCTTCGAGGTGCCGGCAACGGTCGACCCCGCCACGGGCGCCTGGACCGCCGTCATCCCCGACGTCCCCGCCGGCGTCCGCACGCTCGGTGCGACGCAGACCCTCGGCGGAACCACCTCCGCGCCGGTGACCCAGCCGCTGACGATCGCGCAGGGCACGCCCCTGGCCGTCACGGCACCGCTCGACGACGCCGAGTACTTCGTCCCGGGACCGCAGGACACGACGCCCGTCGTCGTCTCGGGCACGGGCCAGGTCGGGGCGACCGTCGTGGTCGACCTCGGTGACGGGCTCGTCGGCCAGGTGGTCGTCCCGGCCTCGGGCCAGTGGTCCGTGACCGTCGCCGGAGTCCCGGTCGGTCCGCACACGGTCTCGGTGACCCAGAGCATCAACGGCTCGACCTCGGACGCCCTCACGCGGGACATCCAGGTCAGCGTCGGCGGCGACGTCGTCATCACGACGCCCGTCCCCGGCAGCCAGGTGGTCGTCGCCGACGACCAGGGGACCGCTCCGATCACCATCGCGGGCACCGGCGTGGCCGGTCTGCCCGTCACCGTCACGGTGGACGGCGTCGACCAGGCCCCGGTCGCCACCGACACGCAGGGCGCCTGGTCCCTCGTCCTGACCGGGGTCGCCGTCGGCGACCACGTGGTGGGCGCGAGCCAGCAGCAGGGCCCCGACCTCCTCGAGGCCGAGCCGACGGACTTCTCCGTGATCTCGGCCGAGGCCGACCTCACCATCACCGCACCCGGTGACGGCGACGTCATCACGGTCGCCGGCGCCGGCAGCACCACCGCCGTCACCGTGACCGGCACGGCCTACCCCGGTGCCTCCGTCGAGGTCACGCTGGCCGGCGTGAGCACCCCGACGACCGCCGGGCCCGACGGGCTCTGGACCGTCACGGTCCCCGGCGTCCCCGTCGGTGACCAGATCGCCTCCGCGACCCAGACGGTCGGCGGCACGACGACCACGGAGCCCGTGACCCGGGCTTTCGAGGTCGTCTCCGGGGCGGACGTGGTCATCACGACTCCCGCCGGCGACATCAGCTACGTCGTCGCCTCGCCCGCGGCCACGCAGGACGTCCCGGTCGCCGGGACCGCCCAGCCGGGCGCGCGGATCACCGTGACCCTCGACGGCATCGAGGTCGGCAGCACCCTCGCCGACCCCACGACGGGCGCCTGGGGGATCACCCTCGTCGGCATCGGAGTCGGCGAGCGGGTCCTCGGGGCCTCTCAGACGGTGCGGGACACCGTCCAGCAGGCCGACACGCGCGTCGTGACGATCGACCCGGCCGCCCCGCTCACCATCGTGGCCCCGGCCGACGGCGTCCCGATCGTCCTCGCCGACCCGTCCTCGACCACGACCCTCGTCGTGTCGGGCCAGGCCGAGCCGGGCGTGGTCGTCCGCGTCGACCTCGGCGACGGCGTCTTCGACACGGTCACGGCCGGCACCACGACCGGCGCCTGGTCGATCTCGTTCGACGACGTCCCCGTCGGCACGCGGACGATCGTCGCGACCCAGACGGTCGGCACCTCGGTCTCGGCCCCCGAGACGCGGGTGGTGCAGATCCTCGCCGGTGACCCCCTCGTCGTCGACGCTCCCGCCGACGGTTCCGTCGTCGACGTGGCCGGACCGGACGTCGTCTCGACGGTGACGGTCTCGGGCACCGCGGCCGCGGGCGCCACCGTCGACGTGGTCCTGGACCCCGCGACCGGTGCCGACCTCGTCGCGACCGTCGTGGCGGACCCCACCACGGGCGCCTGGTCGGTCGCCGTGGCCGGCGTGCCCGTCGGTACGGTCGACCTGTCGGCGACGCAGAGCATCGGCGGGACCACCTCGCCGGCGCAGGAGAGCTCGTTCGAGGTCCGCGCGGCCGCCCCGGTCGTCATCGTCGACCCGGACGACTCCGTCTTCACCGTGCTCGACCCGGCAGGCACCATCGACGTCCCCGTCTCGGGCACGGCGTCACCGGGTGCCGAGGTCTCGGTCCGGCTGAACGGGGGAGCGGCCGTCACCACGACCGCGGACCCCGCCTCGGGTGACTGGTCCGTCGTCTTCACCGACCTGCCCGTCGCCACCTACCAGGTGACAGCGTCGCAGGCCGTGGCCGGCACGACCTCGACCCCGGTCCTGGCGGCCTTCGAGATCGTGGTCGGCGACGAGCTGACCGTGCTGCAGCCCACGCCCGGTGCCGTCGTGACGGTGGCCGACGCGAACGCCTCGACCGCCGTCACGGTCAGCGGCACGGCCGAGCCGGGGGCGACCGTCCGCGTCGACCTCGGCGACGACCTCGTGGCCTCGACGATCGCCGACCCGACCACCGGCGCCTGGAGCGTCGTCGTGGCAGGCGTCACGGTCGGCGAGCGCACGCTCACCGCCACCCAGGCGCTCGGCACCTCGGTGTCGCCCGCCGTCACCCAGCCCCTCTCGGTGGTCCCCGCCGCCGCGGTCGTCATCGAGGCTCCTGCCGTCGGGACCGTCGTGGCGGTGGCCACTCCGGACGCGACCACCGACCTGGTCGTGTCGGGCACGGCCGAGCCGGGCGCCGCGATCGGCGTCGACCTCGGCGACGGCCTGACCGCCACGGCCACGGCCGACGGCACGACCGGCGCCTGGAGCGTCACCGTGCCGGGCGTCCCGGTCGGCGACCGCACCATCGCGGTCACCCAGACCGTCGACGGCTCGACCTCGACCCCGGTCACACGGGACGTGTCGATCGTCGTGGCCCCCGCCGCGCCCGTGATCGTCACCCCCACCCCGGGTGCGACGGTCTCCCTGCTCGACCCGGCCGGCACCACGTCGGTCGTCGTCTCGGGCACCGGTGAGCCCGGCGCCACCATCGCCGTCTCGCTCGGCACGGGCCTCACGGCCGGCGCCACCGTCGGGCCCGAAGGCGACTGGCAGGCGACCGTCGACGGAGTCCCCGTCGGCGACTACACCCTGACGGCCACGCAGACGATCCGGGGCGTGACCTCGGCCGCGGCGACGCAACCGTTCACGGTCGCGGCGGCGGCGGGTCTCGTCGTCGACCGGCCCACCGACGGCACGACGGTCGTCGTGCTCGCCGCGGGCGACACCGCCCCGGTGGTCGCGTCCGGCACGGCCCAGCCCGGAGCGACCGTCACGGTCGACCTCGGTGACGGCCTGGTCGGGACGGTCGTGGCCGACCCGACGACCGGCGCCTGGAGCGTCACGGTCGACGGCGTCCCGGTCGGCGATCGAACCGCCTCGGTCACCCAGACCGTCGACGGCGCCGTGTCGACGCCGATCACGCGGGACGTGTCGGTCGTCGTGGCCGCTCCCGTGACGATCACCTCGCCGCCCGCCGGGTCGTCGATCGTCGTCGAAGACGCCGACGACACCACGGACGTCACGGTCACCGGCACGGGTCAGCCCGGCGCGACGGTCGTGGTCGCGGTGGGCGACGACCTCTCCGAGACGACCACGGTGACCCCTGAGGGCACCTGGACCGTCACGGTGGGCGACGTGCCCGTCGGCTCGTACCCGGTCGTCGTCACGCAGACGGTCCCGGCCGGTTCGACGACTCCCGCCACCCAGCAGCTCGACGTCGTGGTCGGCACGCCGGTCACGATCACCGAGCCCGCCCCGGGTGCCACCGTCGTCGTCCTCGACGGTCAGACCACGCCGGTCACGGTGTCGGGCAACGCTCAGCCCGGCGCGACCGTCACGGTCTCGCTCGGTGACGGCCTGACCCAGGCCGTCCCGGCCGACCCGACGACGGGGGCGTGGACCGCGACCTTCGACGCCGTGCCGGTGGGCGCCGGACCGATCTCGGTGGTGCAGCAGTACGGCACCGTCACGACGGTCCCCGTGACCCAGCCGTTCGCGGTGGTCGCGGCAGACCCGATCGAGATCACCGACCCGGCGACGGGCACGCGCCTCCTCGTCCTGTCCGCCGACTCGACGGTGGACCTGCCGGTGACCGGTTCGGCGCAGGTCGGCGCGACCGTCGCGGTGACGCTCGACGACGGCACGGCCGTCACGGTCGACGTCGACGACGACGGCACCTGGACGACCACCTTCGCGGGGGTCGGCGTGGGCGAGCACGTGGTGTCCGCGACGCAGACGGTCGCCGGGGCCGAGTCGGCTCCGGTGACGACCACGGTCGTCGTCGAGGCCGCCGCCACGCTGACCGTCACGGCGCCGACCGACGGGCAGCAGTACCAGGCGGGCGACTCCGGCACCGCGCCGGTCGTCGTCCGCGGCCAGGGACAGCCGGGCGCGCCCGTCGCCGTCACGGTCGACGGGGGAGACCCCGTCACCACGACGGTCGACGACGCGGGCTCGTGGCAGGTGCCGGTCGTGCTCGCCACCGGGACGCACACCGTCTCGGTCGTGCAGACCGTCGGCGACGCGACCAGCGTCCCGGTCGAGGTGCAGGTCGTGATCGTGCCCGCCCCGGCCGACCCCGCCGTCGCCCCGACCATCACCTCGCCCGCCGACGGGCAGCTCGTGACCGACGCCGACGGTGACGGCTTCGTCGACCTGCCGGTCACCGGCACGGGCGAGCCCGGAGCCACCGTCACGGTCTCCGTCGGCGGCACCACGCAGACGGCGATCGTCACGGACGGCGGCACCTGGTCGGTGACCCTGCCGGCGGTCCCGGTCGGCACGGGCACTGTGGTCGTCGAGCAGACGGTCGCAGGCGTGGTCACCGGCAGTGCGTCGGTGGACGTCGTAATCGCCCCCGCCGCCGAGGTCGCCCCGCTCGTGGTGACCTCGCCCGAGCAGGGGTCGATCCTGCCCTCGGGCACGGAGGGCACGGAGGGCACGGCCGACGTCCTGGTCGGCGGTTCGGCCCAGCCGAACGCCTCCGTGGCCGTCAGCCTGGACGGCGGCCTGCCGGTCACGGTCGACGTGGACGCCGACGGCGCCTGGTCGACCACGCTGGTGGGCGTCGAGCCGGGGCAGCACACCCTGTCCGTGACCCAGACCGTGGGAGGCGCGGTGTCGGCACCCGAGACCGTCGTGTTCACGGTCACCGCGGCCGCGAACACCGACGCCGTCGTCATCACCTCGCCCGCTCCGGACGCGTTGATCGCCGACGCCGACGGCGACGGCGTCGAGGACGTCACGGTGACGGGCACCGGCACACCCGGTGCGCTCGTCACGGTCGACCTCGGAGAGGGGACGACGCAGGTCACGGTCGTCGCCGACGACGGCACCTGGACGGTGACGTTCGTGGGAGTCCCGGTCGCCGCCTACGTGCTCACCGCCACGCAGACCGCGGACGCGGGCACGACGACGGCCACCCAGGACCTCGTCATCGCCGCGATCGATCCGATCGTCATCACGAGCCCGCTGCCGGGCTCGGTGTTCCCGGCCGGTCAGGACGGCACCGCGACCGTGACGACCACGGGTACGGCCGAACCCGGCGCGACCGTCACGGTCCGGCTCGACGCGGGGGACGTCGAGGGCGTCACGGTCGACGACGTCGCCGCGGCCGCGGTCCTCGCCGCGGATCGCGTCCTGGTCGTCACGGCGGACGCCGCGGGTGACTGGACGGTCGTCTGGGAGGACGTGGCCGTCGGGCCGCACGTGGTCGACGCGACGCAGACCGTGGCGGGAGCCACCTCGGCCCCGGTCACGACCGGCTTCACGGTGACGGCGGCGGCCAGTACGCCGGGTACGCCGGGCACGCCGGGCACGCCGGGCACGCCCGGGACCCCGGGCTTCCCGGGCCTGCCCGGTGCGGGCGGCGGCTCCGGCAACGGAATCGGCGGGGTCGCGACCACGGGCGTCACGGGGCTCGCGTACACGGGCTCCGACGTCCTCGGCGGGTTCTCGCTCGGGGCCTTCGCCCTCCTGCTCGGGCTGGCGCTGGTGCGTCTGCGTCGACGGGGGAGGAACGTGGCGGAGTAGCCGGAACGGCGCGTCACACCGGAGGGTCCGTCGTCTCGACGGGCCCTCCGGTGCGTCCGGGCGGGCACCGCACCGGACCGGGCGGAGCAGGGCCCACGCCGTCGACCGTTGTCGGTCGCCCCGACTACTCTTGCTCTGTGGTCACCGCCCTGTATCGCCGTTACCGGCCAGAGAACTTCGCCGAGCTCATCGGGCAGACGCAGGTGACCGATCCGCTCCGCACGGCGCTCCGCACCAACCGCGTCAACCACGCCTACCTGTTCAGCGGGCCCCGCGGCTGCGGCAAGACGACGTCGGCCCGCATCCTGGCCCGCTGCCTGAACTGCGCCCAGGGCCCGACCGACACCCCGTGCGGCGTCTGCGCGTCGTGCGTCGAGCTCTCCCGCGACGGCGGAGGCTCGCTCGACGTCATCGAGATCGACGCGGCCAGCCACAACGGCGTCGACGACGCCCGCGACATCCGCGACCGGGCCGTGTTCGCCCCGGCCCGCGACCGGTTCAAGATCTTCATCCTCGACGAGGCCCACATGGTCACCCCGCAGGGCTTCAACGCCCTGCTGAAGGTCGTCGAAGAACCGCCCGAGCACGTCAAGTTCATCTTCGCGACCACCGAGCCCGACAAGGTGATCGGCACGATCCGGTCGCGCACGCACCACTACCCCTTCCGCCTCGTGCCCCCGGCGCAGATGCTCGAGTACGTCCACGAGCTCTGCGAGAGCGAGTCGGTCGAGGCGGCCCCCGGCGTGCTCCCGCTCGTCGTCCGTGCCGGCGGCGGGTCGGTGCGCGACACCCTCTCCCTCCTCGACCAGCTGATGGCCGGCAGCGAGAACGGCGCGATCGAGTACGAGCGCGCCGTCGCCCTGCTCGGGTACACCCATGCCTCGCTGCTCGACGACGTCGTCGAGGCGCTCGGCGCCCGCGACGGTGCCGCGGCCTTCGCGGCCGTCGACCGCGTCGTCCAGACCGGGCAAGACCCTCGGCGGTTCGTCGAAGACCTGCTCGAGCGCCTGCGCGACCTCATCGTCGTCGGGGCGACCGTCGAGGGCGCGTCCGCCGTGCTGCGGGGCGTCACCGCCGACGAGCTCGACCGTCTCGTGCACCAATCCCACGCCTTCGGTGCCGCCGAGCTCTCCCGCTCGGCGGACGTCGTCAACCGTGCCCTCACCGACATGACGGGTGCGACGTCGCCCCGGCTGCACCTCGAACTGATGATCGCGCGCGTCCTCGTCCCCGAGAGCGACCAGACGGGCCGGGGTGCCCTCGCCCGGGTCGAGCGTCTCGAGCGACGCGTCGGCGTCGAGGGTCCTGGCTCCGCCTCGTCGTCGGCATCCGGTCCGTCGACCGAGGCACACCCGACCGAGGTCAGGCCCGCGTCGGGTCGATCGGCGCCCGCCGTCGCGTCGTCGACTCCGGCCTCGACTGCTCCTGCCGCGACGACTGCTTCCGCAGCGCCCGTCGAGGCCACTCCGTCGACCGAGGCGGCCGGTGGACCGTCGGCCGTCGAGAGCGCGACCGCGTCCTGGGCGACGGCCGCCCCGTCGGCCCCGGCCGAGCCCGTCGGCTCCGCAGCTCCGGCGACGACCGAACCCGCGCCTCCGTCCGCGCCGCACTCGGCCGCCTGGGCGCAGGCCCCCGACCCGGCTCGGGGCGCCGGGTCCGGCGCGGCCCCCGTCACGCTCCAACAGTTGCGCGACAGCTGGCCCGAGATCGTCGAGGTCGTCCAGAAGGCGAGGCGCACGGCCTGGATGGTCGTCGTCACGGCCACCGTCGTCGACTTCGCCGACGACGTGCTCACGCTGGCCTTCCCCAGTGCCAACGACGTCGAGAGCTTCAAGCGTCCCCAGGGGGCGGCCGAGGGCGTCAGCGAGTACCTGCGACGGGCGATCGTCGACGTGCTCGGAGTCAAGGTCAAGTACATCGCCCGCGTCGAGGGCGACGGGCCCGCGGGTCCCACCCCCACCGGTGCGCCGCCTGTCGAGGCGTCCGTCCCGCCCGCGGTGTCGAGCCCGCAACGAGACACCGGCCGGTCGGCCGCACCGGCGACCGACGGCGGGCGGCAGGCTTCCGCTCCGTCACCTCAGGGGTCGACGCCGGCCGAGACGGGCCGCACGACGGCCGCCGCGGCGGAACCGGCAGCGCCCGACGACTCCGCGGCGCCGGCCGTGAGTCCTCCCCGCACCCCGGCACCGGCCACGAAGCCTGCGTCCGCCGAGCGGTCCGGCGGCCCGGCGTCCGCGTCCGTCGATCGGCCCAGCTCGCCGGCGCCCGTCACCGGGTGGGACGTCGCCACCATCCCGCAGACCCCGCCTCCCGAGCCCGACGAGCCCGAGCACATCACCGAAGAGCCGCCCGGGGGCGTCCCGACGGTCGACGCCGCGCCTCCGCCGCCCGAGGCTGACGCGCCCCCGGCCGGCCGCTCCACCGCGGGTCCGACGTCTTCCACGGCCTCGACCCCGGCGCCGGCGGCTCCGACCGCCTCCACGGGTGCCGGCCCGTCGATGGCCGAGCGCCGCGCGGCCACCGGTGACCCGCGTCGGGGCATCCCCACCGGGTCGCGCTACGGCGAGGCCGTCGTGCGCGAGATCCTCGGCGCCCAGTTCATCGAAGAAGAGACGATCGCCCCCCGGGTCACGCCTCAGAGAAGCGAGTAGCGCGTGTACGAAGGCATCGTCCAAGAGCTGATCGACGAGTTCGGTCGTCTGCCGGGCATCGGGCCCAAGTCGGCGCAACGCATCGCGTTCCACATCGTGCAGAACGAGTCGTTCGACACGTCGCGCCTCGCCGAACTGCTCGTCGACGTCAAGACCAAGGTCCGTTTCTGCGAGATCTGCGGCAACGTCAGCGAACAAGAGACCTGCAACATCTGCCGTGACCCGCGTCGTTCGCCCGCCACCATCTGCGTCGTCGAAGAGGCGAAGGACGTCCAGGCCATCGAGCGCACGCGTGAGTTCCGCGGGCTTTACCACGTGCTCGGCGGTGCGATCAGCCCCATCGACGGCATCGGTCCCGACGACCTGCGCATCCGCCAACTCGTCCAGCGCCTGGCCGACGACACCGTGCAAGAGGTCATCATCGCGACCGACCCCAACCTCGAGGGCGAGGCGACGGCGACGTACCTCTCCCGCATGCTCGCGCCCTTCGGGCTCCGGGTCACCCGGCTGGCCTCGGGCCTCCCCGTCGGCGGCGACCTCGAGTACGCCGACGAGGTCACGCTCGGCCGCGCCTTCGAGGGCCGTCGCCTCGTTTCCGAATGACGACCCGCGCCTCCTGAACCCGCTCCGCGCACGCCTGCCGGTCAGAGGCGGGCGCGCCGTGCCCGCACGACGCAGTACGCGCCATAGGCCATGAGCCCCAGGGCGACGGCCGTCAGCACCACCACGCCGAACGGCAGGGCGGCGAGTGCCTTCAGTGCGCCGTCGAGTCCGGTGGCCTCGCTCGGGTCCGAGGTGACGGCCGCGACGGCGAACAGCACGCCGACCACGCCCAGGGCGATTCCCTTGGCCACGTAGCCCGTCACGCCGAGGGCGACCGTGCCGCGCCCGGCGGCCCCGCCCGGCAGCGTGAGGTCTTCGCGGAACTTCTGCTTCACACCCTTGACGACGAAGTACGCCCCGATGGCCACGATGGCGAGCGCGACGACGACGAGCAACACGACGCCCCCGGGCGCGGCGAGCAGCCGGGCGCTGAGCGTCTGGGTCTGTCCCGAGCTGTCCGACGACGAGCCCCGCGCGAAGGTGAAGGCCGTGACGCCGACGGCGAGGTAGGCCACGCCCTTGCCGCCCTCCTTCGCGCGATCGGCCCAGGCGTCCTTGTCCGTCCCTCGGACGAGAGCGGCCTCGAGCAGCTGGAACAGGCCGAGCCCCCACAGCCCCACGACGATCAGCCACAGCAGGAACACTCCGGCCGGATGTGACGCGAACTGCCCGAGGGCGCCGCCCTGGTCGGCCTCGCCGCCACCGCCGAACGCCACGCCGAGCGCGATCACGCCGATCACGACGTGCAGCAGGCCGTTCATGGCGAACCCGATGCGGGCGGCGGTCGTGAGGGCTCGGCTGTCCTGGAGGCGGCTGGCGGCGCCCCGGGCCTGGTCGGTGGTGTCGGGCATCGGTCCACCGTAGGGGAGACGCGTCGACGCCGCCCTCGGTGCTCCGACGCGCGACCCCTCGTGGTCGTCCGCGGGACACCGAGCCGTGTGCGTCACACGCTCTCGACACCGAATAGAATCGCCGGACGCAGGCGTGAGCCGTCCTCCGGCGCGCCCAGTCCCCTTCTCAGGAGTCACCGTGAGCTTGATCGTGCAGAAATTCGGCGGGTCGTCCGTCGCCGATGCCGAGAGCATCAAGCGCGTCGCCAAGCGCATCGTCGAGACGCGCAAGGCCGGCAACGACGTCGTCGTGGCCGTCAGCGCCATGGGCGACACCACCGACGAGCTGCTCGACCTGGCCAACGAGGTCAGTCCGCTCCCCGGCGGCCGTGAGCTCGACATGCTGCTCACCGCGGGCGAGCGCATCAGCATGGCCCTGCTCGCCATGGCGATCCGCAGTCTGGGCGTCGAGGCCCGTTCGTACACCGGCAGCCAGGCCGGCATGATCACCGACGCCCAGCACGGCAAGGCCCGCATCGTCGACGTCACGCCCGGCCGCGTGCGCGACGCCCTCGACGCCGGGTACGTGGCGATCGTCGCCGGCTTCCAGGGGTTCAACCGGTCCACGGGCGACATCACGACCCTCGGCCGAGGCGGCTCCGACACGACCGCCGTCGCCCTCGCCGCGGCGCTCGACGCCGACGTGTGCGAGATCTACACCGACGTCGACGGCGTCTTCACGGCCGACCCGCGCGTCGTGCCCAAGGCCCGCAAGCTCGACCGCGTCACGAGCGAAGAGATGCTCGAGCTCGCCGCCGCCGGGTCGAAGGTGCTCTACATCCGTGCCGTCGAGTACGCCCGGCGCCACGGGGTCACCCTGCACGTCCGCTCGTCGTTCAACAACAACGAGGGCACGCTCGTCGTCAACCCGAAAGAGGGAGAGAACGTGGAAGAACCCATCATCAGCGGGGTCGCGGGCGACCTCAGCGAGGGCAAGATCACCGTCGTCGGCGTCCCCGACGTGCCGGGCAAGGCCGCCCAGATCTTCCGCACGGTCGCCAAGACCGGCGCCAACATCGACATGATCGTGCAGAACGTGTCGGCGGCGTCGACCAGCCGCACCGACATCTCGTTCACCCTGCCGAAGTCCGAGGGCGCCGTCGTGCTCCAGGCCCTCGAGTCCGACCGGGCCGAGATCGGCTTCGAGTCGCTGCAGTACGACGACCAGATCGGCAAGCTCGCGCTCGTCGGTGCGGGCATGCGCACCAACGCCGGCGTCTCGGCACGACTCTTCACGGCCCTCTTCGAGGCGGGCATCAACATCGAGATGATCTCGACCAGCGAGATCCGCATCTCGGTGGTCACCCGGGCCGACACCCTGAACGACGCCCTCCGCGTCGTCCACACGGCCTTCGGCCTCGACGCCGAGGTCGACGCCGTCGTCCACGGCGGCACCGGCCGCTGACGCGACCCGGTCCTCGACCAGGAGGCGCGCGCGGCTCCCGCACCGCGCCTCCCGACCCTGCTCCCGCCGTACCGGAACCTGCACCACCGAACCCTGCACCACCGAACCCTGCACCACCGAACCCTGCACCACCGAAACCCCAGGAGGCACCCATGGCCGAAGGACTGCGCGTCGGCGTGATCGGCGCGACCGGACAGGTCGGCAAGGTCATGCGCACCCTGCTCGACGAGCGCGACTTCCCGGTCGCCGAGATCCGCTTCTTCGCCACCGCCCGGTCGGCGGGCACGACCCTGCCGTTCCGTGGGGTCGAGATCGTCGTCGAGGACATCGAGACGGCCGATCCCGCCGGTCTCGACATCGCCCTCTTCTCGGCCGGGGCCACGGGCTCGCGAGCCCACGCGCCGCGGTTCGCCGCGGCCGGCGCGCTCGTCATCGACAACTCGAGCGCCTGGCGGATGGACCCCGAGGTGCCCCTGGTGGTCAGCGAGGTGAACCCCCACGCCCTCCGCGAGGCGGTGAAGGGCATCGTCGCCAACCCCAACTGCACGACCATGGCGGCCATGCCCGTGCTGAAGGTGCTCGACACCGAGGCCACCCTGCAGCGCCTGATCGTCAGCACCTACCAGGCCGTGTCGGGCAGCGGCCTCGCCGGCGCCGACGAGCTGCTGCAGCAGACCCGTGCCGCGATCGAGGGCGACACCATCGGCCTCGTGCACGACGGTCGCGCGGTCGACCTGCCCGAACCGGTGAAGTACGTCCGGCCCATCGCCTTCGACGTCATCCCGCTCGCAGGAAGCATCGTCGACGACGGCACGAACGAGACCGACGAAGAGAAGAAGCTGCGCAACGAGAGCCGCAAGATCCTCGAGCGCCCCGATCTGCTGGTCAGCGGCACGTGCGTCCGCGTGCCGGTCTTCACGGGGCACTCGCTCTCGATCAACGCCGAATTCGCCTCGGACATCACGGTCGAGCGTGCCGAAGAGCTGCTGCGCGACGCCCCCGGGGTGGTCCTCACCGACGTCCCGACCCCGCTCGAGGCGGCGGGAGCCGACCCGAGCTTCGTCGGCCGCATCCGTCACGACGAGGGCGTCCCCGGTCACCGTGGGCTCGCGCTCTTCATCAGCAACGACAACCTCCGCAAGGGCGCGGCGCTCAACGCCGTGCAGATCGCCGAGCTCGTCGCCGCCGAGCGCGCCGTCGCCTGATCCCTCGGCGCCGGTCACCCGGGGGGCCGGTGACGCGTCGCACCCCGGTCTCTCGACATCGAGACACCGGGGTGTCGTCGTCCGGTGACCACCCGGGGTCGTCGAGGGGGCCGGGCCTAGACTGACGTCGTGACCGATGCGAAGAAGCCCGTCGACGTAGCCCTCATCGGGGCCGGCATCATGAGTGCCACCCTCGGTGCCATGATCAAGCAGCTCGAGCCGAGCTGGACGATCCAGATCTACGAGGCGCTGGGCGACGTCGCCCTCGAGTCGAGCAACCCCTGGAACAACGCGGGCACGGGCCACTCGGCCCTCTGCGAGCTCAACTACACGCCCGAGCGGTCCGACGGCAGCATCGACACCTCGAGCGCCGTCAAGGTCAACGAGCAGTTCCAGGTGTCGCGGCAGTTCTGGTCGTTCCTCGTGGCCGAGGGCGCCCTGCCCCAGCCCGACGCCTTCATCAACTCGACCCCGCACATGAGCTTCGTCTGGGGCGAGAAGAACGTCGAGTACCTCCGCAAGCGCCACGAGGCACTGCGCGAGCACCCGCTGTTCCAGGGGCTCGAGTTCAGCACCGACGCGTCCGTCATCCGGTCGTGGGCGCCGGTCCTCATCCCGGGTCGGGCGAAGGGGCAGCCGATCGCGGCGACGCGCATCGCCGCCGGGACGGACGTCGACTTCGGGTCGCTCACGCGCCTCCTCCTCACGTACCTCCAGGGCGAGGGGGCGATCCTCGAGGTCGACCACCGCGTCACGAACCTCACGAAGCTCGCCGACGGCACGTGGCGGGTGGCCCTCCGCAAGCAGGTCGGTGGCACGCCGACGACCGTCGACGCACGCTTCGTGTTCGTCGGCGCCGGCGGGGGAGCGCTGCACCTGCTGCAGAAGTCGGGCATCGACGAGATCAAGGGCTTCGGCGGGTTTCCGGTCAGCGGCGAGTTCCTGCGCTGCGACGATCCCGCGATCGTCGGCAAGCACCAGGCCAAGGTCTACGGCAAGGCCGCCGTCGGCTCGCCCCCGATGTCGGTGCCGCACCTCGACACCCGCGTCGTCGACGGGCAGGCCAGCCTGATGTTCGGGCCGTACGCCGGCTTCAGCCCGAAGTTCCTCAAGCACGGTTCGATGTTCGACCTGTTCGCGTCGATCCGTGCCCACAACCTCTACCCGATGATCCGCGCCGGACTCGCCAACCTCTCGCTGGTCAAGTACCTCGTGGGGCAGCTCGCGGCGAGCAAGCAGACCAAGTTCGAGGCGCTCCGCGAGTTCATGCCCGACGCCGACCCGAAGGACTGGTACCGCATCACCGCCGGTCAGCGGGTGCAGGTCATCAAGAAGGACCGCAAGAAGGGCGGGGTGTTGCAGTTCGGCACCGAGGTGATCACGGCGGCCGACGGCACCATCGCGGGCCTGCTCGGCGCGTCCCCGGGAGCCTCCACGGCCGTGCCGATCATGCTCAGCGTCCTCGAGCGGTGCTTCCCCGATCGCATCGCGGCGTGGAAGCCGCGGCTGAACGCGATGATCCCGACGTACGGTGACGACCTCTCGTCCGACGAGCAGCGGGCCGCCTCGACCATCGGGGCGACCGCCGAGGCGCTGCACATCCACGCCTGAGGCCTGGTGCCGGGCGTCGCGTCCTCGTGTCGCACGCCCCGGGTTGACCCCAGTTCGAACGTGTGTTCGAATGGGGGCATGCGATGGTCCGAGCAAGCGGTCGACACCGAGAACGCCTCGGCGTTGCCCGGTCTTGCGCGGCTGAACAACCTGATCACCTCCGTCACGACGCCCGAGTTCGCGGGGGTGACGTTCCACGAGGTGGTCGCGAAGAGCGCCCTCAACCGCGTCCCGGGCGGCGACTCGGCCCTGCCCTTCGGGTGGACGATCAATCCCTACCGCGGCTGCAGCCACGCCTGCGTGTACTGCTTCGCCCGTCCCACCCACGAGTACCTCGACCTCGACGGCGGCGACGACTTCGACCGGCAGATCGTCGTCAAGGTGAACGTCGCCGAGGTGCTCGCCCGCGAACTGCACCGCCCGACGTGGCAGCACCACCCGGTCGCGCTGGGCACGAACACCGATCCCTACCAACGTGCCGAGGGTCGGTACCGGCTCATGCCCGGCATCATCGCCGCCCTCGCTGACTCGGGCACTCCCTTCAGCATCCTGACGAAGGGCACGCTGTTGCGGCGCGACCTGCCCCTGCTCGCCGAGGCGGCGCAGCACGTGCCCGTCGACCTGGCCATGTCGATCGCCGTCTACGACGACGACCTGCAGCAGTCGGTCGAGCCGGGCACGCCGACGACTGCGGCCCGCCTGGCCACCGTCTCGGCGGCCCGCGAGTTGGGGTTGTCCTGCTCGGTCTTCATGATGCCCGTGCTGCCGTACCTCACCGACGGGCTCGACCACCTGCACGCGGCGCTCGCCGCCGTCCGCGATTCGGGTGCCTCGAGCGTCATGTACAGCGCCCTGCACCTCAAGCCCGGGGTCAAAGAATGGTGGTTCGCCTGGCTCGAGCGTGAGCACCCCGAGCTCGTGACCAAGTACCGGGTGCTCTACTCCCAGGGCACCTATGCGCCGACGGGTTACCGCTCCTGGCTGGCCGCACGTCTACGGCCCCTGTTGCGCGAGTACGGCCTCGAGAAGGGGCAGGCCGACCCGGCCACGGGGTCGATGCGCTCCGCGGCGCTCGACGACAGCGCGCGTTCCCTCCGACTGATGGGGCTGAACGGCACCGGCATCGGCACGGCAGCCGCCGGCACGGTCCCTCTTCCGGGCATCCCCGACCTGACGCTCGGTACCGGTGGCTCGGCGGTCCCGCGGGCCCTCATCGCCCACGAGCTGCCGGGTGGGGCACGGTCGCAGCCGCGACTGTTCTGAGCCTGCGAGAGCCGGGGCCGCCGGGCCACGGGGCCGCCGGGCCACGGGGCCGGTCGTGCCCCTGCCGAGTGGAACGGGGCACAAAACGAGCCACCTGCCCGCCCGGCGTGGTCGATGGCCCCACATGTCGGGGTACAGCCGCGGTGCACCTTCTGCCATGATCTCTCCTGACCCGACCGAGCCGAGGAGGCCGCATGCTGCTCGGCCTCCCGGCCCACCTCGCGCCCGCGGCCGTCGGCGACTCGGTGTCCAGGGCGTGTCACGCGATCGCGGCCACGGTCCTCGCGGCGGCGACGGCCCTGCTGCTCGCGAAACAGGTCGCCACGCCCGACCTGCTGCTCTGGCCCGCCCTGGTCTCGCTCGTGCCCTTGGCGGTCCTTCTCGTCGTGGTCGAGCGCACGCGTTCGACGACGGCTCATCTCGCCTACCTCATCGTCGGGACCGCAGCCCTGTACTGGTACGCCGTCACGCTCTTCTCGCAGGTGGCCGCCGTGCAGGCGTCGGATGCCTTCTCGCTCGCGTTGCCCAAGATCGCCCTCATCATGGTCGGCAGCACCGCCGTCGGCCCTCGCCGGGGTCTCCTCTGGTCGGCGGCGGGTTACGCGGCGGGCGAGCTCGCCACGCAGCTGGCGACCTGGCACACGGGGGCCTCCTTCCGACTCGACGTCACCGCGTTGCTGGCGTTCGTCCTCGTGGCCGTGGTCACGGGCCACGCCGAGGTGTCACGGGGACGTGCCCGCGAGGCCCAGCCCCGACTGCACCGGGCGGCGCTCGAGCAGCAGGTCCAGGGCATCCGCGTCGACATCGAGCAGCAGGCGGCCGCCCTCGTCCACGACACGATCCTCGGACACCTCGCGGCCCTCGCGAACGCTCGTCCCGGAGCCCTGTCGCCCGAGACCACCCGGTCGATCGCGGCCGACCTCGAGGTGCTCGTGGGGCGGGACTGGCTCTCGCCGGGCTCCGTGCCGACCGAGGTCGCCGTGAGGGCCGCCGACGACTGGGAGCGCAGCCGACTCCACGCGGCTGTCGAGCAGTCGCGGTCGGGTGGCCTCGAGGTGGCCGTGACGGGCGACGTCTCGGCGGTCGGCCGCCTCGACCCCGTCACCGGTGACGCGCTCGGACTGGCCGTCGCGCAATGCCTCGTCAACGTGAGCCGCCACAGTGGCGCCGACCGGGCCGAGCTCGTCGTGTTCGGCGACGGCACCGACCTGACCGTGATGGTGATCGACGACGGCGTCGGCTTCGACACGGCGGCGGTGGCCCCCGACCGTCTCGGCCTGACGACGTCCGTCGAGGCCCGTCTCGCACGCGTCGACGGTCACGTGCAGATCTGGTCGTCCCCGGGCAGTGGCACGTCGATCGTCTTGCGGGTCCCGTTCGCCGTCGTGGCACCGGTGGTCGTCGCCGACGACGGGGTGCCCGCATGAGCCTCGCCGCCCCTCCTCGACCCGGCGGGCGCGCCTCCGGTCGGTCTCCTCAGCAGGTCGACCCCCTCGGCGCCCTCGCGGCCCGACCGATCACCCTCGGGGCGGCCCTCGCCGCATGGTTCGTCGCCGTCGTCGACACGCTGCTGCGGGCCACCGACGTCTCCTCGCCGTGGGCCGCGGCGGGCGCCCTCGTCGCCGTCGCCGCGGGCGGCGTCGTGCTCGTCGTGTCGGCCGCGCCCCTTCGGGCGCCGTTCGGGTCCGGGGCGCTCTGGTGCGTCGCCGGGGCGTGTGCCGCGGCGGGCGTCCTGTCGGCCCTGGCCACCGCCGGCAGCAATCCGTTCGTGCGGGACGACTGGGCGGGGATCGCCGCGGGGGTCCTCCTGCTCGGGGTGGCCCCGTACCGCCCGGCGCGCGAGATCCTCGCCGCCGGAGGCGCCGTGGCCGCGGTCCTCGCCGTCGTGGTCCTGGTCGAGGCGCCGGGCTTCGTCACACCCGTGCCCACCGCGTCGTACGTCGTGGTCGCCCTCACGCCGTTGCTCGCCCTGACGGCCGCCTCGGCGACCTTCTCGGGCGTCTTCGTCGCCCACGTCGAGGGATGGGTCTCCCGGGCCACGGGGTTCCGCAGGGCCAGCACCGACGACCTGAGGGTGACCCTCGCCCGCTCGGTCCAGCAGGACCGCGTCACCGTGCTCAACCGCGAGGTCGTGCCGTTCTTCGCGCGGCTGGTCGAGTCCGGTCGGATCGGCGAGGGTGACGCCGACGAGGCACGGCGCGTGGCCGACTCGTTGCGCGCCTCCCTGGTGGCCGACGCCGACGCGACGTGGCTGGTCCGGCGCCTCGCCGCGCCCGGTCGTCGGGTGCCGGCCGAGGTCGTCGACCCCGACCGGCTCGCCGATCGCCTGGGCCCGGAGCACCGCACCGCGCTCTGGGCGCTCTTCGCGGCGGTGGACGACGTCGAGGTCGTCGACGCCCGCTCGCTCCGGGTCGCGCTCGAAGCCGAGGAGGCGCGGGTCGACATCGCTGTCGAGCTCTCGTTCGGGTCCTCGGCCGCTGCCGCACGACGGTCGCTCGCCCCCTGTCTTACCGTGCTCCGCCTCGTCTCGGGCGACCTGCGGGTCGACCGGGCACCTTCGCATCTGACACTAAGGTTTTCTTATGACCAGCACTGAGTCGAGCGGTCGCTCGTCCCATCGTCCGGGCTTCGGGAGGCCCGTCGCAGCACCCTCGTGGGCCACCGTCGGGCCGGGTTCCGACGCACCGCCCGCCCGTCGCGTCCGGCTCGCGATCCTCGACGACCACGAGGTGCTGCTCGACAGCCTGAGCAGCTGGATCAACGTCAACGCCTACGACTTCGACCTCGTCCTCACGGCGCACACCTGGCTGCAGCTGGTGCACAGCGACAACTTCCCGACCGACCTCGTCTTCCTCGACTTCCAGCTGAAAGAGCCGGTCTCGATCGAGGCCCGCGTGCGCACCTGCCGGGCAGCCGGGGCCAAGGTCGTCGTGCTGTCGAGCCTCGACACCCGCGAGTCGCGCGAACGGGCGCTCGAGGCGGGGGCGTCGGCCTTCCTGTCGAAGACCCTGCCGATGCGCGAGGTGATGGACGCCGCCCGCCAGGTGATGGGCGTCGCCCGTGACAACTCGCCTCAGCGTGACTGGCGTCCACTGCCGGCCGGTGCCGCGAACCAGACCAGACCCAAGCTCAGTGCCGGCGAGGCCGAGGCGTTCCGGTTGTACGTCTCGGGCTTCAGCACCAACGAGGTCGCCGCGCAGATGAACGTCCAGTACGAGACGGCGAAGACCTTCCTCCGTCGGGTGCGCGAGAAGTACGCCAAGGCCAACCGGCCGGCCAGCAAGAAGTCCGAGCTCATCCGGCGGGCCGCCGAAGACGGTTACCTCCAGTAGTGGCCAAGCTCTACTTCCGCTACGGCGCGATGAACAGCGGCAAGAGCACGGCTCTGCTGCAAGCGGCCTACAACTACGAAGAACGCGGTCAGCGCGTGTTGCTCGCCAAGCCGGGGGTCGACACCAAGGGTGACGACGCCATCGTCTCGCGGCTGGGTGTGACCCGGGCCGCGGACGTCACCTTCGCCCCCGACGACGAGGTCCGGCAGGTCTTCCTGGCCCGTCGTGACGCCGTGCGCGGCGAGACGGGCTCGAGCCTCGCCTGCCTGCTCGTGGACGAGGCGCAGTTCCTGGCGCCGCACCAGATCGACGACCTGCTGCGCATCGCGATCCTCGACGACGTCCCCGTGCTGGCCTACGGCATCCGGACGGATTTCCGGACGGTGGCCTTCCCCGGCAGTCGGCGGCTGCTCGAGGTGGCGCACTCGCTCGAAGAGCTCAAGACGATCTGCCGGTGCGGTCGCAAGGCGGTCTTCACGGCGCGCACGGTCGGCGACCGGTTCGTGTTCGACGGCGACCAGGTCGCGATCGACGGCCAGCAGGTGACGTACGAGTCGCTCTGCGGTGCCTGCTACCTCGCCGAGTCCGGCGGCCGCCTCGCCTGACCCGTGTCGCCCGGAGGTCGAACCGGCAAGCACAAAAGCAAATGGCTCCACCCGGAGGCGGAGCCGATTTGTGTCGCCCGGAGGGCGAACCAACGAGCACAGAAAGCAAATGGCTCCACCCAAGGGTGGAGCCATTTGATCTGGTCGGGGTAGCGGGATTCGAACCCACGACCTCCTCGTCCCGAACGAGGCGCGCTACCAAGCTGCGCCACACCCCGATGTCTTCGCGTTCTCACGTGAAGCAACCTGACAAGAATAGCCCATGTTCGGGCCTGCTCGTGTCACTCCGGGGAAGGTCAGGCCGTCAGGGTCAGGATGACGGCTTCGGGGCGGCACGAGAACCGCACGGGGGCGTAGATCGAGGTGCCCAGGCCGGCCGAGATCTCGAGGTGTGCGGTCTTGCGGGCGTGGCTCCAGGTCGTCAGGCCGCTGACCTTGCTGCGAGGCAGGTCGCAGTTGGTGACGAGGGCGCCGTAGCCGGGTACCTGGACCTGTCCGCCGTGGGTGTGACCGCCGAAGATGACGTCGGCCCCGTTGTTGACGAACGAGTTGAGCACACGCTGGTACGGGGCGTGGGTGACGCCGATGCTGATGGGGTCGGGCCCGCCGCGATCGTCCTGCCAGCCCACGTTCTCGCGGAGGTCGTCGAGGGCTCCGGGGATGCGGTCGAGACGGTCCCAGCCACGGTGCGCGTCGTTGACGCCGAAGAGCTCGAGTCGTGAGCCCCGCAGCTCGAGCGCGCGCGCCCTGTTGTTCAGGTCGAGCCAGCCGAGCTGGTCGGTGAAGAACGACTGCATCCGATCGATGTCGAGGTCCACCGGGGCACGGTGGGCCTTGCTCGGCCCGCCGAAGTAGGCCAGGGGGTTCTTGGGGGAGGGGCCGTAGTAGTCGTTGGAGCCGTTGACGAAGACCCCGGGGACGCCGCGGAAGGGCTCGAGGGCGTACTCGAGGGCCGTGTGGGCGTCCTCGTGGCCGATGTTGTCGCCGGTGTTGACGATCAGGTCGGGTTCGAGCACGGCGAGGCCGCGGACCCATTCCTGCTTCTCGGACTGCCAGGGGGCGAGGTGGAGGTCGGACAGGTGCAGGATCGTCAGCGTCCGCGAGCCGGGTTCGAGGACCGGCAAGACTTCGTGCCGCACGGTGAACCGGTTCCGTTCGACGAAGACGCCCCAGGCGAGTGCTCCGAGGCCGACGGCCGCGCCCGCTGCTGCGGTCACGGCCGTCGTCTGGAGGGCGCTGGACCCACCGGTGCTGCGTGTGCTCACGCGCAGTTGCCCGGGTCGTTGCCGTCCTTGTCGCCGTAGACGGTCAGCCCGATGGCCGAGTCCTTCGCGACGGAGGTGTTGGCGGCGGGATTCGTGGAGGCGACCTGGCAGGCGTTCTTCCCGTCTCCGGGGGCGAACCCTGCGATGGAGACCTTCGACGTGTCGAAGCCGGCTCCACCGATGGACTTGACGGCGTCACCCACCTTCTGCCGCGTCACGTCGGGGACCGCTGCCGCACCGCTGCCGTCACTCGTGAAGACCTTGACGGTCGAGCCCTTCGACACGACGGTGCCGACGGCGGGGTCCGAGCCGATCACCTGTCCGGCGGGCAGAGCCGAGGGCTGGGTGCCCCCGTCCTCGTAGGCCAGGGACACGCCCTTCAGGAGTGCCTGAGCCGCCGACGCGGTGTTGCCGGCCATGTCCGGGACGGCCACGCCCGAGCCGCGCAACACGGCACCGGAGGCCTCACCGAAGGCGCCTCCCGGGTACACGGTGTTGTTCACGCTCTGGACGGCCTTGAAGTACTGCACACGCGCCGTCGCATAGCTCGTGGACCCAGCGAGGTTCGGCGAGTTGTACGACCGCAGACTCTTCTTGGGACCGTCCGCGACTCCCTGCCACACGGCGGTGGCGATCTTCGACGTGGCGCCGATGATCCAGATCTGGTCCTTGAGGTCGGTCGTACCGGTCTTGCCGATCTCGGGGTAGCCGTCGGCCGGCAGACCGCCGACGCCGGTGCCGTTCCGCCACAGGCCCTGCATGGCCACCGCGGCGGCCGCGGCCACCTGCGGGTCGACGACCTGGCTGCACGACTGCGGCTGACCGCCGAGGTCGACGCCCTTGTCGTCCTTGATGTTGTCCACGATGATCGGCGAGCAGTAGACGCCGCCCGCGGCGATCCCGGCGTAGGCGGTCGCCATGGTCAGCGGGGCGATCTCGTCGGCGGTGCCGAGGATCGACGACGCGTAGTCGTGCATCTCGCCTCCGTCGGCGCGGTGCACCCCGAGCTTCTCGGCGACGCCGTTGATGTCGGCGATGTCGAGCTTCTCGGCCATGGCTGCGTAGGCCGTGTTCATCGACTTCGCCGTCGCGTCCGCGACGCTCATCTGGCCGGGTTGCTCACCCGCGTCGTTCTTGGGGGTGTACTTGTTGCCCCGGCTGCCGTCGATGGTCATGTTGAAGGTCCGCGGCTTGGCGTTGACGCTCTCGTAGATCCCGTGCCCCTGCTCGAGCCAGTCGATCAGGGTGAAGGGCTTGTAGGTCGAACCGGGTTGGAAGCCGATCGATCCGCCGTAGTCCCGGTCGGTGCTGTAGTTCACCGAGGTGAGGGTGCGGTCGGGGCTCGAGGTCTCGGAGAACGTGGTGTTCTGTGCCATGACGACCACGCGCCCGGTACCGGCCTCGACGGAGTCCACGACGCTGCCGAGCTGGAAGTTGCTCTCGGTGGCGGGCGCGTATTTGTCGACCTGCGCCTTGGCGTTCTCGTTGAGGTCGAGGTTCAGCGTGGTGTAGACGTCGTAGCCACCGGTGTTCCAGTTGGTCTGGCGTTCTTCCGGGGTCGAGCCGAGGACGGCGAGGTCCTTGACGCTCTTCTTGACGTAGTCACAGAAGTAGGCGGCCGACGGGACGGTGACCGCGCCGCAACCCTGCGACGGAGCCGTCAGCACGACGTAGCTCTCGACGGGCGTGGCCAGAGAGGCGTCGGCCGTGGCCTGGTCGATGTCCTTCTCGGCGAGCATCGACTTGATGATCACGTCGCGCCGGGCCTTGTTGGCCGGGTACTTCTCGGGCGTCGACATGTTGCGCGAGTCGGGGTACTGCACGATCGCGATGAGGCTGGCGGCCTCGGGGACCGTGAGGTCGGCCGCGCTCTTGTTGTAGTAGTGCTGGGCGGCGGCCTGCACGCCGTAGGTCTGGTCGCCGAAGTAGGCGATGTTGAGGTAAGCCAGCAGGATGTCGTCCTTGCTGTACTTCTTCTCGAGCCCGATCGCGAACTTCATCTCTTCGAGCTTGCGGTCGAGGGTCGTGGTGGTCGCCTCTTTGTAGGCGGCGTCGCGCTCGTCCGCCGTCGGCAGCTGCTGCGACTGCGCGATGCGGATGTTGCGCACGAGCTGCATCGTCAGGGTCGAACCACCACCGCTGGCACCGAGTTCACCCGCGCCCGCCGAGCCGACGGCTGCACGCACGAGGGAGGTGACGTCGACGCCACCGTGCTCGTAGAAGCGGCGGTCCTCGCCGGCGACGACGGCGGTCTTGAGGTTGGGGCTGACCTCGTCCCACGAGAGCTCGACGCGGTTCTCGCTGTAGAGGGTCGCGAAGGGCACCTGCTGCCCGCCCTGGGTCGCGTACAGCGTGTTGCGCTGCTGCAGCTTGCCGATCTCGATGTACTCGGGGATCGACTCGAAGACGCCGATCGAACTCGAGGCCGTCATGCCGGCGACCGCGATGGCCGGCGTCACGCCGATGGTCACCAGGAGGCCGGCCAGGACGCTGAAGCCGACGAATCCGAAGAGTGCCCCGATGGCGGACGTGGGCTTCGATTTTTGGGCAGACATAGGATCAGGGTAAGCGACATCGCCGATTTTCAAGCTGAACGGAAGCCGAAATGGTCCTTTGGGAGTACACGACGACGCCCCTGCTGGTGCACAACAGCACGGCGATCCTCAACAACTGGGGCTCCGACGGGTGGGAACTCGTCCAGGTGACCCAGGGCCCCGAGGGTGGTCCCGTCGCGTGGCTCAAGCGCCCCCGGCAGGACGCCTGATGGCGACCGTCGACGAACGCCTGGCCGAGCTCGGTCTCGTCCTCCCGCCCGTCGCGGCGCCCGCGGGCTCGTACGTCCCGGCCCTCCGCACGGGGTCGCTCGTCTACACGGCGGGTCAGCTGCCCTTCGTCGACGGCCGGCTGCCGGCCACGGGCAAGGTGGGCGACGGTCTCGGCCTCGTCCAGCCCGCCGACGCCCAGGCGCTGGCGGCGACCTGCGTGCTGAACGCCCTGGCCGCGGCGGCGACGGTGCTCGACTCGCTCGACGACGTCGTCCGCGTCGTGAAGCTGACCGGATTCGTCGCCTCCGATCCCGAGTTCTCGGGCCAACCCGGGGTCATCAACGGTGCCTCGGACCTCCTCGGCCGGATCTTCGGCGAGGCCGGGCGTCACGCTCGCAGCGCCGTGGGGGTGGCGGTGCTGCCGCTCGACTCGCCCGTCGAGGTCGAGCTCGTCCTCGAGGTCCGCTGACGCGCCTCCTCGTCCGGTCGTGACGACGGCCCCTCCTCGCGAAGAAGAGGGGCCGTCGTCGTGCCGGGGTCAGCGCATCTCGGCGGTGATCACCGACATGACCGACGTGTCCGCCAGCGTGGTCGTGTCGCCGACCTCGCGGCCTTCCGCCACGTCCCGCAACAGGCGGCGCATGATCTTGCCTGAGCGCGTCTTCGGCAGCTCGTCGACGAGCACGACGGTGCGCGGACGCGCGATGGCGCCGATCTGGTGGGCGACGTGCGCGCGCAACGCGGCCACCGCCTCCTCGGGGGTCTGCGTCGTCTTCGCCTTGTTCCGCAGGATGACGAACGCCACGACCGCTTGACCGGTGGTCTCGTCGGCCGCACCGACGACGGCGGACTCGGCGACGATCGGGTGCGACACCAGGGCCGACTCGATCTCGGCGGTCGACAGGCGGTGACCCGAGACGTTCATGACGTCGTCGACGCGGCCGAGCAGCCAGATGTCGCCGTCCTCGTCGCGCCGGGCGCCGTCTCCGGCGAAGTAGCGGTCGCCGAACCGGCTCCAGTACGTCTCGACGTAGCGGTCGGGATCGCCCCAGATGCCCCGCAACATCGACGGCCAGGGCTCTGAGACGACCAGCAGCCCGCTCTCGCCGTTCGCCACGGGTGTGCCGTGGTCGTCCACCACGTCCACCGAGATGCCCGGCAAGGGGGTCTGGGCCGACCCGGGTTTGGTGGTCGTGACGCCGGGCAGCGGCGAGATCATCTGCGCGCCCGTCTCGGTCTGCCACCACGTGTCGACGATGGGCGTGCGGCCGGCGCCGATCACCTCGCGGAACCACAGCCAGGCCTCCGGGTTGATCGGCTCGCCGACCGACCCGAGGAGGCGCAAGGACGTCAGGTCGCGCGCCCCCGGGATCTCCCTCCCGGACTTCATGAAGCCCCGGATGGCCGTCGGCGCCGTGTAGAAGATCGTCACGCCGTACTTCTCGACGAGGTCCCACCAACGGCCCGGGGTGGGGAAGTCGGGGGTGCCCTCGTAGAGCACCTGCGTCGCGCCGTTGGCGAGCGGGCCGTAGACGACGTAGCTGTGCCCGGTGATCCACCCGACGTCCGCCGTGCACCAGTAGACGTCGGTCTCGGGGCGCAGGTCGAAGACGACGGAGTGGGTGTAGGCGACCTGGGTGAGGTAGCCGCCCGAGGTGTGCAGGATGCCCTTGGGCTTCCCGGTCGTGCCGCTCGTGTAGAGGATGAAGAGCGGGTGCTCGGCTTCGAACGGTTCGGCGACGTGCTCGTCGTCGACGGTCTCGATCGCGTCGTGCCACCAGACGTCGCGGCCGTCGGTCCAGTCGACGTCGTTGCCGCCTCGCCGGACGACGAGGACGTGTTCGACCGTGGAGTCGCCGTCCACGGCCAGGGCTTCGTCGACGGCGGCCTTGAGAGGGGAGACCGCCCCCTTGCGCCAGCCGCCGTCCGCCGTGACGACCAGGCGGGCGCCGGCGTCGTCGATGCGCGCACGCAGGCTCTCGGCGCTGAAGCCGCCGAAGACGACCGAGTGCACGGCCCCGATCCGGGCCACGGCCAGCATGGTCACCACGGCCTCGGGGATCTGCGGGAGGTAGACCACGACGCGGTCCCCGGCCTGCACGCCGAGCGACAGCAGCAGGTTCGCCGCGCGCTTGACCTCGTGGGTCAGCTCGGCGTAGGTCAGCGAGCGGGCGTCGCCGGGCTCGCCCTCCCAGTGCAGCGCGACGCGATCACCGTGTCCGGCCTCGACGTGACGGTCCAGGCAGTTGTAGGCGACGTTGAGCGTGCCGTCGGCGAACCACCGGGCGAAGGGCGCGTGCGACCAGTCCAGCGTCTCGGTCGGAGCGTGGGACCAGGTGAGCCGCTCGCGGGCCTGGTCGCCCCAGAAGGCGAGGCGGTCGGCCGCGGCTCGTCCGGCGAGGTCGGAGCCGGCGACGGCCGTCCGGACGAAGTCGGCAGGTGGGGCGAAGGTGCGTCCTTCGGTGGGCTGGTCGTCGGTGCCGTCGAGCATCGGAAGTCCTCTCGCGTCGTTGCGTGAACCGCGGCACGGAGCCGCGCCGACGACCTTACTCCGGACGTCCCGCCGGGCAGGGGCAGGCCGCGCGCTTCGTGGGGGAAGGGCGACGTGGTGTTCCGGAGTCGTTCTGGGGTACACTTGACGAGTCGGATTCAATTCCGACGTGCGTCGCGCTGATTCCCCCCAATCGCCCGACGCACGTGGCGGCACCGGTTCCCCCCAATCGGTGCCGCCCCTCTCTTTAACCCGGTGGTCGCCCGGGTGGTCGGTCGGCTCGTCCCCAACGGTGGCGACGGGCGATCCGTCCCCACGGTCCTCTACTGATCTGTCTGTTCCGGTCGGGTGCTGCTTACGGTCGAGACCATGTCCCACGCGCCTCAGGTCGGCACCGCCCGTCACCCGTCCCTCACCCTCGATCACCCTCCCTCCCGGTTCGCCCTGCCTCCGGTGGCAGCGCTCGGTACGAGCCGGGGTACAGAACCTCGATTCGGGGTACAGGGTCGGCTCACCCGACAAGAGCGTTCCGCGTTCGGACCCCTGGGACGCCTCCTCGACGATCCGGCCGTCACCGACGTGTTCGTCACCGGCGGAGTCGGCGTCTGGGTCGATCGGGGCGACGGGGCCGAGCCCGAGACGAGCCTCCACCTCTCGGAGGCCTCGGCGCGGCAGGTGGCCGTGCGACTGGTCTCGCTCGGGGGACGCCACGTCGACGAGTCGAGCCCGTGCGTCGACGTGCGCCTGGGCGACGGTCTCCGGGTGCACGTGGTCCTGCCTCCGCTGGCGGTCTCGGGGACGGCTCTCTCGATCCGCGTGCCCCGGGCCGAGTCGATGTCGCTCGTCGACCTCGATCGCCGGGGGTTCTTCCCGGCGGGAGCCCTCGAGACGGTGATCGGCTGCGTCGAGCGACGGGCCAACGTCCTGGTCAGCGGCTCGGGCGGGGCCGGCAAGACGACGTTCCTCGCCGCGTTGTTGTCCGAGGCCCCCGGCTGCGACCGCATCGTGACGATCGAGGACGTCGCCGAGTTGCGACCCCGTCATCCTCACGTGGTGGCCCTCGAGACCCGACAGCCCAACCTCGAGGGAGCGGGCGGGGTCGACCTGTCCCGTCTCGTCCGTGAGGCGTTGCGGATGCGACCCGACCGTCTCGTGGTCGGCGAGGTCCGCGGGCGCGAGATCCGCGACCTGCTCTCGGCCCTGAACACCGGGCACGACGGAGGCGCGGGCACCGTCCACGCCAACGGTCTCGACGACGTCCCTGCGCGGCTCGAGGCGCTCGGGGCGCTCGCGGGACTCGGGGTGGACGCACTGGCCCGTCAGGCCGTCAGCGCGATCGACGCGGTGTTCCACCTCGAGAGGCGAGGCGGCCACCGGAGGCTCGCCGAGATCGGCCACCTCGCCGTGACGCCCGACGGGCGGTTGGTCGCACGGTCGGGATCACGGGGGTGAGCGGCGGTCCGGGTCCCGGACGTCTGGGTGCCGGGCGCCTCGGGCCCGGGCGTCTGAGGACGAGGCGGGCTCGACCCACACCGGCCGCCGTCCTGGTCGAACGCCTCGCCGTCCTCGTCGGAGCCGGTGTCGCCCCCGCCCGGGCCTGGGGCCACGTCGGCGCCGTCGAACCCCCGGGGGCCGTCCGACGGCTCGCCGAGGCGGTCGCGCTCGACGGCGGCGACGGCGTCGCGGTCTCCACCAGCCTCGTGTCGTGGCTCGACACCCGACCCTTCGAGGGTGCCGTGGACTCCGACGGGCACGATCGCACGTGGAGGCAGGTCGCCTGCGCCTGGCGCGTGGCCGAGACGAGCGGTGCACCGATGGCCGACTGCCTCCACTCCGTCGTGTCGGCTCTCCGGGCGGCCGACGAGGCCCGCCGCGACGTCCAGGTCGCCCTGAGCGGACCACGGGCGACGGCCAACGTGGTCCTCGCCCTCCCGCCCGTGGGCCTCCTCTTCTCCTTGGGGCTGGGCTTCGACACCGGCGCCGTGCTCGTCGGCACCCCGATCGGATGGGCGTGCGTCGGCGTCGCGGGGTGTCTCGTGGTCATGGCGCGTCGGTGGAACGCCCGACTCGTCCGTCGTGCCCTCCCGTCGTCGAGGGTGCCGGGTTTGCGCCCCGAGCTCCTCGCCGTGGCGCTGTCCGGGGGAGCCTCGTGGTCGTCCGGCCTCGCCGCCGTCGACGAGGCGGTCGCCTCGTGCGGGGTCGAGGCCGTCGTGCCCGAGCCACGAGGAGGCGCGGGTACGGCCGACGAGACCGCCGACCGGGTCGAGCGGCGTCGGTGCGAGGCGGTCCTCGACCTGTCCCGTCGTGCCGGGGCGCCCGCGGGGTTGCTCCTGCGCTCCGAGGCCCGCGAGCTGCGGCTGGAGGCCCGCACGGCCGCGCAGACCGCGGCGGGTCGGCTCGGGGTCACCCTGATGCTGCCGCTCGGCGTGTGCATCCTCCCGGCGTTCCTGGTCATCGGTGTCGTCCCGCTGGTCGTGTCACTCGTGTCGTCCACAGCGGGGTCGTGGTGACCGGCCGTCCACAGCAGACGACGACGGCTGCGGGCCACCCGCGGAATGCCGCCAGGCTCGGATCGTCACCGGAGAGGTGCCGACACCCACGAGAGGAACATCATGACCGTTGCCGCGACCCCCTCGCCCGCCGTCCCCACGACGAGCCCTCCGTCCTCCACCGGCCGTACCTCGACCGCCGGCCGCCTCGCCTCCGTCGCCCGTCGCCTCGTCCGGGCCGACGACGGTGCGGCCACGGCCGAGTACGCCATCGTGATCATGGCCGCGGTGGGCTTCGCCGGCCTTCTCGTCACGATCATGAGGTCGGACGAGGTCCGGGGCATCCTGTCCGACCTGGTCCGGTCGGCCCTGTCGGTCGGGTGACCGCTGTGACGACCAGGGTCCGGGGGCGCCTCGTCCGTCTCGTCCGTCGTGTCGACGACGAGAGGGGAAGCGCGACGGTCGAGTTCGCGATGACGATGCCCGCCGTGATCCTGGTCGTCGCGTTCGTCGTCGCGAGCCTGGTCGTCACCTCGCAGTCGGTCCGCCTCGCGGACGCCGCGGCCGTCGTGGCACGGCAGACCGCCCGGGGCGATGGCGGTTCGGTCGGGACGACCCTGGCGCGGCTCGCGCCGGGCGCCGCGATGTCCGAGTCCGTCGGCGCCGACCTCGTCTGCGTCGACCTCCGCCGGGAGGTGCGGGTCGGCCCCGTGGGCGAGGTCACGTTGACCTCTCGCAGCTGCGCGCCGACGGCCGGGCGATGACCGTCCGCCACGTCCTGACGAGCGACCGTGGCAGCTCGAGCGTCCTGTCGGCCGCCGGGCTCGTGACGATCACGGTCCTCGCCGTCGCGCTCGTCGGATCGCACTCGGCGCTCGCGGTCCGGTCGCGCACCGCCGGGGCGGCCGACGCCTCGGCGCTCGCCGCAGCCGACACCCTGTCGGGGCTCGCCGTCGGCGCCGTCTGCGACCGGGCCGCCGCGACCGCCGAGGCGAACGGCGTCGCACTCTCGGCCTGCGTCGTCGCCGGCGCGGAGGTCACCGTGGAGGTCTCGACGGCCCTCGGTCCCCTCGCCGTCAGGGCCCGGGCGACGGCCGGTCCGCCGCCCCCGACGGCCCCGCCCCGGGGCGGCGGTCCGTGAAGAGGGCCCGAGCGTCGGGTGTGTATGGTGTGGCTGTCGGCTGCACGGCTCCCGACGTTCCTCGGGGTCGGTGGGAGCGATCGAGCACCCCGTCCTCGCCCTGCAGCCCCTCGCCCGGTCCGTCGGACCGGGTCGCCGCACCACCACGCAAGGAGTCCCGTGCCAGGCACGAAGAAACTGGTCATCGTCGAGTCGCCCGCCAAGGCCAAGACGATCGGGCAGTACCTCGGCGACGGATACGAAGTGCTGGCCTCCGTCGGCCACATCCGCGACCTCGTCGAGCCCAAGAACCTCCCGGCCGAGCTGAAGAAGGGGTCGATGGGCAAGTTCTCCGTCGACGTCGAGAACGGATTCGAGCCCTACTACGTCGTCTCGGACGCCAAGAAGAAGACGGTCTCCGACCTCAAGCGCGCCTTGAAGAACGCCGACGAGCTCTACCTCGCGACAGATGAGGACCGCGAGGGCGAGGCCATCGCGTGGCACCTCCTGCAAGAGCTCAAGCCCAAGGTGCCGGTGAAGCGCATGGTGTTCCACGAGATCACCAAGGACGCCATCCAGAAGGCGCAAGAGAACACGCGTGACCTCGACACCGCCCTGGTCGACGCGCAGGAGACCCGCCGCATCCTCGACCGCCTCTACGGCTACGAGGTCTCGCCCGTGCTGTGGCGCAAGGTCGGACCGGGGCTGTCCGCAGGCCGCGTCCAGTCGGCCGCGACGCGTCTCGTCGTGGACCGCGAACGCGAACGCCTCGCGTTCGTCTCCGCGTCGTACTGGGACCTCACCGCGACCTTCGAGCCCGTCGCGGCCGAGGGCGAGGCGAAGGTCGCCTTCGGGTCGCGCCTCGTCCGCGTCAACGGGGGACGCGTCGCCGCCGGTCGCGACTTCGACGACCGGGGTCGACTGAAGGGCGAGGCCGTCGCACTCGACGAGGCGGCGTCGCGTGCGCTCGCCGAGGCGTTGAGCTCCTCCGACGTCGAGATCGTCGTCGGCTCGGTCGACTCGAAGCCTTACACCCGTCGTCCGGCTGCTCCCTTCACGACGTCGACCCTCCAACAAGAGGCGGCGCGCAAGCTGCGGTTCTCCGCCCGGCAGACCATGAGCGTCGCGCAGTCGCTCTACGAGAACGGCCACATCACCTACATGCGCACCGACTCGCCGGCGCTGTCCCAGCAGGCGATCGGTGCGGCGCGCAGCCAGGCCGCAAAGCTCTACGGGTCCGACACGGTCCCCGACAAGCCGCGGCTGTACACGGGCAAGAGCAAGAACGCGCAAGAGGCGCACGAGGCCATCCGGCCGTCGGGCGACACCTTCAAGACGCCGTCCGAGATGCAGAACGTCCTGCGGGGCAACGACTGGAAGCTCTACGACCTCATCTGGAAGCGCACGGTCGCCTCGCAGATGGCGGACGCCAAGGGATCGACCGCTTCGGTCGTCGTGTCGGCGACGACCTCGGGGACGGTCGAGGGCATCGCCCCCCGCGCCGCCACCGGGACGCTTGCCGAGTTCGCCGCATCCGGCACGGTGATCACGTTCCGCGGGTTCCTCAACGCCTACGAAGAGGGTCGCGACGAAGACCGCCACGGCACGGCCGAACCCGCCGAGGCCAAGCTGCCCCCGCTGGCCGCCGGTCAGGCCCTCGGCCTCGACGAGGTCGAGGCGAAGGGGCACGACACGTCGGCACCGCCGCGCTACACCGAGGCGAGCCTGGTCAAGACCCTCGAAGAGCTCGGCATCGGACGCCCCTCGACCTACGCGGCCATCATGTCGACCATCGTCGACCGTGGCTACGTCACGCCGCGCGGAACGGCCCTCGTCCCGAACTGGATCGCGTTCTCGGTGGTCCGTCTGCTCGAGGACTACTTCGCCGACCTGGTCGAGTACGACTTCACGGCCAGCATGGAGGACGATCTCGACCTCATCGCCGGCGGCGACGCCGACCGTGTGGACTGGTTGAACGGTTTCTACTTCGGCAACGAGTCGCACCGAGGTCTTCGCAAGGTCATCGACAACCTGGGCGAGATCGACGCGCGCGACATCAACTCCATCGTGCTCGCCGACGGCGTGACCCTGCGCATCGGTCGCTACGGTCCCTACCTCGAGGCGCCGGGCGACGACCCCGAGACCCCGCGTCGCGTGAACGTGCCCGAAGACCTCGCCCCCGACGAGTTGACGGCCGAGAAGGCGCGTGAGCTGATCGACGCCCCCGTCGTCGGCGACCGCGTGCTGGGGCTCAACCCCAAGACGGGCAAGGAGGTCATCGCGAAGGACGGCCGCTTCGGCCCGTACGTCACCGAGCGGACCCCCGAGTCGTCGACCGACGAGATCGTGGCCGACCCAGCGACCGGCGAGGTGACCGAGTCCGCGGCTGCCGCCACGACCACGACCGGGGCGAAGAAGGCTCCGGCGAAGAAAGCCCCCGCCAAGAAGGCCGCCCCTCCGAAAGAACGCACGGCGTCGCTCTTCAAGAGCATGGGTGTCGACACGGTCGACCTCGACACGGCCCTGCGACTGCTCGACCTGCCGCGGACCGTCGGCACCGATCCCGAGAGCGGCGACGAGATCCAGGCCCAGAACGGGCGCTACGGTCCCTACCTCAAGAAGGGGACCGACACCCGGTCGCTGACGAGCGAGGACCAGATCTTCGAGATCGACCTGCCCGGGGCGCTCGAGCTCTACGCCCAGCCGAAGTACGGCGCTCGCAAGGCCAGCAGCGCCCTGAAGGAGTTCGAGGCCGACCCGGTGAGCGGCAAGCCCATCAAGGTCAAGGACGGCCGGTTCGGCCCGTACGTCACCGACGGCGAGACGAACGCCACCATCCCGCGCGGTGAGACGGTCGAAGAGGTCGACTTCGACCGCGCCGTCCAGCTGCTCGCCGACAAGCGGGCCAAGGGGCCGGCCAAGCCCAAGACGGCCGCCAAGAAGGCACCCGCGAAGAAGGCGCCGGCCAAGAAGGCGACCACCGCGAAGGCGGCCACCAAGGCGCCGGCCAAGAAGGCGACCACCGCGAAGGCCTCGACGACGGCTGCCAAGAAGGCGCCGGTCAAGAAGGCCCCGGCGGCCGAGACGGCGGCGTCGGCGACGGCCGCGGCGCCGGAGGCCGCGGGCGAGTGACCGACCCGGTCGGTCCCCGAGCCGAGGGCGCACGCTGACCATGCCCCTCTGGGAACACCTCACGGGTCAGCCCGACGCCATCGAGGCGTTGACCGCGGCGGCCTCCACGCAGCCCGGCAACGCCTCGATGACCCACTCGTGGCTCATCACCGGGCCGCCCGGCTCGGGCCGCTCGAACCTGGCCTACGCCTTCGCGGCCGCGTTGCTCTCGCGGGAACCGGCCGACGAAGAGGCCACCCTCCGTCAGGTCGCCGCCAGGTCGCACCCCGACCTCGCGGTCCTCAGCACGGAACGCATCATCATCACGATCGACGAGGTCCGGTCGCTGGTCGCGGCGAGCCAGTTCTCGCCGTCGGTGGGTCGCTACCGGGTGGTCGTCATCGAGGACGCCGACCGGATGACCGAGCGCACCTCGAACCTCCTGCTCAAGGCGCTCGAAGAGCCGCCGCCCCGGACGGTCTGGCTGCTGTGCGCACCGAGCGAGGCCGACCTCATCCCCACGATCCGCTCCCGCGTCCGCAGTGTGCGCCTCCGCATGCCCGCGGTGGGCGACGTCGCCGCGCTCCTCGAGAACCGCGACGGCGTCGACCCCGAGATCGCGCTCGTGGCGGCCCGCGAGGCCCAGAGCCACATCGGCATGGCGCGGCGCCTGGCACTCGACGCCTCGGCGAGGTCGCGACGTCGTCAGACCCTCGAGACCGCCCTGGGCATCCGCAGCGTCTCGGACGCCGTCATCGCGGCGGCCACCCTGCTCGCGGTCGCCGGCGACGACGCGAAGGCGATCACGGAAGAGCGCGACGCCGAAGAACGGGCGAGCGCGTTGCGGTCGCTGGGCGTCGAGCCGGGTGGCACGGTGCCCCCGGCGCTGCGCAGCCAGCTGCGTGCCCTCGAGGACGACCAGAAGCGCCGGGCGACCCGGAGCCTCCGCGACGGGATCGACCGCATCATGGTCGACCTCCTCTCGCTGTACCGCGACGTCCTGTTGCTGCAGCTCGGCGTCGACGAGCAGCCCATCAACGAGGCCATCCGGGCACAGCTCGACGCCGCGGCGGCCGCCTCCACCCCGGCCGCGACCCTGGCCGTGCTCGACGCGATCGCGCTGGCCCGCCGCCGCATCGAGGCCAACGTGTCGCCGGCCATGGCGCTCGAGGCCATGCTGGTCGTCGTGAGTCGTCACGCCATCCGCTGACCGGTGCGCGCGGCACCGGCACGGGCACCGGGCTGACACGGGGGCCGTCCACCCCTTTCCCCGGGTGCATGCGCGATGATGGCCTGATGAGCGACCCGAACGCCGCCCCCGGCCTGCGCGAGCGCAAACGTCTGGCCACCCGACGAGCGATCCAGGTCGCCGTCCTCGACCTCATCGTCGAACACGGGCTGGACGCGGTGACGGTCGACATGGTCAGCCGCCGGGCCGACGTCTCGCCGCGGACCTTCTTCAACTACTTCCCGTCCAAAGAAGAGGCCGTCGTCGGCGACCCGCCGGCGCTGCCCGACGGTCGCGACCTCGAGCGTTTCGTGGCCCAGCGCGACGAGCCCGTGCTGTCGAGCCTCATCCAGCTGTTGACGCACGCCGTCGAGTCGGCCACGGTCGATCGCGAACTCGTCGTCCTGCGTCGCCGGGTGCTGCGGGCGCACCCCGACCTGCTGGCCCGTCGCATCGCGTCGACGCGCGTCTTCGAGGAGCGACTGACGACCGTCGTCGCGCAGCGCATGGCGGCCGACGAGGGAGTGGCGGACGCCGCCGTCGACGCCTCGTTGCTCAGCCGCGCGCACCTGGTGTCGCTGGTCAGCATCGCCACCCTCCGCCATGCCTGGGCCGAGTGGATCGACGACGACGACGTGGACCACCTCAGCGACATGCGGTACAGCCTGCGCGCCCGCATGGAGGCCAGCTTCGTCGAGCTCGGTCGCCTCGTGACACGTGAGGTCCGCTGATCCTGTACAGTATCTAATCGTGCCGCGAGGCACGGGCAACCGGCCGAGGTCGGCCCCGCCGCTTTAGCTCAGTCGGTAGAGCGTCTCACTCGTAATGAGAAGGTCATCAGTTCGATTCTGATAAGCGGCTCCACCACAGCCCCGGGTCACGACGACCCGGGGCTGTTCTCGTCCGTCGGCCGTGCCGAGGGGGTGCCGGTCTGAAGCCCTCGCGCCCGTCTCTGCGCCCCCAGTAGTGGTGAGCCAGTCGCCAGGTTGTACCCCGAACGGCCCACGGGGCCCGTCCCGTCGTCCTACGGTCGATCTGCGACGCCCACCGCTCGCCGGAAGGAGGTGGCCCGCATGCCCCTCCGCGTGATCTGCACCGCGCTGCTCGCCGCCGTCCTGGCAGGCATCCTCCTCGTCGTCTGGGCCGGAGGCGACTCCTCGGCCCTCGCGACGGCCGGCGTGGCCGACGGGCCGACGACGGTGGTCCTCGGGAGCGGCGACCCCGAACCCGAGGCCGAGGACGCAGGAGGCGCGGGGTGCGTGGACGACGCCACCAGCGCCTCCGTCCCCTCGCCCGCGCAGCCCGGCGCCGACGCCGACGCCGCGAGCGGCGCGACCGGCGCCCCCGAAACCGCGACCGGCGCCCCCGACGCCGCCAGCGGCGCGACGGGCACCACCGCCGCCGACCTCGACGCGTTCCGGACGGCCTACGAGGAGCAGCGTGAGGCTGCGTGCCTCGGGCTGCTGCCGGCCGCGAACGTGCGTCACGACGCGTGCCTCGAGCAGTACCTCTTCTGGGTCGCCGGCGACCCGAGTCCCGATCCGCTGAGCGCCTGGGGGCACAAGGGCGAGGTGGTCCGCAGCGACGGGGTGCCCCCGGTCGGCTGCGACGGCAACCTCGCCGGCGGCACCGCGACCACGGGCGACGTCGCCGCCGCCAAGTGGTGGACCTCGGCCCCGCACCGCGCGGCCGTCTACCGACCGGACTTCCGTGGAGACCTCGCCCACGCCTGCGTCGGTTTCGCCGCCGTGCACGGGGGAGCGCCGGACGACAGCCCGGACTTCGTCCGCTCGGCCAGTCGCTGGTACGCCTGCTGACCGGAGACGCGGGGCAGGGCTCCGAACCCGCGGGCCTCGCCGTCGGCGGTGGCTGGTAGACAGTCCGCATGACACTTCGATGGGGAATCCTCGGCGCCGGCGGCATCGCCGCCACCTTCACCTCCGACCTGCAGGGTGCGGGGCTGACCGTCTCCGCCGTCGGGTCCCGTGACCTGGCCAAGGCGCGCGAGTTCGCCGACCGCGCCGGGGTCCCGGGGGCGCACGGCAGCTACGACGACCTGGTGGCCGACCCCGAGGTCGACGTGGTCTACGTCGCCACCCCGCACCCGTTCCACGCCGAGAACGCCCTCTCGGCCGTCGCCGCCGGCAAGCACGTCCTCGTCGAGAAGGCCTTCACCGTGAACGCCGCCGAGGCCGAGAGGGTCTACGCGGCCGCTCGTGAGGCCGGCGTGGTCGTCCTCGAGGCGATGTGGACGCGGTACACGCCGCAGAGCGCGCGACTGCGCGAGGTCGTGCGCTCCGGCGTCATCGGCGAGGTGCGCCTCCTGACGGCCGTGCACGTCCAGTCGCTGCCCACCGATCCCCACCACCGCATCAACGACCCGGCGCTCGGCGGCGGGGCCCTCCTCGACCTCGGGGTGTACCCGGTGTCGTTCGCCGACGACCTACTCGGGGCGCCCTCGACGGTCTCGGCCTCCGCCACGCTCAGCGACCAGGGCGTCGACGCGCGCGTCGCGATCCAGCTCGGTCACGCGTCGGGTGCGACGGCCCAGCTGTACGCCGCCCTCGACACCTCGGGCCGCAACACGGCGACGCTGCTCGGCACCGCCGGTCGCATCGACGTCGACGACACGTTCTACGCGCCCGGCGGCTTCACGGTGCGCGACTCGGACGACGCCGTGGTCGAGCGCTTCGACGCCGACGAGGGCGGACTGCGCGGCATGCACCACCAGGCGCTCGAACTCGAACGGGTCGTGGCGGCGGGCGAGCGCGAGAGTCCGTTGCTGACCGCCGCCGACGGCGTGGGCGTCATGCGCACGATGGACGAGGTCCGGCGGCAGATCGGCGTGCGGTACCCCTCCGAGGGATGACGTCGCCGCGAGGCTCCGTATGATGTCCTCGATGAGCGATCAGGGTGAGCCACGTCACGACCGTCCCGAAGCGACCACGGGTGGTGACGGAGCCGGCCCCCGCGATGCGACCCCGGTCCGATCGGCCGCGTCGGGCTCGTCCGTGTGGCGCTGGGTCTCGTCGCGACCGCGAGGGTTCCTCGTGACGGCGGGCGTCCTCGTGTTCGCCCTACTCGGTGGCGGCGCGGTCGCCGCCGGGGCCGCCACCGCGCCCGACGCCGCGACGGCACGGGCCGCTTCCTCGACCCCCGAACCGGCCGTCACGATCACACCGACCGCGACCCCCACGGCCGACCCCGCACGGTCGGTACCGGGCGTGATCCCGGGGGCCACGCGCCTGCGGACCTGCTCGGTCGCCGGTGCCGCGTCCGACGCCCGTCTGGCCCAGTTCGAGGGCACCGTGGTCAACGCCACCACGGGTGAGGTCCTCTTCGACCGCAACGGCTCGGCCCCGGCGCGCACGGGCAGCGTGCTGAAGACCCTGACGAGCGCGGTCGCCCTGTCGGTCCTCGGGCCCGACGCCCGTCTCACCACCCGGGTGACCGGCGACGCCGGGACGGGTGCCGTGTCCCTGGTCGGCGGCGGCGACGCCACGCTCAGTGCCACGGGCTCGAGCGTGTACGCCGGGGCCCCCACGGTCGCCGACCTCGCGACCCAGGTGAAGGCGTCGCTCGGCGAGCAGCCCCTCACGCAGATCACGCTCGACGCCACCTACTGGAACCCCGCCGACAAGTGGGACCCGTCCTGGAAGCGCACCGAGCAGACCATCGGCTACCACTCCGAGGTCACCGCGCTCATGGTCGACGGCGACCGGGCGAACCCGGCCGCCCAGACGAGTCCGCGCAGCACCGACCCCGTGGCCCGCGCCGGCGACGCCTTCCGCTCCGCGCTCGTCACCGCGGGCGTGGTCGGTGCCGACTCCGCCACCATGACCGAGGGCACCGCCACGAGCGGCACCGTGATCGCCCAGGTGTCGTCCCAGCCGGTCAGCCGCCTGATCTCGCAGCTGCTGCCGACCTCCGACAACACCCTCGCCGAGATGCTCGCGCGCGTCTCGTCGAAGGCGTCCGGTGCCGACGGGTCGGCCGCGTCGCTCACGGCGCTCTACAAGTCCGTGCTCTCGTCGACCTACGGTCTCGACACGTCGTCGCTCACGATCATCGACGGGTCCGGTCTGAGCGAGAACGACGCCGTTCCCTCGACCTTCGTCGCGCGCCTGATGATCCAGGTGCTGAACCGCGAGCACGGCCTCGGCGTCGTCTACGACGCCCTCCCGGTGTCGGGCAAGACGGGCACGCTCGCCTCCCGTTTCACGGGCTCGAACGCCGTGGCCCGAGGCGCCGTGCACGCCAAGACCGGCTGGATCGACACGGCCTACACGCTCGCGGGCACCGTCGACGCGGCGGACGGCACCAAGCTCACCTTCGCCTTCTACGCGATCGGCTCCGTGCAGGACAACGCGCGGGCCGCCCTCGACACCCTGACGACGGCCGTCTACAGCTGCGGCGACAACCTCGCCAACAGCTGAGGCGGGCCGCTGTCGGTGCGGCGCGCGAGAATGGTCGCATGACCAGAGCACTCTTCGTCATCGACGTCCAGAACGACTTCACCGAAGGAGGTGCGCTCGGGGTCACCGGCGGCGCCCACGTCGCGCAGGCGGTCACCGACCACCTCCGCGCCCACCGCGACCGGTACGACCTCGTGGTCGCCAGCCGCGACTGGCACGCGCCCGACGGCGACAACGGCGGCCATTTCAGCGCCGAGCCCGATTTCGTCGACTCGTGGCCGGCTCACTGCGTGCAGGGTTCGACCGGTGCCGACTACCACCCCGAGCTCGACACCGCCCTCGTCGACGTCCACGTGCTCAAGGGCGACGGTCGACCGGCCTATTCGCTGTTCGACGGGCTCGTCGACGACGGGCGCCCGTTCGGTGACGTCCTCGCCGCGACGGGTGTCGACGAGGTCGAGGTCGTCGGTCTGGCAACCGACCACTGCGTCCGGGCCTCGGCCCTCGACGCCGTCATCGCGGGGCTCAGGGTGACCGTGCTGACCGACCTCGTGGCCGGTGTGGCCCCGGCTCCGAGCGAGGCCGCCCTGGCCGAGCTGCGCGCGGCCGGCGTCCGCACCGTCCCGTCGTCCGACGTCGACGGTTCGACCGGGGTCTCGTCGTGACCGGCCCGGTCGTGACGGCCGCCGAGCGTCGTCGTGTGATCGAGGCCGTGCCCACCGGTCTCTTCGTGGGGGGCTCGTGGGGCCCGTCGTCCTCGGGCGACACCATCGACGTCGTCGACCCCGCCACGGGCCAGGTCCTGGTCGCGGTGGCCGACGCGACTCCCGCCGACGGCCTGCGGGCCCTCGACGCCGCGGTCGCCGCGCAGGACGACTGGGCGGCGACGTCTCCCCGTCACCGCAGTGAGGTGCTGCGCCGCGCCTTCGACCTGCTGACGCAGCGGCGCGACGATTTCGCCCTGCTGATGACGCTCGAGATGGGCAAACCGCTGGACGAGTCGCTCGGCGAGGTCACCTACGGCGGAGAGTTCCTCCGCTGGTTCTCGGAAGAGGCCGTGCGCGTCTCGGGTCGCTACGGCACGAACCCCGAGGGCACCGGCCGGACGACGGTGCTTCACCGCCCGGTGGGTCCCTGCCTGCTGATCACCCCCTGGAACTTCCCCCTCGCCATGGCGACCCGCAAGATCGCGCCCGCCCTCGCGGCCGGCTGCGCGGTGGTCGTCAAGCCGGCCGAGCTGACGCCGCTCACCACCCTCGCCTTCGCCGCCCTGCTCGCCGAGGCTGGCGTGCCCGACGGGGTGGTGAACGTCGTGACGACGCTGTCGGCGAACGACGTGTGCGAGCCCCTCATCCGCGACCCGCGCCTCCGGAAACTCAGCTTCACCGGGTCGACGCCGGTCGGCTCGACGCTGCTGACCCAGGCCTCCGAGCAGGTGCTGCGCACCTCGATGGAACTCGGTGGCAACGCCCCCTTCGTGGTCTTCGACGACGCCGACCTCGACGCCGCGGTCGAGGGGGCGATGCAGGCGAAGTTCCGCAACGTGGGCCAGGCCTGCACGGCCGCCAACCGGTTCATCGTGCACGAGTCGGTCGCCGACGAGTTCACCGCCAGGGTGGTCGAGCGCGTGCGCGGACTCCGGGTGGGCCCGGGGACCGACGACGGGGTCTCCGTGGGTCCGTTGATCGACGACCGGGCCGTCGACAAGGCCGACCGGCTCGTCCGCGACGCGGTCGATCGCGGGGCGGTGGTCGAGACCGGCGGCCACCCCGGCGACGGGCCGGGCACCTTCTTCGAACCGACCGTCGTGTCGGGTGTCGCCCCCGGCAGCGAGATCCTGACCACCGAGATCTTCGGCCCGGTCCTGGCGATCTCGACGTTCCGGGACGAGGCCGAGGGCGTCCGCATCGCGAACGACACCGAGTTCGGGCTCGTGGCCTACGCCTTCACCCGCGACCTCGCCCGAGGGCAGCGGCTGGCCGAACGGCTGCAGACCGGCATGCTCGGCCTCAACGTCGGCGTGGTGTCGAACGCCTCGGCGCCGTTCGGCGGCGTCAAGTCCTCGGGCCTCGGCCGTGAAGGTGGTTCCGAGGGCATCCACGAGTACCTCGAGACGGTGTACGTGCTGACCCCCGACCCGTTCGCCGCCGCATGAGCGCCGTCGAGCCGCTGCGTGTCGGCATCGTGGGCTACGGACTCGCGGGCCGGGTGTTCCACGGCGCGCTGCTGGCCGCCGACCCGGCCTGGCGGGTCGACGCCGTCGTCACGCGCGACCCCGACCGTGCCGGGCAGGCCGCCGCGGCGCACCCCGGGGCCGAGGTCGTCGCCGACGTCGACGAGCTCTGGCGCCGTCAACTCGACCTGGTCGTCGTGGCCACCCCCAACGGCACCCACGTCGAGACCGCGACGCGTGCCCTGCGGGCCGGGGCGGCCGTCGTCGTCGACAAGCCGCTCGCGACCTCGGCCGCCGACGCCCGCGGGCTCGTCGAGCTCGCCGAGTCGCTGGGCCGTCCGCTGACCGTCTACCAGAACCGGCGGTGGGACGGCGACTTCCTGACGGCCACGCGCCTCACGGGGTCGGGCGAGCTGGGCGACGTGCACACCGTCGAGTCGCGATTCGAACCGTGGAAGCTCGAGAACCGCGCCGGCTGGAAGCGTCGGGCGACCCCGGCCGACGGCGGGGGCATCCTGTTCGACCTGGGCCCGCACCTCGTCGACCAGGTGATGCGACTCCTGGGGCCGGTCCGGGCGGTCCACGCAGAGATCGCGACGCGCCGCCCGTCCGGGACGGCCGACGACGACGTGTTCCTGTCGCTCGAGCACGAGGGAGGTCGGCGGTCGCGGCTGGCGATGAGCCACGTGGCAGCCCTGCCCGGGCCGAGGTTCCGTGTGCTGGGGTCGGCGGGGGCGTACGAGGTGCACGGCCTCGACCCGCAAGAGGCCCAGCTGGCGTCGGGACTGACGCCGACCGACCCCGCTTACGGTGTCGACGCGGGCGATCGTCGGGGTGTCGTGTCCGCGGGCGGCACCCGCCGTGACGAGACGACCGATCCGGGCCGCTACCCCGCGTTCTACTCGCAGCTGGCCACGGCCCTGGCAGGCGAGGGCGAGCTGCCGGTCGACCCCTGGGACGCCGTCCGGGCACTCGAGGTGATCGAGGCCGCGCGTCGTTCGGCGGACGAGGGACGCGTGATCCGCCTCTGACCCGGCGGCGGTGGTCGAGTGGGCGGCGGCCCTCGGACGACGCTCGCCCCTCGTTCAGAGGCGAGTCGTCCAGTCGACCGTCGCGACGGTCGCGGCGACGTCGACCTCGGCGAGGGTCGGCGGTGACCATCGGGGGCGGCGGTCCTTGTCGATCACCCGGGCGCGGACGCCTTCGACGAGGTCCGGCGAGGCGGCGAGCGAGGTGACGATGCCCAGTTCCTGCCCCAGCACCGCCTCGAGGTCGGGCAGACGGGCCGCCCGCCGCTGCGCCTCCAGGGTCAGCACCACCGACGTGGGCGAGGCCGCCTCGAGGTCGTCGGCCACGGCTCCGGCATCGGCGAGACCCGAATCCGAGAGGTCGCGGAGTCGTCGCACGATCGTCCCCGCGTCGTCGCCCCGATAGGCGTCGTCGATCCACTCGGCGGCCTCGGCGAGATCGGACGGTCCCGCGTCCGCGCCGAGTGCCCGCACGGCGTCGGGGCCTCCGTCGGCCAGTGCCGGCAGGACCCGCGTCAGCTCGGACGACGGGACGAACAGGTCGGCGAAGCCCGTGTGCAGGGCATCGGCAGCCGTCATCGCACGACCGGTGAGGGCGAGATGGGTGCCGAGCTCGCCCGGGGCCCGTGACAACAGGAAACTGCCGCCCGCGTCGGGAGAGAGCCCGATGCGGGTCTCCGGCATGCCCACCGAGCTGCGTTCGGTCACGATGCGGAGCGTGACGTGACCGCCGAGCCCGATGCCCGCACCCATCGCGATGCCGTCGAGGAGCGACACGATCGGCTTCGACCAGCGCGCCAGGCGCAGTGTTCCCCGGTACTCGCGCCGCCACATGTCGACGCTGCGTCGCGGGTCCGTCGTGGCGTTGGCGTGGATCCACGCGATGTCGCCCCCGGCACAGAACCCCCGTGGCCCGGCACCCCGCAGCAGCACCGACGAGACCCCCGGGTCGTCCTGCCACGCGTCGAGCACCTGCTCGACGAGTCCCAGCATCTCGATCGTCACCGCGTTGATCTTCTGCGGGCGGTTGAGGGTGATCACGCCGACCCCACGGTCGACGTGGGTCAGGACGGTGGGGGCGACGTCGCTCATCGGGCCATCGTCGCACGGCGTCGTGGCCGTGCGCCGTCGCCGTCGCCGGCGCACCTCGCTCTCAGACGAGGAGTTGGTGCTTCGCCAGGTCCTTGTAGAGCGGCGTCGTCTGCACCAGTTCGGAGTGCGTGCCCACGCCCACCACGCGGCCGGCCTCGACGACGACGATCTGGTCGGAGTCGACCACGGTCGAGAGCCGGTGGGCGATGACGATGAGCGTGCGGTTCTCGGCGACCGCGTCGATCGCCTCGCGGAGGCGTTGCTCGTTGAGACCGTCGAGACTCGAGGTCGACTCGTCGAGCAGCAGGATCGGCGGCGCGTTGAGCAGCGTGCGGGCGATGGCCAGGCGCTGACGTTCGCCCCCGGAGAGCATCACCCCGTCCTCGCCCACCTGGGCGTCGAGACCCTGGTCGCCGCGTTCGAGCACGGCGGTGAGGTTCACGGCCTCGAGAACCCGACGGCAGTCGTCGTCCGTCGCCTCGGGCGAACCCAGGGTGAGGTTGTCGCGGATCGTCCCGGCGAGCACGGGTGCGTCCTGTTCGACGTAGCCGATGCGGGACCGCAGGTCGCGTCGGTCGAGGGTGCGGACGTCGGCTCCGCCCACACGCACGGCACCCGAGGTCGGGTCGTAGAAGCGCTCGATGAGCGACAGGATGGTGCTCTTGCCCGCTCCTGAGGGGCCGACGAGTGCCGTGCGCTTGCCGACGGGCACCGAGAAGCTGACGCCCCGCAGCACCGTGAGGTCGTCGTCGACGGGTCGCACGCCCGAGTCGTGGCCCGGCTCGCCGGAGACCCGCGGGCCGCCCGTCGCCTTCCCGGAGGCCACGGGCGAGTCGGGGTAGCGGAAGTGCACGTCGTCGAACCGGACGGCGATGCCGTCCTCCGCCGTGAGACCGGCGCCCGCCTCACGGGTCGCGACCTCCGCCGCGAGGCGTTCGTCCCCGTCGGTCTCGCTCGGCAGGTCGAGGATCTCCTGGATGCGCCCGAGCGCCCCCAACGCCTGGTTGACGCTGAGCACGGCACCGAGGGCCTGGCCGAGCGGCATGATCATGAGGAAGAGGAAGAGCACGAACGAGACGAGCGAGGCGATCTCGATGGCACCGCTCGCCACCCGGTACCCACCGACTCCGAGCACGACGAGGAACGACGCTTGCAGCGCGACGGACGAGATCGGCACGACCAGGGCCGAGATGCGCGCCACCTGGAGCCCCCGTTGGTAGGCGCCCTCGGCGTCCCGTTCGACGGCCACGATCTCGCGGTCGGTGGCGCCCGAGGCGCGGATCGTGCGGACCGAGCTGATGGCGCGTTCGACGGCGGCCGTCAGGTCACCCACCTTCTCCTGCGCCTGGCGGCTGGCCACACGGATGCGGCCGGACAGCAGCACGACGACGACGACCGACACGGCGACGACGAGCACGGTCAGTCCGAGCAGCACCGGGTCGATCAGGAACATGCCGACCAAGGCACCGACGAAAGTCAGGCTGCCGCCGATCGCCTCGACGAGTCCTTGGGTGAGTACGGCCCGCAGCAGGGTGGTGTCCGAGCCGACCCGCGACACGAGGTCGCCCGTCCGGCGCGTGTCGAACTGGCTGATCGGCAGCCGGAGCATGCGTCCGACGAGGCGACGACGGCTCGAGAGGACGACGCCCTCGCCGGTGCGCTGCAGCAGATAGTGCTGGAACCCGCTGATCAGCCCGGCCACGACGACCAGCGCGACCAGCGCCCAGACGAGGGGCCCGAGCGTCACGCCCTGCTGCACGGCCGAGATGACCTGCTGCACGAGCAGCGGCTGACCGAGGGACGCCGCGGCACCCAGGACGCTGAGCACGATGATGAAGGCCATGACCTTCTTGTGCTCGAACAGGTAGGGCAGCAACTGACGGAACGTGGCACGGGGGCCCTCGGGCTGCGGGCGGCGACCCCACCGCGACCGGGGCGCGGCCGGTGGGTCGACCCGCGCCTCCTTGCCCTCGGACGTCGTCGTGCGCGCGCGTGTGTCGGAGCTCATGATGCCTCTCGTGCCTGGTGACCGGCGTCGCGGGGTGCGGCGGTCGGTGTCGCGGGCGGTGCCACCGCCGACTACGACCGTACTTCGTCCCGGTGACTTCCACCTGCGTCACGGGACCGGCCCGCGCCTCCGGTCAGGAGGCGCGGGCCGGTCGGCAGGGCACGTCGCGTCCGGTCAGCCGGCCGTGTCGTAGTCGACGTCGCGGGTCTCCCTGCTGAGCACGAGCGCGATCAGGGTGAGGACCGCCATGGACGACAGGTAGAGGCCCACGAGCCAGGTGCTGCCGCCCGCCGCCGTCCAGAGCGCGACGGCGATGAACGGGGCCACGGCGGCTCCCAGGATGCTGGCCACGTTGTAGCTGATCGCCGAGCCGGTGTAGCGCACGCTCGTCGGGAACAGCTCGGGCAGCACGGCCCCCATCGGTCCGAAGGTCAGCCCCATCAGGACAAAGCCGATGATGAGCAGCGCCTGCGCCCCGAGGGCCCCGGCCGCGAACAGCGGGGCGAACGTGAAGCCGAAGACGAGGATGCCCGCCGTCACGCAGATGAGCATGGCGCGGCGCCCGTACTTCTCGGCGAGCGGCCCCGACACCAGGGTGAAGATGCCGAAGAACACCACGCCGAGGATCAGCATCCAGAGGAACTGCGTCCGGGGGATGCCCAGACCCGCCGGGTCGCCCCCGGCGTCGGCCGTGCCGAACGTCAGCGTGAACGTCGTCATCAGGTAGAAGAGCGTGTAGGTCGCGAGCATGATGAACGTGCCCAGCAGCAGGGGGCGCCAGCTCGACCGGAAGACGCGGGCGAGCGGCAGCGTGGCGACGTTGCCCGAGTCGACGACCTTCTGGAACGCCGGCGTCTCGATCAGCTTGAACCGCACGTACAGGCCGATGACGACCAGGACGGCACTCGCCAGGAACGGCAGGCGCCAACCCCAGGCCAGGAACTGCTCCTCGGTGAGGGTCGTGTTCAGCAGCACGAAGAGCAGGTTGGCGATGATGAATCCGATGGGCGCACCCAGCTGGGGGAACGTGCCGTAGATCGCTCGGCGGTTCGCCGGGGCGTTCTCGGTCGCGAGCAGCGCGGCGCCGCTCCATTCACCGCCGAGGCCGAGGCCCTGGCAGAACCGCAGCACGACGAGGCAGGCCGGGCCGGCGACCGCCCAGCCGGGCGTGGTGCCGGCCGGGATGCAGCCGATCAGCACCGTCGCGATGCCCATCGTCAGCAACGAGGCCACCAGGGTGCCCTTGCGGCCGATGCGGTCGCCGAAGTGTCCGAAGACGATCGACCCGACCGGTCGGGCGATGAACGCGACGCCGAAGACCGCGAACGAGGCGAGCCGCGCCACGGCGGGGTCGTCGTTGGCGAAGAAGATCGTCGGGAAGACGAGCACCGCGGCGGTCGCGTAGACGTAGAAGTCGTAGAACTCGATCGAGGTGCCGATGAGGCTCGCGACGATGACGCGCGAGCGCTTGTTGGTGGTGGGGGCGGACGACGTCGACGGATCGACGGTGGGTACGGACACGGGGGCACTCCGAGGCAGGGGTCGAGGTCCCGGCGGACGTCGACGACCGGGCGCGTGATGCGGCGCAACGGGTCGGACGGAGGCGCGGTGCAGGGATCTGCTGATCGCTCGGCCGGGTGAGACGGTGGCCGCTCGTGACGGCCGACGCCCAGCTTACTCCGGCTGTACCCCGGCTGGGGACGCGGTTCCGGCTCACGGAGCGGCCCCCGGCCGCGGGCTCAGTCGTCGGAGCCGAGGTGGCCGGGCAGCTCGTGACCCATGCGGTCGCGCTTGGTGTCGAGGTAGCCCTCGTTGAAGGCGCCGACGCCGACGACGAGCGGCACCAGTTCGGTGACCTCGATGCCGTGCTCGCCGAGCTGACGTCGCTTCTCGGGGTTGTTGCTGAGCAACCGGACGCGGGTGAGGCCCAGGTCGCGCAGCACGTCGGCAGCCGCCCCGTAGTCTCGGGCGTCCGCCGGCAGCCCGAGGGCGAGGTTGGCGTCGAGGGTGTCGAGGCCGTCCTCTTGCAGGCGGTAGGCGCGGAGCTTGTTGACGAGGCCGATGCCCCGTCCCTCGTGGCCGCGCAGGTAGACGACGACTCCGCCGTGGTCCCGGATGGTGTCGAGCGCGGCGTCGAGCTGCGGGCCGCACTCGCACTTGAGCGAGCCGAACGCCTCGCCGGTGAGGCACTCGGAGTGGACGCGCACGAGGGCGCCGTCCGCCGGGCGGAGGCCCGTCGGATCGCTCGCGATGATCGCCACGTGGTCGGCCCCGGTGGCCGTGTCGCGGTAAGCCCTCATGCGGAACGTGCCGTGGCTGGTGGGAACCGTGGTCTCGACCTCGAACGACACCTGGGACGATGCGGCGGGGGTGGTGGTCATGCGTGTCTCCTGGGGGTGTCGCGGGCGACGACCACCAGGTCGTCGCCGAGGGGGTGCGCGTCGGTGACGCGCAGTCGTCGTTGCGCGTCGATGTGGTCCACGCCGAGGTCGTTGAGGGCGGTCCGGGGGCCGCCGAGCAGCGTGGGCGCCAGGTACACGACGTAGTCGTCGACGAGTCCGAGCCGGACGAACGCGCTCGCCACGGTCGGTCCGCCCTCGACGAACACGCTGCGGACCCCGCGGCGTCCGAGGTCGTCGAGCACGGCCTCGAGGTCGTGCGTGCCCGTCTCGACGAGCTCGCGGGGATGCCGGCGCAGGGCGGCGTCGGGGGGCACGGGGCGCGTGCCGACGACGACGGGCAGGGGCTGGTCGGGGAGCAGTTCTCCGCCGTCGCCCCGGGCGGTCAGGCTGGGGTCGTCGGCCAGCACGGTGCCCGTGCCCACCAGGATCGCGTCGTGGGCCGCCCGCTGTTCGTGGACGTGTTGCCGTGCCGCGGTTCCCGTGATCCACCGGCTGCTGCCGTCGGACGCGGCGGTGCGGCCGTCCAGGCTCGAGGCCCACTTGAGCGTCACGAAGGGTCGGCCCGTCCGGGCCGTCACCAACCAGCGGCGAGCCATCTCGGCGGCCTCGTCGGCGAGCACGCCGTCGACCACCTCGACACCGGCCCGCCGCAGACGGTCGGCCCCGCCACTGGAGGACGCGCCGGGATCGGCGACGGCGTGGACGACGCGGGAGACGCCCGCCTCGATCAGGGCGACGCTGCAGGGGCCGGTGCGGCCCACGTGGTCGCAGGGTTCGAGCGTGACGACGGCGGTCAGGCCGCGGGCCTCGCCGGGGGAGAGGTGCGAGAGGGCGTCGACCTCGGCGTGGGGGGTGCCGGCACCCCGGTGCCATCCCTCGGCCGCCGTGCTGCCGTCGGGGCGCAGCAGGACGCAGCCGACCTGGGGGTTGACCCCGCGGGCCGGCCCCCGGCGGGCGAGCGAGACGGCCCGTCTCATGACGTGCTCGAGGAGATCGTGGTCGATCGAGTCGATGCTCACGGGGCCTCCGGAACGGAACGGTCGCGCGCCGGGGCGTACGCGGTGGGGGACGGGCGGACGACGCCGTCGACGGCATCGGTGAGGGAGTCAACACCGTCGGCCACGGGGTATTCCGTCGAGCGGCCGGGACGAGTCCCGGAACGCCCCAGGTCGGGCCAGCCCGGTCGTGCCGCCCGTGCGTCGCCCGGTCGCAGGCGGGCCTTCCAGCAGAGGGGGTGGCCCCCGTCACGGTCGGGGTGGAGCCCCGGACCGACACCCTGGTACGTGAAGCCCATGCGACGGGCGACGGCGGCCGAGGCGTCGTTGCCGACGTAGCCCTCCCAGAAGAGTTCGCGCAGCCCGCCGGCACCGAAGGCCCAGTCGGCCACCAGGCCGAGGGCCTCGGTCATCAGGCCGTGACCCCGCGAGGCCGGGGCCGTCCAGAAGCCGACGTCGGACGACCGGAGCCGCACGCTGATGACGCCCTCGAGCAGGCCGGACCCCGGGCGGCGCAGCCCCCAGGTGAACTCGCGCCCGGTGGCCCACCCGTCGTCCACGATGCGACGCAGGAAGAACTCGGCGTCGGACCGTCCGTACGGGACGGGCACCGTGGTGAACCGCTGCAGCGTCTCGTCGCGGCAGGCGTCGACGATCGCCGGCACGTCGGCCGCGCTCGGCACCACCAACTCGAGGGTCGGTGACGCGAGCACGAACGGCAGCACGATCAGGCCTTGCGGACGAAGCCGATGCGGTCGTACACGGTGTCGATCGTGGCCTGCGCGATCTCGTTCGCCCGGTCGGCGTTGACCGCGAGGATGCGGTCGAGCTCGGCCGGGTCGTCGAGGAGTTCGAGCGCCCGGGTGCGGACGGGCGCGAAGGTCTCGACGACGACCTCGGCCACGTCCTTCTTCAGGTCGCCGTAGCCGCGACCGGCGTAGCGCTCCTCGAGGTCGGCCACGCTGTCGCCCGAGAACGACGACAGGATGGTGAGCAGGTTCGACACCCCCGCCTTGGCCCCGCGGTCGAAGCGGATCTCGCGCTCGGCGTCGGTGACCGCCGACTTGATCTTCTTGGCGGTGCGGCTCGGCTCGTCGAGCATCCACACGACACCCGAGTCGGTCGCCGCGGACTTGCTCATCTTCGACTCGGGCGACTGCAGGTCGTAGATGCGCGCGGACTCTTTCTGGATCGTCGCCTCGGGCACGACGAACGTCTCGCCGAAGCGGGAGTTGAACCGGGTCGCGAGGTCGCGGGTGAGCTCGACGTGCTGACGCTGGTCGTCACCCACCGGAACCGTCTCGGCCTGGTAGAGCAGGATGTCGGCCGCCATCAGCGTCGGGTAGGCGAACAGGCCGAGCGAGGCCGCGTCGGACCCCTGCTTCGCCGCCTTGTCCTTGAACTGCGTCATGCGGCTGGCCTCGCCGAACCCGGTCAGGGTGTTGAGGACCCAGGCCAACTGCGTGTGCGCCGGTACGTGGGACTGGATGAACAGGGTCGACCGGGCCGGGTCGATGCCCGCGGCGATGTACTGCGCGGCGGTACCACGGATCTGGGCACGCAACGCCGCGGGGTCTTGCGGGACGGTGATGGCGTGCAGGTCGACGACGCAGAACAGGGCGTCGTGCGTCGTCTGCAGCGACTTCCACTGTTGCAGGGCGCCGATGTAGTTGCCGACGTGGAGCGAGTCGGCGGACGGCTGCATGCCGGAGAAGAGACGGGGCTTGGTCATGGGGTCCTCGGTCGGGGTGGTGCGAGAAGGGAGGGGAGGGGACGCGGGGTCAGAGCCGGTAGTCGACGACGACCGGAGCGTGGTCCGACCACCGCTGGTCGTAGGCGGCCGCCCGGTCGACCACGTAGTGCTCGACGGTGTCGGCCAACGCCGGGGTGGCCAACTGGTAGTCGATGCGCCAACCGGTGTCGTTGTCGAAGGCCTGACCGCGCCACGACCACCACGAGTAGGGCCCCTCGACCTCGCCCGCGAAGCGTCGACCCACGTCGACCCACCCGAGGCCTTCTCCGCCGGTGCCGTCGACCGTCGCGACCTGCTCGCCCGCCGGCCCGAGGAAGCGGTCGAAGTACGACCGCTCACGGGGGAGGAAGCCGGCGCGCTTGACGTTGCCCTTCCAGTTCTTGATGTCGAGCTCGCGGTGCCCCACGTTGAGGTCGCCCGTGACCACCGAGAGCTCGTTGTGGGCGGCGAGCTCGGGGAGTCGCGCCGACATGGCGTCGAGGAACTTCCACTTCTCGTCCTGCTTGGGGGTGTCGACCTCGCCCGAGTGGACGTAGGTGCTGACCACGGTGACCACGGTGCCGTCGATCTCGTAGTCCGCCTCGAGCCACCGGCCGGCGCTGTCGAAGTCGTCGGGCCCGAGCTCGACGCGGTGGACGTGGGCCTCGCCCCGACTGGCGATGGCGACCCCTGCCCGGCCCTTGGCGGTCGCCGGGTCGTGGACGACGTTCCACTCGGGGCCGAGCAGGCCCTCGAGGTCGTCGGTCGAGGCGCGCACCTCTTGCAGCGTGAGGACGTCGACGTCGCGCGCCGAGAGCCAGTCGCCCATGCCCTTGCGGAAGGCGGCGCGGACGCCGTTGACGTTGACGGTGGCGAGACGGAGGCGCGTGGACATGGGCTCCAGACTAGCGGCGGGCACCGTCACGGGTGCCGTCCGGAGGGCCCGTGGGCGGGGTGTCCGTGCGCGGGACGTCGGAGGCGTCGCCCCGGCGCACGGCACGCAGCGACCGCGAGAGCAGGCCGCGGGCGCCGTCGACGAGACGACCGCCGCGCGAGCGGGCCCGCGCCTCCTGGGCTCGCCGTTCCTCCTCGAGCCGCTGCAGGCGGGCCGCCTCTTGATGCGGGTCGGCGAGGACGCCGAGGTCGTCCATGCCGACGGCGATCCAGCCGGCGCTGAGCAGCAGCACCTGGCAGAGCAGGTTGATCACGATCAGCAGTCCGACGATCGCCGCGAACGAGGCGACCAGGGGGTTCGAGCCCGTGGCCCGCAGCACGACGCCGCCGACCACGGTCAGCGAGACGAACCCGGCCGCGCCGATCATCGCCCCCGAGAGCAGTCGACGGAAAGGAATGTGGAGGCCCGCCAGCACGCGGAACAGCACGGCGAGCACCGCGGTCTCGAAGACGAACACGAGCACGACGCCGACCACGCGAAGGGTCGCCTCGCCGACGATCGACCGGGTCGAGACGCCGACCCCGGACAACAGGCCCGAGACCGCCGTGGTGCTGAGCAGCGAGAGCGTCGCCGAGACGACGACCGCGGCGCCGAAGCAGAGCGCCAGGCCGAGGTCGCGCACGATCAGTCGACCGAGGGGCGTGACGGGTTGGGGCGCCCGGAACACGATCCGGACGCAGTCGCGCATGCTGCCGAGCAACGTGATGGACGACACGAGCAGGCCGAGCAGGGCGACGGCGCCGGTCCAGCCGAAGACCGACGCGTCGAGCAGCAGCTCGGGATCGACGACGCCCGTGCCGTCGACGTCCTGGATCAGTCCGGGCACGGCCGAGCGGATGAACACGATCAGCTCGTCGCGCAGCAGCTGGTCGCCCGAGACGACGAACCCGGCGACCGAGAAGCCCACCCACAGGGCCGCGAACAGCGCGAAGAGCGCCTGATAGGTCAGCCCGGCCGCGAGCAGCGGCCCCTTCGCCGTGACGTGCCGCGCCAGCACGCGGGTCGGGCGCGACCCCACGACGCGCGACCCGGCCCGACGGGCGCGTCCGGACGGGCCGCCCACCGAGGAGGCGCGGGTCGCCTCGGCCGGGTCGGGCGTCGGTTCTCGGGTCCACGGCGCGCGCATTCCTCAAGGGTAGGGGTGGCCGGGCGAGGCGGTCCGGGTCGCCGGGGTCGACGCCGGGATCGGCACTGACCGGACGTCCGGTCAGTGCCGTCTACGATGGACGGACCGTGGGCGTGCCCGGCGTCCTGCCGCACGTCCCCACCATCGAGACTCGAAGAGGTTCACCGTGGCACTACAGGGCGTTGGCGTCGGACGTGGAGTGGCCGTCGGCCCCGTCAAGAAGATGCCCGATCCGCTGCCCGAGCCGGGCACCGAGCCGCGCACGGCCGACGCGGCCCTCGAGTACGACGCGGTGCTCACCGCCCTGTCCGCGGTGGCCGCGGACCTCACGGCTCGGGGCGAGAAGGCCGGCGGCGAGGCGAAGGACGTCCTCGACGCCCAGTCGCTGATGGCCCAGGACCCCACCCTCACCGACGACGTCAAGGCCCGCATCGACGACGGTCGCACCGGCGAACGTGCGGTGCACGAGGCGTTCGCGGCCTTCCAAGACCTCTTGATCGGCATGGGCGGCTACATGGCCGAGCGGGCCACCGACCTCGGCGACGTGGCACAGCGCGTCATCGCCTCGCTGCGCGGCGTCCCCGCCCCGGGCGTGCCCGAGAGCGACATCCCGTTCGTCCTCGTCGCACCCGACCTCGCGCCCGCCGACACCGCCCTGCTCGACCTCGACAAGGTGCTCGCGCTCGTCACGCGCGACGGCGGGCCCACGTCCCACACGGCGATCCTCGCCCGGTCCAAGTCGATCCCCGCGATCGTCGGGGTCACCGGTGCGCTCGACCTGGCCGACGGCACCGTCGTCGTGGCCGACGCCGCGAGCGGCGTCGTCACGGTCGACCCCTCCGCCGACGAGGTCGCCGACGCCGAGAAGCGCATCGCCGACCGTGCGGCCGCGGCCGCCGCCCCCCTGACCGACGGTGCACTGGCCGACGGCCACGCCGTCCCGCTGCTCGCCAACCTCGGCGCGCCGGCCGAGGCCGCAGGGGCGATCGAGCTGGGTGCCGAAGGCGTCGGCCTGTTCCGCACCGAGTTCCTCTTCCTCGGCAACTCCTCCGCGCCCACCGTCGAGAGCCAGACCGCGAGCTACACCGCGTTGCTCGAGGCCTTCCCGGGCAAGAAGGTCGTCGTCCGCGCCCTCGACGCCGGCGCCGACAAGCCGCTCAGCTTCTTGAACGACGCCCACGAAGAGAATCCCGCCCTCGGCCTCCGCGGCCTCCGCGCGCTGCGCGTCAAGGAAGACATCCTGCGCGACCAGCTCAGCGCCCTCGCGGCGGCGCAGGCCGCCACCACCGCCGACCTCTGGGTGATGGCACCCATGGTCAGCGACGCCGAGGAGACCGAGTACTTCGTCGCTCTCGGCCGCGAACTCGGGCTGAAGACCGTCGGCGTCATGGCCGAGGTCCCCTCGCTCGCCGTGCTCGCCGACCAGATCTTCGCCAGCGCCGACTTCGTCAGCGTCGGCACGAACGACCTGACCCAGTACACGATGGCGGCCGACCGCATGCTCGGCTCCGTGGCCGCCTACCAGGACCCCTGGCACCCCGCCGTGCTGCGCCTGGTCAAGTCGCTCGGTGACGCGGGTGCGGCCGCCGGCAAGCCCGTCGGCATCTGCGGCGAGGCCGCGGCCGACCCGCTGCTGGCCGTCGTGCTCGTCGGGCTCGGGGCCACCACGCTCTCGATGACGCCCGCCGCACTGGCCGACGTGCGTCTCGAGCTCTCGCGGTACACGCTCGACCAGGCCCGTGGACTCGCGACCGCCGCCGTCGCGGCGACCACGGCCGCCGGCGCCCGCCAGGCCGCCGAAGCCGCCACCGTCTGACGCCCATGCGGCGTCGGCCCCCGGGGCCGACGCCGCCTGGTCCTAGACCCGGCCTCAGCGCGGGTCGGCCCCGGGGCGGCGTTCGTCGAGGTGGTCGGCGAGTTCGCCCCAGGCGACGACCACGTCGCGGAGTGCGCCGGCCGTGCTCTCGTCGAGCACGGAGACGAGTCCGCGAGGATCGTCGACGAGGACGAGTGCACTCGACCGCGAGAGCACCGCGTACGACGACGACCGGTCGCCGACGGGTGCGTTCGTGCCGCGCAACTCGAGGTGCAGGCGACCAGACGACCGCGTCAGGCGCGCCCGCACCGGGTCGCCGTCCGACGCGAAGAACTCGGCCAGCGCCTCCCGGTCGTCCGACAGGACGTCACGCTCCCACCCGTTCTCGGCGAGTCGTGAATCCGCGCCGGCCACGGACTGCCAGAGGACGACCGACCTCTCGGTCGGGGAGGCTCCGGGGCGCAGGCCGAACCGCGCCTCCAGGTTGTCCGCGACGGCGGCGGCCACCGCCGCCCGGTCGACCGACGGCGGCGGATCGAGCCGGTCCACCACGACCGTGACGACGGCGTCGAGTTCCCGCGGCCAGACCGACACCCGGGTCTCGTCGAGCAGGCGGTCGTGCTCGCCCGAGAGCAGGGTCTTCTCGACGAGTTCGTCGAGGCGGGCGAGGGCCCGGCCGAGCTCGCGGTCGCCAGTGGGTCGGAGGGGCGGTCTCGTCCGGACGGCGGCGGCGAAGGCACGGCGGCGTTCGCGCTGGTCGTCGGGGCGTTCGCCGTTGCGGTACGGGCGTCGCCTCACGAGATCGCTCGCGGGTCGGACCGGCGGGGTCGTCGGTCGAGACGTCGGACGTCGTGCATGGCGTGCCTCTCGAGGTCGGTGGCGATGACGGGGACCAAGCCTAGGCCGCGAGGGCCGTCCCGGGCCGCGCTGGTCCGAGTCCGCCGTGCATCCGGTCGCGGCCGTCCGCCACGGAGCAGAATCGACGGGTGGGCATCCCGATACGACACCCGTTGGTCGACGCGATCACGTCTCGCGCCGTCCGGGTCGACAGCAGGGCCCGCGTCGTCCGACTCAGTCGTCCGCTCGCGGACCTCCTCGGTCGACCCTCGACGAGCCGACGTGTCGTCCTGGTCACCAGCGAACGGTCGCGCCTCACGGTCGGACTCCGGGCCGCGCTGGTCGCCGCCGGGGGAGTCTGGGCGGTCCACGACGACCACGACCGTCTGCGTGACGGCCTCACGGGGGTGCCCTACCTCGACGTCGACGCGGCAGCCGCCGAACCGGATGCCGCGGCCGCCGCGGTGCCCGCCGCCGAGCGGATGCCGGTCATCGCCGACGCCGTCGACACCACCTGCCAGCTCAGCGTCGACCTCACGGTGCTGCACCGGGCGTCCCACGACACGAGCCTGGGAGGCGCGGTCGAGACCCTGGGAGCGGCCGCCTCGGGCTCCGTCCCGACGCGGTGGGGGACGACCGAGCCCCTCGGGCACGTCTGGGACCGCTGGGTCCTCACCCAGCACGCACGCCATCAGGCCCCCGACACCGTGCGGGTCGTCGTCGAGGGGCCGCATCTCTCGGCGACGATCACCGCTCGGGTCACCGATCACGGCATCGAGGAGACGACGGCGCTGACGGTCGACGTGACCGAGGGCTCGCTGGACGAGGCGATCGCGCGACTGACCGACGCCCTCGGCCACATCGCCGAGTCGTCTCTGCCGACCTTCGCCCTGGTCATCGCCCGCGAGGGTGAGTCCGACCGATGCGTCCGGGCGGTCACCTACCCGCCGCCGAACCCGGTCGCCCTGCTGATCGGGGCGCCGTCCGTCCGACGGCTCGGCCTCGAACGTTCCGCCCTCGACGCCGAACGTCCCGTCCTCGTGGTCGGTCGTCCACGCCTGCCCGCCTACGTCGTGCCGCTCGGCGACGCGGTCACCTCGGGCTGGAACGCCTTGCACCGCACGCTCGAGGCCGTCGGCCCCGAGCGGCTCGCCCAGCTCGTCGCCAGCCCCCTGCTGCAGGCCTGGGAGGAAGACCTGCACGAGCTCGACCTGCTGCACGAGAGCTCGACCGAGACCGAGTCCGAGCGTCCGGCCGAGGACGAGGCCTGATGCCCCGCGACATCACCATCCTGAGTCCCCACGTGTACGACCAGCTCGATCTCGCCACCGCGGCCCATGCGGTCGACGGGTCGCTCGGCGTGCGTGAGATCGACGGCGGCGACGCCCTCCAGGTCTTCGCGGTGGGCGGCGTGCCCCTGCTCACCGTCTATCAGGCGGCCGAGCTGGCCGAGGCCGGGGAGCTCGATCGCCTGCTGCCCGATCCGCCCTCGGTGCGCCTCCCGGTGTTCTGGATCGACGCCGTCGCTCCGATGGGCGACGAGGGCGAGACCGGTGTGTCGGTCGCGCTGCGCCTCGCTCTCGGCCTCGAGGCCGCGTGCATCGTCGAGGACGACTGACCGGGCGTCGACGATCGCCCAGGCACCGCCACGACGGGATGGCACGAGAAGAGGGCCCGACCACCTGGTGGTCGGGCCCTCGTGCGTGGTGGTGTCTCGCCGTCAGGCGCGACCGCGCAGCACGGCCTGCTTGACCTCGGCGATGGCCTGGGTCACCTGGATGCCCCGCGGGCAGGCCTCGGTGCAGTTGAACGTGGTGCGGCACCGCCAGACGCCCTCTTTGTCGTTGAGGATGTCGAGGCGGACCTGGGCGCCCTCGTCGCGCGAGTCGAAGATGAAGCGGTGCGCGTTGACGATCGCCGCCGGGCCGAAGTACTGCCCGTCGGTCCAGAACACGGGGCAGCTCGACGTGCATGCGGCGCAGAGGATGCACTTCGTCGTGTCGTCGAAGCGCTCACGCTGGGTGGCGCTCTGCAGGCGCTCCTTCTCGGGCTTCGACGACGCCATCAGGAACGGCTGGATCTCGCGGTACGACTGGAAGAAGGGCTCCATGTCGACGACGAGGTCCTTCTCGAGCGGCAGGCCCTTGATGGCCTCGACGTAGATCGGCTGCGAGATGTCGAGGTCCTTGATCAGGGTCTTGCAGGCCAGCCGGTTGCGACCGTTGATGCGCATCGCGTCCGAGCCACAGACGCCGTGGGCGCACGAGCGGCGGAAGGTCAGCGAGCCGTCCTGCTCCCACTTGATCTGGTGCAGGGCGTCGAGCACGCGGTCCGTCGGCAGCACCTGGACGTCGAAGTCCTGCCAGCGGGGCTCGTCGTCGACCTCGGGGTCGAAACGACGGATGATCAGTGTGGCCGTGAACGTGGGGACGGCGTCGGAGCCCTGGGGCTTGTTCTCGAGGACAGCGGTGCTCATGTCAGTACTTCCGTTCCATCGGCTGGTAATTCGTGATCACGACGGGCTTGGTGTCGAGCCGGATGTGGTCGCCGGCCAACGACGAGTGGGCGTCGCCGGTCAGGTACGCCATCGTGTGGACGAGCCAGTTCTCGTCGTCGCGGGTGGGGTAGTCCTCGCGGAAGTGTCCGCCACGGCTCTCTTGACGCGAGCGTGCCGAGTAGACGACGACCTCGGCCAGGTCGAGCAGGAAGCCCAATTCGATCGCCTCGAGCAGGTCGGTGTTGAAGCGCTTGCCCTTGTCCTGCACCGAGATGTTCTTGAACCGCTCGCGCAGGTCGGCGATCACGTGGGTGACCTCGTCGAGCGTTTCTTCCGTTCGGAACACCTGGGCGTTCCGGTCCATGCTGTCCTGGAGCTCTTTGCGCAACGTCGCGATGCGCTCGGTGCCCGTGGCGTTCCGGACGTCCTCGACGAGACCGCGCACGAAGCCGGCGGGGTCGGCCGGCAGGGGCACGAACGGGGCGTCCTTCACGAACTCGACGGCGTTGTTGCCGGCTCGCTTGCCGAAGACGTTGATGTCGAGCAGGGAGTTGGTGCCGAGGCGGTTCGATCCGTGCACGCTGACGCAGGCGCACTCGCCGGCGGCGTAGAGGCCCGGCACGACCGTCGTGTTGTCGCGCAGCACCTCGGCCTTGACGTTCGTCGGGATGCCGCCCATCGCGTAATGGGCGGTCGGCAGCACGGGCACGGGCTCGGTGTAGGGCTCGACGCCGAGGTAGGTGCGGGCGAACTCGGTGATGTCGGGCAGCTTGGCGTCGATCACGGCCGGGTCGAGGTGCGTGATGTCGAGGTAGACGTAGTCCTTGTGGGGACCTGCGCCGCGGCCCTCGCGGATCTCCGTGGCCATGCAGCGCGCCACGATGTCACGGGGCGCCAGGTCCTTGATGGTGGGCGCGTAGCGCTCCATGAAACGCTCGCCCTCGCTGTTGCGCAGGATCGCGCCCTCACCACGGGCGGCCTCGCTCAGCAGGATGCCGAGCCCGGCGAGGCCGGTCGGGTGGAACTGGAAGAACTCCATGTCCTCGAGCGGCAGGCCCTTGCGCCAGATGATGCCCACGCCGTCGCCCGTGAGGGTGTGTGCGTTCGACGTCGTCTTGTAGATCTTGCCGAAGCCACCGGTGGCGAAGATGACGGCCTTGCCCTGGAACACGTGCAGGTCGCCGGTCGAGAGTTCGTAGGCGATGACACCGGCCGGGCGCTCCTCGCCGTCGATCTCGCCCATGATGAGGTCGAGGACGTAGAACTCGTTGAAGAAGTTGATGCCGTGCTTGACGCAGTTCTGGTAGAGCGTCTGGAGGATCATGTGCCCGGTGCGGTCGGCGGCGTAGCAGGCCCGTCGGACGGGGTTCTTGCCGTGCTCGGCCGTGTGGCCGCCGAAGCGACGCTGATCGATCTTGCCCTCGGGCGTGCGGTTGAACGGCAGACCCATGTTCTCGAGGTCGAGGACGGCGTCGATCGCTTCTTTGGCGAGGATCTCGGCGGCGTCCTGGTCGACGAGGTAGTCGCCGCCCTTGACGGTGTCGAAGGTGTGCCACTCCCAGTTGTCGTCCTCGACGTTGGCGAGGGCCGCAGCCATGCCGCCCTGGGCTGCACCGGTGTGCGAACGGGTCGGGTACAGCTTCGAGATCACCGCGGTGCTGGCGTTCGGGCCGGCTTCGATGGCCGCCCTCATGCCCGCACCCCCGGCCCCGACGATGACGATGTCGTGCTGGTGGTAGTGGACACCGTCGACGACGGTGCTGGTGGGTGCGGGGGAGGGTGTGGTCACGGTTCTTTCCGGTGGGGGACGTGCGGCCGGGGGCCGGAGTGGACGGTGGGCCGGGTGGCTAGCCGGCGGTGCAGAACGACGGCAGCAGGTCGGCCGGGGCGTTCGCGGGGCACGGGTCGAACGTGTAGATCACGAGCGTGCCGAGGACGAGCAGGACGATGGTCGACACGAGCAGCGTGACGAGCAGCACCTTGCGCACCGTGGGCTTCGACACGTAGTCGTTGACGATGGTGCGCATGCCGTTCGTGCCGTGGATCAGCGCGAGCCAGAGGAGGAGGGTGTCGTAGACCTGCCAGAACGGGCTGGCCCACTTGCCGGCCACGAAGGCGAAGTCGATGGCCTTGACGCCGCCCTCGCTCGCGAGCAGGTTGATGAACAGGTGGCCGAACACGAGCACGACGAGCAGCAGGCCGCTGGCGCGCATGTAGATCCAGCCCCACTTCTCGTAGTTGGTGGAGCGTTGGGCCGCGCGGGCGGAGCGCGGGGCTTCGACGGTCTGGGTGGTCATGGCTCTACTCCGAGAAGACGTTCATCAGGTGGCGCGGCGCGAAACCGGCGAACAGGACCACGGCGAGGCCGATGACGATCCAGAACATGACGCGCTGGTACTTGGTGCCCGGGCCCCAGAAGTCGATCAGGATGATCCGCAGGCCGTTCAGGGCATGGAACAGGATCGCCGCCACGAGGCCGGTCTCGCCGAGCCCCATGATCGGGTTCTTGTAGGTGCCGATCACCGCGTTGTAGGCCTCGGGGCTGATCCGGACGAGGGCGGTGTCGAGGATGTGCACCAGCAGGAAGAAGTAGATGCTCACACCGGTGATGCGGTGCAGCACCCACGACCACATGCCCTCACGGCCCCGGTAGAGGGTGCCGGCGATCTTCCCCGGCGCCTTGGGCGCACTGATCTTCGGTGCACCCGGTCTGCCTGCCGGTGATGCGACCGTTCCCGTCGACTGCTCGGCCATGAGCACTTCTCCTCGCGGATGGGGCGGACGACGCTCTCGCTCGGTCGGTACGAGGGACAGCCGTGTCCGCTGGTGGCGTTCTCAGAACCTGTCCAGTCTATGTTCCCGCCGAGCGGGGCCGCCGCCCCGCCCCGCCGAAGTCGTTCGACGTCGAGACAAGACGGACCCGTCGGCCCGCACCTCGATCAGCGGACGGAGGCGCGCTCGGCCCCGTCGCGGACGCTCGCCATCGCGCGTCGGTAGTGCTCGACGAGCTCGTCCCCGAGGGTCTCCCACGTGCGTCCGACGACCACGCGCCTCCCGGCCTCGCCGAAGCGGGCCCGCAGCTCGTCCGAGGCGACCAGGGTGCGGACGCTCCGGCGGAGCGAGTGGTCGTGGCGGGGGTCGAAGAGGAAGCCGTCGACGCCGTGCCGCACCAGGTCGAGAGGTCCGCCCGCGGCCGGGGCCACGACCGGCAGTCCACTGGCGTGGGCCTCCTGCACGGTCTGACCGAAGGTCTCGGTCGAGCCCGTGTGCACGAAGACGTCGAGGGCCGCGTAGGCGTCGGCGAGGTGCTCGCCGTGCAGCGGGCCGGTGAAGACCGGGTCGAGATGCCGCAGGCGGCGGCGCAGGGCGGGCAGCGAGGGACCGCCGCCGACGACCACGAGGCGCGCCTCCCGCAGGGGGCGCAGGGCGGCGAGCCGCTCGACCTGCTTCTCGGGGGCCAGGCGACCCACGTAGCCGACGAGCACGCGGTCGGGTGCGCCCCAGCTCTCGCGCAGGGCACGGACCGCGTCGCCCGACTTGCGGTTCGGGTGGAACAGGGCCGAGTCGACCCCCCGGCCCCAGGTCGCGAGCCGGCCCACGCCGGCCGTCTCGAGGTCGCGAAGGGAGGCGCGCGAGGGGACCAGCGTCGTCGTGGCCTGGTCGTGGATGCGGCGCACGAGCCGCCAGGCGACGGCCGATCCGAGCCCGAGCCCGTTCGTCCCCGCGTACCGGGCGACGTCGGTCTGGAAGACGGCGACCGAGGGAACGCCCAGGCGAGCGGCCGCGGCGATGGCCTGGGCGCCGAGCAGGAACGGCGAGGCGACGTGCACGACGTCGGGTCGGAAGCCGGCGATGGCGGCCGCGACCTGCGGGTTCGGCAGGCCGACCGGGAACTGGCGATAGGCCACCGACGGCACCCGGTGGACCGGGAAGCCGGCGTAGCTCGTGGTCCCGCGCCCGGCCGGGGCGATGACCAGGGCCTCGTGCCCGCGTCGGGCCAGGTGGTCGAGCACGCGCAGCACGCTCGTGGTGACCCCGTTGACGGTGGGCAGGAAGCTCTCGGTCACGATCACGACTCGCATCGGTCCTCCTCGGACTGCTCGTGCTGCGAGCCTCACCGGCGACGGTGGCGGGAGGGGATCGGCTGCATGGAGGAAGGGCGTCGATAAGGTGAACGCATGACGATCCAGGAAAGCCTCGACCGGTTCTACAGCATCATCCCCGCCGGCGGAATCGGGTCACGGCTGTGGCCACTCAGCCGGGCCGACGCCCCCAAGTTCTTGCATGACCTGACGGGTAGCGGCTCGACTCTGCTCCGGGGCACCTGGGACCGCCTGGCCCCCCTGAACGGCGACCAACGGATCATGGTCGTGACGGGGCGGGCGCACCGGGCCGCAGTCGAGTCGCAGCTGCCGGCACTCGCCGACCACAACGTCGTCCTCGAGAGCGAGCCGAAGGACAGCACGGCGGCCATCGGGCTCGCCGCCGCCATCCTGCGCCGTCGTGAGCCCGACGTCATCATCGGCTCGTTCGCCGCCGACCACGTCATCGCCGACACCCGCGGCTTCGGTCGCGCGGTCCACGAGGCCATCGTCGCCGCCGACGAGGGATACATCGCCACGATCGGCATCACCCCCACCGAGCCCGCGATCGGGTTCGGTTACATCCACGTCGGGGCGCCCCTCGACATCGAAGGGGCACCGAGCGCCCGCACGGTCGAGTCCTTCGTCGAGAAGCCCGACCTCGAGACGGCCGAACGCTACGTCTCCGGAGGCGACTACCTCTGGAACGGCGGCATGTTCATCTCGCGCGCCGACCGGCTGCTCGAGCAGCTGGGCGAGACCCGGCCCGACCTGCTCGAAGGCATCGAACAGCTCGCAGCCGCGTGGGACACCCCGAAGCGCGGCGCCGTCGTCGACAAGGTGTGGCCCGGCCTCGAGAAGATCGCCATCGACTACACGGTCGCCGAACCCGCGGCCGCGGCGGGCCGGTTGGCCGTCGTGCCCGGCGACTTCGACTGGGACGACGTCGGCGACTTCGCGTCCATCGCCAAGCTGCACTCCGGCGGCCGCAAGAGCGACCTGGCCATCCTCGGCGAGAACGCCCGCGTGCTGGCCGACAGTTCGAGCGGCATCGTCGTCGGCAACAGCGGACGCCTGATCTCGCTGATCGGCGTCAACGACATCATCGTGGTCGACACCCCCGACGCGCTGCTCGTCACGACGACGGCGAACGCGCAACGCGTCAAGAGCGTCGTGGACGCCCTCAAGCTCAGCGGGCGCAGCGACGTCCTCTGAGCTCCTCCGGGGTCGTGGACGTTTCGTGTTCGTTAAGTCGTGGTCGCGACTGTGTAACGCCTCGGCATCACTACCACCCGACGGTCGGCGGCGCTCGTCACAATAGGTAACCTGTCAGCCATACCCACCCGGCGCGCCTCGTGCCGGGCTGCACCCTGGAGGACAACTTGACTACAACTGCGCGCAAGGCCGTGCTCAGCGGCCTCGCCCTGGCGAGCACCGCCGTCATCCTGGCCGGCTGTGCCTCGGCCCCCGAGAGCGACTCTGGCTCGACCAGCGGCGCCTCGAGCGACTTCGTCCCTTGCATGGTCTCCGACGCCGGCGGCTTCGACGACAAGTCGTTCAACCAGCTCGGCTACGAGGGCCTCACCGAGGCCGCGAAGGCCATCGGGTCGACCCCCAAGACGGTCGAGTCGGCCGACGAGACGGTCTACGACGCGAACCTGTCGAACCTCGCCGACCAGGGCTGCAACCTGATCGTCACGGTCGGCTTCGCTCTCGCCGACGCCACCAAGTCGGCGGCCGAGGCGAACTCGGGCATCAACTACGCCACCATCGACGACGCGTCGATCACGGCCGACAACGTGCAGCCGATCACCTTCAACACCTCCGAGGCCGCCTTCCTGGCCGGCTACGCGGCGGCCAGCTACTCGAAGACCGGCGTCGTCGGCACCTTCGGTGGCATGCAGTTCCCGACCGTCACGATCTTCATGGACGGCTTCGCCGACGGCGTGAAGTACTACAACGAGCAGAAGAGCAAGGACGTCAAGGTCGTCGGCTGGGACGTCGACTCGCAGACCGGCACCTTCACCGGTGGCTTCGAAGCCGGCACCACGGCCAAGCAGAGCGCCCAGACGCTGATCGAGCAGGACGCCGACGTCATCCTGCCGGTCGGCGGCCCGATCTACCAGAGCGCCGCCGAGGCGATCCGCGACTCCGGCAAGGACGTCGTCCTGGTCGGTGCCGACAGCGACACGTACGAGACCGACAGCGCCAACAAGGACCTCTTCCTGACCTCGGTGCTCAAGGGGATCAAGCAGGCCACCGACGCGGTCGTCACCCAGGCCAGCGAGGACAAGTTCTCGAGCACGCCCTACGTGGGCACGCTCGAGAACGACGGTGTCGGCATCGCGCCGTTCCACGACTACGCCGACAAGGTCGACTCCGGTCTGCAGGACGAGCTCGACACGATCAAAGCCGGCATCATCGACGGCTCGATCGAGGTCGAGTCGCCGTCGGCGCTCACCAGCTGACGAAAGCGCCTCCCGTCATCGATTAGCATCGACTGACCCAGGGCCGGGAGCGACGGTCACCCCGTCGCTCCCGGCCCTCTCAACGCCCGTGGGCGGGCCGCCGAACCGGTGCCGTCCGACCCCACCCGAATGCCTAGACCCGAGGTAGCCACCTGAGATGAAGCTCGAACTGCGGGGCATCACCAAGCGATTCGGCGCGCTGACCGCCAACGACCACATCAGCCTGACCGTCGAGCCCGGCGAGATCCACTGCCTGCTCGGCGAGAACGGTGCCGGCAAGTCCACGCTGATGAACGTTCTCTACGGCCTCTACCAGGCCGACGAGGGCGAGATCCTGCTCGACGACGCCGTCCAGCACTTCTCGGGCCCCGGCGACGCCATGGGCGCCGGCATCGGCATGGTGCACCAACACTTCATGCTCGTGCCCGTCTTCACCGTGGCCGAGAACGTCATGCTCGGCCACGAAGAGACCAAGTCCGGCGGCCGGCTCGACCTCGCCGCGGCCCGCGCCAAGGTGCGTGAGATCAGCAGCCGGTTCGGGTTCGACATCGACCCCGACGCCCTGGTCGAAGAGCTGCCCGTCGGCGTGCAGCAGCGCGTCGAGATCATCAAGGCCCTGTCCCGCGACGCGAAGGTGCTCGTGTTCGACGAGCCCACCGCCGTGCTGACCCCGCAAGAGACCGACGAGCTCATGGTCATCATGCGTCAGCTGCGCGACGCCGGCACCGCCATCGTCTTCATCACCCACAAGCTGCGCGAGGTGCGCGAGGTCGCCACCCGCATCACCGTCATCCGCTTGGGCAAGGTCGTCGGCGAGGCCGAGCCGACCGCCTCGAACGCCGAGCTCGCCTCGCTCATGGTCGGGCGTGCCGTCGAGCTCACCGTCCAGAAGGCCCCCGCCGAGGCCGGTGAGCCCGCCCTGGTGGTCGAGAACCTCCGAGTCGTCGACCCGATCGGGCAGGTCGTGGTGGACGACGTCTCGTTCGAGGTCCGCCGAGGAGAGATCCTCGCCATCGCCGGTGTCCAGGGCAACGGCCAGACCGAGCTCACCGAGGCGATCCTCGGCCTGCAGCCCCGGGTCGAGGGCCGGGTCTCGCTCGACGGGCGCGACATCACGGGCCGCAGCGTGCGCCAGGTGCTCGACGCCGGCGTCGGCTTCGTCCCCGAGGACCGCAACCAGGACGGCCTCGTCGGCGAGTTCACCGTGGCCGAGAACCTCATGCTCGACCGCTCCCAGTCCGGCCCCTTCGTCAAGCGCGGCTCGCTCAAGCTCGCCGAACTCGCGGCGTTCGCCGTGGCCAAGGTGAAGGAGTTCGACATCCGCACCCAGGGCATCACCACGCCCGCCGGCCGCCTCTCGGGCGGCAACCAGCAGAAGGTCGTGCTGGCGCGCGAGCTCAGCCGCGACCTGCGGCTCTTCGTGGCCGCCCAGCCCACCCGTGGCATCGACGTCGGCTCGATCGAGTTCGTGCACAAGCGCATCGTCGAGACCCGTGACCAGGGCGTGCCCGTGATCGTCGTCTCGACCGAGCTCGACGAGGTCGCCGCCCTCGCCGACCGCATCGCCGTGATGTACCGCGGCACCATCGTCGGCATCGTGCCGGCGGACACCCCTCGCGACGTGCTGGGGCTCATGATGGCCGGCGAGATGCCGCAGGGAACGGAGCAGGCAGCGTGAGCGACGCCACGACCACCACGCAGGGCCCGGGCACACCACCCGCGCCGTCGTCACCGGAGTCGACCGAGGGACGCGGCTCGCGCCTCCTGCGAGAGATCACGACCGGCAACGCCGCCATCTCGGTGCTCGCCGTCGTGCTGGCCCTCGTCGTCTCGGGCCTCCTGATCGGGTTCACCGACACCACCGTCCAGGGCACCCTCGGCTACTTCTTCTCGCGCCCGGCCGACTTCTTCCAGGCGTTCTGGGCTGCTGTAGGCGGGTCGTACTCGTCGCTGTTCCAGGGCGCGATCTACAACTTCCGGGTCGACGGCTTCGCGGCGGGCATCCGTCCGCTGACCGAGACGCTGAACTACTCCGTGCCGCTGATCGCCGCGGGCCTCGGTGTCGCGGTGGCGTTCCGTGTGGGCCTGTTCAACATCGGCGCCCGCGGGCAGATGCTGATGGCCTCGGCGGCCGCCGGGTGGGTGGGCTTCTCGTTCCACCTGCCGCTCGCCGTGCACCTTCCGCTCGCCCTCGCCGCCGGCATCGCGGCGGGTGCGCTCTGGGGCGGCATCGTGGGTCTCCTCAAGGCCCGCACCGGCGCCCACGAGGTGATCCTCACGATCATGCTCAACTACATCGCCTTCTACCTGCTGGCCTTCATGCTGCGCACACAGGGCCTGCTGCAGGCCCCGGGCAGCGCGAACCCGAAGTCGCCCGCCACGCTCGACACGGCGATCCTGCCCGACCTGTTCGGCGCCCGGTACAACCTCAACTGGGGCTTCGTCCTGGTCATCGTCATCACCGCGGTCGTCTGGTGGCTGATCAACCGGTCGACGCTCGGCTTCCGGTTCCGTGCCGTGGGCGAGAACCCGCACGCGGCGCGCACGGCCGGCATGAACGTCAAGAACATCTACCTCTACGCGATGCTCATCTCGGGTGCGCTCGCGGGCGTCGCCGGCTCGACCCAGGTGCTGGGCACGCTGACCAGCGGCTTCACCTCGGGCATCGACGCCGGCATCGGCTTCGACGCGATCACGGTCGCGCTGCTCGGTCGCTCGCGGCCGTGGGGCGTCTTCGGTGCGGGCGTCCTGTTCGGGGCGCTCAAGGCCGGCGGGTACTCCATGCAGGCCGCCAACGGCGTGCCGATCGACATCGTGCTCGTCGTGCAGTCCCTCATCGTGTTGTTCGTGGCCGCGCCCCCGCTGGTCCGAGCGATCTTCCGTCTGCCGGCCCCGGGCCTCCGCCCGGTGCGCAAGGCCTCGAACAAGGAGGCGGTGGTCACCAAGTGAGCACGCTCACCCCCGACACCGCGGTCCCCGCCGCGCCGTCGCCCGACCTGGCCCGGGCCTCGACCCGCAGCCTCAAGGCCCCGATCGCGTTCGTGATCTTCACCGTCGTGGCCGCCGTGCTGTTCCTCGGCCTGGCCCGTGACGGCGAGAGCACCTTCCGCCTGTCGACCGCGACGGACTTCTTCGCCCTCCCCGATGCGGTCCTGCCGGCGTCAGGCACGGGCATCGTGCTCACGGTGCTCCTGGCGGTCATCACCCTCGTCGCGGTGCTGCGAGCCGTCCGCTTCGAGAAGGTGCCGATCTGGCTGATCGCCGTGTTCGGCGTCCTGTTCCTGCTCGGCTTCCTGACCTGGGCGAGCGCCGGCCAGACCATCCCGGTGCCCGGTCTGCTGCTCGGTGCCCTCGCGCTCAGCACCCCGCTCATCTTCGGTGCCCTCGGTGGCGTCATCAGCGAGCGGGTCGGCGTCGTCAACGTCGCGATCGAGGGGCAGCTGCTCGCCGGGGCCTTCGTCTCGGCGATGGTCGCCTCGGCGACCGGTTCGGCCTACGTCGGCCTGGTCGGGGCGATGATCGCGGGCGTGCTGGTGTCGATGGTGCTCGCCGTCTTCAGCATCCGCTACATCGTCGACCAGGTCATCGTCGGCGTCGTGCTCAACGTGCTCGTCACCGGCCTCACCAGCTTCCTGTACTCCCAGGTGCTGTCGAAGTCCGAGTCGCTGAACCGCGGGGTGCGCTTCCCGCAGCTCGACATCCCGGTGCTCAGCCAGATCCCGATCGTGGGCCCTGTCTTCTTCCGCCAGACGATCATCGTCTACCTGATGTACATCGCGATCGCGGTCGTTTTCTACGGTCTGTTCCGCACCCGGTGGGGGCTGCGCCTCCGTTCGGTGGGCGAGCACCCGCAGGCCGCCGACACCGTGGGCATCAAGGTCAACGCCACCCGCTTCTGGAACGTCTCCCTCGCGGGGGCCATCGCGGGCCTCGGCGGGGCCTACTTCACGCTCGGCTCGCTCGGCAACTTCCAGAAAGAGATGACGGCGGGCGCGGGCTTCATCGCCCTCGCGGCGGTCATCTTCGGCCGGTGGGACCCGATCCGGGCCACGCTCGCCGCGCTGCTGTTCGGCTTCGCGAGCAACCTGCAGAACGTGCTCGGGGCCATCGGTTCGCCGGTGCCCAGCGAGTTCATGCTGATGCTGCCGTACGTCGTGACGATCTTCGCGGTCGCCGGCCTGGTCGGGCAGTCCCGGGGCCCTGCGGCCTCGGGCAAGCCCTACATCAAGTCGTGACGGCCCGCAGCAGCGAGTCGGTCGTCGCCGAGACCGACTGGGACGCCCTCCGCGAGGCCGCCCGCGACGCGATGCGCAAGGCGTACGTCCCGTACTCGAAGTTCCCCGTGGGGGCCGCGGCCGTCACGGACGACGGCCGCATCGTCTCGGGCTGCAACGTCGAGAACGCCTCGTACGGCATCACCCTCTGCGCCGAGTGTTCGCTCGTGTCCGACCTCGTCATGTCGGGTGGCGGCCGCCTGGTCGCCTTCGCCTGCGTCGACGGCAACGGCGGGGTCCTCATGCCCTGCGGTCGCTGCCGTCAGCTGCTCTACGAACACTCGGACGAGGCCATGGTGCTCGACACCGTCTCGGGCTTCAAGACCATCGACGAGGTGATCCCCGACGCGTTCGGGCCGCGCCAACTCGAGCAGTACCGCGCCTCGCAGAGCTGACCCGCGCCTCCTCGTCCGTCCCCGTCGCGGCGTCCGCGTCGCGCCGACGGCCGCACGACCCACCGCACCATCGCTAGGAGCCCCACCGTGACCCAGAACGCCGTCGAACCGTTCGACACCGTCGACCTCATCCGCGTCAAGCGGGGTGGCGACGCCCTCAGCACCGAGCAGATCGACTGGCTGATCGACGCGTACACGCGCGGCTACGTGGCGGACGAGCAGATGTCGGCGCTCACCATGGCGATCTTCCTCAACGGCATGGAGCGTCGCGAGATCCGCGACATGACCATGGCCATGATCCGGTCCGGCGAGACGATGGACTTCACCGGGCTCGGCAAGACGACCGTCGACAAGCACTCGACCGGTGGCGTCGGCGACAAGATCACCCTTCCGCTGGCCCCGTTGGTCGCCTCGTTCGGCGTCGCCGTCCCCCAGCTCTCGGGCCGGGGCCTCGGACACACCGGGGGCACCCTCGACAAACTGGAGTCCATCCCGGGCTGGCAGGCCTCGATCTCGAACGACCGCATGCGCGAGATCATGGCCGACAGCGGGGCCGTGGTCTGCGCCGCCGGATCGGGCCTCGCCCCCGCCGACGGCAAGCTCTACGCGCTCCGTGACATCACGGGCACCGTCGAGGCCATCCCGCTGATCGCGTCGTCGATCATGAGCAAGAAGATCGCCGAGGGCACCGCGGCGCTCGTCCTCGACGTCAAGTTCGGATCGGGCGCGTTCATCCAGGACATCGAGCGGTCGCGCGAACTGGCCCGCACCATGGTCGACCTCGGCACCGACGCCGGCGTCGCGACGACCGCCCTGCTCACCGACATGAACGTGCCGCTCGGCCTGACCATCGGCAACGCCCTCGAGGTGCGCGAGTCGGTCGAGACCCTCGCCGGAGGCGGCCCGGCCGACATCCGCGAGCTCACCGTCGCCCTCGCCCGCGAGATGCTGACCCTGGCGGGTCGACCCGACGCCGACGTCGAGGCCGCCCTCGACGACGGCCGCGCCATGGACGCCTGGAAGCGCATGATCCGCGCCCAGGGCGGCGACCCCGAGGCAGCCCTGCCGACCGCCCGCGAGACGCACGTCGTCACCGCCGAGCGCACCGGCTACCTGACCGAGCAGCACGCGTTGCCGTTCGGCATCGGTGCCTGGCGTCTCGGCGCCGGTCGTGCCCGCAAGCAGGACCCGGTGCAGGCGGCCGCGGGCATCGAGCTGCACGCGAAGCCGGGCGACCGGGTCACCGAGGGGCAGCCCCTGTTCACGCTGCACACGGACGAGCCCGGGCGCTTCGAGCGTGCCCTCGACGCCGTCGACGGGGCGTGGACGATCGGCGACGAGGCTCCGGCGGCGCGCACCATCGTCGCCGAGCGGATCGGCTGACCCGGCCACGTCCGACGCGCGTCCCGCCGGCACCGCGCCTCCGTCCAGGAGGCGCGGTGCCGCTTCTCGTGGCGCGCGCACCTCTCTCGTGGCGCGCGTCCAGAGTCGTCGGCCGGACCGCTAGTAGATTGAGGGCATGAGCGCTCCCGACAAGGACTACCGGCTGCCGAACGGGGGCCCGCGGCTCGCGGCCCTGCCGAAGGTGTCGCTGCACGACCACCTCGACGGGGGCCTCCGGCCCGAGACCGTCGTCGACCTGGCGGTCGAGGCCGGCATCGACCTCCCCGCGTCCGACCCCGAGGCGCTGCGCCGCTGGTTCGTCGAGAACGCCGACTCCGGCACCCTGGTCGACTACCTCGCGACCTTCGAGCTCACGGTCGCGGTCATGCAGACCACCGAGCAGCTGACCCGTGTCGCCCACGAGTTCGTCCTCGACCTTGCCGCCGACGGCGTCGTCCACGCCGAGGTGCGCTGGGCCCCCGAGCAGCACCAGCGGCAGGGGCTCACCCTCGACCAGGCGGTCGAGGCCGTGCAGACGGGCTTCGCATCGGCCGTACGGTCGTTGGCCGCCGACGGGTACGAGATCTCGGTCGGGCAAATCCTCAGTGCGCTGCGCCAGGGCGAGCGGTCGCTCGAGATCGCCCAGCTCGCGGTCCGCCATCGCGAGAACGGCGTGCTCGCCTTCGACATCGCCGGCCCCGAGGCCGGGTACCCGGCCGCCGACCACAAGGTCGCCTTCGACCTCCTGGCCCGAGAGTTCATGCCCGTCACGGTGCACGCGGGCGAGGCCGACGGTCTCGACAGCATCCGCGGCGCCTTGATCGACGGGCGGGCCCTCCGCCTCGGCCACGGCGTGCGCATCGCCGAAGACATCCGCGTCGTCGCGAGCAAGGGCTCGACCTCCACGGTCGAGATCGGGCCGATCGCCTCGTGGGTGCGCGACCGCGAGATCCCGCTCGAGCTGTCACCGCAGTCCAACCTGCAGACCGGTGCCATCGCGGCCTGGGGCACGGACCTCGACGACCACCCCTTCGACCTGCTCTACCAGCTCGGCTACAGCGTGACGGTCAACACCGACAACCGCCTGATGAGCGACACGAGCCTCTGCAAAGAGCTCGCCCTCCTCAGCCAGGCCTTCGACTACGACCTCGACGACCACGAGACGTTTCAGCTCAACGCCGCGGCGTCATGCTTCCTGCCGCTCGAGGACCGCGAGGCGCTGGCCGACCGCATCACCGCCGGCTTCGAGGGGGTCTGAGCATGGCGCTCCCTCCGCTGCCCGACGAGGCGGTCGTCATCGGTGCCCGGGTCGCCGACTGGCGTGAGGCCGTCCGTGTCGCGGGGCACGCGCTGGTCGACTCCGGTGCCGCGCTCGAGGGCTACGGCGACGAGATGGTCCGCATGATCGACGAGCACGGCCCCTACGTGGTCATCGCGCCCGGCCTCGTGTTGGCCCATGCCCGTCCGGGCGACGACGTGGTCCGCGACGGTCTGGCGGTCGTGACCCTGGCCGAGCCGGTCCCGTTCGGGCACCCGCACAACGACCCGGTCAGCGTGGTCCTCGGCCTCGCGATCGTCACGGTCGGGGGCCACCTCGAATCGATCGCCGACCTCGCGAACGTCTTCAACGAGGCCTCCGTCATCCCCGCCCTCGCGGCCGCCACTTCGGTCGACGAGGTGCGTCGGTTGATGGGCGTCCCCGCCTGACCCACCCCACGACGGATCGAGACAGCCCCATGAAGATCGTCACCATCTGCGGCGCCGGCATCGGCAGCAGCGGAATCCTCAAGGTCAACGCCGAGCGTGTCCTGGCCAAGCTCGACATCGAGGCCGACGTCGTCGCGGCCGACATCGGCTCGATCGCCTCGGTCGGCGACGACGCGCAGGTGATCCTCACGTCGGCCGAGTTCGTCGAGGCCATCGGCTCCACGTTCGCCGACGTCATCGTGATCCAGAACCACTTCGACCAGGCCGAGCTGACCGAGAAGCTGCAGAAGTCGCTCGGCTGAGCGCGGCGTGCGGCACCGGGGCGAGCCGCCACAGCGCGGACGTGAGAGACCCCGGAGGCGCAGGTCGCGCCTCCGGGGTCTCTTTCGTCGTCAGGGCGGTCGCCGCCCCGACCGTCAGGCCAGCAGGGCCCGCATGCCCGCGTCGAGGTCGGCCACGGCCGCCTCGGCCGCTGCTCGGCGGGCGACGGCATCGCCCTCGGTGCTCGACGCGTCGATGTAGACCTTGAGCTTGGGCTCGGTGCCGCTCGGGCGGACGATGACGCGCGAGCCGTCGGTCAGCCAGTAGCGCAGGATGTCGCCTGCGGGGAAGGCCCCGAATCCGTCGCGGAAGTCCTCGACGCGGTCGACGCGGTGCGAGCCGATGGTCGCCGGGGGCCGCTGACGGAGACCGTCGGTGAGCGCCGTGATGGTGGCGAGGTCGTCGACCCTGATCGAGATCTGCGACGAGGCGTAGGCGCCGAACCGCTCGTCGAAGGCGACGAGGTGCTCGGCCAGGCTCGACCCGGCGGTGTGCAGCTCGGTGGCGAGGGCGAGCAGGTCGACCGCGGCCGAGATGCCGTCCTTGTCGCGGACGACGTCGGGGTCGACGAGGTAGCCGAGTGCCTCTTCGTAGCCGTAGAGCAGACCTCCGACGCGGGAGACCCACTTGAAGCCGGTGAGGGTGTCGACGTAGTCGAGCCCGTGCACCCGGGCGATCTCGCGCAGGGCGGGGGAGGAGACGATGCTCGCGGCCAGGGTGCCGTCGCGGTCGTCCCGACGCGCGCGCTCGGCGGCGCGCCAACCGAGCAGCGAGCCGACCTCGTTGCCGCTGAGTCGACGCCAGCCGCCGTCGACGGGGATCGCGACCGCGAGCCGGTCGGCGTCGGGGTCGTTGGCGATGACCAGGTCGGCCTCGACACGGTCGGCCGTGGCGAACGAGAGATCCATGGCGCCGGGCTCTTCGGGGTTGGGGAAGGCCACGGTCGGGAACGCCGGGTCGGGAGCGCTCTGCTCGCTGACCGGGATCGGCTCGGCGAAACCGGCGGTCGCGAACACGCGACGCGCGACCTCCCACCCGACGCCGTGCATCGCGGTGTAGACGACGCGCGGCTGACGACCGGTCGCTGCCGTGCCGGCCACGGCGGCGGTGCGACGCACGTACTCCATGACGAGGTCGTCGCCGGCCTCACGGTAGTCGTCCGAACGGGCCAGCCGGGTGACGGGGGACTGCGCCGCCTTCTCGATCTCGACCGCGATCTCGCCGTCGACCGGCGAGACGATCTGCGATCCGGCGTCGACGCCGCCGAGGTAGACCTTGTAGCCGTTGTCCTGCGCAGGGTTGTGGCTGGCGGTGACCATGACGCCCGCACTGACGTCGAGGTGGCGCACGGCGAAGGCCAGCACGGGGGTCGGCAGGGCGCGCGGCAGGATCGTCGCGGACACGCCGGCCGCCGCCATGATCTCGGCGGTGTCGCGCGCGAAGACGTCGGAGTTCTTTCGCCCGTCGTAGCCGATGACGATCGAGGGGCTCGACTCGCGACCGAGCAGGAACGCCGCGAAGCCGGCCGCGGCCTGCGCCACGAGGACGCGGTTCATGCGGTTCGACCCCGAGCCCAGGGCACCGCGCAGACCGGCGGTGCCGAACTGCAGGCGACCGGCGAAGCGGTCGGCGAGGTCGACGGCGGCGTCCGAGTCGTCGGACGCGGCACGGGCGATCAGACGGTCGAGCTCGTCTCGCGTCTCGGCGTCGGGGTCCTGGTCGCGCCAGTCCGTCGCCGTCGCGATCAGACCGTCGAGGTCGGGCGAGACCAGGGGACCGTCGCCGCCGGGCCCCGTCACGTCGCCGCTCACAGGGCCGCCACGATGCGGGCGAGCAGGTCGCTGATCTTGGCCTCGGCGTCGCGCCCGGCCTCGAGCACCTCGGCGTGGCTGAGCGGGGTCTTCTGGATGCCCGCGGCGAGGTTCGTGATCAGCGACATGCCGAGCACCTCCATGCCGGACTGGCGGGCGGCGATGGCCTCGAGGGCCGTCGACATGCCGACGATGTGGCCGCCGATCGCCTTGGCCATCTGCACCTCGGCCGGCGTCTCGTAGTGAGGGCCGCGGAACTGCGTGTAGACGCCCTCGTCGAGGTCGGGGTCGATTCCGCGCGCGACGTCGCGCAGTCGCGACGAGTACAGGTCGGTCAGGTCGACGAACGTCGCGCCCTCGAGGGGCGAGTCCGCCGTGAGGTTGATGTGGTCGCTGATCAGCACGGGGGTGCCGGGCTTCCAGGTCTCTTTGATGCCGCCGGCACCGTTGGTCAGGATCATCGTCGTCGCGCCCGTGGCGGCGGCCGTGCGCACGCCGTGCACGACCCGGCGCACGCCGTGGCCCTCGTAGTAGTGCGTGCGGGCACCCATGACGAGGGCGTGCTTGCCCGAGGGCAAAGCGATGCTGCGGATCGAGCTCGTGTGGCCGACGACGGCCGACGCGGCGAACCCGGTGATCTCGGTCGCCGGGACCTCGGCCACGGTCTCGCCGATCAGGTCGGCGGCCTTGGCCCAACCGCTGCCCAGCGTCAGGGCGATGTCGTGTCGGGCGACGCCGGTCTTCTCGGCGATCTCGGCGGCGGCGGTGCGGGCGACCTCGAAGGGGTCGGCGGCGCGGTCGTCGAGCGGGTGCGTGGTGGTCTCAGACATGGCGTCCACTCTAGGGTCTGCCGACCCGCCTCCCCGGTCGCCGCCGGGCTCGGCGCGGGGTCAGTCGATGCTGAGCAGGACGTGGCCCGACGAGACGGTCTCGCCGACGACGGCCGCGATGCCCGAGACGGTGCCGTCACGGTGGGCGGCGACGGGCTGTTCCATCTTCATGGCCTCGAGCACGAGCACCAGGTCGCCCTTGACGACCTGCTGACCGGCTTCGACGGCGAGCTTGACGACGGTGGCCTGCATCGGTGCCTTGACCTCGGCACCGGTCGCGGTCACGACCGACGACCGGGGAGCACCCCGGCGCTTGGGGGCGACCGCAGGAGGCGCGGTGCGCGACCCGAGACCGGCCGGCAGCGAGACCTCGAGTCGCTTCCCGCCCACCTCGACCACGACGGTGTCGCGTGCGTCGGCCGGGCGCGGAGCCTCGGCCTCGCCGCTCCACGCGGGGATGGTGTTGTCGAACTCGGTCTCGATCCAGCGGGTGTAGATCGAGAACGGTGCGCCGTCGGCGGGCGCGAACGCGGGGTCGTCGACGATCGCGCGGTGGAACGGCAGCACCGTCGGCAGGCCGGCGACCTCGAACTCGGCGAGGGCGCGACGGGAGCGCTCGAGGGCGTCCTCGCGCGACGAGCCGGTGACGATCAGCTTGGCGAGGAGCGAGTCGAACGAGCCGCTGATCTCGTCGCCCGCCTGGACGCCGCTGTCGACGCGGACGCCGGGGCCTCCCGGCGCCTTGAAGACGTGGATCGGGCCGGGGGCGGGCATGAACCCGCGGCCGGCGTCCTCGCCGTTGATCCGGAACTCGAACGAGTGGCCGCGGGCCTCGGGGTCGTCGTAGTCGAGCACGCCGCCCTCGGCGAGGCGGAACTGCTCGCGGACGAGGTCGATGCCGGTGACCTCTTCGGACACGGGGTGCTCGACCTGCAGGCGCGTGTTGACCTCGAGGAACGAGACGGTGCCGTCCTTGCCGATCAGGAACTCGCAGGTGCCGGCGCCGACGTAGCCGACCTCGCGCAGGATCGCCTTCGAGGACTCGTACAGCTTCGTGGTCTGCTCGCCGGTGAGGAACGGCGCGGGGGCTTCTTCGACGAGCTTCTGGTGGCGGCGCTGCAACGAGCAGTCGCGGGTCGACACGACGACGACGTTGCCGTGCGCGTCGGACAGGCACTGGGTCTCGACGTGGCGCGGCTGGTCGAGGTACTTCTCGACGAAGCACTCGCCGCGGCCGAAGGCGGCGACGGCCTCGCGGGTGGCCGAGTCGAACAGCTCGGGGACCTCGTCGCGGGTGCGGGCCACCTTGAGGCCGCGTCCACCGCCACCGAAGGCCGCCTTGATGGCGACGGGCAGGCCGTGCTGGTCGACGAACTCGAGGACCTCGTCGGCACCCGAGACGGGGTTCAGGGTGCCGGGGGCGAGCGGCGCCCCGACGCGCTCGGCGATGTGCCGAGCCGAGACCTTGTCGCCGAGCTGCTCGATGGCCTCGGGCGACGGGCCGATCCAGATCAGGCCCGCGGCCTGCACGGCTCGGGCGAAGTCGGCGTTCTCGGCGAGGAAGCCGTAGCCGGGGTGCACGGCGTCGGCACCCGAGCGGCGGGCGACCGAGAGGATCTTGTCGATGACGAGGTAGGTCTCGGCGCTCGTGGTGCCGCCCAGGGCGTAGGCCTCGTCGGCGAGGCGGGCGTGCTGGGCGTCGCGGTCCTGGTCGGCGTAGACCGCCACCGAGCCGATTCCGGCGTCACGCGCGGCCCGGATCACGCGGACGGCGATCTCTCCACGGTTGGCGATGAGGACCTTGCTGATACGCGGCATAGTTCCCCACCCTATTGCGCGGTCCGCGCCTGCCTTTGGCTGACGTGCACAAAAAGGACCAGGAGGCGCGAGGCAGAACCTACAAGGACCCGGCGGTCGGCGAGGTCCACAGCTGGTGCCACGGCACGCCGAAGCCCCGGACGAGCGACCGCAGCACGGGCACCGAGAGACCCACGACGGCGCTCGGGGTGCCCTCGATGTGGGTGATGAACGCGGACGCCCGACCGTCGATCGTGAAGGCACCCGCGACCTCGAGCGGCTCGCCCGTCTCGACGTAGGCCGAGAGCTCGTGCGGGTCGAGGTCGTCGGCGAAGGTGAGGGACGCGCTCGCGACCCGGCCCGCGCCTCCTGACGGGGTGTCGGCGCCGACTCGCGGAGCGCCGCCGCGGTGGTCGACCAGCCAGTGGCCCGACCAGAGGGTGCCGTGGCCGATCTCGGCCATCCGGCGCCACCGGTCGAGCGCCAGCGCGGGCTCGTGCGGTTTGCCGTGCACCTCGCCGTCGAACTCGAAGGCGCTGTCGCCCCCGAGCACCAGCCCGTCGAGGGGGCGGCCGTCGATCACGGTGTGGAGAACGGCCTCGGCCTTGAGCCGGGCGAGGTGCTGCACCGTCTCGGCCGCCGTGAGGTCTCGGCCGAGGCGTGCCGACTCGATCGCGACCGCGGCCTCCTCGTCGACGCCGGGGCTGATCAGCACCGGCTCGATGCCGGCGGCGCGCAGCAGCGCGAGACGGGCGGGGGAGGTGCTGGCCAGGTAGAGCGGGACGGTCATGCCGCCCAGCCTGTCAGACTCGTCGCATGGGAGACATGCTGGGCCGCGAGGTCGAACTGGACGTGACGGGCATCGCACACGGGGGCATCTCGGTGGCCCGACTCGACGGGCGGGTGGTCTTCGTGACCGACACCCTGCCCGGCGAGAAGGTCGTGGCGCGCATCGCCGACGACCGCAAGAAAGCCTTCTGGCGAGCCGACACGATGAGCGTCCTCGAGGCGAGCGAACACCGCCGACCACACGTGTGGGGCGCGGCGGCCCTCGAGGTCGATCCGGCGGACCGGGCCGGCGGTGCCGAGTTCGGGCACATCCAGCTCGCCCACCAGCGCGAGCTGAAGCGGCGCGTGGTGGTCGACGCGCTCACCCGGATGGGCGGGGTCGCCGACGCCGACGGCCGGGTCACGGTCGAGGCCCTCCCGGGCGACGACGAGCGTGACGGCACCGGGTGGCGCACGCGCCTCCGCCTCCACCTCGACGCCGAGGGGCGTCCCGGTCAGTACGCCGCGCGCTCGCACCGGGTCGTGCACGTGCCCGACCTGCCGCTCGCGTCCCCGGAGGCCGCCGAGGTGGCGCCGCTGGGCGACGCCTTCCCCGGCGAGGAACACGTCGACGTCGTCGCCCCGAGCGTGGGCGGCGCGCGTCTGATCATCGGACGTCAGGCTCGCTCCACCATCACCGAGGTCGTCGGTGACCGCGAGTTCCGCCTCGACGACGGCGGGTTCTGGCAGGTCCACCGCGAGGCCGCCGCCACGCTCACCGCCGCGGTGCAGACCATGATCGACCCCGAGCGCTTCGATCCGAAGGGCGCCAACCTCGACCTGTACGGCGGGGTCGGACTGCTCGCCGCCGCCGTGGGCGACCGGTTCGGCGCGGGGACGCGCATCACGAGCGTCGAGAGCGACGAGCGGGCGACCGAGCACGCCTCCGAGAACCTGGCCGAGTGGATCGGCGCGTCGGCCGTGACCGGACGCGTGGAGCGCTGGTTGCGCCAGACGGCGTCACAGGCGAGCGACGCCGAGCGCCAGCGCCTCGCCGCCGCGACGGTCGTGCTCGACCCGCCCCGCTCGGGCGCGGGACGCGACGTGGTGTCCGAGATCGCGGCCCTGCGCCCCGCCCAGGTCGTCTACGTCGCGTGCGACCCGGTCGCCCTCGCCCGCGACGTCGCCCTCTTCGCCGAGCGCGGCTACGCACTCGACGCCCTGCAGGCCTACGACCTCTTCCCGAACACGCACCACGTCGAGACGGTGGTGCGCCTGCTGCCTGCCTGAGCCGCGATCCCGTTACGATGTACCCCGTGCACGCCCGGGGTTCAGGGACCAGGGCACACGCCGACAGAAGGATCACCGTGTCAGACCTCACGACCGAGACCCCCACCGCCACCCGCGAGACCGCACCCGTGCGGGTCGCCGTCGTCGACGACCACGAGTCGGTGCGGCTCGGCATCCAGGCCGCCTGCCAGAACGAGGGCTTCGAGGTGATCCTCACCGCGGCCGGCGTCCAGGAGTTCGTCGAGAACCTCGCCGGTCGCGAGGTCGACGTCGTCGTCCTCGACCTGTCGCTCGGCGACGGCTCGACCGTCACCGAGAACGTCAAGCGCGTTCAGGCCACGGGGTCCGCCGTCCTCGTGCACAGCATCGCCGACCGGGTCGCCTCGGTACGCGAGGCGCTCGCCGCGGGGGCGGCCGGGGTCATCCCGAAGTCCTCCGCCACGAAGACCGTCATGGCCGCCGTCGCGACGGTCGCCCGGGGCGACGTGCTGAACAACCTCGAATGGGCGAGCGCGATCGACGCCGACCGCGACTTCGCCAAGGCCCAGCTCGGTCGTCGCGAGCGCGAGATCCTGCACCTCTACGCCTCGGGCCTGCCGCTGAAGCTCGCCGCCCAGCAGCTCGGCATCGGCTACTCGACGGCCCGCGAGTACCTCGACCGCATCCGCGTCAAGTACGTCGAGGTCGGCCGACCGGCACCCACCAAGGTCGACCTGCTCCGCCGCGCCGTCGAGGACGGCATCCTGCCGGGGCTCGACGCAGACGGCGGCGATGGCCGGTGAGGGTCGGCTGAGCGCCCCGATCCCGCTCGGAGCGCTCCGGCCCCCGCGCAACCCGATCAGCCGCGCCCTGCTCGACAAGGTGCTGGGGCGGATCATCGCCGCGGCCGGACTCGTGTTCGGCCTGCAAGCCCTGCCCGGCATGATCGGTCAGGTCGACAGCATGCAACTCGCCTGGGCCTGGGTCATCGGCCTGGCGATGTTCGGCGGGTTCTTCGCGTTGGTCGTGGCGAGCCTCGTACAGCGCGGCGTCACGACGGTCGAGGCCTTCGTCGCCATCGCCTACCTGATCGCCCTGGTCACCTGGCCCCTCGCCGTCGACGATCCCAGCGCGGTCCAGTCGAGCGTGCCGTGGCTCTGGTACCTGTGCACCGTCGCGACGGCCTCGGCCGCCTCGGCGTTCTCGACCTGGATCGCCACCGGCTACCTCTTCGTCGCCCCGGCCGTCTACGGCTTCATCCGCCTGACGCCGTCGGGCGGGGCGGTCTCCCCGCAGCGGGCGACCCTCGACTCCGTCTACGCCATCCTGCTCGGCGGCGCGGTGCTGATCCTCGTGGTGATCCTGCGCCAGGCGGCGGCCAACGTCGACCAGGCCCAGGCGACCGCCGTCGCGCGGTACTCCGAGGCGATCCGCGAGCACGCCACCGAGCTCGAGCGGGTGCAGGTCGACGCCATCGTCCACGACAGCGTCCTGACGACCTTCATCCAGGCGGCCAGGGCGTGGTCGCCCGACGAGCGCGAGCTGTCGACCAACATGGCCCGGAACGCCATGTCCCACCTCTCGGCCGCGGCGAGCACCACGCCGTTCGACGAGTCCGACACCACGATCGCCGGCATGGTGGGCCGCATCGAGGCCGCCGTGGCCGACCTGGGGGTCCCGGTCGAGCTGCGTCGGGGCCCGATCGAGGGCGACGGCATCCCGTCCACCGCCGCCGAGGCGCTCTACTCGGCCGCCGTGCAGGCCCTCGTCAACAGTTCGCAGCACGCCGGCGACGGGCCCGGCGTGGAGCGCTGGGTGCACGTCACCCGTGATCCGGCGGGCCTGACGACCGTCGAGGTCGGCGACACGGGCAAGGGCTTCGAACCGACGACGGTGCCGACGGAGCGTCTCGGGGTCCGCGTGTCGATCCACGAGAGACTCAACAACGCCGGCGGGCTCGCGACCATCGACTCGGCACCGGGGCGCGGAACCCTCGTTCGCCTGCGGTGGCCGGTCGACGCGCTCCTCGACGGAGGCCGGACGCCCGACCCTTCGCCCGACCCCGCCGACGAGACGGGCACCTCGGGGGGCGCCGCGTGAGGGTCTCCGTGCCGCGGTGGCTGATCGTGTCGCTGGCAGCGGTCTTCTCGGCATACCACCTGGTCCTGGCCGTGGCGTCGCTGGACCGGTTCACCGATCCGCTGCCCGTCGTCGCGTGCATGGCGTTGTACGGCGCCGCCACCGTGGCCGTGCTGTGGCCCAGCAAGCACGTCATCATGCCCGTGTGGATGGCCTCGTTCTGCCTGGCCGTGAGCATCGTCCTGCCGCTCGTCGTGACCTCCGAGCTCGACAGCTCGGTGAAGAACGGCTACGCCACCTGGTACGTCGCCGCCGTGGGCACGCTCATGGTGATCGTGTCCACGAGGCGTCGACAGGGCTTCGCCTGGCTCGGGGTCGGCTTCATGGCGGTACACGGCGTGCTGTGGGCCGGCGTCGAACAGATCGCCGACCTCGGCATCGTCGGCAGCGTGGTCTGGGTCGCCTTCAGCCATGCGATGTCGAGCACGCTCACGCGCGCGGGGCGCGAAACGCGCGAGTTCATCCTCGCCGAGCACGAAGCGGCGGACTGGCAGGCCGCACAGGAAGCCCACGTGAACGAGCGTCAGTACCGGTTGCTGCAGACGGGTCGGACGGCACGGCCGATGCTCCAGACCATCGTCCGCCGACACGGCGACCTCACCGCGGCCGAGCGACAGGAGTGCCTCAACCTCGAGGGAGCGATCCGGGACGAGATCCGGGGGCGGCGCCTCCTCGACGACGACGTCCGTCACGAGGTCATGGCGGCGCGCCGTCGCGGGGCCGTCGTCAGTCTCCTCGACGAGGGAGGCATCGACGACCTCGGACCGACGGATCTGCGACGGGTCCATGCCGTGCTCGCCGGGGCCCTGCGCGATTCGCTCGCCGATCGCATCATCGTCCGGACCGTCCAGGGCGGGGGAGACGACGCGGTCACGGTCGTCGGGCTCGGCTCGGCAGACCTGTCCTCGAGCGCGCTCGGCCGGGGGGTCTCGGCCGACGCGGACGAGGACGACGACGGCGACGAAGTCCAGCTCTGGTTGCAGATCCCTCGCTCGGCCCCCTGATCATCCGACGGCCCCCGGCGCGACGGGCACCCACGACATGAGGAAGGGCCGGACGATCGTCCGGCCCTTCCGAGAACCTGAGCCAGGGCGGCAACCCGAATGCCGCCCTGACTACCCCCGGCAGCGACCCGTTCACCCTGGTCGGCCTCTGTTCGGTGGTGTGACTCCACGAGACACCCAGCACGTGCAAGCATGGTCGCTCGAGGCCGCCTGTGCAGTCGTCATTTAGGGGGACAGGCGGGCGAGGACGGCCGCGTCCACCGCCGTCCCGGGGGAGTCAGCCCGCGAAACCTCGCCAACGGCCCTCGCCGGCCGCGATGGCGGGACGGGGTGCCCGGGCCGACCGCGTCCAGGCCGACGTCGTGGGTCGGGAGGGCGTCGTCGCCGCCGCCTCGGCCCGGCCGGCCTCGACGGCGGCTAGCAACGCCGTCACCGCCGCCAGTTCGTCGGGCGTCGGGTCTCCGGCGACGACCCTGAGCAGGGGCGCCGACGGCTGCTCGTCCGCGTCGGTGGGGCGTTCCGTCGCGTCGGGGGAATCGGCTGCGTGGCGCCCGCTCACAGGGGGATGTTCCCGTGCTTCTTCGGCGGCAGGGTCGCCCGTTTGGTCTTGAGGGCTCGCAGCGCCTTGATCACGGCGACCCGGGTCGCCGCCGGTTCGACGACGCCGTCGAGTTCACCCCGCTCGGCGGCGAGGAAGGGGCTCGCGACGTTGTAGGTGTACTCGTTCGCGAGCCGTGTGCGCACGGCTGCGACGTCCTCGCCGGCTTCGGCCGCCGCCTTGATCTCGTTGCGGTAGAGGATGTTGACGGCACCCTGCCCGCCCATCACGGCGATCTCGGCCGTCGGCCAGGCGAGGTTGATGTCGGCGCCCAGCTGCTTCGACCCCATGACGATGTAGGCGCCGCCGTAGGCCTTGCGGGTGATCACCGTCACGAGCGGGACCGTGGCCTCGGCGTAGGCGTAGAGCAGCTTGGCGCCGCGGCGGATCACACCCGTCCACTCCTGGTCGGTGCCGGGCAGGTAGCCGGGTACGTCGACGAGGGTGAGGATCGGGATGTTGAAGGCGTCGCAGAAGCGCACGAAGCGGCTGGCCTTCTCACCGGCCTCGATGTTGAGCGTGCCGGCCATGGCGGACGGCTGGTTGGCGATGACGCCCACCGGGCGGCCCTCGACCCGGCCGAAGCCGACGACGATGTTGGGCGCGAAGAGCGGCTGGACCTCGAGGAACTCCCCGTCGTCGACGACGTGCTCGATCACCGTCATCACGTCGTAGGGCTGGTTGGGGCTGTCCGGGATCAGGGTGTTCAGCTGGCGGTCGTGGTCGGTGGTCTCGAGTTCGACCGGCACGTCGAAGACGTGCGGGTCGGCCAGGTTGTTGTCGGGCAGGTACGACAGCAGGGCCCGGGCGTAGTCGAGGGCGTCGTCCTCGTCGCTCGCGAGGTAGTGCGAGACGCCCGAGACCTTGTTGTGGGTCAGGGCGCCGCCGAGTTCTTCGAAGCCGACGTCCTCGCCCGTCACGGTCTTGATGACGTCCGGCCCGGTGACGAACATGTGGCTCGTCTTGTCGACCATGATCACGAAGTCGGTCAGCGCGGGGGAGTACACCGCGCCTCCGGCCGCGGGGCCCATGATCAGCGAGATCTGGGGGATGACGCCCGAGGCGGCCGTGTTCAGCCGAAAGATCTCGCCGTACTTGCCGAGGGCGACGACGCCTTCCTGGATTCGCGCCCCGCCCGAGTCGAGGATGCCGATGATGGGCACCCCGGTCTTGAGGGCCAACTGCATGACCTTGATGATCTTCTCGCCCGCGACCTCGCCGAGCGAGCCGCCGAAGATGGTGAAGTCCTGCGAGTAGACCGCGACCTGGCGGCCGTGGATCGTGCCCGTGCCCGTGACGACCGCGTCGCCGTAGGGTCGCTTGGCCTCCATGCCGAAGGCGTGCGTGCGGTGCCGGACGAACTCGTCGAGCTCGACGAACGAGCCCGGGTCGAGCAGCTCGTCGATCCGCTCTCGGGCCGTCTTCTTGCCCTTGGCGTGCTGCTTGGCGATCGCGGCCTCGCCGCTGGCCGTCACGGCCTCGTGATAGCGGGCCTTGAGATCGGCGAGCTTGCCCGCGGTGGTGTGCAGGTCGGGCGCGGCGTCGGTGTGGGGCGCGGAGTCAGGAGTCACGCGCCTCACTCTACTGACCGACCCGTGGCCATCCGTTGGAGGTTTCCACGCGTGGACGCCCCCGGACGTCGTAGGAGTCGTCAACTGCGGTTCCGTAGGCTGGGACGATGGCCTTCCCCCTCAGCGCGTCAGTCAGTCCCCGTCTCGTGGTCCTCGAGTCCACCGGGTCGACCAACGCCGACCTGCTGGCAGCCGTCGACGAGCCGCACCTGTCGACCTGGCTGACCCTCGACCAGTCCGCGGGGCGGGGCAGGCTCGACCGACGGTGGCACACCACGCCCGGTCGTTCCCTCGCGGTGAGCGTCCTGCTGCACCGGGGCGACCTGCCGGTCGACTCGCTCGGCTGGGTGCCGCTCCTCGCCGGGGTGGCGATGCGCGCCTCCGTGCGGGGCGTGGTCGAGAGCGGCGACGTCACGCTGAAGTGGCCCAACGACGTGCAGGTCGACGGTGACAAGGTCTGCGGCCTGCTCGCCGAGCTGCGACCCGACGCGAGCGCCGTGGTCGTGGGTGCCGGGGTCAACCTCACGGTGCCCGCCGACGACCTGCCCACCCCGACCTCGACGTCGCTCGGTCTGCACGGTGCGCGGGGCGCGGCCCTCGAGCTCGCGGACGCCGTGACGTCGTCGTGGGTCTCGGGCCTGGCACGGCTCGTCGGCGACCTCGCCGCAGCCCGCGGCGACGCGATCGCGAGTGGCGCCCTGGCGCTGGTCCGCGAGGACTGCGCGACCCTGGGACGCGGAGTCCGCGTCGAACTACCCGGCGGCGCGGCCCTGGTCGGCGAGGCGGTGGACGTCGACGAGGCGGGTCGGCTGGTCGTCCGTTCCGCCTCGACCGGCGAACTGACGGCCGTCGCTTCGGGTGACGTCACGCATCTGCGGTATGAATGAGCCTGTGAGCACCGACGGACCGCAGCCGACCGAGTACGTCGTCGCGCGGCTGCGTCCCCATGCCCGGGTGCTGTTCTGGCCCTCGCTCGCGCTCGTCGGCATCTGCGCCGCGACCGGCTACTTCGGCGGTCGCTTCGACGTCGAGTGGCAGAACTACGTCGTGCTGGGTGCGGCCCTCGCCCTGATCGTGCTGCTCTGGCTGGTCCCCGTGCTGATCTGGCTCGGCAAGCGCTACGTCATCACCTCGCGACGCCTCGTCGTGCGCAAAGGGCTCTTCGTGCGCACTCGCCAAGAGCTGCTGCACAGCCGCGGGTACGACCTCACGGTGCGCAAGAACTCGGTGCAGAGCGCGTTCCGCAGCGGAGACGTCCTGATCAACACGGGCCTCGACCGTCCGCTCGTCCTCTGGGACGTCCCGTCGGCTGATCTCGTCCAGTCGACCCTGCACGACCTCATGGAGTCGAACCTCAACAGCGTCGCCCAGCGTCGCCAGCACGAGCAGTCCGTCGGGAACGACGAGACGACGGCCTGGGGTCACGGGCCGGTCGTCTGACCGCCGCGGGCACGCCATAGGGTGTGTGCATGCGAATCTCCGTCATCGGTTGTGGGTACCTCGGAGCCGTGCACGCCGCGTGCATGGCCGACCTCGGGCACGAGGTCGTCGGCATCGACGTCGACCCCCGCAAGATCGACATGCTCTCGTCGGGCCACGCGCCCTTCTTCGAGCCCGGCCTGCCCGAGGCCCTCCGCCGCGCCCTCGACTCGGGTCGACTGCGGTTCTCGACCGACCCCGCCGACGCCGCGGGTTCGCAGGTCCACTTCGTCGCCGTCGGCACCCCCCAGACGGCGGGCAGCGACGCGGCCGACCTGACGTACGTCGACGCCGCCGTCCAGGGGCTGCTGCCCCACCTCGCCGACGGCGACCTCGTCGTGGGCAAGTCCACCGTTCCCGTCGGCACCGCGAGCCGCCTCGCCGACCTGGTCCGCGCCTCCTCGGGGGCCGATCTGGCCTGGAACCCCGAGTTCCTCCGCGAGGGTTTCGCCGTGGCCGACACCGTCGCTCCCGACCGCTTCGTCTACGGCGTGCCCTCCGGCGACGCCGGTGAGCGTGCGACGGCCGTGCTCGACGAGGTCTACGCGACGGCACTCGCCACAGGCACGCCCCGCCTCGTGACCGGGTACGCGACGGCCGAGCTCGTGAAGGTCTCGGCCAACGCGTTCCTCGCGACCAAGATCTCGTTCATCAACGCGATGGCCGAGATCGCCGAGGCCACCGGCGCCGACGTGACGCAGCTCGCCGACGCCATCGGGCACGACGCCCGCATCGGCCGGCGGTTCCTCAACGCAGGCCTGGGCTTCGGCGGCGGATGCCTGCCGAAGGACATCCGGGCCTTCCGGGCCCGTTCGCGCGAGCTGGGCCTCGAATCCCTCGACTTCCTCGCCGACGTCGACGCCGTCAACCTCCGTCGCCGCGACCGCGTCGTCGACCTCGCGGGCGAGATGCTCGACGAGGTGCGGGGGGCGCGCATCGCCGTGCTGGGTGTGGCGTTCAAGCCCGACAGCGACGACGTCCGCGACTCGCCGGCACTCGACGTCGCCCGCCGACTCCACGCCGCGGGCGCCGACGTGGTCGTCCACGACCCCGAGGCCAACGAGACGGCCGCCCGGCTGGCCCCCGACCTCGGCTACGTCGACGACGTCCCGAGCGCGCTCCGCGGCGCCGAGCTCGTGTTGGTCCTCACCGAATGGAAGCAGTTCAAGGCGCTCCGGCCGGCCGAGGTCGCCGCGCTGGTCTCGAGTCGTCGCATCGTCGACGCCCGCAACGTCTTCGACCCCGCGGAATGGCGCGACGCGGGCTTCGAGTACCGGGCGCTCGGCCGGCCCTAGCGGGTCGCGGTCTCGAGACGCGTCTCGTGGCCCTGCGAGGTGTCAGCCTCCAGCGTCGGCCGCGTGCGAGACGGGTGGAACACCCACAGCCGGTAGAGAGTGAACCGGAACACCGTGCCGAGGGCGAGCCCCACGACGTTGGACGCCACGTTGTCGGCCAGGGCGGAGCGGTGCCCGAGCACGTAGTGAGACACCCACAGGCAGGCCAGCCCGATCACCATGCCGCCGAGCGCCACCGCGAAGAACTCGACGGCCTCGCGCGCGGCACCGTCACGGCGAGTGTCGCCGAAGGTCCAGAACCGATTGCCCAACCAGACGACCACGATTGAGACGATGCTCGACGCGACCTTCGCGAGGACGGGCCCGCCCGCCGTTACCTCAGGGTCGAGGACCGTCAGGCGCAGGGCGTTGAAGACGCCGAGGTCGACGACTAGTCCGCACAGACCGATGAGCCCGTACCGAACGAGCTGTCTGGCGAGGCGCAGCATGCATCTCCTTCGGGGATCGGCCAAGATGGATCGGGCCCGGCCGGACGGTTTCGGGTCGACCGCGATCGTTCGCGTGCCCGCCATCCTCGCATCCGTGGGGCGGTCGCGCAGTCAGGAGTCGAAATGACCTACCGCGTCGGAGTCGTCGGCGGAGGGCAGCTGGCCCGCATGATGATCCCGCCCTCCGTCCACCTCGGCATCGAGATCAGCGTCCTCGCCGAGGCCGAGGGCAGTTCGGCCCGGCTGGCCGCGACCCGGGTGGGCGACTACCACGACGTCGACGTCGTCCTCGACTTCGCCCGCACGGTCGACGTGATCACCTTCGACCACGAGCACGTTCCCCAGCACGTCCTCGCCGCTCTCGTCGACGCGGGCGTGCGCGTGCACCCCGGGCCGTCCGCGCTGGCCGTCGCGCAGGACAAGATCGTGATGCGTCAGCGGCTCTCCGAGCTCGGACTGCCCGTTCCCGACTGGGCGTCCGTCCGAGACGCCACCGAGCTCGAGGCGTTCCTCGCCGACCACGGTGGCCGGGCGGTCGTCAAGACCGCGCGGGGTGGCTACGACGGCAAGGGCGTTCGCGTGGTCTCGGCGGCCCACGACGCCGACGACTGGTTCGGCGCATTGGCCGAGGACGGCAACGGAGGCGCGCTCCTGGTCGAAGAGCTCGTCTCGTTCCGGCGCGAACTGTCGCAGCTCGTGGCCCGACGGCCGAGCGGCGACATCGTCCCCTGGCCCCTCGTCGAGACCATCCAACGCGACGGGGTGTGCTCCGAGGTCTTCGCCCCGGCGCCCTCGAGCGCCGGTCGCCTGGCCGACGTGGCGGACGAGATCGCGCGGACGGTCGCCGAACGGCTCGACGTCACCGGGGTCCTGGCCGTCGAGCTCTTCGAGACGACCGACGACCGCCTGTTGATCAACGAGCTCGCCATGCGGCCGCACAACACCGGGCACTGGACGATCGACGGGTCGACCACGAGCCAGTTCGAACAGCATCTCCGGGCCGTGCTCGACCTGCCCCTCGGCGACACGGCCCCCCACCGGCCGTGGAGCGTCATGCTGAACGTGCTGGGCGGGCCCGCGACCGGGTCGATGGCCGACCGTCTGCCCGCCCTCATGGCCGACCAGCCGGCGGTCAAGGTGCACGACTACGGCAAAGATCCCCGGCCGGGTCGCAAGGTCGGGCACGTCACCGTGGTCGGCGACGACCTCGACGAGGCCGTCTTCCGGGCGCGCGCCGCTGTCGAGTTCTTCACCGACTGACGGCTATCCTCTAGTCCGTGTCCGACCCGAAGAGCACCGACGTGCGCCCGAACGACCCCGCCGTACCCGCGAAGGTCGCCATCGTCATGGGCTCCGACAGCGACTGGCCCACCATGCAGGGGGCCTCGACCGTCCTGTCCGAGCTGGGCATCCCGCACGAGGTCGACGTCGTCTCGGCCCACCGCACGCCCGACAAGATGATCGCCTTCGGTCGCGATGCCGCCGGTCGTGGACTGTCCGTCATCATCGCCGGGGCCGGGGGAGCCGCGCACCTGCCCGGCATGATCGCGTCGGTCACGACCCTTCCCGTGGTGGGTGTGCCCGTGGCCCTGGCCAAGCTCGACGGCCTGGACTCGCTGCTCTCGATCGTGCAGATGCCGGCCGGCATCCCCGTGGCGACGGTCTCGATCGGCGGCGCGGTGAACGCCGGTCTGCTCGCGGCCCGCATCATCGGCTCGCACGACCCGGTGGTCGCCGAGCGGCTGGCCCGCCACGCCGAGTCCCTCGCCGAGCTGGTCGAGCAGAAGAACGCCGACCTGCGTCGATCGCTGTGAGCGCTTCTCTGCCCGTCCGTCATCCTGACGTCACCTCCGAGCCGTTCATGACGAAGCGGGCGTGGGTGCTCGTCCTGCTGAACGTGGTCGTGCCCGGGTCGGCGCAGGTGCTCGCGGGTAGTCGCCGCCTCGGCCGGTGGGGGCTCGCCTCCACCCTCGTCTTCTGGGCGGTCGCGGTCGTCGTCGTCGTCCTGGCGTTCGCCTTCCGCTCGCCCCTGATCGAGATCGCGACCAACGTCGTCGCCCTGACCGTCGTCCAGGTCTTCCTCGCGTACTACGCGGTGCTGTGGGTGGTGCTGACCGTCGACACGCTCCGGTTGGCCCGCATCGTCCGGACGGCCCCCTCGGCCCGCGGCCTCATCGCCGGAGCCATGGTGCTGTTGATGGTGGTGACCGTCGGACCCGCCGCCTACGGGGCCTACCTCGCCGGGGTGCAGCACGGTCTGCTCAACAGTCTCTTCACCTCGAGGGCCGACGCCGCGCCTCCCGTCGACGGGCGCTACAACATCATGTTGCTCGGCGGCGACGCCGGGGCCGACCGCACCGGTCTGCGCCCCGACAGCATCTCGGTCGCCAGCATCGACGCCGAGACCGGCGCGACCACCATCGTGGGCATTCCCCGCAACCTGTACGACGCACCCTTCGTCGCGGGGTCGCCGCTGTACGGCGACTACCCCGACGGCTACGACTGCGGCGACGACTGCCTCGTGAGCTTCCTCTACACCTACGGGGAGGAGCACCCCGACCTCTACCCCGACGCCGAGTCGAAGGGCAGCAACCCCGGTGTCGAGGCGATGCGTGATGCGGTCGAGGGCATCACGGGCCTGACCGTGCAGTACTACGCCCTGATCGACATGCAGGGCTTCGTCGACCTCATCGACGCCCTGGGTGGCATCCAGGTGGACGTGCAGCAGCGCATCCCGATCAACGGGGGTGTCGATCGCAACGGCCAGCCGATCAACGTCGACGGTTGGATCGAGCCCGGAGACCAGAAGCTCGACGGCTATCACGCGCTCTGGTACGCGAGGGCCCGGCACGGCACCAGCGACTACGACCGCATGGCTCGTCAACGAGAGGTCCAGCAGGCTCTGCTCTCCCAGTTCCAGCCGGCGACGGTGCTGTCGAAGTTCCAGGCCGTCGCGTCGGCAGGGGTGCAGACCGTCGACACCGACATCCCGCAAGGGGCCCTGGCCGCCTTCGTCGACCTGGCCGTAAAGGCCAAGTCGCAGCAGATCACCAGCCTCGAGCTCGTGCCGCCGACCTACGACAACGTCTACCCCGACTACGACGCGATGCGGGCCGCGGTGGCCCAGGCCACGACCTCGGCCCCCACACCCTGACGTCCGACCTGGAGCGTCCCTCGAGGGCTGCCGTCTGACGACGCAACCCGGCGGGACGAGGAGGCGCGGCGCGGCACCGTAGGGCGCTCACGTCGCCCCTCGGGCCGCGCTGTGGTTCAGAGGTCGGCGTGGAGCTGCCACACCTTGTCGGCCGAGTCCCGCCAACTGAAGGCTCGTGCACGGTCGATCCCGGCGATGCCGAGACGAGTCGACAGTTCGACGTCGGAGACGACCTGGAACATGGCCTGCGCGAGCCGCTCAGGGTAACCCGCAGCGTCTTCACGGGCCACGCTGACGGCTGCGTCGGCCGCGACCTCGAGCAGGGCGGGCGCGTCCGAGACGATGGTGGGCGTGCCCAGGCTGAAGGCCTCCACGACCGGCAGCCCGAAACCCTCGGCGAGACTGGGGAACACGAAGACCGAGGCCCGCTGCAGCAGCACGGCCAGCTGTTCGTCTGACACGAAGCCCATGGTGCGGACCTTGTCGGCGGGCAGGCCGGCGGCGGCCACCAGGTCGGCCACCTTGACGTCACCCCAGCCCTCGGGTCCGACGATCAGCAACGGCAGGTCGGGCGCGTCGGGGTGTGCAAGAGCCTGGATAAGCGGCTCGATGCCCTTGCGCGGTTCGAGCGTGCCGACGCTCAGTGCGTAGCGCTCGGGCAGGTCGAGAGAATCGGCGACCTCGTCGGCGTCCGCAGGAACGGCGAGCTTGGGGCTCACCGCCCCACCGATGACACGCAGGCGGTCTCCGAAGGGGAAGAGTTCGGCGAGTTCGCGGGCCACGCTGTGGGTCGGCACGACGACGCCGTCGGCGTGCTTGAATGCGCGCTTGGTCATGGCCTTGTGCCAGCGGACGCCGCGTGGGGTGAGGGTCTCGGGGTGAGTCCACGGGACGGTGTCGTGGACGGTGACGACCGTCTGTGTTCCCGGGTCGAGCGCACGGTCGTGCCGGTAGAGGGGGGCGAACAGGCTGGTCGCATGGACCATGCCGCGCCCGGGGAGGCCGACGACGCCGCCCTGCCACGCCAGTGCCAATTCTCGGCGACCGAGCGGTGACTTGGCGACATGGGACAGCCCGGGCAGCAGGTCGCTCAACCGGTCGTAGTCGGTCTGCGGATGGGCCGCCACCACGCCTGCGACCTCGCAACCGCGGGGAGCGGTCTCGATGAGGGCCCGGGTCAGCTCTTCGGTGTACCGACCGATGCCCCCGGGGATGGGAGCCAGGATCTGGTCAACGACTACTCGCAGCGTGGTCATCGGTCTGCAACACTCCCCTGTTCGCGGCCTCGGCCAGCGCTTCTCTCCACGGACGCATCGGCGTCAGCCCGGCCCGTGTCCATGCATCGTGGCCGAGGACGCTGAAGCTCGGTCGCGGTGCGGGTCGGACGAAGGCCGAGCTGTCCGTCGGCAGCACCCGGGCAGGATCGAGGCCGGCCTCGTCGAAGACCGCCTGGGCGAACTCGAACCAGCTCGCGCTGCCCGAGTTGGTGCCGTGGTACACGCCGGCAGGGGCGTCGGAGTCGAGCAACGCGACGATCTGCGTCGCGAGGTCGGCCGTCCAGGTCGGCTGCCCCAGTTGGTCGTCCACGACCGAGACCGTGTCGTGTGACGCCGCCAGCTTGACCATGGTCTTCGCGAAGTTGCCCCCGTGGGCGCCGTACAACCACGCCGTGCGCACGACGTAGGTGCCGTCGGGGTTGGCCGCGAGGGCGAGCTTTTCTCCCTCGGCTTTGGTGCGGCCGTACGCACTCACCGGCGCGATGGTGGCGTCCTCGGCGTAGGGCTCGGTGGCGTCGCCGTCGAAGACGTAGTCGGTCGAGACCTGGACGAGCTTCGCCCCGACGGAGGCGGTGGCCTCGGCCAGGAGGCCGGCTGCGGTGCCGTTCACGGCGAGCGCGGCCTCTTCGTCGGTCTCGGCCGCGTCGACGGCGGTGTACGCAGCGGCGTTGATGACGACGTCGTGCCCCTGGACGGCAGCGAAGACGGCGTCCCGGTCGGTCACGTCGAGGTCGGCACGGCCGAGCACCGTGACGTCACGTCCGAAGAGCGCTTCGAGGAGATCGGTGCCGAGCATGCCTCGGGCCCCGGTGACGAGGTACTTGGAGTTCTGGGCGGTGGCCATCAGAGGGCGGCGCGCTCTTTGAGCGGCTGCCACCACTCGCGGTTGTCCCGGTACCACTGGACGACGTCGGCGAGGCCCTTCTCGAAGGGGACCTGGGGCTCGTAGCCGAGCTCGTCGCGGATCTTGGAGATGTCGACGGAGTACCGCAGGTCGTGGCCCAGACGGTCTTGGACGCGGTCGACGTACGACCAGTCCTTGCCGGTGGCCTCGAGCAGCATCCCGGTGAGCTCTCTGTTGGTGAGCTCGGTGCCGCCGCCGATGTTGTAGATCTCGCCCGCACGGCCGCTGACGAGCACCATCGCGATGCCGCGGGTGTGGTCGTCGACGTGCAGCCAGTCACGGATGTTGTTGCCCTCGCCGTAGAGCGGGACGTGCACGTCGTCGATCAGGTTCGTGACGAAGAGCGGGATGACCTTCTCGGGGAAGTGGTACGGGCCGTAGTTGTTGCTGCAGCGCGTGATCGAGACGTTCAGCCCGTGCGTGCGGTGGTAGCTGCGGGCGAGCAGGTCGCTGCCGGCCTTCGAGGCGGAGTAGGGCGAGTTCGGCTCGAGCGGGCGGTCCTCGGCCCACGAGCCCTCGGCGATGGAGCCGTAGACCTCGTCGGTCGACACGTGGACGAAGCGCTTCAGGTCGTTGCGCAGGGCGGCGTCGAGCAGCTGCTGGGTGCCGAGCACATTGGTCTCGACGAAGATCGAGGCGTCGCGGACCGAGCGGTCGACGTGCGACTCCGCGGCGAAGTGGACGACGGCGTCGACCTCGGGGAAGAGCGTGTCGAGCAGGGCGCCGTCACGGATGTCGCCCTTGACGAACGTGTAGCGGGGGGAGTCGGCGACGCTCACCAGGTTGGCCTCGTTACCCGAGTAGGTGAGCGCGTCGAGGACGACGACCTCGGCCCCTTCGAGGCCCGGGTAGGCGTCTTCGAGCGTGCGGCGGACGAAGTTGGAGCCGATGAAGCCGGCTCCGCCGGTGACGAGGATTTTCACGCTTGTTCCTTGGGGTGGTCGTTCTCGGACGGATCAGTCGATGCTAGCGGGTGCGCTCTGCGCGGCCGCATGCGCGCGTACGCAGTTTTCTTCGCCGGAAGCGCGGGGTCCGGCCTGGTGGGGGACCGAGATCCGCCCCCACACGGCCGTTGCTAGACTCTCGGAGTGCAGACCAGAGAACTGGCAATCCCTGGCGCCTGGGAGTTCACCCCGAAGCAACACGGGGACGACCGCGGCGTCTTCTTCGAGCAGTACCGATACGACGTGTTGCAAGATGTCGTCGGCCACCCCCTCGACCTCAAACAGACCAACACGTCGGTGTCCGCGCGCGGCGTCGCACGGGGCATTCACTATGCGCTCGTTCCGCCGAGCCAGGCCAAGTACGTCTCGGCCCCCCGAGGGGCCTTCATCGACTTCGTCATCGACATCCGGGTCGGCTCGCCGACCTTCGGTCAGTGGGACTCCGTCATCATCGACGATGTCGACCGTCGCGCGGTCTACCTCTCCGAGGGGCTGGGGCACGCCATCGTCGCCCTGACCGAGGGCGCGACCGTGAACTATCTCGTCACCGAGACCTTCAACCCCGAGCGCGAGAAGGGCCTCAGTGTCCTCGACGCCGACATCGGGCTCGTCTTCCCCGACGACATAGGCGACATCCTCCTCTCGCCGAAGGACACATCGGCCCCTACCCTGAGTGAGGCCGAAAGCCTCGGGCTCCTCCCGACCTGGGACGAGTGCCAGGCCTTCTACGAACAGCACCGAACCGAGAACTAGGCAGACATGCGCGGAATCATCCTCGCCGGCGGGTCCGGCACACGTCTCTACCCGATCACCAAGGGCATCTCGAAGCAGTTGATGCCGATCTACGACAAGCCCATGGTCTACTACCCCCTTTCGACGCTGTTGTCGGCTGGCATCCGCGAGATCCTGATCATCACGACCGCCGATGACGCGCCCCAGTTCCAGCGCCTCCTCGGCGACGGGTCCGACCTCGGCATCGAACTGACCTATGCCATCCAACCCTCACCCGACGGCCTGGCCCAGGCATTCATCATCGGCGAAGAGTTCATCGGCGACGAGAAGGTGGCCCTCGTCCTCGGCGACAACATCTTCCACGGCGTCGGGCTGGGCTCGAACCTCCGCGCCAATACCGACCCCGACGGCGGCGTCATCTTCGCTTACCACGTGTCGAACCCCCGGGCCTACGGTGTCGTCGACTTCGACGAGACCTTCACGGCCCGCTCCATCGAGGAGAAGCCCGAGAATCCCAAGAGCAATTACGCCGTCCCTGGCCTCTACTTTTACGACAACTCCGTGGTAGAGATCGCCAAGGGAATCGAGCCGAGCTCGAGGGGAGAACTCGAGATCACGACCATCAACGAGCGCTACCTCGAGGCGGGCAAGCTGCAGGTGCAGGTTCTCGACCGGGGCACCGCCTGGCTCGACACCGGCACCCATGAGTCGATGATGCAGGCATCCGAGTATGTCCGCGTCATCGAGCACCGACAGGGGTACAAGATCGGCTGCATCGAAGAACTCGCCTGGCGGCGTGGCTGGATCGATGATGAGCAACTCCGCCGGCTGGCCAAGCCCCTCGTCAAGAGCGGCTACGGCGCCTACCTGATGGGCCTGCTGGGCTAGTCCCCCTTTCTGCCGACTCCCGCTCGGGGGGTGGCCTGATCGTGACATCCGTGCAATCTTCGGAGTATGCACTCCTCTGTTGATCAGGCAGAGTCGGGGGACAAGATCACGCGCGGAATCCATCGTCGCCACTTGCTCTCGCTCGCCGCCGCCTCTGTCGTCGCCACAGGTGCGGCCGCCGTGTTGCGGCCCGCCGCCGCACACGCCGCCGTCAGCCTGGGCGAAACCTCGGCGGCGACCGACAGCATCGCCGAGGCCCTGGCCGTCGCCGAGCTGAGCGCCTGGGGCGGTTACGCAAACGGCAACATCCCCGCCAGTGCATTGACACCCGTCTCGGCGAGCGTCGCCGGCTCGGGCTATCTGCGGACCGATGCGGCACGCCAGTACCTCGCCCTCAGCCTCGCCTTCTCGAACGCCGTCGGCCACCCCCTCGCCATCACCGAGGGGTACCGCACGTACTCGCGACAGGTCGACTACTGGAACGCCTACCAGAACGGCACCGGCAACCTCGCGGCCTACCCGGGGACCTCGAATCACGGCTGGGGCATCGCCTGCGACTTCGGTGCCGGGGTCGCGACGGCCGGTTCGGCGGCCAAGCGCTGGATGGACGCGAACGCGCCCTCGTACGGTTGGATGCCCACGGGCAACTCGTTCAGCCGGCCTGAGCCCTGGCACTTCGACTACACCCCGGCGTACGTCGGCGACATCCCGCTCGAGGTCGACAGGGACTCCGAGGTCATCATCATCCGAGCCAATGAGAGTCTCACCGAACAGGCGCTCGGCTACACCGTCCTCGCGGGCGTCCGAAGCCTCCGCCATCTCTCGACCATCGACATGATCAACTCGATGCGCGTTGCCGGCACTCCGTTCTACGAGGTGAACCGAGCCCAGTTCTACGACGTCATCAATTCTCTGGGCATCGCGCGATCGGCATTGACCCAGAACGCGGACTACTGGCGACGCTGACCGCGCGCCGGACCCGATCCCCACGACAGAAGGACACCGACATGCTCATCATCCGTTGCACCGACAACCTGCCCGAGGTCGGAAGCGGCTACGTCTGCATGGTCGGCGTCCGCTCCCTGCGTCACATGACCACCATGGACATGGTCTACGCCATGCAGGCCGTGGGCGTGCAGTACAAGAACCTGAACGCCACCGGCTTCTACGCCGCCCTCGACTCGCTGTCGATCCCGCGGAGTGCCCTCAAGACGGGCGCTGACTGGTCCGGTCGCTGACGCTGCGGTGTCGCAACCCCGGCCGCGCTCAGGCCGGGCGACGACCCGCCGCGATGGCGACCCTCGCACGCAGCCGCAGCCCGATGCCGACGGCGGCGACGACGGGACGCCAGAGCGGCCCCGGGTGGGTCTTGGCGATGTAGCGGTGCGCCGACCTGTGGTGTGCCGTGATCATCACGTCGGCCGACCTCGCGGTGCTCTCGCCCCCGATGTGCATGACCTCGGCGCCGGGGACGAAGAGGTTCGACCAACCGGCCTCGGCGAGCCGGCGCCCCAGATCGACGTCTTCGAAGTACATGAAGAAGTCGGGGTCGAAGCCGCCGACCTGGTCGAAGGCCTCGCGGCGCAGTAGCAGGAACGCGCCCGACAGCCAGCCCACGGCGGACGTGCTCTCTGACTTCGACACGTCGCGCTGCTGGTAGCGACGTGTCCACGGGTTCGACGGCCATGCCCCTGAGAGCAAGGCGTGGCCGATCCCGGTCCGGATGGACGGCAGCGCCCGAGCTGACGGGTAGACCGTGCCGTCGGGGTCGAGCACCCTGGGACCCAGGGCGCCGGCGCGCGGGTCAGCGCGGCCCGCGGACAACAGGGCCTCGACCGTGCCGGGCGTGGCCACCACGTCGGGGTTGCAGATCAGGTACCACTGCTCGTCGTCCTCGGCCAGCGTGGCGCCGAGGTTCGCGGCGCGACCGTAGCCGACGTTGCCGGGGGACCTCACCAGCGTGACCTCGTCGTGGGACGCGGCCACCGCCTCCGGGGCCCCGTCGGTCGACCCGTTGTCGACGACCAGCACTCGGCCGGGCGGAAAGCCGTTCGGCGCGAGCGAGCCGACGAACGTCGCGAGCGTGTCGCCGGGAGAGAAGGTGACGGTGATGCAGAGGATTTCGCTCATCAGACGCCTCCGGCCGCGTGGCGGTACACGACCGCGTGTTCAGCGGCCGTGCGATCCCAGGTGAAACCGAGTGCCCGCTCGCGGCCGCGGCGGCCGAGGGCGTCGCGGCGGCCCTCGTCGTCGAGCAGCGCCTCGAGCGTCGTCTCGAGCGAGTCGGCGTCGGGCTCGCAGTAAACGGCCACGTCGCCACCGACCTCGGGGGCCGCGAGTCGGTCGGTCGTGACCACCGGGACGCCGCTGGCCAGGGCCTCGAGGATGGGCAGGCCGAAGCCCTCGCCGACACTCGGGTATGCCACGAGCGTCGACGACGACACGAACGCGGGCAGGAGGCCTTCGTCGACGTAGCCGAGCCACTGGTAGGGGGACGTGGGTCCCGCTGCCTCGAGACGGGCGATCGTGACGTCGTCCCAGCCGCGGCCGCCTGCGAGGAGGAGGCGCGGTGCCAGGTCGGAGCGCCGCTCGTCCAGTCGAACGATCGCGTCGAGCAACGGGCCGACGTTCTTGCGGGGCTCGATGGTGCCCACGAATGCGCAGTAGCCGCCGTCGCCGATCGCCAGGCGCTCGCGCATCGCCGCCTCGTCGCTACGACTGTCGGGGGAGTAGCGCACGGTGTCCACCCCGTGGAACGACACGACGATCGGCCGGAGCCGACCCGGCACCCAGCGAGTGACCTCGTCGGCCGTGGCCTGGCTCGGCGTGATGCACCTGTCAGCCCGCCGGGCCGCGAGGCGAATCCAGGTGCGGAAGAAGGGACCCTTCAGTCGGCCATGGAGGTCGGGGTGCGAGAAAAACGTCGCGTCGTGCAGCGTGACGACCCGACGTCGACGGCTGAGCAACGGCATCGTGTAATGCGGCGAGTGGATCACGTCGACGCGCAGGCGCCGGGCGAGCCTGGGCAGGACGAGCTGCTCCCAGAGAAGACGCACACCGACCGACGTGGTGCGGGGTGACACCTGGTGCAGAAGGGCATCGGGTGCGCCGTCGCGCAACCAATCGAGATCACGCGCCTGGCAGGCGACATGCAGGACGACGTCGTCACGACGCGCCAGGGCCGGCACGAGTTCTCGTAGATAGCGACCCACGCCGCCCGAGTCGGCGGGTATCGACGTGGCGTCGAGGAGGACGGTGACGCTCACGGCGGTACTCCTCGGTCGGTCGGTGTGGTGGTGCGCGGACGGTGGCGGGTCCGCGTCAGAGGTCGGCGTCGACCATCGCGTCGACCACGTCGGTGAACGAGCGGGTCGGTGACCAGCCGAGGGCCGCGCGGATCTTCGTCGAGTCGCCGCGGAGTTCGGCGGCGTCGGTCGGCCGGACGAACTCGGCGTCGCTGCGGACCAGACCGGTCGTGTGGGTGATGCCGACACGGGCGAACGCTGCGTCGACGAAGTCCTGGATGCTGTGCGACTCGCCGGTGGCGACCACATAGTCTTCCGCCGTATCGGAGGTAGCCACGAGCGCGAGTGCCTCGGCGTAGTCGGGTGCCCACCCCCAGTCCCGACGGACGGTGAGGTCGCCGAGGACCAGTTCGCTCTGCTCGCCGCGGGCGATGCGCGCCGCCGCGGCGGTGATCTTGCGGGTCACGAACTGCTCGGGCCGCCGGGGCGACTCGTGATTGTAGAGCACGACGCTCGAGGCACGCATTCCGGCCGCGCGGTAGGCGCCCACCAGCAGGTGCGCATAGGCCTTCGACGCGCCGTAGGGGTTGACCGGGGCGACCGGGGTCGTTTCGTTCTGCGGCGAGACGGCGGCCTGCCCGAAGATCTCGGCGCTCGATGCCTGGACGAACGCCGCGTCGTGACCGCCGTCTCGCAATTCGGCGACCGCGGCGAGCAGTCCCGCCACGGCCGCTCCGTTCAGCACCGCGGTGTCGACGGGTAGTCGCCAGGACGCCGCGACGCTGCTGAGCGCGGCCAGGTTGACCACGACGTCGGGTCGGACGTCGAGCACGGTCGACCGCATGCCCGGCAGGTCGGTCAAGTCACCCCGGTGCAGGATGACCTCAGGGGGCAGGTCGGCCGGCGGCCCGTCGTCGCCCCCGTCCCGGACGACGCCGTGGACCTCGAGGCCGCGGGCCACGAGGTTCTCGGCGAGGTAACTGCCGGTCTGACCGGCGACTCCGGTGACGAGGGCGCGCAACATGCCTTACTTGCCCTGCGTCGCCTTCTCGCGTTCGAGGTCGGCGTCGACCATCATCGTCACGAGGTCCTCGAACTTCGTGGCGGGCGTCCAGCCGAGCGTCTCACGAGCCTTGGCCGAGTCGCCGATGAGCAGGTCGACCTCGGCGGGACGGAAGAACTGGGGGTCCTGGAACACGTGCTTCTCCCAGTCGGCGATGCCCACGTGGTTGAAGGCGATGTCGAGGAACTGACGCACCGAGTAGGTCTCGCCGGTCGAGATGACGTAGTCGTCGGCCTCGTCCTGCTGGAGCATGCGCCACATGGCCTCGACGTAGTCACCCGCGAAGCCCCAGTCGCGCTTGGCGTCGAGGTTGCCGAGGCTGAGCTGGTCCTGCAGGCCGAGCGAGATGCGCGCGACTGCCATGCTGATCTTGCGGGTGACGAACTCGGGCCCGCGCAGAGGTGACTCGTGGTTGAAGAGCACGCCCGACGAGGCGTGCATGCCGTACGACTCGCGGTAGTTGATGGTCATGTAGTGCCCGAAGACCTTGGCGACGCCGTAGGGCGAGCGCGGCCACAGCAGGGTGGTCTCGCGCTGGGGGACCTCTTGGACGCGGCCGAACATCTCGGAAGACGAGGCCTGGTAGAAGCGGACCTTGCCGATGTCGTCGCCGGCGTACAGGCGGATGGCCTCGAGGATGTTCAGCACACCCAGGCCGGTGACCTGGCTGGTGAGCTGGGCGTTCTCCCATGAGTAGGCGACGAACGAGATCGCACCGAGGTTGTAGACCTCGTCGGGACGCGCGCTGTTCAACGCCCGCAGCAGGCTCGACTGGTCGAGGAGGTCACCCGTCAGGATCTTGACCTCGGGGGCCCACTCGTTGATCACGGGGATCTTCGGGTTGTTCTGGCCGCGGACGAGGCCGTAGACCTCGTACCCCTTCGAGAGGAGCAGGCGGCTCAGGTACATGCCATCCTGGCCCGTGATACCGGTGATGAGGGCGCGCTTGGTCAATTCAGATTCCTTACGTTGGTTTCAGGCCGACACGACATCATAGCCGGGCCGTTCGCTCGGCTCGACGCGATCAGTAGACCTGGGCCGAGTCGATGAGCAGGGTGGAGTCGGTCGAGTCCTGGTAGATCTCGAATTTGAACTGCGTGTGGTCGTCGTGGGTGATCGGCACCTCGAAGGTGACCTTCGTCCACGCGTCGGTGGTCGTGAAGGAGGAGCTGCCCGCCTCGGTCGCGCCACCCAAAGCCCACAGGGCGAGCCGGCCCTTGAAAGGCGTCGGGCCGCCGGACCTTACCCATAGCTCGGCGGTGTACGTCTCGCCGGCCAGGGGCCGGGCGCTCACCGTTTGGTAGAGCGACGAGGCCACCGGCGTGTTCGTGGCCGCGAGGTAGGTGCCGTCCTTCGGAGGCAGCTGGGCCTTCGAATAGACGGCGAGGTTCATGCGGGAGTCGCCCCGCACCCACCCGGTCGACGAGGCGCCCTCGAACGATCCCGACGAGAGCAGGTTGTCGCTCAGGCCACCGCCGTCGAGCCACAGGGTGGCGTTCGTGGTCTCCATGTACACCTCGGCCTTGAGCTGTTTCGACGCCGTCGAGTTCATGTCGGTCGAAACGGTGATCTTCTGCCAGGTCGAATCCACGGTGAACGGAGTCTGTTCGACCACGTTCGCCGAGCCGCCGAGGCCCCAGAGGGCGAGCGTTCCTTTGAAGGGAGTTGTGGCGCTGTCCGATCGCAGCCAGATCGAGAACGTGTACCGCTGGTTCGTCGAGGTGGTCGATACGGGGACCGTCTGTGCGAAGCTGCGCCCCCGGGCGGGGGTGTTCGACGCTGCGAACCACGACCCGTCGACGGCCTCGTTCTCATCGCGGTAGATCTGCTGGTTGACGAAGCCGTTGCCGGGGATCCACTGGGCGAATGACCCCTCGAACGAGGCGTTGCTGAGCTCGTTCTGCGGTTTCGGAGCGGCACCGAAGGTCAGCTCGGTGTTGTCGAGCCACAGGTCGCCCGTGTTCGAACCCATGTAGACGTCGAGACGGATGGTCGAGTGCGCCGACGCGCGGACCGGCAGCTTGACCTGGATCTTCGTCCACGAGGTGCCGACGGTGAACTTCGAGATCGCGACCTCTTGACTGCCGCCCAGGCCCCAGAGCACCATCTCGCCCGAGTAAGACGCGGCGGAGCCTGACCGGACCCACGCCGTAGCAGTCGCCTGTTCGCCAACGTTGGTCGTGCGGGTGACGTCCTGCGTGATGGCCCGGCCGACGACGGACGTGTTCATGGCGAGGAAGTAGTCGCCGTTCTGGCTGAGCGCCGGCGAATTGACGGCCGCCCGGTTGATCGCGCCGTTGCTCCAGCCCCAGCCCGACACGGACCCGCCCTCGAACGACGCCGACTGCAGCCAGTTGGACGGATTGCCGAACCAGTCGGTGAAGTAGAGGTAGAAGTTGCGGTTGCCGTAGGCGCTGCACGAATCGCCCGTGCCGTAGCCGGCGTTGAGGGCGGCCTGGTTAGGCGTGTAGGGGGTGTAGAGGTACAGGTTGGCCGTCGCCTGGTTGACGATGTAGACCGTCTTCGTCCCGCATCCGGCGTTGGGGTGGTAATAGACGTTGTTGTTGCGACCTGGCTGGTAGCTCCACGACGAACTGGTCTTCGTGTAGCGCTGGAACTGGCTGGCCGCGTTGTAGACCTGGTTGAAGAAGCCGTAGTACGCGGTATCGCAGGGGGCGGTGTCGGGGCAGCCGTAGCCCATAGCGATCTTGTAGGCGGTGGCCGTCGGGCTCACCGACTGGACCAGGCCCTGCTCTTTCTGCAGCATCACGAGCAGCACCTGTGGGTTGATGCCGCAGACCTGGCCGACCCGGTAGATGATCGACGCCGCGCTCTCGTTGTTGCGACCGTCGATCGCCGAGCAGTACGGGGTGGCGGCCCGACCCGAGGTCGTCTGCGTGTAGTCCTTGAGGCACGACTGGCCCGCGGCCGCCCTGCAGGTCACGACCTTCGAGTTCAAGAACGATTGGATGCTCTCGGGCGTCATCGCGGCAGAGTTGTAGAAGGTGTCGTTCGAGATGATGTTGCCGGCGTCGAACTGCCGTGCGTCGGCGGCCGCCGAGGCGGGGGCGGCGGGGCCGGTGACTGCCGCGGCGGTCATCAGGCCTGCCGCGACGGCGACCGACGCGACGAGCGCGATCAGGCGTGAGGGGCGTCTCATGGGATGGTGACCTCGTAATCGGTGACGGAGCCGACCGAGGTCGACGAGGCGTACGCGACGCTCACCGACCAGGTGCCGGTCGTGAAGGTGTCGCTCTGCAGGGGCATGGACCCGCAGTCGGTGCTGGAGGCCGTGGCTTGGGCGGTGAACGTCCCCGCGACCGCGAGGCCACCGTTCGTGGCGGTGACCGTGCAGGTGCCGTCGTCCTCGAGCGTGCCGGGTACCGTGGCCCCGATCGTCAGGGTGCGGGTGTCGGCCGACCACTGGTCGAAGGTCACCAGTGGCGTGACGGTCGCGGCGTCGGGGATCGGTTCCGGTACCTTCGTCGTCGTCTGCCCTGGCCCGACGGGAGTCGCGGTCGGCCGGGGGGTCGAACCGGAGGTCACCGAGGGGCTGGGCGTCACCGGGGCCGAGGGGGTGGGCGAGGCCGAGGGTCTCGTCGACGAGGAGGACGCCGTCTGCGCGTCCTCGGGACCCGGTGCCCCGTTCGAGATGACGACCGCCGTGACGACACCGGCGACCACGACGACGCCTGCGACCATGCTCAGCGTGACGACGGTGGCTTTGTTCATGGCTCGCTCTCTTCGGACCGGACCCTGCTCCGACCCTGGTGGGTTAGACGATATGCTAACCGGGCGCTCCCGCCGATCGGGTCGGTCGGCCTGTCGTCGATGCTCCTGTTCGGGGGTCCAGCCCGCGCTCTCGTGGGTTCCGGCAGACCTGGCGGAGCGCCCGAGACGGAGAACGAGCGATGAACGAAGACCAGACGAGCGCCGCGAGAGACCTCGAAGAGCTGCGCGAGGCCGTGCTGGACGACTGGCTGATGGTCACGTCGAACGTGACGGACGCCCTGCGTGACATCCAACAGACGGTGTCATGGCGCGTCACCCGGCCATTGCGCGCCGCCAAGACCTTCTCCCGCAAGGCCGAAGAGGTGGGTGTCGTCCCCGCCGGTCGACTCGCCGCCGTCGAGGTCGCTCGACGCCTGGGGCGCCGGTGACGCGCGTCGCGCCGGTCACGGCCGAGAACGTCTCGGACGAGATCGGAGCACTGCGTGCTGCGCTGGGCGCCCGCCTCGAGGTGGTCGCTCCCGCCCTCGGCGTCGACGTCTCGGGTCTCACCCCGGCCGAGCAGCTGGACCGCCTGGCCCGGTCGGTGCACGCGAGCGCCGACCCCGCGTCGGCGTGGTTGCTCTTCGTCGGTGTCACGGCCACGTTCCCGTCGACCGCAGACCTGGCGGCCCTCCGGCGGGCACTGTTGCTCGCCACGTCCGCCACGGCGATGCTGGCGGTCCTCGAACGCACGATGGACGTCCAGTCCCGCACCCACTCCGGCCTGCGAACGATCGAGCTGGTCTCCGACACCGTGGTGGTCGACGTCGACTTCTGCGCCAAGTACGAGCACAACACGGGCATCCAGCGCGTCGTCCGGCACATGCTGCCCGAATGGAGCGACGACCGCGACGGTCGTCACCGCCTGGTCGCCTGGAACCAGGACAGCACCGGCTACCGTGAGCTGACGCCTCAGCAGGCCGACCGCGTGCTCCACTGGAACGACCGACGGCTGTCGAAGAAGGACGACCCCGTACTCACCGACGCCGACCTCCGTCGCGAGCACGTCCTCGTGCCTTGGCGAGCGACCCTGCTCATCGCCGAGGTGCCGGCGTTCCACGTGTGCGACTCGCTGACCTCCATCGCCCGCTGGTCGGGGACGGCCGTCGACCTGATCGGCTACGACGCCATCCCCCTCGTCAGCGCCGATTCCGTGCCGAACGCCGAGTCAGAACGCTTCGCGCACTACCTCACGATCGTCAAGCACGCTCGCCGCGTGTACGGCATCAGCGTCTCGGCAGCGGACGAGTTCCGCGGGTTCGTGGCGACGCTCCCCAGTCAGGGCCTCTCGGGCCCCGAGGTCGTCGACGTCACCCTGGCCACCGAGGTCTCGCCCGTTGCACGGGCCGCCGCGTCAAGGGCGACCGTGGACCCGTCGGCCGAGCCGGTCGTGCTCTGCGTCGGCAGTCACGAGCCTCGCAAGAACCAGGACGCCACGCTCTTCGCGGCCGAGTTGCTGCACCGTGAGGGGCATCGGTTCCGAATCGTGTTCGTCGGTGGGGGCAGTCGTCTGGCGACCATGCACTTCGACAAGCGCGTCGCCCAGCTGTCCGCCTCCGGGATGAAGGTCGAGTCACACAGACGACTCGGCGACGCTGAGTTGTGGGGCCTCTACGGCGTCGCACGCTTCACCGTCTTCGTCTCGCTCCACGAGGGATTCGGCCTGCCGGTGGCCGAGTCGTTGGCCCTCGGCGTTCCGGTGGTGACGAGCGACTTCGGCAGTCTCGACGAGATCGCCCGGGTCGGCGGCTGCCTGCAGGTCGATCCCCGTGACGACACGGCCGTCGTCGACGCCATGCGCACCCTGCTGACCGACGACGCCGAGCATGAGAGGCTCCTGGCCGAGATCGCCGAGCAACGACCGAAGACCTGGCGCAGCTACGCCGACGAGATCTGGACGGCGGTCACCGCATGAACCTCGCATCACTCGCACCCAAGATGCGTGCACGACCGGGTCACGATCTTGCCCTCCGCGCGGCCGGACGTCGCGCCTCCTCGGCTCCCGTCGACTGGGACCGCCTCTCAGGTGGCGAACTCGTCGACGCGCTCTCGCGCGACCTCGGCGAGGCCAGCGACCGGCTCTCGTATCTGCTGCTGGCCTTGCTCGAACGTCGCATCCCGTCGAGCGCCCGCGTCGTGGAGTTCACCCGACGCTGGCGTGTCGAGGGTCTGTCCGAGCCGTTGACCGTCGAGTACCGTCGTCTGCGCCCGCCCCGCCGGCCGACCCCGTTCGTCATAGTCGACGGCGTCGTCATGGACGTCACCGACACGAGCCGCAGCACCTTCACTACCGGCATCCAGCGGGTCGCCCGCGAGACGGTCACCCGCTGGACGCGCGAGCACCGCGTAGTCCTGGCGGCGTGGGACGTCACGGGGCGGCACATGGCCGGACTCACGTCCGAAGAGACCGGACGCGTGCTGCTCGCCGGCGCCGGCGCCGTCACGGCGGTTCCCGCCGGCTCGGTGGTCATCCCGTTCGACGCGACCTTCGTGCTCCCGGAGATCACGGTCAACGCCGACCGCACCGCGAGCCTGAGGTCGGTCGTCGCATTCGGCGCGGCCCGGTCGGTCGCCATCGGCTACGACTGCATCCCCGTCACGACGGCCGAGACGAGCGGCCCGGGGATGCCCGGCGCGTTCTCCGAATACTTGGCGACCCTGTCGACGTTCGACGCGATCGCCCCGATCTCCAGCGCGGCCCGGACCGAGTACTCCGGCTGGGCTTCGATGCTGCCCGGTGCCGGGCTGACGCCTCCCGCCATCACGACCGTTGCGCTGCCGGCGCAGGTCGGCAGCGTCGACGACGACACCGTCGAGAGCGTGCGGCGTGAGCTCGGCCTGGCTGACAGCACGATCGTCCTCTCGGTCGGCAGCCACGAACCCCGCAAGAACCACCTGGCGCTTTTGACCGCGGCTGAGCTGAACTGGCGACGCGGGCACGAGTTCACCCTCGTGCTCGTGGGCGGCAACGCGTGGGGGGACGGTGAGTTCCAGGCGTTGGTCCGTCGTCTGCGTCGCAAGGGTCGGTCGGTCCAGATGCTGTCCGGCGTCGACGACAGCGTCGTCTGGAGTCTCTACCGCATGGCCCTGTTCAGCGTCTTCTGCAGCGTCAACGAGGGCTTCGGCCTGCCGGTCGTCGAGTCGTTGGTCAGCGGGGTTCCGGTCATCACGAGCGACTTCGGCAGCATGCGAGAGCTCGGCGAGGGCCACGGGGCCGTCGTCGTCGACCCGCACTCGCCGCTCGACATGGCTGCGGCCATGGAGCGACTGCTGACCGACGACGGCCTCCGTGCCGAACTGGTGGAGGCGTCCACCACGCTGCCCCGGCCGACGTGGGACGACTACGCGGCCGAGATGTGGACGCTGGTCGAGGGCTCGACGGTCTAGTCCCGACGGTGTGGCAGCCGGGCCCTGACCCGATCGAGGGTCGTCATGGCCTCGAGGTGCTGCACGTGGAGGAACAGTGCGTGGTTGCTCTGCGTCAACTCGTGGTGTCGTGCCTGCAACTCGGCGAACCGTTCGTTCAGGTCGGCCGCCTCGATGCGTTGCGCCTCGACGACCGCGGCCATTTCGCGGGCCTGCGCGAGCTGCTCGGTCAGCCAGCGAAGGTACGGAGCGGCCACGGCGTCGTGCGGGATGCCCGGTGTCGACGCCGACGGGGTGTCCCCGCTCGCCCCCACCTGTTCGCTCGGCGACGTGACCTCGCAGAGATCGTCGAGCGGAGCGTCGGCCTCGGGTGCCGAGGCCAGGGTGTCGGCCCACTTCGCCCGGAACGCTGCTCCGTTTCGCAGCCCCAGAAACTCCCGGTAGAAAGGCATGGCGTCGGTTGAGGCACCCGACGAGTGTCGGACCACGGCGTCCGGTGCGATGACCACGGGCCGCCCGGCGGCCCGGAGCCGAAACTGCAGGTCGACGTCTTCGAAGTAGGCGGGTGCGAACCGCTCGTCGAACCCTCCCACCATGTCGAAAGCGGCTCGGTCGACCCAGAGGGCAGCAGCCGAGCAGTAGTCCACCTCGCGTGAAACCAGCAGGCCGGCCGCCCGGGCGTCGTCGACGGTCAGGCCGCGCCCGAACTGCACGGTTCCGGCAGTGGAGAGCACGCGACTGCCGGCCTCTTGGACGGTCCCGTCCACGTCGAGCAGCAGACTGCCGACGGCTGCAGGGCGGTCGTTTGCCGAGGCCCTTGCGGCCAGTCGTGCGAGCCAGTCCGGTTCGGCGGCGGCATCGTCGTTCACGAAGACGAGTGCGGAGCCCCGAGCTGCCGCGGCTCCTGCGGCGCAGCCGCCGCCGAAGCCGGCGTTCTCGTCGAGCTCGACCAGCACCACACCGTCGACCCGGCTGAGGGCCTCGTCAGCCGCCGGGACGACGCCGTTGGCCACCACGACCACCTCGAAGGGCGGGGCTCCGCGCTGGGCGGCCAGGGCGTCCAGGCAGTCGAGCAGTTCGTCGCCGAGGCGCCAGGCGAGCACGACCATCGAGACCTCGGGGGACGGGTGAGACGGAACGGTGACCCGTCGGGCCGGGTACGTGTCGGTCGACGTCATCGTCGGACGCCTCCTTCGTTGAGTGACATCAGGGTGCGGTGGATGCCCGCGGCGATCGGTGTGAGCGACCGCCGGTCGAGCTCCGGCCACACAAGCGACCGGAACCGCAGGTCGAGGGCCTGTCGGGACGCCGAGGCGTGACTACCCCACACGATGCGGGGACGCCGCTTCACGACGTTCTGCAGCTCGTTGATCAAGGCACCGATGGTCACGCCCAGACCCGACGCGATGATCTTGGTGACGACCGTTCCCGAGTCGAGCCGGGAGGCGCGCTCGAGCGCGTCGACCGTCATCGCGGCCGCGTCGTCGATGAACACGTAGTCGCGGATCGTGTCCATCGGCACGTAGATCGACGACGGCCGTCCTTGGAGGTGAGCCAGACAGAGCTGCGAGACGAGCCCCTGGGCCTTGGTGAGGTCCTGACCCGGGCCGTAGAGGTTGGCGAACCGCCCGACGACGACCGGCACGCCCGAGTCGGCAGCCCAGCGGGTGAAGAGCTCTTCGACGCCGAGCTTGTTCCAACCGTAGGGAGCGAGGGGGCTGGGCTCGGTGTACTCGTCGAAGGGCGAGCCCGACGACCCTGCGTACACGCCGCCGGCGGACGACGCGACGAACGTGCTGCCGTGGGCGGCGCCTCCGTCCGTGGTCGCGTCCGTCGTGGCGAGCAGGCGGCCGAAGGCAGCGAGCGACGCTTCGACGACGCGACGCTCGCGGTCGAGGGCGTCCGGGCTGCTGGCGACCACGCCGGCGCCCGCGCACCAGACGAGCGACCACGGTGATCCGGTCGCGACGATCTCGGCGAACTGCTCGGACAGGGCGGCGACCGACGCGGCCTCGTCCTGCCACGGCACCGACGCCCGGGTGACCACCGCGTCGGCTCGACGGTCGAGTTGGGCGGCGACCGCACCTCCGAGCAGGCCACCGGCGCCGACGACGAAGTACCGCCGGGAGGCGCGGACCGAGTCGACGCTCACGGTGCGGTCCCGACCATCATCTCGGCTGACTGCTGCGGGGGACGTCTCGTCGCCCTGCCACGGCGCGTCGTGCCAGCGGCCCCCGACCGGGATCGCTCACGATCAGGTAAGAGGGGCGGCCCATGGCCATGTTGACCGCGACACCGATGTACTCGGCGACGATGCCGAGCGAGAAGAGGATGGCCCCCGACGACAGCAGCACGACCACGATGGTGGACGACCAGCCGGCCTCGAGCTGTCGACCGACCAGGGTCGAGATGATGACGTAGAGCGCGAAGAGCAGGCCCAACACGGCCAGGACGACCCCGAGGACGCTGACGATGCGCAGACCGCGGGTGCCCGAGGTCAAGACCATGCGCCAGAAGTGCGACAGCAGCTTGCGCAGGGAGTAGCCGCTCGTGCGGTCTCCCTCGTCGCGCAGCAGGACCGGGCTGGTGGTGACCCGGCGAGTGACCCAGCTGATCGCGACGTCGAGGTAGACGCCCGACCCGGCGTACGCGGAGACGCTCCGGCCCACGTCGCCGAGGATCAGCCGGTAGGACTGGAACAGCGACGCATCGCCGTCACCGAAGACGGCGCGCAGCACGGCCTTGGCCCCCTTGGACGCTGCGTTCCGGAGGTGGCCGTGGGGGGCGGCGTTCGTCGGACGCGCGTAGACCAGCGCAGCCTGCTCGCGCATGGCCGTGTCGAGCATCGAGTCGAGATAGGCCGGGTCGTGCTGGCCGTCCTCGTCGATGGTGGCGATCCAGTCGCCACCGGTCGAGGCCATGCCGGCGAGGGTGGCCGCGTGCTGGCCGAAGTTGCGGCTGAGCCACACGCCTCGGACGAGGTGGTGGGCCTGCTCGAGCTCGCGGATGACGCGGTCGGAGCCGTCGGGCCCGTTGTCGTGCACCAGCAGGATCTCGGTGACTTCGCGGCGGTGGCCGTCGGGTGTCTCGCGGACCGATGCCAAGGCGACGATCTCGTCGATCAGGCTCGGAAGCGTCTTCTCGCCTTGATAGACCGGAACGACCACCGACAATCGGTGGACCGGCGTCTCGTCGTCGGGCAGGGTCGGCACGGGTCGTGACTTTATCACAGGGCCTCTCGTCGGGTCGGGTGTGGCATCGTCGGCCCGCAGCGCCTCACGGGGTCAGGTCGAGGGCCTCGACCGAGGGTTGCAAGACGGCGATGGAGGTGAAGCCGACGGCCGCGGACTGACCGAGGGTCGTCTCGCCCCCGTCGGTTGATCCTTCGATCGTCACCGTCGTGACCCCGGGCGCGAGCTCGAGGTCGAGCGTGACGGTGGCCGAGCTCTCGTTGACCGGGACGACGCGCGTCGTCCCTGAGGTCGTGACGACCACGCTGGTGACGCTGGGCAAGGTGGTGAGGTCGATCTCGAGCGTCGCCGGCACGGCGGTCTCGCGGTCGTTCTGCACGACGACGCTGTTCACGGTGTCGTCGCCGCCGCTGGCGACATCGGTGCTGCCGGGCCGCGCCACCGGGGGATCGGTGATCTCTTCGGTGAGCTGCCGGCGTTCACCGGCGGGAAGCGAGGCGGCCGCCTCGGCGAGATCAGCGGGGATCGAGTACAACGCCCAACGCCCGCCGGGGGACTCGAGGGTCGGGGCGCCGAAGGACGGCTCGAGGGACGCCTCGACCTCGTCGCCGGAGTCGGCGTAGCCCTGACGGTCGACGAGGACTGCCGCGAAGCCGACGACGGCGAGCTGGTCGGCGATGGATGCACCCGGGTACTCCTGCAACGACTGGACCCACTCGCTCGTCGCGCGACCCTTGATGCCGCCCGCGGACCAGTGGACGTCCTGCGTGTGCAGGTACGGCTTGAGGAACTCGGTGTAGCTGAGACCGTTCGGGGTGCTGGCCTCGGGGAAATCGACGTAGGGCAGTTGCAGCACGTCCGAGCCCCGCCCGACCTCGTCCTGCACGGCGGAGAAGAAGGCCTGGTCGGACGCGAAGGCCGTGTCGTTCGCGGCGTAGGTGGGAACGGCACCCGAGTTCGTCTGGTCGTAGACACCCCCGCCGAGGAGCACGAGCGCCACCAGACCGCTGACCACCATGGGCGCCCGCCGCCAGCGAGGACGCCAGCGGGCCAGTCGCGTGAGGACCACGTCGACGATGAGCCCCACGGCGGCCAACGACAGCAGGCCGATGACGATCGAGAGGCGGTTCCACCCGCGGAGGTCGCTCGTCAGGAACGACAGGAGGCTCGAGACGCCGCCGAGGGTGCCGAAGAGGAACGCGAGGACGGCCAGGGCGGAGAGCACACGCAGCGTGCGGAAGCGCTCGGAATCGAGCGGAGTCGTCGACGCGGCGGTCCGGCGGCGGCCGAACAGCGTCACGAGTGCCAGCACGAGCAGGGCCACGAACCCGGCGGCGGCGACGGCCCCGAGGACGGGGGTCTCGGACGGGAAGGGGTAATAGGCATCGTAGAAGTGGCGCAGGTCGCCCAGTGCGGCGATGCGGTGGTTCGGGATCGGCAGCAGCAACTGGGTCAATTTGAAGGCGTAGAACTCGGTCTCGACCGGAGACCTGGTCAGGCCGCCGTTGGACTCGCCGTTCTGCCAGGCATAGATCGTGTCGGGCAGCATGTTGGCCACTGCGCTGGCGGCGAGAACGGCACCGGCGGCGATCGCCCCGACGAACCGTCGCCACGAGCGGTGCCGCCAGAACGCGGCCACGCCGGCGACGGCCAGCAGGACGATCGAGAAGAACGCGTAGTACGTCGAACTCGCGGCGGCGAGGGCGAGGCCGACGAAGACGCCGGCACCCCGTCCGGTGAACGCGCCGACCACGCGGTTCGAGACACCCGCTCGACGCAGCCAGAGCGGCTGCCCCGTTCCGACCAGCCAGACCACCCAGAGGGCGATCGGCAGCAGGAAGTACGACGCGAGCCAGAGGTGGTTCTCGTTGCGGACGAAGTGGTAGGGCGCCAGGGCGAAGAGCACCGAGAGGGCCATGGCCAGGAGACGCGACACGCCCACTCGGGAAAGGAAGAACAGCCCCCCCATCGCGCAGAGGACGAAACCGGCGACGTAGTAGACGTTCATGGCGACGGCCCAGTCGCCGAACAGCACGCCCAGCACCCGGCCAGCGGCGAAGTTCAGGTTGTCCGCCGTCGGGAAGTCATGGTAGGTCTGGCCGATCGGGGCTCCGAGCAAGGGCTGCGACTCGTACCACCCCGTCTCGAGCAGCGTCTTGAAGTGGGCCGAGACGGCCAGGGCATCACCCGCGTAGTAGAACGGGACGCTCCAGTCCGCGCGCCAGAGCTTCAGCACCCAGGTCGTCGCCGCGAGGGTGACGAGTGCCGTGACGAGGTAAGAGAGGCCGGCGGAGTGGACGACGCGGCGCAGGCGGCTCTCGTCGTCGGGTCGGGCAGTCGTCATCGGGTCTCCTCCTCGTGTCGGCCTGCCCCCGAGGCCATGCGCCGTCTCAGGACGACGTAGGCGAGGCGGCGCGTCTGGGCGACGAGGCGTGCACGCAGGTCGCCGAGACGCCGGTCGGCCTCGCTGATGACCTCGGGGTGCGTGCGGCGCAGTTCGGCATGCAAGCCGCGGGCCTGGCGCGACTGCTCCGTCGCCAGGGCGACGCTCCACTGTGTCGAGCTCAACCGGAACCCGCCGGCGAGCTCGGGGACGGCGGCGAGATCGCCCAGCATCAGCGCGCGGCAATAGCTTGCCTGGTCGATGAGGTAAGGGAACGACGAATCCCACCCGCCGGCGCCGACGAAGGGCTCACGGCGGAACGTGACGCAGAAGGGCTCGCCGAACAGGTTCGTGCCCGCCCGGACCGTCGCCCGGACGGCCTCCGTGCCGGGCACCAGGCGGGATCGCCAGCGCGGGCCCCGGCGACCGATGATCGTCTTCGTCGACGCGTCGACCAGCGAGCGGGGGGACGAGGCGATCGTCGCGGAGGGGTGGGTGTCGAGAGCCGCCACATGCTGGGCGAGGGTGTGGGGGAAGAGAACATCGTCTCCCGGCACGAGGCGCAGGTACTCGCCCGTCGCGGCCTCGGTGACGCGGCTCCAGTTCGCCAGCGCACCGCCGCCCGCAGGGGTGCGCAGCAACGTGACGCGCTCGTCGTGCGCGTAGCGCTGCAGCACCTGCCAGGTGTCGTCGGTCGACGCATGGTCGGCGATGATCAACTCGAAGTCGTCGAACGACTGGTCGAGGATCGACCGCACCGTCTCGTCGACGAACTCGGCGTTGTTGTAGGCGGGCACGACGACGGATAGACGGGGTGACATTCACGCAACTCTCTGGCTTGACCAGAGGCAGAGTCTACCGATGCCCTGGGGTGGGACGGGTAAGCTGCCCCGGGCTGTCGGTGACGGCCTGTGATAATGATTCGTCGCCATGACCTCGGCACCGCCGGTCCGGCGGGTCGTGGACGTCGTGGCGTCGAGAGTCTTGGAGAGTCGTGAGTACTGAATCGCAGACGCGCATCGAACGCATCGCGACGCTGCCCTTCGAGAAGGCAGGAGCCCCCGCCGGCGGCCTCGTGAGCGGCATCTCGCCGGCGGTCCGCGACATCTGGGCGCACCGGAGCCTCCTCGACCTCCTCATCCGCCGTGAGCTCAAGGCGCGCTACAAAGACAGCGCCCTGGGCTTCGTCTGGAGCTTCATCCGCCCGCTGACCATGCTGGCCATCTACTACTTCGCCGTGGGGCAGGTCCTCGGAGCGGCCCGCTCCGTGCCTCAGTTCGCCATCTACGTCTTCGCCGGTCTCACCCTCTGGGGCTTGTACAACGAGATCATCGCCAGCGGAACGACCTCGATCCTGGCCAACGCCGGGCTCATCAAGAAGGTCTACGTCCCGCGCGAGCTCTTCCCCCTCGCTTCGCTGGGGTCGGCGTTGTTCAACTTCGGCGTGCAGTTCCTGGTGCTGATGGCGGCGGTCGTCCTGCTCGGGCAGTTCCCGGTCTCGTGGAACCTCCTCTACCTGCCCGTCGCCCTCGTGCTGACCGTCATCTACGGCCTCGCCCTCGCGCTGTTGCTCTCGGCGCTGAACGTCTACCTCAGGGACATCCAGTACCTGGTCGAGGTGGCGCTGCTGATCCTCTTCTGGGCGTCGCCCATCGTGTACTCGTTCGGCATGGTCGTCGACCGGGCCGCAGCACGCGGGCAGGAATGGATCGTCAACCTGTACCAGCTCAACCCGATGACCGACATCATCCTGGCCTTCCAGAAGGGCATCTGGCGGGCGGGCACCGAGACGACGACCCTCGCCGACGGCACGGTCGTCGGCCCGCAGCCCTACCCCGTCGACCTCGACTTCCGCCTGCTGGTCATCGGCGTCGTGGGGCTCGCCCTGCTCGTCGTCGCCCAGCGCATCTTCGCCCGCCTGCAGGGCAACTTCGCACAGGAGATCTGACCCGTGAGCCCAGCTACCGTTCCCGTCGTCACGATGGCCGACGTCTCCAAGCGCTTCGTCATCCGCAAAGAGAAGTCTCTGAAAGAGCGCATCGTGAACCTGGCGCGCTCGAACAAGCACAAGGACGACTTCTGGGCCCTCCGTGGCATCACGCTCGACATCGAGGCGGGCACCACCGTCGGCCTCATCGGCGCGAACGGCTCGGGCAAGAGCACGCTGCTGAAAGTCATCGGCGGCATCTTGCAGCCGTCGACGGGCGAGGTGAAGCGTCGAGGGCAACTCGCCGCGCTCCTCGAGCTCGGGGCGGGCTTCCACCCCGACCTCACGGGTCGCGAGAACGTCTTCCTGAACGGGGCGATCCTCGGCCTGTCCCAACAGCAGATCGCAGGCTTCTTCGACTCGATCGTCGAGTTCAGCGAGATCGGCGAGTTCATCGACACCCAGGTGAAGTTCTACTCGTCGGGCATGTACGTGCGACTCGCCTTCGCGATCGCCATCCACGTCGATCCCGACGTCCTGCTGGTCGACGAGGTCCTCGCCGTCGGTGACGAACCGTTCCAGCGCAAGTGCCTCGACAAGATCGAGGAGTTCCAGCGACAGGGCCGCACCATCGTCATCGTCACCCACGACCTCGGCACCGTCGAGTCGCTCTGCGACCGTGCCATCGTCCTGGCGCACGGCAAGGTCATCTTCGACGGGGGCGCCGTCGACGGTGTCGCCGCCCTGCGCGCCGAGTTCGGGTGACCGCGAGCGCGAGCCCCGGTGAGGGCGCTCCGGTCCCGCGGAACCCGGTCGTCGGCCTCGCGGCCGGCACGATTGTCCTCGGGGCGAGCAACTACGTCTACCTGGCCCTCGTCGGCAACGTCGTCGGAGGCGTCGAGAGTGCTCCTGTCTCGGTCCTCTGGACGATGATGGCGGGGCTCGCCGTCGGACTCTTCCAGCCCGTCGAACAAGTTCTGTCGCGGGCTCTCGCCCGTCGTCGGGCGAGAGGGCTCGACGTGCGGCCGTCGCTGCGCCGGGTTGCCCTGCTCGCCTGCAGCCTGCTCCTGGCTTCACTTGTCGTCCTCGCCGTTGCCTTCGAACCCGCGTCGAGACTGCTCTTCTCCGGTCGTTCGGCCTTCACGCTCCTGCTGGCCGCTGGCCTCGTCTCGTCGACCGTGCTGTTCTTCGTCCGCGGTTGGCTGGCCGGTCAGGGACGTTTCGGCTCGTACGCCGTCGAGATGGCCTTCGAGGGGTTGCTCAAAATAGGGGCCGTCGCCGTCCTCGCCGGTGTCGGCCTGCGTGATCCGATGTTTCTGGCGGTCCCGCTCGTGGTCGCGCCGCTGGCCGCGTCCGCGGTCGCCGTCCTCGTCACGGGTGCGGGCCGCCGCTCAGGCGCCCGAGCACCGGTGCAGAACGCGTTGACGCCGGGAGGCGTCGCCGACGCGGCTGCCGCCGACGCCGCTGCCACCGCCCCTCACGAGGGCGTCGGCTTGCGGTCGTTCGCCGCCCTCACGACGGGGTCGCTGCTCCTGCAGCTCTTCGTCAACGCTGGTGTGCTGCTCACGCAGTTGTCGGTAGGCGGCCAGGCGACCGCCTTCACCGCGAGCCTGGTCGCCGGGCTGGCCATCGCGCGCATTCCGCTCTTCCTCTTCAACGCCGTGCAGTCGTTCCTGCTGACGCGTTTCTCCGTGGACGCCCAGGCCGGTCGGTTCCGTTCGCTCGCCCGGTCGGTCGGCGTCTGGAACGCCGTCGTCGTGTTGCTCGGCGTCGCGTGGGTGGTCCTCGTGAACATCACGGGTGCGACCGCGCTCTCGCTCTTCGGGCCGGGCTACGAACTGGCCACCCTGCAGCTCGTCCTGCTCGCCGCCTCCTGCGTGTTCCAGATCGCGACGATGGTCACGGTTCAAGGGCTCCTGGCCCTGCACCGCGACCGCACATCCATCGTGGCCTGGCCGGTGGGTCTGGTCGTCCTGCTCGCGGTGTTCGCGCTGCCATGGTCCGACCTCGGCATCGCCATCGGCGCGGCCATGCTCGCGGGGACGGCGACCGCCTTCGTGACGGCCGTGGCCGGTCTGGTCTGGTCGATCCGCCGCAACGCGGCCCCGCGGGCGTCCGCCGACCTCACCACGGGCGCCGACCCGGTGCACTAAACTCCAGCGGTGCGACCAACAGACCACCGGCCCCGTTCCCTCGTCGTCCTCCCCACCTACGACGAGGTCGAGAACCTCCCGATCATCCTGGGGCGACTCTTCGACGCGGTGCCCGAGGTCCACGTCCTCGTGGTCGACGACGGCAGCCCCGACGGCACCGGTCAGCTCGCCGAGACGATGGCCGCCGAGGACGACCGCATCCACGTGGCGCACCGCACCGGCAAGCTCGGGCTCGGTTCCGCCTACGTCATGGGATTCGGCTGGGGCCTCGAGCGTGATTACGACGTCGTCGTTGAGATGGACGCCGACGGCTCGCACCCGCCCGAGAAACTGCCCGAGATGATCTCGCTCGTCAGCGCGGCCGGTGCGTCCGCCCCGAGCCTCGCGATCGGCTCTCGGTGGGTCCCCGGTGGCTCGGTCGTCAACTGGCCGGTCTCCCGCCAGGTCCTCAGCCGCGGCGGAAACCTCTACGCCCGTCTCGCCCTCGGCCTCCAACTCAAGGACGTCACGGCCGGGTTCCGCGCTTACACCCGCGAGGCCCTCGAAGCGATGGACCTCACGGGCATCGACTCGAAGGGCTACTGCTTCCAGGTCGACATGACCCTCCGCGTCCTGGACGGGGGCGGTCGGGTCGTCGAGGTGCCGATCGAGTTCCGCGAACGCGAGCTCGGCGAGTCCAAGATGAGCCAGGCCATCGTCGTCGAGGCCATGCTCCGGGTGACGAAGTGGGGCGTCCAGCGACGTCTGCAGACCCTGCTGGGCAAGCGACCCGGACCCCGCTGGGTCGTCGAGGACTGACGACGAGCCGAGGGTGCCGGGCCTGGCTCGGGATCGGCCACGGGTGACCGGGCCGGCCCGCGCCTCCTAGCGGCCGGCCGCCTGCGGCAGGCGTGACCGCCATGACCGCTTGCGGGCCGCGATCGTCGCGATGGTGACGAAGGTCATCAGGGTCCCCTCGAAGAGGACGAAGCTCTCGGCGACGGCCGTCACCCCGATCAGGACCAGCACGAGCGCCGGCCAGACGTAGGCCACGATCGGGTGGCCCGAGGCCGTGATCCAGCTGCGCACGAACGCGAGGGTGCCGGCCACGACGAGCAGGAGGCCCCCGACGAGGCCCAGCTGCAACCAGATGTCGAAGAACGCGTTCAGGCCCGTCTCGTGCGGTCGGCCGTTCGGGGCGATGATCGTCGAGTAGGGGAAGATCTCGGTCGGCCACTGCCCGACGAAGCCCCAGCCGACGATGTCGTGCACCGCGGCCAGTTCGCGGATGCGAGCCCAGAGCAGCGACCGGACCGAGAGGTCGTTCGTGGCGTCGACGGCATCGAGGAGGCGCGAGCGGCCCGCGTAGGCCAGCGCGCCCCCCAGCACCACGATCACCGCGAAGACCGACTGCATCAGCGACCGTCTCGACTCGGGGGCCCGCCTCAGCGCGTCGAGCGCCACGCCCGCCACGATCAGGACGATGACCGCGATCGCCGTCGCGGGGGAGCGGGCGAAGCCGAGCGCCGTGAGGGCGAGCACGCCCGAGGCCACGGCCTGTCGTCGGGGAACGGACCGGGTGAGGAACTCGACGGCGAAGGTGATGACGGCGAGCGTCGCCAGGAACCCCAGGTAGTTACGGGTGCCCGAGATGCCCTGGATGGGCCCGCCCGCGGCGAGGTTGCCCTGGATGCCCAGGAACGCGATCGGCTGGTCGATCAGCAGACCGCTCAGCACCTCGAGCGACAACGAGATCACGAGCAGGATGCGCAGGGCGTCGCCGAACGCCCTCACGACCTGCACGAGGTCGCGTCCGAGCGCCAGGTAGAGCCCGAGAGCACCGAACCCGACGGCGTAGGCCACCCCGCCGATCGTCACCCAGGTGTACTCGCTCCAGAAGACGCTGAGGCCCATGAACCCGAAGAGGGCGATGAGGGACACGGGCAGGATGCCGTGCCATTCGATGTGGTGCCGACCGCCGACGAGCGAGAGCGCCGCCAGCACCACGAGCGTGCCCAGGACGGCGAGCGACCCGGGCCACCCCATCAGGGCGCGCACGGACTGCGTCGAGAACGCGTAGAGGACGATCGCGACCGACAGCGCCTGCGAGAAGTGCCCGCCGGCCGAGAAGCCGATCCAGGCCGAGAGGTACCGGCGCAGGGGGTCCCGGTTGCGGTCGAACCCGTGGTCGTGGCCGGAGGTCACCGGTCGTGGCCCGTCCAGCCGAAGGGGTCGCGTCGGGTGACGAGCACGACGATCACGAACGTGGCCCAGCCCCACTCGACGATCAAGCGGGATTCCGTCAACCCGTGGACGAGCAGGGCCGTCACGAGCATCAGCGGCAGCAGGTCGAGGGCCGACCAGGGGGCCGCGACGTCGCGGGCCAGCATCCGACGGTCGACGGCCCACCACCAGGACCGCAGCACGACCCCGACGATGGTCAGGGCGAAGAGGATGAGGCCGATCCACCCCAGCTGGAACCAGACGTCGAGGTACGCGTCGTGCGCCTGCAGGTACACGACGCCGTTGCGCTCGGCGAGGTCGGTGAACGGTTCGACGAACGGGAACCAGTAGCTGACCCAGCCCCAGCCCACGACGGGGTGCTGGACGCCGAGATCGTAGACGGCCGACCAGATGTCGGTGCGGCCCGTCAGGTCGCCGCTCTTGCCGAGCACGGCCAGCAGGGGGCCGCGGGCAAGCACGGCGACGGCGAGGCCCGCGACGACGACGAAGGCCGCCACGCCGAAGACGGGGGCCCGGCGACCGGGCTCGCGACGGCGGGTCGCAAGCACCAGCAGCAGGACGAGGCCGACGGCGACCGCGACCACGGCGACCGTCGCCGACCGGGTCAGCGCGAGGGCCAGCAGCGCCGCGGCGAGCCCGACGACCGTCGAACCGCGGGTGATCGACCGGTCCGCCGCCTGGACGGCCGTGACGATCAGGGCGAGCAAGGCGATGATCGCCAGGATGTTGCTGTTGCCCTGCAGCCCCTGGATGCGTCCGCCCTCGAACAACACGTCGCGCGACCAGAACCACGCCGCCGGCCGCCCCGTGCAGTCCAGGTAGACCGGGCAGACCGGCTGTCGGACGAACAGCCCGACGACGACCTCGAACAGCAGGGAGGCCACCACGTGGAGGCGCAGCGCTCGGCCGAGAGCGGTCACGATGGCCGGCCACGGGGCGACGACGGTGATCGCCAAGGCGCCCACGCTCGTCATCAGCGTGAGGACGATGCCGATCGCCGACCCGGCCGGGTACTGGGACCACGCGATCGAGGCGACGGCGAAGACAAGGAACAGGACGAGGAGGCGCGGGAGGGTCCGCACCCGGGGCGGGTGCCGCACGACGAGGACGACCGCCGTGACGACCATCGCGACGCAGGCCGCCCCCCAGCCCCACCAGCCGGTTCCGTTGCGCAGGACGTCGCCGCCGAAGAGCACGAGGAACGCGAGCGTCGCGAACGTCGTGGCTCCGCGCGCGGGCGCCACTCGGGCGGGCCGCGCGGGCAGCGTCGAGGTCATGGGCACCAGGCTAGACGACGGGGGAGGCGCGGCGGGGCGACCAGGGGTCACCCCGCCCGTCGGATCAGACGAAGGCCGCCTGGCCCGTGATGCTGCGGCCCACGATGAGGGTGTTCATCTCGCGGGTTCCCTCGTAGCTGTACAGCGCTTCGGCATCGGCGAAGAACCGGGCGACGTCGTAGTCGAGGACGATGCCGTTGCCGCCCATGACCTCACGGGCGTATCCGACCGTCTCTCGCATGCGGGCCGTCGTGAACGCCTTGGCGAGGGAGGCGTGCTCGTCGCGCTGGGTGCCCTCGTCGAGCATCTGGGAGCACCGCACCACCATGCCGATCGACGCCGTGATGTTGCCGATGCACTTGACCAGCAGGTCCTGGATCAGTTGGTGCTTGGCGATGGGCTTGCCGAACTGCACGCGCTCGTTGGCGTACGCCAGGGCGGCCTCGTACGCGCCGATCGAGTTGCCCACGGCCGCCCAGGCGACCTCGGCCCGGGTCAGGCGGAGCACGGCCGCCGTGCTGCGGAACGAATCCGCCTGCTGCAGCCGGTTGCGTTCGGGCACGCGGACGTCCTCGAGGGTGATGTCGGCGTTCTGGACGATGCGGAGGCTCTGCTTGTCCTCGATCTTGGTCGCCGTGTAGCCCGCGGTGTCGGTCGGGACGATGAAACCCTTGACCTGGCCGTCCTCGGCGCTCTTGGCCCAGATGATCGTGATGTCGCTGAACGTGGCGTTGCCGATCCACCGCTTGGAGCCGTTCAGCACCCAGTCGTCGCCGTCACGGGTCGCGATCGTGCGGAGTCCCTGGGCCGAGTCGGACCCCGACAACGGCTCGGTCAGGCCGAAGGCGCCCACCAGGTCGCCGCTCGCCATGCGGGGCAGCCACTCTGCGCGCTGCTCGGGCGAACCACCGACGCCGATCGACCCCATCGCCAGGCCGTTCTGCACGCCGACGAAGGTCGCGACGGACGCGTCGACGCGGGCGAGCTCGAGTGCGACCCAGCCGCGGAAGACGGCGGAGTTCTCGAAGGGGCGCGTCTCCTCCCACGGCATGCCGAACAGGCCGAGGCCGGCGAGGCCCTTGACGATCTCGTGCGGGAAGGTCGCGTCCGCCCAGTGGCGGTTCACGCCGGGCTTGACCTCGGTCTCGAGGTAGCGGCGCAGATCGGCCAGCACACCCTTCTCGCGGTCGGAGAGCAAGTCTTCGTAGCCGTAGAAGTCGCTGACGAGAGAGGTGAACGAGGTGAGGGTCGCTGATGACATCCGGGCTCCATTGCTTCGTGTCGGGACGACAGGAGCCTAGGCAGCGCTTCGGCCGTGACCAAGGGATTGGTAGCTTTGGTCAACGCCCCGGCGCCGTCGACCGTACGGCTTTGTAGGGGGCGACCAAGCACGACCTCGACAAGCAGGTAAAGCCATGTTCCTCCCCATCACCAACACGCCCCGCGACTACGCCTGGGGTTCGACGACGGCCATCGCGGACCTGCTCGGTCGTCGACCGAGCGGCCGCCCCGAGGCCGAGCTCTGGCTCGGCGCACACCCGGGCTCGCCGAGCGTCGTCGTCGCTCCGGCGGTGGTGGGCGGTGCCGACACCCTCGCCGACTGGTTCGCCGCCGAGCCGGCCCGGGCCCTCGGCCGCGATCGGGACCACCTGCCGTTCCTTCTCAAGCTGCTCGCGGCCGACGGCCCGCTGTCGATCCAGGCGCACCCGACCCCCGAGCAGGCCCGCGAGGGATTCGCTCGTGAGGACGCCGCCGGCATCCCGCTCGACGCCCCCGAGCGCAACTACAAGGACTCGTCCGCCAAGCCCGAGATCATCGTGGCGCTGAGCGACACCTTCGACGCCCTCTGCGGGTTCCGCGAGCCGACCGAGACCCTGGCCGACATCGACCTCCTCGACGACGGCTCGGGGCGCCTCGACACGCTCCGTCGGCACCTGGGCGAGTCCCTCCGGTCGACCCTCGCCTTCCTCTTCCAGGCCGACGACGACTCGGCCGCGACCATCGCCGCGGTCAGCGAGCTCGCCGCCGCCCACCGGGCCGACGGCGCGAGCGTCGCGACGGTCGTCGACCTGGCCGAGCGCTACCCGGGCGACCCCGGCGTCGTCCTCTCGCTGCTGCTCAACCGGGTGACGCTCCGCGCCGGCGAGGCGCTGTTCCTTCCCGCCGGCAACGTGCACGCGTACCTCGGCGGCTTCGGCGTCGAACTCATGGCCCCGTCCGACAACGTGCTGCGCGGTGGGCTGACACCCAAGCACGTCGACGTCCCCGAACTGCTCAAGGTCCTCGACTTCGAACCGCTGCCCGTGCCCCGACTCGAGCCGACCACGGTCGCCCGGGGAGTCGAGCGCTTCGCGCCGCACGGCACGGGGTTCGCCATGCTCAGGGTCGACGCCTCGGGACCGGGGGCCGTCGTCGAGATCGGCGGGCCGAGCATCGTCCTGGTCACCGACGGCGAGGTCCACGTCAAGGGGCAGGACGGCACCATCCGGCTCGGTCGTGGTGAGTCCGCGTTCGTGACGCCCGACGAGGTCCGGCTCGCGATGACCGGCGACGGCACCGCGTACGTGGCCACGCCGGCCTGAGCCGGGCCCGCCACCACCCGCCGGGCACCCGGTAGGTTGGCCCCATGTCATGGTTGGTCACCGGCGGTGCCGGGTACATCGGTTCTCACGTCGTCCGCGAGTTCACGGGGGCGGGCATCGACGCGGTGGTGCTCGACGACCTCTCGTCCGGCCTCGAGGGCTTCGTGCCCGCCGACGTGCCGTTCGTCCGAGGCTCCATCCTCGACCGCGAGCTGATCGAGCAGACCATCGACCGTCACGGTGTCACGGGCGTCGTCCACGTCGCGGGCTACAAGTACGCCGGGGTCTCGGTCCAGCGTCCGCTGCACACCTACGACCAGAACGTCACGGGGACCGCCCGCCTCCTCGAGGCCATGTCGAGCCGCGGCGTCGACCGGATCGTGTTCTCGTCGAGCGCGGCCGTCTACGGCACCCCGCCCACCGAGCTCGTCACCGAGGACACCCCCAAGGCGCCCGCGTCACCATACGGCGAGAGCAAGCTGATCGGCGAGTGGCTGCTGCGTGACCAGGCCGTGGCCGAGGGGCTGCGACACACGAGCCTGCGCTACTTCAACGTCGTGGGCTCGGGACGACCCGACCTCTGGGACGCCAGCCCGCACAACCTCTTCCCCCTCGTCTTCGCGGCTCTCGTCGAGGGACGCGTCCCTCGCATCAACGGCGACGACTACGACACCCCCGACGGCACCTGCGTCCGCGACTACGTCCACGTCGCCGACCTGGCGGTCTCTCACGTCGCCGCGGCCCGCCGACTGGACGCGGGCGAGTCGGTCGAGCCCGCCTACAACCTCGGTTCGGGCGGGGGTGTCTCGGTGGCCGAGATCATGGCCGCGATGCGCGAGGGAACCGGCGTCGACTTCACGCCCGAGATCGCTCCGCGCCGCCCCGGCGACCCCGACCGCATCGTCGCGGACGGCAGCCTGGCGGCGCGCGACCTCGACTGGGAGATGCGGCACACGCTCCTCGAGATGGTCACGAGCGCCTGGCAGGCCGCGCCTCGCGGCTGACGGACGACTCCGCGCCCGACGTCACCCGTTCCCGTCGAAACGTCCCCCGACACGCCGGGGCTCCCTTGCCCCTGATCGGGGGGTGAAGGGTTTATTGGCCCTCGACTTGACGGATGGGTAATGACACCGGTGTAATTACCTTGTCGCGTACATTCACGGGCGATCGACACGAGGGGAGATGCGCTGTGGGCATCCACGAGAACCGCGCCGGCGTCCCGGACGACTGGCACGTCGACCCGATCCAGCTGGGCGTCCCCGGCGTCGGGTCGTCGGCGTCGCGCATCACCGTCGCCGACGACGAGAACCAGCTGGCCTGGCAGGCGGATTCGCTCTGCGCCCAGACCGACCCCGAGGCCTTCTTCCCCGAGAAGGGCGGCTCCACGCGGGACGCCAAGAAGATCTGTGCCTCCTGCGACGTCCGGGCCCAGTGCCTCGAGTACGCCCTGCAGAACGACGAGCGCTTCGGCATCTGGGGCGGACTGTCCGAGCGCGAGCGTCGCAAGCTCCGCAAGCAGGCCTGACCCGCGCCTCCTCGGCTTCCGACGGCATCGACCCCTCCGGGTCGGTGCCGTTCCGTCGTCCCGGGCCGAGGTCGAGGGACCAGGAGGCGCGGGTCGCCACGTCTCGCTCGTCGCGTCGGCGCGCCGAGCCGGTGCCCGCGTCGGTGCGACCTAGGCTGCACGAGTCATGCAGCCGAGAGTCACAGCGATCCTCGTCGCCCCTGGTGGAGCGACCTACCTCGACCGAACCCTCGACGGGCTGTCGCGTCAGACGCGGCCCCCCGAGGCGTTGGTGGTGGTCGACACCGGCGGCAAGGACTCGGCCGCGGGCCGACTGTCGCTCAGCGGTGCCGCCCAGCTGGCCTCCCTGCCCGACGCGAAGACCTTCGGTGCCGCCGCCGCGCACGGCGTGCGGCTCTCCGACCCGGGCGACGGCGACCCCGACGAATGGGTCTGGCTGCTCGGCCACGACAACGCGCCCGCGCCCGAGGCGCTCGAGCACCTCATGACGACCGTCGAGGTGTCGCCGTCCGTCGCGGTCGCGGGGCCCAAGCTGATGCGGTGGGGCCAGCCCGGCGTCATCGCCGAGTTCGGCGAGACCGTCACCCGGTACGGCGCCTCGCTCGCCCGCGTCGAGAACGAGCTCGACCAGGGCCAGCACGACGTCACCGACGACGTGCTCGGCGTCGCGGCCGGCGGCATGCTCGTCCGTCGCACCGTCTGGACCGCGCTGGGCGGCTTCGATCCCGCGCTGCCGCACGTGGACGCGGCGCTCGACTTCTCGATCCGCGCCCGTCTCGCCGGCCACCGTGTGGTGCTCGTGCCCGATGCGAAGGTCGACAGCGCCGGACCGCCGGAAGAGTTCGGCCACGGACCCGTCGGTCACGCCCGTCGAGCGCGCCTCCACCGTGCGGCACAACTGCATCGACGCCTCGTCTACTCGGCGGCCGTCCTGTTGCCGCTGCACTGGCTGAGCCTCGTGCCGTTGGCGGTCGTGCGCAGCGTCTGGCACCTCCTCACCAAGAACCCCGGAGCCGTGGTGGGCGAGTTCGCCACCGCCTTCCGGGCTGCCTTCGGCGGCTCGCACGTGCGGTCCGCCCGCCGGGCCCTCGCCCGGACCAAGAGCGTCGGCTGGAGTTCGGTCGAGCCCCTGCGGGCGTCACGCGCGTTGCTGCGTGAACGTCGCGTCACCGAACGCGATGCCCAGGTCGCCGTCGTCGAGGACGCACCCGATCCGCGGGCCAGCTTCGTCCACTCGGGCGGTCTCTGGGTCGTCCTGGTCGCAGCCGTCGTCGGCGTGGTCGCGTTCCTGCCGCTGCTCGGCAACCCGGCCGTGACGGGTGGGGGACTCCTGCCGCTCAGCACCTCGGTGGGTCAGCTGTGGTCGTCGGTCGGCTACGGCTGGCGCGAGATCGGCACCGGGTTCCTCGGTCCCTCCGACCCGTTCGCCGCACTCGTCGCCGTCCTGGGCAGCCTGACGCCCTGGTCGCCGTCCACCGCGGTCGTCGGCGTCTACGTCGTGGCCCTGCCGCTCTCGGCGCTGGGGGCCTGGTTCGCCACCCGCCGCGTGACCCGCCGCACCTGGGTGCCCGCCGTCGCCGCCGCGCTCTACGCCCTCTCGTCGCCGCTGCTCTCGGGGTTGCAGTCCGGACACCTGGGCGCCGTCCTCGCGCACGTGGCGCTCCCGTTCCTGGTCTGGGCGATGATCGGCGCCGCGAGGTCCTGGACGGCCGGGGCCACCGCCTCCTTGCTGTTCGCCGTCGTCGCCGCTGCTGCTCCGTCGCTCGTCCCGGCGCTGCTCGTCGGCTGGCTCGGGTCGATCGTCAGCCGCCCGCGCGGCACCCATCGCCTCGTCGCGGTGCCCCTGCCCGCGCTGGCCCTCTTCGCCCCGCTCGTCGTCGCCCAGCTGCAGCGGGGCACCTGGTGGGCCGTGTTCGCCGACCCCGGGGTCCCGACGAGGTCGGACCCCGCGTCGCCGCTGCAGCTGCTGCTCACGTCGCCCGAGACGGGTCTCAACGGCTGGACGGCCCTGATCGCCGCCACAGGCTTCTCGTCTGCCACGCTCGCCGTGTTGGTCGCCGTCGCGATCGCCCCGCTGGCGCTGCTCGCCGTGGCCTCGCCGTTCGTCGGCTCGCAGCGCCGCGCGGTCCCCGCCCTCGCGCTCGCCCTGCTCGGCTACCTCACGGCCGTCGCCGCGACCCACGTGTCCGTCACGGGCGTCGGCAGCGACACGACCACGATCTGGGCCGGCAGTGGGCTGAGCCTGTACCTGCTGGGACTCGTCGGCGCCGCGGCCGTGACCCTCGACCGGTTGCCGAGGGTCGCCCCGCCGGCCGGTGCCCTGGTCGCCGTGCTCGCGGTGGCGGCCGCGGCCCCCACCGTCATCGCGTCGTTCGGTCCCGTGGCCGACGTCCGTCCGAGCTCGGGCCGCATCCTGTCGGCCTACGTCACGGCGGAAGCCGAGGCGACGCCGGACGTCGGGACGCTCGTCCTGACGCCTCAGCCGGACGGTTCGCTCGCCGTGTCGCTCGAGCACGGGCAGGGAGCGACGCTCGACGACCAGTCGACGCTCGACTCGACCGCCCAACGCCTCACCTCGGTCAACGAGGACCTCACGGTCCTGGCCGGGAACCTCGTCAGCCGCAGCGGTTTCGACCCGACCGACGACCTGCGTCGACTCGGTGTCGGGTTCGTGCTGCTGACGGCCACCGACGACGACGGCGACGCCGACCGGCTCGGCCAGCGCGCGGGCGAGGCCCTCGACGCCGACGCCGACTTCCTGCCCGTCGGCGACACGTCCAACGGCCTGCTCTGGCGGTACGTGGAGGCGCAGGACGAGCGCGAGGCGCGTCCGGCTGCCGGACCCTTGCGCCCGATCGTCCTGATCAGCTGGGGGCTCGTCTTCGGTTCCGCCCTGCTGCTCGCCATCCCGACGTCGCCGCGGCGACGTCGATCCCGCGCCGGGACGCCCGAGGCAGAGCAGCCCGCCACGACCTTCGACGAGGAGCGAGATGAATAAGCGATCGGTCTTCTCCACGACGGGACGAGTGGCGGTCGGCGTCGTCGGCCTCGCCGTCGCCGCGGCGGTCGTCGGGGGTGCCGCGGTCGTGCGCCTGCCCTCGTTCGAGACGGTGCCGGCGGGTCAGCTCGTGACCCCGGTGCCCGTCGACCAGCAGCGGGTCTGCACCGGTGCGCTGCTGCAGCTCTCGGACGCCGAGGGGCAGCAGGCCACGACCGCGAGTTCGGTCGGTCGGGCCGCCGTCGCGCGGCAGTCGAGCGAGGGCGACGTCGACGTCGACGAACTCGCCGGTGCCGACGGCAGCGACTCGCAGCCGTCCGTGGTCACCGCCCCCGTCGAGGGCACCGACGTGCCCCTCGTCGCGGCGGCCCAGAGCCAGTCGGTCGACGAGGGCGACCTGCGCGGCTTCGCGTCGGCGCCGTGCACCGAGCCCACCAGCTCGACGTGGCTGATCGGCGGCTCGACCGAGACGGGGCGCGTCTCGCTGATCAGCCTCGTGAACCCCAGCGACGTGAACGCCACCGTCGACCTCGACATCCGGTCCGAGACCGGCGAGGTGCAGGGCCCCGGCATCGACGGCATCGTCGTCGCGCCCCGCAGCCAGAAGGTGGTGCCGCTCTCGGGCTTCGCCACCGGACTCGTCTCGCCGGCCGTCCACGTGTCGAGTCGCGGTGGGCAGATCGTCGCCACCCTCCAGCAGAGCGTCGTCCGGACCCTCGAACCCGGCGGCGTGGACATCGTGACCGGGTCCGCCGCACCCTCGCGCGAGTCGGTCGTCACGGGGATCGTCGTCCGCGACTCGGCGAACCTCGAGGGTGCGCTGGCCGACCCGTCGTCCTCCGACCTCCAGTCCGTGCTGCGCGTTCTCGTCCCGGGACAGGATTCCGCGCAGCTGAGCGTCTCGTTGGCCACCGACGACGGCACCGGCACCACCTTCGAGACCCGGGTCGAGGGGGGGCGCGTGACCGACGTGCCGATCGACGGGCTCGAGGACGGCGTCTACACCGCCACCGTGCGATCGTCCACGGCCGTAGCCGTGGCCGCTAGGACCTCCACCGTCGCCGCCGACGCGGGAGGCGTGGACCTGAGCTGGGCCGCCTCGTCGCCGCGCCTCTCGGGTGACACCGAGGCCGTCGTGCCCGACGGTGAGGGCGGACGCCTCTGGCTCGCGAACCCCGGTCAGGACGCCGTGACGGCCAAGGTCACAGTGGGTGACGGCGACGAGCGGGACGTCGAGGTGCCCGGTGGGTCGACGGTCGGCGTTGACGTGGCCTCGGGCGACGCCGTCCGGCTCGATGACGCCGACGGCCTGCGGGCGGGCGTCAGCTTCTCGGCCCCCGCGGCCATCGCCGCCTGGCCGGTGACCTCGCCGTTCCCGGCGTCGACGCCCGTGACCGTCTACCCCTGACGGCGCCGGCACGGGTCCGCGGACGTCCGGGGTGGCCCCGACGTCCCGGGTGGCCCCGACGACGCACCGGCTCGGTTCAGCCGTCGCGCCAGCGGTCGGGCGCGAGCTCCCACGGGTCCTTGCCGAGCAGGTCGGCCACGGCGCGGAACACGTAGCCCTCGACGAGCACGCGGTGGTTCCACTCGTCCTCGGCGGCGCCCCGTCGGTCGTGCGACGGCGCGAGCCGCTCGATCGGCAGGCGGTACAGCACCACCCGGCCGGCGGCTCGATCGACCGACCAGCGTTCGACGCGGGTGCGGTCGGGTTCCGCGGGGAGGCCGGCGACCTCGAACGACGTGTCGGCGAGTTCGTCGGGCCACGCCTCGCGCAGGTAGTCGGCGGTGGCGGCCACGATGTCGTCGAAGAGGTCGACCCGCGTGCGCAGGAAGGGCAGGTGGGGCCCTGCGGCGGACGACCGCAACCCCCGCCCGTGGCGGTCGCGCCGACGGGACCGGTCGGTGACGCGTGCGCGGCGGGCCTTGCTCATCCGCCCATCGTAGGCCCGCCGAGGAGGCGCGGGTCGGCCCCCGGGGGACCTCGCGATAGTCTGTCCGCCAGATGAACGGTCGACCCTGCAGCAAGGTGACGTGCCGCGACGAGGCTGTCGCGACGCTGACGTACGTGTACGCCGACTCGATGGTCGTCGTCGGGCCCCTGAGCGACCGCGTCGAGCCCCACGGCTATGACATCTGTGGCCGACACGCTGCCTCGCTGTCGGTGCCTCAGGGCTGGCAGGTGCTCCGCCGGGTAGTTTTGGGTCATGACAACTGAGAACGACCCCGTCGACCTGACCGCCTTCGTCAAGACCTACGACGTCCGCGGGCTCGTAGGCAGCCAGTTGACCGAGACTGTGATCGAGGCCTTCGGTGCGGCTTTCTCCGACGAGATCGACGGTGCCGGCCGCGACCTGGTCGTCGGCCACGACATGCGCGACTCCTCGCCGGGCTTCGCCGACGCCTTCGCCCGGGGCGCCCGCGCCCGGGGTGCGAACGTCGTCGCCCTGGGCCTGTGCTCGACCGACGAGTCGTACTTCGCCTCCGGCTCGCTCGACGCCCCGGCGGCCATGTTCACCGCGAGCCACAACCCGGCCACCTACAACGGCATCAAGATGAGCCGGGCCGGTGCCCAGGGCATCAGCCTCGACACGGGGCTGTCCTCGATCCGTGACCGCGCCTCCTCGTTCCTGGCCGACGGCATCGAAGCCGTCGCCGAGCCCGGCACGATCCGAGAGCACGACGCGCTGCCCGACTACGCCGCCTACCTGCGCGGACTGGTCGACCTCTCCGGCATCCGGCCGATCAAGGTCGTCGTCGACGCGGGCAACGGCATGGGCGGGCTGACGGTCCCGGCGGTGCTGGGCGAGGCCGCGGGTCTGCCGAAGCTGCCGATCGAGATCATCCCGCTGTACTTCGAACTCGACGGAACCTTCCCGAACCACGAGGCCAACCCCCTCGACCCGGCGAACCTCGTCGACCTGCAGAAGGCCGTCCTCGAGCACGGGGCCGACCTGGGGCTGGCGTTCGACGGCGATGCCGACCGCTGCTTCGTCGTCGACGAGAAGGGCGACGCCGTGACCCCGTCGGCCGTGGCCGCGATCGTCGCCGTCCGCGAGATCGCCCGCGTCCGTGCCGCCGAGCCCGAAGCCGAGATCTCGGTGATCCACAACCTCATCACGTCGCGCGCGGTGCCCGAGGCCATCGAGGCCGCCGGGGCGACCCCGGTGCGCACCCGCGTCGGCCACTCGCTGATCAAGGACGAGATGCGGGCGACCGGCGCGATCTTCGGCGGCGAGCACTCGGCGCACTACTACTTCCGCGACTTCTGGAGCGCCGACAACGGCATGTTGGCCGCCATGCACGTCCTGGCCGAGTTCGGGGCGCAGGTGGAGCCGCTCTCGACGCTGACCGACCGCTACACGCCCTACGCGGCGAGCGGCGAGATCAACTCGACCGTCACCGACGTGCCGGCGGCGTACGCGCGCATCGTCGAGGCCTATGCCGGGGTCGGCGACTTCGACGAGCTCGACGGGCTCACGGTCAGCGGGACGTCCGACGACGGCTTCTGGTGGTTCAACGTCCGGCCGTCGAACACCGAGCCGTTGCTGCGCCTCAACGCCGAGGCGGCGACGCCCGCCGGCATGGAGCGTGTCCGTGACGACGTCCTCGGGCTGATCCGCGGCTGACGGTCGGCCGAGCCGCGGCCGCGGGGCGGACTCGTTACCCCCTGGGGGTATCCTGGCCACCGGACGACACGGGCAGGAGGCGCGGGTGGCGCAGCAGGGTGAGCACGCGACGGCGACGCACGTCGGCTACAGCGGCGACAAGGAGCAGATCGTCAAGCGTCTGCGCCGGGCCGAGGGTCAGGTGCGGGGCATCCAGCGCATGGTCGAGGACGACACGTACTGCATCGACGTGCTGACCCAGGTCAGTGCGGCCACTCGCGCCCTCGAGACCGTGGCGCTCCAGTTGCTCGAGGACCACCTCGCCCACTGCGTCGCCCAGGCGGCCCGCGAGGGAGGCGACGTCGCGGACGCCAAGGTGCGCGAGGCGTCGGCGGCGATCGCGAGGCTCGTCCGGTCGTGAACCGGCGCGCCGCGGTCTGCCGCGACGACGACCGTCAGCGCCGGGGGAAGCCCGGGACGGTCTCGGTCAGGGCCGGGGTGAGGCGGTCGAGCAGTGCGGACTCGCGAGCCAGGGCCGCGGATTCGCGCTGCCGACGGAGCGCCGAGACCCCGGCCAGGAAGAACTCGGGATCGCCCGACGGCAGGGGCGAGACGTAAGGGGTCGTCTCGGCCGCCAGCTCGTCGGCGACGCGTCGCCGACTGGCGGGGGAGAGCTGCGGTGCCTGCTGCAGGAACGACGCGATGCGACGGGCCAGGCCGTCGGGCAGGCGCCCGACGTCCGCGATCTCGGCCCACCCCTGCAGGTGAGACGGCACGCCGTAGACCACGTGGGCGGCCTTGGACACGCGTTCGTTGCGACTGTAGGTACCGGCCATCAGGTCGCCCAGGCGGCGGGACGAGCCGTTCAGCAGGGCGACGACGACGGCCAGGCCCCCACTGGTCAAGACGATCTCGAGCAGCCCCACCAGTGCCCGGGTGAGGGCGTGGCGCAGGCCGATCGCCCCTCCGTCGGTGCGGACGATCCGCGCACCCACGGCGAGCTTGCCCAGGGACCGACCGTGGCTCGCGGTCTCGACCACCGTCGGCACGACGATGAAGCAGACCGCGATCGACGCGACGAGGAAGGCCTGCGACAGGGCGTCGTCCAGCACCCCGCCCTCGTTGAGCAGCGAGACGAGCAGCAACGCGCCGACGAGCAACAGGGCGTAGGCCAAGTAGTCGATGAGCACACCGGCGGCCCGCAGCACGAAGCTCGTCGGCCGGAGGTCGAGCGCCACCGCCTCGCCCGTGACGAGCTCGTCCCCACCCGCCGTGAAGGCCTCGACCTGGTCGGGGCGCAGCACCACCGGGGAGGCGCCTCGTGCCTTCGTGCGGGACATGCCTAGTATCTAAGCAGAATGGACATCGACGCCTACGCCGCCGCCCACGGCCACGACTGGGCCGAGCTCGACCGCCTCGCCCGACGCAGCCGACCGAGCGGGCCCGAAGCCGACGAGCTCGTGCGCCTGTACCAGTCCGGGGCCGGGCAGCTGTCCGCGCTCAAGACGGCGACCGGCGACTCGGTGGTGGCCGACCGGCTCTCGATGTCCCTGTCGCGAGCACGCCTGCGCTTCACGGGTGCCGGCCGCAACCTGTTCAGCCAGCTGCCCACCTTCTTCGTCGCGCAGCTGCCGGCCGCCCTCTACCGGGTGCGCTGGCTGTCGCTCGTGCTCACGCTCGTGACGGTCGTCGTCGCGGCGGTGTTCGCGATCTGGGCGGCGAACACGCCGGCACTGTTGGCCTCGTTCGGCAGTGAGGAGTTCCGTCGGCAGTTCGCCGAGCAGGACTTCGTGAACTACTACTCCGAGAGCGCCTCGACCTCGTTCACCGGCCAGGTGTGGACGAACAACGCGTACATCGCGGCCCAGTGCGTGGCCTTCGGGATCACCGGGGTCTGGGTGCCCTACGCGATCCTCAGCAACGCCATGAACGTCGGCATCTCGGCGGGGCTCATGGCCGACCAGGGGCGGCTGGACCAGTTCTTCCTGTACATCGCCCCGCACGGCCAGCTCGAGCTCTACAGCATCTTCGTCGCCGGGGCGGCCGGTCTCATGATCTTCTGGTCCTGGGTGGCGCCCGGTGCCCGCACCCGGGGGCAGGCGTTGGCACAGGACGGCCGCGCACTCGTGACCATCGCCGTCGGGCTGACGCTCTCGTTGCTGGTCTCGGGCGTCATCGAGGGGTTCGTCACCCGGCAGGCCTGGCCGTGGCCGATCAAGATCGGCATCGGCACCGTGGCCCTGCTCGGCTTCCTGACCTACCAGTGGCTGCTCGGCGGGCGGGCCCACCGGGCCGGGCAGACCGGCGACCTCGACGAGTTCGAGGCCGGGGCGACGCAGCTCGTCGCCGACTGATCCCGCGTCGCCGCCCCGCCCCGCGCCTCCGTCAGAGGCGGCCGGCCGCCTTGAGTGCGAGGTAGCGGTCGGCCAGGGCGGGGGGCAGGTCGGCCGGTGCGCCGGTCACGACGTCGGCGCCGACCTGACGCAGGGCGGCGGCGACCCGACCCTGGTCGAGCCGGGCACGCTCGGCCGAGGCCGCCCGGTAGACCTCGTCGCGGGTGCCGCGTCGCAGGACCGTCTCGTCGAGGGCCGGATCGGTGACCGACGCCACGACGACGAGGTGCTGGCGGGTCAGCTGGGGGATCGCAGCGAGCAGCGACCGGGAGGCGCCGGGGCTGTCGACCGTGGTCGCCAGGACGACCAGAGCCCGACGGGACGTGACCGAGCGGACGAGGGCCGGCACGGCGGACCAGTCGGTCTCGACGAGTTCGGGCTCGACCGGAGCCATGGTCTCGACCATCGACGACAGCAGGGCGGGCCCGGTCGCGCCCTGCACGCGGCCTCGGACCCGACGGTCGAAGAGGACGACGTCGACCCGGTCGCCCGCCCGCGAGGCCAACGCCCCGAGCAGCAGGGCCGACTCGAAAGCCGTGTCGAGGCGGGGTTCGTCGTCGATGCGAGCCGCCGACGTGCGCCCCGTGTCGACCACGACGACCACCCGACGGTCGCGCTCGGGTCGCCAGGTGCGCACGACGAGGTCGTCGCGGCGCGCGGTCGCCCGCCAGTCGATGGAGCGGACGTCGTCCCCGCGCACGTACTCGCGCAGGCTGTCGAACTCGGTGCCCTGGCCGCGGATCATCACGCTCGTGCGACCGTCGAGCTCGCGCAGCCGGGCCAGACGCGAGGGCAGGTGCTTGCGCGACGAGAACCGTGGCAGCACGCGCACCGCGCCGGGCACCTCGTGCGTCGCCTGGCGACCGGCAAGCCGCAGCGGGCCGACGGTCCGGACGGTGACGCCCCCGGCGCGGCGCTCGCCCCGACGGAACGGGGTCAGCGTCACGGTGAGGGTCGTGGCCCGTCCCGGCCGCAGGGAGAGACGGCGCCGGGTGGGTGTGGCGCCGGCCGACGGCTGCCAGGCATCCCGCAGGAGTCCGCGCAGGGTGCGTCGACCGTCGTTCACCACGGTCAGCCGGGCGGATGCGCTCTCACCGAGACGGATCGCCCCGGGCAGCTCGCGCCGGATCGTGAGCGACCGGGGCGATGCCGCGAGAGCCACGTCGACCACGGTCAGCGCGGTGACGACACCGAGCCAGCCGACGATCGCCCATCCGCTGCCGGTGACGACGACGGGTACGACGCCGAGCGCGACGAGCGCGACGAACCATCCGGTGACGGCCATGGCTAGAGCGGCACCCGGACCTGCTGCAGGACCGAGCGGACGATGCCGTCGGCGTCGACGCCCTCGAGCTCGGCCTCGGGTCGCAGCTGCAGGCGGTGCCGCAGCACGGGTAGGGCCATGGCCTGGACGTGGTCGGGCGTGACGTGGTCGAAGCCGGTCAGCCACGCCCACGCCTTCGAGGCGGCGAGCAGGGCCGTCGACCCGCGGGGGCTCACGCCGATCTTCACGGACGGGCTCTCGCGCGTGGCCCGGGCGAGGTCGACGATGTAGGCGAGCACGTCGGGGGAGGCGCCGACGCGAGCCACCTCGGCCTGGGCGCGGGCGAGGTCGTCGGGGCCGAGCACCGGGGTGACGCCGGCGGCCCGCAGGTCGCGGGGCGAGAAGCCCGCGGCGTGGCGGCTCAGCACCTCGACCTCGGCATCGCGCGGCGGCAGGTCGAGGGTGAGCTTCATCAAGAACCGGTCGAGTTGGGCCTCGGGCAGCGTGTAGGTGCCCTCGTACTCGACGGGGTTCATGGTCGCCGCGACCAGGAACGGCGTCGGCAGTGCGCGGCTGACCCCGTCGACCGAGACCTGGCGCTCCTCCATCGCCTCGAGCAGCGCGGACTGGGTCTTGGGCGGCGTGCGGTTGATCTCGTCGGCGAGCAGGACGTTGGTGAACACCGGGCCGGCCCGGAACTCGAACTCGCCCGACTTCGCGTCGTACACGAGCGACCCGGTGATGTCGCCGGGCATCAGGTCGGGCGTGAACTGCACCCGGGCGGTGTCGAGCGACAGCGAGTGGCTGAGGGCGCGAACGAGCAGGGTCTTGGCCACGCCGGGGACGCCCTCGAGCAGGGCGTGCCCCTGTGCCAGCAGGGTGACGATCAGGCCCGTCACGGCACCGTCCTGGGCCACGACGGCCTTGCCGACCTCGGTTCGGACTCGGGCGAAGGTCTGCTGCAGTTCTGAGCTCATCTGGTGGTGTCCTCCGGGGTGGGGATCGGTGCGGGGGCGAGCGGACGAGGCGCAGGAGGCGCGGGTTGGGTCACGACGGAGCCACCGCCCGTCGCACCGCGCGCTCGAGGTCGAGCAGGCTGTCGCTCAGCGAGACGAGTTCGCGGTCGTCGGCCGGGTCGGCGTCCACGAGCACGTGCCGGAGGCCCCGGGGGTCGGCCGACGTGAGCGCGGCCACCCGGGCGACGACCTCGTCGACCGAGGCGGTCGACGACAGGCCCGTCGCTCGCGCGAGTCGCCCGAACGTGCCGATGCGGAGCTGGTCGAGGGCGTGGCGGCGCTGCCCGGACCGTTCGTACAGCCGGGCCCGACCCTCGGTGGTCTCGGACGCCTTGACGGTCACCGGCAGTCGCTCGACGACGAGGGCACCGAGGCGTCGACCCCGCCACACCATGGCGGCCACTCCGGCCAGGAGGAGCACCACCAGCGACGGCGTCACCCACGGGGGCGTGAGCGTGGCGAGCGTGCCCTGGCCCTCGGGCAGGTCGCCGGCCGAGGGCAGGTACCAGGTCAGCTCGGAGGACCCGCCGAGCAGGGCGAGCGCGAAGGCCGCGTCGTCGTCCGTCGCGATCGCACCGTTGGTCAAGGCGCCCGTGGCACCCAGGACGGACACCCTCGTGTCACCGTCGTCGAGCTCGACGAGTCCGTAACCGCCGTCGGTCGGCAGACAGCGGACGGCGCCCGGGGCGTCGACGGCGTAGGCGACCCCCGTGACGTCGACCCGGGACGCCTGTTCGAGGGCCGGTGACGTGCAGGCGGGCGCGGCCGTACCGTCTTCGACCGGGGCGGCCGTCGCGACTCCCGGGGCCACGCTGTCGAGCGCGGCGGACCCGGGGGAGAGGAGCACGAGGTGGGAGGTCGCCGTCGCGAGGCGCCGCCACTGGTCATCGACCAGGAACCCGGAGGCGTCGTCGACGAGGAGAGTGCCGTCGCCGGGCCCGAGCCGGTCGAGGGTGTCGTCGAGGGTGGTCGTCACGGTCACGTCGACGCCCTGCCGGCCGAGCACCTCGACGAGTGCCTTCGCTCCACCGGGGGCGGCGTTCGCGGGGCCGAGGGCGCGCCCCTCGCCCGAGCCCGAGCCGACGAGGAGTGTCGCCGCGACACCGAGCGCCAGGACGAGGGCGAGTACGACCCAGAACCGGGCACGTCGGAGCGACGCCGTGACGGTGGGGGTCGAGACCGTGCCGGTCTCGGCGGAGGGTGCGATGACGGTCACGCGTCCACCCTCAGGGACGACGTCACACGCCGGTCGAGCTCGACGACGGCCCGGTAGGCCTCGTCGGTGCCGGGGCGGTCGAGGTAGCGGACGCCGTCGAAGGCGGTGGCGGCGTCGGCGAACCCGGTGCGGAGGTCGGGGAAGACGTCGCCCGCCCGGCGGGCCACGTCGCGTGCCGTGGTGCCGGGGGAGACCACGACGTCGCCCCGCTCGGCCAGCGAGCGGGCGACCGCCCGGAAGGCCTCGGCGACGGCGAGCGTCAGGTCACCGCGGGAAGCGGCCTCTCGGGCCGCGGCCCGCATGGCGTCGCTGTCGCGGACGTCGTCGTCGCCGAAGAGGACGAGGTCGCGGGCGGACCGGCGGTTCAGCCGCGGCACGCCGTAGACGAGCAGCACGACCACGACCACCACCACGACGACCGCGAGCAGCACGATCGCCGCGACCGCCGGCGCCCCCTCGGTCCCCCCGAACCGGATCGAACCGAGCCAGTCCCAGAACGCCTGCGCCGCACGGTCGAGCCACGACGGCTGCGCCGCCACGTACTCGGGCCCGGTGAGCTCGCGCAGGACCTCGCGCCGGGCGTCGTCGGCGTCGGGGGTCAGCGGGGGCCCGGCGGCGAAGGGCAGGGGTCTCACCAGCGGGGTGCTCCCGGGTGCGTCGTCGGGGCGAGAGGCACCTCGGGCGTGCGGTACGGGTCGGGCTGCCCCTCGGCCGACCGCCCCCCGCGCTCGACGTAGCGGACGAGTTCGAGGTCGAGCCCCTCGGTGCGGATGCGCCGGTCGACGTAGACGAGGCCGGCCGACGCCGCCTGCAGCACGGAGCCGATCGCGCCGATGACCGCCGTGATGCCCAGGGTCACGGCGTAGGTGCCCGCCGTCAGGGCGAGGAAGGTCGGGTCGGTCACGTCGCCCGTGGGGGCGAGCGTGCTGGTCAGGACGCTGAACAGCACCGAGAAGGGTGTCGCGACGACCTGCGACGCGACCTGGATCATGAGGAACACCAGCGCGATCACGCCGAAGGTCCGCCAGAAGGAGGCGCGGGTCAGTGACCACGAGCGCCTCACCGCCGCGCCGAGGGTCATCCGCTCGAGCACGATCGCGCTCGGCACGAGGCAGGTCTTGACGGTCAGCCACACCCCGAGCACGAGGAGACCCAGCCCGAGCAGGACCCCGACCCCGATGCCGACCGCGATGCTCGGGCCCGAACCGACGGCCACGCCGACGACGACGACGCCGGCCACGAGTGCCAGAGCCACGACGTAGGCGGCGGTGAGCAGGGCGGACCAGCCGACGAGCGTGCCGAGGCGGCCCTTGGCCAGCGCCCAGAGGCCGCCGAGTCGCAGCTTCTCTCCGAGCGTCTGACGAGCGGTCTCGAGCACGAAGAGCCCCTGGAGCAGGGCCGTGACGATCACCTGCAGGGCGATCGGCACGAGGGCCGACGCGGCCACGATGGCGACGGCGCCGGCCAGCACCGCGTCACGGTCGCGGGGGAGCGCCTGTTCGACCCGTCCGAAGGCGAGGAAGGCGCTGCCGCCGGTGATCGCCACGGTCACCACGAGCAGGACGACCTGCGACAGCAGGGCCGTGCCGAACGTGGTGCGCGGGTTGCGGCGGAAGACCTGGAACGAGGCACCGAGGATCTCGCCGAAGGTCAGGGGGCGCAGCGGCACGAGGCCCGGTTTCGGCGGTGGGGCCCAGCCGGGGGCGGGTGGCGGGGTGGACCCGCCCGTGGACGCCCCGGGTACGGGTGAGGGCCCGGCGGGGACGGGGCCGGCGGACGACGGGTCGACGCGCTCGCCCCAACGCGGCGGGGACGTGTCGCCTCCCGGTGTGCTCCAGGCGTTCGGATCGGTCATGGTCCCCCTGGTCGTCCTGACCGTGAGGTCGTCCTCACGAGTGTGTTCATGTTTCCACACCGGACCGGGCGCTGCCAGCCGATGCGCGCCTCCTGCACTAATCTGTCCTGACGTGCCGCCTCCCGAGCGGCCCAGCCCAGACGGAGAACATGAACCCGCGCATCCTTGTGGTCGACGACGACCCGGCGCTCGCCGAGATGATCGGCATCGTCCTTCGCGCCGACGAGTTCGACCCCCACTTCTGCGGCGACGGCGCGGGCGCCCTCGAGGCGTTCCACGAGGCCTCACCCGACCTCGTCCTGCTCGACCTGATGCTTCCCGGCCTCGACGGCATCGAGGTCTGCCGCCTCATCCGTGCCGAGAGCGGCGTGCCGATCATCATGCTGACCGCGAAGGGTGACACGGCCGACGTGGTCCGCGGTCTCGAGAGCGGGGCCGACGACTACGTGGTCAAGCCGTTCAACCCGAAAGAGCTCGTCGCGCGCATCCGCACGCGGCTGCGACCGGCCACCGAGCCGACCAACGACGTGCTCACGGTGGGCGACCTGCGCCTCGACGTCGCGGCGCACGAGGTGCGACGCGGTGACACGCCGATCGCCCTGACCCCGCTCGAGTTCGAGCTGCTGCTCGCGCTCGCCTCGAAGCCGCAGCAGGTCTTCACCCGCGAGATGCTGCTCGAGCAGGTGTGGGGCTACCACTACAAAGCCGACACCCGTCTGGTGAACGTCCACGTGCAGCGGTTGCGCGCGAAGGTGGAGCACGATCCCGACGCGCCCCGCATCGTCACGACCGTCCGCGGCGTCGGGTACCGCGCCGGCGCGGGTTCGTAGCCCGGTCGGGTGGCGCTCGTGTCGACGGTCGCGGGGCCCGACCAGGGCGGGCCCGTCCGTTCGGGCGGTCCGTGGTCGTGGCGGGCACCGGCGTGGCGCATGTGGCCCACCCGGGTGGTCGGTTTCTGGCGATCGTCGCTGTCGTTCCGCACCGTCGCGCTCACGGTGGTGCTGTCGACCGTCGCCGTGACCGTGATCGGCACGCTCATCTCGGTCACCATCGGCACGAGCCTCTACGACCAACGCCGTGAGCAGGTCGAGGCCGAGAGCGTGCGGGCGACGCTGCTGGCACAGAACATCTTCGACTCGGCCACCGCCACCGAGGACGCCAACCAGGTCGAGCTCGACGCGCTGCAGAACGAGGCGCAGACCGCCATCCTGGGGTCGACCTCGAGCCCGGGCGGGACGAGCATCGCGATCCTCCGGACGCCGGGGCAGAACAGTCCGCAGACCATCCAGAACATCGCCAGCCCCGACTTCCCGGACTCCGTGATCTCGCCGGCCCTCCGCGAGGCGGTGGCCGCGGACGACGGACGCCTCTCGACGCAGTCGGTGTCGCTGCCCCCGACGTCGCTGGGCGGCGGCTCGCCCGGCATCGCGGTCGGTTCGACCCTGCAGGTGCCCACCGCGGGCCAGTACGAGCTCTACCTCGTCTACGACCTCAGCGACGCGCAGGCGACGCTCGACCTGATGCAGCGGACGCTCGGCATCGGCTCGCTCGCGCTCGTGCTCTTGATCGGCGCGATCACCTACCTCGTCGTCCGTCTGGTCGTGGGGCCCATCCGTACGGCGGCCGAGACCAGCCAGAAGATCGCGGCCGGCCACCTCGAAGAGCGCATCCCCGAGAAGGGGCAGGACGTCGTCGCCACGCTCGGGCGCTCGTTCAACGGGATGGCCGACGCCATGCAGCGCCAGATCTCGCAACTGGCCGAGCTCTCGCGCGTCCAACAACGCTTCGTGAGCGACGTCTCGCACGAGCTGCGCACGCCGCTGACCACGATCCGGCTGGCCGGTGACGTGCTCTACGACCAGCGCACGTCGTTCACGCCCTCGGCCGCCCGGACGGCCGAGCTGCTGCACACCCAGGTCGACCGGTTCGAGTTGTTGCTCGCCGACCTGCTCGAGATCTCGCGGTTCGACGCGGGTGCCGTCGAGCTCGAGACCGAGCCCGTCACGGTCGTGCGTCTCGTCGAGGACGGCGTGGACGAGTTCGGTCCCCTGGCCGCCGAATCCGGCAGCGTCGTGTCGGTCGTCGCCCGGGGCGGGTACTTCGAGGCCGAGATCGACCCGCGACGGCTGCGCCGCATCCTTCGCAACCTGCTGGGCAACGCCATCGAGCACGGCGAGGGGCGGCCGATCGAGGTCGAGGTCGACAGTGACGCGACGGCCGTCGCGGTGGCCGTGCGCGACAACGGCGTGGGCATGAGTCCTGCCGACGCCGCGCGGGTGTTCGACCGGTTCTGGCGGGCCGACCCCTCCCGCAAACGCACCATCGGGGGCACCGGGCTGGGCCTGGCGATCAGCCTCGAGGACGCGGCCCTGCACGGCGGTCGACTCGAGGTCTGGTCCGAGCCGGGCTCGGGCAGCCGGTTCGTCGTCACGCTGCCCCGGGTGGCCGGCGGTCGCATCGAGGGATCGCCCCTGCCGGTCGTGCCGCCGGACCGTCGGGGCGAGACGACCGTCCCGGTGACCGGCGAACCGTGGTCGGGTTCGGTCCCGGCCGTCGAGGCGCCGGGCGCGTCGACCCCGTGGACCCCGTCGTCGGAGAGAGGGACCGACGATGACTGAACGGCGACGGAACCGCCCGTGGGGCCGTCGCACGGCGGTCCTGGCGACCCTCGTGGTCGCCGCGATCGCCCTGACCGGGTGCGTGGGCATCCCCGACGGCGGTCAGGTGCAGCGGGGCGACACCGTGAGCGACGACGTGGTGAGCGACTTCGTGTTCCGGCCCAACGGTCCGGTCGCCGGCAGCTCGCAAGAAAGGCTGCTGCGGGACTTCCTCTCGGCGGGCACCGGGTCCCAGGACAACTACGGGGTGGCGCGTCAGTTCCTCAGTGCCGGCTTCGCCGACGAGTGGGAGCCACGGGCCAGCGTCACCATCCGCCCCGGGGTCGGCTCGACCTCGAGGGTCGGCGGGTCGACGCTCGACTACGCCTTCGTGGGCTCGGCGACGGTCGACTCGGCGGGGCACTACACCCCGGCCACGTCGTCCACGACGACGTCCCTGGCGTTCTCGTTCGTCCGTGAGGGCGGCGAGTGGCGCATCAGCGACGCCCCCGACGGCATCATCCTCTCGCCGGCCACCTTCGACTCGGTCTTCCGGTCGCACGCCGCGTACTTCTACGACCCCACGTTCACCTATCTCGTGCCGGACGAACGCTGGTTCCTCGCGCGGTCGTCGACGAGCACGCGCCTCGCGACGGCGCTGCTCGACGGGCCGTCGGACTGGCTGCAGGGCGCCGTCGTCTCGGCCTTCCCCGAGGGGACCCAGCTGTCGCTGACGGCCATCACCGTGGACGACGGGACGGCCCGCGTCGACCTCACCGCCGACGCCCTCGAGGCGACGCCCGACGCCCGGGCCCGGATGCAGGCACAGCTGCTGGCGAGCTTCTCGACCCTCGCGACCGTGACCGCCGTCGAGCTCAGCGTCGAAGGTGCCCCTCTGTCCGTGCCGGCCATGCAGCAGCCCGCGCCCGTGCGTGACCCCGCGGTCGACGCCCGGCCCCTCGTGCTGACCGACGGCGTGCTCGGTTTCGCCACCACGAGCGCGACGAGCCAGCTCCCGGGGCTCTCGGACGCTGTCGAGACCCTCCGGCCCCGGTCGGTCGAGTTGTCGGCAGACCAGACGAGTGCCGCCGTCGGCACCTCGTCGGGCACGTACGCCGTCACGGCCTCGGGCGGAGCCCGCCTGGTCGACGCCCGGACCGGACTCGTCGCCCCGTCGCTCGACGATGCGGGCTTCGTCTGGTCGGTCGTCGCCGACGACCCGTCGAGCCTCACGGCGTACGCGCTCGACGGCACGCCCCACACGGTGGCGACGTCGCTGCCGGCGGGTCCGAGCGTCACGACGTTCCGCATCTCGCGCGACGGCACCCGCGCGTTGCTGTTGCTCGACGACCAAGGCGAGTCGCGCCTCCTCGTGGCCGCCGTCGTGCGGGACGCCGACGGGGTCCCCCTCCGGCTGGGTCAGCCCCTCGAGCTGTCGGCTCCGGACGGTGCACCCGTCGACGCGACCTGGGCCGATCAACTGACCGTCGCCGTCCTGACCTCCGTGGGCGAGTCGTCGCGGGTGACGATGTCCGAGGTCGGCGGGGACTCGTCGAGCGCCGGCCGTCCGTCGGGCGAGGCGGTCGCGATCGTCGGCGGCAACGGCTTCGACCGCCTGCTGCTGTTGGGTGCCGACGGCGACGTGCTCGAACCCCGGGGCAGCAGTTGGCAGGCCACGGGGTTGACGGCGGATCTGGTGGCGACCCAGCGTTGACGCCCCGGGGTCGCCTCCTCCCCAGGGCGGAAGGTGGCCCGACCGTCCCCCTCGGACGACGGAGGCGCGGCGCGCGTGTCCGGGGCAGTCCACGCTGTCGGGATGTCCCGGCCCTCTCGTCCCCGTTCGGTCGTCCTCGGACGGGACGTGCTCGCGAGGGCCGTCCGCGAGGCGCTGTCCGTCGTGTCACCCGTCTCGTGCGCGGGATGCCACGGGCCCGACGTCGGCCTGTGCGACGACTGCCGGCGTCGGCTCGTCCCTGAGGTCGTCCGGGTCGACCTGCCCGACGGGCTCCCGGTCTTCGCCGGACTCGTCTACGCATTCGAGGCGCGGGGTGTCGTGCTCGCCTTCAAGAACGGCGGCCGGGTGCGCCTGGCCGAGGTGCTGGCCCCGGCCCTCGCCGCCGCCCTCGAGTCCTGCGCCCGTCACGGGTCGCACGAGGGGGCGTCCGCCGTGGACGGGGGCACGGGCGATCGGTCGCTGCTCGTCGTCCCGGTGCCGTCGTCGCGACGGGGGCGGCGTCGGCGGGGCTACGACCCGGTCGACGTGGTGCTGCGCCGGCTCGGTCTCGTGGTCGGCACGCGCGTGCTCGTGCCGACGGCGCGGGCCGGTACCGGCCAGAAGGGCCGCGACCGGCAGCAGCGCCTGCGGGGACGCGAGGGCAGCCTGCGCGCCACCCGTGACCTCCGGGGGTCGCGGATCGTTTTGGTCGACGACGTCGTGACGACCGGCGGCACCCTGCAGGAGGCGCGGCGTGCGCTGACCGCCCGGGGAGCGGTCGTGGTCGGTGCGGCCTGTCTCGCCGCCACCCCGTTGCGGTCGGGTGCCGGCCGCCCCTGAGCGAACGGTGAACGGTGCGTGACACGGGGGTGTCCGGGTCGCTACGGTGGGGCGAAAGGCGTGAAAGGACATTCGCCTGGCTGACAGGCGGCACGTCGATAGCCACAGGAGGTCGTCATGGAAATTTCCGTCACGGGTCGAAACGTCGGCATCACCGATCGTTTCCGCGAGTACGCCACCGAGAAGGCAGACAAGGTCGCCGCGCTGGCCACGAAGGCCCTGGCCCTCGAGGTCAAGGTGTCGCGGCACCACGAGAAGTCCGGCGGGCAGGCGGGCGACGACCGGGTCGAGATCACCCTGATCGGCCCCGGCCCCCTCGTGCGGGCCGAGTCCACGGCCGCCGACAAGTACGCGGCGTTCGATCTCGCGATCGGTCGCCTCCTCGAGCGGGTGCGCCGGGCGAAGGACCGGCAGAAGATCCATCGCGGGCAACACCGACCGACGTCGCTGCGCGAGGCGGCCACGGCCGACTTCAGCGGTGTCGGCGTCACGCCCGCCGCGGCCGAGACGCTCGACCAGGTCCGTACCGGCGCCGTGACGGTGGTGGGCGACGAGGCCCCCGCCGACGAGGTCGAAGAGGACTACTGCCCCGTGGTCATCCGCGAGAAGGTCTTCGCGTCGACGCCCATGTCCGTCGACGACGCGCTCTACTACATGGAGCTCGTCGGTCACGACTTCTACCTCTTCATCGACGCCGAGACCGAGCGTCCGAGCGTCGTCTACCGGCGCAAGGGCTGGGACTACGGCGTGATCGGCCTCGACCAGGACTCGCCCGACCTGCAAGAGACCGCCACGGCGCTGCGGGCGGGCCTGGTGAGCTGACCTCCTGATCCCGCCGGGTGGCCGACACCCCGGGAGGCGCGGGCACGTCCCTGCCGCCTCCCAGGGGGTCGGCCACTACGCTTGCTAAGATCGTGGGCCGGTCCAGGACGGACCGTCGACACCTCGGTGCTCCGATGCGGATCACCTCAGCGAGACCGCGGAGCGTTCCGCGGGTTCGACCGAACACATGGGAGCACACCAGTGGCCAACGTCCTCGAGAAGGTCCTCCGCGTCGGCGAGGGCCGCACGCTGCGCAAGCTGAAGGCCTACGCCAAGGCGGTCAACGAGCTCGAGGACGACTTCACGACCCTCACCGACGACGAGCTGCGCAACGAGACCGTCGAGCTGCGCGAGCGCTACGCGTCGGGTGAATCGCTCGACGACCTGCTGCCCGAGGCCTTCGCCGCCGTCCGCGAGGCGTCGAAGCGCACCTTGGGGCTGCGCCACTTCGACGTGCAGCTCATGGGCGGCGCGGCGTTGCACCTCGGCAACATCGCCGAGATGAAGACCGGTGAGGGCAAGACCCTCGTCGCCACCACGGCGGCGTACCTGAACGCCATCGCCTCGCGCGGCGTGCACGTCATCACGGTCAACGACTTCCTCGCGAGCTATCAGTCCGAGCTGATGGGGCGCGTGTTCCGGGCGCTCGGCATGACGACCGGCTGCATCCTCTCCGGCCAGACCCCGGCCGAGCGTCGCGAGATGTACGCCGCCGACATCACCTACGGCACCAACAACGAGTTCGGCTTCGACTACCTCCGCGACAACATGGCCTGGCAGGCGCAGGACATGGTGCAGCGGGGCCACTTCTTCGCGATCGTCGACGAGGTCGACTCGATCCTCATCGACGAGGCCCGGACGCCGCTCATCATCTCGGGCCCGTCGTCGGGCGAGGCCAACCGATGGTTCACCGAGTTCGCCACCATCGCCCGGCGACTCGTCGCGGGCACCGACTACGAGGTCGACGAGAAGAAGCGCACCGTGGGTGTCCTCGAGCCCGGCATCGAGAAAGTCGAGGACTACCTCGGCATCGACAACCTCTACGAGTCGGCGAACACCCCGCTCATCTCGTTCCTCAACAACGCGATCAAGGCCGACGCGTTGTTCAAGCGCGATAAGGACTACGTCGTCATCAACGGCGAGGTGCTGATCGTCGACGAGCACACCGGTCGAATCCTCAGCGGGCGCCGGTACAACGAGGGCATCCACCAGGCCATCGAGGCGAAAGAGGGCGTGTCGGTCAAGGCCGAGAACCAGACCCTCGCGACGGTCACGCTGCAGAACTACTTCCGCCTCTACAAGAAGCTCTCCGGCATGACCGGTACGGCCGAGACCGAGGCCGCCGAGTTCATGAGCACCTACAAGCTCGGCGTCGTGCCCATCCCGACCAACCGGCCGATGCAGCGCATCGACCAGACCGACCTCGTCTACAAGAACGAGACGAGCAAGTTCGACCAGGTCGTGGAAGACATCGTCGAGCGGCACGAGAAGGGCCAGCCCGTTCTGGTCGGCACGACCAGCGTCGAGAAGAGCGAGTACCTCTCCCGCCTGCTCGCCAAGAAGGGCGTCAAGCACGAGGTACTGAACGCCAAGAACCACGCCCGAGAGGCTGCCATCGTGGCCCAGGCCGGCCGGGCCGGCGCCGTGACCGTCGCCACCAACATGGCCGGTCGCGGGACCGACATCATGCTCGGCGGCAACGCCGAGTTCCTCGCCGTCGCCGAGATGAACGCCAAGGGGCTCAGCCCGGTGGACACCCCCGACGAGTACGAGGCCGCGTGGGACGACGTCTTCGCCGCCCAGAAGGCCGCCGTGCAAGAAGAGGCCGAGAAGGTGATCGAGGCGGGCGGGCTGTACGTCCTCGGCACCGAGCGTCACGAGTCCCGCCGCATCGACAACCAGCTGCGCGGTCGCTCGGGTCGTCAGGGCGACCCCGGTGAGAGCCGTTTCTACCTGTCGTTGACCGACGACCTGATGCGCCTGTTCAACTCGGGCGCCGCCGAGTCGCTCATGGGTCGCGGCAACGTGCCGGACGACCTCGCGATCGAGAACAAGATCGTCGGTCGGGCCATCCGTTCCGCGCAGTCGCAGGTCGAGTCGCGCAACGCCGAGATCCGCAAGAACGTCCTCAAGTACGACGACGTCCTCAACCGTCAGCGCGAGGCCATCTACGGTGACCGCCGTCACATCCTCGAGGGCGACGACCTCAAGGACCGCAGCCAGAAGTTCCTCGAGGACGTCGTCAACGAGGTCATCGACCAGCACACGGGTGACGGCAGCCCCGACGACTGGGACCTCGACGCCCTCTGGACCGAACTCGGCACCTTGTACCCGATCTCGATCACCATCGACGAGGTCATCACCGAGGCCGGCTCGAAGGGCAAGGCGACCCGGGCGTTCCTCGGGCAAGAGATCTTGTCCGACGCCAAGGTCGCCTACGAGGCGCGCACCGAGACCCTCGGCGAGCCCGCCATGCGCGAGCTCGAGCGTCGGGTCGTCCTGTCGGTGATCGACCGTCGGTGGCGCGACCACCTCTACGAGATGGACTACCTGAAGGACGGCATCGGTCTCCGGGCCATGGCCCAGCGCGATCCGCTCGTCGAGTACCAGCGTGAGGGGTACGCGTTGTTCCAGAGCATGATGGGGCAGATCCGCGAAGAGACCGTCGGCTTCCTCTTCAACCTCGAGGTCGAGGTCCAGGGCCAGGTCGGTGCCGCCGAGGCGCCGGTCATCGCGGCCAAGGGCCTCGAGGCCGAGAAGCAGCCGCAGGCGCAGCTGGCCTATTCGGCGCCCAACATCGACGGCGAGGTCGAGGTGCGCAACCAGCGCGGTCAGCTCGAGAAGGGTGCGACCGCCAAGGCACAGAAGGCGCAGGACGAGGCCGAGCGCTCCGAGTCGCCCGAGATCGCCGCGGCACGGGCGGCCGGTGGCCCGTCGGCCCGCCAGGCGGACGACGGCAAGGTCGGCGCCTTCGGTCAGAAGACCGGTGGCGGCGAGGCTCCGGTCAACCGGGCCGAGCGTCGGGCGTCCGGCAAGAAGACCCGCTGATCGCCTCGTTCGATCGACAGACGACGCGCCCCCGAGCCTGGCTCGGGGGCGCGTCGTCCGTCGTGGGCGTCTCGGTCGACCGTCAGAGCACGTGTACGGCGGCCGCTCGCCACCGGCTGTCGTAGGTCTCGAGTCGGACGGCGACCGCGCGACTGCGACCGCGCCCGTGCAGGACGACGACCGATTCGATCACCCCGTCGGCGGGCGAGCTAGACCGGATGCTGCCGATCGTGAACACCGGACGCTGCGTACGGGTGCCGTGGGCCGACCGGGCCCGGGCCGCCAGGACGACGCGCTTGTGCAGGGTGCGGTAGACGTCTTCGGTGACCCACCGCGAGACCTGGTCGAGCTCGCGTGCCCCGGCCAGGATCTCGACGACGCAGCGCACCAGGTTCTCGACGAGCAGGTCGGGATCGTCCGGAAAGGGCGACTCGGACGGGGCGCCGACCGGTGGGACGGGGCGGACGTGGGGCCTGGCGCCCGACGGGCGACCGTCGGGTGTGGGGGCCGTCGCCGGGGCGGCCGGCACGGCCGGGCCCGGGTCGCCGAGGGGCGGGACGGGTCTCAGGTGCGGCCGAGCTGGTGCCGAGGGTCCGAGGGGTTCGGCGAGGGCGAGGGCGTGGGTGTTCGAGGGCATGGGCAGTCTTCCTGTTCACGTGCGTCCGGGCATGACTAGAAGATATGACATGTGGAATGGCTTAACCAGACCGACTCGACGGTCTGTGGAAAATTCGCGAGCGCGCGGTCCTGCTCGGAGGCGACCGACGTCTCCGGACGGGTCGTCGACCTAGACTGAGCGGGTGTCGACGCTCAGTGATCTCGTTCTCGCCCAGGGCCTCTCGAGCGAGGTGGACGTCGAGTGGCTGCACCTGCTGGTGGGGGACTGGCAGCTGCTCGCCGACCTCGCGTTCGCCGACATCGTCCTCTGGGTGCCCACGCAGGCCGGCAGCTTCGTCGCCGTCGCCCACGCGCGGCCCTCGAGCTCGGCCACGCTGTTCTACCGAGACTTCGTCGGACAAGAGGTGCGCCCCGAGTGGCGCGGGCAGATCGAGCAGGCGTTCACGACGACCCGCATCGTCGACTCGGCCGCACCCGACTGGTACGAAGAGACGCCGACGCGCGTCCGGGCCGTGCCCGTGCTCCGTCGCCTCGGGGCCAGCCGCCCCGACGTCACCGACGCACCGATCGCGATCATCACGCGGCACACGAACCTCAGCGAGGCCCGCACCCCGAGCCGCCAAGAGCTGACCTTCAACCAGTGCTCCAACGACCTCTTCGCCATGATCGCCGCCGGAGACTTCCCCGACCTCGGGGCTCCGACGGGTCCGCGACGAGGCGCACCCCGCGCCTCCGACGGGCTGCTCCGCCTCGACGTCGACGGCATGGTGACCTTCGCGAGCCCCAACGGCCTGTCGGCCTTCAACCGCATGGGGTTCGCCGGCGAGCTCGAGGGCGAGTCGCTGGCCGAGGTCACCACCGGGTTGCTCGCGGGCAAGCTCGTGATCGACGAGTCCCTGCCGCTGGTCGTCACGGGTCGGGCGCCCTGGCGCACCGACATCGAGGCGCGGGGGGTCACGGTGTCGTTGCGGGCGATCCCGCTGCGTGATCGCGGTGAGCGCGTCGGGGCGATCGTGCTCTGCCGTGACGTCACCGAGCTGCGTCACCAGGAGCGCGAGCTGATCACCAAGGACGCCACGATCCGCGAGATCCACCACCGGGTCAAGAACAACCTGCAGACGGTCGCCTCGCTGCTGCGCATCCAGGCGCGACGCACCCGCACCGACGTCGCCCGCGAGGCGCTGACCCAGGCCATGCGCCGCGTGCAGTCGATCGCGGTCGTGCACGACACCCTGTCCGAGGGGCTCAGTCAGAACGTCGACTTCGACACCGTCTTCGACCGGGTGCTCATGCTCATCGCCGAGGTGGCGTCGAGCCACAACACGACGGTCCGCCCCACCATGACGGGAAGCTTCGGCGCCCTGCCGAGCGAATACGCGACACCCCTGGCCCTCGCGCTGACCGAACTCGTGACGAACGCCGTCGAGCACGGTCTCGACGGCCGTGACGGCGAGGTCGAGATCGTCGCCGACCGCCGGGCCGAAGAGCTCACGGTCAAGGTGCGCGACAACGGCGTCGGGCTGCCCGAGGGGAAGGTCGGCTCGGGGCTCGGCACCCAGATCGTCCGCACGCTGATCCAGGGTGAGCTCGGCGGCACCATCGACTGGCACACCCTCGTCGGCAACGGCACCGAGGTCACCATCGAGATCCCGTTCCGCTGGCTCACCCAGCCCTGAGCCCGCGCGCGGCCCCGGACGCGACGAAGCCCGGCACCTGTGATCAGGTGCCGGGCTTCGTCATCGGCCGCGAGGGCCGGACGTCGATCGCCGAGGGCGGTCGACGAGGGGTCAGCTGGCGCGGCGGGCGCGGGCGGCGCGACGCTTCAGCGCACGACGCTCGTCCTCGCTCAGACCGCCCCAGACGCCGGAGTCCTGCGATGTCTCGAGCGCGTACTGCAGGCAGGTCTCGGTGACGGTGCAGCGCCCGCACACGGCCTTGGCCTTGTCGATCTGGTCGACGGCGGGACCCGTGTTTCCGACGGGGAAGAAGAGCTCCGGGTCAGCCTGCAGGCAAGCGGCTTTGTCGCGCCAATCCATCGATGGGTACTCCTTAAAAGTGCAGAACCAGGCACGAAGAAGCGCCTGGTTCGGGATGGGGAAAGAGAAGAATGCGGGAGGCGCGCACCGCAATGTACGCGTCACTTCGACCTCGAATATGGTCGCATACTGGTACGGCCAAATCAAGGATTTTTCGGAGGCTCACACGTGACCACAGCAGGCCCTGACGGCCCCCGAGACGAGACCGGTCGGTCTGCCGAGACCCGTCGACCTGCCCTGCTCTGGGTCGTGATCGTCCTGCTCTCGGCGGAGTTCCTGCTCGTCGCCGCGACGGCGGTGTTCCTGCTCGTCGAGCTGCTCGTGGCCCGCCCCGACTCGTATCCCTCGGCCGTCGCGATCTTCGTGCTGACCCTGCTGGCGACAGCCTGGCTCGGGTCCATCGTCGTCGGGGCGCTGCGTGGTCGTGCCTGGATCCGTGGCGCGGCGATCGTCTGGCAGGTGCTGCAGTTCGCGGTCGGCATCGGCAGCCTGCAGGGGGTCTTCGCGAACCCGACCATCGGCCTCGCGCTCCTCGTACCCGCCGTCGCCGTCGTCGTCCTGCTGCTCGTGCCGTCCGTCGTCGCCGCCACGTCGGCCCGCGACCAAGAGCCGCACGTCTACTGACGACCCTCGAACGCAGGAGGCGCGGTGCCGGTCCCGAGGACCGGCACCGCGCCTCCTGCGCTCGCGTCGACGACCGGAGTCAGTCGAGGCCGAGCTTCTTGCGGAGCGACGCCACGTGCCCCGTCGCCTTGACGTTGTACAGCGGCAGCTCGAGCGCGCCCTGCTCGTCGACGACGAACGTCGACCGGATCGTGCCCGTCACGATGCGCCCGTAGTTGTTCTTCTCGCCGTAGGCGCCGTACGCCTGGTGCACCGTCAACTCGGGGTCGCTCAGCAGCGGGAAGTTCAGCCCCTGCTCCTCCTTGAACTTCTGCAGGGCGGAGGGCTCGTCCTTCGAGACACCCAGCACCTGGTAACCCGACGACTTCAACGAGTTGATGTTGTCGCGGAAGTCACACGCCTCCGTCGTGCAGCCCGGCGTCGACGCCGCCGGGTAGAAGTACACGATGACCTTCTGCCCCGAGTAGTCGGCGAGCGAGACGGGCGAACCGTTCTCGTCGTCGAGGGTGAACGTCGGCGCGGCAGCGCCCTTCTCGAGCTTCGTGGACATGGTGCTCCGATCTGCGGGCGCCACGACGGCGCCGGTGGTTCTGAAGGGGTCAGAACTCATGCTAGTGTTGACCGTCGTTGCGAGAGATCGCAGCACGCACCTCTAGCTCAATTGGCAGAGCAACTGACTCTTAATCAGTGGGTTCTCGGTTCAAGTCCGAGGGGGTGCACGAAAGAATTGGGTCCCCCGTGTTCTGCTTCGCAGAACCGGGGGATTCTTTCTTCGTGTGGGTCTGGTCCGCTCCGCGGACCGCGGCCCACCTCGCACGGGGAGCGAGCCGGGCCCGCCAGGTCGCCGTTGCACGGGGGGGTGACGTCGCTTCGCTCGTCACCGGGTTCACGGGGGTGACGTCGCTTCGCTCGTCACGGGGTGCACACGGGGGTGACGTCGCTTCGCTCGTCACCGGGTGCACACGGGGGTGACGTTGCTTCGCTCGTCACCGGTGCGGGGGCGGGGGTGACGTCGCTTCGCTCGTCACTGGGGGAGAAAGGGGGAGGCGCGGGCGACCTCGAAAGGTGGCCCGCGCCTCCTGCGTCCGGGGTGGTGGGGCTACTGGCCGTCGCGGGGGATCTGTGAGGCGGCGTCGCGGCCGGTCACGGGATACGGGCCCGTCATGCCCTCGCGGAGGCGGGCGGCGGCCAGGATGCGGTCGCGCTGCAGGTGCCAACCGAGCATCAGCAGGGGGATGATCACGACGAGCGACATGACCGTGAACGACCCGATCGGCCAGTCGATCGCCATCAGCACGACCACCGCGGCCAGGAACGCCAGCGTCAGGTAGCTCGTCACCGGCGCACCCGGCAACTTGAACGAGGGCTCCTTCGCCTTGCCCTCCTTCGCCCACTGACGAAGCCGCATCTGGCAGAGGATGATCGTGCCCCACGCCGTCAGGATGCCCAGCGACGCGATGTTCAGCACGATCTCGAACGCCGTGTTCGCCCCGACGATCGCGTTCAGCACCACGCCCAACAGGGTGATGCTCGCGGTCAGCAAGATGCCGCCGAACGGCACCCCGCCCTTCGACATCTTCGTCGTGAACTTCGGGGCCGACCCGTTCATGCCCATCGAGTGCAGCACACGACCGGTCGAGTAGAGCCCGGCGTTGAGGCTCGACAGCGCCGCCGTGACGACGACGAAGTTCATGATCGACCCCGCGATGTCGCCCACCTCGGGGCTGCCGATGCTGCTGAAGAACGTGACGAACGGGCTCTCGCCCGCCTTGTACGCCGTGTAGGGCAGCAGCAGCGACAGCAGCACCAGCGACCCGACGTAGAACACCGCGATGCGGATGATGACCGTGTTGATCGCCCGCGGCACGACCTTCTCGGGGTTCTGGGTCTCACCCGACGCCGTGCCCACCAACTCGATCGCCGCGTAGGCGAAGACGACGCCCTGCACCACGATCACGGCCGGCAGCAGGCCGTTCGGCAAGATGCCCGACGACGCCACCAGGCCCCAGCCGGTGTCGACCGCTGCGCCGTCGTGCGTGACGGGGAACGCCGCCGCGAGCCACACGACGCCGACCACGAGGAACACCACGAGAGCGGCGACCTTGATGATGGCGAACTAGAACTCCATCTCGCCGAAGACCTTCACGGCCAACAGGTTGACCGAGAGCACCACGGCGAGGGCGACGAGGGCCAACAGCCAGTCGGGTGCCGCCGTGAACGCCGACCAGTAGTGCAGGTAGAGAGCCACCGCGGTGACGTCGACGATGGCCGTCATCGCCCAGTTCAAGAAGTACATCCACCCGGCCGCGTAGGCGAACTTCTCGCCGAAGAACTCGCGGGCGTACGAGACGAACGAGCCCGACGACGGGCGGTGCAGCACCAACTCGCCGAGGGCACGCAGGATGAAGAATGCGAAGACGCCGCAGATCGCGAACACGATCGCGAGCGCCGGGCCGGCCGACGCCAGCCGACCGCCGGCACCGAGGAAGAGCCCCGTGCCGATCGCGCCGCCGATGGCGATCATCTGCAGCTGACGGGGCTTCAGACCGTGCTGGAAGCCCTCTTGCTCGTGCGAGAAGTCTTGCGGGAGGTGGGTCTCGGTGGAGGCGTCGCCGCCCCCGTTCGTGGGACTCGTCATCGCTCGACCGTAGCCTTTATCGGTTCCGTCCGCATCACCGCCGCGAGCCGGGCGAACCCCCAGGAGGCGCGGTGCCGATTCACATCCGCATAACGAATGGGTGACGATCGACATGCCCGGAGGCATGGGCGACACGCCGGGACGGGGTACACCAGGGGTCCCGTCCGGGCGGGTTCGCAATTCGGATGAACGACGGATGTCGGCTACGGTCGTGGAGGCCCGGGAGACCGGGCCCGTCATCATCAGGACGCGCCGACCGATGGTCCGACCAGTTCGGGTTCCGGTCGTCGTACGGTCTGGTGGCGCGAGGGTCCGGTCCCATGACCGACCCGGCGGAGGTCAGGTTCGCCCCGTGACATCACGGTGGGCTTGAGCCGACACGGTCCGCACGCGTCGTCGACCCGTCCGCCCGACCCGATCGCCGCCGACGGCGAGCCGGCCCGAGCGGCCGGTGCCCCTTCGGCGTGCCTGGAGACACCTGTGACCACTACGCCAGCCGTGCGTGCCCGGAACCTGTACAAGGTGTTCGGCCGCCGACCCAAGGACGCCGTCGCCCGACTCGAGGCCGGCGCCTCACGCACCGAGGCCGCTGGCCTCGGCACCGCCGCCGTCATCGACGCCTCGTTCGACGTCCAGCCCGGCGAGATCTTCGTCGTGATGGGGCTGTCCGGCTCGGGCAAGTCGACGCTCATCCGCATGCTGAACGGCCTGCTCGAGCCCACGTCCGGCTCGGTCGAGGTCGCGGGGTCCGCGATCTCGGACGTCCCGGCCAAGCGGCTCCGCGAGGTGCGTCGGCAGAACGTGTCGATGGTGTTCCAGCACTTCGCGCTGCTGCCGCACCGCACCGTCATCGACAACGTCGCCTACGGCCTCGAGGTGCAGGGGGTCGCGAAGGCGGCCCGTCTGGCCAAGGCCCGCGAGGTCACCGAGATCGTCGGCCTCGCCGGCTGGGAGGACAAACTGCCGAGCCAGCTCTCGGGCGGCATGCAGCAGCGCGTCGGCCTGGCGCGGGCCCTCGCCGCCGAGACCGACATCCTGCTGATGGACGAGGCGTTCTCGGCCCTCGATCCGCTGATCCGCCGCGAGATGCAGGAGCAGCTCGTCGAACTGCAGGCGAAGCTCGGCAAGACGATCGTCTTCATCACCCACGACCTGAACGAGGCGATGTTCCTCGGGGACCGCATCGCCGTCATGCGCGACGGCCGCATCGTGCAGATCGGCACGCCCGAGGACATTCTCACCGACCCGGCCAACGACTACGTCGCCCAGTTCGTGCAGGACGTCGACCGAGCGCGCGTCCTCACGGCGGCCAGCGTCATGGAGCCCGCCCGGGCCGTCGTCCCGCTCACGGTCGGCCCCCGAGGCGCCCTGCGGTCGCTGCGCGACCTGCAGACCGCCGCCCTGTTCGTCACCGGCCGCGACCGCAAGCTCCTCGGCTGGGTGCGCGACCGCCACGTCATGCGCCAGGTCAAGGCGAACGACACCGACCTCGCGGCCATCGTCAACGCCGAGTTCTCGAAGGTCGGGCCCGAGGCGGCCCTCGTCGACCTCTTCGAGCTGGCCGTCGAGAGCCCGCTGCCGATCGCCGTCGTCGACGACGCCGACCGCCTGCTCGGCGTCATCCCGCGCGTGACCCTGCTCGCCGCGCTCGGCAACGTCGACACGACCACCTCGCCCATCCCCGTGCTCGAGCCCGTCACCCGCATCTCGGACGTCGAGCTCGACGCCACCCTCGAAGGAGCCACCCGATGAACGAGTACCTCCGCATCCCCTTCGGCTCCTGGGTCTCGGGCGTCGTCGACTGGATCACCACCAACCTCGGCGGCTTCTTCGACGTCATCCGCCTGGTCTTCACGTTCTTCTACGAGTGGGTCGCGTACTTCCTGAGCACGCCTCCGTTCTGGGCGGTCGTCCTCGTGATCGCCGCCCTCGCCTTCGTCGCGAAGGGCTGGAAGTTCTCGGTCGGCACGGCCGTCGGCCTGCTGTTCATCGGCACGGTCAACCAGTGGGACAACGCGATGGCGAGCCTCGCCCTCGTGCTCGTCGCCAGCACGCTCGCGATCGCGCTGAGCATCCCGCTCGGCGTGCTCGCCGCGAAGTCGACCGTGGCGTCGCAGATCATCCGGCCCGTGCTCGACTTCATGCAGACGACGCCCGCGTTCGTCTACCTCATCCCGGCCCTGCTGCTGTTCCGCGTCGGCGTCGTGCCCGGCATCGTCGCGACCATCGTCTTCGCCATGGCCCCCGGCGTCCGCCTGACCGAGCTCGGCATCCGCGGAGTCGACAAAGAGGTGGTCGAGGCCGGCCAGGCGTTCGGTTCGTCGCCGTGGCGCATCCTGCGACAGATCCAGCTGCCGCTCGCGAAGCCCAGCATCATGGCCGGCGTCAACCAGGTCATCATGCTCTCGCTGTCGATGGTCGTCATCGCCGGCATGGTCGGCGCAGGCGGGTTGGGCGGCGACATCGTCGCGAGCCTCAACCGCATCGACGTCGGGTTGGGCGCCGAGGCCGGCATCTCGGTCGTCATCCTGGCGATCGTGCTCGACCGCATGACCGCGGCGCTCGGCTCCGACCGTCGCGGCCGGCGGGTGGCGCGGGCGCAGAACCGCCGGTCGGTCCCGCCGACCCCGGCGCCCGACCGTGCAGAGGCCGAGCAGCCCCTGCCCCCCGCCGACCGACGCGAACCCGCGACGGCCTCGGCCTAGACCCCGACCATCCGCGGGACGGGAGCGGCACCCGCCCACCCGACCCGCGCCTCCTGCACCACCCGAAAGGACCACATGAAGAAGCGCACCATCGCCGCATCGATCGCCCTCGGCACCACCGCCGTCCTCGGACTCGCGGCCTGCTCGCCCCCCGGCAGCAGCTCGGCGGCCGACGCCGAGACGCTCGACAACGGCGACCAGGCCGTCGTCGACCTCGCCGTGTTCAACGGCTGGGACGAGGGCATCGCGGCCTCGTGGCTGTGGAAGACCGTCCTCGAGGAGAAGGGCTACACGGTCAACCTCAAGCCGGCCGACGTCGCTCCCGTCTACAGCGGCCTCACCACCGACGACTACGACGTCGTGCTCGACACCTGGCTGCCCACGACCCACGCGTCGTACATCGAGCAGTACGGTGACGACCTGACCGACCTCGGCGCCTGGAACGACGGCGCCAAGCTCGCGGTCGCCGTGAACGAGGACGCCCCGATCGATTCCCTCGACGAGCTGGCGGCCAACGCCGACCTGTTCGGCGGCAAGATCGTCGGCATCGAGCCGGGGGCCGGTCTCACCGCCGCGGTCCAGGACGAGACGATCCCCACCTACGGCCTGGACGACATGCAGCTGCAGACCTCGTCGACCGCCGCCATGCTCACCGAGTTGAAGAGCGCGACCGACGCGGGCGAGAACATCGCGGTCACGCTCTGGAGCCCGCACTGGGCCTACGACGCCTTCCCGATCAAGGACCTCGCCGACCCCGAGGGCACCCTGGGCGATGCCGAGGGCATCCACTCCTTCGGTGGCAAGAGCTTCACGGCGAACTTCCCGCAGCTGACCGAGTGGCTGCAGGGCTTCGACATGGACACCGAGACCCTGTCGTCGCTCGAGAACGCCATGTTCAACGGTGACGAGGTCGACGGCGACGACTACGCCCCCGTCGTCGAGAAGTGGATCTCCGAGAACCAGGACTACGTCGACGGCCTCACCAGCTGATCCGATCCCTGCACGACGTCGCCCCGGCCGAGCCCCGCTCGTCCGGGGCGACGTCGTACCGGGCGCCCGGCCGGGTGACGCGGAGCCGGGTGAAAGCACAGCCGGACGACACCCGACGCACAGCCAACCCCGAGGTCACACCCCGGGAGGCGCGGGTAGCGTCGTCGGCGGACGTCACCGAGGCGCCCCCGCACCGCCCGCACCAGCAGCACGAGAGGCACCACCCGTGAGCACCACCGCACCGACCGACGTCCTGAGGAGAATGGCCCGCGTCATCACGCGCACCGTCTCGTCCGACCTCGTCCAGGTGTCGACCCCCGACCGCGTGCTCGGCCACGTCCGGGCCGAGCAGGGCACGTTCGTCGCGCTGCGCGGTGCCGACCCCCGCTGGGGCGAGGTCGTCGGGCGGTATCCCTCCGAGGGACTGGCCCTCGAGGCCCTGCGGCAGCGCAAGCGCTCGATCTGATCCACCGCCGCGTCAGGTCGTCCTCGAGCGGTCGCTCGGTCAGGCCCGACGAACGCTCGGGAGCCTAGCCACCGACGCCGGCGAAGAACGACGTGAGCTGGCGCGTGATCCGGTCGCGCGCCTCCTCGTCCGAGATGGTGGCCGAACCGTCGCCCGACTGCTCGCCGTAGCTGCCGAACTGCGCGTGGTTCGACCCGTCGATCTCGACCACCGAGGCGCTGTCCGGCAGCATGTCGCGGTAGTTGGCGATCTTCGCCGGAGTGCTCAGACCGTCCTCGGAACCACCGAGGCTGAGGACCGCCAGCTCGTCGTCGTCCGAGAGGTCGGTGGTCGCGCAGTACGAGCCGAGAAGCACCAGCGCGTCCACCGTCCGGTCGTCGGCGGCGTACTGACAGGCGCGCACGCCGCCGAGCGAGTGGCCGCCGACGGCCCATTCGTCGACCTCGGGGGCGAGGTCGGTGAAGGTCGACAGCGGACGGGGGTCGAGGATGCCGAACCCGAGAGTGGGTCGTTCGACGACGACGGTGACGCCCGTGGCGACGAGCCCCGCGAAGGTCTGCTCGTAGGCCTGCGGGTCGACCCGGGCACCGGCGACGAAGACGAGACCCTGGCCGGTGGCGGTCGTCTCGGCCGGTCGCATCACGACCGTGTCGGGCCTGCTCGTCACCTCGACCCGTTGGTCGTCGGACACCGAGGCGAGCGAGGCGGCCGTCGCCGACATCGGCGTCTTGGCCCACACGAAGAACCCCGTGGCGGCGAGCACCACGACGGCGAACGACCCGAGGGCCACCCCCTTGAGCACGCGTCGTCGTCGTGAGCGGTGACGCAGGGGCGTCGAGGGCGTGGCGGACTCGTGACGGGAAGCTGTGGATCGTCTCACCGTTCCATCGTCCCAGCGTCGAGCCGGGACGCAGCCGTGCGTCATGCGTCAGGCTCGGGGGATGCCCTGGATACAACTCGTCATCTCGCTCGTCGCCGCCGTCGTCCTCACCTTCGTCGTCTCGGCCGTCGTCGGTGCGGTCGTCGGCGTGGTCGCGAAGCGCAAGGAGTGGGCGCAGGCGTTCGTGAAGCGCATGCGCCGCCCGTTCCGCGCGACGCTGCTCGTCGTCCTGCTCGTCATCGCCCTGACCACGTCGTTCGACTCGCTGCTCCCCGCCGACTACCCGGGGGAGGGCTGGGTCTCGCAGTCCTTCCGGTGCGCCATCATCGTCGTCGTGGCCTGGTTCGTGGGCGCCCTCGCGATCTTCTTCGAGGACCTCGGGCTGTCGCGCTACCGGGTCGACACCCCCGACAACCGGGTGGCCCGTCGTGTCCGGACGCAGGTGCTCATCCTGCGACGGCTGACCGTGGCCCTGATCGTGATCCTCGCCGCGGGCACCGTGCTGCTCGGGTTCCCGGGCGTCGAGGCGGTGGGCGCGAGCGTCCTCGCCAGCGCGGGGCTGGTCTCGGTCGTCGCCGGCCTCGCGGCGCAGTCGACGCTGGCCAACGTCTTCGCCGGCATCCAACTGGCCTTCAGCGACGCGATCCGCATCGACGACGTCGTCGTGGTCGAGGGGCAGTGGGGCCTGATCGAAGAGATCACGCTCTCGTACGTGGTCGTGCACATCTGGGACGACCGTCGACTCGTGCTGCCGTCGACCTACTTCACGACTACGCCGTTCGAGAACTGGACGCGGCGCAACAGCGAGCTGCTCGGCGCGGTCGAGTTCGACCTGGACTGGCGCGTCGACCCGGGCGCCATGCGCAAGGAGCTCGACGTGATCCTCGCGGGCACCGACCTCTGGGACGGGCGCACCAAGGTGCTGCAGGTGACCGACGCCCAGGCCGGCTACGTGCGCGTCCGCGTCCTGGTCACGGCAAAGGACGCCCCGACCCTGTTCGACCTGCGCTGCCTCGTCCGCGAGGACCTCATCGCCTGGCTGCGCGCGAAGAGCCCGCAGTCGATCCCGCGGACCCGGGTGCAGATGGTCGAGGCCGAACCGGTGCCGACCGGGCGGGCCCCCCGCTCGACGTCCGACGCCTCGGGCCTGTTCAGCGGCGACAACGCCGACTCCGAGCGCACCGCGCTCTTCACGGCGGCCATCCCGATCCACGACATCGCCGACTACGAGGCCTCGCTCGGCGCGGAGGCGGAACGCGACCCGCACGTCGCGGGCCGACCCGGGGGCCTGCCCGTCGGCCGTCCCGACGGTGACCCGGCCGGGCCGACGCCCGGCGTCGGCGGGCGTCGCTGACGCGACCGCACGGACGAGGAGGCGCGCCCCGCCAGAGCGGGACGCGCCTCCTCGGTGTCTCGGCGGACGTCAGTCGTCGTCGTTCGCGGCCTCGATGACGTTGCCCACGGCGATCGCGGTGGACGCGGCCCAGCTGATCGCCGTGAGGGCGAGGCGCCAGTCGCGCGGGCCGGCGCTCAGGCTCTTGAGGAGGCTGATGCCGGAGAAGATCGCGCTGATGATCGCGCCGTTGAAGAGGAATTTGCGCACGGTGGGGCTCCCAGGGGTCGTTTCGACCACGGTACCGCGTGACGTCGCGCGAGTCCGGGTGGGGGTAGGTTGAGCTGCCCGGCGTCCCGTGCCGGTGCGTCCCGCGGTCGAAGGAGAATGCCGTGCGCACTGCCGTGCTCGGAGGAGTGTTCGTGGCGCTCGGCCTCGTGGCCGTGGTCACCGGAGTCCTGACCGGTGACGAACTGCTCGCCCTCGTCGAGCGGGTCGCGCCCGTGCTGGGCTTCGTCGTCGGCCTGACGATCGTCGCCGAGCTGGCGGCGGAGGCCGGGCTCTTCGCCTGGCTGGCGTCCGCCTCGGCCCGCCTCGCCGGCGGACGGGTGCTCGTGTTGTGGCTCCTGGTCGTGGCGCTCGCCGTGCTGTGCACGGTGTTCCTCTCGCTCGACACGACGGCCGTGCTGCTCACGCCGGTGGTCGTGATCGTGGCCCGACACGCGGGCCTGCCGCCGATGCCGTTCGCCCTGACCACGGTGTGGCTCGCGAACTGCGCCTCGATGCTGCTGCCCGTCTCGAACCTCACCAACCTGCTCGCCCTGCACGAGTTGGGGTCGCCGGCTCCCGTGCAGTTCGCCGCCCTGGTTGCGCCGGCCGCCGTGGTGGGCGTCGTCGTCCCGGTCGTGGCGATCGGACTGCGCTACCGCCGTCAGCTGGTCGGCCGGTTCGAGGCGCCGTCGTCCGAGCCCGTGGCCGATCGCGTGCTCTTCGGCGTCGCCGCGGTCGCGACGGGACTGCTCGTGCCGGCCCTCGTGTCGGGCGTCGAGGTGTGGATCCCCGCGGCCGTCGCGGCGCTCGTGCTCGTCGTGGCCACGGCCGTGCGGCGCCGGGGCGTCCTGCGGCTCGGACTGGTGCCGTGGGGCACCCTGCTCTTCGCCGGCGGGCTCTTCCTCGTCGTCGAGGCCGCCCACTCGCTCGGCCTCGCCGACCTGCTCGGCGCCGTGGTGGGCACGGGTGACCAGCTGCCCGACCTGCTGCGGCTCGCGGGCGGCAGCGCCGTCGCCGCGAACGTCGCGAACAACCTGCCGGCCTACCTCGCCCTCGAACCGGTGGCCGGATCACCGTTGCGGCTCGTCGCCGTGCTCGTCGGGGTGAACATCGGCTGCCTCGTCACGCCCTGGGCCTCGCTCGCGACGCTGCTCTGGCACTCCCGGTTGTCGTCGATGGGCGTCGAGGTCGCGTGGGGACGGTTCATGCTCGCCGGGCTCGGGGTGGCGGCGGTCGCCGTGCCGCTCGCGGTCGTCGCGACGGTCCTGGTCGTCTGAGGGGGCCGGGCGACGGTGCCCGACGCGGGGGCGGTCGCGAGGTGACGACGCGCGAAGGCGAGCGTCCGCCTCAGCTGGCCGAGCCGCGCCTCCTCGTCCCCGGCGGTGTGCACCTCGGCGGCGGCGACGCCGGTCCAGCCCGACCGGGCCAGATGGGTCAGGACCTCGGCGACCGGCTGCGTGCCGTCGCCCGGCACGAGGTGCTGGTCGTGCAGCCCTCCCGGCCGGGACGAGACGACGCCGTCGGTCAGGTGGACGTGGCGCAACCGGGGCCCGAGCGCCAGGGCGAGGTCGAGGGCGTCGCGACCGGCGACGGCGGCGTGCGAGAAGTCGAGGGTGGCCGCGTCGACGTCGGTCGCCACGGGGTCGGGCCCGGGGCGGTAGGCGTCGAACCCCACCGGCCCGAACCGGAGGGGGAACATGTTCTCGACCGCCAGGGTGACGCCCGTCTCCGCGGCGATCTCCCGGACGACGTCGACGAAGCGGGCCGCGAACGACCTCTGCCAGACGAACGGCGGGTGCACGACGACGGTCGAGGCACCCAGCTCGCGGGCCAGCTCGGCCGACCGGCGGAGCTTCTCGACCTGGTCCCGGCCGAAGGCGAAATGGGCGACGGGCAGCACGGGGGCGTGCACCGAGAGCACGGGCAGGCCCCAGCGCGCGGTCGTCGCGCGGAGGAGTTCGGCGCTTCGGGTCGTCCGGTCCCCCGTCACCATCACCTCGACCCCGTCGAAGCCGGTGAGCCGAGCGAGCCGGAAGGCCTCGTCGGTCGACAGCGGGAAGACGCAGGACGTGCTCATTCCGACCGTGATCACGTGGCCAGGCTACGACCGGTGCGGCAGGGCGGCGTCGACCCCGCGGTGAACAGTGCGGGAACGGCGGACTACAGCCAGTCGCGACGTTTGAACTGCCACCAGAGCAGGCCGCCGATCGCCACGATCAGCACGCACGACGTGACGAAGCCCCCGGGGGACTGGAACCCCGGGTACGGCACGTTCTGCCCGTAGAACCCCGTGATCGCCGTGGGGACGGCGATGATGGCCGCCCAGCTCGTCACCTTCTTCATGATGAGGTTCATGCGGTTGGACTGCAGGTTGAGGTTCGTGTCGAGGATGGTCGAGACGAGGTCGCGCAGCGAGTCGTTCTGCTCGGCCACGCGCAGGACGTGGTCGTAGACGTCCTGGAAGTACGGCTGCATGTCGGCGTCGACCTCTTTCAGGTCGCGGCGCAGCAGGGTGTTCAGCACCTCGCGCATCGGCGACGCCACCCGCCGCAGCTGGACGAGGCTCTTGCGCAGGGCGAACGAGCGCTTCTGCACGTCGATGGTGCGGGGCGTCGGGTCGAAGAGGTCGTCGGCGATGCCCTCGATCTCGTCGTCGAGCGCGTCCGTGGCGTCGAAGTGCCGGTCCACGACGCAGTCGAGCAGCCCCCAGAGGAAGTACGAGACGCCGTGCGACGCCAGGTCGCGGTTCTGGTCGAAGGTCGCCTGCAGTCGGGCGACGTCGAACTCGGGATGGTGGATCGTCACGAGGGCGCGCTCGGTGATGAACGCCTTCACCTCGCTCGTGTCGAGCACGCCGCTGGCACGGTCGAAGCGCACGTCGTAGAGCGCCGTGAACAGATGGTTGTCGTAGCGGTCGATCTTGGGCCGCTGCCCGTCCTGCAGGGCGTCCTCGACGGCGAGCTCGTGCAGGCCGAGCTCGTCCTCGAGCGCGGCGAGGTCGTCGGCGGTCGGGTCGGTGAGATCGATCCACACGTGGCAGCCGTCGGTCTCGAGGTGGTCGCTCACCTCGTGCAGCGGGAAGTCGTGGGCGATCAGCTCGCCCCCGCGGTAGGCGCGCGTGACGATGGTCGTGTCGGACTCGTGGCCCTCGTCGGCGGTGCCGTGGGGCCCCTCGGTGCGCGGGGGACGGGTGTCGGTCATGAGGCGCATGCTATTCCCGTGACCTCGTACACGAAGCAGCGTGCCGACGCCCCCGCAGGGTTCTTCGAGGCCGAGGCGGTCGGGCTCGCCTGGCTCGCCGAGGCCACGCCCCGAGGAGGCGCGCGCACCGTGGGCGTGCAGGCCGCGTCCCCGGGGCGCATCGACCTCGATCCCGTGCACGAGGTCCGCCCCACGGCCGAGGCCGCCCGGGCCTTCGGTGAGGCGCTCGCGGTGACCCACGCGAGCGGCGCGGACGCGTTCGGTGCGCCTCCTCGGGGGTGGACGGGCCCGTGCTTCATCGGCAGCCGGTCGATGACCGTGCGACCGAAGGCGACCTGGGGCGTCTTCTACGCCGAGCAGCGGGTCCTGCCGTACGCCCGCGTCGCCGTCGAGGCGGGCAACCTCGACCGGGCGGGCCTCGAGGTCGTCGAGCGTGCGTGCCGCGTCGTCGCGGACGGCGCCTTCGACGACGACGTTCCGCCGGCTCGCCTCCACGGCGACCTGTGGGCCGGCAACGTGCTCTTCGACGGCGGCGGGGTCGTGCTCATCGACCCGGCCGCCCACGGCGGGCACCCCGAGACCGACCTGGCGATGCTGGCGTTGTTCGGCTGCCCGCACCTCGAGGACGTGCTGGCCGGCTACGAGGCGCGCTCGCCGCTGGGGGAGGGGTGGCAGGGCCGCGTGCCGCTGCACCAGCTGCATCCGCTCGCCGTGCACGCCGCCGGTCACGGGCCGGGCTACGGCGTGGCGCTTGTGAGAGCCGCCGAGGCGACCCTGCACCTCGCCTGACCGGTGCCGCGGTGGGGCGGTGGGGCGCCGCCGGTCGACCGGGGGCGCGGGGGCGTCGCTGATAATCTGGCCGTCCCGCGTCCGTGCGGGCGATCCGACAGGAGCTGACCCACCCCCATGCCTGACACCCCCGAACGTTACGGCTTCGTCGTCGTCTCCAACCGCTTGCCCGTCGACCGGGTCGTCGCCGACGACGGTTCGGCGTCGTGGCAGCACTCGCCCGGCGGTCTCGTCACCGCCCTCGAGCCCGTCATGAAGGCCAACGACGGTGCGTGGGTGGGCTGGGCGGGGCAACCCGACCTCGAGTTCGAGCCCTTCGAGGCGGACGGGATCGAGATCGTCCCCGTGCCGCTCAGCGCCGACGAGGTGCAGCGCTACTACGAGGGCTTCAGCAACGACACGCTGTGGCCGCTCTACCACGACGTCATCGCTGCCCCGACCTACCACCGGGTCTGGTGGGAGTCCTACGTGCAGGTCAACCAGCGCTTCGCCGACCGGGCCGCCGAGATCACCGAAGAGGGCGGCACCATCTGGGTGCAGGACTACCAGCTGCAGCTCGTGCCGAAGATGCTGCGCGAGGCCCGACCCGACGTCACCATCGGGTTCTTCAACCACATCCCGTTCCCGCCGCTCGGCATCTTCTCGCAGCTGCCCTGGCGGCAGCAGATCGTCGAGGGCCTGCTCGGCGCCGACGTCATCGGCTTCCAGCGGGCCGACGACGCGTCGAACTTCTCGCGCGCCGTCCGCCACCTGCTCGGCTACTCGACGACGCGCCCCTACATCGAGGTCCCGGTCGACGACGAGTCCGCGCCGGTGTCGCGCCGCGGCACGAAGGTGCGCCGCGTGCTGGCGAAGCACTTCCCGATCTCGATCGACGCCGCCAGCTACGAAGAGCTCGCCGCCCGACCCGACGTCCAGGCCAGGGCCCGTGAGATCCGCGAGGGCCTCGGCAACCCCAAGACGATCATGCTCGGCGTCGACCGGCTCGACTACACCAAGGGCATCCGGCACCGCATGAAGGCGTTCGGCGAGCTGCTCGCGGACGGCCGGCTCAGCGTCGAGGACGCCACGCTCGTGCAGGTCGCGAGCCCGAGCCGCGAGCGGGTCGAGACGTACAAGCAGCTGCGCGACGAGATCGAGCTGACCGTCGGCCGCGTGAACGGCGACTACGGCACCATGAGCCACACGGCCATCAGCTACCACCACCACGGCTACCCCCGCGAAGAGATGGTGGCGCTGTACCTCGCCGCCGACATCATGCTGGTCACGGCACTGCGCGACGGCATGAACCTGGTCGCGAAAGAGTACGTGGCGGTGCGTCGCGACAACGACGGCGTGCTCGTGCTCAGCGAGTTCGCCGGTGCGGCCGACGAGCTGAAGAGCGCCCTGCTGATCAACCCGCACGACATCGGCGGCCTCAAGAACACGATCATGCGCGCCATCGAGATGCCCAAGCGGGACCGCACCACGCGCATGCGCGCCCTCCGCCGTCGCGTGCTCGAGAACGACGTGGCCAAGTGGTCGGCGTCCTTCCTCCAGGCCCTCGAGAACGTGCGACCGGGGCAGCAGATCACGCCGGCACCGGCCTCGGGCGCGAAGGGCGGCGACGCCTCGTGATCGGTTCCGACTCCCTCGCGCTCAGCGACGCGCTCGGTCGCCTCGCGACGACCCCGCGCCTCCTCGTGGCCCTCGACTTCGACGGCACCCTGGCCCCCGAGGTCGACGCGCCCCTGCAGGCCCGGGCGCTGCCGGCGGCCCTGGACGCGATCAGGCGCCTCTCGGCCCTCGACCAGACCACGGTGGCCCTGGTGTCCGGACGCGACCTCGCGTCGTTGGTCGAGGTCAGCCAGACCCCCGACGAGGTGCTGCTGGTCGGCTCGCACGGCATCGAGGTGCGGGTCGACGGCCACGAGACCTCGCTGACCGACGACGAGCAGGCTGCCCGCGCGCGCCTGTCCGACGCCGTCCACGGTGCGGCCGAGGGGCGTGAGGGCGTCTTCGTGGAAGAGAAGCCCGCAGGCCTCGCCCTGCACACACGGCTCGCGGACGTCGCAACGACCGAGGCCGTCCACACGGCGGCCCGCGAGGCCGTCGGCGCCCTCGGCGGCATGCACGAGCGGGTCGGCAAGAACGTCCTCGAGTTCGCCGTCCGGGCGACGGGCAAGAACGACGGCATCGACCGACTCCGTGAAGCCGTCGAGGCCACGGGCGTCCTCTACGCGGGGGACGACGTGACGGACGAGGACGGCTTCCGGGCGCTCGGCGAGGGCGACCTGTCGGTCAAGGTCGGCCCGGGCGAGACCGGGGCGATGCACCGTGTCGCCGATCCCGCCGCGATGGCCGACCTGCTCGTCGAACTGGCCGGTCTGCGCGAGCACCTGGGGCATGCTTGACGCCGCATGACTTGCACGGGTGTGATGCCCGGGTCTGAGCATTCCCAGCCGACTGCAAGGTAGTCTGGACCCCCCGCCGCGACTCCCCGCCGCCGCTCAGCCGAGCCGGTTCGACGAGGTCGCCAGCCGACGGAGGTCCCCGTGATCGTAGTCCTGACAACGTTCGCCGTGGCGGCCGTCGTCGTGGCCTGCGTCGGCGGGCGACTCGGCCGCTCGCTCTTCCTCTGGGCGTCCGTCGTGCCCTTCGCCGCCTTCGTCTTCACGGCGTTCCAGGGGCCCGCGGTGCTGTCGGGCGAGGTGCCCACCGAGGCCTTGCCGTGGATCCCGCAGCTCGCCATCTCGCTCACGCTGCGCATGGACGTGCTCGCCTGGGTGCTCGCGCTCGTCGTGACCGGCGTCGGCGGCCTCGTCCTCGTCTACTGCGCCCGGTACTTCGAGCGCGACGAGGCCGGTCGCGCCCGGTTCGCCGCCGTGCTCGTGGCCTTCGCCGGGGCCATGTACGGCCTCGTGACGAGCGACGACGTCTTCGTCCTGTTCGTCTTCTGGGAGGCCACGAGCGTTTTCTCGTACCTGCTGATCGGGCACTACACGGCGAAGCAGGCCAGCCGTGGCGCCGCGTTGCAGGCCCTCATCGTCACGACCGCCGGCGGGCTCGCGATGCTCGTCGGCCTCGTGATCCTCGCCGTCCAGGGCGGCACGAGCTCGTTGTCGCAGCTCGTCGAGCAGCCACCCACCGGCACGGTCGTCACGGTGGCCGTCGTGCTCGTGCTCGTCGGGGCCCTCTCGAAGTCGGCACTCGTGCCGTTCCACTTCTGGCTCCCGGCCGCGATGGCCGCACCGACGCCGGTCAGCGCCTACCTGCACGCCGCCGCGATGGTCAAGGCGGGCATCTACCTCGTCGCCCGGCTCGCCCCCGGCTACCACGACCAGCCCGGCTGGCAAGAGATCATCGTGACCGTCGGGGTCGTCACGATGATCCTGGGCGGGTACCGCGCCCTCCGCCAGCACGACCTGAAGCTCGTCCTGGCCTACGGCACGGTGAGCCAGCTCGGCTTCCTGACGATCGTGGTCGGTTTCGGCACCCGCGACGCCGCACTCGCCGGCCTCGCACTCCTGGTCGCGCACGCCCTGTTCAAGTCCACGCTCTTCCTGGTGGTCGGCGTCATCGACCACCGGACCGGCACACGAGACCTCCGCAAGCTCTGCGGGCTCGGTCGGCAGGCGCCCGTCCTCCTCGTGGTGACGATCCTCGCCCTCGCCTCCATGGCCGGCGTGCCGCCGACCTTCGGCTTCGTCGCGAAAGAGGCCGTGCTCACGGCGCTCTACGACGACGCCGTGACCGGCTCGGCCTGGGGCGTGATGGCCTTGGTCGGCGTCGTCGTCGGTTCGATCCTGACCACCGCGTACAGCCTGCGCTTCCTCTGGGGGGCGTTCGGCCGCAAGAAGGGCGTCGAGCCGGTCGACTTCGTCCGCGAGCACGTGGACTTCCTCGCGTCGCCGATCGTCCTCGCCGTCGCCGGCGTGGTGCTGGGTCTGGTCTCGTACCAGGTCGGCCCGGTGTTCGCGCGCTACGCCGACACGCTCCCCGCCGCACCGGGCGAGCACGAGCCGTACTACCTGGCGCTGTGGCACGGACTGGAGCCCGCGCTCGGCTTCACCGCGATCTCGCTCGTCGTCGGCGGCCTGCTCTTCTGGCAGCGCGATCGGGTGTCGCAGGTGCAGAAGGCCGTCTCGTTCCTGCCCCGCGCCTCCGACGGGTACGTGCGCATCATGGCGACCATCGACCGCACGGCGTCACGGACGACCGCGACGACGCAGCGCGGGTCGCTGCCGTTCTACCTCGCCACCATCCTCATCGTGTTCATCGCCTCGTCGGCGGTGACGCTGGCGCTCAACAGCGACTGGCCGACCACCGCCGTGCTCTGGGACTACCCGGCCCAGCTCGCCATCGGCGGGTTGATGATCATCGGCGCCATCGCGTCGGCGCTGTCGAACAAGAGGTTCCAGGCCGTCGTCCTCGTCGGCGTGACCGGCTACGGCATGGCCGCGCTCTTCGCCCTGCACGGGGCTCCCGACCTGGCCCTGACGCAAGCCCTGATCGAGACCATCACCCTCATCGCGTTCGTCCTCGTGCTGCGTCGGCTGCCGGCCCGCCTGGGCGAACGCAACGGACGCACCCACCGGGCGATCCGGGCCGTCATCGGCATCTCGGTCGGGTCCGTCATGGCCGCCATCGCCGTCGTCGCCCTCGGGGCGCGATCGATCCCCACCATCTCCGGTGCCTTCCCCGATCTCGCCGTCGACGGTGGCCACGGCCGAAACGTCGTCAACGTGACGCTCGTGGACATCCGCGGGTGGGACACCATGGGCGAGATCGCCGTCCTCATCGTCGCCGCCACGGGCGTCGCGAGCCTCGTCTTCCTGACCTCCCGCGCCGACGTCCTGCCCCGGCCCGAGCGGCGCACGCGGGCGCAGCGGTTCCTGGCACGGGTCCGACCCGTGCGCGAGCCGGCCCCGGTCGTGCCCGTCGGCGGGGCGACGGCGCAGATCGGCGACAGCACCGAGGGCGACCGGCGTGCCTGGCTGCTGGCCGGGCGCAAACTCGCTCCGCAGAACCGGTCCATCCTGCTCGAGGTCGTCGTCCGGCTGATCTTCCACGCCATCATCGTCGTGTCGATCTACCTGCTCTTCGCCGGTCACAACCTGCCCGGCGGTGGCTTCGCCGGCGGTCTGGTCGCGGGGTTCGCCTTCGTGGCGCGCTACCTCGCCGGCGGTCGGTACGAGCTCGGCGCGGCCGCGCCCCTCGATGCCGGCAAGCTCCTGGGCGCCGGTCTCCTGACGGTCGCCGCGACGGCACTCGTCCCGCTCTTCTTCGGAGTCGACGCCCTCACGTCGACCTGGTTCGAGGCCGAGGTGCCGCTGCTCGGCCACGTCGAGTTCGTCACGTCGACGTTCTTCGACGTCGGCGTCTACCTGGTCGTCGTCGGGCTCGTCCTCGACGTGCTCCGCAGCCTCGGAGCCGAGGTTGACCGTCAAGAAGAAGAGGACGCGTTCGGCCACCCGAGCGAGGTGTCCGAGCCCGAAGAGGAGTCGCTCCCCGTGTCCGTCGCCGGTACGCCCCCGACCGAGCGGGGGCGCGCATGAGCGTCTCCCTCGCCCTGATCGTCGTCATGGCCGCGCTGTACGCCTGCGGCGTCTACCTGCTGCTCGAGCGCAGCATGACCCGGGTGCTGCTGGGCTTCCTGCTCGTCGGCAACGCCACGAACATCCTCATACTGCTCATGTCCGGCCGACGCGGCGCGGCCCCCGTGGTCGACGGCCAGGCCGATCCGGCCGACTTCGCCGACCCGCTGCCGCAGGCCTTCGTGCTGACGGCCATCGTCATCACCTTCGGCATCTCGGCGTTCATGCTCGCGCTGATCTACCGGTCGTGGCGACTCGCGCAGGGCGACACCCTCGCGGACGACGCCGAGGACCTCGAGATCGGACGTCGAGGCGTCCCGGCCGAAGAAGAGTCCGAGCAGGGCGACGGTGACGACGAGGCCGGTGGCGACAGCGAGTTCGGCAGCCGGGCCGAAGCGGCCGTCCCGGCCGACGACCGGCCCCACCACGACCGGTCCCACCACGACGAGAAAGGGCACGGAGCATGACCACCAGCTACCTCGTGCCGCTCGTCGTCCTGATCCCACTGCTCGGTGCCGCGGCGGCACTGATCGCCGGTCGGCGGCCCCGGCTGCAGGCCGTCGTCTCGATCGTCGCCCTGGCCCTCGTCGTCGTCATCAGCCTCGTGCTGCTCGTCGTCGTGGACACGCAAGGGGCGATCGCCGTGCAGGTGGGCGGTTGGCAGGCGCCGTTCGGCATCACGCTCGTCGTCGACCGTCTCGCCGCGCTCATGCTCAGCATCTCGTCGATCGTCCTGCTGGCGGTCTTCGTGTTCTCGGTCGGGCAGGGCCAGGCCGACGGTGACGGCGAGGCCCCGGTCTCGATCTACAACCCGACCTACCTCATCCTCGCCACGGGCGTCTTCAACGCCTTCATCGCAGGTGACCTCTTCAACCTCTACGTGGGCTTCGAGATCCTCCTGGTGGCCAGCTACGTGCTGATCACCCTCGGCGGCACCGAGCAGCGCATCCGGGCCGGTGTGGTCTACATCGTCGTCAGCCTGGTGTCGTCCGTGCTGTTCCTCGCGTCCATCGCGATGATCTACGGCGCGCTCGGCACGGTCAACATCGCCGACATCGCCCAGAAGATGGACACCATCCCGCCCGACGTGCAGACGATCATCCACGTCATGCTGCTGACGGCGTTCGGCATCAAGGCCGCGATCTTCCCTCTGTCGTTCTGGCTGCCCGACTCGTACCCGACCGCTCCCGCCCCCGTGACCGCCGTCTTCGCGGGATTGCTGACCAAGGTCGGCGTGTACGCCATCATCCGCACCGAGACGGTGCTGTTCGTCGAGAGCAACGTCAACGTCTACCTGCTGATCATCGCGTTGCTGACGATGATCGTGGGCATCCTCGGAGCGGTGGCCCAGGCCGACATCAAGCGACTGCTCTCGTTCACCCTGGTCAGCCACATCGGCTACATGATCTTCGGCATCGCGCTCGGCACCGTCGAGGGGCTGGCAGCGACGATCTACTACGTCGTCCACCACATCACGGTGCAGACCACGCTCTTCCTCGGGGCGGGGTTGATCGAACGACGAGGCGGTACGGCGTCGATCACCCGTCTGGGCGGTCTGCTCAAGGCGGCGCCGATCGTGGCCGTCCTCTTCTTCATCCCGGCGCTCAACCTGGGTGGCATCCCGCCGTTCTCGGGCTTCATCGGCAAGGTCGCGCTCTTCGAGGCCGGCGCCCGGCTCGACGATCCGCTCGTGTACGTGCTCATCGGCGCCGGGGCGCTGACATCCCTGCTCACGCTCTACGCCCTGATGCGTGCCTGGAACCTCGCGTTCTGGCGTCCCAAGGCCGACGTCGACGACCACGAGTCGCCGTTCACCGAGCACCTCGAGGAGGCCCCGGGTCGGGTGGCCGTCCAGCAGCGTCGCACCAACCCCCGCACCATGGTGGGCGCGACCGCCGGCATGGTGCTCGTCTCGCTCGCCCTCACCTTCGCCGCCGGCCCGCTCTACGGCGTCGCCGAGCGCGCGGCCGGTCGGGTCTACGGCTCGAACGACTACGTGCAGACGGTCTTCCCCGCCGGGCAGGGCGAGACGACCTCCGACCCGTCGTCGCCCGAGCCCGAACCCGCCTCCGACTCCGCCGACGAGGGGAGCACACCGTGACCGGTCGTCCCACCCGTGGCGAGGTCGGCCGCAGCCTCGCCCGTCAGCTGCCCCTGCTCGTCGGACTGGTCGTCCTCTGGATGGCCCTGTGGAACCAGTTCACCGTCCTGGCCTTCGTCACCGGGGTCGCGGTGGCGCTGCTCGTGACCCGGGTGTTCTTCCTGCCGCCGGTCGAACTGAGCGGCCGGTTCAACCTCTGGTACGCCGTAGTCTTCCTGGCGCACTTCGTGGTCGACCTGGTCCGCGCCTCCGTCATCGTCGCCTGGCAGGCCGTGCGTCCTCGGGGGGTGACCTCGAACGCCATCGTCGCCGTCCAGCTGCACACGAGGTCGGACTTCATCATGACCCTGGTCGCCGAGGCGATCTCGCTCGTGCCCGGGTCGCTCGTGGTCGAGGCCGACCGCGAGCGGTCGATCCTCTACCTGCACGCCCTCGCCGTCGAGGACCTCGCCGGGGTCGAGGGCGTCCGCGACGGCGTCCTGGTCGTCGAGGCCCGTCTCGTCCGGGTGCTCGGCAGCGACGACGACCGACGTCGCATCGCCGACGGCACCCCGGCCGCGGCCGAGGTCCACGAACCGGTCAGCCCGTCCTCGTCCCACGAAGGAGGTCCCTCGTGACCGTCGTCGCCTACGTCGTCGGTGCGCTGTTCGCGTTCGCCGGACTCGCGTCGGTCATCCGCATCGTGCGGGGGCCGTCGATCCTCGACCGCATGATCGCGTCCGACATGCTGCTGACCACCCTGATCTGCGTGCTCGCCGCCGACATGGTCTTCAACGGCCACACCCGCACCATCCCGGTCATCCTCGCCCTCGCGCTGACGGCCGTCCTCGGTTCGATCACCGTGGCGCGCTACGTCTCGAAGCAGGACCCGTCGTGATCCCCGAGACGGTCTACGAGGTCGCCGCCTCGATCATGCTGATCGGCGGGGCGCTGCTCTCGGTCGCGGCGGGCATCGGCCTCCTGAGGTTCCCGGACGCCCTGTCGCGCATGCACGCCGCGACCAAGCCGCAGATCTTCGGCCTCATCCTCGTGCTGGCGGCCATCGCGCTCGACCAGCACACCGTCGGCACGATCGCATCCCTGCTCGTCGTCCTCGTCTTCCAGATGCTCACCGCCCCCATCTCGGCGCACATGATCGGGCGGGCGGGGTACCGCAACGGCGACCTGTTGCGGGACCAGTTGGTCGTCGACGAACTCGACGACGCCGTGGCGCGGGCCGCCGGCGAGATCGCCGAGACCACCGAGGGCGACGTCACCGATCTCGACGTGTCCGACCTGCCCGTCGGGTCGGCCGACGCCCTGGCCGTCGAGATGGACCGGGTGGGCGACTCCTCCGGGCTCGACGACAGCGAGGGCGACGACGAGGCCCGCGACCACGAGGGCCGACGCACCCGGTCGCGCGATGCCGCGGCGGGGGAGCCGGGCGAGCTCTGAGGCGTCCGGCCGCGGTGGACGGCACGGGCCCGGTCACGGCCTAAACTCGACCCATGCCAGAGAAGCCCACCCCGGACGGGATCGACATCAAACCCCGCAGCCGCGTCGTCACCGACGGCGTCGAGGCCACCACGTCGCGAGGCATGCTCCGTGCCGTCGGCATGGGCGACGAAGACTGGAGCAAGCCCCAGATCGGCATCGCCAGCAGCTGGAACGAGATCACCCCCTGCAACCTGTCGCTCGACCGACTGGCCCAGGGCGCCAAAGAGGGCGTCCACGCCGGCGGTGGCTACCCGCTCCAGTTCGGCACCGTCTCGGTGTCCGACGGCATCTCGATGGGCCACGAGGGCATGCACTTCTCGCTCGTCTCGCGAGAGGTGATCGCCGACAGCGTCGAGGTCGTCATGAACGCCGAGCGACTCGACGGTTCGGTGCTGCTCGCCGGTTGCGACAAGTCGCTGCCCGGCATGCTGATGGCCGCGGCCCGGCTCGACCTCGCCAGCGTCTTCCTCTACGCCGGCAGCGTCGCCCCCGGCTGGGTCAAGCTCAGCGACGGCACCGAGAAGAACGTCACGATCATCGACTCGTTCGAGGCGGTCGGTGCCCACAAGGCCGGCAACATGAGCGACGACGACCTCAAGGCGATCGAGTGCGCCATCGTCCCGGGCGAGGGTGCCTGCGGCGGCATGTACACCGCCAACACCATGGCCAGCGTGGCCGAGGCCCTCGGCATGAGCCTCCCCGGTTCGGCGTCCCCGCCGTCGGCCGACCGTCGCCGCGACTATTTCGCCCACCGCTCGGGCGAGGCCGTCGTCGAGATGCTCCGCCTGGGCATCACGACGCGCGACATCCTCACGAAGAAGGCGTTCGAGAACGCCATCGCCGTGGCGATGGCCTTCGGCGGCTCGACCAACGTCGTGTTGCACCTGCTCGCCATCGCGTACGAGGCCGAGGTCGACCTCACCATCGACGACTTCAACCGCATCGGCGACAAGGTGCCGCACATCGGCGACCTCAAGCCCTTCGGCAAGTACGTCATGAACGACGTCGACCGCATGGGCGGCGTACCCGTCGTCATGAAGGCCCTCCTCGACGCGGGTCTGCTGCACGGCGACTGCCTGACCGTCACGGGCAAGACCGTGGCCGACAACCTCGAGTCGATCAAACCGAAGCCGCTCGACGGCGAGGTGCTGCGCACGCTCGACGACCCGATCCACGCGACCGGCGGTCTCACGGTCCTCAGCGGCTCGATGGCACCCGAAGGCGCCGTCGTGAAGACGGCCGGCTTCGACGCCTCGGTGTTCGAGGGTCCGGCGAAGGTCTTCGAACGCGAGCGTGGTGCGATGGACGCCCTCACCGAGGGGCGCATCGAGGCCGGCGACGTGGTCGTGATCCGCTACGAGGGCCCGAAGGGCGGCCCGGGAATGCGCGAGATGCTCGCCATCACGGCAGCCATCAAGGGCGCGGGGCTCGGCAAAGATGTACTACTCTTGACGGACGGACGATTCTCAGGCGGCACAACCGGCCTGTGCATCGGCCACATAGCACCCGAAGCGGTCGACTCCGGTCCGATCGCCTTCGTGCGCGATGGTGACTTGATTCGGGTCGACATCGCCGCTCGCTCGATCGACCTACTCGTCGACGCCGCAGAGCTGGACGCCCGCCGAGACGGCTGGGCACCGCTTCCCCCGCGCTACACCCGCGGTGTCCTCGCGAAGTACGCACGCCAGGTCCGTTCCGCGGCCGAGGGCGCCGTCACCTACTGACGCCTCCCGCCCCCGGGCCGAGCCGACGCGTCGCCGCACCCCCGTGCACGGCCGCGTCCCGCACCGTCACCATCGATCACCGACCACGAACAGGGAACCGGCACTGATGCCTGCAGAGTCCACCCCCACGCCCGGCACCGCGACACGGACGGCCCGGCCGAACGCCGGCGTGTCCGTCGGGTCGCCCCCCGCGCCTCCCGTGCTGACCGGGTCGGGTGCCATCCTCAAGTCGCTCGAGCACCTCGGCGTGACCGACGTGTTCGGGTTGCCCGGCGGCGCCATCATCCCCTTCTACGACGAGTTGATGGCCTCGACCGCGATCCGGCACATCCTGGTGCGCCACGAGCAGGGCGCCGGCCACGCCGCCGAGGGCTACGCCGCCGCGTCCGGTCGTGTCGGCGTCGCGATCGCGACGTCCGGTCCCGGTGCGACGAACCTCGTCACGGCCATCGCCGACGCCTACATGGACAGCATGCCGCTGCTGGCCATCACCGGTCAGGTCTTCTCGACCCTGATGGGCACCGATGCCTTCCAGGAGGCCGACATCGTCGGCATCACGATGCCGATCACGAAGCATTCGTTCTTGGTGACGAAGCCCGAGGACATCCCGGCGACGCTCGCCGCGGCGTACCAGATCGCGAGCACGGGTCGTCCCGGCCCGGTTCTCGTCGACATCACGAAGGACGCGCAGCAGAACAGCGCCCCCTTCGTCTGGCCGCCCGTCGTCGATCTGCCGGGCTACCGGCCGGTCACGAGGGCACACGGCAAGCAGATCACCGCCGCGGCCCAGATGATCGCCGACGCGAAGAGGCCGGTCTTCTACGTCGGCGGCGGCGTGATCCGCGCCGAGGCGTCGGCCGAGCTGAAGGCCCTCGTCGAGCTGACCGGGGCTCCCGTCGTCACCACCCTGATGGCCCGCGGTGCGTTCCCCGACACCCACTCGCAGCACCTCGGGATGCCCGGCATGCACGGCACCGTCCCGGCCGTGCTGGGCCTGCAAGAGAGCGACCTCATCATCGCCCTCGGCGCGCGGTTCGACGACCGGGTCACCGGCAAGGCCGAGCTGTTCGCGCCCGATGCGAAGGTCGTCCACGTCGACATCGACCCGGCCGAGATCTCGAAGATCCGCATCGCCGACGTGCCGATCGTGGGTGACGCGAAGATCGTCATCCCCGACCTCACGAGCGCCTTCGCCGAGGTCACGGGCGGCGTGAAGCCCGACATCGCGGCCTGGTGGGAGCACCTCGACGGGCTGCGCGAGCAGTTCCCGCTCGGCTACACCCAGCCCGACGACGGCCTGCTGTCCCCGCAGGCGATCATCCAGCGCATCGGTCAGCTCTCCGGCCCCGAGGCGATCTACGCCTCCGGCGTCGGCCAGCACCAGATGTGGGCGGCCCAGTTCATCGAGTACGAACGACCGCACGCCTGGCTCAACTCCGGAGGCGCGGGCACGATGGGCTACTCGGTCCCGGCCGCCATGGGGGCCAAGGTCGCCCAGCCCGACCGCGTGGTGTGGGCGATCGACGGCGACGGTTGCTTCCAGATGACCAACCAAGAGCTGGCGACCTGCGTCATCAACGACATCCCGATCAAGGTCGCGATCATCAACAACTCGTCGCTCGGCATGGTGCGGCAGTGGCAGACGCTCTTCTACGAGGGGCGCCACTCGTTCACCGACCTCAACACCGGTCACGAGACGCGCATGGTGCCGGACTTCGTCAAGCTCGCCGACGCCTACGGCGCGCTCGGCATCCGGGTCCGCACCGAGGACGAGGTCGACGCGGCCATCGAACTCGCCCTCGCGACCAACGACCGACCGGTCGTCATCGACTTCGTCGTCAGCCGCGACGCGATGGTCTGGCCGATGGTGCCGCAAGGGGTCTCGAACTCCGAGATCCAGCACGCCCGAGCCCTCGCTCCCGAGTGGGACGACGAGGCGCCCGGCACGAGCGCCTCCGACACCACCCGTGACGGCGACATGACCGGAGAACACGCATGAGCCACGTCCTGTCCCTGCTCGTCGAAGACAAGCCGGGTCTGCTGACCCGTGTCGCCGGGCTCTTCGCCCGACGCGGTTTCAACATCGAGAGCCTCGCCGTCGGCAAGAGCGAGGTCGAGGGCCTGAGCCGCATCACGGTCGTCGTCGACGTCGAAGAGCTGCCGCTCGAGCAGGTCACCAAGCAGCTGAACAAGCTCATCAACGTGATCAAGATCGTCGAGCTCGACTACTCGCAGTCCGTCCAGCGCGAGCACCTGTTGATCAAGGTGCGCGTCGACAACACGACCCGTTCGCAGGTGCTCGAGGCGGTCACCCTCTTCCGTGCCTCGGTCGTCGACGTGTCGACCGACGCCCTCGTCATCGAGGTCACGGGTGACACCGGCAAGACGACCGCGCTGCTCCGGGTGCTCGAGCCCTACGGCATCAAGGAGATCTCGCAGTCGGGCCTCCTGGCCATCGGCCGCGGCGCGAAGTCGATCACCGATCGCGTCTTCAAGAACTGACCCCGCGAGGGGTCGCGCACCGCGCCTCCTCGCCCCGACACCCCACCGTCACCACCCAAGGAGAACCCACACCGTGACTGAAATCGTCTACGACAACGACGCCGACCTGTCGATCATCCAGGGCAAGAAGGTCGCCGTCATCGGCTACGGCTCGCAGGGCCACGCCCACGCGCTGAACCTCCGCGACTCCGGCGTCGAGGTCGTCGTCGGGCTGAAGGAGGGCTCGAAGAGCCGCGCCAAGGCCGAGGAGGCCGGCTTCACCGTGCAGACGCCCGCCGAGGCCTCGGCCTGGGGTGACGTCATCGTGATCCTCGCCCCCGACCAGGTGCAGCGCCACGTGTACGCCGACGACATCGCCCCCAACCTCGCCGACGGCAAGGCCCTCGTCTTCGGACACGGCTTCAACATCCGCTTCGGCTACATCGAGGCGCCCGAGGGCGTCGACGTGGTCCTCGTCGCCCCCAAGGGGCCCGGCCACACCGTCCGTCGTGAGTTCGAGGCCGGCCGCGGGGTGCCCGTCATCGTCGCCGTCGAGAAGGACGCCTCGGGTTCGGCCTGGGACCTCGCCTGGTCGTACTCGAAGGGCATCGGCGGCCTGCGTGCCGGCGGCATCAAGACCACCTTCACCGAAGAGACCGAGACCGACCTCTTCGGCGAGCAGGCCGTGCTCTGCGGCGGCACCTCGCAGCTGATCCAGTACGGCTTCGAGACCCTCACCGAGGCCGGCTACCAGCCGCAGATCGCCTACTTCGAGGTGCTCCACGAGCTGAAGCTGATCGTCGACCTGATCTGGGAGGGCGGCCTGGCCAAGCAGCGCTGGAGCGTCTCCGACACGGCCGAGTACGGCGACTACGTCTCGGGCCCCCGCGTCATCACCCGCGACGTCAAGGACAACATGAAGGCCGTCCTCGCCGACATCCAGTCGGGTGCCTTCGCGAAGCGCTTCATCGACGACCAGGACGCGGGCGCCCCCGAGTTCCAGCAGCTGCGCAAGAAGGGCGAGGAGCACCCGATCGAGGCCACCGGCCAAGAGCTGCGCGCCCTGTTCGCCTGGAAGCAGCAGGACTCCGACTACGTCGACGGCAGCGCTGCGCGCTGACGGCGACGCAGCCGGGGCGACGCAGGCCATCTCGGTCGGCTTCGCCGACGGGCGACGGCAGCGCCGCGCGCTGACCCGACGTCGTCACCGAACCACCCGAGAGGGCCCCGCACCACCCGGTGCGGGGCCCTCTCGCCGTCCGTCGGCCAGGTGACCTCGTGGCATGATCTAAGGCATGGCTCAGAGCAAGAAAGCAGTGCACTTCGGCGCCGGCAACATCGGCCGCGGCTTCGTCGCCCAGTTCCTCCACGCGAGCGGCTACGAGGTCGTCTTCGCCGACGTGAACGACGACCTGATCGGGGCGCTGCAGTCGCAGTCGTCGTTCGAGGTCCACGAGGTCGGCGAGGACAGCCGGACGACGGTCGTCGACGGCTACCGGGCGATCAACAGCCGCGTCGACGAGGCGGCCCTCGTGGCCGAGATCGCGACGGCCGACGTCGTGACCACCGCGGTCGGCGCCCGCATCCTGCCGTTCGTCGCACCGGTCATCGCCAAGGGCCTGGCCCAGCGGTCCGCGGAGCTGGCGCCGCTCTCCGTCATCGCGTGCGAGAACGCCATCAACGCGACCGACTCGCTCGCGGCCGCCGTGCGTGAGCACGACCCTGCCGAGAACGCCGTCTTCGCGAACTGCGCCATCGACCGCATCGTGCCCGAGCAGGCCGGCGGCACGCTCGACGTCACCATCGAGTCCTTCTTCGAGTGGGTCGTCGAGAGCACGCCGTTCGGCGAGCACCGCCCCGACATCGAGGGCGTCACGTGGGTCGCCGACCTCGAGCCCTTCATCGAGCGCAAGCTCTTCACGGTCAACACCGCCCACGCCGCGGCCGCCTACCACGGGTTCCGCAAGGGGCTCGCGAGCATCCGCGAGGCCCTCGACGACGCCGAGGTCATGGCAGAGGTCCGCGGCGTCCTCGCCGAGACCAAGGGTCTGCTCGTGGCCAAGCACGAGCTCGACGCCGACGAGCAGCAGGCCTACATCGAGAAGAACCTCGTCCGCATCGCCAACCCGCACCTCCCCGACACCACCGAACGCGTCGGCCGGAACCCGCTCCGCAAGCTCAGCCGCCACGAGCGGTTCGTCGGCCCCGCGGCCCAGGCCGCCGAGCGCGGGCTGCCCTACGACGCCCTCGTGCGCGCCGTGCGTGCCGCCCTCGACTTCTCGGTGCCCGACGACGTCGAGAGCGTCGAGCTGCAGTCGCTGCTGACCTCGGGTCTCGGGGCCGACGAGCTCACGCGCACGCTGACGGGCGTCCAGGACGACCACCCGCTGTTCCCCGCGTTGCTCGCGGCGGTCTCGTCCAAGCTCACCGCATGACGCCTGCCGAGCCGCAGGCGCCGGCTGGCGGCGACGCCGACGACGCCCTGACCTGGGGTGACGAGGCCGACAGCAGTCACGTCGAGGGGCCCACGCCCACGGGTCGTCCGCGTCGGGGCAGACGGTCCGACTCCGCCGGCGACGAGCTCGGCGCCGACCTCGACGACGAGTCGGGCGACCCGGACTCGGACGACGACGAGGACGACGTCGACGACGGCCCGGCCGTCATGAGCTCGGCGTCGCTGGTCGTGCACGGCGTGCTCGGCGGCGTGTTCCTCCTCTGGGCGGCGGGCTGGATCGTCGCCGTGGGCGACTTCACGAACCCGTTCACCGACGCGATCTCGTCGCTCATGTGGAACCTCGGCGAGCTGTTCGCCGTGGTGGCCCCGATCGCGTGGTTCGTGGCGGTCATCGTGCTCGTCCCCGTCGATCGCACCGGGCGCCGTCTCGCCTGGATGGCCCTCGGGGCGCTCCTCGTCGCCCCCTGGCCCCTCGTGATCGGAGGCTCCGCATGAGCGACCACGAGCACGACGCCGTCTCGGTGACGGCCGGTGACGCGAGCGAACCGGGCCGCGCCTCCTTCTTCTTCTACCTCGCGGTGGCGATCGTCTTCGCCGTCTTCTTCGCCTTCGACCTGTTCGAGGCGATCTCGAACCTCGTGCTCGTGCCGCAGGTCTTCACGCAGAACAACGACTTCTACCGCGAGAACGGCCTGGACGGCCTCGTGGTGTCGCCGCCCTGGGTGCCGCTGATCGTCGGGGTCGTCGTGCCGCCGCTGGCGTTCGTCGCCGCGATCGTGGTGGGTCGCCGTCGTGAACTGTGGAAGTTCACGCTGGTGCTGTTCGCGGCTCTGGGTCTCGTGGCGGCCGTGTCGCTGACCCTGACCGCGTACGTCACGACGGTCTGAGCGGGCCGAGGAGGCGCGGGTCGGGTCCTCGACGCCGTCGGCCGGGGACGGCGTCATCCGGACGTAACGATCCGCGCGAGTCGATAGAGTCGTCACCAGCCGCGCCCACGGCGCGTCGCGGCTCCTCAACGAACACCACCCAGAGAAGGACGTCCGCCCCGTGGCCAAGCCCGTCGTGTTGATCGCAGAAGAACTGTCACCCGCCACCGTCGACGCCCTCGGGCCCGACTTCGACGTGCGATCGGTGGACGGCACCGACCGCCCCGCGCTGCTGGCCGCCCTGGCCGACGCCGACGCCATCCTCGTGCGGTCGGCGACGCAGGTCGACGCCGAGGCCATCGCCGCCGCTCCGTCGCTCAAGGTCGTCGCGCGCGCCGGCGTCGGGCTCGACAACGTCGACATCAAGGCGGCCACCACGGCCGGCGTCATGGTGGTCAACGCCCCGACGTCGAACATCATCTCGGCCGCCGAGCTCACGGTCGGGCACATCCTCAGCCTCGCGCGCCACATCCCGGCCGCGCACTCCGCCCTGGCGCAGGGACAGTGGAAGCGGTCGAAGTACACCGGCGTCGAGCTCTACGAGAAGACGGTCGGCATCGTCGGCCTCGGCCGCATCGGCGCCCTGATCACGGCGCGCCTGCAGGCCTTCGGTGTGAACGTCGTGGCCTACGACCCCTACGTCACGCCGGCCCGCGCGCAGCAGCTCGGGGTCACGCTGCTGTCGCTCGACGAGTTGCTCGCCACGAGCGACTTCGTGACGATCCACATGCCCAAGACCCCCGAGACCACCGGCATGATCGGCCTCGAGCAGATGAAGGCCATGAAGAAGTCGGCGTTCGTCGTCAACGTCGCCCGCGGTGGCCTCATCGACGAGGACGGCCTGTACGAGGCCCTCACGACCGGCGAGATCGCCGGCGCCGGGCTCGACGTGTTCGTGAAAGAGCCCCCGGTCGACCAGAAACTGCTCGGTCTCGAGAACGTCGTGGTCACCCCCCACCTCGGTGCCTCGACGGACGAGGCGCAGGAGAAAGCCGGCGTCTCGGTCGCCCGTTCGGTGCGGCTCGCACTCGGCGGCGAGCTCGTGCCCGACGCGGTCAACGTCGCCGGCGGCGTCATCGACCCCTACGTGCGTCCCGGCATCCCCCTGGTCGAGAAGATCGGTCAGGTGTTCTCGGGCCTCGCCGACAGCCCGTTGACGAGCGTCGACGTCGAGGTGCGTGGCGACCTGGTCGAGTACGACGTCAGCGTGCTCAAGCTGGCGGCCCTGAAGGGCATCTTCACGAACATCGTCAGCGAGTCGGTCAGCTACGTGAACGCACCGGTGCTGGCCGAGCAGCGCGGCATCACCGTGCGTCTGCTCACCGATCCGACCAGCGACGAGTACCGCAACGTCATCACCCTGCGCGGCTCGCTCAGCGACGGCTCGCAGATCTCGGTCTCCGGCACCCTCACCGGGACGAAGCAGGTCGAGAAGATCGTCGAGATCAACGGCTACGACGTCGAGGTCCCCATCGCGGCCCATCACCTCGTCATGGTCTACACCGACCGCCCCGGCATCGTCGCGGTCTACGGTCGCGAGTTCGGCGACGCCGGCATCAACATCGCGGGCATGCAGATCGCCCGGCAGAGCGCCGGCGGTCAGGCCCTTAGCGTCCTGACCATCGACAGCCCGGCGCCCGACGAACTCGTCGAGAAGGTGCGTGTCGCCATCGACGCGAAGACCCTGCGCGAGATCGACGTCACGCTCTAGTCACGGCGCCCGACGACGAACCGCCCCTCCTCCGGTCAGACCGGAGAGGGGCGGTTCGTCGTCGGGGGAGTGCCCGTCGTCGGTGGGCCTACAGGTCGACCGACTCGTGCGCCTCGAGCTTCACGGCATCACCGCCGACCGACTGCGCGGAGGCCTTCATGCGGTCGAAGTGCATGGCGAGTCCGGGCGCGGAGAGGGTCTGCTCGTGGGTGGGAAAGGCCAGTCGGGGCTTGACCGCCGCGACGTAGTCGATCACCTCGGCCACCTTGAGCCACGGTGCGCCGACGGGGGTCGCGAGGACGCCGACCGGCACCGGCGGCACCGTGAACTGGTCGCCCGGGTAGAACAGCGAGCCGTCGACGAGCACGCCGACGTTGTCGATGACCGGGATGCTCTCGTGGATGACCGCGTGGCGCGAGCCGTGGAACGCGAGCGTGAAGGGGCCGACCTCGACGGTGTCGCCGTCGGCGACGACGTGCACGTCGAAACCTTCGGCGGCCGTGGCCACGCCCGCCGGGCCGTAGACGGTCGCGTCGGGGTTCGTGGCGAGCAGGTGGGTCAGCTGGTCGGGGGTCCAGTGGTCGGCGTGTTCGTGGGTGACCACGACGGCGTCGACGTCGTGCAGGTCGATCAGGGGGGCCGTGAACGACCCGGGGTCGACGACGAGCTTGCTCCCGTCCTTCTCGAGGATCAGGCAGGCGTGTTCGAGCTTCGTGAGGCGCATGAGAGCGACTGTACGCGCGTCGAGTGGGTCGATCTCGACGCGCCGGTGTCTCGATTTGTGACGGACTCGCGGGGTGTGGCATACTCGACGAGTTGCAAATACGGCCCCATCGTATAGCGGCCTAGTACGTCGCCCTCTCACGGCGGTAACACGGGTTCGAATCCCGTTGGGGTCACCACCAGCACCGACAAGAAACCGCCAGGCTCTCGCCTGGCGGTTTCTTCGTTTCTGGCCTCCGCATGAGACGACCCGACACGGCACGAGACCGCCGGGCTCTCGCCGGGCGGTCTCGTGTCCTGCGTGGTGGGTCAGCCCTTCGTGGCACCTGCCAGCAGGCCGCGCACGAAGAAGCGCTGCAGGGCGAAGAACACGATGAGCGGCACGATGATCGAGATGAACGCGCCGGCCGTCAGCAGCTCCCACGACTGGCCGTACGACCCCGAGAGGTCTTGCAGGGCCTTCGTGATCGGCAGTCCCTGACCGGACGTGAAGACGGTGGCCACGAGCAGGTCGTTCCAGACCCACAGGAACTGGAAGATGCCGAACGAGGCGATCGCCGGCATCGACAACGGCAGCACGATGCGGAAGAACACCTGCCCGTGACCGGCGCCGTCCATGCGGGCGGCCTCGATCACCTCGGCCGGGATCTCCGAGATGAAGTTGTGCAGCATGAAGATCGCCAGCGGCAGCGCGAAGATCGTGTGCGCGATCCAGACCTTCGCGAACGAGCCGTCGAGGCCGTTCACGCCGAGCCCCGGCAGGATGTACAAGCCACCGATGCGCAGGCCGTCCGAGAACAGGCGGAGCAACGGCACCAGTGCCATCTGGATCGGGACGATCTGCAGGGCGAAGACCAGCACGAACATCGTGTTGCGTCCCTTGAAGTCGATCCAGGCGAACGCGTACGCCGCGAGGCTCGCGATCGTGATCGGGATGAGCGCCGCCGGCAACGTGATCACCAGCGAGTTCAGGAACGCCTTGCCGAGCGTGAGGCTGTCGCCCGAGTTCAGGGCGTTCACGTAGTTGTCGAGCGTGAACCCCGGGTTGGCGAAGACGGTCCACCAGCCGGTGGTCTTGATGTCGTTCGCGGGGCGGAACGACGAGATGAACAGGCCGGCCGTGGGCAGGGTCCAGATCACGGCGATGATCAGCGCGGCGATGGTCGCGCCGCGGCTCGTCGAGCCCTTCTTCAGCTTGCCGCTCGAGTTCTCGATCTTCGCGACGCCGCGCTTCAGCTGGCTCTCGGTGCGCGGAGTGACGGCGACCCCGACCGGGGTGGGCGTGGCGGTCATCGGATCTCCCTCTGCTTCTGGATCTGACGGGCGTTGTAGATCACGATCGGCAGCACCAGCACGAACAGGATGACGGCCAGCGCCGAGCTGTAGCCGGTACGGCTGCCGAGCTGGAACTGCCGGACCATCTCGAACGCGAGGATCGTCGTGTCGTTGCGTCCGCCGGTCATGGCCGAGACGATGTCGTAGACCTTGAGCGACGCGATCGAGATCGTCGTGAGCACGACGATGATCGTCGTGCGGATGCCGGGGACGGTGATGTGCCGGAACGCCTGGAACCCGTTGGTGCCGTCGAGCGACGCCGCCTCGAGTTGTTCGGCGGGGACCCCCTTGATCGCGGCCGACAGCACCGTCATGGCGAACCCGGCCTGCGTCCAGATCAGCACGATCACGAGCAGGAGCGTGTTCCACGGTTCGAGCCCCAGCCAGTCGACCGGCTGACCGCCGAAGGCGACGAGGATGCCGTTGAGCAGACCGATCTGCTCGCCCTGGCGGATGTCGTAGAAGAACTTGAAGATGATCGAGGCGCCGACGAACGAGATGGCCATCGGCATGAACACGAGCAGCTTGAGGAATTTCTCTCCCCGGCTCTTGTCGATGAAGACGGCGTAGGCGAGACCGATCGCGGTCGCCGTGATCGGGGCGAGCAGCACCCAGATCAGCGTGTTGCCGAAGGCGGTGAGGCCGTCGGGGCTCGTGAACACCCAGACGAAGTTGTCGAGGCCGGCGAAGCCCGAGCCGTCGTTCTTCATGAAGGCCTGTCCGGCGGTCGTGATCGTCGGGTAGATGAGCCCGATGATCAGGAAGAAGACCGCGGGTGCCATGAAGGCGATCAACTGCAGCGAGTACCCGGCACCGCGCTTCGAGCGGTAGTCGAGCAGGAACAGGCCGCCGCCCAGGACGGCCGCGATGGCGGCGACCCAGATGACCGAGTTGTAGAGGCCGAACGCCAGCAGCACGACGACCGGGACGACCACGCAGACGGCCAGTCGGATGATCGTGTACTGCGGGCCTCGGCGGGGGGCGAACTCGACGAAGACGAGCACCACGGCCACGAGGGCGGTGAAGGCGACGAGGATCAAGGGGATCTGCGCCAGGGGCGGGATTCCCGCCAGCCACTGGAAGAAACTGGACATCTCTGTCCTTTCACGTTCGGGTCCGAGCAGGACGCGGCCGGTCGCCGTCACCCGGGGCGGCGAGCGGGGTGGCGAGCGGGCGCGGGGTCAGGGGCCACCGACGTGCGGTGGCCCCTGTGGCGCGGGTGTTACGAGGTGTAGCCGGCCTGGATCTCGTCGAGCACCGTGTCGGTGTCGGTGCCGTCGATCCAGTCGACCATGCCCTTCCAGAAGCTGTCGGAGCCGACCGACTTGGGCATCAGGTCGGAACCGTCGAAGCGGAAGGTGGTGTCGGTGCCCTGGAGGATCTCGACGGCGCCCTTGAGCAGGTCGCTGCCGGCGTTCTCGGGGTCGAGGCCCTTGTTCGCGGAGATGACGCCGCCGAGGGAGACGCGGCTGTTGGCCCAGTCGGCACTGGCGAGGTACGCCTGCACCTTGGCGGTGTCGTCGTCGTTCGAGAACGCGGCGACGAACTCACCACCACCGGTGACGGCTGCCGGGTCGTCCTCCTTCATCGGCGGGGTGAGGAAGGCCCAGACGTCGCCGTCCTCGGCGACCGTCGCCGGCTGACCGCTCGCGTTGTTCGCGGCCGTCAGGAAGCCCTCGAAGAACGAGGCCTGGTGGGTCAGGGCGCAGCTGCCGTTCGCCACGTTCGTCGCGACGTCGCCGAAGGCGGTCGAGTTGATCGATTTGACGTCGCCGTAGCCGGCGTTCACGAGATTCGGGTCGAGCAGGATGTCGCCCACCGAGTCGAAGGCGGCCTTGATCTCGGGGTCGGTGAACTTCGTGTCACCCGCGACCCACGAGTCGTAGGCGTCGGGACCGGCCTCGCGCAGGACGAGGTCCTCGACCCAGTCGGTGCCGGGCCAGCCCGAGGCCTCGCCCGAGTTGAAGCCGGCGCACCACGAGGGGCCGCCGGTCTTCTCCTGGATGGTTTTCGACAGGGCGACGAGCTCGTCATAGGTCTTGGGGACCTCGACACCCCACTCCTCGAACTTGGCGGGGGAGTACCAGACATAGCCCTTGACGCTGGCCATCAGGGGGGCACCGTACTGCTTGCCGTCGACCTGGCCGTACTTCTGCCAGTCCTCGGACCACCCCTCCTTGACGTTGGCCAGAGCGTCGGCGGGCAGTTCTTGCACCTTGCCGGACGCGACCGTGTCGGCCAGCAGGCCGGGCTGGGGGAAGATCGCCAGGTCGGGGGTGTCGCCACCCTGGACCTTGATGCCGATCTGCTTCTCGAACTCTTTGTCGCCCGTGTACTTGATCTCGATGTCGTTGGCTTTTTCCCAGTCGGCCCAGGACTGCTCGAGGAGCGTGGCCTCGTCGCCGTTGATGGTGCCGTAGACGTTGACGACGCCGTCGGCGGTTCCGACGTCACCGGCACCCGCGCCTCCGGCGTTCGGGTCGTTGGGGTCGGCCGTGCCGGAGCATCCGGCCAACAGGAAGCTCGACGCCGCCAGGATGGCCAGGGGGCCCGTGAAGCGGCGGTGCAGGGATGCTCGCATTGGTGTCTCCTCATTGAGTCGCAAGAGCGGACGGCCCGTGCTGTCGGGGTGATCGTCCGCCGCACGTCGTCGTCGACGCGCGTCGACGATGAGTGTCACACACTCGCAGGAGGCGCGCAACCGGGTCTGCTAGGTGGTCCGTTCGGGGGAGCGACGGCCGAGGTGCCCCGCACGACGAGACGTGGTGCCACGAGGACGTGGGGGGCGTCGTGGCGTCGACCCTCGATGCGGTCGACGAGGTCGTCGACCGCGGCGGCGGCGATGTCGGCGCCGGGCGGGTTGACGGTGGTGAGCGGGGGTGAGGTCATCTCGGCGGCCAGGTCGCCGATGCTCAGCGCGACCACCGTGAGGTCGTCCGGGATCGACCGGCCGGCCGCCGCCGCGGCCTGCACGAAGCCGGCGAGCGCCATCTCGTTGAAGGCGAGCACCGCCGTCGGCCTGGCTGCCGAGGCGACGAAGGCGTCGAAGGCCCGGCGGCCACCCGGGACGGAGTCGTCCGCCGCATGCGTCTCGAGCGTCAGGCCCCTCTCGCCGACGGGGCGGACCAGCGCCCTCGTCGTCCGGTCGAGCGGACCGGACCCGCGCTCGGGGGCCCGGATGCTCTGTCCGAGGAAGAACACGCGTCGGTGACCGAGGTCGGCGAGGTGGTCGACCGCCTGACGAGCCAGCGAGTCGTAGTCGGCGTCGACGAACCAGAGCCCTTCGACGTCGTCGGGGCGCCCGATGTTCGTGAACGGCAGGCGGGACCGCGACAGCACGGCGACGCGGTCGTCGCGCGCCGTGAGCTCCATCAGGATCACCCCGTCGACCAGGCCCTCGCTCACGAGGCTGCCGAGTCCTTCGACGTCGTCGATCGGGTTCGACCACAGCAGCAGGTGGTAGCCCCGGCGCCTCGCCCGGTCGGTGGCCGCCGCCACGTACTCGAACTCGGACGACGTGACTCCGCGGCGCCCGTACGGGTAGTGCAGGGCGAGTATCCCGCCCCGAGCACCGGCGAGCCCCCGGGCGAACGCGTTGGGCGTGTAGTTCAACTCGGCCATCGCCGCTTCGACGCGCCGGCGCGTGGCGGCCGAGATGGTCCGTCGCCCGCTGATGGCGTACGACACGGTGCTCGACGAGACGCCTGCCAGACGCGCCACGTCGTCACGGGTTGCCGGCATTCTCGTCCACCTCGTCGTCGATCGTGTGCACAGCATACGAGCGACGGCCTCAGGGTCCGCGCGGCGGAGGGGCTCGTCAGGGGTGCGTCAGGTGGGCCACACCGGTCGGAACTGCACGCTGATGCGGGGACCGACGGCCTTCTTGGTCTTCGCGATGGCGTGCTCGTGGGTCCGTTGGCAGCTGCCCCCCATGACGAGCAGGTCGCCGTGGCCGAGCGGGAACCGCCTGGTCGTGCCGGTGGATCGGGACCGGACCGCGAGCGTGCGCGGCGCCCCGAGCGAGAGGATGCCCACCATCGTGTCGCGGTCGATCGTGCGCCCGACGCTGTCGCCGTGCCAGGCGATGCTGTCGTCGCCCGTCCGGTAGAAGCACAGTCCCGCCCGGTCGAATCGCTGCTCGACGGGGGCGCCGCGCTCGTGCGCGTAGTAGTCGTTGAGGTCGTCCCGAGCCCGGGCCAGCACGGGGTCGGGCAGCGGGTCGCCCGCGCCGTAGGACGAGACCAGCCGCGGCACCTCGACCACCCGGTCGTACATCTGCCGTCGGTCGGCCCGCCACGGCACGTCGGTCACGAGACGCTCGAAGAGGGCGTCGGAACTCGACGCCCAGCCGGGGACGACGTCGAGCCAGGCGCCCTCGCCCAGGTCGAGGTGGTCGACGCACCCGACGAGCGGAGCGAGGTCGGGACCGTCCGACAGGCCGTCGAGCAGCGAGGCGGTGAAGGCGATGCTCATGCCGACATCCTACGTCGGATTCGAACACGTGTTCGAATGGGGGTCAGTGGTGGCGTCACCCACCGCCCGAGCCCGTCGGGACCGCCAGGCGCTCGGGCGAGACCAGCTCGCGGGCGACCCCGTCGACGTCCACGTCGACCAGGCGCCCCGCCCACGCGTAGACCTGGAGCTGCGCGGCGTGCTGCCAGAGGGTGCGCCCGCTCGAGAGGTCGAACGCCACGAGCGTCGACCGCCCGCCCGAGCTGCCGTACGCCAGCGCGTAGCCGACCGTCCGGCCGGCCGCCGCGAGGACGGCTCCGTCGGGCAGCGACACCCGGGCGCCGGCCGAGCCGGTGGACCCGTCGAGCGCGCGGACCACGACCGGGCCGGGGCCCGCGGCGGTCGCCGTCGCGAACAGGCGGTCGTCGGTCTGGCCGGGCAGGCCCTCGAGGGCGGACGAGCTCGACGCCGGGTCGGTCCACCGCACGTCTCCCGTCGCGAGGTCGAGGCACGTCACCGCCCGCGAGCGCACGTCGGTGACGGCGAGGCACGACCTCGTCACCGAGTAGCCGCCCCGGACGTCCCGGTCCGAGCTCCAGAGGCGCTCGCCGCCGGCGGTCAATGCGACGAAGCCCGCGTCCCCGCGTCCCGTGGCCGCGCCTCCTCGGGGGGCGTAGACGACGTCGTCGTGGACGACGTAGCCGATCAGCCGGTCGAGTCGGGCGCCCCAGGGGCGTTCGACGCCGGTGGCCAGGTCGACCTGGACCGAGCCGTCCGCTCGGGCCACGACGAGCCGGTCGCTCAGGGCGAGGGCGACGCCCGTGGTCGAGGCGGTCCCGCTCCACACCACCCGGTCGAGGTCACGCGCGTCGCGCAGGTCGTAGCGGTAGACGCCGCCGACGCCCTGCTGCCGGCCGGTGACCACCACGGCTCCGACGGTCTGGAACTGGTCCCCGTCACCGGCCGAGCCGGTCTCGACCACCTCGACGGGACGCCCGGTCTCGAGGGACAGCGTCGCCAGCACCTGCTCGCCGTCGACCGCCGCCCGGACGAGCACGAGTCCCGCCTCGGGCACCGCCGTCACGGACGACACGAGGGCGGGGCCGGTCAGGCCGAGCCCGTCGAGGTCGTCCGCGACGTCGTGCACCCAACGGAAGGCACCGCGGTCGACGTCGAGCGCGCCGATGCGCGTGCCGACTCCCTGGGTCGGGGTGGCGCAGTCGCCGTCGTTGGCGAAGCCGTAGGTCCAGGCCCCGGCGGCGCTCACGAGCGCGAGCCCCTGCTCGACGGGTGTGGCCCGGTAGCGGAGGCACTCGGCCGGGGCCTCGGGTGCGAGGGCGGCCCGCAGGTCGACCCGCCACCCGGTGGTGCCCGGTTCCTGCCGGAGGTCGTCGACCGTGACTCCCTGCCAGGGCGGGTCGGCGCCGTACTCGGGCTGCGTCGGCGCGACGAGCACCGTGGTCGCGAGTGCGGCCAGGACCACGGCGGCGTAGGCCACCGCGAGCCGGCGTCCCGGTCTCACGACGTCGCCCCGACGCGGGCGGTGTCGACGAGCCGTCGAGCGACCCCCTGCTCGTCGATCCGCACGAGATGACCGCCCCAGAACGCCACGGTGCCCGACGTCGAGGTCGCCCAGAGCGGTCGGCCGTCGTGCAGGTCGAGGGCCGCCACGTCCCGCCCCGACGAGCGACCGTCGTCCGTCTGCAGGTAGAGCACCGAGCGGCCCGCCGCCGCGAGGTCGTCGAGCAGTCCGACGGACGAGCTGAAGCGGGTGTGCCCGTCGGCGCCGTCGAGGGCGAGCAGGCGTGACCCACCCGATCGCTGCACGACGACGAACACGTCGGCCGCACGCTGACCCGGCACGGCCTCGACCGCGAACGGGGCGCCCAGGTCGGTCGTCCAGCGGACCGTGCCGTCGCGGGGGTCGAGGCACTCCGCCGCCGTGTCGCCTCCGGTGACGACGATCACGCAGGAAGGCGTGACCGCCAGGCGGCGTCCACCGGTCGGACGGCTCCAGACGGCCTCACCGTCGTCGTCGAGGGCCTCGACGGTGCCGTTCGCGCGGGTGCGCTCGATGCCGAAGGCGACGACGCGGCGCCCGTCGTCCGTCGTCACGGACGAGCCGACGGGCGGCACGGCGATCTCGTCCGGTGACGCCGCGAACGGTCGTTCCCGTCCCGTCGCGGCGTCGACGAACACGGTCTCGCCGCCCCGCGACACGAGGGCGCCGTCGTTCAGCAGCGCCGGCGAACTGCCCGAGTCGACCCCGCCCTCCCACACCGGGTCGGCGAGACGCGAGGCCTCCACGAGTTGGTACCGATCGCCCGACCCGGCGATGCCCGAGAACGTGCGCAGCTGCAGGGGGCCCCGCGAGTCGACGCTGACGCTGGGCAGGTCGCGCCGGCCGCGGGTCGACTCGACGAGCGAGCCGTCGCGCAGGTCGAGGGCGGCCAGCACGGTCGCCCCCGTGGTCTGGGTCTGCACCAGCACGCGACCGGCCGAGGGGACGACCTGCGTCGCGGGGATGCTCAGCGCGTCGGTGTCGGGGACGTCACGGGCCAGGTCGTGCACCCAGCGGACCCTCCCCGTGGCCGTCTCCACCAGCCCGATCAGGCTCGAGTCCGCCTCGGACGCGTACGAGCGGCAGGCCGGCGCGCCCAACGCGTCGCCGAAGTCCAGGTCGACCGAGGTGCCGACCGCCACGAGCCCGTCGACCGCCGGGGACGCCCAGAAGTTCAGGCACCGACGCGGGGCGTCCGGCGCGAGCGTGGCCGCCAGGTCGAGCGTCCAGCCGGTCGCGTCCGGCGACCGCCTGAGGTCGTCGACCGCGAGCCCCGTCCAGGGGCGGCCGTCCCCGTAGTGCGGAGCCACCGACACCGCCCCGGCGGCCACGAGCGTGGACGCCACGACCAGGGCGCCCAGCACGCCGACGAGGCGACGACCCGGGGAGGCGCGGTGCCAGCGACCGGCGACCCGCGCCTCCCAGTGGTGGTCGCGTGCGCGCTCGGGGTGGCTCATGGTCGGCCTCCTCGGCGAGCGTGCCCGTCGTCCGCCCGACGGGTGTCGTCATGCTATTCGGAGCCCTCGCCCCGGGCGCTCGCCGCAGCCCCCGGGGGCGCCGGGAATGGCCGTCGCCGGAGCACGGTTCACCCCGTGACCGTCGAGAGGCCCGCCGGAGACACTGGCGTAGACTCCACGGATCATCTCGACGTCGAAACAGGAGAAAGGGCGTGCCCGTGGGTAGGACGCTGGCCGAGAAAGTGTGGGACGACCACGTCGTCGTCAAGGGCGAAGACGGCGCCCCCGACCTTCTCTACATCGACCTCCACCTCGTGCACGAGGTCACCAGCCCCCAGGCGTTCGACGGACTGCGGCAGGCCGACCGGCCGCTGCGCCGTACCGACCTGACGATCGCGACCGAAGACCACAACACGCCGACCCTGGCGATCGACAAGCCGATCGCCGACCTCACCAGTCGCACGCAGATCGAGACGCTCCGCCGCAACACGGCCGAGTTCGGCGTCCGCCTCCACCCGCTCGGCGACGCCGAGCAGGGCATCGTGCACGTGGTCGGCCCGCAGCTCGGCCTGACCATGCCGGGCATCACCGTCGTCTGCGGCGACTCGCACACCTCGACCCACGGGGCCTTCGGGGCCATGGCGTTCGGCATCGGCACGAGCGAGGTCGAGCACGTCATGGCGACGCAGACGCTGCCGCTGAAGCCGTTCAAGACCATGGCGGTCACCGTCGAGGGCACGCTCCGCCCCGGCGTCACCGCGAAGGACATCATCCTCGCCGTCATCGCCCAGATCGGCACCGGCGGCGGGCAGGGCTACGTGCTCGAGTACCGCGGCGGCGCGATCCGCGCCCTCTCGATGGAGGGGCGCATGACGATCTGCAACATGTCCATCGAGGCAGGTGCCCGGGCGGGCATGGTCGCGCCCGACCAGACCACGTACGACTACCTGCAGGGTCGGCCGCACGCTCCGACGGGTGCCGACTGGGACGAAGCCGTCGCCTACTGGGACACCCTGCCGACCGACGACGACGCCGTGTTCGACGCCGAGATCTTCCTCGACGCCGACACGCTCGAGCCGTTCGTCACGTGGGGCACCAACCCGGGCCAGGGCGTGTCGCTCAGCGACTCCGTGCCCGACCCCGAGTCGGTCGTCGACCCCAACGAGAAGGCCGCGGCGACGCGTGCGCTCGAGTACATGGCCCTCGAGGCCGGCACGCCGATGAAGGCCATCCCGGTCGACGCCGTGTTCATGGGGTCGTGCACCAACAGTCGAATCGAAGATCTCCGTGCGTTCGCGTCGATCATCCGCGGCCGCACCAAGGCCGAGGGCGTGCGCGTCATGGTCGTGCCGGGGTCGGCTCGCGTCCGCCTCGAGGCCGAGGCCGAGGGGCTCGACCGGGTCTTCACCGACTTCGGCGCCGAGTGGCGCTTCGCCGGGTGCTCGATGTGCCTCGGCATGAACCCCGACCAGCTCGCACCGGGCGAGCGGTGTGCATCGACCTCGAACCGCAACTTCGAAGGTCGCCAGGGCAAGGGCGGTCGCACGCACCTCGTGTCGCCCCTCGTCGCCGCGGCCACCGCGGTGCGCGGGACCCTGTCCTCGCCGTGGGACCTCCAGGCCGACGACGACCACGCCGCGGCGGCCTCCGCCGACGTCCGGGCGACCGACGAACCCGTCCTCGCCGACGGCACCGATCGAGCAAGGGCCCTCTGATGCAGAAGTTCACCACCGTCACCGGTGTCGCCGCTCCGCTGAAGCGTTCGAACGTCGACACCGACCAGATCATCCCGGCGCAGTTCCTCAAGCGGGTCACCAAGACCGGCTTCGAGGACGCCCTGTTCTTCGGGTGGCGCAACGACCCCGAGTTCGTGCTGAACCGGCCAGAGTTCCAGGGCGCGCGCGTCCTCGTCGCCGGCCCCGACTTCGGCACCGGTTCGAGTCGTGAACACGCCGTGTGGGCGCTGCGCGACTTCGGCTTCGACGTCATCATCAGCTCGCGCTTCGGCGACATCTTCCGGGGCAACTCCGGCAAGCAGGGACTGCTCGCCGCAGCCGTCGCCGAGGACGACGTCGAGCGCATCTGGGCCGAGATCGATCGCCGGCCGGGCGTCGAGATCACGGTCGACCTCGTGGCGCAGACCGCCACGATCGGCAGCCTCACCGTCGGATTCGAAGTCGATGCCTACACTAAGTGGCGACTCCTCGAAGGCCTCGACGACATCGGCCTGACCCTCCGCGACGAAGCGGCCATCACAGAATTCGAATCCCGCCGCGCCGCCTGGCGCCCGAAGACATTGCCGGTGAAGTAAGTGAACTCTCTCGTCCAAGACGCAGCAGCAGCAGGTGCCCGTGTGGGGCTGACCTCCGATGAGATCGTCATCCGGGGTGGCAAACCGCTGATCGGTCGCATCGAGGTGCGTGGAGCCAAGAACCTGGCCACGAAGGCCATGGTCGCGGCCCTCCTGGGCGACACCCCCAGCATCCTGAAGGACGTCCCGGACATCAGCGACGTCAACGTCGTCCGCGGCCTGCTCTCGGTGCACGGCGTGCGCATCACCGACCCGGCTCGCGGCGAGATGATCCTCGACCCCTCCGCCGTCGAGTCCGCCCACTTCGCCGAGATCGACGCCCACGCCGGCTCGAGCCGCATCCCGATCCTCTTCTGCGGACCGCTGCTGCACCGCCTGGGCGAGGCGTTCATCCCCGACCTCGGCGGCTGCCGCATCGGCGACCGGCCCATCGACTTCCACCTCGACGCCCTGCGTGCCTTCGGTGCCGTCGTCGACAAGTCGTACAACGGCATCCACCTCACCGCGCCCAACGGCCTAACCGGCGCCAACATCGAGCTGCCCTACCCGAGCGTCGGCGCCACCGAGCAGGTGCTGCTGACCGCGGTGCTCGCCAAGGGCGTCACCGAACTGCGCAACGCCGCGATCGAGCCCGAGATCATGGACCTCATCGCCATCCTGCAGAAGATGGGCGCCGTCGTCTCGGTCGAGCCGAACCGCGTCATCTTCATCGAGGGCGTCGAGAAGCTCCGCGGCTACACGCACCGGGCGATCAACGACCGCAACGAGGCCGCGAGCTGGGCCTCGGCCGCACTCGCGACCAAGGGCGACATCTTCGTCGAGGGCGCCGACCAGAAAGACCTGATGACGTTCCTGAACGTCTTCCGCAAGGTCGGCGGCGACTTCGACGTCCACGAGGACGGCATCCGGTTCTTCCACCCCGGTGGCGAGCTCAAGCCGGTCGTCGTCGAGACCGACGTCCACCCCGGCTTCATGACCGACTGGCAGCAGCCGCTCATCGTCGCCCTCACCCAGGCACAGGGCACCTCGGTCGTCCACGAGACGGTCTACGAGAACCGCTTCCAGTTCACCGAGGCCCTCAACGACATGGGCGCCGACATCACGGTCCACAAAGACGGACTGCCCGACCACGACCGCCGTGTCGCACGTCGCGAGTTCGAGCAGGCCGCGGTCATCAACGGCCCGACGGCCCTGCACGGCGCCGACATCCGCGTGCCCGACCTGCGCGGCGGGTTCAGCCACCTCATCGCGGCGCTGACCGCCGAGGGCGAGTCGAAGATCAGCAACGTCGGCATCATCAGCCGCGGCTACGAGCACTTCATCGCGAAGCTGCGCAAGCTGGGTGCCGACTTCGACTTCAAGGGCTGATCGACCGGTGTCGACAGCCGACCCCGACGCCCCCGTCGTCCCGGTCCCGGCGCGCAGGCGTCGCAAGGAGAAAGGCGCGTTCTTCCGCGTCCTCGCGACACCTGCCGCGCCGCTCTTCGACCTGATGGCCCGGATCGACGTCGTCGACGGCGACAAGCTGCCGGCCGAGGGGTCCTTCGTTCTCACCCCGAACCACTACACGAACATCGACCCGGTGGTCGTCGGTCGTGTGATGTGGTCACTCGGTCGGGTGCCGCGCTTCCTCGCCAAGGCGTCCCTGTTCCGGGTGCCGGTGTTCGGCCGCATGATGCACGCCATGGGGCACATCCCCGTCGAGCGGGCGGGGCGCACCCACGACCACGACCCGCTGGCGGCCGGTCGCCTGCTCGTCGCCCGGGGCGGCGGCGTGATCGTCTACCCCGAGGGCACCCTCACCCGCGACCCCGACCTCTGGCCGATGAAGGGCAAGAGCGGCGCCGTCCGCCTCGCCCTCGCCGCCGGGGTCCCGCTCATCCCGATGGCGCATTGGGGCAGTCAGCACCTCATGGGCCGCTACTCGAGCCGCCTCCACGCCTTCCCGCGCAAGCGCATCACCGTCGTGATCGGCGATCCGGTCGACCTCTCGGCCTACCGCGATCGTCCGCTCGACCAGGCCTCCGTCACGGCCGCCACGGCCGCGGTGATGGACGCCGTCACCGAGCTCGTCGAACGGCTGCGAGCAGAGAAGGCCCCGGCCGAGCGGTGGAACCCCGCCAAGAACCATCAGAAGGAGACAGGCCGCTTTGAGTAGCTCCGAGTCACGCGAAGGCGCCATCGAGGCTCTCGGAGAAGGGGCGGTCACGACCGAGGCGATCTCGATCGTCATGCGCGACTCGATCCCGCGCCGGGTGGCCGTCCTGGGATCGGGCAGCTGGGGCACCACCTTCGCCAAGGTCCTCGCCGAGGGCGGCGCCGACGTCACCCTCTGGGCCCGTCGACCCGAGGTGGCCCGCGAGATCACCGAGAGCAAGCGCAACAGCGACTACCTGCCGGGCATCAACCTGCCCCGCACCCTCGTCGCGACCCCGTCGGTCGAGCAGGCCCTCTCGGGTGCCGAGCAGGTCTACCTGTCGGTCCCCAGCCAGACGTTGCGCGACAACCTGACCGCGATCCGCGGCATGGTCCCGTCCGGGGTGCCGGTCGTCAGCCTGATGAAGGGCGTCGAGAAGGCCACCGGATTGCGCATGAGCGAGGTGATCGAGGCCGAGCTCGGCATCGATCGCGACCTGATCGCCGTCGCGTCGGGGCCCAACCTCGCCCTCGAGATCGCGAAGCGGCAGCCCACGGCTGCCGTCGTGTCGTCGTACAGCCTCGACACGGCGACCCTGGTGGCGGCCACCGCCACCAACCCGTACTTCCGCTCGTTCGTGAACACCGACGTGATCGGGACCGAGTTCGGCGGCGTCCTCAAGAACCTGATCGCCGTCGCGATCGGCATCGTCGACGGCGTGGGGTACGGCGAGAACACGAAGGCGTCGATCATCACGCGCGGACTGGCCGAGATGACCGCGTTCGCCGTGTCGTTCGGGGCCAAGGCCGAGACCCTCGCCGGTCTCGCCGGGCTGGGCGACCTCATCGCCACCTGCGAGTCGCCGCTCTCGCGCAACAACACCGCGGGTCGGCTGCTCGGGCAGGGTTACGCCTTCGGCGACGTCGTGCGCCAGATGAACCAGACCGCCGAGGGGCTGGCCTCCGTCGCGCCGATCCTCGAACTCGCGCGGTCGCGCGGCGTCGACATGCCCATCGTCCAGCAGGTGGCCGAGGTGCTCGCCGGTACACTCGACCCGCGCAACATCGCCCCACACCTCACCGAGACGGACGAGCCCCAGGGCGAGTGACCGCAGGTCGTCCGTGCCGGGGGCATGCGACGTCCAGAGCCCGCTCACCGCGGGTCGGCCCGCGGGCCGTGACACCGACGAAAGGCCCTCCATGGCGAGCACCGAGCCCACCGCGACCACCCGCCTCGCCGCAGCCGACATCTCGTCGGTCGACATCTCGCCGGTCGGGGTCTCGGCCACCGAGACGGCCAAGACCGTCGTGGTCGTCCTCTTCGGTGGCCGCTCGAGCGAGCACTCGATCAGCTGCGCGACGGCCGGGGGAGTCCTCTCGGCGATCGACCGCACCCGCTACGACGTGGTGCCCGTGGGCATCACCGTCGACGGGGCGTTCACCCTCCAGCCCGACGACGCGGCGAGGTTCGCGCTCGACGCCGAGACGCTGCCGACCGTCGTCGACAACGGCACGCGCGTGCACTGGCCCGAGTCGTCCACCACCCGCGAGCTGACCGTCACCGAGCGCGACGGCACGACGCGCCTGCTGGGCGAGGTCGACGTGGTGTTCCCGATCCTGCACGGTCCGTTCGGCGAGGACGGCACGGTGCAGGGCCTGCTCGAACTGACCGGGCTGCCCTACGTCGGGGCGGGCGTGCTCGCCTCGTCGCTCGGCATGGACAAGCACTTCACGAAGACGGTGCTGCAGGCCGCCGGCGTGACCGTCGCCCCGTGGCGCACCGTCCGTCGTCGTGACTGGGACGCCGCGCCCGAGCGCGTGACCGCCGACGTCGAGCCGCTCGGCTACCCGATGTTCGTCAAGCCCGCCCGAGCCGGGTCGAGCGTGGGGGTGTCGCGCGTCGACGCGCCCGCCGACCTCGCCACGGCCATGGCCAAGGCCTTCGCCGAGGACCACAAGGTCCTCGTCGAGTCCGCGGTCGTCGGCCGCGAGATCGAGTGCGCAGTGCTCGGTGGACGCGACGGGGCGTCGCCCCGCACCTCGGTCGCGGGCGAGATCGTCCTCGCGAGCGACACCTTCTACGACTTCGAGTCGAAGTACCTCGGCGCCCCCGGGGCCGACCTGGTCTGCCCCGCCGACCTCTCCCCGGGCGACCTCGCCGAGATGCAGCGGCTCGCCGCGCTGGCCTTCGAGGCCATCGACGGCACGGGCCTGGCTCGCGTCGACTTCTTCCTGACCGACGACGGCTGGGTGATCAACGAGGTCAACACCATGCCCGGCTTCACGCCCATCTCGATGTTCCCCGCCTGCTGGCTCGCGAGCGGCCTCAGCTACCCCGAGCTGATCGACGAACTCATCGCCCTCGGCCTCGAGACCGAGCGCTGACCGAGCCCGAGGGCTGACGCAGCCTGTCCGCCCCCGCGACCGGCCCTACGGCGTCGGCGTGGGCGTCGTCGACGGGTCGTCGGCCGACCCGGCCGAGCCGGGCAGGTCGCCGGCTCCGACGCACTTCTTGCCGTCGTTCGGCAGGTAGCCGACCGCGTCGGCCAGGTCGCGCAGCACGTTGCCGCCGTTCGCCTTGGTGGTGTCGACGATCACCTGGACGCCGGGTTCGCGGCCGAACGTGGTGAGGATCGAGGTCTCGGCGTCGTCCGGGTCTTGATCGACGAGCCAGTCGACGCCCTGGATGTCGTAGCAGGGCAGGTCGGACACGGCGGGCGTCTCGACGCCGCAGTGCAGCAGCACGCTCGTCGGCGAACCCCAGGCGCCGGTCGCCTGGGCGTCGGTCTCGCGGCGGCCTTGCCCGTCGTCGACGACCTCGGGCAGGTGGACGGTGACCTGGGCGCAGGCCGGGTCGTTCGCCCCCGCGGCGGGCTGCATCGGGACGGCTTGCGAGCAGCCGACGAGCGTCGTCGCGAGACCGGCCCCGACGAGCACGAGTGCCGAGACGCGAAGACGGGGACGGAGGCGCGCGGCGAGGCGCGAGGACGGGTTCGACATCGCATCCAGGCTACCGTTCAGCACATGGAACGACGCTCCACGGACCCCCGCCCGGACGACGCCGACACCGTCGAGGGCGTCGGCGAGCTCGCCACCCTGGCCCGCATCCTGCCGCGCCTGCCCCGAGGCGACGACACGCTGCTCGGCCCCGGTGACGACGCCGCCGTGGTCGCGGCGCCCGACGGGCGGTTCGTCGTGACGACCGACCTCATGGTGCACGGCCCCGACTTCCGTCGTGCCTGGTCGACGTCGTACGACCTCGGTTGGAAGGCCGCGGCGTCGAACCTGTCCGACGTGGCGGCGATGGGCGCGCGGCCCACGGCGCTGGTCGTCGCCCTCGCGGTGCCCGGCGACACGAGCGTGACCGAGCTCGAGGCCTTCGCGGACGGCCTCCGCGAGGGCTGTTCCGTGATGGCCCCGGGCACGGGTGTCGTCGGCGGTGACCTCTCGGTCTCGCCGACCTTCACGGTCGCGGTGACGGCGTTCGGCGACCTCGAGGGGCGCGCGCCGGTGCGGCGGGACGGAGCCCGACCCGGCGACGTCGTCGCGGTGTCGGGCGCGCTCGGCCGCTCGGCGCGTGGACTCGACCTGCTGTTCCGTCTCGGCGTCGACCACGACGGGGTGCCCGACACCGCCGCGGCCGCCGCCCTGCGCGAGCGCGACCCGGACGTCGGCTGGCACCTCGCCCCCACACCACCCGTGGCCGACGGTCGCTCGGCAGCGCTGGCCGGGGCGACCGCGATGCTCGACCTGTCGGACGGCCTCGCCCTCGACGCCGGTCGGGTGGCCCGCGCCTCCGGTGTCGTGGTCGATCTGTCGGCCCGGGCGCTGGGTGACGACCCCCGGCTCGCCCTCTCGGGCGGCGAGGACCACTCCCTGTTCGCCACGTTCCCGCCCGAGGTCGCGTTGCCCGGTGGTTTCCGCGCCGTCGGCACGGTCCGCGATCCGGCAGGAGGCGCGCCCCGCGTCACCGTCGACGGTTCGGACATCGGCGAGGCCGGCGGGTGGGACCCGTACCGACTGTGGTCCGGGGCGCAGGGCTGACGAGCCGACCCGCGCCTCCTGGTCCGGGTCAGTCGCGCAGCGCGAACCAGACGGTCGTGTCGCCGTACTGCTTCTTGACGTCGAGGGTGAGGCCGTCGGGCCAGCCGGGTTCGCCGTCACGCGAGGCGCGCTCGACGACGACGAGGGCCTGCTCGTCGAGCGAGGGCAGCAGGGCCGTGAGATCGGCGGTGAGGTCGGCGGCCGACAACTCGTAGGGCGGGTCGAAGAAGACGAGGTCGACGGGCGCCGAGCCGCCCTCGAGGTACGACCGCACGGGCTGGGTGACCACGTCGACGCGCGGGGGAGTGCCGCGCGGCGGTCGGGGTGCCCGCGCCAGCACGGACTCGACGTTGCGGCGCAGCACCTTCGCGGCGGCCGGGGCCTTCTCGACCAGGACGACCGAGGCCGCCCCTCGCGACGCCGCCTCGAGTCCGAGACCACCCGTGCCGGCGTAGAGGTCGAGCACGCGCCGGCCCCGGATCTCGTCGCGCGCGTCGAGCGACGAGAACAGCGCCTCGCGCACCCGGTCGCTCGTGGGCCGCGTCCCGACCTTGGGGACGACGAGCGAGAGGTTGTCGGCGAAGCCGGAGATGATGCGGGACATGGGGTCAACCATGCCAGGTCGACGCGCGACACCCGGCGCGCACCGGGCGCGCACCCGGCACGCACGTGGTTCGAGCATCCCGACAACGCATCACCGTCGACCACCCCGCCCGGTCGTCGGACCTGCACAACCGAGTTGGCGGTGCCCGTCGACGTCGGCAGCATCGGTGCCATGACCAGCGTTGATCGTACTGTGAGGCCCTCGTTCACGAAGTCGCTGTTCGCCGGGCGCATCGCCTCCGAACTCGTCTTCCCGTACCCGCAGATGACGGCGGCCGAGAAAGCCCGGGTCGAGACGGTCTCGGCGTCCGCCCGCGAGGTGCTCGCCGGCTACGACCCGCTGAAGGCCGAACGCGAGGGGTGGATCGGCGACGACCTCGTGCGCGAGCTGGGCGAGCGGGGTCTGATGGGGCTCTTCGTCTCCGAGGAGTACGGCGGTCTCGGGCTCAGCCAGAGCGCCTACTGCCGCGTGTACGAGGAGTTCGGTCGGGTCGACGGCACCCTGGCCACGGTCATGGGGGTGCACCAGTCGATCGGGACGAAGCCCCTGCACCTCTTCGGCACCGACGACCAGAAGGCACGCTGGCTGCCCGACCTGGCGAGCGGCCGGAAGCTCGCGGCGTTCGTGCTCACCGAGCCGAACGTGGGCAGCGACGCCTACGCGCTCGAGACCCGGGCCGAGCGGCAGAGCGACGGCAGCTGGGTGCTGAACGGCGAGAAGCGGTGGATCGGCAACGGCGACAAGGACGTCCTGACCGTCTTCGCGCAGAGCGACCTCGGGCACGTCGCGCTGATCGTCGAGAAGGGCATGGAGGGGCTGAGCACCGGCCCGCGGTTCGAGACCCACGGCCTCAAGGCCAACCACCTGCAGCGCGTGCACTTCAAGGACGTCCGGGTGCCCGCCGAGAACCTGCTCGGCGAGCCGGGTGACGGCTTCCGCATCGCGGTCAACACGCTCAACAACGGTCGCATGTCGATGGGCACGGCCATCGCGGGCGGCATGAAGCGGTTCCTCGAGCTGAGCCTCGAACACACGGAGGCGCGGCACCAGTTCGGCAGACCGCTCGCCGACTTCGAGATGGTCGGCGACAAGCTCGCCTGGATGACGCAGCAGATCTACGGCGTCGAGTCGATGTCGTACCTGACCACGGGCCTCGTCGACCGCGGCGACACCGACTTCGCGCTCGAGTCTGCCCTGACCAAGGTCGCCGCGAGCGACACCGGCTGGTACGCCCTCAACCGGGCCGTGCAGCTGCACGGCGGCGAGGCGTACATGGAGGGGCACCCGCTGTCGAAGGCCCTGCGCGACTTCCGCATCTTCCCGATCTTCGAGGGGGCCAACGACGTCCTGCGCGCGTTCGTCGCCCTGAACGGCCTCAAGACGCTCAGCGAGGAGCTGCCCGACGTCGCGTCGCTGAGCATCGGAGACCCCGGTCGGGCGCTCGGGGTGCTCGCGCCATACGTCGCAGGGCGCGTGCAGCGGCGCATCCGGCCCGAGCGGCCGGTCGGGGTCCATCCCGCGCTCGCCAAGCAGGCCGCCGAGCTCGGCGACCAGGTCTCGCGGCTGCGCGAGCGCACCGAGGGGGCGCTCCGCAAGCACGGCAAGAAGGTGCAAGAGAAGCAGCTCGTCCAGAAGCGCCTCGCCGACGCGGCGAGCGGCATCTACGCGCAGACGGCCGTCCTCTCCCGGGCCTCGACGGCCCTTCAGGAGGCGCGAGCCGACTCCGACGCGGAGCGTCACCTGGCCGTCGGCTTCTGCAAGCAGTCCGCCCGCGGGGTGGCACGGCAGCTGCGGGCTCTCGAGCTCAACGACGACGGGCACGTGGCCGACCTCGCGAAGGCGACCCGCGCCTCCGGCGGGTACTCCTTCTCGCTCTGACCACCGGCCGGCGCGACGGGGTCCGGCGCCGCCCGGCGCGGGAGCTGTCGGGTGCGGGCGCTACCGTGGTGTCCGTGCCCGACTCACCCCTCGACGCGTCGCTGGCCGGGGCCCTCGGCGGCCGGACGGCCACCGCCCTGCAGAAGGCCTTCGGCCTGCGCACGGTCGGCGACCTGCTGACGCACTTCCCTCGGCGCTACGCCCGGCGGGGCGAGCTCACGGCCCTCGACCAGTTGCCCCTCGGCGAGTCCGTTACGATCGTGGCCCAGGTGCTCGACGTGCGCGAACGCACGATGCGCGCCCGGCGCGGGTCGATCCTCGAGGTGCGCATCGGCGACGGCCAGGGCATCCTGACGCTCACCTTCTTCAACCAGGCGTGGCGGGCCAAAGACCTGGTGCCTGGTGCCCGCGGCATCTTCGCAGGCAAGGTCGGCGACTACCGGGGGCTCCGCCAGCTGGCGCACCCCGACTACGAGCTGTTCGACGCCTCGCACGAGGCGGTCGCCGGGGTCGGCGACCAGCAGGCCCAGAAGTGGGCGAAGCAGCCGATCCCGATCTACCCGGCCAGCGCCTCCGTGGCGTCCTGGCAGGTGCAGAAGTCGGTCGAGGTGCTGCTCGACGGCCTGCCGCCGATCGACGACGCGGTGCCGGCGTCGGTCCGGTCCGAGCTCGACCTCGTGCCCGTGTCCGAGGCGTACGAGCGCATCCACCGTCCCGAGACCGATCGCGACCACCTCACGGCCCGCGACACCCTGCGGTTCGACGAGGCCTTCGTGCTGCAGAGCGCCCTGCTGCAGCAGCGGGCGCTCGTGCGTCGATCGGCGGCCACCCCCCGACGTGCCACGCCCGACGGCCTGCTCGCCACCTTCGACGCGGCCCTGCCCTTCGACCGGACGGGCGACCAGCGCCTCGTCGGCGACGAGATCACCCGCGACCTCGAGGCCGAGGTGCCGATGAACCGCCTCGTGCAGGGCGAGGTCGGCTCGGGCAAGACCCTCGTCGCCCTGCGGGCGATGCTCGCGGTGGCCGAGAGCGGTGGCCAGTCGGCCCTGCTGGCGCCGACCGAGGTGCTCGCGGCACAGCACCTGCGATCGATCACGGCCACGCTCGGGCCCGACCTGGCGGCCCGACTGCGCCCGACCCTGCTGACCGGTCAGATGACGGTGGCCCAGCGCAAGAAGGCGCTGCTGTCCATCGTCAGCGGCCAGGCGCACGTCGTGGTGGGCACCCACGCCCTGATCAGCGAGACCGTCGAGTTCTTCGACCTCGGCCTCGTCGTCGTCGACGAGCAGCACCGCTTCGGCGTCGACCAGCGTGAGGCGCTGCGCAAGAAAGGCGCCACGCCGCCGCACGTGCTCGTCCTGACCGCGACGCCGATCCCGCGCACCGTGGCCATGACGGTCTTCGGCGACCTCGACGTGTCGACCATCGCCGAGCTGCCGAAGGGGCGCCAGCCGATCGAGTCGTTCGTCGTGCCCCTCGCCGACCACCCGACCTGGGGCGGTCGCATCTGGCAGCGCTCGGCCGAAGAGGTGGCGAAGGGGCGACAGGTGTTCGTCGTCTGCCCGGCGATCGACGCGGTCACGGCCGAACCCGGCGACCCGCCCGACGCCGGCGACGCGCCCGGCGACGACGCGCCCGGGGCCGACGGATCCGAGGCACCGGCCCCTGAACGCGCGAGTGTCGAGGGGGTCATGGCCCGGGTGCCCACGATCCCCGTGCTGCAGGGCCTGCGCGTCGAGCCCCTGCACGGACGCATGTCGTCCGACGAGAAGGACGACGTCATGCGTCGCTTCGCCGCCGGCGACATCGACGTGCTCGTCGCGACGACGGTCATCGAGGTGGGGGTCGACGTGCCGAACGCCTCGACCATGGTCGTGCTCGACGCCGACCGGTTCGGCGTCTCGCAGCTGCACCAGTTGCGAGGTCGCGTCGGTCGCGGCGGCCACCCGGGTCTCTGCCTGCTCGTCACCCACGCAGCGGCCGACACCGTGGCCCGCGAGCGCGTCGACGCGGTCGCGGCCACGCTCGACGGCTTCGAGCTCGCGCAGGTCGACCTCGACCTGCGTCGCGAGGGCGACGTGCTCGGCAACCTCCAGTCGGGCGGCCGCTCGTCCCTGCGTCTGCTGCGGGTGGCCCGCGACGGCGACCTCATCGGCCTCGCCCGTGAGCACGCGGCCGAGGTCCTCGACGCCGACCCCCGCCTGGTCGACCACCCCGCCCTCGCCGCCGCCATCGCGCGCCGACTCGACGACCGGGGCCGCGAGGCCATGGGCAAGAACTGAGCGCGCCGTGATGCGTGACGCGTCCTCGACCCCGCCGTCGCCCTGGGTGTCCGTCCGGGGTCGGCGGGATACAGTGACCGGATGAGCAGGATCGCCGTCGTGCCGGGTTCGTTCGACCCCGTGACCCTCGGTCACGTGGACGTGATCGCCCGGGCCGCCAACATCTTCGACGAGGTCCACGTCCTCGTGGTGCACAACCCCGAGAAGAGCGCGTTGCTGCCCCTGGCTCAGCGGGTCTCGTTGCTCACCGAATCCCTCCGCGCGGCCGGGCTGCCCGAGACCGTCACGGTCCACAGCTGGAGCGTCGGGCTGCTCGTCGACTACTGCACCGAGGTCGGGGCGAGCGTGCTCGTCAAGGGCATCCGCTCGCAGGTCGACGTCGCCTACGAGACGCCGATGGCGATCATGAACCGCAGCCTCGCCGGTGTCGAGACCGTCTTCCTGCTCCCCGACCCGGCCCACGCGCACGTGTCGAGCTCGCTCGTGCGGCAGGTGGCCTCGCTCGGCGGGGACGTGTCGCCCTACGTGCCCGAGGCCGTCGCCGCCTACCTCAGCACCACCTGACCCCGACCCACCCGACGAGGACGCCGCGATGACCACGACCAACGACCCCACCGTCGAGCCCGCCGCCGTCCGCGCGACCGGCTCCGGTCCCACGATGTCGCTCGCCGAGGTCCAGCAGCGCGCGAGGGGCATCCTCGAGGCCGTGGCCACCGTGATCGACGGCAAGGACGGCGCCATCTCGACGGCGCTCACCGTCCTGCTCGCCGAGGGCCACCTGTTGATCGAGGACGTCCCGGGCGTCGGCAAGACGCAGTTGGCCCGGGCGCTCGCCAAGGCGGTCGACGCGACCGTCACCCGCATCCAGTTCACCCCCGACCTGCTGCCGAGCGACATCACGGGAGTCTCGGTCTACGACCGGCAGAGCGGCGGATTCGAGTTCAAGCCCGGTCCCGTCTTCGCCAACGTCGTCATCGGCGACGAGATCAACCGTGCTTCGCCGAAGACCCAGTCGGCGCTGCTCGAGAGCCTCGAAGAGCGTCAGGTGACGGTCGACGGCATCACGCACCCGCTGCCCTCGCCGTTCCTCGTCGTGGCGACGCAGAACCCCGTCGAGATGGAGGGCACCTACAACCTGCCCGAAGCGCAGCGCGACCGGTTCATGGCCCGCATCTCCCTGGGCTACCCCGACGCCCGCAGCGAGCTGCGCATGCTGCAGCAGCGAGAGCGGGTCAGCCCCCTCGACACCCTGCGCCCGCTCGTCTCGCTCGACGAGCTGACGCGCATGATCGCAGCCGTCCGCACGGTCTACACCGCGCAGGCGGTCGAAGAATACGCCGTGCGGATCGTCCAGGCGACACGCGTCCACCCCGACGTGCGTCTCGGGGCCAGCCCCCGGGCGACCCTGCAGCTCATGCGGGCGGCCAAGTCCTGGGCCGCGCTCAACGGCCGCGGTTACGTGGTCCCCGACGACGTCGACGCCCTCACCGGGCCCGTCCTCGGCCACCGGGTCATCCTCGCCGGCCGAGCCGGGGCGGGGGCCGTCTCGGCGGCCTACGACCTCGTCGCCGAGGTCGTCGAGCAGACTCCCGTCCCGCTCGGCGACGCGACCGACGCGCGCTGACCGTGAGACGGGGTGGGGTCCCCAGGCCGACCGGCCGTGGCGTCGGCGTGCTCGCCGCCGGGGTGCTCGTCGTGCTCGTGGGCTGGCTGGTGCAGGCCCCGGCCCTCGTCTTCGCCGGCTCGACGCTCGTCGTCCTGATCGTGGCCGTCACCGTCTCCCTGCTCTTCCGCACGGCCGACGTGCGGGTCACGCGTCGCTTCACTCCCGACCGCGGCGTCGCGGGGTGGTCCGCCGTCGAGACGGTCACGGTCCTCCCCCGCGGGGGTCGGACCTCCGGCACCGTGCGGGTCCGCGAGCAGCTGCCGTTCGGACGACTGTCCGACTCCGAGGCCGCGGCGGTCCTGCTCGTGCCGGGCCGCGCCTCCTCGGCGGTCTTCCGCCACCACGACCTGCCGCGCGGTCGGCACCGCATCGGACCCCTGCACGTCGACCTCGTCGAGTCGTACGGCGTCGCCCGGCGACGCGTCGTGGCGGCCGGCGTGGCCGAGTTCGTCGTCGTCCCCGATGTCGTCGAGGTGGGGCTGGGGCGCGAGTCCCGGGCCCTGGGCGACGGGTCGAGACGGCAGCGCGAGCACAGCCTGGCCGGTGGCGAGGACGATCCGGTCACGCGCGAGTACCGCCGGGGTGACCCGATGCGTCGGGTGCACTGGAAAGCGACGGCCCGGCACGGCGAGCTGATGGTCCGGCAAGAAGAGCAGCACGGCCTGCCCAGCGCGCGAGTCGTCGTCGCCGTCGCGGCCGAGGGATGGTCCGACGCTCGCCCGACGGTGCCGCCGACGAGCGGCGTCCGGGTGAGGCCGGCGACCGCCGCGATCCCGCTCGTCAGCGACGCCTTCGAGTGGGCGGTCTCGTTCGCCGCGACGATCGCGGTCGAGATCGGCCACGCGGGGTCGGCGACCGTGCTGACGACACCCGGCGGCACGCTCGTCGCCCGGCACGACCCCGAGTCGACCACGGGGTTCCTCGACGACCTCGCCGACCTGCGGCTCGACGACGCGCTCGGGGCACCGGCTCCCGCCCCGTCGCCCCGGGAGCCCGTCGTGGCGGTCGTCTCGGGTCTGGGTCGGCTCGACCTCGAGCTGCTCGTCGCCTCGAGGGCTCCCGGGTCGTCGGCGGTCGCCGTCGTCGTCACGGCCGCCCTGCCCCTCGGCGCCGGCCTGACCTCACGACCCGCACGCCTCGCCGACGGGCCGGGCCGGGGCGACGACCGCGTGCTCGCCCCCGACGAGGTCGCCGATGCCCTGCGCGACGCCGGCTGGCGGGTCGTCGAGACCGACTCGAGCGTCGACGTCGGTCGCCTGATCACGACCTCGGGGGTCCTCGATGACTGACTCGCCGACCCGCGTGGGGTTCTTCGGGGCCGAGCCCGCGGGCGCGGCCCGCTGGCAGACCTCGGCCCTGCTCTGGCTCGTGCTCGTCCTCTCGCTCGCGAGCCTGCACCCCGTCTTCGTCGGGGTCGGCTGGTGGGTCGCGGGTGCCGTCGTGGCCGCCGTCGTGCTGGGTGCGTCCCTCGCCGTGCGAGCGCTGGGGGGCGCCTCCTGGGTGGGCGTCGTCGGTGGGGCGGTCCTCGGCGCGCTCGTCACGACGGCCTTCGCCTCCGGGGGGACGGCCCTGCTCGGGGTCGTGCCGACAGGGGCGACCTTCGCGCGCATCCCCGAGCTCTCGGCTCAGGCGAACGCGGCCATCGTCGAGGGATCGGCCCCGGTCGCGGTGAACGACGGCCTGCTGGTCACGGTGGCCCTCTCGGTGCTCGTGGTCGCCGTCGTCACCGACCTGCTGTCGTCGGTGGGGCAGCTGCCGGTCGTGACCGGGGTCTTCCCGGCCCTCGTGCTGGCCGTGCCGACCTTCGTGCCGGGCGTCGTCACGAGCTGGCCCTGGGTGGTGGCGACCGTGCTGGCCTACCTCGTGCTGCTGATGGTCTCCACCGGACGACGACCCTCGCGCGCCGGTCTGGTCGGTGCCGCCGCGTCGGTCGCCGTGGCCGGGCTGCTGACGGCCGTCGTCCCCCTCACGGGCGTGGCGCCGTTGACCGGTTCGGGCACCGGCACCGGCCTCGCGACCGGCGTGAACCCCATCATCGACCTCGGTGACGACCTGCGGCGGGGTGCCCCGGTCACCGTCCTGTCGTACCGGACCGACGACCGGCAGGGCACGTATCTCAAGCTCGTCGACCTGGTGGACTTCTCGGGTCGCACGTGGAGTCCCGCCGACGTGCCGCTCGACCCGCTCAACACGCTCAACACCCTGCCCGACGCTCCCGGCATCGATCCGGGCACCGCACGACGCGACGTCACGACCGACGTCACGATCGGGGCGCTGCGCAGCCCCTACCTGCCCGTCCCGGTGCCACCGACCACCATCGAGGGCCTCGACGACCAGTGGCGGTTCGTCGACGAGAGCGGCGTCACCGTCCGCAGCGACTCCGAGGGCACGCAGGGTCTCGAGTACGAGGTGACGAGCCGGCCCGTCGACCCGAGCCCCGAGCAGGTCGTCGCATCGCTCGACGACACGGGGCCCGACATGGCGCCCTACCTCTCGGTCGACGAGGTGCCGCAGACCGTCACCGACCTCGCCGCCGAGGTGACCGCCGGCTCGGCCAACCCGTTCGACGCGGCCGTCGAGCTGCAGGACTTCTTCCGCGACGGCGACTTCACGTACTCGGAAGACACCCCGGTCCAGCGTGGCTACGACGGCAGCGGCCTCGACGCGATCGAGACGTTCCTGCAGGTCCGCAGCGGGTACTGCGTCCACTTCGCCTCGGCGATGGCGGTCATGGCCCGGACGCTGGGCATCCCGTCGCGGGTCGCGGTGGGCTTCCTGCCGGGCGACCTGCAGGGCGTCGGCGACGACGCCGCGTTCCGGGTGAGCAGCGACGACCTGCACACCTGGCCCGAGCTGTACTTCGCCGGGCTCGGCTGGGTCCCCTTCGAGCCGACCGTCGGCCTCGGCGCCCCTCAGCAGTACCTGCAGCAGACCGGCGTCGAGCCGAGCGACGTCCCCGCCGACGACGCGAGCACCGCCCCCGACGCGAGCACAGCCCCCTCGGCCTCGACCGCCCCGACCAGCGCGGCTCCGAGCGCGAGCGCCACGCCGACGTCCGCCGCCTCCGGTCCGGGCTCCGGCGTCGGGCCCGTCCCGTCGATCGCCCTCTCGGTGCTCGCGGCGCTCGTGCTCGCCGCCCTCGTCGTCCCCTCGGGTCTGCGCGCCGGCCGTCGACGACGTCGCCTGTCGGCGTCCCCGCCCGACCTGGCGTTGCACGCCTGGCACGAGGTGGTCGACACGGCTCGAGACCTGGGTGTCCCCGTGACGGCCGCGATGACCCCGCCGGCGGTCGTCGACCTGCTGGCGCAGCGCCTCGGGGCAGGGGGCGCCGTGACCGGAACGGCGACGGCACCGTCCTCCGGCCGGTCGACCAGGGCCGAGGAGGCGCGGGTCGCCTCGGTCGCGCTGCTGGACGCCCTGCAGGCCGAGCGCTTCGGAGCCGAGCCGGCCGCCCGGCAGGTGCAGGCGGACGCGCGTCGCGTGATCGACGGGCTCCGCGCCTCCTCGTCCCCGGGGCAGCGCCTCACGGCGACCGTCGCACCGCGGTCGCTCGTCGGGGGCACGGAGGCGGCGTCCGGCTCGACGGCGTAAACTCCCTCCTCGTGCCTCATTTCACCCAGACCCCCTACACCGTCCCGGTGTTCGACCTCGTGCACCGTCCGGGCGAGATGCGCGAGCACGAGCTCGACGTCGTCGTGCCCGAGAAACTCGGCGAGGGCCAGATCTCGGTGCCGAAGGGTGCCGAGATCGCGATCGACGTCAAGCTCGAGGGGCTGCACGACGGCATCCTCGTGTCCGCCCACGTCTCGGGCACGGCGGTCGGTGAGTGCAGCCGGTGCCTCCGCGACATCTCCGAGCCCGTCGAAGTCGATTTCGCCGAGGTTTTCGCGTACGATGTCGACGAAGCTTTTGACTATCAGGTTCAAGACGATCACGTGGATCTTGAACCCGTGGTCAGAGACGCAGTGGTTCTGTCACTGCCCTTCCAGCCGGTCTGTCGGCCGGACTGTCCGGGCCTCGACCCCGAAACGGGCGAGCGTGTGGACGACATCCCCGACTACCAGCCCCGCGAGATCGCCGACCCCCGCTGGTCGGCACTGGCAGGGTTCCAGGCTGAATCGGCACCCGCCGACGGCACGTCACAGGGCACCGGTCACGACGACCAGCGCCCGGCCGACGAGCAGCACTGAACACCACCGCGTCACCCACCATCGTCAGACCCAGGCACCCGCGAGGGTGCCGACAGAGAGAAGAGAAACCCATGGCCGTCCCGAAGCGCAAGCAGTCACGCTCCAACACGCACGCTCGTCGTTCGCAGTGGAAGGCCACGCCGGTCCAGCTCGTCAAGACGATCGAGAACGGCAAGGTCACCTACAGCCTCCCGCACCGTGCCAAGGTCGTCGAGGACAGCGCCGGCACCGCTCTGTACATGGAGTACAAGGGCCGCAAGGTCGCCGACGTCTGATCACCGACGTGAACCCGTCCACCCTCGCGGTGAGCGCATGAGTCAGCCCGAGTCGAGCCCTGGTGCCGACCGGGCTGTTCTCTTGTCCCGGCTGCAGATCGAGCTCAGCGACGCCCTGATCGACCAGGCGCTCACACACCGGTCGTACTCGTACGAGCACAGCGGCGTCGGCAACAACGAGCGCCTCGAGTTCCTCGGCGACTCCATCCTGGGTCAGGCCGTCACGGTCATGCTCTTCACCGAGAACCCCGACCTCGACGAGGGAGACCTCGCCAAGCGTCGAGCCAGCCTTGTCAGCACCGTCGCCCTGGCCGAGGTCGCCCGCATCATCGGTCTCGGCCCGTACCTGCGCCTCGGTCGCGGCGAAGAGTTGACCGGCGGTCGAGACAAGCACTCGATCCTGGCCGACACCGTCGAGGCCATCATCGGCGCGACCTACCTCGAGGCCGGGGGCGAAGCCGCCACTGCGCTCGTGCTGCGTCTCGTGGCGCCGCTGCTCGTCGACCCCGACCGCTTCGGTGCCGCGATGGACCCCAAGACCAGCCTGCAAGAGCTGGCCGCGACCCTGGGTCGCGGCATGCCCTCGTACTCGGTCACCGACAGCGGCCCCGATCACGACAAGCGTTTCCACGCCGTGGTCGCCCTGGGTGACGAGCAGGGCGTCGCCGAGGGGTCGGGCAGCAGCAAGAAGCAGGCCGAGATGGCCGCTGCGCTCGGGGCTTGGACGTCCCTCAACGCGTCGGCCGCCGGGGTGGCCGCCGCCCGTCGGGCCGCCGCCTCCGCCGACTGACCGTGCCCGAACTGCCCGAGGTCGAGGTCGTCCGGGCCGGTCTGCACCCCGTTGTGGCCGGTGCCGTGGTGACGGCGGTCGACGTCCTCGACCAGCGGTCGCTCAAGCGGCACCGCGGTCCGAGCGACGACTTCGTCGACCGGCTGGTCGGTGGCACGATCGACTCGGCCGTCCGCCGGGGCAAGTTCCTCTGGTTCCCGTTCGAGCCTGCCGAGCCGCACGAGCAGCCCCTGGCCCTCGTGGCTCACCTCGGCATGAGCGGTCAGGTGCTGCTCCGCAGCCGGGACGCCGAGCCCGACCGTCTGATGCGCATCCGGCTCGAGGTCGAGAGTCCGTCGCTCGGCCCCGTGCGACTCGCCTTCGTCGACCAGCGCATCTTCGGCTCGATGGCCCTCGACGAGACCGTGCCCACGCAGGACGGGCGGGCGGCGGGGTTCGCCGGCCCGCGCCTCCTGGGGTCCGATGTCGAGGCCGCAGGCGAGGCTGCCCTCCAGGCCGGGACGAACGCCCCGCCGATCACCACCGCCGGCAGCGACGCCGATCCGGCCGCCTGGGTGCGCCGCGTCCCGCAGCAGGTCTCGCACATCGCACGCGACCCGCTCGACCCGGCCTTCGACGAGTCGCGGATGATCGCCCGTCTGCTGGCCCGCCGGACCGGGGTGAAGCGCGCGCTCCTCGACCAGGGTCTGCTGAGCGGGGTGGGCAACATCTACGCCGACGAGAGTCTCTGGGCCGCGCGGGTGCATCCCGAGCAGCCCACCGAGTCGTTGTCGAGGGCGCGTGCCCGCGTGCTGCTGGCCGAGGTGCGGGTCGTGCTGCTCAAGGCGCTCGGCGAGGGCGGGACGAGCTTCGACGCCCAGTACGTCAACGTCAACGGCCAGTCGGGCTACTTCAGCCACAGCCTCGCCGCGTACGGGCAGCAGGGACGCCCCTGTCCGCGGTGCGGCACCCCCATCGTGCGCGAGGCCTTCATGAACCGCTCGAGCCACTTCTGCCCCCGCTGCCAGCGGGTGCGCACGCGCTGATCCCTGCGCCGTCCGCCGCCGCCCGCCTCCCCGGACGGCGGGGCCTCCACCCGTATCCTTGAGAACGGGTCACGACCTGCCGTCGGCGCCCCGGTCCGCCCCGTCCACCACCCGTCACGAGCCCCGAGGAGGCGCGGCGCATGTACCTGAAGAGCCTCACGCTCAAGGGCTTCAAGTCGTTCGCCTCGGCGACCACGTTCGCCTTCGAGCCGGGGGTCACCTGCGTCGTCGGCCCGAACGGTTCGGGCAAGAGCAACGTCGTCGACGCCCTCGCCTGGGTGATGGGCGAGCAGGGGGCGAAGAACCTCCGCGGCGGCAAGATGGAGGACGTCATCTTCGCCGGCACCTCCACCCGCGGCCCGCTCGGTCGGGCGCAGGTCGTGTTGACGATCGACAACTCCGACGGGGCCCTGCCGATCGACTACACCGAGGTGACGATCAGCCGCACCCTCTTCCGCAACGGCGGCAGCGAGTACGCCATCAACGGCGAGGGCTGCCGGCTGCTCGACGTGCAGGAGCTGCTCAGCGACTCCGGCCTCGGCCGCGAGATGCACGTCATCGTGGGGCAAGGGCAGCTCGACGCCGTGCTGCGTGCCACCCCGGAGGACCGCCGGGGCTTCGTCGAAGAGGCCGCCGGCATCCTCAAGCACCGTCGTCGTAAGGAGAAGACCCTCCGCAAGCTCGAGGCCATGCAGACGAACCTCACGCGGCTCAGCGACCTCGCGGGTGAGCTCCGCCGTCAGCTCAAGCCGCTCGGGCGCCAGGCCGAGATCGCTCGTGAGGCGCAGACCATCGCCGCGGTCGTCCGGGACGCCCGCGCCCGTCTGTTGGCCGACGAGGTCGTCGCCCTGCGCGAGTCGCTCACGGCCCGGTCGAGCACCGAGGCCGAGCGCAAGAGCGAGCGCATCGTGCTGCAGGACCGCCTCGACGAGAACAAGCAGCGCGAGCACCGCCTCGAGCAGGCCATGATCGGCGACGCCGTCGACGACGCCCGCCGGGTGGTCTTCGGGCTCGAGTCGGTCCACGAGCGCCTGCGCAGCCTGTCGAGCCTCGCGCAGCAGCGTCTCCAGCTGCTCGCCCAGCAGGCGGAGCAGCCCGCCGTGGCGACCACCGTCAGTGCGGGCATGGTCGCCGACGCCCGTGACGAGGCCGAGCGTCTGCGCGGCGACGTCTCGCAGGCCGAGGCGGCGGTGGGGGCGGCCGGCGCCGAGCTGGCCACGGTCCGTGCGTCCCTCGACGCCCTCGACGTCGAGATCCAGGCGCAGAGCGTCCTCGTCTCGCAGCACGACCTCGAGGCGACCCGCCTGCGTGGCGCCCTCGAGACGGCGCGGTCGGGGCTCGCCGCCGTCCGTGGCGAGCAGCTGCGTCAGCGCGCCGCGCTCGAGGCCGCCGAGGCGCGTCGTGACGCCGGTCGCTCCGAGTACGCCGAGCTCGAGCAGCGGTCACCGCGGGCCGACGCGGACGGGGTCGATCACGCCGCCGTCCAGGCCGAGGCCGAAGAGCGAGTGACGGCTCTCACGGCGAGCGTCGACGAGCTGCGCGACCGCCTCCACGCGGCCGAACGCGAGCGCGACGCCCTCGCGGCCCGGCGGAGCGCCCTGTCGCTCGCCCTGGACCAGAACGACGCCACGGCCGCTCTCGTGGCCGCGGGCCGGCCGGGCATCCGCGGCCTGGTGGCCGAGCACGTGCAGGTGCGTCCCGGTTACGAGGCCGCCGTCGCAGCGGCGCTCGGCAGCGTGGTCGACTCGGTTCTGGCCGACGACGTCGAGGCCGCGGTCGACGCCGTCGCGCACGCCACCGAGGCCGAGCTCGGCCGGGTCGAGGTCGTCGTGGCCGAGCCCGTGCGGCCCCTGTCGACGCTCGACGTCGACCTCCCGACCGGAGCCGTCGCCGCCACGGCCGTCGTCACCGCGCCTCCCGGGGTGCTCGGGCTGCTGGCCGCCACCGTCGTGGCCGACGACCTCGTGGTCGCGCGCTCGGCCTGGCAGGCACTCGCCGGCCACCCGGTCCCCGTGACCGTCATCACGCGGGCGGGCGAGGTGCTGACCGACTACGTACTGCGCGGCGGGTCGGGCGCCGAGCGGTCGCGTCTCGAGCTCGTCGCCGAGCGCGACGCGGCCGCCGACCGACTGACCGGCGTGGCCACCGAGATCGAGCGTCTCGCCCCCGAACTCACCGAGCTGCGGGAGCGGCTCGCCGCGACGCGCACCCGCGCGAAAGAGGCGGCGGCAGCCGCCCGGGACGAGGAGGCGCGGGTCACCTCCCACGGGCAGCAGCTCGGTCGTCTGCGTGCCCGGGTCGAGGCCGCCGAGGCCGAGGTCGACCGTCTCTCGGACGCCCTCGACGCATCGGTCGAGGCCGTCGACGCCGCGAGCCGCGCCGTGGACGCCGCCGCGGCCGCCCACGACGAGCACGCCGCCCGCCCGCGTCCGTTGCTCGACGCGTCGTCGCGCGACGGCCTGCTGGCCGAGGTCGAGACCGCGCGGGCCGTCGAGACCGAGCGCCGCATCGCCCTCGAGACCGTCCGCGAGCGGGTCCGGGCCGAGATCGCCCGGGCCGAGGCTCTGCAACGCCAGCTCGACGAGCAACGGGCGGCCGCCGAGCTCCGGGCACGCCAGACGGTGGTGCGGCAGCGTCAGATGGCCGCCACGTCCTCCGTGCTCGAGGCCTTGCCCCCGACCCTGGACGCCGTCGCCCGGTCGGTGGCCGAGGCGCGCGCGGTGCTGGCCGAGGCCGAGGCGGCCCGGGCCGAGCAGAACACCGAGCTGCAGGCCCTGCGCCGGGTCGAGCGCGAGCTGCGCGACCGGCTCGCCACCGTCACCGAGAGCGTGCACGGCCTCGAGATGGAGATCTACGAGAAGAAGCTGCACCTGTCCGGGCTCCTCGAACGAGCCGGCTCCGAGCTCGGCCTCGTCGAGGACGTCCTCGTGGCCGAGTACGGGCCGCACGTGCCCGTGCCGAGCGACGACGAGGTCGTGGCTCGCCCGTCCGTCGACGACGAGGTCGACCTGCTCGACGTCGACGCCGCGGGCGAGGACGACGCCGCGGGGGAGCGCGCCGCCCGTGCCGCCGATCGCCCACCTCACGGTGCCGGCGACGTCGGTGACGCGACACTCCCGGCGGCCGACGCCGCGCCTCCTCGGGGCGTGCCCTTCGACCGGGCGGCCCAGCAGCGACGGCTCGCCGCGGCCGAGAAGAAGCTCGCCCGGCTCGGGCGGGTCAACCCGCTGGCCCTCGAGGAGTTCGCGGCGCTCGAGCAGCGGCACGTCTTCCTGACCGAACAGCTGACCGACCTGACCGGCACCCGCAAGGACCTCTTGACGATCATCGACGAGATCGACGACAAGATGCAGACCATCTTCGCGAGCGCGTTCGCCGACACCCAGGCCGCCTTCGACCAGGTGTTCCCGATCCTCTTCCCGGGAGGCAGCGGTTCGCTGCACCTGACCGATCCCGACGACCTGCTGGCGACCGGCATCGAGGTGACGGTGAAGCCGGCCGGCAAGAAGATCGAGCGGCTGTCGCTGCTGTCGGGCGGCGAGCGGTCGCTGGCCGCCGTGGCGCTGCTGATCGCGATCTTCAAGGCCCGGCCGAGCCCGTTCTACATCATGGACGAGGTCGAGGCGGCCCTCGACGACGCGAACCTCGGCCGGTTGCTGACCATCTTCGAGGACCTGCGCGAGTCGAGCCAGCTCATCGTCATCACGCATCAGAAGCGCACGATGGAGATCGCCGACGCCCTCTACGGCGTCTCGATGCGTCAGGACGGCGTCAGCGCCGTCGTCGGCCAGCGCGTCGTCGCCGAGCGCGGCCCCGCCGCCCCCGCCGCCTCCTGACCCCTCCCGACGAGAAACGCAGGAGGCGCGACCTGCGTGGCCGCGCCTCCTGCGTTCTCGTCGTGCCCCGCGGGGCACCGGGGTGTCAGTCGATCGGCGTGTCGACGACCCCGCCGTTGATGCTCAGCACGCGCCAGGCGGTGCCGTCCCACTCGACCGTGTTCGCCGCGGCGTTCTCGATGTGCGGGACCTCGCGGCCGAGGATCTCGGCGAGGGTGAACCGGATGATCGTGCCGTGGCAGACGACGACGATGTGGGCGTCGTCGCCGTCGAGCGGCAGTCGCGTGTCGCGGATCATCTCGAGCGCGCCGATGCCCCGGGCGGCGACCGACTCGCGCGGCTCGATGTCGGGGTAGTCGGCGTTCGGCTGGTCGGGGATCGGTGACTCGGGGGTGCGGCCCTCGTGCGACGCGTAGTCGCGCTCGATCAGCTCGTCGTAGGCGTCGCCCAGCTCGATGCCGAGTTCGGCGGCGATGATCTGCGCGGTCTCGCGGGCGCGCCCAAGCGGCGACGACACGATGGCGCTCCACTCGACGCCGGCCAGCAGACGCGCCGCCTCGAGGGCCTGGCCGCGTCCCGTGTCGTTCAGCGGGATGTCGGACGAGCCCTGGAGCTTGTCGGCGAGGTTCCAGTCGGTCTGACCGTGGCGGATGAGTTCGAGGCGCATCGGGGTGTTCCGTTCAGTGGTGCGGCGCGGCGGTGCCGCGGGGGAGTGACGACGGGCGGCCCCGGATGGAGGCCGCCCGTCGGGGGGATCAGTGGTCGTCGTCGGTACCCGCCGTGACGCCGGCCTTCGCACGGGCGTCCCGTCGGGTCTTCGCGAGGCTCGCGACCGTCGCGACGGCGATGGTGAGCACGATGAAGCCGAGCGAGAACCAGATCGGGATCTCGGGGATCCAGGTGATCGGCTCGCCGCCGTTGATGAACGGCACCTCGTTGACGTGCAGGGCGTGGAACAGCAGCTTGACGCCGATGAAGGCGAGGATGACCGCCAGCCCCTGGGCCAGGTAGACGAGGCGCTCGAGCAGACCCGAGATCAGGAAGTACAGCTGACGCAGGCCGAGCAGCGAGAACGCGTTCGCCGTGAAGACGATGTACGCCTCTTGCGTGAGGCCGAAGATGGCGGGGATCGAGTCGAGGGCGAAGAGCACGTCGGTCAGGCCGATCGCGACCATCACGAGGAAGAGCGGGGTGAAGAGGCGCTTGCCGTCGACCTTGGTGGTCAGCTTCTGGCCGTCGTAGTCCGTGGAGGTCGGGATGACGCGGCGCAGGGCACGGATGAGCTTGCTGTCCGCCTCGTCCTTCTCGTCGTCGCCGTGGCCGCCCTTGACCTGGCTGTAGGCGAGCCAGAAGAGCAGGATGCCGAAGAGGTAGAAGACCCACGAGAAGTTCTCGATGATGACGACGCCGGCCGCGATGAACAGACCACGCGAGAGGAGGGCGATGGCGATGCCGACGAGCAGCACCTTCTGCTGGTAGATGCGGGGCACCGCGAAGCTCGTCATGATGATCAGGAAGACGAACAGATTGTCGACCGAGAGGGCCTTCTCGGTGATGTAGCCGGCGAAGTACTCGCCGCCGAAGGTCCAGTTCGAGAAGACGCCGACGCCGACGCCGAACAGGACGGCGATGCCGATGTAGACGCCCGACCAGATGGCCGACTCACGGATCGTCGGCTCGTGCGGCGTGCGCACGTGACTGAAGAAGTCGAAGAACAGCAGGCCGATGATGCCGGCGATGGTGATCGCCCAGGTCAAGAAGTGGACGTCCATGTGTGTACCTCCAGTACGCAGCGGGTACCGAAGGTCTCCTCCACTCGCGTCGCGCCCTGATCAGGACGGCTGCGAACCGGTGCACCGGGTCGAGATCGGTCTCTTCCGTATTGACGACGCCACCGCGTGGGAGTACTCCCCTTCAACCTGGCGAGCTTACAGCCTCTGCACGTCCGCGGTCTCGCCCGGGGCCGAATATGCTGGCCCGCATGGCTTCTCCCTGGTCCCTCTCCGGTGCCCTCCGTGGCATGTTCGCCAAGAAGACGATCGACGAGACCACGTGGGACGACCTCGAGGCCGCCCTGATCGGCGCCGACTTCGGCCCCGACGTGACCGAGCAGATCATCGACGACCTCCAGGCGAAGGTGCAGCGCTACTCGACCACCGACCCCGCCGACCTCAAGCGCATGCTGCGCGAGACGCTCGAAGAACGGCTCTCGAAGCTCGACTCGACCCTCAAGCTCAGCGCCCGACCCGCCGTGGTGCTGATGGTCGGCGTCAACGGCGTCGGCAAGACGACGACGATCGGCAAGTTCGCCAAGTTCCTGCGCAACTACGACCGCTCGGTCGTCGTGGGCGCGGCCGACACCTTCCGCGCGGCCGCCGTCGAGCAGGTCGCGACCTGGGCCGAGCGTGCCGGCGCCCGCATCGTCCGCCCCCAGCAGCAGGGCCAGGACCCTGCGTCGGTGGCGTTCCAGACGGTCGAGCTCGCCATGCGCGAGGGCATCGAGATCGTCCTCATCGACACGGCGGGCCGCCTGCAGACGAAGTCGGGCTTGATGGACGAGCTCGGCAAGATCAAGCGCGTGGTCGAGAAGCAGACCGAGATCGCCGAGGTGCTGCTCGTGCTCGACGCGACGACCGGCCAGAACGGCCTGGCACAGGCGCAGGCCTTCATCGAGCACGCCGGGGTGACCGGTCTCGTCCTGACGAAGCTCGACGGCTCGGCCCGGGGCGGTTTCGTCCTCGCGGTGCAAGAGCAGACCGGCATCCCGATCAAGCTCGTCGGTCAGGGCGAGGGCATCGGCGACCTCACCGGCTTCACCCCCCACGTGTTCGTCCAGAACCTCATCGCCTAGCGAGTCCGGGCAGGCGCGGGTCACACGGCCTGGCGTCCGGCCCCCGCCTCGAGCAGGTGCCGCAGCGCCTCGGGCACGACCCCGCCGCGCGCCTCGGTCGCCCGCGCCCACAGCCGACCCGCACGGTACGACGAGCGCACGAGCGGCCCGGCGAGCACGCCGCTGAAACCCATGTCCTCCGCGATCTCGCGGAAGTCGACGAACTCGTCCGGGTGCACCCATCGGGCGACCGGCAGGTGCCGGGGGCTGGGGCGCAGGTACTGGGTCAGCGTGATGATGTCGGTGTGCGCCTCCCGGAGGCATTCGAGGGCGTCGATCACCTCACCCCGTTCTTCGCCCATGCCGAGGATGAGGTTCGACTTCGTCACGAGCCCGGCGTCGTGCCCTTGCGTGATGACGTCGAGGGACCGCTCGAAGGTGAACGCGGGGCGGATGCGCTTGAAGATGCGCGGCACCGTCTCGACGTTGTGGGCGAAGACCTCGGGCCGGGCGTCGAAGACCTGCCCCAGCAGTTCGGGGCGACCGTTGAAGTCGGGCACGAGGATCTCGACGCCCGTGCCCGGGTTCAGCTCGTGGATGCGACGGATGGTCTCGGCGTAGAGCCACGCGCCTCCGTCGTCGAGGTCGTCGCGTGCGACGCCGGTGACGGTCGCGTAGCGCAGCCCCATCTCGCGCACCGACTCGGCGACCGAGAGGGGCTCGCGGCGGTCGAGCGGGCTCGGCCTGCCGGTGTCGATCTGGCAGAAGTCGCAGCGTCGCGTGCACTGCGAGCCGCCGATCAGGAAGGTGGCCTCGCGGTCCTCCCAGCACTCGAAGATGTTCGGGCAGCCGGCCTCCTGGCAGACGGTGTGCAGCTTCTTGTCGACCACGAGCTCGGTCAGGGCGCGGTACTCGGGTCCCTGCCTCGCGGTCGTCTTGATCCAGGCCGGCTTCTTCTCGATCGGGGTCTCGGCGTTGCGGGCCTCGACGCGCAGCAGGCGTCGGCCCTCGGGGGCGGTCGTCGTCATCGGTGGGCTCCCACGGGGTCGGGTCGGGCAGGCAGGCGGCGGGCGGTCTCGAGGCCGCTCAGGTAGGCGGTCAGGGCCGCCTCGAGGGCGTCCGCGACGTCGGTGACGGCCACGCGCCTCCCGGAGGCGCGGGTCAGGCTGGTGACGCCGGCGTCCGTGATGCCGCAGGGCACGATCTGGGCGTAGGGGGACAGGTCGGCGTCGCAGGTGAGGGCGACGCCGTGCATCGTCACGCCCTCGGCGACGCGCACGCCGACCGCCGCGACCTTCTCGTCACCGAAGGGCCCCCGCACCCAGGCGCCGCTGCGCCCCGCGATGCGCACGGCCGACACTCCGACGCCCGAGCACACGTCGATCAGGCACGCCTCCAGTGTTCGGACGTGCGCGACGACGTCGAGCGGTTCGGGCAGGCGCACGATCGGGTACGCCACGAGCTGACCGGGGCCGTGCCAGGTGATGCGTCCGCCGCGGTCGACCGGGACCACGGGGGAGCCGTCGCGAGGCAGATCGGTCGGCTGCGTCCGCGTCCCCGCCGTGAAGACGGACGGGTGCTGGCAGAGGACGAGGGCTGAGTCGAGCCGCCCCGCCACCACGTCGGCGTGCAGCTGCCGCTGCAGGCGCAGCCCCTCGCGGTAGTCGAGCGGCGGACCCGTCAGGCCGACACGTCGCGTCGTGGTCATGCCCCGAGCGTAACCACATTGATGCACCGAGTACAACAAAAGCGAGCCCAGGAGGCGCGGCCACGCAGCGCGGGACGCCGACGGTCGGTTAAGATGGGCGCACCATGGCCACTTTTGGAACCCTCTCCGACCGCCTCGCGGAAACGTTCAAGAACCTCCGCAACAAGGGCAAGCTGAGCCCCGCCGACGTCGACGGCACCGTGCGCGAGATCCGTCGCGCCCTGCTCGACGCCGACGTCGCGTTCGACGTCGTCAAGGCGTTCACGAACACGGTGCGCGACCGCGCCCTCGGCGACGAGGTCAGCAAGGCCCTGAACCCGGCGCAGCAGGTCGTCCAGATCGTCAACGAAGAACTCGTGCAGATCCTCGGTGGTCAGCAGCGTCGGCTCGAGTTCGCCAAGAACCCGCCGACCGTCATCATGCTCGCGGGCCTCCAGGGTGCCGGCAAGACGACCCTCGCGGGCAAGCTGGCCAAGTGGCTCGCGAAGGACGGCCACACGCCCATGCTCGTGGCGGCCGACCTCCAGCGCCCCAACGCGGTGACGCAGCTGCAGGTCGTCGGTGAGCAAGCCGGCGCCCACGTCTTCGCACCCGAGCCCGGCAACGGCGTCGGCGACCCCGTCAAGGTCGCCAAGCAGGCCATCAAGTACGCCCGCGACAAGCAGTACGACACCGTCATCGTCGACACGGCCGGTCGTCTCGGCGTCGACGCCGAGCTCATGAAGCAGGCCGCGAACATCCGCAAGGCCGTCGACCCCGACGAGGTGCTCTTCGTCATCGACGCGATGATAGGTCAGGACGCCGTGGCCACGGCCAAGGCCTTCCAGGACGGCGTGGACTTCACCGGCGTCGTGCTCTCGAAGCTCGACGGCGACGCCCGCGGTGGTGCCGCCCTCAGCGTCGCGTCGGTCACCGGCCGCCCGATCATGTTCGCGTCGACGGGCGAGTCGCTCGACGACTTCGAGCCGTTCCACCCCGACCGCATGGCGAGCCGCATCCTCGACCTCGGTGACATCCTCTCGCTCATCGAGCAGGCCCAGCAGGCCTTCGACGAAGAAGAAGCGATGGCGGTCGCTCAGAAGATCGCGACCGACTCCTTCACGCTCGACGACTTCCTCACGCAGATGCAGCAGCTGCGCAAGATGGGCTCGATCAAGGGCATGCTCGGCATGTTGCCGGGTGCCAAGGGCATGCGTGAGCAGCTCGAGAACTTCGACGAGCGCGAGATCGTCCGCACCGAGGCGATCATCCAGTCGATGACCCAGCAAGAACGCGCGATGCCCAAGCTGCTCAACGGCTCGCGTCGACTGCGCATCGCCAGGGGCTCGGGCATGACCGTCACCGACGTCAACCAGCTCGTCCAGCGCTTCGAGCAGGCCTCGAAGATGATGAAGACCGTCGCCAAGGGCGGCGTGCCCCAGGTCCCCGGCATGGGCCCGATCCCCGGGGCCTCGTACGCCGGCAAGAAGGCACAGCCCAAGAAGAAGGGCTCGAAGGCCGGCAACCCGGCGAAGCGTGCCGCCCAGAACGCCGCCCTCGCCACCGGTGCCAAGCCGGCTTCCTCGGCTCCCGGCGGTTCGGGCTTCGGGCTCGGCGGCGCTGGGGCCACGGCCGGCGGCACGGCACCCTCGCCCGAAGAACTGGCGTCGCTGCAGAAGATGCTCGGGCGCGGCTGACCCGACCCGCGCCTCCTGACGATCGCCGACGCCCGTCCCGCCTGACGCGGGGCGGGCGTCGTCGTCGGTGCGTGACGCTGGACGCGACGGCTCACTCGGCCGCCGACAACCCCTCGTCGAATTCGCGGACCAGCGAGGCCACGACGGGCCGGAGGTCTCCGCCGTGGGCGGCGGCCACGGCGAGCTGGCGCTGGTAGCTGGCCCCGCGGTCGGTGATCATCGCGAGCGAGTGCAGTTCGTCGAGGCACCCGAGGCGTTCGGCCGCCGGCTCGAGCGTCGTCACGAGCTCGCGCAGGTCGTCCGTCACCAGCCGCTCGTCACCGGCGGCGTTCTGGATCACGATGGCGTCCATCCCGTACCGGGCGGCGCGCCACTTGTTCTCCCGGACGAACCACGGCTGCATGCTCGGCAGGTCCTCGCCGCGGTCGAGCCGCTCGGACATGTCGTCGACGAGGCACTGCACCAGCGCCGTCACGGCGGCGAGCTCGTCGGTCGTCGCGATGCCGTCGAAGACCCGGGTTTCGAGGGTGCCCCACTTCGGCGAGGGGCGGAGGTCCCAGCGCAGTTCGCTGTGGTCGTCGATCACGCCGGTGTGGGTCATGTCGACCACCATGGCCTCGTACTCGGACCAGGTCGCGAACTGGGGCGGCAGGCCCGCCGTCGGCAGCTGCTGGAACATCAGGGCGCGGTTCGAGGCGTATCCCGTCTCTTCCCCGACCCAGAACGGGCTGGACGCCGTCAGGGCCTGGAAGTGCGGCAGGTAGGTGAGCATGCCGTTGAGGATCGGGAGCGCCTTGTCGCGGTCGTCGATGCCGACGTGCACGTGGACGCCCCAGATCATCATCTGGCGACCCCACCAGCGCGTGCGGTCGATCAGGGTCGCGTAACGCTCCTTGTCGGGGGTCACCTCTTGGTCGACGTAGCGGCTGTAGGGGTGCGTCCCGGCACACATCAGGTCGGCGCCGAGCACCGAGGCGGGGCCGCGGACCTGGTCGATCGTGCCCTTCAGGTCGTCGACGGCGTCGGCGACGCGGCGGTGGACGCCCGTGACGACCTCGACCGTGTTGGTGAGCAGTTCGTTGGTCAGCCGCTCGGGACCGCCGTCGTTCACGTGCGCCAGGTCGGCGAGGATCGCCGGGGCGTGCGGTGCCAGCTCGCCCGACTCGTGGTCGACGAGGGCGAGCTCCCACTCGACGCCGAGGGTCGACCGCTCTGAGGTCGTGAAATCGATGCGCATCCGCGTGGCCTTCCCGTGGGCGTCAGGGCGGGTCCATCCTGCCAGCCGAGGGCCCGAGGGGACCGTCCGCCGGGCTGGCCGGCGCCGCTCGGGTCGTCCCGTGACGCCGAGGAGGCGCGGTGTCGGACACGACGCGACGAAATTCGTGCAGATGGCCTTTCGTCTGCAACAATGGGAGGTCGAGTCTTCTGTCGTCCGACCCTCTAATCAGGCGACGTTCGACTCCCATCAGAGCTTTCGAGCCGAGTGTGCCCCCACGCTCACGGCTAGCAACTCGCCCACATCACATCACACAGGAGAATTGTGGCTGTCAAGATCCGTCTCAAGCGCATGGGCAAGATCCGCGCCCCCTACTACCGCATCGTCGTCGCCGACTCGCGCACCAAGCGCGACGGTCGCGTCATCGAAGAGATCGGCAAGTACCACCCGACCGAAGAGCCTTCGTTCATCGAGGTCGAGTCCGAGCGCGCGCAGTACTGGCTCGGCGTCGGCGCACAGCCGACCGAGCAGGTCGCCGCGCTGCTGAAGCTCACGGGTGACTGGGGCAAGTTCAAGGGCGACGCCGACGCCGTCAGCACCGTCAAGACCAAGACCCCGAAAGAGGCCTTCGTCGCCGACGAGAAGAAGAAGCCGGTCCTCGTGCCCAAGACCGAGAAGCCCGCGGTCAAGGCCGAGGCGCCCGCCGAGTCCAGCGACGACGCCGAGACCACCGAGGCGTAGTCAGTGCTTGCACCTGCACTCGAACACCTCGTCCGGGGGATCGTCGATCACCCGGGCGAGGTGCAGGTCGTGGAGAAGAACTCCCCGCGAGGTGACGTCCTCGAGGTGCACGTCCACGCGGACGACCTCGGTCGCGTGATCGGCCGTGCCGGTCGCACCGCCAAGGCCCTCCGCACCCTGATCACGGCGCTGGCCGACGGCAAGCGCGTCCGGGTCGACGTCGTCGACGGCGATCTCTAGAACCGTGCCGTCCGACCGCAAGACCGAACTCCGGGTGGGGCGACTCACCAAGGCCCACGGCCTCAAGGGTGCCCTCAAGCTCGAACTCTTCACCGACACCCCCGAGCAGCGCTTCGTGCCGGGTGCCGTGTTCCGCCTGCAGGTGCCCGCCGACAGTGCCTGGCACGACAAGACCCTCACCCTCACCGAGCTGCGCTGGTACAACAGCCACCCGGTCGGCTTCTTCGAGGGCGTCGACGACCGCACTGCCGCCGAGTCCCTCGTCAAGGCGATCCTCTGGGTCGACCAAGACACCGACGAGCTGCCGCACGAGGACGACGCCTGGTACGACCACCAGCTGGTCGGCCTCCGCGTCGAACGTGACGGCGTCGTCGTCGGCACGGTGGCCCGGGTCGACCACATGCCGGCCCAAGACCTGCTCGCGGTCGACACCGCGTCGGGCGAGGTCCTCGTCCCGTTCGTCTCGGCGCTCGTGCCGAAGGTCGACGTCGAGGCCGGCGTGGTCGTCGTGACCCCGCCGCAGGGGCTCTTCGAAGAGCTGGCCGACGACACGGACGACGAGGCGGCACCCGACGGTGAGTCCGCTCCCGACGATCGGCCGACGTCCGACGGCGAGTCCGCTCCCGACGACGAGCGCTGACGCGTGCGCATCGACATCGTGTCGATCTTCCCCGAGTTCTTCGGGGTGCTCGACATCTCGTTGCTCGGCAAGGCCCGGCAGCAGAAGCTGCTCGACGTCGAGGTGCACGACCTTCGTGACTTCACGCACGACCGGCACCGCACCGTCGACGACACGCCCTACGGCGGGGGAGCCGGCATGGTCATGCGGCCCGAGCCCTGGGGCGAGGCGCTCGACCACGTCTTCGGCGAGACGTCCACGCCCGACGACACGCTTATGATCGTCCCGTCTCCGGCCGGTACTCCGTTCACCCAGGCCACGGCTCGTGAGCTCGCGTTCGCGCCGCACCTGGTCTTCACCTGCGGTCGCTACGAGGGCATCGACCAGCGCGTCGTCGAGCACGCCGCCACCCGGGCGACGGTGCGTGAGATCAGCCTCGGCGACTACGTGTTGAACGGTGGCGAGGTCGCGGTCACGGCGATGATCGAGGCCATCGGGCGGCTCGTCCCGGGCGTGGTGGGCAACCCCGAGAGCCTCACCGAAGAGAGCCACGAAGACGGCCTGCTCGAGTACCCCAGCTACACCAAGCCGGCGTCCTGGCGGGGCCTCGACGTGCCTCCCGTGCTGCTCAGCGGCAACCACGCGGCCATCACGACCTGGCGTCGTGAGCAGCAGCTCGAACGCACCCGCCGGGTGCGGCCCGACCTGCTCGACTGACGGGGTCCGAGGGCTGGGGCACAGGCCGGGGGCCGAGGCCCCGGCCCCGGCCCGTCCGGGTCAGCCGCGTGCGGTGAGCACGAGCGGTCCGTCCTCGGTGACGGCCACGGTGTGCTCGACGTGCGCCGCCCTCGAACCGTCGACGCTGCGCAGCGTCCAGCCGTCGGCGTCGGTGACGATCTCGTCGGTGCCCCGCATCAGCCACGGCTCGATCGCGACGACGAGCCCGGGGCGCACCGGCCAGCCCCGGCCCGCGCGTCCGTCGTTCGGCACGTGGGGATCGCCGTGCATCGTCCGTCCGACCCCGTGGCCGCCGAACTGCAGGTTGACCCCGTAGCCCGCGCCACGGGCGACCTGGCCGATCGCGGCCGAGACGTCGCCCAGCTTCGCGCCCGGCCTCAGCGCGGCGATGCCGGCGTCGAGTGCGACCTCGCAGGTCTCGATCAGGCGGAGGTCCTCCGGCGACGCCTGCTCGCCGACGACGAACGACACGGCCGAGTCGGCGACCCAACCGTCCACCGAAGCGGCGAAGTCGAGGCTGAGCAGGTCTCCGTCGCGCAGGCGGTAGCGGTGCGGCAGGCCGTGCAGGGCCGCGTCGTTGACCGACGTGCAGATCACCTTGCCGAACGGACTCGCGCCGAACGACGGGTGGTAGTCGACATAGCAACTCTCGGCGCCCGCCTCGCGGATCATGCGGTGCGCGAGCGCATCGATCTCGAGCAGGTCGACCCCCGGTCGTGCGGCAGCTCTGGTCGCCTCGAGCACGCGGGCGACGAAGGCTCCGGCGGGCCGCATGCGCTCGATCTCGTCGGGAGTGCGCAGTTCGATCATGCAGCCATTCTTCACGATCGTTTCGTAGCCTCGACCGTATGACGATGCGCCGGGTCTTCTACCGCCTCCTCTGGGTGGCCGTGTTCGTGCTGCCGCTCTGGGTGCTGCTGGGCCGTGCGTTCTTCGGTGTCCCGCTGGGCCTGCAGTTCGTGGGCCAGCTGCTGCTCGTGCCCCTGCTCTTCGTGGGTCAGGCGGTGGCCACCGGTGTGGTGGTGGGTCGCCGCAGCGTCCGGCAGGCGAAGGCCGTGTCGTGGGCCGACGTCGGCTTGCTCACCGTGTCCTGGCTCGGCCAGCTCGGTCTCGGATTCTTCATCGTCGACAGCTCCGCCGAGTCCGTGTCCGCGTCGGCCTTCACGCAGGTCGCCGGCGGGGTCTCCTCCCTCGACCTGTCCACCGCCCTGTTCGCGCTCTGCGCCGTCGTGACCATCGCGGCGGGCGTCGGCCTGTTCGCCTCGGCCCTGTGGCAGTTCGTCCAGGAGGCGCGGGCCCGCATGGCCACGTCGCTCGCCGATCTCGAGAGGGTCGCGTCGGGCACCGGGGCCGCAGCGGGACGTCGGCCCGGCTACGGCGACGACGGCCCGGTCATCACCATCACGCCGCGAGGCTGACACGGGTGCCCGTGCTGTGGCACAATTGACGCTTGTGCCTGCGCACGACTCTGCCACAGGGGAGTCTGCCGATCCAGAGCACACCTTCTTCATCATGACGGGCGCGTGACGCGCCCCAGACACGCAGTCGACCTGTGGCGGTTGCAGAGAGCGAACGACAATGCACATCCTCGACGCGGTTGACTCCGCCAACCTCCGCTCGGACGTCCCCGACTTCCGCGCCGGCGACACCGTCAAGGTGCACGTCAACATCATCGAAGGCACGCGCTCGCGCGTCCAGGTCTTCCAGGGTGTCGTCATCGGCAAGCAGAACGAGGGCATCCGCGAGACCTTCACGGTCCGCAAGGTGAGCTTCCAGGTCGGCGTCGAGCGCACCTTCCCGGTGCACTCCCCGGTCATCGACCACATCGAGGTCGTCAGCCGTGGTGCCGTCCGTCGCGCCAAGCTCTACTACCTGCGCGAACTGCGCGGCAAGAAGGCCAAGATCAAGGAGAAGCGCGACAACTAGTCACGCGCTCCGGCGACATCCTCCGAGCTCCCCGCCATCTAAGATGGCGGGGAGCTCGGGTGGTTAAATGACGAATGACACAGTGAGGCGCGCCCTGCGTCCTCGACGCGACGACGGCAAGAAGCGCGGCATCGGCACGTTCGTGCGCGACGTCCTCGTCATCTTCTTGGCGGCCCTCCTCATCTCGTTCCTCATCAAGACGTTCCTGATCCGGTCGTTCTACATTCCCTCGGGTTCAATGGAACAGACGCTCCAGATCAACGACCGAATCATCGTCAACGAGCTCGTGCCCGACCTCGTCGACGTCAAGCGGGGCGACGTGGTCGTGTTCACCGACCCGGGTGGGTGGCTCGACGGCACCGCGCCGATCAGCACCACCACGGGCAACCCGGTGTCCGACGGCATCTCGTGGTTCCTCACGCAGGTCGGGCTCGGTGCACAAGACAGCAACGACCACCTGATCAAGCGGGTGATCGGCCTGCCGGGCGACACGGTCGAATGCTGCAACGACTTCGGGCAGATGTCGGTCAACGGCGTGCCCCTCGCCGAGCCCTACGTGAACCTGCCCCCGGGCGAGACCCGCGTCTCGGCTGACGACTTCTCGGTCACGGTGCCCGCCGGCTCCCTGTGGGTGATGGGCGACAACCGCTACAACTCGAAGGACAGCCGGTACAACGGCGCCACCCCGAGCAAGGGGTTCGTCCCGATGAGCGACGTCGTCGGGCGTGCCTTCGTCATCAGCTGGCCCACGGCCCGTTGGACGTGGCTCGGCGACTACCCCGACGTCTTCCGCGGCACCGAACGAGAGGGCGAATGAGCCCCGTCGTCGACCCGACCCTCGAGGTCGAACGCGAGCTGCACGCCTCGGGAGCGACCTGGGTGATCGGCTGCGACGAGGTGGGTCGAGGTGCGATCGCCGGGCCGGTCGCGGTCGGGCTCGGGGCGGTCCACGTCGAGTGCCTCGACGTCCCCGAGGGCCTGCGCGACTCGAAGCTCCTGTCCGAGAAACGCCGCGAGGCCTTGTACCCCCTCGCGACGTCCTGGGTGTCCCATCACGCGGTGGGTTTCGCCGAGGCGCACGAGGTCGATCGGCTGGGCATCGTCGTCGCCCTCGGTCTGGCGGGCAAGCGTGCCCTGACCGCGCTGCACCACGCCGGCGTCGGCATCATGCAGTCCGTCGTGGTGCTCGACGGAAACCACGACTACCTGTCGCCCCAGCTCACCACCCCGCCCCGGATCACGACCCGGGTCAAGGCCGACCGCGACTGTGCGTCGGTGGCAGCGGCATCGGTCATCGCGAAGGTCGAGCGCGACCGGCTGATGATCGAAGCCGACGGTGTGCACCCGGGGTACGGCTGGGCAGGCAACAAGGGCTACGGCTCGTCGGCGCACTACGGGGCCTTGTCCGAACTGGGGCCGTCGCCGTTGCACCGCCTCACCTGGCTGCACTGACGCCAGGGTTAGAGGTGCGAGACGGCAGACCTTCGGCGTCCGCCGCCCCAGGGGCCGCGTAAGATGATCCTCCGATGGACGAGGACGATTTCGAAGACTACGACCGCGAGGTCGAGCTCGCGCTGTACCGCGAGTACCGCGACGTGGTGTCGCAGTTCCGCTACGTGGTCGAGACCGAGCGGCGCTTCTACCTGGCCAACGAGGTCGACCTCGTCCGGCGCGACACCGAGCACGACTTCTACTTCGAACTGTCGATGACCGACGTCTGGGTGTGGGACGTCTACCGTTCCGACCGGTTCGTCAAGTCGGTCCGGGTGCTCACCTTCAAAGACGTGAACGTCGAAGAGCTCACCACCCGCGACCTCGAGCTGCCGAAAGAACTCGCGCTCGACGAGTAGTCCCGGCCGCGACGCGACCCGCTGCAGCGGGATGCGATCCGTCTGACACGGCTCGTCCCCAGCCGTCGCCGGATCGATCGCGTCCCCAGACGATCTCTCGCCCGCCCTCCGTGGGTCAGGCCTCCGCCAGCCTGCTGGCAGGAGGTCAGACATGGCGAAGAAGGACGAATTGGGTCGGCGCGGCGAAGACGTCGCGGCCGAGTACGTCGAGGCGCAGGGCATGCGGGTCGTCGAGCGCAACTGGCGGTGTCGCGAGGGCGAGATCGACGTGGTCGCCCTGGACGGCGACGAACTCGTCGTCGTCGAGGTCAAGACGCGGTCGGGCACCGGCTACGGCCACGCGCTCGAGGCCGTGACACCGGCCAAGTTGGCGCGTCTGCGACTGCTGGCGGGGGCCTGGTGCCAGGCGCATCCCACCACGACGCCCCGGGGGTTGCGCATCGACGTCGTGGGCATCACGGTCGAGCGATGCGCGGGGCACGAGCGCATCGACCACGTCCGCGGGGCCGGAGCATGAGCGTGGCGCGGACGAGGGCGGTCGCCCTGCTGGGGGTCGACGGTGCCCTGGTCGAGATCGAGGCCGACATGGGTGCCGGGCTGCCGGCTTTCGTCATCATCGGTCTGCCCGACACCTCGCTGGGCGAGGCCCGCGACCGGGTGCGGTCGGCCGCGACGAACTCCGGGTGTGCCTTGCCGGCGCGCAAGCTGACCGTCAACCTGTCACCGGCCTCGCTGCCCAAGCAGGGGTCGTCCTTCGACCTCGGAATCGCCATCGCGGCCCTGGCCGCCGCCGAAGTCGTTCCGGCCGAGTCCGTCGAGCGCGTCGTCCACCTGGGCGAGCTCGGTCTCGACGGCCGACTCCGCCCCGTCGACGGCGTCCTGCCCGCCGTGCTGGGTGCGCGTCGGGCAGGGGCCACCACCGTCATGGTGCCGACCGACAACGCCGACGAGGCGGCCCTCGTGCCCGGCATCCGCGTGGTGGCCGTGCCGAGCCTTCGCGAGGCCGCGATCTGGCACGGCGCTTGCCTCGAACCCGAACCGGTCGAGGCCATCACGAGATCGCGTTCCGAACCGGCGGTGCCGGCCGAACTCGACCTCGCTGACGTCATCGGCAACGTCGACGCCGTCGAGGCGCTCGTCGTCGCCGCGGCCGGCGGCCACCACCTCCTCATGGTGGGCCCGCCCGGCGCGGGCAAGAGCATGCTGGCGGCCCGCCTGCCGGGTCTGTTGCCCGACCTCGACGCCGACTCGGCCCTCGAGGTCGCGTCGATCCGCTCGTTGGCCGGGGTCGCCGTCACGGGCGATCTCGACCGGCGTCCACCGTTCGAGGCACCTCACCACACCTGCAGCGCGGCGGCCCTCGTCGGCGGCGGCAGCGGGGTCATCCGGCCCGGCGCAGCGTCGAGGGCGACCCGCGGCGTGCTGTTCCTCGACGAGGCGCCCGAGTTCCAGCAGACGGTCCTCGACTGCCTCCGCCAGCCCCTCGAATCGGGCGAGACCGTGGTCCACCGATCGCGGTCGGTCGCCCGCTTCCCGGCGAGGTTCCAACTCGTCGCCGCGGCCAACCCGTGCCCCTGCGGGCAGTACGGTTCCCGCGACTCCGACTGCAGCTGTTCACCGCACCAGCGGCGTCGGTACCTCGGCAAGCTCTCCGGGCCGCTCGTCGACCGCATCGACCTGCAGTTGCGGGTGGCCCGCATCAGCTCGTCGCAGTTCCGCGCCTCGGTCGACGTCGTCCCGACGACGACGCGTCAGGCCCGCGACCGCGTCGACCGGGCACGCGACCATGCCGCCCGTCGGCTCGACGGCACGCCCTGGCGGTTGTCCGGCGAGGTCCCTGGTACGTGGCTGCGTGACCCGGTGAACCGCCTGGCCGTGGCCGACTCGCAGCCCGTCGACCGGGCTCTCGAGACCGGTGCCCTGACGATGCGGGGCTACGACCGCGTGCTGCGCGTCGCCTGGACCCTCGCCGACCTCGACGACGAACCCGCCCCCGTCCGCCGTCACGTCGTGCGGGCCCTGAGCATGCGGCAGTCGCTGTGAGCGACCTGCTCCGCGCGACCCCCGGCGAGCTGGCCGATCTCGTGCGGCCCGTCCTGCCGAGGCCCGACGATCTCAGCGAGGCGCAGGCCGTCCGGGCCTTCGCCTCGGGCGCCTGGACGGGCGTGGTCGAACCGGGGGACGCGGTGGGTGGGGTCGTCAGGTCGATGTTGGGCCCCACCGTGGGGCTCCGCGTCGTGCTCGAGGCGGCGGTCGGTCACGACGAACCCCGCCCGGGTCTCCTCGCCGGGGCCCTGGTCGAGGCCGGGGCGACCCTCGACGACGTCGAGCGGCTCGACCTCGTCCGGGCGCTGAAGAGATGGCGGCCGCGACTCGAGACCGGCGTGATCCTCCGGTCGTTCCACACGGCGACAGCGGTGGGGTCGCGGCTGCTCGTGCCGGGCTCCCCGCTCTGGCCCTCGGTCCTCGACGAGCTCGGCGATCACGCGCCCGTGGCCCTCTGGGCGCGAGGTCCGGCGCCGGTCCCGGCACCGGCGTCGAGCATCGCGATCGTCGGCTCGCGGGCGGCGACGGCCTACGGCGAGCAGGTGTCGGCCGAGCTCGCCGACGGCGTGGCCGACCGAGGCCTCGCCATCGTCTCGGGTGCCGCCTACGGCATCGACGGCGCCGCGCACCGGGCAGCTCTGGCCGCGTCGGCGACGACGATGGCGGTCATGGCCGGGGGAGTGGACCACCTCTACCCCGCCGGGCACGACGGCCTGCTGCGACGCATCGTCGAGACGGGCCTGATGATCTCCGAGGCCCCCTGCGGGGGCAAGCCGTCACGCTGGCGTTTCCTGCAACGCAACAGGCTCATCGCGGCCCTGACGGCCGCGACCGTCGTCGTCGAGGCCGGCGGGCGCTCGGGGTCGCTGAACACGGCCGCCCACGCCCAGTCGCTCGGTCGTCCGGTCGGGGCCGTGCCCGGCCCGGTGACCTCGCCGTCGTCCGTGGGCTGCCACGCCCTGATCCGATCCGGTCTGGCCGAGTGCGTGACGAGTGCCGACGAGGTCCTCGCGCTCACCGGGGTGTCGACCGACCTCGTCGTGGCGTCGTACCAGGGGCGGCGTCTCGACCCCGAGACGATGCGGGTGCTCGACGCGCTCAGCACGACGGCGACCCGCGAGACCGACGAACTGGCCGTCGCGAGCGGTCTGTCGCTCGAGACGGTCCGCGACGTGCTCGCCGAGCTCGACCTCTCGGGTGCGGCCCGACGGTACGGGTCGGGGTGGCGACGGGTGAGGGGGCGCCGCGATGGCTAGCCTGTCGGCATGCACGGGCCGGGGTCGAGACGCGAGGGGCGGACCCTGCCGTGACGCGCCTCCTGGGCGAGGTCGAACGCTTCGCGGACCACCTGCACGACGGCCGGGGGCTCAGCGACCACACGGTGCGCTCGTACGGGGCCGACCTCGACTCACTGGTCGTCTTCGCCGAGAACCGGCTCGGTCGACCCGGCGAGGTGGGCGACCTCGACCTCGACCTGCTGCGCGACTGGCTCTGGCAGGGCACGCAGGCCGGGCTCGCCCGGGCCACCCTCGCGAGACGGTCGGCGAGCGTCCGGGCCTTCACCCGGTGGCTCGACGAGACCGACCGGACGCCGGTCGACGTCGGTGCGCGGCTGCGCGCGCCGAAGCCCGAGAGCCGTCTGCCCCGCGTCCTCACCCGTGAGCAGGTCGACGGCCTGCTGGCCTCCCTCGCCGTCCGTGCCGACACGGGTGACCCCGGCGCGCGGCGGGACCTCGCCGTCGTCGAACTGCTCTACGGGGCGGGCCTACGCGTGTCCGAGCTCGTCGGGGCCGACCTCGGCGACGTCGACCTCGAGCGGCTGACCGTGCGGGTGACCGGCAAGGGGGCGAAGCAGCGCGTCGTGCCGTTCGGGGTGCCGGCGGCCGCGGCTCTGGGACGGTACCTCGAACTCGCCCGCCCGACGCTCGTCACCCCGGCCACGGACGCCGCCTTCTTCGTGGGGTCGACCGGGGGCCGGCTCGGCACGAGGGCCGTCTACCGGCTGGTCGCCGGGCTGCTCGCCGACCTTCCCGGCGGGGGACCGGCGGGGCCGCACGCCCTGAGGCACACGGCGGCCACCCACCTGCTCGACGGGGGCGCCGACCTCCGGGCCGTCCAAGAGCTGCTCGGCCACGCGAGTCTCGGTACCACGCAGATCTACACGCACGTCTCGACCGACCGGCTGCGGGACAGCTACCGCTCGGCGCACCCGCGCGCCTGACGGCGCCCACCCTGCCTGACGAGGCCCCGCGCACCCGACGGTGCCACGGTCGCCGGCGTGGCCTGGCCTGGCCTGGCCAGGCCCGGCCCCTGTTCAGCGGGGCCGCGTCGGCAGCAGCACCGACGGTTCGATCCCGCCCAGGAACAGAAGGGGCGAGACGTACTCGCCGTCGATGCGCGCCCCCAGGTGCAGGCACGGCCGGTCGGCGCAGTGCCCTGGCTCGAGCACACCGACGGTCTGCCCCCGCGTGACGACGTCGCCCTTCGCGACGTCGGCCACCACCGGCTCGAAGCTGCTCAGCACTCCGCCCGAGTGGGCGATCGACAGCACCGGCCGGTCCACCACGACCCCGGCGAAGTGCACCACCCCGTCGTCCGGGGCGGTCACGACCGATCCCTCGGTCGTCCCGACGTCGATGCCGCGATGGCCCGGCGACCACGGGTTCGGCGGCCCGACGAAGGGGCGGACCACCGGGTGGGGCGAGGCGACGGGCCAGGCCCACACCGCGCCTCCTGCCCCCACCGCCCGGGGCGACGCGACCGCCGGGGCGGGCGCGAGCGTCCCGGCCGCGACGACCGCCAGGATCGTCGTCGAGGCGGAGGCGAGGCGGCTGACCGATCGTGGAAGGAATGTGCGCATACCGGCACCGTGCCGGTCGCGCAAGCTTTCTCGGCGAGGCGTAAGGTTCACCCGTGCATGAACACCCCGTGCACACCGTTTGTGGGGGAGTCGTGGCCACGAGCCCTGCTCCTCGAGCCGTGAAGGAGTACAGGTGTCGAACACCACTGCAACGACGAAGAGCTTGAACAGGCGGGTGACCGCGCTCGCCGTGGCGGCGGCCATCGGCGGGTTCCTGTTCGGCTTCGACTCGTCCGTCATCAACGGCGCCGTCCAGTCGATCACCGACGAGTTCGGCCTCACCGAGTTCGCCTCGGGCTTCGCGGTCGCCTCGGCCCTGATCGGTTGTGCCATCGGTGCCTACGTCGCCGGCCGTCTCGCCGACAAGATGGGCCGCATCAAGGTCATGTTGATCGGTGCCGGTCTGTTCCTGATCAGCTCCGTCGGTGCCGCCGCGGCCTTCGCCGTCTGGGACCTCGTGCTCTGGCGCGTCATCGGCGGCCTCGGCATCGGCATCGCGTCGGTCATCGCTCCCGCCTACATCAGCGAGGTGTCGCCCAAGGCCATCCGCGGTCGTCTGGCGTCGTTCCAGCAGCTCGCCATCACCCTCGGCATCTTCGCCGCCCTGCTGTCGGACCAGCTCTTCGCGGTCACGGCGGGCGGCGCCTCCGAGCCGTCGCTCTTCGGCCTCGCCGCCTGGCGCTGGATGTTCCTGGTGGGCATCGTCCCGTCGGTCGTCTACGGCGTGCTGGCCTGGCGTCTGCCCGAGTCGCCGCGGTACCTCGCCGGTGACGGGCGTGAGGCCGAGGCCAAGAAGGTCCTGCAGTCGATCGTCCCGGCCGAGACGGTCGAGACGAGTCTGAAAGAGATCACCGACTCGATCCGCACCGAGGCCGAACTCGAGAAGAAGTCGTCGATCCGCGGCACCCGCTTCGGTCTGCAGCCCATCGTCTGGGTCGGCATCATCCTCGCCGTGCTGCAGCAGTTCGTCGGCATCAACGTGATCTTCTACTACTCGACCACGCTCTGGCAGGCCGTCGGCTTCCAGGAAGAGGACTCGTTCCTCATCTCGACCATCACCGCCGTCGTCAACGTCGCGGTGACCTTCATCGCGATCGGACTCGTCGACAAGGTCGGTCGCCGGCCGATGCTGCTGACCGGCTCGATCGGCATGTTCGTCAGCCTCGCCGTCACCGCCCTGGCCTTCAGCCAGGCCACCACCTCGGCGAGTGGCGACCCGTCGCTGCCCGGCGCCTGGGGCCCGGTGGCCCTCGTCGCGGCCAACCTCTTCGTCGTGTCGTTCGGTGCCACGTGGGGCCCGCTCATGTGGGTGCTGCTCGGCGAGATGTTCCCGAACAGCATCCGGGCCACGGCGCTCGGCGTGGGCAGCATGGCCAACTGGATCGCCAACTTCATCGTGACGGTCTCGTTCCCGACCCTGGCCGCCCTCAGCCTCACGTTGTCGTACGGCATCTTCGCGTTCTTCGCGCTCGTGTCGTTCTTCTTCGTCCTGGCGAAGATCCCCGAGACGAAGGGTCGCTCGCTCGAAGAGATGGGCACCTCGGCCGTCCAGGCCGACGCAGGGCGGTCTTCGAAGGCCTGAGCCTGGCAGAATCGATGCACGTCCCGTCCAGCTCCTGGGCGGGACGTTCGCATTCTGAGAGGATTTCCGATGAGCCACGCCGACGACGCGACACCGGTCGCGCACGCCGACGAGACACCCGGCGACGCGACGAGCGCCGCCCGCGACCACACCCAGGAGGCGCTGGTCACGCCCCGCCGAAGGGCCTTCGCCCCGTGGGTCTTCTGGCCCGCGGCGGTCGTGATCCTCGGCTTCGTCGTCTTCGCCATGGCCTTCCCGACCGTGGCCGAGGGCCTGTTCGGGTCGATCCAGAGCGGCATCGTGGGGGCGTTCGGCTGGTACTACGTGCTGCTCGCGGCCGTCTTCGTGGTCTTCGCCCTGTGGATGGGCGTAAGCCGCTACGGCGACATCAAGCTCGGCAAGGACGACGACGACCCCGAGTTCTCGCGCCTCTCGTGGCTGTCCATGCTCTTCGCGGCCGGCATGGGAATCGGCCTGGTGTTCTACGGGGTCGCCGAACCGCTGAGCCACTACGCGAGTCCGCGCCCGGGCGTGACCGGTGACGACAACCAGCTCGCCGGCCAGGCGCTGAGCCAGACCTACCTGCACTGGGGCGTGCACGCGTGGGCGATCTACATCGTGGTGGGGTTGGGCATGGCCTACGCGATCCACCGTCGTGGCCGTCCGGTGTCGATCCGGTACGCCCTCGAGCCCCTGCTCGGCACGCACGTCCACGGACTGTGGGGCAACGTCATCGACGTGGTCTCGGTCGTCGGCACGCTCTTCGGCGTCGCGACGTCGCTGGGTCTCGGGGTGCTGCAGATCTCGGCCGGGCTGTCGGCGGCGGGCATCGCCGAACCGACCCTGGTGATCCAGGTGATCCTGATCGCGGCCATCACGGGCGTCACGATCTTCTCCCTGGTGAGCGGGGTCACCAAGGGCATGAAGTGGCTCTCGAACGTCAACATCGTGCTGGCGGCCCTGCTGCTCGTCTTCGTGTTGGTCAGTGGCCCCTCCCTGTTCCTGCTGCGCGACTTCGTCCAGTCGCTCGGCAACTACCTCCAGAACGTCGTCGGCCTGACCTTCACGGTGAGCGCCTTCTCGGGGGCCGAGGGCGAGGCCTGGCAGGGCGCGTGGACCACCTTCTACTGGGGGTGGTGGATGTCCTGGGCGCCGTTCGTCGGGATCTTCATCGCGCGCATCTCGAAGGGCCGCACCGTCCGCGAGTTCGTCGTCGGCGTGCTCGTCGTGCCCACGTTGCTGACCTTCCTCTGGTTCAGCGTCATGGGCGGTGCCGCGCTCTACCGTGAGGTCTTCGGGGGTGGCGGCCTCGTGGGCGCCGACGGCTCCGTCGACACCGAGGGAGCCCTGTTCGAGATGCTGCAGGGCTTGCCCGGCGGTTCGATCGCGGTCTTCGGGGCCATCCTGCTGATCGGTCTCTTCTTCATCACGTCCTCCGACTCGGGCTCTCTCGTGCTCGGCATGATCTCGACCGGCGGCGACACCGAGCCCAAGACCTGGGTCCGCATCTTCTGGGCCGTGGTCACGGCCCTCGTCGCCATCGCCCTGCTCGTCACCGGCGGGCTCGACGCGCTCAAGACGGCCGCGATCATCACGGCGCTGCCGTTCAGCGTGGTGATGATCGGCATCTGCGTCGCGACCTTCCGGGCCTTCGACGCCGAGCACCGGCGGTTCCTGCGCGCCCAGCGCACGCAGTTGCGCGACGACTTCGGCGACCACTACGGACTCGAGGAGGCGCGGGCCCCCAAGCGCGGCCTGCTCGGCCTCGGTCGCCGCCGCTCGTAGTCGAGGTGCGAGCCTGCGGTGGTCGCCGTCCTCGGGTGGCGGCCACCGCCTCCTCGGACCCGTGGTGGTGCTAACATGAGCGATGCAGCCTGCTCAGCAGGCTGACTTCGCGTGCCCTGTGCGTCCTCGGACGCACCGACGTCGAGGCGACCTGGTCGCCTCGCGCCGCTCCCGGCCTCCACGTCCACTCGGTCCGAACGCGCCTCACGGTGTGCTCGGCGGACGTGTGCCCGGGCACCAGGCAGTGGCGACCGACCGGTCGCCCGACAACCGACAAGCAGGCGCACCCGCGGGTGCGCCCAGGAACAAGGAGAACGACCATGGCCGTCGTCACCATCCGCCAGCTGCTCGACAGCGGCGTCCACTTCGGACACCAGACCCGCCGCTGGAACCCGAAGGTGAAGCGCTTCATCCTCGCCGAGCGCTCGGGCATCCACATCATCGACCTGCAGCAGTCGCTCGGGTACATCGACAAGGCGTACGACTTCGTCAAAGAGACGGTCGCCCACGGTGGCACCATCCTCTTCGTCGGCACCAAGAAGCAGGCCCAGGGCTCCATCGCCGAGCAGGCCAACCGCGTTGGCCAGCCCTTCGTGAACCAGCGCTGGCTCGGTGGCCTCCTGACCAACTTCCAGACGGTCTCGAAGCGCCTCGCCCGCATGAAAGAGCTCGAAGACATCGACTTCGACGACACCACGCAGGGCTTCACCAAGAAAGAACTGCTGATCAAGAAGCGCGAGCTCGACAAGCTGCACAAGACGCTCGGCGGAATCCGCAACCTCACCAAGACGCCGTCCGCCCTCTGGGTCGTCGACACCAAGAAAGAGCACCTCGCGATCGACGAGGCCAAGAAGCTGGGCATCCCGGTCATCGGCATCCTCGACACGAACTGCGACCCCGACGAGATCAACTTCCCGATCCCGGGCAACGACGACGCGATCCGTTCCGTCGGCCTGCTGACGCGCATCGTCGCCGACGCCGCCGCCGAGGGCCTGGTGCAGCGTCACCAGAAGCCCGAGGACGCCGACCAGCCCGTCGAGCCCATGGCCGAATGGGAGGCCGAGCTGCTCGCGCAGGGCGAGGCCAAGGCCGCCGACGCCGCCGCCGAGGCACCCGCTGCCGAGGCCCCGGTCGCCGAGGCCCCCGTCGAGGAGAACGACGCCGACGCACAGGTCGCCGCGAAGCCCCTGGGCGAGCCGGTCGTCGAGCCCGTCGCCGAGGCCACCACGGCCGAGCCGGCCGAAGCCGACTCGAAGTAGTCCTCCTCCACCCTTCCGACTCCACGAAAGGAAGTCAGACACATGGCCAACTACACCATCGCTGACGTCAAGATCCTCCGTGACCGCCTCGGCGCGGGCATGGTCGACAGCAAGAACGCCCTCGAAGAAGCCGACGGCGACATCGAGAAGGCCGTCGAGATCCTCCGCGTCAAGGGACTGAAGGGCGTCGCCAAGCGCGAGGGCCGTCAGACCACCGCGGGTCTCGTCGCCGCGAAGCCCGGCTCGGGCTACGCCACGCTGATCGAGCTCGCCAGCGAGACCGACTTCGTCGCGAAGAACGAGAAGTTCGTCGCCCTGGCCGACCAGGTCCTCGAGGCCGTGCACGCGGCCGGTGCCTCCAGCGCCGCCGAGGGCAACGCCGCCGCGATCGGTGGCCAGACCGTCGAGGCCTTCGTCAACGACGAGGCCGCGCTCATGGGCGAGAAGGTCGAACTGCGCACCGTCAACCGCATCGAGGGCGAGCAGTTCGCCATCTACCTGCACAAGACCTCGAAGGACCTGCCCCCGCAGGTCGGCGTGGTCGTGGGCTACACCGGTGACGACGCCGAGACCGCTCGTTCGATCGCTCAGCACATCGCCTTCGCCGCGCCGACGTACCTGTCGCGCGACGAGGTGCCGGCCGAGCAGGTCGACAAAGAGCGTGCCATCGTCGAAGAGACCGCGAAGAACGAGGGCAAGCCCGAAGCGGCCCTGCCCAAGATCATCGAAGGTCGCCTCACCGGCTTCTTCAAGGAGATCGCCCTGCTCGACCAGGCCTACGCGAAGGACAACAAGTTGTCGGTCGCCAAGGTCGTCGACGAGGCCGGACTGTCGATCACGGGCTTCGCCCGCATCAAGGTCGGCGCCTAAGCAGCACCGTGACGGGGCCCGAGACGAACGTGTCTCGGGCCCCGTTCCCGTGCCCGGCCGAGGTGACGACGCCGGGTGCATCATCGGCGACGGACGGCGACCAGCCCGAACTCGCTAACCTGGCTACGGCCACGACGAGACGGAGACTCGCATGACATCGGAAACCACCGGACGACGACGCGTCCTGCTGAAGCTCTCGGGCGAGGCCTTCGGCGGCGGCCAGCTCGGCGTGAACCCCGACGTGGTCGGCGCCATCGCCCGCGAGATCGCCGACGCGGCGAACGACGTCGAGATCGCCATCGTGGTCGGCGGCGGCAACTTCTTCCGTGGCGCCGAGCTCAGTCAGCGCGGCATGGACCGGGGCCGGGCCGACTACATGGGCATGCTGGGCACGGTCATGAACGCCCTCGCGCTCCAGGACTTCCTCGAGCAGGCCGGTGCCGCGACGCGTGTCCAGTCCGCCATCGCGATGACCCAGGTCGCCGAGCCCTACATCCCTCGTCGTGCCGAGCGGCACCTCGAGAAGGGACGCGTCGTCATCTTCGGTGCCGGCGCCGGTCTGCCGTACTTCTCGACCGACACCGTCTCGGCCCAGCGGGCCCTCGAGATCGGGGCTTCCGAGGTCCTCGTCGCCAAGAACGGCGTCGACGGCGTCTACTCGGCGGACCCGCGCCACGACCCGTCGGCGGTCAAGCTCGACCGGCTCACGTACCAAGAGGCACTGATGCAGGGGCTCAAGGTCGTGGACTCGACCGCCTTCAGCCTCTGCATGGACAACGGCATGCCCATGCACGTGTTCGGCATGGAAGGCGAGGGCAACATCGCCCGCGCCATCCGCGGCGAACGCATCGGAACCATCGTCAGCAACTAGACGACTAAACTCGACCGCGAACCGAACAAGGAGCACCAGTGGCGATCAACGACGTACTCACCGAGACGCGCGAGAAGATGGACAAGGCGCTCGACGCCGCCAAGAACGACTTCGGCACGGTGCGAACCGGCCGCATCAACCCGGCTCTGTTCCAGAAGATCCCGATCGACTACTACGGCACCCCGACGCCGCTGGCTCAGCTCGCCTCGCTGCAGGTGCCCGAGGCGCGCACGATGATCGTCACGCCGTACGACAAGACGGCACTGAAAGAGATCGAGAAGGCCATCGCGACCTTCCCGAACCTCGGGGCCAACCCGACGAACGACGGCACCATCGTCCGCGTCACGATCCCCGAATTGACGCAAGAGCGTCGCAAAGAGTTCGTCAAGCTCGTCCGCAGCAAGGGCGAGGACGCCAAGGTCCAGGTGCGCAACGTCCGTCGCAAGTCGAAAGAAGCGCTCGACGCCCAGAAGACCGAGGTCGGCGACGACGAGGTCGCTCGTGCCGAGAAAGAGCTCGAGTCGATCACCAAGGGCTACATCGACTCCATCGACGACGCGCTGAAGAAGAAAGAAGCGGAGCTGCTCGAGGTCTGATGAGACAGCGACCCGACGGCGCCGGCCCCGACGACTCGTCACCGGCTCAGAAGAGCACCCTCGGCAGTCGCCGTGCCGACTTCGACGCTCGTGCGCAGGCGGCACGGCACGACATCGAGAACCAACTGCGGGCCGGCAAGGCACGCCTCGACTCGCGCAACGAGAAGTTGACGGCGCGCACCGGTCGCAACCTGCCGGCCGCCATCGCCGTGGGCGTGCTCCTCGGCGCGGCGGTGCTGCTGAGCCTGATCTTCGTCAAGGCGTTCTTCATGATCGTGGCCGCGGCCCTGATCGGCTCGTTGTGCTTCGAGCTCGCCAGTGCCCTCCGCTTCGCCGGCCGCGACGTGCCCCGCCTGCCGAGCGTCCTGGCCGGCGTGGCGGTCGTGCCCGCGGCCTTCTACGGGGGAGCCGGGGGCCAGTGGGCCGCTCTCGTCGGCGGCATCGTCGTCGTGTCGCTGTGGCGTCTCGTCGAGTTGGCCCGTCCGTCGCACCGTGGTGGCGCCTCCTCGCTCGGTCGCGACCTGGGTGCCGGGGCGTTCGTCCAGATCTACTGCTCGTTCCTCGGCAGCTTCATGGTCCTCATGGCCGCCCGACCCGACGGCCAGTGGTGGACGCTGTCGGCCCTCATCGTCGTGATCGCGGTCGACACCGGTGCCTACGCGACCGGCCTCAACTTCGGCAAGCACCCGATGGCTCCCCGCATCAGCCCGAAGAAGACCTGGGAAGGCTTCGCCGGCTCGGTGGCCGCCAGCCTCATCGCGGCCGTGCTGCTGTCCGTCTTCCTGCTCGACGAGCCATGGTGGTTCGGCCTCGTCTTCGGCGGCGTCATCATCGTGACGGCCACCATCGGCGACCTCTCCGAGTCGCTCATCAAGCGCGACCTCGGGATCAAGGACATCAGCACCTGGTTGCCTGGTCACGGTGGCTTCCTCGACCGGCTGGACAGCACGCTGCCGTCGGCGGCTGCGGCCTACGGTCTCTACCTGCTGTTCGCCTAGGGCACTCCGCCGAGAGCGAAGGGCCGCGCGTCCAGCGGCTTGCCATCGGGCCATGCGGCATGATGGTGGCCGTGAGCAGCACATTCCCGATCGTTCCCAAGGGCAAGCGGGGTTACGACGTCGACGAGGTCGACGCGTTCCTGGACGAGGCCCGCAAGGCCTACGCAGGCGTCGTCAGCCTCGGCATCGACTCCGCCCGCATCCGACGCACCGCCTTCGGATTGACCAAGAACGGCTACTCGACGGCACACGTCGACGCCGCGCTCGAACGTCTCGAGGACGCCTTCGCCAGTCGCGAGCGTGAACGTGCGGTCTCGTCGGGGTCCGAGTCCACGTGGTTCTCGACCGCGCGGTCCGGGGCCGAGGACATCGTGGCCCGGCTCGAGCGACCGCAGGGGCACCGCTTCGACCGGGTCGGCATCCTCACGACGGGCTACCACCCGCGAGACGTCGATCGCCTCACCCGTCGGCTTCACGGCTACTTCACCGACGGCCGCCCCCTCAGCATCGACGACGTCCGGGGATCGGTCTTCCGGGCCAAACGTGGCGGCTACCGAGAGAGCCAGGTCGACCTGCTCCTCGACACGGTGGTCGACGTCATGCTCGCCGTCCGCTGACGGCCAGGGCCTGTGCTTCGCCCGACGGCGGGGTGCGTCGCGACACGCTGACGCGTCGTCCCTGGTCCTCCGGCGTCCCATCGGTTACCCTGGACGGACTCATGGGCAGGCACGCAGCGAATCCGACCCCCGGTCCCTCTCGACGAGAGCACCCGGCCGCGGTCGAACGACCCTCGACCCGTCGACGCGTCCGCGTGCCGGCTTCCCAGAGCGTCGTCCGTCGCCCGGCAGCCGGTTCACTCGCGTCCACCGGGCCCGCCCGCGGAACCGACTCGGCTCTTCGTCGACCCGGTGTCCCGCGTCGGGTCGTCCTGCCTCTCGTCGGTTTCTGTGCGTCGTTCGCCTTCGTGTCGGCCTCGCTCGTCAACCCGCTGGCCGGTGCCGAGGCCGCGACGACCGTTCCTGGCGCCGCATCGGTGCTGACGGCCCCCGGCCAGACCCTCACCGTCGCCGATGCTGCCGTGACGGTCGCCGACCGAGACGCGTACGGCGTCACCGAATACGTGCCGCCGCCGCCTCCGCCCGTCGTGGTGGCCGAGACCGAGAAGCCCGAGGCCTCCTCGAGTGCGACGCCCGGTGCCGCCAAGAAGTCGTCGGCTGCTCCGGTGGCGGGTACGCCCGACCCGGGCAGCGCCAAGGCCGTCGCCGCAGAACTCGTCGCGGCTCGGGGCTGGGGTTCCGACCAGTACGACTGCCTCGTGTCCCTCTGGCAGAAAGAATCCGGCTGGAACGTCTACGCGTCCAACCGGTCGAGCGGGGCCTACGGCATCCCCCAGGCTCTGCCGGGTAGCAAGATGGGTTCCGTCGGCGCCGACTGGCAGACCAACCCGGCGACGCAGATCACCTGGGGGCTCAACTACATCGGTGGCCGCTACAGCACCCCGTGTGGTGCGTGGGCGCATTCCGTCGCCAACAACTGGTACTGACCCGTCGCACGGCCCTCGACCCCGAGGGCCGTTGCTACGCTGGTCGTCATGCCCCGCAGCAACCGTTCCCGTCGCTCGCGCGACCGGCGTGAGGCAGACGAGGCGTACGACATCAGCCGGGCATCGTTCGGCGGTCTGACGGTCGAGACCAAGCACGGGCGTTCGTTCAACGTGCAGTCGGTCTCGGCGTCGTCGGCAGTCAAAGAATACGTCTGCCCCGGCTGCTCGCTGGGCATCGCTCCCTCGACACCGCACGTCGTGGCATGGCGCGCCGACGGGCTCTTCGGTGCCGAGGACGACCTGGCGGCGCGCCGTCATTGGCACACCCACTGCTGGAGGATCTCGTGACCACCCCCGACACCGACGCCCTAGACATCCGCGGGGGAGTCCTGCTGCCCGCGCGCCGCGAAGACGTCGAACTGCACACCGGCGACGGTCTGACGTTGGTGGGCGAGTTGAGCCTCCCGGCGGACCGCGAGCCCGTCGGCACGATCGTCGCATTGCATCCCCTGCCCACCGCCGGGGGGTTCATGGACTCCCACGTCATCCGCAAGGCCGCTGCCCGCCTGCCCGCCCTGGCCGACCTCGCCGTGCTGCGGTTCAACTTCCGCGGGGTGTCGTCCCCCCGCGGACGGTCCGAAGGCGAGTTCGGCGAGGGCGTGGCCGAGGCGGCCGACCTCGCCGCTGCCGTGGCCTTCGTGCGCGATCGGGGCCTGCCCACCCCGTGGTTGGTGGGCTGGTCGTTCGGCACCGAGGTCGCCCTGAAGCACGGCCTCGACGTCGAGGTGGCGGGCGTCGTCCTGCTGTCCCCGCCCCTGCACCGCACGTCCGATGCCGAGCTCGAGGCCTGGCACGGCTCCGGGCGACCCGTGGTCGCCGTCGTGCCCGAGTTCGACGACTACCTGCGGCCCGACGAGGCGCGACGACGGTTCGCCCTCGTGCCCGAGGCCGAGGTCGTCGCCGTCGAGGGCGGCAAGCACCTCTGGGTCGGCGAGAAGCAGACCAGCAGCGTGCTGACCGAGATCGTCCGCCGGGTCGCCCCCGGTGCCCTGCCGCTGCCGTCCACCTGGCCACCCCGCGCCTCCTGACGGCACGGCCGCCGGATGGCGGCCCGCGTCGCCCACCGTGGGGCGCAGCTGGCAGGTGTGACGCGCCTCAGAGCTGGTTCTGGCGGGGGACGTAGACCTCGCGGATGATCAGCAAGATCGACGCGGCGACCGGGATGGCGATGAGGGCGCCGAGCACGCCCAGCAGCGTGCCACCGACGAGGGCCGCGATGACCACGATCACGCCCGGCACGCGGACCGCCCGACGCATGATGCGCGGACTCAACAGGTAGGCCTCGACCTGCATGTAGACGAGGTAGTAGACGGCTGCGGTGACCCAGGTGGCCGGTGACTGGGGCAGCAGTGCGATCTGCGCCAGCACGATGATCGCCGAACCGCTGATGGTGCCGACGAGGGGGATGATCGAGCCGAGGAACGCGATGAACGCGAAGACGGCCGGCTGTTGGGCACCGATGATGGTGAGGAACACGAAGCTGAGGATGCCGTTGAGCGCCGCGAGCGTGAACTGACCGATGACGTAGCGACCCACCGACTGGCTGATCTGTTCGGAGATGTCGACGAACGTGGCCCGTTTCGAGGCCGGGACGAGCTGGTACAGGGCGCGCTTGACGCTGTTGATCGACGAGGTGAAGTAGATCGTCAGGATGACCACGACGACCGTGCCGAAGAGGCCGTTGCCGATCGCGACCCCGACGGCGAGGACTCCACCACCGATCGTGACGACGTTGTCGGGGTTGGTCAGGAAGTCGACGATGGAGTCGAGCGCGTTCTGCACGTCGAAGACGTTCTGCGGGACGAGTTCTTGCAGGTTGTCGACGAACTGTTGAGTGGTGACGCTCTGCAGGTACGAGGTCAGCGCCTCGATCAGGCTCGTGGTCTGCTGGACGATGACGGGGACGATCGCGAAGACGACGCCGACGAAGGCGCCGACCACCGCCACGAGGACGATCACGATGGCGATGCCCCGGGGCACCCGGCGCTTCTCGAGCCACGAGACGATCGGGTCGAGACCCAGTGAGATGAACAGGGCCGCGCCCACGTAGGTCAGGATCGTCGACAGCTGGCCGACGGCGCCCCCGATCACGAGGGCGACGAGCACGCCCAGGCCGGCGAGCAGACCGATGCGGAACGGGTTGTGGATCTTCACGGGCGAGCTCCTGTCGACGGCGCGGGCCGGTCGAGGCCACGGCGGCACCGACTGCCCGACACGGCCTGTCGTCCTACTCTGGCGTACCGCCGCCGACTTGTCCGATCATGCCACGCAGGTTCTCGAAGTAGTCGGCGACGGCGTCGCGTTCGCGCGTGATCTCGGCGAGGCGCTCTTCGGCGTCGCCGACGATGTCGTCGGCCCGCTGCTGGGCGTCGGCCAGGATCGACCGCGAGCGTTCGTCGGCGTTGGTGAGGACCTCGTGGGCCGTCTCGTCGGCGTCCGTCCGCGTCGTGCGGGCGTACTCGTTCGCGCTGCGCTCGAGCTCGTCGGCCTCGCGCCGCACCTCGGTGGCACGACGGGTGGCCTCGGCGAGCTGTTCGGCCGCCGAGTCGAGCAGCTCTTGGGTCTCGGCGACGGCTTGCTGGTGTCGCTGCGTGAGCTCGACCTCGGCTTCGTCGCGACGGGCCAGCAGCTCGACCTCGAGGTCGGCCCGCCCCTGGTCGACGTCGCGACGCAGGTCGGCCGTGGCCCGCTCGCGGTCGGCCTCGAGCCCGGCCCGGACCCGGACGTCGTCGGCGGCCAGGCGGGCGCGCTGGGCCTCGGTCTCGTCCGCCAGGGCGGCGCGGGCCTCGGCGGTCTCGGCGGCGAGTTCGGCACGTGCCTGCTCGATCTCGGCAGCGAGTTCGGCCCGTCGGTCGGCGTCCTCTCGGGCGAGACGGTCGGCCTGCGCCTCGCTCTCGCGGGAGAGGCGCTCGTCGGTCTCGACGGTGATCCGCTCGATGCGTTCGCGGGACGTGGTCTCGGCGAGGTCGAGTTCGTCGCGGCGACGCCGGGTCTCGCGGTCGAGCTCGGTGCAGGCGTCACCCACCTCTTTCTCGAGTTCGGCCCGGGCCTGCGCGATCTCGGCCGCGAGGCGGTCGCGACTGGTGGCGATCTCGCGCTCGAGCTCGACCCGGGTGGACTCGACCTCGTCGGTGAGGTCGGCACGGGTGGCGTCGACGTCGCGGGCGAGGAGCGCCCTGGTCTCGGCGACCTCGTGGGCGAGCTCGGCGCGGGCCGCGGCGACGTCGCGCTCGAGTTCGGCGCGCTGGGCCGCGACGTCGTCGGCCAGGTCGGCCCGGGCGGCCGTGATCTCGCGCTCGAGTTCGGCGCGGCGGGCGCCGACCTCGGCGTCGAGGTCGGCACGGGTGGTCTCGTCGAGCCGGGCCAGCTCGGCGCGGATCGTGACGCCCTCGCGGTCGAGGTCGGCGCGCTGGCGCTCGGAGTCGCTCTCGAAGACGGCTCGGGCCTCGCGCGTGTCGGCGGCGAGCGTCTCGGCCTCGTCGCGGGCCTCGGCGAGGTCACGGGCGACGGCGGCCCGCTGTTCGGCGACCTCGTGCTCGACCTCGGCCCGCAGCGCGGCGGCCTCCCGTCGCGCCGTCGACACGTTCTGGGCGGCCTCGGTCGCCGCCGAGCCGCGGATCGAGATGGCGTCGCGCTGTGCCTCTTGCAGCAGGTCGCGGGCCTCGGCTTTGGCGCGCGCGACCAGACGGTCGGCGTCGGCGGTGGACTCCGCGACCTGCGCCGCGGCACGGCCCCGGGCGTCGTCGAGCACGGCCGCGGCCCGTTCGGTGGCGTCGTCGACCAGGCGCTTCGCCTCGGACGTGGAGGACGAGCGCAGAGCCTCGGCGTCGATGTCGGCCTGGCTGATCAGGAGGGTGGACTGCTGTTCGGCCAGGCGCAGGGTCTGCTCGAGCTTGCTGCCGAGGCCCGAGTACGTGGGGGTGCCGGCCTCTTCGAGTTCGGCACGGATCTCGTCCACCCGCTGTTGGAGGAACGCGACCTCGCCGGCGCGGTCGGCCCGGTCGGCGTTGGCCTTGATGAGCTCGCGGCGCAGGTCGCCGAGCACGCGGTCGACCTCGTCCTTGCGGTAGCCCCGGAGTTCAATGCCGAAATCGGCTTCGTCAGCGGCCACGGTGTCTCCTTCGGTGCAGGGTTCGGGCCAGGGGAGCGCGGCCCGCGTCACGATGCTAGTGGGAGGCCCTCGACGGACGCCGACCGACGGGTTAGGCGCCTCTCAGCCTCGTCGGATACGCTGAGCCGTCTTAAATTCTGCTGCCGCGCCCGGCCTCCTGGCCAGGCTCGTGCGAGGCCCGTCGTCGACCACGACGGTTCCTGGCGCCCCGACCGGGATGGTGGCTCGGAGGGAGAGAAACGTGCGTTTCATCGTCGCAGTCGTCGTCGTCGTCCTGGCGGCGGTGATGGTGGCGTTGGGCTTCGCCCAACGCACCGTCTTCGCGCCCCCGCCGAGCGTGTCGTCCCAGGTCGACACCAGCGACTCCGACGCGACCGTCACGGTCGTCCCGGCCTCGGCGCTGCACGGCCACGACGGGCGTCAGACGGTGTCGGTCTCGGGTGGCGAGACCGCGTTCGCCGCCTACGGCCGCACGTCCGACGTGCTCGGCTGGGTGGGTGACGCCAGCTACAACGAGGTCGAGTACGACCAGGCCACCGGCGAGCTCGCCAGCCGCACGGTCGCGGGCGACACCGCCGAGGTCCCCGACCCGACGGACTCCGACCTCTGGTTCGACCAGTTCACCGGCAGCGACCTCACCTTCTCGCTCGACGCGCCCGACGACGTCTCGCTCGTCATCGTCTCGGACGGCACGCAGCCGGCCCCGGCCGACGTCCGCATCACCTGGCCTCTCTCGACCGCGACCCCCCTGGCCGGGCCGCTGATCGTCGGCGGCCTCGTGGTCCTGCTGATCGGCATCGGTCTGTACGTCTGGGCGATCCTGCACCACCGCCGCACGCGCGGCCCGCGCCGACGCTCGGGCGACGGGAAGCGACCCCGCCTGTCGCGCCGGGCCGGCCGCAAGGCGGTCAAGGCGCTCGACGCCGCCGGCACCGAGACGCTCGCACCCGGCCGTGGTCGGGCCCGCGGCATCCGTCGGCTCGTCGCCGTGGTGCCGATCGTGCTGGTCTCGTCGCTCGCCCTGTCGGCGTGCACCGCCGACTACTGGCCGCAGCAGGCACCGGCGGCGGGTTCCGACTCGGCCACCCCGACCCCGACACCCACCTCGACCGACGGCACGGAGTCCGGTGACACGGGCAACGCGCTGCAGCCCCCCGTGATCAGCGTCGCCCAGGCGAAGCGCATCGTCGAACGCATCTCGGCGACGGCGACCGAGGCCGATGCCTCGCTGAACGCCGACCTCGCGGCCACCCGCTTCACGGGCCCTGCCCTCGAACAGCGCCAGGCGAACTACACGATCCGTTCCAAGGACGCCGCGGCCGCCGCCCCCCTGGCCATCCCGACCGGCACCGTCACGCTCACGCTGCCGCAGCAGGCCGACTCGTGGCCACGGTCGGCGTTCGTCGTCGTGCAGGACGCCGACACGAGCGTCGCACCCGTCGCCCTCACCCTCGAACAAGAGACCGCGCGAGACCCGTACAAGGTCGAATACGCGGTCAGCCTCCAGACGCAGACGCCGTTGACGGTAGCCCCCGCGTCGATCGGCGCCGCCCGGCTCTCGCCCGACGTCAAGCTGCTCAAGCTGCAGCCCGACCAGCTCGCCGAGGCCTACGGCGACATCCTGCGCAACGGCGACGAGAGCCAGTACGCCGCCCAGTTCCAGACCGACGGCGACACCCTGCGCGAGAAGATCGGCAAGGCCTACAAGGACGCCAAGCGTGCGGCCCTGCCGACCACCGCGTCGATCGACTACACGTCGCAGGCCGACGACGAGACCCCGGTCGCGTTCGCCACCAACGACGCCGGAGCCATCGTCTCGGTCGCGCTCAACGAGATCGAGACCGTCAAGCCGACGGCCACCGGCGCCAAGGTCAACCCCGAGGGCACCGTCAAGACCCTGCTGGGCCTCGACGAGTCGTCCAAGGGCATCGAGGCGACCTACGGCGTCGAGCTCTTGTTCTCCGTCCCGCCCGTCGGCAGCGACGACCCGATCGTCCTGCTCGGTTTCAGCCAGGCCCTCACCTCTGCCAAGGAGCTGCCATGACCAACCTTCCCCCCGTCCCCGCGGGTCTCCGCGGCGCCGTCGACCTCTCGTCGCTCGTCAACCGCCCGCCGGCCCCCGCCCCGGCCGGCCCGTCCGACGGCTCGCCCGCCGACGGCGCGACCGCAGGAGGCGCGGGTGGCGCCCCGGCCCCGGCCGCCGGTCAGGTCGCGGTGCCGGGCCTCGTGCTCGACGCGACCGACGCCACCTTCACGCAGGTCCTCGAGATCAGCAACACCGTCCCGGTGATCGTCGACCTCTGGGCCGAGTGGTGCGGCCCGTGCAAGCAGCTCTCGCCGGTCCTCGACAAGCTGGTCGGCGAATACGCCGGCCGCCTGCTGCTCGTCAAGGTCGACGTCGATGCCAACCCCCAGCTGACGCAGGCCTTCCAGGCCCAGTCGATCCCGGCGGTCGCCGCGGTGATCGGCGGCCGGCCCGTCCAGCTCTTCGTCGGGGCCCTGCCCGAGGCCCAGGTGCGCGACGTCTTCGAGCAGGTGCTCGAGCTCGCCGCGCAGAACGGCGTGACCGGCACGGCGGTGGTCGACGGCGCCCCGGCGGGCGAGGCCGACGAGGTCGAGCCCGAACCGGAGCCGCTGCCCCCGCACCACCAGGACGCCTACGACGCGATCGACCGGGGTGACTACGCCGCGGCGATCACCGCCTACAAGACGGCCATCGCCCAAGACCCTCGCGACCAGCTCGCCGTGGCCGGTCTCGCCCAGGTGTCGTTGCTCGAGCGGCTGCAGGGCGCGTCGCTGGCCGACGTCCGTGCGGCGGCTGCCGCAGCCCCCACCGATCTCGGCGCCCAGCTCGACGTGGCCGACCTCGACCTCAGCGGAGGGCACATCGACGACGCCTTCGACCGTGTGCTGACCGTCTTCCCGTCGCTCGACCCCGAAGGCCGCGACGCCGCCCGGGCCCGCCTGCTCGAGTACTTCGAGATCGTCGGGGTGGACGACCCCCGGGTGGCGACCGCCCGCCGTCGTCTGGCGATGCTGCTGTACTGAGCCGCGCCTCCTGCGTGCACGACGGAACCCCCGCGACCCGGAAGGGTGGTGGGGGTTCCGTCTCGGTGGAGTCGAGGCTCAGCGGCGCAGCTTGAGCCAGACGACGCCGAGCGGCGGCAACTGCACGTCGGCCGCGGCGGGGCGTCCGGCCCAGGGGTCGTCGGTCGCGGTGACGCCGCCGAAGTTGCCGACACCCGAACCGCCGTAGACCTCGGCGTCGGTGTTGAGGATCTCGTCCCACCGACCGGCCTCGGGCAGGCCGAAGCGCATGCGCACCGGTTCACCCGAGAAGTTCGCCAGGACGGCGACCGAGTCGCCCGAGCCGGACTTGCGGAGGAACGCGACGACGCTGTGCTGGGCGGCGCCGCCGTCGATCCACTCGAAACCGTCGGTGTCGAAGTCGTGCGCCCAGAGCGCGGGCTCGTCGCGGTACACCTCGTTGAGGCGCGACACGAGTCCGTGCAGCCCCTGGTGCACGGGCTGGTCGAGGATCCACCAGTCTAGCCCTCGTTCTTCGCTCCACTCGCTGGGCTGACCGAACTCGCTGCCCATGAAGAGCAGCTGCTTGCCGGGGTGGCCCCACATGTACGCGAGGTAGGCGCGCAGGTTGGCGAGCTTCTGCCACTGGTCGCCGGGCATCTTGTTCAGCAGCGACCCCTTGCCGTGCACGACCTCGTCGTGGCTGATCGGCAGCATGAAGTTCTCGCTGAACGCGTACACGAACGAGAAGGTGATCTCGCCGTGGTGGTGCGAGCGGTAGAGCGGGTCCTCGGCGACGTAGCCGAGGGTGTCGTGCATCCAGCCCATGTTCCACTTGATGCCGAAACCGAGTCCGCCCTCGCTGGTCGGGCGGGTGACGCCGGGCCAGCTCGTGCTCTCTTCGGCGATCATGACGATGCCGGGGTGACGCTTGTAGGCCGTGGCGTTGGCCTCTTGGAGGAAGCTGATCGCCTCGAGGTTCTCGCGTCCGCCGAACTCGTTCGGTAGCCACTCGCCCTCGTTGCGGCTGTAGTCGAGGTAGAGCATCGAGGCGACGGCGTCGACACGCAGCCCGTCGATGTGGAACTCCTCGAGCCAGTAGAGCGCGTTCGAGACGAGGAAGTTGCGCACCTGCGAGTCGCCGAAGTTGAAGACCAGAGTGCCCCAGTCGGGCTGTTCGCCGCGGCGGGGGTCGGAGTGCTCGTAGACGGCGCGGCCGTCGAACTTCGCGAGGGCCCACTCGTCCTTCGGGAAGTGCCCGGGCACCCAGTCCATGATCACGCCGATGCCGGCCTGGTGCAGCCGGTCGATCAGGTACCGCAGGTCGTCGGGGCTGCCGAAGCGGCTGGTCACGGCGTAGTAGCCGGTGACCTGGTAGCCCCACGAGCCGCCGAAGGGGTGCTCGGCGAGCGGCATGAACTCGACGTGGGTGAAGCCGAGCTCGCCGACGTACTCGATCAGCTGGTCGGCCAGTTCGCGGTAGTTCAGCCCCGGTCGCCACGAGCCGACGTGCAGCTCGTAGACGCTCATCGGACCGGCGTGGACGTCGTTCTCGGCGCGGGAGGCCATCCAGGCGTCGTCGGACCAGGCGTGGGCGGCCTTGGTGATCACCGAGCCGGTGAGCGGCGGCACCTCGGAGGTGCGCGCCATCGGGTCCGCGCGCTCGACCCAGACGTCGTCGGGGGTGAGCACCTCGTACTTGTAGATGCCGTCCGTCACGCCGGGCACGAAGAGCTCCCAGACGCCGTTGCCGTCGAGGCGGCGCATCGCGTGCCGCTCGCCGTTCCAGCCGTTGAGGTCGCCCTTCACGCGGACGGCGCGGGCGTGCGGCGCCCAGACGGCGAACGAGGTGCCGGTGACACCCTCGTGCTCGCGCACGTGGCTGCCGAGCATCTTCCAGAGCTGCTCGTGGCGGCCCTCGCCGAAGAGGTACAGGTCGAACTCGGTGACGGTGGGGGCGAAACGGTAGGGGTCGTCGGAGACCCACGCCGCGCCTCCTTCGTAGGTCGCCTCGATCGTGTACGCGCCGACCGGCTCGCTCGTGACGCCCTGCCAGAGGCCGTGGGCCACGTGCTCGAGCGCGAGGGACGACCCGGAGGCGCTGGTCACGGTGACCGTCTCGGCCAGCGGTCGGACGACGCGGACGGCGGTGCGGCCGCCGCGGGGGTGCGCGCCGAGGACGGCGTGCGGGTGGCCGTGGGTGCCGGTGGCGGCGGAGAAGACCTCGTCGTCGCCGAGGGAGAACAGGCCGTCGGCGTCGCTCGCCACGGCGGGGTCGACCCGGGTGTCGGTGCCCTGGTCGGTGCCGGCGTCGGGGCCGGTCGGGGGAGTGGTGGTCATCGGGTCGCTCCTACGGGGCTCGGTTGAGGTCGACGGAGAGGACGTGCACCGGTTCGACGAAGGCGTCCAGTCGGACGTAGTTGTCGTCGCCCCAGGTCCACGACTGACCGGTGATGAGGTCGCGCACGGTGTAGGTGCCACCGGGCTGCAACCCGAACTTCGTGACGTCGAGGTGGACGGTCGTCTCGCGCGCCGAGTGCGGGTCGACGTTCGCGACGACGATGATGCCGTCGGCACGTCCGCTGCGGGTGTGCGCACGGGACAGGTACTTCGAGAAGACGAGGATCGACTCGTCGTCGCTCGAGTGGATCTCGAGGTTGCGCAGCTGACGCAGGGCCGGGTGGGAGGCGCGGATGCGGTTGAGCTGCGTCAGGTACGGCGCCAGCGATGCTCCGGCCTCTTCGGCGGCGGCCCAGTCGCGGGGCTTGTACTCGTACTTCTCGTTGTCGATGTTCTCTTCGCTGCCCGGTCGCGCCACGTCCTCGAAGAGCTCGTAGCCCGAGTAGACGCCCCAGGTCGGCGAGGCCGTCGCGGCGATCGCGGCACGGATCTTGTAGGCCGCGGGCCCGCCGAACTGCAGGTAGGGCGTGAGGATGTCGTGCGTGTTGACGAAGAGGTTCGGGCGCAGCCAGGCGCTCGTCTCCTTCGACAGCTCGTCGAGGTACTCCTCGAGCTCCCATTTCTCGTTACGCCAGGTGAAGTACGTGTACGACTGGTGGAACCCCACCTGCGCCAGCGCCTGCATCATGGCCGGCTTCGTGAACGCCTCCGAGAGGAAGACCACCTCGGGGTTCGTCTGCCGGATCTCGTGCAGCAGCCACTCCCAGAAGCGCACCGGCTTCGTGTGCGGGTTGTCGACGCGGAAGATCGTCACGCCGAGCTCGATCCAGTGCCGCACGATGCGCAGCACCTCGCGGCTGACGCCCTCGTAGTCGTTGTCGAAGTTCAGGGGGTAGATGTCCTGGTACTTCTTGGGCGGGTTCTCGGCGTAGGCGATCGTGCCGTCGGGCAGGGTCGTGAACCACTCGGGGTGCTCGGTGACCCAGGGGTGGTCGGGCGAGCACTGCAGCGCCAGGTCGAGGGCCAGCTCGAGGCCGGCGTTCTTCGCGGCGTCGACGAACCAGCGGAAGTCCGCGACGGTGCCGAGGTCGGGGTGCACCGCGTCGTGCCCGCCGTCGGCCGAGCCGATGGCGTAGGGCGAGCCCGGGTCGGCCGGACCGGCGGTCAGCGAGTTGTTCGGGCCCTTGCGGAACGTCGTGCCGATCGGGTGCACGGGCGGGATGTACACGACGTCGAAGCCCATGCGCGCGATGGACGGCAGGCGGCGGGCCGCGGTGCGGAACGTGCCGCTCTTCCACGTGCCGTCGGCCTGCTTGCGGGCGCCCTCGCTGCGGGGGAAGAACTCGTACCAGCTGCCGAGGCCGGCGCGGCTCCGCTCGACGCGGAGTGCTTCGGGCGCACTGCGCGTGACGAGGCTCGCGAGCGGCTTCACCAGGAGGACCGCGGCGAGGCGCGGGTCGGTGGCGACGCGGAGGCGCGAGGCAGGGGAGAGGGCGGGGTTCGCGAGCGCCTTGGCCGCGTCGCGGATGAGGGTCGTGTCGGGGTACTCGTCGACGGCGTCCGTCAGCAGCCGACTGCCGAGGGCGAAGGTGACCTCGACGTCGAGCCCGGCCGGCACCTTGATCTCGGCCGCGTGCAGCCACGTGGCCCAGTCGTCGGTGTAGGCCTCGACCTGCCAGGCCCAGTCACCCTCGGTCTCGAGCTGCACCTGGGCCGTCCACCGGTCGGTGCCGGGGATGCCGGCGACCATGCGGTGCCGGCTCTCGGCGCCCTCGGGGTCGATCGTGACGAGGTCGGCCCCGATCAGGTCGTGGCCCTCGCGGAAGACGGTCGCCCCGAAGGTGACCACCTCGCCGGAGAAGGCCTTCGTCGGGAACACTCGGTCGGGTGTCGTCGGGGTGAGGCCCGTGATGGGGATCCGCCCGACTCTGGGTTCGTATGCTGTCGCCACGCTGTCGACCGTACCCGGTCTGGCCCGCCCGGTCCCGACCCGGACGCGACCCGGGCCCGGGTCGGGGCGTCGGGGGCGGATCGGGGTGCAGATCGCGCCTTTCGGGGTACAAATCGGTGTCCACCCTGTCACCGACAGACGTCACGGTCCGTTTTGTCCCCCCAACTGGGTGCATGCATCGGCATGGATGACCTGTCGGCACTTTGGGGGACCGCGTAGTGTCGGACCTGTCGTCGCGGCCTGCCCGCCCAAAGAACCCGAACTCCTCGAGAGCCCGGCGCCCGACGACGCCCATCGGCCGCCCGACCCGGAGCCGACAGCCCCTGCACCGCTGTGCGCCACCCCGAAGTCGACCCGACCGACGGCGCACGGCGGTGCTCGAGCGCGCCTCGGCGCGCGGAACAGGACCCACATGAACAAGCTCGTCAAGGGTGCCGTCGCCGGCGCCGCCGGCATCGCCCTCCTCCTCGGTGGCGCCGGGACCTTCGCCCTCTGGAACGCCAGCACCGAGGTCAACGCCGCCAGCGTCGCCTCCGGGACCCTCTCGCTCGCCCAGTCGTCGGCGGGCAGCTGGACCGACGTCACGAACGGCCGGAGCACGGCCCTGACGGCCGCCCAGGTCGCCGCCTACAAGATCGTCCCCGGCAGCAAGCTGCAGTTCACGCAGCCGATCACGATCGCCGCCTCGGGCAACGACCTGCGGGCCGACCTCACCTACGACGCGGCCTCGGTCACCGGCAGCCTCAAGCCGTACGTGACGAACACGCTGACGCTCTCGACGGCCGCCGGCGCCACGACCCTGCCGTCCGGCGTCACCGCGGGCAGCACGGCCGGCAGCTACGTCGTCGCCCCCGTGGCCGCCGGCAGCACGTCGGCCGTCGTGACCTTCGTCGTCGAGCTGCCCTCGACGGTGACCGACGCCGCCAGCCAGGGCGGCACGCTCGACCTGAGCAAGCTGACCTTCACGCTCAAGCAGCGCGCCATCGCGTAGCGGGTGCCGGTGGCCCGACGGCCGCCGCACCCGGCCTCACCGACCGGTGACCGGACCGCACCCGACGCGGTCCGGTCACCACCTCCCGTCCGAACCTCCCGACCAGGGGATCACGGGCCACCGCATCGCACGACCGACCACCAGGGGGTGAGACGTTGACCGGACAGCCCGGCGGACGCGCGCGTCACCGCTCGCCCGAGCGCGCCTCCTCGTCCCGTCGTCCGCTGCGCTCGCTGTGGGCGGGGACGGCCGTCGTGGCCGGGGCGGTCGCCGTCGCGCTCGTGGCGACCGGCGGGACGTACGCGCTGTGGAACTCCGCGGTCGCCCCCACGGCCGTCACGGTCGCGTCGGGCACGGCGGGCCTCTCGGTCGGCAGCGTCAAGGCACTCGACACGTCCGCCCTCGGCCCCGGCGGCGCCACCGCGGGCACCTTCAGCGCGACGAACACGGGGTCGGTCGCCCTGGCCATGCGGGTGACGGCCGGGACCACCACGGCGTCGGCATCCGCCCTGCCCGGTGAGCTGACCGTGAAGCTCGCGGCCGTCACGAAATCCGCGGACTGCGTCGCGGGCGTCGGTGGGTACTCGGCGCGGCCCTCGGCCTTCGACACCGGCAGCGGCTACTTCACGCTGCCGGCGGGCGCCACCGTCACCGGCTGCATCGTCGTGACGCTCGATTCGGACGTCCCGGCGACTCTGCAGAACCAGACCTCGTCGATCGGGCTCGTCCTGACCGGGACGCAGGTGGCCGCGTGACCGGGCGCCGTCTCGTGAGCGGACGGCGGCACGTGATCGGTCCACGTCCCCGGTCCGGTGTGCGATCGGCCCTGGCCGTCGTCGTCGTCGGCGTGATCGTCGGCGTCGCGCTGGCCTCCGGAGGGGCGGCCTCGGCGCTCTGGACGGCGTCCGCCACCCTCACCGAGAAGGTCGCGACCGGCGCCGTCGGGCTCACGGCCGGAACCGTCGACGGTCTGCAGGCCGACTACTCCGGATCGACCCGGTCGCTCACGGCGCCGTGGACCCTCACGAACTCGGGCACGGTCGCGGCCACGTACTCGACGCGCGGCAGCCTGAGCTCGGGCAGCTCCGCCGACCTCGCCGCGTCGATCGCCGTCGTCGGCTGGCCGGTGTCCGCGGCGTCCGCTTGCACCTCGACGGCGGCCGTCGGCTCGGGGAGCGTCAGCGGCACCTGGTCGGCCGTGCCGAACCTGTCGGGCACGCTCGCGAGCAAGGCCAGCGCGACCTGGTGTCTCCGCACCTCGATCGCGACCTCGTCGCCCACCGGACGCGTCAACCCGGTCCTCACCGTGTCGCTGGCCGCCGGATCGTGGACCGCGACCCCGCAGGACCGCCGCATCGTGCAGAACAACACGATCGTCCCCGCGCAGACCGCGGTCTGCCGCACCGACGGCGAGGCCTACGCGTGGCTCGACTTCGACCCCTCGACCCGCGCGACCGCGACCCGCTACGCGACCTACGTCGGCAGCACCCGGGTCTCGAACAACGAGCAGACCGGCGACTACCCGCACTTCGCGTTCACCCGCGACAACGTGCCGAAGGACCCCTTCGGCGACGGCCTGATCAGCGTCGACATCCGAGTGATGGTCGACGGCCAGCCGACCGACCTCATGGCCGTGGGCACGCTCAAGGTGGTCTACGACCAGTACGGGACGAGGAACATCCAGTGCGGGTGACCGGCGGCCGGGCGGTCGCGGTCGTCGTCGTCGCCACCGTCGCGGTGCTCGTCGCCACCGCCGGCGTCCTGTCGGCCGCGGCTCCCGCCACGGCCGCCGCCGCACCCCGCCTGATGGTCAGCGGCGACGGCGAGCACTGGCAGGGCCGCCTCGACTCGGCGCTGTTCGGCGACGACCTGCGGCTCGTCCCCGGGGCGAGTACGACGGGCACCTTCTGGGTGAAGAACCTCTCGAGCGAGCCGGCCGCGCTCAGCGCCCGCCTCGTCGACGTCACGACCTCGTCGCCCGCCTTCGCCGAGGCGGTCACGGTCAGCTCGCACTCCGACCTCGACGTCGGCGACCTGCCGCCCATCACCCTGGCCGGCGACGGCTGCACCCCCATGCTCGCGCCCGTCCGACTCGCCGCGGGGCAGGAGGTGCCGGTCACCGTCTCGGTCGCCCTCGACGGTTCCGCCGCCGACGGCACCGGTGACCAGACCCTCGACTTCGGTGTGCTCGTCACGCTCACCGGCCTGGCCGGGGCGGCCGTGCCGGCGGGCTGCGCGTCGGCCGGGACCGCCGGTGCGGCGGACGCGGGCGCGGACACGGACACCGACACGAGCGCAGGAGGCGCGGGGGGCGACCGCGTCTCGAGCGCGACGATCGAGGCGGTGACGACCCGCGCCTCCTCGGCTGGTGAGGCCGGCGGGGCGGCGTCCTCCGTCGGCGACGACGCGTCGGACGGGACCACCGACGCGTCGGGCATGGACACCGAGCTGCCCGTCCACGCCCTCGACGTGCTCGACGACTTCGTGCCCGTGCCGTTGCGCGGCAGCTGGCTGCCGCTGCTCATCGCGGCGATCGCCGTGCTGGCGGGCGCGTTCGTGGCGGTCGGTCGCCGGCGCCCGGACGACGACGACACAGCGGGGGAGCAGCCGTGAGCGGCCGCCGCGCCGCCGTGCGGGAGAAAGGCCTGCTGCACGCGCTCGGCCTCGGCCTCAGTGCGGGGCTGTTCGTCCTCGTGCTCGGGCTCGCGACCGTGCTGATCGTCGTGCCGAAGGTCGCGGGGGCCACCCCGCTGACGGTGCTGACCAGTTCGATGGAGCCGCGGCTGCCCCCGGGCACCCTGATCGTGGTGAAGCCGACCCCGGCCGACGAGATCCGGATCGGCGACGTCGTGACCTACCAGATCGAGAGCGGCCGGCCCGAGGTGATCAGCCACCGGGTGATCGAGATCGTGTCGTCGTCGGACGGTGGCACCGCGTTCGTGACCAAGGGCGACAACAACTCCGAGCCGGACGAGGCCGCCGTGCTGCCCGAGCAGGTGCGCGGCACGCTGTGGTACTCGGTGCCGTGGCTCGGGTTCGTCAACCAGGTCGTGAACGGCGACGCCCGGTCGTGGATCGTGCCGCTGCTGGCGATCGCCCTGCTCGGCTACGCGGGTTACTCCCTGGCCACCGGCCTGGTGGAGGCGCAGCGTCGGCGGGCGCGGGTGCGGACGCGGAAGGCCCGTCCGGCCCCACGCTGAGCGAGGGGCCGGACGGGCCTCGGGCGGTGCTCCTACTTCGTGAAGCCGACGACCGTCCAGTCCACGTCGCTCGCTCCGGCGCGGGCGCCGAAGTTCGCGAGCTTCGGGCTCTGGAACGAGATGTACGGCGCCTGGATGATCGGCATCGAGTGCCCGATCTCCCAGATCTTCTCGTCGGCCTGGTTGTACAGGTCGGCGGCCTTCTCGGGGTCGCCCTCGGCGACGGCCTGGCTGAGCAGGTCGTCGATCTCGGGGCTCGAGACGCGACCGTAGTTCTGACCCTGCTCGTCCGAGTTGTAGATGCTGACGCCGGACGCCTGGTAGCCGGTGCCGGCCCAGACGAAGATCGTCATGTCGTAGTTGCCCGGGGTCACGTTGTCCTCGAAGAACGAGTCGACGCTGACGGCGTTGATCGTCAGCTTGATGCCGACCGCGGCGAGCTGGCTCTGCATGACCTCGGACAGCTGCTGCGAGATGGGCGTGCCGGACGGGATCGTGACGGCGATCTCGAGCTGTTTCCCGTCCTTCTCGAGCACGTCGCCGTTCAGCTCCCACCCGTCGTCGGCCAGGATCTTCTTCGCCTCGTCGACGTCGTAGTTCCCGGTCTCCTTCGCGTTGTCCTGGTAGGCGCCGTCGGTGCTGAGGAAGAGGTGGTTGTTCAGCGTGGTCAGCTCGTAGGGCAGGGTGCCGGTGATGACCTTGCCGAGCGCCTCGCGGTCGACCGCGTGCTGGATCGCCTGACGGATCTTCTCGTCGGCGAGGACGCCCTTGGTGCTGAAGTCGACGTGCGTGTACCGAGCCGACGGTGCCGCCCGGATGTCGGTGTCCTTCGCGTCCTTGAGGCGGTCGTAGCGCTCCGACGAGTTGCCCGTGACGAAGTCGATCTCGCCGTTCAGGTAGGCGTCGACGTCGGCGTCGCTGTCGAGTGCGCGGAAGACCACGGAGTCCAGCTTCGGGGCGTCGCCCCACCAGGTCTCGTTGGGCACGATCGTCACGGTCTGGGCCGTCGTGTCGATCTTGTCGACCTTGTACGGACCGCCCGAGACCGGGAGGGTGTCGACGTAGGCCGTGTTGAAGGCGTTCGGGTCGTTGTAGAGGCTGGCCGGGTAGAGCGGGGCGAACATGCTCTTCCAGTCCGAGAAGGGCTCGGCGTAGGTCACGACGACCTGCTTGTCGCTCGAGCCCGCTTCGACGGAGGCCATGCGGTCGGGGCCGAGCGTGCTGCCGACCAGGTACTCGGGGTTCGAGCCGTCGAGAGCGGTCTTCCAGGCCTGGAAGTCGGCGACCGTGATCGGGGTGCCGTCGCTCCACACCGCATCGGGGTTGATGTCGTAGGTCACGACCAGCGGGTCCTCGCTGGTGGCCTCGGCACTCGTGACGAGGTTCTCGTCGATCTGCGCGACGCCCTTCTCGTCGATGCGGAACGGTTGGGGCAGCACGGCGCTCTCGATCAGCGAGGCGTCGGCCAAGGCGCCGTCGAGCTGGCCGTAGTTCCACTGCGAGGGCAGCTGGCTGAGGGGCAGCGTCAGTGTGCCGCCCTGCTCGACGTCGGCCGCCGCGGTGGCGTTGATGTCGCCGTCGGGGGACAACTCGCCGTTCTTGGCGGCCCCGTCGCCGTCGTTGCCGCCGCCGCCGCTGCACGCCGTGACGACGAGAGCGATGCTGACGAGGCCGGCCGCGAGGCCGAGCTTCTTCGTGATCTTCATGGCACTCCGAACTGAAGGGTGGTGAAAAGTGCTGATCAAACCCCAAGTTGCGTCGCTGTCGACCCGTGAGGGCGCCGACGGCTACGCCTCCTGAGGGCTGATCGCGTGAGCCCAAATGTACGGACGCCTTGAATCCACGCAAACTTTCATGTGAATTTGTTACACGCTCGAAACCTGGCCCGCCTGTCCCGGCTCGGGGTACGTCTAGTGTCGATCTCCATGGCCCGATTCCTCGCCCGCCGGCTGGTGTACTACGTCGCCCTGGTCTTCATCGCGACGTCGCTCACCTACTTCCTCGCCTCGGCGACCCTCAACCCACGCTCCGTCTACGCCGACCGCAACCCGCGTCCGTCCTCCGAGATCGTCGACGCGAAGCTGAGCTCGATCGGGGTCAACGACAAGGACCCCCTCGGCGAGCGGTACGTCCACTGGCTCGGCGGCGCGGTCAGCGGCGATCTCGGCCAGACCATCCAGGACAAGCCGGTCGCGGCGGAATTCGGGCCGAGGCTGGGAGTCAGCCTGCGCCTCCTGCTGGTGGGGTCGATCCTCGGCATCGTGCTCGCGGTCGTGGTCGGCACCTGGAACGCCATCCGGCAGTACAAGTTCTCGGACCGCGTCTCGTCGGTGGTGTCGTTCATCCTGATCAGCACGCCGGTGTTCCTCACCGCGGTGCTGCTCAAGATCGGGGCGACGAAGCTCAACGACGTCCTCGGGTACCAGCTGATCACCTTCACCGGCGAGGCGACCCCCAACCTGACCGGCGGGCTCGGCACGATCGCCTGGGACCGCATCGCCCACCTGCTGCTGCCCACCATCTCGATCGGCGTCGGGTTGATCGCCGTCTACAGCCGGTACCAGCGGGCGACGATGCTCGACGTGCTGCAGGCCGACTACATCCGCACCGCCCGCGCCAAAGGGCTCCGTCGTCGCCCCGCGATCTTCAAGCACGGGCTGCGCACGGCGTTGATCCCGATGACGACGCTGTTCGCCTTCGCGTTCCTCGGCGTGCTGACCGGGGCGACCTTCACCGAGAAGATCTTCGCGTGGAACGGTCTCGGCGCCTGGTTCATCGACGCCGTGCAGGCCAACGACATCAACGTGGTCGTCACGTACACCCTCTACAGCGCCGTCGTCGTGCTGCTCGCCGGCTTCGTGTCGGACGTGCTCAACGCGGTGCTCGACCCGCGCGTCCGAGCGCAGAAGTAGGGCCGCCCCATGACCCGGTTCACACCCGACCTGCTCGAGGGGCCGTCCGACGCGGTCGCGCCCGAGTCGCGAGAAGAGGTCGCGGCGACGTCGCCGAACCGCTTCGCGCTGACCTTCCGACGACTGTTCGCCAACCGCGGGGCCACCGTCGGCCTCGTGACGATCGTCCTGCTCTTCGCCTTCGCCTTCGTCGGCCCGCTCGTCTCGCCGTACGCCTACAACTACATCGACTACACGGCCCTGTCGTCGCCACCGAGCGGCGCGCACTGGTTCGGCACGAACAACATCGGGCAGGACGTCTTCGCCCAGACCGCCCGGGGCCTGCAGAAGTCGCTGCTGATCGGTCTGCTGGTCGCCCTGTTCTCGACGGTGATCGCCGGCATGCTCGGCGCGATGGCGGGCTACTTCGGCGGCTGGATCGACCGGGCCGTCATGGTCTTCGTCGACCTGCTGCTCGTGCTGCCGTCGTTCCTGATCATCGCGATCCTCTCGCCGCGCCTCAAGCAGTACGGCTGGTTGATCCTCGTGGCCCTGCTCGCCCTCTTCGGCTGGATGATCACCGCCCGTGTGGTGCGCTCGCTCACCCTCAGCATCAAAGAGAGGGAGTTCATCCGCGCCGCCCGCTACATGGGCATCGGCCACTTCACGATCATCGTGCGGCACATCCTGCCGAACGTGGCGTCGTTCCTCGTGATCGACGCCACCATCGCGATCGGCGCGGCGGTGCTCACCGAGTCGGGGCTGTCGTACTTCGGCTTCGGCGTCCAACCGCCCGACGTGTCGCTCGGCACGCTGATCGCCCAGAACCAGAGCGCGGCGACCACCAAGCCGTGGCTGTTCTTCTTCGCGGCCGGCGCGTTGATCGTGTTCGCCCTAGCGAGCAACCTGCTCGGTGACGGGCTGCGCGACGCACTCGACCCGACCTCGACGGCCGGGCGCACGGGTCGCCGGCGTCGTACCCGCGGCCGGACGGCCGAGAGCGCAGGAGGCGCGGCGCCCCTCGGTCGCACCGGCGGCGTCTCCGAGGCCGCGAGCCCCGCCCCCGGGGCCGACGTCGGCTCGCCGGCACCGACCCGCACGTCCTCGGCGTCCGACCAGCAGTCGACGTCCGACACCCGGCCGACGTCCTCCCCGACCCGCACGAACGACGAGAAGGGGGAGCGCGCATGACGCTCACCGAACCGGTCGACCGCACCCGCGCCTCCTCGGCTCCGGTGCTCGAGGTCCACGACCTCACCGTGACCTTCCCGACCCCGGACGGCGACGTGCGCGCCGTGCGCGGCGTCGACCTGACGCTGCGCCGCGGCGAGGTGCTCGGCATCGTCGGCGAGTCGGGCTCGGGCAAGTCGGTCACGAGCCTCGCCGTGCTCGGTCTGCTGCCCGCCACGGCCAAGGTGACGGGCTCGATCACCCTCGACGGCGAGGAGCTGCTCGGCCGCGGCGACAAGGCGATGTCGGCGATCCGCGGCAAACGCATCGCGATGGTCTTCCAGGACCCGCTGTCGGCGTTCACGCCGGTGTACACGGTGGGGCAGCAGATCGCCGAGACCGTGTTGATCCACCGCGGCGGCACGAAGAAGCAGGCGCGCGAACGGGCGATCGAGCTGCTGGGGCTCGTGGGCATCCCCGAACCCGAGCGTCGGGTCGACTCGTTCCCGCACGAGTTCTCGGGCGGCATGCGGCAGCGCGCGATGATCGCCATGGCGATCGCCAACGACCCCGACGTGATCCTGGCCGACGAGCCGACCACCGCCCTCGACGTGACGATCCAGGCGCAGGTCATCTCGGTGCTGCGCACGGCCCAGCGCGAGACCGGGGCCGCCCTGCTGTTCGTCAGCCACGACCTGGGCGTCATCGCGGGCTTCGCCGACCGGATCGCCGTGATGTACGCCGGCCGCGTCGTCGAGACGGCGACGGCCGACGACCTGTTCGCCCACCCGCGCATGCCCTACACGGTCGGACTGATCGGGGCGCTGCCGCGGCTCGACCAGCGGTCGGACCAGCCGCTGGTGCCGATCCCCGGGACGCCGCCGTCGCTGCTGTCACTGGCCCCGGGCTGCCCGTTCGCGGCCCGGTGCCCGCTCGTGACGGCCGAGTGCCGCGTCGACGAGCCCGCGCTCGAGCAGGCCCCGGCGGTCGAGGTCGGCCACCGGGCCGCCTGCCTGCACGCGGACCAGCTCGTGGGCGAGGGCACCGACCCCGAGGACGTGTACGACCTGCCGCCCGCTCCCACGTCGGAGCTGGCGGCCGTGCCCCGGGCGTCGCGGGACCGGGTGCTGCACGTCGACGGCCTGGTCAAGACGTTCCCGCTGACGAAGGGGTCGGTCTTCAAGCGCCGTGTGGGCAGCGTGTGGGCCGTCGACGGGGTCGATCTCGACGTGCGCGAGGGCGAGACGCTCGGGCTCGTGGGCGAGTCCGGCTCGGGCAAGAGCACGACGCTGCACGAGATCATGGACCTCCGGGTGCCCGAGGCCGGCACCATCGAGCTGCTCGGCACGGCCCTCGACCGCAAGCTCGACGGGTCCACGGTGAAGCGGCTCCGCGGTGCCGTGTCGATGGTCTTCCAGGACCCGATGGCGAGCCTCGACCCCCGGCAGCCGGTCAGCGACATCATCGCCGAGCCGTTGCTCGCGATCGGTCGACCCCGCGACGAGGTGTCGCGTCGGGTGCCCGAGCTGATGCGCCTCGTCGGGCTCGAGCCCGCCGCCGCGACGCGCTACCCGCACGAGTTCTCGGGCGGACAGCGGCAACGCATCTCGATCGCGCGGGCGCTGGCCGCCGATCCGAAGTTGATCGTGCTCGACGAGCCGGTGTCGGCGCTCGACGTCTCGATCCAGGCCGGCGTGCTCAACCTGCTGGCCGAGCTCAAGGCGAAGCTCGACCTGTCGTACCTCTTCGTGTCGCACGACCTCTCGGTGATCCGGCACGTGGCCGACCGGGTCACCGTGATGTACCTCGGCCGGACCGTCGAGACGGGCCCGGTCGACGAGGTGTTCGAGCACCCGCTGCACCCGTACACGCAGGCGCTGCTGTCGGCCGTACCGGTGCCCGACCCGGTCAAGGAGCGGGCACGCGAGCACATCGTGCTGCCGGGCGACCCGCCGACGCCGACCGTCAAGCAGACCGGCTGCCGGTTCCGCAGCCGCTGCCCGCTCTACGCGATGCTGCCCGAGGCGCAGCGGTCGCGCTGCGAGGACGAGGTGCCCACGATGCTGCCGCACGGCCGCGACGGCGCCGACCACACCGCCGCGTGCCACTTCGCCCGCGCCAGACAGCTCGTCTGACGCCGTGCGCGACGCCCGCGCGCCGTGAGACCCCAGGAACTCTCCGAGACCCCAGCGCGCGCACGAGGGTTTCGGCGAGTTCCTGGGGTCTCGTCGCGGGTCAGCGCAGCAGCGCGAGCGAGAGGGTGACCACGAGCACGTCCACGGCGACCGTGGCCCAGAAGGCGAGCTGGAACGAGCGTTTGCTCGTCTTGTGCCGCAGCAGCTGTTGCGCGACCAGGGCCCCGGGCCAGCCGCCGAGGAGGCCGAGCAGCAACAGCGTCCGCTCGGGCACGCGGCGCCGTCCTCGCCGGGCCGCGGATTTGTCGAGTGCGTAGACGAGGGCCGTCAGAACGTTGACGCCGACGAGCCCGCCGACCAGCCAGGGGGCGAGGCCGGCGAGCGGGGGCGACGTCGAGTCTCGGGTGAGGGCCCAGACGGCTGCGGCGACGCCGAGCACGACGACCAGCCCGACGAGAAGGGCGACCCTGCCGGCCCGCGTGGGTCGGGGTGCCCGGGCCCGTGGTGCGGACCAGCGTGTACCGACGGACGACACCCGCACGGCCGCGGGACCCCGGTCGCCGTGGCGGTCGACCTCGTACGAGAACGCGTCGCCCACCCGGGGACGGGCTGTGCCGCGGCCGAACGCCGTGATGTGGACGAACGCGCGGCCCCGCCCCGAGACCGGGGTGAGGAACCCGAAGCCGCGGTCGTCGTCCCACGAGGTGAGCGTGCCCTCGGTCCGGGCCGGGCTGCCGGTCATGCGCCCGACCTTAGCCCGCGCCGCACTCGGCCATCCCGCCACGAGGTCGACATCCCGCCACGTTTTCGCGTGGCGGATCGTTTACTTCGTGGCGGCGTGGCGGCAGATCCGAGGAGGCGCGGCGCCGCGGCGGATCCGAGGAGGCGCGGCGCGGGTCAGTCGCGACGGATCGCCCCGTAGGTGCCGCCGGTGGCGCGCACGAGGTCGTCGGGGGCGATCTCGATGTCGAACCCGCGCCTCCCGCCGCTGACGAAGACCGAGGCGAAGGAGGCGGCGCTCGCGTCGACCACGGTCGTCGCGGCGGTCTTCTGGCCGAGGGGGCTGATGCCGCCGACGACGTAGCCCGTGCGGCGTTCGACCTGGGCGGGGTCGGCCAGCGAGGCCTTCTTCGCCCCGACGGCGGCGGCGAGCGCCTTGAGGTCGAGGCGACCCGAGACGGGGACGACGCCCACCACGAGGGTGCCGTCGGCGTCGACCACGAGGGTCTTGAAGACGCGCTCCTCGGAGAGGCCGAGCTCGGCGGCGGCCTCTTCGCCGAAGTTCGTCGCCGTGTCGTGGTGCTCATAGGTGTGGGCCGTGAACGGGATGCCGGCGGTGGTGAGCGCGACGGTGGCCGGCGTGGCGGGGCCGCGCGCGCCTCCTGCGTGCTTCGTGCTCACGGTGCGGCCTCGACCGTCGTGGCGCGGAACACCACCACGGTCGGCCCGGAGACGAGCAATTCGTCGCCGGGAGCCGTGGCTTGCGGCAGGCTGCGGTCGTCGCTCGACCAGAGCGCCTCGTACGCCGTCACCCCGTCGTGCCGGGGGAGCGTCACCCGGACGGCGGTCTCGGCCCCGTGCACCACGACGAGCACGGTGTTGGGCACCTCGTGCTCGGGCGTCGAGGTCGCGAGGTACTGCAGGGTGCGGACGCCGGGGTCGTTCCACTCGTCGGGACGCATCTCGTCGCCCGAGGCCGAGTGCCACGACATCTCGTCGGCACCGATCGTGCGGGCACCGTCGAGGCCGAACCGCGACGGGCGCAGGGCGGGATTCTCGGCCCGCAGCCGGGTCAGCGTGGCGACGTCGTCGTGCAGGGCCCTGTGCCAGGGTTCGTCGGACCAGTCGACCCAGGTGAGCTCGCTGTCGGTGCAGTACGCGTTGTTGTTGCCGTGCTGGGTGCGACCGCGTTCGTCGCCGGCGGTCAGCATCGGGATGCCGGCCGAGACGAAGAGCGTGGCGAGCAGGTTGCGCATCGACCGGCGGCGGGCGTCCGAGATCCAGGGGTTGACGCTGTCGCCCTCGACCCCGTGGTTGAACGACCGGTTGTCGTCCGTGCCGTCGCGGTTGCCCTCGCCGTTGCTGAGGTTGTGCTTGCCGTCGTACGAGACGAGGTCGAGCAGGGTGAAGCCGTCGTGCGCCGTGACGAAGTTCACGCCCGACAGCGGACCCCGCTCGTGGGCGTAGATGTTGCTCGACCCGCTGAGCTTGGAGGCCAGGCTGCCGAGCCCGGACGGGGGAGCGCCCTGCGAGCGGGCGGCCGCGATGTCGGTCAGCCAGAAGTCGCGCGCCCGGTTGCGGAACCGGTCGTTCCACTCGATCCAGCCCTCGGGGAAGGCGCCGGTCTGCCAGCCGCCCAGACCGACGTCCCACGGCTCGGCGATCATCTTGACGCCCTCGAGCGCCGGATCGTCGACGATCGCGCTCAGCAGCGGGTGCTCGGGGTCGAAGACGTGGTCCGCACCGCGACCGAGGGTGGCGGCGAGGTCGAAGCGGAACCCGTCGATCTGCACCTCGTCCGCCCAGTACCGCAGGGAGTCGAGCACGAGCCGTGACGCGGCCGGCGTGCTCGTGTCGAGCGAGTTGCCGCACCCCGTGACGTCGACCGGCCGACCCTCGGCGTCGTGCCGGTAGTACGCCGAACCGTCGAGACCGCGCAGGCTCGTGACCGGGCCGCCGACCTCGCCCTCTTCGGCCGTGTGGTTGTAGACCACGTCGAGGTAGACCTCGATGCCGGCCTCGTGCAGCAGGCGCACCATGCCCTTGAACTCGCGCAGGACCGCCGAGGCGCCGGCCAGCTGCGCGTCGCGGCTGGCGTAGGCGGCGTGCGGGGCGAAGTACCCGAGGGTGTTGTAGCCCCAGTAGTTCTCGATGCCCTGCGCGACGAGGCGCTGCTCGTCGACGTGCTGGTGCACCGGCAGCAGCTGCACCGCCGTGACGCCGAGGCCCGTCAGGTAGGCGATGGTCGACTCGGCGGCGAGGCCGGCGTAGCTGCCGCGCAGCTCTTCGGGCACGAAGGGGGCCAGCCGGGTCAGGCCGCGGACGTGCGCCTCGTAAACGACCACCCGGTCGAGCGGCGTGCGGGGCTTGGCCACCCCGCCCCAGTCGAAGGACTCGTCGACGACGGTGGACTGCCACGTGCCGCGTCCGGTGCGACCGAGGCCGCGCGCGTACGGGTCGAGCAGCTCGAGCGACGGGTCGAAGGCGTTGCCGCCCCCGGCCGGGCCGTCGGCGCGCAACCAATAGCGACGGCCCGGGGTGAGGGCGCCGTCGGTGGCGCTCCACACGTCGTGCTCGTCGCGGACCATCGGCACGACGCGGTCGTGCGGGGCGTCGTCGATCACGAGGTCGACGCGGGACGCCGACGCCGACCAGACGCGCAGCGTCGGCCCGTCGGGGCCGGGACGGATGCCGAGATCGCGCAGGGGGTCGAGGTCGGTCACGCGTTTACAGTAGAGGAGGCGCGTGTCGGCCCCGAAATCATCGAGCGTCACCGCCCCACCCAGCCTGAGGACCCGAACATGAGCGTCTACCTCGACCACGCGGCCACCACGCCGATGCACCCGGCGGCCATCGCCGCCTACGCCGAGGCACTCGGCACGGTCGGCAACCCCTCGTCCATCCACTCGGCCGGCCAGAACGCCAAGCGCGTCCTCGAAGAGGCGCGCGAACGCGTCGCCGCGACCCTCGGCTGCGACCCGATCGAGGTCGTCTTCACCTCGGGCGGCACCGAGGCGGTCAACCTCGCGATCAAGGGACTCTGGTGGGCGAGGCAGTCCGACCGACCGCGCCCGCGCCTCCTCGTCCCCGCCGGCGAGCACCACGCGACCGTCGACACCGTCGAGTGGCTCGAACGGTACGAGGGTGCCGTCGTCACCTGGCTGCCGCTCGACGAGCAGGGTCGGCTGCGCGTCGACGCCCTCGCCGCGGCCCTCGACGAGCACGACGACGTGGCCCTCGTCAGCCTGCTCTGGGCCAACAACGAGGTCGGCACGATGCAACCCGTCGACGAGGTCGTGGCGCTCGCCGCCGCCCACGGGGTGCCGGTGCACTCGGACGCCGTCGCGGCCTACGGGCAGGTGCCCATCGACTTCGCGGCCTCCGGGCTCGCGGCGCTCAGCGTGAGCGCCCACAAGATCGGCGGGCCGATCGGCATCGGCGCGCTCGTGCTGTCGCGTTCGGCGACGGTCGTGCCGCTGATCCACGGCGGCGGCCAGCAGCGGCAGGTGCGCTCGGGCACGCAGGACGCCCCGGCCGCCGTCGCCTTCGCCGTCGCGGCCGAGCAGCCGCACGGGGCCTACGAGCCGCTACGGGACCGACTGATCGCCGGGGTGCTGGCGTCGGTGCCCGGGGCGGTGCTGCGGGGCGACCCCGTCGACCGGCTGCCCGGCAACGCCCACTTCACCTTCGACGGGTGCGAGGGCGACTCGCTGCTGTTCCTGCTCGACGCCGCCGGCGTCAGCGTCTCGACCGGGTCGGCCTGCCAGGCCGGCATCCCCGAGCCGTCGCACGTCCTGCTCGGCATGGGCCTGCCGGCGGACGCGGCCCGCGGTGCGCTGCGCATGACGATCGGGCACACGAGCACCGACGCCGACGTCGACGCGCTGCTCGCGGCACTGCCGACGGCCGTCGCGCGCGCCACGACGGCCGGCTACGCCGACCGGACCCCGGTGCTCGGCGTCCGCTGATCCGGCACCCGGGACGGGCACCCCGGCACCGTCCCCCGAACGGGTGGGTTGTCGCCCCCGCGAGGGGGTGGTGTACTCGTCGTCAACACACGTGAGCACGTCTCACCGGCCGGGCCCCACCATCCCGCGCCGCCGCCGCACCCCGGCTCGCCGCCCGCTCACCACGGGCGTCCATCGCACCACCCGAGCGCCGCCCTCACCAGGCTGCGCGGATCAGGAGCACCACCATGACGCAGCACAGCTCTGCCTCCGACGCCCCTCGCGACGACGCCTCCCACGACGACGTGGCGACGCTCGACGGGGCCACGCCGAGACCCCGTCGTCTCCGCAAGATCGCGGCGTTCGCCGCCGGCGGTGCCCTCGTCGTCGGCGGCCTCGGCTACACGGTCGCCGCCTGGACCGACAGCGAATGGGTCTACGCCGGCGACGGTTCCGGAGGCCCCGGCATCGGCACGGGCACCTTCGAGGTGCAGCAGAGCGTCACGTCGCCCTACACGGCCGGCTTCACCGACTTCGAGGCCAACCCCGGCCAGGCCATGATCTTCACCCCGGGCTCCCAGACCCTGAGCCCCGGCGAGAGCGTCTACGCAGGCGTCGCCCTCCGGACGACCGCGACGACGACCGTCCCCGCCGACGTCCAGGTCCGAGCCGCCGTCCCCGCGACGGGTGTGACCGTCGCCGACGCCGGGGGCTCGCTCTTCTCCGCGCTGACCGTCCGCGTGGCGACCGTCGTGGTCTCCGGCACCGGAGCCGCCCCGACCTGCACGGCCGCCGCCTTCACGGCTCCCACGACGATCGGCACGGGCCCCCTCGCCTCGACGGGCGCGTCGGCCCCGCAGCGTCTCGCCGCCGGGTCCGCCAGCACGCAGTTCTACTGCTTCGAGGTGACCCTGCCGCAGAGCGCCGCGACGGCCGCGTCCACGGCCCTGCAGGGCCGTACGGTCGCACCGGCGTGGGAGTTCGCCTCGACCAGCGTCGAGTGACGGGCCGACCCATGGTCGACACCGTGACCCGGCCCCGAGCGGGGCGCCCGGCCCCCGAGGCCGGGCCGCACCGCGCGGACCGTCGCGAGCGCCCGGGCCGTCGCCCGCGCCGTCGCCCGGTCGAGGTGGCGAGCACCATCCTGCTGTCGGTGGTCGGCCTCGTCGGTGCGGTCTGCCTGCTCTGGCTCGCCGTCTCGACGGTCCTCGGCCTGTCGCTCGTGGTCGTCCTGACCGGTTCGATGAGTCCCACCGTGCCCGCGGGCGGTGCCGTCGTCACGCGGGCGATCGCCGCGGCCGACGTGCGGCCCGGCGACGTGGTGACGGTGCCCCGACCCGGCTTCGAGGTCCCGGTGACCCACCGCGTGGTCTCGACGACCGCCGTGCCCGGGGACGCCGCCGCGCGATCCCTCGTGCTGCGGGGCGACGCCAACGACACGGACGACCGCGATCCCTACGTCGTGCGCGACGCCCGGATCGTCGTCGCCTCGGCCCCGGGCCTCGGCTTCGTCCTGACGACGATGTCGACCCCGCCGGCCCGAGGCCTCGCGGTCGCCGTCGTCGGTGCCGCCGTCGTGCTGGCCTTCTGGCCGACGCGACGCGGCGCCGCCCGTCGAGGGTGAGGACGACCGTGGACCCCGCGACCGGTGCCCACCGCGGACCCGCCACCCGCGGGCACCGCACCGCGCCGACGCTGCTGGCGGTCGTCGGAACGGCCGCGTTCGTGCTCGGCGGTGCCCTCACCGTCCAGGCCGGCACCGCCCGTGCCCTCGAGCCCGTGCCCGAGACCGGCCTCGACGGCCACCTCGTCCTGGCCGACGAACTGGTCGGCACCGAGGACATCGCCCCCGCGGCCCCGGGTCGCTGGCAGATCGCGACCGACGTCACGACCGGTGACCGGGTGGCGCTCGGTCTCGAACTCGTCAGCTCGGGCTCGCTCGTCGACGACGAGGCCGGACTGACGTTGGGGGTCGAGACCTGCGACGTCGAGTGGCAGCAGGTCGAGACGACGCCGCTGTGCACGACCGGGGCGCGGACCGTGACGGCCCCGACCCGCGCCTCCTCGTTCGTCGACGGCAGTCCCTCGTGGCCGGTGCGCTCGGTCGGGGGCACGGGCCGCGTCTTCGTGCTCGTCAGCCTCGGTCTCGCCGGGGGGCGCGCAGCAGACGACACCTCCTCCATGGGGCGGAGCGCCCGAGTGGGCGTCGGCATCACGGCCACGGCCCTGGACCCCGTCGCGACGCTCCCGGCCGAGCCCGCTCCCGAGCCCGAACCCACCGTCACCGCCACGCCCGGTGACCCGGCGGAGCCCGGGCCCGACGCGACGGACGCGGCGACACCCGGATCCGCGATCGACGGCTCCGACGACGGACCACCCGACGACGGACGCCCCGTCGGCGTGACCCTCAGCGGCGTGGCCGCCCCGCGCTCCCTCGCCTTCACCGGCGGCCTCTCGCTCGGCCCGGCGATCGCGGGTGCCGGCGCCCTGCTCGTCGGCCTCTCGCTGCACCTCCGCGGACGACGCCGGGCGGTGACCTCGTGACCGGCGTGCACGTCCGACGTCGTCGCCCGACGGGTGCGGCTCGCCTCGTCGCGGCCCTCACCGCGCGCCGGGCCGTCGTCGCCGTCGCGGCCGTGGTCGCCGTCGTGGGTGCCGTCATCGTGCCGCCGCCGCCCGTGACGACCGCCGCCTGGACCGACTCCGAGCGCACGTACGGGCTGGTCGGCACCACGAAGTTCACCTGCGGCACCGACACCGGGTACGCCGCCGCGGCGTCCAGCCGCTTCGTGCGCGGCAGCCTGGCCGACACCGACCTCGACACCGTCGCGGCCGTGCGCGGGGCTGACCTGGCGCGCACCCGCTCCGGCGTCGTCACCGCGGTGCCGGCGTCGCCCGCCCCGACCACGGACGCGGGAGGCACGACGACGTTCCGCAATCCCCTCTCGGCGAGCGCGGGGTCGGGTCTCGTCGGCCTCGACCTGACCGGGCTCGGCACGAACCTGCCGGCGGGGTCGGCCGGAGCCCTGAACCAGTTCACGCGGGTCGCCCCGACCGGCACGGCGGCCGCCGCCACGGGGTTGGTGAGCGACCAGGGCGGTCTCGGCGTGACGTCGACGACGCCCGCGTCGGCACTGCCCGGCCCGGCCCGCGTCGGCCTCACCTCGGTCCTCCCCGCGACGACGGCGCTCGACCGGGCCGACCTGACCGTGGGGGCGGTGGCGTCGACCGCGACGATCGACGGGTGCCGGGCCCTCGAGAGCCGCATCTGGGGTGACGGCAGCGTGACAGGGGTCGTCCGCGACTACGGCGTCGCCGGTCTCGGCCTCGAGCTGCGCAGCCCGGCGGTGGCGGGATTGTCCGGCCAGGTGTCGAGCACGGTCACGAGCCTGAACACGGCCGCCGCCGGGTTGACGGGCGTCAACGGCACGATCTCGAGGACCATCCGGGACGGCGTGCTCGCCACGGTCAACGGCCTGACGAACCTGCTCAGCCTCGGTGGGGTCTCGGGTTCGGTCACCCTCAGCGGACTCAACCTCCAGTCGGCCGTCGACCCGGTGCTCGCGGGGTCGGTCACGAGCACGGACGGCACGGTCACCATCACCCCCTCGACCGGCGTGGTGTCGGTCGACCTGGCCAAGCTGGTCGGCCAGCCCGGCGGTCTGAACGGGCTCGCCCCGAACACCGAGCTCGTGCTGAGCGCGGCGGCGATGACCTCGATCACGACCACGGTCGGGTCGATGCTCGACGGCCTCACCCAGCGGGTCGTGGCGGCTCTGCAGGCCGCGGTGTCGGCGGCTCAGCTGTCGGTGGCGCTCACGGTCACGCTGAAGGCGAGCGTTCTGGGCCTGCCGGTCAACGTGCTGGCCGTCAACGTGTCCATGAGTGGCTCGCTCGGACAGCTGCTCGCGTCACCGTCGACGGCGACGGCGGTAGTGACCACGCAGGTCCTCGACGGCGCACTGTCCGCCCTGCTCGGCGGTCTGCTCAACCCACTGCTCGCCGCGCTCGTGGGGTCGGCCGGGTCGCTGCTCGCGTCCGTGGCCACGCTCGTCCGGGGCATCCTCGTCACCCCGATCACGACCCTGGGCACCACGCTCTCGACGACGCTCGCCCCGGTCGTCACCGCGGTGGGGAACCTGACCACCCGTCTGCCGTCCGTGCTGTCGCTGCGCGTCAACCTGCGCCCCGACCAGGCCGGCTACCCGGGTGGCGTCGTGACCACCGTGCCGGCCGACAAGTGGTCGACGAGCCCGTATCAGGTAGGGGCGTTGCGGGTGGCCTTGTCGGCCGGCGCGACGACGGTCACCTCGGTCGACTTCGCGACCTCCCGCGTCGGACCCGTCAGCACCGTGCCCCGGTAGCCGTCCGAGGCGACCGCGGCGGCGACCGCGCCGGCGACGGACCCGAGGAGGCGCGGGTCGGGCCCCGCAGGCCCCGTCGCGTCAGACTGGGGCCATGCAGCTCTACTCGGCCTCGCCCCTCGTCCGTACCCGCCAGGTGACCGGAGACGTGGTGGCGATCGGCCTCGTCGTCCTCTTCGTCGTGCTCGGGGTGAGCATCGCGTCCTTCATCGGCACGTTCGCCGACCTCGGCCGGCAGCTCGAGGAGGCGGGGGCCGGCTTCCAGGGCACCATGGAGGACGCGTCGCGCGCGCTGGAAGGGTTGCCCTTGGTCGGCGGTGCCGCCAGCGCACCGTTCGACGGGGCCAGCGGCGCCGGACAGTCCCTGGCCGACGCCGGGCGGCAGCAGCAGGACGGTGTCGCCCGGGCGGCGCTCGTCGCCGGACTCGTCGTGGCCGGGGTGCCGAGCCTCGTGGTGCTGTGGGTCTGGCTGCGCGGGCGGATAGCGTTCGTGCGCCGCGCCTCCTCGGTCCGTTCGCTGCTCGCCTTGCCGGGCGGCGAGGACCTGCTCGCACTGCGGGCCCTGACCGGTCGCGACGCGAAGGCCGCGCTCGCCGTGTCGCCCGACCCCGTCGCGGCCTGGCGCGCGGGGGAGCCCGCGGTCGTCCGCCGCCTCGCCGACGTGGCCCTCCGCGAAGCGGGCGTCGCCCGGCGCTGAGGGTCGGTCTGTCGGTACGAGGCACGGACAGGCCCGGCCCACCCGGGCCGGGTAAGCTCGGGGACCATGATCGCACTGGATTTCTCTGAGCAGATTGCCGCCCTCCGGGCCACGTTCGAAGACATCCGTGCGGTGATCGGGCAAGACCGTCTCGTCGCCGAGATCGCCGAGCTCAGCGAGCAGGCGTCGGCCCCCGACTTGTGGGACGACACCGACAACGCCCAGAAGGTCACCAGCGCGCTCAGCCACCGGCAGTCCGAGCTCGAGAAGCTCGAGACCACCGAGGCGCGACTCGACGACCTCGTGGTGCTCGTCGAGATGGCCAACGACGGCGACGACCAAGAGAGCGCCGACGAGGCGCAGGCCGAGCTCAAGGCGCTGCAGAAGATGATGGACGTCCTCGAGGTGCAGACGCTGCTCGACGGCGAGTACGACCCGCGGCCCGCCGTCATCACGATCCGCGCCGGGGCCGGCGGTGTCGACGCCGCCGACTTCGCCGAGATGCTGCTGCGCATGTACCTGCGCTACGCCGAGAAGCACGGCATGTCCGCCACCGTGATGGACACCAGCTACGCCGAAGAAGCCGGCATCAAGAGCGCCACCTTCGAGATCGACGCCCCGTACGCGTTCGGCACGCTCAGCGTCGAGGCCGGCACGCACCGGCTCGTGCGCATGAGCCCGTTCGGCGCCGCCGGCAAGCGTCAGACCAGCTTCGCCGCGGTCGAGGTCATCCCGCTGATGGAAGAGACCGAGTCGATCGACATCCCCGAGAACGACATCCGCGTCGACGTGTTCCGGTCGTCGGGCCCCGGCGGTCAGAGCGTCAACACGACCGACTCGGCCGTCCGCCTGACGCACATCCCCACCGGCACCGTCGTCTCGATGCAGAACGAGAAGAGCCAGATCCAGAACCGGGCCGCCGCCATGCGCGTGCTGCAGTCGCGCCTCCTGCTGTTGCAGAAAGAGGCCGAGAACGCCAAGAAGAAAGAGCTGGCCGGCAACATCACCGCCAGCTGGGGCGACCAGATCCGCAGCTACGTGCTCGCGCCCTACCAGATGGTCAAAGACCTCCGCAGCGAGCACGAGGTCAACAACCCCTCGAACGTGTTCGACGGCGACCTCGACGGCTTCATCTCGGCGGGCATCCGCTGGCGCAAGCGCGACGACCAGGACTGATCCGGCCCCGCCCGCCCGGCGGCTCCCAGCACATCCATAGCCGCCTCGCCGCAGCGAGTCGCTGCGGTGTTCGTCGCGGACCGCGCTTAGGGTGATCCCCGTCATGATTCGGTTTGATGAAGTCACCAAGGTCTACGTCGGCAACCCCCGACCCGCGCTGAACGCCGTCACCCTCGAGATCCTCAAGGGCGAGTTCGTGTTCCTCGTCGGGGCGAGCGGCTCCGGCAAGTCGAGCTTCCTGCGGCTCGTGCTGAAGGAAGAGAAGCCGTCCCAGGGGCAGATCCACGTCCTCGGCCAGCGTCTCGGCACCCTCTCGAGCCGCAAGGTGCCGTACTTCCGGCGCAACCTCGGCGTCGTGTTCCAGGACTTCCGGCTGCTGCCGCAGAAGAACGTCTTCGACAACGTCGCGTTCAGCCTGCAGGTCATCGGCAAGAGCAAGGGCTTCATCCAGGAGGCCGTCCCCGACGTCCTCAAGATGGTCGGCCTGGTCGGCAAGCAGCACCGCCTGCCGCACGAGCTCTCCGGCGGCGAGCAGCAGCGCGTCGCCATCGCCCGCGCGATCGTCAACAAGCCGGCGATCCTGCTGGCCGACGAGCCCACCGGAAACCTCGACCCCTCGACGAGCGCCGGCATCATGACCCTCCTCGAGCGCATCAACGCCGGCGGCACGACGGTCATCATGGCCACGCACGACGCCGGCATCGTCGACCAGATGCAGCGCCGGGTGATCGAGCTCAGCGCGGGCAACATCCTCCGCGACGAGCGCCACGGTGGCTACCAGACCCAGGCGGTGCCCATCCAGGCCATCGGGGTCGAGGACCTCAGCACGAGAGGAGCCGACGCATGAGACTCGGACTCGTCATGAGCGAGGTCGGCAGCGGCCTCCGTCGCAACGCCTCGATGGTCGTCTCGGTCGTGCTCGTCACGTTCATCTCGCTGACCTTCGTCGGCACCGCGGCCCTCCTGCAGATGCAGATCACGCAGATGAAGGGCTACTGGTACGACAAGGCCCAGGTCGCCGTCTACCTCTGCACCGACACCGACACGACCGGCAACTGCACCGGGGCGATGGCGACGAAGGACCAGATCGACGGCGTCCGCGCCCAGCTCGACAGCGACGTGCTGACGCCCTACGTCGACAAGTTCTACTTCGAGGACCAGACCCAGGCCTACGACCGCTTCAAGCAGCAGTTCGCCGACAGCCCGGCGACCGAGTTCGTGCAGCCGGCCTACCTCAACGAGACCTTCTGGGTGAACCTGAAGGACCCCACGCAGTCCGACGTTCTCACCGAGAGCCTGTCGAGCCTGGCCGGCGTCCAGAGCGTCGTCGACCAGCGTGGGTACCTCGACCCGATCTTCGCGGTGCTGAACGCGGCGAGCTACACGGCCATCGGCATCGCCTCGCTCATGCTGATCGCGGCCGTGCTGCTGATCGCCACGACCATCCGGTTGAGCGCGTTCAGCCGGCGACGAGAACTCGGCATCATGCGCCTAGTCGGTGCGTCCAACCGGTTCATCCAGACGCCGTTCATCCTCGAGGGGGTGATCGCGGCCCTCGTGGGCTCGTTGCTCGCGGGCGGGGCGATCATCGCGATCGTGAACTTCTTCGTGAAGGGCTACCTCGCGGTGACCTTCCAGGGCACGCCGTTCATCGGCCTGCGCGATGCCGCCCTCGTCGTGCCGATCGTCATCGTCGTCGGCATCCTGCTCGCGGCCCTCAGCGCGAACGTCGCCATCAGGCGTTACCTCAAGGTCTAGAAACCGGCCCCGTGAAGGAGGCGCGGTGCCCGTCAGTCGGGCACCGCGCCTCCCGCGGTGGAGCTGTGAGAATCGCGAAGCGATTCCGCGACCCCAGCGCCGAGGGAGCCTGCGACCGAGGGTCGGCATCAGGTGTGGAGAGGCTTTTGTCGTTCGACGTCTCCTGTATACTGAACGGCTGCCTGTCGGCAGCATCCCCACCCGAACGACCAGGAGGCCAGCGTGGCGAAAGAACGCGGTGAGAAGGTCGTGGCCACGAACCGCCGCGCGCGCCACGACTACACGATCGACACCACCTACGAGGCGGGCATCGTCCTGAGCGGCACCGAGGTCAAGTCGTTGCGGCAGGGCCGGGCGTCGCTGGTCGACGGGTACGCGTTCGTCGACGCCGGCGAGGCGTGGCTCGACGCGGTGCACATCCCCGAGTACACCGAGGGCACCTGGAACAACCACGCGCCCCGGCGCAAGCGCAAGTTGCTGCTGCACCGCCACGAGATCGACAAGATCGGGCAGAAGACCAAAGAGGGCGGCTTCACGGTCGTGCCGCTCAAGATCTACTTCAGCGACGGCCGGGCCAAGGTCGAGATCGCCCTCGCGAAGGGCAAGCGCGAGTACGACAAGCGTCAGACCCTGCGTGAACGCACCGCGACGCGCGAGGCGCAGTCGGCCATGTCGGCTCGCAAGCACCTGGGGGAGTGAGCGTCGGGCCGCCGGCCCCGCATCGGGGTCGGGCAGCGGTGGCGCGAGAGCTTCCGACGACGTAGACTGATGGGCCGCACGGAAACGTGCGTTGGTAATTCAAGAGCGTGTGACGACGGCCCCCTCATGGGGATGATCGGTTTCGACATCGCCTGTGTGCGAACGAGAAGCGGGCCGAGGATCCAGGGTTATCTCGTAAACGATCTCTGGAAAACAATAAGTGCCAATAACAAGCGCACTGACTTCGCTCTCGCTGCGTAAGCAGTAGAGCCACATGGAGTCCGTCAGTCTGGTGACCGCCTTCTAACCAGATCCTGACGTCATTTAGATGGCTTGCTGTGTGACTATGCCTGGGGGTCACACGGGACTTGCACTCGGGCTGGGCTCGTCGACCTAGAAGCCAGTAACAAAGGTCGGAGCCGAGCAGAACGCCTCATCTGGCTACGCCCGTAGAATGCGTGCAATCTCAGCGATGGACGGGGGTTCAATTCCCCCCATCTCCACCACCGGTCGTCGTCACACCCTCTCGAACACGAACGCCCCCGCCTGATCAGGCGGGGGCGTTCGTGCGTCCGCGGCTGTACGTTCTGCGCCCGCGCCTGCGCCCGCGCTCGCGCTCGCGCCCGCTCCTCGCGCGCTGACACCGTGGCGTTCATGTCGCACCACCGATGTGGTGTCGAACCACGCACATGGATGGTTCGACACCACATCGGTGGTGCGACCGCGACTGCGGGTGCGGCCGGACGCGGGACGGCCCCCGGCACTGCCGAAGCAGTGCCGGGGGCCGTCCTCGTGGTGCGGGTGGTTACTCGCCGGCCACGTCGGTGGTCGCGAGCTTCGCGCGGCGACGAGCGAGGACCATCAGCGTCGAGCCGAGCAGCAGGACGGCGGCGCCGATGCCGATGGCGGCCTCGGTGCCCTCGCTACCCGTGTACGCCAGGCCCGTGGTGCCGGTGGCGATCGGGGTGGCGGGCAGGGCTGCGGGCGTCACGGCGGCGACGAGGCTGAAGGCCACGTCGGCCGAGGGCGCCGAGACGATCGGGTCACCGGCGGCGTCGAGCACCGGCAGGCCGTCTGCGTCGAGCAGGAACGACACGGCGGCGGCCGTGTAGTCGTCCGGCGTCAGGGCGAGGGTGACGGTCCAGTTGCCGGCGGCGTCGACGACGATCGGGTCGGCGGGGTCGGCGGGCTCCGCAGCGGCGGCGGCCCGGCCGTTCTCGGCGGCCTCGAGCTCGTCGAGCTGGTCCGTCGGGATGACGGCGAGCAGGATGTTCGAGCCGGGGGTGCCGGTTCCCTCGAAGGTGACCTGGTCACCGACGACGACCTGGCCCTGGGTGGGCGAGGTGATGGCGGGCGCGTCGAGGACGACGTCGGTCGGGGGAACGGCGCCGACGGCGGGCAAGGCGAAGGTACGGGTGATGTCACCCGAACCGGCGCCGCCCGTGACCTGGGTCACGCGGACGGTCTGGGCCACGGTGGCGGTGTCGGGGTAGGTGTAGGCGAGCGACCACTGGCCGTCGACGACGGCGACGGCGCCGGTACCGGGGAGGCGGTTGCCGTCCGTGCCGAGCACGTTGACGGTCGACCCGGAGGTGCCGGTGCCCGAGAACGTGACGGTACGCGAGGCGGTCGTCGAGCCTGCGGCGGGGGTGACGACGTCGAGCGTCTGGCCCTGCGGCAGGACGAACGCGACGGGGGCGTCGCCGGTGCCGGCGCCGCCGGTGACCTGGGTCACGCGAACGCTCTGGTTGCGGTCGACGGTCTCGGGGTAGGTGTAGGCGAGCGACCACTGGCCGCCGACGACGGCGACGGCGCCGGTACCGGGGAGGCGGTTGCCGTCCGTGCCGAGCACGTTGACGGTCGACCCCGAGATGCCGGTGCCCGAGAAGGTGACGGTGCGCGAGGCGAGCTGCTGACCACCCACGGGTGCCGTGACCGAGAAGACCTCGGCCGGGGCGACGGCGGGCAGGACGAAGGCACGGGCCTGCGGGTCGCTGAAGCCGCTGCCGCCGTAGAGGCCGGTGACGTAGACGCTCTGGTTGACGGCATCGGTGTCGGCGTACGTGAGCGTCGTCGACCAGGTCGTCGAGTTGCCCGTGTTGATGCGGTCCGCGCGGGTGCCCGAGTCGTCGGTGCCCTTGAAGACGTCGACGGTGGCGCCTGCGGCGACCGTGCCGGACACGACGACGGTCCGCGACGTCGTGGTGGTGCCGGCCTCCGGGGTCGAGATGACCAGCGAGGCGGGGGCCGCCTGTGCGGCGGTGGTCGAGAGGAGAGCCCCTCCGAGGGCGAGCGTGAGGACGGCCGGGACGGCCACCGCACGGCGCCAAGAGAACTTGGTGATCACGTGGTGAGTGCTTTCTTGATCGGTGGTGCAAGCGTCATCGCTTGTCCGCCCACGGCCCAGTGCCGGGTGAGACACGCAGTGCCGGCCCGGAGGGCGGCACACCTCGAAGCTATAGACAACCTGAGAGAATCACACTGTTCGGTCCAGAAAACGTCGGGTGATTCGGAAGACACCCGCGCTCCACCCGTTCGCGGGGGCCAATCGGCGGGGAACCTGCTATCGACCCGTTCGGGGGCGGTCAGGCGGGTGCAGGCCCCGACGACCCCCGCCGCACGAGCGACGCGGGCGGCGCCTCGACCGACGCCACGTCCTCGCCCGCCAGCACGGCGAGCAGCATGCCGGCCGCCACCTCGCCGATGCGCTGCACGTCGTGGCTGACCGCCGACAGCGACGGTGTCGACAACTGGCACTGCGACGAGTCGTCCCAGGCGACGAGCGTCAGCTGCGTCGGCACCCCCACCCCGAGGCGCTGCGCCGCGGCGAGGCCGCCGAGCGCCATCTGGTCGTTGTCGAAGACGACGGCCGTCGGCGGCGTCGGCCCCGAGAGCAGACGCGAGAGGGCGGCCGCGCCGGCGTCCCACGAGTAGTCGCCCTCGATCGTCTCGACGACGGACGAGGAGGCGCGACTCGCGGCGACCAGCGCCTCCTGCCTCACCTGCGTGTGCAGCAGCGCCGCCGGGCCCGACACGTGCGCCAGTCGGCGGTGCCCGTCCGCGACGAGCGCGGCGACCGTGTCGCGCATGGCGACGCCGTCGCCGGTCCAGACGGCGGGCAGGTCACCCGAGAGCGCGGGGTCGCCGAGCACGACCGCGGGCAGGCCGAGCTCGCGCAGCAGGGCGGGGCGCGGGTCGTCGTCCGTGAGATCGACCAGCACCACCGCACCGAAGTCGCCCGAATCCGCCCACCGCCGGTAGGCCGCCAGCTCGGCGTCGCGGTCGGCGAGGGCCTGCAGCAACAGGGTGTGGCCCCGGGGTCGCAGCACGCGTTCGATGCCGGCGATCAGTTCGTGGTAGAACGGCTCCGCCCCCAAGATCTCGCCGGGGCGGACGAGGGCGAGACCGACGCGACGGCGGTCGCCCGGCCCGGCAGGGGCCACCCGGGTGTCGACGATCGAGTCGGTCATGCGCCCGAACCTACAGCCCCCGACAGGTCGGAGCGACGCCCGTGGTGACCCGCGACCCCGATCCGACCCCGCCGCAGACCAGCCGCGAACTCGTCGTCGACCTCGTGCGGTCCTCGGGCCCGATCAGCCGTGTCGAGCTCGCCCAGGCCAGCGGGTTGACGCAGGCGTCGATCTCGACGATCGTCCGGCGGCTGCTCGACGAAGGACTCGTCCGCGAGACCGGTCGGGCGGCGTCGACCGGCGGCAAGCCCCGCACCATGGTCGAGATCAACCCGCGGGCCGTCTACGGCATGGGCGTGCAGATCGGCGCGGACTCGCTCACCTACGTCGTCACCGACATGCGCGGGGGAGTCGTCGGCCGCCTGCAGGTCGACGCCGGCCCCGCCACGTCCGACGACGTCACGGCCGCCGCGGTCCGCATCGTGGACGGCTTCCACGACGTCGTCGGCAGCCTCGGCCTCGCGAGCGGGGCGGTGGCCGGGCTGGCCGTCGTCGGTCCGCGGGCGACCCTCGCGCACGGCGTCCGCACGGGCCCTCGCTCCACCGAAAGCGCTCTCCACGCCGGCCTGCACGCCGCGCTGGCCCTGCGCCTCGGCCTGCCCGTGATCGTCGACAACGACGCGGCGGCCGCAGCACTCGGCGAGTTCTGGAGCCGCCAGGTACCGCGCTCCGAGACTTTCGCCTGCGTGTACCTCGGCACGGGGGTTGGTTCGGGCATCGTGCTCGACGGAGCCCTGCACCGCGGCGCGAGTTCGGGCGCGGGCGAGCTCGGCCACGTCTCGATCGACCTCGACGGTGAGCCCTGCTACTGCGGCAACCGCGGCTGCCTCGAGCTCGCCGCGTCGCCGGGGGCCGTCGTCGCCCGGGCGCACCGCGACGCCGCCGCGTTCGACGACCTCGGCCTGACCTGGGCGCCGGGCGGGGTCGCGCGAGACTTCGACCTGCTCGCGCGCGCGGCGATCGCCGGTCACGTCGCGGCCGACGTGCTGGTGACGCGTGCTGCCGAGCAGTTGGCCGCGGGTGTCGTCACGCTCGCCAACCTGCTCGACCTCGACCGCGTCGTCCTGAGCGGCCCCGGGGTCGCGGTCGCCGGTTCGATCTACGCCCGCGCGGCCGTCGAGGCCCTGGCCAGGAGGGCGTTCTCGCGGGGCGTCCACACGACCCGGGTCGAGGTCTCGACCGACCCGCGCGACGCGGCCGCGATCGGTGCGGCCGCCCTCGTCGTGCAACGCGCCATCTCGCGCTGACCCCGCGGCGGTGCCCGGCCCCGGCCCGCGCCTCCTCGGGTCGGCGGCCCGGGCGGGCCCGCATGCGTTCGCACCGGGTTTCGTGCAGGGCACCGCGTCTAGTCGGGGTGCCGTGCACGAAACACGGTGCGGTGCGGGCCGGTGCGGCGCGGTGCGCCGCGCTGCGTTCGCCCGCGGCATGGGCGGGCCCGCATGCGTTCGCACCGGGTTTCGTGCAGCGCACCGCGTCTAGTCGGGGTGTTGTGCACGAAACGCGGTGTGGTGCTGTGCCGGGCCGGCCCGGCCGGCCCGGCCGGCGCTGTGCGGCGCACCGCGTTCGCCCGCGGCCCGGACGGGCCCGCGTGCCTTCGCACCGGGTTTCGTGCAGCGCACCGCGTCTAGTCGGGGTGCCGTGCACGAAACGCGGTGCGGTACGGCGCGGGGCGGGGCGGGGCGGTGCGGCGTGGCGCGGCGCATCAGGAGGCGCGGGTCACGATCCCGACACAGCCTCACGACTTTCTTGACTCGCTTACGTAAGTCGTCTAAGAAAGACCCCGGGACCAGGCGACGACGCCTGGCCAGACGAAGGGTCGACGATGCCTCTCTCCATGACCAACCGCCGACGGGCCGGGTTCGGCGCGATCGCGCTCGCGACCGCCGCGGGCCTCGCGCTCACCGGCTGCACCGCCTCGAGCGGCGGCGACGAAGGCGGCATCACCGCCAACACGGGCCCGGCGGGTGACCTGACGGCCAACTTCAACCCGTTCTCGGCCACGGCAGACAGCACCTCGCAGGGCCTGCTCTACGAGCAGCTCTTCTACTACAACGTGCTCACCGGTGCCGACCCCAAGCCGATGCTGGGTGAGAAGTACGAGTGGAACGACGACGGCACCGAGCTGACGGTCGACCTGCGCACCGGCGTGCAGTGGAGCGACGGCGAGGACTTCACGGCCGACGACGTCGCGTACACGTTCCAGACGATGCTCGACAAGCCCGAGCTGAACCGCGTCGGCTTCGAGGGCACCGTCGAGGCCACGGACGACGACACGGTGGTCTTCACCTTCGCCGACACGTCGTTCGTCAAGGGCCCGGACATCCTCGGCCAGGCCGCGATCGTGCCCGAGCACGTCTTCTCCGAGCTCTCCGACATCGCGACCGACCCGGTCGAGAAGCCGATCGGCACCGGCCCGTACATGCTCGACACCTTCACCCCGCAGAGCTACGTCTACAAGGCGAACCCGAACTACTGGCAGTCGGGCAAGCCCGAGGTCAAGAGCATCCGCTACATCGCCCTGGCGAACAACACCTCGGCGACCGACGCGATCGTCGGCGGCGACCTCGACTGGTCGAGCATCTTCATCCCCGAGGCCGACAAGGTGCTCGGCAGCAACCCCGACGTCAGCTACGTCGCGACCCCGCTGCAGCAGATCACGCTGATGACCTGCTCGAACGCCGACCTCGGCTGCACCGGCCCGCAGACCGACCCGGCCGTGCGTCAGGCGATCTACAAGGCGATGAACCGCGACCAGCTGAACGACCTCGCCTTCTCGGGCACGAACAAGCAGATCTCGCCCACGTTCATGACCCTCGGTCGTGACGACGACTACATCAGCCCCGACGTCGAGAAGGAGACGCCGATGACGGCCGACACCGAGGGGGCCGACGCGCTGCTGCAGTCCGCCGGCTACGCGAAGGGCTCCGACGGCATCTACGCCAAGGACGGGCAGAAGCTGCAGCTCGAGATCCAGGTCGTCACGGGCTACTCGGACTACATCGCGGCGATCGACGCCATGGCCGAGCAGCTGCGCGCGGTCGGCATCGAGATCACGCAGAGCGCCAAGTCGTACAACGAGTGGGTGGCCGCCCGCAACAACGGGCAGTTCCAGCTGACGATGGACTCGCTCGGCCAGGGCCCCTCGACCGACCCGTACTACCTCTACAACGGCAACTTCGACTCGACGACGACCTCGCCGGTGGGTGAGCAGGCGATCAACAACTTCGCCCGTTACTCGAACCCGACCGTCGACGCCGCGATCGTCGCGGCCGAGCAGACCGACGACGTCGCCGCCAAGACCGAGCAGTACTTCACGATCCAGAAGGAGATCGTGAAGGACATGCCGTACATCCCCGTGCTGCTGCAGTCGACGCTGACCGAGTTCAACAGCTCGAAGGTCACCGGCTGGCCGACCGGCGACGACGACACCGAGAACTTCCCGGCGACGTGGAAGACCTGGGACAACGCCCAGACCGTCCTGAACCTGAAGCTCAAGTGATCGTGGTCGGAACCCGGAAGGTCAGGAGGCGCGGGTGAGGTACGTCGCCCAGAAGGTCGGCTTCTACGCGGTCGCGTTGTTCGCGGCGCTGACGCTGAACTTCTTCATCCCGCGGTTGCTGCCCGGTGACCCGGTGGACATCCTGCTGGCCAAGATGCAGCAGAAGGGCCCGGTCAGCGAGGCGACCGTGACCAGCCTGCGCCTCCTTCTGGGTTCCGACTCGGACGAACCGCTGTTCTCGCAGTACGTGCAGTACCTCGGCAACCTGGCCCGGGGGGACCTCGGCATCTCGGTGTCGTACTTCCCGGCCGGGGTGTCGACCATCATCGGCCAGGCCATCCCGTGGACGATCGCGCTGATCGGCATCGCGACCGTCTTGTCGTTCGTCTTCGGGGTGGGCCTCGGCACCCTCGCCGGGTGGAAGCGCGGCTCGGTGCTCGACAACTTCATCCCGGTGACGACGATGTTCCAGGCGGTGCCGTACTTCTGGCTCGCGCTCATCCTGTTGTACGTGTTCGGCAGCATCCTGCGGGTGTTCCCGCTGTCGGGCGGCTACAACGTGTACGAGGCGACGCCGGGCCTCAACTGGACGTTCGTCCAGAGCGCGGTGCTCTACGGCACGCTGCCGGCGCTGACGATCATCATCTCGTCGGTCGGCGGCTGGCTGCTCGGCATGCGCAACATGATGGTGTCGACCCTCAGCGAGGACTACATCGTCACCGCCGAGGCCAAGGGCCTGTCGCCGATGCGCATCCGCCAGTCGTACGCGGCCCGCAACGCCGTGCTGCCGCAGTTCGCCGGCTTCGCGATCTCGCTGGGGTTCGTCGTCTCGGGGTCGATCGTCACCGAGCAGGTGTTCTCGTACCCGGGCATCGGCAACGCGCTGTTCACGGCGACGCAGAACAACGACTACGCGCTGATGCAGGGCATCTTCCTGGTCATCACCCTCGCCGTGCTGGGGACGAACTTCATCGTCGACCTGATGTACGGCTTCATCGACCCGCGCACGCGCGCCAAGCGTTAGGACGACGAGCATGTCCACGATCGACCTCGGCCAGCTCGCCGACCCGAACTCGCCCACCGGCGACAGCGGCGCGGGCACCGGCCGGAAGGGCCTGAAGCGGGTCTTCCCGCACGTGACGCCGAAGCTCTGGGTGGGGGCGGGCATGATCGCCGCCATCGCCCTGTTCGGCCTGATCTTCCCGTTCGTCGTGCAGAATCCGCAGGCGATCAGCGACGTCGGCCTCAGCGGGCCGAGCGGCGACCACCTGCTCGGTACCACGCAGACCGGGCAGGACGTCTTCGCCCAGCTCGCCTACGCCACCCGCGGCTCGCTGCTGATCGGGGTGCTGGTCGGCGTCGTCGCGATGGCGCTCGCCATCGTCTTCGGCGTGATCGGCACCTACGTCGGCGGGTTCGTCGACGAGGCGTTCTCGCTGTTCTCGAACGTCGTGCTGGTGATCCCCGGCCTGCCGCTCGCGATCATCGTGTCGAGCTACGTGCCGCAGAAGGGGCTCGTGGTGATCGCCTTCGTGATCGTCATCACGAGCTGGGCGGCCAGCGCCCGGGTGCTGCGCGCCATCACCCTGAGCCTGCGGTCGCGTGACTACGTCGCGGCGTCGCGGGTGTCGGGCGAGAAGACCTGGCGCATCGTCGCCGTCGAGATCCTGCCCAACGTGCTGCCGGTGCTCGCGAGCCAGTTCCTGTTCGCGGTGATCTTCGCGATCCTCGCCGAGGCGGGCCTGTCGTTCCTGGGGCTCGGCGTCTCGGGGCAGTTCACCTGGGGCTCGATGCTGTACTTCGCCCAGAACGGCCTCGCGCTGCGACTCGGCGCCTGGTGGTGGTTCGTGCCGCCGGGGCTGATGATCGCCCTGCTCGGTTGCGCGCTGTCGCTGATGAACTTCGCCATCGACGAGATCATCAACCCGAAGCTGCGCGACCAGACCCGGGCCGGCGTCAGCCGGGCCGACCGCAAGCGACTGGCGCGGGCCGAGGCCGCCGCCGGCACCACCGAGGGGGCCACCGCATGAGCACCGTCCTGACCGTCGAGGACTTCAGCGTCGACTACGCCGTCGAGCACCCCGTGCACGCCGTCAAGAACGTCAGCTTCGAGCTGGCCCGTGGCGAGATCCTCGGCCTGGCGGGGGAGTCGGGCTGCGGCAAGACGACGCTCGCCTACGGCATCAACCGGCTGCTCAAGTCGCCGGCCGTCATCACGGGCGGGCGGGTGGTCTTCCACGACGCCGAGGGGTCCGACATCCTGCTGCCCGAGCTCGACGACAAGGCGCTGCGGGCGTTCCGCTGGGACAAGCTGTCGATGGTGTTCCAGGGGGCGATGAACGCGCTCAACCCGGTCACGACGATCCAGGCACAGCTCGAGGACGTCTTCAAGACGCACCGGCCGTACTGGAAGAAGGGCGACCGCGTCGAGCGGGCGGGCAAGCTGCTCGAGACCGTCGGGGTCGATCGCAGCCGGTTGAAGTCGTATCCGCACGAGCTGTCCGGCGGCATGCGCCAGCGCGTGATGATCGCGATGGCGCTCGCCCTCGGCCCGCAGATGATGATCATGGACGAGCCGACGACCGCCCTCGACGTCGTCGTGCAGCGCGAGATCCTGCGCGAGATCAAGCGGTTGCGCGACGAGCTCGGCTTCGCGGTCATCTTCATCACGCACGACCTGCCGCTGCTGCTCGAGATCAGCGACCGCATCGCCGTGATGCGCGCGGGCGAGATCGTCGAGATCGGCGAGTCCACCGAGCTCTACACGAACCCGCAGCACGACTACACGAAGAAGCTGCTCGGGTCGTTCCCGAGCCTGACCGGCGACCGCGGGGCGTTCATCCGCAGCGGGGTCGACGAGACGGCCGGGGGCGACGCGACCCGCGCCTCCTCGGGGCGCGAGCAGGCGACGTCCGTCGCCACGAGTACAGGAGGCGCGGCGTGAGCACGCTCGAGTTCCGCAACGTCGTCAAGGACTACCGGGTGCGCGGGGGACGGGGTGAGAAAGGTCGCCTCCGCGCGGTGAACGACGTCAGCTTCACGCTCGAGGCTGGCAAGACGGTCGCCCTGGTCGGGGAGAGCGGCAGCGGCAAGTCGACGATCGCCAAGATGTTGCTGCAGCTCGAACGTCCGACGAGCGGGTCGATCGTGCTCGACGGCGCGGTCGCTCCCCGACACGGCGAGGCGCTGCGGCGCTACCGCAGCGACGTGCAGATGGTGTTCCAGGACCCGTTCGCGTCGCTCAATCCGTTCCACTCGATCGGGCACCACCTGGCGCGGCCGCTGCTGCTGCACGGCAAGGCGACCCGCTCGACGGTCGACGAGAAGGTGCGCGAGCTGCTCGGGCGGGTTCAGCTCGGCCCGGCCGCCGACGTCGCCGCGCGTCGACCGCACGAGCTGTCGGGCGGGCAGCGGCAGCGCGTGGCGATCGCGCGGGCCCTGGCGCCCGAGCCGCGCATCCTGATCGCGGACGAGCCCGTGTCGATGCTCGACGTGTCGATCCGGCTCGGGGTGCTCAACCTGCTGGCCGAGCTGCAGCGACAGGAGGACCTGGGCGTGCTCTACATCACGCACGACCTGGCGACGGCCCGACACTTCTCGGACGAGATCCTCGTGATGTACAAGGGACAGGTGGTCGAGCGGGGGACGCCCGACGACGTCATCCTGAACCCGCAGCACCCGTACACGCAGCAGCTCGCCGAGGCCGCGCCCGACCCCGAGAAGCGCATCGCCGAACGGCGCGCCGCCCGCACCTGACCGGCACCGCGCCTCCTGCCGTCCGCCTCCTCACCCGGATCGCGCCGCACCTCCACATCCCGGCCCCACCCATCCAGCCATGAACCCGGTTTCGAGCGCTGCACCCCGTTGCTTCCGGGTGTTTCGTTCGAAACTGGGTTCATCGCCGGGTGAGTCCGACTCCACGCCACACCCTCGATCGCTGGGAGCGACATGAGCACCACCGAGACCTCCACCACCACGGCCACCGGCACCACGGCCACCGGCACCACGGACAGCGCGACGCAGCGCACAGCACGCACCCTCCACACCGGGTGGAGCCTGCGCAGCACCGCCGGCCCCGTGCCTCCCGAGATCGCGGCCGTCGACGTGCCCGCGACCGTCCCGGGCACTGTGCACACCGACCTGCTGGCGGCCGGACTGATCGTCGACCCGTACCTGGACGCGAACGAGCACCTGCTCGCGTGGATCGGGCAGGCCGACTGGTCGTACACGTCGACCTTCGACTGGCAGCCCGACGGGCACGACCGCCACGAGCTGGTCTTCGCGGGCCTCGACACGGTGGCCACCGTGCTGCTCAACGGCGAGGTGGTGGCCGAGACGCGCAACCAGCACCGCACCTACCGGGTCGCGGTCGACGGCCGGCTGCGCGAGGGGTCGAACGACCTCGAGGTACGTTTCGGCTCGCCGGTGGCCTACGCCGACGCGCAGAGCCTGGCGCTCGGCTACCGGCCGCACGTGAACCACCACCCCTACAACGCGATCCGCAAGATGGCGTGCAGCTTCGGCTGGGACTGGGGCCTCGACACGGCGACCTCGGGCATCTGGAAGCCCGTGACGCTCGAGTCGTGGTCGTCGGTGCGGCTGGCGGCCGTGCGTCCGGTCGTGACGGTCGACGGGGCGCGGGGCGTCGTCGACGTGCACGTCGACCTCGAGCGCGCCGTCGCCTCGGGCGAGGCCGGCTTAGGCGCCGGCTCCGAGCCCGGCGTCGGGGGCACTGCCGGGCCGGTGACGGTCCGGGCGACCGTCGGCGACGTCACGCAGGAGGCGCGGGTCGAGCCGGGCGCGGACTCCGCGGTCCTGCAGGTGGTCGTCGACGACCCCGAGCTGTGGTGGCCGAGGGGTCACGGCGGGCAGCCGCTCTACGACGTGAGGGTCTCGGTGACCGGGGGAGCGGGCGGGGACGCGAGCCGCGCCTCCTCGGGGGGTGACGGCGACGGGGTCGACGCGACCCGCGCCTCCTCGGGTGTCGACGCGCCGGGCGACGAGGCGTCGGGCGCCGAGGCGCCGACCGGCGGGGGCTCGGCCGGAGCGGTGCTCGACGAGTGGTCGTCGCGGATCGGTTTTCGCACGGTCGAGGTGCAGGTCGACCCCGACGAGGTCGGCACGAGCTTCAGGGTCGTGGTGAACGGCGAGCCGCTGTGGATCAAGGGGGCGAACTGGATTCCCGACGACGCGTTCCCGCACCGCATCGGGCATGACCGCTACCGGGAGCGCATCGAGCAGGCCGAGTTCGGCAACGTGAACCTGCTGCGGGTGTGGGGTGGCGGCATCTTCGAGTCGGACGACTTCTACGAGCTGTGCGACGAGCGGGGCATGCTCACCTGGCAGGACTTCCTGTTCGCCTGTGCGGCCTACGCGGAGGAGGACCCGCTGCGCGGCGAGGTCGAGGCCGAGGTGCGCGACAACGTGACGCGGCTGATGACGCACCCGAGCCTGGTGCTCTGGACGGGCAACAACGAGAATATCTGGGGTCACGACGAGTGGGGCTGGGAGCGTCGGCTCGACGGGGCGACCTGGGGGCTGGGCTACTACCTCGACCTGCTGCCGGCGTTGGTGGGCGAGCTCGACCCGGGGCGTCCCTACGCGGCGGGCAGCCCCTGGTCGGGCAGCCTGGACGTGGCGCAGAGCGACCCCGACCACGGGTCGGTGCACCTGTGGGAGCAGTGGAACCGCAAGGGCTACCCGACCTACCGTGACGTCGTGCCGCGGTTCGTGGCCGAGTTCGGCTGGCAGGGGCCGCCGACCTGGTCGGCGATGACGCGGGCGATCCACGACGAGCCGCTGACCCCCGAGTCGCCCGGCATGATCGTGCACCAGAAGGCGATGCAGGGCAACGACAAGCTGACCGACGGGCTGCTGGCGCACTACCGGCTGCCCGACGAGATCGAGGCGTGGCACTGGGCGATGCAGCTGAACCAGGCGAACGCGGTGCAGGTGGCGCTCGAGCACTTCCGGTCGCACGCTCCGCGGTGCATGGGGGCCGTGGTGTGGCAGATCAACGACTGCTGGCCGGTGACGTCGTGGGCCGCGGTCGACGGCGACGGGCAACGCAAGCCGTTGCTCTACGCGATGCGGCACGCGTTCGCGGACCGGCTGGTGACGATCCAGCCGCGGGACGGCGGACTCGCGGCCGTGGTGGTCAACGACACCGAGGAGGCGCTGGTCGGCCCGCTCACGCTGCGGCGCGTCGCGTACGACGGTCGCGTCCTCGCCTCGGAGCAGGTGTCGCTCACGGTGGCGGCTCGCGACACGGTGACCGTGCCGGTGCCCTCGACGGTGGCGGAGTTCGGGGCGCCCGAGTCGGAGCTGCTCGTGGCCTCGACGCCCGGGGTCGCGCGCGGACTGTGGTTCCCGGTCGAGCCGCGGGACTCGGCGCTCGCCGCGGCGTCGCTGTCGACGTCGGTGACGATGCTGGCCGAGGGGTCGGGCGCGGGCTACCGGGTCGAGGTGACGGCGGGTTCGCTCGTGCGCGACCTGGCGCTGCTCGTCGACAAGGTCGATCCCGCGGCGACGGTGGACGAGATGATCGTGACCCTGCTGCCCGGCGAGACGGCCGTGTTCACGGTGTCGTCCGACGTGGCCGGCGTGGGGGAGGAGCTCGTCTCGGGGCGGGTGCTGCGCACGGCGAACGAGCTGGTCGGGTGAGGGTGGCCCCCGTTCGGGGCGGGAGCCGAGGAGTTTTCGACTCCTTGTTATAGTCGGGTGAGCTTTGGCCGAGATTCGTGACCAAGTGCCAGGGGAGCAAGCCGCATGAGCGACATCTTCACTCTGACGCCCGACGAGGGCGACGGTGACGAGCCGACCCCGCAGAAGAAGCGCAAGCGGCGCCGGTCGAAGCCGGTCATCGCACTGATCACGCTGGCCTCGGTGCTGGTCGGGGTGCTGGTGGTCGTCGGGGTCGTCGGCGGTGTCTACGCGTCGCGACTGGCGAACTCGTTCAACGACAACGCGACGAAGATCGAGCAGGCCTTCCCCGAGGAGTCCACGCGTCCGGCGCCGGCACCCGACGGGGCGATGAACATCCTGCTGATGGGTTCGGACTCCCGAGCCGACGCGACGACGATCGACGACGCCTCGTCGTCGGACCAGCGGACCGACTCGATGATGCTGGTGCACGTCGACGCGGACCGCGAGAACGTCTACGTGATGTCGATCATGCGCGACCTCTACGTGCCGATCCCCGGCCACGGCTCGAACAAGATCAACGCGGCCTTCGCCTACGGCGGCTCGCCCCTGACCGTCCAGACCGTCGAGCAGCTGCTCGGCGTCCGCATCGACCACGTCGCCATCATCGACTTCGAGGGCTTCAAGGGCATGACGACTGCGCTGGGCGGGGTCGACGTGTTCTCGCCGCAGGCGTTCTCGACGAAAACTGGGTTCTCATATCCTGCGGGTCTCAACAAACTTGAGGGGGACGCAGCTCTGGCATTTGTGCGTGAGCGTTACGCCTTTGCTGACGCCGACTTCACACGAGTGAAGAACCAGCAGGCGTTCGTGAAGGGCCTGGCGAACACAATTCTGAGTCGATCGACACTCACCGATCCGGGCAAGATCTCTAGTTTCGTCACGGCTATGTCGCCCTACTTGACTGTCGACAAGGAGTTCGACGTCGGAACCATCGCCTCCCTCGGCTTCAGTCTTCGCGCAATAGACGGCTCGAAGATGCACTTCTTCACAATCCCCACGGCCGGCACCGGTTCTATCGGGGGGCAATCCATCGTCAACATCGATCAGGTGGGTCTTGACGCGGTCAAGGTTGGATTGGCTGGCGACACGCTGGAGACCTTTCCAGCCGCTCAATAAGGTGGTGGAGCAGCTCAGGTCACTGAGACAACCTTGATCCCGTTGCGTAAGGGAACAGTCGAGATCACGTCAATGACGACCGAGCCACCAGGGCCATCAAACGGATGGTGTCGAGGGACGTGCCTCAGGCACGCCGAACCACCGCGGCAGGCGCAGTGCGAGTAGGCCTGCCTGGACGGCGAATGACACGGCCAGCCCGATCGCCGCGCCGGTTGCTCCGAAGGACAATCCTCCGACCCCTACCAGGACGAGACACACCGCCGTCGAGACAGTCGAGATGATGCCAACGGCATGTTGATCTCCCCAACCCTGCAAGACCGAAGTCAGCATTGACGCCGCAGATCCGAAGACCATTCCACCGAGGACGATCTGTACGGCCGTGATAGCTCCTTCGTACTCGGCCCCCAACACAGCGACCAAAGCGAATGGGGTGGCGAAAGCGATGGCGATGTACGGAAGGGACATAAGAGTCACGGACAGGCCGATCGTCCGGAGGGCTGATTTTCTCGTGGCAAGGGTCGCGTCAGGCTGGCTGGCAGCCGGAAGCATGATTACGGCTAGCGATTGTGGGAGCAACCGGAGCGGGCCGGTCAGGCGTGCCGCAGCCGCGTAAAAGCCGCCGGCGGTGACGCCTCCTACGGCCGCGACGATAGCGACGTCGAAGTTTCGAAGTTGAGATGACAAGGAATTGACGAAGAACGGGAACGCGGCTCGCAGCGTCGCCTCGGTGGTTGCGAGCGGTCCGCTGAGGTCGACGCTTTTTCGGATGTATGCGTGCGAGGCGAAAGCCGCACAAATTCCCGTCAGCCCCATGGCTATCCCGAACGCGAGCGCGGGGGTCAGGAATGCAACGAACCCGAGAGGAATGTAGATGAGCAGGGCCCCGGCACGCCGCAAGACCAGGTTCAAGGTATGCGCCCACGCTTGCCCGTCCGAAAGAGCGATACCGAGTCTGACATCAGCGTTTCGTTCTGCTGCCATACCAATAGCCAGGGGCACGAAGACGAGGAAACTCGCGTCCACCTGCCATGCCAAGAATGACAGCAGCAGCGTCGAGCAGACGGCCATGGCCAACGTGGCTCGTTGACTTATGTAAAGTGCGCGAGTCAGACGTCCATTGTCCCTGGCTGCGGCCCTCTCACGGATGACGAAGGTGCCGAGACCTAGATCGAACACGTTTTGAACGACGACACCGATTCCGAACACCGCCGAGAAGATCGCAAATTGGTCCGGTCCGGCCTGTCTGGCTACCAGGAGCAAGAGAAGAGCCTGGAGCAGCGACGCAGCGATCCTGCCCCCGGCCACCCAGGCGAACTGACGCCTCAAGACCACATCTCCTGATCCGTCACAGGAAGATGTCCCCACTGTTGCGGCCGCCCGGACCCGGCATGCGTGTCAGCGCCGCAGACGAGCCGGCGCCGCCTCCCGTTACCGGACTGCCTGCGACGGGGCCCCGGGTGATTACTCGGCCGCGTCTTGCCGGCCGACGGCGTGCTCTTCTGCTCGCGGCCGACTCTGACTTGCCGATGAATCTTCTGCAGGACAGAGCCAGGGCAATCGAGAGCCATAGCAAGCGGTTACCGACGATGTCGCTGCTGAACTGGGCGCTGACGAGCGCATAGATCAAGATCACCAGAACTGGTGTGAGAACGGCGTGCCCGGCGGCAGCACCCCACGCGCGCTTGAGGCTGACGAGCACGAGGAGAGCCACCGCGAGAAGGGCGAAGATGCCGCCCTCGACGAAGACCTCGAGGAAGACATTGTGAGGATAGAGACCCTGGGTGTCGGTCACGCCGAAGTCCACGATGTACTGACCCAAACGGCCCCATCCGATGCCGAGAGGATTGGCCAACGCTAATGCCAGCGATTCTTCGTACAGGAGGCTTCGCCCAGAGTCGGACGCGCTCAGAATGCGGCTTAGACCAGACCCGCCGATGAACCCCGCAAAGCTGGAACCCAGGATTGCGACGGTTGCCACGACGGCGAGTGCTCTGAAGCTCATCCGCCTGTTGACAGCCATTAAGAGCAGGAGCGCCGCGAAAGCCGCGCCTATTGCGACCAAGGGGCCGCGGCTGCCGGTCGCGACGACGACGACGACACCTATCGAAGCAGCTGCGAGAAGAGGGACCAGGGATCGAACGCGTTTCCGAGGCGACGCGAAGATATAGATCAGGGCCAGGATTGTCGCCAGCCCGGCCGCTCGACCTACTCCGATGGGATTGAGCCCGAGGAAGGTGAGGCGCCCGGCTTCGTCGGGTGCCCCCAGGAGGAGCGTGCCAATCGAGAAGAGCGAGCACACGGTGAGGAGTACGACACTCAGTGTGGAAACGAGCCAGGCCAGGTCGTCCACAGCGGAAGCCGCGACGATGATGAGAAGCATGACGCAGAGGGCTTGCAACTTGGTCACACCGTAGGGGGTCATGTCCTGGGACAGGAAGCCCGGAAGACACAGGGTGAAGAACAGTAAGCCTTGCCACCAAGCTGCGAGTCGCTGCCCGACGGTAGCGAGCCGCAGAAGAATGACGCCGACGGTGAGTCCTAGGGCAAGCGTGAAGTAATCGACCCGGAGAGCCTCGCGTATGGAGAGCGACAGCACCAGGTTGCCTATGCCGACGAGCGAAAATGCGACAACCAGGAGCCCGTCCAGGACGCGAGCCGGCCTCTTCGCCACCGCAGATGCCCTCACCGTGATCTCCGACGGGCCAAGATGCGGGCACTGATGGCACGCGCTTGTGAGGACGCGGACCAGCGCGTAATGACCTCTAGCCTCGCGGCTTCGGCCAGTGCTGAATCGTCTCGCGACGGCAACCAACGTTCGATGGCTGCAGCAAGCGCGGCGACGTCCCCCTTTGGATACCGCGAACCGGTGACTCCAGGTTGGATCGCCTCAGCTTCCGGCATCTGGCCGTAGTCGTCGTCATCTGTGATGACCGGCACGCCGTGGCTCAGGCTCTGAATGACACTTAGGCCAGCGGCGGCGGGAATGACCGTGGCCCGCAGGTGCGAGTAGACAATTCTGAGATCTGACTCCGCATAGACGGCACCGAGGAACACGACTCGGACACCTGTGGCCTCTGCCAATTGCTGAAGCCTCTGGAGTTCCGGCCCCTCCCCGGCCAAGATCACTTGGACATCTCGACCTCGTTCCTTGAGTAGACCCACGGCTTGGATGAGGAGGTCGATTCTTTTCGTCGGGTTGAGCCTGACGACGGCGCCCACTGCGCACGACGCATCGCGCAACTGCCCCTCGACGGACCCGTCAGACGTCGCCGTCTCCTGGTGCGAACTGACGTGGCTGTTGTAGATGACGGTCATTCGACCTGGGGTGTATCCCATCGCCGCCCCGATCTTCTTGCCGACGTTGCCGTACAAGAGCAATTCACCGGCCATGCCGTAGAAGAGGAGCCGGAGGCGCTTGAGGATGCCCTTCTCTGGGCGGTGCCAACCGATGGTCCAGAAAAGTACGTCCTTACGCGTGAATCGACCGGCTAGAGCTCCCAGCCACGTGGAAAAGCTCCATACATCGCCGAGAAAGACCAACGTGTCAAAACGCGAACTGAGCGCGAGACCCAGGATTTTGGTCTGGTAAGAAAACCGGCGGAAATACGTCGTTCTCGTCGCAACATGTCTCTTGAAGCGTTCGGGCGGAATGCTCGCGACGCCGTTCCTGCCCTTAGTTGCCGACGCGAAGGTCACGTCGAGACGTTCATCGGTGTCGAGAGCCGAGAAGACTCCATAGCGGTAGTGATGCATGAAGGGATAGGCCACGAGGACCCTGACCTTGGACGCCTCATTCATCTGTCGAAGGCCTTCTCATCGATCGGACCCGAGCAGGAGACCCGTAGGCGATCGCATTCTCGGGTATGTCCGAAGTGACCAGAGAGCCTGCGCCGACAATCGCTCCCTTGCCGATCGTGACTGGCCCACGGATGATGGCTCGAAAACCGATCAAATTGTCACCCATGAGGGTCACCCGGCTCGGCCCGTTCGGTGCAAAGTCGACGAGGGTGAGCATGGAGTCGTCGAATGGGTGGTCGTTACCGATGAAGGCCACTTCTGAGGAGATCATCACGTCATTCCCGATGACCGTGTTGCAATGATTCACGAAGTCGCTTCCGATGTGAACGCGCGATCCCGCGGCGAAGGATGTACCCGGTGCTACATGTGGCCTCGGTCCCACGACAAACCCCCGACCCCAACTCGCATGTCCGCGGTAAGAGACGTGAAGAAAAAGGCGCCGCTGTGCGCGGACTATCTGTCTGAGAAATTCTACGGCTGCTCTAATCATCGGACGTGAAGACCAGATCGCTGCGCATGGGTTGGTGTCTGAGACAAGATGATTGCCAGGACTCGGTGAGCGACATCGTCGATGCGGTAATCCTCAGGAGCTTTCCGCATTGCATGCCCCGCTGCTTCCGAAAGTACGTAAGACACCGCGCGCCCGATCGAATCCGCCCCCGTACCGGCGAGAACGATTCCACCGGTGTCCTCGGCCTCGGGGCGCTCGATGGCATCGCGAAGGGTGACGGCCGGGAAGCCCAGCAGCGATGACTCTTCGGCGATCGTGCCGCTGTCCGACAGGACGAGACGAGCTGATTTCTGCAGGGCCAGGTAGTCGTGGAACCCGAATGGCTTGTGGAACCGCAGTCGATCGAACGAGCGGTCGAGCGCCTCCAGCCGGATGCGCGTCCGCGGATGCGTGGACACCAGCACCGGCAGGTCGTACTGGTGTCCGACGTCGTTCAAGCCGCGCAGGATCGACTCGAGACGGCCGGCGTGGTCGACGTTCTCCTCGCGGTGCAGGCTGACCAAGAAGTAGCCGCCCGACTCCAGGTCCTCGTCCGCGAGGACGGTGCTCGCGGCGACACCGTCCGCGTTCTGGGCCAGCACCTCCTTCATCGGAGAACCGGTGAGGCGGATGCGCGACGGGTGCAGTCCCTCGGCCAGCAAGTTGCGGCGGGCGTGCTCGGTGTAGACGAGGTTGTAGTCGGCCACGTGGTCGACCAACCGCCGGTTGGTCTCTTCGGGCACGTTCTCGTCGAATGAACGGTTGCCGGCCTCCATGTGGAAGACCGGGATCTTCAAGCGCTTGGCGATGACCGCAGAGATGCTGCTGTTCGTGTCACCGAGCACCAGGAAGGCATCGGGTCGCTCGTCGACGAGCACCTTCTCGATCGACACGAGGATGCTGCCCAGCACGGCTCCGAGCGAGGACGTGTCGGCTTCGAGGAAGTGATCGGGACGACGCAGCCCGAGGTCTTCGAAGAACACCTCGTTGAGCTCGTAGTCGTAGTTCTGGCCGGTGTGCACCAGCACGTGGTCGACGTGTTCGTCCAAGCGTTTGATCACGGCCGAGAGGCGGATGATCTCGGGGCGCGTCCCGACGACGGTCACGACCTTGAGACGAGGGGCGGGGGTGGTCATACGGTCTCCGGGATGGTGTCGGGGGCTGCGGGGTCGAAGATCTCGTTCGACCAGAACATCGTGTAGAGCACGTCGTCGCCGGTGTTGGTGATCGAGTGTGCCCAGAAGGTCGGCATGTCGACGGAACACGGTCGATCACCGTCGACCGAGACCGTCACGACGTCGTCAGAGAACAGGCGGCGGAGGCGGATGTCGGCCGAGCCGGCCAGCACCGTGAAGCGCTCCATCTTGCGCCGATGGTAGTGCTGACCTCGCGTGACGCCCGGCACCGTCGTCGAGAACGACGTCTGGCCCGATCCACCGTGCGACCTGATCACCTCGGTGAAGCTGCCTCGATCGTCGGCGTTCTGTTGCAGGTCGAGGCGTGTCGAGACCTCGAAGGCGAACGACCGGAAGGTGTTGAACAGGTCCCGCTCGAAGTCGCTCCTCAAGGCGGGTACGTCGCCCCGCTCGTAGACCTCGGCGAAGGTCGAGAGGGTCGAGAGCAGCGACGAGACGGACGACACCGTGACGTGCGGCTCGAGGACGCTGCTCGGGCTGCCCTCCACCAGAGCCTCTACCGCGTGCTGAACGTGCAGCAGGCTCAGCGTGTTGTCGATCTCGACCGACGGCGTTTCACCCCGACTCAGCAAGTGGCAGAACGTCGCCGTGACCGAGTTGTAGAAGGGGCGCCCGTGCTCACCGAAGAGGTTGGGCAGACGCAGGTCGACGAAGCGCGCTCCGACGGCCTCGGAAGCAACCCGTACGACCTCGGACGCCTCGTGCTTCGCCTGCCCGTACACCGAGCCGTTGCCGACCTGGGTCGAGCTCGCGAACACGACGAGGCGGGGTGGGGCCGCGGCGGCTCGGAGGGCCACTGCGGCCTGCTCGGCGAAGAGCAGGTTCCCGTCCCGGACTTCGTCGTCGCTGCCACGGTTCACGCCGGCGATCAGCAGCAGCCGGTCCGACCCCGACACAGCCACGTCGGCCGCGCTGGTGTCGAAGGCCGAACCGACCGCGAACGCGTGCACGTCGTGTTCGCCGATCGAGTGGAGGTAAGCCCGGGTATGCCAGCCGACGAACCCGCCCGCCCCGGTCATCGCGATCTTCATGCGGACCGTTCCGGCGCTTCGATGCCGGCCAGCGCGAGCTCGGAACGCACCTCGGGCAGCGACAGGAGCATCTGCTCGACCTCGTCCACGGTCATCCGGTCGACGGTGTGGGAGTCGTAGTCGGTGAACTCGACCTGCTGCGGATCGCCCTCCTCGAAGAAGGCGCTGTAGTTGAGGTCACGTTTGTCGGCGGAGATGCGGAAGTAATCGCCCATGTCCTCGGCCCGAGAGAGCTCCTCGCGGTTCGCCAGTGCCTCGGACACCTTCTCGGCGTGGCGGGTGCCGATCACGGTCACCCGTCGCTCACTGCGGAACACGTTGATCACCGCCTGGGCGAGGTCGCCCATCGTGCAGGCCGCGGCCTTCCGGATGAACAGGTCGCCCTGCCGGGCGTTGCGGAAGGCATGCTCGACGAGGTCGACCGACGACGGCAGCGACATCATGAACCGGGTCATGGCGGGATCGGTCACGGTGAGATCCTTGCCGGCCTTGAGCTGCGAGATGAAGAGCGGGATGACTGATCCCCTCGAATACATGACGTTGCCGTAGCGCACGCAGGACACGGTGGTGACGGCGTTCGGATTGTTCAGCCCGTGGGACTGCGCCACCTTCTCCATCATCGCCTTGCTCATGCCCATGGCGTTGACCGGGTAGACGGCTTTGTCGGTGCTGAGACAGACGAGGGATGACACACCCGCCTCCTCGCTCGCGCGAACCACGTTCTCGCTGCCGAGGACGTTCGTCTTGACGGCCTCGATCGGGAAGAACTCGCACGAGGGTACCTGCTTGAGGGCCGCCGCGTGGAAGACGTAGTCGACGTCTCGCGCAGCGCGTTCGACGCTGAGGTAGTCGCGCACGTCGCCGACGTAGAACCGCGCGCGTCCGTCTCCCAGGTCGTGCCTCATCTGGTCCTGCTTGGCCTCGTCACGGCTGAGGATGCGGACCTGCGCGACACCCGAGGACAGCAGCTTATGTGCGACCGTCCGTCCGAACGAACCGGTGCCTCCCGTGATCAGGACGGTGCGACCCTCGTAGTCGTTCGTGTCGGTGATGCTCATGCGTGCCTCTCTGCGGTGGCGTCGGACGAAGGGGAGGAGGCGGTCGTGGCGGCGTCCAGCGCCTCCCGGAACAGGGCGACGATCCCGTCGACACGGTCGGGGTCGACGTCCTGGTGGACAGGGAAATTGATGATCTGACGCGAGATCGACCGGACCTCGTCGAAGCCCGCCGGGAGTTGGGGGATCAGCGTGTGGTACAGGCTGACCATGCCGACGCCGTGCTCGTTCATGTAGCGGTAGACGTGGTCCCGATCGGCACCGGTGATGCGCACCGGCAGGGTCTGCGGGACGTCGTCACCCATGTCCGGCCACATCAACGCGAAGCGGTCGTCGTCCCGGGCGAGCTCGGCCAGAGCGGTACCGGTGCGCTCGAAGACGAGGCGGCGATGTGCCGAGATGGCCTCGGTGTCATAGCTGAGCATGCGGCCCGGAAGGGCGTGCTCGGTGGAGGCCTGGCCGCTCACGAGCCCGGGCGAGCGGTAGGTCACCATGCCGCCGTCCGCCAGCGGTAACATCTTGTGCAGCGAGTAGAGCTGCGCCTCGCCATAGGTGCCGGAGGCCCCGCGGCCGAGGGCGGAGAACCAGCCGTGCGCCAGATCCTCGACGAGGAACACGTCGTGCTCTGAGGCGAGGCGGCGGACCTCCTGCCAGGCGGGGTCGGTGCGGCCGAAGTAGTGGATGACCACGAGCACGCCCACATCGCCCGCGGCCAAGGTCTGCCCGAGCGAGGCGAGGTCGACCGTGAGATCGCTGTTCAGGTCGTAGAAGCGGCGCCCGACACCGGACTCCTCGACGGGGTCGAAGACGCCGCTGCCTTCGTTCGGCGACCAGCCGATGAAGGCCGGGAGGGCCACGGCACGGCCCGGTTGCAGGACGTTCCTCAGCAGGTCGAGCATGCCCTCGCGGGCCGACGAGTAGAAGAACGCCGGCCGCTCGTAGGTGCTGCGTTCGAGGGCCTTCTTGGTGATGTCACGCTGCACGGCCGTGCCTCCTGGTTCGTGTGGCGTCCTGCCGGGTGTCGAGGGTGCGTCGTTCGCTTGTGACGACGACGCTGTGGGGAGATGCCGGGCGACTGTCGTCGGCGACGATGACGAACGCCTCCGTCGTGGTGGGGAACGACGCCCGGAGAGCGGCGAGGACGTCGTCGTCGTCGAAATCCGCGAGAGTCAGGCACTTGAGCACGGTCTCGCCGATCCGCCCGAAGCCCGACGGAGCCCGCATCCCACCCGCGACCGGCAGGTCGCCCGTCCGGAACTGCGAGAAGCCGTAGGCCTCCTGGGTCGCGTGCTGGGTGGCGAATGCCTCGACGGGTGCCGGGACGCTCGCTGCGGCGGGCAGAGGACGGGTGACCCAGGTGCTCAACGGCCCGCGGCCGAAACCCAGCCGGTCGTATAGAGCATTCGCGGGCCCGTTCGAGGTGAAGACGTCGAGGGCCAGGCTCATGGGAGAACGCTCGGCCCGGAAGGCGTCGAGCAAGGCCGTCGCGACGCCGCGCCCGCGGGCCTCTTCGACGACGCAGAGGTAGCTGAGGAACGCGTCGCCCTTGGGGGAGGTGCGGAGGTCTGCGTAGCCGACCACCGCCTCCTCGGAGACGGCGACGAGCAACTCGCGCCCGGGGTGGAGGTGCGGATGCGTGACGACCAACGCCAGGAATCGAGCCGCCCCCGCCTGCGCGACCGTGAGGTAGGGGTGCAGCGACTCATCGAACGACCGTGCGGTCAGGTCGGCGAGCAGGGGAACGTCGGCGAGCACGGCAGGTCGGACCTCGACACTCACGAGCGAGCCTCACGATCGCGGCGTTCGTCGTCCAAGTTCTGCATGATCGATTCAGCGTCGACGACCACGCCGGAACGCCGCGTCACCCGGGCCAGCGTGGCGACGAGGAGGCGCAGGTCGCGTCGCAGGGACAGCCCACGGACGTAGTCCACGTCGAGGGCGAGGCGGTCGTCCCACGGGGTCGTGTTGCGGCCGCTGACCTGCGCCAGGCCGGTGACTCCGGGACGGACGTCGAGTCGATGTCTCTCTGCGGCGGTGAACCAGCGCGTGTAACGCATCAGCAGCGGGCGAGGCCCGACGAACGACATGTCACCGCGCAATACGTTGACGAGGCTGGGCAGCTCGTCGAGGCTCGTCGAGCGCAGGAAGCTGCCGAACCGGGTGAGGCGCTCGCCGTCGGGCAACAGGTCGCCGTCCGGGCCCCGTGCGTCGTTCATCGTCCGGAACTTGACCATCTCGAAGGGTTCACCGTGGCGCCCGGGGCGCTCCTGCCGGAACAGCACGGGTGTACCCAGCGCCCGGGAGGCTGCGACGGCCAGACCGGCGATGGGAAGCGCGAGTACGGCCAGGGCCGCGGCGCTGCCGGCTGCGTCGGCCCCACGCTTCACGGCGAGGCGCCAGGGGCGCAAGGGACGGGCACGCTCGAAGGTGCGCTCGAACGCCGCAGCGCCCGAGCGGAGCGACAACGTCTCGTCGTAGAAGAGGCGGCCCCGGGTGCCGAACTCCGCCCTCGCCTCCGGGGACATCGTGCGAAGCCGACGCACGCGGTCGGCCAAGGCTCCTGCGTCGCCGGGCGGGAACGTCAGGCCCGCGCCCGCCTTCTCGACGAGCTCGGAGGCGTCACCCGCGACGCCCATCAGCACCGGACGCCCCGTCAAGAGATAGGCCTGGGTCTTGGACGGGATGGTCACCTGGAAGAGCGGCTCGTCGACGAGGTGCACGAGGAGGGCGTCGGAGGCGTCGAGGATCGGTCCGATCTCGGTGACCGGTCGACGGGGGAGGAAGATGACGCCCTCGAGGCCGCGATCGACGGCGGACTGCTTCAGCCGCGCCTCCTCCAGGCCCGTGCCGACGATGACGAAGGCGACGCCGGGGTCGTCGCGGAGGATCTCGGCGGCGTCGAGCACGACGTCCAGCCCCTGCGCGCTGCCGAGGTTGCCGGCGAACGTCACCGTGAAGGCATGGGGCAGTTCCGCCGGTCGGGTCGCGACAGCCACGCCGGTCGAGTCCCGGCGGGTTCCGAGGTCGCTCTCGTACGCCCAGTTGTAGATCACGTCGGTCTTGCCCTGGGGGGTGCCACGCCTGCCGAGCAGGGTGCGCATGCCGGGGGAGAGGACGACGACGCGTGTCGCCGCGGCGTACAGGCGGCGCATGCCCCAGGCGACTGCTCGGAGCACGCGATGGTCGGACACCATGCCGGTCGCCTCGAGGGAGTCGGGCCAGAGGTCCTGCACGTCGTAGACGAAGGGGACGTCCTTCACGAGGGCGAGCACGAGAGCAGGCAGTGCCGCGGTGGCCGGTGGGTGGTAGACGTAGGCCACGTCGGGCCGGGGCAGGAACAACGCACCCACGGCGGCGCTGAGCGCGAACGACGCGTAGTTCAGCACGCGGTTGCGGGCCGACGAGTCGTGGCTCGGGAAGAGCGGCACCCGCAGGATGCGCACGCCACGCACGACCTCACGCTGGTAGACGCGCATCGTCCAGCCGGGGTAGAGCGTGCCGGTCGGGTAGTTCGGGAATCCCGTCAGCACCTGGACGTCATGACCACGCCGAACGAGTTCCTCCGCGAAGAGCTGGCCCTTGAAGGTCGGCTCGGGGTCGTACCACTGGGAGATGATGAGGATCTTCACGGCCGTGGCCTCCGGTAGGCGGGGAAATACGGCTCGTCGGAGTCGACGTCGCCGGAAAGCGCGGCGTACGTCCCGGCGTCGACGATGCTCTCGCCAGTGGAGAACGGGCGAGCACCCGCGGGAGCGAACGACAGCTTGTAGCGTTCGATGCCGTCACCGGGGGAGGCGCCGCCCCCGAGCACGAAGGCGGTTCTGTCGGTCTCAGCGCCCCACGTCATGACACCGTGCTTCAACAGGTCGTTCGGACGGAGGGCGAATGCGGAGTCGTCCGTGCCCCCGAGGTACGAGTACAACGTGCGTCGGCCCGCCAGCACGAGTTCGGTCGAGACCATGACGCCGTCGACGTCGGCATGGAAGAACGCGAACGAACCGCGCATCTCGTCGCGGATGCGTTCGAAGAAGCGTCGTCCGAAGAGGTAGCGCTCGTGCGCACCGCGACGCTCCATCGTGCCCTCGTAGATGGCGAGGAACTCCTCGAGGCGTCCTCCCTCGGTGTCGACGCTGATCGTGACTCCCGATCGACGGGCCTTGTTGACGCTCTTCCGCACCTTGTGCTCGACGTCCATCCAGAGGGCCTCGGGCTCGAGGTCGAGCGAGCGGACGATCACGGTCGACCGATGGTGCAACTGCCCGGGGTAGGCGACGTCGTGCGGGTCCGGGGACGTGCTGAACCGGAGGAACTCGGACACGACGCCCTGACCGGTGCACCAGGCTGCGAATCCGGCCCAGAGTTCGTGCCAGCGGTCCAGCGTGACGTCACCACTCGAGAACGGGCCGCCGTAGCCATAGGCCGACGTCACGTCGTGATGCCTGGTGCCGTCTATGGTACGGAGGACGAAGGGCAGCAGGATCGAACCGCCGTCCCAGGTGAGCACGGCGCAGTATGCCGCATCGCCCTCGCCGGTGAAGAGATCGACGTGCGTGGGGTGGGCGAACGGGTCCGCGTCGTCACTCGCGGTCCAGACTCTCATCCAAGCCGCGAGTTGGTCGGGTTCACGCCGGTCGAGGACTTCGAAGGACGCGAACTCAGGCACGCCCGCTGGCCTCTCCTGTGACGATCGAGAGCGCAGCGATGACTCGATCCATCTCGGCCTCGGTGAGCGCCGAACCACTCGGAAGGGTGAGCCCCCTCCGGAACAAGTTCTCGGACGCGCCCGTGGTCCGCTGTCGGGCGCCCTCGAAGACGGGTTGGAGGTGCATGGGCTTCCACAGTGGCCGTGATTCGATCTGATCTTCGGCGAGGACCCGCGATATCTCGGTCGTGCTGTAACCGGTCGTGGTCTCGTCGACGAGGATCGATGTCAACCAGCAGTTGTCACCCTCGTCACCGGTGGCGCCGAACAGCTCGATGCCGTCGACGTCGGCGAAGAACGCGCGGTAGCGGTCGCGAACGGCACGTCGGCGAGCGATCATGTCGTCCAGCCGGGAGAGCTGGGCTCGGCCCAGTGCCGCGAGCAGGTTGCTGAGACGGTAGTTGTACCCGATCTCGGTGTGCTCGTAGTGGGTGACAGGCTGCCGAGCCTGGGTCGACAGGTAGCGCACTCGTGTCGCGAGGTCCCCGTCGTCGGTGAGCAACATGCCCCCGCCGGAGGTCGTCATGATCTTGTTGCCGTTGAACGACACCACCGACGCGTCACCGAACGACCCCGCGGCACGGCCGGCGTGGGTCGCGCCGAGCGACTCTGCCGCGTCGGACAGGACGCGTGATCCGTGCTCGTTCGCGAGCTCGAGGATGCTCGTGTAGTCCACGGCCTTGCCCAGCAGGTCGACGGGCACGACGACGGGGACACGAGCGCCCTCGGCCCGCAGTTCGGCGAGGACCTCACCGAGGAGGCCGGGGTCCATGTTGCCGGTCTCCGGGTCGCAGTCGACGAAGTAGGGCGTCGCGCCCGTGTAGGCGATGGCGTTCGCCGTCGCCGCGAAGGTCATCGTGGACGTCGGCACCACGTCGCCCGGCCCGACACCCCAGGCGACGAGGGCGACGTGCAGAGCAGCCGTGCCCGAGCTGAGTGCGACACCGTGGTCGACGCCCACGCGCCCCGCGACGTCACGCTCGAAGCCGTCGACGTCAGGCCCTAGCGGCGCGATCCAGCCGCCACGGATGGCGGTGAGGACAAACTGCTCCTCCAGCTCGCCCACGTCGGGCGAGCTCATGTAGATCCGTTCGGTCACTCGGGGACTTCCTGTTTCGGGTCGAGGGTGAGCTCCGCGGTCCACGGGCCCACGTCGGCGTGCACGCCGTCGAGCTGCGACGGGTGCAGGGCGGGCACGGTGGTGTGCGAGATCTTCGGGTGCACGGGGCGGTTGTCGCTCTCGCCGAGGCCGACGAGCTCTTCGTGCATCTTCTCGCCGTCGCGCAGGCCGGTGTAGACGATGCCGATGTCACGGCCCGACATGGCGATCATGCGCTCGGCGATGTCGAGGATGCGCACGGGCTCGCCCATGTCGAGGATGAGCACCTCGCTGGGCGCACCGATGCCGCCGGCCTGCACGACGAGGTGGCACGCCTCGGGGATGGTCATGAAGAACCGCGTCACGTCGGGGTGCGTGATGGTCAGCGGGCCACCGGCCTCGATCAGCGACGTGAACACCGGCAGCATCGAGCCCCGGCTGCCCAACACGTTGCCGAACCGCACCGAGAGATAGCGCGCACCGGTCTCGTCGGCGGCCCACGCCGTCAACCGCTCGGCGAGCCGCTTCGAGTGCCCGAGCACGCTCGTCGGGTTCGCGGCCTTGTCGGTCGAGATGTTGACGAACGTCGTCACCCCGACCGCCTTGCTCGCGTCGAGCACGTTCTGCGTGCCGAGCACGTTGGTCTTCCAGGCCTCGTCGGGGTACTGCTCGAGCATCGGCAGGTGCTTCAGCGCCGCCGCATGGAAGACCACCTCGGGTCGACGGTCCGCGAAGATCGCTCGCAGCGCCTCCGGGTCCCTGATGTCGGCCAGCACGACCTCTTTGGTGTCGAGCAGGCCGTTGCCCGAGATCGACAGCTGCGACTGCTGCAGGCCCGTCTCGTCACGGTCGAGCATGATCAGCTCGGCCGGCGAGAACTTGGCGATCTGGCGGCACAGCTCGCTGCCGATCGAGCCGCCCGCACCCGTCACGAGCACGCGCTTGCCGGCCAGGTAGCCCGCGATCGACTCCACCTGCGTGTCGACCGGGTGGCGACCGATGATGTCCTCGATCGCGATGTCGCGCACGTCACCGAGACGCGACTTGCCCTCGAGGATCTCGTCGAGCAACGGCAGCACCATGACGCGCAGGCCGGCCTCGGCCGCCCGGTCGGTGACGTCCTGCAACAGCGGGGCATCGGCCTTGGCGATGCCGACGATGATCGCCTTCGCCCCACTCCGCTCCGCCGCGGCGACGAGGTCGTGACGCGTGCCCAGGACGCGGACCCCCTCGATGCGCAACCCCGCCCGCGAAGGGTCGTCTTCGATCAGGCCCACGGGGAGGTACGGCGAGTCGGGGTCCGTCAGCATGCGGCGGATGAGGTGGTTCGCGAGACGACCCGCGCCGAAGATGAGCGTCGGCTGGGCTCCCTCGCCCGGCCGACGGCGACCTTCGACGTAGAGCCTCGCAACGTACCGCAGGGCTCCCATGAAGACGAAGGCGACCGGCAGGGCGATCAACATCGTGCTGCGTGCCAGCATGATCTCCGTGCCGACCACAAGCACCGGGATGCCCACGGCGATCCCGGTCACGACCACGACCCGCATGATGGTGCGCACCTCGGCGAAGCTGCCCGGCACGAACCGGCGTCGGTAGAGACCGGTCGCGTAACCCAGGGCTGCGCCGAGCACGACGGTCACGGCGGCCACGCCGAAGACCGCGCTCCACGCGACCGCCTCGTACGAAAAGTCGTAGCGCAGCGACACGGCGAAGACGATTGCGACGACCCAGACCAGGGCGTCGAGCACGACCTGCAGGCCGGTGCGCCGGGCCGGTGAGGCCATGAATCGGTCGATCACCAGGTCACCCCGCCGTCGGACGACACGAGCACGTCGTCTCCGGCCCACAACCAGACCGAGCCGCCGCCACCGGAGAGGGCGACCGAACCCGGCGTCTCGGACGACACGGGAGCGCAGCCCACGCGGGTCGCGACGGTGCCCGGCGTGGCGGACGGCGCTTCGAGGGCCGTCCCTTCGCAGGAGGCCGCTCCGAGCGCGGCGACGAGGTACTCGCCGGCGTCGGCCGTGATCGCGACGGCTCCGTCGACGGCGGTGCCCGCGTCCCAGGTGCCGGCACCGTCGAGCGTGCGGAAGAACCGGCGGTCGCTGCACAGCACGCCGGCTTCGGTGTCGCTGACGACCGCGAGGTCGACGACCGCCGCGCACGGAGCCGGACGGTCACCCGCGGGGGAGTGCACGGTGCCCGGGGCGGACCGCGCGACGAACCACGAGGCGGCCAGTCGCTCGGGGTAGTCCCGGAACTCGGCCCCGCCCGAGAAGGTCTGCGCGAACGCCGTGGCGCAGGTCGTGCCGGCCGGGCCGACGACGAAGGCCGAGGCCGCGTCCGTGGCCTGCACCCGGTCGACGGCAGCCGGGTCACCGCTCGTGGACACCGACAGCGGCGACCAGGTCGCCCCGGCCGACGTCGTCAGTTCGAGCGTGGGGGACGGCCCCGCCGTCCCGGGCGTGCACGTGCCGGACTCGGCCCGCCACGCGGTGACGTCGTCGACCGCCGACAGCAGTCGCGTCGGGGTGACGGCCTCGGCCTCGGTCACGGGCGTCGGCGTCTCGGTGGGCTCCGGCACGGCCGTGGTCTCGACGGGCAGGGGCGTCGACGTGACGGCGGGCTCGGCGTCGGCAGCCAGACCAGACGGTTCGCGGGTCAGCGCGAGCGCGACGAGTCCGAGGTCGACGAGGACGAAGGCGCCGATGCCGATCAGGGCGAGTCGGCGGCGGGTCCGGGCTCGCGAGCCCCGCTTGCGACGTGCGTCCGGCATCAGCGGTCACCCCCGGCGAGGGTGGTGGCGCGGGTCAGCAGGTCGACGAGCACGTCGGCAGCGGGCACCAGCTGGCGACCCGACTCGGCGAACGTCTCGTCCGACCGGCGGTACGGGTCGACCACGTCGTCGTCCAGCGGATCGTTCGGAGCCTCGACCGAGCCCCGGCGCGAGGCGAGGAGGGCGACGGTGGCCCGCAGTCGGTCGGCAACGGACGAGGCGCCCGTCGGCAGGGCGTCGGCCAGTTGCACGTCGGTCACGTCGCGGGCGAGACGGGCGGCCTCGCGCAGGGTGAACGTGTAGCGGCTGGCCCGGGGGTGCATCGAGACCACGGCGCGACGGTGCTCGCGGGCCAGGGCGATGACGAGGTCGGCGCCCCGCACGTCGCGTTCGAAGAGGAAGCGCGCCCGGTGCTCGTCGGGCTCGAGGTCGAAGGACCGGGCCAGGGCCCGGGCCTGCTCGGGCATCACGTCGTCGTCGACGGCCATGGTGCCCGCGCTCGACACCGTGACGTCGTCGAGGGGCGAGAGACCGCGGCGCAGGTAGAGCTCGGCCAGGGGCGACCGGCAGATGTTGCCGGTGCAGACGGTGAGCAGCGAGAAGGTGGACGACGTGGGCTGGGGGATCACGAACGACATCTCGCGCCTACTTCGCCGAGCGTGAACTCGTCTTCGGGGCGGCCGGCAGGTCGCCGACGCCTGCCTCGGGGGTGTCCTGCTCCATGCCGTAGTACGCGCCGTAGTTGCCGTAGCCGTAGGCGTCGGGCCCCTTCGTGGGCAGCATGGTCAGCACGATGCCGTGCACCTTGCTGCCGATGTGCTCGAGGTTGCGCAGGGCCGACTGCAGCTCGTTGCGCGTCGTGCGGCCCGCCGCCGAGACGACGATGGCCCCCCCGGTCAGCTTGCTGAGGATGGCCGCGTCGGTCACCGGCAGCAGGGGAGGCGCGTCGATGAGCACGTAGTCGAACGACGTCGTCAGCGACTCGATCAGCGCCGACATGGCCTTCGAGCCGAGCAGCTCGCTCGGGTTCGGGGGAACGCGACCGGCCGGCAGCACGTACATCGTGCCGCGGCCCCAGGGCTGCAGGACGTCCTGCAGGTCCGCGCGACCGATCAACACGTCGGTCAGCCCGACGACGCCCTCGAGGCCCAACGTGTCGGCCAGGCGGGGCAGGCGCAGGTCGCCGTCGACCACGGCCACCGTGGCCCCGGTCTCGGCGAGGGCCACCGCGAGGTTGGCCGTCGTGGTCGTCTTGCCCTCGCCGGGCAGCGACGAGGTGACGACGAAGCAGCGGCTCTGCGACTCGACGTTGACGAACTGCAGGTTGGTCCGAAGGGTGCGGAACGACTCGGACCGCGGGTTGCGCGGGTCGACGTGCACGATCAACGGGTGCTTCTTCGCCCCGGGGTCGAAGCTGATGCCGCCCACGATGGGGGCGTCGGTCACGAGTTCGACGTCGTGCGAGCCGTGGATGCGGGTGTCGAGGGTGCTGCGCAGCACCGCAGCGCCCACACCGAGGGCCAACCCGATCAGCAGGCCGAGGCCGAGGTTCAGGGCGGTGCGGGGGGTCGCGGGTGCCGAGGCGACCGACCCGGGGACGATCGTGGCGATCTTGACCAGGCTCGCGCCTCCACCGGTCGGTGTCTCGAGCTCGTTGACGACGACGTCGGTCAAGGAGGTGCCCACCGCGTTGGCGATGTCGGCGGCGCGCTGGGCGTCGGTGTCGGTCACCGTGATGTTGATCAACACGGTGTTCAGGGGTGAGTCCGCCGTGATCTTCGAGGCGAGGCCGGCGGCCGTGGTGTCGAGGCCGAGCTGGTCGATCACCGGGTCGAGCACGGCGTCGCTGGTGACGACGTCGACGTACGACCGAACCTTCTGCTGGGCTGCGCTGCTGCCCTGCACGGCGTCGACCGTGGTCGACGAGTCCTGCGCCTGCACGGACACGAAGAGCCGGGTCGACGACACGTAGGTCGGCGTCGCCAGGATCGAGCTGAGCGCTCCGGCGGCGAGGCCGACGAGCGTCAGGGCGGCGATGAAGATCCAGCCCTTGCGGAGAATGCGGATGTAGTCACGGAGTTCCACGTGGCTGAGGTCCTGTCCTGATCGGGTACGAGCACCGTGGAAGGCACCCGGGCAGTCGTCGCGTGGACCATGCCTCCCGGCACCCTGATGGCTCCCCGCGGCTCTGCGCCGTGACCAATACTCACACATAGGGCGCCCGGATGGGGTACATATGTTGTCCGATCCGGTGAAGTGACCCCCGAAGGGGGGCCCGTACGACACCTGTCGCGAATCGTCCGCCTGAACGCTCGCTGTGATTCGGTCGCACCGCCGGACCCGGGCAATAGCCTGCGAGGGATCGGGCACGTCCCGTGCTCGCACGTGATCAAGGAGGATCACCATGGCAACGAATCACGCGGTCGCCTACAAGGGCCCCGGCCAGGTCGAGGTCATCGACGTCGACTACCCGACCTTCGAGTTGAAGGACGGCCCCGGCGTCAACCCGGCCAATGTCGGGCGCAAGGTCAACCACGGCGCGATCCTGCGCACGGTCGCCACCAACATCTGCGGCTCCGACCAGCACATGGTCCGCGGCCGCACCACCGCCCCGACGAACCTCGTGCTCGGCCACGAGATCACCGGCGAGGTCGTCGAGGTCGGCCCCGACGTCGAGTTCATCAAGGTCGGCGACATCGTCTCGGTGCCGTTCAACATCGCCTGCGGCCGCTGCCGCAACTGCAAGGAGCGCAAGACCGGCATCTGCCTCAACGTCAACCCCGACCGCCCCGGCAGCGCCTACGGCTACGTCGACATGGGCGGCTGGGTCGGCGGCCAGGCCGAATACGTGCTCGTGCCCTACGCCGACTGGAACCTCCTGAAGTTCCCCGACGCCGACCAGGCCATGGAGAAGATCCTCGACCTGGCGATGCTCTCCGACATCTTCCCGACCGGCTTCCACGGCGCTGTCACCGCGGGCGTCGAGGTCGGCTCGACCGTCTACGTCGCCGGAGCCGGACCCGTCGGCCTCGCCGCCGCCACCGGAGCCCTGCTGCTCGGCGCCAGCGTCGTCATCGTCGGCGACATGAACGCCGACCGCCTCGCCCAGGCCCGCAGCTTCGGCTGCGAGACCGTCGACCTGACCAAGGGCGACCCGGCCGACCAGATCGACCAGATCCTGGGGGAGCCCCTCGTCGACTGCGGCATCGACGCGGTCGGCTTCGAAGCCAAGGGGCACGGCGGCGGATCGAGCGACGAGGCGCCCGCCACCGTGCTCAACTCGCTGATGGACATCACCGCGGCAGGCGGCGCGCTCGGCATCCCGGGGCTCTACGTGACCGGCGACCCGGGTGGAGTCGATGAGGCCGCCCAGAAGGGCTCGCTGTCGCTCAGCCTCGGCACCGGTTGGGCCAAGTCGCTGTCGTTCACCACGGGCCAGTGCCCGGTGATGAAGTACAACCGACAGCTGATGATGGCCATCCTCCACGACCGCACGAGCATCGCGAAGAACGTCCACGCCCAGGCCATCAGCCTCGCGGACGCCCCGCGCGGCTACGCCGAGTTCGACAAGGGAGCCGCCACGAAGTACGTCCTCAACCCGAACGACCTGATCAAGGCGGCCTAGCGGTCGGCGCCACCCGCGCCTCCTCGGCTCTCAGTCCCTTCGACCGACAGAGCCCAGGAGGCGCGGGTCGGCCCACCGGGCCACCCGCGTTCCGCAGCCACTCGCGTCGTTGCATGCTGTGCAAGGTGTATGACGGAACGATCCCATGACGAAGACATCCGACACCCCTGCCTCGGGAGGCGCCGACGCCGCCCGCCCTGCCTCCGGCCACGGCCGCGCCGCCCGCTCCGACGAAGAACGCCAGAAGTGGCGCGCGTTCGCGGTGTGCGTCGGCGTCGCCGCCCTGACGATCCTCGACCTGTCGAAGGTCAACGTCGGCCTGCCCAGCATCGAGGCCTCGCTCGGTGCCGGACCCACCGCCCTGCAGCTGATCGTCGCCGGTTACGCCCTGGCCTTCGGCCTCTCGCTCGTGCCGTCCGGCCGTCTCGGCGACCTCAAGTCACGCCGCATGATGTTCGTCATCGGACTGACCTCGTTCACCGTCGCCAGCCTGCTCTGCGCCCTCGCCCCGACCATCGAGCTGCTCGTCGCCGCGCGCATCCTGCAGGGCGTCGCCGCCGGCATCCAGATGCCGCAGGTGCTCGGGCTCATCCAGCAGCTGTTCCAGGGCAAGGAACGCGGCCGCGCGTTCGGCTTCTTCGGCGCCATCATCGGCGTCAGCACGGCGTTCGGCCCGACCCTCGGTGGCCTGCTCATCGCGATCGGCGGCCCGGAGGACGGCTGGCGCCTGCTGTTCTGGATGAACATCCCGCTCGGCCTGATCGCCATCTTCTTCGCCCTCAAGCTGCTGCCGAAGACCCGCACGGCCTCGAACGGCCACAACGAGCTCGACCTGTTCGGCATCGTGCTGCTCGGCCTGACGATCTTCACCCTCATGCTGCCGTTCGTGCTGACCACCGGCCAGGGCGACGACCCGCTGCGCTGGCTCTTCTTGATCGGCTTCGTCGGCTTCGGCGCCGCCTTCGTCTGGTGGGAGCAGCGCTACAAGGCCCGCGGCAAGTCACCGGTCGTGCACTTCAGCCTGTTCTCCCTCGCTTCGTACCGCAACGGCACCCTGATCGCGACGGTCTACTTCTGTGCGCTGCCCGCGACCTTCCTGCTGACGACGTTGTACCTGCAGCAGGGGCTCGGCCTCGAGCCCGTCTACGCCGGCATGGTCACCATCCCGTTCGCGCTGACCAGCGCCGTCGCCGCGTTCTACGGCGGACGCCTCGTCGACCGCTTCGGCCGCAGCCTGGTCGTGCTCGGACTGATCCTGGTCGCGGTGGGCTTCGTCGCCCTGCTGCTCGCGGCCGTGCTCACCCCGCGCGACATCACGCCGTACGCCATGGGCATCGGCATGCTCATCGCCGGCACGGGCGGTGGTTTCGTCATCTCGCCGAACCAGACGCTCACGCTGGCCGAGGTGCCCGTCGAGATGGGCGGCGTCGCCGGCTCGATGGGGCAGGTCGGTCAGCGCGCCGGCACGGCCATCGGCACGGCGGCCGCGGTCTCGACGTTCTACTCGGTCATCGCCGGAGCCGGGGGAGCGGAGGGCGCCGACCTCGACATCTACCACGAGGCCTACCGCAACGGGTTCTTCGTCACGATCGCGCTGGTGTCCGTGGCGCTCGTGCTCGGGCTGATGGACCTGCGGGCCCGAAAGAAGGGGCGCGTGCGCGACGGGGCTGAGGCTGCTGCTGCGTAGTCGGTGACCGTCGTCGGCCGGTGACCAGCGCCTCCTCGGTGACCCGCGCCTCCGGGGTGGGCCGCGCCTCCTCGATGAGATGCGCCCCGGGGGTGGCGTGGCCCCGCAGGTCAGAGGCGGGCGAAGGCCTCGACGACGTAGCTCGTGACGTCGATCTGGCGGGTGTTCGGCAGGGCGATCGATGCGGGGTCGACCGAGCCAGCGGCGGTGCTGGTGGTCGCGGAGACGGAGATGGCGGGCGTGACGAACATGGAGGGCCTTTCGGTCGGCTGGTGAGGCGGTTGACGGGGCCCGGCCGCCCGTCACAGGGAGACGGGCGGCGGAGCCCCTGACGTCCCTGACCGAGATGCTCGGTGCCCCTGCTGGAGCCGGTGACGTCGTGCGACCAGTCAAGCGGCCGGGACGTTGCGTGAACATAAGCGCAGGGCTGAGTCGACCTCCGTCGCAGGGATGAACCGCGGCCCGGGGTTGGGGCCGGGGAATCGGGTCGCACGCACGCGCGCCCGTTCGCTCGCCTTGCCGCTGCGTCGTCGGGGCGATGTCCGGTCATCCGCTGATCCGGTACGTATCGCATCAGCCCGAGGCGGAGAGGCCCCCCGACGGGTTCGATCCGGTACGTACCGGATCAGCCGGAGCGGGGGTGTTCCACCGCGGGCGTCGATCCGGTACGTACCGGATCACGGAAAGAGACCGATGCGTCCCCGAGCGAAACGGCGCGACTCAGGCAGGAGGCGCGGCCACGACCTCGAGGACGCTCTCGTGCAGCAGTCCGTTCGTCGCCATCGCGCTGCCGTGCCAGGGGCCCGGCTGTCCGTCGGCGCTGGAGAAGCGTCCGCCGGCCTCCTCGACGACGACGGCCACGGCCGCCATGTCGTAGGGCTGCAGGTCGAACTCGCCCGCGATGTCGAGCGCGCCCTCGGCGACGAGCATGTACGACCAGAAGTCGCCGTACGCCCGCGTCCGCCAGACCCGGCCCGTCAGCTCGAGCAGCTGGGGCAGGCGTCCGGCGTCGATCCAGTACTCGAGCCCGTTGAAGCTCAGCGACGCGTCGGCCAGGTCGCGCACCCCCGACACCCGCAGCGGCCCCTCGTGCTCGGTCGAGAACGCCCCGCCGCCCTGCGTCGCCCACCAGCGCCGCCCGAGGGCCGGAGCACTGACCACGCCCACCACGGGCACCCCGTCCACGACGAGCGAGACGAGCGCCGCCCAGACCGGCACCCCGCGCAGGAAGTTCGCCGTGCCGTCGATCGGGTCGACCACCCACTGGCGGTGCGAGGGGGCGTCGTGGCCGTACTCCTCGCCGTAGAAGGTGTCGTCGGGGCGGGCGGCGGCGACCCGCTCGCGGATCGCCCGCTCGACGGCCTGATCGGCGTCGGTCACGTGCGAACGGTCGGGCTTGAGCGACACGTGCAGGTCGGCCGACCGGTACCGTTCGGTGCTGATCGCGTCGGCCAGGTCGGCCAGCTCGAGCGCGAGCGCCAGGTCGTCCGCCCAGGGGCCGACGGCCCCGCCCGTGGCGCCCGCAGCGCCCACAGCGTCCCCAGCGCCCGCGGAGTCGTCGGCGAGGCCGTTCGCGGGGCCGTCCGATCGGTCGGGTCCGGACGAGGAGGCGCGGGTCGGCTCGGCAGCATCGGTCACCCCGTCAGCGTACCGAGCCCGCCCTGCTCGTCCGCGCCCCGCCCGCCGGCCCGACCCGCGCCTCCTGCACCCACCGCACCCCCGACCAGTCCCGCGTCCGCTCCCCGCTCGGCACCGCACCTCACTGCACCGCGTTTCGTGCACGGCACCGCGACTAGTCCCGGTGTGCTGCACGAAACGCGGTGCGATGTCGCACGGCCGGCCCCGGCGCGGATCGGCCGGCGGCGGTGCGACGCAGCCGTGCCCTAGCCGAGCTCGTCGCTGCGGGCGTCGTCGGCGGCCGCCGCGAGGTCGCGCGCGCTCACGCCGCCCTTGGACGCCAGCAGCGACTGCAGCGACTCGAGCCGTTCACGGCCGACGTCGCCGAGCTCGCCGGCTTCGATGCGGTCGACGATCTCCCAGTCGTGGGCCTCGGCCAGCGGGATGCCGTCGACCGGCTCGCCCTCGGCCGGAATCGCGTGCGCCGCGAACGACTTGAGGATGTTCTCGGGGTCGACGTGACCCAGCCCGAACGACCGCACACCGGGGGTGTCGACGATCCAGCCGCCGGTCGGCACCTTGAACGACACCGTCGACGACGACGTGTGCCGCCCACGTCCGGTGACGGCGTTGACCACGCCCACCTCGCGCCGCGACCCGGTCAGGGCGTTGACGAGGGTGGACTTGCCGACGCCCGAGTGGCCCACCGTGACCGTCACGTGGCCGTCGAGGACGCCGCGCAACTCGTCGAGTGCGGGGGAGACCTGCCCACCGGGCGCGACCTCGTCGAACGAGGTCGACGTCGTCGTCACGATGCGCAGGTCGAAGCACGAGAAGTGCGCCGCGAACGGCGCCGGGTCGGCGAGGTCGGTCTTGGTGATGCAGAGGATCGGCTCGACCCCGGCGTCGAACGCCGCGACCATGTAGCGGTCGACCAGGCGGGGCCGGGGCTCGGGGTCGGCGGCCGCCACGACGATGAGCATCTGGTCGGCGTTGGCGACGATGACGCGCTCGACGGCATCGCTGTCGTCGGCACTGCGCCGCAGCAGGGTCGTGCGCTCCTGGACCTTGACGATGCGCGCGAGCGACCCCTCGGAGCCGCTCGTGTCGCCGACGACGCCGACGCGGTCGCCGGTCACGACGCTCTTCTTGCCGAGCTCGCGCGCCCGGGCCGTCGTGATTTCGCGTTCGTCGGGGGTGCCGGCGTCCATCAGCACGCCGTAGCGGCCGCGGTCGACCGTCCAGACGACCCCCTCTTCGGCGTTCGCGTAGGCCGGTCGCTGCTTGGTGCGCGGCTTGTTGCCCTTGGGGTTCGGGCGCACCCGCACCGAGCTCTCGTCGTACTCGCCGTACTCGCGCTCGTCGTCGGCGTCGTCGCCGTCGCTCCACCAGCTCATCGTGCCTCGCTCATCGTCGACCGTGCCTCGTCCGTCCTGCGCCGTGCCTCGCTCATCGTCGTCGGCCCGGCGCCTAGAGGAACCCGAGCAGGTCGATGTCGGCAGGGCTCTGGCGGACGGTCCGGCCGAGCATCTCGTCCCACAGCTCGACGAACTGCGGCAGCGTCTTCGCGACGACGCGGACGTCGTCGAGCTCGACCCCCTCGACCGCGAGGCCGATGATCGCCGCGGCCGTCGCCATGCGGTGGTCCTCGTAGGTGCGCCACTGGCCCGCGTGCAGCGGGGACGGCTCGATGCGCAGGCCGTCCTCGAGTTCGGTCACCGCGCCTCCGAGGGCGTTGATCTCGGCCGCGAGGGCTGCGAGGCGGTCGGTCTCGTGACCGCGCAGGTGGCCGATGCCGGTGATCGTGCTCGGGCCCGAGGCGAGGGCGGCGAGGGCGACCAGTGCGGGGGCGAGCTCGCCGCCGCGGGACAGGTCGACGTCGACGCCGGGCAGCGAGCCGCCGCCGACGAGGCCCACGCCGCCGTCGACGGTGAGGGTGTCGCCGTCGAGCGTGACGGTGGCCCCCCAGAGCGGCAGCAGGTCGATCAGGTCGGCCCCGACCTGGGTCGTGTCGGCCGGCCAGTGCGCGATGGACACGGTGCCGCCCGCGACCAGGGCCGCCACGAGGAAGGGAGCCGCGTTCGACAGGTCGGGTTCGATGACGACCTCGCGCCCCTCGATCGGCGTCGGCGGCACGATCCAGGTGCCGACGGCGGGCGACTCGACCTCGACCCCGCGCTGCGCGAGCGCGTCGATGGTCATCTCGATGTGCGGCAGGCTCGGCAGGCGTTCGCCGGTGTGGGTCAGGGTGAGGCCGCGCTCGAAGCGGGCGGCCGACAGCAACAGGCCCGAGACGAACTGGCTCGAGGCCGACGCGTCGATCTCGATGTCGCCGCCCTCGACCTCGCCGGTGCCGTAGAGGCTGAAGGGCAGGGCGCCTCGGCCGTCGTCGTTCACCTCGACGCCGAGGGAGCGCAGGGCGTCGATCGTCGTGCGCATGGGTCGCTTGCGCGCGCTGGCGTCACCGTCGAACGTGACCGGGCCGAGGGCGAGCGCCGCGACCGGGGGCAGGAACCGCATGACCGTGCCGGCCAGACCGCAGTCGATCGTCGCCCCGCCCTGCAGCTCGCCGGGCGTGACGACCAGGTCGGGCCCGAAGGGGGAGTCGTTGGGGAACTCGGTGACCGTCGTGCCCAGCGCCTTGAGCGCCTCGATCATCAGCGCCGTGTCGCGGGAGTGCAGCGGCAGGCGCAACGTCGAGGGCGACGACGCCAGCGCCGAGAGCACCAGCTCGCGGTTCGTCAGCGACTTCGACCCGGGCAGGGACGAGGAGGCGCGCAACGGGCCGGAGGCGGTGGGCGCCACCCAGCGCCCCTCGTCGACCTCGGGAACCTTTCCGTCGCCGTAGGGAGAGAACTCGGGCCCGGAATACCTGTACACCTGCATCGGTTCACCACAGTAATGCAGCAAGAACCTGGAGGACCTGTGCCTGTCGCACTCGCACCGAGGGAAATCACCGTCGCCGAACTAGAATCGGCCCTGATGAGCACCCCCGAGGGCCACGAGCCCACACCGACCGATGCCGCCGTCGAACCGACCGAGGCCGACGTCGACGCCGCCCTCGAGGCCGTCGACGCCGACGCCGAGAAGCGCGCCCTCTTCGAAGAGCAGGCGCTGCCGTTCATGGACCAGCTCTACGCCGCGGGCATGCGCATGACGCGCAACCCGGCCGACGCCAGCGACCTCGTCCAAGAGACGTTCGTCAAGGCGTACGCGGCGTTCGCGCAGTTCCAGCAGGGCACCAACCTGAAGGCCTGGCTCTACCGCATCCAGACCAACACGTTCATCAACACGTACCGCAAGAAGCAGCGCGACCCCTACCAGGGCACGATCGACGAGTTGGAAGACTGGCAGATGGGCGGCGCCGAGTCGGCGACCCGCGCCTCCGGCTCGACCCGCTCGGCCGAGGCCGAGGCGATCGACCACCTCCCCGACAGTGCCGTGAAGGACGCCCTGCAGAAGGTCCCCGAGGACTTCCGCATGGCCGTGTACTTCGCGGACGTCGAAGGCTTCTCGTACCAAGAGATCGCCGACATCATGAAGACCCCCGTGGGCACCGTGATGAGCCGCCTGCACCGCGGCCGTCGCCTGCTCCGTGAACTCCTCGCCGACTACGCACGCGATCGTGGCATCGCCGTCCCCGTCGGCTCGTCGAAGGGCGCAAAGAAATGACCGACTGTGGTTGCACCAAGGCCAAGGCCGAACTCGAGGACTACCTGCACAACGAGTTGTGCCGCGAGGACGCGGCCGACATCCGCGAGCACATGGCGAACTGCGGCGACTGCTCGGGCGAGCACAAGGTCGGCGTCGTGCTGACCGAGGCCGTCCAGCGCGCCTGCCGAGAGACGGCACCCGAAGACCTGCGGGCGACCGTCCTGGCACGGTTGCGCGAACTGCAGTCCGCTCACCGCTAGTTCCGGGCCCGGACCTCCGGTCGTCACACGCCGAGCGCCTGCGCTAGCGTCGAGCGCGGATCTCCGGTCGTCACACGCCGAGCGCCTGCGCTAGCGTCGAGCCATGACCGCAACGGTGCAGCCCCTCGGCATCCCGACCACCAGCGACCTCGACGACCTCGTGTCGTTGATCGGCCTGCTCGGCTACGCGCTCGACGCGGACGTCCTCTCGGCACGACTCGCGCGGCTGACGGCCGACGCGGGACACGAGACCTGGGTCGTGCGAGGTGACGACGGTCGCATCACGGCGGTCGCCGGTGGCCATGTCGTGTGGGCGTACAACGACGATGCCCCGACGGCAGAGCTGCTGCTCCTCGTGGTGTCGGCCGAGGCGCGCCGCGACGGCGTGGGGTCGTACCTGCTCGGCCACTTCGAGTCGTGGGCCCGGGGGCACCAGGCGCGCGTGCTGAACGCGGTCTCGGCTGCCGCGACCGACTCGGCCAACCGCTTCTACCGCAAACGTGGCTACCACGAGGCCGGCGTCCGCTACTCGAAGCTCATCTGAACGCCGCGTCTTATTGCCGCCGCGACAGCGGCCTCACCGTCGGCTGAACCTGCCGCCCGCGGTCGGCAACTCAGGACTCCCGGTGCGCTTCGCGTGTGAACTTGCCCGAAGGCGCACATGCTCCCGAGCCAGCGCCCCTGACGCTCCCGCTGCCCTTGACGCTGCCGCCACAGGTCACCGGTCGCGGGGCGTGTCTCGCGGGCCGCGTGTCGGCAATTCCTGGCTGGTGTCGTCGCGAAAGCGTCTGAGCGGTGCTGCGCAAGCAGGAGCCCTGAGTTGCCGACAGCGGGGTCGTCCGATCAGGAGCCTTTTCTCCTGCATCACCGAGCCCCTCCGCAATCGTCGATGTCGCGGGTCGTGTGTCGGCAATTCCTGGCTGGTGTCGTCGCGCAGGCGTCTGAGCGGTGCAGCGCGTGCAGGAGCCCTGAGTTGCCGACAGCGGGGCCGGGCCCGTGTCCGGGACCGAGTTCGGCTCGCAGTGTCGGCGCGGGAGCCTACGTGGATGCGGGTGTGGTCGGTCGCGTGCGGGCAACTCAGGAGAACGGTTGCGGATCGGGCGGTTGGCGCGGGGCGCGGTGACAGGACTCCTGAGTTGCCGACTGCGGGCCGGTGGCGGATGCAGGGCAGGGCGGGGCAGGACACGGCGAGGCGGGGCAGGGCGGGGCAGGGCTGGGCAGGGCAGGGCAGGGCTGGGCAGGGCAGGGCTGGGCTGGGCAGGGCAGGGCAGGGCTGGGCAGGCAGGGCAGGCAGGGCAGGACAGGGCAGGGCGGGGCCGGGCAGGGCAGGGCAGGGCAGGGCAGGGCAGGGCAGGGCGAGGCGGGGCCGGGCCGGGCCGGGCAGGGCGGGGCAGGGCAGGCAATGCAGGACTGGGCGGGGCAGGGCAGGCAGTGCAGGACCGGGCGGGGCCGGGGCTGGGCGGGCGGGGAGAGCAGCGCAGACGACCGTGGCCGCGCCTCCTGCAAGAGGCGCGGCCACGGTCGTGCGGTAGGGCTGGCGTCTAGAGGTCGAGCGCCTCGGCGATCAGGGCCGCTTGCTGCAGCGCGCTCGCCTTGTTCGACCCGGCGGCCGGCGAGGCCGACGCGGGACGCGAGGCGACGCGGATCTGTCGGTCGAGGTGCTTCTGCAGCTCGAGCACGACGAACGGCCAGGCACCCTGGTTCTCGGGCTCTTCTTGCGCCCAGACCAGCTCGGCGGACGGGTAGCGGTCGAGCACGCGGCGGATCTCGTCGAGCGGCAGCGGGTAGAGCTGCTCGAGGCGGACCAGCGCGACGTCGTTCTGGACGCCCCGCTTGTCGAGCTCGGTCGAGAGGTCGTAGTGGATCTTTCCGCTGTGCAGCACGACGCGCTTCGTCGACTCGGGCTCGGACACCCGCGTGCAGTCGAGCACCGGCTCGAAGCGACCCGAGGTGAACGCGTCGACCCCGCTGGTCGCTCCGCGCAGCCGCAGCATGGCCTTCGGGGTGAAGACCACGAGCGGACGACGCGGGCGTGCATAGGCCTGACGACGCAGCAGGTGGAAGTACGACGCGGGCGTCGACGGCCGTGCGATCGTCATGTTGTCCTCGGCGCAGAGCTGCAGGAAGCGCTCCATGCGGGCGGACGAGTGGTCGGGGCCCTGGCCCTCGTAGCCGTGCGGCAGCAGCAGCACGACGCTCGAGCGCTGACCCCACTTCTGCTCGGCCGACGAGATGAACTCGTCGATGACGGTCTGGGCGCCGTTGCTGAAGTCGCCGAACTGGGCTTCCCACAGCACGAGCGCGTCGGCCCGTTCGACCGAGTAGCCGTACTCGAAGGCCATCGCCGCGTACTCGCTGAGCAGCGAGTCGTAGATCCAGAGCTTCGCCTGGTTGTCGGCGATGTTCTGCAGCGGCAGCCACTCCTGGCCGTTCTCGCGGTCGTGCAGCACGGAGTGCCGCTGCACGAAGGTGCCGCGACGGCTGTCCTGCCCGGCGAGGCGCACGGGCGTGCCTTCGGTCAACAGCGACCCGAAGGCCAGCAACTCGCCGAAGGCCCAGTCGATGCCGCCGTTGCGGCTCATGTCGACGCGCTTCTTCAGCAGCTGCTGCAGCTTGGGGTGCACCGAGAACCCGGCCGGCGGGTTGTCGTGCGCGTCACCGATGTCGTGCACGAGCTCGAGCGACACGCCCGTGGTCTCGGGCTCGCCCCGGGCGTCGTCCTGCTGGGCCACGGGCCGCTCGAGGTCGGCGACGTCGCCGTCGTCGCTCGTGACGACCGGGATCGACCCGGTCTGCGCGGCGTGCGTCTCGGCGAAGGCGCGCTCGAGGCGCTCCTGGAAGTCACGGTGGGCGCCGTCGTACTCGTCCTGCGTGATGTCGCCGCGGCCGACGAGGGCCTCGGTATACAACGTGCGCACCGAGCGCTTCTGCTCGATGAGGTTGTACATCAGCGGCTGCGTCATCGAGGGGTCGTCACCCTCGTTGTGGCCTCGACGGCGGTAGCAGACGAGGTCGATGACGATGTCGCGCTTGAACTGCTGACGGTACGAGAATGCCAGCTCGGCGACGCGGGCCACGGCCTCGGGGTCGTCGCCGTTCACGTGGAAGATCGGCGCCTGGATCGTCTTGGCGACGTCGGTCGAGTACACCGACGTGCGCGACTCGGACGGCGGCGTCGTGAAGCCCACCTGGTTGTTGATCACGATGTGGATGGTGCCGCCCACGCGGTAGCCGCGCAGCTGCGACATCTGCAGCGTCTCGACCACGACGCCCTGACCGGCCATGGCCGCGTCGCCGTGGATCAGGATCGGCAGCGTGCTGAAGGCACCGGGCGTCCCGCGGTCTTGCTTGGCGCGCACGATGCCCTCGAGCACGCCGTCGCCGGCCTCGAGGTGCGACGGGTTCGCGGCCAGGTACACGGGGATCGTCTCGCCGACGGCACTCGTGAACTCGCCCTCGGTGCCGAGGTGGTACTTGACGTCGCCCGAGCCCTGGACGGTCTTGGGGTCTTGCGTGCCCTCGAACTCGCGGAAGATCTGGCCGTAGGTCTTGCCGGCGATGTTCGTCAGCACGTTGAGGCGGCCGCGGTGGGCCATGCCGATCGCGACCTCGTCGAGGCCCTCGCGGGCGGCGTGCTGCATGACCGTGTCGAGCAGCGAGATGGTGGACTCGCCGCCCTCGAGGCTGAAGCGCTTCTGGCCGACGTACTTCGTCTGCAGGAAGGTCTCGAATGCCTCGGCCTCGTTGAGCTTCGCGAGGATGCGCATCTGCTCGTCGTGCGAGGGCTTGGTGTACGGCACCTCGAGGTGGTCCTGGATCCACTTGCGCTGTGCGGGGTCCTGGATGTGCATGTACTCGACGCCGATGGTGCGGCAGTACGAGTCGCGCAGGATGCCGAGGATGTCGCGCAGCAGGGCATGGGTGCGCCCGCCCAGGCCGCCGGTGACGAACTCGCGGTCGAGGTCCCAGAAGGTGAGCCCGTGGCTCTCGATCGCCAGGTCGGGGTGCGTGCGCTGGCGGTACTCGAGCGGGTCGATGTCGGCCATCAGGTGGCCGCGCACGCGGTAGCTGTTGATCAGCTCTTGCACGCGGGCCGTCTTGCTGACGCGCTCGGCCAGGTTGACGTTGATGTCGGCGTTCCAGTGGATCGGCTCGTACGGGATGCGCAGCGCCGCGAAGATGTCCTCGTAGAAGCCGCGCTGCCCGATCAGCAGCTCGTGCACCTTCTTGAGGAACTCGCCCGAGCCCGCCCCCTGGATGACCCGGTGGTCGTAGGTGCTGGTCAGCGTGATGGTCTTGCCGATGCCCAGCTCGACGAGCGTCTTCGAGGCCGAGCCCTGGAACTCGGCCGGGTAGTCGAGTGCGCCGGCGCCGATGATGGCCCCCGCGCCCTTCATCAGGCGGGGCACGCTGTGCACGGTGCCGATGCCGCCGGGGTTGGTCAGCGAGATCGTGTTGCCCTGGAAGTCGGCCGCCGCGAGCTTGTTGTCGCGGGCCCGCTTGACGATGTCCTCGTAGGCGGTGAGGAACTCGCCGAAGTGCATCTCTTCGGCCTTCTTGATGCCGGGCACGAGCAGGGCGCGGGTTCCGTCGGGCTTCGGGATGTCGATGGCGAGGCCGAGGTTGACGTGCGCCGGCGTGACGACCGACGGCTTGCCGTCGACCTCGTCGTAGTAGACGTTCTGGCTGGGGAACTCTTTCAGCGCCTGGACGAGTGCCCAGCCGATGAGGTGGGTGAACGACACCTTGCCGCCGCGGGCGCGCTTGAGGTGGTTGTTGATGACGATGCGGTTGTCGATCATCAGCTTCGCCGGGATCGTGCGGACGCTCGTCGCGGTGGGCACGGTGAGGCTGGCGTCCATGTTCGTGGCGAGCGACTTGGCCATGCCGCGCAGCGGCGAGACGACGTTCTCGGCCTCGGGCGTGGGCTGCTCGCCGGGCGTCGCGGGCTTCGCCTTGGCCTTGTCGGGCACCTGGGCCGGGATCGGCTTCGCCGCCGGCTCGACCGAGGTCGTGCGCGCGGCGGCCTTCTGGCCGGCGGCTGCAGCGGCCGCGGGTGCCGGGGCATCGGCTGCCGGCGCGGCAGCGGACGACGCAGGAGGCGCGGCTGCGGTCTCGACGGACGGTGCGGCGGGCGACGTGGGTGCGGACCCGCCCTCGGGCGGCGTGTAGGCCTCGAGGATCGGCCACCACGACTCGTCGACCGAGTTCTTGTCGACCACCCACTGCTCGTAGAGCTCGTCGACGAGCCACTCGTTGGCCCCGAACTCGGCTGCAGCGCCGTCGTCAGTTGTACCGGTCACGTGGCTTGACACAGCCGATCGCCCACTCTCCGTTGATTGTTGATCAGTGCGTGGGCTGCGACGCCCACCTCTGCCAGCTTAAGCGCAAACGGCTGGTCCTCGGCGGGACGACTCACAGGGATTACCGTGGACCCATGCGGTTCTACGAGACGACCCCCACGCACGATCTGACCTACTCCGACGTGTTCCTCGTCCCGAGCCGGTCGTCGATCACCAGCAGGCTCGACGTGTCCCTCGCCCCGGGCGACGGCACGGGGGCCACGATCCCGATCGTGTCGGCCAACATGAACTCGGTCACGGGCCCACGCCTGGCGGCGACCCTGGCCCGTCGCGGCGGCCTCGGTGTGCTGCCCCAGGACATGCACCTGCAAGACCTCGACGCCGCCATCCGCTGGGTCAAGGCCCAGCCCGTCGACTACGACACGCCCTACTCGCTCGACGCGGGCCAGACCGTCGAGCAGGCGCTCTCGGTCGTCCCGGCCGTCGAAGGCCACGGCATCGTGCTGCACGACGGCACGGGGGCGTACCTCGGCTGCATCGCCACCTCCCGCCTGGCCACGGCCCCGCGGGACGCGGTGCTCGGCGACCTGCTGCACGGGGCCTTGACCTCGCTCGACGCCGACGACGTCGACAGCCCACGCGACGCGTTCGACCGCATGGTGGCGGCCGACATCCACTTCGCTCCCGTGCTGCGGCACGGTCAGGTCGTCGGCACGGTGAGCCGCAAGAGCGCGCTGCGGTCGACGATCTACCAGCCCGCCGTCGACGCCGACGGTCGGCTGCGCGTCGCCGCGGCGATCGGCATCAACGGCGACGTCGCAGGCAAGGCGAAGGCCCTCGCCGCGGCGGGCGTCGACGTGCTCGTGATCGACACCGCGCACGGCGACCAGGACGGCATGATCCGGGCCGTCCAGGCGGTGTCCGCCCTCGACCTGGGCCTGCCGATCGTCGCGGGCAACGTCGTCACCGAAGAGGCCGTCCGGCACCTCGTCGCGGCCGGCGCGTCCATCGTCAAGGTGGGCGTTGGGCCCGGCGCCATGTGCACCACCCGCATGATGACCGCCGTCGGTCGTCCCCAGTTCTCCGCCGTGCTCGAGACGGCGGCCACCGCTCGTGCCCTCGGGGCGCACGTCTGGGCCGACGGCGGCGTGCGTTACCCGCGCGACGTGGCGCTCGCCCTCGCGGCGGGCGCGTCGTCGGTGATGATCGGCTCCTGGTTCGCCGGCACCATCGAGGCTCCCGGCGAGCTGGCGAGCGACGAACGCGGCCTCTACAAAGAGAGCTGGGGCATGGCCTCGACCAAGGCCGTGCGCGGTCGCTTCGAGCGCCTCGACCCGTACGAGCTGGCCCGCAAGACGCTCTTCGCCGAAGGCATCTCGTCGTCGAAGATCTACCTCGACCCGCTGCGTCCCGGTGTCGAGGACCTCCTCGACATGATCACCTCGGGCGTCCGCAGCTCGTTCACCTACGCCGGGGCGACCTCCGTCCCCGAGTTCGCCGAGCGCGCGCTCGTCGGCGTCCAGTCCGCGGCCGGTTACGAAGAGGGCAAGGCGCTCCCCGTCAGCTGGTGAGACGGGGGCGAGGTCGCGCGACGGGAATCGCGTAGGTGCCGTAAGATCGCCCGTCTATGGATGACCCTCCGTCTCAGACGACCGCACCCTCGCACCATCGCACGCCGCGCCTCCTGACCACGGGCGCTCCTTCCGCCGAGTGGGGTGACTCCGCCCGGTGAACGAGTGGATACTGCTCGCGTTCGGCCTGCTGCTCACCGTCGGCACCGGCCTCTTCGTGGCCAGCGAGTTCTCGCTGGTCAACCTCGACCGGTCCGACCTCGAGGCTCGTCAGTCCCGGGGTGAGAAGGGGCTCGCCCCGACCATCGGCGCTCTGCGCATCACGTCGACCCACCTGTCGAGCGCCCAGCTCGGCATCACGCTGACGACCCTGCTGACCGGCTACACGATGGAGCCCGCGATCTCGCGGCTCATCTCGCCGCCGCTCACCGCGGTCGGCGTGCCCGAGGGGGTCGTCGCGGTCGGCGCCCCGATCGTCTCGATCGTCGTCGCCACCCTGCTGTCGATGATCATCGGCGAGCTCGTCCCCAAGAACTTCGCGCTGGCGCTGCCGCTCAAGACGGCGAAGCTGGTCATCCCGTTCCAGGTGCTGTTCACCACGGTGTTCAAGCCGGCGGTGGCCCTGCTCAACAACACGGCCAACGCCGTGCTCCGCGCCATGGGCATCGAACCGAAAGAAGAGCTGTCGGGTGCCCGCACGGCCGAAGAGCTCTCGTCGCTCGTGCGCCGCTCGGCGACCGAGGGCAGCCTTGACCGCGACACGGCGACCCTGCTCGCCCGCACGCTCGTCTTCAGCGACCACACCGCCTCCGACGTCATGACCCCGCGGCCCCGTCTGTCGACCGTCGCGCGCGGCGACTCGGCCGAGACCGTCCTCGAGTTGGCTCGACGCACCGGCTACTCGCGGTTCCCGGTGACCGACGACGGCATCGACGACGTCGTGGGCCTCGTCCACGTCAAGCAGGCCGTCTCGGTGCCGCGTGAGAAGCGGGCCGACGTGCCCGTCTCCGCGCTGCTGACCGACGCGGTCCGCGTGCCCGAGACGATGACCCTCGACAACCTGCTGAGCGAGGTGCGCGGTCGCGGCTACCAGATGGCCGTCGTCGTCGACGAGTACGGCGGGACCGCCGGGGTCGTCACCCTCGAGGACCTGATCGAAGAGCTGGTCGGCGAGGTCAGCGACGAGCACGACCGCAGCCGGGTCGACGTCGTCCGCTCGCGCAACTGGCTGACCTTCCCCGGTCTGCTGCGGCCCGACGAACTGCTCGAGCGCGCCTCGGTCAAGGTGCCCGAGGACGGCCCCTACGAGACCGTCGGCGGTTGGCTCATGAGCGAACTCGGCCGCCTGCCCAAGGTCGGCGACGTGGTCGAGACCGACGACGGCGCGTTCCGGGTCGAACGGCTCGACGGCCGACGCATCGACCGCATCCGCTTCACGCCCACGCCCGACGACGTGCCCGAGGTCACGGCGACCGAGCCGGGCCGACGCGACGGCCGCGGACGCGACGACCGCGACCGGACCGGTCGACGCGACCCGAAGGTGCTGCCCGAGAAGGAGCGTCCCGAGAAGGCGCGCACGGGCGTCGAGGACGACCGTCGCGCGGTCCGCACGAAAGAGGTGACCCGATGAGCAGCGACTGGTGGGGCATCGTCTGGCTCGTGGTGCTGCTGGCCGGCAACGCCTTCTTCGTGGCGGCCGAGTTCGCCGTCATCTCGGCCCGCCGGTCGCAGATCGAACCCAAGGCCGAAGCCGGCAGCCGCGCCGCCAAGACCACGCTCTGGGCCATGGAGCACGCGACGATGATGCTCGCGACGACGCAGCTCGGCATCACGATCTGCTCGTTGCTGATCCTCAACGTGTCCGAACCGTCGATCCACCACCTGCTCGAGGGGCCGCTCGGTTGGACCGGACTCAGCCCCGAGTTGGTCAGCGTCGTGGGCTTCGTCATCACGCTCGTGCTCGTGTCGTTCCTGCACGTGGTGTTCGGCGAGATGGTGCCGAAGAACATCTCGTTCTCGCTGCCGGACCGTGCCGCCCTGCTGCTGGCCCCGCCGCTCGTCGCCATCGCCCGCGTGCTGCACGTGGTCGTGCTGGCCCTCAACCACTCGGCGAACGCCGTGCTGCGGGCCTTCAAGGTCGAGCCGAAGGACGAGGCGACCAGCGCCTACACGGTCGACGAGGTCGCGACGATCGTGGCCCAGTCGCAGCGCGAGGGCATGATCACCGACGCCACCGGCACGGTGCGCGCGGCGTTCGAGTTCACCGAGAAGACCGTCGCGCAGACGGCCGTCCCGATGGACGAGCTCGTCACCCTGCCCGAGGACGCCACGCCGCACGACGTCGAGCGCGCCGTCGCCCAGCGCGGCTTCTCGCGGTACGTGCTGGTCGACGACGGCGGCGACCCCACGGGGTACCTGCACCTCAAGGACGTCATCGACCTCGACGAGGACGAGTTCGCCGACCCGGTTCCGCCGAAGCGCATCCGCCAGCTGATCTCGATCTTCCAAGGCACCGAGCTCGAGGACGCCCTGGCGACCATGCGCCGCAGCGGCGTCCACGTCGCGCGGTCCTTCGACGAGACCGGCGCCACGCGCGGCGTGCTCTTCCTCGAGGACATCCTCGAAGAGCTGATCGGCGAGGTGCAGGACGCAACCCGGCGTCGCTGAGCGACGCTGCGCAGACGACGCGACCCGCGCCTCCTGACCCCGAGAGGGTGAGGAGGCGCGGGTCGCGTCGTGCGGGACCGCTGCGGCCCCGGGCGGCTCAGCGCACGCGGAAGGGTGCGCGCTCGTACTGCGACGGCGTGTAGTCGAGCTCGACCCCGAGCTCTGCCGCGGCGCGCAGCGGGAAGTGCGGGTCGCGTAGGAACTCGCGCGCCATGAGCACGACGTCGGCCCGACCGCTGGCCACGACCTCGTTCGCCTGCTCGGCGCCGACGATGAGGCCGACGGCCCCGGTCTCGACGCGGCCCTGGCGACGGACGTGCTCGGCGAAGCGCACCTGGTAGCCGAGGCCGACCGGGATGCTCACGCCCGCGACGAGGCCGCCGGTCGAGATGTCGAACAGGTCGGCGCCGGCGTCGTGCGCCCAGGCGGCGACGGTGGCGGTGTCGTCCTCGTTCCAGCCGCCGTCGGCCCAGTCGGTCGCCGAGAAGCGGACGAGCAACGGGTACTCGTCGCCGACCTCGGCACGGACGGCCGCGACGACCTCGAGCAGGAAGCGCGCCCGGTTCTCGAGCGACCCGCCGTACCGGTCGTCGCGCTCGTTGCTCAGCGGCGACAGGAACTGGTGCAGCAGGTAGCCGTGGGCGGCGTGCAGCTCGATCAGCTCGAAGCCGGCGTCGACCGAACGTCGCGCGGCGACGCGGAACGCCTCGACGAGGTCGCCCACCGCCTCGGTGGTCAGGGCGACGGGCTCGTCGTAGCCCTCGAAGGCGACCGCCGACGGGGCGACGGTGGTCCAGCCGCCCTGTTCGGCGGGGACGGTGCCCTGGGTCTCGCTCCACGGGCGGAAGGTCGAGGCCTTGCGGCCCGCGTGTGCGAGCTGCACGCCGGGCACGGAGCCCTGCGAGCGGATGAAGGCCGTGATCGGGCGGAACGCCTCGACCTGCGCGTCGTTCCAGAGGCCGAGGTCTTGCGGAGAGATGCGGCCCTCGGGCGTGACCGACGTGGCCTCGGCGATGACCGCACCCGCGCCTCCTCGGGCGAGAGAGCCCAGGTGCACGAGGTGCCAGTCGGTGGGGACGCCGTCCTCGAGCTCGGCCGAGTACTGGCACATGGGGGCGACCCACAGGCGGTTGCGGAAGGCCTGGCCGCGCAGGGTGATCGGGTCGAAGAGGCCGACGGTCGCGCCGGTGGGCGTCGCGGTGGCGTCGGGGGTGGTCGTGGGGACTGCGTCCGTCTGGGTCACGAGGGGGGTCATCGCCTTTCGAAGGGGAGGGCCGCGAGCTCGTGGACGAAGTGTCGGAGCGGCTCGGGTCCGGTGTAGAGGTGCCCGGTGATGCCGAGCGCCTGGGCGGCCTCGACGTTGTCGGACCTGTTGTCGATGAACACCGTGTCGGCGGCCGTTGTTCCGAGTTCGGCCAGGACGTGCTCGAAGATCGTGGCCGACGGCTTGAGGTCGTCGAGTTCGGCGCTGACGAAGACGCGCTCGAACAGCTCGCCGAGGGGTGAGTGCCGGAACGGCGACGCGAAGTCGAGACCGGCGTTCGAGAGGAGGGCCAGGCGCGTGCCGCCGTCGGCCAGGTCGGCGATGACGTCGAGCGTGCCGGGCTCGGGGCTGAACCACGACGGGAAGTCGGCGGCCCAGAGCTCGTGCACGCGGGTGCGGGACCAGTCGGCGCCGGTGTCGGCCTCGATCGCGCGCCAGTACGCGCCGGAACTCAGCGTGCCTCGGTCGAGTGCGTGGCGGTGACGGCCGTAGCTGGGCCAGAGCACGCCCGGGTCGACGCCCGCGAGCTCTTCGATGCGGCGGCGCGAGGCGTCGTCGGGGAACCGCGAGATCACCTCGCCGTAGTCGAAGACGACGGTGCGGCCGGGGAGTGAGATGCTCATCGACCCACCGTATCGGCGGACCCGTCGGGGTCGGGGCCGACTACCGTCGGGGCGTGACCTCCGACACCCGCTTCACCGACTGGACCCCCTCCGACGCCGCCGACCGGATCGCCGTCCCCGCGGTCGACGACGACAAGTACAGCCGTGGCGTGCTCGGCGTCGTGACCGGCTCGAGCTCGTACCCGGGCGCCGCCGTGCTCGGCGTCGAGGCCGCGCTGCACACCGGCGTCGGCATGCTGCGCTACCTCGGCCCCGCCCGCGCGTCCGACTTCGTGCTGCACCGTCGGCCCGAGGCCGTCACGAGCCCGGGTCGCGTGCAGGCGTGGTTGCTCGGCTCGGGTGTCGACCCGGACCACCTCGACGACGAGACGCGCGACGGGTTCGCGACCGGCGCCTCCTCGGGGGTGCCGCTCGTCCTCGACGCCGGTGCGCTGTCGCTGCGTGAGCAGGCGACCGGGCCGGTCGTGCTGACGCCGCACTTCCGCGAGCTGGCGAAGGCCTCGGGTCGTGAGGTCGGCGACGTCGCCGCCGATCCGGCGGGCGCCGCCGAACGTGCGGCGGGGGAGTGGGGCTGCACGGTGCTCGTCAAGGGGCACCGCACGTACGTCGCGTCGCCCGGCGGCACGCGCCTCGTCGCGGCCAGCGCTCCGACGTGGCTCGCGACCGCCGGCGCGGGCGACGCCCTCGGGGGAGTCCTGGGCGCCTTGGTCGCGACGCACGCGGACGAGATCGCCGCGGACGAGGAGGCGCTGGCCCGGTTGGCCGCGACGGCTGCGGTCGTCCACGGCCTCGCGGCGTCCCGAGCAAGTGCCGGGGGACCGTTCACCGTGCTCGGCCTGGTCGACGCCCTGCCCGCCACGATCGCCGAGCTGCTGCGCCGGGGCTGAGTCCGGACGTGCCGCGCTCGACGGGCGAGGGCCCGGCGCGAGCGTCCGGGGGGTCAGGAGGCGGGGGTCGCCGCCACGAGGAACTCGACCGTGCCCTGGTCCTCGACCTTGACGAAGCCGAGGCTCGGCGCGTCGACGCCGTAGTCCGAGAAGGTCACGGGGATCGACCCGCTCACCTGCACGCCGTCGCCCGAGAGCGCCGCCTGCAGGGGCACGGTGACGGTCTTCGTGACGCCGTGCATGGTCAGCTCGCCGGTCGCCTCGACCTTGGCCACCTCGCCGTCGGAGGGGACGGCCGCCTCGATCGGCTGGGTCAGCGTGAAGGTGGCCGTGGGGTACTGGTTCACCTGCATGGCGGTGCCCCGGAAGTAGTCGTCGCGATTGCTGCTGTCGGTCGCGATCGAGGCGACGTCGACGTCGATGGTCGCGGCCGAGATGGTCGTGCCGTCGACGGTGATGGTGCCGGAGACCTTGTCGGTCTTGCCGACGACGGTGACGTCGGTGCCGTTCAGCACCTCGTCGACGCGGTAGCCGGCCGTGCTGCCGTCGCCGATGCTCCAGTCGCCCGTGAGCTGGCTGGGGTCGAGCGTGCTCGAGCCGGGGGTGAGCGAGGCGGTGGGCGCGGCGTCGGGTTCACCGACGATCACGTCACGGTAGAAGGCCGGCCCGGCGAAGGCCGCGGTGGCCCCCAGGACGACGACGACGGCTGCGGCGATGCCGAGCCCGATCTTGGTCTTCTTCTTCATGGGTTTCGTCCTTCGGAGGGGTCGGCGTGACGCGCGGCGAGTCCACGGGGCTGATCCGATGGTGACGTGTCTCCTTTGCAACGACCTGGGAGGCGCTGGTGAAGACGGTGGGGGTCAGGGAGCGGTGAAGCGGGTGAGGAACTCGCGGGTGCGGGCCTCGCGCGGCGCCGTGAAGAGCTGCGCGGGTGTGCCCTGCTCGGCGATGCGGCCCCGGTCGAGGAACACGACCCGGTCGGCGACGTCGCGGGCGAAGGCCATCTCGTGCGTCGCCATGAGGATCGTCGTGCCGACCTCTTTGAGCGTGCGCACGAGGTCGAGCACCTCGCCCACCAGCTCGGGGTCGAGTGCGCTCGTGATCTCGTCGAGCAGCAGCACGGCGGGGCGCGGGGCCAGGGCTCGGGCGATGGCGACCCGTTGCTGCTGCCCGCCCGAGAGGCGGTCGGGGTAGGCGCCGGCCTTGTCGCCGAGGCCCACGCGCGTGAGGACCTCGAGGGCGCGCTCGTTCGCGGCGGCCTTCGGCTGGCGCAACACGTGGCGGCTGGCGAGCGCGACGTTGTCGAGCACGGTCAGGTGCGGGAACAGGTTGAAGTGTTGGAAGACGACGCCGATCCGGGCACGGACGGCGTCGACGCGCACCCGGGGGTCGGTGATGTCGTCGTCGCCGAGCACGATGCGGCCGTCGTCGACCTGTTCGAGCAGGTTCACGGTGCGCAGCAGGGTCGACTTGCCCGAGCCGCTGGCCCCGATCAGCGCCACGACCTCGTCTCGTGAGACGTCGAGGTCGATGCCGTCGAGCACGACCGTGTCGCCGAACGACTTGCGCACGCCCTCGAGGCGCAGCACCGTCTCGGGGCCGTGGGCGGCGGGGGTGACGGGCACCGCGCCTCCTGCGACGGGATCGGGGATGGGGTTGCTCATACGACGCTGCCCGCCTGTTCGCGACGACGGAGGCGCGCCGACAGCCAGTCGGTCAGCCAGATGGTGGGCAGGGCCAGCAGCACGAAGAGCAATCCGGCGAGCACGTAGGGCGTGAAGTTCGCCGCGGTCGCCGTCTCGATCTGCGCGGCGCGGACGGCGTCGACGGCCCCGAGCACCGAGATGAGACCGACGTCTTTCTGCATCGAGACGAAGTCGTTCATGAGGGCTGGCGTCACCTTCCGCAGCGCCTGCGGGAACACGACGAGGCGCAGGGTTTTCGCGTGGCTGAGGCCGAGCGACCGGGCAGCGAGGCGCTGTGACGGGTGGACGGCATCGATGCCGGCACGGATGACCTCGGACACGTAGGCCGAGTAGGTGAGGATCAACGCGATCGTGCCCCAGAACTCGGCGGGCAGGCGCGGGATGCCGAGGCCGAGGCCCGGCACGCCGAAGCCGACGAGGTACAGCACGATGATCAGCGGCATGCCGCGGAACAGGTCGGTGTAGCCCCGCACCAGCGCCCGGACGGGGAAGAACACCGGCCCCCGCAGGGTGCGCAGCGCGGACAGGACGGTGCTGACGACGGCCACGCCGACGGCGGCGACCAGCAGGACCCGCACGTTCAGCCAGAGCCCCTCGACGACGCGGGGCCAGGCCGAGGCGAAGGTGGCCCCGTCGAGGAAGCTGAACTGGACGCGGGACCAACCGGGCGTGCTGGTGACCGCCCACCAGGCGAGGACGGCGAAGGCGACCGTGCTGACGGCGGCGATCACGACGGAGCGGGTCGACTGTCGTCGACGGAACGCGCGCCGGTCGAGTTCGAGGTCGCTGACCGCCACCGGGTCGGCCGCGACCGTGCGAGGCGCTACGACAGCTCTTTCACGTCGTAGTCGGCGAGCCACTGCTGCTGCAGCTCGGCGAGCGTGCCGTCGGCCCGGAGGTCGTCGACCGCCTTCGTGACGTCGGCGGTCAGGGAGCTGCCGAGCGGCAGGACGATGCCGAGCTGGTCGCTCGCCCCGTCGGTCGCGGGCAACTGGCCGAGCACGACACCGCCCTCGACGAAGTAGGTGGCGGTCGGGACGTCGAGGACGATGGCGTCGACCTGGCCGGCCTCGAGCGCTGCCTTCGCGTCGTCGTTCGAGTTGTAGGCCTGCACACCGCCCTCGGGGTCGATGGCGTTCTCGGCGGCGGTGAAGCTCGTCGTGCCGCTCTGGGCGCCGATCGCGAGGCCCTTCAGGTCGGCGATCGAGGTGGCGTCGGCCGCGGCGGTGCCGGGCAGGGTGACGACCGCCTGGCGCGTCTCGTAGTAGGCGGGGGAGAAGTCGACGGCCTTCTTGCGCTGGTCGGTGATCGAGAACTGCTGCAGGTTGAGGTCGAAGGTCTTCGGCCCCGGCGCGATGGCCTCGTCGAACGTGGTGCGCACCCAGACGACGTCGGAGTCGTCGTAGCCGAGCTTCTCGGCGACCGCGTAGGCGACGGCGGCCTCGTAGCCCTTGCCCGACGTCGGGTCGTCGTCCTCGATCCACGGGCCGTAGGCCGGTTCGCCCGTGGCGACGGTGAGCTTGCCCTCGGTGACGGCACCGACGCCCGCGGCGTCGGCACCCGAGCCCCCGTCGGACGAGCAGGCGGCGAGCGACCCGGCCAGCACGAGGGCGGCGGCGGTCGCGACGAGTCGGAGGGAGGCGGGTCTGCGCATGAGTGGGATCGTAGCGGCGACCGCCGACGTCGGCCGACGCATGACGCCCGGTGTCGGGACCGACGGCTAGCCTGTGGGCATGCCGACCCCTGTGCCCTCCGCGTCGGCCGACCCCGGTGCGCCGGCCGTCCGTGACGCGCGATCGTCGGGCACCCGGTCCGGGGCCGACGGTCGCACCGCGTTCGTCGAGCGTGCGAGGTCGCTCGCGGCGTCACCCGTGGTGCTCGGCATCGCCTTCGTGCTCGTGCACGCCTGGCTCGTCCGGCTCAACCTCGTCGGCGGCAACCGCACCCTGGGCGACGTCGACGTCGTCTACCGCACCTGGATGCAGCAGGGCATCGGGGGCGGCGACTGGGTGGGCGTCGACCGACCGTGGGTCTACCCGTTGCTCGCCGCGGTGCCGATGCTGGTCGCCCGGCTCGGTGGCGATTCGGGTTACGGGGCGGTGTGGCTCGTGCTCGTGTCGCTGTTGAACGCCGGAGCCTTCGTCGTGCTCGTGGCCCGGCGCCGCGCCGGGTCCGTGGTCGCCGCGTGGTGGTGGCTCGCCTTCCTCGTCGCCCTCGGGCCGATCGCCCTCGGCCGCATCGACGCCGTCACGGTCGCGGTCGCGCTGGTGGGCCTGCTGCTCGTCTCGACCCGGCCCTCGCTGGCGTCCGCCCTGCTCACGATCGCGGCGTGGGTCAAGGTCTGGCCCGCCGCCCTCGTGGTGGTCGCCGTCCTCGCCGTGCGCCGTCGCGTCGAGGTCCTCGTGGCCGCCGCGGTGACCAGCGCGGTCGTGGTCTCGATCTCGCTCGTGCTCGGCAGCGGCTGGAACGTGGTCGGTTTCGTCGGCCAGCAGGCCGGTCGCGGGCTGCAGGTCGAGTCGCCCGCGGCGGTGCTCTGGCTCTGGCGTGCCGCCGCGGGGGTCCCCGGCACGTTCGTCTACTACGACCGTGAGATCCTCACCTACCAGATCGCCGGCGACGGGGTCGGGTTCGCCGCGAAGGCGATGAGCCTCGTGATGGCCGCGGTCGTGCTGGGCGTCGTGCTGCTGGGTCTGCGGGCGGTGCGCCGCGGGGTGACGGCCACGCGCCTCCTGGGTCCGTTGTCGCTGGCCGTCGTCGTCGCCCTCATCGTGACCAACAAGGTCGGTTCGCCGCAGTTCGTGGCGTGGCTGGCGGTGCCCGTCGTCGTCGGGCTCGTGCTCGCGCGCTCGGGCGGGCCGCGGTTCGTCGTGCCGGCGGTGCTGGCCGTGGTCGTGGCGGGGCTGACGCAGGTGGTCTACCCGCTCGAGTACGACGCCCTGCTCGCCGCGCGAACCGACCTGGTCGCCGTGGTCACCGTGCGGGCCGTGCTCGAGCTCGGGCTGCTGGCGTGGGCGGTCGTCACGCTCTGGCGCGTCCGCCCCGCACACGCGAGGATGGACGCATGATCGTCGCGTTCTCCGTCTCACCTAGTGGTGCCGCCCCCGAGGGCGGGCCGTCCTCCGGCTCCGAACCCGATTCGGTCCACTCGGCCGTGGCGGCCGCCGTCGCGGTCGTGCGGGCGTCCGGCCTGCCGAACCACACCTCGTCGATGTTCACCGAGATCGAGGGGGAGTGGGACGAGGTGATGGCCGTCGTCAAGGCCGCCACCGAGGCCGTCGGTGCCTTCGGCTCGCGCGTCTCGCTCGTGCTCAAGGCCGACATCCGACCGGGCCGCACCGGCGAGCTGACCGGCAAGGTCGAACGGCTCGAAGCGGCGCTCGGCGACGCCTGACGCCGATCGGCCCTTGAGTTCGACCTCCCGGGTCGTAGACTGGTCCCTGCATCGCGCGGTCGAATCGATACGACCCGGCGTCGAGCACCCGCCCGGGTGACGACGGCGCCCTCGGGCCCGCGCCCCTCCCAGCTCGACGGCGAGCCGTGGCAGGCTCCCTCGCTGACACCCCTCGAACTCGAAGGCCCTCGCTCGTGACCCACCTCTCCCGCCGTCGTCGTACGGCCGCCCTGATCGCCCTCGCCCTGGGAGGCTTCGGCATCGGTTCCACCGAGTTCGTCGCCATGGGCCTGCTGCCGAACATGGCCGGCGATCTGCTGCCCGACCTGTACTCCCGGTCGGCGGACGCCGGCATCGCCCAGGCCGGCTGGTTGATCAGCGCCTACGCCCTCGGCGTCGTCGTCGGGGCCCCGACCATCGCCGCGATGTCGTCGCACTTCCCGAAGAAGAAGCTGCTGCTCGCCCTGCTGGCGGCCTTCACGGTCGGCACGATCGCCTCGGCCCTGCTGCCGTCGTTCGGCTGGGTGCTCGCCGCCCGCTTCGCCGCGGGCCTGCCGCACGGCGCCTACTTCGGCATCGCGTCCATCGTCGCCGCGTCGATCATGGGCCCCGGCAACCGAGGCAAGGGCGTCGCGCTCGTGCTCAGCGGCCTGACGATCGCGAACGTCATCGGCGTGCCCTCGATCACCTGGCTCGGCCAGCAGTCCGGCTGGCGGGTGGCCTACCTCGCGGTCGCCCTCATCTTCGCGCTGACCTTCGTCGCCGTCGCCTTCGCCGTGCCGCACCAGGACGGTGACGCCTCCGCCTCGATGAAGCGCGAGTTGCGCGCGTTCAAGCAGCCCCAGGTGTGGCTCGTGATGGGCATCGGGGCCATCGGCTTCGGCGGGTTCTTCGCCGTCTACAGCTACATCGCCAACGCCGTCACCGAGGGGGCGGGCGTCTCCGAGGGCATCGTGCCCTGGGTGCTCGTCACGGTCGGCGTCGGCATGACCATCGGCAACCTGCTCGGCGGCTGGCTCGCCGACCGCTCGCTCAAGCTCGCCATGTACCTCGGCTTCGTCGGCCTGATCGCCGCCCTCTCGGCCTACGCGCTCACCTCGAGCTCGATCGTCGGCATCTTCGTCAGCACGTTCTTCGTCGGCCTCGTCGGGTCGAGCGTCGGCCCGTCGGTGCAGTCCCGCCTGATGGAGGTCGCAGGCGAGAGCCAGGTCATCGGCGCCGCCCTGAACCACTCCGCCATGAACCTCGGCAACAGCTTCGGCGCCTACCTCGGTGGCGCGGTCATCGCGGCCGGCCTCGGTTTCTCGGCACCCGGCTGGGTCGGCGTCGTGCTCGCCCTCGCCGGAGTCGTCCTCACCATGATCAGCTTCGGCATGCAGCGGGTCGACGACCGACGCGGTGCGGCCCGGGCCACGGCCGCCGAACGCGAGTCGGTCTCGGCGTAGGCGTCCTCGGGCCGCCGGCCCGCGCCTCCTCGTCTGCTCACGACACGGGGCTGTCGGCGCGCTCGGGTTCGGCCCGCTCGGCGTGTCGAAGCGCGCTCCGTCGCGAGCGGCACGGGAACCACGGCCGAGGAGGCGCGGGTGGCGCAGACGACGAACGGCCCGGCCCGCGAGGGGGCCGGGCCGTGCTCTGGGGTGACGCCGGGCGTCAGAAGCTGGTCTGGGCCGGCGTGTCGGTCTGCAGCAGGATGCCGTCCTGGATGGCGCGCTTCCGCAGGGCGACCTTCGTGCCCACGTCGTAGCCGGCCACCCGGTACTTCTCGCGGATGCGCTTGAGGTAGCTCTTCGCGGTCTCTTCGCTGATGCCGAGCTGGTAGGCGACGGCCTTGACCGGCTCGCCGCCGCCGTAGAGCGCCATCACGCGGCGTTCTTGTGCGCTGAGCTTCGGCACGCCGCCGACCTCGGCGGCGTTGAGGGCCAGGTCGAGCTCGGCGGAGATGTACGACTCGCCCTTGGCGGCCGAGCGGATCGCCTCGACGATCATCTCGGCGTCCTCGCTCTTGACGAGGTAGCCCAGGGCGCCGGCGGCGAGGGCCTCACGCACCACGTTGGGCTCGGAGTAGGTGCTCATCAGGACGGTCTTGACGCCCGTCGTCTTGAGCGTGTTGATCTTCAACGAGATCGGGATGTTGTCCTTGAGGTCGAGGTCGAGCAGCACGACGTCGACCGGGAACTCGGGGTGGGTGAGCAGCTCGGGCCAGGACGCGACCGCGGCGACCATCGAGATGTCGCTCGCGGCACCACGGATCCACTCGCTGAGGGCGCCCAGGAGCATCTTGTGGTCGTCTACGAGGGCGAGGCGGATGCGGTCGTCGTGGTCTGACACGTCGGGACCTTCTTTCAGGACGGTGTGGGGTTCATGCTACGGGCGGGGGTGGTGATCGGGCCGGGCCACGCGGGCGCTCGGCGGCTCAGGCCTCGGCGGGGTTGTCCACGATGCAGCTGACCGAGATCTTGACGCTCGATTCGTGGGACGACACGACGTACTCCCCGGCGCGCTCGAGGGCGTTCCAGGTGGCCGGGGTGACGCGGTTGCGCCGGATGCCCGTCGTCGAGATCACCACGGGGACGCAGACGCTGCGACCGGCGAACGACTGGGACGCGGCGGTCACGGGGCCGAGGGCCAGCTGGATGGTCGTGCCCGGTGCGCGGCTCTTCGAGTCGCCGAGCAACAGCCAGACGCCCTGCAGCAGGCCGTCGCGCTGCGCCGGGGCGAGCAGGCCGGCCAGCGACGACGGGTCGACCAGCGTGACCGACCGGCCGAGGTACTCGGACTCGGTGACCGCGTGGTGCAGCCAGGTCTCGCGCCGGCCCTCGATCAGGTGCAGACGGAGCTCGGTGGCGAGCGACGCGGCCTGCGAGGCGACCTTGGGCGAGAGCGGCAGGGGTACGTCGCCGTTCGCGACGCCGTCGAGCAGCTTCTCGGCCGCGAGGTCGAGCCGCGCCAGTTCGTCGCTCGCGAGCATGCCCACCGCGAAGCGGGGTTGCGACACGTTGCTCTGCACGAGCACCCGGTCGAGCTCGACCTGCACCATGCGGCGGAACCGGTGCACCGCGAAGGTGGCGATGGCGCTCGGCAGGACGGCCAGGGCCACGACGGTGATCTGCTGCGGGCCCGAGTCGCTGGTGACGCGGGTCGAGAGCGCCACCATGACGACGAGCGCCACGAACAGCAGGGCGGTGGCGATGACGACCTCGCGCACGGGCCTCAGCGTGACGATCGGCAGCAGGCCGAAGCCGACGGCCACGCTCGAGGTGGCGTAGGCGCCGACGTCGTGCAGGGGCCAGATCGCGACGAAGTCGAGCGCGACGACGACGGCGAGGACGACCCCGATCACCGCGAACACCCCCGTGGTGAGCCTCTCGCCTCGCACGGTGACGAGCACGGCCGTGCCGATGAAGGTCGCCACGTACAGCAGCCACGAGATCAGGACGGGGGCGACGTCGGGATAGGACGACAGATGGCTGAGGAAGAACGCGAGGCCGTACACGGCCTGGAGTGCCGCGACCACGGCCGCGCCGACGCCGAGGTAGCCGGTCCCGAGGGTCGCTCCGGCCGCTCGCGCCTGGCGCAGCGACCGCGCGCCGGTCGAACTGATCGGCAGGCCCCGGGCCGCCCGGCGGCCCCGGACGACTCCGAGGGTGTTCTCGTCGATGCTCATCGCGGGGCCTCCAGGACGACGGTGGTCCCCGACCCGGGGGACGAGAAGAGGCGCGCGCTGCCGCCGACCTCGTGCAGCCGACCGACGACGGACTCCTTGAAGCCCAGGCGTTCTTCGCTGATGCCGGCGAGGTCGAAGCCGACACCGGCGTCGGTGACCATGGCGCGCACCATCGAGTCGTCGTGGATGATCGTGACGTGCGCCTCGGTCACCCCGGCGTGACGTCGCACGTTCTCGAGGCATTCGGCGAGGGCCAGCAGGAAGGCGTCGAGCACGTGCGTGGGCAGCAGCACCTGGCCGGTGCCGTGCCAGCTCACCTCGAGGCCCATGCGGCCGAAGCGCTGCTTGACCGACTCGAGGGTCTGGCCGAGGGGGGACTCCTCGACCGTCTCGAGGCTGTAGTCGCCCGAGGCCTGTGGCTGGGGGGTGCCGCCGAGACGCAGGTGGCGCAGAAGGCGGGCGTCCTCGGCGGCCTGGTCCTGCAGGGCCTGGGGCGTGACACCGAAGCCCGAGTGGGCGAGCAGGGTCAACGTGGCCAGCACCGTGTCGTGCAGCAGGCGGGCGCCCTGTCGTCGTTGCGCCTCGGTCTCGCTGGCCTGGCGTTCGGCCCGGTGGGCGTTGCCGATGCTGTAGATGCGGCGGGCCGCCAGGGGCACGGCGCGCCCGAGCCAGAGGCCCGTCACGAAGCAGGAGACCCAGCCGAGCAACACGGCCGCGACCGGGAAGGTGAAGAGCGAACCGGTGGCCAGGGCCACCAGGGTGAGCTCGACGACGAAGGCCACGATCGCCGTGGTCAGTCGCGGTCGGCTCGACGAGAGCATCAGGCTGAAGGCGGCGGTCGCACCGCCGGCCAGGGGGATGATCGCGGTCGCGAGCGGGCCGTCGTCCGGCCCGCCGGCGGGCAACAGGGCCACCACGGTCGCGGCGATGCCCGAGGCCAGCCCGACGGGGACCCAGACGCGGGCACGGGGCCCGGTGACGAAGAGCAGCGACACGACGAGCAGCGCGACGAGCGGGGCGATGGCTGCGAGGTGCAGGGGGTCGGTCACGCCGGGGATCGCCAGGGCCACGATGGAGACCGCCGCGCAGGCGAGCCCCAGGGTGCTGGTCGTGCTGCTGAGCAGACGATCGCGCTCTTGGGCGAAGATGTCCATGATTCGTGAGTGGCTTCCGACGGTGGCGTCACGGATGCCGGGTGGCTGGTGACTCCTCATGTTTTCACACCCAGCCCCCTCTCAGGGGGTCGTGCAGGGCCCGAATCGCCGATCGGCGAGGTAACGATCCGGTCGCGACGCCGAACTGTACCCCGCGGTGTCCACCGAACTGGGGTCAGTCGAGCAGGCGGCGCAACTGGGCGCCCACCGCGTCGCCCTCGATGAGGAATCCGTCGTGCCCGTAGGGGCTCTCGACCACGGCCACGTCGTCGCCGTCCAGCCCGTGCCGCAGGTGTCGTGCGATCACCCGCTGGTCGGACACGGGGAAGAGCCGGTCGCTGTCGACGCCGAGCACGAGCGTCCGGGCCGTGATGCGGTTCAGGGCCGCCGCCACGCCACCCCGGTCGCGTCCGACGTCGTGCGAGTTCATCGCACCCAGCAGGGTCACGTAGCTGCCCGCGTCGAAGCGCCGGGTGAACTTGTTGCCGTGGAAGTCGAGGTAGCTCTCGACCTGGAACCGCCCCGGACCGCCCAGCGGCGAGATCTCGCTCTGCCAGCTGCGACCGAACCGGGCGTTCAGTTCGTCGGGCGAGCGGTAGTTGAGCAGGGCCATCCGCCGGGCGAGGGCGAGGCCGCGGTAGGGGCCGTCGACGGAGTCGTAGTAGTCCCCGCCGTCGAAGGCGGCGTCCATCCGGATCGCCTCGTACTGCACCGTGTTCAAGGCGATCTGGTCGGCGCTCACGACCGGCGGCGCGGCCAGCACGGCGAGCCGGGCGACGCGCGAAGGATGCGTGATCGCCCATTCGAGGGCGTGCATGCCGCCCATCGACCCGCCGACGACCGCGGCCCATCGCTCGATGCCGAGGCGGTCGGCCAGCGCCGCCTGGGCGGCGACCTGGTCGCGGATCGTCAGGTGGGGGAACCTCGACCCCCACTCGACGGCGTCCGGCGCGAACGACGAGGGGCCGGTGCTGCCCTGGCAGCCCCCGAGCACGTTCGGTGCGACGACGAACCAGCGGTCGGTGTCGATCGCGAGCCCCGGGCCGACGACGCCGTTCCACCAGCCCGCCGTGGGGTGGCCGGGGCCGGCCGCGCCGACGACGTGGCTGTCGCCCGTCAGGGCGTGCGAGACGAGCACGGCGTTGCCACGGTCGGCGTCGAGCTCGCCCCAGGTCTCGTAGGCGAGCCGCGGTCGGGGAAGCGTGGCGCCGCTCTCGAGCACGAGGTCGTCGAGTGCCTCGAACGACCGGCCTCCGGGATCGTCGCCGTCGCGCCAGGCGCCCGTGACCGGCGGGCGGCCGAGCATCGCCAGTCGCGTGCGCTCGCTGATGACGCTCGACGGGACGGTGTCCTCGGGTGTGCTCTGCCAGTCCATGTGACGTCCATCCTGGACGAGCCGAGGAGGCGCGGTGCGTTTGTTACGCGCACCGCGCCTCCTCGGGGCTGTCGCCTCTATGCTTGCAGGCATTGTCATTGGGAATGTGACATACTGTGACAATTCATCGAGTCGGAGGAACCCATGCAAGCAGTCGTGTCCGCCCAGGACGTCGTGAAGACCTACCCCGGTCCCCGGGGAGGGGAACGACGCACCGTCCTCGACGGCGTCTCGCTGAACGTCGCGTCGGGTGAGATGGTCGTCGTGGTCGGGCCGAGCGGGTCGGGCAAGTCGACGTTGCTGCAGTGCGCCTCGGGGCTCGACGCGGTCGACGGCGGCTCCGTCGTCGTCGCCGGGACCGACCTGGCGACGCTGCGTCCCGAGGCCGCCGCCCGGTTCCGACGATCGACGATCGGCTTCGTGTTCCAGTCGTACAACCTGGTGGGGGCGCTCACGGCGGCCGAGAACGTCGCGTTGCCGCTGCGCCTCGCGACCGGCAAGGCCGACCGGCGGGCCGTGCGCGAGGCCCTCGGCGCGGTCGGGTTGGCCGACGCGGCCGACCGCCGACCCGGCGAGCTCTCGGGCGGGCAACAGCAACGGGTCGCCGTGGCGCGGTCGCTGGCGACGCGACCGGACGTGGTGTTCGCCGACGAACCGACCGGGGCCCTCGACACCGAGTCGGGTGTCCGCGTCCTCGACCTGCTGCGTGACTGTGCCTCGGGCACGACGTCGGTGGTCATGGTGACGCACGACCTCGAGGCCGCCGCCCGGGGTGACCGGGTGCTGGTGCTCAGGGACGGGGTCGTCCACGCCGAACTCGTCGCGCCCGGCCCGGACGACGTCCTGGCCGCGGTCGCGGGGGCCCGAGGGGGCTCGCGGTGATCGCGCGGCTCGTCGTCGCCGACCTCGTCGCCGGCTGGCGCACCTGGCTCGGTGTGTTCGTGGTGCTCTTCCTGTCGGGTGTCGTCGCGCTCGTCTGCGCGGGGGACGTCTCGACGGCTCGGGCCATGGACGACCCCCAGCAAGCTGCCGCCCTGATGAACCACGCGAAGATCTACTCGGCGATGAACGGCCTCGTCGTCGTCGCCGGTGTCGCCCTCCTGGTCGGCTACGCGGTGCGTCTGCAGCGGACCCGGCACGCCCTCTGGCAGTTCGCCGGTCTCACCCCGCGCTCGATCGCCGCGGTGGTCCTCGCGCAGGTCGCGACGGTCTCGGTCCTCGCCTTCCTCGTCGCCTCGATCGCGGTGCTGCCCGTGCTCGACCTCCTGCTGAACGGCCTCTCGCGACCGGTACGGGCCGATCCTGACGCCCCGCTGGTCTCGATCGCCCTCAGTCCCGGCCCCGTCGCCGTGGCCGCCCTCGTCCACGTGGGCGTGGCCGTCGTCAGCGCGGCCGTCGCGGCCCGCCGCGCCGGCCGGACGCCCGCCCTGGTCGCCGTCCGCGCCCCGCTCGACGAGACCGTGCGACCGGGCGTCGGCCGATTCGTGGCCACCGCGCTCGCGGCGGTGCTCGCCGTCGGGACGTACGTCGGCTACCTCCTCGGCGATCGCGGCGTGACGTCGCTGTTCCCGATCGCGTTCATCGCGCTTTTCGCCGCCGTCGCACCCTGGCTGACCGGGCCCGTTATGCGCCTCTGGACGGCTGTCCTGCCGGCGGGCGTCGGCACGACCTGGTTCGTGGCCCGACGCAACGCCCTGCACGCGGTCGCCCGCAGCCAGGCGGCCGTGGCCCTGCTCGCGATCGCCGCGGCGCTCGGCGCCTTCACCGGTGCCATCGGCGTCTGGAGCGACCTCCGCATGTTCGTCCAGGGGCTGGCTCTGTTCGGCGTGCCGGTCGCGGTCGTCCTGCTGACCGCCGGCACGACGATCTTCATGGCGACACCGGAGCGACGTCGCGAGAGTGCCGTGCTGGTGGTCGCGGGCATGACCTGGCGGGCGGTGACCCTGGCCGCGGCGATCGAGGCGGTGGTGGTCACCGTGACGGCGGGACTCCTCGCCATGGCTCTCGCCCTGCCCGCGACGATCGTGCCCCTCCCCGGGCAGCAGGCGCTCGACTCGCTGCGTCCGCTGCCCTGGGTGCTCCTCGTCGGGTTCGTGCTGGTCGTGGTGCTCTCGATCGCCCCGGTGCTGGCGGCGCGTCGTCGTCCGGTCGTGCGCGAGCTCGGGGTGGCGGCCTGACCGACGCGCCGACCCCAGGGACCACGGCCCGCCCTAGCTGCTGCGCAGCACCTCCCGGGTGACGGCGCGCGCCGCCGCGAAGCCGGCGTCGAGGTCGGCCTTCAGGTCGTCGACGTTCTCGAGACCGACCGAGAGGCGGACGAGCCCCGGGGTGACGCCGGTCGTCAACTGCTGCTCGGGGGTGAGCTGCGAGTGGGTCGTCGACGCGGGGTGGATGACGAGGCTCCGCACGTCGCCGATGTTCGCGAGGTGGCTGAACAACTCGAGCCCGTCGACGAGGGCGCGTCCGGCGTCCACCCCGCCCTTCAGCTCGAACGACAGCACGGCGCCGACGCCCTTGGGGGCGTACTTGTTGGCCGCCGCGTACCACGGGCTGGTGGGCAGACCCGCGTAGTACACCGCGGCCACGTCGTCACGCGAGTCGAGCCACTCGGCGATCTCCTGGGCGTTCCGGACGTGCCGCTCGATGCGCAGGCTGAGCGTCTCGATGCCCTGGATCAGCGAGAACGCCGTGTCGGGGCTGTTGGAGGCCCCCAGGTCGCGCAGCAGCTGCACCCGAGCCTTGATCACGTACGCGAGCGCGTCACCGACGGCCTGCGTGTAGACGGCCCCGTGGTACGACGGGTCGGGCTGCGTCAGGCCGGGGAAGCGCTCCGCGTTCGCCGACCACGGGAACGTGCCGCCGTCGACGATGAAGCCACCGATGACCGTGCCGTGGCCACCGAGGAACTTCGTCGCCGAGTGCACGACGATGTCGGCGCCGTGCTCGAGGGGCCGGATCAGGTACGGCGTCGCGATCGTGTTGTCGACGATCAGCGGCACGCCCTCGGCGTGCGCGACGTCCGACACCTTCTCGAGGTCGAGGATGTTGATCTTCGGGTTGCCGATGGTCTCGGCGAAGAACAGCTTCGTGTTCGGGCGCACCGCACGACGCCACTCGTCGGCGTCGTCCTGGTTCTCGACGAACGTCGTCTCGATGCCGAGCTTCGCGAGCGTGTACTTGAAGAGGTTGTAGGTGCCGCCGTAGATCGACGACGACGACACGATGTGGTCGCCCGCCTCGGCGATGTTCAGCACGGCGAAGGTCGACGCGGCCTGACCCGACGCCACCAGCAGCGCACCCGTGCCGCCCTCGAGCGCGGCTATGCGCTTCTCCACAACGTCGTGGGTGGGGTTCATGATGCGTGAGTAGATGTTGCCGTTCTCGGCCAGGGCGAAGAGGTCCTGCGCGTGCTGCGCGTCCCGGAAGACGTACGACGTCGTCTTGTAGATCGGCGTCGCTCGGGCATGGGTCGTCGGGTCGGGCTGGGCTCCGGCGTGGATCTGCTGCGTCTCGAACTTCCAGGCGGGCTGGGCGTCGGTCATGGTCTGCTCCTGCGGTCGGGGTGCGTGGGCCGGGGTGGTCGGCGGGGTCTGCGGTGACAGCCACGGTACGGACCGTGCCCCCGACCGTCCACGATGCCGGACACGCGACGTAACGGGGCCGCTAGCGTGGGCCGGGTGCGTCCGCAGCGGGCGACGACGACGAACGAGGCAACAGGAGGCACACGTGACGAAGCGGGTCGTGGTGACGGGAGCCAGCTCGGGCATCGGAGCGGCGACGGTGCGGCTGTTCCGCTCGCGCGGCTGGGACGTCCTGGCGGTCGCCCGACGCGAGGAGCGCCTCCGCGCGCTCGCCGACGAGACGGGCGCGAGCTGGTTCCGGGCCGACCTCACCCGCGACGACGACGTGGCCGCCTTGCGCACCCACGTCGAGGCGACTGGCCCGCTGCACGCGTTGGTGAACAACGCCGGCGGCGCTTTCGGCCTAGACAGCGTCGAGAACGGCTCGATCGACGACTGGCAGCGCATGTTCGACGTCAACGTGCTCGGCACCAAGCGTGCGGTCACCGCCCTGCTGCCGTCGCTGCGTCACGGAGCCGAGGAGGCGCGGGGCGCCGACATCGTCACGGTCACCTCGATCGCCGGTCACGTCGCGTACGAGAACGGCGGCGGCTACAACGCCTCGAAGTTCGCCGAGCACGCCCTCGTGGCCGTGCTGAGGCTCGAACTGGCGGGGGAGCCGATCCGGGTGATCGAGATCGCGCCGGGCATGGTGCACACCGAGGAGTTCTCGCTCGTGCGCTTCGGCGGCGACCGGGATCGTGCCGACGCCGTCTACCGCGACGTCGAGGCGCCGCTGACGGCCGACGACGTGGCCGAGGCGATCGTCCACTCGGTCGAGCTGCCGGCCCACGTCAACCTCGACCTGGTGACGATCAAGCCTGTGGCGCAGGCGGCGACCTACAAGGTCGCCAAGGGTGAGCTGAGGGTCAAGAAGGACTGACCGGCCCGGCGGGGCCCGCGGCCCGGGCCTCGCGCAGCGCCGCGAGGTCGCCCTCGACGAGGTCGCGCAGCCGCTCGTGGCGTCCGTCGTCGTAGTCGTCGTCCGGGCGCGCGGCCCAGCCGAGCCGATCCACGACCGTCTGGCCGACGTCGTCCCAGGCACGCGATCGGGCGTCCGCCACGATCTCGGCCACGAAATCGTCGTCGTCCCGGCGCGCGGCCAGCGCCCGGGCCACGCCCTTCGACGCCGCCTCGCGCAGCTTGAGCGCGTCGACGTCCTCGGGGCGGTAGTCGAACTGGTGTCGGGACTGCCCGTACGACCGGCCGGTCATCCGGCGCAGCCGGCGCACCCGGACGGCCGCCGCGGCCTGCTCGGCGGTCAGGCGGTCGATCTCGTCGCGGGTGACCCGGGTGGCGACGGCTTCGTCGAACGGCAGGTGCTCCTGCAGAGCACGGCGGATGATCTGGTTGGTCACCGCGACGACCAGGGCGGAGCGGACGATCAGCAGGCCCTCGTCGACGGCACGCTCGAGCGCCGTGCGTTCGGCGCGGCGGCGCGTTCCGGGGCCGTGGGGCACGGGTCGACGTCCTCTCGTGGTGTGACGGGTGAGGCCCCGACCCTACCGGCGTGCAGGGGGCTGCCGACCGGGTGGGTGGCCCGGGCGACGGGCGGACGGACGACGCGTCGCAGGGGTCACGAGCGGGTGGTTCCGACGCGGGGCGACCCGGCGGACGACCGGGCGGACGCCGCCGACGGTGCCCGCGCCTCCTACCGTCCCGGGCCCCCGGGGCCGCCGAACCGCACAGGACTGCGGGCCTCACCCGGGGGGAGCCGGCGTGGGCCGGGCCCCACCCGGACGTCACCCGGACGAGGCCCCCTCGAACGGGGGACCCCCTCGTTCCTCGTGTTCCCAGGAGGCGCCCCGTAGCGTTGTCGAGGTCAGGACGCCCCGAACCCGAATCCGGGGCGAGCCTCTGCCGTGGTCGCCCGAATCGATCACCGGCCGACGACGTCGAACCACCCACTCGACGACGTCACCCGAACGCACCCTCCGACGAGGGTCGCCACCCGAACGCGCCGCTCGACGGCGTGACCGGCGACCGTCGACGACCCCAGAGGAACCCCCGTGACCCTCAGCGCCCGAACGCCCCTGCCCGCCGTCCGCCCGGCCACCCGCCGCTCCCCCCGGGGAGGTGTCGCGTGAACCGCCCCGCCCCCCGCGTCAGCGTCGTCGTCTGCGCCGACGAATCGACCCCGTTCGACGGTCTGACGGCCGCACTCGACTCCGTCCTGCGGGACGGGGACGTGCACGACGTCCTCGTCGTCGTCGACCGTGCGCCGCGACTGCGCGACCACCTGCGCCACCGCTACGACGACCTCGTCGTGGTCGACAACACCCGCACACCGGGGCTCGCCGGCAGTCGCGACACCGGCATCGAGTCGGCGCGCGGCGACGTCGTCGCGTTCCTCGACGCGGACTGCGTCGCCCACGCCGGCTGGGCCCGGGCGCTCTCCGCGCCGTTCGACCAGGTCGACGTGATCGCCGTCGTCGGCCGGACCGAGGCGACCTGGCCCGGTGCGGCCGAGTCCGCCCTGCCCGACGACCTGCTCTGGGCCGTCGACTGCACGCCCCGCTCGCGTCCCGACGGCCTCGTGGGGCTCGACGACGTGGCGGGGGCGACCGTGGGGTTCCGCCGCTGGGACCTGCTGCAGGTCGGCGGCCTGGCCAGCGGGGTCGACGCCCGTGACGCCGTGCCCCGTGGCGCCGAGTTCGTCGAGCTGTGCCTGCGCCTGGCGGCCGACGAGCCGGAGGCGCGAATCGTCTCGACCTCGTCGGCCCGTGTCTCGCGCACCGTCGTCCCACACGAGACGCGTCGGCGGTCCGTGGCCGCCTCGGCCTTCGACCGCGGCGTCGCACAGACGGCCCTGCGTCGGTCGTCCGGTCGGGACGTCGACACCGAGACCGAGCGCGGCATCACGCCGGGCCGGACGGCCGCGGCCGCCCTTCGTCTGCTCGGCGCCCGTCGCCGAGGTGCCGCGATGCTCGCCGTGGCATCGATCGCGCTCGTCGCCGGGCGACTGGTCGGCCGGCTGCGGGGGGCGCGCATCGGCGTGCCGCTCGAGGACCTCGAGCCGCTGCGTTCGGCGACCGTCCGTCACTGACCGGCCCGGCGCCTCCCTCCGGCCCGCCGCCGCCCTCCCGGCGCGTCGTCGGTTCCGGCGTCCACCGCACGCCTCCCGGGGGGACGACGCCGGTCCCCACGGCCCCCAGGGTCGCAAGATGGAGGCGTGCTCATCCCGACCAGAGTCGCCGGCCTCGAGGCCCTCGACGAGTTCCTGCCCCGCGCCGGTTCCGCCTACGCCCGTGACCGCAATCATGACCTGGGGGTCTCGCGGCGCACCGTCTCGGGGCTGTCGCCGTACCTGCGCCACCGCCTCGTGACGGAACGCGAGGTCGTCGGCGCGGTCCTCGAGCGGCACACGCTCGGTGCCGCCGAGAAGTTCGTGCAGGAGGTGTTCTGGCGCACCTACTGGAAGGGCTGGCTCGAGCAGAACCCCGAGGTGTGGCGGCGGTACCGCCGGGACGTCGACCGCGCCGTCGACGCAGGCGTCCCCGCGGGGTACGAGGAGGCGGTCGCCGGCCGCACCGGGATCGACGCGATGGACGCCTGGGTGCGTGAGCTCGTCGAGACCGGGTACCTCCACAACCACACGCGCATGTGGTTCGCCAGCATCTGGATCTTCACGCTCGGCCTGCCGTGGCAGCTGGGCGCCGACTTCTTCTACCGGCACCTGCTGGACGGGGACGCGGCTTCGAACACCCTGTCGTGGCGGTGGGTCGCCGGCCTGCAGACCGCCGGCAAGACCTACCTGGCAACGGCCTCGAACATCTCGCGCTTCACCGACGGCCGGTTCTCGCCCGTCGGCCTCGCCACCACGGCCCGGGCTCTCGACGAGGAGCCGTTGGCCCCGCGGACGCCCGTCGAACCGGCCGACGTCGTCGGTTCCCCGGGCACCCGGGTCGGACTCCTGCTCCACGAGGAGGACCTCGAGCCCGAGAGCCTGCTCGCCGAACGCCCCGGTCTCGTGGCACGGTTGTCGGCGACCGCCGTCGTCGCCGACCCCGGGTCACGGTCCCCCCGAGGGGCCTCGGCCGCCGTCGTGGCCTTCACGAGGGGCGCCGTGGACGACGCGGCGACGCGCACGCCGGACGCCGGCGGTCGGTCCGCCCGGACGCTGTCCGACGCGCTGCCCGCCACCGTCGTCGAGTGGGCACGGTCCGAGGGCCTCGACACGGTGCTGACGCCGTACGCGCCGGTCGGCCCGGTCCAGGAACGCCTCGAGACCGTCCGCGCCGCCCTGTCGGTCGAGGGGATCGACCTCGTCACCGTCCGACGGCGCTGGGACGGCGAGGCCTGGCCGTCCGCCTCGAGGGGCTTCTTCCCGTTCCGGGGACGCATCCCGGAACTCGTCCGACACCTGTGACGAGCCCCGACCGAGGGTCCGGCGGCGACACCCGTGCCCAGCTGTGGGGCGTTCAGGGGGCCGTCCGTACCGTGGCCCCTATGGACCAGACCATGCCGGGGGCCGAGCCCGCGCCGGTGACCCGCACCGCGCCTCCTCTGCTCCGCCCGCCGTTCATCCGACAGCACTGGGGCGGCCTGGCCTTCGCGCACTGGCGGGTCGAGCCCGACCGCGTCGCACCGCTGCTGCCGCCCGGCACGCGGCCCGACGTGTTCGACGGATCGACCTGGGTCGGGCTGATCCCGTTCAAGCTGACCGGCAGCGCCTTCGGGCCGCTGCCCGCCGTGCCCTGGGCCGGGGACTTCCTCGAGACGAACGTGCGGCTGTACTCGGTCGACGCCCTGGGCCGTCGCGGCGTGGTGTTCCGCACCCTCGAGGCCCAGCGCCTCGTGTCGGTGCTCGCCGCGAACGTCGGGCTCGGTCTGCCGTACCGATGGGCGTCGATGCAGGAGTCCCGGGCCGACGGGGTCGTGACGTACCGCAGCACCAGGCTCGGGCCGGGGGCGAATCCGTCGTCACGCCTGTCCGTCCGGCCCACCGACGAGGTGGTCGAGGGCGATCCGCTCGCCGAGTTCCTCACTGCCCGCTGGGGCATGCACGTCGCCCGGGGCGGACGCACGCGGTACTGGCCGAACCGGCACGACACTTGGTCGCTGCGCCGGGCCGAGCTGGTCGACCTCGACGACGAGCTGGTGGCCGACGGCGGCCTGCCGGGCGTCACCGACCGTGAGCCCGACTCGCTGCTCTGGTCCGACGGCGTCGACACCGTCTTCGCGCCTCCCGGGGGTGCCTGGGTCCCCGCGTGACGCGTGGGGGCCTGCGCGCGTTACGGTTGTCGGCATGGTCACCCCACCCGACGACAGCCAGGCCGCCCCCGCACGACCCGAGGTCGAGGCTCCCGAGAGAGAGGTGCTGGGCTGGCTCGAGTTCGGTGAGGCCGCTCGCCACCTGGCCTCGGACGTCGTCCAGGCGGGGTTCACGCCCGACGTGATCGTCGCCGTCGCCCGCGGGGGGCTCGTGCTCGCCGGGGCCGTGGCCTACGCGCTCGACACCAAGATGTGCGGGTCGATCAACGTCGAGTTCTACACCGGCGTCGACGAGCGACTGCCCGAGCCCGTCCTGCTGCCGCCGACCCTCGACGCCCCGTCGCTCGAGGGCAAGAAGGTGCTCGTCGTCGACGACGTGTCCGACTCGGGGCGCACCCTCGTGCTCGTGCGCGACCTGCTCGCCGAGGTCGCCGCCGAGGTGCGCACGGTCTGCCTGTACAGCAAGCCCCGCACCGTGCTCGAGCCGGACTTCGTCTGGAAGCGGACCGACCAGTGGATCACCTTCCCGTGGAGCGCGCTGCCGCCCGTGACGCGCGAGGTCGGAGCGGGGGCCGGCGCGTGAGCATCCACCTCGTGGGCGGCGGCTGGTCGCCCGACGACACCGAGCTGTACGACCTCTTCGTGGCCGAGGCCGCCGTCCGAGGCGCCGCCGTCGGTCGGAGCGTGCCGCGCATCGCCGTTCTCATCGTCGTCGCCGACGACTCGCCGTCCGCCGAGTTCCGCGACGGTTACCCGGCCATGCTCGCCGCGGCAGGCCGCTGCGAGGCCCTCACCACGATCGTCGCCGCGGGTGACGAGTTCGACACCCGAGTGCTCAGCGACGTCGACGGCTTGCTCGTCGCGGGCGGGCTCACCCCCGCCTACCTCGAGGCCGTCGCGCCGCTGATCGACCAGGTGCGCCTGCTCGTCGCCGACGGACTGCCCTACCTCGGCTTCTCGGCCGGTGCCATGATCGCCGCCGACCGCGCCCTGCTCGGCGGCTGGCTGATCGGCGACGTCCCGGTCTGCCCCGAGGACGCCGCCGAAGACCTGGACGAGGTCACCCTCGCCGACGGACTCGGCCTCGTCGACCTCGCCATCGACGTGCACGCCGCTCAGTGGGGCACCCTGACCCGACTCATCGCCGCCACCGAGGCCGGACTCGTCCGCGGCGGCGTCGCCATCGACGAGAACACCGCCCTGGTCGTCGGCGAGGGCGCCCTCGCGGTGCTCGGCACCGGCAGCGTCTGGCGGGTCGAACCGCAGCTCGACGACGACGGCGAGATCGTCGGCGTCTCGGTCGGCACGCTCGGGGTCGAGTGACCGACGCGACCGGGTCCGGGCCGGGCCGCGACGACGCCCCCGTCGAGATGCACGACCACCGTCGACCGCTCTCGGAGCAGATCGACCCGTCGTGGGCGACCGCGCTCGAGCCCGTGGCCGACCGCATCGCCGACATGGGCGAGTACCTGCGGGCCGAGGTGCGCGCGGGGCGAGGCTACCTGCCGGCCGGCGAGGACGTGCTGCGTGCCTTCCGTCAGCCGCTCGACGAGGTGCGCGTCCTGATCGTCGGTCAGGACCCCTACCCGACGCCCGGCCACCCGATCGGGTTGTCGTTCGCCGTCGACCCGCACGTCCGCCCGGTCCCGCGCAGCCTGGCGAACATCTACCGCGAGCTGCACGACGACCTCGGCGTGCCCGTCGTCGAGCACGGCGACCTGACCTCGTGGTCGCGCCACGGCGTGCTGCTGCTCAACCGGGTGCTCACGGTGCGTCCGGGCGAGACGGCGTCGCACCGTGGCAAGGGCTGGGAACCGGTCACCCAACGAGCCATCGAGGTGCTGGCCGCACGGGGCGGGCCGCTCGTGGCCATCCTGTGGGGCCGCGACGCGTCGGCGCTTAAGCCGATGCTCGGTGACGTCCCCTCGATCGAGTCGCCCCACCCGAGCCCCCTGTCGGCGTCGCGCGGGTTCTTCGGCTCGCGACCGTTCAGCCGGGCGAACGAGCTGCTCGTCGCCCAGGGCGGCGAACCCGTCGACTGGACGCTGCCGCCCGCCTGACCCCGTCCCGGTCGGCGACCGCACCGGGCCGGCGCCCGGCGTGGCAGAGTGGGCCCGTGCTCGAAGAGGAATACCAGCCCCGACGGCGCCTTCCCCGAGCCCTTCGGCCCCCGGCCCCGGTCGAGCCCGGGTTCTCGTTCGCGATCCGCCCCGCGACGCCCGCCGACCTGCCCTACGTGCGAGAGATCTACAACCACTACGTGGCGAACTCGTCGGTCACCTTCGACGAGGACGCCATGACCCTCGCCGAGTGGCGACGCAAGTACGCCTTCGTCACGAAGCTCGGCATGCCCTTCCTCGTCGCGGTGAACCCGTCCGGCGAGGCCCTCGGCTACGCGGTCGCGACCCCGTGGGGTGGCAAGGCGGCCTACCGCTACACCGTCGAGAGCTCGATCTACCTGCGGGCCGCGTCGACGGGCAAGGGCCTCGGCCGCGCCCTGCTCGAGGCGCTCGTCGAGGCCTGTCGGGATGCGGGCATCCGCGAGATGATCGCCGTCATCGCGGACAAGAACGCCGAGGCGTCGATCGGCCTGCACGAGCGGCTCGGCTTCACCGAGGTCGGTCGCATGGGCCGGGTCGGCTTCAAGTTCGGCCGCTGGCTCGGCACGATCACGATGCAGAAGTCGCTCAAGAAGCGCCGCCGCGGCTGAGCCTCAGGGCACCGGCCCGACGATCTCGCGCAGCACGCGTTCGGTCGCGTCCACGGTGGACGGCTCGCCGCGCCAGAGCATGCGGACGATCAGCCCGTCGACCGCGAGGGCCACGACGTCGACCCGCTCGGTCGGCACGCCCGCCCGCCGCAGCACGTGCTCGAGCGACGAGTACCAGAGGTCGGCGTCGTCGCGCAGCGACTCGTCCCGCATGGCGGTGAAGAGCAGCTCGTACTGCGCCCGGGCGGAACCGCGCTCGGTGATCGCGTACCGGACGAGTGTCTCGGCCAGGTCACCCAAGGAGGCGCGCTCGAGTCGGTCGAACGACCGCACCCAGTCGGTGGTCGCGTGGCGCAGCGCCGCGCGCAGCAGGTCGTCGCGTCCGGCGAAGTAGTACGTGGCCGCCGAGACCGGGACGCCGGCCGCGCGGGCGACCGCCCGGTGCGTCACGGCGGAGGGGCCGCCCGTCTCGAGGACGGCCAGGACGCCGTCGAGCAGCGCGCGCCTCCTGGTCTCGCCCTTGGGGGTGAGGGCCTGGCCGCCGGGGCCCAAAGCCGAGCCGGGGGTCCGGCCGTCGTCCGACGTCGCGTCGGTCACCGGGGTCAGGCCGCGGCCTCGTGGCGGCCGCCGAGCTCGAGCATGGTGACGCCGCCGATGACGAGGACGATGCCGCCGAGTTGGACGAGGGTCAGAGGCTCTTTGAAGAAGATCCAGCTAATGAGGGCGACGAGCACGACGCCGACGCCGGCCCAGATCGCGTAGGCGATGCCGAGCGGAACGCCCTTGGTCAGCGACTGCGAGAGCATCGCGAAGGCGAAGACGTAGCCGACCACCACTGCGGCGTACTGCCACCACTTGGCGTCGGGGCCGCTGGTGACCTTGAGGAAGCTCGTGGCGAAGACCTCGCCGACGATGGCGAGCGCGAGGAAGAGGTAACCCATGACGGTGTCCTGTCGAGACGTGCGACGGTCCCGGCGGCGACCTGCGACCGGGGGAGCACGAATGGGACAAATGTACCAGAAAGGGCCGCCCGTGGCAGGGGCCGCGGCCTAGGCTCGACGGGTGTTCGAACTCCATCACCTGAGCGCCCACGAGCAGTGGGACTGGCTGCGCCGCGGCGAGGTCTCGCCCCGAGAGCTGACCACCCACTACCTCGAGCGCATCGCCCGTCTCGACGGCGACATCGGCGCGTTCGTCACGGTCACCGAGGACGCCGCCCGCGCGCGGGCCGACGCCCTGGCCGCCGCCGGCCCCTCGGTCGCACCGCTGTGGGGGCTGCCGCTGGCCGACAAGGACCTCAGCGACCGTGCGGGCGTGCCGACCTGGTCGGGATCACGGCTGAGCCGGGGACGGGTGCCCGAGAAGTCGTCCGAGATCACCGAGGTGCTCGACGAGGCCGGCGCGATCAGCGTGGGCAAGACGGCCACGCCCGAGTACGGACTGACCGCGTACACCGAGACGCTCGTCGGTCCGCCCACGCGCAACCCGTGGTCGCCGGGGACGGGCGCCGGCGGGTCGAGTGGCGGGGCCGCGGCCGCCGTCGCCGCCGGGCTCCTGCCGTTCGCGCCCGGGTCGGACGGCGGCGGCAGCATCCGCATCCCGGCGGCCGCCACGGGTCTCGTCGGCCTCAAACCCTCGCGGGGCCGGGTGCCGGCCCAGTCGGGCCTGACCAGCCTCGCGGGCCTGCCGGTCGGCGGGGCGCTGGCCCGGTCGGTGGCCGACGCCGCCCTGCTGCTCGACGCGATGGTGTCGCCGGACGGACGCGACCCGCGCCACCACCAGGCGCTCTGGGCCCCGCCGTCACCCGACGGGGCCTACCTCGGCACGGCCGTGCGGGGCGAGGGACGCTTCCAGGTCGCGGTCATGACGACCAGCCCCTGGGACGACGCGTTCGATGTCCGGGTCGACCCGCGCCTCCTGGGCGTCCTCGGCGAGACCGCCGACCTGCTCGCGACGATGGGGCACGGGGTCGACGAGACCAGCCTGCCGCCGTCGGACTACCCGGCGCTCTTCCGCACGATCTGGCAGGCGGGCGCGGCGGGCATCCCGGCCGAGAGCGAGGCCGAGCTGGCACTGCTCGAGCCGATCACCCGGTGGCTGGTCGAACAGGGTCGACGCGTGACGGCACGCGAGCTGTCGGCGGCGCTCGTCGGGCTCGCGGCGTTCGAGCGCGACGTGATCGAGCGGTTCTCGGCCTTCGACGCCGTCCTGACGCCGACGCTCGCGATGCTGCCGCGCCCGATCGGCTGGTACGACGCCGAGGACGCCGAACGCAACTTCGAGCAGCAGTGCCTGTACTCGCCGTTCACGTCGTTCGTCAACGTGGCCGGGCTACCCGCCGTCAGCCTCCCGGTGGGTGAGGTCGACGGCGTGCCCGCGGGCGTGCAACTGATCGGGCGACCGGGACGCGAGGACGTCCTGCTCGCGATCGGCGCCCAGCTCGAGCGGCGACTGCGGTGGCAGCGTCGTCACCCGCCGATGTGGTGAGCCGGGCTGCGACCCGCTGACGAGCCGGCCTGCCACCCGGTGACGAGCCGGGACTCAGTCGAGCGTCGGCACCGAGTCCACGAGCGCGCGCGTGTAGTCGTGCCGGGGCCGGTGCAGCACGTCGTCGGTGACGCCCTGCTCGACGATGCGGCCGTCGCGCAGCACGGCGACCCGGTCGGCGAGGTGTTGCACGAGTCCGATGTCGTGCGAGACGAGCAGCAGGGACAGCCCTCGCTCGTCGCGCAGCTCACGCAGCAGGTCGAGGATCTGCGCCCTCACGGTGACGTCGAGCGCGCTCATGGGCTCGTCGCCGATCAGCAGCCGCGGCCGGTGCACAAGGGCCCGGGCCAGGGCGATGCGCTGCCGTTGGCCCCCGCTGAACTCGTGCGGCCAGGCCTCGGCGTCGCGTGCCGCGAGACCCACGCGCTCGAGCATCTCGGCCACCAGGCGGTCGTGCTCGCCTTCGACGCCCAGGGCGCGCAGTGGCTCGGCCACGGTGTCGCCCACGCGCATGCGGGGATCGAGCGAGCTGTAGGGGTCTTGAAGGACGATCCCGGTCTGCCGCCTCAGCCAGCGCAGGCGTGAGGCGCGGTCGGGGGCGACCGTCCGGCCGTCGAACGTCACGGTGCCCGAGGTCGCCCGGTCGAGGGCGAGTAGCAGGCGCACGAGCGTGGACTTTCCCGAGCCCGACTCGCCGATCAGGGCGACGCTCTCGCCCCCCGCGACCTCGAGATCGGCGTCGACCAGCGCGTGGCGCACCGGCCCCGGCCGGAAGGGCGACCGGCGCGGCAGCGTGAAGGTGCGGGTGAGGCCCCGGGCGACGAGCAGAGGAGGCGCGGGTGCGGTCGTCGGGTCGCTCACGAGGCCCTCCAGGTCGTCGCCCTCGTGGCCTCGACGAGTCCGCGGGTGATCTCGTGCTCGGGGCGGTGCAGCAGCTGCTCGACGGGGCCGCGCTCGACGACGCGCCCGTACGACAGCACCGCCGCGTGGTCGGTGATGCGCGAGAGCACCGCGAGGTCGTGCGTGACGAAGAGCAGCGATGTCCGTTGCTCGTCGACGAGGCGCTGGAAGAGTGCGAGCACCTCGGCCTGCGTCGTGACGTCGAGGGCCGTGGTCGGCTCGTCGGCGAGCACGAGTCCCGGCCGATTGATCAGGGCCATGGCGATGCCGACGCGCTGCCGCTGACCGCCCGAGAGCTGGTGCGGGTAGAGATCGACGACGGTCTCGGGGTCGGGCAGGCCGACCTCGGCGGCGGCGGCCACCGCCCGGGCGCGGGCGTCGCGACGACCGACGCGGCCGTGCAGGCGGAGGGGCTCGGCGATCTGCCGCCCGACGGTGACGACGGGGTCGAGGGCCGTTCGGGGGTCCTGGAAGACCGTGCCGACGACGCGGCCGCGGAGGCCGGCCAGCTCGCGTTCGGACGCCCCGAGCAGTTCGCGCCCGTCCAGCCGGATGCTGCCCGTGGCGCGGGCGCCGTCGGGCAGCAGGCCGAGGACGGCCAGCGTCGTCATCGACTTGCCCGAGCCGGACTCGCCGATCAGCCCGACCCGCGCACCGTCGGGCACGTCGAGCGAGAGTCCGTCGACGACGCGGCGGTCGCCGATGGTCACGGTCAGGTCGTCGATCTCGAGGCTCACGAGACAACCCCCGGGGTGTTCGGGGCGCCCGCGGCGGTGGTGCGCGGGGGAGCGGCGGGTGGGGCCGGCGTCGACGGATCGACCGGGGCGCCGCGTCCCGCCCGGCGGGACCGCAGTCGCGGGTCGGAGGCGTCGCGCACGGCGTCGCCCAGCAGGTTGAGCGCCAGGACGGTCAGCGTGATCGCCAGTCCGGGCCAGAGCACCGAGCCGGGATGCACGCCGATGAACTTCTGCAGGTCGCTGAGCAGGCGCCCCCACGAGGCGGTGTCGGCGGGGGCGCCGTAACCGAGGAACGACAGTCCCGCTTCGGCGAGCACACTCGTCGCCATCGACAGCGAGAGCTGGACGACGAAGACGGGCGCGATGTTCGGCAGCACGTGGCGCCGCAGCACGGCCGCCGTGCCGAGCCCGTTCGCCCGTGCGGCCAGCACGTAGTCGGTGCGTGCGACCTGGCGGATCTCGGACCGGCTGACCCGGGCGATCGTCACCCCGTAGCCGATGCCCACGGCGACGACCACGACGGTGAGCGACCCGCCGAACGCCGCGGCGAGGGCCATGGCGATCAGGAGCGTCGGGAACGCCACGAGCACGTCGATCAGCACGGCGACCGACTCCCGCACCCAGCGGGCCGTCAACGAGCCGAGGGCGGCCAGGCCGACCCCGACCACGGTGGCGACGACGCCCGAGGCGACGGCGACCACGACCGTCGTGCCGGTCGCGGCGAAGACGTAGCTGAAGATGTCCCGGCCGACCGAGTCGGTGCCGAAGGGGTGCCCGAACGAGGGTGTCAGCCAGGCCGAGTACGGGTCGGTGTCGAACGGGTCGAGCGGGGTCCAGAACCGGCTGACCAGGGCGGACAGGACGATCAGGGTGAGCCAGCCGACGCCGAACGCGCCCTGCGGTCGACGCAGCAGCTCGCGGACGAACGCACCGCGCCTCATCGGTCGCCCTCGCGGAGGCGCGGGTCGAGCCGCCGGTGCACGACGTCGACCACGAGGCCGATGAACAGCACGAGCGTGGTCAGCGTCATCAGTTCACCCTGCACCTTCGTCAGGTCGCGACGACCGACGTCGGTCACGAGCATGCGGCCGAGTCCCGGCAGCGTGAACAACTGCTCGATGACGACGGCCGACACGATCAGGCCGGCCACCTGCAGGCCGAGGATCGACACCACGCTGAGCATGACGTTCGGCAGTCCGTGCTTCACGAGGGCACGCGACCGGGTCATGCCGTTGGCGGCGGCCGTCCGCACGTAGTCCTGGTCGAGGGCCCCGAGCGCCGCCGAGCGCGTGAAGCGCAGCAGCACGGCCCCCTCGACGATGGCGATGGTCAGGGCGGGCAGCACGAGCGAGCGCAGCGCCCGCCCGGGGTCGCTCCACCCGTCGGCCGGGAACCCCTGTGTCGGCAGCAGGCGCAGGGTGACGGCGAAGACGCCGATCAGCAGCATGCCGGCCCAGACGACCGGGACGGCCGCCAGCAGCTGGGCCCCCGTGCCGAGGACGACCCCGGAGGCGCGGCCGCGGCGGAGTGCGCTCGTCACGCCGAGCGGGATTCCGATGAGCAACCCGAAGACCAGGGAGAGCGTCGCGAGCGGGAGGGTGACGGCCAGCTTGTCGAGCACCTCGTCGATCACCGGCGTACCGGTGACGAGCGACTCGCCCAGGTCGAGTCGCACCAGCCCGCCGACCCAGTCGAGGTACTGCACCACGACGGGCCGGTCGAGGCCCAGCTGCTGGCGCAGGGCGGCCACCTGCTCGGGAGAGCCGGTCGTCCCGGCGATCGCCTGGGCGACGTCGCCCGGCAGCAACCGCAGCGTCGCGAAGATCAGCACGCTCGCGACGGCCAGCCCCCCGACGAAGAGGAGCAGGCGGCCGACGACGAAGCGGGTCACTCCGCCGTGGCCAGGTCAGCCAGGTCGAGGCGGGTCGTGGTCGAGCTCGTCGGGAAACCGGTGACGCCGTCGTGGATCGCCGTCAGCGTGGTGGCCGTGTAGAGCCACTCGGCGGGGGCGTCGTCCGAGACGATCTTCGCCGCTTCGGCCAACTTCTGATCGGCGACCTGCGGGTCGGTCGCCGCGATCGACTCGGTGTAGAGCTGCTGCACGGGCGCACTGTCGTAGCCCCAGTAGTAGTCCGGGTTCGCCCAGTTCGAGAAGTCGTGGGTCTCGGCGTGGTTCACCATGCTGAGCTCGAAGTCCTTGTTCACGTAGACGTCGTCGAGCCAGGTGCTGAAGTCGACCTGCTGCACCGTCAACGTGACGCCGACGGCCTTGAGCTGCGTCGTCAGCACGTCACCGATCGCGCTCGGGTAGACGTTGGGGTACTCGAGGCTCAGCGACAGGTCGCCGTCGTGGCCGGCCTCGGCGAGCAGGCTCTTCGCCTCGTCGGGGTCGTAGGCGTCGACGCTCGTGAGGTCCGCGTAGCCGGGGTCGAGCTCGGGGATCGGGCCGCCCTGGTCGACGGCCGACCCTCCGACGGCGGCGATCAGTGCGTCGTTGTCGATCGCCAGCCGCAGGGCCTTGCGGACCTTCGCGTCGGTGAACGGTGCGACGGCGTTGTTGAACGCGAGGGTGTACTTGTCGGTCGTCTTGCCCTTCTCGAGCGTGATGCCGTCCACGCCGTCGAGCTGGCTCGACAGGGTCGCGTCGACCGCCGTCTGCACGTCGACGTCGCCCGAGATCGAGGCGTTGATCGCCGCGGACGGGTCGGTCACGTAACGGAAGGTGACTCCCGCGACCTTGGCCGGGGTGCCCCAGTAGCTGTCGAAGCGCCCGAGCTGCAGGTTGTCGCCCTGTCGCCAGCTCGTCAGTTCGAAGGGGCCGGTGCCGTTCGCCGTGGTCGACAGGTCGTTCGTCGCCGACTGCTGCAGCACGAGACCGGCGCGACCGGTCAGATCGAACAGCAGAGACGAGTCGGGTCGCGAGAGCGTGAGCACGACGGTGTCGGCGGCGGGCGCCGTGATGGTCGACACGGCGGCGAGGTCGGCGTGGTTCGCGAGCGAGGCGTCGTCCTTGACCTGCGACAGCGACCAGACGACGTCGTCGGCCGTCATCGCGGCACCGTCGTGGAAGGTCACGCCGTCGTGCAGCGTGAACGTGTAGGTGAGGCCGTCGTCGCTGACCGTGTGGCTCGCGGCCAGCACGTCGCGGATCTCGTTGTCCTGCGTGCGGCCGACGAGGCCCTGGTAGACGTTGTCGATCAACACCTGGTCGAGTGCGATGCCCGCCGTGGTGCGGATGTCGAGGTCACTCGGCTCGAGCACGAGACCGACCGTGACGGTCGCGTCGGGGTCGGGGGTGCCCGACCCGTCGGGGGACGAGGCGGACGAGCAGCCCGTCACGACGAGCAACAGCGCGGCGACGGAGGCGGAGAGGGGGAGGGTGCGCACCTGGTGGGGCCTTCCGGGGATGGCCGTGGCGGATCGTCCACGGCGACGAGGGACCGGGGACGCGGGAGAGCCCCTCGGTCGTTCGGCGGGGGAGTCCCGGTCGCTGCTGAACCGGTCCACGCGATCCGACACCGTGTTGCTGTCGGACACGGCACGGCCCCTTGCGCCGGGCGTCGCTGATGGACTCCCGAACCCGACAGAACTTACCATCACGGCAGCGAGGTCGCTGTCAATCGAGAGACCCGTGTGGCGGATGAGGCAAGCCTTACCTATATTGAAGGGGACATGCTCCTCGTAGACCAGAACCCGCCCCTGCCGCACGACGCCCTGCGCGTCCTGTTCGCCGCAGACGCGACGTCGATCCCCGTCCTGCGAGAGATGCTCTCGGTCCTGCCGATCTGCGCCCGGGGTCAGGTGTTCGTCGAGGTCGAGAGCGCCGACGACGTCGTGCCGATCACGTCGCCGGGTCGCGTCACGGTCACCTGGCTGGCCCGTGACCGCCGCTCGGGCGTCCCCGGCACCAGCACGGCGTGTGCCCCCGGTCAGGCCCTCGAGCGGGCGGTCCGGGCCTGGCTCGGCGAGATGTACGTCGAACCCGAGACCGTCGCGACGGGTGACCACGTCGTCTGGATCGGTGGCCCGCCCTCGTTCGCCTACGACCTGCGGCACGACCTGCACGAGCTCTTCCACGTCGGCACCCCCGCCGACGCCTGAGCGGCACCCCTCGATGACGATCACGTCCACCGCCACCGTCGAGCGCCCGGCGAAGCCGGCCCACCGTCCCTACCGCGTCCGGGTGGCGGCCGTCCGTCGCCTCGCCCCCTCGTTCGTGCGCATCACCTTCACCGGTGACGACCTGGGCGACTTCGGCGTCGACGGCCTCGACCAGCGCATCAAGGTCGTGCTGCCCCTCGAGGCCACGGGCTACGACACGTTCCCGACCGACGACTGGTACGCCTCGTGGCGCGCCCTGCCTCCCGAGCAGCAGAACGCCTTCCGCACCTACACCGCGCGAGCCGCCCGCCCCGCGCTGCGCGAGGTCGACGTCGACTTCGTCTGCCACGGCGACACCGGCCCCGCCTCGGCCTGGGCCGGTCGCGCCCGGGTCGGCGACGACCTCATGCTGATCGGTCCCGACGCGACGAGCGGCGTCACGGGCAGCGGGGTCGAGTGGTCACCAGGCGACGCGCGCACCGTGCTGCTGGCCGGCGACGAGACGGCGGCCCCGGCGATCTGCTCCATCGTCGAGGCGTTGCCGGCGGACGCCCGGGGGTGCGTCTTCATCGAGATCCCGACCGCGGCCGACGAGCTCGACCTCGTCGCGCCTCCCGGGGTCGACGTCCACTGGCTGCCGAGGCGTGATGCCACGTCCGGTCACGGTGAGGCCCTGGTCATCGCCGTCCGTCGCTGGACGGCCCGCTACGTCACCGCCTGGCACCACGGCGTCGAGGTGAGCGAGGTCGACGTCGACCACGACCTCCTCTGGGACGTCCCGCAGGGCGACGACCCGCGCGGTGCCGCCGTCAGCTCCGACCTCTACGCCTGGTTCGCGGGCGAGGCGGGGGCGATCAAGACGCTCCGTCGCTTCCTCGTCAGCGAGGTCGGCATCGACCGGCGCCAGGTCGCCTTCATGGGCTACTGGCGGGTCGGCAAGTCCGAGTCCTGACGCGAGGCCCCCGAGAACGCAGGAGGCGCGACCACGTGGGCCGCGCCTCCTGCGTTTCGTCCTCGGGTCGCGCCTAGACCTCGGCGGGCAGGCCGACGAGTTCGGAGGTGCGCTCCCAGAGGGCCTCGGCGAGCAGCGGGTCGGTCGCCTGACGGTGCAGGCGGCCGTGGGGCTTCAGCTGGTCGAAGTAGGTGCCGCTCTCGACCGCGATCGTCGTGGGCCCGGCGAGCTGGACCAGCGGCACGGCACCGGCCGAGGCCGAGATGCCGTAGTTGCCGTTGGTCAGCACGTTCGCGACCCGCATGGAGCGCGAGTCCGAACCGAACCCGGTGACCACGATGCCCGGGTGGAACGAGAACGCCTCGAGCCCGGTGCGCTTCGCCAGCTCGCGGATGAAGAGGACGGTCTCGATCTTTGTCGTGCCGTACTGGCGCCACCCACCGCCCCAGCGACGTTTCGACCAGTTGAGGTCGTCGAGCCGCACGTGGCCCAGCAGGTTGGCCGTGCTGGCTGTCGAGACCACGCGGCCCCCGCTCTCGACGAGACGGGGCAGCAGCAGTCGGGTGAGCAGGAACGGCGCCAGGTGGTTCGACTGCAGGGTGCGCTCGAAGCCGTCGGCCGTGACGCCCCGTTCGCTGACGAGACCGCCGGCGTTGTTCGCGAGGGCGTCGATCCGTGGGTAGCGGTCGAGCAACCGGTCGGCCAACGACCGGACGTCGTCGAGTCGGTCGTAGTCGACCAGGAAGGCCGTTCCGCCCACCTCGTCGGCGACGGCCTGCGTGCGCTCGGGGTTGCGCCCGACGACGCCGATCTCGGCGCCGCCCTTCGCGAGTTCGCGGGCGGCTTCGCGGCCGATGCCGCTGCTCGCCCCGGTGATGATCACGGTGCGGGTCATCGATATCCGCCCTTCTCGAGGCCGGCCTCGATCTCGAATCTGTTCGACAGCGGATCGCTGCCGGCCAAGAAGTACAGTACGGGCATCAGCATGCCGTACTTCTGCCACTGACGGACGTGCACGGCCTCGTGTTCGAGGACGCGCGGGCCGTCGTTGTTGCGGGTGAGGTAGACCCGACCGACGCAGGTGCCGCCGCGCTTGAACGCCCAGCGGGGCAGCCCGCGGCACACGATAAGGTCGCCGACCACGCGGACGCGCCCGACGCTGAGCGGCACCCCGATCGCGAGACCGACGGCCGTCGCCCAGGCGCAGCCGAGTCTCGAGATCGGGGAGTCGACGAGCGGATTCTTCACGGACGTCCGTACGTGTCCAGCAGGCGCAGCCAGACCTCGCTGACCGTCGGGTACGAGGGCACGGCGTGCCAGAGCCGGTCGATCGGCACCTCGCCGACGACCGCGATCGTGGCGGCGTGCAGCAGGTCGCTGACGTCCGGGCCGACGAAGGTCGCGCCGACGATCACCTTGCGGGACTCGTCGACGACCAGGCGCGCCTGACCCTTGTACTCGTCCGAGTGGATCGCCGAACCCGCGACCGCGGCGAGGTCGTAGTCCACGACCTTGACGTCGATGCCGCGCTTGCCGGCGGCGTCGGCGGTGAGGCCGACGCTCGCGACCTCGGGGTCGGTGAAGGTGACCTGCGGCACGGCCGCGTCGTCGGCCGTGGCGACGTGGGCGCCCCACGGCTCGGCCTGCACCGGCTTGCCGAACGCGCGGGCGGCGATGACCTCGCCGGCGGCACGCGCCTGGTACTTGCCCTGGTGGGTCAGCAGCGCACGGTGGTTGACGTCGCCCACGCCGTAGAGCCAGTCGGTGCCCTTGACGAGCATGGTGTCGTCGACGTCGAGCCACTCGCCGGGGGTCAGCCCGACGTTCTCGAGGCCGAGGTCGGAGGTGCGGGGCACGCGGCCGGTCGCGACGATGATCTCGTCGGCGATCACCGTGGAGTCGTCGTCGAGGGTGACCTCGACCGTGTCGTGCTCGGTCCGCAGCACGGTGGAGGGCGAGACGCCGAGGCGCACGTCGACGCCGAGTCCGCGCAGCGAGTCGGCGACGAGTTCGCCGGCGAAGGGCTCTTGCCCGCCGAGCAGACCGCTGCGCGCGATCAGGGTGACGGTCGAGCCGAGCTGCTGGTACGCCGTGGCCATCTCGGCCGCGACGACGCCGCCGCCCACGATGACGACGCTCTGCGGCATCGACTTCACGCTGGTGGCCTCGCGGCTGGTCCAGGGCTTCGCCTCGGCGAGGCCAGGGATGTCGGGCAGCAGCGCCGACGACCCGGTCACCGCGGCGACGGCGTACTTCGCCCGGTGCACCTCGCCGTTCACCGTGACCTCTTTGACGCCGGTGATGGTGGCGTGCCCGCGGATGAGGTCGATGCCGGCACCCTCGACCCAGTCGGCCTGGCCCGAGTCGTCCCAGTTGCTGGTGAACGAGTCACGGCGACGCAGCACGGCGGCGACGTCGACGTCACCGGTCACGGCCTGCTTGGCCCCGTCGAGCGACTTGGCGGCGCGGACGACGGCACTGGATCGCAGGAGCGCCTTCGAGGGCATGCAGGCCCAGTACGAGCACTCGCCACCGACGAGCTCGGCCTCGACGAGGCCCACTTTCAGGCCGTTGCGGGTGGCGTAGTCGGCCACGTTCTCGCCGACAGCGCCGGCTCCGATCACGATGAGGTCATAAGTCGTCATGGCCCCGACGCTAGTCTCCCGGCGTTCCGTGTTCCCAGGCCGGTTCGCCCGGGGGACATGGCCGTTTCGTGAAACCCTCCTGCGTGTTTCCTGAACGGCGCGAGCGAGATCCGGGAGGCGCGGGTAACGTCCCTGACATCAGCGCACCACCGTGATCCTTGTGGTGGAGCGCGTCAACCTACGAGGAGGCACACATGGGACTCGACGACAAGATCAAGAACGCCGCTCAGGACATCGCCGGCAAGGCGAAAGAAGCTCTCGGCGACCGCAAGGGCGACGACGAGCTGAAGGCCGAAGGTCAGAAAGACCAGGCCGGTGCCTCCGCAAAGAAGGTCGGCGAAGACGTCAAGGACGTCTTCAAGTAGGCCGATCCGCCTCGTTCTCGGGCCCGTCCACCCTCCGGGGTGGGCGGGCTCTTTCGTGCGCCACGACCGAGGAGGCGCCGTCAGCGTCCCGTGAACTCGGCGGCGGTCCGCGAGACGAAGGCCTCGAACCCGATCCGGGCGTCGTCCGAGGCGAGCAGCCGCACGAGCTCGGGCTGCAGCCGGGCCTCGGCCTCGGCATCGCCCTCACGCACCGCGAGGCGGGCGTTCGCCAGCGTCGCCTGCACGGCCAGGGGAGCCTGCGCCGCGATCCGCCGGGCGAGGTCGACGGCGTGGTCGAAGGCCGACCCGACGTCGACCAGGTCTTGCACGAGTCCGATGCGCCGCGCCTCCTCGGCGTCGAGGAGGTCGCCGGTCAGCAGGTACTTCATGGCGTCGCCCCAGCCGACCCGGCGGGGGAGGCGGATGGTGGCGCCGCCGAACGGGAGGATCGCCCGGGTCACCTCGATCTGACCGAAGCGGGCGTCGCGACTCGCCACCACGACGTCGCTCGCCAGGGCCAGTTCGACGCCCAGCGTCAGGCAGGTGCCCTGCACGGCCATGACCACGGGCTTGCTCACCTGGCGACCGTGCACCTGCCACGGATCGAGGCCCCCCTCGGGGACGACGTCGAGGCCCTCGGCGGTCACCGCGGGCACGACGTCGCCGAGGTCGAGGCCGGCGGTGAAGTGGTCACCGTGGGCGAAGAGCAGCCCGACGCGCAGGTCGGGGTCCCGGTCGAGTTCGCCGTAGGCCAGGGCCAGCTCGCTCAGCATCCGCAGGTCGGCCGCGTTGCGCTTCTCGGGCCGGTCGAGTCCGATCAGGAGCACGTGGCCGTCGCGCTCGACCGTCACGCGCGGACGGTCGTCGCCCGAGGCGACGAGGTCGGCCCGGTCGTCGCTCGTCGGGTCGGCGCTCATCGCGACAGGGCCCCGAGGATGCGCAGGATCGCGCCCATGTCGTCGGAGGCCGCCACGGCGTCGACCGGCGCGAACGAGCAGAGGCCTGCACCGACGAGCGTGAAGCGCTCCTTCAGGGCCGTGATCGTCTCGATCAGGACGCTCAGCTCGAGACCGAACGGCTGAGGGTCGAGCAGGCCCTCGATCACTCCCGGGTCGAGCACGTCGAGGTCGACGTGCAGGTAGACCTCGGTGGCCCCCGAGGCCTCGACGGCGGCGACCACCTCGGTGGGGTCGAAGTCGAGGGACGACACCGTGCGGACGTGGCGGCTCTCGATGTAGCGGTCTTCGGCGTCGTCGTAGCTGCGCGCCCCCGCGAGCACCACGCGGGCGGGGTCGAGTGGTTCGGGCGTCGGGCCGGGGCCGACGGTCGGGAGGTCTTCGGTGGCGTCGCCGATCAGGGCCCGCAGCACCATGCCGCTGAACGCCCCGCTCTCGCTGCTGCGAGGGCTGTGGAGGTCGGGGTGGGCGTCGAACCAGACGACGGCGGTGCGGGGGGTGACGGCGTGACGGACGGCCGCGAACTCGACGCCGCAGTCACCGCCCACCACGATCGCGGGGGAGTCGTCGGTCCGCAGCTCGCGTCCGACCGACTCGGCGATGGTGAGCACCGACGAGAGCCGGTGCACCCGGGTGCCGAGCGAGTCGCCCGCACCCACCGGGACCTCGACCACGGTGGTGGCCGTCGACGGCAGATCCCCGAGGATCGCGTAGGCGCCCTCGGCGAGCCTCATCGCCCGCGACGACGGAGAACCCTGCCACTGTGGAACCACGACGAACCTCACGGGCGTCAGTCTGTCACGAGCGGGTGCCCGTGCTCCAGGCCCAGGGGCGACTCAGTGCTCCGACCGCGCGCTCGAGGGGCCCACGCCCGACGAACCGCTGCCAGAGCGTGGCGTAGACGAGCGTGAGGACGACGGCGCCGACCAGGTGGCCCAGGGGCAGGCCGTAGGCGGCGGTCGGGTCGGACAGCCGGTACACGGTGAACAGCGGCGCGGTGATCAGCACGTGTGCCGTGTAGACGGTGAGCGGTTGCGCGCCCGTGGCCGCGAGGGGTCGCAGGACGGTGCGGACGACCGCGGCCGCGCCTCCTCGTCCCCGGCCGTGGGGCGTCACGGGACGCCGCGCGGTGGTGGCGAGCAAGAGCAGCCCGAGCACGGCGGCGGCGACGCCGCCCGAGCCCACGATCTCGGCCGGCATGCCTTCGTGGTCGGCCGGGTCGAGCCAGGGGACCGAGGAGGCGCCGGGCAGGAAGCGCGCCGAGTACCCCACGATCGCAGCCGACGTCCCGACGACGAGCAGCGTGACCTGGGTGCGGGTGCGGGTCAGGTCGGAGCGTGCCGCGGCGAGTCCGACGAGCAGGAAGGGCGTCCAGACCAGCGCCGGGTAGGCGCCGACCAGGAGGGCCTGGGTCGCGAGGCCGGCGGCGCCGGACAGGGCGGTGTCGCCGTAGGCGTCGACGGGGACGGACGATGCCAGCCACGGGGCCACGACGGCGAGCAGCGCGGCGGCCGCCAGCAGCACGGCCCGGGGGGCGAAGAGCAGCCCCAGCGCCAGGACGAACATGACGCCGTAGTACGGCAGGATCACCAGGAGGTAGGGGTTCCAGGCCTGCAGTGCGAGGCCCAGCACGATCAGCAGGCCGGCCCGGATGGCGATGCCGCCGACGACCCGCCCTCGACCGCCGCGGGGCGTCGGCCGGGCGCCTCCGGACACGAGACCGAGCGAGACCCCGGCGAGGGTGGCGAAGAGGATCGCCGACCGCCCGTCGAAGACGCGCTCGTCGAGCAGCAGCCGGGGCCACATGTGGGCGGCGAACATGCCGATCACGGCGAGGCCGCGGGCGACGTCGACGCCCATCAGGCGGGGTGCCGCCCGGCGCGCCGGCACCGGCGGGACGTCCACCGGTGCCGGCGTGCGGGGCAGCGGCTGGCTCACTTGTCGAGCGCGCCGAGCTTGAGGGCGGCGAGGCGGGCGTCGACCTCGGTCTGCTCGCCGAGGTCGTCCAGGCTCTCGAACTGCGCGTCGAGGCTCGAGGCGGCGAGCTCTTGACGACCGAGCATCTTCGCCTCCTCGCGGCGGACCTTGTCCTCGAAGCGGCTGATCTCGCTCGTCGGGTCGAGGATGTCGATGCTCTGGACGGCGTCGGCGACCTTGGTCTGCGCCTCGACGGTCTTGGATCGGGCGTTGAGCTCGTCGCGTTTGGCGGCGAGCTGGTCGAGCTTGGACCGCATGCCGGTGAGCCCGGTCTTGAGCTTGTCGACGACGTCGGTCTGGGAGGCGATCTGCGGTTCTGCGGTCTTCGCCTCTTTCTCGCTCTGCAGCTGCTTGCCGAGGGCCACGCGGGCGAGGGCGTCGAACTTGTCGGCGTCGACCGTGTTGCCCGACGAGCGCAGTTCGTCGGCCTTGTTGCTCGCGGCGAGTGCCTTGCGCTCCCAGTCCGCGGCGGCGGCGACGTCCTCGGCGTGGTCCTGCTCGAGCAGGCGCAGGTTGCCGATGGTGGTGGCGACCGCCTCTTCCGCCTCGGCGATGCTGTTGGTGTAGTCGCGGACCATCTGGTCCAGCATCTTGCTGGGGTCCTCGGCCTGGTCGAGCAGGCTGTTGATGTTCGCGCGGGTCAGTTGCGCGATGCGTCCGAAGATCGACTGCTTTGCCATGGTGCGTCCTTTCGAGAGGTGGTGCCGTGGAGTGGTGATCGTCGTACTCGTGGTGCTGCTGGTGCGGGTGGGCGGGGTGCGGCGGGGAACGTGACGGGCGGGCCTAGAACCGGCCGCCGCCGGAGCTGCGGCCGCCTCCGCCACCCCCGCCGCCGAAGCCGCCTCCGCCGCCCCCGCCGAAGCCGCCGCCTCCACCACCGAAGCCGCCGCCACCGCCGCTGAAGAGTCCACCGAGCAACATGCCGGTGACGATGCCGCCGAGGTCGGCCCCGGCCGACCCGCGGGTGCCCATGCCGCCTCCGAACGGGGTCGCCTGCTGGTAGGACGAGACCTCGGCCTCGGCGCCGGCCGCTGCAGCCTGCGACAGCTGGACGGCCTGGTGGGCCTCGAACAAGGCGGCGTCGCGGTCGGACGTCGCGAGCGACACCGCGGTGGCCAGGTGGCGTTCGGCCTCGGACAACCGGGTGCGCGGCTGTGGGCCGATGCCGCCGCGACGCGTCTCGATGAAGTCGCGGGTGGCGCTGATCTGGCTGCGTGCAGTCATCAGCGCCTGGTCGAGGGCCGCCTGGGCCCGGCGCTGTTTCTCGGTGTCTTCGCGCACGGCGGCGAGCACCTGGTCGATGCGGTCGTTCGCGGCACCGAGCGAGGCGACGACGGCGAGCGGGTCGTCGGTCGTCGTCTCGGCCAGCGCGACGGAGGCCCGTGCGGCCGAGACGGAGCCGGCGACGTCGACGCCCTGCGGGGCCGAGCCGTCGGGCAGGCCCTCGGCCGTCGCGATGTCCCGCCGCAGGTCGAGGGTCATCGCCGAGATGGTGCTGCCCGCCGTCCGAAGCGACTCGGCGGCCCCGTCGACCGCGCTCAGCAACTGGTCGACCTGCGCCAGGGCCTGCCGGGCCTCACGGACGGCGATGACGGCCTCCGAGGTGGAGGACGACGCCACCGCGGTCGCCGCCGTGCGGGTCCGCTCGTCGGCGAACTCGAGCAGGCGATCGGCCTGGTCGTCGTTCTGGTCGATCGACGCGACCGCGCGCGCCGAGTAGATCGTGGTCAGCTCGCCGATGACGGTGCGGGCCTTCACGAGCCGGGCCCGTCGGGTCTCGATCTCGCCGGGGAGGGCCGCCACGTCGCGCGGAGCCCGACTCTCGGCCTCTCGCAGCTCGTCGAACGCGGCGGACTGCTCGGCGAGCGACGCGTCGGCCGCCTCGCACAACTCGATGATGCGGGTGGTCCACTCGCGGCGTTGCTCGGGAGAGTCGGGGACGGAGTCGTCCAGCTTCTGCTGCAGGGCGAACGCCTCGCGGGCGTGCACCCGGGCCGCGTCGAGTGCCTCGGCGAAGGGCCGGGCCGCGTCATCGCCGAACTGTGCGGCGGCGAAGCCGACCTCGTGCGCGCCCGCGGTCAACTCGTCGTCGAGGGCGACGAGCACGCGTGCCGCGCGCTTGTCGAGTTCGTCCTGATCGGCCTTCTGCGCATCGAGCTCGCGGCGTCGACGTCGTGCCCGGCGGACCACGAACACCACGACGACGGCCGCCGCGACGAGGACCAGCACGAGCAACGCCCAGAGCACCCAGCTGAGGTCGGGGCCGGCCTCGTCACTGCGGATGCCGTCGGCCAGGGCGACGGCGGCGCCGGCCCAGTCGCCGTCACGCAGCTCGGGCACGACGACGTCGGTCTGGAGCACCTGTCGGTCGGATTCCGAGATCACGGACGTGTCGGCCGAGAGGTCGTAGAGCTGGTCGTCGACCGCCACCGAGAGCAGGACGTCGTTCGTGCCGAGCTGGTTCAGGGACGCCGTGGCCTCACCCCAGGCCGTACGGTCGGCGGGGGAGGAGAACGAGTCGACGTAGACGACGAAGAGGTTGACGCCGGTGTCGGTCGAGAGCTGGTCGAGGGCGTCGGCGACCTCGGTCTCGTCCGCACTCGACAGAACGTCGGCCTGGTCGACCACGTAGGCGCCCGAGAGGTCGACCGGCTCCACCGCCTGGGCGGGGACCACGCCGAGGGCGATCGCACCGATCAAGGTCAGCATCGCCGTGGACACGGCGGTGACCGCTCGGCTCGTCGGTCGTCGGCCGGTCGTCGATCTCGTGCTCACGACGCTCCCCTCGCTCGTTGCGGGGGAGTCTATCGACGGCCCCCGTCAGACTGCCCGCGTCGCGGTGCGCACGGATCGGGCGACGACGACCCGGTCACGGGACGGGTCAGGAGACGAAGAGCAGACCGACCGACGCGACGGCGCAGACCGCGCCGACCGCGTAGAGCACGACCCCCACGGTGCGGGGCGCCCGTCCGTCGTCGTGCGGGGGGTGGACGCGGGCACGGTGCGGGCGGTCCGGGTCGTAGTGCACGGTGAGCTCGGTCTCGAGCGGCGTCGTCACCGGGACGTCACCGAACTGCGTCTCGTGCAGCTGCCCGTCGACGTCCATCCATCGGGCGGTCGCGGCCCGGGCCCAGTCGGGCGGCGGGATGACCACACCGACGGTGCTCTCGAGGCGGGTCGCACGGCGTCGGAGCACCCAGCCGGCCACGAGGAAGGGCGTGCCGACGATGAACCCGAACCAGCCGAAGAGCTCCACCACCGGCGAGATGACGGAGAAGGCGTCACTCATGCCACGATCGTACTGTGCCGCCGCGCACCCCGTGACGAACCCGGAGCCCCGTGAACCCCAGCCCCCTCGGCCGTGTGCCGTCGCCCCTGCTCGCCGTCGCGGCGATCGTCTCGGTGCAGTTCGGGGCGGCCCTGGCCAAGACGCACTTCGAGGCCCTGGGGCCCCTGGGCGCCGCCGCACTGCGCCTCGCGTTCGGCGCGACCCTGCTGGTGCTGGTCTTCCGCCCGCGCCCCTGGCGGTGGCCCCGCCGCACGTGGCTCGGCGTGATCGTGCTGGGTCTCGCCCTGGCCGGGATGAACTCGCTCATCTACCTCGCGATCGACGTCGTACCCCTCGGGGTCGCGGTCACCCTCGAGTTCCTGGGTCCGCTCGTCGTGGCGCTCGTGCAGACGAGGCGGTGGTGGGACGCGGCCTGGGCCCTGCTCGCCCTCGCCGGGGTCGTGCTGCTCGGCTCCGACTCGACCGGGGCGATCCCGATCGCCGGTGTGCTGCTCGCCCTCGGTGCCGGGGCGTTCTGGGCCTGCTACATCCTGGCCAACGCGTCCCTGGGTCGGGGTCGCGACCCCATGGGTACCCTCGCGACCGCCATGCTCGTCGCCGCCCTCGTGGTCGTCCCGTTCGGAGCACACGACGCGACGGTGGCCGTCCGGGCCGACCCGCGCCTCCTGCTGGTCTTCCTGGTGGTGGCGGCGCTGACCTCGGCGATCCCGTACGCCCTCGAGTCGGTGGCGCTGCGGCGACTGCCGACCCGGGTGTTCGGGGTGCTGTCCAGCCTGGGGCCGGCGGTGGCCGCCCTGGCCGGGCTCGTCGTGCTGGGTGAGGCGCTCGGGGTGCGCGAGGTGGTGGCCTTGGCCTGCGTGACCGCGGCGAGCGTCGGGGTGACGATCGCGGCCGGTCGTCGGCGACGTCGCGGGGCCCTCCCCGAGGCCCCGGCGGCCTGATCGGGCGGCGCCGGGTCCGCCGCTGTCCGCGGAGCGAACGAGACGACGAGCCTGACAACTCCGCAAGGTCGTGTACCCCATGTGCGGGGTACGCTGCGATCACGGCCCACCAGACGGGCCGGAGAACGATTTGAGGAGACATCATGGGTGCTGTCTTGGAGCGCACGTCCCGGGCCGAGGTCGTCCCGCTGGGCGACGGGTACCACCGCGTGTCGACGCCGACCGCCGGAGTGATCGGGTTCGTGCACGAGACCGACGGGCTGTTCGAGGTCTTGCGGGGCCGCGTCCGCACCGCCGTCCGGCGCGAGGGTTCGTACCGAACGCTCGACGTCGCGGTGATCGCGCTCACCTACAGTTGAGCACGACGATCCACTGACGGGTGCCTTCGGGCGACCGTCCTCGAGGCCTCGCCGTCGGCGAGGCCTCACCTCTCTGTCCGCCCACTCTCGTCGGAAGGCCCCCCGTGACCGTCGTCGGGTACGCCCGCATCTCGCGAGACGACCCGTCGTCCGACCGGCAGACGGAGCGCCTCCGGGTCGGCGGTTGCGAGCAGGTCTTCGTCGACCACTCCACCGGCACCAGGCAGTCCCGCCCCGAGTTCGCCAAGGCCATCGGCAGCCTGCGCGAGGGCGACGTCTTCGTCGTGACGAACGTCGACCGCATCGGCCGCTCGGTCGCCGAGCTGGTCGGCGTGATGGCGACCCTCGACGCGCTCGGCGTCGCCTTCCGCTCGATCGACGAGCAGATCGACGAGCTCAACGCCTACGGCCGCTTCTTCTTCCGCGTCACCGCCGCCCTGGCCCGCTTCGACGAGCAGGTCGGCGGCGAGCTGCACCGCGCCGAGACCCGCAAACGGCAGGAGGCGCGGGTGGCGCAGACCCCGAAGCCCCCGGTCTCGAGACGCCGCCTCGACGCGGCCCGCCAGCTGCGTGCCGAGGGTGCCAGCATGCGACAGGCCGCCGAGCACGTCGCCGTCCCCGAGCGCGTCCTCCGCCGCGAGCTCGAGCGCGACGACGCCGACCGCGCGCGCCGCCAGCAGCCCGACTGACCGGGCCCGGCATCGGCATGGCCTCGGTTCCGAGACGGTCGCGAGGGGAGAACTGACCCGAGAGGGACGCTGTCGCGAGAGCGAAGATGTGGTGCCCCCAGGCAGATTCGAACTGCCGCCCCTGCCTCCGGAGGGCAGTGCTCTATCCCCTGAGCTATGGGGGCCCGGGAACGTCGTCCAGGTTAGCAGCGAATCGGCCGCGTCTGGGACGACCCGACGGTGTGGGGGTGCATCGTGGGGGAGTGACCGACGACACCAGCACCGACCGAGCCGAGAACGGCATCCGCTCCGACCGCACCGACCCCGACGGCCCGACCCTGCGCGAGCGCCTCCGCTCGGCCAAGGTCTTCCACCCCGAGCTGCCCACCTTCGACGTCGACGACGTGGCCGACGACGCGGTCGACCAGTTCGTCGCGTGGCTCGTCGAGGCCGTCGACCAGGACGTCGCCCAGCCGCACGCCATGGTCATCTCGACCTCGTCGTCCGACGGCGACGTGACGGCCCGAACCCTGTTGCTCAAGGACGTCGATGACGGCGCTCTCTGGTTCGCCACCTCGTCGATCAGCCCGAAGGGTCGCCAGATCGCCGAGAACCCCCGGGTGGCCCTCACCCTCTACTGGCGTGAGCAGGGCCGCCAGGTCCGTGTGCTCGGTCGGGCGACGCCCGGCCCGCGCGAGGTCAGCGAGAAGGACTTCACCGCTCGCCACCCCGACTCCCGTGCCGTCGCGATGACGCAGCCGCAGAGCAGTCCGATCACCGACGAGGCCGAGACGCGTCGTCGTCTGGCCGAGGCCAAGGCGGCCATCGAGTCCGACGACACCCTCGTGCCCGACGACTGGACCGCCTGGCGGGTGGACCCCACGTCGATCGAGTTCTGGCAGGCCACCACGGGCCGCGACCAGGTGCGGCTGCGGTACGACCGCGACGGCGACGGCTGGACCCGCGCCTCCTTGTGGCCCTGACCGTCACGGCTGGTACCGACTGCGCGGCCGCGGCGCGGACGTAACGCGGCGACACGCACCTGGCAGGCCGTCGGCCCCGACGGCAGCATGGGGGCATGACTTCGTACCGCGCCCCGTCGAACCGCCCGAGCGACCCCGCCGTCGCCTCGATGCGTCTCGCCGTGGTCGAGGTCACGAGGCACCGGCCGCACGCTCCCGAGTACCACGCCTACGTCGACGACATGAACTCCCGGGTGAGGGCGACCGCCGAGGCCGCGGGCTGGCAGGCGACGCGTTTCGCCGCGGGCGACCTCGGCACCGACGAGCTGCTGCGCGTGACCGCCGACGCCGACGCGATCGTCGTCCTCGGCGGCGAGGACCTCTCACCCCGTCTCTACGGAGGCGCGACCGGCTACCCGGGGGAGGGTCGCCACGACCCCGTGGCCGACGAGGCCCAGCTCGCCGTCGTGCGCCGCGCGATCGCCCGCCACACCCCGCTGCTGGGCGTCTGCCGCGGCCACCAGGTGATCAACGTCGCCCTCGGCGGGGACCTCGTGCAGCACCTGGACGACCACGACGGGGTGCACCGCACCCCCGACGCCCCGGTCGATCAGCTCATGCACCCGCACGCCGTCGGTCTCGAGCCCGACAGTCGCCTCGCCCGCGCCCTCGGCGCCGAGCCGGTCGTCCAGAGTGCGCACCACCAGGCCGTCGGCCGCCTGGGCCAGGGTCTCCGCGTCGTCGGCCGCGCCTCCGACGGCACCGTCGAGGCCGTCGAGCACGACTCGGCCCCGGTCGTCGGCGTGCAGTGGCACCCCGAAGACAAAGGAGCCCCGGTCGGTCAGCTCGAGGCGTTGTTGGCGTCCTTGGCAGCTTCTGTCGAGGCGGGGCGCCTCGCCGCGACCGCCGCCTCGCGAACGAACGAGGAGGCGCTGGTCGCCTAGGCCGCGCCCCTCACCCGAGCGCGCCTCCCGCCCTCGGGACTCCCGCCCCAGGTCTCAGCCGACCTGCTCCAGTGCGGAGAGCACGGCCGACACGACCGGCTCGGCGTCGCCGGGTTCGAGGAACGTCGTCGAGCGGGCCACGACGAAGGCCGGGGACGAGAACGCCTCGGCCGTCCCGATCTCGCCGGGGGTGTCGAAGTAGCCCTCGACGCCGAAGGTCGGCACCGAGTTGCTGGTGGCGACGAGCTCGTTGGCCAGTTCGTCGAGGCTGTCCGGGTCGAAGTGCGCGACGCCGACCGTGACGGTGGCGCCGCTGGAGTCCTGCCACGTGCACGTCGTGCCGTCCGCGTCGGCCACCTGCTGCAGGGCCTCGCCGTCGCGGCTCTCGTCGCCGCTCGCGCGGTCGTCCGGCACGGTCGCCAAGCCCGGGTACCAGGACGTGAGCGACCCGGTGTCGAGCAGGTCGTCGCAGTCGATCGTGAACGGCGTGCTCACGAGGTCGGGCGTCGGCGTCGCGGTCGGCGTCGCGCCGGGGGTGGCGGAGGCCTGCGCGCCCGACGTCGGCGTGGCGCTCGGTGCGGCCTGCGACGGGGCCGTGCAGGCGGTGAGGGACAGGGCGAGGGCGCCCGTCACGACGAGGGTGCGCAGGACGACGGGGGAGCGGGTCGGGGCAGGGCTCATCCCCCCATCATCACCGACGGCGGGCTCGTCGTCGGCCCCGTGGCTGCCGGTAAGATCGACCCTCGTGACTCCCGCCGAACTCTCCACGTCCCTGCTCGCCGTCGTCCAGGGCGTCCTCGAGCGCCGAGGCACCGTCGACGTGGCGGTGACCGACGGCGACGTGGCGCTCGAGCGGCCGAAGAACCGCGAGCACGGTGACTGGGCCTCCAACGTGGCGATGAAGTTCGCCAAGCGCGTCGGCACGAACCCGCGCGAGCTCGCCACCGAGATCGCCGCCGAGCTGGCCGAGGTCGACGGGGTCGCCGACGTCGACGTCGCGGGCCCCGGGTTCATCAACATCCGCCTCGACGCCGCCGCCGCGGGTCTGCTCGCGCGGTCCATCGTCGAGCAGGGTGAGGCGTACGGTCGCGGCGACTACTACCGCGGCGTCACGATCGACCTCGAGTTCGTCTCGGCCAACCCCACCGGCCCGATCCACCTCGGCGGCGTGCGCTGGGCCGCGGTGGGCGACAGCCTGGCCCGCGTGTTCCAGGCCCAGGGTGCGCTCGTCACCCGCGAGTACTACTTCAACGACCACGGCGGGCAGATCGACCGCTTCGCGCGCAGCCTGCTGGCGAGCTCGCTCGGCGAGCCCACCCCGGACGACGGCTACGGCGGGCAGTACATCGCCGAGATCGCCGCGCGTGTCGAGGCGACCTTCGACGGCGACGTGCGCGACCTGCCCCGTGACGAGGCGCAAGAGCTCTTCCGCTCGGTCGGCGTCGACTTCATGTTCGCCGACATCAAGTCCTCGCTGCACGACTTCGGCGTCGACTTCGACGTCTACTTCCACGAGAACTCGCTGCACGAGTCGAAGGCCGTCGAGCGCGCCGTCGCCCGCCTTCGCGAACTCGGCCACGTCTACGAGTCCGAGGGTGCGACCTGGCTGCGCACCACCGAGTTCGGCGACGACCGCGACCGCGTCATCGTCAAGAGCGACGGCGAGGCCGCCTACATCGCCGGCGACCTGGCCTACTACCTCGACAAGCGCGAGCGCGGCTTCGAGCGCAACCTGATCATGCTCGGCGCCGACCACCACGGCTACGTCGGTCGCATGATGGCGATGTGCGCCGCGTTCGGCGACGAGCCCGGCGTCAACCTCGAGATCCTCATCGGCCAGATGGTCAACCTGCTGCGCGACGGCGAACCGATGCGCATGTCCAAGCGAGCGGGCACCGTCGTCACGATGGAAGACCTCGTCGACGCCGTCGGGGTCGACGCCGGTCGGTACTCGTTGGTCCGCAGCCCGGTGAACAGCTCGATCGACATCGACCTCGACCTGCTCACCAAGCGCAGCAACGACAACCCGGTCTTCTACGTCCAGTACGCCCACGCCCGCACCCGCGCGGTGGCGCGCAACGCCGAGGCCGCCGGGGTCACGCGTGACGCGTTCGACGCGTCGCTGCTCACGCACGAGACCGAGAGCGCCCTGCTCGGCGCCCTGTCCGAGCTGCCGCGCGTCGTCGTGCAGGCCGCCGAACTCCGCGAGCCGCACCGTGTCGCGCGCTACGTCGAAGAGCTCGCCGGCACCTACCACCGCTGGTACGACAACTGCCGCGTCACGCCGCTCGGCGACGACGAGGTCACCGACCTGCACCGCACCCGCCTGTGGCTCAACGACGCGGCGGGCCAGGTCATCCGCAACGGGCTCCGCCTGCTGGGCGTCTCGGCACCCGACCGCATGTGACCTCCCGCGCCGCGCCTCCTCGGTCTCGACCGCAGGAGGCGCGGCGTGAGCGATCCTCGCCGCCCGGCTGACAAGATGGCCCGATGAGCGACATCGACTCCGACTTCTTCGAGGCCAAGCCCGTCGCCCGCCGTCGGGGCCGAGGCTTCGGCATCTTCCTCTTCGTGCTGGTCGGTCTCGTGGTGGTCCTCGGCATCCTCGCCGTGGTCGCCGACCTCGTGGTCCGGACCGTCGCCGAGGACCAGGCCGAGAAGCAGATCTCGCAGCAGCTCGGTGACGCCGCCGGCCCCGTCGACGTGCAGATCGGCGGCTTCTCGATGCTCTGGCAGCTCGTGCAGGGCAGCATCGACCAGGCCACTATCTCGTCGGCGGGGTCGTCGGGCGGGCTCTCATTCGACTTCGACGTGCGAGACGTCCCGACCGACCTCAGCGGCTCGACCGGCGCGATCACCGGAACGGTGACCGCCGACTCGGCGACCGTCAACGGTCTCGCGGCCGTGCAGGAAAGCGGAGGGGCCATCTCGTTCGGCGACGGACAGGTCACCTACGCCCGCGACTTCACGATCCCGCTCGTGAACACGGTCGTCCCCGTGGACGTCGTCGCCACGCCCTCGATCACGAGCGAGGGCCGGGTCATCTCGCTCACGCCGACGACGGCCTCGCTCCGGGACACGTCGGTGTCGCTCGACCTCGCGCCCTTCATCGGTGGCTACGCCTTCGACGTCTGCGCCGCGCAGTACCTGCCCCAGGGCACCACCCTGACCGGCGTCGCGGTTACGTCGTCGGCGGCGACCCTCGACGTGACCTCACCGGGCCTGCCGATCTCGTCGAGCGGCATCGGCACCAAGGGCTCCTGCTCCTGACCTCGCCCGCGCCGTCGAGGACGTCCCGACCGTGGCCGTCACGGTCGCCGGCGGTGGGTAGGCTCTGATGTCGTTCCCCGTCCTTCGAACCCCCGAGGTCCGCGTGTCCCCGAACCCCCTGGCCCCTGCCTGGCTCGTCGAGCCGACCGACGCCGACGCCCTCGACCCGGCGGTCTGGTCGGCCTCGGCCCAGAGGTCGCCCGACGGCGAACTCGTCCTCGGCGGCGTCAGGGTCTCCGACCTCGTGGCCTCGTTCGGCACCCCGCTGTACATCCTCGACGAGGACGACGCCCGCACCCGGGCCGTCGAGGCCGTCCGCTCGTTCGAGCGCGAGGCAGCCCGGATCGGCACGACGGCGACGGTCTACTACGCCGCCAAGGCGTTCCTCTCGGCCGAGGTCGCCCGCTGGGTGGCCGAGGCGGGCATGGCCGTCGACATCTGCACCGGAGGCGAGTTCGCCGTCGCCCGGGCCGCGGGCGTCGACCCGGCCCGCATGGGGTTCCACGGCAACAACAAGTCGCTCGCCGAGATCGACCGCACGGTCGAGGCCGGCATCGGCACCGTCGTCCTCGACAACGCCGCCGAGGTCGGCCGGGTCGCCGCGGCGGCCGAGCGTCACGGGCGCGTCCAGCGCGTGCGCCTGCGGGTCAACTCGGGCGTGCACGCCTCCACCCACGAGTACCTCGCCACCGCCCGTGAAGACCAGAAGTTCGGCGTCCCGCTCTCCGAGACCGCCGAGATCGTCGGCTCGATCCGACGGCAGCCCTCACTCGAGTTCGTGGGACTGCACTCGCACATCGGTTCACAGATCTTCGGTTCGGACGGCTTCGCCGAGGCCGCCCGTCGCCTGCTCGCCGTGCACGCAGACCTGCTCGCGTCCGGCCCGGTCCCCGAGCTCAACCTCGGCGGCGGCTTCGGCATCGCCTACACGAGCGCCGACGACGCCCGCCCGCTCGACGACCTCGCCGTCGCCTTGGTCGACATCGTGCAGGCCGAGTGCCTCCGCCTCGGAATCGACGTGCCGCTCCTCGCGGTCGAGCCCGGGCGCGTCGTCGTCGGCCCCGCCGGCACCACGCTCTACGAGGTCGGCACCATCAAGGACGTCACGGTCTCCTCCGACGAGGGCACCGCGGTGCGACGGTACGTCAGCGTCGACGGGGGCATGAGCGACAACGCGCGGACGGCCCTCTACGCGGCGGACTACTCCGTGCGCATCGCGAACCGCACCTCCTCGGCTCCGCCCGCACTCGTGCGCGTGGCCGGCAAGCACTGCGAGAGCGGCGACCTCGTCGTGCTCGCGGACTACCTGCCCGGCGACGTCGCCCCGGGCGACCTGCTCGCCGTGCCCGCCACGGGCGCCTACTGCCACAGCCTCGCGAGCAACTACAACCACGTCGGGCGTCCCCCCGTCGTGGCCGTCCGTGACGGCCGGGCCCGCGTGATCGTGCGGGGCGAGAGCGAAGCCGACCTCCTGGCCCGAGACGCCGGCCTCGACTGATCGACCCGCGCCTCCTGACCTCGTGCGAGCACCGCACCCCGACGACGAAGCACCCGAGAACGGACTGACATGATCGAATACCGCAACGTGAGGGTCGCCCTGCTGGGCGCCGGCTCGGTGGGGTCGCAGGTGGCGCGGTTGCTGCTCGAGCAGGGCGACGACTTCGCCGGGCGCGCGGGGGCCGGGCTCGAGCTCGTCGGCATCGGCGTGCGCGACGTCGACGCCCCCCGCGACGTCGACCTGCCGCGCGAACTGTTCACGACCGACGTCGAGTCGCTCATCGTGGGTGCCGACATCGTCGTCGAGCTGATCGGCGGACTCGAGCCGGCCCGCAGCTACGTGCTGCAGGCGCTCAACTCGGGGGCCGACGTCATCACGGGCAACAAGGCCCTGTTGGCGAGCCACGGCACCGAGCTCTTCGACGCCGCCGAGCAGGTCGGCGCACAGGTCTACTACGAGGCCGCCGTGGCCGGGGCCATCCCGATCATCCGCCCGTTGCGCGACAGCCTCGCCGGCGACCGCGTCCAGCGCATCATGGGCATCGTCAACGGCACGACCAACTTCATCCTCGACCGCATGGACACCGACGGCTCGAGCCTCGAGGACGCCCTGGCGACGGCCACGGCCCTGGGGTACGCCGAGGCCGACCCCACGGCCGACATCGAGGGTTACGACGCGGCACAGAAGGCCGCCATCCTGGCCAGCCTCGCCTTCCACACGGCCGTCCCCCTCGCCGCCGTGCACCGCGAGGGCATCACCTCCGTCACGCACGACCAGGTGGTCGCCGCGCGCAAGGCCGGGTACGTCGTGAAGATCCTCGCCATCTGCGAACGCCTGGTCGACGACGACGGAGTCGAGGGCGTCAGCGCCCGCGTCTACCCGGCGCTCGTGCCGTCGAGCCACCCGCTCGCGGCCGTGCACGGGGCCAAGAACGCCGTCTTCGTCGAGGCGGAGTCGGCCGGCGACCTCATGTTCTACGGCGCCGGCGCCGGCGGAGTCGAGACGGCGTCCGCCGTGCTGGGCGACCTCGTCTCGGCCGCTCGACGGCACGTCATCGGCGGCCCGGGCGTCGCCGAGTCCACCCATGCGAACCTGCCCGTCCTGCCGATCGGCCGTGTGTCGACCCGGTACCAGATCACGCTCGACGTGGCGGACCAGCCGGGTGTGCTCGCCGAGGTCGCCGGGGTGCTCAGCGACCACGGCGTGAGCGTCCACAGCGTCGAGCAGACGTCGGGTGCGACGCCGGGCGTCACGGTCGAGGGTGACGCCGTGGCCACCGCTACGCTGATCATCGGCACCCACCGGGCGCGCGAGTCCGACCTCGCCGCGACGGTGACCGCCCTGAAGAACGCCACGGTCGTGAACTCCGTCACGAGCGTGCTGAGAGTCGAAGGAGCCTGATGGCCCACCAGTGGCAGGGTGTCCTGCGCGAATACGCCGACCGTCTCGACGTCACCGACGCCACCCCGATCGTCACGCTGGGCGAGGGCGGAACGCCGCTCATCCCGGCTCCGGCGCTGTCGAACCGCACGGGTGCCAAGGTCTACGTCAAGTACGAGGGCATGAACCCGACCGGTTCCTTCAAGGACCGCGGCATGACGATGGCCATCTCGAAGGCCGTCGAGCACGGCGCCAAGGCCGTCATCTGCGCCTCCACCGGCAACACGTCGGCCTCGGCAGCCGCCTACGCCGCCCACGCCGGCATCACCGCCGCCGTGCTCGTGCCCGAGGGCAAGATCGCCATGGGCAAGCTCAGCCAGGCCGTCGCGCACGACGGCCAGCTGTTGCAGATCCAGGGCAACTTCGACGACTGCCTCGACATCGCGCGCGACCTCGCCGCGAACTACCCGGTGCACCTCGTCAACTCGGTCAACAACGACCGCATCGAAGGCCAGAAGACCGGAGCCTTCGAGGTCGTCGACGTGCTCGGCGACGCCCCCGACTTCCACTTCATCCCGGTCGGCAACGCCGGCAACTACACCGCCTACACGCGCGGCTACCGCGAGGACCTCGAGATCGGGCGCGCCACCAAGCTGCCGCGCATGTTCGGCTTCCAGGCCGCCGGCTCGGCGCCGATCGTCGCGGGCGAGGTCGTCAAGGCCCCCGAGACCATCGCCAGCGCGATCCGCATCGGCAACCCCGCCTCGTGGCAGCTCGCCCTCGAGGCGCGCGACCTGACCGACGGCTGGTTCGGCGCCATCACCGACGAGGCCATCCTCGCCGCGCAGAAGATCCTCTCGGCCGAGGTCGGCGTGTTCGTCGAGCCCGCGTCGGCCATCAGCGTGGCGGGTCTGCTCGAGCGTGCGGACGCCGGGGTGATCCCCGCCGGTGCCACGGTCGTGCTCACCGTCACCGGCCACGGCCTGAAGGACCCTCAGTGGGCCCTGCGACGCGCCGATGGCAGCGACGTGCAGCCGACCGTGGTCGCGAGCGACACGGCCCGGGTGGCCGAGGTGCTCGGTCTCGCACCGGCCTCTGCATGACCTCCGGGGTCGTCGGGCGCTCGGTGCTCGTCAAGGTCCCCGCGACCTCGGCAAACCTCGGCCCCGGCTTCGACACGCTGGGACTCGCGCTCTCGCTCTACGACGAACTCGTGGTCACGGCGACCGATGAGTCCGGCGTCTCGGTCGAGGTCGCCGGCGTCGGGGCCGGTCAGGTGCCCACCGACGGGTCGAACCTCGTCGTGCAGGCCGTCGCCGCGGCCTTCGCCTCGGTAGACGTCCCCCTGCCCGGGCTGCGCCTCCGGGCTCGCAACGCCATCCCGCACGGCCGGGGACTCGGGTCGTCCGCGGCCGCGATCGTCTCGGGCATCATGGCCGCCAAGGGGCTCCTCGAGGGCACGGTCGAGCTCGACTCGGCGGCGTTGCTGGCCCTGGCGACCGAGATGGAGGGGCACCCCGACAACGTGGCTCCGGCGCTGTTCGGCGGCCTCACGATCGCCTGGATGAACTCGCACGGCCCGTCGCACAAGCGCCTGCTCGTGCACCGCGGGGTCTCGCCCGTGGTGTTCGTGCCCGAGTCGACCCTCTCGACCAAGCTGGCCCGCAGCCTGCAGCCCGCCTCCGTGCCGCACGAGGACGCCACGTTCAACGTGTCGAGGTCGGCGCTGCTGGTGGCGGCCCTCGTGCAGAGTCCCGAGTTGCTGCTCGCGGCCACCGAGGATCGCCTGCACCAGAGCTACCGCGCCAGCGCCATGCCCGAGACCGACGCCCTCATCCGCATGCTCCGCGACGCCGGGCTCGCGGCCGTCGTCTCGGGTGCCGGCCCCTCGCTCCTGGTGCTCGGCAGCGACCCGGCGCAGCGGCTGTTCGCCGCCGAGTTGGTGCGGGAACACGCCGTGTCGGAGTGGCGTCCGTTGATGCTGGCCGTCGATCTCAAAGGTGCTACAGTGGTGCCGCACCCGGTAGAAAACTCAGATTTCCTGGGCATCTAGCTTCGCCTCCGCCGTTCTTCGTGGGGGCTACCGCGTGGGGTCACAAGTCTTCGAGTCCCCGGGTCGCACATCCCGTAGTGCACATCTAGCAGTGTTCGTCTGCCGATCTGGTCGGCGGGCACCGCACCTCCCAGGCCTCCTGCCCATCCCGGGCAGCTGCTCGTTCAGGGCAGAGCCGGCACAGGGTCGCCCCCTCGGGGCGAACCCGCTCAGTGCAGGTCCGAGGCCACGAGGTGTGACCAGCTCTGCCCCGCCGATCAACGCGGGGGAGCGAAAGGAACCCATCACTCGTGACTGACGTCCAGAACGGCGCCGCTGCGCCGTCCACGCCCGAACTCACCGCCATGCGCCTGCCCCAGCTGCAGGCCCTCGCCTCGTCGCTGGGCATCAGCGGCATCTCGAAGCTGCGCAAGGGCGACCTCGTCGCCGCCATCGCGGCGAAGCAGGGCGAGGGGGCCGCCGTCGAGGTCGCCCCCCAGCCGACGCTCGACGGGGTCGTCGACGCCGGCGTCCCGGCCTCGGTCGAGACCGCTGTCGCCGAGGGCGCCGAGGCTCCCGTGGTCGAGGCCGCCACCGAGCCCGCCGAGGCACCGACCCGCGCCCGCCGCGGCTCGCGTCGGGCCACGTCCGCGGCCGGGGCTCCCGAGTCCCGTGCCGCCGGCGAGCACGTCAACGCCGGCGAGACCGGTGTCACTCCTCTCGTCGAGGTTCCCGCCACCGAAGCCGCCACCGTCGAGGCCCCCGCCGCCGAGCAGTCCCCGACCGAACAGGCTCCGACCGAGCCGGTCGCCGCCTCCGAGCGCCCGTCCCGCCGTCGTGGCTCGCGCCGCGCCTCCGACGCGTCCGTCGCCGCCGACGCGGCGCAGCCCGGTGCGTCCGTCGAGACCCCGGCCGCCGACGAGTCGGCGTCCACCGAGACGGCTCCGACCGCGTCCACCGACGAGGTCGGCTCCGACCCGCAGGGCCAGACCGACCAGCAGGCGTCCGACCCGGCCCAGTCCGAGCAGCAGAACGGCGACCAGCAGAACGGTGGCCAGCAGGGTGGTGGCCGTCGGAGCCGCAACCGCAACCGTGGCAAGGGCGGTCAGCAGCAGGCCCAGGCCGACCAGAACGGTGGCCAGCAGAACGGCGCCCAGAAGGTCGACGCCCCGCAGAACGGCCAGCAGCGCGGCGACCAGCAGCAGAACGGTCAGCAGCGCAGCGAGCAGCAGCGCGCCGACCAGCAGGCCCAGCGCGAGGCCGGCGAGAAGAACGACGCCGCCCGCGGTGAGCAGTCCGGCAACGGTCCCCAGTCCGGCGGTCAGAACGACGAGGGCGGCCGACAGGGCCGTGGCCGTCAGCGTGACCGCAAGCGTGGGCGTGGTGGTCAGAACGACGACGTCGAGCCCGAGATCGGCGAGGACGACGTCCTCATCCCCGTCGCGGGCATCCTCGACGTCCTCGAGAACTACGCCTTCGTGCGCACCACGGGCTACCTGCCCGGTGCGAGCGACGTCTACGTCTCGCTGGGCCAGGTCAAGAAGTACCACCTGCGCAAGGGCGACGCGGTCGTCGGTGCCATCCGTCAGCCCCGCGAGGGCGACCAGGGCCAGGGGCGCCAGAAGTACAACGCGATCGTCCGGATCGACTCGATCAACGGCCAGCCCGTCGACGAGGCGGCCAAGCGCGTCGAGTTCAGCAAGCTGACCCCGCTCTACCCCCAGGAGCGCCTCCGTCTCGAGACCGAGCCCCAGAAGCTCTCGACCCGCATCATCGACCTCGTGTCGCCGATCGGCAAGGGGCAGCGCGGTCTCATCGTCTCGCCGCCGAAGGCGGGCAAGACCCTCGTGCTGCAGTCGATCGCCAACGCCATCGCGATCAACAACCCCGAGGTGCACCTCATGGTCGTGCTCGTCGACGAGCGCCCCGAAGAGGTCACCGACATGCAGCGCACGGTCAAGGGCGAGGTCATCGCCTCGACCTTCGACCGCCCCGCCGAAGACCACACCACGGTCGCCGAGCTGGCCATCGAGCGCGCCAAACGCCTCGTCGAGCTGGGCCACGACGTCGTCGTGCTGCTCGACTCGATCACGCGTCTCGGCCGTGCGTACAACCTGGCCGCACCCGCGTCGGGCCGCATCCTCTCGGGTGGCGTTGACTCGTCGGCCCTGTACCCGCCGAAGCGCTTCTTCGGCGCGGCGCGCAACATCGAGAACGGTGGCTCGTTGACCATCCTCGCGACCGCCCTCGTCGAGACCGGTTCGAAGATGGACGAGGTCATCTTCGAGGAGTTCAAGGGCACCGGCAACATGGAGCTCCGCCTGTCGCGCCACCTGGCCGACAAGCGCATCTTCCCCGCCGTCGACGTGAACGCCTCGGGCACGCGTCGTGAAGAGATGCTGCTCAGCCCCGACGAGGTCAAGATCACGTGGCGCCTGCGCCGGGCCCTGGCCGGACTCGACCAGCAGCAGGCCCTCGAGATCGTCCTGCGCAACCTGCGCGAGACGCAGTCGAACGTCGAGTTCCTCGTCCAGGTCCAGAAGTCGGTCCCCGCCTCGAACGGACACGACTCCGGCCACAAGGAGCACTGAGCGTGTTCGAGTCGGTGGCCGTGCTGCTGGCCGAGCACGACGACCTGCAGACGCAGCTCAGCGATCCCGCCGTCCACGCCGACGCCGCTCGCGCCAAGAAGATCAACCGCCGCTACGCCGAGCTCAGCCGCATCGTGGCTGCCCACTCGGCGTGGCAGCAGGCGGCTGAAGACCTCGAGGCCGCGCGCGAACTCGCGAAAGAGGACGAGGCGTTCGCCGACGAGGTGCCCGGCCTCGAGCAGGCGCTCGACGAGTCCCAGGAACGCTTGCGGCGCCTCCTGATCCCGCGCGACCCGGACGACGGGCGCGACGTGATCATGGAGATCAAGGGCGGCGAGGGCGGGGCCGAGAGCGCCCTGTTCGCGGCCGACCTGCTGCGCATGTACCTGCACTACGCCGAGTCGAAGGGCTGGAAGTCCGAGATGATCGCGAGCGACGACTCCGACCTCGGCGGCTACAAGAACGTGCAGGTCGCGCTCAAGTCGAACGCGTCCGACCCCTCGCAGGGCGTCTGGGCGCACCTCAAGTACGAGGGCGGCGTGCACCGCGTGCAGCGGGTGCCGGCGACCGAGTCGCAGGGGCGGATCCACACCTCGACCACGGGCGTGCTCGTGTTCCCCGAGGTGGACGAGCCCGAAGAGGTCGACATCAACCAGAACGACCTCAAGATCGACGTCTACCGGTCGAGCGGCCCCGGCGGCCAGTCGGTCAACACGACCGACTCCGCCGTCCGCATCACCCACCTGCCCACGGGCATCGTGGTCGCGATGCAGAACGAGAAGAGCCAGCTGCAGAACCGCGAGGCCGGCATGCGCGTCCTGCGTGCCCGCATCCTGGCCCGTCAGCAAGAAGAGCAGGCGGCCATCGCGTCGGACGCCCGCAAGAGCCAGATCCGGGGAATGGACCGGTCGGAGCGCATCCGCACCTACAACTTCCCCGAGAACCGCATCGCCGACCACCGCACCGGCTACAAGGCGTACAACCTCGACGCGGTCATGGACGGTGCGCTCGACCCCGTGGTCGAGTCGTGCATCCAGGCCGACGAAGAGGCACGTCTGGCAGAGATCGGCGACACCGCGTCGTGACCGACGCGATCGCCACGGCCTTCGACGGCGTGACGACGGTCGACGCGGCCCTCCGGGTCGCGTCGGCCGTCCTCGCCGACGCCGGGGTGCCGTCGCCCGACGTCGACGCCGAACTCCTGCTCGCGCACGTCACGGGCCTGGCCAGGGGAGTCGTCCGGGCGAAGGCCGTCACCGCGGCGTCGTTGACGACGGACGAGCAGGAGGCGCTGGTCGCCGTGATCACGCGCCGCGCCTCCCGCGAGCCCCTGCAGCACATCACGGGGCGGGCGTCCTTCCGACACCTCGAGCTGCACGTGGGGCCCGGCGTCTTCGTCCCGCGGCCCGAGACCGAAGGCGTCGCGCAACTGGCGATCGACGCCCTCCGCGCCGTGCCGGACGCGTCGCCCGTCGCCGTCGATCTCGGAACCGGCAGCGGAGCCCTCGCGTTGGCGATGGCCTCCGAGGTGCCGACGGCGACGGTCACCGCCGTCGAGCTGTCTCCCGAGGCGGCCGTGTGGACCCGTCGCAACATCGCCGCGGTGGGCGTCGACAACGTGCGCCTCGTCGAGGGCGACCTCGCCGACGCCCTTCCCGAACTCGACGGCACGGTCTCGGTCGTGGTGTCGAACCCGCCGTACGTGCCCGTCGGCATGGTCCCGCGCGACCCCGAGGTGCGCCTGCACGATCCCTCGCTCGCCCTGTACGGCGGCGAGGACGGCCTCGACCTCGTCCGGGCGTTGTCCCTCACCGCCCGACGGCTGCTGCGCCCCGGGGGAGCGCTCGTCATCGAGCACGGCGAGCTCCAAGGAGGCGCGATCCGCGACCTCCTGACGGCCGACGGATGGCGCTCCCCGGCCACGCATCCCGACCTCACCGGTCGCGACCGGGCCACGACCGCGGTGCGCTGACCGGCTTCTCCCGGTCCGTCGCACTATCATCGTCAGGTCATGGCCACTTTTCACGACTGCTCCGTCGACTCCGAACTGCTCGCCGGCATGCGCATGGCGCGCGGTGCCATCGGTCGAGGCGAGCTCGTCGTCCTGCCGACCGACACGGTCTACGGCGTCGCAGCCGACGCGTTCGACCCGACCGCCGTCCAACGCCTGCTCGATGCCAAGGGCCGTGGCCGTCAGTCGCCGCCTCCCGTGTTGATCAAGGGGCAAGAGACCCTCGCGGCGCTCACCGACCGGGTGCCCGAGGTCGTCCGCCCGCTGCTCGACGAGTTCTGGCCCGGCCCGCTCACGGTCATCTTCCGTGCGCAGGCGTCGCTCAGCTGGGACCTCGGCGAGACGCGCGGCACCGTCGCCCTGCGCGTGCCGAGCCACCGCATCGCCCTCGAGCTGCTCGAAGAGACCGGCCCGCTCGCGGTGTCGAGCGCCAACCTCACCGGCCGGCCGGCTGCCGAGTCGGCGGGCGACGCGCGTCGCATGCTCGGCGACTCGGTGTCGGTCTACCTCGACGACGGCCCCGCGGGCACGTCGTACGAACACCGGGCCGGCGCCAACACGGGGTCGACGATCGTCGACGCCACGGGGGGTGCCGACGGGGTGCTGCGCATCGTGCGGCACGGTGTCCTGTCCGACGCCGACATCATCCGCGTCGTCGGGGTCGACGCGCTCGCGTGAGGTACTACCTCCTCGCGCTGGCGATCTCGGCCGCGGTCAGCTTCGTGCTGTCCGTCGTCGTGTGGCGGGTGGGCCTCAAGTACCGCCTCTATCCCAAGATCCGTGAGCGTGACGTCCACCAGACGCCGACGCCACGACTCGGGGGCATCGCGATGTGGGCCGGCATCGTCGTCGCGTTGCTCGCGGCGTGGTTCGTCTTCCCGCTGATCTCGGGAGTCGACTACTTCCGACTCGTCTTCGCCGACGCGGGGCCTCCGTTGGCCATCATCGGCGCCGCCACGATCATCGTCGTCATCGGAGTCGTCGACGACCTGTACGACCTCGACTGGATGACCAAGCTGGCGGGTCAGATCATCGCCGCCGGCGTCCTCGCCTGGCAGGGCGTCCAGCTCGTCTCGCTGCCCATCGGGGGCAGCCTGGCCATCGGCTCGCCGTACATGTCCCTCGTGCTCACGGTCCTGACGATCGTCCTCGTGATGAACGCCGTCAACTTCATCGACGGTCTCGACGGCCTCGTGGCCGGGGTCGCCATCATCGCCAACGGTGTCTTCTTCGTCTACAGCTTCGTCATCTCGATCACGATCGGCCAGACCGAGTACTTCAACCTCGCGGCCCTGCTCTCGGCCGTGCTGATCGGAGCCTGCCTCGGCTTCCTGCCGTTGAACTGGCACCCGGCCAAGCTCTTCATGGGCGACGCGGGTGCGCTGCTCACCGGCCTCGTCATGGCGACGAGCGCGATCTCGGTCACCGGGCAGATCGATCCGGCCGGGATCTCCCGGACGGCCCTCCTGCCGGCCTTCATCCCGATCATCCTGCCCTTCGCGATCCTCGTCGTGCCGTTGCTCGACTTCGGCCTGGCCGTCCTCCGGCGACTGAGCGCCGGCAAGTCCCCGTTCACCGCCGATCGCAAGCACCTCCACCACCGTCTGCTCGACATGGGGCACTCCCACTTCCAAGCCGTCCTGATCTTCTACGCCTGGACGATCGTGGCGGCCGTGGGGGGCCTCATGTTCCTCTTCGTCAAGCCGACCTATCTGGTGGCCGTGTTCCTCGGCGTCGGGTTGGTCGCCTGCACCGCTGCCACGCTGTCGCCGCTCAGCCGCCGCAAGAAGGTGGAGATCGCCGTCCAGACGACCCGCACGGATGAACTCGCGACGACGGAGTCCGACCGGTTCGACCCGCTCGACGCCGCCGCGGACGTCCTCGATCCGCACGACACCGACACCGCGGCCAAGGCCGTGGTGCCCGAACTGACGAACCCGAAGGACCACCCATGAACGCCAGCTCGATCTTTACCCAGATCCTGAAGTACACGGGCCTGCTCGCCCTCGTCATCGCCGTGGTCGGAGGGGGGCTCGGCTACGTCTTCGCCGGCACCGACGGCCTGTGGAGCGCCCTCGTCGGGGTGGGGCTCGCGATCCTCTTCGCGGCGATCACGGCCGCGAGCATGCTGGTGGCGATCCGGTTCACGCTCGGAGCGTTCTTCGGCATCGTGATGGGGGCCTGGTTGCTCAAGCTGGTCATCTTCATCGTGTTGCTCGTCGTGCTGCGTGACCAGCCGTTCGTGAACGACGTGGTGCTCTTCCTGGCCCTCGTCGTCTCGATCATCGGCACGCTCGCGGTCGACGCCCTCGTGGTCGTCCGGGGGCGCCTGGCGTACGTCAGCGACGCCACGCTGCCCCCTGCTCCCCAGGACTGACGGCCATGCCTGCACACGGTGAAAATACCTCGACCGATTCGTGCAAGCAACCATTACCTTGATAGGGTTGGCAGCGTTCCCCGGCCGCGTCTCCAGCGTGCACGGATGACAAACCCCACCAATCGTCGCGACACTTCAGGGTGCTCGCCCCGACACAGGAGATAGCGCTGATAGCGAACGCTGTGAACCTGCTCTCCGCTGCCGAAGCCGGCCACGGGGACGGGGGATTCCACGCCCCGACTCTTGACGAGTTCTTCCCTCCCGCCATCTTCTTCGAGGGCACCCCCTTCGAGCTGAACCGCATCATGCTGGTCCGCCTCTTCGCGATCGCCGTCATGTTGCTGCTGTTCTGGCTGGCCCTGCGCAAGGGACGGCTCATCCCGTCCCGCGGGCAGAGCATCGCAGAGCTGGGCCTCGACTTCGTCCGCATCCAGATCGTCGAGGAGATCCTCGGCGAGAAGCTCGGACGCAAATACCTGCCGTTGCTGGCGGCGATGTTCTTCGGCATCTTCGCCATGAACATCACGGGCATCATCCCGGGTCTCAACATCGCGGGCACCTCGGTGATCGCCATGCCGCTGCTCCTGGCGGTCGTGGCTTACATCATGTTCATCTACGCGGGCTTCCGTGAGGCCGGCGGTGCGACGTTCCTGCGCAACGCCCTCTTCCCGCCCGGTGTGCCGTGGGTCATGTACATCCTGCTGACGCCCATCGAGTTCATCAACATCTTCATCGTGCGGCCGATCTCGCTGGCCCTCCGACTCCTCTTGAACATGATGGTCGGCCACCTCCTGCTGGTGCTCTGCTTCGCGGCGACGCACTTCTTCTTCTTCAGCATGAGCGGGGGCTTCATGGCCTTCGGCGCTCTCACCCTCATCGGTGGCTTCGTGATGACCATCGTCGAGATGGCCGTCGCCGTGCTGCAGGCCTACGTCTTCACGCTCCTCGCCTCGGTCTACATCCAACAGGCCGCGGCGAAAGAACACTAAATACAGACGACGCACGTCATCCGACGTGCATCGCCCAACCGGAAGGAAACACAAGTGGACACCACCACGATCCTCGCTGAGATCAACGGCAACATCGCGACCGTCGGCTACGGCCTCGCTGCGATCGGCCCCGGCATCGGTATCGGCATCGTCGCGGGCAAGACCGTCGAGGCCATGGCTCGCCAGCCCGAGCTGGCCGGCCGCCTGCAGGTCACGATGTTCCTCGGCATCGCGTTCACCGAGCTGCTGGGCTTCATCGGCCTCGCCGCCGGCTTCATCTTCTCCTGATCAGTTAGGACGACACACCGATGATCGAGACGATCCTCGCGGCCGAGGGTGGTGCGCCCGAAGGCGCCGCCATCTTCTTCCCCGCTGGTTACGACATCCTCTGGTCCTTGGTCGTCTTCGTGGTCATCGCCGCGTTCTTCGGGCTCTTCGCGATCCCCAAGTTCCGCAGGATCCTCGACGAGCGTGCCGAGCGCATCGAAGGCGGCATCAAGCACGCCGAGGCCGCACAGGCCGAGGCTGCCAAGGCCCTCGACGAATACAAGAAGCAGCTGGCCGACGCTCGTGCCGAGGCCGCCCGCATCCGTGAGGCTGCGCGCGCCGAGGGCAACGAGATCATCGCCGAGCTCAAGCAGCAGGCGCAGGCCGATGCCGACCGCATCACCGCCTCCGCCCACGCGCAGATCGAGGCCGAGCGTCAGGCCGCCGTGGCCTCGCTCCGGTCCGAAGTCGGCTCGTTGGCGATCGACCTCGCGTCGGGCGTCATCGGTGAGTCGCTCAGCGACGACGCCAAGGCCTCGGCCGTGGTCGACCGCTTCCTCGCCGACCTCGAGGCGGACGAGAACGCTAAGGCGGGCAACTGACGATGGGTTCCATGTCCCGAGAAGCACTCGGTTCGGCGCGGTCGGTCCTCTCCGACCTCGGCGGGTCGGTCGACCTGACGACGGGTGAGCAACTGCTCGACGCCGGCCGGGTCGTCGGCGGCTCCGTTCAGCTGCAGTCGTACCTCGCCGACCCCGCCGTCGACGTGGCGACCAAGAAGCAGCTGCTCGACCGGCTCTTCGGGTCGTTCTCCGAGTCGACGCGTGCGGTGCTCGTGTCGGTCGTCGGCAGCCGCTGGTCGTCGTCCGACGATCTGCTCGCCGGCATCGAAGAGGTCGCCTTCCGGGCGATCGCGTCGACCACCCCGGCCGACAGCAGCATCGAGAACGAGTTGTTCGCCTTCGACGCCGCCGTTCGCACGGACGCGCAGCTCGAACTGGCAATCGGCTCCAAGCTGGGCGACCCGGACGCGAAGGCGGCCCTGGTCCAGCGTCTCCTCGGAGGCAAGGCCAGCCCTCAGACGATCACCATCGCCATGCACCTGGTGCGCCAGCCTCGCGGTCGTCGCATCGGCGAGTTGTTGCGTCATGCGGCCGACGTCGTCGCCGACCAGTCCGACCAGCTCGTCGCCACCGTCACGAGTGCCGTCCGCCTCGACCAGGCCCACGTCACACGACTGCAGCACGGTTTGGCCAAGCAGTTCGGGCGTAGCCTGCGCATCAACCAGGTCATCGATTCCGCCGTCGTCGGCGGTCTCCGGGTCCAGGTGGGCGACGAGGTCATCGACGGCACCGTCGCGACCAAGCTCAGCCTGCTCCGCCTGCAGCTCGCCGGCTAGTCACGCTCTCACACACAGACTCGAGGCCTCCCGAAGCCTCGCTACGAATAGGAATCACAATGGCAGACATCAAGATCAGCCCGGATGAGATTCGCGACGCGCTGAAGGACTTCGTCTCGTCGTACGACCCTTCGAAGGCATCGACCACCGAGGTCGGCCACGTCACGGACGCAGCTGACGGCATCGCCCACGTCGAGGGGCTCCCCGGCGTCATGGCCAACGAGCTCATCCGCTTCGCGGACGGCACGCAGGGCCTGGCCCAGAACCTCGACGAGGACGAGATCGGCGCCATCGTGCTCGGCGAGTTCTCCGGCATCGAAGAAGGCATGGAGGTCACCCGCACGGGTGAGGTCCTGTCCGTCCCCGTCGGCGACGGCTACCTGGGTCGCGTCGTCGACCCGCTGGGTGCTCCCATCGACGGTCTCGGCGACATCGCCACCGAAGGTCGCCGCGCCCTCGAGCTCCAGGCTCCCGGCGTCATGCAGCGCAAGTCGGTCCACGAGCCCATGCAGACAGGCATCAAGGCGATCGACGCCATGATCCCCGTCGGACGTGGCCAGCGTCAGCTCATCATCGGCGACCGCCAGACCGGCAAGACGGCCATCGCGATCGACACGATCATCAACCAGAAGGCCAACTGGGAGTCCGGCGACGAGAACAAGCAGGTCCGCTGCATCTACGTCGCCATCGGCCAGAAGGGCTCGACGATCGCCTCGGTCAAGGGCGCCCTCGAAGAGGCCGGAGCAATGGAGTACACGACGATCGTCGCCGCTCCCGCCTCGGACCCCGCCGGCTTCAAGTACCTCGCCCCGTACACCGGTTCGGCCATCGGCCAGCACTGGATGTACAGCGGCAAGCACGTCCTCATCATCTTCGACGACCTGTCGAAGCAGGCCGAGGCCTACCGTGCCGTCTCGCTCCTCCTGCGCCGTCCGCCGGGACGCGAGGCCTACCCGGGTGACGTCTTCTACCTGCATTCGCGTCTGCTCGAGCGTTGCGCGAAGCTGTCCGACGAGCTGGGCGCCGGTTCCATGACGGGTCTGCCCATCATCGAGACCAAGGCCAACGACGTGTCGGCGTACATCCCGACCAACGTCATCTCGATCACCGACGGTCAGATCTTCCTGCAGTCGGACCTCTTCAACGCCAACCAGCGTCCCGCGGTCGACGTCGGCATCTCGGTGTCGCGCGTCGGTGGTGACGCCCAGGTCAAGTCGATCAAGAAGGTCTCGGGCACCCTGAAGCTCGAGCTCGCCCAGTACCGTTCGCTCGAGGCCTTCGCGATGTTCGCGTCCGACCTCGACGCGGCGAGCCGCCGTCAGCTCGCACGTGGTGCTCGCCTGACCGAGCTCCTCAAGCAGCCGCAGTACTCGCCGTACCCGGTTGAAGACCAGGTCGTCTCGATCTGGGCCGGTACCAACGGCAAGCTCGACGAGGTCCCCGTGCCCGACATCCTGCGCTTCGAGCGGGAACTGCTCGACTACATGGGTCGCAACACGTCCGTGTTGTCCGATCTCCGCGAGAAGAACGTCCTGACGGACGAGATCGTCGCAGCTCTCGAGAGCGGCATCGACTCGTTCAAGCAGGAGTTCCAGACCGGTGAGGGCAAGCCCCTCGCTTCGGTGGGGCGCGAAGAGTTCAAGGCCACCGACGCCGACGACGTCAACCAGGAGAAGATCGTCAAGACGAAGCGCTGACGCGCCCGTTCGACGTTCACGACTGACGAGACAACAGGAGAGTAATGGGAGCCCAACTCCGGGTCTACCGGCAGAGGATCCGCTCTGCGCAGACGACCAAGAAGGTCACTCGCGCGATGGAGCTCATCTCGGCCTCGCGCATCCAGAAGGCGCAAGCCCGGATGAAAGCCTCCGGGCCGTACTCGCGGGCGATCACGCGTGCGGTGTCGGCCGTGGCGACGTTCTCGGACGTCGACCACGTGCTGACCACCGAGCCCGAGACGGTCGAACGTGCCGCGATCGTCGTGTTCACGTCCGATCGCGGTCTCAACGGCGCGTTCAGCTCGAACACGTTGAAAGAGAGCGAGCAGCTCGCACAACTGCTGCGGAGCCAGGGCAAAGAGGTCGTCTACTACCTCGTGGGTCGCAAGGCCCAGGGGTACTTCGCCTTCCGACGTCGTGATGCCGAGCAGGTGTGGACCGGCAACACCGACCAGCCCGAGTTCGCCACGGCGAAAGAGATCGGCGACGCGGTCGTGTCCAAGTTCCTCACCGAGGCGGCCGAGGGCGGCGTGGACGAGATCCACATCGTCTACAACCGCTTCGTGAACATGGTCAGCCAGGTCCCCGAGGTCGTCCGTCTGCTTCCCCTCGAGGTCGTCGAGGGCATCGAAGAGCCCGGCGAGGACGAGGTCCTGCCGCTGTACGACTTCGAGCCCGATCCGACCGAGGTCCTCGACGCCTTGTTGCCGGTCTACATCGAGAGCCGCATCTTCAACGCCATGCTGCAGTCGGCCGCTTCCGAGCACGCCGCCCGTCAGAAGGCCATGAAGGCAGCCAGTGACAACGCCGACACCCTCATCCGCGACTTCACCCGCCTGGCCAACAACGCGCGCCAGGCCGAGATCACGCAGCAGATCTCCGAGATCGTGGGCGGCGCAGACGCCCTCGGGTCGGCCAAGTAGAGCTCTGCACCACAGCATCATCATCCGAAGAGAGAGAAGCCATGACTGACACCGCAACCGCACCGGTCGCGACCGAGTCGGCTCCCGGCGTCGGGCGCATCGCCCGGGTCACGGGCCCCGTCGTCGACATCGAGTTCCCGCACGATGCCATCCCCGGCGTCTACAACGCGCTGACCACCAAGATCACCATCGGTGACACGACCACGCAGATCACGCTCGAGGTCGCCCAGCACCTCGGTGACGACCTCGTCCGTGCCATCGCCCTCAAGCCCACCGACGGCATCGTCCGCGGGCAAGAGGTCATCGACACCGGCGCCCCCATCTCCGTGCCCGTCGGTGACGTCACCAAGGGCAAGGTCTTCAGCGTCACGGGCGAGATCCTCAACCTCGAGGGTGACGAGACCGTCGAGATCACGGAGCGTTGGCCGATCCACCGCAAGCCCCCGAAGTTCGACCAGCTCGAGTCGAAGACTCAGCTGTTCGAGACGGGCATCAAGTCCATCGACCTCCTGACGCCTTACGTGCAGGGTGGCAAGATCGGCCTCTTCGGTGGTGCGGGCGTCGGCAAGACCGTCCTCATCCAAGAGATGATCCAGCGTGTCGCCCAGGACCACGGTGGTGTGTCGGTGTTCGCCGGCGTCGGCGAGCGTACCCGCGAGGGCAACGACCTCATCGCCGAGATGGACGAGGCGGGCGTGTTCGACAAGACCGCCTTGGTCTTCGGCCAGATGGACGAGCCGCCGGGAACCCGTCTCCGCGTCGCGCTCTCGGCCCTCACCATGGCCGAGTACTTCCGTGACGTGCAGAAGCAGGACGTGCTGCTCTTCATCGACAACATCTTCCGCTTCACGCAGGCCGGTTCCGAGGTGTCGACCCTTCTCGGTCGCATGCCCTCGGCCGTGGGCTACCAGCCCAACCTCGCCGACGAGATGGGTGTCCTCCAGGAGCGCATCACCTCCACGCGTGGTCACTCGATCACCTCGCTGCAGGCGATCTACGTGCCGGCCGACGACTACACCGACCCGGCCCCCGCGACGACCTTCGCGCACCTCGACGCGACCACCGAGCTGTCGCGCGAGATCGCGTCGCAGGGTCTCTACCCCGCGATCGACCCGCTGACCTCGACCAGCCGCATCCTCGACCCCCGTTACCTGGGCCAGGCGCACTACGACACGGCCATCCGGGTCAAGGCCATCCTGCAGAAGAACAAAGAGTTGCAAGAGATCATCGCCATCCTCGGTGTCGACGAGCTGTCCGAAGAGGACAAGATCACGGTGTCGCGTGCCCGTCGCATCCAGCAGTTCCTCTCGCAGAACACCTACATGGCGAAGAAGTTCACCGGTGTCGAGGGTTCGACCGTCCCGCTGAAGGACACCATCGAGTCCTTCACCGCGATCGCCGACGGCGAGTTCGACCACGTCGCCACGCAGGCCTTCTTCAACGTCGGTTCCATCTCGGACGTCGAAGAGAAGTGGGCTCAGATCCAGAAGGAGAACGGCTGATCGTGGCTGCTCTCACTGTCAGCGTCGTCTCGGCCGACCACGAGGTGTGGTCGGGCGAGGCGTCGTCGATCGTCGCTCGCACCGCCGAGGGTGAGATCGGAATCCTTCCCGGTCACGAGCCGATCCTCGCCATCCTGGCCTCAGGCCAGGTCAGGGTCCGGTTGTCCGACGGCACCACCGTCGAGGCGACCGCCGACGACGGCTTCCTCTCCGTCGAGAACGACACCGTGACGGTCGTCGCGCGCAACGCGCAGCTCAACTGATCACAGTCGCCTGCACCACCGAGTTCCATGCTGTTCCTGCTGCCCCCGTCCGAGACCAAACTCGACGGGGGCAGCGTCGGTTCACGGCTCGACGTGGCGGCACTGTCGTTCGGTGAACTCGAGGACCCTCGCCGCGCCTCCTTGGCTCTGCTCGACGAGATGTCCGCGGATGCCTCGGCGGCCGCCGTCGCCCTCAAGCTCGGCCCCACCCAGGCTCACGAGGTCGAGCGCAACCAGCGGGTGACGGTGTCGCCCACGATGCCTGCCCTGGCGCGCTACACGGGTGTGCTCTTCGATCCCCTCGGCGTGGCAATGCTCGGTGACGACGCATGGAGCTGGGCCCACCGACACGTGGTGGTGCACTCGGCCCTGTTCGGGTTGCTGCGGGCCGGCGACGCGATCCCGGCCTACCGGCTGTCGCACGACTCCAAGGTGCCTCGGACGTCGTTGAAGAAGCTCTGGCGCGGGCCTGTGTCCGAGGTGCTGGCCGGCGTGGACGAACTCGTCGTCGACCTGCGATCGGAGGGATACGTCGGCCTCGGGCCGGCAGGTCCCCGTTCCACGTACGTCAGGGTCGTCTCGGACGCGGGCGACCGACGTCGGGCCCTGAACCACTTCAACAAGAAGAGCAAGGGGTTGTTCGTCCGGGCGCTCCTGTCGGATCGTCCCGACTTGTCCGACATCGACGACCTGACGCTCTGGGCCCGCGGTCGGGGCTTCGTGCTCGAGCCAGGGGACGAGACCGTCCTCGTGGCCGAATCGGTCCTCGAGGCCTCGGTCTGATCGTCGGCCGAACGACCTGTCGCCGTCTCCGGCTCAGTCGAGGGGCACTGGACCGTCTCGGAACGCGATGCCCTCGTGCCGGAGCAGCCACTTCTTCGTCTCGACCCCTGCACCGACGGTGTAGCCGGTGACGCCGCCCGTCCGACCGAGCACGCGGTGGCAGGGAACGAGCAAGGGAAGCGGGTTCGCCGCGACGGCTCCGCCGACGGCTCGTCCGGCCCGAGGGTTGCCGAAGGTCCCGCCGAGCCGCCCGTAGGTCGTGGCCCGTCCCCACTCGACCTCGAGCAGAGCGGACCAGACCGAGCGCTGGAAGCTCGAACCGACCAGGCGGAACGGCAGGTCGAAGCGGGTGCGCACCCCCTCGAAGTAGCCGTCGACCTGTCGTCGGGCGGCGTCGAGCAGACTGTCGGGCCGTTCGGGTTGATCGTCGTGGGGCAGCACGCCGTCGCGCTCGATCGCCAGGCCCTCGACGGCGAAGTGCCGGCTGACGATCTCGATGCGTCCGACGGGGGAGTCGAGCCGGACCAGACCCGGCGGTTCGTCGTCGCCGGCTCGGCCGGGCGGCAGCGGGGGCACGAGGACGAGGTCGGTCATGGCGTCACGCTAGGGCCGGGGTCCGGGCCCCATGAGGGTGCTCGGCGCCGATGTGCATCGATGGCATTCCGCGGAGCATGGGGAGGAGACGTCGTGCGGCGCCACGCCGACGGGGTGTGCGTCACGCCGCGCGCTAGCGTGGAGGTCGTGGTCGCCCATGCGCGCCACGGCCCCGGTGAGAGGAACGAGATGACCGCCGCACAGTCACCAGACCCGTGGCACGAACGCCACGGGATCGACGACACGGTCGTCGGCCGTCGCGCCCGCCCCTCGGGCGCCGTGGACGCAGAGGACACGGTCCTCCGGGTGGCCCCGCAGGGGACCCCGGCGACGGACCGGGAGCCGGAGACGTCCGTCCGTCCCGCACCGCGCCTCCACGGGGTGAGGGTCGCCGGACAGGACCTGCTGCTCGACGCGCCCGTCGTGGTGGGGCGCCGGCCCGCCGGGCCGCGCGTCGGGTCGGGGCCGGTCCCACGGCTGGTGACCGTCCCGTCCCCCCGCCACGAGGTCTCGGGCGCCCACGTCGACGTGCGCCAGCAAGGAGGCATCGTCGTGGTCACCGACCTGCGTTCGACGAACGGGACCCGGGTGACCGAGCCGGGACGCGTTCCGGTCGTTCTCCGGCAAGGCGAGTCGCTCGTCGCGCGTGCAGGCACGATAGTGGACGTAGGTGACGGGAACCTTCTCGAGATCCTGCCTCCCCAGCGCATCATCCCGACGAAAGAACCCCTCCTGTGACAGAGCTCGGCCGCCCCACGACCGCCCACGCCCTCGGCCCCGACGGCCCGGGGCTCACCTTCGACTGGGCAGGGGTGACCGACGTCGGTCGTCGCCGTGCCCACAACGAGGACAGCTACCTCGCCGAGGCCCCGCTCTTCGTGGTGGCGGACGGCATGGGCGGGCACAGCGCCGGCGACGTCGCCAGCGACGCGGTCGTGCGACGCATGAGCGAGATCGCGTCCCGGCCGTTCGCCACGACGGACGACGTCGAGACGGCCCTGCGCGTCGCGACCGAGGACATCGCCGTCGCGGCGGCCGACACCGAGCTCGGGGTCGGTACGACGGCCACCGGGGCGTTCCTCTCCCGCGAAGCAGACGGTGCCGAGGTCGACTTCACGGTCTTCAACGTGGGTGACTCGCGCGTGTACATGTTCGGGGACGGCCGTCTGCGCCAGGTCACCGTCGACCACTCCGTCGTCCAAGAGATGGTCGACGCCGGGCTCCTGCACGCGGACGACGCCGAGAAGCACCCCGACAGCAACGTCATCACCCGCGCGGTGGGGTTCGACGTCGACCCGCGACCGGACTACTGGCGGGTCCCCGCCCGACCCGGCCTGCGCCTCCTCGTCTGCTCGGACGGCCTCACCAAAGAACTTTCCGCGGACCGGATCGCCGAGGTGCTGGGCGGTGTCGAGGGTGCCGAGCCGGCGGCGACGGCCCTCGTCGAGGCCGCCGTCGAGGCGGGCGGGCGCGACAACGTGACGGCCCTCGTCGTGGACGTCCGGGGCGTCGAGACACCGGACGCCGACTAGGCGCGACACGCACCCGCGGACGGCCCGGCCCCCGAAGTGGGGGGACGCGGCCTGTCCACAGGGGGGCCCGCGGGCCTCTCGGGCGTCAGGGGCCCCCGCGTAGAATGGCTGCGGTCGGACCGACGCCGACCGGCTCCATCCAGCCGACCCGGCATCGATCCCCCAGAGGAGGCGACGTGGCTCGACGACTGCCTTCGGCGCCCCCCGTGCTGCCGGGCTTCTCGCACGTGCGCGTGCTGGGCTCGGGCGGCTTCGCCGACGTGTTCCTCTACGAACAGAACATGCCACGCCGGCAGGTCGCGGTGAAGGTCATGCTCAGCGAGGTCGTGAACGACCAGGTCCGGCAGATGTTCCAGGCCGAGGCCAACCTCATGGCCCAGCTCAGCGCCCACCCGTCGATCCTCACGGTGTTCCAGGCCAGCGTCTCGGCCGACGGCCGCCCCTACCTGGTGATGGAACTCTGCTCGTCGTCGCTGAGCGAACGGTACCGGCGCGACCGCATCCCCGTCGCGGACGTCCTCCGCATCGGCGTCAAGATCGGCAGCGCGGTCGAGACGGCCCACCGGCAGGGCGTGCTCCACCGCGACCTCAAACCGTCGAACATCCTCATGACGGCCTACGGCCATCCCGTGCTGTCCGACTTCGGCATCGCCGCGTCACTCAGCGAGAGCGAGCCGCAAGAGGTCGTCGGCATGTCGATCCCGTGGTCGGCGCCCGAGGTGTTGCTCGACGAGACGAACGGCACGATCGAGTCCGAGGTGTGGTCGCTCGGCGCGACGGTGTACTCGTTGCTCGCGGGTCGGAGCCCGTTCGAGGTCCTCGGCGGTGACAAGAACGGCGCCTCCGACCTGATCGGCCGCATCGACAAGGCCAAGCTCGTGCCCACCGGTCGGACGGACGTCCCGCCCACGCTCGAGAGACTGCTCGCGAGGTCCATGTCGCGTCGCCCCGAGAACCGCCAGGCCAGCGTCCTCGAGTTCGTGCGCGAGCTGCAGCAGGTCGAGAGCGAGATCGGCGTCGTGCAGACGCCCATCGAGGTGGCCGTCGACGACTGGGCCCTCGCGACCGTGGCAGACCTCGAGGACAAGACGCGCCTCCGAGGAGTGACCCCCGTGCAGGCCTCCCGGCGTCGTCGCCGACGTCGGGCGACCGAGGCCCAGGTCCAGGCGCAGCACGGCGGTTCGCTGCAACAGAGCCGCGCGGTTCCTCGCAGCACGGGAACGCGCCCGGCGCGACGTCGGTCCGTCCTCGTCATGACCTGGGCCCTCGTGGCGGTGTCCGTCGTGGGCATCGGCCTGGCGGCCGCGGCGACGCTCGTGCTCGTCCGCTCGACGTCCACCGACATCCCCCGTGTGGCCGACGTCGCGTCGTCGAGCGACGGGTCCTCGGTGGTCTTCACCTGGAGCGACCCGGGACTCCGGGCAGGTGACACCTACGTCATCTCGACCGGTGGGCAGACGAGCCAGCAGTCCGCCGACCGGTTCGTCGCCACCCCCGCCGACCCGGGTGACGAGGTCTGCATCACCGTCACCGTGAGCCGCGGTGGGTCGACCGGCCCGGCGAGCAACGAGAACTGCGCGACGGCGGGTCAGGGCTGATGGGACGGCTGCTCGGCTGGGCTGCCCGTCGCCGATCCGCCGTGGTCACCGGCGTCGGAGTGGTCGTGGTGGCCACGCTCGTGACGACGATCGCCGTGGCCAGCGACGGCTACGAGGCCCAGCGAGTGGACCTGTCCGACGGCACGGTCTGGGTGGCCAACGGAGAACGGTCCGCGATCGGCCGGGCCAACACCGACGTCCTGCAGCTGAACTCGGCCGTGCGCAGCACCGGTGCCGATCTCTCAGTCGTGCAGCGCGGGCAGGACGTCCTCCTTGTCGACCGCAGCAACGCGACGGTCGGCCTCGTCGACACCGCGACGGCAGAGGTCGCCGAGAGCGTCCCGCTGCCCCCGGAGTCACCCGACGTGTCGATCGCGGGCGACCGGGCGCTCGTCGTCTCGCAGGGCACGGGCGAGGTGTGGAGCCAACCGCTCTCCGACCTGTCCTCCTTCAGCAACGAGGTCGATCCCGACCTCAGCCTCGGCAAGGGGCTGGTCACCAGCGTCACGGCCGACGGCACCGTGGCCGCCTACTCGACCGACACCGGTCAGGTCTCGCTCTTCGACGGCACGGTGTCGCCCGACGTCACCGAGACGCACGACGTGCCGGCCTCGTCGACCGCCGGGTACCAGGTGGCCTCCGTGGGCGGCCACTGGGCCGTGCTCGACACCGTCACGGGGGCCCTGGTCGTCGACGGACGGCAGGTCGACCTGTCCGACCGGGCCTCGGGTGGGCTCGCCCTGCAGGCCGGGTCCGACACGGGTGACGAGGTGCTGGTCGCCACGTCCACCGGCCTCCTGTCCGTGTCGATCGACTCGTCCCGGGTCGCCGAGGTCGTCGGCGGACGCGAGGGCAAGCCCGCACGACCCGTGGTCGTCGGCGACTGCCGTTTCGCCGCCTGGGCGGGCGGTTCGGCGTGGAGCGACTGCGCATCGGCCCGCGGGGGAGTCCTCGACCTCGACCAGGTCGCCGGAGGCGCGGACCTCGTCTTCGACGTCAACGCACGCCGGGTCGTGCTGAACGATCCGGCGACGGGGCGGTCGTGGGCCGTCCAGCGTTCCGGCCAGCTGATCGACAACTGGTCCGACCTCTTCCAGGAGGACCGCGACCAGGAGGAGCAGCAGGAGAACGACGACGAGCAACCGCCCGAGCTCGATCTCGACCAGAAACCTCCGGTCGCCGTGGACGACGCGTTCGGTGCACGACCGGGTCGGGCGAGCACCGTGCCCGTCCTGCTCAACGACTACGACCCGAACGGCGACCCGCTCGTCATTGACGACGTGTCCGCTCTCGACGACTCCGTCGGCCGACTCGACCTCGTCAACGATCGGCAGCAGGTGCTGCTCACCCTCGCCGACTCGGCTTCGGGCACGTTCACGTTCGACTACACGATCTCCGACGGCCGGGGCGGCCAGGCGAGTGCGACGGTCGCCGTCACCGTTCGACAGCCGTCCGAGAACTCGCCGCCCCAGCAGGCGCGCAGGACGACCGCGTCGGTGTCGTCGTCGGGGCGCGTCACCACCTCGGTCCTGGGCGACTGGATCGACCCCGACGGCGACGCCTTCTACCTGACCTCGGCGGGTGGGGCGGCCGGGGTGTCGTACAAGCCGTCCGGGGACGTCGTCTACCAGGACGCCGGCGCGGGCGAGACGACCGTGGACGTCCCGTTGACGGTCTCGGACGGCCGTGACGAGGGGCGGGGGGCGCTCTCGATCGGCGTGATGGGGGCGGGTCAGGTGCCGCTCGAGGCCCTGCCGTTCTCACAACAGGCCTACGCGGGCCAGCAGCTGACCGTGCGACCGCTGACCTACGCACGGGGCGGTACGGGCACGATCAAGCTGAACAGCGTCCCGGCGAAGGACGGCGTCACCGTGACGCCGAACTACGAACAGGGCACGTTCCGGTTCCTCAGCGACGCACCGGGGACCCACCTCCTCGAGTACACGGTGACGGACGGCGACCAGACGGCGACCGGCACGGTCCGGGTGGACGTCCAGTCCCCTCCGGACGCGGGCACACCCCCGATCACGACGCCCAAGACGATCTTCGTCGAGACGCTGGGCACGCAGACCCTCGACGTCGTGGCGACCGATCGCGACCCGGCCAACAACGTCCTCATGCTCACGGCGACCGACGTCGTACCCGCCTCGTCCGGCATCAGGGTCGAGACACTCGACCAGCGCTACGCCCGCATCACGCTCGCGGCTCCGCTCGACGACGGGCCGGTCACCTTCGGCTACAGCGTCAGCAACGGCCTCGCCTCGGCCACCGGTACGGTGACGGTGGTCGAGATCCCGCGCCGGGCGATCACCCAGCCCCCGATCGCGACCGACGACCAGGTGACCGTCCGGGTGGGGGACTCGATCGACATCGACGTCCTCGCGAACGACGAACAGCCCGACGGCGACGAGCTGACGCTGGTGCCACGGCTCGAGAGCGACGTCCCGGCAGGCAGCGGGTTGCTATTCGCGTCGGGCAACCGTCTGCGGTACCTGGCCCCGTCCACCCCGGGCAACGTCACGGCGACCTACACCGTCGAGGGCCCGGACGGGCAGCGGGCGTCCGCCCAGGTCGCCATCGCGGTCCGTGAGGTCGACGCCGGCAGCAACGCGGCGCCCGCGCCCCAGTCGGTGACGGCGCGCGTCGTCGCCGGCGAGACGGTCCGCGTGGGCGTCCCCCTCGACGGGATCGATCCCGACGGCGACTCGGTCCAGCTGCTCGGCGTGGGGACGAACCCCGAGAAAGGCAGTGTGTCGACCGTCGGCACCGACTACGTCGAGTACCAGGCGAACACCAGCTCGGCGGGCACCGACAGCTTCACGTACACGGTCGTCGACGGGTTGGGTGCCCGGGCCACCGGCACGGTCCGCGTGGGCATCTCGACCCGCGCCGACGGGTCGCGCAACCCGATCGCGGTCGCGGACGCGGTGACGATGCGACCGGGGGGTTCCATCACGGTCCGGGTGCTCGACAACGACTCGGACCCCGACGGGGGCGCGTTGTCGGTCGACGCGGTCGAGGCGAACGGCGACGGCATCGTCGCCAAGGTCGTGTCGGGGACGATGGTGTCGGTGACGCCCCCCGAGACACCGGGCACGTACGGCCTCGTCTACACCGTATCGAACGAGCGCGGTGGCCAGAGCTCGACCTTCGTCACCGTGACGGTCGATCCGGACGCGCCCCTGAACTACCCCCTCGCCGACGACACGGTGCTCGGTCTCAGCGACATCGCCGGTCGGCAGACCGTGACGGTCAACCCGCTGACGAACGTGTTCTTCTCGGACGGCAGCACGTCCCAGCTCGACCTCGGACTGGCGCCGGGCTTCGGCTCGACCGCCGAGGTGACGCCGAACTCGCGCGTGACCGTCCGCATCACCGACTCGAGCCAGATCATCCCGTTCTCCGTCTCGAGGAAGGACGACCCCGGCATCCGCGCCTACGCCTTCATCGTCGTGCCCGGTTTCGACGACGCCCTCCCACAGATCGACCGGACCGTCCGCCCGATCACGGTCGAGAGCGAGAAGGCCGTCACGATCGACCTCGACCGCTACGTCATCTCCGCCGGTACCAACGGCGTCCGACTGACCGACCCCGGAACCGTCCGGGCGACGAACTCGAACGGTGACGATCTCGTCGTCGACGACACGACCCTTCGCTTCACCTCGGCCGACCTGTTCTCGGGCACGGCCTCGATCTCGTTCCAGGTGACCGACGGCCGCTCGGCCGACGACCCGGACGGACGGACCGCGTCGCTCGTGCTGCCCATCACGGTGACGTCGCGAGAGAACCAACCGCCCGTCTTCAACGGCACGTCGATCGACCTCGAACCGGGCCAGTCCCGCACGCTCGACCTCGCCAGGCTCACCACGTATCCCTATCCGGACGACGTCGACGAGCTCAGCTACTCGGTCGAGCAGAGCGGCGTGGCGGGCTTCGGCTACGACCTTTCGGGGTCGAAACTCACGGTGTCGGCAGACGCGGGCACCGCCAAGGGGACGAGCAGGTCGCTGCCCGTCGCCGTGAGCGACGCACTCAATCCTGGCCGGAGCGGTGCCGTCACCCTGTCGGTGGTGGGATCGACCCGACCGCTCGCCCAACCGGCGGCCGACCGTGCCGTCGTCAAGCGCGGGGCATCGACCACGGTCGACGTGCTGCAGAACGACCAGGCGACGAACCCCTTCCCCGGCCAGGCGCTCCGGGTGGTGGCGATCCGGGGACTGAACGGGTCGTCCGTCCCGGCAGGTGTCTCCATCACGCCGAGCGGTGACAACCGCAGTCTCGCCGTCTCGATCGCGGCCTCCACCGCCCCGGGCGACACGAACCTCCAGTACCAGGTGGCCGACGTCACGAACGACCCCGACCGCTACGTGTGGGGCACCGTCACGATCAGCGTGCAGGACGTTCCGAACGCCCCCAACGCACCGGTGCGATCGGGCACGTTCAAGGGGGGACAGCTCACCCTCAGCTACACGGCTCCCGCGGCCAACAACTCGCCGCTGACCGGCTACCGTCTGACCGGCACCGGCTCGGCCGGCGGTTCGTACGCCAAGGACTGCGGACTGGCCACCGTGTGCACCCTGACCGACCTCGACCCAGAGCAGACCTTCCGGTTCTCCGTCACCGCGGTCAACGGCATCGGCGAGTCGGCGGCCAGCGCTTCGAGCGACCCGTACAGCGCCGACTACGTGCCCGCGGCGCCGACCGGGGTGAGGGTCGTGCCGACCAGCACCGCCGGTGAGCTCCAGATCTCCTGGAACGCCGTTCCCAAGCCGAGCCCCGGCACCGCCGTCGTGGGCTACACGGTGGAGGGCACCGGCCAGAACGCACCTGCACGACGTGACACGACGTCGACGTCGACGGTCGTCGGCGGGCTCGTCCCGGGGCAGCCGTACACCTTCAGGGTCTTCGCCCGGAACGCCGCCCAGGTCACCAGCGACACCGACTGGGCGCGGAGCGACGCCGCGCAGGCCTCCGCCTTCGGTCCTCCCGGTCAGACGGCCCCGAGTGCCGTGGTGCAGGCCGACGGTTCGATCAGGGTCTCGTGGTCGGATGCGTCGCCGGCCGGGTCCTCACCTGTCAGCTACTCCCTCTGGCGAAGCGAAGGCAACGTCGCGGGTACGGACTGTTCCCCGTCTCGGACGCGACTCTCTTCGAACGCGTCCAGCCCCTCGGACGACAAGACGGCCGAGAACGGCAAGCGCTACACGTACTTTGTCTACGCGGACAACACCGTCTTCTGCTCCGCCTCGGCGACGTCCGTCTCCAGCCTGCCGGGGAAGGCACGAGGAACGGTCAGCGTCGCGAACAGCGGACAGGACCGGTTCGACGTGCGGGTGACGGATCTCTCCGTCGAGGGTGACGCCGACGGCGTCTTCTTCCAGGCGAAGTTCGGGGACAAGGACTGGGTGACCCCCTCGGCGGACGGTTACGTGACGTCACTCGCCGACTCGTCCGTCTACGGTCGCAACGCGTCGGTGGTCATCCGTGCGTGCCGGGCGACGAGTTGTTCCAACCAGAACTCGGATGCGAGCGCCGGTGTCACCCCGCTCCAGACCGTCGGGGAGATCACCTCGTGCCAGCCGGCGGGAAGGCTGAACACCAACGATCCTCGAAACAGCGGCGGCAGCACCTCCACCACGTTCGAGATCCAGTACAACGTGCCGATCCTCGGCATCACCAGCTGGCGGAACGCTTCGTCCGACGATCCGACGGCCGTTCCTGAGGGCGCTCAGCAGGCCCGGATCAGGGCGACGGTCGTCCCGGCGAGCGGCGATCCGCAGACTGCCGCGGGCTGGGTCACGGCAAACTGTGGCTGACGCCGCGACTCCCTCCTTCGAGAAAGACACGACACGATGAGCATGACCCCCGAGCAGGCGACCTGGTTCTCCGACATCTTCGGGCGCCTGGTGGCCAACGTCGACCAGGTGCTGCTGGGCAAGACCTTCGTCGTGCGGCTGTCGTTCACGGCTCTGCTGAGCGAGGGGCACCTGCTGCTCGAGGACTTCCCGGGCACCGGCAAGACCTCGCTCGCCCGTGCGATCGCTCAGAGCGTGCAGGGCACGAGCAACCGGGTCCAGTTCACGCCCGACCTCCTGCCCGGCGACATCACCGGCGTCAGCATCTACGACCAGAAGGCCGGTGAGTTCGAATTCCACCGCGGGCCGATCTTCTCCAACATCGTGCTCGCCGACGAGATCAACCGGGCCAGCCCCAAGACGCAGTCCGCCCTGCTCGAGGTCATGGAAGAGAGCCGCGTGACGGTGGACGGCATCAGCCATCCCGTGGGTTCGCCGTTCATGGTGATCGCCACGCAGAACCCGGTCGAGCAGGCCGGCACCTACCGTCTTCCCGAAGCCCAGCTCGACCGGTTCATCATGAAGACCTCGATCGGCTACCCCGACCACGCGGCGACCGTGCGCATCCTCGAGGGCTCGGCCACACGGGTCCACGAGGGCAGCCTCAACCCGATCGTCCAGGCGGGGGTCATCACCGAGATGGCCCAGCTCGCCCGCACGGTGCACGTCGAGCCCACCATCAGCGACTACGTCGCCCGACTCGTCGACGGGACGCGCACCGCCCAAGAGGTCCGTCTCGGCGTGAGCGTGCGCGGTGCGTTGGCCCTCGTCCGCTCGGCCAAGACGTATGCGGCGTCCCTCGGCCGCCACTACGTGATCCCGGACGACGTCAAATCGCTCGCCGAGCCCGTGCTCGCCCACCGTCTCGTGCTCGACCCCGAAGCGGAGTTCGACGGCGTCACACCGTCCAGCGTCGTCAGCCAGCTGCTCATCGAGACGGCGCCACCCGCCGAACGGGTAGCCGTGTGAGCGAGCGTCCCCGAGGCACCGACCGGGCCGCCCGGCCCGTGCCGGGGTCGACCGCGGACGGTTCCCGTGCCGGTCGCACCCGACCGCGGGGCGGCACCCGTGGCGTCGACCAGCGCTTCGATTCCGCGTTCTCGACGGGAACGCAAGGGCTGACGAACGCCCGCACCCGGATAGTCGGCGATCGCACCGGCATCGGCGCGGACCTGCTCGTCCTGCTCGTCAGGACGACCCGCGGGACCCGCCGCGCCGTCCGCGGGGCCTTCACCAGCGCCTCCTCGGTGGTCACGCCCTTCGGGTGGTCGATGCTCGTCGGCGCACCGGTGGCGCTGCTCGTCGGCTACCTGCTCGGCTGGACCGAATTCGTGGTGGTCGGCTTCGCCGCGATCGTCCTGCTGCTCGTCGCGGGGCTGGCGCTCATCGGACGCAACTCCGTCCGCATCACCCTCGAGATCCCGCACGAACGGGTGGCCGTGGGCGCAGAGGCCGCCGGCACCGTGCGGGTGCGGAACGCCAGCGGCCGTCGCATCCTCGGCGTGTCCGTCGAGGTACCCGTCGGCCCGGGGCTCGCCGAGATCGACCTGCCGAGCCTGCGGTCGGGTGACGAGGTCACCGAGTCGTTCGACCTGCCCACCACGCGCCGGGGTGTCGTCGCCGTCGGCCCGGTCAGCACCGTCCGTGGCGACCCCGTCGGCCTCGCTCGACGCGAGATCGAGTGGACCGGCGTCACCGAGGTGTTCGTCCACCCCCGCACCATCGGCATCCCGAGCACGAGCACGGGCCTCATCCGCGACCTCGAGGGAAACCCGACGCGTGACCTCTCGCCCAGCGACATCTCGTTCCACGCCCTCCGTGAATACCAGCCCGGCGATGAACGACGGAACATCCACTGGAAGTCGACTGCCAAGACGGGTACCTACATGGTGCGGCAGTTCGAGGAGAGTCGGCGCAGCCACCTCGTCATCGCCCTGAGCCTGGCGGCCGGCGACTTCGCGAACGAGGACGAGTTCGAGCTCGCCGTCAGCGTCGCGGGCTCGCTCGGTGCCCGGGCGATCAGGGACGCGCGGGAGGTCAGCGTCGTCGTCGGAGCGACCACCCCCGAGTTCGCCAAACGCAAGAACCTCGAGATCCGCTCGCTGAGCACGCTGACGCGCAACCGGCTGCTCGACGAGCTCGCGGTCGTCACCACGGCCGAGTCCGCCCTGGCCATCACCGACGTCTCACGGGTCGCCGGCGACCAGGTCGTGGGGATCTCTGTGGCCTTCCTCGTCGTCGGGTCCACGACGACCGTCACCGAGATGCGCGCCGCCGCCATGCAGTTCCCCGTCGGGGTCGAAGCGGTCGCGATCGTTTGCGACCCCGAGACGGTCCCCGGCATGAGGCGCATCGCCGATCTCACCGTGCTGACCATCGGCTTCCTCGAGGACCTGCAGAAGTCGCTCGCCCGGACGGCGAGCGCATGACCGCCGTCGACGAGGTCCGGACGCCCGGAGGGCCGGTGACGCCTGCTCCCCGCGCCCGGTCACGCACCCGGCCGTCGCGACTGCGGGCGCCGTTCGTCACCTCCGTCGTCGCGCTCTTCGCCGCCTCGCTCGGCACCGCGGCCGCGACCTTCTGGCCGGTGTACGAGAGTGCTGCCTTCGTGGTGCTCGTCGTCGTCGCCTTCGCGGTCGGCGTGGTAATCGCGCTCGGGTCGGCCGTCCTCCGACTGTCGAGCGTGTGGGTGTTCGTCGCCACGGTCGTGGCCTACCTCGTGCTCGGTGTGCCGTTGGCCGTGCCGTCGCAGGCTCTCGTCGGCGTGCTGCCCACGGGCAGGGGCCTCCTGACGTTGCTCTCGGCGACGGCTCTCGGCTGGAAACAGCTCGTCACCATCGCCCTGCCGGTGGGCAGCTACGAGGCCTTGCTGGTGCCGGTCTTCGTGCTCGTCCTCGTCGGCACGGTCGTCGGTCTGTCCGTCGCGCTCCGCGGGCGACGCGGAGAACTCGCCGTCGTCGTCCCGGTCACCGTCTGGATCACGGCGATCGTGCTCGGTCCGGGAGAAGCCTGGTGGCCCCGCGCCACCGGAGTCGCCGTGCTCGTGACGGTGGTCGCCTGGGTGGTCTGGTGGCGCCTCCGTCGGCGCCGCGTCGCGCTCGACGCCCTCACCGCCCGTGACGCCACGACCTCCACCGGCCACCGCCCGGTGGCCGTCCGGGCCGTCGTCGGCTCGCTCGCCACGCTGGCCGTCGCCGGTGCGGCCGGCACGCTCGCCGTCACGGCGGTTCCGCCCGCCACCTCGCGGACGGTGGCCCGCACGGTCGTCGAGCAACCGTTCGACCCCCGCGACCACGTCAGTCCGCTCAGCGGCTTCCGGGCCTACGAACAGGAGCCGACCGTCGACCAGACGCTCCTCACGGTCTCGGGCCTCCGCGACGGCCAGCGACTGCGCATCGCCACGCTCGACACCTACGACGGTGTCGTCTACAGCGTCGGCAGCGGCGAGGTCGACAGCGCCTCCGGGTTCTTCACGCGCGTGCCGTCTGACGTCGACCAATCCGAGGTCGACGGAGATGCGGCCACGGTGGACGTCACCGTCGGTGCCTACGACGACCTCTGGCTGCCCACCGTCGGCCGACTCGAGTCCGTCTCGTTCGACGGAGCGACGGCGGATGCACGACGGGACGCGTTCTTCTACAACGACCTGACGGGCACGGCGGCCGTCCTCGGCGGACTCGGGCCGGGCGACTCGTACCGGCTGGACGCGGTCGAGCCGCGCCAGCCCGGCGACGCCGAGCTCGACGCGCTCACGCCGGGGACGGCCACCGTGCCGACACCGCGGGACGTGCCCGACGAGCTCTCCTCCTCGCTCGAGGAGGACGTCGCCGGGGTCCAGGGGTCGGGGGCGCGCCTGCAGGCGGCGCTGAGCGCGCTGCGCGAGAACGGCTACGTGAGCCACGGGGTCAGCGCCGACGAGCCCGTCAGTCGATCGGGGCACGGGGCGGACCGCATCGCCCAGCTCTTCACCGACCCCGTCATGATCGGCGACGCCGAGCAGTACGCGACGGCGGCCGCGCTGATGGCCGACCAGCTGGGGTTCCCCGCGAGGGTCGTCATGGGATTCGCGCCCGAGGCCGACGGTGGCAGCGTCGAGGTCACCGGGTCGGACGTGACGGCCTGGATCGAGGTCGACACCGCCCAGTACGGCTGGGTGGCCCTCGACCCGAACCCGGCCGAGCGGCCGATCCCCGAGGACCAGGTGCAGGACCCCACGCAGATCTCGCGTCCCGAGTCCGTCGTCCAGCCTCCGCCCCAGGACCCTCAGGTGCGGGACGACCAGACCCCGCCGCAATCCGAGCAGGACGATCCCGAGAACCCTCCGGCCTGGTTGGCCGTCGTCCTGGCGATCGTCCGGATCGCCGGTTGGAGCGCACTCGTCGCCGGCCTGCTCGCGGCCCCGTTCGTGACGATCGTCGCCCTCAAGGCACGGAGGAGACGCCGCCGCCGGACGGCGACCAGTCCTTCCGCCCGCATCAGCGGCGGCTGGCACGAGTTCCAGGACGCCGTGGTCGACCACGGCATCCGCACCCCGCCGGCCGCGACGCGGAGCGAGGTCGCCGCCGTGGTCGGTGGTTCGCGTCCCGCGGTGCTGGCACGCGTGGCGGACCGTGCGGTGTTCTCGCCGAACCCGCCCGCCGAATCCGACGCCGACCGCGTGTGGACGGCCGTCGCCGAGATGCGTCGGGCCCTCGGGGTGGGGCTCACGAGGCGGCAGCGGTTCGCCGCGGCGGTCTCGCTCCGATCTTTGCGTGGTTACCATGGGCGCACCCCTCCCGAGCGACAGAGGAACGACTGATGTACTGCCCCACCTGTGCCAGCCCCCTGCCCGTCGGCGCGATGTTCTGCGGCGAGTGCGGTCGGGCGGTCTCCAGCGCAGACCTCGCGGCCGCCCGCCGTCGGGCCGATGCCGCCGCCGAGCACGTCGACGCCACCAGCGCCCCCGACCTGCCCGAGGCTCCTACGCGGGCGGCGTCGCACCCCCGCCGCGACGGTGCGGAGCCACCGTGGTGGGTGCGTGACCGTCGGACCGACACCGGCGCGGCCGAGGTCGACCTGCCCGGTGCCCACCACGCCCGGCCCGTGGCGCCCACGTCGGTTCCCGCACCCCCGGCCTGGCCGATCGACGACCGACCGGTCGAGCGCGGAGCCGAGGACGACCCTCAAGCACCGTCCGAGGAGGCGCAGGCAGAGTCCCCGATGGCCCCCGGCCCCAACGGTCCCGCGCTCCGCGACAGCCAGGTCGACGCCCTCGGCACGGTGGCTCCTGATGCGGTCGAACCGCCCACTCCGCTGAGGTCGCCCGCCAAGCACCCCGGCAACGGGCCACGCCCCACATCGGCCCCGCTCTGGACCGCGTCCCTGACGCCCGTCGGTTCGGACGATCCGTCTCCCGACGCGGCGTCCGCCGCTGAGCACCCGTCCTCCGAGGCGACCGACATCCGCCCGGACGACGAGGTCGAGAACGCCGAGGTCGAGTCGTCCGACACCGACGACGGCGCACGTCCGGCAGATGTCGACGACGGTCAAGAGGCCGGCGGCCTCGAGGTCGCCGCGTCGTCCGGTGAGTCCGCCCCCGCATCCGCTCCCACCCCCGAGGTCACACCCGACGACCCGGCGGCGGCTCCCGTGGGGCCCCCGCCTCTCGTGCGTCCGACGACCGACGTGCCCCGGGACGGCGACACCGCCCCGGTGGCCGCGCTCGGCCGGGACTTCCGTCCGCCGATCCCTGGCGGGCCCCGTCCCGCTCCCGTCGAGTCCGGTCGTCCCGCGCCCGTCCCACTCGTCGAGCCCGCGCCCCTCGTCCCACCGGGCTCCGGCCGCGTCACCGAACGGTGCACGCACTGTGGCGCAGCCGTCGGCGAGGACGACATCTTCTGCGGTGAATGCGGTGCGGTCGTGCAATCGGTCGCCCTGTCGTTCACGGGCCCCGTCGTCCCGCTCCCACCCGAATGGCGACCGGACGACGAGTCCGTCCTCCGCCGTGGTCCCGCCACCGAGGACGGCGAGGCCGTCCGATCGGGCACCGACGACGCCGGCACCGGCGACGCCGGCACCGGCCAGGGCGACCCGGGCTCCCGCGGCGACGTCCCCGCACAGGGTGATGCCGACGACCAGCAGCAGGCGGTACCACGCCCGGCCCCCGAGCCGATCGACCACGTCCCGGGCTTCCGGGCCGAGCGACCGGCCGTGACCCCGAGGCCGACCGTCGCCGACGTCCCGCCGGCCCCGACCTCGTCGTCGGCCCCGCCCTGGCGTCCTCGTCGTCCCCCCGTCGACCTGCCGGTGGACGACGACGTCGACGAGACCCGCATCGTCCGCCGTGGCGGCCTGGGGACCGAGTACGTCCTGCAGTTCAGCACGGGCGAGAGCATCACCGTCGACGGCACGGGTCTCGTCGGCCGGGCACCGACGCCCCAGCCGGGGGAGCGGTTCGACCAGCTCGTCCGCATCGTCGATCCCGGGAAGTCCGTGTCGAAGACGCATCTCGAATTCGGTCAAGAGGGTGGAGCCCTGTGGGTCAGCGATCGGTGGTCCGGCAACGGCACGGTCGTCCGCCCTCGTGACCTCCCTCCGCGCAGGGCCGATCCGGGCGTCCGAGTCCGGGTGACACGCGGCACCCGGGTCGAGATCGGCGAGCAGTTCTTCGTCGTCGTCTGACCGACGAATCCTCCACATGCGGCAGGGTCGGCGGGTCCTCCCCGGGCCCGCCCACCCGGCGCCGATCACGGCCGCCAGTTCGCTCCACTGGAGGCATGAACTCCTCCACTCCCGCGTCTTCGTCGACCCCGGTGAGGTCGTCGGCCCCCGTGACGTCCCCGGCCGTCGCATCCCGCGTGCGGCTGCCGTCGGCACCGGTCGAACCCCGTCCGACGGCCGCGCCGGTCGCGGCGATCACGACGGGCGCCGTCGTCTCGGGGTGCGGTGCTCTCGTCCCCTGGAGCGGCCCGCCTGCCGTCCTCGTGTCCTCCGTCGCGACGGCTCTCGCGGTCCTCGTCGGCTGGGCCGTCGACCGTGTCGTCGGAGCGACCCTCACGGCCCGTCGCGAACGATCGCGATTCCTGCGGTCCCTCGACGCGGTCGACGAGGTCGTCACGCGCCTCCGGGCGGCACGGTCCCGTGAACTGGCCGACTGGTACCCCACGGCCGATCGGCTAGGCGCGTTCGACGCCGCACGTCGTCCGACGCGGGTGCTGGTGCTCGGGGTGGGTCGCGCCTCCAGCGGGCTCGTGCTCGAGGGGCGTCCCGAGGACGACCTCGAGCCGGGTGACCCGGCTGTCGCCCGACTGGCACGCCTCCGGGCCGAGGCGGCCACCCTCGACGAGGCGCCGCTCTGCGTGCCCCTCTCGTCGACCGTCCGGGTCGTCGGACCGCCCGTCGTGGCCGAGGCCGTGGCGTCGGGCCTCCGCCGTCAGCTGCGGGCGGCGGGGGCGTCGGCGACCCAGGCGGCCGAGGCCGTCGACTGCGTGCTCGTCGGTGCGGTGCCCTCGGGGGGAGTCCTGTCCGAGGCCGAGCCGCCCCCGGTCGACACGGTCGTCGTGATCGGTCCGGGCGGCGAGGCCACGGTCACCCTCAAGGACGGTCGGCCGTGTCGGCAGAGCCTGCGGGTCGCGTTCGTGTCGGTGCTCGACGACGCCGTGCGATGCGTCTAGAGGGCGAGCCCGCTGCCGAGACGGATGCGACCCACGAGACCGTCACCGCCGGTGACCTTCTCGAGCGTGCGCTCGATCACGCGATCGGCGGCGGCCGCGTCGACGGCCCCTTCGTCGACCAGGAGGCGCAGCGCGACCAGGGTGCCGGCCCTCACGTTCCCGTCGAGCACCTTCACGGCCACGGCGACGCCGTCGGTCGTGCCCATCACCATGACGCCCTCGGCGCCCAGCTTGGCCAGCACGCCCAGCTCGTCGATCGTCACCGTGTTGGCACGCCCGGGGCCGTCGATCGCCCAGGCGTCGCCGAGGACGGCCTCGACGAGGTGCGCCGCGTGGTCGTCGCGTCCCGCGCCGGTCGGGCGGACCGATCCGGTGATGCGGGCGATCGCCCGGGCCAGGCCGACCACGGTGGTCGCGATCACCGGGGCGCCGCAGCCGTCGACACCGGCGTGGTCGACGGTCTCGCCGGTGAACTCGGCGACCGTCTCGCGGACGGCGGCCTGCAGGGGGTGGTCGGTGGCGACGTAGCTCGACGGGTCCCAGCCGTTCTCGGCGCAGGCGAGCAGGAACGAGGCGTGCTTGCCCGAGCAGTTCATGGCGAGGCGGCGCTTCGCGGACGCCTCGCGGGCGCTGGCCCGGTCGCCGGGCCAGTCCGGGGGGCAGAGCAGGTCGTCCTCGGTGCTGCCCGAACGGCCGAGCAGTGCCTCGACCACGTCGAGGTGGGCCCGCGTGCCGGCGTGGCTCGCCGTCGCCAGGACGGCCTGCGGGCCGTCGAGCGAGACTCCCGACCGCAGCACCGTCAGTGCTTGCAGCGGTTTGAGGCACGAGCGGGGGTAGATCGTCGCGTCGGCGTCTCCGACGCGACGCAGTTCGTGCCCGTCGGCATCCACGACGACACCCGCACCGAGGTGACGGCTCTCGTCCCAGCCCGAGCGTTCGAGCACGGCCAGCTCGACGCTGCCCGAGGCGGTGAGGGGGTGACGAGAGGGAACGGCGGGGCGGGGGTCGGTCATGATGGGGAGTGTACCGAGGCCCGCCACGCGACCACGTCGCACCGACGAGGGGCCCGAGAGGGAGGCAGCATGCTCGACCACGACTACGCCGTCGACGTCCACTGGACGGGCCATCGGGGCGAAGGCACCACCTCGTACCGTTCGTACGGCCGGGACAACACGATCGTCGCCACCGGTAAGCAGCACGACATCCTGGCGTCGGCCGATCGAACCTTCCACGGTGACGCCGACCGGTGGAACCCCGAGGAGCTGCTGCTCGCCGCACTGGCGCAGTGCCACCTCCTCAGCTACCTGCACGTCGCCGCCACCGCGGGCGTGGTCGTGGTCGCCTACGAGGACGCCGCCGTGGGGCGCATGACGCAGACGCAGGACGGCGGCGGTCGCTTCACGTCGGTGACCCTGCGACCCCGGGTGACCGTCGCCGACGACGACATGGTCGAGCGCGCCCTCGAGCTGCACGCCGACGCGAGCCGCAAGTGCTTCATCGCGGCGTCGGTCGCCTTCCCCGTCGGCCACGAGCCGACCGTGGTGGCGGCATCCAGAGAAGCCGACCGGGCGTGAGGCACAATGGCACGGCACCTCCGCCGCGCCGAGTCCCACGGCGCGAGCCCCGTCACTCCGACCGAGAGATCCCCATGCGCCGCTCCCTCGCCCTCCTGGCCGTCCCCGCCCTCCTCCTGTCGTTGGCGGCCTGCGCCGGCGACGCCGGCGGGTCGTCCGACACCGCGACGCCGACCAGCTCGGCGTCGTCGACGTCCGACGTCCCGCTGCGGGCCTCGGGCGAGCCCCAGGCCCCGCAGGCCGGCTTCCCGACCGTCGAACTCGACGCCGACGGCCGTCCGACGGTGACCGTCCCCGAGGCGGACGCGCCGACCGAGCTCGGCGTCGAGACCCTGATCAAGGGCGACGGCGCCACGGTGCAGGCCGGCGACACCGTCACCGTCCAGTACCAGGGCGTCATCTGGAACACCGGCGAGATCTTCGACGAGAGCTGGTCGCGCGGTGCGCCGGCCACCTTCTCGACCGACCAGGTCATCACCGGCTTCGCGGACGGCATGGTCGGGCAGACCGTCGGGTCGCAGACGGTCGTCGTCATCCCGCCGGCCGACGGCTACGGCGAGGCCGGCGCCCCGCAGGCGGGCATCTCGGGCACCGACACGCTCGTCTTCGTCATCGACATCCTCGCCGTCTCCTAGTCGGCCGTCGCCGTCGACCTCCGAGACGACTCCTCGATGACCCGCACCGCGCCTCCTCGTCCGTCCACCCGTGTCCGTCGAGGACGGATCGTCGCCCTGGCAGCCGTTCCGCTCGTCGCCCTCGTGCTGAGCGGTTGCACGGGGGGTTCCGACCAGCCGTCTCCCACGGCGAGCGGCGCCTCCGGCGACTGCAAGGCGCCGGCGTCGGGGTCCCTGTCCGACGGCGTCGACGTCACGGGCGAGGTCGAGGCCGCGCCCGAGGTCAGCTTCGACACCCCGCTCGAGGTCACGTCGACCCAACGCACGACCCTGGTCGAGGGCAACGGCGAGGTCGCCGGGCCGGGTGCTGTGGCCAACGTCCGCATCGCGGTCTACGACGCGACCACCGGGGCCGAGGTCACCTCGGCCGGTTTCGACGAGGGCCAGCAGCCCACGCAGCTCACGGTGAGCACCGACTACTACGTGCCGGGCATCGTCGACGCGATCGCCTGCGTGCCCTCGGGCAGTCGCACGGTGACCGTCGCCTCGGCGGCCGACATGACGACCGCGACCGCGGGGGAGCAGGCCGCCACGCCCACGCCCGTGGTCATCGTCGCCGACGTCGTCTCCATCGTGCCGACCAAGGCGACGGGCGAGTCCCAGCCTCCCGAGGACGGCTTCCCGGCGGTCGAGCTCGCCGACGACGGTCAGCCGACCGTGACCATCCCGCCTCGCACCGACCCTCCGTCCGATCTGCAGATCGAGGTCCTCAAGAAGGGCGACGGCCCCGTCGTCCCCGACCCCGCGAACGTCACCGTCCAGTACCAGGGCGTCAACTGGACCACCGGCGAGGTCTTCGACCAGAGCTGGGGCAAGGGCACGCCGACCCCGTTCTCGACCGACCAGGTCGTGCCCGGATTCGCCAAGGCGATGATCGGTCAGACGGTCGGCTCGCAGGTCGTGGTGATCATCCCGCCCGCCGAGGGCTACGGCGAGGCCGGCCAGCCCTCGGCCGGCATCGGAGGCACCGACACGCTCGTCTTCGTGATCGACATCCTCGCCGTCGCCTAGCCACGGGTCGCCCAGCCGGGGGTCGCCCAGCCTTGGGGTGCTGAGCGGCGGTGGGCGGCCCCGCCGGCGCTCGCCCTAGGCTGACCCCATGCGTCGCATCACGATCCTCGGCTCCACCGGTTCGATCGGGGTCCAGGCCCTCGACGTCGTCCGGGCCCACCCCGATCTCTTCGAGGTGGTCGGCCTCTCCGCCGGCTCGGACCGCCAGGGCATGGCCGCTCAGGCGGCCGAGTTCGGCGTCGAGCACACGGCCCTCGGCACCGACGAATCGGTGCAGCTCGTCCGCGACGTCCGGGCCGACGTCGTCCTGAACGGCATCACGGGCTCGGTCGGCCTCGCACCGACCCTCGCCGCCCTGGACTCGGGTGCGTCGCTCGCCCTGGCGAACAAAGAGAGCCTGATCGTCGGTGGCGACCTCGTGACGCAGCGGGCCGCCCCCGGTCAGATCGTGCCGGTCGACTCCGAGCACTCGGCGATCGCGCAGGCGCTGCGCTCGGGCAACGACCGCGAGGTGCGTCGGCTCGTCCTGACGGCGTCGGGCGGGCCGTTCCGCGGTCGCACGCGGGACTCGCTGGCCGACGTCACCCCACGCGAGGCCCTCGCACACCCCACCTGGGACATGGGCCTGGTCGTCACGACGAACTCGTCGACCCTGGTCAACAAGGGACTCGAGGTGATCGAGGCGCACCTGCTGTTCGACGTCGACTACGACCACATCGACGTCACGGTGCACCCGCAGTCGATCGTCCACTCCATGGTCGAGTTCGTCGACGGCTCGACCATCGCGCAGGCCTCGCCCCCCGACATGCGCCTGCCGATCTCGCTCGGGCTCGCCTGGCCGGACCGCGTCGAGGGGGTGGGCGTCCCCCTCGACTGGACCCGCGCCTCCACCTGGACGTTCGAGCCCCTCGACGAGCAGGCCTTCCCGGCCGTACGGCTCGCCAAGCAGGTCGGGCGGGCCGGGGGCACCTACCCGGCCGTCTTCAACGCGGCCAACGAGCAGGCCGTCCTGGCGTTCCACGCGGGACGCGTCGGGTACCTCGACATCCTCGACGTGGTCGAGGCCGTCGTCGACCGGCACACCGCGGGCGAGAGCAGCCTCGAGGGCGTGCTCGACGCCGAACGCTGGGCCCGTGCCGAGGCGGACGCATTGCTGGCCCGCTGAGGCCGCCGCCCCAGTTCGGGGCTCCCAGCGTCGTCATGGCGTCGGCGCGGTGGACGTCCGGCCACGGGCGGCTACCCTTGCCCGGTGCAGACGATCCTCCTCTTCGTGCTCGGCGTCCTGGTCATGGTCGTCGGGTTGGCCGTGTCGATCGCCCTGCACGAGGTGGGCCACCTCGTGCCGGCGAAGAAGTTCGGCGTGAAGGTCGGCCAGTACATGATCGGCTTCGGGCCGACCGTCTTCTCACGCAAGAAGGGCGAGACCGAGTACGGCGTCAAGGCGTTGCCCCTCGGCGGCTACATCTCGATGTCGGGCATGTTCCCTCCGGGCAAGACCGGGGGAGGCGCGCGCCAGTCGAGCACCGGCTTCTTCAACACCCTCGTGCAGGACGCCCGGACCGCCAGTGCCGAGACCGTCGACGAGGGCGACGAGTCGCGCACCTTCTACCGCCTGCCCGTGTACAAGCGCGTCATCATCATGCTCGGCGGGCCGTTCATGAACCTGCTCATCGCGATCGTGTTGTTCGCCGTGCTGCTCTGCGGCTTCGGCGTCCAGCAGGCGAGCACGACCGTCGGCAGCGTCAGCACCTGCGTCCTGCCCGCCGGGTCGACCGAGACGAGCTGCCCGTCCGACGCCCCCGAGGCCCCGGCCTACGCCGCGGGCATGCTGAACGGTGACCGCATCGTGTCGATCGACGGCACGACCGTCACCGACGGCGACCAGATCACGAGCATCCTGCAGCGTTCTCCCGACGACACCCTCGACGTCGTGGTCGACCGCGACGGCACCGAGCGCACGCTCCAGGTGACACCGGCGTTGTCCGAGCGCTACGTGACCACGTCGAGCGGTGCCGTCGCGACGAACCCGGACAGCAGTTCGCAGACGCAGGAGGTCGGCTTCGTCGGCATCGGCTTCGCCTACGAGAAGGTGCGCGAGCCCGTGACGGCCGTGCTGCCGGCCGTCGGCGACAACATCGCGCACGTGGTCGGCGTCATCGTCACCCTGCCGCAGCGCCTCGTCGGGGTGGCCCAGGCCGCCTTCGGCGGTGCCGAGCGCGACCCGAACGGCCCGGTCAGCGTCGTCGGCGTCGGGCGCATGGCGGGCGAGATCGCGAGCCTCGACACCATCCCGGTGGTCGACCGCATCAGCACCCTCGTCGGTCTGCTCGCGAGCCTCAACGTCGCGCTGTTCGTGTTCAACCTCGTGCCGCTCATGCCCCTCGACGGCGGCCACGTCGCCGGCGCCCTCATCGAGGCGATCCGCCGCGGCTTCGCGAAGCTGTTCCGCCGTCCCGATCCGGGCCCGGTCGACACGGCCAAGGCCATCCCCGTGACCTTCGCCATCGTGATCCTGCTCGGTGGCATGACTGTCCTGCTGACCTACGCCGACATCGTGAACCCGATCGACATCTTCGGCTGACGACCGGTCGCGGGCCTCGCGTGACGGGCCGGTCACCCGCCCGTCACGCGGCGTCCAGCGCCGAGGTTTACGATGACACCGTGCCAGCAGTCAATCTCGGAATGCCGAAGGTCCCCGAAGTCCTCGCCCCGCGCCGCAAGACGCGGCAGATCAAGGTCGGCAAGGTGCTCGTGGGCGGCGACGCCCCCGTCAGCGTGCAGTCGATGACCACGACTCCGACCCCCAACATCAACGCCACCCTGCAGCAGATCGCCGAGCTCACGGCCAGCGGCTGCGACATCGTGCGCGTCGCCGTGCCGAGCCGTGACGACGCCGAGGCCCTTCCGATCATCGCGAAGAAGAGCCAGATCCCGGTCATCGCCGACATCCACTTCCAGCCCAACTACGTCTACCAGGCGATCGACGCCGGCTGTGCGGCAGTCCGGGTCAACCCCGGCAACATCCGCAAGTTCGACGACCAGGTCGGCAAGATCGCCGCCGCGGCGAAGGCCGCGGGCGTCTCGATCCGCATCGGCGTCAATGCCGGTTCGCTCGAGCCCAGCATCCTGCAGAAGTACGGCAAGGCCACGCCCGAGGCGCTCGTCGAGTCCGCCGTGTGGGAGGCCTCGCTGTTCGAAGAGCACGACTTCCACGACTTCAAGATCTCGGTCAAGCACAACGACCCGATCGTCATGGTCAAGGCCTACCGCCAGCTCGCCGAGCGCGGTGACTGGCCCCTGCACCTCGGCGTCACCGAGGCCGGTCCCGAGTTCCAGGGCACGATCAAGTCGGCCACGGCGTTCGGCATCCTGCTGAGCGAGGGCATCGGCGACACCATCCGCGTCAGCCTCAGTGCCCCGCCCGCCCAAGAGGTCAAGGTCGGCCTGCAGATCCTGCAGTCGCTCAACCTGCGCGAGCGCAAGCTCGAGATCGTCAGCTGCCCCAGCTGCGGTCGTGCCCAGGTCGACGTCTACAAGCTCGCCAACGACGTCACCGACGGGCTCGAGGGCATGACCGTGCCCCTGCGCGTCGCCGTCATGGGCTGTGTCGTCAACGGCCCGGGCGAGGCCCGCGAGGCCGACCTCGGCGTCGCGTCCGGCAACGGCAAGGGGCAGATCTTCGTCAAGGGCGAGGTCATCAAGACCGTCCCCGAGTCCGAGATCGTCCAGACGCTCATCGACGAGGCGAACCGCCTCGCCGCCGAGATGCCCCCCGGTGAGCTGGGCTCGCCCGAGGTCGTCACCGTCTGACCCGGCACGCCCCGGGGGCGACGCGACCCCCTTCAGGAGGCGCGGTGCGAGGGTTCTCGCACCGCGCCTCCTGCGTGTGGTCGCGTCCGTGCCCGGGGTCGCCTTGGCCGTGTGTCGTCGTGTGACGCCCCGATGTGACGCGCCCTGGGGCGTCCGCCAGCATGGAGCACGCACCGCGACAGCCTCGGCCCACCCCCGAGCGGTGCTCCCGCAGCGCCCCGAGAGGAACCCATGACCAGCAGCGCCCCCCTGATCGACGCCCCCAAGAAGGGCCCCGGTCGACTGATCGCCATCATCGTCGCGGTCGTCGTCGTGCTCGCCGCCGTCGGCATCGCGATCGGAGTCACCCGTGGCGGTGGCGACGACGAGACCGTCCGCATCGGCGTCGTCGGCGCGAGCGACCCGTACTGGGCCGACTTCGTCCAGGCCGCGGCCGACGAGGGCATCACGGTCGACCTCGTGGACTACTCGGACTACGAGCAGCCGAACCCGGCCCTCGCCGACGGCGAGATCGACCTGAACCAGTTCCAGCACATCGTCTACCTCGCGCAGTACGACGTGGCCTCGGGCAACGACATCGTGCCGATCGGTTCGACGGCGATCTACCCGCTGCCGCTGTACTCGTCGAAGTACACCGAGCTGAGCGACTTCCAGCAAGGCGACACCATCGCGATCCCCGACGACTCGAGCAACCTGGCCCGCGCCCTGCTCGTGCTGCAGTCGAACGGCCTGGTCTCGCTGAAGGACGGCGGCACGATCTTCTCGGGCGTCAACGACGTCGACGAGTCGAAGTCGAAGGTCAAGGTCGCCACGGTGAGCGCCGACCTCGCCGCCACCTCGCTGCCCGACTACGCCGGCGCGATCATCAACAATGACTTCGCGACCAAGGCCGGCCTGTCGACCGACGACGTCATCGCCCAGGACGACCCCGAGGACCCCTCGTCGGTGCCCTACGCCAACGTCTTCGCCGCCCGTGCGGAGGACAAGGACAACGCGACCTACCGGAAGCTCGTCCAGATCTACCAGGACACCAAGACCGTCACCGACGGCGTCGTCGACAACTCGGGTGGCACGGCGATCATCACGAAGATCCCCGCGAGCGACCTCGAGAAATCGCTGACCGAGACCGAGAAGCTCGTCGAACAGAACGGCTGACCCCACCAGGTCGCCACCCCCGGCCCGGACCGCGCGCAGACACCCGCTCGCGGTCCGGGCCTCCGCCCGTGCCGAGGAGAACGCGTGCCCGCCATCACCCTGACCGACGTCGTCAAGACGTACCCGCCCCGCGAGAAGGGCGCCGCACCGCTGACCGCGGTCGACGGCGTCAGCCTCGAGATCGCCGAGGGCGAGATCTTCGGCATCATCGGTTACTCGGGCGCGGGGAAGAGCACCCTGGTACGCCTCGTCAACGCCCTCGAGCCCACGACGAGCGGGAGCATCCGCGTCGACGGTCGCGAGATCACCGGCCTGCGTGAGCGCGAACTGCGCGGGGTCCGGGCCGGCATCGGCATGATCTTCCAGCAGTTCAACCTCTTCTCGTCGAAGACGGTCTGGGGCAACGTCGAGTTCCCGCTCAAGGCAGCGGGGGTGCCGAAGGCCGAGCACCAGCGGCGCATCAGCGACCTGCTCCACTTCGTCGGCCTCGGCGACAAGGCCCACGCCCGGCCGGACCAGCTCTCTGGTGGTCAGAAGCAGCGCGTCGGCATCGCCCGGGCGCTCGCGACGAACCCCCGCATCCTGCTGGCCGACGAGGCGACGAGCGCGCTCGACCCCGAGACGACGAGCGAGGTGCTCGCGCTGCTCAAGCGCGTCAACGCCGAGCTCGGCATCACCATCGTCGTGATCACCCACGAGATGGACGTCATCAAGTCGATCGCCGACCGGGTGGCCGTGATGGACTCCGGACGCGTCGTCGAGACCGGCCCCACCTTCGAGGTGTTCTCCGACCCGCAGCAGGCGTCGACCAAACGGTTCGTCTCGACCGTCATCGCGGGCACGCCGCACGGCGACGAGCTCGAGGCGTTACGGGCCCGGCACGACGGCACCCTGGTGTCGGTCCGCATCGCCGAGGGCGGCGTCGACCAGCGCGACGTCTTCGCCCTGCTCGCCCGTCACGGCCTCTTGTTCGAGATCGTCTTCGGTGGCGTGAACGACATCCAGGGGCGCACCTTCGGCACCCTGACCCTCGCCGTGACCGGTGACGACGCGGCCGTCCGGGCGGCCGTCGCCGAGCTGGGCGACAACGCGACCGAACTGCCCACCTCGCCGACGATCTCGGTCGCACCCACGGAAGGACGCTGACATGGACTCCCTGATCGAACTGCAGCCGATGCTGTGGCAGGCGGCCGTCGAGACCGTCTACATCGTCGCCCTGACGCTGCTCTTCGGCGGCATCGGCGGGCTCGTGCTCGGCCTGGCGCTCTACCTGACGCGGGGCGGGGCGCTGTTCGCGAACCGCGTCGTCTACGGTGTGCTGAACGTGGTCGTGAACGTGTTCCGACCGATCCCGTTCATCATCTTCCTGGCCGCGGCCCAGCCGTTGGCGAGGTTCGTCATCGGTTCGGGCAGCGGCAACCCGGCCATCATCTTCACCCTGTCGCTCGCCGCGTCGTTCGCCATCTCGCGCATCGTGGAGCAGAACCTGCTCACCGTGCAGCCGGGGGTCATCGAGGCCGCACGAGCCGCGGGGGCCGGCCCGGCCCGCATCATCGGCACGGTGCTGCTGCCCGAGGCGCTCGGACCGCTCGTCCTCGGGTACACGTTCATCTTCGTCGCGCTGGTCGACATGTCGGCGGTGGCCGGCTACATCGGCGGCGGCGGGCTCGGCAACTTCGCCCTGCTCTACGGCTATCGGCAGTTCGACCCGGTCGTGACCTGGGCCGCGGTGCTGCTGATCATCGTCCTGGTGCAGCTCGTCCAGTTCCTCGGCAACTGGCTGGCGAGGCGCGCACTGCGGCGATGAGGCACCCAGGCCGTGGGCACCGACGCTGTCGGGGGACTGGTTTACAGTGGGGCGCGTGACCGACACCGCCACCGCCAGCCAGACCCCGCCGCCGGCCTCGGCCCCCGTGACGCCCGCCGAACTCGAGCGGGCCCGGCAGATCGTCGGGGCGGTGTCGCAGGCGTTCGGCCGCAAGGTCGTGGGTCAGACGGCCCTCCGTGACACCCTGCTCGTCGCCCTGATCACCGGTGGGCACGTCCTGCTCGAGAGCGTCCCGGGGCTGGCCAAGACGACCGCCGCGCAGACCATCGCGCAGTCGATCGACGCCAGCTTCCGGCGCATCCAGTGCACGCCCGACCTGCTGCCGAGCGACATCACGGGTACGCAGATCTACGACGCCCAGAAGTCGACGTTCGTCACCCAGCTCGGGCCGGTCCACTCGAACTTCGTCCTGCTCGACGAGATCAACCGGTCGAGCGCCAAGACCCAGAGCGCCATGCTCGAGGCGATGCAAGAGCGGCAGACCACCATCGGTGGCACGGTCTACCGGCTGCCGTCGCCCTTCCTCGTCCTGGCCACGCAGAACCCGATCGAGCAAGAGGGCACCTACCAGCTGCCCGAGGCGCAGCTCGACCGCTTCCTGTTGAAAGAGATCCTCGATTATCCGACTCCGGCCGAAGAGGCCGAGATCATCCGGCGCATCGAGAGCGGCGTCTACGACGAGGCCGCCGTCCCCTCGACCGGCGTCGGCCTGGCCGACGTCGTCTACCTGCAAGACCTGGCCAAGCGCGTCTACGTCGACGCGTCGATCGTCAACTACATCGTTCAGCTCATCTACGTCACGCGGCACCCCCAGCAGTACATCCCGGCCACCCTCGCCGACTACGTCGAGTTCGGGGCCAGCCCGCGGGCGAGCATCGCCTTCATGCAGGCGGCCCGTGCCCTCGCCCTGCTCCACGGTCGCGACTACGTCATCCCCGAGGACGTCAAGCACCTGCGGCACTCCGTCCTGCGACACCGCATGATCCTCAACTACGAGGCCACCGCCGACGAGGTCGCGCCCGAGACGATCATCGACGCCGTGTTCGGCGCCGTCCAGACCCCCTGACGCCGGTGGCCAGCCTGCTGCTGCGCGTGCGGACGAAGATGGGGCTCTTCGCCCACCGACGCACCATCGACCTGCTCGAGGGCGGCTACGCCTCGGTGCACCACGGGCGCAGCCACGACTTCGACGACCTCAGGGCCTACGTCCCGGGCGACGAGGTCAAAGACATCGACTGGAAGGCCACGGCCCGTCACGGCGAGCCCCTGGTCAAGCGGTACATCGCCAGCCGGCGGCAGAACCTCGTCCTGGTGATGGACACCGGTCGCAACATGGCGGCGACTTCCACGAGCGGCGAGTCCAAGAAAGACATCGCGCTGATGGCGGCGGGCGCCCTCGCCTACATCGCCGCGAAGCACGGCGACGTCGTGTCCCTGGTGGCGGGCGACTCGTCCGGTACTCGCGCGCACCCGGCCGGCGCGACCGAGGCCCACCTCGAGACCCTCCTACGGCAGGTCGACCGACGGGTCGACCTCGACGCCCCGACCAGCGACCTCGCCTCGGTGCTCGAGTGGGTCGCCCGCGGCATCCGACGCCGCTCGATGCTGCTGGTGGTCACCGACGACGTCGCGATCGACGAGCGCATCACCCGCTTGCTCCGCCGTCTGCGCGCCCAGCACGAGGTCGTCTGGCTGACGATCGGCGACGCCGACCTGATGACCCGCGCCGGGCACGCCGGTGAGGTCTTCGACGTTCGAGAGATGTCCGGGCTGCCGGCCTACCTCCGCGAGAACGCGCAGCTCCGGCGCGAGTTCGACGAGTCGTCCCTCCGCCGCACGGGCGACACCGAGCGCGAACTCCTGGCCCTCGGCATCAGCAGCCAGCGACTCGGCAGCCAGGCCGAGGTCGTGCCGGGTCTGTTCGCCCTGATCGAGAAGCACCGTCGTGTCGGGCGCTGACGACTTCTTCGGGCCCTACCAGTACCCGCTCTGGGTGCTCTGGCTCGTACTCGGCCTGGTCGGGCTGGCCCTCGTGGTCGCCTGGTACGTCTTCGTGTTCCGTTTCGCGGCACGGCGACTTCCCCCGGCCCAGCGAGCGGCCCAGGCGGCGTCCCGACCGGCTGCCCTCGCCGACACCAAGGCGAAGTACCTCGCCCTGATCGACGAGGTCGAGACGGCCGCGACCTCGGGGCGGCTCAACGACCGTGGGGTGCACTCCCGGCTCAGCCTGCTGTTGCGGTTCTTCGCGCACGAGACGAACGGCGTCGACACGCACGTGATGACCCTCGCCGATCTCCGCGAGTCGAACCTGCCCCGACTCGCCGGGGCGGTCGAGCAGTACTATCCGCCGGCCTTCCGACTCGAAGAGCCCGGCGACACCGCGCGTGCCGTCGCCACCGCGAGAGACCTGGTGTCGTCATGGGGCTGATCTTCTGGTGGTTGCCGCTGGTCGCACTGGCGGTCGTGGCGGTGGCGGCGTGGCTCTACGTGCGGTGGAGGCGCCGAGACAGAGCGCGCCTCCGTCGTCTCGGCGTCCCGGTCGCGCACGGCGAGCGGCTGACCGCGCTACCCGCCTACCAGCGCGTCGTCCGGCGCTACCGTGCCGCCCTCGCGGTCGTGCTCGTCGCCATGGTGGCGCTGACCGGCATCAGCGTCCTGCTCGCGGCCCGCGTCTCGAGCACCGACGTCGTCGAACCGCAGTCGTACAAGCGCGACATCATGCTCTGCCTCGACGTGTCGGGGTCGATGACCGAGGTCGACTCCCAGATCGTCGACACGTTCTCGACCCTCTCGCAGGGGCTCGACGGCGAACGCGTCGGGCTGTACCTCTTCGACAGCTCGGCCGTGCAGGCGTTCCCGCTCACCGACGACTACGACTTCGTCCGCACGCAACTCGAGCAGTACCGCGACTCGTTCGACACCATGGGCGAGAACGGCACCCGCTACTGGACGGGCACCGACCTCGGTGACGGTGCCTCGTTGATCGGTGACGGGCTGGCCTCGTGCGTCCTCGGGTTCGGCGACGACGACAGCACGCGACCCAAGTCGGTCGTGCTCGCCACCGACAACTACGTCAACGGCAAGGCCCTGCTCACGCTCACCGAGGCAGCCGACCTGGCGACCGAGCGCGACGTCCGCGTGTACGCGGTGAACCCCGCCGACCATGCCACGGACGCCGTGGCCGACCAGGTCGCGGCCGAACTGCGCACCGCGGCCGAGTCGACCGACGGCGGCTACTACGCCCTCGACGATTCGACGACCGTGCCGCAGATCGTCGACGAGATCGACGCGCGCGAGGCGGGGCTGTTCACGGGGGCCCGACGGCTCGTGGTGACCGATCACCCGCAGGCTCTGGCGATCGCCGCCTTGCTCGTCGCGATGGGCGGGCTCGTGATGCTCTGGCGGGTGCGGCTGTGATCGCCCGCGCGCTGGTCTTCCAGCCCGTGCTGCCCTGGTGGCTCCTCGGCGTGGCCGCCGTCGCCCTGCTCGGGTTCACCGGCTGGCGCGTCGTGGCCGAGCGGGGCCGACGACGGGCCCTGCTCACCTGGGTGCGACGACTGGTGATCGTCGCCCTGCTCCTCGTCGTCGCGGTGCGACCGAGCCTCCCCGGCGGGTCGGCCCAGGCGTCGGTCGCCCAGCTCAACGTCTTCTTCGTGGTCGACACGACCTCGAGCATCGCGGCGGAGGACTGGGGCGACGGCCAGCGTCGTCTCGACGGGGTGCGGTCCGACATCGCCGAGGTCACCTCGCAGCTGGCGGGCGCACGGTTCTCGTTGCTGTCCTTCGACAGCACGGCCGTCCTGCGGACGCCGCTGACCGACGACGCCTCCGCCGTGGTCGCCGCGGCGGACGCCATGAACCAAGAGGTCACCTACTACTCGAGCGGCAGTTCCGTCAGCGAGGCGAACGACCTGCTGGCCGAGCGGTTGACCGAGGCGCGGCAGAGCGCCCCCGAACGAGCCAACGTCGTCTACTACCTCGGCGATGGCGAGCAGACCAGCAGCACCGAGCCCGAGAGCTTCGCGGCCTCGGCCGGTGACGTCGACGGCGGTGCCGTCTTCGGCTACGGCACCGAGCAGGGGGGCAAGATGCGCGTCTTCGACGGCTACGGCGACGAGTACTCGACCAAGGAGTACATCCAGGACCGCACGCAGCCCGGCGATCCCGACGCCGTCTCGACGATCGACGAGGACGCCCTCCGGCGCATCGCCGATCAGCTCGGCGTGCCGTACGTGCACCGCACGGCCGACACGTCCGTGGACGCCGCCGTCGCGGACGCCCGTGACGGGGCCGTCGCCTCGGACGAGGGGCGGGCCGACAGCCTGATCGACCTCTACTGGATCGCCGCCATCCCCGCGTTCGTGCTGCTCTTGATGGACGTCGCCCTCGTGGCCAGGGCCCTGGGCGAGGTCCGCCCGACACGGCCCCAGCGCGACGAGAGTGGGCCGGGCCGGGGGCGTGGTCGTGCTGCGACGTCGGCTCTCGACGCCGCCCGACCCGACGGGGGAGCACGCCCGTGACCGACACCCTCGTCCCGCCGCCCGTCGACGAGATCCGCCGCGCCCACGAGGCCGAGGCCGGGCCCACCGTCGAGCAGTACCGCAAGCGCCTCCGGCGTCGGTTGCTGCTCTGGTCGGCACCGGTCGTCCTCGTGGTCCTGCTCGTCGCGCTCAAGCTGCTCAGCCTGCCCACGTTCGCCGCCCTGACGCAGTGGTCGTACGGCGACCAGCGGTTCGAACGCAGCGCCTCCCTCTCCGAGCCGCTCGGCGTCGCCAACGTGGTCGAGCCGTGGGTGCACCACTTCGACCGGGGCACCGCCTACGCCCAGATCGGCGTGCTCGACGTGGCTCGGCAAGAGTTCGTCACGGCGCTCGACCTCGCTCCCGACGACGCGACGATCTCGTGCGTCATCCGGGTCAACCTGGTGCTCACGATCGAGGCGCAGGGCGACGCGGCCCTGCTCGAACTGCGCTACGCCGACGCCGAGGCGCTGTACGAACTCGGGCAGAAGACCGTCGACGAGGCGCCCGAGGGCTGTTTCCAGCCGCCGGAGGACCCCCAGCGGCCCGACACCTCCCAGCCGCTCGACGACGCCCAGCAGCGCCTCGACGAGAAGGGGCAGCAGGCCCAGGGGGGCGAGGGCGACGAGCAGCAGCCCGGGGGCGACGACGGCAGCGATCCCGGTGCCGGGGGAGACGAGCCCGGCGAGGGCGAGGGGCAGGCCGAGTCCGACGACCCCCTCGACCAACTGCAGCAGCAGGGCGAGCAGAGTCAGCAGCAGCAACAACAAGACACCGACCGCGACCGCTACTACGAGCAGAACCCGGGCGACTACGACGGCAAGCCGTGGTGACCCGGGCACGCCCCTAAGCTGGACGGGTGTCCACTCGTCTCTCCCAGCTCTTCGTCCGCACCCTCCGAGAAGACCCTTCCGACGCCGAGGTGACCAGCCACCGGCTGCTCGTCCGGGCCGGGTACATCCGGCGTCAGGCGCCGGGCGTCTTCGCCTGGCTGCCTCTCGGCCTGCGCGTCAAGGCGAAGATCGAGGCGATCATCCGCGACGAGATGCAGGCCGCCGGTGCCCAAGAGGTGCACTTCCCCGCGTTGCTGCCCCGTGAGCCCTACGAGGCCACCGGCCGCTGGACCGAGTACGGCGACGGCATGTTCCGGCTCAAAGACCGCAAGGACGCCGACTACCTGCTGGCCCCCACGCACGAAGAGGCCTTCACCCTGCTGGTGAAAGACCTCTACTCGTCCTACAAAGACCTTCCCCTGACGCTGTTCCAGATCCAGGACAAGTACCGCGACGAGGCACGGCCCCGGGCCGGCCTGCTGCGTGGCCGCGAGTTCACGATGAAGGACGCCTACTCGTTCGACGCGTCCGACGCCGGGCTCGACGAGAGCTACCAGAAGCAGCGCGACGCCTACGAGCGCATCTTCACCCGTCTCGGCCTCGAGTACGTCATCGTCAAGGCGGACGCCGGGGCCATGGGTGGCTCGCGCAGCGAGGAGTTCCTGCACCCGACCGTCATCGGCGAGGACACCTTCGTCCGCTCGGCCGGCGGCTACACCGCGAACGTCGAGGCCTTCACGACGATCGTGCCCGACACGGTCCCGCTCGAGGGCCTGGCCCCCGCCCGTCGTCTGGCACCCGCCGACACGCCGACCATCGACTCGCTCGTGGCCCAGCTCAACGCCGACGAGGCCCGGGACTCCGGCCCCTGGACGGCCGCCGACACGCTGAAGAACGTCGTCGTCGCGCTCAGCCACCTCGACGGACGCCGTGAGCTCGTCGTCGTCGGCCTGCCCGGCGACCGCGAGGTCGACATGAAGCGGCTCGAGGTCGCCTTCGTGCCGGCCGAGGTCGAGGCCGCCGGCGACGCCGACTTCGTGAAGAACCCCGTCCTGGTCCGCGGCTACCTCGGCCCCCAGGTGCTCGGCGGCGAGTCCGATTCGGGCATCAGGTACTTCGTCGACCCTCGCGTGGTCGAGGGCTCGGCCTGGGTCACCGGGGCGAACGAGAAGGGCGTGCACGTCGCGGACCTGGTCATGGGTCGCGACTTCACCGCGGACGGCACCATCGAGGCCGCACAGGTCCGCGAGGGCGACCCCGCCCCCGACGGCTCCGGCCCGATCGAGACCGCCCGCGGCATGGAGATCGGCCACGTCTTCCAGCTCGGTCGCAAGTACGCCGAGGCGCTCGGCCTCAAGGTGCTCGACGAGAACGGCAAGCAGGTCACGGTCACGATGGGGTCGTACGGCATCGGCGTCACCCGCATCCTTGCGGTGATCGCCGAGGCGAACAACGACGCCAAGGGCCTGATCTGGCCCACGAACGTCTCCCCCTTCGACGTGCACGTCGTGGCCACTGGCAAGGACCCCGTGGTCTACGAGGTCGCCGAGAAGCTCACCGCCGACCTCGAGGCCCACCGCCTCGACGTCCTCTACGACGACCGTCCCAAGGTCTCTCCCGGGGTCAAGTTCGGCGACGCCGAACTGCTCGGCGTGCCGCAGATCGTCGTCGTCGGCCGCTCGGCCGGCGAGGGCGTCGTCGAACTCTGGGACCGCCGCACGGGCGAGCGCACCCCGGTCCCCGTGGCCGAGGCCGTCGCGACCCTCACGGCTCCGCGGGCGTCCTGAGCGCCGGCACCGCGCCTCCTCGTCCCGGTCGGGACGACCCCGAGGAGGCGCGGTGCCGACCCCGGCGAACGGTCCGCCGGGCACCCCGCTCTCGGGTACCGTAGAGCCATGCTGTGCGCGCCATCGTGCGTGCAGCCTGCAGATCTGAATAGTGGAGGCCCTCAGTGGACATCGACCTGAGCGTGCTGCGTCTCATGGAGCGCGAGCGTGAAATCCCCTTCGACGAACTCGTGCGCATCATCGAGCAGGCCATCCTGACGGCCTACCTCAAGCACACGAACCAGCCCGAGAGCCGCATCCCGGCTGCTCGCGTCGAACTCGACCGCAAGACCGGGCACGTCTCGGTCTTCGCCATCGAACGCGACGACGAGGGCGAGGTCGTCGGCGAGTCCGTCGACAGCCCCAGCGACTTCGGCCGCATCGCCGCCTTCGCGGCCAAGCAGGTCATCAACCAGCGCCTGCGCGACATCGGCGACGACAAGGTGCTCGGTCAGTTCAAGGGCCGTGAGGGCGACATCGTCGCGGGCGTGATCCAGCAGGGGCCCAACCCCCGCATGATCCATGTCGACCTCGGCACGGTCGAGGCGATCCTGCCGCCCGAAGAGCAGGTGCCGGGTGAGAAGTACACTCACGGCTCGCGCATCCGCGTGTACGTCACGGGCGTCAGCAAGGGCACGAAGGGGCCGCAGATCACGGTCTCGCGCACCCACCCGTCGCTCGTGCGCAAGCTCTTCGCCCTCGAGGTGCCCGAGATCGCCAGCGGTGTCGTCGAGATCGTCTCGCTGGCCCGCGAAGCCGGTCACCGCACCAAGATGGCCGTCCGCGCGACCGAGCCCGGCGTCAACGCCAAGGGGGCCTGCATCGGCGAGATGGGGCAGCGCGTGCGTGCGGTCACCACCGAGCTGAACGACGAGAAGATCGACATCGTCGACTACTCGAGCGACCTGCCCACCTTCGTCGCGAGTGCGCTGTCGCCGGCCAAGGTCTCGTCGGCCTTTGTGATCGACGCGTCCACCAAGGCCGTTCGGGCCCTCGTGCCCGACTACCAGCTGTCGCTCGCGATCGGCAAAGAGGGGCAGAACGCCCGCCTCGCCGCCAAGCTCACGGGCGCGCGGATCGACATCCAGCCGGACAGCATCCTCGAAGACGACTGATCTCTCCGACACGCCGAGGGCAACCGGCGCACCACGCCGTTCGCCTTCGGCGTCTCCCGTCCGACGACCCGAGGGGGTAAGGTGGAACCCGTCAGAACGTGCATCGGTACTCGAGCGCGCGCTCCGCGATCCGCACTCGTGCGGGTCGTCGCCCGAAACGGACGTCTCGTGGTCGATCCGACCGCGACCCTTCCCGGGCGGGGTGCGTGGTTGACGCCGTCGATCGACGCGTTCGAGTCGGCAGTGAAGCGCAGGGCTTTCCGCCGTGCACTCCGCCTCGACTCCGAACCCGACGTCGATGAGCTCCGCGCCTACCTCACGCGGATCACCACTTCACGACCCATCGCCACGACAGAACAGGCTGAACGGCACATGGACAACTAATGAGCAACCACTAATGAGCGGCTCGAAATGAGACCCGTCCAGAACTGAAGGCTCTTCCCGTCTCGGGAAGGGCCCGAGACAGGAGAACTGTGGCTAAACCACGCGTACACGAGATCGCCAGCGAGCTGGGGATCGACAGCAAGACCGCACTAGAGAAGCTCAAAGAGATGGGCGAGTTCGTCAAGGGACCGTCGTCCAGCGTCGAGCCTCCCGTCGCCCGCAAGCTGCGCCAGGCCTTCGCCGGCGCTGCGAAGCCCGCGACCCCCGCTGCCAAGGCCCCCTCGGCCGGTGCCGCCGCGAAGCCCGCGAGCTCGGCACCCAAGCCCGGCGGTCCCCGTCCGGCAGCTCCCAAGCCCCCCGTCGCCGAGCCGACGCCCGCCCCCGTGGCGGCCGAGCCCGACGTCGACGCGGCACCCGCACCCGTCGCCCCGCTGACGGTCGCCGAGCGACAGGCCCAGGCCGAGGCGCAGCGCGCCGCGGCAGCGGCAGCCGCCAAGGACGACGCGGCGGCTCCGGCCGACGACGCCGCCAAGCCCGGTGCCGCCGGTCCCAAGCCCGGCGGCCCCCGCCCCGGTGCTCCGCGTCCCGGCAACAACCCCTTCGCCAGCAACCAGGGCATGGGTCGCCCCAGCGCGCCCCGTCCCGGTGGCTCCGGTGCGGCCAACAGCATGCCGCGTCCCGGTGGCGCCGCAGGCCCCCGCCCAATGGCCCCGCGTCCCGGTGCTCCCCGTCCGGGTGCCCCGCGACCCGGTGTGGGTGCCGGTCCCCGTCCCAACGGCTTCGGTCAGCGTCCCGCCGGTGGCGGCGCAGGTCGTCCCGGTGGTGCCGGTGGTGGCTTCCAGCGTCCCGGTGCCGGTGCTCCTGGCGCGGCCGGCGGCTTCCGCCCCGGCTTCAGCGGTCCCCGTCCCTCCGGTGGCGGCGGTCGCGGCCGTGGCCCCGGTGGCGGCACGGCCGGTGCGTTCGGTCGCGGTGGCGGCAAGAGCAAGGCGCGCAAGTCGAAGCGGACGAAGAGGGCCGAGTTCGAGATGCGCTCGGCTCCGTCGCTGGGTGGCGTCAGCGTCCCCCGTGGCGACGGCAGCACCATCGTCCGCCTCCGTCGCGGTGCCTCGATCAGCGACTTCGCCGACAAGATCGACGCGAGCCCCGGCAACCTGGTGACCGTCCTCTTCCACCTCGGTGAGATGGCGACGGCGACCGAGTCGCTCGACGAGGCGACCTTCCAGGTCCTCGGCGAAGAGCTCGGCTACAACATCCAGGTCGTCTCGCCCGAGGACGAAGACAAAGAACTGCTCGAGGGCTTCGACATCGACCTCGAGCAAGAGCTCGAGGACGAGGACGAGTCCGTCCTGCAGATCCGTCCTCCCGTCGTCACCGTCATGGGTCACGTCGACCACGGCAAGACGCGACTCCTCGACGCGATCCGCAACGCCAACGTGGTCGCCGGCGAGGCCGGTGGCATCACGCAGCACATCGGTGCCTACCAGGTGTGGGCTCCGCACGAGGGCGTCGAGCGCGCCATCACCTTCATCGACACCCCTGGTCACGAGGCGTTCACCGCCATGCGTGCCCGTGGTGCCCAGGTGACCGACATCGCGATCCTCGTGGTCGCGGCCGACGACGGCATCATGCCGCAGACGGTCGAGGCGTTGAACCACGCCCAGGCGGCCGGCGTGCCGATCGTGGTCGCGGTCAACAAGATCGACAAAGAGGGTGCCAACCCGGCGAAGGTGCGTCAGCAGCTCACCGAGTACGGCCTCGTCGCCGAGGAGTACGGCGGAGACGTCATGTTCGTCGACGTGTCGGCCCGTGACAACAAGAACATCGACGCCCTCCTCGAGGCCGTCCTGCTCACGGCCGACGCCGGTCTCGACCTGCGTGCCAACCCCGACAAGGACGCCCGCGGTGTCGCCATCGAGGCCCGCCTCGACAAGGGCCGCGGTGCCGTCGCGACGGTGCTGATCCAGTCGGGAACGCTGCGCGTCGGTGACGCCATCGTCGCCGGCACGGCCTACGGCCGCGTCCGCGCCATGGTCGACGAGAACGGCGACTCGGTCGACGAGGCCTACCCGAGCCGGCCCGTGCTGGTCCAGGGGCTGTCGAGCGTTCCCCGAGCCGGCGACACCTTCCTCGTCACCGAGGAGGACCGCACGGCTCGTCAGATCGCCGAGAAGCGTGAAGCCGTCGAGCGCAACGCGTCGCTGGCCAAGGCCCGCAAGCGCATCTCGCTCGAGGACTTCACCCGTGCTCTCGAAGAGGGCAAGGTCGAGGCTCTCAACATCATCATCAAGGGTGACGTGTCCGGTGCCGTCGAGGCGCTCGAAGAGTCCCTGCTCAAGATCGAGGTGGACGACAGCGTGCAGCTGCGCATCATCCACCGCGGTGTGGGTGCGGTCACCGAGAGCGACGTCAACCTGGCGACGGTCGACAACGCGGTCATCATCGGGTTCAACGTGCGTCCCGACACGAAGGCTCGTGAGCGTGCTGCTCGCGAGGGTGTCGACGTGCGGTTCTACTCGGTCATCTACGCGGCGCTCGAGGACATCGAGAACTCGCTCAAGGGCATGCTCAAGCCCGAGTTCGAGGAGAAGCAGTCCGGTGTCGCCGAGATCCGCGAGATCTTCCGCTCGTCGAAGGTCGGCAACATCGCCGGTGTCATCGTGCGATCCGGAACGATCACCCGCAACGCTCGTGCCCGTGTCATCCGCGAGGGCGTCGTCGTCGGCGACAACCTGGCGATCGACTCGCTGCGTCGTTTCAAGGACGACGTCACCGAGGTGCGGACGGACTTCGAGGCCGGCATCGGTCTCGGCAAGTTCAACGACATCCAGATCGGCGACGAGATCGAGACCATCGAGATGGTCGAGAAGCCCCGGGTCTGACCCGGCGTCATCGCAGTACACGAGGCCCCGCTCCGACTACGGTCGGGGCGGGGCCTCACCCCTCTCGCCACGGCGGCGAGCAGCACGAACAGGAGTGAACAATGGTTGACGCGCAACGCGCCCGCAAGATGGCCGACCGCATCCACGAGATCATCGCGCGGCGTCTCGAACGCGGCATCAAGGACCCCCGCCTCGGCTTCGTCACGATCACCGACGTCAAGGTGACCGGCGACCTGCAGCACGCCTCGGTCTTCTACACGGTCTACGGCACCGACGACGAGCGACGTGACACGGGTGCCGCCCTCAAGTCGGCGACCGGCATGCTGCGCAGCGAGGTGGGCAAGAACATCACCGCGCGGCTCACGCCGAGCCTCGAGTTCATCCTCGACGCCCTGCCCGAGAACGCGGCCTCGATCGACCGCCTGCTGCAAGAGGCCCGTCAGCGCGACCACGAGAGCCAGACCATGGCCTCGTCGGCCGAGTACGCCGGCGACGCCGACCCGTACGTCAAGCCGCGCGACCTCGACGCGGACGACGACCTCGACGACGCCGAGGACGACCTCGACGACGACCTGGCGATGGACGACGAACTCGAGGCCCCGGCCGCGGGCGGCTCGACCGAGCCCGACGACTCCACCCGCTGACCGGAGCGTCCGTCAGGACGCCCGCCCGTCTCAGTCGGGCAGGCGATAGCCCTCGTCGGGCGACCCCGTGGCCAGACCGTCACGGAGCAATCCGGCGAGGGCTCTCGCGCGTTGCGCGTCGTCCGGCCAGATCGTCTCGATCTCGGCCGGGGTGACGGGCACGTCGACGGCCCGCAACTCGGCCATGATCATGCCCCGCACCTGGCGGTCCGACCCCTCGAAACGGGCCTGGGTCCGGAGGCGCGGCCCGGTGTGCGCAGGACGACCCGCCAGCACCCACGCGCACTGCTCGACCAGCGGGCAGACGTCGCACTTCGGCGACCGTGCCGTGCAGACCAGTGCACCCAACTCCATGACGCCCGCGTTCGTGACCCGCGCCTCCTCGAGGTCGTCGGGCAACTGTGACTCCATCAGGGGCAGGTCGCGCGAGGCCTTGGGCGCCCACGGCTCGGCCATCCCCTCGACGGCACGGGCCAGGACGCGGCGGACGTTCGTGTCGACTACCGGGTGACGGTGACCGTAGGCGAAGACCGCGACGGCACGGGAGGTGTAGTCGCCGATGCCGGGCAGCGCCAGGAGCGACGGGACGTCCTCGGGTACGACCCCGTCGTGTCTCTCGGTGATGGCCACGGCGGCGGCGTGGAGGGCGAGGGCCCGACGCGGGTAGCCGAGGCGTTCCCAGGCCCGCACGGCCTCGGAGGACGGCGAGGCCGCCAGGTCGGCCGGCGTGGGCCAGCGGTCGAGCCACTGCTCGAGGCGCGGGACGACGCGGGCCACGGGGGTCTGCTGCAGCATGATCTCGCTGACCAGCGTGCCCCAGGCCGTGAAGCCGGGACGCCGCCACGGGAGGTCGCGACCGTTCTCGCGGAACCAGGCGTTCACGGCGGGGGAGATGCTCACCGTAGGAGCCTACGGCGCGTCGACGACGTCCCCGGCGTCGTGTCGGTCGTCGGGCGTACGGTGTCGGCATGACCACCCGATGGGCCCCTGCCAAGAAAGACACGCTGCGCGAACTCGCCACCGAGATCGTCCACAACTACGGGCGCGGCCGCGTGCTCGTCGCGATCGACAGCGACGGAGGCGCGGGTGCGGCCGATCTCGCCGACGACCTCCTCGAGGCCTTCCGCGAGCAGGGGCACGCGGCGTTCCGCGCCTCGCTCGACGGCTTCGAGAAGCGTCCCGTCGGGGCTCCGCTCGACTCCGCTCCCGTCCTGGACGAGAGCCTGTTCCGGCGTGTGCTCGTCGAGCCGTTCCGGCTCGGCGGCAGCACGGGCTGGGTCGACCGGGCCTGGGACGCCGACGCCGACCGTGCCGTCGAGTCCGCCTGGGTCACGGGTCCGGCCGACGCGGTCCTGCTGGTCGACGGCACCGACCTCGCCCGCCCCGGCCTCGCGGGGCTGTGGCACTACCGGGTCTGGGTCACGGCCGACGACTCGCGACTCGACGCCCGGGCCAGGGCCTCGGCCGTCGTCGACAACTCCGACCGCGAGCACCCCCGTCGACGCTTCGACGACGCGTGCTGAGCGCGTCCCCGGCCTCCTCGTGCTCCCGCTGCGCTAACGTCGTCGGGTGAACAGCGGCCTCCTCCTCGTCGACAAGCCGCAGGGCATCACCAGCCACGACGTCGTCTCGCGCGTGCGCAAGGCCGCGGGCACGCGCAAGGTCGGCCACGCCGGCACGCTCGACCCGCTGGCCACCGGGCTGCTGGTGCTCGGCCTGAACTCGTCGACGCGCCTCCTGACCTTCCTGGTCGGCCTCGACAAGGGCTACGACGCGACCATCCGTCTCGGCGTGTCCACGACCAGCGACGACAGCGACGGCGAGGTCGTCTCGACGACCTCGGCGGTCGACGTCACCGACGACGCGATCGACGCCGGCATCGTCCGGCTGACCGGTCCGATCAGCCAGGTGCCCACCACGGTGAGCGCGATCAAGGTCGACGGCCGGCGCGCCTACGACCTCGCTCGTTCCGGGGTCGAGGTCGAGCTGAAGGCCCGCGACGTGACGATCGCCGAGTTCACCGTGCTCGACAGACGCGACGCCGTCGTCGACGGGGTGCCCGTGCGCGACCTCGACGTGCGGGTCTCGTGCTCGTCCGGCACCTACGTCCGGGCACTCGCCCGTGACCTCGGAGCCGACCTCGGCGTCGGGGGACACCTGACCGCGCTGCGTCGGACGCGGGTCGGGCCGTTCGACGTGACCCGCGCCTCCGTCCTCGAGGGCATCGACGTCGCCCCCGCGCTGCTGCCTCCCGTCGACGTCGCCCGGACGCTCTTCCCGGAGTGGTCCATGACCGCGGCCGAGGCCGTCGACCTCGGGCACGGCAAGCGCGTGGCCGTCGAACTCGACGACACCCCCGGGCCGGTCGCCGCCGTCACGCCCACGGGCAGGCTCGCTGGCCTGGTCTCGGTGCGCGCGGGTGCCGCGAAGCCCATCGTGAACTTCCCGACCGACGAGGTGCAGGCATGATCGAATGGTTCACCTGGGTCCAGGTCGTGGTGGCCGTGGTGGCGGGCATCGTGTGCGTGGTCGCCTGTTTCGCGAAGCGTCAGCCCGACGACATCACCGTCGGCACGGGGGCCGTCGTGCTGCTGCTTCTGCTCGTGCAGCTCGTCGTCGCGATCGTGGCGCCGTTCGTCGGCAACGCGCCGACGGGCAACCTCGTCGAGTTCTACATCTACCTGGTCTCGGCCATCCTGCTGCCGCCGCTCGCGACCGTCTGGGCGCTCGTCGACCGCACCCGGTGGAGCAACCTCGTCCTGGCCACCTCGTCGTTCGCGATCGCCGTGATGGTCTACCGCATGTTCCAGATCTGGACCGTCCAGGGCCTCTGACACACCCGGTCGGCGGCGGGCCCGTCGGAGTCCTATCCTTGACGGGATGGTCACTCAGAAGTCAACGCGCGCGGTCGGCCTCGGCCGGGTCCTCATCGCCGTGTACGCCCTCCTCGCCCTGGCCGCCACCGGTCGGTCGGTCTTCCAGATCACGACCCAGTTCTCCGAGGCGCCGCTGGCCTACACCCTGAGCGCGTTGTCGGCCGTCGTCTACATCGTCGCCACCGTGGCCCTGATCGGACGTGGCCAGGGTTGGTACGCCGTGGCCTGGGCGACCATCAGCTTCGAGCTCGTCGGCGTCCTGATCATCGGCCTCGTGACCGTGCTCGACCCCGAACTCTTCCCGCACGACACCGTGTGGTCGTTCTTCGGGCGCGGCTACGGCTTCGTGCCGCTCGTCCTGCCCGTGCTCGGCATCCTGTGGCTGCGGCGGCAGGGGCGCGCGACCCGGGCCGCGGGTGGCACCGGTGGCGAGGGCGCGGGGGCCGGCGGGTCTCCTCGCGACCCGGGCACGACGAGGTAGCGCGCGTGCAGTTCTACGACCTGGTCGGCGACGTGCCGCCCGACTTCGGGCCGAGCGCCGTGACCATCGGCAAGTTCGACGGGGTCCACGTCGGGCACCGCGCCGTGATCGACATGCTCGAGGGGGTGGCGCGCGACGAGGGTCTCGTGTCCACCGTGGTCACCTTCGACCGGCACCCGTTGGCGGTCCTGCGACCCGACGACGTGCCCACGGCCCTCGTGAGCAACCGGCAGAAGCGCGAGCTGCTCGACGAGGCCGGTGTCGCCGCCACCCTCATGCTCACCTTCGACGCCGAGTTGCGGGCGCTGACGCCCGACGAGTTCGTCGACCGCATCCTGGTCGGGGCCCTGCACGCCCGGGTCGTGTTCGTGGGCGACGACTTCCGCTTCGGCGTGCGGGGCAGCGGTACCGTGGACACCCTGCGCGAACTCGGTGCCTCCCGCGGGTTCCGGGTCGTCTCGATCGACGACGTGCGACCGAGCGGTGGCCGTCGGGCGTCCTCGACCTGGATCCGTGAACTGATGGACGCCGGCGACGTCCGCGAGGCCGGCGTCCTGCTCGGTCGCGAGCCGTCGGTGCGCGGCATCGTCGTGCACGGAGAACAGCGCGGCCGTGAGCTGGGCTTCCCGACGGCCAACCTGGCCCGCGACAGCGAAGGTTTCGTCCCCGCCGACGGCGTCTACGCCGCCCGCGTGATGGTCGGCGACACGCTCTACCCGGCGGCGGTCTCGGTCGGCAACAACCCGACCTTCGAGGGGGTGCCGGCCAAGCAGGTCGAGGCGCACCTGCTCGACGTCTCACTCGACCTCTACGGGCTCGAGGTCACCGTCCACTTCGTCGACTGGGTGCGGGGCAACGTGCGCTTCGACGGGCTCGAGGCCCTGATCGCGCACATCCGGGCCGACGTCGTCCGCACGCGCGAGATCCTGGGGCTGCCGACCGCCTGAGGCCCCGCGGGTCTGCTCGGCGGTGACCGGCCGGCGTGCGGCGGCCCGTCGATCGCGAGCCCCTCGAGGAGGCGCGGGTCACGTCGTCGACGCGCCCCGCGCCTCCTCGGCTCGTCAGGTCAGTACGACGTCGCGTCGTCGCCCGCGCCCGAGGCGCGGCCCGTCTCGAGGCGGTGCGCCAGGTCGGCGAGGATCGTGCCACTGGCGCTCGTGCCGAAGCGCGTGACTCCGAGGTCGAGCATCTCGAGCACCGTGTCGAGGCCGCGCACGCCGCCCGAGGCCTTCACCTGGACGGAGTCGGAGACGGCCTCGCGCATGAGGCGCAGGTGGGGGAGCGTCGCACCGCCGCCCGCGAAACCGGTGGACGTCTTGACGAAGGCGGCCCCGGCGCGCTCGGCGGCCTTCGAGCCCGCGACGATCTGGTCGTCGTCGAGGTAGGCCGTCTCGAGGATGACCTTGACGATCGTGTCGCCGGCCGCCTCGACCACGCCGCGCACGTCGGCCTCGACCTCGTCGGTCATGCCGCTGCGCAGCCAGCCGATGTTGACGACCATGTCGAGTTCGGCGGCGCCGTCGGCGATCGCCTGACGCGATTCGGCGGCCTTCGCGGCCGTCGAGGTCGTGCCGTGGGGAAAGCCGATGACGGTGCCGACGAGCACGCCGGTGCCGTCGAGGCGCTCGACGGCGTGCGCGATGTCGGAGGGGCGCACGCAGACGCTGAAGACGTGGTTCGCGGCGGCGTCGTCGAGGGCGGCGTCTACCTCGGCGCGGGTGAGTTCGGGCTTGAGGATCGCGTGGTCGATCATGCCGGCGACGGCGGAGACGGTGGGGAGCTGCTGGGTAGTCATGATGGGGTCCAGCGTAGCTTGGGCCCATGTCTGCGAACACTCCCGACGGCGTGCCGTCGAGCACCCACGTCACCAGCGACACCGACCACGCCGTGGCCTCCCGCCGGGTGCTGGTGACCGGGGCGACCGGGTACATCGGCGGGCGGTTGACGCCGCGGCTCGTGGCTGCCGGGGCGGACGTGCGGGTGCTCGTGCGCTCACCCGAGAAGCTGCGAGACGTGCCCTGGTCGGGCGACGTCGAGGTCGTCCAGGGCGACCTGACCGACCCCGAGACGGTGCGTCCCGCCATGGAGGGCGTCGACGTCGTCTACTACCTCGCCCACGCGATGGGTGGCAGAGGCGACTTCGAGCGCGCCGAGGCCGACGCGGCGCACACCGTCGCCGACGCCGCGCGCGACGCGGGCGTCCGCCGCATCGTCTACCTCGGCGGACTCCACCCCGAGGGCGACCTGTCGAAGCACCTGCAGTCGCGCAAGGACGTCGGCGACGTGCTGCTCGCGAGTGGCGTCCCGACCGTCGCCCTGCAGGCCGGCGTCGTCATCGGCTCGGGCAGCGCCTCGTTCGAGATGGTCCGTCACCTGACGGACGTGCTGCCCTACATGCCGGCGCCGAAGTGGGTGCGCAACTTCATCCAGCCGATCGCCGTCCGCGACGTGCTGCACTACCTGCTCGGCGCGGCCGACGTGCCCGACGACGTCAACCGCACCTTCGACATCGGCGGCCCCGACGTGCTCCGCTACGGGCAGATGATGAACGGCTACGCCCTCGAGGCCGGCCTCAAGCAACGTCCGATCGCGTCGCTGCCCGTCTTCACGCCGTGGCTCGCCTCGCAGTGGGTCAACCTCGTCACGCCCGTGCCCCGCGCCCTCGCCGTCCCGATCATCGCGTCCCTGCAGTACGACTGCGTCGTGCGCGAGCACGACATCGACGCCGTCGTGCCCCCGCCCGCCGAAGGACTGTTGCCCTACCGCCGTGCCGTGCGCCTGGCCCTGCAGCGCGAGCAGGACGGCGACGTCGAGACCAGCTGGCAGGACTCGTCGGTCGCGGGGGCGCCGAGCGACCTGCTGCCGAGCGACCCCGACTGGTCCGGGCACACCGTCTACACCGATGACCGGCAGACCGACACGAGCGCACCGCCCGCCGAGCTCTGGAAGGTGCTCGAGAGCATCGGCGGCGAGAACGGCTGGTACTCGTTCCCGCTGGCCTGGTCGGCCCGCGGCTGGATGGACCGCATGGTCGGGGGAGTGGGCCTCCGGCGCGGCCGCCGCAGCGCGACGAGCCTGCGCGTCGGCGACGCCCTCGACTGGTGGCGGGTCGAGAAGCTCGAACGCGGTCACCTGTTGCGGTTGCGGGCCGAGATGAAGGTCCCGGGAGGCGCGTGGCTGGAACTCACGGTCGAGCCGCGTCCCGAGGGCGGCTCGCACTACCGCCAACGCGCCGTGTTCTTCCCGCAGGGCCTCGGCGGGCGGCTCTACTGGTTCGCGATCCTGCCGTTCCACGGCGTCATCTTCTCGGGCATGCTGCGGCGCATCACTGCGACGGCCGAGCGGGAGGCGGCCGAGCGGGAGGCGGCCGGTCGGGTGACCGACGACCGATCCGCTGGTGCCGGGGGCGGGGCGACGACCGACGCGACGGCCGTCGCGTGACCGACCCGCGCCTCCTCGTCCTGATGTCGACGCCGGCGCCGCTGTACCCGACGGGCGACGAGGCCATGTCGCCGGTGCCGTTGTGGCTCGGGGTGCTGTTCGGGGTGCTCGTCGTCGTGTCGTCGTTCGTCGTGCTGCTGCCGCGCGTCCGCCACGCGCTCGACCGCGTGTGGTCGAAGAGGCCGCGACGCTTCCGTCAGTGAGGTGCGGGCGGCGGGCACGAGCGCGCCGGTTCGCGGCTCCCAGCGGGTGATGGCACGATGGGGGCACTTCAGCAGACCACCAGGAGGTCGTGATGACACAACGAGAGACCGTCGCCTTCGTCGGCGACAGCTTGACCGAGAACGGCGACTGGGCGGCCTGGCTGCCCGACGAGCAGGTCGTCAACCTGGGTGTCGGGGGCGACACGATCGCCGGCCTGACCGAACGGCTCCATGACGTCGTGGCCGCGAACCCCGACTCGGTGGTGCTGATGATCGGCACCAACGACTTCACCGCGCGACGCTCGGTCGAACAGGTGGTGCGCGGCATCGAGAACCTCATGGTGGCCATGCGCCGCGAACTGCCGGGAACGCGTCTGCTCTTGCAGTCGATCGCGCCGCGGGGGCCTGAGTTCGCGCCTCGCCTCAAGGACGCCAACCGGCACCTCCGCCAGTTCTCGTCAACTGTCCGGGCGCAGTGGCTCGACCTCTGGCCCGCACTGGCCGACGAGTCGGGTGACGCCCTGCGACCCGAGTTCGCGGCCGACCACGTCCACCTCACCGACGCCGGCTACCAGGCCTGGTTGGGCGAGCTGCAGCCCGCCCTCGAGCGCCTGCGCGACGAGCCGCCGATGAGCCGCCCGATCAGCGTGCTCGACGTCGCCTACGACATCGAGTAGGCGGTGCCCACCCCCACCGCCCCCGCGTTCACGCGTCCGGCCCTGGCGCCCGGCTTGATCGCGGCCATCGCGTTGCTCGCCGGGACCGCGTTGCTCGCCTCCGACGTCTTCACCGTGTTCCGGTACGTCGTGTCGATCTTCGCCCTCATCATCCTCGTGTTCGCCTACCGGGGGCGGCTCTGGTGGGCGTTGCCGTTGCTCGCCGCCGTGGCCGTCCTCTGGAACCCGGTGTTCGTGGTGCCCCTCCCGGCCGAGCTCTGGCAGGGGTTGCAGTTCGTGGCCGCCGCGCTCATGATCGCGGTCGGTGTGCTCGTGAAGGTGCCGACCGAGGCCGCGACGACCACGAAGTCCGCCTCGGTCCGGGGTCGCCGCTGAGCGTCAGGGGCAGTGGACACTCCGGGGTGCCGCCGACCCCGTAAAATGCCGAGGGTGCGCCCGCCCGCCCGAGGCCCGCACGGAAGGTTGAGTCTGCATGGCCACGGAGATCCCCGGTACGTCAGAGATGGTCGGCACGTCCGAGAGCCCTCTGCTGACCCCTCGTCACCGAGCCGGTGGTCTCGACCGAGAGGACGTCGTGGTCCGCAAGGGGCAGTTCACGCTCCTGAACGGTCACCTCACGCCCCAGCAGTCGATGATCGAGGACCTCCTCTACATCCGTCGGGTGCTCGACGCCGCCCAGGTGCCCTTCCTGCTCGTGCGCGGCAACGACATCCGCCCCGTGATCGCCGTCGACACGGTGCACCGTGACCGCTTCACCGCCGCCATGGTCGCGGCCTCGGCCACCGAGCCCTTCTACGCCAAGCCCCGCAAGGGTCAGGCGTCCCTCGTCGTCGAGGGCGGGCTCGAGCTCGAGACCGAGCGGGTCTTCCGCGTCTACCGGCCCCGGGTCGAGCCCATCGGCCGCCTCCGCTACGGTGCGGGCACGGCCGTGCAGGTCGAGTTCTGGATCATCACCGACGACGAGATCCTCGCCCCGACCGAGAACGCGCTGATGCGCACCGAACTGCCCCGTGCCGAGGCCGTCGAAGGGACGGTCGAGCGGTACGGCATCGAGTGGCCCACCCTCGAGCACATGTTCGACGACCACGCCACCGACATCACCTTCGACATCGACATCGTCTTCTCCTGGGTCGACGGCAACTCGATCGAGTACCAGCGTGCCCGCGCCGCGCAGGCCAAGCGCCACGTGGTCGGCGAGGGTGACGACTCGGCAGCCCGGTTCCGTCAGATCGACGAGCTCAAGTACGCCCTGCGGTCGGTCTACATGTTCGCGCCGTGGGTCCGCAACATCTACATCGCGACCGACTCGCCCGTGCCCGAGTGGCTGGGCGAGCACCCCCGTGTGCGCGTCGTCCGCAGCGAGGAGTTCTTCAGCGACCTCTCGATGCTGCCGACGCACAACTCACAGGCCGTCGAGTCGCAGCTGCACCACATCGAGGGGCTCAGCGAGCACTTCCTGTACTCGAACGACGACATGTTCTTCGGGCGTCCCGTCGCGCCGAGCATGTTCTTCTCGCCGGGCTCCGTCACGAAGTTCATCGAGGCCGACACGCGCATCGGGCTCGGGCACAACAACATCGACCGCAGTGGGTTCGAGAACGCCGCCCGGGTCAACCGACGTCTGCTGCAGCAGCGCTTCGGGCGCGTCCTCACCCGCCACCTCGAGCACACCGCCGCACCGCTGCGCCGCAGCGTCCTCTTCGAGATGGAGCACGAGTTCGCCGACGAGTTCGCCGCCACGGCCGGCAGCCCCTTCCGCGCGAAGGAGAACATCTCGGTCACGAACTCGCTCTACCACTACTACTCGCTGATGACGGGCCGGGCGATCGTGCAGGAGAACGCCAAGGTCAGCTACATCGACACCACGATGGTGTCGGGGCTGGCGTCGTTGTCCGAGGTGCTGAAGAAACGGGCGTTCGACTTCTTCTGCCTCAACGACGGCAGCTTTCCCGAGGTCACCGACGAAGAACGGACCGCCTCGGTCACGGACTTCCTCGAGCGGTACTACCCGTTCCCCGCACCGTGGGAGAAGGACGAGATGCAGCGCGTCGCCCTCGAGAACGCCGAGCAAGACCGACGGGCACTCGGTGCCGAGGCGGCTCAGTCGGGCGAGGCGACCGGATCGTCGTCGAACCGGGGGCTCGAAGGCTCGGACTGACACAGGTCCCTTCCGCAGGCGCAGCCCGTTCGGCCCTCGGGGTCGGCGCGGACCAGGGCGGTGCGGCCCGTGGTCGGTGTGGCCCGTGGACTCCGTGCGGTCCGTGCGGTCCGTGCCGTCCGTCAGGCCGTCGAGGTGCCGAAGCGGGCCGCCTGTTCGCCCGAGAGGGCTGCGTCGAGACGGCCGAGCATGTCGGCACCCATCGTCGGCAGGTCGTCCAGCCGGAACCACCGGGCCTCGGTGTTCTCGCCGTCCGCGGGGGAGGGCTCGCCCGAGACGTAGCGCATGACGAAGGTGTGGTCGAGGTACTGCGCGCGGTCGCCGTTCGGGTAGACGACCTCGCCGGTCACCCCGATCGACGCCAGCCGCTCGGGGACGACCTGCAGGTCGGCTTCCTCGAGGGTCTCGCGGACGGCGGCGTCGGCAGGGTGCTCGCCCGGGTCGACGATGCCCGTCACTGGCGTCCAGGCGCCGGTGTCGGCTCGGCGCACCAGCAGCGTCTCGTCACCGCGGACGACGACCGCGGTCGCGCCAGCGAGCCACAGCGGCGCCGTGCCGATCTTCTCGCGCAGGGACAGGACGAAGTCGGGGGTGGCCATGTCAGCACCCTATCGACGGCCCGCCGTAGGCTGACCGCATGCGACTGCCCTGGACCCTTCACGGCTCGGACGTGCGGCGCATCTCCGACATGGCGGGGGAGTCGGTGCTGTTGGCCGGTGGGGGCAGGGCGATCCTGCTGCAACTGGCGAACCCAGGGGTGGGGCACGGCGTCGCCGAGCACAGCGACTTCGTCGAGCGTCCCCTGTCGCGACTGCACGGCACCATGACGTACCTCTACGCCATCGTCTTCGGCACCCCGTCCGAGGTGGCCCACGTCCGCCGGGACGTCGGTCGGGCGCACCGTCCGGTACACGGCGGCGAGTCCTCGTCGGTGCGGTACGACGCGTTCGACCCCGGGCTGCAGCTCTGGGTCGCGGCGACCCTCTACGACTCGGCCATGCAGCTCTTCGAGCGGGTGCACGGGCCGATCGACCCGGCCCACTCAGAGACCGTCTACCAGGACTACGCCCTCGTGGGCACGTCGCTGCAGATGCCGCGAGAGCTGTGGCCGGCCGACGTGGCCTCGTTCCGGCGGTACTGGGACGACGCCGTCGAGCAGCTCGAGGTGGACGACGTCACCCGTCGGGTCGCGCACGAGCTGTTGCACCCGACGACGGGGCCGTGGTGGCTGAGAGCGGTGATGCCGCTCGCCAGGCTCGTCACCGCGGGGTCCCTGCCGAGCAGCGTCCGAGACGACTTCGGGCTGGCGTGGTCGACCGGCGCCCAGCGTCGCTACGACCGCGTGATGCGCGTCACGGCCGTCGTCGTCCCGCATCTGCCCCCGCGCCTCCGTCATGTGCTCCGCGACGGGTACCTGCGGCGGCTGCGTTCCGCGATGGCCGCCGAGGCGCGCACGCCCGCCCGCGGCTGACCCGACCTGACCCGACCCGACCCGACCTGCCCCGACCCGTCGTCGGCGCCCGGGTCGGCACGTCCTGCCTGCCGTCCCGGTGTTCTCGTCCCTTGTCGGCAACTCCTGCCTCCCGTCAGGACGGTCGCGGTCGGGCGGCGTGTCTGCGTCGCCCGATCGACACGAGGCAGGAATTGTCGACCCGAGCAGGCCGTGTCCGGGGCGGACGGTCCTCGTCACCGTGGCTGCACGGGGTTGAGCGGGGTCGACTGCACCGAGCGGGGCGGCAATTCCTGCTCCGTGCCGCGCGAGGGGCCATGGACGGGGGCACAGGAGGCCGCACGCAGCAGGAGGCAGGAATTGCCGACGGTGCGCGGGGCCTGCCGCGGCGGGTGCGACCTGGTCGACAGGGGACCCTGCGCAGCGGCCAGGCGGCGGGGGTGACGGACGCCGCAGGGCAGGATCAGGGCGGTGGCGGGAGGACCCGCGCCGTCAGAGCGTGTCGATCGGCCCCGTCAGCGTGAGGTCGCGGGCCACGACGGGCACCGGGGCCGTGTCGGTCGCCCGGTGGCGAGGGGCGGCCGGGGCGATGCGCACGCCGGCGACGGCGAGCCGTTCGGCCACGACGTCCGCGGGTACGTACTCGCCCACGGTCTCGTAGGTGCCGATCGGCACGACCGAGTGCACGACCGTGCCCTCGTAGACGTGCACCAGGTTGAACGCCTGCGCGCCGTCGCGGCCACGGGTGCCGCCGCCGGCCACGTTCAGGTCTTGTGTGTAGCAGGTGGCCGACGCGACCGAGACGGGCACGCCCGCGAAGGTGGCGTTCGTCGAGTAGTGCAGGTGCCCGGCGATGATGGAGCGGACGTCGCTGCCCTCGATCACCTCGGCCAGTGCCGCCTGGTCGCGCAGCTCGACGAGCGCCGTCAGGTCTTGCACGCTCGGCACCGGCGGGTGGTGCATGGCGATGATGGTGCCGTCGGGGGCGTCGGTCGAGAGCTCTTCGGCCAGCCAGTCGAGCTGGTCGCCGGACAGTCGGCCGAAGTGGTGACCCGGCACGGTCGTATCGAGGGTGATGACGCGCAGGCCGTTGACGTCGTAGACGAGATCGACCGGTCGCTGCGAGGGCAGCTGACCGAAGAGCTCGGACCGGAACGCGCTGCGGTCGTCGTGGTTGCCCATGGCCCAGATCACCTGGGCGCCGAGCCGCTCGGCCACGGGCTCGATCAGGGCGCGGAGCTTGCGGTACGCGTCGGGCTCGCCCTTGTCGGCGAGGTCGCCGGTGAAGACGATGGCCTCGGGTCGCCCGTCGGACGCCTCGATCTCGTCCATGATCTGACGCAGTCGGGCTTCGCTGTCGACCGCGCCGTAGAGGTCGCGGTCACCGCCGACGAGGTGCGTGTCGCTGAGGTGCAGGATGAAGTGGTTCGGCCTGGGGTGTTCGGCCGTCCGGAGATCCATGGTTCTCTCATTCGATGTCGCCGACGCGGGCTCGGGGTGAGACCCTCGTTGTTGATTCGTCACCAGTCCATCACCCGTTTGCCATGAGTGGGGTGAACGTGCGCGCGCGTTTCGGTGAACGGTCGACGAACGGACCGCATTCCCGAGCGACGACGCTAGCCCGACACACGGGACGACGCGACCCCCAGGAGGCGGGGGTCGCGTCGTCGGCGCAGCGAACGGTCCGAGACGTCAGGGCTTGAGGACAACCTTGATGCAGCCGTCCTCCTTATTCTTGAAGACGTCGTACATGGCGGCGGCTTCGGACAGCGGCACCGGGTGGGTGACGAGGTCCTCGGTGCCGAGCGGGTCGGTGGGGTCCTCGACGAGGGGCATCAGCGTGTCCATCCACTTCTGGACGTTGCACTGGCCCATCTTGATGGTGATCTGCTTGTCGAACAGCGTGAGGAAGGGCGTGGGGTCGGCGGTGCCGCCGTAGACCCCGCTGAGCGAGACGGTGCCGCCGCGGCGGACGATCTCGAAGGCGAGGTGCATGGCACCCAGGCTGTCGATGCCGGCCTTCTGCATGACGGCCTGGCCGATGGTGTCGGGCAGGGCGGCGGCGAACTTCTGCACGAGGCCGATGCCGGCGTGCTCGTGGGCCTCCATGCCGACGGCGTCCACGACGGAGTCGGGGCCACGGTCGTCGGTCATGCTCTTGACGACGTCGGCGACGTCCTTCGTCAGGTCGAGGACCTCGATGCCGTGGCGCTCGGCCATGGCACGACGCTCCGGCACCGGGTCGATGCCGATGACGCGGTAGCCGCGGTACTTGCCGATGCGCGAGGCGAACTGTCCGACGGGGCCGAGGCCCAGCACGACGAGGGTGCCACCTTCAGGCACCTGGGCGTACTCGACGCCCTGCCACGCGGTGGGCAGGATGTCGCTGAGGAACAGGTAGCGCTCGTCGGGCAGGTCGGCACCGACCTTGACGAGGTTGAAGTCGGCACGCGAGATGCGCAGCTGCTCGGCCTGCCCACCGGGGACCTGGCCGTAGAGCTTGCTGAAGCCGTAGAGGGTCGCGCCCGAGTCGTATTCGGTGACCTGCGTGGTCTCGCACTGCGAGAAGAGGCCGCGGTCGCACATGAAGCAGTGCCCGCAGGCGATGACGAACGGCACGACGACGCGGTCGCCGACCTTGATGCGGCTGACGTCGGGGCCGACCTGGGTGACGACGCCCATGGTCTCGTGGCCGAGCACGTCGCCCTTGTCGAGGAACGCGCCGAGCGCGTCGTAGAGGTGCAGGTCGCTTCCGCAGATCGCCGCCGAGGTGACCTTGATGACCGCGTCGCCGGGTTCGATGATCGTGGGGTCGGGGACGTCTTCGACGGAGACGTTGGTGACGGACTGGTACGTGAGTGCCTTCATGTGTCCCGTCTACGCCCCTCGGTGCCGTGCCTCCTGAACGAGGGGTACGGGGGCACGGAAAAGCCTCGGGGCGGCCGGGCTTGGGCCCGACCGCCCCGAGGCGGATGCTGCGTGTGGTGTCGCCTAGGCGACGGCCGTCGCGGAGGCGACGATGTTGACGACCTTGCGGCCGCCCTTGTTGCCGAACTCGACCGAGCCGGGGGCGAGGGCGAAGAGGGTGTCGTCGCCGCCGCGGCCGACGTTGACGCCGGGGTGGAAGTGGGTGCCGCGCTGGCGGACGATGATCTCGCCGGCGAGGACGACCTGGCCGCCGAAGCGCTTCACGCCGAGGCGCTGTGCGTTCGAGTCACGACCGTTGCGGGTGGACGATGCGCCCTTTTTGTGTGCCATGTGTTGTCAGCCCCTTAGTTGGTGGTGATCGAGGTGATCTTGACGCGGGTCAGGTCGGCACGGAAGCCCATGCGACGCTTGTAACCGGTCTTGTTCTTGTAGTTCTGGATGACGATCTTGGGTCCGCGCAGGTCGTTGAGGACCTCGCCCTCGACCGTGACCTTCGCCAGGTCGTCGCCCGACAGGATGGTGTCGCCGTCGACGTGCAGGACGGGGACGAACGAGACGGTGTCGGCGGTCGCGGCCTTGAGCCGGTCGACGGTCAGGATCGTGCCGACCTCGACCTTCTCCTGACGGCCACCGGCGCGCACGATTGCGAAAGCCATGGGAACTCCAAAAAAGTGGGGGATGTGACGCCCGGACTGCCGGACGACGTCGTGGTGCCACGAGGACAACTTGGATAGTCTTTCACAAATGTCACGACCGATCAAACTTCGCCGCCCGCCGCAGTTCACGGCCGAGATCGTCGACGACGCCCGCGAACGTCTGCTCGACCTGCTCGACGACCTGAAGACGCTCACCACCGACCACGCCGACGACATCGAGGTCTGGGGCTCGGCCGTGACGGCCGCCGGCTGGGAGATCGCGAGCCTCGGCCAGTGGCTAGGCCTCGAGGGCGAGGCGGTGCTGCTGCTGGGCGGCGCGTCGTACCCCGAGATCGCCGAGCACCAGGGCACGAGCGCGTCGGCCGTGTACGCCCGGGTCGGCCGGTCGCTCACACTCGCTCCCTACGCGCACGCCTCCGGCGCCGACGGGGCGACCACCCGCGTCTCGGCCGAGGGTCTCGACCAGGCCCGTGCCGAGTACGACCAGGAGGCGCGGGCCGGCGACCCGACGGACGTCGCCCCGGCGACCGCCCCCGTCGGCGACTCGCTGGCCGACCGCGTGCCCGAGGTGCTGCGGGACGGCGCCCGGCGCACGACCGAGATCGTCGCTGCCCTGCCGGACTACCGGCGCAGCAGTGTGCTTTCCACGCTGAGCGTTCTCGCCCGGCAGGGAGTGGTCGAACGGGTGGGGCACGGCGTCTACGCCCTGCCCCACCCGCCGACCGACTGACCCCTCCGGTGTGGGCGTCGCCCTATCGGTCCGGGGCGACGGCCACCGCCTCGTGGAGTCCGAACGCCCGCAGCTCGGCGTCGTCGAGCATGCGCGACCGGATCAGGAACCGCTTCCCCTCCGGACTCTCCACCGAGAACCCGGCCCCGCGGCCGGGCACGACGTCGATCGTCAGGTGCGTGTACTTCCAGTACTCGAACTGACTGCGGGACATGTAGACCTCGATCGGGTCCAACCCGTCGACGTGCAGGTCGCCGAGGTGGACGTCGACGGCCCCCACCCGGAAGAAGCCGACGGGGTAGCACATCGGCGACGAGCCGTCGCAGCAGCCTCCCGACTGGTGGAACATCAGCGGGCCGTGCTGGGCCGTCAGGGCGACGAGGAAGGTCGCAGCCTCGGGTGAGACGTCGACCCGGGAGGGGGTGGAGGCGACCGCCCCGGAGGCGGGGGCCGGCGTGACCTCGCCGACCCGCGCCTCCTCGGCTGCTGCCGCTGCTGGCGCCCTAGCGGCCGTCTGCTCGGGCGTCATCAGAAGAAGCCCATCGGACCGTCCGCGTAGCTGACCAGCAGGTTCTTCGTCTGCTGGTAGTGGTCGAGCATCATCTTGTGGTTCTCGCGACCGATGCCGGACTGCTTGTAGCCGCCGAACGCCGCCCCGGCCGGGTACTGGTGGTACGTGTTCGACCAGACGCGACCGGCCTGGATGTCGCGGCCGGCCCGGTAGAGCTGCGCGCCGTTGCGGCTCCAGACCCCGGCGCCGAGGCCGTACAGGGTGTCGTTGGCGATCTTGATGGCGTCGTCGTAGTCGCTGAAGCTCGTCAGGGACAGGACGGGGCCGAAGATCTCCTCCTGGAAGATGCGCATCGAGTTGCGGCCCTCGAAGATCGTCGGGTTGACGTAGTAGCCCTCGGTCAGGTCGCCGCCGAGGTCGGCACGGTCGCCGCCGAGCAGAAGCTTCGCGCCTTCCTGCTTGCCGATGTCCATGTAGCTGAGGATCTTCTCGAGCTGGTCGTTCGACGCCTGGGCGCCGATCATCGTGTCCATCGAGAGCGGGTTGCCCTGCTTCACCTTCTTCACACGCTCGACGCCGTCGGCGGTGAACTGGTCGTAGATCGACTGCTGCACGAGCGCCCGGCTCGGGCAGGTGCACACCTCGCCAGAGTTGAGGTTGAAGAACGAGAAGCCCTCGAGCGCCTTGTCGTAGAAGTCGTCGCGTTCGTCGGCGACGTCGGCGAAGAAGACGTTCGGGCTCTTGCCGCCGAGCTCGAGCGTGACCGGGATCAGGTTCTCGCTCGCCATCTGCATGATCAGGCGCCCGGTCGTGGTCTCGCCCGTGAACGCGATCTTGCGGATGTTCGGGTGGCTCGCCAGGGGAGCGCCGGCCTCGACGCCGAAGCCGTTGACGATGTTGAGGACGCCGGCGGGCAGGAGGTCCTTGATCAGGTCCATGAAGACGTGGATCGACGCAGGGGTCTGCTCGGCCGGCTTCAGGACGACGCAGTTGCCGGCCGCGAGGGCGGGGGCGAGCTTCCATACGGCCATCAGCAGCGGGAAGTTCCAGGGGATGATCTGACCGACCACGCCGAGCGGCTCGTGGAAGTGGTACGCGACGGTGTCGTTGTCGATCTCACCCGTCGATCCCTCTTGCGCCCGGATGGCCCCGGCGAAGTAGCGGAAGTGGTCGATCGCGAGCGGTACGTCGGCGGCGAGGGCCTCGCGGATGGGCTTGCCGTTGTCCCAGGTCTCGGCGACGGCGAGCATCTCGAGGTTCGCCTCCATGACGTCGGCGATCCTGTTGAGGATCAGCGCGCGCTGGGCGATCGTGGTCTTCTTCCACGAGTCGAAGGCCCGCCACGCGGCTTCGACGGCCCGGTCGACGTCGGCCGCGTTGCCCCGGGCGACCTCGGTGAAGACCTTGCCGTTCACGGGGCTCGGGTTCTCGAAGTACTGCCCGCTCGCCGGGGCGACGTACTCGCCGCCGATGAAGTGGTCGTAGCGGGCCTCGAAGACCACCTTCGCGTCGGGCTGTCCCGGGGCGGCGTAGGTGTTCGGAGGAGTGGTGACGGTCATGACGGTCCCTTTCGACGACGGTGTCGGGTCGGCGGCGGGGGTCGCCCGCCGGTGGCGGCAGGCTACGTCGGGGGAGGTTGCATCGGGTTGCACGGCGTGGGTCGCGGGCGGCGCGGCCGCGGGGGTCGGGAGGTGCGGGGGTGCTCGTGAGGAGGCGCGGGTCGCGGTGCCGCGTCAGCTCCGGTTCTCGAGGGCCTCGAGGTGCGCGACGAGGTGCGTCCGCCGGGGCGATCCCGGGGGCAGCCGACGCAGCAGCTCGAGCAGGACGCGGACGTCGTCGCGGCCCGTGGACGACTCGGAGTACGACAGCAGGGTGTCGATCGAGCCGCCGGTGAGGAGCGCGTCCCGGACGGTCGCGGCGACCTCGGCCCGGAGGGCGACGACGCCAGGAGCCGTGGACGAGGGAAGGGCCGGGCCCGTGTCGGCCCGCACGGCCGCGCGGTGGGCGCCGCGGTCGACGAGCCCGACGAGCGTGTCGAGGTCGAGGGTCACCGGGCGGGGCAGTCGGTACGGGCGCGACAGGGGGACCAGCGTCGGGTCGAGAGCCTCGACGACGTGGCGGAGGCGGACCATCTCGGGCCGCAGGGTGGACACGGCGTCGACGTCGCCGTAGACCGCGTCGGCCAATTCGTGGGCCGTGTAGCCGGCGGGGCGGTGGGCGAGCAGGGCCATGATCTCGGAGTGACGGGCACCCAGCGCGATCCGGCCGTCCCCGACCGTGAGGACCGCCTCGTCGCGACCGAGGGTCGTCAGGCCGGCGGGGGAGTCGGGCACGGGGTGGACCGGGTGCCGCGCGGTGCGGGTGGGGGCGCGACCGACCGCGGCGAACCCCAGGAGCGCGAGATGCGCCTCCACGGCCGCGACCGTCGCCGTGACCAGGGGCAGCGTCAGTGAGCCGGCCGCCCGCTCGTCGCCCGTGATGTCGACGACGCCGATCAGGCGCCCGTCGACGGGGTCGTGGACCGGCACGGCCGTGCAGCTCCAGGCCCGCACGCGGTGGTTCCAGTGTTCGTCGCCACGGATCTGCACGCCCCGGTCGAGCACGAGGGCCGTACCCGGGGCCGAGGTGCCGACCTGCGCCTCCGACCATCCGGCGCCGGCGACGAACAGCATGTCCTCGGCCCGGCGGCGGGCCGTGTGATCGCCCTCGACCCAGAGCAGGCGCCCGTGCTCGTCGCCGATCGCCACGAGCAGTCCCGAGCCCGCGACGTCGTCCACCAGCAGACGGCGCACCACGGGGAGGGCCGGGGCCAACGGGTGGTCGCGGCGCCGGTCGCCGAGGTCGTCCTCGGGCAGCTCGAGCCGGGGCAGGCCGTCGGGATCGAGCCGGCGTCGGGAGGCGCGGTCCCACGAGTCGCGCACCACCCGGCGCTGCGGCCCGACGTCGCGGGGCGGACGGCTCGCGGTCAGGGGCATCGAGCACCAATCGTCGTCGATCGGGGCGAGGCGGCCGTCGTGCGGCGTCGTCGCCGGGGTGCTGTCAGCGTACGACGGCACGCGGCCCCGGGGAAGGCCGCCGCGTGGGGGTCTGCTGTGACCTCACGGTCGACGAGCGGCGTCGCGGGTGGCCGCGATCGTCGCGTCCAGCGCCTCGGGCCACGGGGTCGGTCCGATGCCGAGCAGGCGTTCGCTCTCGGACGAGTCCACGACGAAGGGCGAGTCGAACTGGTACTGCATCGCCCTCACCTCGCGGAGGAACGGCACCGTGCGGGTCAGGCCGGCCCACAGCAGCGGGTTCCACGGTCGGACGCGACCGGTCAGGCCGTACCGGCGCCGCGCCTCCTCGGCGATCTCGACCCGGGAGGCGTGGGTGGCGTGCGGTGTGAGCCAGGCGCGACCCCACTCGTCGTGGTCGATCGCCGCCACGAGGGTCGAGACGACGTCGGGCAGGTACGCCCAGGCGTGCGGCTGGGTCACGTCGCCGACCGCGTGGGCGGTGCGGCCCGCGACGAGCGGCCCGAAGAAGTCGCAGCCGAGGTGGGCGTTGCGCCCGGCGCCCGGCCCGAAGTAGTCGCTCGCGCGCACCTCGACGGCCCGGACGCCCCGGTCGGCCGCGGCCAGGAGGCGCGTCCAGATGTCGGCGCGCACCCTGCCCTTCTTCTCAACGGAGGCGAGGGGCGTGTGCTCGGTCATCGGCTCGGACACCGGCCCGTGGCCGTAGAGATTCCCCATCAGCACGATGCCCGCCCCCGTGGTGGCGGCCGTCTCGATCAGGGCCGTGGTGAGGGCCGGCCACTCCGTGCCCCAGGCGGGATAGGGCGGGTTCGAGCAGACGACGATCGTGTCGGCGCCGTCGGCCGCGCTCGTCAGGGCTGCGGCGTCCTTCGCGTCGAGCGTGAACGCGGTGGCACCGGCGATCACGGTGCCGCGGCGGGTGGCGACGCGCACGGTGTCACCCCGCTCGGCGAGACGGCGGACGAGGAGGGCGCCGATGGCTCCGGCTCCGACGACGAGATGGGTGGGCATGGGTCCTCCTGGGGATGGCCGACGAGAGCGGTGCTCTCGGATCTGACCCTAGAGCCGGGTGGTCCAATGTGCAAGAGCGGTGCTCTCGTTTGCGTGCCGTGCTCTCGGACGACAGGATCGGGCCATGACCACGAACGCAGGGGACGACGATCGTGCCCGGCCCACCGGCGGCGTCCGCGAGCGGGCACGGACCGAGATCGTCGAACGCGCCCTCGCCTCGGCCCACCGGCAGCTGGCCGAGGTGGGCGCGGCCGCCCTCTCGGTGCGGGCCGTCGCGCGCGACCTGGGCATGGCCTCGTCGGCGATCTACCGGTATTTCCCGAGCCGCGACGCCCTGCTGACCCGCCTGATCACCGACGCCTACGTCGACCTCGCCGACGCCGCCCGACGGGCCGAGCAGGCGGTCGACCGCGCCGACCACCAGGAGCGGTTCCGCGCCACGGCCCGCGCGACCCGCCGCTGGGCGATCGCCGACCCGCACCGCTACGCACTGCTCTACGGGTCGCCCGTCCCGGGGTACGCGGCCCCGGTCGACACCGTCGAACCGGCGATCGCGGTGGGTCTGCTGTTGCTCGGGGCGGTCGACGACGCGGCGGCGAGCGGAGCCTCGCTGCGGGCGATGCCGGTGCGGTCCGGCCTGGCCGACGAGTTCGCGCAGCTCGCCCAGGGCCTGGGGGCATCGGTCGCCCCCGGTGTGCTGGCCGCGGGCATCACCGCCTGGACCTCCCTCTACGGGCACCTCAGCTTCGAGCTCTTCGGTCACCTCACCAACGTGGTCACCGATCGTGACGCCTGGTTCGAGACCTTCCTCGACGAGCAGATCGCGCGGATCTGGGGCTGACGCCCCGGCGACGGCAGGAGGCGCGGGTCACGGCAGAAAACGCGTCGACGGCAGGAGGCGCGGGTCAGCTCGCGCAGTCGATGCAGAGCCGGGCGGTGGGTCGCGCCTCGAGCCGGGCCTCGCCGATCCGGGCCGCGCAGCGCTCGCAGCGCCCGAAGGTGCCGTCGGCGAGCCGGGCCAGGGCCGCCTCGGCATCGGCGGCACGTTCGAGGGCCGACCGTCGGACGGCGTCGAGCTGCGACCGCTCGTAGGCGATCGTCGATCCCTCGGGGTCGTGCTCGTCGTCGACGTTGGCTCCCTCGCGGGCCGCGGCCACCGCCTCCATGTCTCCGAGCAGTCGCGCGGCCAGCGCCTGCGCCTCGTCGCGCGTGACGCGCAACCGGTCGGAGGGATCGATCATGCGGCGGCGCCTCAGGCCGCGACGAGCGGCGGCACCTCTTCGCCCGCACGAGGCGGTGCCGGGGGAGTCCCGTCGCCGAACGGACGGCCGCCGAGCTGCTCGCGCCCGTGCTCGGTGAGCCAGCCCGAGGCGTCCGGCCCGACCGGGACGATGCCCGTCGGGTTGATGTCGGAGTGCACGACGTAGTAGTGCGCCTTGATCTGGTCGAAGTCGATCGTGTCGCCGAACCCGGGGGTCTGGAACAGGTCACGGGCGTAGGCCCAGAGCACCGGCATCTCGGCCAGCTTGTTCCGGTTGCACTTGAAGTGCCCGTGGTAGACCGCGTCGAACCGGGCGAGCGTCGTGAACAGCCGGATGTCGGCCTCGGTGATGGTGTCACCGACCAGGTATCGCTGCCCGGCGAGCCGCTCGGACAACCAGTCGAGCCGCTCGAACAGGGTGCGGTAGGCCCGCTCGTAGCTCTTCTGCGACCCGGCGAAACCGGCTCGGTAGACGCCGTTGTTGACGTCGCGGAAGACCACGGCGTTCACCTCGTCGATCTCGCCGCGCAGGGCCTCGGGGTAGAGGTCGGGGGCGCCCTCACGGTGGAAGGCGGTCCACTCGGTCGCGAAGTCGAGCGTGATCTGCGGGAAGTCGTTCGTGACGACCTTGCCGCTCGGCACGTCGACGATCGCCGGAACGGTGATGCCGCGCGGGTAGTCGGGGGTGCGGGCGAAGAAGGCCTCTTGAAGGCGCTCGATGCCCAGGACGGGGTCGCGACCGTCGGGGTCGAGGTCGAAGGTCCAGCTGCGGGCGTCGTGCGTGGGGCCGGGCAGGCCGAGCGAGATCGCGTCCTCGAGCCCGAGCAGACGTCGCGAGATCACGCTGCGGTTCGCCCACGGGCACGCCCGGGCGGCCACGAGGCGGTAGCGGCCGGACTCGACCGGCCAACCGTCGACGGCGTCGCGCGTGATGCGGTCCTCGATGTAGTTGGTGTCGCGGGTGTACTCCTGGCCCGGCTCGACGTAGCTTCCCTTGGCCTGCTGATCGCTCATGGCGCCACCCTACGCACGGGGCGTCGACTATTCCTGGCCGCTGCGACACGTGCGGGCGATCGGCGGCCCCGGTGGCCGGGGTGGCGACAGGGGTCAGGAGTTGCCGACGGCCAGGGACGAGGAGGCGCGGGTCGCGTTCCAGTCGCGCCACATCGCCTTGAGGTCCCACGCGTTCTCGGCCTCGAGCGAGATGCCCCGCTCGCCGGTGCGACGCGTGCGCCCCTGGATCACCATCAGCTGGGTGCCGAACAGCAGGGAGCCGGCGCGGGCCTGCGCCTCTTCGAAGAAGGTTGAGTCGGAGCAGCCGCTCCCGTCGTCGAGGCTGATGAAGACCACGCGCTTGCCGCTGCGCATCGGCGGGGTCTGGGTCGCGATGCGGATGCCCGCCACGAGCACGGTCGTGCCGTTCCAGTGGTCGCGCAGGTCGGCGGCGCGCACCACGCCCAGGTCGTCGAGCATGGGCCGGTAGCTCTCGATCACGTGCTCGCTGACCTCCATCGACAGGATGTCGAGCTCGTCGGCGACCCGCTGTCGGGCGTCGACGTCGGGCGTGCCGGTCGGCACCGTGTCGGAGTCGTCGATCGAGAAGTCGAGCTGGTTCTCGACGTCGGTGGCCTTGGGGCGCGACGACCGGCCGGTGAGCGCCCGCACCCGGGCCAGGACGTCGCCGCGGGTGCGGCCCGGCCCGGCGACCGAGTCGAGTGCTCCGACCTGCGCCAGGCGTTCGAACAGCGACCGGGACGGCGTCGCCCGCTGCCAGAAGTCGGTGATGGAGTCGTAGGGACGGTTCACGACCACCCGGGCCAGCTCGGCGTCGCTGATGCCGTGCACGTCGGCCAGCGACAGCCGCAGTCCGAGGTCGCCCACCCGGGTCGGCGCGATCGGGGTCGCCGGCGGTCGCAGGCGCTCGACCCGGTAGACGTCGGTCGAGGCGTTGACGTCGAGCGGCAGCACGGGGACGCCCATGCGTCGCGCCTCGGTCAGCAGCAGCCGTTTCGGGTACATGCCGGGATCGTGGGTGAGGATGCCGGCCAGGAACTCGGCCGGGTAGTGGGTCTTCAGCCAGGCGCTCTGGTAGGTCGGCAGGGCGAACGCGGCCCCGTGGGCCTTGCAGAAGCCGAACGACCCGAACCCCTTGAGCGCGGCCCAGATGCGGTCGACCGCGGCGTCGTCGAAGCGTCGCCTCCCGGTCGCGGGGTCGAGGTTGCCCCGGGTGCGCTCGCGGAAGGTGGCTTCGAGCGCGTCGTCGTCGCCCTTGCCCATGTGTCGCCGGATCTCGTCGGCCTCGGCGAGCGACACCTGCATCGTCGCCTCGAGGATGCGCAGCACGTGCTCGTGGTAGATGACCACCCCGTAGCTGTCGTCGAGGAACGACGCGAAGCTCGGGTGCAGGTAGTCGGGCTGCTGGAACCCGTGCTTGGTGTCGAGGAACGGCGCGATCATGTTGCCCTTCATCGGGCCGGGGCGGAACAGCGAGATGTCGGCGATCAGGTCTTCGTAGCGGTCGGGCTGCATCTTGCCGATCAGCTCGCGCTGCCCGGGGCTCTCGATCTGGAACATGCCGAGCGTGTGCGTGGTGCGGATCGCCTCGAAGGTGGGTTCGTCGTCGTGGGGGATCTCGTCGAGCTCGATGCGGCCCTGACGGTTCACGTAGGGCACGTCGACCGGCAGGGCGCCGGCCAGGGCGGCACGCGGGCCGTTCACGCGTTCGATCTCGTCGAGGGCGTAGGCGAGCGAGCTCTGCATGCGGACGCCGAGGACGTCGAGCTTGAGCAGGCCGGCGTCGTTCATGTCGTACTTGTCGAACTGGCTCATCGGCAGGCCGATGCCGCTCGGTTGGACGGGGGTCGTGCTGAGCAGGTCGGAGTCGCCGAGGATCACCCCGCACGGGTGCATAGAGATGTGCCGGGGCAGACGGTCGAGCCGTTCGCTGAGGTCGACGAGCAGGTCGATCTGGTCGTTGCTGCGGGCCAGCTCGGCGATCTCGCGCAGTTCGGGTTTCTCGGCCATCGCGGTGCGCAGGTCACGGGCGTTCGACCGCCAGACGTTCTTGGCCACGAGGTCGATCTGCTCGTCGTCGAGCCCCAGTGCGAGACCGGCGTCGCGCACTGCACCGCGCCCGCGGTACGTCGACTGCATCGACATGAGCGTGACCCGGTTGCTGCCGTACCGGTCGAAGATCGCCCGGTAGACCTCGTGCCGCCGGGCCGCCTCGACGTCGATGTCGATGTCGGGCAGGGTCTCGCGCTTGTTGCCGAGGAACCGTTCGAACAGCAGGTCGTGCTCGATCGGGTCGACGTTCGAGATGCGCAGCAGGTAGGTGACGAGGCTGCCGGCACCGGAACCCCGCGCCGCGTTGCGCACCCGCAGGTCGCGCATCAGCGCCGAGACGTCGGCCACGGTGAGGAAGTACCCGGCGAAGCCGAACCCGGTGATGATGCCGAGTTCGTAGCGCATGCGGTCTTCGACCTTGTCGCGCAGGGCCCGGTCGGCGTCGCCGAAGCGTTCGGTGACACCGGCCTGGGCCTGCCGGAACAGCGCCTGGTCGGGGTCACCGTCGACGCCGATCGCGCTGAGCTCGGGCACCTTCGGGCGGCCCCAGCCGAGGTCGGCGACGGGGTCGAGGCGGCACCGATCGGCCAGGCGCTCGGTCGCGGCGAGCATCTCGTCGCCGGCGCTGCGGGGCAACGACGAGGCGTCGCTCACCAGACGGGCCAGCCGGCGCATGTCGGCGGGGCCCTTGAGGTACGCCTGGGCGTTCGGCTGCGGCCGGAACGAGCCGAGGGCGGCCAGGTGGCCGGCCGAGTCGAGCACGTCGGCCGTGACGGCCTCGTCGGGGTCGAGGTACCGCACGGCGTTCGTGAGCACGGCGGGCACCCCGACGTGGTCCGCGAGCTCGAGCATGCGTGCCGCGTGCCGGATGCTACGGCTCTCGCCCGGCTCGGTCAGATGGCAGACCACCTCGACCACCACCCCGCCCGGCAGCGTCGCCGCCCAGTCGGCGAGGGACGCCGCGGCTTCGCTGTGTCGACCCGCCTGGACCAGCCGACCCACGTCGGAGTCGGGCCCCAGCAGCACGGTCGCCGCCGGCTCGGTCTCGCCCTGGACGAAGCCCCGCACCCGGGACCGGGCGATGGTCGCCACGCTGTTGGCACTTCCGCTGGCGCGACGGGTGGCCCGACCGTGCGACGCGCTGATCAGCCGACACAGCGCCGCCCACCCCGCCTTCGCCGGCCCGCCGCCCCGCGCCCCGTGCGCCAGCACCACGATGCGGTCGACCCCGCCGGCCGCACCGCCGCCTCCGTCGGGACCCCCGCCGTCCGCACCACCGCCCACGACCCCCTCGCGGTCGTCCCGGCAGCCCAGCTCGACCCCGACGATCGGGTCGACGCCCGCCGTCCGACAGGCCCCGACGTGCCGGATCGCCCCATACAGCCCGTCACGGTCGGTGATCGCCGCCGCGTCGGCACCCGCCGCGACGGCGGCGTCGACGAGCGCCTTCGGGTGCGCCGTGCCGTGGTGGGCGCTGAACGCCGACGCGACGCGCAGGTGGGTGAAGCTCATGGTCGGTACCTCGGGCTGCTGAACCCCCGGCCGGGTCGTTCGAACAGGTGTTCGACCAGTGTACGTCGCTCCGATCGTGCCGTCCCACCGCCGGGCCCACCCGCGGCGTCGCGTGGCCTGTCATCATCGGGGCATGCCCGATCGACGCCCCACTCCGCCCGATCGCCGGGCCGCCCTGCGTCGTGACGCCCGCACCGCGACCCACTGGACACGCGTCCTGCTGGCCCAGCCGCGCCTCCTGCTCGCCGTGAAGACGGCGCTCGCCGCGGCCCTCGCCTACTGGATCGCGCCGCGGGTGCCCGGCGTCGCGGCCGACTACCCCTACTACGCGCCGCTCGGCGCCGTGATCGCGATGTACCCGACGATCAAGAGCTCGCTCCGCCAGGGGCTCCAGGTGCTCCTCGGCCTGGTCGTCGGCATCGGCCTCGCCACGGCGGTCTTCGCGCTGCAGGACGGACAGCCCGGGGTGCTCGCCGTGGCACTCGTCGTCGGGGTCGGCGTGCTCGTGGCGGGCATCCGCTGGCTCGGTGCCGGACGCGACTGGGTGCTGACGGCCGGGCTCTTCGTCCTGCTGCTCGGCGGCGCGAACGCCGAGGCGTACTCGCTGGGCTACATCGTCCAGATCGGGGTCGGCGTCGTCATCGGCGTCGTGGTCAACCTGGTGCTCGTGCCGCCGCTCTACGCCTCGCGCGCCGAGGCCCGCCTCACCCGGGTGAAGGACTCCCTCGCCGACCGGGCCGACGAGATCGCCGGCGTCTTCGAGACGCCCTGGCCCCTCGAGGACGACGAGTGGGAGCGACGCGTGGGCGTCCTGCCGAGCACCCTCCGCCGCGTGCGCGAGACCGTCGCGTACGCGGACGAGTCCCGGCACATGAACCCGCGGTGGATGCTCCGCCGCCGCGACCTCGGGCAGGAGTACGCCGACCTCGCCACGTACGAGCGCGTCTCGTTCCACCTGCAGGACGTCGCCGAGGTCTCGGGCATCCTCGGCCGTCGGATCGGCCGCCAGATCGGCATGCCCGACGACCTCGCGCCCGACGTCGCCCATGCCGTGCACGGCGTCGCCACCGTGATCCGGCGCCACGGGGCCGAGGACATCGACGCGTTCACCGACGCCCGGCGCCGCGTCGCCGACCTCTGGGACGCCGTCGACCGCCATCGCGACCGTCCGACCACCGACACGAGCGGCGGCGTCTCCATCGCCGTCTCGCTCGGGCGCATCATCGCCGCGCTCGACCCCGACGACACCACGGCACCCCGCCCCGAGGACGACGCCGCCGAGGAGGCGCGCGCGGCGGACGACGACGACACCGGCGGCCGGGTGGGCGGCACCGACAGCACGGGGCCGGTCGACGACGACAGCGCGCCCCGCGACACCGCCCCGCACGACACCGTGCAGGACGGCGACGCCGACCCTGCCCGCTGACCCCGATACGGCGCTCACCCCCGGGGAGCAGTACGGTTGACCGGGCACCGGCGCCGAGACGCGACCCGTGCCCTCCGCGGCCGGGGCGGTCGACGGGAATGCCCGTCCCCCCTGTGCGTTGACACCCGTGGCCCCGAGAACCCCCGCCGCCTGATCGACCAGCGACGACACGATCGCCGCCCTCCCACGAAAGCTGCACTGTGACAGACACCACCACCCTCATCATCCTCGGAGCCAGCGGAGACCTCACCGAGCGTCTGCTGCTCCCCGGCCTCGCGAGCCTGCTCAAGAGCGACCGCGGCGTCGACGTCCAGCTCATCGGCACCGGCCGCAGCGAGCGCAGCCCCGAAGAATGGGACGACGTCGTCAAGACCGCCTTCAACGGCGACGCCGGCAGCGACCTCGCCAAGAAGACGCTGGCGTCGAGCCGGTACATCCAGGGCGACCCGACCACGGTCGAGCACCTGAAGGCCCTGTTCGAGGCCAGCGAGGGCACCCCGGTGATGTACTTCGCCCTGCCGCCCGCGATCAGCACCAAGGTGATCCAGGCGCTCGCCGAGATCGACCTGCCCGACGGCCTGCGTCTCGCGCTCGAGAAGCCGTTCGGCTCGGACGAAGAGAGCGCTCGCGAGCTGAACGCCGAGCTGCTCAAGATCGTCCCCGAAGAGCGCATCCACCGCACCGACCACTTCCTCGGTCGCGCCACGGTCCTCAACATGATCGGCCTGCGCTTCGCCAACCGCCTGTTCGAGCCGGTCTGGAACAGCGAGAACATCGAGAAGGTCGAGATCTTCTACGACGAGGTCCTCGGCCTCGAGGGTCGCGCCCAGTACTACGACAAGGCCGGCGCGCTGATCGACATGATCCAGAGCCACCTGCTGCAGGTGCTCGCCGTCATCGCGATGGACGCCCCGTCGAGCATCGACTCGGTCGAGCTGCGCAGCGAGATCGCGCGCGTCCTGCGGGCCACGTGGGTCAAGGACGCCGACCCGGTCGCCTCGAGCCGTCGTGCCCAGTACGCGGCCGGCACCATCGACGGCAAGGACGTCCCCGCGTACGCCGACGAGGACGGTGTCGACAACGACCGTCAGACCGAGACCCTCGCCGAGGTCGAGTTCGAGGTCAAGACCCGCCGCTGGGCCGGCGTGCCGTTCATCCTGCGCTCGGGCAAGGGCATGACCAAGATCCGCAAAGAGGTGCTCATCACCTTCAAGCCGGTCCCGGCGCTCCCCGAGGGCCTCAACGGCTCGTCGACGCCCGACACGCTGCGCATCGAGATCAGCCCCGAGACGATGGAGCTCGGCGTCACGACCAACGGCTCGGGCAACCCCTTCGACCTCGAGAAGTCGACGATGTCGGTCACCCTGGGCAAGCCCGAGCTCACGCCCTACGGCGAGGTGCTGAGCGGCATCTTCCACGACGACCCGACGCTCTCGATCCGTGGCGACGTGGCCGAGCGCTGCTGGGCGATCGTCGCTCCGGTCATCGAGGCCTGGAAGGCCGACCAGGTGCCCCTCGACACCTACGCCGCCGGTTCGACCGGCCCGAAGGACTGGCCCGCCTGATCCTCCGCCTCACCGTCCACGGCCGCCCCGCTCGTCAGAGCAGGGCGGCCGTCGTCGTGTCGGGCACCTACGCCGTCGTCGTCGCGGCCTTCGCGCGCGAGATCGCGTCCGCGGCGCGCACCAGGGCCAGGTGCGAGAGCGCCTGCGGGGTGTTGCCGACGTGTCGTCCCGTGGCGACCTCGATCTCCTCCGAGAGCATGCCGACGTCGTTGCAGTAGCCGACCAGGCGGTCCATCAGGGTGACGGCGTCGTCGACGCGTCCCGAGGCGGCGTACTGCTCGGCCAGCCAGAACGAGCAGGTCAGGAAGGGGTTCTCGGCTCCGTCGAGGCCGTCGACGCCGCTCTCGGTGCGGTAGCGCATGAGCAGGCCGTCCTGCAGCAGGTCGTGCTCGATGGCGGCGACGGTGCCGAGCATGCGGGGGTCGTCGGCGGCGACGAAGCCGACCTGCGACAGCTGCAGCAGGGACGCGTCGACCTCGGTCGTGCCGTAGTGCTGGGTGAAGGAGGCGCGGTCGGCGTTCCAGCCGTGGGTCTCGATCTCGGCGCGCACCTCGTCGCGCAGACTGCGCCAGCGGTCGAGCGGGCCGTCGAGGTCGAACTGCTCGACCCCTTGGATCGCACGGTCGAGGGCGGCCCAGATCATCACTCGCGAGTGCGTGAAGTGCTGCAGCTCGCCCCGGATCTCCCAGATGCCGTTGTCGGGCCGGGTCCAGTTGTCCTCGACGTACTGCATGAGGGCACGCTGCAGGGGCCACGAGTACTCGCTCTCCTCGACGCCGAGCAGACGGGCCTCGTGCAGGGCGACCATCACCTCGCCGAAGATGTCGCCCTGGTACTGCTTGTACGCGGCGTTCCCGATGCGCACCGGCGAGGCGCCGTCGTAGCCGGTGAGCTGCTCGAGTTCGCTCTCGTGCAGGTACCGTTCGCCGGCCAGGCCGTACATGATCTGCACGTCCGCGGGGTCTCCGGCGATGGCGCGCAGCAGCCAGCCGCGCCACCGGTCGGCCTCCTCCGCGTAGCCGTGCAGGATGAGCGCCTGCAGCGTCATCGACGCGTCGCGCAGCCACACGTAGCGGTAGTCCCAGTTGCGCGAGCCGCCGAACTGCTCGGGCAGGCTCGTGGTCGCGGCGGCGACGATGCCTCCGGTGTCCTCGTTGGTCAGGGCCCGCAGGATCAGCAGCGATCGGTGCACCTCGCGGGTGTAGACCTCGGGTGCCGAGCACCGTGACGACCAGTCCTGCCACCAGGTGACGGTCTCGTCGATGCGCGCGGACACGTCCACGGCGGTCGGCGGTTCGCGGTGCGACGGGTACCAGGTGAGGCTGAGGTCGACCGTCTCGCCGGCGGGGACGTCGAACGTGGCCTCGTGCGTGTGGTCGGTGGCCGTGAGCCGGGGGCCCCGGACGACGACGGCGTCGGGCCCGGCCGTGGCGACGAGTGCGGTGCCGTCGCCCTCGGGGACCTGCCGCACCCAGGGGACGGCCGTGCCGTAGCCGAAGCGGATCGCGAGGTCGACGTGCATCGAGACGGTGCCCGAGACGCCGGTCACCCGGCGGACGACGTCGGCCCGCCGATCGCCGTAGGGCATGAGGTCGGTGACCTCGACCACGCCGGTGGGCGTCGTCCAGCGGGTGACGAGCACGAAGGTGTCGTCCACGTAGCGGCGGGTCGAGGTGGCGTCGGCGTCGGCGGGGGCCACGAGCCACCGGCCGGCGTCGTGGTCGCCGAGCAGGGCGCCGAAGGTCGAGGCGGAGTCGAAGCGGGGGAGGCAGAGCCAGTCGATGCTGCCGTCGGAGCCCACGAGGCATCCGGTGTGCAGGTCGCCGATCAGTGCGTAGTTCTCGATGGGCAGGGGCATGCGCTCATCAAACCAGCGCGCCCCCGGTCGGGGTCGGCGTCGCAGGGCCCAGGGCCCAGGGGTCAGCGGTCAGCGTTGCAGCGTCGGGTCGGGCCAGAGCGTCTCGACCTTGGGCTTCTGTCGCCGGGTGCGAGCCCAGACGGCGAACCCCGCGAGGGTGAAGGCGCCGTAGAAGACGTACATGAACGCCGACGCGTAGTAGCCGGCGCTGAACAGCAGGGGAGTGCCGACGAGGTCGACCGCGACCCAGATCAACCAGAACTCGACCCAGCCCTTGGCCATGCCGTAGGTGGCGAGGAGCGACCCCGTGAAGATCCAGGCGTCGGCCCAGACGGGCTCGTACGACCCCAGCAGGCGGAAGACGGGAGTCAGCAGGGCGGTGCCGCCGACCAGGCCGACGACGATCAGCACCCGGTTCTTCCACCCCGCCCAGCGGGGCTCGACGGCCACGCCGCCGGTGTCGCCGGCGTGCTTCCATCGGTACCAGCCGTAGATCGACACGACGATGAACATCACCTGGCGTGCGGCCTGCCCGAGCAGGTTCACCGGGTTCGGGGTGTCGAACACCGCGCCGAGGAAGACGGTGAACAGCAGCGCGTTGCCCACGATGCCGATCGGCCAGGCCCAGACCTTGCGTCGCATGCCGCCGAGGGCGCTAAGCAGACCGAAGACGTTGCCCACCACCTCGCGCCAGAGGATCGTCTGGTCGCCGATGTGCAACTGGGCGTCGAACAACCACAGCAACGGATTCATCGGGAGGCTCTCTTCGGTCGGGGAGGCGGGTGGTGCGGGACCACGGCGTCCCCGAGGCGCAGGGCGCCTGGTGCTGCAACGAGTGTGGCACGAGGGCCATTCCCGGATGGCACAGCCCCGGATGGCACAGCCTCGGTGGCACGGCCTCGGTGGCACGGCCTCGGTGTCGCCGCCCCGGTGTCCGCCGCCGGGGGTCAGGCGAAGAGCTGTTGCTCGACCCGGTCGTCGAACACCCCGAGCAGCAACCACGAGTCGCCTCGGCCGTCGAGCGCCAGGTCGAAGGTGCCGTCGACCCGGTGGGCGCCGTCGGTGAGCGGCACCGCGTCGACCCGCCAGACCGTCATCTCGAGCAGGTGTGCGCTCGCCCCGCGCGGTGCCCGGGTCGCCGACCGCCACCAGTCGGTGCGCGTGACCCAGAGCTCGGGCGAGCTGACGACGCCGTACACGACCCCCCGCCACTCGAAGCGCAGGGGCGCCCCGTCGGCGGTCGTCTCGACCGGGACCTTCTCGTCCACCCTCATCTGCCGACCTCTCGTTCGAATGTGTGTTCGAACGGAGTCTACGAATCCCCACCGACATCGGCCACCCCCTCTGTGGGCGGGGAGCCGAGGCGCCGGGGTCGCACGCGGTCTCACCAGCCGGGCAGCGCCTCCTCGACGTGGGCGACCGCCTCGCGGGGCAGGCCGGCCACGTCGGCGAAGGACCGCCACCGCCGCACCGCGTCACGCACCTCGTCGACGATGCCCGACGCGTCCCGCACCAGGAAGCGGTCGGCCAGGCGCATCACGTCGGCCCGCGAGACGTCGCGGTACACGCCGTCCACCCCCATGAGGTGCTGGTACGTCCACCGCCCGGTCGGGTTGTGCGCGAACGTCACGTCGTACGCGGGCGATAGCCCCCACGACGCCCCGGGCCCCGCCAGCAGGAACGACGAGTTCTTCGTGTGGTCGTCGTTGTTGGCCGCCAGCACGTTGAAGACCATCCGGCGGAACGCCTGCGCCATCGCCTCGTCGCCCAGCCCCAGGCGACGGACCACGTCGAACAGCTGCCCGTAGTCGTGCGCCTGTCGCTGCCGGAAGTCGAGATGGGCCGCCCCGCACAGCGTCAGGACGTGCGCCTTGCCCTCGACCCGACGGTCGAACCGACGCGTCATGAAGTGCGAGCGCCCGTTCTCGTCGAGCAACCGGCACTCGGCCATGTCGATCCCCGCCGCCCCCGCCATCAGCGAGTACGCGTACTCGACCCGACCGGCGAGGCCGCCCGACCCCAACTCGGAGTCCGGGCCCAACCCGTCCAACTTGATCAACCAGTGCTCGAACCCGTCCGGAGCCGCCAACTGACCCGACCGGATCTCGCCCGTCCCACGGTTCCACGCGACCACCGCCTTCGCCCGCGCCCCACCCGCCGACGTCCCCACCTGGATCAAGGACCGGATCGCCGACTCGGTCTCGTGGTCGTCGCTGAAGCTGGCGTCCAGCACGCTGCGCGCCCCCTCGACGAGCGCGCTCAACTCGAGCGCGCTCGTCGTCCGCTGACGCGGCCCCCTCGAGGGTCGGAACTCCAACGCCCCCATGGCCCGGTCCGCCATGTACGCCAACCGGTCCAGCGGGCTCACCTGCTGCCGCGACACCCCCTGCCGCACCAACCAGGCGTCGATCACCGCGTTGCCGAAGTCGTCCGGCATCGCGTCCGCCAGCACGGCAGGAAGCCGGTGGAACGTCGCCTCGGGCAGCTGCGGGAAGACGTGTCGTCGGGTACGGACCGGCATCGTCAGCGGCGCCAGCTCGATGCCCCGAGCCACCCAGTCCGGGTAGTACTCGAAGACGTACGCCCCGAGGCCCGGGTCGAGTGCCACGGCCCCCACCCGCAGGCCCCACGCCGTCACCTCGACCGCCCGGACCGGGACCCAGCTCACGAGCCGTCGCCCGACGATCGTGCGCCCCGCGGGCGGTACACCCGACGTCGCGGCTCGTCGCCCGACGACCGCAGCACGTCGAGCGGGCTGACGGCGCTCGCCGGGGCGATGTTCCCGAGGGCGTCGTCGGCACCCAGGGCCCGCAGGACGCGGACGAGCGAGCGCAGGGTGCTGCCCCGCCCGGCCTCGAGGGACTGCACCGTGCTGGGTGACAGGTCGGCACGTCGAGCGAGCTCGACCTGGTCGAGCCCCTGGTCGAGCCTCAGGCGACGGACCTGTTCGCCGACCTGACGTTCACGCTCGTCGGTCGAGACGAGCGAGGGTGCGCTCGCGGATGGTGCCTGATCGTCGTCGAACACGATGCTCCAATCACGGGATGAACCACGATAACAGCAAATATCACCCAGAAGACGGGACTATCCCACTATTCCGAGAACGTCACGACCGGTCAAGGTCGGTCGATCACGCCGTTGTCGAGGAGTTGCTCCCACAGGCCGGCGCCGTCGGGTGCCGACACCCAGACCACGTCGCTGCCCTCGGCGTGCTCCGACCGCGACCGGCCACCGGCCAGCACGGCCTCGCTGGGTGACAGCTGGCGGATGGCCACGGCGGCGACGTTCTCGGGGTGGTCGTGCAAGAACGTCCCGTACAGCTCTTCGTCGTGCTGCCCGTCGTCGCCGACGAGCAGCCACTTGAGCTCGGGGAACTCGTCGGCCAGGCGGCGCAGGGACTCCTGTTTGTGTTGACGTCCGCTGCGGAAGATCCGGTCGTGGGTGGGGCCCCAGTCGGTCAACAGCAGCGCGCCGCTCGGGTACAGGTTGCGGGACAGGAAGCGGGACAGCGTCGGCGCCACGTTCCAGGCTCCCGTCGACAGGTAGATGACGGGGCACCCGGGGTTCGCCGCGTTCAGGCGTTCGTACAGCACGGCCATGCCGGGCACGGGGCGCCGGGCGTGCTCGTTGAGGACGAAGGTGTTCCAGGCGGCGAGCAGCGGCCGGGGCAACGAGGTGACCATCACGGTGTCGTCGATGTCCGAGACGATGCCGAACCGCGCCTCCGGATCGATGACGAAGATCGGCGCCTCGACCGGCACGGACCCTTCGGTGGTCAGGGTCGCGACGTGCCAGCCGGGTTCGAGGTCGACGGCGATGCGAGCGTCGAGCACGCCGCCGCGGTCGGCCTGGACGCGTTGGACGCGACCGCCGAGCGAGATCTCGACCAGGGCCTTCTCGACGGGCACGCTCGTGAAGCTGCGCCACCCCCGGACGTTGAGGCGGTCGACGCCCGACAGCGTGCCCGTCCGGGTGAGCAGGACGCGCGACAGCACCCGAGCCCATCCCGGGGCGCCGTAGCCGGTGTACGGCACGACCGTGGGGAGGAGTCCGCGACGCCGGGCCCGCTTCTCGCGGAAGCGGTGGACCGAGTTCTCGATGCGGGCCGCTCGGTGGAGGAAGGGCTCGACGGCGGCGGGCGGTGCCTTGCGGGTGTCGGGCATCCGCTCAGTCTCGCACGACGGGTCGTCGAACGGGCGGGTCAGTCGACGGGAGCGAGCAGACCGGGGTGGTCGACCGACGACGAACCGACCTCGGGGCCGATCTCGTGGTGCAGCAGGCGCTCGGCGATCTCGTCGCTGAGGCCCGCGATGCCCTGCACAAGGTCGTCGTCGCCCTCGGTCTCGGGGTCGAGCCAGTCGTCCATGACGTCGGTGCCGACGAGCACCGGCATGCGGTCGTGCACCTCGGACACCGGACCCGAGGAGGCGCGGGTCAGCACGGTCGTCGACAGCAGCCACCGAGACGGGGCGCCGACCTCGGCCGACGGGTCGCGCCACCACTCGTAGAGCGCACCGAACAGGACCACCTCGTCGTCGGGCAGCCGCACGAGGACGGGGCGTTTCGAGCCGTCGGGCAGGGTCTGCCACTCGTACCAGCCCGTCGCCGGGACCAGGCCACGGCGCGAGACCACGGCGTCGCGGAACGACGGCTTCTCGGCGGCCGACTCGGATCGTGCGTTGAAGAGCGGGGGACCGGAGTCGGGGCCCGCCGAGCCACCGGGCACGAGACCCCAGCGGGCCGCCGCGAGTCGTCGGACGGGCGGGCCCCCGGCGTCGGCACCTCGAGGTGCCGCGTCGACCAGGAGACTCACCGGCCGAGTCGGAGCGATATTCCAGGAAGGCTCTGGGAGAGTGTCTCCTGATACATCGACGTCGAACAGGGCCACCAGGTCGCTCGAGGCGCGTGCCATCACGAATCGTCCGCACATGCGCTCCATTCTGGTGGCAGCCGCCGACATCCGGTGACCGACACCTCGGTCCCCTTCCGACGTCATCGCACCGTGCCCGACCCCGTCGAGGCATCGCCACGAAACGGAGAAACGTTGCTCGTCACCGACGTCAATGACGCACTGCCCGGGGGTTCACCGCTGCTCAGGAACGAGCCCGTCCAGGCTCGCAGTTCCGCGCGCCTCACCGGGCTGCTCGACGCGGCCGCGGCCATCATCGACGAGATCGGCTACGAGCGTCTGACCACGGCCATGGTCGCCGAGCGGGCAGGTGCCTCGATCGGCACGGTCTACCGCTACTTCCCCGACCGCATCGCGGTCGTCGACGCCCTCGCCCTGCGGTCCGTCCAGCGCCTGACCGTCCGGGTCGGCGAGGCCGTGTCCGACGACGCCGTCACCGACTGGCGTCGTGCCGTCGACCTCTTCGTCGACGCCAAGGCCGAGATGTACCGCAGCGAGCCCGGCTTCCGCGCCATTCGCTTCGCCGACGCGCCCGACGTGCGCACGCCCGAGACGCGCCAGTACGCGAGCCCGTTGGCCGAGCAGTTGCTCGCGGTCTTCGTCGAGCACTGCGCGGTCCCGCGCACCGACGAACTCGAGCTCGGCCTCCAGGTGGCGGTCGAGATCGCGAACGCCTTGCTGGCGCGAGCCTTCATCGACGACGCCGAGGGTGACGACCGCTTCGTCGGCCAGTGCCGCACGGTGCTGACGGGCTACCTCGAGCCCCTCGTCGGCGCGCACTGACCTCGCGGGCCGTGTGACGGCCGGCGTCAGGGGCCCCGGCGGCGTCGATGACACATCGTCGAGATCTGTGGTTGGGTGAACGCCCTGGCAAGTGTCGATTCGTGCTGCCCACGAGGAATGAGCCACCCATGATCGAGTTCCGTTCCGTGACGAAGCAGTACCCCGACGGCACCCTGGCGGTCGACGACTTCAGCCTCGTGATCCCGTCGCGCAAGACCACGGTCTTCGTCGGGTCCAGTGGGTGCGGCAAGACGACGATCCTGCGGATGATCAACCGCATGGTCGACCCGACGTCCGGCGTCATCGAGATCGACGGCGAGTCCATCGGCGATCTCGAGCCGGTGCGACTGCGCCGCAGCATCGGCTACGTCATGCAGAACTCGGGCCTGTTGCCGCACCGCAAGGTCGTCGACAACATCGCCACCGTCCCGGTGCTCAAGGGCACGTCCAAGAAGGTCGCCCGCGACCGTGCCCTCGAGCTGATGGACACGGTCGGGCTCGACCGCGACCTGGCCCAGCGCTACCCGAGCCAACTGTCCGGTGGGCAGCAACAGCGCGTGGGCGTCGCCCGCGGCCTCGCCGTCGACCCGAACATCCTGCTGATGGACGAGCCCTTCGGTGCCGTCGACCCGCTCGTCCGGTCCGACCTGCAGCAAGAGCTCATCCGGTTGCAGCGCGAACTCGACAAGACCGTCGTCTTCGTCACGCACGACATCGACGAGGCCTTCTACCTGGGCGACCAGGTCGTCATCCTCGAGAAGGGCGGCCAGATCGCCCAGCAGGGCACTCCCGCCGAGATCCTCTCGGCTCCGGCGACCGACTTCGTCGCCGAGTTCATCGGTGCCAACCGGGGCAAGCGAGCGTTGCACGTCGAACAGACCCCGACCGGTCAGGTGGTGGTCGACGGCGACGGACGCACCGCCGGTGTGCTGACCGAACCGGTCCGAGGTGGGCGGACGTCGTGAACTGGATCTGGTCCAACAGCGACTACATCCTCGACAAGACGATCGTGCACCTGGGCCTGAGCGTGCCGCCGGTCATCCTGGCGTTCGTCATCTCGCTGCCGATCGGCTGGTTCGCGAACCGGTACCGGGTGTCGCGGGGCATCCTCACGGTCGCCGGTCTCTTCTACGCGATCCCGTCGCTGCCTCTCCTCATCGCCCTGCCGGTGGTCTTTGGCACCTCGTTGCGCAGTCCCGTCAACATCGTCATCGGGCTCACCCTCTACGGCATCGCACTCATGGTGCGATCGGTGGCCGACGCCCTCGCCGCCGTCGAGGCGGATGTCACGCAGTCGGCGACGGCCGTGGGCTACTCGTCCTGGCAACGGTTCTGGCGGGTCGAGTTCCCCCTTGCGGGTCCGGTCATGCTCGCCGGCTTGCGGGTCGTGGTGGTGAGCACGGTGAGCCTGGCCACCGTCGGCGGCGTGCTCGGCGTGAACGGTCTCGGGCTCCTCTTCATCGACGGTTTCCAGCGCGACATCACCGCCGAGATCGTGGCGGGGATTGTGCTGACCATCGTCATGGCCCTCGTGCTGGACTTCCTGCTCGTGCTCCTCGGGCGCGTCCTCATGCCCTGGAGCCGCAAGGACGCCCGGCTCAAGCCGGTGGCTCCTCCCTCGCGGACCCGCCAGAAGGTCGTGCTGCCGTGAACTTCTTCGTCGAGGCGTTCGCCTGGCTCGCTGACCCGGTCCACTGGACCGGTGCCGACGGCATCCCCACGAGACTGGGCCAACACCTCTGGTACAGCGCTCTCTCGGTGGTGATCGCCTCGGTGATCGCGATCCCCGTCGGTTACCTCATCGGACACACCGGCCGTGGTCGGTCGATCGCGGTCTCGATCTCGGGTGGCGCGCGAGCCCTGCCCTCCTTCGGCGTCATCACCCTGATCGCCCTGTCCGTCGGCATCGGCCTCACCGCGCCGATCATCTCGTTCGTCATCCTGGCGATCCCGTCCGTGCTCGCCGGTGCCTACTCGGGGTTCGAGGCCGTCGACCGCAAGACCGTCGACGCGGCGCGGGCTGTCGGCATGACCGAGTGGCAGATCATGGCGAAGGTCGAGGTGCCCCTGGGGCTGCCCCTCCTGATCGGCGGCATCCGGTCGGCCGTCCTCCAGGTAGTCGCGACGGCGACCCTCGCGACCTTCGTCGGCGCAGGTGGTCTCGGCAGCTACATCATCACGGGCCTGCGGGCGAACGACTACCCGAAGATGCTGGCGGGCTCCATCCTCGTCATCGCCCTCGCGGTCGTCCTCGAGATCCTCTTCTCGATCGTCCAGCGCCTGGTCGTCCCCGCCGGGGTCACGGCCGGACGCCCCTCCGACACCCGTTCCAAGGCCGTCCGGCCCGGGGCGGTCACGGCAACACCCCTCACGAAAGGCACACAGTGATCACAGCGAACAAGAAGGGCCGGCTCACCGTTCTCGGCGCAGTCGCGATCGGGGCCATGGTGGCCCTGGCAGGGTGCGCGTCGAGCGACCCGCTGAGCTCCGGCGACTCGTCCGCGTCGGGCGACGGCGACACGCTCGTCATCGGCTCGCAGCAGTACTACTCGAACGAGATCATCGCCGAGCTCTACGCCCAGGCGCTCGAGGCCAAGGGCTACAAGGTCGACCGTCAGTACCAGATCGGTCAGCGCGAGGTCTACCTGCCCGAGCTCGAGTCGGGCAAGATCGACGTCTTCCCCGAGTACACCGGCAATCTGCTGCAGTACTACGACAAAGAAGAGACGGCGAAGTCGCCCGAAGAGGTCGAGACGGCCCTCGCCGCCGCCCTGCCCGACGGTCTGACCGCGTTGAAGGCCGCCGCGGCGTCCGACCAGGACAGCTACAACGTGACGAAGGAGTTCTCCGAGGACAACGACATCACGAGCCTGGCCGACCTCAAGAACTACTCGGGCACGCTGACTCTGGGTGCTCCGCCCGAGAACGCCGAGCGCCCCTACGGCCCTCCCGGCCTGAAGAGCATCTACGGCGTCGACGTCACCTCGACCCCGATCGACGACGGCGGTGGCCCGTTGACGGTCAAGGCCCTCACCGACGGCAGCGTCCAGCTCGCCGACATCTACACGGCCAGCCCGTTGATCGCCGAGAACGACCTCGTCACCCTCGAGGACCCCGAGAACATGATCCTGCCGCAGAACGTGGTCCCGATCGTGTCCGACAAGGTCGACTCGGACGCGCAGGACGTCATCGACAGCGTCGACGCGGTCCTGAGCGCCTCCGACCTGCAAGAGCTCAACTCGAAGAGCCAGACCGACAAGGAGTCCTCGGCCACCATCGCCAAGGACTACCTGACCGAGAAGGGCCTGCTCGACAGCTAGGCACCCTCGTCGAAGAGCCCCGTTCCGTCCGCGGAACGGGGCTCTTCGTCGTCCTGGGCCCCGCCCCGAGGGCGAGCACGAGGAGGCGCGGGTCAGGACGCGTCGTCGCCCGCGTCCCCGGCGGGGTGCGCCATGTGGCGCTCCTCCCGGCGGTGCAGGACCTTCTTCACGACGACGACGAGCAGGACGAACACGGCGATGATGCCGACGAAGACGTAGCCGGCCTGGTGCAGGCCGTCCGCGAGCTCACGGTAGCTGCCCGCGGCCGCGGCGCCGACGGAGGCGTAGGCGAGCGCCCAGAGGACGCACGCGGGGGCCGTCCAGGTGAGGAATGTCCGGTAGCGCATCGGGCTCGTGCCCACGGTCAGCGGGATCAGCGAGTGCAGCACCGGCAGGAACCTCGACACGAAGACGGCGATGCCGCCGCGTCGGGCGAGGTAGTTCTCGGCCCGGACCCAGTTCGCCTCGCCGAGGCGTCGGCCGAGCGCGCTCGCCCGGATCTTCGGTCCGAAGAAGCGGCCGAGGGCGAACCCGACGCTCTCGCCCACCAGGGCGCCCAGGACGAGGGCGACCACGAGCGCCCCGAACTCGAACGGTGACGCCACGGCCGTCGCCGACACGATCGCCACCGTGTCGCCCGGCACGATCAGGCCGAGGAGCACCGAGGTCTCGAGCACCATCGCGATGCCGGCCAGCACCGTCCTCAGCACGGGGTCGACGGACTGCACCAGGTCGAGCAGGGTCGTCAGCACGTCGTTCACCCGGCCGAGCCTATTCACAGCGAGTGCACGGCGCCCGGATGCTCTAAACGACAGGTGTTGTGCATCTACGGATCTAAGCTCGTCACGTCCCGACGGTGCGACGCACGACCACCACCACCACCACCCGAGGGAGAAGGCGCATCCCGATGAACGAGCTGCTCGACCCGCTGCTGTTGTCCCGCTGGCAGTTCGGGCTCACCACGATCTACCACTTCCTGTTCGTGCCCCTCACGATCGGCATGGCGTTCACGGTGGCGGTCTTCCAGACGGCGTGGGTGCGCACCGGCCGCATCCACTACCTGCAGCTGACCCAGTTCTTCGGCAAGATCTTCCTGATCAACTTCGCCATGGGCGTCGTGACCGGCATCGTGCAGGAGTTCCAGTTCGGCATGAACTGGTCCGACTACTCGCGCTTCGTCGGCGACGTGTTCGGCGCCCCGCTCGCCCTCGAAGGCCTGCTCGCGTTCTTCCTCGAGGCGACCTTCATCGGCATCTGGATCTTCGGCTGGGACAAGGTGCCGCCGAAACTGCACCTGCTGAGCATCTGGGGCGCCACCGTCGGCAGCATCCTCTCGGCGTACTTCATCATCGCCGCGAACGCCTTCATGCAGAACCCGGTCGGCTACGACATCAACGAGGAGAAGGGTCGGGCCGAGCTCACCAGCATCTGGGAGGTGCTGACCAACAAGGTGGCCCTCGCCGCGTTCCCGCACACGATCTTCGCCTGCTTCATGGTCTCGGCCGCGGTCATCGTCGCGGTCGCCGCCTGGCACCTGTCTCGCAACCAGCACCTCGAGACGATGCGTCCGGCCCTGCGCTTCGGCCTCTGGACGATGGTCGCCGCCGGCGCGCTCACCTTCATCACGGGCGACCAGCTCGGCCTCGCGATGGTCGAGACCCAGCCCATGAAGATGGCGGCCGCAGAAGCGCTGTACAAGACCAGCACCGGCGCCGACGCTTCGTTCTCGATCTTCACCCTGGGCACGCCCGACGGGGTGCACGAGCTCTTCAGCATCCGCGTGCCGTACCTGCTGTCGTTCCTGTCGACGCACACGTTCGACGGCACGGTCGAGGGGATCAACGACCTCCAGGAGCAGTACGTGCAGCTCTACGGTCCGGGCGACTACACCCCGATCATCTGGGTCACCTACTGGTCCTTCCGCTGGATGATGGGCCTCGGCATGGTCAGCGTCCTCGTCTCGCTTGTCGGCCTCTGGATCACCCGCAAGGGGCGCCTGCCGCAGAACAAGTGGGTGTGGCGGGCCGCGGTCTTCAGCTACCCGATGCCCCTCCTCGCGATGATCGTCGGCTGGGTCTTCACCGAGATGGGTCGGCAGCCCTGGCTCGTCTTCGGGCTGCTCAAGACCGAGGACGGCGTCTCGCCCGGGGTCACCGGCCTGACGGTGCTCATCTCGCTCGTCGCCTTCACCCTGATCTACGGCACGCTCGCGGTCGTCGAGTTCAAGCTCATCGTCAAGGCCGCCCAGCAGGGGCCGGCCGACGCCCCCGAGCCCGACCCCGTGTCGGGCGAGATCCGCCACGAGGCGACGGTCTACTGATGCCCACGACCCCCACTGAACCGACGCGAGAAAGGCTCTGACCATGGACCTCCCCACCCTGTGGTTCGTCATCCTCGGCTTCTTCTTCGTCGGCTACTTCGTGCTCGACGGCTTCGACTTCGGGGTCGGCATGTCGCTGCCCTTCCTCGGGCGCGACGACACCGACCGGCGAGTGCTGATCAACACGATCGGGCCGGTCTGGGACCTCAACGAGACCTGGGTCATCGTCGCCGGCGCGTTCCTGTTCGCCGCCTTCCCCGAGTGGTACGCCACGCTGTTCAGCGGCTTCTACCTCCTGATGCTGCTCATCCTGCTGGCCCTGATCGCGCGGGGCGTCTCGTTCGAGTACCGCCACCAGCGCCCCGAGTCCTCGTGGAAGCGCCGTTTCGACCTCATGATCGTCGTCGGCTCGGCCGTGCCGGCGTTCGTCTGGGGCCTCGTCTTCGCCAACGTCGTGCAGGGCGTGCCGCTCGACGAGGGGCACGACTACACCGGGACGTTGCTCGACCTGCTCAACCCCTACGCCCTGCTGGGCGGCCTCACGACCCTGCTGCTCTTCTTCACGCACGGCGTGGTGTTCGTCACGCTCAAGACCGAGGGCGAGATCCGCGGTCGGGCCCGGCGTCTCGCCACCCGAGCCGGGGTCGTCACGATCGTCGTCGCCGCGGCCTTCCTGGCCCTGACGTCGCTGATGCACGGGACCCTCGTGTCGGTCGTCCTCTCGGCCGTGGCCGCCGTCACGTTGATCGCGTCGTTCGTGGCGAACCTGCGCGGGCGGGAGGGGCGGTCCTTCGGTCTCATGGCCGTCACGATCGCCCTGGCGGTGTCGAGCCTGTTCGCGGCGCTCTTCCCCGGGGTGATGCCGGCGAGCAACGATCCGGCGAACAGCCTCACGATCGCCAACGCGTCGAGCTCGACCTACACCCTGACGATCATGAGCTGGGTCGCCCTCGTCTTCGTCCCGCTCATCCTCGGCTACCAGGGCTTCACCTACTGGATCTTCCGCAAACGGATCACCCGTGCGGCGATCCCGGCCGCGCACTGAGCCGGCGTCCGTGAAGCCGCTCGACCCGCGCCTCCTGCGCTACGCCTCCGCCGCTCGGGTGTTCCTCGGGCTCGGCGCCGTGCTCGGCCTCGCGCAGACGGTCGCGATCGTCGCCGTGGCCTGGTTCACGACGACGGCCGTGGTCCAGGTCGTCGAGGGGAGCACCTCCGGGCTCTCGACCGCTCTGCTGGGACTCGGCGTCTCGGTGGCGGCGCGGTCGCTCGTGGCGTGGGCGCTCGAGGTGACGGCCGCGCGGGCCGCGGCGCAGGTCAAGAGCCAGCTGCGGGCCCGGGTCGTCCGGGCAGTCGCCGACCGGGGGCGCGCCTGGGTCGACCGGCACTCCTCGGCGCGCGTCGCGACCCTGGTCGGCCCGGGGCTCGACGCCCTCGACGAGTACTTCGCGCGCTACCTGCCGCAGCTGGTGCTCACGGCCCTCGCGACGCCGCTGCTGATCGTCGTCATGGCGCTGCACGACTGGTTGTCGGCCCTGATCGTCGTGCTGACGTTGCCCTTGATCCCCGTCTTCATGGTGTTGATCGGGTGGACGACCCGTACCGCCCAGAACCGGCAGTGGGACCGTCTGACGCACCTCGCCTCGTCGTTCGCCGACGCCGTGGGCGGGGCGTCGACCCTCAAGGCGTTCGGTCGTGAGCGGCGCCAGGTCGAGCGGATCGGCCGCCTCACCGACGACTACCGGGTCGAGACGGTCAAGGTGCTGCGCGTGTCGTTCCTCAGCGGCTTCGTGCTCGAGCTCGCGGCGTCGTTGTCGGTCGCGCTCGTCGCCGTGTCGATCGGCATCCGGCTCGTCGAGGGCTCGATGGGGCTGACCGCCGGGCTGTTCGTGCTGCTGCTCACCCCCGAGGCCTATCTGCCCCTCCGCCAGGTCGGTGCCAACTACCATGCCGCGGCCGACGGGGTCGCGGCGGCGGAGGACGTCTTCGAGCTGCTGGACGACGAGCCGGGCGACGTCGCACCCCGGGCGACCGGGTCGACCGGGCCGACCGGGTCGACGACCGTCGCCGATCGGGCCGAGCCCCGCGTCGAGGCCGACGCGCTCGTCGTCGACCGGGCCGAGCCCCGCGTCGAGGCCGACGCGCTCGTCGTCGACCGGGTCTCGGTGAGCCGAGGAGGCGCGGTGCGGCTGGCCGAGACCTCGTTCGTCGCCGAGACGGGTCGCGTCACCGCAGTCGTCGGCCCGAGCGGTGCCGGGAAGTCCACCCTGCTCGACGCGGTGCTGGGGCTGGAACCGTGCGAGGGCCGGGTGGTCTGGCGCTCGTCGGGCCGTGCCCCCGTCCGCCACGAGATCGCCTGGTCGGGCCAGTCGCCGATGCTGTCGTCGGGCACGGTCGCCGAGAACGTCGCCCTGGGCGACGCGGGTGAGCCCGACACCGAGGCCGTCGTGCGCGCCCTCGACCTGGCCGGCGCGGCCGGCCTCGACCCGGCGCTCGTGCTCGGGGCCGGCGGCCAGGGGGTGTCCGGCGGCCAGGCGCAGCGGGTGTCGGTGGCCCGGGCGCTGTACCGACTCGACCGGGTCGGGGCGCGCCTCCTGCTGGTCGACGAGCCCTCGTCGGCGCTCGACCGCGTCACCGAGGCCCGGGTCGTCGAGGGCCTCCGTCGCATCGCGGCCTCGGGCGTCGCCGTGGTCGTCGTGACGCACCGCCGCGCCGTGAGCGACGCCGCCGACGTCGTCGTCCCGATCGGAGGTCTCTCGTGACCCGCTCGCTGCTCCGCACCGCCCAGCCCGGTGCGCGCCGGGCCGCCCCCGGCATCGCCTTCGGATCGCTCAGCGCCCTGTCGGCGGTGGCGTTGCTCGCCGCGTCGGCGTACCTGATCACGCGGGCCGCCGAGCAGCCGCCGATCCTCTACCTCTCGCTCGCCGTCGTCGGCGTCCGCGCCTTCGCCCTGACCCGGGCGGTCTTCCGCTACCTCGAACGGTTGTCGAGCCACGACGCGGCCTTCCGCCAACTGGCGGTGGTCCGCACCGAGCTCTACCGGCGACTGATCCGCGTGGCCCCGGCGGGTCTGGGCCGCACGGATCGCGGCGACCTGCTGGCGCGCGTCGTCGGCGACGTCGACGCGCTGCAGGACCTGCCCCTCCGGGTCGTGCAGCCGCTCGTGGTGTCGGGTCTGACCTCCGTCGTGGCGGTCGTCGGCGTCGCCCTCGTGTCCCCGGCGGCGGCCGTCGTCCTGGCGGGCGCACTCGTCGTCGCGTTCGTCGTCGGCTGCGTCGCGGCCGACCGGCTCGCCCGCCGCAGCGAGCGCACCCTCGCCGACCGGCGGGGGGCGCTCTCGGCCGCCGTCGTCGACCTCGTGCAGAACCTCGACGTGCTGGTCGCGTTCGAGGCGGTGGACCGCCAGCTCGGCCGGGTCGCGGGGCTCGACGACGACCTGCGCCACGCCTCCTCGCGTCGGGCCCTGACCGGGGGCGTCGTCGCCGCCGTGCTCTCGGCGCTGTCGGGCGCCGCCGTGCTCGCGACGATCCCCGTCGTCGCGCCCGACGTCGCCTCGGGCGGGCTGACCGGCCCGGCCTTCGCGTTGGTCGCCCTCGTGCCCCTCGCCGTCTTCGAGGTCGTGGGAGCCGTCCCGACGGCCGTGCTGGCCTGGCGTCGCGTCCGGGCGAGCGGCGACCGCGTCGAGTCGGCGGTGCCGGTCGAGGTGCCGGCCGGTGTCGTCGACGACGAGGCCGTCGGAGGGTCGGACGCCGGCACGCTCGAGCTCGCCCGGTCGGACGGCTCCGCCGTGTCGGCCCCCGCGCCCGCCCTGCGTCTGCGCGGCGTCTCGGCGACGTGGCCGGGGGCGGCGGGCCCCGCGCTCCGCGGCGTCGACCTCGACGTGGCCGTGGGTGACCGCCTCGTGGTCGAGGGCCCGAGCGGCGCCGGCAAGACCACCCTGGCCTCGGTGCTGGCCCGGTTCGTCGAGCACACGGGTCGCTACGAGGTCGGGGGAGTCGACACCGCCACCCTCGCCCCGGCCGCCGTCCGGGCCACGGTCGGCCTCATCGAGCAGATGCCCTACCTCTTCGACGAGTCCCTGCGGCAGAACCTGCTCTTCGCCCGCGACACGGCCACCGACGACGACCTCCTCGCGGTGCTGGACCGCGTCGGGCTGGGGCGCTGGGCGGCCGAGCGCGGCGGGCTCGACGCGCCGGTGGGCGAGCGGGGCGTCCTCGTCTCGGGCGGCCAGGCCCAGCGCATCTCGCTGGCCCGTGCCCTCCTGCGGGGGTTCCCGGTGCTCGTGCTCGACGAGCCCACCGCCGGACTCGACCCCGAGACCGCGCGCCGGCTCGTGCGCGACGTCCTCACGACGGCCCGCGACGACGGCTCGACGGTCGTCGTGATCTCGCACGTCGAGGTGCCGGCCGAGCTGGTGACGCGTCGCGTGCGCATCGAGGCGGGCAGGCTGAGCGAGGTCGAGGTCGGGTCCGACCTCGAGTCCGGTGTCTCCCTCGACGACGACGCGTGACGGCTCGACGTCGCCGCTCGACGTCGCCGCGGGCGTCGGGCCGCCGTCGTCGGGCTGCGGTCAGACGCCGATCGGTCGTCGCAGGCGGTCGAGTCGGCCGCGCCAGAGCGCGAGGCGCCCGGGTTCCTCGGCCGGGGCCGGGCCGTCCACCCAGCCGGTGACGATGCGGATGCCGTGCAGTGCGCTGAGGCTCCACACCTCGAACCCGTCGAGCTCGTCCGGCCGCGTGTGGTCGTGCAGCACGTCGACGCCGAGGACGGCGGCCAGCGTCGTCAGGCTGCGGACCGTCACACCCGGGAGGCGGGGCAGGTCGTCCGCCGGCAGGCAGAGGGCGTCGCCGCGCCACCAGACGATCGAGCTCCAGGCGCCCTCGACGACGTGCCCCTCGGGCGAGAGCAGCACGGCCTCGTCGGCCCCTCGGGACCGGGCGTCGGCGACGAGCGATCCGAGGGCCGCGAGGTCGGGGCCCTTGACCGTGGGCTGCGTGCGGGGGTCACGATCGGCCGTCGCGAGGACGACCGATCGGCGGCGCGGGGGAGCGGGCCGGAGGCGCAGCCGCAGCCGTGCCCGTCCGTCGTCGTCGGTTCCGTCGTCGGTTCCGTCGCCGGCGACGAGCTCGGCGCGCGGGAACCAGGCGCCCGTCCGGGGCAGGACCCCCACGGCCGCCGTCCAGAACGCCGAGACCTCGTCCGCGTCGGGCCCCCCGGCCACCTCGGCGACCGAGCCGGCGAACCGGTCGCGGTGCACGTCGAGCGCGAGCGCCGAGCCCTCGTCGACCAGCCACGAGTCGGCCACCAGGAGGCGCGGGTCGGCCTCGCCCGTCGCCCCGTCCCCGCGCGTCGTCAGCTCGTCGCCCTGCCAGACGTGCAGCACGTCGCCTCCCGGCCGCTCGGCACTCATCGGGTCGGGGCTCCACTCATAGGATCAAGGGTATGCGCCCCGCGGTCGTCCGATCCTCCCTGCCGTGGCGCGACCCCGAGGCCGTCGTCCGGCACCTGGCCGCGACCGGCGACGTCGTCTGGCGCGACGCCGGGGTGGACGCCACCCGGGGCCGGTCCGTCGTCGGGTGGGGCCCGGCCCGGACGGGCGACGTCCGCGACGGTGGCGCCGACCGGCTCTGGCACGAGGTGCGCGACGACCTGGCCGACGTCGAGCCCGACAGCCACCCGCTCGGCTGGGCCGGCTGGCTCGGCTACGGCTTCGGCTGCCGACTGCTGGACCGTGACGCCACCGAGGGGCACCGCCCGGCGGCCACCGCCTCGACCGTCGCCGCCGACGGAGACCCCGCCGACCTCGCCCTGCTCGACGTCGACCGCGCCCTGGTCTTCGACCACGCCGCACGCTCGGTCGAGGCCGTCGCGCGGGCCGGCGACCCGTGGCCCCTCTCGGTGGCCGAGACCTGGGCCGACGTGCCGCCGGAGCCCCCGGTGCCCGGGGCGACCCGCGCCTCCTCGGTGGGCTCCGCCCCGCCCTCCGTCCGCTGGCGGCACCGTCCCGACGAGTACCTCGACCTGATCGAGGGCTGCCGGCGGGCCATCGAGGCCGGCGAGGCCTACCAGCTCTGCCTGACGACGGCGGTCGACGTCGACGGTCCTGTGGACGCGCTCGAGGCCTTCGCGCGCCTCCGTCGGTCCTCGCCGGCTCCGCACGCCTCGTTCCTGCGCATCGGCGACGTGGCCGTCGTCGGGGCGTCGCCCGAGTCGTTCGTCGAGGTGACGACCGACGGCCGGGTGTCGTCGTCGCCGATCAAGGGCACACGACGCCGCGGGTCGGGCGCCGACGACACGGTGCTCGCGCGCGAGCTCGTCGAGAGCGAGAAGGAGCGCGCCGAGAACGTCATGATCGTCGACCTGGTCCGCAACGACCTCGCCCGGGTGGCCCGCCTCGGCACGGTCGAGGTGTCCGAGCTGCTCGCCGTCCACTCGTTCGAGCACGTCCATCAGCTCGTCAGCACGGTCCGGGCCCGACTCGGGGCGGGGTGCACCGCGGCCCACGTCGTCGAAGCGGCCTTCCCGGCCGGGTCGATGACCGGCGCGCCGAAACGTCGAGCCGTCGAACTGCTCGCCGACCTCGAGGGGGCACCCCGGGGGGTCTACTCGGGCGCGACGGGCTGGCTCGGACGGGACGGCTCGGCGAGCCTCGCGATGACCATCCGCTCGATCGTGGTGCACGGTGCCCGGGCGGCGAGTGCGGGACGGCCCGCGCGATCGGCGGGTGCGCGCGTCGGCGTGGGCGGCGGCATCACCATCTCGTCGGTGCCGGTCGACGAACGCGACGAGGTCGAGCTCAAGGCGTCGGCCCTGCTCGCCGTGCTCGGCGTCGGTGCCGCCGACGGGGCCCCGGTGCGCATGTCGTGACGGGGCGCGCCGTTCGGTAGCCTTGGCGAGGATCGCTGAGCCCAGCGCACGTCGCCGTGCCCTCGCGCGGGCGATCCGCACCCACCGCACCGACTGCCAGCAGTGAATGAGAGCCCCGTGGCACACGAGCACGACACGACCGCGACCGACGCCTCCTCGGCCACCCCGCCCCACGACGGCGTGCCCGAACGCGAGTACGACGTCGCCCGCCTGCAAGAGAAGTGGCAGGCCCGGTGGGACGCCGAGCAGCCGTTCGTCGTCGACCCCGACGACAAGCGGCCCCGCAAGTACATCCTCGACATGTTCCCGTACCCCTCGGGCGACCTGCACATGGGTCACGCCGAGCAGTACGCGCTCGGCGACATGGTGACGCGGTACTGGCGCCAGCAGGGCTTCAACGTGCTGCACCCGATCGGCTGGGACAGCTTCGGCCTGCCCGCCGAGAACGCGGCCATCAAGCGCGGCGTCGACCCCCGCGAGTGGACCTATGCCAACATCGCGCAGCAGAAGCAGAGCATGAAGCTCTACGCCCCCTCCTTCGACTGGAGCCGGGTGCTGCACACGAGCGACCCCGAGTACTACAAGTGGAACCAGTGGCTGTTCCTCGAGATGTACAAGAAGGGTCTGGCCTACCGAAAAGACAGCTGGGTCAACTGGGACCCGGTCGACCAGACCGTGCTCGCCAACGAGCAGGTGCTGCCCGACGGCACGAGCGACCGGTCGGGTGCCGTCGTGGTCAAGAAGAAGCTGACGCAGTGGTACTTCAAGATCACCGACTACGCCGACCGCCTGCTCAACGACCTCAACCAGCTCGAGGGCCGCTGGCCGACCAAGGTGCTCAACATGCAGCGCAACTGGATCGGCCGCTCGATCGGTGCCGACGTGCACTTCACGATCGAGGGCCGTGACGAGAAGGTCACGGTCTTCACCACGCGTCCCGACACCCTGTACGGCGCGACCTTCATGGTCGTCGCCCCCGACTCCGACCTCGCGGCCGAGCTCGTGGCCGACGCGACGGACGACGTCAAGGCGACCTTCGCCGAGTACCTCGTCGAGGTGCAGAAGGCGACCGAGATCGAGCGCCAGTCGAGCGAGCGCCCCAAGACCGGCGTGCCGCTCGGCCGGGTCGCGGTCAACCCGCTCACCGGTGACCCGATGCCGGTCTGGGCCGCCGACTACGTGCTGGCCGACTACGGCCACGGCGCGGTCATGGCCGTACCCGCGCACGACCAGCGCGACCTCGACTTCGCCCGCAAGTACGACCTGCCGGTGCGCGTCGTGGTCGACACGAACGCGCCCGTCACGGGCGTGATCCCCAAGCTCGAGCTCGACGAGGACGGCCAGGCGATCCTGCCCGACGACCTGCCCGACCTGAACCCCCGCGAGACCGGCGTGGCCCTCACCGGTGACGGTCGACTGATGAACTCGGGCGCCCTGACCGGCCTCAGCAAGTCGAACGCGATCAAGCGCGTCGTCGAGCTGCTCGAGGCCTCCGGCGACGGCAAGGCGGCCAAGACGTACCGCCTGCGCGACTGGCTGATCTCACGTCAGCGATTCTGGGGCACGCCCATCCCGATCGTGCACGGCGCCGACGGCGTCGAGGTGCCGGTGCCCTACGACGAGCTGCCGGTCCGGCTGCCGTCGACCGAGGGGCTCGACCTCAAGCCCAAGGGCAGCTCGCCGCTCGGTGCCGCCGAGGACTGGGTGAACGTACCCGACCCGCGTGACGGGTCACCGGCGCGCCGCGACGCCGACACGATGGACACGTTCGTCGACAGCTCCTGGTACTTCCTGCGGTTCCTCGACCCGACCGACTCCGACCGGGCCTTCGACCCGGCCCAGGCCAGCAAGTGGGCCCCGGTCGACCAGTACGTCGGAGGCGTCGAGCACGCCATCCTGCACCTGCTCTACGCGCGCTTCATCACCAAGGTGCTCTTCGACCTCGGCCACGTCGACTTCACCGAGCCCTTCAGCGCGCTGCTGAACCAGGGCATGGTGTTGCAGGACGGCGCGAAGATGAGCAAGAGCAAGGGCAACGTCGTCAGCCTCTCCGACGAGATCGACAAGCACGGCGTCGACGCCATCCGCCTGACGATGGCCTTCGCCGGCCCGCCCGAGGACGACATCGACTGGGCCGACGTCTCGCCCGCCGGCTCGGCCAAGTTCCTGGCTCGGGCGTTCCGTCTCGCGAGCGACGTCGACAGCTCGCGCGACGTCGTGTGGGCCGACGGCGACCAGGCCCTGCGCCGCGTGACGCACCGGTTCCTCGCCGAGGCCCCGGGGCTTAGCGAGGCGTTCAAGTACAACGTCGTCGTCGCGCGCCTGATGGAGCTCACCAACGCCGTCCGCAAGGCGATCGACTCGGGTCCCGGCGCGTCCGACCCGGCCGTGCGCGAGGCGACCGAGACCGTCGCGCTGGGGCTGTCGCTGTTCGCTCCCTACACCGCCTCCGAGATGTGGGAGAAGCTCGGCTACGACGGCGGCGCCCTCGCCACGTACGGCTGGCGCAAGGCCGACCCGACGCTGCTCGTCGAGACGAGCGTCACCGCGGTCGTCCAGGTCAACGGCAAGGTGCGCGACCGGCTCGAGGTGTCGCCCAAGATCGGCTCCGACGAGCTCGAGGCGCTCGCACGCGAGTCCGCGGCCGTGCAGCGCGCGATCGGTGACAAGCAGATCGTCAACGTCATCGTGCGGGCGCCGCGCCTGGTGAACATCGCGGTGAAGTAGCCGCCCGGGACGCGTCTCGTCCCCACCCCGTCGACGCCCGTCCTGGTTCCCCAGGGCGGCCGTCGTCGTCCGTGCGGGCGGACGCGCGCTCGTACCGTGACGGGTCATGACCGTCAGCTTCCGCACCGCCGTCGACCCGTCCGAACCGGGTGGCCCGAGATGGCGCGTGGGGCTCGGGGCGGTCGTCGTCCTGCTCTTCGTCGTGCTGGCGGTGAGTGTCGCCGTGTCGGCGTTCGCCACCCGAGGAGGCGCGGCGGACGAACTCGTGACCGTCGAGACGAGCACCGGGGCCGAGGCCGGCACAGGGGCCGGCACCGCGCCTCCCGGGGGTGCTCCGGTCGTCTTCGTGCACGTGCACGGCCGGGTGGCGGCGCCCGGCCTGTACGAGCTGCCGCACGGCGCCCGCGTGGTCGACGTGGTCGCCGCGGCCGGCGGGTTCACGGCCGAGGCCGACCAGGCGGCCGTCAACCTCGCGCGGGTGCTCGTCGACGGCGAGCAGCTCCGGGTGCCGGCCGTGGGCGAGAGCGTGGACGACGGGATGGCGGCCGGTGGGGACGCGGCGGCGGACGGACCGGTGACCGGGGGTGGGGCGGCATCGGGTGCCGGGGCGGTCGACCTCAACCTCGCGGACGACGCCGCGTTGCAGACGTTGCCCGGGGTGGGGCCGGCCACCGCGGCGGCCATCCTGTCGTGGCGCGACGAGAACGGGCGCTTCCGCAGTGTCGACGACTTGCTCGGGGTGCCCGGCATCGGTCCGAAGACGCTCGAGAAGTTGCGCGACCGGGTGCGGGTGTGACGCCCGGTCGCGTGCTCGACCTGCGGCTCGGGGTGCCCGTGGCCGTGGCGTGGGTGGGGCTCGCGGTCGGCTCGACCCGGCCCGGGCTGCTGCCCGTCGTGGCCGCGGTCGCCCTCGTCGTCTGCGTCGTCGCGGTAGGACTCGTGGTCGTGGCGCGGGTGGGCGTCCTGGCCGCCGGGCAGGTCCTGCTGGTGGTCGCCTTGAGTGCCGGGGCGTGCGCCGGACTCACCGGCCAGGCGGCGGTGCGAGACGACCGCCGACACCCGTCGGGGCTCACGACGTCGGTCGGGCACGCGGTCACCGTCGAGGGGCGAGTGCTCGACCGGATCGAGGGGCGGGCCGACGTCCTGACCATGTCGGTCGACCGCCTCGACGTCGGCGCGGGGACCGTGGGGCTCGGCGACCGAGTGCCGGTGCGGGTGTTCGGGGCTCGAGTCGACGGTGGCGGCTCGGTCGAGATCGGCGCGCGGGTCTCCGCCCGGCTCGTCCTGGCCCCGGTGCGGTACGGCGAGTCGGTCGCCTTCGAGGGGCGTGCGGTCGAGCCGCTCGCCGTCCACGCGGGGCCCGGACGGACGTCGGCCTGGTCGAACGGGCTCCGGTCGGCCTTCCGCGCCGTGGCCGCGGGTCTGCCGGGCGACGGCGGGGCCCTGCTGCCCGGGCTCGCCATCGGCGACACGTCGGGTGTGCCCGACGATCTCGACGACGACATGAGGCAGGCGTCGCTCAGCCACCTGACGGCCGTGTCGGGGTCGAACTGCGCGGTGCTCGTCGCACTCGTGGTGCTCGTCGGGTCGTTGCTGAAGGTCCCGCGGTTGTTGCGGCTCGGGGCGGCCGTCGTCGTGCTCGTCGCGTTCGTCGTGCTCGTCACGCCCGAGCCGAGCATCGTCCGGGCCACCGTCATGGCGGTGCTCGTCCTCGTGCACCTCGCCGTCAACCGACCGATCGCCGGCGTGCCCGTCGTCGCGCTGGCGGTCGCCGGGCTGCTGTTCACCGACCCGTGGTTGGCCCGCGACCTCGCCTTCGTCCTGTCGGTCCTCGCGACGTCGGGGCTGGTCGTGCTCGGCGGGCCGCTGACCGCCCTGCTGGCGCGCCTCGTGCCCGAGCCGGTGGCGGCGGCCCTCGCCGTGCCCACGGCCGCGCAGCTCGCCTGCCAGCCCGTGCTGCTCGCCCTCGAACCGAGCATCGCCCTGCACGGCGTCGTCGCGAACGTGCTCGCCGGCCCGGCGGCTCCGGTGGCGACCGTGGGCGGGCTCGTCGTCTGCGTGCTCGCGCCCTGGGTGCCCGGGGTGGCCACGGCCGTCGCCTGGGCCTCGTGGCTGCCGTCGTCCTGGGTGGCGGCCGTCGCCCGGTCGGCGGCGAGCTGGCCGGGCACGCGACTCGGGTGGGACGCCTCGGCACTCGGCGTCGCCTCTCTGGTCGGCCTCACGGCCCTCGTCGTCGTCGCCGTGGTGGCCCGGGCCCGGGGGCGCACGCGAGCCGTGGCGGCGACGCTGCTGGTGGGCGTCCTGGTGGCGACCGTCGGTGTGGTGGGCGGGCGCACCGTGGTGACCCGCGCCTCCGTGCCCGACGACTGGGTCGTGGCCCAGTGCGACGTGGGACAGGGCGACGCCGTGCTCGTGCGCAGCGGACCGGCCGTCGCCCTGATCGACGTGGGCGACGACGAGGCCGCCCTCGACCGATGCCTCTCGACGTTCGGCGTCCCGCACGTCGACCTGCTCGTGCTCACCCACTTCGACCGCGACCACGTCGGGGCGATCGACTCCGTGGTCGGTCGGGTCGGCACGGCTCTCGTCGGGCCCGTGGGGCGCTCGGACGACGCCGAGGTCGTGACGGCGCTGCGCGACGGTGGTGGCGAGGTCCAGGAGGCGCGGGTCGGCGCCCAGGGGCGTCTCGGCCAGCACACGTGGCGGCTGCTCTGGCCGCCGGCCGACATCCCCGCCGGCAACGACGCGAGCCTCGTGCTGCGCGTCGACCCCGGCGCGGCCTGCCGGGTCGGATGCCTCTCGCTGCTGGCCCTGGGCGATCTCGGCGAGACGGCGCAACGCCGCCTGGCCTCGTCGCCCGACGGTGAGGAGGGGCTCGGGAGGGTCGACGTCGTGAAGGTCTCGCACCACGGGTCGGCGGACCAGCACGCCGAGCTGTACGAGCGGGTGGCGGCCCGCGTCGGACTGATCGGCGTCGGGGCCGACAACTCGTACGGGCACCCGACCGACGTCGCGCTCGACCTGGTCCGGCACGGCGGGGGAGTCGTGGTCCGCAGCGACGAGGCCGGTCAGGCCGCGGTCACGCCCGTCGACCGTGGGGACGGCGACGTCGCCCTGCGGATCTGGCGGGAGCACGCGGGGCCCCGGGACCGTGACGACACGTCGGGCACGTCGGTGGCGTCCTCTAGCATCGGAGGTGGCGCGGCGGGCCCCGCGTCCGTGGGACGACGTCCGAGAGGCAGCATGGCAGCGCGAGCGAGTGGCAAGACGGCGAAGAAGGCCTCGGTCACGATCGACCAGGTGGGGTGGGACAGAATCCGACCCGCGGCCGTCGTGCTGGTGAGCGGGCCCGAGCAGTTCCTCGCCGATCGTGCCTCGCGCCAGCTGCGCGACCAGCTCGCCGCCGAAGACCCCAGCCTCGAGGTGCACGACCTCGAGGCCGACCACTACCAACCCGGCGAACTCGTGACCCTGGCGAGTCCGTCGCTCTTCGCCGAGCCGCGTCTCATCCGCGTCTCGAACGTCGAGAAGTGCACCGACGCGTTCCTCACCGAGACGCTGCGCTACCTCGAGACGCCGGCCGACGACACGACGCTGGTGTTGCGCCACGGGGGCGGGGTCCGCGGCAAGAAGCTGCTGGACGCCGTCCGGGGCGGCACCGGCGGCGGCCTCGAGGTCGTCTGCGCCGAGCTCAAGAAAGACACCGAGAAGCTCGCGTTCGCGGCCGCCGAGTTCGCCGCCGAGCGACGACGCATCTCGCAGGGGGCCCTGCGGGCCCTGGTCACGGCCTTCAACGACGACTTGGCCGAGCTCGCCAGCGCCTGCCAGCAGCTGATCAGCGACGCCGCGGCCGAGATCACCGAGGCCACCGTCGAGAAGTACTACTCGGGCCGGGTCGAGACGAACGCCTTCAAGGTGGCCGACGCGGCCATCGCCGGCCAGCAGGGCGAGGCCCTCGTGCTGCTCCGCCACGCGTTGTCGACCGGGGCCGACCCCGTGCCCGTGGTGGCGGCGTTCGCGATGAAGATCCGCACGATGGCCAAGCTGCAGGGTTCGTACGGCGGCTCGGGTCAACTCGCCTCACGCTTCGGGCTCGCCCCGTGGCAGGTCGAGCGGGCGCAACGCGACCTCCGTGGCTGGTCCGAGGACGGGCTGGGTCGGTGCATCGAGCTGCTCGCCGAGACCGACGCGGCCGTCAAGGGCGCCGAACGCGATCCGGTGTACGCACTCGAGCGGATGGTGACCATGATCTCGACGCGCGGTGCCCTGCTGTCGTGAACCGCGCCTCCTGACCGTCCGGGCGTCGATCCCGCCGACGTCCGGGTACGACGAAGGCCCCGTCTCGATCGAGACGGGGCCTTCGTCGTCGAGCCCGGGGGCTCGGGGGAGGGGAGCCTAGAGGGCGCCGACCTGCTTCGCGATGGACGACTTGCGGTTCGCGGCCTGGTTCTGGTGGATGACACCCTTGCTGGCGGCCTTGTCGAGCTTCTTCGACGCGAGGAGCAGAGCCGAGGTGGCCTTGTCCTTGTCGCCGGCGGCGATGGCCTCGCGGGTGGCGCGGACGGCGGTCTTGAGCTCGCTCTTGACGGCGCGGTTGCGGTCCTGGGCCTTCTTGTTGGTGCCGATGCGCTTGATCTGCGACTTGATGTTTGCCACGTGAACTACTTTCTGGATTCTGTGTCTCGGACGGGTGTGCGCCAGCCGAGCGTCCGACCGACGTGAATCGGTGGACCCGGTGCTGCCGCCGGTGATGGCCACCGGAGCGGCTCTCGGCTGCGATCGCGTTCCGCCACTGCAGACGTAACGCGCAAGCCAACAGGCAACGTTACCAGCAGCAGGCCCGACTCTCAACGAGCGTCGGCCCGACGGCGTGCCGTGTCGCGCGTAGTACCGTGCCATCATGCCCCAGCTCGCGCCCCACATGACCACCGTGCCCGCGTCCGGAATTCGTCGGGTGTTCGAGCTGGCGGCGCAGCTGGACGGTGTCGACATGCTCGTGGTGGGCGAGCCCGACGTGCCCGTCGCCCGCCACATCGCCGACGCCGCGCGCCGCGCCTGGGCCGACGACCGCACCGACTACACGCCGAACGGTGGCATCCCCGCCCTGCGCGAGGCGCTCGTGGCCAAACTCGCCCGCGAGAACGACGTGCACGTGGACCTCGAGCAGGTCTGGGTCACCGTCGGCGGGACGCAGGCCCTGCACCAGACGATGGGACTGCTGCTCGCGGCGGGTGACGAGGTCCTCGTGCCGGACCCCGGCTACACGACCTTCACGATGAACGCCCACATGCTCGACGCCGTGCCCGTGCCCTACACGCTGGCGCCCGACCTCGACTTCCACCCCGACCTCGACGAGCTAGAGAACCTCGTCGGGGACCGCACTCGCGCCCTGATCGTCAACAGCCCGTCGAACCCGCTCGGCGTCGTCTACCCCGAAGAGACGCTGCGGCGCCTGCTGGACTTCGCCCGCAGACACGACCTCTGGGTGATCAGCGACGAGGTCTACGAGTACTTCACCTACGGGCCGAAGCACGTCAGCCTCGCCTCGCTCGACACCGACGACCGGGTGTTCAGCGTCTTCTCGATGAGCAAGACCTACGCCATGACGGGCGTGCGGGTCGGCTACCTCGTGACGCCGAAGGGCCTCGCCGAGACGATGCGTACCGTCCAGGAAGCCGCCATCAGCTGCGTCGCCGAACCCGACCAGCACGCCGCCCTCGCCGCCGTCGTGGGGGACCACCAGCCCGTGGCCGATGCCCGCGAGCACTACCGGGCCAACCTCGACCTCGCGACGACGCTGCTCGCCGAGCGGGGCATCCGGTACCTCGAGCCCACCGGCGCCTTCTACCTCTGGATCGACGTGAGCCACGCCTCGCAGGGCGACGTCGCCGGGTGGGCCGAGCGGTTCCTGCTGTCGGAGCGCGTCGCCGTCGCACCGGGCAGTGCGTTCGGCCGCAGCGGCGAGGGCTGGATCCGCGTGTGCCTCGCGTCGTCGCCCGAGGTGATCACCCGCGGTCTCGGCAAACTGCCCGCGCCGGGCGACCCCCGCTGAGATCCGGGGGTCAGCCCCCTGGGGTCGCGGTAGGGGGTTTCCTAGGCTCGGAACATGACGAACCAACCCGTACACACCACCGTCTCCGCCTCCACCACCGGCGTCCGCTCACCCCTCGCCGTCTGGAGCCTCGTCCTCGGCCTCGCCTCGATCGGCTTCGGCTTCACCTTCGTCGTCCCGATCGCCGGCCTCGTCCTCGGCATCCTGTCCCGCCGTCGTGAGCCCGAGGGTCGCACCATGGCGCTCGTCGGCATCATCTCGTCCGCCGTCATGCTCGTGGGCACGCTGATCGCCCTGTTCATCGGCCTGGCCGTCGTCGGCGGCGCGGGCGTCATCGCACTCCTCCCCGGCACCGCCGCCTGACCCGCGGCCGCGCCGACCGGTCCGCGCCGCCCCCGCCGACTCCGCAGCCCGGCCCGCCCCTCCCGCGTCGGCAACTCCTGCCTGCCGTCGCAGCCCGAGCGGCGGATCGGGGAGGCGCGGTGCCGTCCGCGGCACCGGGCAGGAGTTGCCGACGGGCGGGCCCCGCACGGCCCGACGCCCGATCCGTCGCCCGGGCGTGGGAGAATCGTGCGGTACCCCCGCCCACCACCCCCAGAGGATCGTGTGAGTCCCCAAGCAACCCGCGCACTCGAGCCGGCGTCGACCGAGCCCGAGTCCCTCCGCAACTTCTGCATCATCGCGCACATCGACCACGGCAAGTCAACCCTGGCCGACCGCATGCTCGGCATCACCGGCGTGGTCGAGTCGCGCGCGATGCGTGCCCAGTACCTCGACCGCATGGACATCGAGCGCGAGCGCGGCATCACGATCAAGAGCCAGGCCGTGCGCATGCCGTGGGAGCGCAACGGCGAGACGTTCGCGCTCAACATGATCGACACCCCAGGCCACGTCGACTTCAGCTACGAGGTCTCCCGCTCGTTGGCCGCCTGCGAAGGCGCGATCCTGCTGGTCGACGCGGCCCAGGGCATCGAGGCGCAGACTCTGGCAAACCTCTACCTGGCCCTCGAGAACGACCTCGAGATCATCCCAGTGCTCAACAAGATCGACCTCCCGGCGGCCGACCCCGACAAGTACGCCGCCGAGCTCGCGGGCCTGATCGGCGGCGACCCCGCCGACGTGCTCCGCGTCAGCGGCAAGACCGGCATGGGCGTCGAAGAGCTCCTCGACCGCGTGGTCGACCGCATCCCCTCGCCCGTCGGCGTCAAGGACGCACCGCCCCGCGCGATGATCTTCGACTCGGTCTACGACAGCTACCGCGGCGTCGTCACCTACATCCGCATGATCGACGGCACCCTGCACCCGCGCGAGAAGGTGCAGATGATGTCGACGAAGTCGACGCACGACATCCTCGAGATCGGCGTCTCGTCGCCCGAGCCCGTTCCCAGCCAGGGGCTGTCGGTCGGCGAGGTCGGCTACCTCATCACGGGCGTGAAGGACGTCCGCCTCTCGAAGGTGGGCGACACCGTCACGACGTCGGCCAAGCCCGCGACCGAGGCCCTCAGCGGCTACACCGAGCCGCTGCCCATGGTCTTCTCGGGGCTGTACCCGATCGACGGCAGCGACTACCCCCTCCTGCGCGAGGCGCTCGACAAGCTCAAGCTGTCGGACGCCGCGCTGGTGTACGAGCCCGAGACCTCGGTGGCCCTGGGGTTCGGCTTCCGCTGCGGGTTCCTCGGCCTGCTGCACCTCGAGATCGTCACTGAGCGCCTCGAACGTGAGTTCGGCCTCGACCTCATCACGACGGCGCCGAGCGTCATCTACGAGGTCACCACCGAAGACAAGAAGACCGTCACGGTCACCAACCCCAGCGAGTTCCCGGGCGGCAAGATCGCCAGCGTCAGCGAGCCCATGGTCAAGGCGGGCATCCTCGCGCCCAAGGACTACGTCGGCGTGATCATGGAGCTCTGCCAGCAGCGCCGCGGCACCCTGCTCGGCATGGAGTACCTCGGCGAGGACAGGGTCGAGATTCGCTACGCGATGCCCCTCGGCGAGATCGTGTTCGACTTCTTCGACAGCCTCAAGTCGAAGACCGCGGGCTACGCCAGCCTCGACTACGAACCCATCGGCGACCAAGAGGCCGACCTGGTCAAGGTCGACATCCTGCTGCAGGGCGAACAGGTCGACGCGTTCAGCGCGATCGTGCACCGCGACAAGGCCTACGCCTACGGGGTCCTCATGACGGGCCGGCTGCGCGAGCTCATCCCGAGGCAGCAGTTCGAGGTGCCCATCCAGGCCGCCATCGGTGCCCGGATCATCGCCCGCGAGAGCATCCGCGCCATGCGCAAGGACGTCCTGGCCAAGTGCTACGGCGGCGACATCTCGCGCAAGCGCAAGCTGCTCGAGAAGCAGAAAGAGGGCAAGAAGCGCATGAAGACCATCGGTCGGGTCGACGTGCCCCAAGAGGCCTTCATCGCCGCCCTCAGCGGCGACGTCGAGAAGAAAGACAAGAAGTAGGGCGCATGCGTCGAGCCACCCACACCGAGACCCGCACGACCTACGGCGAGGTCGGGGCGACGCAGGCCCCCGACCTCATGCAGTACCCGCCGAAGGGCTTCAAGCCGGCCGAGTACCGGGCCCGCGTCGGCCACGGCGACGCCCGCTTCGCCGCGGCCTGGATCGCCACGATGACCTGGCAGATCCAAGAGCGCAGCGGCATCCGCGTCCGGGTCGACAGCGTGCCGCCGGCCGACGAGAGCGAGTACACGCCCGTCCAGTTCGACGAGCACGGGCAACCGGTCGACGCGGCCGAATGGGCGACCGCGCGCGACGAGTCGCGGTACTCGCCCGACGGCACGCCCTTCCTCACGGCGGGCACGACGGCCACGCTCAGCATCGAGGCCTACGGGCGCACGGTCGAGGCGCCGGTCCGCGTCGTCTACGTCATCGACGAACCGAAGCGCAAGGGCTTCGCGTACGGAACCCTCGACGGCCACCCCGAGAGCGGCGAAGAGTCCTGGATCGTCGACCAGACCGACGACGGTTCGGTCTGGCTGTCCATCCGGTCGTTCTCGAAGCCGTCGAGCGCGAAGTGGCGCCTCGTGGCCCCCTTCCTGCGGCGCACGCAGGCGCAGTACACGAAGCGATACCTGCGGGCCCTGAGCCTCAACGACAAGGGCGAGCAGACCGACGAGGTCGTCGTCGTCGAGGACACCGAGGCCGGGGTCGGCGATCCTCGCGGTGACGACCGGCCCCCGACCGGCCCGCGCGGCGACGCCTCGGGAACCGGCGCCTGACGGTGCCCGGAGCCCTTCCCCTCGGCGATCCCGCCCCCGTCGACGGTCGTCTGCCCGAGACCGTCGCGGTCGGCGCGCACGACCGCAACTTCGGGGTCTACCTGCACGTCCCGTTCTGCCGCGTGCGCTGCGGGTACTGCGACTTCAACACGTACACGGGCGACGAACTGCGGGGCGCACGCCGGGACGACTACGCCGGGCAGGCCGTCGCCGAGATCGAGCTCGGGGGACGGGTGCTGCGCGAGGCGGGGCTGCCGCCGCGCCGCGCCTCCTCGGTGTTCTTCGGCGGGGGCACCCCGACGATGCTGCCCTCGGGCGACCTCACGTCGATGTTGCACGCCATGGTCGACACCTGGGGTCTCGAGCCGGGCGCCGAGGTGACGACCGAGGCGAACCCCGACTCGGTCGACGCCGCGTACCTGCAGCAGCTCGCCGACGCCGGGTTCACGCGCGTCAGCTTCGGCATGCAGTCGGCCGTGCCGAGCGTGCTCGCCACCCTCGAGCGCACGCACGATCCCGAGCGCATCCCGTTCGTCGTCCGATGGGCGCGCGACGCCGGGCTCGACGTCAGCCTCGACCTCATCTACGGCACGCCCGGCGAGACCCTCGACGACTGGCGGCGATCGCTCGACGTCGCCCTCGAGCAGCAGCCCGACCACCTCTCGGCCTACTCGCTGATCGTCGAGGACGGCACGAAGCTCGCCCGCCAGATCAAGCGCGGCGAGGTCCCGATGCCCGACGACGACACGGCGGCCGACATGTACGAGATCGCGGACGACCGGCTCGCCGCGGCGGGGTACGACTGGTACGAGGTCAGCAACTGGTCCCGGGGTGTCGAACACCGCTCCCGCCACAACCTGGCCTACTGGCAGGGCCACGACTGGTGGGGTGTCGGCCCGGGCGCCCACAGCCACGTCGGCGGCGTCCGCTGGTGGAACGTCAAGCACCCGGCCGCCTACCAGCAGCGCATGGCCGCGGGTGAGTCACCGGCCGCCGGGCGCGAGACCCTCGACGACGAGACCCGTCGGGTCGAGCGCGTCCTGCTCGGGGTACGCATCCGCGAGGGGCTGCCCACCACCGAGCTCGACGACGACGGGCGCCAGGCGGTCGCCGGCCTCATCGCCGACGGCTGGGTCGAGGGGCGCCCGGCCCTGCAGGGTCGCGTGGTGCTCACCCGCGAGGGTCGCCTGATGGCCGACGCCGTCGTGCGACGCCTGCTGCCCGACTGACCGCGCGCCCTCGTCCTGCGCTTCGCGCACGGCGGACCGAGGAGGCGCGGGCCGGGAACGCAGGAGGCGCGGCTCCCGGGGGAGTCGCGCCTCGCGTCGTGCCCGTCCGGGCCGGTCGACCGTCTACTTGATGAACTCGATGGTCAGCGGGTACTTGTACCACTGGCCCTTGTTGGCCGCGACGGCGGCGATGATCGAGAAGATGATGACGAGGATGCCGGCGACGAGTGCCAGCACGCCTCCGATGACGATGACCGACAGGATCGCCGAGATCACGTAGACGATGGCCATGGTGATCTGGAAGTTCAGCGCCGTCTTGGTGTGCTCCCGGATGAACGGGCCGCGGTCCTTCAACACGAGGTAGCCGACGAGAGCCGGGACGAACGCGAAGATGATGCCGCCGAGGTGGATGAGCGTGGCCCAGAGCTTCTCGTCCTCGGGGCGCATCGCCTGCACGGGCTGCGGCTGGTAGCCGGGCTGCTGGCCGTAGCCGGCGCCGGGCTGCTGGCCCTGACCGTAGGGCTGACCGGGCTGCTGGCCCTGGCCGTAGGGCTGGCCGGGCTGCCCGTTCTGGCCGGGTCGACCGTTCTGCGGGCCGTTCGGCTGGGCGGGAGGGGTCTCGGTCATGGCTGCACCTGTTCGTGAGTGTCCTGCGGATGTCCCCGCCACCCTAGGGCAGCCGGGCGCGGCGCGAGTAGGCCTCGCGACGGAGGTGTCGTACGATTGGCAGTCCGGCACGTCGAGTGCCAGGCCCGGTCGCCCGGCGTGCGGACGACCCGGGGGGCGTCGAGCGAAGAGAGGTGCGACATGGTCTCCGAACGCGGTCTCGAAGTGCTGCGCGTCATCGTGCACGACTACGTCGCGTCCCGCGAGCCGGTGGGGTCGAAGTCCATCGTCGAGCGACACCAGTTCGGCGTCTCGGCGGCGACGATCCGCAACGACATGGCGCTGCTCGAAGAAGAAGAGCTCATCGCGGCCCCGCACACCTCGTCGGGTCGCGTGCCGACCGACAAGGGCTACCGGCTCTTCGTCAACCAGCTCGCCGACCTGCGACCGCTCAGCGCCGCCCAGCGTCAGGCCATCGAGACCTTCCTCGGCGACTCCACCGACCTCGACGAGGTGCTGGGGCGGACGGTCCGACTGCTGTCGCAGCTCACCAACCAGGTGGCGCTGGTGCAGTACCCCACCTTCTCCCGGGCCCGCGTGCGTCACGTCGAGCTGGTTAGCCTGGGCGACGACCGCGTCATGACGGTGCTCATCACCGACAGCGGCCAGGTCGAACAGCGGGTCGTCGACATCCGCACCGCCGTCGACGAGTCCTTCCTGTCCGAGTTGCGGGCCGCCATCAACGCCGCGGTCGGCGGACGGCCCCTGGGCGAGGCCTCCACGGCCCTCACCGACCTGCCGACGCGCTTCCGCCCCGACCTCGCGGCGATCGTCGGCGTCGTCGTCGCGAGCCTCACCGAGCAGATCGCCGCCGGACGCCAGGACCGCCTGGTCATGGCCGGCGCGGCGAACCTGGTGCGCACGGGCGACGACTTCAGCGGCGACCTCTTCCCGGTGCTCGAGGCGATCGAAGAGCAGGTCGCCCTGCTGCGGTTGTTCGGCGAGATGCAACTCGACGCCGTCGACGTGGCCGCGAGCATCGGGCGCGAGAACGCCTCGTTCGGGTTGTCGCAGGCGTCGGTCCTGGCTAGCGGGTACTCGACGCAGGGCAGCGAGATCGCGAGGCTCGGCGTCCTCGGGCCCATGCGCATGGACTACTCGACCAACATGGCGGCCGTGCGTGCCGTCGCCCGCTACCTGTCGTCGCTGCTCGCCGAGCGGTAGCCGACCCCGACGGCCCCGGCCGTCCCACGACCCCCATCCCCGTCCCGGTCCGCCGGGCCCGGCCCCGCCGGGAAGACCACCACACCACACCAGAGGCAGACGAGAACCAGTGGCAGATCATTACGACGTCCTCGGAGTCGACCGTCAGGCGACCCCGGAAGAGATCAAGAAGGCGTACCGCAAGCTCGCCCGCGAGCTGCACCCCGACGTCAACCCCAGCCCCGACGCGTCCGAACGCTTCAAGGACGTCACGCACGCCTACGACGTGCTCAGCGACCCGCAGCAGCGTGAACGCTACGACCTCGGCCCGCAGCCCGGTTTCGGCGGCGGGGGAGGCGGGGCCGCCGGCTTCGGCGACATCTTCGACGCGTTCTTCGGCGGCGGCGGCCAGGGTCAGCGCCAGGGCCCGCGGTCCCGACGCGAGCGCGGGCAGGACGCCCTGCTGCGCCTCGAGGTCGACCTCGAGGACATCGTCTTCGGCACCCAGCGCGACATCGAAGTCGACACGGCCGTCCTCTGCGACACGTGCAGCGGCTCGTGCTGCGCGCCCGGCACCTCGCCGCAGACCTGCGACATCTGCGGTGGTTCCGGACAGATCCAGCGCACCGTGCGCTCCCTGCTCGGCAACGTCATGACGTCGAGCCCGTGCGGCACCTGCCGGGGCTACGGCACCGTCATCCCGAACCCCTGCCCGACCTGTCAGGGGCAGGGCCGCGTGCGGGCCCGTCGCTCGATCCCGATCGACATCCCCGCGGGCGTCGACACGGGCCTCAGGCTCCAGCTGCCCGGTCAGGGCGAGGTCGGCCAGGCCGGCGGCCCGAACGGCGACCTCTATCTCGAGGTCAAGGTGCGCCACCACGACACCTACAGCCGCAACGGCGACGACCTGCTGGCGACGCTCGAGGTGCAGATGGCCGACGCCATCCTCGGCACGTCGACGACGCTCACCGGGCTCGACGGCGAGATCGAGGTCGAGATCAGGCCCGGCACCCAGAGCGCCGACATCATCACCGTGAAGGACCGCGGGATCACGCGTCTGCGCGGAACGGGTCGCGGCGACCTCAAGATCGGCGTCCAGGTGGTCACCCCGACCAAGCTGAGCCACAAAGAGCGCGAGCTGATCGAGAAGTTCGCCTCCGGCAGGCGCTCCCCGGCTCCCGAGCTGTCGCACTTCCAGCAAGGCCTGTTCGGCAAGTTGCGCGACCGCTTCCTGAACTTCTGATCGTGGCGCACTTCTACCTGGTCGACGACCTGGTCGCCGCCGAGGTCGGTTCGAGCGTCGAGCTGACCGGTTCCGAGGCGCGGCACGCGGTCACGGTCAGCCGCGTGCGGGTGGGCGAGGCGCTCACCCTCGGCAACGGTCGGGGCTTGGTCGTCCAGGGCGAGGTGACCGAGGCGGCTCCCGAGCGCTTGGTGCTGCTCGCGACGCGGGTGGTGCGGCACGAGCTGCCGACGACGCGGCTGGTCCTCGCCCAGGCCCTCGCCAAGGGCGACCGCGACGAGCTCGCGGTGCAGGCCGCGACCGAGCTCGGCGTCGACGAGATCGTGCCGTGGGCCGCGGCCCGCAGCATCTCCCGGTGGGAGGGCCCCAAGGTCGCCAAGGGGCTCACCCGCTGGTCGACGATCGTGCGCGAGGCGACCAAGCAGTCCATCCGTCCCTGGGCACCCGAGGTGTCCGGGCTCGCGACGACGCGGCAGCTGGCCGAGCGCGCCTCCCGCGATCTCGTGCTCGTGCTCGAGCCGTCGGCCGAGCAGGCGCTCACGGCGGTCGACCTGACCGCAGGAGGCGCGGTGCCCGACCGTGTCGTCGTGGTCGTCGGTCCCGAGGGCGGGGTGTCGCCCGCCGAACTGCAGCAGCTCGCCGAGGCGGGTGCCCGCGCCGTGCGCCTCGGGGACGCCGTCCTGCGCACCTCCACGGCCGGCCCCGCCGCGCTCTCCGTCCTGAGCGCGCGTCTCGGCCGCTGGTGACCTCGACGCCCCCGTGGGCCGTGTCGGCGGTCGTCGCTACGATGGGCAGCATGTCCGAGACCTCCGACGAGCCCACCGTCTTCAGCCGCATCGTCGCGCGCGAGATCCCCGCCGACATCGTGTTCGAGAGCGACACGGTCATCGCCTTCCGCGACATCGCGCCCCAGGCACCCGTCCACCTGCTCGTGGTGCCCAAGACCCAGGCGTACCGCGACGTCGTCGAACTCGCCGCGGGCGACCCGGCGCTGCTCGCCGAGCTGGTGGCGACCGCCTCCCGGCTCGCGGCCGACCCGGCAGCGTTCGGGGAACACTCCGGGTCCGAGTTCCGTTTGATCTTCAACACCGGCGCATCCGCCGGGCAGACCGTGTTCCACGTGCACGCCCATGTGCTCGGCGGACCCCTGGAGGAAGGCACCCTTGCCCACTAGCGACACGAACGCCACCGGCCCCTCGACACCGACGACGGGCGACGACGTCCGGCGCGTCGACGTCACCGTCGACGGCGTCGCCATGGTCCAGCTGCTGGGCCCGCAAGACCGCCTGCTCCGCGCGGTCGAGAAGCAGTACCCCGAGGTCCGCGTGCTCGTGCGCGGCAACGAGGTCACCCTCGAGGGGCCCTCGTCCGCCGTCGGCCGGGCCGAGGGGCTCGTCGACGAGCTCGTCTCGATGGTCCGGGGCGGCCACGACCTCGGCCCGGCCGAGGTCGCGACGTCGGCCCGTCTGCTCGACTCGGGGCAGGGCAGCCCGTCCGAGGTCTTCGGTCAGCCCATCGTCACCAGCCGCGGCAAGGGCGTCCGGGCGAAGACACCGGGTCAGAAAGAGTACGTCGACGCGATCGACCAGCACACCATCACGTTCGGCATCGGCCCGGCCGGTACGGGCAAGACCTACCTGGCCATGGCCAAGGCCGTCCAGGCGCTGCAGCGCCGCGAGGTCCAGCGGATCATCCTGACGCGTCCCGCGGTCGAGGCCGGCGAGCGGTTGGGGTTCCTGCCGGGCACGCTCACCGACAAGATCGACCCGTACCTCCGCCCGCTCTACGATGCGCTCAACGAGATGATGGACCCCGAGATCGTGCCCAAGCTGCTCGCGGCCGGCACCGTCGAGGTGGCCCCTCTCGCCTACATGCGCGGTCGCACCCTCAACGACGCCTTCGTCGTCCTCGACGAGGCGCAGAACACGACGCCCGAGCAGATGAAGATGTTCCTCACCCGTCTCGGCTTCGGCTCGCGCATGGTCGTGACGGGCGACGTCACCCAGGTCGACCTGCCCACCGGGGCCAGCGGCCTGCAGCTCGTCACGACGGTGCTCGACGGCATCGACGACATCCACTTCGCCCGTCTCACCAGCGACGACGTCGTGCGACACACGCTCGTCGGCCGCATCGTCGACGCGTACACGACCTACGACGCCGAGCGTCAGGCCCAGCAGCACCGCCGTCACGAGGCGGCCCACGACCAGGTCGAGTCGGGCAACCGCGCCGAGCGCCGAGCCGACACCCGCGACCGCCTGCCGAAGAGAGGAACCCGGTGAGCATCGAGGTCGCCAACGAATCCGCCGTCGAGGTGGACGAGGCCACGATCCAACGTCTGGCCACCTTCGCGCTCGACCAGATGCACGTGCACCCCGAGGCCGAGCTCGCGATCGTGTTCGTCGACGAGGCCGCAATGGAGCAACTCCACGTCCAGTGGATGGACGAACCCGGGCCGACCGACGTGCTGAGCTTCCCGATGGACGAACTGCGTCCGGGCACCGAGGACGAGCCGACGCCGGCCGGCCTGCTCGGCGACATCGTCGTGTGTCCGCAGGTGGCCGTCGCCCAGGCCGCCACGGCGGGGCACACCCCTCTCGACGAGATGTTGCTGCTCACCTGCCACGGCATCCTGCACCTCCTCGGGTTCGACCACGCCGAGCCCGACGACGAGCGCGAGATGTTCGGTCTTCAGCGCGAGATCCTCGCGGCCTTCGCCGCGGCCGACACGAGTCGGTGACGCCGTGATGGTCACGGTCTTCGTCGTCGTGGCGGTCTTCCTGGTGGTCTTCGGCGGCCTGTTGGCCGCGGCCGACTCGGCCCTCGGCGTGCTCAGCCGCCAGGACCTCCTCGACGAGGCCGACGACGATCCGCGTCACGCGACGGCGCTGACCGCCATCGCGGCCGACGTGGGGGCGCACGTCAACGCCGTCAACTTCGTGCGCATCCTGGCCGAGACGTCGGCGGCCGTCCTCGTGTCGTTGTCGTTCGCGTTCTCGGTCGAGCCCTGGTGGCTGGCCCTGCTGCTCTCGGCGCTCATCATGACGGTCGTGTCCTTCGTCCTCGTCGGCTCCAGCCCGCGCAGCGTCGGTCGCGCCCACGCCCGTGGTCTCGTGCGGCTCACCTCGGGGCTCGTGCGGTTCGTCCGGGTCGTCCTCGGGCCCCTGGCCGACGCCCTGGTGGCCGTCGGCAACCGGGTGACCCCCGGCCGTCCGCGCAGTGCGTCGTTCTCGTCCGAAGAGCAGTTGCTCAGCATGGTCGACGAGGCGACCGAGCTCGACGTCCTCGAAGAGGACGACCGCGAGCTCATCCACTCGATCTTCGAGTTCAGCGACACCGTGGTCCGCGAGGTCATGGTGCCCCGCACCGACATGGTCACCCTCGACGCCACCGCCTCGGTCGGATCGGCGATGAGCCTCTTCCTCGGCCGGGGCGTGTCCCGGGTACCCGTCGTCGGCCGCGATTCCGACGACGTCCTCGGCATCGTCTACCTGCGCGACCTCGCCCGACGGTTGCACGAGCACAGCGGTGACGACTCGGCTCCCGTCACGACCCTCGCCCGCCCGGCGGTCTTCGTGCCCGAGTCCAAGAAGGCCGACGACGCGCTGCGCCAGATGCAGGTCGACAAGAACCACCTCGCGATGGTCGTCGACGAGTACGGCGGCATCGCCGGCCTCGTCACGCTCGAGGACCTCATCGAAGAACTCGTCGGCGACATCAGCGACGAGTACGACCGTGAGGTCGCCCCGCAGCGCGAGGTCTCCGCGGGTGTCTTCCGGGTGAGTGCCCGTCTCCCCGTCGACGAGCTCGGCGACCTCTTCGGCCTCGAGCTCGACGACGACGACGTGGACTCGGTGGGCGGGTTGCTCACCAAGGTCCTGGGGCGACTGCCCGAGCAGGGGTCGGTCGTCCGCGTGTCGGGCCTCGTCCTCACGGCCGATCGCACCGAGGGGCGTCGGCACGATCTGCAGACCGTGCTGGTCGAGCGTGATGCCGACCTCGCGGACGCCCAGGCCGCGTTCGCCGACGCCGCTCGCGACGACTGAACGCCGGGTCGTCGCGACCCTCCACCTCCCACCCGTTCCACCACGTTCACGAAAGGCCCCCATGTCGACCACCGGAGACGACCTCACCCCCTCGGCCGCGCCTCCTCGGGGGTCGACCTACCGAGCCGGGTTCGTCTCGTTCGTCGGGCGGCCCAACGTCGGCAAGTCGACGCTGACCAACGCCCTCGTGGGCCAGAAGGTGGCCATCACCTCGTCGAAGCCGCAGACGACCCGCCGGGCCATCCGGGGCATCGTGCACCAGGCGTCCGGTCAGCTGGTCCTGGTCGACACCCCGGGCATGCACCGTCCGCGCACGCTGCTCGGCGAGCGGCTCAACGACATCGTCCAGACCACGCTCGGCGACGTCGACGTGATCGGGTTCTGCGTTCCGGCCGACGAGAAGCTGGGCCCGGGCGACCGGTTCATCAACGAACAGCTCGACCAGTACCCGAGGGCCAAGAAGGTCGCGATCGTCACCAAGACCGACGCGACGTCACGGCCCGCGGTCGCCGAGCAGCTGCTCGCGGTCAGCCGACTGCGCGACTGGGAGGCCATCATCCCGTTGTCGGCCGTCAGCGACGTGCAGCTCGACGTACTCACCGCCGAGCTCATCAAGCTCATGCCGGTGTCCCAGCCGCTCTACCCGTCCGACGCGGTCACCGAAGAGGGCCTGACCGACCGGGTGGCCGAGTACGTCCGCGAGGCCGCGCTCGAGGGAGTGCAGGACGAGCTGCCGCACTCGCTCGCCGTGACGATCGACGACATGGTCGAGCGTGACGACAAGGACCTCCTCGAGATCTACGCCAACCTCTTCGTCGAGCGGGACAGCCAGAAGGCCATCGTCATCGGCAAGGGCGGTCAGCGCCTGCGCGAGGTCGGCGAGCGGGCCCGGGCGCAGATCGAGCCGCTCGTCGGCAAGCAGGTGTTCTTGTCGATCCGAGTGAAGGTCGCCAAGGACTGGCAGCGCGATCCGAAGCAGCTCGGACGGCTGGGGTTCTGACCCGTTCTCCCGGTCGTCCGGCCTCGTCCCTCTCGGGCGGGTCGCTCTCGTCCCTGCGGATGATCGTGATGGTCCCGAGGTCGTTCGCGTCCGCCGGCCGGCCCGGACGGGCCGCCGTAGGTCGTACGGTGGTCGGGTGATCTTCCGACGCCTCGCGCCCTATCAGGTCGCCGTCGACCTGTCGGCGGCGTTCCTGCTCGGCGTGGTCGGCCTGGTGTTGAGCGACGGCGTCACGACGACTCCGTTCGTCGTGCTGGGCATGACGGTCACGTTCGCCCTGCGTCGACTGTCGCCCGGGCTCGCCCTGACCCTCGCCTGGCTGGTCGCCGCGTCCCAGATGATCACGGGCAGCACGCCCGGTGTCACGAACCTCGCGATCTGCGCGGTCCTGTACTCCACGGCCGCGTACGGCACCGACCGGGTCAAGTGGTCGGGCTTGATCTCCGTCGGCGTGGGTGCCTTCCTGGGCACGTTCTACCTCTCGTTCGTGCAGCAGAGCCTGTTCGGCGTCGACTACGACATCTACGCGGTGACCGACGTCGTCCGCATCCTCCTGCAGCTGGGGATCAGCCTCCTCGGGTTCCTCGCCCTCCTCGGCCTTCCCTGGGCCGGGGGACTGCTGGCCCGAGCGAGATGGTCCGAGCGGCTCAGCCGTGAGGCGCGGCTCATCGCCGAGCGCGAGACCGCCCGTGCCGAGAACGATGCCGCCCGGGCCGAACGCGAGGCCGCCCGAGCCGAGCGTGACATCGCCGTCGAGCAAGAACGCAACCGGATCGCCCGGGACATGCACGACGTCGTCGCCCACTCGCTGGCCGTCGTGATCGCCCAGGCCGACGGGGCCCGTTACGCCGCCCGGGTCGACCCGAGCTCGGTCGACGGGGCGCTCACCACCATCGCCACGACGGCTCGGGAGGCCCTCGGCGACGTCCGCGTGCTCCTCGGTCAGCTGCGGCACAGCCAGGGCGAGGCGCCGCAGCCCGCCCTCGGTGATCTCGACCGTCTGCTCGACCAGATGCGCGGCTCGGGCCTCACGATCGACCTGCGCGTGACGGGCGAACCCCAGGTGCTCGGGACCAATCGGCAGCTCGCCGTGTTCCGCATCGTGCAGGAGAGCCTGACCAACGTCCTCCGGCACGGTGCCGTCGACCAGCCCGTCGGCCTCCACTTCGACTGGCGCTACGAGGCGCTGCACCTGGTGATCTCGAACGTCGTGCGGCCGCCGACACGTCCGGTCGACACGACCGGCGACGAGCGGCGGGGCGGCCACGGGCTCGACGGCATGCGGGAGCGTGCCACCCTGGCGGGCGGCTCGCTCACCACCCAGAACGCCGACGGACGCTTCGTCGTCCACGCCATCGTGCCGACCCTGGCACTGACCCAAGAGGTACGCATCCGATGATCGACATGCCCGGCCGCTCGACGGCTCCCATCCGCGTCGCGCTGGTCGATGACCAGGCCCTGTTCCGTGCGGGCATCAAGATGCTGGTCGGCTCGCAGCCCGACCTCGAGTTCGTGGGCGAGGCCAGCAACGGCGACGAGGGCGTGGCCATGGTCGCGCGCACCACGCCCGACGTCGTCCTGATGGACATCCGCATGCCCGTCATGGACGGCATCGCCGCCACCACCGCCGTCCTGGCTCAGGCCGAGGCGGCCTCCCGTCGTCCGCCGCGCATCATCGTGCTGACGACGTTCGACCTCGACGAGGCCGCCACCCGGGCCATCCGAGGAGGCGCGAGCGGTTTCGTCCTCAAGGACGCCGACCCCGAGTTCCTCCTCGCCGCCATCCGCACCGTGCACGCGGGCAACGCCGTGATCGCGGCGTCCGCCACCCGTGAGCTCTTCGAGCACTTCGACGGACGCGCCTCCCGCGCCCGGGCCGTCCCCGAGTCGTTCGGCACCCTCACCACCCGAGAGCGCGACATCTTCGACCTCGCGGCGCGGGGCCTCAGCAACTCCGAGATCGCGTCGCGGGAGTTCCTCAGCGAGGCGACCGTCAAGACCCACATCAGTCGTGTGCTGTCGAAGCTGTCCCTGCGCGACCGGGTGCAGCTCGTGGTCTACGCCTACGAACACGGGCTCGCCGAGTAGGCCCGGGCCGGCGACGGGACACGGTCGGTCGTCGACGGTGCGTCGTGCGATCGACCTGCGAGTGCCGTGTGGACGCTGACCGCACCTGATGAGACTGCTGTGATCGAGCGGCACGGATCGTGTCGACCGGCTTCGTGGCGGCAGAGTGTCACCTGGGTGGTCACCACCCCGACACTCCGCTGAAAGAAGCCCTCGCATGAACTGGTTGCTGTCGGTCCCGTTGCTGTCGTCGACGGTGCTGTGGGTGGTCGACGTCGTCGCCGCCCTGGTCGCGATCGGACTCCTCGTCCGTCCGCGGACCCGCCGGACGTGGTGGCGGTGGATCGTCCTCGCGGTCCTCGCCGGAGCCGCCCTGGGCGCCGTCCTCACGTGGTGGCTCGGCGACGTGCGCGACGTGCTGGGCCTGTCGCCGACCTGGGTGGACCGCCTCTGGGTCACCGCGGTGGTCGCCGGCCTCGGGGTCGTCGTCGTCAACCTGTTCCGCACCCGCTGGTGGCGGAAGGTCGTGGCCGTGCTGGCGGTCCTGATGTTCGCCCTGGCCGGGGGCCTGGCGCTGAACCGCGACGGCAGCGTGTACCAGAACCTGCCGCAGGCGCTCGGCCAGGACGAGGTGCCGGCTCTCCCGGCGACCGCCACCGCGCCTCCGTCCGCGGCCCCTGGCTCGACGGAGTTCGACCCGACCCTCTGGTCGACCTGGAGGGCGCCCGCCGACCTGCCGGCCACGGGCCGGTACGGCAGCGTGTCCATCCCCGGGACGGTCTCGCACTTCCCGGCACGCGACGCCGTCGTCTACCTGCCTCCCGCGGCCCTTGTGGCGAACGCCCCCGCCCTCCCGGTGATGATCATGATGTCGGGGCAACCGGCCGAACCGAGCTCGGTGGTCACGGCCGGCCACCTCGTCGAGACGCTCGACGCCTTCGCGGCGAAGAACCACGGTCTCGCGCCGATCGTCGTCGTGCCCGACCAGCTGAGTGCCGACGCGCACAACCCGATGTGCGTGGACGGCGCCCTGGGCAACAGCGCCACGTACATCACCACCGACGTGGTCGACTACATGACGAGCCACTTCCACGTGGCCGCCGGCCCGAGGGCGTGGACGATCGGCGGGTTCTCGCAGGGGGGCACCTGCTCGATCCAGTTCGCCGCGGCGCGACCCGACCTGTTCTCGACCTTCATCGACGTGTCGGGTGAGCTCGGCCCGTCGATCGGCGATGAGAAGACCACGATCACCCAGGGCTTCGCCGGGAACCGAGCCGCGTACGAGGCCGCCCAACCCCAGGCGATCATGGCGGAGCACGCGCCCTACGCGGACACCGCGGCGTTCTTCGCCGTCGGTTCCACCGACGCTCGGTACGGTCGGTTCATGACGGCGAACTCGGCGGCGGCGGCGAAGGCGGGCATGTCGGTGACGCGGTACGTGTCACCCGGCAGCGGACACGACTGGACGACCGCGACCAACGGCTTCGCCCACGGCATCGGGCAGTTCTACCCTCGCCTCGGCCTGAGCGCGGCGGTGCAGACCCCGTGAGCGCCGACGTGACCGTGGCCGGCCCGGACGCACCGACTCCGCCCGACCCCCACGAGCCGGGGCGGGCGCGACAGGTCGCCGAAGGCATCGGCACCCGTGTGGTGGCGTTCGTCCGCGTCCGTCCCGTGAGTCTCGCGCTCGCGCTGCTGCTCGTCGTGCTGGCCCTCGCCTCGGGCAGCCTGACGCACGCTCCGAGCGAGCGACTCCGGGACCTCGTCGGCGCGGGTCTCGACCCGTTCGAGGACCGCACCTCGTGGCTGCTCGTCTTCGGCTCGGTGTTCTTCGCCGGCGGTCCCGCCCAACTCGTCCTGGCCGTGGTCGGCGTCCTCGTGCTCGTGGGCGCCGCCGAGCGCCGCATGGGCTGGCGCCGCACGGTCGCGGCCTACCTCGTGACGGCCGTCGTGGCGACCGGCGTCGGCGTCGCGGTGCAGGCCCTGGGGCAGGCGGTCGGCGAGACCTGGGCCCTCGAGGTGGCCGCCGAGTCCACCCTCCACCCGCTCACGCCCGCCCTCGGCACGATCATGACCGCCAGCGCGTTCTTCGGGCCGCTCTGGCGCCGCCGCATCCGGCTGGTCGGCTTCTCGTTCGTGTTCGCCTTCGTGCTGTACGACGGGCATCCCTCGGGTCTCTACGCGCTCCTCGGCGCCCTCGTCGGGCTCGGGTTCGGGGCGGTGTCGGCTGGCCCTCCCGCCGAGCGCGGATGGCTGCGCAGCTCGCACCACGAGGTGCGCCGCCTCGCGTCGACCATCGTCGCGGTGACGGCGGTCGGTCCCGTCCTGACCCTGCTCACCCGCAGCCCCATCGGGGCGCTCTCGCCCCTCGGCATGCTGTTCCGTGACGTCCTGCCGGGGCGGTCGCTCTCGGCCGCCTGCGCGGCCGCGGGACAGGGCGCACCCGACCGGCACGCGCCTCCGATCGGGGCCTGCGCGCGGGCCGCGGCCCTCGCGGGCATCGACGGCGTGCCGACCGTCCTGCTCAGCCTGCTGCCGCTGGCCGTCCTGCTCGTGTGCGCCTGGTACCTGCGGCGGGGTCGTCGCCTCGCCCTCGACGTGGCCGTCGCGGTCAACGGACTCCTCGCCGTCTTCGCCGGCCTCTACTACGTGGTGCTGCCCGTCACGACCGACCCGGTCGTCGACCAGCCCCGTCACGTGGTCGAGAGGGTGGTGCTCGCCGTGGTGGCGGTCGCCGTTCCGGCCGCGGTCGCCGTCGGGCTGTTCTTCCTCCGCCGTCACTTCGGAGTCGGGGCCGAGGGGACGCGACGGCCGCGGTTCGCCCTCGTCGTCGTGCTGTCGGGTCTCGTGCTGGCCGTGACGTTCGCCGTCCTCGCGTGGCTGGGACGCGCCTCCTTCGTCCCGGCGATCGAACCGTGGACGCTGCTGCTCGACGTGCCCGAACGCTTCGTGCCGGTCGGGTTCGTCGGGCTCACCCGCATCGGGCCGGTGCCCGACGGCGGGGTCGTCCGGGCCGCGTTCGAGTGGGTGGGGCCGCTCTGGTGGCTCGTCGTGCTGGTCGGGCTCGTGGTGGGTGCGACACGGCCGGGTGACGTCCGCCCCGACGCGGCGCGTGCCCAGGTGCGCGAGATCGTCCACCGGGGGACGCCGGGCACGCTGTCGCACATGGCGCTGTGGGAGGGCAACCGATACTGGTTCACGGCCGACGGTCGCGCTGCGGTCGCCTACCGCGTCGTCACGGACATCGCCATCACCACGGGTGAGCCGCTGTGCCCGGCCGACCGGCTCCCCGAGGTGACCCGCGAGTTCGCCCGCTGGTGCGACGACCAGGGCCTCACCCCGGTCTTCTACAGCGTGCGGGGCGAGCTCTCGCCCCTCTACGCCGAGATGGGCTGGGCGACGCTGCCCGTCGGCGAAGAGACCGTGCTCCACCCGGCCACCTTCGCCATGACGGGCAAGAAGTGGCAGGACGTCCGGTCGAGCATCAACCGCGCCACGAAGAACGGGGTCCGCGCCGAGTGGACCCGCTACGCCGACCTCCGTCCCGCGGTCGCCCGCCAGATCGGCGAGATCAGCGAGCAGTGGGTCGCCGAGAAGAACCTGCCCGAGATGGGCTTCACCCTCGGCGGCGTGGACGAGTTGCGCGACCCCGACGTGGCGCTGATGCTCGCCCTGGACGAGGACGACTCGGTCCAGGCCGTGACGAGCTGGTTGCCCTCCTGGCGCGACGGCGAGGTCGTCGGCTGGACGCTCGACTTCATGCGCCGTCGACCGGACAGCATGAACGGCGTGATGGAGTTCGTCATCGCCTCGTCGGCCCTGGCCATGAAAGAACAGGGCGTCGAGTTCCTCAGCCTCTCGGCGGCACCCCTCGCGACCAGTGCGCCGTCGGACGGCCCGGCGACGCAGACCGAGCGCGTGCTGACCTTCCTCGGGCGCGTGCTCGAGCCCGCCTACGGATTCCGGACCCTGCTGACCTTCAAGAAGAAGTTCCAGCCCGAGTTCGTGCCGCTCGTCATGGCGTTCCCCGATCCCGTGCAGCTGCCGGCCATCGGCACGGCCCTCGGCCGCGCCTACCTGCCCGACCTCTCGGTCGGAGCCGTCGTGCGGCTCGTCCGCACGGTGGTCTGATCGGGCGGGGGAGCCGAGGAGGCGCGGTGCCGGTCCGCGACGACCCGCGCCTCCTCGGTCGGTGCTAGCCTCGACACGTGTTCACCGGCCTGCTCCTCCTTAGCTGCCGCGGCGAGTCCTGAACCAGGCCCCCCTCGTCGCGGAGTTCGTCGTCGGCCGACACCCCCGCGAAGAGCAGCCCCTCGAGGGCGAGAGAGACCACAGGACATGAAGAACGCACAGCAGCCGTCGGCCATGCCGATCCACAAGTACCGGCCCTTCCACGAGCAGATCGCGGTCGACCTGCCCGACCGCACCTGGCCCTCGAAGCGCATCACCGAGGCACCGCGCTGGTGCGCCGTCGACCTGCGCGACGGCAACCAGGCGCTGATCGACCCGATGAGCCCCGAGCGCAAGCGCATCATGTTCGACCTGCTGGTCGGCATGGGCTACAAAGAGATCGAGGTCGGCTTCCCGAGCGCCTCGCAGACCGACTTCGACTTCGTGCGCAGCCTCATCGACGAGGGCGCCATCCCGGACGACGTGACGATCCAGGTGCTGACCCAGGCGCGCGAGCACCTGATCGCGCGCACCTACGAGTCGATCGCCGGCGCCAAGCAGGCCATCGTCCACCTGTACAACTCGACGAGCGTGCTGCAGCGCGACGTCGTGTTCCGCACCGACCGGCAGGGTATCGTCGACATCGCGCTCGAAGGCGTCCGGCTGTGCCTCGAGGCCGAGAAGACCATCCCCGAGACGGCCGTCTTCTACGAGTACTCGCCCGAGAGCTACACCGGCACCGAGCTCGACTTCGCGCTCGACATCTGCAACCAGGTGATCGAGGCCTTCGACGCGACGCCCACGCGTCCCGTGATCGTCAATCTGCCGGCGACCGTCGAGATGGCGACCCCCAACGTCTACGCCGACTCGATCGAGTGGATGCACCGTCACCTGGCCCGTCGCGACAGCGTCATCCTGTCGCTGCACCCGCACAACGACCGGGGTACGGGCATCGCCGCCGCCGAGCTGGGCTACCTGGCCGGTGCCGACCGCATCGAGGGCTGCCTCTTCGGCAACGGCGAGCGGACCGGCAACGTCGACCTCGTCGCGCTGGGCATCAACCTGTTCACCCAGGGCATCGACCCGCAGATCGACTTCAGCGACCTCGACATGGTCAAGCGCACCGCCGAGCACTGCAACCAGCTGCCCGTGCACGAGCGCAGCCCGTGGGCCGGCGACCTCGTCTACACGGCGTTCTCGGGCTCGCACCAGGACGCCATCAAGAAGGGCTTCGAGGCCATGGCCGCCACCGCGGCGTCGCGTGGGGTCGACGTCGACGCACTCGAGTGGGCGGTGCCGTACCTGCCGGTCGACCCCAAAGACCTGGGACGCAGCTACGAGGCGGTCATCCGCGTCAACTCGCAGTCGGGCAAGGGCGGCGTGGCGTATCTGCTCAAGGCCGACCACGCGATCGACCTGCCGCGCAAGCTGCAGATCGAGTTCAGCGGCGTCGTCCAGTCACGCACCGACGAAGAGGGTGGCGAGATGACGAGCGCCCACATCTGGTCGATCTTCCAGGACGAGTACCTGCCCGCCGACGACGCCGACGACAAGTGGGGTCGCTTCGAGCTGACCCGGACGAGCACCTCGAGCGACATGTCGGGCGAGACCGTGCTCGACGTCGACCTGCGGGTCGGCGAGACCGTCGAGTCGACCTCGGCCCGAGGCACCGGGCCCATCGCGGCGTTCATCGCCGTGCTCGCCGAGCAGGGCGTCCAGGTCAAGCTGTACGACTACGTCGAGCACACCCTCAGCGCGTCGGGCGACGCGCAGGCCGCTGCCTACGTCGAGCTCGACGTCGACGGCACCCGGCTCTGGGGCGTCGGCATCGACGCCGACATCTCGACGGCCTCGCTCAAGGCCATCGTCTCGGCGGTGAACCGCGCCATCCGCACGACGACCGACGTGCGCGAGCTCGCCTCGGTCTAGTCGGCCTGCCCCGACCCGCCGGTCTCGACCCGCCCCCGGTGCCCTCGGCGCCGGGGGCGTCGTCGTGCCGCCCGAGGTGTCGGTAACTCCTGCCTGCGGTTGCGCGCGGGTGCGGGTGTGCGGCGTGTCGGGGTCCGCTGGTGCAGGGGGCAGGAGTTGCCGACGGGTGTCGGTAACTCCTGCCTGGTGTCGCGCGCGGGTGCGGGTGAGCGGCGTGTCGGGGTCCGATGGTGCAGGGGGCAGGAGTTGCCGACGGGTGCGGTGGAGGGCGTAGCGTGCGGCGAGGATTCACGGGACCAGCGGGGGCCGTGGGCACCGACGCCGCGCGCCGCACGCCGAGCGCCTGCGCCCGACGTCAGCGGGGCCGACGCCAGCGGGGGAGCCGGCTGAGGGCGCGCTGCTCGGGCAGGGTCCAGCCGAACCGGACCGCCAGCATGCGGATGACCAGCGTGATCGACGTGCCCGCGATGGCGGAGACGGCCACGGGTGCCCCGAGCGACACGGCCACGACCAGCACGACGGTGCCCCCGGCCGCCGCCACGGCGTAGAGCGACCCCACGTGCATCATCGCGATGGTGAGGTTCATCAGCAGGTCGCGGAGCACCGAGCCGCCGACGGCGGCGATGACCCCGACGAACACGGCGGGGATCTCGGGCAGTCCGAGCGAGAGCGCCTTGGTCGACCCGATCGCGCCGAGCAGGCCGATCGTCAGCGCGTCGAGCACGGTGATGACCCCGGCCAGGCGGGTGAAGACCCGTTGCAGAGCCATGCCGACGATCGCGGCCGCGACGGCGACGAGCAGGTACCAGTTGCTCGTCATGGCCCGGGGCACCTCGCCGAGCAGGACGTCGCGCAGCACGCCGCCGCCGAGTCCCGTGGCGATGCCGATGATGGCGATGCCGAGCAGGTCGAGACGGCGGTCCTTGTACTCGGAGGCGAACATCGCCCCCTGCAGGCTGCCTATGCCGACGGCGAGGAGGTCCACCCACAGGGGTACGGCGAAGGCTGTGGCGTGCACCTGACGTTTGTACCACGCGTGCGATGCTTGGTCGGTGCCCGTCTACCGTGATGAATGCGTCGTGTTGCGCACCCACAAGCTGGGTGAGGCCGACCGCATCCTCACGATGCTCAGTCGCAACCACGGCAAGATCCGAGCCGTGGCCAAGGGCGTCCGACGGACGGCCTCGAAGTTCGGCGCGCGCCTCGAGCCGATGATGGTCGCCGACCTGCAGCTCTACGAGGGCCGTTCGCTCGACATCGTGCAGCAGGCCGAGTCGCTCGGCTCGTACGGTGCCGTGATCGCGGCCGACTACGAGAGCTACACGGCCGGCAGCGTGATGGTCGAGACGGCCGACAAGCTGACCGAGGCCGAGGCGGGTCTGCAGCAGTACCTCCTGCTCGTCGGGGCCCTCCGCTCGCTCGCGCGCCACGAGCACGCCCCCCAGCTCACGCTCGATTCGTACCTCCTGCGTGCGCTCAGCATCGCGGGCTGGTCGCCGAGCTTCGGCGACTGCGCCGTCACCGGTGCACCCGGGCCGCACTCGGCCTTCGTCGTGCAGCTGGGTGGCGTGGTGGCCGACTCGCACGCGCCTCCCGGCGCTCCGCGGTTGACGCAGGAGGCGCTGGCCCTGTTGGGCGCGCTGCTCACGGGGGACTGGGGCCACGCCGAGGACGCGCCCGACGCGACCCGCAACCAGGCGAGCGGCGTCGTCGCCGCCTACACGCAGTGGCACCTCGAACGGGGACTGCGATCGCTGCAGCACGTCGACCGGGTGCCCGGAAGAGAGAGACCGTGAAGAAGACCCACCGCGACGCCGCCGACTTCCGCCCGCTCGACTGGACAGGCGTCCACCCGCCGGCGATGCCGAGGGGCGCCGTGCCCGAGCACGTCGCGATCGTCATGGACGGAAACGGGCGCTGGGCCAACGGGCGTGGGCTCACCCGCGTCGAAGGGCACAAGGCGGGTGAGATGTCGCTGCTCGACGTGGTCGCCGGGGCGATCCAGATCGGTGTGAAGCACCTGAGCGTCTACGCGTTCTCGACCGAGAACTGGAAGCGCTCGCCCGACGAAGTGCGATTCCTGATGGGCTTCAACCGTGACGTGCTGCACCGCCGACGCGACCAGCTGAACGCCTGGGGGGTGCGGGTCCGCTGGGCCGGCCGCAAACCGCGGCTGTGGGGGTCGGTCATCAAAGAGCTTCAGTTCGCCGAAGAGCTGACGAAGGGCAACGACGTCCTGACGCTGACGATGTGCGTCAACTACGGCGGGCGGACCGAGATCGCCGACGCGGTGCGGTCGATCGCCGACGACGTCGCGGCCGGGCGACTCAAGCCCTCGGCCGTCGGTGAGAAGCTGATCCAGAAGCGGTTGTACGCTCCCGAGCTGCCCGACGTCGACCTGTTCGTGCGCAGTTCGGGCGAGCAGCGCACGAGCAACTTCATGCTCTGGCAGTCCGCCTACGCCGAGATGGTGTTCCTCGATCGGCTGTGGCCCGACTTCACCCGCACCGACCTGTGGGAGGCCGTCGAGACGTACGCCTCGCGCACCCGACGGTTCGGGGGAGCGGTGGACGCCCCGACCCCGGCCTAATCGGACGCCCGTCAGAACTGGATGTTCGCGCCCAGGAAGATCCGCTCGGCCGGCCACAGGAACTGCAGGGTCAACGGGCCGTCGCTCGCCCGGTGGAACCAGGCGTTGGCGAAGACGGTCGACTCGCCGGGCAGCAGGTACCAGTTCGCGCTGTCGGCCGGGAACTTCGACTCGAGCGAGGTCTCGTAACCCATCTGGGTCAACAGGTCCTGCCCGGCGAAGACGTCCTGCGTGGCGAGGTCGTTGCCGTACGACGAGTAGTCGGCGCTCAGGTCGGTCAGGTCGAGCCGCCGCTGCGAGTTGTTCGTCAGGACGTAGGCCGTGACCTCGACGTCGGTGCCGGCCGGGTAGGGGTCGGTGCCGTCGGGGCGGGCGTAGATCGAGGGGGCCGTGGTCGTCAGCTCGCCGACGCCGTAGACGTAGATGGTGAGGTCCTTGTAGTTGACCTGGCCGAGCAGCGTGCCGCCGGGGGCGAGGGCGTCGGGTTGCGACCCCCCGCCGCCTCCGGTGCCGGGGGCGCCGGTCACCTGGGGTTGTGGCGCACCGCTGGCGCCCGGGCCCGAGGTCGGCGCCGACCCGTCCGCACCGACGGGCGTGAGGTCGTCGAGGCTCGGGAAACAGCCGGTCAGCCCGACGAGGGCCAGCACCGAGACGGCGATGCCGACGGTCAGTCTTCTGCGCACGACCTGCACCTCTCCTGGTTCGTCGGGCCAGCCTAACCCGGCGCCACCGACGGCTCGCCCCGACCGACCGGCACGAGGCCCAGCGCGTCGCCGTCCACCTGCTCGAAGGCGTCCAGGACCGCACGCACGCTCGGTACGCGGTCGCCGCCGCGCCCGTGGACGACGTGCACCACCCGGGCGAGGCCCTCGTCCAGGCCGACCACGCGCACCCCGGCAGGGACGGCGGCCGACACCAACGACAGCCCCGGCAGCAGCGCGACGCCGAGCCCCGCCGCGACGAGACCGAGCACGGCCAGGGCGTTGTCCGTCTCGAGCACGATCTCGGGCTCGAACCCGGACGCGGCACAGGTCGCGAGCAGGTGGCCTCGGCAGCGTGGGCAGCCGCCGATCCACCTCTCGTCCGCCAGGCCGGCGAAGTCGTCGCCGCGGGCGAACGGGTGCGCCGTCGGCAGGACCAGCACCGTGCGATCGACGAAGGAGGCGCGGTGCAGCAACCCGTCGAGGTCGCGTTCGCCCCCGGAGTCGGCGCCGTGGCGGAAGGTGACCGCGACGTCCGCCGAGCCGTCCCGCAGTCGTGCCAGCGCCTCCGGGGGTTCCGCCTCGACGTAGTCGACCGTCAGGCCGGGGTGCCGGTCGCGCAGGCGTGACAGCACGTCGGGGACGATCGTGGACGATGCGCTGGGGAAACCGGCCAGCGTGACGCGGCCCGTGGCGACGCCGCCCAGGGCGTCGAGGTCCTGCCGGGCGGCGTCGAGGGCCGCCTGCACATGGACGGCGTGGGCCGCGAGCCTCTGCCCGGCCTCGGTCAGGGCGACGCCGCGTCCCGCACGCAGCACGAGCGGCTGACCGACCTGGCGTTCGGCCCGCCGGAGTTGCTGGCTGACGGCGGGTTGGCTGTAGCCGAGCTGGGCGGCGGCCGCCGTGATCGTGCCGGTGTCCGCAACGGCACGGACGACACGCAGTGACGCGAGGTCGAGATCGTCGGTCATGCTCGAATCATAAGCCGGGGTGATGGATGACCTCAGACACTGGCGGTTGTCCTGCGATCTCGACGGGAGGAGCCTGAGGGCATGACCGAGCCCCGTCCCGACCTCTTCACCCCTGCCCCGGGGTACCTCGCGGCCTGCACCATGGGCCTGCCGATGCGGTCGACGGTCGAGGCCGTGCGAGCCGACCTCGACCGGTGGTCGTCCGGTCGGGCCGGTCCCGTCGCCTACGGCGCCGTCGTCGAGGAGGCGCGCGCGGCCTTCGCCCGGCTGGCCCGGGTCGACGTCGGCCGCGTCGCCATCGCGTCCCAGACATCGGCGATGGTCGCGGTGATCGCGGCCTCGGTCCCGGACGGTGCCGAGGTGCTCGTGCCCACGGGCGACTTCAGCTCGATCGTCTACCCCTTCGTGGTGCAGGAGGCGCGGGGCGTCCGGGTGCGGAGCGTCCCGCTCGACGAGGTGGCCGGCTCCGTCGGGCCCGACACGCACCTCGTGGCCTGGTCGGCGGTCCAGTCCGCCACGGGCGAGGTCGCCGACGACGCGGCCATCGTCGCCGCGGCGGCCCGTCACGGGGCACTGACGCTGTGCGACCTGACCCAGGCCGCCGGCGTGCGACCCGTCGACGCCTCGCGGTACGACGCCAGCGTCACGCACGCCTACAAGTGGTTGTGCTGCCCGCGCGGCGTGGCGTTCCTCACCCTGGGGGAGCGGCTGCAGCGCGTCATGGTGCCGGCGCAGGCCGGCTGGTACGCCGGCGACGACGTGTGGGGCTCGTGCTACGGCCCCGAGATGCGGCTCGCCGCGGACGCCCGCGCCTTCGACGTCTCGCCCGCCTGGCAGGCCTGGGCCGGGGCGCTGCCCGCGCTCCGAACGTTCGCCGGGCTCGACGCCGACGAGACCTGGGCGCACGCCGCCGGGACGGGCGACGCCCTCTGCTCGCGGCTCGGGATCGAGGCGCAGGGCCGCGCGATCGTGACCTGGGCCGATCCCGACGGACGCGACCAGCGCCTCCTCGGCGACGCCGGTCTCGTGGTGTCGGGGCGCGCCGGTCGCGTCCGCGTGGCGTTCCACCTCTGGAACGACGAGAGCGACGTCGAGGCCGTCGCCGCCGCGCTCGGCCGGTGACGCACCGCCGCTAGAGTTGCCGGGTACCTCGACCGACCGGGCACCCAGCTCGGGCCTCAACTCATCGGAGCATCACACGTGGCAGCACCCAACCGTCTCGATTCCGTCATCGCCTTGGCCAAGCGCCGCGGCTTCGTCTTCCAGTCGGGAGAGATCTACGGCGGTTCGCGCTCGGCCTGGGACTACGGGCCCCTCGGCGTCGCCCTGAAGGAGAACATCAAGCGCCAGTGGTGGCAGACCATGGTGCAGGGCCGCGACGACGTCGTCGGCCTCGACTCGGCGGTCATCCTGCCGCGTCAGGTGTGGGAGGCCTCGGGCCACGTCGAGGTCTTCAGCGACCCGCTGGTCGAGTCGCTGCACACCCACAAGCGCTACCGCGCCGACCACCTGCTCGAGGCGTACGAGGCCAAGCACGGCCACCCGCCCGAGAACGGCCTGGCCGACGTCCGCGACCCCGACACGGGGCAGCCCGGCTCGTGGACCGAACCGCAGAACTTCTCGGGCCTGCTCAAGACCTTCCTCGGCCCGGTCGACAACGAGCAGGGCATGGCCTACCTGCGACCCGAGACCGCGCAGGGCATTTTCACCAACTTCGACAACATCCTTCAGTCGTCGCGCATCAAGCCCCCGTTCGGCATCGGCCAGATCGGCAAGAGCTTCCGCAACGAGATCACGCCCGGCAACTTCATCTTCCGCACGCGCGAGTTCGAGCAGATGGAGATGGAGTTCTTCGTCGAGCCCGGCACCGACGAAGAGTGGCACCAGTACTGGATCGACCAGCGGTTCCAGTGGTACGTCGACCTGGGCATCGATCCCGAGAACCTGCGCCTCTACGAGCACGCCGCCGAGAAGCTCTCGCACTACTCGAAGCGCACCGTCGACATCGAGTACCGCTTCCGCTTCGCCGGCGGCGAGTTCGGCGAACTCGAAGGCATCGCGAACCGCACCGACTACGACCTCAAGACCCACGCCGCCGCCTCGGGCAAGGACCTGACCTACTTCGACCAGGCCAAGAACGAGCGCTGGACGCCTTACGTCATCGAGCCCGCGGCCGGCCTGACCCGGTCGCTCATGGCGTTCCTCGTCGACGCGTACACCGAAGACGAGGCACCCAACGCCAAGGGCGGCGTCGACAAGCGCACCGTCCTGAAGCTCGACCGGCGCCTGGCCCCGATCAAGGTCGCCGTCCTGCCGCTCAGTCGCAACGAGCAGCTGTCGCCCATGGCCCGGGGGCTCGCCGCGGACCTCCGCAAGTACTGGAACATCGACTTCGACGACGCGGGGGCCATCGGCCGCCGCTACCGCCGCCAGGACGAGATCGGCACGCCGTTCTGCGTCACCGTCGACTTCGACTCGCTCGAGGACGACGCCGTGACCGTGCGCGAGCGCGACACCATGGCCCAGCAGCGCATCCCGCTGGCCGGGCTCCGGGCTTACCTGGCCGAGCAGCTGCTCGGCGCGTAGGCGTACGGATCGACGCCCCCGACGGGCCCTCCTCGTGCATCCACTGCACGACGAGGGCCCGTCCCTCATCGTGCGTCGGCCCCACGTCGTTCCGTCACGTGTCTGCAACTCCTGCCTGCCGTCTGTGCTCGGGCCGCGGGGCCGCAGGAACTGGCGGCTCGCCTCGCCGGGCCGACGCAGGGGGGCAGGAGTTGCCGACAGGGTGAGGCCGGTGAGGGCGCAGTGCGACGAGGCGGTGGGGATCGGGGAGGGCGCGGGGAATGAGAAGGCCCGGGCGCGAGTTGGGCCTGCCGTGACCGCAGACTCCGCCATCCCGTCCGCGACCGTCAAGGTCGACATCTGGTCCGACATCGCCTGCCCGTGGTGCTTCATCGGCAAGCGCAAGTTCGAGGAGGCCGTGCGACGCTTCGACGGCCCCGTCGAGGTCGAGTACCACTCGTTCGAGCTCTCTCCCGACACCCCGGTCGACTTCGAGGGCGACGAGGTCGACTTCCTCTCGAAGCACAAGGGCATGCCCGCCGACCAGGTCCGCGGCATGCTCGACACCGTCGCCGGCATCGCGTCCGAGGTCGGCCTCGCTTACGACTTCGAGCACCTGCAGCACACCAACACGGTCAAGGCGCACGAGCTGCTGCACTTCGCGAAGGCGAACGGTCGTCAGACCGAGATGAAGGAGCGCCTCCTCCACGCCTACTTCGAGGAGGGCCGTCACGTGGGCCGCGTGGACGATCTCGTCGCGCTGGCCGGCGAGGTCGGCCTCGACGAGCAGGAGGCGCGCGAGGCCCTCGAGACCGGACGTCACCTCGACGACGTGCGGGCCGACCAGGCCCAGGCGCAGGCCTTCGGCATCACCGGAGTCCCGTTCTTCGTCCTCGACGGCAAGTACGGCATCTCGGGCGCACAGGCTCCCGAGACCTTAGTGCAGGCCCTCGAGCAGGTCGCCTCCGAGGTGGCCCGATGACCGAACCCGTCGAGGTCGGGACGCCCTCCGTGCCCTTCACCATGCTCGGCGCACCGGACGCCGCCGCCTGCGAGGGCGACTCCTGCCTCGTCGTCCCGCCGAGCACCGCCCGTGCGTCCTCCGACCGGACCTCGGACGACGAGCCCGGGAGGCGCGGCGTCAGTCGCTGATGTCGGCCACGGTCGCGTCGTACCCGGCGATCAGGTCGTCGGCCTCGACGAAGGCGCTGAAGCCGTGGGCTCCGGCACCCAGGGCGACGCGCCTCCCCACGATGCGGGAGTCCGCGACGACCGGCCACGCGGTCGAGCTGCCCAGGGGAGTGATCGTGCCCCGCTCGTACCCGGTGGCTTCGAGGGCGACGTCCGCGCTCGGCATCGACAGCTTGTTGACGCCGACGACCGCTCGGAGCTTCGCCCACGAGATCTGCCGGTCGCCCGGGACGAGCGCGAACAAGAACGAGCCGTCGTGCCGCTTGACCACCAGGCTCTTCACGATGTCGGAGGGCTGCAGTCCGAGCGACGCCGCAGCGGCCTCGAGCGAGTCGGCCGCCGGACGCGCCACGATCTCGACCGCGAGACCGTGTGCCGCCGCGTCCGTGCGCACCCGCCCCGTGCCGTCGACCCGCCCCGGGTCGACCCCGACGTCCGCGTCGTCCACACCACTCGTCAGCCCGCCGTCGCTCATGGGAGAATCGTAACGATGTCCACCACCACCCTGCCCTCGCGCGGCCTCTCGATCGGTCCGATCGACGTGGCCTCGCCGGTCGTGCTCGCCCCCATGGCCGGCATCACCAACACGGCCTACCGTCGCCTCTGCCGCGAGTACGGTGCCGGCCTCTACGTCAGCGAGATGATCACGAGCCGGGCGCTGGTCGAGCGCACGCCCGAGTCGATGCGCCTCATCCAGCACCACGAGTCAGAGACCCCCCGCAGCATCCAGCTCTACGGCGTCGAGCCCAACACGGTGGCCGAGGCGGTCACCCTGCTCGTCGCCGAGGACCGCGCCGACCACATCGACCTCAACTTCGGCTGCCCGGTCCCCAAGGTCACCCGCAAGGGCGGCGGTTCGGCCCTCCCCTGGAAGATCGGCCTCTTCCGCGAGATCGTCGAGGGTGCGGTCAAGGCCGCCGGTGACATCCCGGTGACCGTCAAAATGCGCAAGGGCATCGACGACGACCACCTCACCTACCTCGAAGCCGGTCGTGCCGCGCAGGGCGCAGGCGTGGCGAGCATCGCCTTGCACGCGCGCACGGCGGCCGACTTCTACTCGGGCACCGCCGACTGGTCGGCCATCGCGACCCTGAAGCAGACGATCACCGACGTGCCGGTCCTCGGCAACGGCGACATCTGGTCGGCGGCCGACGCGCTGCGCATGGTCGACGAGACCGGCTGCGACGGCGTGGTCGTCGGCCGGGGCTGCCTCGGCCGCCCGTGGTTGTTCGGTGACCTCGCCGCGGCTTTCCGCGGTGAAGACCTCAAGGCCGAGCCGACCCTCGGCGAGGTGGGCCGCGCCTTCCGCCGTCACGCCGAGCTCATGGTCGAGTTCTGGTCGGGCGACGAGGGGCGGGCCTGCCGAGACATGCGCAAGCACGTCGCCTGGTACTTCAAGGGCTACCCCGTGGGCGGTGAGGTCCGGGCGGCTCTCGCGCTGGCCGACTCGTTGCAGCAGATCGACGACCTGCTCGCCACGATGGACCCCGACGAGCAGTACCCGGGCGAGGCGGCCGAGGGGCCGCGGGGTCGTGCCGGCAGCCCCAAGCGTCCTGCCCTGCCCGACCGGTGGCTCGAGAGCCGAGACCTCGACGAGGCCTTCAAGGCCGAGCTCGCCGCCGCCGAACTGCACCACAGCGGCGGCTAGGCACGCCCGTCCGCGACATCCCTTCCCGTCCCGACCGAGAGGCCCCGGTGTCCACCGAAGCCCTGCCGAGTGCTGCCCCCGGGTACGACCCCGCCGACTCCGAGCGTTGGTTGCCCGAGCAGCACTCCAACCGGCGCAGCGACTTCGCCCGCGATCGGGCCCGTCTGTTGCACTCGAGTGCGCTGCGTCGCCTGGCGGCGAAGACGCAGGTGCTGAGTCCGACCGCCGGCCTCGACTTCGCCCGCAACCGGCTGACGCACTCGCTCGAGGTCGCGCAGGTCGGTCGTGAGCTCGCGACGAGCCTGGGCCTCGACCCCGACGTCGTCGACACGGCCTGCCTCGCGCACGACCTCGGCCACCCGCCGTTCGGGCACAACGGCGAGCGGGCCCTGAACGAGTGGTCGTCCGACATCGGCGGCTTCGAGGGCAACGCGCAGACCCTCCGGCTGCTGACCCGCATCGAACCGAAGGTGATCGACGCGACCGGGCGGAGTTTCGGGCTGAACCTGACCCGCGCGAGCCTCGACGCCAGTTGCAAGTACCCGTGGCCGGCAGCCCAGGGCATCCCGGACCCGGGCGGTCGGATGAAGTTCGGCTTCTACGACGACGACACGGCCGCCTTCGAGTGGCTGCGCCGGGGCGCCCCGCGACGGCGACGGTGCGTCGAGGCCCAGGTGATGGACCTCAGCGACGACATCGCGTACTCCGTCCACGACTTCGAGGACGCCGTCGTCAACGGGTACGTCGACGTCGCGGCCCTGGGGGCCCGGGTCGACCACGACTCGCTCGTCACGGCCATGCACGCGTGGGTCGGCGGCGAGCTCAGCCGCGACGAGCTGACCGAGGCCTTCGACCGGTTGCAGGCACTGCCGTTCTGGCTCGAGTCGTACGACGGCAGCCGGTTCGCGCAGGCCCGCCTCAAGAACCTCACGAGCCAGCTGATCGGCCGGTTCGCCGGCTCGGCCACGCAGGCGACCCGCGACTCGTATCCCGGTGACGCCCTGATGCGCTTCGGGGCTTCGGTCGTGGTCGCCCCCGACGTGATCGGCGAGATCGCCGTGCTCAAGGGCATCGTCGCGGCCTTCGTCATGACGAGTGACGACCGGCAGCCGATCTACCTGCGGCAGCGCGAGGTGCTCACCGGCCTCGCCGACGCCCTCTGGCAGGCGGGCCCTTCCGAACTCGACCGGGGCTTCGCGGCCGACTGGGCCTCGGCCGACGACGACGCCGCGAGGCGTCGGGTCGTGGTCGACCAGGTCGCCTCGCTGACCGACCAGAGCGCCATGGCCTGGCATGACCGGCTGACCGCCGGCCGCTAGGGGCGACCCCCCCCGAGGAGGCGCGGGTCCTCCCCAGCCCCACCGCGCCTCCTCGTCCTCCCGCGGTCGGCCCACCGGGTCGGTGCGGTCGGTGGCGCGATCTAGAATCGACACGTGCCCGGCCTGATCAAACGCAACGACATCGACGAGGTCCGGTCGCGCACCAACATCGCCGACATCGTCGGCGACCACGTCACGCTCAAGGGTGCCGGCGTGGGGTCGCTCAAGGGCCTCTGCCCGTTCCACGACGAGCGCAGCCCGAGCTTCCACGTGCGGCCCCAGGTGGGTCGATACCACTGCTTCGGCTGCGGTGAGGACGGCGATGTCTTCAGCTTCGTGATGAAGACCGACCACACGACCTTCCAAGAGGCGGTCGAGCGCATGGCGGCGCGCATCGGCTTCGAGCTGCACTACGAAGACGGCGGTCAGGCCAGCGACCACGGCAACCGGGCGCGACTGATCTCTGCGAACGAGGCCGCCCGCGAGTTCTTCGTGGACCACCTGACGGCCGCCGACGCCGAGCCCGCCCGGCGCTTCCTCGGCGAACGGGGTTTCGACCCGGCCGCGGCCGAGAGGTTCGGCGTCGGCTTCGCTCCGAAATCGTTCGACGCCCTGCGGTCTCACCTCAAGGGGCTCGGCTACCGCGACGAAGAACTCGTCACCGCGGGGCTGCTGAGCCAGGGCGACCGCAGCCCCTACGACCGCTTCCGGGGGCGGCTCGTGTGGCCGATCCGCGACGTCACGGGGTCGACCATCGGGTTCGGCGCCCGTCGACTGCTCGAGGACGACAAGGGCCCGAAGTACCTCAACACCCCCGAGACGCCGATCTACCACAAGTCCCAGGTGCTCTACGGGCTCGACCTGGCCCGTCGTGACATCTCGAAGGGCAAGCAGGTCGTCATCGTCGAGGGCTACACCGATGTCATGGCGTGCCACCTGGCCGGGGTGACGACGGCCGTGGCGACGTGCGGGACGTCGTTCGGCGTCGACCACATCAAGCTGCTGCGTCCGATGCTCGGTGACGTCAGCGGGGCCGACACGTCGACCGGCGGCGAGGTGGTGTTCACCTTCGACCCCGACGAGGCGGGCCAGAAGGCGGCGTCCCGCGCGTTCGCCGAAGAGCAGCGGTTCGCCGCACAGACCTTCGTCGCCGTCGCTCCCGACGGGCTCGACCCGTGCGACCTCAGGCTGAACCGTGGCGACGACGCCGTGCGTCGGCTGATCTCGACCAAACGTCCGATGTTCGAGTTCATGATCCGTCGGCTCATCGACGGGCACGACCTCGAGACGGTCGAGGGTCGCGTGTCGGCGCTCCGGGCGGCCTCCCCGGTGGTGGCCGGCATCCGTGACCGGTCGATGACGCAGGGCTACGTGCGGTCGCTGGCGGGTTGGCTGGGGCTCGACCCGGCCGACGTGGCGCGGTCCGTCGACGACGCAGGTCGCGCCTCCTCGGCCCAGAACGCGCTCGAGCGGTCGCAGCCCAAGAGCGTCACCGACGGCCGGCAGTCGATCACGAGCCTGCCGCCGGTGCCCGACGAACCGGCCGGCCCGAGCCTGCTGACGCTGCCGGGCGACCTGACCACCCGGACCGAGCGCGACGCGCTCATGGCGATGCTGCAGCACCCGGCGACGGTCGGCTTCGAGCTCATGCAGCGGGCGGCCCGGGCACGCATCGAGAACAGCGCCCTGGCGGTCGTCCGCGACGCGATCGGGGCGAGCCTCGACCGCTTCGACTCGGCCGACTGGCTCGACGTCGTCCTCGGCCAGACCCCGTCGCCGTTCGACGCCCTCGCCAAAGAGCTCGCCGTCGCCCCCATCCCCGAGCGTGAGGGGCGCGAGATCACGACCTACTGTCGCGGCATCGTCGTCTCGATCGTCGAACGCGACCTGATCCGTGAGAAGTCCGAACTGCTCGGGCAGTCCTTCCGCACCGACGTGAAGTCCGAGCCCGAACGCTGGCGCGAGATCCAGGTGCGCATCGCCGCGGTGGAGGCCGAGCGCCGGTCCATCCGTCAAGAGTGACGCCGTCGGCCGTGTCTCCGGTCTCGGTTTCTGAACGCGCATACATCGCGTGCGCCCACCAGCGGGCCCGACCGGACCAGCTGGCAAGGGTTCGTTGCGGGCCTGTAAACAGTTGCGCGATGAGTCCGTCTCAGGCTCACGTGTGTGTTACCAATGGACGTTCCCTGAAACGGCCGCGTCCACAGCACGGCCCGGGGCTCCTTGCACACAGAGAAAGAGGTAACCGGATATGACATCCGACTCCACGCTCGCCCGACGCGCTCTCGCCGTCGTCGGTGGCGCCGCTGCCACCGCACTCGTCCTCTCGGGCTGCGCCTCCGGTGGTGACGCGACCGACGCCCTCGACGGTCTCAGCATCGGCACGACCGACGTCATCACGTCGCTCGACCCGGCCGGTTCGTACGACAACGGCTCGTTCGCCGTGCAGAACCAGGTGTTCGGCTTCCTGACGAACGCCCCGTACGGCAGCCCCGACGTCGAGCCCGACCTGGCCGAGTCCGCCGACTTCACCAGCCCGACCGAGTACACGGTCAAGCTGAAGGACGGACTGACCTTCGCGAACGGCAACGCGCTCACCTCGAGCGACGTCAAGTTCAGCTTCGACCGCCAGCTGGCCATCGCCGACCCCAACGGCCCGTCGTCGTTGCTCGGCAACCTGGCGAGCACCGACGCCCCGGACGACACGACCGTCGTCTTCACGCTCAAGTCGGCCGACCAGACCTGGCCCCAGGTGCTCTCGAGCCCCGCCGGGCCCATCGTCGACGAGGACGTCTTCTCGGCCACCGGGCTGACCGACGCCGACGACATCGTCAAGGGCAACGCCTTCTCGGGCCAGTACACGATCACCGACTACTCGCAGAACGAGACGATCGCCTACGCGGCGAACGACGCCTACGACGGCGTGCTCGGTGCTCCGAAGACCGACTCGGTCACGGCGACGTACTACACCGAAGAGACCGACCTGAAGCTCGCCGTCCAGAACGGCGACGTCGACGTCGCGAACCGCAGCCTGAGCCCGACCGACCTGGCCGACCTGGCCAAGGACGACGCACTCACCGTGCACAACGGCCCCGGCGGCGAGATCCGCTACCTGGTGTTCAACTTCAACACCATGCCCTACGGCGCCACGCAGCCCGACGCCGACCCGGCCAAGGCCCTGGCCGTGCGTCAGTCGGTGGCCGACACGGTCGACCGTGCCGCCCTCGCCAAGGACGTCTACAACGACACCTACACGCCGCTCTACTCGGTCGTCCCCGACGGCCTGACCGGCGCGACCAAGCCCCTCGAGAGCCTCTACGGCGACGGCCGGGGCGGCCCCGACGTCGACAAGGCCGCCGCGGCCCTGTCGGCCGCCGGCGTCAGCACCCCGGTGTCGATCGACCTGCAGTACAGCCCCGACCACTACGGTGCGTCGAGCGACGAAGAGTACGCACTGATCAAGTCGCAGCTCGAGGCGAGCGGCCTGTTCACCGTGAACCTGCAGTCGACCCTCTGGGACACCTACAGCACCGAGCGCCGCGAGGACGCCTACCCCGTGTACCAGCTGGGTTGGTTCCCGGACTTCTCGGACGCCGACAACTACCTGACGCCGTTCTTCAGCGCGGACAACTTCGTCGGCAACCACTACGACAGCCCGACCGTCCAGGGTCTGCTGACGCAGGAGATCGGCGAGCAGGACGCCTCGGCCCGTGAGGCGACCATCGGCCAGATCCAGGACGCCGTCGCGGCCGACCTGCCGACGCTGCCGCTGTTGCAGGGCACGCAGGTCGTCGTCTCGCAGTCCGACGTGAAGGGCGTGGACGACACGCTCGACGCGTCGTTCAAGTTCCGTTACGGTGCGCTGAGCCGCTGACGCGCCTCCCCGTCTCCTGAGCCCCGCCGGTCCGCCGGTCGGTCTCGGGGGCCGGGGGACTCCGCACCACGGCCGTACGCCGAGGGGGCGACCCGCGACACCGCGGGGCGCCCCCTCCGGTCTGCGACCGGCACCACACCATCGAAAGGCCCAACGACGTGACCCTGATCACCGACGGCTCCCTCACGGCGCCGCCCACCTCCAGCCCCGGGAAGTCCCGAAGTTCCGGGGGCGGCGGCCTCGGACGCTACATCGTGATCCGCGCGATCCTGATCGTGCCCACCGTGTTCATCCTCGTCACGCTCGTGTTCTTCCTGATGCGCGTGGTCGGCAACCCGATCACGGCCTCCGTCGGCGGCCGTCTCACCGAGGCGCAGCTGCAGGAGCGTCTCGCCGCCGCCGGCTACGACCGCCCGGTGATCGTCCAGTACCTCGAGTACCTCGGCCAGATCGTCCGGGGCGACTTCGGCACCACCGCGACCGACAACCGCGAGATCAGCGGCATCCTGCTCCAGTACGGCAGCGCCACCATCGAGCTCGTCTTCTACGCGTTGATCGTCGCGCTCGTGCTGGGCATCCCCCTCGGCATGCTCGCCGCCTACGTCCGCGACCGCTGGCCCGACGCCATCCTGCGCGTGCTGGCGATCCTGGCCTACGCGACCCCGGTCTTCTTCGCCGGCCTGCTGCTCAAGCTGACCTTCTCGGTCTGGCTCGGCTGGCTGCCCCTCGGCGGTCGTGCCAGCACGCGCGTCGCAATCGCGCTGGGTCGCATCGACAACCCCACGGGCATCTACATCGTGGACGCCCTGCGCACCGGCAACTCGACGATCATCGTCGACGTCCTCTCGCACGCCGTGCTGCCCGCCCTCGCGCTCGGCGTCCTGACCGCCGGCATCTTCCTGCGCCTCGTGCGCACCAACGTCATCGGCACGCTCGGGTCCGAGTACGTCGACGCGGCCCGGTCGCGGGGCGTCAGCGAGTTCCGGCTCGTCCGGGCGCATGCGCTCAAGCCCGCCCTCATCCCGATCATCACCGTCATGGGCCTCCAGATCGCGATGCTGCTCGGCGGCTCGGTGCTGACCGAGACGACCTTCGGCTGGCGCGGGCTCGGCTTCCAGCTGCAGCAGTACCTGTCGGCCCGCGACTTCATCGCCGTGCAGGGCATCGTGGCCGTGCTCGCCGTCATCGTCGCCGTGACCAACTTCGTGGTCGACGTGATCGCCGCCCTGATCGACCCCCGCGTGAGGTACTGACCATGACCGATGCAGCCGTCGCGGCCGACCGCCGCGAACCCCTCTACAAACGCCTCCCCGTCGTCGCCCAGATCCGCCGCTCGGTGGGACTGCAGCGCGGCATGCTGCTGACCGGCGTCGTCATCGTCGCCGTGTTCGTGCTGCTGGCGATCTTCGCCCCGCTTATCGCCCCCTACGGCTTCGGCCAGCTGCGCGGTGCCACCGAGGCCTTCCCGCGCCAGGCGCCGCCCTCGGCCGAGCACCTGTGGGGCACCACGGTCGGCGGCTACGACGTGTTCAGCCGTGTCATGTGGGGCACCCGCACCGCCGTGGCCGTGGTCATCGTGGCCGTGGTGCTGTCGATCACGATCGGCGTGACGCTGGGCCTGATCTCGGGCTACCTCGGCGGGTGGCTCGACCGGGTGCTCGTCGTCATCGCCGACGCGGTCTACGCGTTCCCGTCGCTGCTGCTCGCCATCGTCGTCTCGATCGTCATCAGCGGCGGCCAGTCGAGCCTCTGGGGCGGCATCGTCTCGGCGGGCATCTCGATCACCGTGGTCTACGTCCCGCAGTACTTCCGGGTCGTCCGCGCCGAGGCCACGAGGCTCAAGGCCGAGGCGTTCGTCGAGTCCGCCAAGGTGAACGGCAGCAGCACGGGCCGCATCATGTTCAAGCACGTCCTGCGCAACGCCACGCGCAGCCTGCCCCTGATCCTCACGCTCAACGCGTCCGAGGCCATCCTGACCCTGGCGGCCCTCGGCTTCCTGGGCTTCGGCATCGGCCCGACCGCGGCCGCCGAGTGGGGCTACGACCTGAACCGCGCCCTGTCCGACACGGCCAGCGGCATCTGGTGGACCGGCGTGTTCCCCGGTGCGGCGATCGTGCTGATGGTGCTCGGCATCACGCTGATGGGCGAGAGCCTGAACGACCTGGCCGACCCGCGCCTCCGGACCCGCCGTCGCGCGAAGCGCAAGACGAAGGCCACCCGTGGTGCCGAGCAGGCCCCGACCACGACGAACGACGAGGTGACCGCATGACCGCCGACACGACCACGACCGGCCGACCGGCGGCTCCGCGCGACGAGCGCCCCGTCGCCGTCGGCATCACCGACCTCGAGGTGACCTTCGCGACCGACGGTGGCGACGTCGCCGCCGTGCAGGGCGTGACGCTCGACGTCCGCGCCGGCGAGGTGCTGGCGATCGTCGGCGAGTCCGGCAGCGGCAAGACCGTGACCGCCAAGACGATCCTGGGCCTGTTGCCCGAGACGGCGGTCGCCACCGGCGCGGTGCTGCTCTCGGGGCAGAACGTCCTCGAGGTCGGCCCGAAGAAGGTCCGCGAGCTGCGCGGCACCGACGTCGCCATGGTCTTCCAGGAGCCGTCGACCGCGCTCAACCCCGTCTACACGGTGGGCTGGCAGATCGCCGAGGGCCTGCGGGCCCACGGCAAGGTCGGACGCAAGGAGGCGCGGGTCAAGGCGATCGACATCCTGCGTCGCGTGGGCATCCCCGACCCCGAGACCCGCGTGGACTACTACCCGCACCAGTTCTCGGGCGGGCAGAAGCAGCGCGTGGTCATCGCGATGGCGCTCGTGCTCGACCCGTCGGTGATCGTCGCGGACGAGCCCACCACGGCCCTCGACGTGACCGTGCAGGCCGAGATCCTCGACCTGCTGCGCCGCTGCCGCGACGAGTTCGGCACGGCCATCGTCCTGATCACGCACAACATGGGCGTCGTCGCCGACCTCGCCGACCGGGTCGCGGTCATGTACCTCGGCAAGGTCGTCGAGCAGGCCCCGGCCGTCGAGCTGTTCGCGAACCCGCAGGACGACTACACCAAGCGCCTCCTCGGCTCGGTGCCGAAGCTCGAGTCCCGCGGTCACACGCAACAGGAGCAGCCCGCCGACAGCGAGGTCGTCGTCCGCGCCCGCGGACTCGAGATCGAGTACCCGGGCCGCCTCGGCCGCGGCGGCTTCCGGGCCGTCAAGGGCGTCGACTTCACGATCGCCCGCGGCGAGGTGCTCGGCCTGGTCGGCGAGAGCGGATCGGGCAAGACCACGATCGGGCGGGCCATCGCCGGGCTGACGAAGGTCACCGGCGGGTCGCTCGAGGTGCTCGGCATCGAGATGAACGGGGTGCACGAGCGTGACTTCAAGCCGAAGCGCGCCGACATCGGCTTCGTCTTCCAGGACCCCGCGTCGAGCTTCAACCCCCTGCTGACGATCGCCGAGTGCGTGGCCGAGCCGCTCATCGTGCACGGCCGCGCGAAGGACGCGCGGGCCGCCCGCCCTCGCGTCGACGAACTGCTCGAGGCGGTCCAGCTGCCGAAGTCGTTCGCCGACCGTTATCCCCACGAGCTGAGTGGCGGGCAGCGCCAGCGGGCGAGCCTCGCCCGGTCGCTCGCCCTCGACCCGACGTTGCTGATCGCGGACGAGCCCACCAGCGCCCTCGACGTGTCGGTGCAGGCCCGCGTGCTCGAGCTCTTCACCGAGCTGCAGGCACAACTGGGCTTCGCCGCGCTGTTCATCAGCCACGACCTCGCCGTCGTCAACATGCTGGCCGACCGGATCGGCGTGCTGTTCCACGGCGACCTGATCGAGAGCGGTCCGAACGACCAGGTCCTCGGCGCACCCGAGCACCCCTACACGCAGCGCCTGCTGGCGTCGTTGCCGGTGCCCGATCCGATCGAGCAGGCGTCTCGTCGTGAGCGGTTGGCCGCCCTGGACCGCCGGGCGGCGGACGACGCCGCCCTCGGCACCGCCACCGACGGGGCGGCCTGACGGTGCCGGGTCGCGAGCTCGACCTCGACCAGCCGGTCGTCACCGACGACCTGTCGCTGCTCTACCCCGCGCGGGCGGGCCACCCGGCCGTGCGGGCCGTCGACGGGGTCACCCTGCGGGTCGCGCCGGGCGAGATCGTCGCGGTGCTCGGCGAGAGCGGCTCGGGCAAGTCGACGCTCGCGATGGCCTTGGCCGGGCTGACCGGGACGGGACGCGTCGACGAGGGTCGACCCCGTCTGGTCGGCGGCACCGCGCGCGTCTTCGGCCAGGACGTCGGCAAGCTCTCGGGCCGACGACGCGACCGGCTCTCGGCCATGGTCGGCTACCTGGCGCAGGACGACGGCGAACGGCTGAGCCCCGACCTGACCGTCGGCGAGGCCATCGCCGAGCCGATCTACCAGCGCGACCGGAAGTTCGACCGCACCGAGGCCGGGCGCATCGTCGCCACGCTCGTCGACGGCGTGCACCTGCCGCTCGGCACCATGCTCAAGCAGACCTGGGAGCTCAGCTCGGGTCAGCGTCAGCGCGTCGCCCTGGCTCGCAGCCTCGTCCTCGAGCCGCCCCTGCTGATCGCCGACGAGCCCGCTCGCGGCGTCGACGTGCTCGTCCGGCAGGCCGTCCTCGACGTGATCAAGAACCTGCACGAGGGGCGCCAGTTCTCGGCGCTCGTCGTGACGTCGTCGGTGGCCGAGGCGCGGGCGATCACCGACCGCGTCGCCGTCATGCGGGGCGGTCGTCTGGTCGGGCTGGGCGACATCGACGACGTGCTCCGGACCGGCATCGACCCGTACGTCAAGGTGCTCTCGCAGACCACGCCGATCGACATCATCCGCCCCGAAGAACGCGAGTCCGGGCGTCCCCTCGATGCCGACGCCGAGCGCCGCGGCGACCAGGCACCGTGACCACCGAGCCGGCCTCCGGCCCCGCCCTGGCGGACGGCGCCCCCGCCACGGCGGACACCGCCCCCGCCCCGGCTGACGCCGCCCGCGAGACGAGCCCAGGAGGCGCGCGCGGCCACCGTGCGGTCGTCACCCCGGGCCCCGTCCTCGCGCCGGGGCGTCGCCCGACCCCGGGCGCCGTCTCGGTGGCCCCCCGCCCGACCCAGGTCTTCGTCGACGCCGTGCGCGCCGGGGGAGCGGAGGTCGTCCCGCTCGGCCCGGACACCCGTGGCCTGGTCTGGCTCTCGTACCGCGACCCCGACGGCCTCGCGCGGGCCCTGGACGAGAACCCGGGCGTCGAGTGGGTGCAGCTGCCCTACGCCGGGGTCGACGCCTTCGCCGAGGTCATCGCCGCGCGCTCCGATCGCCCGCTGCCGCTCTGGACCAGCGCCAAGGGGGCGTTCGCCGAGCCCGTGGCCGAACACGCCCTCATGCTGGTGCTGTCGTTGCTGAGGGTCGTGCCCCAGCGTGTGCGCGCGACGTCCTGGGCCACCGAACAGCAGGGCCGCTCGCTCTACGGTCGGCACGTCGTCGTCGTCGGCGCCGGCGGCATCGCGATCGAGCTGATGCGCCTCCTGGCCCCGTTCGACGTCCGGGTGACGATCGTGCGCCGGTCGATCGAGCCCGTGCCCGGGGCCGACCGCACGCTCCCCGTCGAACGCCTGGACGAGGTGCTGCCCACCGCCGACGTCCTCGTCCTCGCCGCTGCGGCCACGCCCGGCACGTCGGGCCTCCTCGACGCCCGTCGGCTCGCCCTGCTGCCTGAGACGGCCGTGCTCGTGAACGTCGCGCGGGGCAGCCTGGTCGACACGGACGCCCTGGTCGACGCGGTCCGCGCCGAGCGCCTCTGGGGAGCCGGGGTCGACGTCACGACGCCCGAGCCGCTCCCCGACGGTCACCCGCTCTTCGGCGAGCCGCGCGTCATCGTCACGCCGCACCAGGCGGACACCCCCGAGATGACGGCCCCGTTGCTGGCCGAACGCATCCGGCACAACGTCCGGGCGTTCCTCGGCGACGGCGAGTTCGTCGGGGTCGTCGACCCGCACGACGGGTACTGACGTCGGGGTCGCAGGCGTCCGACGCGCCGCATCGCCACCGTGGTCCGTCGGGGCCTCAGATCTTTGCTAGAGTTGTCTCCGCTGTCACGGACGAAAGTCCGGGGCGGTTGCCATTCCTCGATAGCTCAATTGGCAGAGCAGCCGGCTGTTAACCGGCAGGTTGTTGGTTCGAGTCCAACTCGGGGAGCGAAGGCCCAGAGGCTCCACCCTCTGGGCCTTTTCTCTTGCCCGGTCCGTCGCAGGCTTTCTTTTCTCGCGCCTGTTCCGTCCCAGGGCCGAACGCGAAGGAGGCGCGTCCTGCGGTTCGCAGGACGCGCCTCCTTCGTCTCGGGTCGGCTCGGTCCGAGGTCAGTCCTCGAGGTGGTCGACTCCCGGCAGCCAGGTGCTGCCCGGCTGGCCCCAGCCCTTCTTGCGGACGGCCTTGGCAGCTGCCTTGTGGAACGGGTGCTCGAGCCGGTCCGCGTAGAGGATGCCGTCGAGGTGGTCGTACTCGTGCTGGAAGATGCGGGCGAGCCAGCCCCAGGCCTCGATCTCGACCTCGTCGCCGTCGAGGTCGGTGGCCCGCAGCACGACGCCGTCGGCGCGGCGCAGCGGGAACCTCTCGCCCGGCACCGACAGGCAGCCCTCGGACTCGGAGTCGTCGTCGAGCGGCTCGATCGAGAGCGGGCTCTGCCAGAGCGTCGGGTTGATCGCGACGCCCCGCCACAGCTCGCCGTCGTCGTCGGTCCACGAGTAGACGAACAGGCGCTTGCCGACGCCCACCTGAGGGCCCGCGAGGCCGACGCCCGGGGCGGCGTCCATCGTCTCGAACATGTCGGCGACGAGCGCGCGCAGCTCGTCGTCGACGGCGGTCACCTCGGAGGCGGGGGAGTGGAGCACGGGGTCACCCGTGATGGAAATGGGTCGAACGGCCATTCGTCCAGACTATCCAGCGCCACGGCGCTAGCGTGGACGCCGTGACGACGGACATCGGGGAGCTCACCCAGCAGGTATCCCTGACCCCCTACCAGGCGCTCGGAATCCCCATCGCCCTGATCGGCGCCGTGTTCCTCTCGATCGGCGCGCAGCTGCAACACCAGGGCGTCGCCAAGGTCGAGCGGCGGATCGGTGCGGCCAAGAGCGGCATGAACGTGCGCCAGGTGCTCGCCCTGGTCGGCCGCCCCTCGTGGGTGCTGGGCACGCTGATGCTCGGCCTCGCGATCCTGTTCCAGCTGACCAGCCTGCGAATCGCCCCGTTGCTCGTCGTGCAGCCGCTCGGTGCGGTGGCGCTCGTGATCACGGCGGTCCTCAACTCCCGGTCCACCGGGCGACGGCTCGACCGTCGCGCCAAACGGGCGATCCTCTTCTGCGTCGGCGGGGTCGGGCTCTTCGTCACCGTGGCGGCCTTCACGGCCATCGAACCCGAGATCACGACCCGGCAACTCGTCACCGTGCTCGTCATCCTCGCCGTCGTCGGAGCCGTGCTGGGCGTCGCCTTCGCCCTGCTGCGTCGCCGCCGCAGCGCGCTGTTCTACATCATCGCGGCGGGGGTGCTCTACGGCTTCGTCGCCACCCTCGCGAAGGTCGTCCTCAACCGCGTCTTCGCCGGCAACTTCGACTGGTTGACGATCGTCTGCATCGTCTTCCTGCTCGCCGCGGGCCTGCTCGGCGGGTACTTCGTGCAGAACGCCTACTCGTCCGGGCCGCCCGACCTCGTCATCGCCGGCCTCACCGTCGTCGACCCGCTCATCGCGGTCGGCATCGGCATCGTCGTGCTGGGCGAGGCGCAGAACGCCCCCGCTATCGCCGGGGTCTTCTTCGTCATCGCAGCCGCGATCGCGGTCTACGGCGTGTTCCAACTCGCCAAATACCATCCCCAGACCCGAGCCTGAGCTACCGTGGGGTCGTCTCGTCCGTCGGTCTCCCGACCGTTCGGATGCCTGACGCGACGCACACCTCACCGAGCACGAGAAGGACGCCACGACCCGTGACACCTGCCCCGACGCCCTCGGAACCCGGCCGACCCGACGACGCGACGTCGGACGCCGACGCGACCCGCGCCTCCTCGGGGCCGTCCGACCGGCTGACCGTCCTGATCGCGGGCGACACGTTCCCGCCCGACGTCAACGGCGCTGCCAACTTCACCGAGCGGCTCGCCGTGGGCCTGGCCCAGCGCGGCCACGACGTGCACCTCATGGTGCCGGCGGCCAGCCGCCACCACGGCACCTTCCTCGAGCAGCACGGCGGCGTCACGTTGACCGTCCACCGGCTGTACTCGACCCGCTGGCCGCTGCACGACTGGTTGCGCTTCGCGACCCCGTGGCGGGTGCAGGAGCACGCCGAGAAGATCTTCGACGAGATCCACCCCGACGTCGTGCACATCCAGTCGCACATCGTGATGGGCCGGGGCGTGGCCCAGGTCGCCGAGCGCCGGGGCGTGCGCATCGTCGCGACGAACCACTTCATGCCCGAGAACCTGCTCGAGCACACCGGCCTGCCCAAGGGCCTCCGGGCGAAGGCGACCCAGATGGCGTGGAACGACGCGAGCAAGACGTTCCGCAAGGCCGCGGCGATCACGACGCCCACGCAGAAGGCCGCGACGTTCCTCGAGAAGTCGGTCGCGGTCACCGGTGTGCTCGCCGTCTCGTGCGGCATCGAGGCCGGCCACTACACCGCCCTCGACACCCGTCCCGAAGAGAACCGCATCGTGTTCGTCGGCCGGGTCACGGCCGAGAAGCAGATCGACGTGCTGCTCAAGGCCATGACGTTGCTCGACCCGGCCCTCGGTGCGACGCTCACGATCGTCGGTGGCGGCGACCTCTTCAAGCAGCTGCAGGCGACCAGCCGTGACCTGGGTCTGGCCGACGTCGTGACCTTCGTCGGGTACCTGTCCGACGACGAGTTGCGCCACACGCTCACCGAGTCGACGGTGTTCGCGATGCCGTCGATCGCCGAGCTGCAGAGCATCGCCAGCCTCGAGGCCATGGCCTCGGGCCTGCCGATCGTGGTGGCCGACGCGATGGCCCTGCCGCACCTGGTCGACGAGGGCGAGAACGGCTACCTCTTCCGTCCGGGTGACAGCCGCGACCTCGCCGACAAGCTCACGACGGTGCTGACCGCACCCGACGACGAGTACCTCGCCATGCGCCGGGCCAGCCTGAAGATGATCGAGGGGCACGACATCGAGCGCACGCTAAGCGTCTTCGAGAGCCTGTATCGTGGTCAGCCGGTGGTCCCCTCCACCGACGCGGCGTCCGACCGCGCGCACTGACGGTCGACCGCGGCACCGCCCCGGCCGACCCCGGTTCGCACCGATGGGCCGTCGCGAGGGGCGGTAGCTCAGCCGGTTAGAGCAGTCGACTCATAATCGATCGGTCACGGGTTCAAGTCCCGTCCGCCCTACTCGTCGCGTTCGGTCGCGCTCTGCCGCTCGCGGGCTGATGCGGCCTAGGGGCCTGCTGTGAGCGCGGCCGCGTCGTCGCGTGGTGCCCGTCGTGCGTGGCACGATGTCGTCCATGTTCACCAAGCGGCCCCGACGGCCGGAACCCGAACCCGACGCCTGGGGCGGCGATTCCTCCGACGACGACGGTCGATCCGGTCCGGCGCGCATGGGGGTGGGGGCGCAGGTGTACGTGCTCGACTCGGACGAAGACCCGGCGACGCCGTTCCCGTACGGCCCGACCGGCATCGTGGTCCGGGCCGGCGGCAGCGCGTGGCAAGGTGTGTCGGCGATCGGCGGATCGGCCCGCACCTGGTGGGTCGAGTTCGACTCGCCCCAGATCGACCGCGACGGCGACGGACCCATCTCCCAGGCGCAGGTCGCCGAGCGCTGGCTGCGCCTCGCCCCCCTTGCCTGACCGCCGCCCCCGCCGCACCCCTGCGCCGTCGGCCTCCCGCACCGCCGGACCGCCCTCCGCTCCGCACGGCCGCCCGGCTCGCACGGCCTCTCGTCCCCCGCCAGCCTCACCCGTCCTTCCCGCACGACCTTCCCTCCCGCGCACCCCAGCCCTCCGGCCCCTCCCGCTTCGGACCCCGTCGGGTGGTCGGCAACTCCTGTCTCCTGCGGCACCGGTCGCCGTGGGTCCCGTGTTTCCGGGCCTGGGCTTTGTCGGTGCAGCGCGAGTCCGGAGTTGCCGACACGGGCCGGTAACTCCTGCCTCCTGGTACACCGGCCGGCGCAGGGCCCGAGTTTCCGGGCCAGGGTGTTGTCGGTGCAGCGCGAGTCCGGAGTTGCCGACACGGGCCGGTAACTCCTGCCTCCTGGTGCACCGGCCGGCGCAGGGCCCGAGTTTGCGGGCCAGGGTGTTGGCGGTGCAGCACCCGTCCGGAGTTGCCGACACGGGCGGGTAACTCCTGGCTCGTGAAGCACCGGCCGGCGTGGGTCCCGCGTTTCCGAGCCTGGGCATCGGCGGTTCAGCACCCGTCCGGAGTTGCCGACACGGGCCGGTAACTTCTGCCTCCTGCAGCACCGGTCGCCGTGGGTCCCGTGTTTCCGGGACTGGGCTTCGGCGGTGCAGCACCAGTCCGGAGTTGCCGACACGGCGAGCGCCGCACACGCAGGTCCGGGCCGGGGCCGGGGTTGAGGCCGGGGCCGGGGCCGGCGTCGGCAGCGGCACGTTCCGACGGCGGTGGCGCACCCGGGAATGCCACGCCCCACCCTCCGGTTCACGGAAGTGCATGCAAACGCATGCAGATGTTCTAAGGTGGAGCAATGCAGTTCGGAATCTTCAGCGTCGGCGACATCACGACCGACCCCACCACCGGCGTCACCCCGACCGAGGGCGAGCGTCTGAAGGCGATGGTCACCATCGCGAAGAAGGCGGAGGAGGTCGGCCTCGACGTCTACGCCGCGGGCGAGCACCACAACCCGCCCTTCGTGAACTCGAGCCCGACGACCCTCCTCGCCTACATCGCCGCGCAGACCGAGCGCATCGTGCTCAGCACGGCCACGACCCTCATCACCACGAACGACCCGGTCAAGATCGCCGAGGACTTCGCGCTGCTGCAGCACCTGGCCGGCGGTCGTGTCGACCTCACGCTCGGTCGCGGCAACACGGGCCCGGTCTACCCCTGGTTCGGCAAGGACATCCGTCAGGGCATCAACCTGGCGATCGAGAACTACGCCCTGCTGCACCGTCTCTGGCGTGAGGACGTCGTCGACTGGAAGGGCCACTTCCGCACCCCGCTCCAGGGGTTCACGGCGACCCCGCGTCCGCTCGACGGCGTCGCGCCCTTCGTCTGGCACGGCTCGATCCGCAGCCCCGAGATCGCCGAGCAGGCCGCGTACTACGGCGACGGCTTCTTCGCCAACCACATCTTCTGGCCCGCCTCGCACACGAAGCAGATGGTCGAGCTCTACCGCAGCCGCTTCGAGCACCACGGACACGGGCGTGCCGACCAGGCGATCGTCGGTTTGGGCGGTCAGGTCTTCCTGGCGAAGAACTCGCAGGACGCCAAGCGCACCTTCCGCCCCTACTTCGACAACGCCCCGGTCTACGGCCACGGCCCGTCGATGGAGGACTTCACGAGCCAGACGCCGCTCACCGTCGGCAGCCCGCAGGAGGTCATCGACCGCACGCTCGGCTTCCGCGACTACGTCGGCGACTACCAGCGTCAGCTTTTCCTGATGGATCACGCCGGTCTGCCCCTGAAGACCGTCCTCGAACAGCTCGACATCCTCGGCAGCGAGGTCGTTCCGGTCCTGCGTCGCGAGTTCGCCGCGAACCGTCCGGCCCATGTGCCGGACGCCCCGACGCACGCCTCGCTCGTCGAGGCCGCGACCCGCGCGTCGCAGTCCACGACCGCACCCACCGCGCACGACGCGCTCACCGCGTCGTCCGCCCGCTGAGACACGCAGGAGGCGCGCCATGAGCACCAAGAAGATCGTCGCCCTGTCCGCGGGGCTGAGCCAGCCCTCGTCCACGCGTCTGTTGGCCGACCGCCTGGTCGAGGCCACCACGCGTGACCTCGTCGGCCGCGGCTCGTTCGTCGAGGTCGAGGTCGTCGAGTTGCGTGACCTCGCGCACGAGGTGACGGACGCGATGCTCACCGGCTTCGCGCCTCCTGCCCTCGCCGAGGCGCTCGAGAAGGTGACGAGCGCCGACGGCGTGATCGCGGTCACGCCCGTCTTCTCGTCCTCGTACAGCGGCCTGTTCAAGTCGTTCGTCGACGTGATGGACCACAAGGCCCTCACGGGTACGCCCGTGCTGATCGGGGCGACCGGTGGCACGGCCCGCCACTCGCTCGCCCTCGAGTACGCGGTGCGACCCCTGTTCGCCTACCTCCAGGCCGTCGTCGTGCCCACCTCGGTGTTCGCGGCGTCCGAGGATTGGGGAGAGGGCGACGGCACCTCGACCACGCTGCCCGAGCGCGTGACGCGTGCCGCGGGCGAGTTCGCCGAGCTCGTCGCCCGACACGAAGGCGCTCTCGACGATCCGTTCGCCGCGGTCGTCCCCTTCGACGAACAGCTGCGACGCCTCGCCGTGGGCGGCGACGACCCGCAGCCCTGAGACGTCGGACGAGGAGGCGCGGTGCCGGTCTCGACCACGTCCCGCCCCTCGGGGCATGAACGGCGCCTCCTCGGCGTTGCCCATCGTCAGACCCCAGGAGGACCGATGACCGACAGCACCGACAGCACCGCCATCACCGCCGGCGCCACCCGCACGCCCGAGGACGCGGCGGCACAGGCCGAGCTCGATCGCTTCCACACCTTGCGCCGCACCCGCGTCCTGTCGCCGCAGGGCCCGCTCGCGCTGACCGGTACGCAGTGGGTCGACCTGGAGCAGACCGTCTGGGGCGTGCCGGGCCGCTGGGCGCCGACGCCGCAGGGCGTGTCGGGGCTGGCGCTGACGGCCACCGCCGCGGACGGCATCCACGTCGACGGCGACCTGGTCGACGGCACCGTGATCGTGGCGGGTGATGACTCCCCGGCCCCGAGCAGCCTCCGGTTCTCGGAGACCACGACCGGCACGGTGATCGCGAACGACGACCACACCGGCTACGCCCTGCGCGTCTGGGACTCGGCGTCGGACGCGGTCACGGGGTTCGGCTCGATCGACGCCTTCCCGTTCGACCCGGACTGGGTCGTCACCGCCGACTTCGTGCCGACCGCGGCGGATGCCCAGATCGACATCCGCCACCAGAAGGACCTCGACCTCAGTCGCCCCAAGCCGCTGCCCGGTCTCATCCGGTTCACGCGCGACGGGGTCGACCACGAGCTCGCCGCCTTCCCGTCGGGTGACGGCGACCGGTTGCAGCTCGTCTTCGGCGACGCCACCAACGGTGACAGCACCTATTCGGTCGGGCGGTTCCTGTTCCCGACCCCGAACGGCGACGGCACCATCACGCTCGACTTCAACCGGGCCGTCCTGCCGCCCTGCGCCTTCTCGTACGCCTTCAACTGCCCGATCCCGCCGGCCCAGAACCGGTTTGCGACGGCCGTCGAGGCGGGCGAGAAGAACGTCCTCGACTCCGCCGGGCACCCGCTGCACTAGGAACGGGCCGACGGTGTCGGCGCGGGGTGGGATGATCAGGCGGTGTTCTTCCTGCTGCGTCGCCTGCCCGACGGCGACGTCGAGCTGACGCGGTACGAGCGTGGTGCGTCGGGCCGTCTCGAGGTGGTGGGCGTCGAGACGATCGCCGCGTCCGACCTGCCGACGCGCGTCGCCGGGCTCGAGGGCGAGGCCTCGCCCCGCTGGGTCTGGGACGACACCCCGAGGTGGTACCCGCGCCTCCTCGACGCCGGGGTCACGGTGGCCCGCTGCGTCGACCTCCGCCTCGTGCACGCGATCCTGCGGCGGTCGACGGCAGCCCCCGGCTTCCCGGCCGGAGGCGCGGCCCCCGGCCCGTGGGACGTCGCCCAGGCGGTGCCCGGCGAGTCCGACGGCCTCTTCGAGGTCGTGCCCGATTCTCTGCCCGACCCGGCGGGCGAGTTCCTGGCCCAGCGAGATGCGATCGAGGCGTCGCCGACCCGCGGTCGGCTCGAACTTCTCGTCGCCGCCGAGTCCACCGGCGCGTTGATCGCGGTCGAGATGCGACACCGAGGCATCCCGTGGTCGCCCCGGGTGCACGACGAGCTCCTGACCGCCGCGCTCGGGCCGAGGCCCTCCCCGGGTGAGCGCCCGGCTCGCATGCGTGCTGCCCTCGACGAGGTGCGACAGGCCCTCGATGCCCCCGACCTCAACCCCGACTCACCGGCCGAGTTGATCCGCGCCCTGAACCGTGCCGGTGTCCTGGTGCAGTCGACGCGCCAGTGGGAGCTCCAACGGCACGAGCACCCCGCGATCGAGCCGCTGCTGCGCTACAAGAAGATGCAGCGGCTGCTCGTGGCCAACGGCTGGGCCTGGCTCGACGCCTGGGTGCACGGCGGGCGCTTCCGCCCCGACTACGTGCCGGGCGGCGTCGTGACCGGTCGCTGGGCCACGAGCGGAGGAGGCGCGCTGCAGCTCCCCAGGGCGGTCCGAGGCGCCGTCGTGGCCGACCCGGGCTGGAAGCTCGTGGTCGCCGACGCCTCGCAACTCGAGCCGCGTATCCTGACCGGGTTGTCCGGCGACCGCTCGATGGCGCGGGCGGGGTCCGGCGACCTCTACGAGGGAATCGTCGCCAGCGGAGCCGTCGCGACCCGCGCCGAGGCCAAGGTCGCCATGCTCGGCGCGATGTACGGCGCGACCCAGGGCGAGAGCGGCCGGCTCGTGCCGCGCCTGGCCCGACGGTTCCCCGACGCCATGGCATTCGTCGAGACGGCGGCCCGCACGGGCGAGGCCGGGGGAGTCGTCGACACGCTGCTCGGACGCAGCTCACCCCGGCCTTCCGACGATCCGGATGCCGCCGGTGGTGCCGAGGCGGGCGCCCTGCCGCCCGAGATGGGCGTCCGGCCGGCCGATCGCGACGCGCGCTCGTGGGGGCGGTTCACCCGCAACTTCGTCGTCCAGGGCACCGCCGCCGAGTGGGCTCTCTGTTGGATGGGCGCGCTGCGCCGACGTCTCCACGTGCGGTGGGGGACCGGCGTCCCGGCACCCCACTTCGTGTTCTTCCTGCACGACGAGGTGGTCGTGCACGCCCCCGCCGCCGCGGCCGACGAGGTCGCCACGCTGGTCGCCGAGAGCGCGGTCGAGGCCGGCCGACTGCTGTTCGGCGACGCCCCGGTCACCTTCCCGGTGACGGTCGCCGTCGTGGACGACTACTCCCAGGCGAAGTGACCGCGCGGCACGTCCGAGACGGCGTCTTCATTCGCAGGTGTTACACAGTTGTAATTTCTCAGGCGGGTCGGTCATAATTCACAGAACGGGCTCCGGTCCGTGTACCACCGGGCCTCGGCTCGCACAATCGAAGAACGCACACGAATCACGTCTGACAGGTCGATGGGGAAGTCGCACCTGAACCAGATGGAGGAATCGTGGCTGCTGCAACCGCTCGGGGAGTGCTCTACGTGCACTCGTCCCCTCGTGCACTGTGCCCACACGTCGAGTGGGCCGTCGGTCGTGCCCTCGGGCACGGCGTGAACTTCGCCTGGGTCGACCAGCCCGTGCTGCCCGGTGCCCAGCGCACCGAGTTCTCGTGGCAGGGCGACGAGGGCTCCGGCGCCCGCATCGCCTCCGCGCTGCGCGGTTGGGAGCACCTGCGCTACGAGGTGACCGAAGACCCGGGTGAGACCCACGACGGTGGTCGGTGGATGCACTCGCCCGACCTCGGCGTCTTCTTCGCGCAGACCGACACCGCCGGCAACACGGTCATCCCGGAAGACCGCATCCGCTACGCCATGGACATCGCGGGGTCGAACGCCCTCGAGCTGCACCGCGAGCTGCGTCTCGCCCTCGGCCAGGCCTGGGACGACGAACTCGAACCGTTCCGCTACAGCGGCGAGGGCAACCCCGTCGTCTGGCTGCACAAGGTCGGCTGACCCGCTGCGGCCCGGTGACGTGCGGCCCGGGCGCACCAGGTGACGACGCAGGAGGCGCGGGTGGCGTGATCACGCCACCCGCGCCTCCTGCGCTGCTCGCCTCGGTCAGACCGAACGGAACCCGACGACGGCGTTGTGGCCGCCGAAGCCGAACGAGTTGCTGATCGCGACGATCTCGCCCTCGGGCAGAGGGCGGGGCTCGCCGACGACGACGTCCATGTCGATCTCGTCGTCCATCTGCGTGACGTTGATCGTCTGCGGTGCGACGCGCTCGTGCAGCGCCTTGACCGTGAACAGCGCCTCGATGCCGCCCGCACCGCCGAGCAGGTGACCCGTGGCCGCCTTGGTCGCCGAGACGATCAGCTTCGAGGTGTGGTCACCGAACACGCGCTTGATGGCGTGGTACTCGGCGATGTCGCCGACCGGGGTGCTCGTCGCGTGGGCGTTGACGTGGACGACCTGGTCGCGGTCCACCCCGGCGTTCTCGAGCGTGGCGATGACGGCCCGGGCCGCACCGGTGCCCTCGGGGTCGGGAGCGGTGATGTGGTACGAGTCGCTCGTGACCGCTCCGCCGATGAGTTCGGCGTAGATGCGGGCCCCGCGGGCCAGGGCGTGCTCTTCCGTCTCGAGCACGAGCGCGGCGCCGCCTTCGGCGAGGACGAAGCCGTCGCGCGTGACGTCGTAGGGACGCGAAGCCGTGGCGGGGTCGTCGTTGCGCTTCGAGAGGGCCTGCATGGCGGCGAACGAGGCCAGGGGCATCGGGTGGATGGCGGCCTCGGAACCGCCGGCGACGGCGATGTCGGCCAGGCCGGACTGCAGGTGCTCGTAGGCCATGGCGATCGACTCGGTGCTGGAGGCGCAGGCCGAGACGACCGTGCGGGCTCCGGCGCGTGCGCCCAGGCTCATCGAGATCGCGGCGGCGGGGCCGTTCGGCATGAGCATGGGGACGGTCATGGGCAGGACGCGTCGCGGGCCCTTCTCGCGAAGGGTGTCCCACCCGTCGAGCAGCGTCCAGACGCCCCCGATGCCGGTGGCCCAGTCGACGATGAAGCGCTCGGGGACGACCTCGGGCGAGCCGGCGTCGGCCCAGGCCTCGCGGGCGGCGGTGAGCGCGAACTGGCTCGACGGGTCGAGGCGCTTGATCTCTCGACGGTCGAGCACGTCGGCGGAGGGGGTGCGTGCCTGGCCGGCGAAGGTGACGGGCAGCTCGTACTTGGCGACCCAGTCCTGCTCGAGCGTGGTGATGCCCGACTGGCCGGCGAGCAGGTTCTGCCAGCTCTCGGTGGCGGTGCCACCGAGCGGGCTCGTGGCGCCGAGTCCGGTGACGACGATCTTCTTGGTCATTGACGTTCCTTCTGGGAGGGCCGGTCGGTGGGCTGTGCCGATGTGGAACGACGCCGTGACCCGGGCTGCAGCCGAGGCTGGTGGCGTGGGGTCGACGGCGTCGAGGGCACAGCGGCGGGGCCCGGTCGCCCGAGGGGCGACCGGGCAGCCGACGTCTTAGTTCTGCGCCTTGTGGATGTACGTGACGGCGTCGCCGACGGTCTTGAGGTTCTTGACCTCTTCGTCGGGGATCTTGACGTCGAACTTCTCTTCGGCGTTGACGACGATGGTCATCATGGAGATCGAGTCGATGTCGAGGTCGTCGGTGAACGACTTGTCCATCTCGACGGTGTCGGTGGCGATCCCGGTCTCGTCGTTGACGAGCTCGGCGAGGCCGGCGAGGACTTCTTCGGTGGACAGTGCCATGGTGTTGTCTCCTTGAGGGGGTGTCGTTGTGACCGGGGTAAAGCCTATACAGCGCCCCGCGGTCGGGCGGGCAGCGGCGCGCTAGGGCAGCACGACCACCTGGGCGCCGAACACGAGTCCGGCACCGAAACCGATCTGCAGCGCGAGACCGCCGCTGAGTTCGGGGTGCTCGTCGAGCAGTCGGTGGGTCGCGAGCGGGATGCTCGCGGCCGAGGTGTTGCCGGTGGTCGCGATGTCACGACCGATCACGACGGACTCGGGCAGGCCGAGCTGCTTGGCGAATTCGTCGATGATGCGCATGTTGGCCTGGTGCGGCACGAAGGCCGAGAGCTGGTCGGCGGTGACGCCCGCGCGGTCGAGCGCCTCTTTCGCGACCTTCGCCATCTCCCAGACGGCCCAGCGGAAGACCGTCTGACCCTCTTGGCGCAGGGTGGGCCAGGGGATCTCGCCCGCGCCCTCGCGGTACTCGGTCATGGTGTTGGTCATGCCGATGGCGTCCCACTTGGAGCCGTCCGAGCCCCATACCGTCGGGCCGATGCCCGCGCTGTCGGACGGGCCGACGATCGCGGCGCCCGCCCCGTCGGCGAGGAGGAACGAGATCGTGCGGTCGGTCGGGTCGATGACGTCGCTGAGTTTCTCGGCGCCGACGACGAGGACGTACTCGGCGAGGCCCGACTTGACGAACGAGTCGGCCTGCGCGATGCCGTAGGTGAATCCGGCACAGGCGGCTGAGATGTCGTAGGCGGCGGCGGGGTTCGCGCCGACGCGCTCGGCGAGCAGCGACGCGACCGACGGCGTGACGACGCCCGCGCCGATGGTCGACACGAGGACGGCGCCGATCTGGTCGGGACGGATGCCCGACTTGGCGATGGCCTCGGTGGCGGCCGCCTCGGCGAGGTCGACGACCTTGACGTCCTTGCCCGCACGGCGACGGGTGATCACGCCGGTGCGCTGCTGGATCCACTCGTCGCTCGAGTTGATCGGTTCGATGATGTCGGCGTTCGGCACGACGTTTTCACCGCGGGCGGCGCCGAGCGCGTAGATGCGGGTGAACTGCGCACCGGTGGTCTGGTTGAGCTGGGGGGTGGTCATGCTGCTCCCTCGATGAGGTCGACGGCGGCCTGCAGGTCGTCGGGTGTCTTGACGGCGACCGAGGGGACACCCCTCAGCGCGCGCTTGGCGAGGCCGGTGAGGGCTCCGGCCGGGGCGAGTTCGACGATGCCCGTCACACCGGCATCGGCGAACGACCGCATGGTCGCGTCCCACCGGACGGGCGACGAGACCTGACCGACGAGCAGCTCGACGAAGCGGGCCCCCGAGTCGACGGTGCTGCCGTCGTGGTTGGTCCAGAGCGTCAGCGCGGGGTCGGCGGCCGTGACGGTGGACGCAGCCGACCTGAGGCGCTCGACGGCCGGTTGCATGTAGCGCGTGTGGAAGGCGCCGGCGACCTGCAGGGGCACGACGCGGCTCTTGGCCGGCGGGTCGGCCGCCAGCTCGGCGAGGGCTGCGGTCTCGCCGGCGACGACGATCTGGCCGCCACCGTTGTAGTTGGCGGGGAAGAGGCCCAGAGCGTCCAGGCGGGCGAGCAGGTCGGCTTCGTCGCCGCCGAGCACGGCGCTCATGCCGGTCTCGACGAGGGCGGCGGCGTCGGCCATGGCCCGGCCACGCTCCGCGACGAGCGTGACGGCGTCCACGTCGGTCAGCACGCCGCCGACGGCCGCGGCGGTGAACTCGCCGACCGAGTGGCCCGCGACACCGGCGACCGCAGAGCGGTCCACGTGGCGGAAGAGAGCACGGGCGGTCAGGATGCCCGCCGCGACGATGAGGGGCTGTGCGACGGCCGTGTCACGGATCGTGTCGGCGTCGGACGTGGTGCCGTGGGCGACGAGATCGACGCCGGCCGCGTCGGAGAGTGACGTCAGCAGGTCGCGCTGGTCGGGGTCGGCCAGCCAGGGGTCGAGGAAACCAGGAGTTTGGGAGCCCTGACCGGGCGCTACGACAACGATCACTGGTCCATCATGCCAATGAGTCGCGGGTCTGCGGTGTAGCAACTCGACCAAAGATGCGCATGAACGTTGTCGAAGCGCACAGCCTGGCCCTCGGGCGGCCCGACGGTCATTTGCGTCGGACGCCGGACCCGTCGGGGTCGGCGATCGATCCGAGCACGAGCGCGGACTGCAGGATGAGGGCCTCGCGGGCTCCGGTGGCGTCCCACCCGATCACGTCGGTGACGCGCTTGAGGCGGTAGCGCACGGTGTTCGGGTGCACGAAGAGTTCGCGTGCCGTGGCCTCCAGCGAGCGTCCGTTGTCGAGGTAGCACCACAGGGTGGTCAGCAGCTCGGTGGAGTGCGTCTTGAGCGGCTTGTAGATGCGGTTGACCAGCGTCGACCGTGCCACCGGGTCTCCGGCGAGGGCGCGCTCGGGCAACAGGTCGTCGGCGAGGACGGGGCGGGGCGCGTTGCGCCAGGCCCGGGCGACGGCGAAGCCGGCGAGGGCGGCCTTGGCGCTCTTCGAGGCGTCGACGAGGCTCGGCACCTCGTGTCCGAGCACGAGGTGCCCGTCGCCGAAACCGGGTTCGAGGGCTCGGGCGATCTCGGTGAAGCTGGGGTGCGTCGAGGAGGCGCTGCTCTCGTCGAGCGGGTCGGCACGCCCGATGACGAGCACCAGTCGGCTGCCCTGCACGCCGATGAGTACATCGGCCTCTCGGTGCCGGGCCGTGCGTCGCAACATGTCGACGTCGAGCATGCGGGGAGCCGTGCCGACGAGCACGGCGACCTCGCCGTGACCGTGCCAGCCGAGCGCGGCGATGCGGCTGGGCAGCTCGTCGTCGTACTCGCCGCTGAGGATCGAGTCGACGACCAGGGCTTCGAGCCGAGCGTCCCAGAGGCCGCGGGCCTCGGCGGCCCGGGCGTAGACGTCGGCGGAGGCGAACGCGATCTCGCGCGAGTAGAGCAGGATCGCCTCGCGGAGCGAGTCGTCCCCGTCCTTGACGCGTTCTTCGACGACCTCGACGGTGATGCGGATGAGCTGCAGGGTCTGGGTCAGGCTGACCGAGCGCAGCAGCTCGCGCGGGGCCGAGCCGAACACGTCCGCCGCGATCCACGGGGTGGACCGGGGGTCGGCGAACCAGCTGATGAAGGAGGTGATGCCGGCCTGGGCGACGAGCCCGACCGCCGAACGGCGCCCGGGGGGCATGTCCCCGTACCACGGCAGCGTCTCTTCGAGGCGCTTAATAGTCGCGGTGGACAACTCGCCCGACACCGTCCGCAGCCACGCGAGCGTTCGCTCTTTCGTGGCCGCGGACGGCTGCAGGGGCGATGTGGGCACCCGCTCGGCGCTCACGGGGTCGTCAGGCCTCCCCGCCGGCGGTGCCGCTGGTGCCGGCGGTGACGTCGTGCAGCTGGTACCGGTCGATCGCCTGCTGGACGACGCCCGGGTCGACCTCGCCACGACGGGCCAGGGCCTGCAGGGTGCGGACGACGACCGACGGGCCGTCGATCTTGAAGAACCGGCGAGCGGCCGCGCGGGTGTCGCTGAAGCCGAAGCCGTCGGCGCCGAGCGTGAGGTAGTCGCCGGGCACGTACTCGCGGATCTGGTCAGGCACGGCTGCCATGAAGTCGCTGGTGGCGATGAACGGACCCTCGGAACCCTGCAACTTCTCGGTCACGTAGGGCGTCTTGGGCTCGTCGTTCGGGTGCAGGAAGTTGTGCTCTTCGGCGGCCAGGCCGTCGCGGCGCAGTTCGGTCCAGCTGGTGACGCTCCAGACGTCGGCCGCGACGTTCCAGTCGTCGGCCAGCAGCTGCTGGGCCTCGAGGGCCCACGGCACACCGACGCCGGACGCGAGCAGCTGGGCGCGGGGGCCCAGGTTCTCGGCGTCCTTGAGCTTGTAGATGCCGCGCACCACACCATCGACGTCGAGACCTTCGGGCTCGACGGGCTGGGACATCGGCTCGTTGTAGACGGTGATGTAGTACATGACGTTCGGGTCGGAGTGCGACGCGTTGCCGTGCTCGTCGGTGCCGTACATGCGGTCCATGCCCGACTTGACGATGTGGCCGAGCTCGTACCCGAAGGCGGGGTCGAACGAGACGACCGCGGGGTTCGTCGACGCGAGCAGCGGCGAGTGGCCGTCGGCGTGCTGCAGGCCTTCGCCGGTCAGCGTCGTGCGACCGGCGGTGGCGCCGATGATGAACCCGCGGGCCATCTGGTCGCCGGCTGCCCACATGGCGTCGCCGGTGCGCTGGAACCCGAACATCGAGTAGAAGACGTAGACCGGGATGAGCGGTTCGCCCTGCGTGGAGTAGGAGGTGCCGACGGCGGTGAAGGCCGCGAACGCGCCGGCCTCGTTGATGCCGACGTGGATGATCTGGCCCTGCGGGCTCTCTTTGTAGGCGAGCAGCAGTTCACGGTCGACCGACGTGTAGTGCTGGCCGTTCGGGTTGTAGATCTTGGACGTCGGGAAGTAGGCGTCCATGCCGAAGGTGCGGGCTTCATCCGGGATGATCGGCACGATGCGGTGGCCGAAGTCGGGCGAGCGCAAGAGGTCTTTCAGCAGGCGGGCGAACGCCATCGTGGTGGCGACCTCCTGCTTGCCCGAGCCCTTCTTGACGACGTCGTACGTCTTCGCCTCGGGGACGGCGATCTGCGTGTACTTGCTGCGGCGCTCGGGCACGTAGCCACCGAGCGCGCGACGGCGCTCTTGCATGTACTGGATCGCGTCGTCGTCCTGACCGGGGTGGTAGTACGGCGGCAGGTACGGGTTCTCGTCGAGCTGGGCGTCGCTGATCGGGATGCGGAGCTCGTCGCGGAACTGCTTGAGGTTGTCGAGCGTGAGCTTCTTCATCTGGTGGGTCGCGTTGCGGCCCTCGAACGATTTGCCGAGGCCGTAGCCCTTGACCGTCTTGGCGAGGATGACCGTCGGCTGGCCCTTGTGTTCGGTCGCGGCCTTGAACGCGGCGTAGACCTTGCGGTAGTCGTGGCCGCCGCGCTTGAGGTTCCAGATGTCGTCGTCGGAGTAGTCCGCGACGAGCTCGAGCGCGCGGGGGTCGCGGCCGAAGAAGTTGTCGCGGACGTATCCGCCGCTCTCGGCCTTGTAGGTCTGGAAGTCGCCGTCGGGCGTGGTGTTCATGAGGTTGAGCAGCGCGCCGCTCGAATCGTTCGCGAGCAGAGAGTCCCACTCGCGACCCCAGACGACCTTGATGACGTTCCAGCCCGCGCCGCGGAAGAACGACTCGAGCTCTTGGATGATCTTGCCGTTGCCGCGCACCGGGCCATCGAGGCGCTGCAGATTGCAGTTGATGATGAAGTTGAGGTTGTCGAGGCCCTCGTTGGCCGCCACCTGCAGCTGACCGCGGCTCTCGACCTCGTCCATCTCGCCGTCGCCGAGGAATGCCCAGACCTGCTGGTCGCTGGCGTCCTTGATGCCGCGGTTGGTGAGGTACTTGGCGACCTGTGCCTGGTAGATCGCGTTGATCGGCCCGAGGCCCATCGACACGGTCGGGAACTGCCAGAACTCGGGCATGAGGCGCGGGTGCGGGTACGAGCTGAGTCCGCCGGAGGCGTGCGACTTCTCTTGGCGGAAGCCGTCGAGCTGGTCGGTGCCGAGACGGCCCTCGAGGTAGGCGCGGGCGTACATGCCGGGGGAGGCGTGGCCCTGGAAGAACACCTGGTCGCCGCCGCCGGAGTGGTCCTGACCGCGGAAGAAGTGGTTGTTGCCGACTTCGTACAGAGCGGCCGACGAAGCGTAGGTCGAGATGTGTCCGCCGACGGAGATGCCGGGGCGCTGAGCGCGGTGCACGGTGATCGCCGCGTTCCAGCGGACCCACTTGCGGTAGCGGCGCTCGAGCTCTTCGTCACCGGGGAACTCGGGCTCGTCTTCGGGGGCGATGGTGTTGACGTAGTCCGTCTTGGGGACCATCGGCACGCCCAGGTGCAGCTCGCTCGACCGGGTGAGCAGGCTCTTCATGATCTCGCGGGCACGTTCGTGACCCTGCGCCTTCACGAGAGCGTCGAGCGACTCGCGCCACTCGGCGGTCTCTTCGGGATCGCGATCGGCCTTGTCGACCGTGTACGGGTCCTGATCGTTAACCGTCACCCTTGACCTCAATCATCTGTGTGGAGCAGCCGTCTCTTGGAGGGCCACCGCGTGGAGTGGACAAACAGATGTCAGGCCCGTCGTGCCCGGGTTCCGAGACGTACTCCGCCTGACGCGACCACTCTAGTTGCCCCGACCGACACAGGCTCGGCGCGCGCTGGGAACGCCCGGCCGTGCCCCCGCTTGAAATCCGACGCGTGAGGCGTAGGATCGGCGATCGTGTCAGTCGCCGACCGCCCGGGTCGACGCGAAAGGAACGCACCCATGGCTCTGGAGAACGCCATCCAGGCTCCCGACTTCGACCTGCCGAACCAGTTCGGCGAGCGAGTGCGGTTGAGCGACTTCCGGGGCGTCAAGCCCGTGGCCCTGGTGTTCTTCCCCTTGGCGTTCAGCAGCACCTGCACCAAAGAGCTCTGCACGCTGCGCGACAACCTCGCCATGTTCCAGGACCACCGCGTCGAACTGATGGTCGTCTCCGTCGACTCGAAGGCGACGCTTCGTGCTTTCGCCGAGGAGAAGGGCTACGACTTCACCCTGCTGGCGGACTTCTGGCCGCACGGCGAGGTCTCGAAGGAGTACGGCGTCTTCCTCGAGAACAAGGGCTTCGCGACCCGCACGACCTTCCTGATCGACGTCGACGGCGTCATCCGCGAGCACTTCGGCACCGAGCCCGGCCAGGAGCGTTCGCTCGCCGACTACCGCGCCGCGCTCGACCTGCTCGTCCCCGTCACGGCCTGAGGCCCCGGGCGACGGCCCAGGAGGCGCGGGTCGGCTCGCTCACCCGCTAACCTGTACTCGCTCGCCCGGCTCGTCCCGGCGCGAGGGCCTTTAGCTCAGTTGGTAGAGCGCCACGTTTACACCGTGGATGTCATCGGTTCGAGCCCGGTAGGGCCCACCGTCGAAGATCTCCATCACGATTCATGTGGCCACCGCCGGGTTCTCTGGCGTATCAGAGGTCCCCGCCCCGTGTCGGGTAGCCCAGCGGCAGTCCTGCAGGTTCCGCAGGGGTGGAGGGCACCAGCACCAGCACCAACGATGACAGCGTAAAGCGGGACGGGCTGCGAGCTCCTCGTCCTGCAGGCTGATGACGGGCTGGCCCCGGGCCTGACACTCTGTCGATGTGACGGGGCATTCGACGAAGGTGACGACCAGGCGGTGGGTCGCCATCGGGGTCGGGCTCGGCGCCGCTGTGCTGCTGGCGATCGCCGTCGTGCTGCTCCTCGCACGTTACGCACTGCAGGCGCTGGGGGCGACCGAGGGCGATGTGCCGACCGAGGCGCAGATGGGCTTTCCGGCGACCGCCGTGGTCGCGTCGACGGGCAAGGAATGCGGTTCAGGTGGCTGCTGGACCGTCTTCGACGTCGAACCAGCCGACGGCGTGACGCAGGAGCAGCTGAGGGCCGAGCTCGACGCACAGCTCGGGGACCGCATTCCGGGCACCTTCCTCGACCCCCGCGGCATCACCGTTTACAGGGAGGACTCGGGGAACGGGTTCCAGGTGCGCGGCGACTTCTGGAGCCGGCCGGCTCCACCGTGATCGGGTCGATGCGCGTAGGCGGTGGCGAGCCGAGAGTCGGGACCTCTCGACCGTCGGGACCAGGTGCAGCTGCCAGACGGCCACCCGGACATCGCGGCCCTTCCGATCCGACGGCGACCGGAGTGCCGATCGTGGGGGCAGACCTGTCGGTAGCCACATGAGTAGCGTCGAGGCATGACCGACCACAGAGACGAGGCGCACGGCGTCGTCCCCGAGGACGACCTCCCCCCGCACCGAGCCGGCGACTACGGCGACGCCCCTGTCGGCCCACGGACGCCTCGTCCGTCGCCCGGTTTCACCCCGCGGGCCCGCGCCGCGGTCCTCGTCGCGCTGATGATCGTCGCGCTGCCCGCCGGCGGAATCATCGACATCGCGGTCCAGCTGCGGGAGTCGTTCCCGACCGGGGGCCCGAACCTGGACCGGACGGGCGTCCTGATCGGCTTCCTGGTCGGGGCCGCGGTCGGCGTCGGATTCCCCGTCGTCGTCGCGGTGAGGGAGGTGCGGGCGCGGCGGCGGGACCGCACCCGTTCTCGCGTGGTGCTGATCGCCTCCCTCGCGATTCTGGCGATCGCGGTGCCGACCCACGGCATGGTCCTGACCTACCAGACGAGGAAGACCGTCGAGCTCGCCCTGCAGAAGGCACAGCCACCCACGGAGCTCGAACGGAGGACAGAGGAGCGCGACGTCCAGGCGGAGCTTGCCGAGCTGGGTGACGAGACCGTGCGTGCGCTCGGGGCCGACCCCGATCTGAAGTCGGTCTCGGGCGAGCGGGCCGGCGGCGTCCGACGTGACAGCTGCCACCTGGACAACCTCAGCAGCGGTGTGGAATGGACCTACAGCTACGACTGGCGGAGCACCACCGGCCCGGACGGGACCCAGCCGGCACCGGGAGCCGAGGCGGCGCCGACGGCGACGGGCGACGTCGCTGCCGTCGTCGAGCTGTGGGAGTCCCGCGGGGTCAGGGCCGTGACCGAGGGCGAGGAGCCCGGGCGGTTCCGGGCCGAGGCCGACTGGCTGCGGGACTACCCGACCGTCTACCCGGGGCCCATCGTCCTCATGGTCACAACGTGCTTCGTCGAGACGTGACGCCTCAGGCGCGCCGATGGGCGCTCCGTCGGGCAGCCGCCGGGGTATCGTCGCGGCCGTGACCACGCGCCTCCCTCGGAAGCCCTCCCGCACCTCCCACGACACCGTCCGGGTGCCCCTCGCCGCCAGGCTCGTCCTGCCCCGGGCGGCGGTCCCGATGTTCCTCCGGGCGACCGGGGCGAACCGCACCTTCGTCACCGAGGCCGGGGCGCGTCGGCGCATCCGACGGGCGTCCCTCCGGCCGGCACCCTACGGCCCGCCTGCCGTCCTCCGTGACGACGTCCGGGTCGACGTCGAGCAGCGCGGCGGCTGGCCCGTCTACACGATCAGGCGGCGCGACGGCGCCTCGCGCGGCACCGTCGTCTACGCCCACGGCGGCGGCTGGGTGGGCGAGATCGTGTCGCAGCACTGGCACCTCGTCGCGCAGCTCGCCGCCGAGGCCCGCACGACGGTCGTCCTGCCGATCTACCCCCTGGTCCCGTACGGGACGGCCGAGGAGGCGCGGGTCGGCATCCTCGACCTGGTCGCCTCGGCAGACGGCCCGGTCGCTCTCGCCGGGGACTCGGCCGGCGGTCAGATCGTGCTGTCGGCCGCCCTGTCGCTGCGGGACGCGGGCGTCGTCGTCGCCCGTACGGTGCTGATCGCCCCCGCGCTCGACCTGACCTGGGGCAACCCCCGCATCCCCGAGGTGCAGCCGTCCGACCCGTGGCTCGGGACACCCGGCGGACGCGTGCTGGCCGAGCACTGGCGGGGCGAGCTCGACCTGCGCGACCCCGTCGTCAGCCCCCTGTTCGGCGACTTCGCAGGGCTCGGACCGGTGACGGTGTTCACGGGGACGCGGGACGTCCTGAACCCCGACGCGCACCTCCTGCGCGAGCGTGCCGCGGCGGCCGGCGTCGAGCTCGAGTGGCACGAAGGCGAGGGCGACGTGCACGCGTACCCGCTGCTGCCCATCCGATCGGGTCGTGCCGCCCGCGCGCAGATCGTCCGCACGCTGCGCCGCTCGCTCGCGATCTGAGCCCGGGGCGGCACCGAACGCGGCGGCCCGACGGGGCCGGGCGCGTGCTCCTGCGTCGGCGCGACCCGGGGCGGCTGTGGGACAGCCACCCCGGCGGCGACCAGCGATCAGCGGCGAGCGGCGCTGCGGCGACCCGAGACGGCGACCCAGACGACCAGGACGACGATCGCGCCGATGATCGAGCCGATGATACCGGCGGGCTGGAAGAAGCCGTCCGTCGGGTCGTGCTGGAACAGCAGGAAGCCGAGGAACCCGCCGACGAACGAGCCGATGATGCCGAGCAGGATCGTCATGGCGATGGAGAGGCTCTGGCGGCCCGGGACGACCGCGCGGGCGATGAACCCTGCGATGAGGCCGACGACGAGCAAGCTGATGATGAGACCGATCATGGTGTTCTCCTTCCGGGAGAGATGAGCGACCGGCACCGTCGGTGCCGTGGCGTCGCATGACTCAGCAGACCACCCCTGGAGGTGTGGCGGCACACCCCTCGGGGTGGGATGGTGTCCTCATGCCCCTCGCCCCGACCCGGTCGATCACCGTCGCCCTCGTCGACGACTACGACGTCGTCCTCGCCGGCCTCGCCCACATGTTCGACCGCTACCGCGACCGGGTGGTCGTCGCCGAGATCGACGCCACGACGTCGTTGTCCGACCGGGTCGACGTCGTCCTCTACGACTCGTTCGCCCAGCCCGAGTCCGACCACCACGAGCTCGCCGAGCTGGTCGCCAACCCCGCGGCCGGCAAGGTGGTCGTCTACACCTGGAACTTCCACCCCGAGCTCGTCGAGGCGGCGCTCGCGCAAGGCGTGCACGGGTACCTGTCGAAGACCCTCGCGGCCCGCGAGCTCGTCGAGGCACTCGAGGCGGTCCATCGTGGCGAGCAGGTCGTCAGCGACGTGCGGGGGCGCGCGCCGAGCGCGCCGGGCCTCGATTGGCCCGGCCGCCGCGAGGGCATCACCGATCGTGAGTCCGAGATCTTGGCCCTGATCACCCAGGGCAAGAGCAACGCCGAGGTCGCGGCGCTGACCTATCTCAGCCCGAACACCGTCAAGTCCTACATCCGGTCGGTCTACCGGCGGATCGGCGCCACGAGCCGGACGCAGGCCGTGCTGTGGGGCGTCCAGAACGGCTTCCGCCCGGACCACCACCGCATCGACCACTGGCTCGGCGGCCCCTAGGAGGCGCGCTGCGGCCTGTCGACGGACGCTCGGCTCAGTGCGCCAAGGGTTCGCCGTCCCACGACACGGCGATCCAGCCGCCCTCCGTCGAGCCCTCTAGGACGACCGAACCGGTGTTGCGCAGCCCGTGGGTGCGGCTGAACTCGGCGTCGAGGTTGCGGGCGGTGTCGGCCGCCCAGACGCAGATGGCCGCTTCGTGCGAGACGAGCACCGCGGTCGAGTCCGCCGGTGTCGACGCGACGACCCGATCGACCGCCGCGTGAAACCGGGCCGTGAACTCGGTGCCGCTCTCGCCTCCGGGGATGCGCGCCTCCGGATCGGTCCACCACTGCTGCATGGTGCCGGCGTACCGGGGCAGGGCCTCGGCGTAGGGCAGCCCCTCCAGGTCGCCGGCGTCGATCTCGTGGGCACCGTCGACCTCGTGGTGAGGGAGACCGAGGCCTACGGCGACGATCGCGGCGGTCTCACCGGCCCGGCGCAGGCGCGACGAGTGCACGGCGACGAGCGGTTCGTGCACCAGGGCCCTCGCGAGGTCGGCGGCCTGTTCGCGGCCGAGCGGAGAGAGCGGCGGGCCCGGGGGTCGCGAGCCGATGGTGCGGGCGACGTTGTCGGCGGTCTCGCCGTGGCGGATGAGGAGGAGGCGCATCGTGGCTTTCTGTCGGGGCGGCACGTCCATCGTGCCACGGTGCCCGCCGGCTCCTAGCGCGCGGTGCGAGACGCCAGCACGGCCCGGGCCGCCATGCCGATCACGGCGCTGTAGGTGGGGTAGGCGAAGCGCACCTCGGCCAGGGTGGCGACGTCGACACCGCCGGCCATGGCGGTGGTGACCGCCTGGACCACCTCGACGGCGTTCTCGCCGACGGCGTGGGCGCCGAGCACGAGTTCGCGCCGACGGTCGGCGATCAGCTTGAGGAACCCGGTCTCGCGGTCGTCGATCACGGCCCGGTCCACGGTCGAGTACGGGATCGTGACGACCACGCACGACTCATCCGCCTCACGGGCCTGTTCTTCGGTGAGGCCGACGCCGGCGTAGTCCGGGTCGGTGAACCCACCGGCCGGAAGGAGGTGGTGCGGCGTGCGGCGGTTGGCGCCGAGGACGGCGTTCTCGGCGGCGGCCTCGCCCTCGAACTGGGCGGCCTGGACGAGCATGTCGCGGCCGTTCACGTCGCCCACGGCGAACACGTGCGGCACGACGGTCCGGAAGTACCGGTCGACGGGGATCGTCGAGCGTTCCACCTCGATGCCGGCCTTCTCGAGACCGAGGTCCTCCACGTCCGCCGGCCACCCCGTGGCCATGATCACGACGTCGAACTCGGCAGAGGATGAGGCGTCGTCCTGCCGCCAGGTCAGGACTATCGACCCGTCGTCGGACCGGGCGAGGCCCTCGACGCCGTCGATCCCGGTGCGCACGTCGATGCCCTGCTCGACGAACGCGGCGGAGACCGCCTCCGAGATCGACGCATCCGACGCCATCAGCACCCGCGGGGCGACGTCGAGGAGCGTGACCGCGCTGCCGAACGCATCGAAGACGGTGACGAGCTGCGCGCCCGTGTTGCCCGCGCCGATCACGGCCACCCGACGGGGGAGGGTCGGCAGGTCGAGGACGTGCTCGGGCACCGTTGCGAGTTCGCTCCCCGGGATGGGCAGTCGGCGCGAATGTCCGCCGACGCAGACGAGGATCGACTCCGCCGAGAGGGTGCGGCCGCTGTCGAGGACGAGGGTCGAGTCGTCCACGAACCGGGCCCGACCCTCGTGGACCAGTTCGACGCCCGCGGCTTCGAACCGCTCGGCCTCCCGCTTGATCGACCGCACCTTGTCGACGCGCTCCCGGACGCGCGCGACGGTCGACGCCCAGTCGATCGTCGGGGGAGCGACGTCGACGCCGTAGACGTCCGCATGTCGGGTCTCGCGGATGAGCCGGGCCGTCTTGGCCAGCACCCGCGTGGGCACGCACCCGGTGTTCACGCAGGTGCCACCGACGCGCCCCGCCTCGACGACGACGACACGAGCCCCGAGCTCGGCCGCCCGCAGGGCTGCCGCGGTGCCCGCCGGACCGGCGCCGATGACGGCCACGTCGTAGTCCTTCTCCGAGATGCCCATGTGCTGCCTGTCCCTTCGTCGCGTCGGTCGTCTGGGCGAACTCAACCAGGTGCGGATGGGCGGAAGCCGTCGACGACGGCGGAGGCTAGGGAGCGTCCCGGGCCGGGGGCGCCGGACGGGGATGCCGGATGGTCGACACCGTGCCCGTCACGCACACCGCGCTCGCCAGCCCGAGGGCGACGAGGAAGAGGACGCCGAGCACACCGGGAGATCCCTCGCGCATCATGCCGATACCCGAGCCCACGAAGCAGGACAGCCACACCACGGCCGAGATGCCCCACCCGACCGCCGATCCCCGGAACGTCGGCCGGTGCAGCCTCAGCCGGCCTCGGTCCTGTGTCGTCTCGTCGTCCATGGAGCCCCCTAGTCGTCGTCGACCTCTCCACCGTACGTCTGCGGGCCGGTGGGCTCAAGACGCCGGCGCAAGTCCCGGGGCCGCGTGTGACGGTTTGAGACGACGGGTGTCGCGTGGCGTCACGCGACTGGTCGGGGGGTCGACACGTCCGTAGGTTCGGGCCTCGACGAAAGGTTCGCCCATGCTCCGACCTCCTTCCCGACGCCTCCCCGTGGTCGCCACGACCGCCGCCGCGCTCGTCGCGCTGCTCGCCGGCTGCTCGGGTGCCGCCTCCGCCGAGGTCGTCGACCGCGGCCCGGTCCGCGGCGGCACCCTGGTCTACGCCACCGACCGCGAGCCCACCTGCCTCGACCCGCACAACTCGGGGGACATGCCCCAGACCTACGTCGCCCGGCAGTACCTCGACTCCCTCGTCTCGCTGCAGGAGGACGGCAGCGTCGTGCCCTGGCTCGCCACCTCGTGGACGATCTCGGACGACGGCACGCAGTACGACTTCACCCTGAAGGAGGGCGTCGAGTTCCACGACGGCACGCCGCTCGACGCGCAGGCCGTCGTCGACAACTTCACCCAGATCCTCGACCCGGCCACGCAGTCGTCGACCGACCTGCTGTACCTGACCGGGTACTTCGAGAGCGCGACCGCCTTGTCCGAGCACGTCGTCCGCATCGACCTGTCCCGCCCGTACTCGCCGCTGCTCGCCGCCCTGTCGCAGGCGTTCTTCGGCATCGAGTCGCCCACGGCGATGGCGCGCGGCCTCGAGGAGAACTGCGAGTCGCCGGTCGGCACCGGACCGTTCGAGGTCGTCGCGTGGAACCACGGCCGCGACGTGCAGCTGGTGCGCAACGACGACTACGACTCGGCCCCCGCCGACGCGAAGCACCAGGGCCCCGCCTACCTCGACGGCATCACCTGGCGGTTCCTCAAGGACAACACCACCCGGTACGGCGCGCTCGGCTCGGGCGAGGCCGACGTCATCTTCAACGTGCCGCCCGAGAGCCAGCAGCTCGCCGAGGCCGACCCGGCGATCGGCCTGCAGGAGTTCGTCCACTCGGGCTCGCCGTTCAGTCTCGACCTCAACACGACCAGCCCGGTGTTCGACGACATCCGCGTGCGGAAGGCCTTCGTCCACGCCTCGAACGCCCGCGCCGCCGTCGAGAGCGCCTACGCCGGCGTGTTCCCGTACGAGGGCGACGCCGTCTCGTCCGGCACGCCGCACTACGACGAGGCCTACCACGAGCCGTTCCCGTACGACCCCGACGAGGCGAACCGCCTGCTCGACGACGCCGGGTGGACCGGCCGCGACACCGACGGACACCGCACCAAGGACGGAGAGACCCTGACCGTGCGCCTGCCCTACAACGCCGACGGTGCCGAGACGCCGCCCGCCGACCTGACGATCCTGCAGAACATCCAGGCGATGGAGAAGGAGGTGGGCATCGAGGTCGACCTCGAGGCGCTGGACTCCGCCAGCATGAACGCCGTCTGGGGCGACCCCGACGCGTACGACCTCATCGGCAACTACTGGAACAGCCCCACGCCGCACGTGATGTACATCAAGTACTCGAAGGCGACCCTCGACGTCGGCAACGGCCAGAACTCGGCCTTCGCCTCCGACGACGAGCTCGACCGCGTCCTGATCGCGGGCACGGCCACCACCGATTCGACCGAACAGGCGGCGCTCTACTCCGAGGCCCAGCGCATCCTCACCTCGAAGGCCTGGAGCCTGCCGCTCTACCCGATCCAGACCCGGCTGGGCATCTCGAACCGGGTGAAGGACGTGTGGATCGAGCCCTCCGAGGGCGAGCCGGTGCTGTCGGACGCCTACTTCGTGGACGGCGGCGACCGATGAACCCCTGGGTCCTCCGCATCGCTCGCCGCGTCGCCGAGTCGGTCGTCCTGCTGCTGGCCGTCGGCACCATCGTGTTCTTCCTCGAGCACGCCGTGCCCGGCGACCCGGCCGTCGCGATCCTCGGGGGCGCGGCCGCCCACCCGACACCCGAGGCCGTCGCCGCCGTGACGGCCCAGTACGGGTTCGACCGTCCCCTGCTCGCGCAGTACGGGTCGTTCCTGCTCGGCCTCGTCCGGCTCGACTTCGGCGAGTCCTACACGCTCAAGCAGTCGGTCGTCAGCGTGATCGGCGGCCAGCTCGGCTCGACCCTGGCCCTCACGGCCACCGCGCTCGGTCTCGCCTGGCTGCTGTCGATCACGTCCACGCTGCTCACCGCCGGGAGGCGCGGCCTCCTGGGGCGGATCGGCTCGGTCGTCGAGACGGTCGCGGCCGGTCTGCCGCAGTTCTGGCTCGGCCTCGTCCTGTTGCTCGTCTTCGCCGTGCGCCTCGGCTGGTTCCCGGTGATCGGCACGGGACTGCCCGGTCTCGTCCTGCCGGCCCTGACCCTCGCCATCCCGCTGGCCGGCTTCCTCGGGCAGGTCACGCGCGACGAGTTCGAGGACGCCCAGGACCAGCCGTTCGCTCTCTCGGCACGGGCTCGTGGCCTGTCCGAGGCCGCCGTCCGGGCACGACACCTCCTTCGTCACGCCGCCCTGCCGGGCATCACCCTCTCGGGCTGGGGCCTCGGTTCCTTGATCTCGGGCGCGGTCGTCGTCGAGGTCGTCTTCGCCCGCCAGGGAGTCGGCCAGGTGCTGGTCACCGCGGTGAACGCGCAGGACCTCCCTCTCGTCATCGGCATCACCTTCGTCGTGGCCCTCGTCTACGTCGTCGCGAACGTCCTCACCGACGTCGCGTACGTCGCCGTCGATCCCCGGCTGCGCACCACGATCGGAGCACCTGCATGAGCACCACGTCCACCACCACCGCGGCGCCCCCCGTCCTCGCCGCGCCCGACCGGCCGACCGGACCGCACGAGGCCGTTCCGCACGAGGCCGGTCCGCACGACGCCGACCCGGTAGCCACCGCGCCCGGCCCGCGTCGCGTGCGCCGCGCCTCCCACCCCCTCCGCCGGGTCTCGACCTGGGTCGCCGCGGCCTTCATCGCGGCCGTGCTCCTCGCGGCGGTCTGGCCGAGTCTGCTCGCACCGGCCGACCCCCTCGCGATCGACCTCGCGAAGAGCTTCGCGGCACCGAGCGCCGAGCACGTTTTCGGCACGGACCAGTCCGGGCGCGACGTCTACTCGCGCGTCGTGCACGGGGCCGGGCAGTCGGTGCTGATCGGTGTGGGGGCGACCGCCCTCGGGCTGGCCGGCGCCACGCTGCTGGGCCTGCTCGGGGGACTCGGCGGTCGGGCCGTCGACGCGGTCGTCACCCGCGTGATCGAGGTGCTCTACGCGTTCCCCGGCATCCTGCTCGCCCTCATCCTCGTCGCGATCGCCGGCAACTCGGCCGGGACGCAGATCCTCGCCGTCGGCGTCGCCACGATCCCCGGCTACGCCCGGATGGTCCGGGGCCAGGTGCTCGCCGTGCGGGACTCGTCGTACGTCCAGGCGGAACGCGCCCTGGGCCACGGACCGGTCCACGTGCTCGTCCACACCCTGCTGCCCAACGCGTTCCGGCCCCTGACCGTGTTGGTCACCCTGGGCATCGGCCAGGCGATCGTCTGGGCGTCAGCGCTGGGCTTCCTCGGCATGGGCGTCCAGCCCCCCGCCCCGGAGTGGGGCGCGATGCTCAACGCCGGTCGCAACTACCTGCAGCAGGCCTGGTGGCTCGACTTCTTCCCAGGCGTCGTCATCGTGTTGCTCGCGTTGTCGCTGACGGCCGTCGGCCGCAGCATCCAGACCCTCACCAGCCCGGGAGGCGCGCGATGAGCCCCGAGCCCGTCCTCGACCCCGAGGCCGTGCGACTCGACACGGCCGGCCCGCTCGTCGACGTGCGGGGCCTGTCGGTCGCTTTCGGCGGCCACCCGGTCGTCCGCGACGTCTCGTTCACCGTGGAGGCCGGGCGCTGCACGGCCATCGTGGGGGAGTCCGGTTCGGGGAAGAGCGTCACCGCCAAGGCGCTGCTCGGGCTCAACGGCCACACCGCCGCGACGACCGCCTCGACCCTCCGGCTCGCGGGTCGCGACCTCACCGACCTCGGCGATCGCGACTGGCAGCGCCTGCGTGGGCGTGAGATCGGCTACGTCCTGCAGGACGCCCTCGTCTCGCTCGACCCGCTGCGCCGCGTCGGGGCCGAGATCGCGGAGCCCCTCCGCGTCCATCGGTACGGCGATCGACGGGCCCGCGAGGCCCGGGTGATCGAGCTGCTCGAGCGGGTCGGCGTCCCCGAACCGCGCCTCCGGGCCCGCCAGCTGCCCTCGCAACTGTCCGGAGGCCTCCGGCAGCGCGCGCTGATCGCCGCGGCCGTGGCCCTCGAGCCCGCGGTCCTGATAGCCGACGAGCCGACCACCGCGCTCGACACGACCGTCCAGGCGCAGATCCTCGCCCTCCTCGACGAGTTGCGCACCGGCGGCGCGGGGCTCGTCCTGATCAGCCACGACCTCGGTGTGGTCGAACGACTCGCCGACGAGGTCGTGGTCATGCAGCACGGCATCGTGGTCGAGCAGGGGCCGATCGACCAGGTGCTTGGGGCGCCGAGCCACCCCTACACGAAGCGTCTGCTGGCAGCGATCCCCACCGCGCACGCCCGGGGCAGCCGCCTCTCGTCGGTGGCTCCGGCGACCCTCGCCGCGCGTCCCGTGGACCGGCCCGTCCCCGCGCCGGGCACCCCCGTGCTCGAGGTGCGTCACGTCAGCAAGCGCTACCGCGGGCCGGACCGCGTCACCCGCACGGTCGTCGACGACGTCTCGTTCACCCTGCACGCGGGCGAGACCCTCGGCATCGTCGGCGAGTCGGGCTCGGGCAAGTCGACCACCGCCGCGATCGCCCTGGCCCTGACGGCCCCGGACGAGGGTGAGGTGCTGTTCGAGGGCCGGCCCTGGTCGGCCTTGCGCGAGCGGGAGCGTCGACCCGACCGGCCGCGCATCGCGACGGTCTCGCAGGACCCCCTGAGCTCGTTTGACCCCCGTCGGTCGGTCGGCCAGCTCGTCACGGGAGCCATCCGCGCCGCGGCGAGCGCGCGGGGCGGTCAGGGTGCCGCGACGACGGACGCCCGTACCCGCGTCGACGACCTGCTCGTGGGGGTCGGGCTCGACCCCGGCCTGGCCGGCCGACACCCGTCGACCCTCTCGGGCGGCCAGCGCCAGCGGGTGGCCATCGCCCGCGCGCTGGCCACCGACCCGGACGTGCTCGTCCTCGACGAGGCCGTCAGCGCCCTCGACGTCTCGGTGCAGGCGCAGGTGCTCGACCTGTTGGCCGACATCCGCGCCCGCTACGGCACGTCGGCCCTGTTCATCTCGCACGACCTCGGCGTCATCCGGCACGTGAGCGACCGGGTGCTCGTCCTGAAGGACGGACGGGTCGTCGAGGAGGGGCGGGTCGAGCAGGTGCTCGAGCGTCCCGTCGCCGAATACACGCGCCGTCTGCTCGCCGCCGTCCCCGGGGGTGGCCTGTCCGCCGCCACCACCACCCACACCACCACGACCACCACCGATCCCACCGGAGACCCCCGATGACCGACACGACCACCATCGCACCGACGGCCACGCCGACCCGCGAGGACCTGCTCGCCCGGTTCGAGCCCGTGTTCGAGCGCATCGCCGAGGGCGCCGTCGACCGCGAGCTGAAGCGCGAGCTGCCGTTCGAACAGGTGCGGCAGCTGGCGGAGTCCGGCTTCACGGCCGTCACCGTGCCGGTCGGGCTCGGCGGCTCCGGCGCCCGGCCCTCCGACCTGTTCGCCCTGCTCGTGCGGCTGGCGCGGGCCGACTCGAACCTGCCGCAGCTGCTGCGGGCGCACTTCGCCTTCGTCGAGGAGCTGTTGCTCGACACCTCGGACGACCTCGTGCGGCGCGGCCTCTGGCTCGAGCAGGTCGCGGCGGGCGAGGTGTTCGGCAACGCGAGCCACGAGCGCAGTGCCGCCCGCGTGGGATCGCTCGTGACGCACCTCGTGCCGGACGGTGACGGCTGGCGGCTCCACGGCGAGAAGCACTACAGCACGGGCACGCTCTTCGCCGACTGGACGACCGTGACCGCGACGACGCCGACCGGCCGGGTCGTCGGGGTCACCGTGCGGGTCGACGACGACGGGGTCGACGTCCGCGACGACTGGAACGGGTTCGGCCAGCGGCTCACCGGGAGTGGGACGACCCGGTTCGACGGCGTGCGGGTCGAGCCGTCCCAGATCCGGCCCGAGCGCGACGAGCGGCGGACGCCCCTGCCGGCCTTCCTGCAGACCGTCTTGCTGGCCTCGCTGGCCGGCGTCGCGTCGGCGGCGGAACGTGATGCCGTCGAGTTCGTGCGCACCCGCACCCGCGCCTACAGCCAGGGCGTCGCGGCGACGGCCGCCGCCGACCCGTTGGTCCAGTCGGTCGTGGGGCGGGTCTCGGCGGACGCCCTCGCGGCCGAGTCCCTGGTGCTGAGCGCGGCCGAGGCGATCGACCGCGCACACGACGCCGTGGTGACCGGTGACCCGGACGCCTTCGAACTGATCGAGGCGTCCGAGCTCGTCACCATCCGGGCGCAGGTGACGGTGGTCGAGGTGGCCCTCCGGGCGACGAGCACCCTGTTCGAGGTCGGCGGAGCCAGTGCCACCGACCGCGACCGGGCACTCGACCGGCACTGGCGGAACGCGAGGACGCTCTCGTCGCACAACCCGGTCGTGCTGCAGCAGCGGGTGATCGGCGACCGTCTCGTCAACGACGCCCCGTTGACCTACTTCTGGTCCACCGGGCAGGCCTGAGGGAGCGGCCCGCGCGGGGCGCAGGTGGGGCAGCGACCGGTCATCGGCCCGCGACGATCTCGTCGGCGTTGTCGAGGATCCAGTCCATCAGGGGCACGAGGCGCGCGGCGAGGTCGGTGCCGCGCTCTGTCAGCGAGTAGTCGACCCGCGGCGGGATCGTCGCCTGGGCGGCCCGATGGACGATGCCGTCGGCCTCGAGGGTCTTCAAGGTCGAGGCGAGCATCTTCTCGCTGACGCCCTCGATCTCCCGTCTCAACTGGCCCCACCGCATCGGCCCGCGTTCGAGCGCCAGCAGGATCAGCACGCCCCACCGACTCGTCACGTGGGTCAGCACCACGCGGCTCGGGCACTCCGCCGGGAAACGGCCGGAGGGGGCAGGGCGGGCAGGGTTCACGATTCCGACGTCCACGTCAGTAGCTTACGAAAAGGTGCGTACCTGCACATGGGAAGTCCCGGTGGATCGTCGTCGTTGTCCCCGGCACGCAACCGAAAGGAACACCATGTCCACGATCGTCACCGCCGCCTCCGGTCAACTCGGCCGCCTCGTCGTCGAGGCCCTCCTCGCCCGCGGCGCAGCCCCCGAGAGCGTCGTCGCCACGTCGCGCGACGTCTCGAAGCTGGCCGACCTCGCCGAGCGCGGCGTCCGCACCGCCGAGCTCGACTACACCCGACCCGACACGATCGCCGCGGTCATCGACGCGGGCGACGTCGTCGTCCTGATTTCGAGCGACGCGGTGGGCCAGCGGGTCCCGCAGCACGCCGCCGTGATAGACGCCGCGAAGGCCGCCGGTGCCGCCCGCATCGTCTACACGAGCGTCCTCGCGGCCTCGACCTCGCCCCTGATCCTCGCGCCCGAGCACAAGGCGACCGAGGAGCACCTCGCCGCCTCCGGCGTCCCCGCCACGCTGCTGCGGAACGGCTGGTACACAGAGAACTACGTCGGCGAGATCGCCACCGCCCGCGACTCCGGCGTGGTCGCCGCGAGCGTGGGTGACGGCCGTCTCGCCAGCGCCAGCCGTCGGGACTACGCCGAGGCCGCCGCGGTCGCGGCCCTCGACGAGTCGACCGCCGGTCGCACCTTCGAGCTGTCCGGCGACCACGCCTGGGACTTCGACGAGTTCGCCGAGGCGCTCTCGGTCGTCACGGGCCGACCCGTCCGCTACGAGTCGCTCACGCCCGAGCAGCACGCCGAGCGCCTGCGCGGCTTCGGCCTGGACGAGGGCACGGTCGGCTTCGTCGTCGCGCTCGACGGCAACATCCGCGACGGGCTGCTCGCCGACACGAGCGGCCACCTCTCCGGTCTGATCGGCCGCCCGACGACCCCGCTCGTCGAGGCCCTCTCCGCCGCCTCGGCGTAGTCACGCCGACCGCAGGACGGGAGACCGCAGGAGGCGCGGTGCCGGGGCGACCGGCACCGCGCCTCCTCGTCGGGTCGGTTCCCGACGCGGGTGGGCCGGTTCCCGGCGTCGCCGGTCGGGTTCCGGTGTCTAGGCTCGGGGCATGGCCACACTCGTCCTCGTCCGACACGGACGCACCACCGCCAACGCCAGTGGCGTGCTCGCCGGACGGACGGCGGGCGTCCGGCTCGACGACGTCGGACGCGAGCAAGCGCGGCGCACGGCCGAGCGGCTCGCCGTCGTGCCGCTCGTCGGCGTCGTGTCGAGCCCCCTCGAGCGCTGCCGTCAGACGGCGAGGGCGATCCTCGACCGCCAGTCCGGCACGCCGGTGACACCGATCGACCGCGGCATCACCGAGTGCGACTACGGCGACTGGCAGGGTCGGCCGCTCAAGGAGCTGGCGGGCGAGTCGCTCTGGTCGGTCGTGCAGAACCAGCCGTCGGCCGCGGTGTTCCCCGGCGGCGAGTCCCTGCAGACCATGCAGGCCCGGGCGGTCGCGGCGGTTCGTCGTCACGACGCCGCGTTCGAGGCCGAACACGGTCCGGGCGCCGTGTGGGTCGCCGTCAGCCACGGCGACATCATCAAGTCGATCCTCGCCGACGCCTACGGCATGCACCTCGACCTCTTCCAGCGCATCACCGTCGGCCCGGCTTCGGTGTCCATCGTGCGCTACGGGCCGAGCCGACCCGACGTCGTCGCGACGAACACCGACTCGGGCGACCTCTCGTGGCTGCGGCAGGCGGCTCCCGCCGCCGACGCCGCCGTCGGGGGAGGCGCGGGTCCGGCGAACGGCGAGGCGGCCGTCGACGAGGCTCCAGCGACCTGAGCGTCGACGACGGGGCGCTCGTAGACTCGCGGCATGCCCTCCATCGTCCACACCTTCGACTGGCCGGACCGAGTCGTCGTCGGGACCGTCGGTCGTCCCGGTTCCCGTGCGTTCTACCTCCAGGCCCGTGACGGGGCACGCGTCACGAGCGTCGGCCTCGAGAAGATGCAGTCGGCCGCCCTCGCCGAGAAGATCGACGAGATCCTCGACCAGGTGATGGCCGCCGACGGCAACCCGGTCAGCGTGCCCACCGGCATCCCGGTCGAGCTCGTCGACAACGAGCCGCTCGACGAACCCGTCGAACCCGAGTTCCGGGCCGGGGCCCTCAGCCTCGGCTGGGACCCGTTCACCGCCCAGGTCGTCATCGAGGCGTTCCCGCTGGTCGAGGTCGGCGACGACGCCGAGGCCGACGTCACCGAGCTCGAGCCCGACGAGGTCATGGTCGTGCGCATCCCCGTCGGCACGGCGCGGGCGTTCGCGGCGCGCACCCTCGAGATCGTCGGGGCCGGTCGGCCCCTCTGCCCCTTCTGTGGCCAGCCGATCGACCCCGAGGGTCACGTCTGCGTCCTCCCCGGCGAGGTCTGATGCCGTCGGCGTCGGCGGAGGACGAGCCGACCGAGGTGACCGAGGTGACCGACGGCCTTCCCTCGGACGACGTCGAACTCGAGCTCACCGGGCGCATCCGCACGGCCTCGAACGCGTCCTTCCTGGCCCGCCTCGGCGACGTGTCGGTCATCTACAAGCCCGTGGCCGGCGAACGGCCGCTCTGGGACTTCCCGGACGGACGGCTCGCCGACCGCGAGGTCGCGGCCTACCTCGTCTCCGAGGCCCTGGGCTGGGACGTCGTGCCGCGCACCTGGCTGCGCGACGGTCCGCTCGGCGAGGGCATGGTCCAGCTCTGGCAGGACGTCGACCCGGAGCAGGACGCCGTCGACCTCGTGCCGGTCGACGACCTGCCCGACGACGGATGGCGGCTCGTGCTCGAGGGTGACGGCGACGACGGGCCGGTGGCCCTGATCCACGAGGACAGCGAGGCGCTCCGCCGCATGGCCGTCTTCGACGTCGTGGTCAACAACGCCGACCGCAAGGGCGCCCACGTGCTCGCGCTGCCCGACGGGCGGCGGCACGGCGTCGACCACGGCCTCACCTTCCACGCCGAGCACAAGCTGCGCACGGTGCTGTGGGGGTGGATCGGCGACCCGCTGACCGCGGACGAGGCCGACGGGGTCGGCCGCGTCCGATCCGCCCTCTCGGGCTCACTGGGCTCGACCCTGGCTCCGCTCCTCACCCCCGACGAACTCGAGGCGCTTGACGATCGCTGCGCGCGCCTCCTCGCGTCGCCCGTCTTCCCCGAGCCGCACGGCCCTATGCCGGCGGTTCCGTGGCCCGTGTTCTGACGTACGACCCGACGACGGCCGCCCCGAGGTCGTCCAGGTCGGGGGCGGTCACCGTGCCGTCGACGCGCCGCGCCATCCCCTCGACGAAGCGGGCGAGCCCCGGGTCGTCGCCGAGCCGGAAGAACGTCGTGTGCGCGCCGAGCCGGCGAGCCACGTCGAGCTGCTCCACCGCCCGCAGGATCGTCACGGGGTGCGGCGGGTAGTCGAAGAAGACCTCACCGCCGGGTTCGAGGTGCGAGGTCGGCTCGCCGTCGGTCACGATCAGCAGGACGGGCTGTGCCGTGGGGTACTTGCGGAAGTGCCGATTGGCGAGCAGCAGCGCGTGGTGCAGGTTCGTGCCCTTGTCCCACTTGGCGTCGAGGGCGACGAGCTGCTCGATGGGCATGACCTCGGCGTGCCGGCCGAACCCGATCAGCTGCAGGTCGTCTCCGCGGAAGCGCGACGTGATCAGGGTGTGCAGGGCGAGGGCCGTGCGCTTCATCGGCACCCAGCGGTCCTCCATCGCCATCGAAAACGACGTGTCGACGAGCAGGGCGACGCAGGCCTGCGTCCGGGCGTCCGTCTCGTGCACCTCGACGTCGCCGATCTCGATCCGCACCCCGCCGTCGGTCCGGCCGCCCGCGGCGGCGGTCCGCGTGACTGCGTTCGTGATCGTCCGGGTCACGTCCCACGGCTCGGTGTCGCCGAAGGCCCATTCGCGACTCGCGCCGGAGCGATCGCCGAGGGCTCCCGCGGACCGCAACTCGCGCCTCCCCGCTCGTCCCGACATCTTCGCGGCGACGTCGCGCAGCAGTGTCTTGCCGAGCTGTCTCATGGCCCGGGGCGTCAGGGCCAGCGTGCCGTCGGCGCGACGGCGGAGGGCACCGGAATCGCGGAGGGCCTTCTCGAGCCGCCGCAGGGCCGCGGCGTCGACGGCGGCCTGCTCGCCCAGCTGGCGGCGCAGGGCGTCGAGGTCGACGTCGTCGAGCGACGACCCGCGCGACTGCTGGGCCAGTTGTTCGGCGAGCGCGTCGAGGTCGGCGAGGTCCTGGAAGACCCCCGTGCCGTCACCGAGCCCGAGGCCTTGCTCGCCGTCGAGACCTTCCGCTCCGCTCCAGTCCTGGCCCGGCCGGAGCGATCGCAGCGTGCCGTCCAGCTGCTCGAGCGACTGCATCAGCTCGGGCGAGCCGAAGGCCTGCTGCGCCAGCGCGTCCAACTCGGCACGCTGCTCGGCCGACATCGAGTTGCGCAGCCGCTGGGCGGCCGCGGCCCGGGCGGCGAGGGCGTCGATCAGCTCGTCGACGTCGGACGGCTGCTCGGGGAACGAGTCGCCGTGCTTCGCCATGAAGTCGTCGAACTGCTCAGGGGTGTCCTCGCCGCGGGCGTGGGCGTCGAGCAAGGCGTTGAGGTCGCGCAGCATCTCGGCGACGGCCGCGCGATCGGCGTCGGTCGCGTTCTCGAGGGCACCCTTCATCCCCGCGAACCGCTGGTCGAGCATCTCGCGGCCGAGGAGGTCCTTGATCTGCTCGTACGCCTGACCGGCTTCGCCGCTCTGCCAGCGGTAGTCCGACAGCTCGGCGACGGCGCCGGCCGGGGACGGGGGCAGGCTGTCGAGCTGGAGCTGGGCCAGGGCTCGGTCGCCGTCGTCCAGGTCGACGTCGCGGGCGAGCTGGGCGCGTTCGGCTCGCAGGGCCCGGTCGAGCAGTCCGCGGACCTCCTGGAGCGTGCCGTCCAGGTGGTGGTCCCGGGTGAGGGCCCGCCGACGTTCGGCGACCTGTCGGGCGAGGTCGTCGAGGCCGGTCTGGTCGCGGCCCCCACGGCGGAGGAACTCGCGGAGCGCCGCCTCGGCGCTCGTGCCGGCCATGACGTCGCGCCCGACGGCGTCGAGCGCCTCGGACAGGTCGGCAGGAGGCGCGAGCGGGTCGGGACCGTCGGCGTACCTCTGGTAGCGCGCGGCCCGGTGCAACCGCCGGTTCGCCCTAGCCACGTCGCACCTCAGAACCCGTAGGCCGCTTCACCGTCGCCGCTCTCCTTGCTCACGCGCCGGGCCAGGAAGAGGCCCTCGAGCGCCAGCTCGATGGCCCCGGCGCGCCCGCCGTCGGACGTCGCGCCGAGCCGTTCGGCGACGCGATCGTAGAGGTCGTCCTCGCCGAGCGAGGGCAATCCGGCCAGGAAGTCCCGGGCGGTCACCTGCTCACCAGTCGTCACCATGACACCCGACTCGAGGGCGTCGACGAGGGCGTCGAAGTCGAGCCCGCGGAAGTGGGCACGGACGGTCTCAGCGGTCGCCGTCCTCAGCAGGTGTTCGAGGACCTCCTCGGCCCGGTCCTCCTCGCCCGACTCGAACTCGATCTTGCCGCCGAGCACGTCGACGGCCGTCTCGAGGTCGATCGGGCGAGCGACGGCCTCGTCCTCACCCTGTCGGGTCGCGCGGTGCAGCGCCGCGGCCGCGATGGTCTCGGCCCCGGCGATCGCGAAGCGCGCGCTGACGCCGCTGCGCTGGTCGACCGAGGGGGACTGGCGCAGGGCCCGGGTGAATCGGGCCAGGATCTCGACGAGGTGGTCGGGCACCTCGGCGACGAGGTCGGCCTCCTGGCGGACGACCGCGACCTCGTCGGCCAGCTCGGTCGGGTAGTGCGTCCGGATCTCGGCGCCGAAGCGGTCCTTCAGGGGCGTGATGATCCGACCACGGTTGGTGTAGTCCTCGGGGTTGGCGCTGGCCACGACGAGCACGTCGAGGGGCAGCCGCAGGACGTACCCGCGGATCTGGATGTCGCGCTCCTCCATCACGTTGAGCATCGCCACCTGGATGCGTTCGGCGAGGTCCGGCAACTCGTTGACCGCGACGATGCCGCGGTGGCCGCGGGGGATCAGCCCGAAGTGGATCGTCTCGGGGTCGCCCAGGCTGCGTCCCTCGGCCACGCGCATCGGGTCGACGTCGCCGATCAGGTCGGCGACGCTCGTGTCGGGCGTCGCGAGCTTCTCGACGTAGCGCTCGTCGCGTCCCCGCCAGACCACCGGCAGGTCGTCGCCGAGGTCGGCGGCTCGACGACGGCTCTCGGTCGTGATCGGCTCGAACGGGTGCTCGCCGAGTTCGGACCCCTCGATGACCGGGGACCACTCGTCGAGCAGACCCGCGAGCGTCCGCAGCAGGCGGGTCTTGCCCTGACCGCGTTCACCCAGCAGGACGATGTCGTGGCCCGCGATCAACGCCCGTTCGAGCTGGGGGATGACCGTCGACCCGAAGCCGTGGAGTCCCGGCCAGGGGTCGCGACCCTCTCTCAGCGCGTCGAGCAGGTTGTCTCGGATCTCGGTGCGGAGGGGCTTCGGGACGTGGCCCGAGCGCCTGAGTTCGCCGACGGTTCTCGCGGAGGGAGGCATCACCCCGGCGACGCTACGCTCCCGACCCGGACCTCGCGAGGGGCACCTCCTGCGAGCTTGCCGAGACGTGGGGGGTCGACGACATCCGTCGCCTGACGGTCAGCCCGTGGCGGCGCGGGCGGCCGCTTCGACGCGGTCGTGGTGTCGACGCCATCCGTCGGCGTCGCGGTCGGGCACGTTCGGGTCGGCGGGACCGTTGCCGAGGCCTCCGTCGATCAGCTCGCGGACGACGTCGGCGTGGCCCGCGTGCCGCGCGGTCTCGACGGTCAGGTGCACGAGGATCTGGTGCAGCGTGACGGCACGGCGGTCGGGTCCCCACCAGGGGACGTCGCCCGGGGCGTCCAGCGACAACGCCCGGACCGTCTCGTCGGCGTGGGCGTTCGACCGCTGCAGGAGATCCACGACGAAGGCGCGGCTCTCGTCGGGTGTCGCCCACAGGTCGGCTTCGGGCTCGCTCTCGTCGGTCAGCCACGGCGTCTCGATGCCGCTCGGTCGACCGAAGACGTCGCCGAGGTAGCCGAGCTGCACGGTGGCGACGTGCTTGACCAGCCCGAGCAGGTTGGTGCCGCTCGGCACCAGCGGGCGACGGACGTCGTACTCCGACAGCCCGACGAGCTTGCGCACCAGGTCGTCGCGCGAACGGGTCAGGTACCGGCTGAGGTGTTCCTTCTGGTCCATGCCGACACTCTGCCCGTCGCCGCGCCCCCCGTCCACCGGCGGACCACCCCCGGGCAGGGCCGCCGGGAGGGGGCGACCTACTGCACCGCCGCCGTGAGACGCGCGACGTTGTCGAGCACCTGCAGGGGAGCGGGCCGCGTGAGCCAGCCCGCGAGCGTGATCTCGTGCGACTTCTCGCGGTAGTCCGCCTCGATCTCGCGGACCTGGTCGACGAAACCGGCTCCCCGCACCATGAGCGACACCTCGAAGTTCAGGCTGAACGATCGCATGTCCATGTTGCTCGACCCGATGACCGCCACGTCGTCGTCGACCGTGAAGTGCTTCGAGTGCAGCACGATCGGCTTCTCGTAGAGGAAGATGCGCACGCCGGCCCGCAGCAGCGTCTCGTAGTACGACCGCTGGGCGTGGTAGACGAGGAACTGGTCGGCGACCTCGCAGGCGAACAACTGCACGTCGACGCCGCGCTCGGCGGCCGTGGTGATGGCGTAGAGCATCGATTCGTCGGGCACGAAGTAGGGGCTCGCGATGATCAGCCGTTCTTGTGCGCCGTAGACCAGGGCGTTGAAGAGCCGCAGGTTGTTCTCACCGTCGAACCCGGGCCCGCTCGGCACGACCTGGCACTCGTAGGCGTCGTCGCCCGAGCGGCGTTCGACGAGCGGCTCGGCCTCGGCGTCGGTGGGCAGCTCGTCGGTCTCGCTGTACCAGTCGGTGATGAAGAGGGCGTTCAGGCCCACCGCGGCGGGCCCGTCGACGCGCACCATGAGGTCCTTCCATTGCAGGCCCCGCCGGATGTTGCCCCGCTTGTTGTAGCTGGGGTCGGTCATGTTCTGCGACCCGGTGAAGGCGACGTCGCCGTCGACGACCACGATCTTCCGGTGGTTGCGCAGGTCGGGTCGCCGCCACATGCCCTTCGTGGGGTGGAACGGCAGCATCTCCTCGAAGCGGATGCCGGCGTCCCGGAGCCAGGTGCGCGTCACGCGGCCCTGCGGGTTGCGGATCGTCGCCCAGTGGTCGTAGAGCACGCGGACCTTGACCCCGCGGTCGTGGGCCCGCTTGAGGGCGTCGAAGAAGAGGAAGGTCGACTCGTCGCGCGTGAGGATGTAGAACTCGACGTGGACGTACCGCTCGGCCGCGTCGACCGCCTCGGTCATGGCCGCGATCGACCCGGCGTAGTCCGGCAGCAGTCGGGCCGTGTTGCCGGGGATCAAGGGCATGGCGCCGAGCGTGCGGTTCAGCTGGACGACCGTGCCGAACCACGGCGGCTGGGTGTCGGTCGGCACGCGGTTGTCGAGGCCCTGCGTGTTCTCGAGGATGAGCGAGTTGATCTCGCGCTGTTTGTCCCGCCGATCCTTCGGCAGCTTCGTGCTGCCGAGCAGGCCGTAGAGGACGCTGCCCGGGATCGGCGCGACGAAGATCGCCATCAGCCAGGCCATGGCCGAGCTCGGACGCCGGTTGCGCGGCACGACCGCCACCGACACGATCCTGATGAGGATGTCGACCACCAGGATCACGGTCGGGAACGCCTTGAGGAGCTTGCGCCAGGTCATCCGCCGATCATCGCAGGTCGAGGCCCTGCGAGGCCGCCCCCGTTCGCCCCGGCGTCTCCACGGCGCCGGGGCCGGTCAGCGGCCGCTGCCCGCCAGGCTCGCCGACTCGCCCTCGGGGGCCGTCGCGAGGTAGCAGGTCACCTCGCGGTCGCCGGTGGCCCAGGTGTCCTCGGTCGGCGTGAAATAGCCGTAGTCGAGGGCCGAGTCCTCCCAGGTCGACCCGACGTAGTCGTCGAAGGCCTCGTAGCAGGCGTCGTCGCCGAGCCGCGTGACCTCGTCGTCACCGGGGAACGCGGCGTCGTCGAGGTTCGGCTCGGCGAAGACCTCGAAGTGGTGCACCTCGCCGCAGGCGGTCACGTCGACGAAGGTCTGCATGTCGTCGTCGACGCCGTTCGTCATGTCGAAGCAGTCCCCGGTGGTCAGCTCGGTCACGAGCTCGGACCCGGTCTCGACGATGCCACCCTCGCCGCCGTTGGCCTGGTAGAGGGCGAAGGACACCCCGCCGAAGGCGATGACGCCGACCGCGCCCAGCACGCCGAACAGCACGCCTCGCGACCGCTTAGGAGCCGGGACGGCCGCCACGGCACCGGGTGTGAACGCCTGCGGCGAGGGCCAGGCCGTGCCCAGGCGCGACTCGGGCGGGACCAGGGCGGCCCAGCGCCGCACCGTGGCCGAGGCCGCGTCGAGCACCGCGGACGTCGCCTCACCGACGCCGACGCCGAGGGGGTCACGTCGCCGCTGGTCGAGGGGCGTGGGCCCCGACGCGTCGATGCGCAGTGGCACCGCGAACCAGTGCGATCCGTCGTGCCCCAGGTCGAGGAACTCGGTCGCGCCCAGCCGGACGCGCAGCATCTCGGGGTGGCCGGCTCCCGGGACGTCGACGGCGCCGGTCGGGTAGTCGCTGGGCAGGACGCGCATCTCGAGCGGCCCGAACCGCTGCACGAGTCCCTCGGCCACGACGGACACGGGGGTCGCCCCCGAGGGTCCCGCGGTCGTCGTCTGGTCGTCTGGTCGGTCCACGAGGTCCCCCTGCTGCTGCGCGCACCGCATCCCGCGGCGGCCGTCGAGGGATGTTACCGGCACCCGGCGCGACGGCAGCAGCCCCCCGTCGGCGGGCCAGGGAGGCGGGCGTGCCTCGGGGCGCGAGCCGGCAGGGCCGGGCCGCACCGCGCCTCCTATGCTCGGGGGATGTCGTCCGGTCACCCGAGTCCGCCCCGCGCCGACGTCGACCTGGTCGTCGTCGGCGGAGGAGCCATGGGCCTCGCGACGGCCTGGCAGGCCGCGTCGCGCGGTCACGAGGTCGTGCTCGTCGAGCGGTTCGAGCAGGGGCACCACCGGGGTGCCTCGCACGGCGCGACCCGCAACCTCAACGTCGCCTACGACGACGCCGACTACGTCGCGCTCGTGCAGGAGGCGCGGGTGCGGTGGGACGCGCTGGCCGACGAGACCGGCACCCCGCTCCTCGACCTCGTCGGGGTCGTCAACCACGGCCGCCCGGCGATGCTCCGCCGCATGAGGGCCCTGCACGTCGATGCGGGCGTCCCCAGCGAACTGGTCGCCGCCGAGGACGCGGGGGAGCGGTGGAGGGGCATCCGCTTCGAGACCGAGGTGCTGCACGTGCCCGGCAGCGGACGCATCCGCGCCGCCGAGGCCCTGGTGGCCCTCGCCCGGGCGGCGACGGCCCACGGGGCGCGACTGCGCTGGTCGACGCCGGTCACGGGCCTACACGTCGAGGGGCCCGAGCGCGTCCGGGTCGTCACGGCCGACGACGAGATCGTCGCCCGGCGCGTGGTGGTGACGGCGGGCGCGTGGACCGAGGACGTCGTCGGCGGCCTCGTCCGCCTCCCTCGGCTCACCGTGACGCAGGAGCAACCCGCGCACTTCGCCGTGACCGACCCCGAGGCCGTGTGGCCGAGCTTCAACCACCGTCCCGATCCCGACCGTCCCGCCGAGTCGTGGTGGCCGAGCGTCGTCTACGGCATGCTCACGCCGGGCGAGGGCGTCAAGGCGGGCTGGCACGGAGCCGGCCCCGTCGTGCACCCCGACCGCCGGTCCTTCGAGCCCGACCCCGAGCAGCTCGAGCAGTTGCGGCGCTACGCACGGGAGTGGCTGCCCGGCGTCGACGCCGAGACGGCGGACCCGATCAGCTGCACGTACACGACGACCGACGACGAGGACTTCGTGCTCGACCGGGTCGGTCCCGTCGTGGTGGGGGCGGGCTTCTCCGGACACGGCTTCAAGTTCACGCCGCTCGTGGGGTCGATCCTCGTCGACCTCGTCGAGGGCGGCGAGGCCCCGGCACGGTTCCGCCGGCTGGGTCGACCGTGACCCGCCGGGCCGCGACGATCCGCGGCACCGTGGCGGGCCAGCCCTTCGTACGCCGGGGGAGCGGCGGAGCCACGATCCTGTTGCCCGGGGTCGGGCCGGGCCGCCACCACCCCACGACCTGGGATCGCACCCTGCTGCGGCTCGAGACGGCGACACTCGTCCGAGAGGTCGACCTGTGGACGCTCGGCCGTCGCCGTGGGCTGCCCGAGGGCACCACGATGAGCGACCTCGCCGACGACGTGGCCCGGGCCGTAGCCGAGATCGGTGACGAACCGATCGACGTGGTCGGCACCTCGACGGGCGGCAGCATCGCCTTGCAGCTGGCCGTCGACCACCCCGAGCTGGTGCGGAGACTGGTCCTCGTGTCGGCCGCCCACCGGCTGGGCGACGGCGGGCGCGAGGCCCAGCGGCGCACCACCGAGCGCCTCCGGGCCGGCGACGCGCCAGGTGCCTCGGCCGCCATGCTCGGTCAGACGACCACCGGCGTCCCCGCCTCGAACGCCCTGCGGCGCCTCGGACGCGTGGCGCACCACGTCGTCGTCGGCGACCGGCACGACGACCTGGTCGTGACGCTCGACGCCGAGGACTCGTTCGACGTGGGCGACCGCCTCGGCGAGGTCACCGCGCCGACGCTCGTCGTGGCCGGGGGCGCCGACGGCTTCTACCCGCTCGACCTCGTGGCACGCACCGTGGCGGGCCTGCCGGACGCGACGCTCGCCGTGCACCCTCGGTCCGGTCACCTCGGCCTGGGTTCGCGCGGGGTCGCGCGCGAGGTGCTCGCCCACCTGACCCGCGCCTCCTGACGCCCCGATCGTCACGGGCACCGGGCGATCGGCAGATCGGCTCGCAACGGGGAATGTGCCGGTCGGACCGGCGAGTCCGCCCGCCGCGAGGTCGTTCGTCACCTACCATCCGAGCATGGCCGACAACGTGCAGACCGCGAGCGTCGGGGGCATCGCACCCCTCGACGACGACGTCACGTTCCACCGGCGCCGTGTGACGTTCGTCGCACCCCTCGACGACACCGTCCCCGAGCCCTCCGCTCGCCCGGACCAGCAGGAGCACCACCCCGTGAACCAGACCCTCGCCCCCGTGGCCTCCCTCGACCAGGCGGACGTCACCCCCGAGCCCGCGACGCCCCGAGCACCCCGCCCCGTCTCGATCCCCTCGCACCGTGCCGACGTCGTCCTCGACGACGTCGTGCCCACCGACGCCTTCGAGGCCCGCCCGGCGAGCGTGGCCCGCCACTCGGTCGACACCTCGGCGATCACGCTGCCGGTGCTCGCCGTGTCGGTGCCCGACGACCTGCCCCAGCCTCCCGAGCGGATGACGCTCGACGACGAGGTCCTCGCCCGCCTGGTCGAGAAGCGCCTCGAGGACACCGCGACGATCGACCTGATGGCCGTCGTCCAGGCCCAGCTCGCCCTGCGCCAGGTCGAGGCCGCACGCTTCGCCTCGTGGGAGGACGAGATCACCCGTGTCGGCACGGACGAGGCGGCCCGCGCACTCGAGGCCACGCGCCTCCGCTTCACCGGGGTCGTCCCCGTCGTGCCCCCCGGCGCGATCCGCGAGGCCCGTCCCGTCGTCGAGGCCGGGCACGCGCCGGACGCCCCGCTCGCCCCCGGCTCGGACGACGACCGCCCCACGGCCTCCGCCCCGGCCTCGTCCCCCGTCGTCGTCCCGTCGACCGGCCCCCGGCCCCTCGTCCGCGAAGCGGGCGAGACGGGCGCCGCGGCCGAAGTGGCCGAGCCAGCCGACGAGCAGGCAGCAGTCGACGAGCAGGCAGCAGCCGACCAGGAGGCGCTGGTCGCGCCGACCACGTCGGCCTCCGCCACGCAGGCGGTCGCCTCCGCCCCCGTCCCGCCCCTCCTGCGCCGTCCCCTCGCGCTCGTGGTCGCCGCCACGGCCGCCCTGGTCGTCGTCGCGGCCGTCGTGCTGGCCTTCGTCCCGGCCCTCGCCGTCGCCTCGGCCGTCCTCGCGACCGTCGGCGTCCCCGTCGCGACCGGCCTCGTCGGCCTGACCGCGCTCGCGTCGGTCTCGACCCGCCCCGACGACGCGACGCGCGTCGCCCGCCGCGGTCCGATCGGCGTCGTGGCCGGTGTCGTCGTCGGCACCGTCCTGGGCTTCGGGCTGCTGCTGAGCGACCTGGGCTCGTTCGCGTGGCAGGGCTTCCTCGTGCGCGCCGTGGGCCTGACCGGTTTGTCCACGTCCGTCTCGGTCGTCGTCGCCCTGCTCGGCGCCGCGGTCGTGGCGTTCATCGTCGCGGTGATGATCACGGGGTTCCGCTCGACGGCTCGCGACTAGGCTGTCGAGGTGTCCACCCTCGCATCGGTCAACTCCGTCATCGAACGTCTCTGGCCTCTCGCGGGCGCCTCGTCGTGGGACTCACCCGGCCTGGTCGTCGGTGATCCCGACCAGCCCGTGACGCACGTGCACCTGGCCGTCGACGCCGTGCTCGACACCGTCGACGAGGCCGTCGGCATGGGCGCCGACCTGCTGCTCGTCCACCACCCCCTGTTGTTCCACGGCGTCTCGACCGTCGCCGAAGACACCACCAAGGGCGCCGTCGTCGCGCGGCTCGTCCGGGCCGGGTGCGGCCTCGTCGCCGCCCACACCAACGCCGACGTCGTCGAGACCGGCACATCGCGCGTGCTCGCCCACCAGCTCGGTCTCGTCGAGCAGCGACCGATCACCCCGGGCACGACCGAGGGCACGGGCCTCGGCATCGTCGGCCGTCTGCCGCACGCGATGACCCTCGTCGCCCTCGCCCGCCAGCTCGGTGACGTCTTGCCCCCGACCGCGTCGGGCATCCGCGTGGCCGGTGACTCCGACCGCGTCGTCGAGACGGTCGCCCTCTGCGCCGGTGCCGGCGACTCACTGCTGGCCGACCCGGCGGTGCTCGCCGCCGACGTGTACGTCACGAGCGACCTGCGCCACCACCCCGCCTCCGACGCCCGCGAGCTCATGAGGCTCGGCCGCGGCCCCGCCCTCGTCGACGTGTCGCACTGGGCGGCCGAGTGGCTCTGGCTCGACACGGCGGCCGAACAGCTCCGCCGCGAGTTGCACGACGTCGAGGTCACCCTCAGCGACCTGCGCACCGACCCGTGGGACTTCGCCGTCGTGCAGTGAGCACCCCGAGCCGTCCCCGGCGACGACGGCGCGTCGTGACCCGCGAGACCTCGCGACCCGCGCCTCCTCGTCGCCCCGTCCCCGCCTCCCCCCGACCCCGAGAAGAGTCCCCATGCCCCTGATGAAAGCCAGCTACGAGCACCAGGCCCTGCTGCTCGACCTGCAGCAACTCGACACCGCGTTGCGACAGATCGCGCACAAGGGCGCCAACCTGCCCGAGATCGCCGTCCTCGCGTCGCTCGAGGGCGACGGCTCGCGCCTGCGCAGCCGCCTCGCGACCGAGCAGGGTGCGTGGGAAGACGCGCAGAGCGAGCTCAAGCGCATCGAGTCCGACGTCGCCGTCGTCGAGGCGCGCGTCGCCCGGGACGAACAGCGCATCGCGTCGTCGTCGTCGACGAAGGACGTCGCCGCCCTCGAGGGCGAGCTCGCCGCACTCGCCAAGCGTCGCTCCGACCTGGAAGACCTCGAGCTCGAGGTGATGGAGCGCGTCGAGAGCCTGGGCGCCGTCGCCGCGGTGACGCAGGGCGAGCTCGACCAGCTCGACACCCGCCGCGTCGACGCCGAGACCGGGCGCGACGCCAAGCTCGCCGAGCTCGAGGCCGACCGGGCCGAGGTCGTCGCCAACCGCGAGACGATCGCGGCGACGGTGCCCGCCGACCTGCTGGCCCTCTACGAACGTCAGCGTGACCGCTACGGCGTGGGTGCGTCCCTGTTGCGCGGCGGCGTGTCGAGTGCCAGTGGCGTGGCCCTCACCGGCAGCGACCTGGCGGCCGTGCGCGCCGCGGCCGAGGACGACGTCGTGCTCTGCCCCGACAGCAACGCCGTCCTCGTCCGCACCTACGAGTCGGGCATCTGACCCCTACCGGTGCCCCGCTGGCCCCACGGCACCACGGGCGGGCGCCGCACCGCTAGGCTCGGTGTCGCGAATGGGTCGACAAGACGGTCGCGTCGGCGGGTGCGAACCCGCCGCCGAGGAACGTCCGGGCTCCACAGAGCAGGGCGGTGGGTAACACCCACCCGGGGCAACCCGCGAGAAAGTGCAACAGAGAGCAGACCGCCACGGGTCGCACCCTCGGGTGCGACACGGGGTAAGGGTGAAACGGCGGTGTAAGAGACCACCAGCGGCTCGGGTGACCGGCCGGCTATGTAAACCTCGCCCGGAGCAAGGTCAAAGAGGGGACGTCGAGGCTGCTCGCCGAGTCCCCGGGTAGACCGCTAGAGAGCTGCGGCAACGTAGTTCCGAGAGAGATGGCCGTCCATGGTGCTTCGGCACCGGGACAGAACCCGGCGTACCAGTCGGCCCATTCGCCTCACGCGAGAAGACCCCGGGTCAGGAGGCGCGCCTCCTGACCCGGGGTCTCGTCGCGTCGGTCGTGCGTCGCCTCAGAAGGCCGGATTCGATTCGGCGGCCAGGGCGGCGGCACCCATGATGCCGGCGTTGTTGCGGAGCTTGGCGGGGACGATCTCGGCCCGCAGGTCGAGCAGCGGCAGGAACTCGTCGTGGTGCTTCGAGACGCCGCCCCCGACGATGATCAGGCGCGGGTAGAGCAGGGCCTCGAGGTGCGAATAGTACTTCTGCAGGCGCTTCGCCCAGTGCTTCCAGCTGAGGTCGTCGCGCTCCTTCGCCGCGAACGAGGCCTTGGTCTCGTAGTCCTTGCCACCGATCTCGAGGTGCCCGAGCTCGGCGTTGACGATGAGCACGCCGTCGTTGATCAGGGCGGTGCCGATGCCCGTGCCGAGCGTCGTCATGATGACGAGGCCCTTGACGTCCTTCGCGGCGCCGAAACGCGTCTCGGCGTAGCCGGCGGCGTCGGCGTCGTTCACGAAGTGGATGCCCCGGCCGAGCGTGGTCTCGAAGAGCTTCTCGGCCTCGAAGCCGATCCACTTCTTCGACACGTTGGCGGCCGAGAGGGTCTTGCCGTCCATGATGGCGGCCGGGAAGCAGACGCCGACCGGCACCGAGGCGTCGTCGAGGCCGAGTTCGTCGACGATCTGCTGGACGACCGCGACGATGGCGTCCGGCTCGCCGCCCTCGGGGGTGCTCTTCTTGATGCGGTCCGAGAGGAGCTCGCCACTGTCGAGGTCGACGATCGCCCCCTTGATGCCTGTGCCGCCGATGTCGATTCCCACTGCGGTGCGTGCCATGGGTGGTCCTTTCTCAGGAGAGCGTGAGGATGTCGGCACCGCGTTCGGTGACGACCAGGGTGTGCTCGAACTGGGCCGTGAGGCTCTTGTCGCGGGTGGTGACGGTCCAGTCGTCGTCCCAGACGTCGGCGTCGATGCCGCCGAGGGTCAGCATGGGCTCGATGGTGAACACCATGCCGACCTCGATGACGTCGTCGTACTGCGGGGCGTCGTAGTGGGGGATGATCAGGCCCGAGTGGAAGGCGCGCCCGACGCCGTGGCCGGTGTAGTCGCGCACGACGCCGAGGCCGAAGCGCTTGGCGTAGGACTCGATGGCCCGACCGATCACGTTGACCTGACGGCCCGGGGCGACGGCTTTGATGCCGCGACGCAGTGCCTCGCGGGTGCGGTCGACCAGCTCGACGGTCTCGGGTGCGGCGTCGCCGACGACGAAGGTGCGGTTGAGGTCGCCGTGCACGCCGTTCTTGTAGGCGGTGATGTCGATGTTGATCAGGTCGCCGTCGACGAGGACGGTGTCGTCGGGGATGCCGTGGCAGATGACCTCGTTCACCGAGGTGCAGACCGACTTGGGGTAACCGCGGTACCCCAGGGTCGAGGGGTAGGCGTCGTGCGCGACGACGAACTCGTGGGCGACGCGGTCGAGTTCGTCGGTGGTCACGCCGGGGCGGAGGGCGGCCTCGACCGCGTCGATGGCCTGCGAGGCGATGCGACCGCTCTCGCGGATGAGCTCGACGGTCGCGGCGTCGTAGACGTCGCCGTCGGTGTACTCGGCGGGGGCGGCCTTGCCGACGTACTCGGGTCGGGTGATCGACGGGGGGACCGGACGCTGCGCTGAGATCCGGCCCGGGGTCAAGAATCCGTGGGAGTCCCGGGGCATACGATCAAGCTTAGGGGGAGCGCGACGGGCTCGCGTTCTCCACAGCCGCACCGAGAGGACGACACCATGGCCGAGTTCTGGTTCAACACGAAGACGCACGAGGTCGAAGAGGGCAAGGTCTCGCCGGCCGTCGACCGGGCCGGGCCCTACGCCACGCGCGACGAGGCGGCGCGGGCGATCGAGACGATCAAGGCCCGCAACGCCGCCCTCGACGCCGAAGAGGCCGCGAACGACTGACCGGATCGGGCGTCCCGTCGGCTGATCGTCGACGGGACGCCCGGGCGTCAGACGGTCGTCGGCCGGTAGGTGATCGGCAGGCGGCGGTCGCGACCGAAGGCCATGCCCGAGATCTTCGGGCCGATGGCCCCCTGGCGGCGCTTCCACTCGGACCGGTCGACCAGCTTCGTGATCTCGGCCACCGTGTCGGCGTCGTAGCCGAGCGCGACGACGTCGGCCGCCCCGAGCGCGTTCGTGATGTACCCCTCGAGGATGCCGTCGAGCACCTCGTACGGCGGCAGTGAGTCCTCGTCCTTCTGGTCCGGACGCAGCTCGGCCGACGGCGGTTTCGTGATCGAGTTCTCGGGGATGGGCGCGGTCTCGCCGATCGACTCCGCGTAGGCGTTGCGCCACCGGGCGAGCTCCCAGACCATCGTCTTCGGGACGTCCTTGATCGGTGCGAACCCGCCGACCGAGTCGCCGTAGATCGTCGAGTAGCCCACGGCCAGCTCGGTCTTATTGCCGGTGGTCAGCACGAGGTGGCCGTGCAGGTTCGACAAACCCATCAGCACGAGCGCCCGGGCGCGGGCCTGCACGTTCTCGGCGGCGAGGCCCGTGAGGTGCAACTGGTCCTCGAACGGCGCGACGAGGTCGGCGATCGGCTCGGTCGAGTACCGCACGCCGATCCGCTCGGCGACGTCGTCGGCGTCGCTGCGGCTGTGCTCGCTCGACCACCGGCTCGGCATCGAGACGCCGTACACGGCGTCGGCCCCGATGGCGTCGGCGGCGATCGCCGCGCACACGGCCGAGTCGATGCCGCCCGAGAGCCCGAGGATCACGCTGCGGAACCCGTTCTTCCGCACGTAGTCGCGGGTGCCGAGCACCAGGGCGTTCCAGAGCTGCTGCCGATCGTCGGGCAGTTCGGCGACGTCGCGTTCGATCGTGGGCGAGGAGGCGCGGCCCGCGTCGGCCCCGGAGCCACCGGCACCGTCCTCGGTCGTCTCGGTCGCCGCCTCGAGTTCGACTCGGCGGATGCCCTCGGGCAGCTCGGTGTCCGTGGCCGGTTCGGGGTCGAGGTCGACGACCAGCAGGTGCTCGTCGAACTGCGGGGCCCTGGCCAGGATCGTCCCGTCGCCGTCGACCACCACGCTGTCGCCGTCGAAGACCAGGTCGTCCTGACCGCCGACGATGTTCACGTAGGCCACCAGGGTGTCGTTCTCGACGGCCCGGCGGGTGACGAGCGGGAGGCGCACCTCGTCCTTGTCGCGGACGAACGGGCTCGCGTTGATGACGAGGAGCAGACCCGCGTCGGCGTGCAGCACGCGCTGGACCGGGCCGCCGTCGCGCCAGAGGTCCTCACAGATCACGAGGGCGACGTCGACGCCGCCCACCCGGACGACGAGCAGCTCGTCACCGGGGATGAACACGCGGTACTCGTCGAAGACCGAGTAGTTCGGCAGGTGGTACTTGGCGGTGGTCGTCACGACACGCCCGCCCTGCAGGACGCTCGCGCAGTTCTTGGCGATGGCCGTGGGGGCGTTGCTCGTGCCCAGCAGTCGGGGCTCGAACGGGCCGTCGGCGTGACCGACCACGACCGGCAGGTCGCCCAGGCCCTCGGCCTCGAGGGTCTCGGCCAGGACCTCGACGGCGTGCCGACTGGCCTGCAGGAAACTCGGCCGGCTGGCGAGGTCTTCGATCGGATAGCCCGTGACGCTCATCTCGCCCGCGGCGAGCAGGTCGGCACCGGCGGCGCGGGCCCGACGGGCCGCCTCGACGATCTGGGCGGAGTTGCCGGCGAGGTCGCCGACGACGGGGTTGGTCTGCGCGAGCGCCAAGCGGAGTCGGGGCATGTCCACTACCGTAGTGGCGGAGCAGAAAGGCCGTGGCATGGACAAACAGAGGGACTTCGTCCTCCGCACGATCGAAGAGCGCGGCATCAAGTTCATCCGCCTCTGGTTCACCGACGTGATCGGCACCCTCAAGTCCGTCGCCATCGCCCCGGCCGAGGTCGAGGGGGCGTTCGCCGAGGGCATCGGCTTCGACGGCTCGGCCATCGAGGGCCTGACCCGGTCGTACGAGGCCGACGTTCTCGCCCAGCCCGACCCGACGACCTTCCAGATCCTGCCCTGGCGGGGCGAGATCGATCCGACCGCCCGCATGTTCTGCGACATCACGACTCCCGACGGCCAGCCCGCCGTGGCCGATCCGCGCAACGTGCTGAAGCGCACCCTGGCCCGGGCCGGCGAGCGCGGCTTCACCTTCTACACGCACCCCGAGGTCGAGTTCTACCTGCTGAAGAGCGCCCAGCTCGGCGCCGACGGCCCCCAGCCGGTCGACTCGGCCGGCTACTTCGACAACGTCCCCGGCGGCACCGCCCACGACTTCCGTCGCCGCTCGGTCCGCATGCTCGAAGACCTGGGCATCTCGGTCGAGTTCAGCCACCACGAGGCGGGGCCCGGTCAGAACGAGATCGACCTGCGCTACGCCGACGCGTTGACGACGGCCGACAACATCATGACCTTCCGCACGGTCATCAAAGAGGTCGCCATCGAGCAGGGTGTCTTCGCCTCGTTCATGCCCAAGCCGTTCAGCCAGCACCCCGGCTCCGGCATGCACACGCACATGTCGCTCTTCGAGGGCGACTCCAACGCCTTCTACGAGGCGGGGGCCGAGTACCAGCTCTCGACCATCGGCCGTCAGTTCATCGCCGGCCTGCTCAAGCACGCCCCCGAGATCACGGCCGTGACGAACCAGTTCGTCAACAGCTACAAGCGCCTCTGGGGCGGCGACGAGGCACCGAGCTTCGTGACCTGGGGTCACAACAACCGCTCGGCGCTCGTGCGCGTCCCGCTCTACAAGCCCAACAAGGGCAACTCGAGCCGCGTCGAGTACCGCGCCATCGACTCCGCCGCGAACCCGTACCTGGCCTTCTCGCTGATGTTGGCGGCGGGCCTCAAGGGCATCGAAGAGGGCTACGAACTGCCGGCCGAGGCAGAGGACAACGTCTGGGGCCTGAGCGACGCCGAGCGTCGCGCCCTGGGTTACCGTCAACTGCCCGCCAGCCTCGACCACGCCCTGTCGATCATGGAGAACAGCGAACTCGTCGCCGAGACCCTGGGCGAGCAGGTGTTTAACTACGTGCTGCTCAACAAGCGACAAGAGTGGAAAGAGTACCGGGCACAGGTCACGCCGTTCGAGCTGCGCTCGAACCTCGAGATCCTCTAGCCGACCGGCCGCCCCGCCCTCATGCCCCGATCCGCGACCGGTCTCTCCGAGCTGGCGCGGCTCGGGTTCTCCGACCTCGGGGCGGGGCGCGACCGGCTCGACCGCCTCGTCGCCGAGGTGCCCCAGGTGCGCGACCTCCTCCCGTGGTTCGCCACGGTGGCCGACCCGGACGCGGCCCTCGTGCACCTCGAGCGGTCGGTCGAGCGTGATCGTGCCGGCGTGGTCGAGTTGCTCGACGGCGAGGCCGGCCCGCGCCTCCTGAGGGTCCTCGGCGCGTCCGAGGGGCTCGCCGACTTCGTCGCGCGTCGCCCCGCCGAGGCGACCGTGCTGCTCGAGCCCCTGGACGAACCGCCGTCGGCGGCGACGTACCGAGACGACGTCCGCCGGGCGGCGATCGGGCTGACCGGCGACGAGGCCCGCGTCGCGTTGCGGGTCCGGTACCGACGCCACCTGCTGCAGCTGGCGTCGTACGACCTCGAGGCCGACGACCCCGTCGAGGTCCTGCCCCGGGTGGCCGTCGCCCTCGCCGACCTCGCGGGCGCCGCCTTGGACGCCGCCGTCGACGTGGCCCGACGCGAGGTCCCGTTCCCGGCCGCGGACGTCGACCGCACCCGTCTGGCCGTCATCGGCATGGGCAAGGCCGGTGCCCGCGAACTGAACTACCTCAGCGACGTCGACGTGGTCTACGTCGCCGAAGGGGTCGACGGGCTCGAGAACGGGCGAGCCGTCGAGATCGGCAGCCGTCTCGCCATGCACGCCGCCCGGGCGATCTCCGACCTCGCCGTCGAACCCGACCTCTGGGAGGTCGACGCGAACCTCCGCCCCGAGGGCAAGGACGGCGCCCTGGTCCGGACGCTCGAGTCGCACGTCGCCTACTACGAGCGCTGGGCGAAGGGGTGGGAGTTCCAGGCCCTGCTGAAGGCGCGGCCCCTGGCGGGCGACGTCGACCTCGGCGAGCGCTACGTCGCCGCCGTCGCCCCGTTCGTCTGGTCGGCCGCCTCGCGCGAGAACTTCGTCGAGTCGGTCCAGGCCATGCGCGAACGGGTCACGGCCCTGATCCCCGCCGGCGAGGTCGACCGGCAGCTCAAGCTGGGTCCCGGCGGGCTGCGCGACATCGAGTTCACCATCCAGCTGCTGCAGCTGGTGCACGGGCAGGCCGACGAACGGGTGCACCAGCGCTCCACGCTCGACGCGCTCGGCGCCCTGGCCGCGCGGGGGTACGTCGGACGTGCCGAGGCCGCCGAGTTCGACCGCGACTACCGCGTGCTGCGGTTGCTCGAGCACCGCATCCAGCTGACGCGACTGCGGCGCACGCACCTCATGCCGACCGACGAGAACGCACTCCGGGTCCTCGCCCGCGGCACCGGCCTCGCGCCGGGTGCGGCCCAGCTCGTCGACCTGTGGCAGGGGGTCAAGCGTCGGGTCCGCACGTTGCACGTGCGCCTGTTCTACCGCCCGCTCCTCTCGGCCGTCGCGGCCCGTCCCGAAGAGGACCTCGCCCTCAGTTCGGACCAGGCGACGGCACGGCTCGCGGCCATCGGCTTCGCCGATCCGAAGGGCGCGCTGGGTCACATCGCGGCCCTGACGGCCGGTGTCTCGCGCCGGGCGAGCATCCAACGTCACCTGCTGCCCGCGATGCTGCAGTGGTTCGCCGACGGCACCGACCCCGACCTTGGCCTGCTCGCCTTCCGGCGCCTGAGCGACGGCCTGGGCGAGTCGTACTGGTTCCTCCGCATGCTGCGCGACTCGTCGGGGGCCGCCCACCGCCTGACGACCGTCCTGTCGTCGTCGACCTTCGCGGCCGACCTCCTCGAGCGCATCCCCGAGGCCGCGGCCTGGCTCGAGAACGACGCCGAGCTCCGGGCCCGCCCCCTCTCGAGCCTCCTCGACGAGACGGCCGCCACCCTCGCGCGACATCGCTCGCCCGATGCGGCGGCCACCGTCCTACGCCAGGCGCGGCGCCGCGAGATCCTGCGACTCGCCGTCGGCGGCATCCTGGGCATCCTCGACATCGACACCCTCGCCCGGGGCCTCACCGCGGTGACGACGGCGTCGGTGACCGGGGCGTTGGCCCTGGCCCGCCGGAACGCCGGCGACCTCGAGTTCGCCGTGATCGCCATGGGGCGGTACGGGGGAGAAGAGCTCGGATTCGGCTCGGACGCCGACGTGCTCTACGTCTACCGGGCTCCCGAGAGCGACGAGACGGCGCACCGTCGCGCCCTCACCGTGGCCGCCGAGATGAGCCGCCTCACCTCGGACGCCCTCGTGCCGTTCGACCTCGACACCGGCCTGCGTCCCGAGGGGAAGAACGGGCCGGTGGTGCGCTCGTTGTCCTCGTACCGTGCCTACTACGCGCGCTGGTCGCTCACCTGGGAGGCCCAGTCGTTGCTGCGCGCGCGACCCGTGGCCGGCGACCAGGCCCTCCTCGACGACTTCATGGTCGTCGCCGACTCGGTCCGGTACCCCGCCGAGCTGACCGAGCAGCAGGTCCGCGAGGTCAAGCGCATCAAGGCCCGGGTCGAGTCCGAGCGCCTGCCGAAGGGGGCCGAGCCCTCGCGCCATCTGAAACTCGGACGCGGGTCGCTCAGCGACGTCGAGTGGTTCGTCCAACTGCTCCAACTCCAGCACGGGGTCGACGTGCCCGGCCTCCGGACGCCGTCGACGCTCGACGCCCTCGCCGCGGCCGTGGACGCGGGCCTGGTCGCCGACGACGACGCCCGGCGGCTGCACGACGCCTGGATCATGGCGTCGAGGGCGCGTTCGGCGGTCACCCTCTGGACCTCCCGGACGCAGGACGTGCTGCCGCGGGATCGTCGTCAACTCGAGGGTGTCGCTCGCCTGATGGAGTACCCGCCGGGCTCCGCCACCACCCTCGAAGAGGACTACCTCGCCGCCACCCGCCGGTCGCGCGCCGTGTTCGAGCGTGAGTTCTACGGCGTCGACGAGGCACCCGAACCACTCGGCTGACCACCCCCGGGCCGTGCGACACGCCCGGGGCGCAGCGTGACCTCGCGATCCTCGTGGGTCGATGTCGGCCTCTTTTTGTGTACCCCGTTTCGCGCGTCTGTACCCCTCTCCACATGTCCATCACGTTTCGGGCAGATGACCCACGTGTGGGGGTGGGGCAGGGTCGAGAGCCCTGTGGAGAATCGTTGCCCATTGGGCAATGCGAATGCGATGTGCCCGATCCGAGCCTCTGATCAGGACTTTCTCTCGATCGACGATCACAGCCTCGTGAACGACTGTCATCCGTGCCGAACCGAATGGTTCGGCAGTCGCCGCGTCGCGTTCGTGTCAGCACTTCTGTCGACAGCACCTTGCCGGACTCGACGTACCCCGACCCGGCGATCCGGCCACCCGCGGTCGGGGGGTGCTTGTGAGTGGCCCGTGAGTGACTGAGAATTCCCCTAACCCGATAGACCAATTCCCCAGCGTTGCGGAAGTCGATCCCTTCTCACACCTCAGGTGGCCATCGTGTTGACCTTCATCCTGCAGATCCGATCCATGGCGGGCGGATACCCCGAGATCTACCTCTTCGCCGCCTACAGCGCCCTCATCTGGGTGCTCTGGATCATCAAGGTCCTGCTCTCCCGCCGCTACCGACCCTTCACGGGGGAGTTCCGCGGGACCACCAGCGTCGTCGTCCCCGTCGTAGACGAACCGCTCGACCTCTTCCGGGACGTCATCGGCCGCATGGTCGAACAGGGCCCCGGCGAGATCATCGTCGTCATCAACGGAAAGCCCAACCCCGAGCTCGCGGCCGTCTGTGAGGAGTTCGGGCCGCTCGTGCGCTGGGTGCACACGCCGATCCCCGGAAAGCGCAACGCCGTCATGATCGGCACCGAGCTGAGCCGCGGCGACATCACCGTCCTCGTCGACTCCGACACGGTCTGGACGCCGGGCACCCTCTCCGAACTGCTCCGCCCGTTCGCCCAGGAGAACGTCGGGGGAGTCACCACCCGCCAGCGCATCCTCGAGCCCGAGCGCAGCTGGATCACCCGCTGGGCCGACTGGCTCGAGAACTCACGCGCCCTCTACTCGATGCCGGCGCAGAGCGTGTTGGGGCAGATCGGCTGCCTGCCGGGCAGAACGATCGCCTTCCGCCGCGAGATCCTCGTGCGGGTCATGGACAAGTTCATGACGGAGAAGTTCATGGGCGTGTTCCTCGAGGTCAGCGACGACCGCACCCTGACGAACCTCACGCTCAAAGAGGGCTACCGCACCGTCTACCAGCACACCAGCCTGGTCTACACGGACGCCCCGTTGCAGCTGAAGAAGCTCTACAAGCAGCAGCTGCGATGGGCGCGCGGCAGCCAGTACAACACCCTCCGCATGATGCCCTGGATGGTCGGGCACGCCCCGCTGCTCGCGTTCTTCTTCGCGATGGACATCGTGCTGCCCTTCATGCTGATGGGCGTCATCGGGGGCTGGATCTACCGAGGGATCACCGGTCAGGGCGTGAACCTGTACCGCGGCATCCTCGAGGAGTACGGCGTGCAGACGGGCCTCATCAGCATCGTCGTCCTCATGGTGGTCTCGTCGGTCCTCAGCATGTCGATCCGTCAGATGCGCCACCTGGCCGAGAAGCCCTCGGACTTCTTCCGCCTCCCCGTGTTCATCATCGTGTCGACGTTCTTCCTCATGCCCATCCGGGTCATCGGGTTCTTCCGCATGGGCCACGCCAGCGGCTGGGGCACCCGGGCCGGGGCGTACGCAGGAGGCGCGGCGAACGACGAGATGCAGGGCGCGCTCGACGAGGTGGCCGAGGAGGCCCCCATCGACGCCCTCGAACGGCAGTTCCGCGACGGCGTCGACCCCGGGGTCGACACGCTCTTCGACTTCGGCTCGGCGACCGACGAGACCGACGAACAAGGAGCGGTCCTCGTCAAGAGCCGCAAGGCGGCCCTGGCCGCCGAGGCCGAGGGGGCGACCGCTCCGGCACCGGTGGCCGCCGTGACCACCGCCACCGCGCCTCCTCGTCGCCGCCTCAACCCCAAAGCCGGATTCCCGTACCTGATCGGCGCCGCCATCATCGCCCTGGAGGTCTTCTTCATTGTCTGACTCGACGCAGGACTTCGTCACGCCCGTCCACATGCAGTCGGGAGCCTGGTGGGCGACCTCTCACGGCAACGCCCGGCGCACCGCGCTCGGCGCCACCGCCGTGGTGGTGCTGCTCGCCATGATCTCGTGGCTCATCTGGGTCTCACCGTCGGACAACATCGTCCGCAGCGCCGTGACCGAGGTCACGGGCGTCGACCCGTCGATCAACGTCTCGTCGCTCAAGGCCGATCGATCCGCGCTGCTCGACCAGCTGGTCTCCGCCAAGAAGCAGCTCGCCGAGAGCAAGGCGGCCCTGGTCGACGTGCAGCAGCAGGCCTGGACGTCCGAAGGGCAGCTGACCGCGGCGCAGGCGAAGCTCGCCTCCGCCGAGTCGGCCCTGGCCCAGGCGCAGTCCGCCGCGGACGCGGGCCAGGGGTCGGGCTCGGGCGCGGCAGGCACCGCGGCCGGTGGACGAGGCGGGGGGAACGGTGCGTCCGGTGGCTCCGGGTCGGGAGGCGCCGGCTCGAACGGTTCGACCGGTGGGGGCACCACGGGCCCCGTCACGATCGAGACGCCCTCCCTCGCCTCGATCGTCGATCCCGAGTCGCGCTACTTCGGGCTCTTCACGGATCAGGCGCCGTTCAACTGGGCGACCTACGACGCGCAGGAGGCGGCGGTCGGTTCCGAGGCCAACATGGTCGGCTACTTCCAGGGCTTCGACCAGGAGTTCCGCGCCGACGCCGTCCGGTCGTCCTGGTCGCGGGGCAAGCTGCCCGTGCTGACGTGGGAGTCTCAGCCGATCAAAGCCGGCAACAACGAACCCGAACAGCCCGACTACAGCCTGACGAAGATCATCGACGGCAGTTTCGACTCGTACCTGACGACCTACGCCGACGACATCGTCGCGAACGGCATGCCGCTGGCACTGCGGTTCGACCACGAGATGAACGGCACCTGGTACCCCTGGAGCACCGACTACGGCAACAACAAGGGCGCCGTCAACGGCAACGGGCCCGGGGACTACGTGAAGGCCTGGCAGCACGTCCACGACCTGTTCGAGCGGCAGGGGGCGAACGACCTGGTCGCCTGGATCTGGGCGCCCACGCGCATCGATCGTCTGGCCACGGGCAAGACCGGCGGCAGCGACCACACGACGCAGGCCTTCCTCGCGAGCCTCTACCCGGGCGCCGACTACGTCGACATCGTGGGCATGTCGGGCTACTACCGGCCGCCGTACGACGACAAGTCGCAGCCGACGTTCGACAGCACCTTCGGAGCCACGCTGAAGCAGCTGCGGGCCATCGCACCGGGCAAGAACATCCTGCTCGCCGAGATCGGTGCGAGCGAGACGGGTGGCTCGTCGGATCCCACGGCCACGAGCGAGAAGGCGCAGTGGTTCAACTCGCTCTTCACCGCGCTGGCCGATCCGGCGAACGCCGACATCATCGGCTTCTCGTACTTCGACCTCGTGGCCACCACGGTCGTCGACGGAGTGCGGTCGACCAACGACTGGCGCCTCACGTCGCGGTCCGACAGCCTCGCCGCCTTCACGGCGGGGATCACCCGACGCGACGTCGGTTACGACCTCCAGCCGTCGCCGTGACGACACCCACTCCCTTCCTCGTCTCCCGCCTCTCCCTCATCCCCAGGAGCGCATCATGAAGAAAGACGCCACCACCCCCGAGTCCGCCGTCGTCGAGACGGCAGCCGACACCCCCTCCGTGAAGCCCCGCATCAGCGTCATCGGCACCGGTTACCTCGGTGCCACGCACGCCGCGGCCATGGCCGAGATGGGCTTCGACGTGATCGGGGTCGACACCGACCCCGCCAAGGTCGCCGCTCTGGCCGAGGGGCGCGTCCCGTTCTTCGAGCCAGGCCTGCCCGAGCTCATCCTGAAGCACGTCGGCTCGGGCCGGCTCACCTTCACGACCGACCTCGCCGAGGCCGTCGCCCTGTCGGACGTGCACTTCGTCTGCGTCGGCACGCCGCAGCGCCGGGGGAGCCACGCCGCGAACCTCTCGTACGTCGAGGAGGCGACCCGCAACGTCGCCGCCGCCCTGAGCCACGACGGCCTCATCGTGGGCAAGTCGACCGTGCCGGTCGGAACGGCGGCGCACCTGCGCGAGATCGTGGCCGGCGTCGTGCCCGCCGGCGTCTCGGCCGACCTCGTCTGGAACCCCGAGTTCCTCCGCGAGGGTCACGCCGTCGAGGACACCCTGCGCCCCGATCGCATCGTCTTCGGCGGGACCGACGTCCGCACCGAGGCCCTGATGCGCGAGGTCTACGCGATGCCCATCGCCACGGGCACGCCGGTCATCTCCTGCGACCTGCCGACCGCCGAGCTGGTCAAGGTCAGCGCCAATGCGTTCCTGGCGACGAAGATCTCGTTCATCAACGCGATCAGCGAGTTGTGCGAGGCGGCCGGTGCCAACGTGTCGACCCTCGCCGACGCCCTCGGTTTCGACGACCGCATCGGACGCAAGTTCCTCAACGCCGGCCTCGGTTTCGGCGGCGGCTGCCTGCCGAAGGACATCCGCGCCCTGATGTTCCGGGCCAACGAGCTGTCCGCGCACCGCGTCGTCGGGCTCATGCAACAGGTCGACGAGATCAACATGGCCCAGCGCCAGCGGGTCATCGACCAGGCGATCGACGCCTGTGGCGGCTCGGTGCTCAACCGGCGCATCGCGGTGCTCGGGGCGGCGTTCAAGCCGCACACCGACGACGTCCGCGACTCGCCTGCCCTGAACGTCGCGGCGGCGCTGCACCTGCGCGGCGCCCAGGTGCTCGTGGTCGACCCCGAGGCCACGCAGACGGCCCAGCGCAGCTTCCCGACCCTGTCGTTCGCCGACTCGGCCGCCGAGGCCGTGACGGACGCCGACGCCGTGCTGCTGCTCACCGAATGGCCCGAGTTCGTCGGGGCGGATGCGGCCGGGCTCGCCGAGCTCGCCGCCAACCCCGTGGTGATCGACGCACGCAACGTGCTCGACGCCGAGGTCTGGTCGGCCGCCGGGTGGGAGGTCCGTCCGTTGGGCGGCCGTCGCACCCCGGCCCAGCGCCGCGTGCTGACGCCGACCGCCGTACCCGCCTGACCGGATCGTCGGGCACGGGCTGACGGGCCGCTTCCCCCGGGAGGCGGCCCGTCCTGCGTCTGCCACCCGCGCCTCCTGGTCGTCGACGGCTCCGAGGAGGCGCGGGTCGCCTCATCGAGGCCCCCTGCGCCGGCGACGCGAGAGGCCCGCACCCCCCTGGGGGATGCGGGCCTCTCGTGGTGCGATCGGATCAGACGCCGAAGTACAGCTCGAACTCGAAGGGGTGAGGACGCTGCGCCATGGGCAGGATCTCCTTCTCGCGCTTGTACGCGATCCAGGTCTCGATGAGGTCCTCGGTGAAGACGTTGCCCTTGGTCAGGAACTCGTGGTCGGCCTCGAGCGCATCGAGCGCACCCTCGAGCGACGCCGGCACCTGCGGGATGTTCTTCGCTTCTTCCGGGGGCAGTTCGTAGAGGTCCTTGTCGACGGGCTCGTGCGGCTCGATCCGGTTCTGGATGCCGTCGAGGCCGGCCATCAGCTGCGCGGCGAACGCCAGGTACGGGTTCGAGGCGGCGTCGGGGACGCGGAACTCGATCCGCTTGGCCTTCGGGTTCGTGCCCGTGATCGGGATGCGGATGGCCGCCGAACGGTTGCCGGCCGAGTACACGAGGTTGACGGGGGCCTCGAAGCCCGGGATCAGGCGGTGGTACGAGTTGATCGACGGGTTCGTGAAGGCGAGCACCGCGGGGGCGTGCTTGAGCAGGCCACCGATGTACCAGCGGGCCAGGTCGGAGAGCCCGCCGTAGCCGTTCTCGTCGTAGAACAGCGGCTTGCCGTCGTTCCAGAGCGACTGGTGGGTGTGCATGCCCGAGCCGTTGTCGCCGAAGAGCGGCTTGGGCATGAAGGTCGCGACCTTGCCCCACTGCTCGGCCGTGTTCTTGACGATGTACTTGAACTTGAGGATGTCGTCCGCGGCGTGGACCATCGTGTCGAACTTGTAGTTGATCTCCTGCTGGCCGCCGGTGCCCACCTCGTGGTGCGCGCGCTCGAGCTCGAGGCCCGAGTCGATCAGCTTGAGGCTGATGTCGTCCCGCAGGTCGGCCGTCTTGTCGACCGGGCTGACCGGGAAGTAGCCACCCTTGTAGGCCGTCTTGTTGGCGAGGTTGCCGCCCTCTTCGACGCGGCCGGTGTTCCAGGCGCCCTCTTCGGAGTCGACGCTGTAGAAGCTGGCGTTCTGCTTCACCTCGTAGCGGACGTCGTCGAAGATGTAGAACTCGGCCTCGGGGGCGAAGAACGCGGTGTCGGCGATGCCGGTCGAGGCGAGGTACTTCTCGGCCTTCTTGGCGACCTGACGCGGGTCACGGCTGTAGAGCTCGCCGTTGCGCGGGTTGAAGATGTCGAAGACGAGGACGAGCGTGCGCTCGACGCGGAACGGGTCGACGTACCCGGTCGTGACGTCGGGGATGAGCTGCATGTCCGACTCGTGGATGGAGGCGAAGCCCCGGATGGAGGACCCGTCGAAGAGCTGTCCGACGGAGAAGAACTCCTCGTCGACCGTGGAGGCGGGGATGTTGAAGTGCTGCTGGACACCGGGAAGATCGGTGAAGCGGATGTCAAGGAACTTGACGTCGGTGTCCTTGATGAACTTCAGCACCTCGGAAGAATCAGTGAACATCTAGATGTCTCTCCAATGGGCTTGGAACGGATCGGATGCGGGACGCAGCCTCCGACGAGGCTACGGAGGAGCCGTTTCGCTGCGGTGTCCCTCATGTTTCCGGCATGTTACGGCTCGGCCCCTCGGTAGGCTCGGGGCATGCCCGATCGCACCGCGCCTCCTTCCCGCCCCGCCTCCGTGGGTGGCCCCGACGACGGGGCACAGCGCTGGCCCGGCGAGCGGCTCGGGCTGCCCGAGAAGGGGCCGCGCTCCGTGGCCCGACTCGGGCGGCGCGTCGCCGGGCTCGCCGTCGACTGGGCGATCGCCTACGCGGTGGCCGCGCTCTTCTTCGGTGGCGAGGGCCTCGCCATCACCGGGGTGTTCCTGCTGATGCAGATGCTCTTCCTCGTGCTGTTCGGCGGCTCGCTGGGGCACCTCGCCACCGGCATGCGTCTCGTGCCGATGGCCGGAGGCCGCATCGGCGTCGGACGGCCCCTCCTGCGCTCGATGCTGCTCGTGCTCGTCATCCCGGCCGTGGTCTGGGACCTCGACCAGCGGGGCCTGCACGACCGTGTCGCCGGCACGCTCCTCGTCCGCGTCTGAGGCGCCCCGCCGACCCGACCGACGCACGACGGCGCCCCTCCTGGTCGGAGGGGCGCCGTCGTCACGTCACGTCGAGGCGGAAGTCGCCGGTGTCAGCGCGGACGACCCGACCGCACCTTGAAGGGGTCGACGCCCTTGGGGATGGGCAGGCCGTTCTGACCGAGGGACTGGAGGCGGTTGCTGACGGCGAGCACCTCGTTGCGGTTGATCGAGGACTTCAGCTTGTTCATGCGTCCTGCGAGCTTGTGCAGGGGCACGGAGTCGGCGTCGGGGCCGACGTTGAGGACGTGGACCGGCACGTTCGGCAGGATGCGGGTGACCTTGCGACGCTCTTCGTCGACGAGTCGGCGCGTCTGACCGGCGCCGCCCTCGGCGACGAGCACGACACCCGGCTTGCCGACCGCGCGGTACACCGCGGCCTGGCTGCGGCCTTGGACGGCCACGGGCATCTCGGCCGCGCGCCACGCACGACGCAGGCCGCTCTTCATGACGGCACCCACGGCACCGGGCTGCCCCTCGATCTGCGAGTACGCCGCGCGCTCGGCCTTCCGGCCCAGCACGATCAGCAGCAGCAGGAACCCGAGCATGACGCCGACGACGATGTACAGCACGAGGGCGAGCACGTTGCCGCCCGTGAGCAGCAACGCCGCGACCACACCGAGCAGCACGGGCACGAAGAACGCCAGCAGCATCATCGGCAGCGCCGTCTTGTCGACGCGGCGGGTCATCTGGAAGACCTGCCACATCTGCTTGAGACGGCCGGGTTCCTTCGGCGGTTTCGGGGACGTGTTCTCGGGGGACGTGCGACGAGCCATGTGGACCAGGATACGGGGTAAGCGGTCCCGACGAGTCCTCCCCAGGGCCTCGGATCCGACGACGGTCGACAGAGGTCTCCGGCGGGACGACGGCGTCGGCCTCGGGACGACACCATCGCCTCATGACGAGCGAGTCGATCGGCCCTTACCGCGTGCTCTCCCGGCGCCTCGACGGCGGGGTGGAGCGCATCCTCGCCGAAGCACCCGGCGGGTCGCGCGTCGTGCTCAGGAGGCGCGGGTCGGGCTCGGCAGGACGCTCTCCCGTCGCCGAGGCGGTCGCCTTCGCGCGCGCGGACCACCCGCACGTCGCGCCCCTGGTCGACGTGCTGACGAGTGCGTCGGGCGAGCTCGTGCTCGTCTTCGAGGACCTCGGCGGCGACCCGCTCGCCTCGTGGCTCGCCGCCAGGGGGCGTCCCGAGCCGGGGGAGGCCATCACCCTCGTCGTGCCCGTGCTGGATGCGGTCCAGCACCTGGCCCGTCGGGGGACGGCCATCGGTGCTCTCGACGTCGACGACGTCGAGATCGACGCCCGCGGGGCCCCTGTGCTGGTCGGCGTTCGGCAAGCGGCCGCCGGGCCGGACGCCGAGCGCGCCTCGTTGCCCGTGGCGGCGCAGTTCGCCCGGGCCGTCGTCGAGCGCGCGGCTCGACCGGCGTCGCGGGACTCGACGCCGACCCTGGACGCGACGAGCTTCGAGTCCCTCGTCGAGTCGGTCTTCGACCTCGGCGAGGCCGTTCCGCTCTCGAGCGTCGACGACGTGGTCGAGGGCGTCGACGACGGTCTCGGGGGAGACCCCCACGTGTCGGCCCTCGAGGACGAGCCGGTCATGCGGGGCTGGCTCGCGCTCCTGCCCGAATCGGAGGCGCTCGACCGGGTGATCGCCGGTGTGCGGGACCTGCGACCGCGACAGGTGTTCACCGCCCTCGGGGCCGTTCGACGGCGCTACCGACTGCTCGCGGCGGGCGCCGTCGTCGTCGCCGGTGCAGCGGTCGTCCTCGGGACGGCTTCGTCGGCACGCCACGACGGCTCCGACGACAGGGTGAGTACGGTCTCGGCCGGTGCTGAGTCCTCCACGCCGGGAGATCCTGCAGGCGACTCCCCGGGGACCGTCACGACAGCACCTTCTCGGTCGGGTGGAACCGGATCTCTCGACGAGGTGGAGGCGCTCGTGGTCGGTGACGATGCCGGCGCAGCCGCCGAGGTGCTCCTGGCGGCGCGTCTGGAGTGCCTGCGCGACGTGACACCCAGCTGTCTCGACGCCGTCGACCAACCGGGCTCACCGATCGCGCTCCGCGACGCGGCCGTGCTCGACGACCCCTCGCTGGCCGGCGGGGCGACGGTCGCACTCGAGTTGACCGGCGGGGCGTCACGAGCAGGCGGGACGGTCGTGCTCGAGGCGACGGGCCCCCACGGCGAACCGGCCTCGGTCCTCGTGATGAGGACCGAGGCCGGTTGGCGGCTTCGAGACGTGTTCGTCGATCGGTGAGGTCCGGCCTCACCCGACGGGCGTCAGATGCCGAGCTTGGACGAGAAGTCCCCGCCCTCGAGACGCTCCTTGACGGCGACCAGGAAGCGCGCAGCGTCGGCACCGTCCACGATGCGGTGGTCGTACGACAGGGCCAGGTAGACCATGGACCGGATCGCGATGGACTCCGATCCGTCGGCCTTGATGACCACCGGGCGCTTGACGACGATGCCGGTGCCGAGGATGGCCACCTGCGGCAGGAAGACCACCGGGGTGTCGAACAGGGCACCTCGCGAACCCGTGTTCGTGACGGTGAACGTGCCACCGGCCAGCTCGTCGGGCTTCAGCTTGTTGTCCCGCGTGCGCTGTGCAAGGTCGGCGATCTGACCGGCGATGCCCGCGAGGTCGAGGTCGGAGGCGTTCTTGATGACGGGCGTCAGCAGGCCGCGCTCGGTGTCGACCGCCATGGCCACGTGCTCGTGGTCGGGGTAGACGATCGAGTCGCCGTCGACGGTGGCGTTCAGCTTAGGGTGCGCCTTGAGTGCCTCGGCGGCCGCCAGGGTGAAGAAGGGCAGGAAGGACAGCTTGTTGCCGGTCTTCTCGAGGAAAGCACCCTTGTTCGCGTCTCGGAACGCCGCGACCTTCGTGACGTCGACCTCGACCACGCTGGTCAGCTGAGCCATGGCCTGCATCGACTGGACCGCGCGCTCGGCGACGACCTTGCGGAGGCGCGACATCGGGACGGTCGTGCCGCGCAGCGGCGAGACCTCGATCGGTGCGGGACCGGTGGAGGCCGGTGCCGACGTGGTCGAGGACGCGGCGGTCTCGGCAGCCTCGGCGGCGGCGAGGACGTCCTCCTTGCGGATGCGACCCCCGACACCGCTGCCCGTCAGGGTCGAGATGTCGACGCCCTTCTCGTTCGCCAGCTTGCGGACGAGCGGGGTGACGTAGCCGACGGGCGCACCGCTGCTCGGGGCCGGGGTGGCGGGTGCCGACGTCTCGGATGAACCCGTGGCGGGTGACGGGGTCGGTGCCGACGGGGCCGGCTGCTCGCTGCTGGGCTGGGTGGCCTCGGGCTGCGAGGCGGCAGGCTGCTGGCTGACAGCTTCCTGCTGTGCCGCAGGAGCCGGATCGACGGCGGGAGCGGGCTCGGGCGCGCTGGCCGCGGAGTCCTCGCCCGGGGCGGGTGCGGCGGACGAGGCGACCTCGGCCTCTTCGGCCTCTGCTTCGGCGGGTGCCGCGGGAGCCTGCTCGGGCTCTGCGGCGGCTTCGGGCTCGTCCGCGGGTGCCTCGGCGGCACTGCCGTCTCCGATGCGGACCAGGGCGGTGCCGACCTCGACGGTTTCGTCCTCGGCGACGAGGATCTCTTCGATCACACCGGCGACGGGCGAAGGGATCTCGGTGTCGACCTTGTCGGTCGAGACCTCGAGCAGCGGCTCGTCGACCTCGACGCGGTCACCGACGTTCTTCAACCAGCGGGTGACCGTACCCTCGGTGACACTCTCACCGAGTGCCGGGAGGTTGACGGATTCGCTCATCTGTGGGGCTCCTTTGACGACATTTGTGTGTCTGTGATTGCTGTGGTGGTGATGCGGGCCCCTGCTTCGCAGGAGCGATGGTGCGCGGGATCTACATCGCGTGGAGCGGCTTGCCCGCGAGGGCCAGCATGGCTTCTCCGAGGGCTTCGTTCTGGGTGGGGTGCGCGTGGATCAGGGGGGCGACGTCTTCCGGGTAGGCCTCCCAGTTGACGGCGAGCTGTGCCTCACCGATCAGTTCTCCGACGCGGGCGCCGATCATGTGCACGCCGACGACGGGGCCGTCGACCACGCGGACGACCTTGACCGAGCCGCTCGTGCCGATGATGTGGCTCTTGCCGTTGCCCGCGAGGTTGTAGTCGTAGCTGGTGACCTTGTCGGCGCCGTACTGGTCGGCGGCCTTGACCTCGGTCAGGCCGACCGATGCGACCTCGGGGTCGGAGTAGGTCACCTTGGGGATGTTCACGTCGGAGATCACCTGCGGCTTGAGGCCCGCGATCTCTTCGGCGACGAAGATGCCGTGCTGGAAGCTGCGGTGGGCGAGCTGCAGGCCGGGCACGATGTCGCCGAGGGCGTAGACGCCGGGGACGTTGGTCGCGAGGCGTTCGTTCGTCAGGACGAAACCGCGGTCCATCGTGATGCCGACCTCTTCGTAGCCGAGACCCGCGGTCGAGGGGCCACGGCCGACGGCGACGAGCATGAGGTCCGCCTCGAACGTCTTGCCGTCCTCGAGGGTGACGACGACGCCGTCGTCGTTCTGCTCGACGCCCTGGAACCGAACGCCCAGTGAGAAGGCGATGCCGCGCTTGCGGAAGGCGCGCTCGAACTGCTTCGAGATCGACTCCTCCTCGTTGGGGACGAGGTGGGGCAGAGCCTCGACGATGGTCACGTCGACGCCGAAGCTCTTCCAGACGCTGGCGAACTCGACGCCGATGACACCGCCGCCGAGGATGACGACCTTGTTCGGCACGTGGTCGAGCGCGAGGGCGTGCTCGCTCGTGATGACCTTGCCGCCGATCTCGAGACCGGGGAGGCTGCGCGAGTACGAGCCGGTGGCGAGCACGACGTTCTTGGCCTTGAGCGTGGTCTCGCCGACCTGGACGGTCGACGGCGAGGTCAGCTTGCCCTCGCCCTCGACGGTCGTGATGCCACGAGCCTTGACGAGCCCTTGGAGACCCTTGTACTTGCTGGCGACGATGCCCTCGCGGTACGAGGTGACGGCTGCGATGTCGATGCCGTGGAAGTCGGTGTTGACGCCGTACTTGGCGGACTCGCGAGACACGTCGGCCACCTCGGCCGAGTGGAGCAACGCCTTGGTGGGGATGCAGCCTCGGTGGAGGCAGGTGCCCCCGACCTTGTCCTTCTCGACGAGTGCGACGCTCAGGCCCAACTCGCTCGCTCGCAGCGCTGCGGCGTATCCGCCGCTCCCGCCACCGAGCACCACCAGGTCAAAATTCTGTTCCGACACCCAGCAACTCCCTCGTGCGTCCGCGGTGCCCCGACGCCGAGGCGGGGCCGTCGCGGTGGCGACGACGCCCGTCCCCGTACCGATCGCACCGTTCGGCGGCGTCGTCGTGACGCACGTCGGCGGATGCCCTCGGGGGACCGATCTCAGCGGGTTTCTCCCGCTCCCACGACCTTACTACGCAGCGGAAAACTTGTCGGCCAGCTCGATCAGGGTCCGGACGGTCACGCCCGTCGAGCCCTTGGCCGTGTAGCCGTAACCGCCGCCCTTGTTGTTTGACGGCCCCGCGATGTCGAGGTGCGCCCAGGGGATCGGCGTGGACGTGCCCTCGCGCGATCCGACGAACTCGTTCAGGAACACGCCGGCCAGCAGCATGCCGGCCGCCGTGTTGCCCGGGGTCGCGTTCACGAGGTCGGCCACGTCGGAGTTCAGGCGCGCGCGCAGCTCGGCGGCCAGCGGCATGCGCCAGAACGTCTCGCCCGTCGTGTCGGCGAGCGACACGATCTCGGACGCGAGGTCGTCGTTGCCCATGACGCCGACGTAGCGCATGCCCAGGGCGACGACCTGGGCGCCCGTGAGGGTGGCCACGTCGACGATGGCGTCGGGTTGCTCGTCGCTCGCCGCGACCAGGCCGTCCGCCATGACCAGTCGGCCCTCGGCGTCGGTGTTCGTCACCTCGACGGTGGTGCCGCCCTTGATGGTGAGGACGTCGTCGGGTCGGATCGCCGTGCCGCTCGGCATGTTCTCGGCGATGCAGAGCCACGCGGTGAGTCGCACGGGCAGCCGGAGCTTCGCCACGGCCACCGTCACGGCGAGGACCGTCGCGGCCCCCGTCATGTCGTCCTTCATGCCGAGCATGCTGGCGGCGGGCTTGAGGGACAGCCCGCCCGTGTCGTACGTGATGCCCTTGCCGACCAGGGCCAGGTGCTTCGCGGCTCCGGCGGGGGAGTACTCGACCTTGACCAGCCGGGGTCCGCGGCTCGACCCCTGGCCGACGCCGAGGATGCCTCCGTACCCGCCGTCGCGGAGACCGTCCTCGTCGAGGACGGTGACGGAGAGGGCGTCGTCCGCGGCATGCGCCACGGCGAAGTCGGCGAGTGCCTGGGGGTACATCTGCTGAGGGGGAGTCGTGGCCAGGTCGCGGACGGTGTGTACGGCCTCGGCCACCACGGTCGCACGCTCGAGGACGGAGTCCTGCACGTCGGCCGACGTCGCCAGGACGATGTCGCGGGCGTGTCGACGGGTGTCGGACGCCGAGGCGTGGCGGAACGCGTCGAACTCGTACGAGGCGATCGCGGCGCCCTCGAGGGCGGCCAGCGCGTCGGCGGCGTCGCCCACGGGCAGAGCCAGGACGACCCGGTCGACGGCGGTGAGCTGACGGACGGCCGAGCCCGCGGCGTAGCGGAGGCTCTCGGCCGTGACGGAGTCGCCCAGGCCGACCAGGGCAACGATCGAGGCGGTGACGCCGGTCGCGGGGACCTTGACGAGTTCGTCCCGGGCGCCGGTCACCCCCAGGGCGGCGAACGACTCCGCGAGCCCCGGGACCTCGAGGGTCGGCTCGGGGCCGTCGGCCCCCTTCACGACGCCGACGACGAGGACGTCGGCCTCGGCGGCGATCGGATCGGACGGCAGGACGGAGAGCGTGGCGACGGTCATCGGCCCATCGTATCGACCGTGGTGTTCGCTCTCGGCACGTGGTCGTGCGCCCCTCCCGTCGACGCCCGGTGCCTAGCATGGAGACCATGCACGACCCCGCAGCTCTCTACGACATCACCCCCGACGCCGACGACGTACCCGAAGGCCTGCCGCTCGTCGCCGGCCTGACCGGGTTCGCCGACGCGGGCTCGGCGGTGAGCCAGCTGGCGGAGTACGTCCTCGACACCCTCGACCACACCCTCGTGGCGACCTTCGACGCCGACGAGCTCCTCGACTACCGGGCCCGTCGCCCGACCTTCACCTTCGACCAGGACCACATCTCCGAGATCGAGCCCTCGACCCTCTCGCTGTACCTCGTCCACGACGACCTCGGTCAACGGTTCCTCCTCCTGGCCGGGTTCGAACCCGACTTCCAGTGGCAGCGCTTCACCGCGGCCGTCGTGCAACTCGTCGAGCGCTACCGCGTCTCGACCACGACCTGGGTGCACTCCATCCCGATGCCCGTGCCCCACACCCGTCCGATCGGGGTCACGGTCAGCGGCAACCGCTCCGACCTGGTCGAGGCGATGTCCGTGTGGAAACCCGTCACCCAGGCGCCCGCCAACGCGTTGCACCTCGTCGAGCACCGCCTCGGCGAGACGGGTCACCCCACGGCGGGCTTCGTCCTGCTCGTGCCGCACTACCTGGCCGACACCGAGTTCCCCGACGCGGCCGTGGCGGCGCTGTCGAGCATCAGCGCCGCCACGGGGCTGATCTTCCCGACCGATCGCCTCCGCGAAGAGGGTCGCGACTTCATGGTCAAGGTCGACGAGCAGGTCGCCGGCAACCACGAGCTGTCCCGGTTGGTCGCCACGCTCGAGGAACGTCACGACACCTACATGCAGGGCAACCCGCTGCCCTCTCCGCTGACCGACCAGGACGGCCAGGTTCCCTCGGCCGACGCCCTGGCCGCCGAACTGGAGAAGTTCCTCGCCACCCGGCGGGTGGACGGCGAGGGCGACGACCGCTCCTGACCGGCACCGCGCCTCCCGGGTCCGTTCCGACCGGGTGGCGCAGGAGGCGCGGGCCGGCGGCCAGCCCGCGGTCGGCTAGGGTCGCGGGGTGAACTCCGCACGTGCCTGGCTCGTCTGGGGAGCCGCCGTCTTCGCCTACGTCGTCGCCGTCCTGCAGCGGTCGTCGCTCGGCGTCTCGGGCGTCGAGGCGCAGCACCTCTTCGGCGTCTCGGCCTCGACCCTGTCGACCCTGGCCGTCGTGCAGCTCGTCGTCTACGCGGGGCTGCAGATCCCGGTCGGCGTCCTGCTCGACCGGGTGGGACCCAAGAGGCTCATCGTCGCCGGTGCCGTCCTGCTGGCCGCGGGCCAGCTCGTCGTGGCGCTCTCGCCGCCGACCATCGGCGTGGCCGTCGTGGGGCGCGTGCTCGTCGGCGCCGGCGACGCGATGACCTTCATCTCGGTGATCCGCCTGTTGCCCTCGTGGTTCCGTGGCCCGATCCTGCCGCAGGTGTCCCAGTGGACCGGCAACGTCGGACAGCTCGGCCAGGTCCTGTCGGCCGTGCCCCTGTCGATCGTCCTGCACGGGGCGGGGTGGGGCCCGGCCTTCCTCAGCGCGGCATCCCTCTCGGTCGTCGCCGCCGTGGTCGTGCTCCTGGTCGTGAAGGAGTCGCCGACCGGACGCGTCCGCTCCGAGGCGGTCGTCAGCTGGACCGACGCGGGCCGACACCTGGGACAGAGCGTCCGCCGCCCGGGGACCCGGCTGGGGTTCTGGTCGCACTTCGTGACGCAGTCCTCGGGCACGGTCTTCAGCCTCTTGTGGGGCGTTCCGCTGCTGGTGGGCGGTCTCGGCTTCTCGACCGGGGAGGCCTCCGGCATGCTCTCGCTGCTCGTGCTGTCGGGCGTCGTCGCGGGGCCGGTCCTCGGGGTGCTGGTCGCCCGGTACCCGATGCGACGTTCCAACCTCGTCCTCGGGATCGTCACGGTGCTCGCCGTCGTCTGGACGGCGTTGCTGGCGTGGCCCGGGACGCCACCTCACTGGCTCGCGTACGTGCTGGTCGTCGTGCTCGGGGTGGGCGGGCCGGGCTCACTGATCGGATTCGACTTCGCGCGGACGTTCAACCCGCTCCGTAGCCTCGGAGTGGCCAACGGCGTGGTCAACGTCGGTGGCTTCCTGGCGAGCTTCGTCATGATGTTCCTCATCGGCGTCGTCCTCGACCGACTCGACGCGGCCCGCATCGCCTCGGGACAGCCGAGCGACCTCTTCGCCTTCGAGTCGTTCCGCATCGCGCTGCTCGTGCAGTACGTGGTGGTCGGCGGCGGCGTGGTGGCCCTGCTCGTCGAGCGCCGACGCACCCGTCGGGGCCTGCGCCTCGAGGAAGGAATAGAGGTGGCGCCCCTCTGGGTTGCCCTGAACAGGAGATGGCAGGCCGCGCGCCGCCGGCCCCGACGGGGGCCGGAAGCCTGACGTCCCCTGTGTCGTCCGACACCGGTCGGACGTGCAATAATGGGATACGGACCCGTTCATGTCCATCGATCGAGTTCACGAGTCGGCACAGTCGGCGCGCTTTCGATCGGGGACTTGACATGGGTCCTAGTACTGCCCGAATTCGGCCGACGCCCAGTGCCGGTCGACGTCCCCACCGGCGCACGTGAACGCGACGATCGCGTCCGGTCCGGAACGTACCGAGAACTGAAAGGTGTTCGCATGGCTACACGCAGCAAAGCGACCGCGGCCCCCGACGAGGCCGTGACCGACGACACGGCCGTCGAGGCCGAGACCACGGCTCCCGCCGCCAAGAAGGCTCCGGCCAAGCGGGCTCCCGCCAAGAAGGCGGCGACCAAGGCTCCGGCCAAGACCGCAGCCGCCAAGAAGGCCGCCGCGGCCGAATCCGCCGACGACGAGGTCGACGCCGAGGCCGCCGTCGACCCGGTCGACGCCGACGGCGAAGGCGCGAAGCCCGCCCCCGAGATCCTCCCGACCGGTGCGCTCGTCATCTCGCAGGACGACGACGACGAGATGCCCGTCTACTCGACGACCATCACCGGCGCGACGGCCGACCCCGTCAAGGACTACCTGAAGCAGATCGGCAAGGTCGCCCTGCTGAACGCGGCCGAAGAGGTCGAGCTCGCCATGCGCATCGAGGCGGGCCTGTTCGCGGACGACAAGCTCGCCAACAGCACCGGCCTGAGCCGCGAGCTCGAGCGCGAGCTGCGCTGGGTGTCCCGCGACGGTCAACGGGCCAAGAGCCACCTGCTCGGTGCCAACCTCCGACTCGTGGTCAGCCTCGCCAAGCGCTACACCGGCCGTGGCATGCAGTTCCTCGACCTGATCCAAGAGGGCAACCTGGGTCTGATCCGTGCCGTCGAGAAGTTCGACTACACCAAGGGCTTCAAGTTCTCCACGTACGCCACTTGGTGGATCCGTCAGGCCATCACGCGTGCCATGGCCGACCAGGCCCGCACGATCCGCATCCCGGTGCACATGGTCGAGGTCATCAACAAGCTCGCCCGCGTCCAGCGCCAGATGCTGCAAGACCTGGGACGCGAACCCACGCCCGAAGAGCTCTCCCGTGAACTGGACATGACGCCCGAGAAGGTCGTCGAGGTTCAGAAGTACGGTCGCGAGCCCATCTCGCTCCACACGCCTCTGGGTGAAGACGGAGACAGCGAGTTCGGTGACCTCATCGAGGACACCGAGGCCGTGGTGCCCGCCGACGCCGTCGGATTCACGATGCTGCAGAAGCAGCTCGAGTCGCTGCTCGACAGCCTGTCCGAGCGTGAAGCCGGCGTCATCCGCATGCGCTTCGGCCTGGGCGACGGCATGCCGAAGACCCTCGACCAGATCGGTGACACGTTCGGCGTGACGCGCGAGCGCATCCGCCAGATCGAGTCCAAGACGATGGCGAAGCTCCGCCACCCGTCGCGTTCGCAGTCGCTCCGCGACTACCTCGAGTAGGCCCGTGCGTTACCTGGTCCCCGTGCTGGCCGGCCGACTCGTCCGGGCGGTCGCCCGGTTGCGGGGCGGCGGGTCCGCCTACCCGGGGCAGACCGTCCTGAAGCTCGCGCCCGATTTCCTCACGCACGTCTCGTCGCAGTTCGAGCGCGGCGTCGTGTTCGTGCTCGGATCGAACGGCAAGTCGACGACGACGATGATGCTGACCGAGACGCTCCGGGCCCACGGGCTCAAGGTGTTCACGAACCCGACGGGTGCCAACCTGCCTCAGGGCATCGCGTCGGCCTTCCTCCGCGAGGTGACGCCGTTCGGTCGCGTCCGCGACGACATCGGCGTGATCGAGGTCGACGAGGCGTTCGCCGTCGAGTTGACGAAGTCCCTGCACCCCTCGACGGTGCTCATGCTCAACGTGCAGGTCGACCAGCTGTACCGGTTCTTCGAGACCGAGCGGGTCGGCACGATGATGACTGACACGGCTGCCGCGGCCACCGCCGCGGTCGTGACGAACCGCGACGACCAGCACCTGGGCCCGTACCAGGCCGTCGGTCGCCAGACGGTGACCCGCTTCGGTGCCTCACCCGAGGTCGTCTCCGCGTCACCCAACGGCCTCCAGAACGCCAACGACTTCAGCCGTGAGGCCGACACCTCGTTGACCGCCGAGACCGAGGTGACGGCGATCACGGGCACGGGCGCCACCATCACCGTCTCCGGCACCCCGATCGACGTCCGGCTGCCGGCGCGTGGTCTGCACTACGCCGTGGACGCCGCCGCGGCCCTCCAGACGGCTTCGATCGTCCTGGGGCACCCGGTCGACCCGACCGCCGTCCAGCGGGCTTTCGAGAGCATGAAACCGGCCTACGGTCGCGGTGAGCGCATGTCCCTCGGCGCCGACGAGGCCGAGTTCATCATGTTCAAGAACGCGGCGAGCCTCCAGATGAACCTCGACGCGCTCCCGCAGGGCGTGGAGCAGGTCATGTTGGCGATCGACGAGGGCACGCCCGACATCTCGTGGATCTACGACATCGACTTCTCGCACCTCGACCACGTCGACGTCCTCGCGGGGGCGAAGGCCTGGCAGTTGGCCTTGCGACTCGAGCACGAGGGCATCCCCGTCCACGTGATCGAAGAGGACATCTCGAAGGCCATCCGCCTGATGCGGGCACTCCCGTCCCCGAGCGACAACACGAAGCACTTCGTGACGAACTACGAGCAGATGATGCTGGCCCGCCGCATCCTCGGCCACCCCGACCTGGAGAAGACCGCGTGAGCGACGACGTCCTCCGAATCGTCCACCTCTACCCGGAAGAGCTCGGTGTGAGCGGTGATCGGGGCAACGTGACGACTCTCGCGGTGCGCGCGCGCCGAGCCGGGGTCGACAGCACCGTCCTCGAGTACCGGGTGGGTGACGACGTTCCGACCGTGGCCGACGTGGTCGTGGTGGGGCACGGTCCCTTGTCCGGGGTCCGAGCCGTCGCCGCCGACGCTCGTCGCCTCGCGCCGGCACTCGAGTCGTTCGCCGCCTCCGGTGTCCCGGTGGTGGCAGTGGGAGGCGGTCTCGAGCTCCTGAGCCGCGGAGTCGAGGGCGTCGACGGCGAGTCAGTCGAGGGAGTCGGTTTCTTCGACGCGGTGGTCCGCCGCGGGGCTCCTCGTCGGACGAACTATCTGCAGGTGACGACCGACTACCAGGGCGACGAGATCACCCTCTTCGGATTCGAGGACCATGCCGCCCACCTCGAACTCGGGACGGACGCCGAGCCGTTCGGTTCCGTGGTCCACGGCGGTGGGAACGGCGACGGCCGCGAGGGGGTGCGCCGGGGCGTGTCGTTCGGCACCCAGCTCAAGGGACCGGTCCTGCCTCTCAACCCCGCCCTGACCGATCGGGTCCTGCGAGTCGCGTTGAGCCGCCGCATGATCTCGTACTCGGCGGGCGCCGGGCACGCCAAGCTCGACGAGTACGCCGCCGCGTCGCAGAAGGTGATCGCCGACAACCTCGAACGCTCGTTCAAGGCCATGTGACGACGTCCGCACCGCGACACGACGAAGGCCCCGCATCGATCGGATGCGGGGCCTTCGTCGTGCTGCCGACCCGGGCTGTGGTCCGGGGCGGCGCCGTGTCTCAGTGCGCGAGGAGCTTCGAGCTCTCGTCGAGCCATTCGATGGCGGTGGGCTGCAGTTTCTCTTTGAACTTCGCGCCGTGGTGGGCGCAGAAGAGAAGTTCGCCGGTGGCCATGGTCGCGCGGATGTAGGCCTGGGCTCCGCAGCTGTCGCAGCGGTCCGCAGCGCTCAACTGGTAGCGGGAGCCGAGCTCGTCGACGGCGGTCTGGTCGGTGGCCATCTGAGTCATGTGATGCTCCTCCTGACGGTGGTGCGGTGGGTGAGACACTCATCAAAACACGCCGACGTCCGTATCGCGTGACATCGGCCCCGGATTTCGCTCATCGCGTAGCGGAGACCGGTCCGTCGAGTGTCGGGACCGCCGTGTCGGCGGCCCTCGATAGGCTGTAACGCGGCCACCGCCTCCCCGCATTCCCGTCGTCGAGAGATGGCGGCGGGCCCTTCAGGAGAACCATGCCCCCCACCTCGTCCGCACCAGCCTCCGACTACTCGGCCCGGCACCTCTCGGTGCTCGAAGGCCTCGAGGCCGTGCGCAAACGTCCAGGCATGTACATCGGGTCGACTGACTCTCGCGGCCTCATGCACTGCCTCTGGGAGATCATCGACAACTCGGTCGACGAGGCGCTCGGGGGGCACGGCGACACGATCGACGTCGTGCTGCACTCGGACGACAGCGTCGAGGTCCGCGACAGCGGCCGCGGCGTGCCCGTCGACATCGAACCCAAGACCGGGCTCAGTGGCGTCGAGGTCGTGTTCACGAAACTCCATGCCGGCGGCAAGTTCGGCGGCGGCTCGTACACGTCGTCCGGTGGCCTCCACGGCGTCGGGGCCTCCGTCGTCAACGCGCTGTCCGAGAGGCTCGACGTCGAGGTCGACCGGGGTGGCAAGACGTACGCCATGTCGTTCCGACGTGGCGAACCCGGCACGTTCGACGACGAGGGCGAGCCCACCCCCGATTCACCGTTCACCCCGTTCGTCTCGGGCAGCGTGCTCCGCGAGGTCGGCAAGACCAAGCGCGGTGTCACCGGCACCCGGGTGCGCTACTGGGCCGATCGGCAGATCTTCACCCGGGGGGCTTCGTTCCAGACCGACGAGCTCTCGGCCAGGGCGCGACAGACGGCCTTCCTCATCCCGGGGCTCACGCTCACGCTGCGCGACGAGCGTGCGGGCTCGCTCACCGACGGCGGCTTCCCCCTCGAGAGCACCTTCCGCTTCGACGGGGGCATCAGCGAGTACGTCGAGTTCCTCGCGCCAGACACGGCGGTGACCGACACGTGGCGCCTGACCGGGTCGGGCACCTACACCGAGACGGTTCCCGTGCTCACGGACGGCGGTGCCATGATCGCGACCGAACTCGAGCGCCAGTGCGACGTCGACATCGCACTGCGCTGGGGCGGGGGATACGAGACCGTCTTCCGCAGCTACGTGAACATCATCGCCACGCCGAAGGGCGGATCGCACCAGACCGGCTTCGAGACCGGGCTGCTGAAGTTCGTCCGGCAGCAGGTCGAGGCCAACGCCCGTCGCCTCAAGGTGGGCAACGACAAGATCGAGAAGGACGACGTCCTGGCCGGCCTGACGGCCGTGCTCACCGTGCGCCTCCCCGAGCCGCAGTTCGAGGGCCAGACCAAAGAGATCCTGGGCACGCCGGCCGTGCGGGCGATCGTGGCGAACGTCGTGGCCACCGAGCTGGGCTCGCTTTTCACGTCGACCCGGCGAGAGGACAAGGCCCAGACCGCCCTCGTGCTCGACAAGGTCGTCGCCGAGATGAAGACCCGAATCGCCGCCCGGGCGCACAAAGAGACCCAGCGTCGCAAGAACGCCTTGGAGAACTCGACCCTGCCGGCCAAGCTCGTCGACTGCCGGTCGAACGACGTGGCGAACAGCGAGCTGTTCATCGTCGAAGGCGACTCCGCGTTGGGCACGGCCAAGGTCGCCCGCAACAGCGAGTTCCAGGCGCTCCTGCCGATCCGCGGCAAGATCCTGAACGTCCAGAAGGCCTCGGTCAGCGACATGCTGTCCAACCTCGAGTGCGCCTCCATCATCCAGGTCCTGGGGGCCGGGTCGGGGCGGTCCTTCGATCTCGAGGCGGCCCGCTACGGCAAGGTGATCATCATGAGCGACGCCGACGTGGACGGTGCCCACATCCGGACGCTGCTGCTCACGCTGTTCTTCCGGTACATGCGACCGATGATCGAGGCCGGTCGCGTCTTCGCGGCTGTTCCCCCGCTGCACCGGGTGGTCGTGATGCACCCCGGCAGCAAGCCCAACGAGACGATCTACACGTACTCAGAGAAGGAGCTGCACGGCGTCCTCGCGGGGCTCAAGCGCACCAACAAGAAGTTCCAGGACCCCATCCAGCGGTACAAGGGTCTCGGCGAGATGGATGCCGAACAACTCCGGACCACGACGATGGAACGTCAGAACCGCATGCTGCGGCGCGTCAGGGTCGACGACGCCGAGAACGCCGCGCGGGTCTTCGAATTGTTGATGGGCAATGACGTCGCCCCTCGCAAGGAGTTCATCATCGACGGAGCCGGTCTCAGCCGCGACCGCATCGACGTCTGAGTCCCGACCGACTCGTGGCCGACGAGGACGGCGCCGCCTCTCGACTCCGAGGAGCGGCGCCGTCTCGGTGAGTCGTCCGAAGGGTCACTCCCCGGGTTCGGCACCGGCCTCGAGGCCTGTGGCCGAGTCGGTGATGTGGGCCACCGAGGCCCCGACGGACCCGACGGGTGCGTCGAGGGGCGTGCCTGACCCGTCTCGGCGTGAGAGCTCGGTCGGCAGGCTCCGGACGGAGCCGTCCGGGCCGACCGCCTGCGCGGGGGCCGGTCCGACCCAGGCCAGCGACAGGGCGTCTTCGCCCTTGAGCAGCGAGTGGGACCGGACGCCGCCCGTGGCGCGCCCCTTGCCCGGGTACTCGTCGAAGGCGCTGAGCTTCGCACGTCCGGGGTCGGTGCCGGCGATCGTCGAGCTGCTCGACGACACCGTCGCGACGACGGCCTCGTGACCCGCGGGCACGGCGCCGAAGAAGATCACGCTCGCGTCGTCCGGGAGGTTGATGCCGGCCACCCCGCCGCCGGCGGGCCCTTGCGGTCGGACCGCAGAGGCCGTGAACCGGAGCAACTGCGTGGCGGAGGTGACGAACACGAGTTCGTCCTCGTCGACCCCCTGGGCGACGCCGACGACCTGATCGCCCTTCTTCAGGCTGATGACCGGGAAGTCGGGTCGGGCGGGGTACTGGCCGGTCGCGACTCGTTTGACGACACCCCGGGCCGTACCCAGCGCGATGCTCCGATCGGCGGTGAGCGAGACGAGCCCGAGCACACGTTCTTTCTTGTCGACCAGGCCGATGTAGTCCCTGATGGGCACGCCCGCACCGAGCTGGACCGACGTGGGTGGCACCGACGGGAGGTCGACGGGGGTGAGCCGGACGAGACGCCCGAGGTTCGTCACGGCTCCGATCTCGGTCCGCGTGGTCGTGTCGATCGACGACAGGACGGCATCGTGCTTCGTACGCCGGGCCGGGGGAGTGGGGGCCGCGGAGTCGGGGTCGAGGTGGTCCACGCGCAGGACGCGGCCCGTCGTCGAGAGGAACACCCGGGTCGGGGTGTCGGCGATCTCGAGGACGGGGGCGGACCTGCTGCCGCGACCCGTCGTGGCGACGCTCGGCTTGGCCTCGGTGAGGAGGGTCCGCCGCGGGGTGCCGAACTGTTCCGCGATCTCGCCGAGCTCGCTCGAGACGAGAGCGCGGAGGCGGGCCGGGTCGGCCAGCAGGTCCTTGAGGTCGGCGATGGCCGCGAGCAGCTCGTCACGTTCGGCCTCGAGTTCGATGCGACTGAACCTGGTCAGCCGGCGCAACTGCAGGTCGAGGATGTACTCGGCCTGGATCTCGCTGAGGTCGAACACCTCCCGCAGCCGAGCGCGGGCGGCGGCCGTGTCGTCGCTCGTCCTGATCACCTGGATGACCTCGTCGATGTCGACGATGGCGACGAGCAGGCCCTCGACGAGGTGGAGGCGGTCCTCTTTCTTGGCCAGCCGGTAGCGGCTGCGACGCGTGACGACCGACAGGCGGTGGGCGACGTAGACCTCGAGCATCTCTTTCAGCCCGAGCGTGCGCGGCTGCCCGTCGACCAGGGCGACGTTGTTGATGCTGAAGCCGTCCTCGAGCGGCGTGTACCGGTAGAGCTGTTCGAGGACGGCTTCGGGGCTGAAACCCGTCTTGATCCCGATCACGAGACGGAGACCGTGCTTGTGGTCGGTGAGGTCGGTGACGTCCGTGATGCCGGTCAGCTTCTTCGCCTGCACCCCGTCCTTGATCTTCTCGATCACCTTCTCGGGCCCCACCAGGTACGGCAGCTCGGTGACCACGAGTCCGTTCTTCCGCGCGGTGATGCTCTCGACGCCGACCCGCGCCCGGGTCTTGAAACTGCCCCGACCCGTCGCGTAGGCGTCGCGGACCCCGGCGAGCCCGGCGATCGTGCCGCCGGTGGGCAGGTCGGGCCCGGGCACGAACGCCATGAGGTCGTCGAGGCTCGCGTCGGGGTGGTCGATGAGGTGTCTCGCGGCGCCGACGACCTCGACGAGGTTGTGGGGCGCCATGTTCGTGGCCATGCCCACCGCGATGCCGCTCGCACCGTTCACCAACAGGTTCGGGAAGGCCGCGGGAAGCACCTCGGGCTGCATCAGCTGGTTGTCGTAGTTGGGGACGAAGTCGACGACGTCCTCGCCGAGTCCCTGCGTCATGGCCAGCGACGCCTCGGCGAGACGGGCCTCGGTGTACCGCGGTGCGGCGGGCCCGTCATCCAGCGAGCCGAAGTTGCCGTGCCCGTCGATGAGCGGTACGCGCATGGTGAAGGGCTGCGCCTGACGCACCATGGCGTCGTAGATCGCGGTGTCGCCGTGCGGGTGGAGCTTGCCCATGACCTCGCCGACGACGCGCGCGCTCTTCACATGGCCGCGGTCGGGCCGCAGGCCCATCTCGGACATCTGGTAGAGGATGCGGCGTTGAACCGGCTTGAGGCCGTCCCGGGCGTCGGGGAGCGCCCGCGAGTAGATGACTGAGTACGCGTACTCGAGGAACGACCCCTGCATCTCGAGCGAGACGTCGATGTCCTCGATGCGTTCGCCGTGGTCGGGGCTGCTCGTGTTCTCGGTGGTGGTCATGCACTTCTCACGGATCGGGGTGGACGGGGCACCCGATCGTCGCTGTGCCAGACTGGGGCCGGTGTCCTCCATCGTACCGGCGCGCCCCCGGGGGGCCGTGAGCCTGGCCGACGTGGTGCCCTCGTGTCTCGCGTCCCTCCGGGGTGAGGTGAACGCGCTCCGACTGCCCGCCGCGCGGGCCGCCGTCGTCGTCCTGGTGGACGGCCTCGGCCAGGTCGCCCTCGGAGCCCGCCGAGGCCACGCCCGGACGTTGTCGGGCGTGAAGGGCAGCCTGTGGTCCGGGTGGCCCACGACCACCGCGGCGGCGCTCACGACGCTGACGACCGGGGCGCTCCCCGGCGAGCACGGCCTCGTCGGCTACTCCGCCCTCGACCCCGAAAACGATCGTGTGGTCAAGCAGCTCTCGGGGTGGGACGACCGCATGCGACCCGACGAGTGGCAACGCCGTCCCACCCTGTTCGAGACGGCCCCCGACGTGGAGTCCCACGCCGTGGGCCCCAAGCGCTACCGATCGTCGGGGCTGACCGAGGCCATCCTCCGGGGCGCCACCTACGACGTGGCGGAGAGCGTGGCCGACCGCTTCGCGACCGCGGCGAGGCTCGTCGACTCGACCCGCGCCTCCTTGGTGTACCTCTACGTCCCCGAACTCGACATGATCGCCCACCGTGCCGGATGGGAGTCCGACGAGTGGATCGACGCCCTCGAGGGCGTCGACGCCGAGGTGCGGAGGCTCGAGTCCACGGTCGCACCCGACGTCGGGGTGATCGTGACGGCCGACCACGGGATCGTCGACGTCGCCGAACGGCGACGCATCGTGTTCGGGGGGACGCCGGCCCTGGTCGACGGGGTGAGGCACGTGGCGGGGGAGCCCCGCTGCCTGCAGCTGCACCTCGAGCCCGATGCGGACGAGTCCCGACGGAATGCGTTGCTCGACGCCTGGCGGTCGGCCGAAGGGGATCGGGCCTGGGTGCTGACCCGGGCCGAGGCGGTCGAGGGCGGTTGGTTCGGTGACGTGCACCCCGAGGTGCTCCCGCGCATCGGCGACCTGATCGTCGCCGCCCGGCGGGGCGTCGCCTACTACGACGGGCGAGATCGCGGCGGTCAGCCCGGCACGATGATGGGTCACCACGGGTCGTGGTCCGACGACGAGACCTTGGTTCCCCTGCGGACGTTCGGCGCCTACCGGCGGTGACGGGTCGCCGACCCGGGCAGAGGGGTCAGGCGGGGTCGTCGTCCGAGCGTGCTCCGAACACGATCTCGTCCCAGCTCGGCATGGAGGTGCGCCCCCGGGCCTTCTTCGTTGACTGAGCCGCGCTGGGCATCTCGCGACGGCCTGCCCGTCCCCGGCTGCCCCGGATGCCCGTGGGCTGGACCGGTGCGTCGTCCGCGGAGGCATCGCCTCGGGTCGACCGGTCGGGCAGCACGGGCGTGGGCTTGGTGGCCCCCTCGGGCAGGTCGAAGTCGTCCAGGGGGACGTCGATCACGCGGATCGTCCCGGTGACCGGGTGGTCCGAGCGCCCGTCGTCGTCCGAGAACCGGGCGGCCTCGCGTTCTCCGCGACGACGCCGGAGGGCCTCGAGCAGGTCGGCGGTCTGGTCGTGCCCGCTCGCGTCGTCCGGCGCTCGGTTGGCGGCAGCGAAGGAGGCGGTGCCCCGGACCCCGGGACGCAACCGGTCGGTCGCGGCCTCGGCCGGGAGCTCGACCTCGTCGACCTCGTCCACCAGGAAGGCGCCGCTATCGAAACGACCCGAGGCGTCGTCGTGGCGTGGCTCGCGGGACACGGCCCGCAGACGCGGCACGAGCGGACCGGCCTCCTCGCCGTGCTGGGAGAGCCGGTGGGCGTCGCCGCCGAGAGGGGCCAGGACCGACTTCTTCGGGTCGAAGCGCCACGTCGCGTCACGCTCGACCTCGTGCGTGACGAAGGCCAGGTGGACCACCCAGCCGTGCTCGGCGTCCTTGTAGGCGCTCCACTCGCGCTGCGAGGTCTCGGCACCGTCGAGACGCTCGTCGATGACGGCTCCGAAGGTCGTCGCCTGCACGCCGGAGGCCGCGTCGTCGGCGACGGACACCGTGACGGCCCGAGCGCTCTCGAGGACGAAGGCACGCTCGGCCAGGACCGGTCCTTCGAACCGGTGCACGTAGTCGAGGTCGGCACCGGTCAGGTCGGCGACCTGCTGCGGTGTCTTGCCCGCCCGGACCAGAGCCTGGATCTCGCGCGGCGGTGCCTTCCTCTCGACCGGCGCGTCACCCGGGCTGGCCGCCCGGAGCTGGGAGTGGAGGGTGTGGGTGACGGGAAGGCGGTACTCGCCACCGGCGTCGGTGGAGACGAGCAGAGCTCCGCTCTGGACGCCGATGACCCTGAGATCCTGCATTTTCCACGCCTTTCACCGTCGTGATCCGGTGCCAAGAGTCGCACGTCGGCACCCGTTCTCGCGGGAATACGACGGGCGTGCCGTCAGTTCTTCCGAGGCGGCTGAAAGGCCGTGGGAACGGGTTTGCTATTCGACAACGAGTGATGCAAACTGCACCCGCCGAATCGGGCACACGAACGACCGAAGAACTGGATGGGCATGGCCACCGACTACGACGCACCTCGCAAGAACGACGACGACGGCTCGGAGTCGATCGAGGGGCTCAAAGAGAGGGTCCCCGACAAGATGACCGGCGTCGTCGACGACGACGCCGACAACCCGGGCTCGTTCGAGCTCGCCGGACAGGACCTCTCGGACCTCGACCTCGACGTTGTCGTCCTCCCCCCGCAGGTCGACGAGTTCACCTGTGTCGAGTGCTTCCTGGTGAAGCACCGCTCGCAGCTCGACCACGAGACCAAGCTGGGCGCTATCTGCCGGGAGTGCGCCGCCTGAGCGCCTCCAACCGCCGGACGACCTCGTCAGGACGACGGGTCGACACCAACCAATAGGGTGCCGGGTCGTCGAGGTCCGTCAACGAGATCTTGACGACCGGTCGCACCCAGCCTCTGAAGAGGGTCCAGGCTCGCGCGTCGAGCCGGGGCCCTCTTTCTCGTGTCGCGTCGGCGCCGGTGAACCCCTCGGCCTCGCCGATCTCGTGGGCGTACAGACGGGCACGACCCGCGGTGAAGCCCTCGTCGTCGATCGTCAGCACGGGCGAGGTCAGGACGAGCAGGACGATGGCGGCCGCGTAGAACACGACGGCCATCACCACGCCGACGGTCGAGTTGATCGGCAGGAAGACCAGCAGGGTGGCAGGGACGAGCAACGCGCAGGCGATGAAGACGGAGAGCGGCGGGAGCAGGCGCTCACGGTAGGGGTTCATGACGTCCATTCGACCAGACTTCTGCACTAGCCTCGACACGTGCCCCAGACCCTCGACGTCCTCATCGCCGCCGAGGCGACCTCGATGCCCGTGTACTCCCACCCGGGCGACGCCGGCGCCGACCTGCTCTCGACGCACGACCTCGTGTTGCGGCCCGGGCATCGCGCCCTCGTCGGCACGGGTGTCTCCATCGCGCTGCCCGAGGGTTTCGCCGCGTTCGTCATGCCCCGCAGCGGACTGGCCGCCAAGCACGGCATCACCGTTGTTAACGCTCCGGGCACCGTCGACGCCGGCTACCGCGGCGAGATCAAGGTCTCGCTGCTGAACACGGACCTCGAGGCCGAGCACCACGTCGCCGTCGGCGACAAGATCGCCCAACTCGTCATCATGCCGGTCGTCCGCGCGACCTTCGTCCCCGTCGCGACGCTCCCCGAGAGCGTACGAGGGGCCGACGGGCACGGCTCCACCGGATACGCACACAACCCAGGAGGCACCGCGTGAGGAAGTCCAAACGCCGCGAGCAAGAACTGGCCGCCGTCGAGATCGACGTTGAGTCGACGGACGTCGACGACGTCGAGATCGACATCGAGTCCCTCGACGACACCGAGGTCGAGGTGTTCGACGACTCGAAGTCGGCACCCGAGGACCGTGCCGACGTCGGCCCTCTGGACGAGACCGAGGCCAACCCCGTCCGTCCTTACGTCGACCTCGGTGGCGTCAAGATCCTGCCCCGAGAGGGGCTTCACCTCCGACTCGAGGTCGAAGAGGGAAGCAAGCGGGTCGTCGCCGTCGGCCTCGACTTCGCCAAGTCGACGCTGCAGGTGCAGCCGTTCGCCGCGCCGCGCACGACGGGCCTCTGGAACGAGATCCGGGGGCAGATCAGCGAGCAGATCGAGAAGCAGGGCGGCACGACGGCCGAGGTCGAAGGGCCGTTCGGTCCCGAGGTCCGCGCCGAGATCCCGGTCATGGGTGGCGACCCCGGCACGACCAGGCGAGCGCGTTTCATCGGCGTCGACGGTCCTCGATGGTTCCTTCGCGGCGTCATCGCGGGCGACGCGGCCCACGAGGGCGAGGCTGCCGAGAAGATCGAAGAACTCTTCCGCAGCATCGTCGTGGTCCGCGGTACGACCCCCATGCCTCCGCGCGAGCTGATCCCTCTGGCCATGCCGAAGGCCGGCCCGACCGACGCCCCGGGCACCACGCCCTCGGTCGTCTGACCCGACGTGTCCGCGTCCGACGAACGGCCCGACCCGGCTGATCCGTCGCCGCTCGACGACCCTCGGGTGTCGCTCGCGGCTCAGTTGCAGGCCGCCGCGCGGCGAGCCGGCATCGGCCAGGTCGCACCCGGCGAGGTGCCCACGGCGGCAGCGCTCCTGACGGCGATCGGTGGGGTGCGCGGGCTCGTCGAGTCCATCGTCCCCGGCCTCGGTTTCGTGGTTGTCTACACGATCACCCGAGACGTCGTCCCGTCGGTCCTCATCCCGCTGGTCCTGGCCGTGGCGTTCGTCGTCGCTCGGGCCGTCCAGCGCGGTCCGGTCGCCCAGGCACTCGCAGGCGTCTTCGGCATCGCCCTCTCCGCGGGGATCGCGCTGCTCTCCGGCCGGGCCGAGAACAACTTCGTCCCCGGGCTGCTCATCAACGCCGCCTCGCTCGCCGCCATGCTGGTCAGCATCGCCGTGCGTTGGCCCCTCATCGGCATCGTGGTGGGACTCCTCACGAACGACGGCACCGGCTGGCGGGCCGATCGGGCGAAGCGGCGCGTCCTCGTCCTGGCCACGTGGTTGTGGGCCGGGCTCTTCGCCGCCCGCCTCGCCGTCCAGGTGCCCCTCTGGCTGGCCGGTGACGTGGCCCTGCTCGGCACGCTCAAACTCGTCATGGGCGTTCCCCTGTACGCCGGGCTGCTCTGGGTGACCTGGCTGCTCGTCCGGACGGTCTATCGGGGACGCGAGGCGGCGGACGACGCGCGGGGCCCCTCGGCCTGACCCGCGCCTCCTGGTGCTATGTTTTGTCTCGACATCGAGACAAATCGCTGGGATCGGCCCCGGGGACACCCCGCGGACTTAGGCTGACCTCGCTGGTGGGCGTCGCGCGCACCGGCCAAGATGAGGGCGTAGTCAGCAAGGGAGACGGCACGTGTCTGCAATCAACAGTTTCGGCTCGAAGAACACCCTCACGGTCGGGTCCACCGACTACGAGGTCTACCGCATCGACGCGGTCGAGGGTTCTTCGAAGCTTCCGTTCAGCCTCAAGGTCCTCCTCGAGAACCTCCTCCGCACCGAAGACGGTGCGAACGTCACGGGTGACCAGATCCGGGCACTCGGCTCGTGGCAGCCCACCGCCGACCCCGACACCGAGATCCAGTTCACGCCGGCGCGCGTGGTCATGCAGGACTTCACCGGCGTGCCGTGCATCGTCGACCTCGCCACCATGCGCGAGGCCGTCGCCGAGCTGGGTGGAGACCCCACCAAGATCAACCCGCTGGCACCTGCCGAACTCGTCATCGACCACTCGGTCATCGCCGACCTCTTCGGCAGCGAGGACGCCCTCGAGCGCAACGTCGAGATCGAGTACGAACGCAACGGCGAGCGATACCAGTTCCTCCGATGGGGCCAGACGGCCTTCGACGACTTCAAGGTCGTGCCGCCGGGCACGGGCATCGTCCACCAGGTCAACATCGAGTACCTCGCGCGCGTCACCTACAGCCGTGAGGTCGGCGGCGTGCTGCAGGCCTACCCCGACACCCTCGTCGGCACCGATTCGCACACGACGATGGTCAACGGCCTGGGCGTGCTCGGGTGGGGCGTCGGCGGCATCGAGGCCGAGGCCGCCATGCTCGGTCAGCCCGTGTCGATGCTGATCCCCAAGGTCGTGGGCTTCAAGCTCTCCGGCTCGATCCCCACCGGTGTGACGGCCACCGACGTGGTGCTCACCATCACTCAGCAGCTACGTCGCCACGGCGTCGTCGGCAAGTTCGTCGAGTTCTACGGCGAAGGCGTGGCCGAGGTCCCCCTGGCCAACCGCGCCACCATCGGCAACATGAGCCCCGAGTTCGGTTCGACCGCCGCGATCTTCCCGATCGATGACGTGACGCTCGACTACCTGCGTCTGACCGGACGCTCGGACGAGCAGATCGACCTCGTCGAGCAGTACGCCAAACTGCAGGGTCTGTGGCACGACCCGTCGACCGAGCCCGTCTTCAGCGAGTACCTCGAACTCGACCTCGCGACGGTAGTCCCGTCCATCGCCGGGCCGAAGCGCCCGCAGGATCGCATCGAGCTCACCGAGGCCAAGTCGCAGTTCGAGGTCGACCTCGAGAACTACGCCGGCACGGACCACTCGCACGTCGACGCCGCGGTCGAGGGCACGTTCCCGGCCTCCGACCCGATCGGCTTCACCGCCGAGGACGACGACGAGGCCCAGCCGCACTCGATCTCGCACACGTCGCACGCCCCGGCCAAGGTGTCCAAGCCGACCTCGGTCGCCCTCGGTGACGGCTCGAGGTTCACCCTCGACCACGGCGCGGTCGCCATCGCAGCCATCACGTCGTGCACCAACACGTCGAACCCCTCCGTCATGCTCGCCGCGGGCTTGCTCGCCCGCAACGCCAGCCAGAAGGGGCTCAAGGCCAAGCCGTGGGTCAAGACGACCCTCGCGCCCGGTTCGAAGGTCGTCACCGACTACTACGAGAAGGCCGGACTCACCGCCTACCTCGAAGACCTCGGCTTCTACACGGTCGGCTACGGCTGCACGACCTGCATCGGCAACTCGGGCCCCCTCCTCGACGAGATCTCGACCGCGGTGCAGGACAACGACCTGGCCGTGACGGCCGTCCTGTCCGGCAACCGCAACTTCGAGGGTCGCATCAACCCCGACGTCAAGATGAACTACCTGGCGAGCCCGCCGCTCGTCATCGCGTACGCGCTGGCCGGGTCGATGAACTTCGACTTCGAGAACGACGCCCTCGGCACGGCCGACGACGGTACCGACGTCTACCTGCGGGACATCTGGCCCGACGCCGCCGAGGTGCAGCAGACGATCGACTCCTCCATCGACACCGGCATGTTCACCCACGAGTACGCGGGGGTGTTCGACGGTGACGAGCGCTGGCGCTCCCTGCCAACTCCCACCGGTGCCACCTTCGAATGGGACTCCGAGTCGACCTACGTCCGCAAGCCCCCGTACTTCGAGGGCATGACGATCGAGACCACCCCGGTCACCGACATCCGGGGCGCCCGCGTCCTGGCCAAGCTGGGCGACTCGGTCACGACCGACCACATCAGCCCCGCCGGGTCGATCAAGGTCGACAGCCCGGCCGGCCACTACCTCGACGAACACGGCGTCGACCGCAAGGACTTCAACTCGTACGGGTCCCGTCGCGGCAACCACGAGGTCATGATCCGGGGCACCTTCGCGAACATCCGCCTCAAGAACCAGCTGCTGGACGGTGTCGAAGGCGGTTACACCCGCGACTTCACGCAGGCCGAGGGCCCGCAGTCGTTCATTTACGACGCCAGTGCTCGCTACCAAGAGCAGGGGACACCCTTGGTCATCCTCGGTGGCAAGGAGTACGGCTCGGGATCGTCGCGTGACTGGGCCGCGAAGGGCACGAGCCTCCTCGGGGTCAAGGCGGTCATCACCGAGAGCTTCGAGCGCATCCACCGGTCCAACCTGATCGGCATGGGCGTGGTCCCCTTGCAGTTCCCGCAGGGTGAGAGCTGGGAGTCGCTCGGACTCGACGGCACCGAGCAGATCGACATCGCCGGGATCGAGCAGCTGAACGAGGGCACGACGCCGAAGACGGTCCACGTGACCGCCACTCCGACCGCTCACTCGCCCGAGGGCAAGCAGCCGATCGAGTTCGACGCCGTCGTGCGCATCGACACCCCCGGCGAGGCCGACTACTACCGCAACGGTGGAATCCTGCAGTACGTCCTGCGCAGCCTCGTCTGATCGACAGAACCCGCACCGACCAGACCCCCGGACGATCACCCGCATCGTCCGGGGGTCGTACGGCGTTCTCGCCGATCGCGTGCCTAGACTGGCGGGATGCCCGAGTGGGCCGAGAGGGAAGGCCAGCATGAGCCTGTTGCAGACGATCACGGGGCCTCGTGACCTCGACCGCCTGACGAACGAACAGATGGTCGAACTGGCTGCCGACATCCGGCGGTTCCTCGTGACCGAGGTGTCGAAGACCGGGGGCCATCTGGGCCCGAACCTGGGCGTCGTCGAGTTGACGTTGGCCATGCACCGGGTCTTCCACTCGCCGCACGACGCCTTCGTCTTCGACACCGGCCACCAGTCGTACGTCCACAAACTCCTCACCGGGCGGCAGGACTTCTCCGGGCTCCGCCTCCGGGGCGGTCTCGCCGGTTACCCGCAGCGGTCCGAGTCCGAGCACGACATCGTCGAGAGTTCACACGCCTCGAGCTCGCTGTCGTGGGCTGACGGCATCTCACGCGCGTTCCAGCTCACCGGCCGCGACGACCGGCACGTCGTGGCCGTCGTGGGCGACGGTGCGCTGACCGGGGGCATGACCTGGGAGGCCCTGAACAACATCAGCGACGACAACGACCGCCGCCTCACCATCGTCGTCAACGACAACGGCCGGTCGTACGCCCCGACCATCGGGGGCATGGCCCGTTTCCTGAACACCGTCCGCACCCGCCAGGCCTACCGCGAGCTCCACGTCGGCAGCCGGGCCGTCTTCGACCGACTCGGACACCCTGGTCGCGCCGTCTACCGCGGTGTCCGAGGTGGACTTCACGGTTTCCTGAGCCGGTTCACCAACAACGAGGCGCTCTACTCGAACCTCGACATCAAGTACATCGGGCCGGTCGACGGCCACGACCAGGTGGCGATGGAAGAAGCCCTCCTCCAGGCGAAGAACTACGGCGCCCCCGTGATCGTGCACGCGATCACCGAGAAGGGCCGTGGGTTCGATCCCGCTCGCGCCGACGTGGCCGACCAGTTCCACGCGGTCGGGCAGATCGACCCCGAGACGGGAGAGCCCCTCGAGACGGCGACCTCGCCGTCGTGGACGTCGGTCTTCGCCGACGAGATCGTCGACATCGCCGAGCACGACGCGAAGGTCGTCGGCATCACGGCGGCGATGCTGCGTCCCGTGGGCCTGCACAAACTCGCCGAGCGGTTCCCGAAGCGCGTCTTCGACGTCGGCATCGCCGAACAGCACGCGGTGACGAGCGCTGCGGGTCTGGCGTTCGGCGGCCTCCACCCCGTCGTCGCCCTCTACGCGACCTTCGTGAACCGCGCCTTCGACCAGGTGTTGATGGATGTCGCCCTCCACCGGGCGGGCGTCACGTTCGTCCTCGACCGGGCCGGCGTCACCGGACCGGACGGTCCGAGCCACCACGGCATGTGGGACCTCGCGCTGCTGCAGATCGTGCCGCACATCCGGTTGGCTGCACCCCGCGACGCGACACGCCTCCGCGAAGAACTCCGGGAGGCCGTCGCGGTCGACGACGCTCCCACCGTCATCCGGTTCTCCAAGGGAGCCGTCGGCGTCGAGCACGAAGCCGTCGAACGTCTCGAGGACGGTGTCGAGGTGCTGCGTCGCGCGGGGCACGACGACGTCCTCATCGTCTGCGTCGGCCCGATGGCCGGGATCGGGCTCGAGGTCGCCGAACGGCTGGAGGCCCAGGGCATCGGCGCCACGGTCGTCGACCCGCGATGGGTCGTTCCCGTGCCGGGCAGCATCATCGAACTCGCGGCGACGCACCGACTCGTCATCACGATCGAGGACGGAGTCCGAGTGGGCGGAATCGGCACCCGGGTGCGGCAGGACCTCCGTGGCGCAGGCGTCGACACGGCCGTCACCGAGCTGGGCCTGCCCGACGAGTTCCTCGAACACGGGTCCCGGGGAGAGATCCTCGAGGAGGCCGGCCTCACCCCGCAGCACATCGCTCGGGACGTCGTGGCCCAGGTGCTCGGCAGTCGCATCCCCGTCGCGAGACCCTTGGGCGAGACCGCCGCCGCGACGAGGCACGAGGACACCCGACACGACTGAGTCCCGGTGCGGTGGCACACCACACCGAGTGACGTCGAACGCCCCGTCTCGTCCGAGACGGGGCGTTCGACGTCGGTGGGCTACTCGACGCCGCGGATGGCCGGCTCATGGAAGTCGCGACCGCGCACGCGCCGTGAGGCCCCCACACGATCGAGGTACGGCGTGACCCCGCCCATCTGGAACGGGTACCCGGCTCCGAGGATCAGACAGAGATCGATGTCCTCGGCGGCGGCCACCACGTGGTCGTCGAGCATGCGACCGACCTCGTCGGCGAGGCCGTCCTCGATGCGGATGCGCAGCTCGTCGTCGGTGAGTGCCGTGCCCGGCCCGGCGGCGAGGGCGACGGCCTTCTTGTCGAACCCCTTGCGACGGCCCTTCGAGTCCCGCTCGAAGATGGTGCCGTGCTCGGCCAGGCGGTGCAGTCCTTCGCTGGCGAAGAACCGGTCGGGGAACGCGGCGTGGTGGGTGTCGAGCACGTGTGCCCCGACGGTCAGCCCCACCAGCTCGAGCAGCTCGAACGGCGTCATCGGCAGGCCGAACGGGGCGGTCGCTCGATCGACCACCTCGAACGGCGTCCCCGTCTCGACGGCGTGCATGGCCTCGCCCAGCAACTTGGCCAGGATGCGGTTGACCACGAAACCAGGCGTGTCGGCCGTGATGACGGCGTTCTTCCGAAGAGCCTTCGCCGTCACCATCGCCGTGCTGAGCGTCTCGTCGTCGGTCGCCGGGGTCTTGACGACCTCGACGAGGGGCATCACCGCGACCGGATTGAAGAAGTGGAATCCGACCAGGCGCTCGGGATGCGCGAGGCGCGCCCCGATCTGCTCGACGCTCAGCGACGAGGTGTTGGTCGCCAACACCGCGGTGTCCGAGACGACGGCTTCGACGTTCGCGAACACTTCTTGCTTGACGGACAGCTCTTCGAAGACGGCTTCGATCACCCAGTCGGCGTCGGCGAAGTCGGCGAGGTCGGTCGTGCCCGTGATCAGCGCCTTCAGGCGGTTGGACTCGTCGCGCGAGATGCGCCCCTTGCCCTGCAACTCGTCGATCTCGCCTCTGATGCGGGCGAGCGCCGTGTCGACTCGGGCCTGGTCGAGGTCGGTGATGACGACCGGGACGCGCAGGCGCCGCACGAAGAGCAAGGCGAACTGGCTCGCCATGAGGCCGGCACCGACGACGCCCACCTTGCCGATCTTCCGGGCGAGGTCGGGGGAGGGGGCTCCTGCGGGCTTCTTGGCGCGTTTCTGGACGAGGTCGAAGGCGTACATGCTCGCGTGGAACTGGTCGCCCGCCACGAGGTCGGCCAGTGCTTCGTCCTCCGCCGCGAAGCCGGTCGCCCGGTCGGTGTTCTTCGCGGCCTTGAGAAGGTCGAGTGCGGCATAGGGCGACTTCGCGACGGTGCCGATCTTCGACTCGAGCGACTTGCGCGCGACCGAGATCGCGACATCCCACTTGACCGCACGCTCGAGCTTGCCCGGGACATTCGGTCGCTTGACGGTGACGCGGCCGGTCAGCACCCCGTCGGCCCACCGGATGCTGTCCTCGAGGAAGGACGCGGGGCCGAACATCACGTCGACGATGCCGAGTTCGAGCGCCTGGGCGGGCTTCAGCGTGCGGTTGTTCTTCAGGGGGTTCTCGATGACGACCTTGAGCGCGTTCTCGATGCCGATCAGGTTCGGCAGCAACCAGGCGCCTCCCCAGCCGGGGATGATGCCGAGGAAGACCTCGGGCAGGGCGATGGCCGCCGCCGACGAGTCGACGGTCCGGTAGTCGGCGTGCAGGCCGATCTCGACGCCGCCCCCGAGGGCGAGGCCGTTCACGAAGACGAAGGTGGGCACCGCGGCGTCGTGCAGCTTGCCGAGGACCGCGTGGCCGAGCCGGGCGAGTTCGCGGGCGACGTCGCGGCTGGGGATGGCGCTGACCTTGCTGAGGTCGGCGCCCGCCGCCAGGAAGTAGGGCTTGCCGGTGACGGCGATCGCCACGATCTCACCCGAGAAGGCGCGGGTGCGGACGGCGTCGAGGGCCGCGCCGAATTCGTGCAGCGTCGCCGGCCCCAGCGTGCTCGGCCGGGTGTGGTCGCGACCGTTGTCGAGGGTGATGAGGGCGAGGACGCCGCCGGAGGGCAACGGGACGTCGCGGACGTAGGAGTGCGTGACGACCTCGTCGGCCGACAGCTCGGTCAGTTGTTCGGTCGCCGAGCTCATGCGCGCGCCGCCTTCCGCGAGTAGTGGGGGTTCTCCCAGATGACGCTGCCGCCCTGGCCGAGGCCGATGCACATGGCCGTGAGGCCGTAGCGCACCTCGGGGTGCTGCTCGAACTGGCGGGCGAGCTGGATCATGAGCCGGACGCCCGAGGACGCGAGGGGATGGCCCACGGCGATGGCGCCACCCCAGGGGTTCACGCGCGGATCGTCGTCGTCGATGCCGAAGTGGTCGAGCAGCGAGAGGACCTGCACCGCGAACGCCTCGTTCAGCTCGAAGAGGCCGATGTCGTCGATCGAGAGCCCGGCCTTCCGGAGCGCCTTCTCGGTGGACGGAACGGGGCCGATGCCCATGATCTCGGGCTCGACGCCGGCGAAGGCGAAGCTGACCAGGCGCATCTTGGGGGTGAGTCCGAGCTCTTTGGCCGCGGCACCGGACGCCATCAGGCTGACCGTCGCCCCGTCGTTGAGACCGGACGAGTTGCCGGCGGTGACGCGGCCGTGCGGCCGGAAGGGTGTACGAAGCCCGGCCAGCCCCTCCATGGTGGTCTCGGGACGGGGGGCCTCGTCGCGCGTGGCCAACCCCCAGCCCTGATCCGTCTTGATCGCCACCGGGACGAGGTCGGGCTGGATCTGGCCTGCGTCGTAGGCGGCCGCGAGTTTCTGTTGCGATCGCAGGGCGTAGCGGTCGGATCGCTCCTTGGTCAGCTGGGGGAACCGGTCGTGGATGCGCTCCGCGGTGTTGCCCATGTTCAGGGCCTCGCCGCTGACGAGCTTCTCGGCGGTGAACCGCGGGTTCGGGTCGGCGGCGAACCCCATCGGGTGCCGACCCATGTGCTCGACCCCGCCGGCGAGGGCGACGTCGTAGGCGCCGAAGGCGATGCCGCCGGCGACGCTCGTCACACTGGTCATGGCGCCGGCGCACATGCGGTCGATGGCGTACCCGGGCACGGACTGGGGGAGCCCCGCGAGCAGTGCCGTCGTGCGCCCCAGGGTGAGGCCCTGGTCGCCCTGCTGCGTCGTCGCCGCGATGGCGACGTCGTCGATGCGTTCGGGCGGGAGGGACGGATTGCGTTCGAGCAGACCCTTCATCGCCTTCACGACCAGGTCGTCGGCGCGGGTCTGCCAGTACATGCCTTTGTCGCCGGCCCGCCCGAACGGGGTGCGTACCCCGTCGACGAACACGACATCGTTGCTCTCGGCCACATTGCCTCCAGTGTCAGGATCTGGTCCCGATCTTAGGGACGACACCGAGGGGCCGAGAATCGTTCGAGCAATCCTACGAAGCGCCGTCGCCCGTCGCCTCGGGCTCTTGGTGGGCGTCGACAAAGGCCTCGGCGACCACCTCGGCGACGGCCTCGACCTGCCAGGCCCGGGCACCCAGCTCCACCAACGCGGCCGCGATGGTCGGTGCGTCGAAGGGGATGGGCGGGTCCCAGGCGAGCCGCCGCAGGGTCTCGGGGGTGAGCAGGTTCTCCACCGGCAGGTCGAGCCCCTCGGCGATCTCGGTGACCTTGGGGCGGACCGCCTTGTAGCGCGCGTCGGCCAGCGGGTTCTTGTCCGCCCACGATCGCGGCGGGGGGAGGGTGTCGCTCGCCGGCCCCCGGTGCGAGGGCAGGTCCGTCGTCTCGCGGCCGCGTTCGATCGCCGCGAACCAGCGGTCGAGCTCACTGCGACTGGCGCGGCCGACGAACTCCTTGATGCCGGCGAGCGATCGTTTGTCGGTGGGCATCGCCTTGGTGGCGGCCACGAGTGAGGAGTCCGGGACGAGACGACCCGGGGCCGTGTCGATCTCGCGGGCGTAGTCGTCGCGCGCCTGCCAGAGCTCACGGGCGACGGCGAGCGAGCGGGATCCACGCACGCTGTGCAGTCCCGTCAGTCGACGCCACGGATCGACCTTCGCCGGCTTGGCCTCGCGACGCAGGGTCGCCTCGAACTCCTGACGCGCGATCTCGAGCTTGCCCGCGTCCGCGAGCACCGCCTCCATGGCGTCGCGCAGGTCGACGAGCAGCTCGACGTCGAGCGCCGCGTAGACGAGCCAGCTCTGCGGCAACGGTCTCGTCGACCAGTCGGCGGCGCTGTGCTCCTTCGCGAGGTGGACGCCCAGCAGCTGCTCGACGACGGCACCGAGCCCGACCTTCGGCAGGCCGGCGAGACGCGCACCCAGTTCGGTGTCGAAGATGCGGCTCGGGTCGAGGCCGACCTCGCGCAGGCACGCCAGGTCCTGGCTGGCGGCGTGCAGCACCCACTCCTCGTCGCCGATCACCTCTTGCAGTTCGGCGAACGAGCCGATGGCGGGCGGATCGAGCAGGAACACCCCCGAGCCGCGTCGGAACACCTGGATGAGGTACGCCCGCTGCGAGTAGCGATAGCCGGAGGCGCGCTCGGCGTCGATCGAGATCGGCCCGGTCCCGGCGCGGATCGCCTCGACGGCGGCCAGGTAGCCCGGGCGGTCGTCGATGACCGTGACCTCGCCGTGCAGCGAGTCGGCGGTCTCGACGACCGGTCGGACGGTAACCCGGGGGCGAGTGTCTCGCGGGGCGGAGCCGCCGGACGCTGAACCGCCGGGCGTCGAGCCGCCGAGTGCCGACTCGTCGGGTGCTGACTCGTCTGGTGTCGCTGTGGTCATGTCTCCGCTGTTCTCTCCGGGGGCGCTGTTCTGTTCCGGTGGTTCAGTCTCGTCCCACACGCCGCGAGGCGAGGAGCGTGACGCCCTCGACGGTCGGGGGCAGGCCGGCGAGCGTGCAGATCAACTCGCTCCAGGCCTCGATGTGCGGGGCCAGGTCGGTGGTGGTGGGGCTCCAGGACGCCCGGAGTTCGAGCTGGGCCCCGTCGCCGTGGCTGGCCAGCTCACCGTAGCCGGTCGAGAGGATCTTGGTGGCGGTGCCCGATGCCTGGTCGTACGAGGCCCCGCGGGCGTCGAGGCTGTCGACGAGCCAGGACCATGCCACGTCGGCCACGAACGGGTCGAGCGCGATCTCGGTCTCGAGGGGCGCCTGCGCGAAACTCACGACCCGGAACGGTCCGCCCCAGGCTTCGGGTTCGTCGTCGTCGTAGAGCAGCACGAAGCGGCCCGTGCCGAGATCGGGGTCGGGGCGGCCGGACGCGCCGATGACGTCCCCTGCGAGGGCCAGCGCGTGGGGGGCGAGGCCGTTCGGGGCGGGGATCTCGGTCACGGCGAGGGCGTCCCGCGCGGCGGCACGGTGGACGGACTCGACGGCCGCGGCGAAGGCGGGCGGCCGGGTCGGCGTCGGGGGGATCTCGGACACCCTGGAAGACTAGGGTCGATCCCGAGGGCGACCCCCGCGGCACGCCGCGCCCGGCTCAGCAGATCCACAGGTCACCCTCGAGCCCACCTCACGCCGCCCGAGGAGTCGCCCGTGAACCGCCCCGCATCCACCGGCCGACGGGGCATCGGCCCGCTCGCCGTCGTCTCGATCACGGTCGGGGGCACCGTGCTGGTGTCCACCGCGGCCCTCGCGTCGGGCATCATCGCCATCGCCCGGAAGATCGTCACGCCGGCCCGCAGGCGGCGAGACGACGTGCGGATCGAAGCCCACGACGCCGTCGCCGGGACGATCACCCTCCGTTCGACGCCGGACACGCGCCTCCCCGGTCGCTACAGCTTCTGGTACGCCCGGGGCCGAGGCCACGCCCGCGTCGGTGACGTCGTCCGCGACGACGGCCGGTCCGTCGAGCGTCGCGTCGAGGGCGTCGAAGGGCCCGGTCTCGAGCGGACTCACCGGGGCCGCATCGGCGGCTGGCTGTTCCCGGCACCCCGTGACGCGGGCCTCGCGGCGGAAGAGGTCGCGATCGCCACGGAGGTCGGTCCGGCCCCCGCATGGCTCGTCCCCGCCGAGGCCGGCCTCGACGGCCCGTGGATGATCGGGGTGCACGGTCGCGGGGTGACCCGCGCCGAGACGATCCGGGCGGCTCCGGTCTTCCACCGAGAGGGCCTGACCTCGCTCCTCGTGTCGTACCGCAACGACGGCGAGGCACCCCGATCGCCGGACGGCCGCTACGCCCTGGGCGACTCCGAGTGGCGCGACGTCGAGGCGGCGATCCGGTTCGCCCTCGACCACGGGGCGACGTCCGTCGTGTTGATGGGATGGTCCATGGGCGGAGCTCTCGTGCTGCAGGCCGCCACGCGCTCCTCCCTGCGCGGCGTCGTCTCGGGCCTCGTCCTCGAGTCGCCGGTCGTCGACTGGAGGACGACCCTCGCCTACCAGGGGGCGGCCATGCGGGTGCCGCGGGTCGTCCAGGGTCTGGTGCTGCGCCTCCTGGGCTCGCCCCTGCTCTGTCGGTTGGCCGGCAGCGCCGAGCCGATCGACTTCGACCGGCTCGACCTCGTCTCGCGGTCCGGCGAGCTCGACCTGCCGGTGTTGTTGCTGCACAGCGACGACGACGGTTTCGTGCCGTCCACCGCGTCACACGCGTTGGCCGAGGCACGGCCCGACCTCGTGACCTTCGAGGTGTTCGAGGTCGCGCGGCACACGAAGCTCTGGAACCTCGACCCCGAGCGTTTCGAGGGGGCGATCAGTGGGTGGCTCGGTCGTCACCGACTCGCGGGGCCGCCGTCGACCGACCATCGCGCGTAGAGCGTGCTCTGCTCGTCGACCAGCAGCTGGCCGAGCACGAGCGACGCGGGGTCGAAGCGTTCGCGACCGAAGACGGGCAGGCCGCTGCCGATCACGACGGGCGAGGTCGACAAGCACAGCTCGTCGACGAGGCCGTCCCGCAGGAACTGACCGGCGAGCGAGGGGCCGCCCTCGCAGACGAGCGAACGGAGGCGCTGCTCGCGCAGGCAACGAAGGATCGCGGCGGGCTCCAACCGTCCGTCGTCGTCGGGCGCGGTCAGCACGGTGGCGACCGCCCAGATCTCGTCGCCGAGGGTCTCACGGACCCGGTCTCGAGCGGATCCGGGACACACGACGACGACCCGACCGGCCTCTGACGGGTCCATGCGATGGCCCGAGAGGTCGCCCGACGACGTGACGACGACGAGTCGTGAGGACTTCGGCACCCGGTAGCCCTCGGCCCGCACGCTGGCCGCACCGACGAGGACGCCGTCGGCGAGCGAGCGGATGGCCGCCAGGATCGTGCGGTCGGTGGCGTTGCTCAGCGTCTCGGAGGTGCCGTCGGAGCCCGCGGCGTCACCACTGACCGCGGCGATCAGGTTGAGTCGCAGCCAGGTCTCGCGGGATGGGGCGTACAGCTCGCGGATCCGGGCAGGGGTCGAGTCCTCGTCGATGTCGAGCTCCAGCCCGACGTCGCCCGGACGCTCGAGGGCGTGCAGCACCCGGAGCGTCACGCGCCGGCGGTCCGATCGCGGATCTGGCGCTTGGCGCGACCGAGCAGGGCGGTCATGCCACGGATCCGCAACGGGCTCACCGCCTCGGTCAGACCGATCGTCTGCGGGTAGTCGTCGGGGACGTCGTCGAGGACCTGGGCGACGGTGAGCCCGACGAGCCCCTGGGCGAGGATCGACGCGAAGCCACGGGTCGTGGGTGCTTCGCGAGGTGCCGTCGCGTGCAGGTGCACCCGACCGTCGGTCACCTCGACGAACAGGAACACGGGGGACTGGCACTCGACCACCCGCTCGAGCAGGTCGGGGTGATCGGCGTACCGGGCCGGCAGTTCGGGCAGCTCGTTCGAGAACTCGAGCAGCAGCTGCAGACGGTTCCGCACGTCGAGGGCGAGGAACTCCTCGCGGATCTCGACGAGCGGCTCGGGCAGGGCGGCGTCGGTCACCGGGCCGGCACCTCGCCGGGCTCGGTGCCCTGCACGATCGGCACGCGGACGGCGCTGCCCCACTCGGTCCAGGAGCCGTCGTAGTTGCGCACGTCCTCGAAGCCCATGAGGTGCTTGAGCACGAACCAGGTGTGGCTCGACCGCTCGCCGATGCGGCAGTAGGCGACGACCTGGTCGCCGTCGGAGAGGCCCGCGCCGTCGCGGTAGATGGCGTCGAGCTCGGAGAGCGACCGGAAGGTGCCGTCGTCGGCCGCGGCCTTGCCCCACGGCACGTTCTGCGCGCTGGGGATGTGACCGGCGCGGAGGGCCCCCTCGTCGGGGTAGGCCGGAGCCGTGGTGCGCTGACCCGAGAACTCCTCGGGCGAGCGCACGTCGATCAGGGGCTTGCCGAGATGGGCCAGCACGTCGTCCTTGTAGGCGCGGATGACGCTGTCGTCTCGCTCGACGACGGGGTAGTCGGTGGCTTGGACCGTGGGGGCGTCGGTCGTGTAGTCGCGGCCCTCGGCCTCCCATTTCGCCCGCCCGCCGTCGAGCAGGCGGACGTCCTCGTGCCCGAACAGCGAGAACACCCAGAGCGCGTAGGCGGCCCACCAGTTGTTCTTGTCGCCGTAGATGACGACGGTACTGTCGCGCGAGATGCCGCTGCGGGCCATCAACGCGGCGAAGCCCGCGCCGTCGACGTAGTCGCGCTGCACCGGGTCGTTGAGGTCGAGGTGCCAGTCGATCTTGACGGCGCCGGCGATGTGGCCGGTCTCGTACAACAGGACGTCCTCGTCGGACTCGACGACGACGAGCCCGGGAGTGCCGAGGTGCTGCTGCAACCACTCGGTGCTGACGAGACGCTCGGGGTGGGCGTACTCGCCGAAGTGGGCGGACGTGTCGTGCTCGACGGCCATGGTGTCTCCTTGTGCGGGTGTCGGGATGGAGCCGACGTCGGGCGACGGGTGGCGCCCGGCGGCGTAGGATCGCCTCTGGTCGGCCCCGTCGAGGTTACGCATGCCGCGTGACCGTCGCCCGGGAACCGTACGACTCTGACACAGATCCCCGCCCACACCGTTGCGAGGCCGCGCCCATGCCCCCCGAATCCGTCAGCACCCTCGTGTCCTTGACCGACCGCACCCCGACGATCACGGGGGCCGAGATCGTGACGCAACTCGTGCCTCCTCGTCAGTTCGCCGAGGCCTCGCTCGAGAACTACCGACCCGACCCGGACTTCGCCTCGCAGGCCGAGGCGGTCGCCGCCGTGACGGCGTTCGGAGGCGCGGGTGCCGACGCCCCGCGGAGGGGTCTGTTCCGCAAGAAGCCGGCCGCCCCGGCCGTGCGTCCCGGCCTCTACCTCGACGGCGGGTTCGGCGTGGGCAAGACCCACCTGCTCGCCGCCCTCTGGAACCGCACGTCCGGCCGGCGCTACTTCGGCACCTTCATCGAGTACACGGCGCTGGTCGGTGCCGTCGGCTACGCCGGCGCCGCGTCGCAGCTCAAGGGGGCCGCGCTGGTCTGCATCGACGAGTTCGAGCTCGACGACCCGGGCGACACGATGATGATGACCCGGCTGCTCGGCGACCTGGCCGACGACGGCACCCGCATCGCCGCCACCTCGAACACCCCGCCCAACGCCCTCGGCGAGGGCCGGTTCGCCGCCGCCGACTTCCTCCGCGAGATCCAGGGGTTGAGCGACAAGTTCCTCACCCTGCGCATCGACGGGAACGACTACCGGCGTCGCGAGGTCGAGGCCCGGGCACACGTGGTCGACGACGTCGACGCGGCGGCGGCGTCCCTCGGCGGGACCGTCTCCCTCGACGACTTCGACGGCGTCGTCGCTCACCTCGCGACGGTGCACCCCAGCAAGTACGTCAAGCTCGTCGACGACCTCGACGCGGTCGGGCTCCGTGACGTCCACGTCCTGACCAGCCAGGTCGACGCGTTGCGCCTCGTGGCCTTCGTCGACCGCCTCTACGACACGCAGATCCGGGTCGTCGCCTCGGGCACGCCCCTCGACCAGGTCTTCTCGGACGAGATGCTGGCCGGCGGCTACCGCAAGAAGTACCTGCGGGCCGTGTCACGCCTCGTGGCGCTCACCTCGCTCTGACGACATCCCCACCCGGTACGGGGTGAGCCGAAACACGTTGTTTACCTGCGCCCGAATCGTGTTACATCGGGGAAACAATCCCGCACACGGCTGGAAACCTCACCCCGCGACACTGGTGGCCGCACCGGACGAGAGCGTTCGTCACCACAGCCCGTGAACCCACGCGGTCGACCTCGACGTCGGTGCCTCCCCGGCTCAGGAACTCGAGAGGTGACCCGTACATGGAACTCGACCAAGGCAACACCGCCTTCATGCTCATCTGCGCAGCACTCGTGCTGCTCATGACCCCCGGCCTGGCCTTCTTCTACGGAGGACTCGTCAAGGCCAAGAGCGTCATCAGCATGATGATGCTGAGTTTCGGGGCCATGGGCCTCATCGGTGTGCTCTGGGTGCTCTTCGGATACTCGATCGCATTCTCGAACGGACCCCAGGGCCCTGCGGGTACGGACAGCTTCATCGGCATCGACGGTGTCATCGGGTTCGACTGGAAGACCCTCGGCCTGCAGCAGCTGTACACGGACGCGATCGCGGGCGGCAGTGGCGCGTACCCGACCATCGCTTTCGCAGCGTTCCAGGCGACCTTCGCCATCATCACCGTGGCACTCGTCTCGGGCGCCATCGCCGACCGCGCCAAGTTCGGGGCCTGGATGGTCTTCGCCGGAGTCTGGGCCACGGTCGTCTACTTCCCCGTCGCCAGCTGGGTCTTCAACTTCACGCTGGGCGACGACGGATCCGTCGTCGACGGTGGCTGGATCGCGAGCATGGGCGTCATCGACTTCGCGGGCGGTACCGCGGTGCACATCAACGCCGGTGCGGCCGGTCTCGCCCTCGCCCTCGTGTTGGGCAAGCGCGTCGGTTTCGCCAAGGGCGCGGACAAGCCGCACAACCCTCCCTTCGTGCTGCTGGGTGCCGGTCTGCTCTGGTTCGGCTGGTTCGGCTTCAACGCCGGTTCCGAGCTCGCGGCCGACGGCATCGCAGCCGTCGCCTTCATGAACACCATCGCCGCCCCGGCTGCTGCCATCCTCGGCTGGCTCGTCGTGGAGAAGATCAAGGACGGCAAGGCCACGTCCGTCGGGGCCGCATCGGGCGCCGTCGCCGGTCTGGTCGCCATCACGCCGGCGTGCGCCACCCTCAGCCCCCTGTGGGCCATGGTCCTGGGGCTCCTGACGGGTGCCGTCTGCGCGATCGCCATCGATCTCAAGTTCAAGCTCGGCTTCGACGACTCGCTCGACGTGGTCGGCATCCACCTCATCGGTGGTCTCATCGGCACGCTGTACATCGGCTTCTTCTCGACCGACTACGGACTGTTCTTCGGCCACGGCCCGGCACAGCTCGGCATCCAAGCGCTTGCCGCCGTCGTGGTGCTCGTCTACTCGTTCGTCCTCGCCTACGTCATCGGTTTCGCCATCGAGAAGACCATCGGCTTCCGGGTCAAGAACGAGGACGAGGTCGCTGGCATCGACCTCGCCATCCACGGCGAAGAGGGCTACGTGCTCGAGAACTCGCGTTCCTGAGCCCACTCCGCACGACGAACGGCCCCGGTCCTCTGACCGGGGCCGTTCCGCGTGCCGGCCCTGCGGACCGCGGCCGAACGCAGGAGGCGCGGTGAGGGACCCCTCGCACCGCGCCTCCTGCAGGTGGTCCCGTCGCGCCACCGGGCCCGTCTTTCAGACCAGGGAGAACCAGACCGTGGTCTCGCCCGGCACCTCGGTGACGCCGGTGAGCGTGTCCTGCAGCGGCTCGCTGGACGCGAGCACACGGGCGCCGGTGGGCAGATCCACCGGGCCGCCGCCGAAGTTCGTCAGCGAGTGCCAACCGTCGTGGCGCGAGAAGTGCACGACGTCGTCCTGCGCGTCGCTCACCCACCGCAGGGCCTCTCCCTGCTGCAGCTCGCGACGGAGCGCCAGGGCCCGCCGATAGATCGACAGCGTGGATTCGTCCTCGTCGTCCTGCACCGAGACGGCGAGGTCCTCGAACCACTCGGGCTGCGGCAGGTGCGGGGCGTGGTCGCCGAACCCCAGGGCGGGCTCGCTCGTGTCCCAGGGCAGCGGCACCCGGCTGCCGTCACGGCCCTTGCGCCGGTGGCCCGTGCGCGTCCAGACCGGGTCCTGCAACTGGTCGGGGCGCAGGTCGGCCACCTCGAAGAGGCCGAGCTCCTCGCCTTGGTAGACGTAGGCCGAGCCCGGCAGGGCGAGCATCAACAACGTCGCCGCACGAGCCCGACGCAGACCCGCGTCGGGGTTCAGGGTCGGGCGTCGTCCGTCGCTCAGCACGAAGGCGTCGAGGTCCTGGCCCTTCGGCAGGCCGTAGCGCGTGGCGTGACGGACGACGTCGTGGTTCGAGAGAACCCAGGTGCTCGTCGCCCCGCTCACCGCCGCCTGCTCGAGGGTCGACGCGATGATCGCGCGGTACTGGTCGGCGTCGAAGTCGGCTCGGGTGAGGGCGAAGCTGAAGGCCTGCCCGAGCTCGGTGGGGCGGGCGTAGAGCGGGACGCGCTCCGGCTGCACCCAGGCCTCGGCCACCGCACTGCGGGGCGGGTCGTACTCGTCGAGGACACGGCGCCAGCCCTCGAAGATCACGTGCACCTCGTCGCGGTCGTAGAGCGGGTCGCTGCCGTCGACCGGCAGGTCCTGGCGCTCGGCGGCGTCGCGGAGGGGGTGGGTGAGATCTTTCGCGAGCCCGTGGGCGACGTCGACCCGGAAGCCGTCGACGCCACGGTCCGACCAGAACCGCAGCGTCCCCTCGAAGTCGGCGCGGACTTCGGGGTTGCTCCAGTCGAGGTCGGGCTGCTCGGGGGCGAAGAGGTGCAGGTACCACTGCTCGGGTGTGCCGTCGGGGCGCGTCAGACGGGTCCATGCGCCTCCGCCGAAGTTCGACACCCAGGTGGACGGAGGAGTGGCACCGCCGTCGCCGAGGCCGTCCCGGAACACGTAACGGGCCCGGGCGGCGCTGCCGGGTTCGGACGCGACGGCCTCGCGGAACCACTCGTGGTCGCTCGAGGTGTGGTTGGGGACGATGTCGACGACGACCTTCAGCCCGGCCGCGTGGAGGGCGGCGACCATCTCGTCGAAGTCGTCGAGGGTGCCCAGGCGGGGGGCGACGTCACGGTAGTCGGCGACGTCGTAGCCGCCGTCGGCGAGCGGGGACGGATAGAACGGGCTCAGCCAGACGGCGTCGACCCCGAGCCGCTGCAGGTACGGCACCCGCGAGGTCACGCCGGGCAGGTCGCCGATCCCGTCGCCGTTCGCATCGGCGAAGCTGCGCGGATACACCTGGTAGACGACGGCCTGGCGCCACCAGTCGGCGTCTGGGACGGTCGTCGGGTGGGTCGTGGGCGCACGGGAGGCGGGGGAGGCGGTCATGGGGTGAGGATGCCACGTCTCGAGAGCGGGCGACGTCGATGCCTCGACGGAGGCGCCGGGCCGGGGATCTCGGTCCGGGAACGACGAAAGGCCCTGCGGATGCAGGGCCTTTCGGTGATGGTCGTGGGCGATACCGGGCTCGAACCGATGACCTCTTCCGTGTGAAGGAAGCGCGCTACCAACTGCGCCAATCGCCCGTGTGGGACTCGACGATGCTAGTGCATCGCGGGGCTCGAACGCCATTCGGTCCGTCGTCGAGGCCCCCGTCGTGAACTGCCCCACGCCCGGTCAAGACACGAACTTCCCTCGATTTGGTTTCTGCCCCGGGGTGTGGGTATTGTTCTTTTGCACGCAGAAATGCAAAGCGAAATGCGGATGTGGCGCAGCGGTAGCGCATCACCTTGCCAAGGTGAGGGTCGCGAGTTCGAATCTCGTCATCCGCTCGAGTGTAATGCTCACCAGAGGGTGGTCCACCGACTGGTGGCCTCCCTCTGGGGGGCTACTCGTATGGTGGAGTGGCCGAGAGGCGAGGCACCGGCCTGCAAAGCCGTTCACGCGGGTTCAAATCCCGTCTCCACCTCCATTCGATCCAGACCTAGGTCTAGAATCGATGTTGCAATTGAATAGTGCGGTTCGAGGGTTCACTCTCGCATCGTTGAGACATGAGCGATTGGCGCAGCGGTAGCGCGCTTCCCTGACACGGAAGAGGTCGCTGGTTCGATCCCAGTATCGCTCACACACAGAAAGCCCCGGCCTCGGCCGGGGCTTTCGTCATGTCGGGGCTCCCGCGCTCACGAGCGGTCGGCATCCCGTACCGAGACGTCACGACATGCCGCTCACCTCTCGAGGTGGGCGGCATGTCGTGACGTCTCGAGGCTTCTCTCTAGGGGGTGCCGGTCCCCGTCCCGAGACCGATTCCGTTGCCGCGGCCGTTGCCGTTCCCGTTGTTGCCGGGCCCGCTGTTCCCGTTGCCGTTCCCGCTGTTGCCCGGCCCGGTGTTCCCACCCGGGACGTCGACACCGGGAACGTCGACCGTCGGGGGCGTCACGGGGTCGACCGTCGGCTGCGTCGTCGGCTCGACCGGCGCCTCCTGGGTCGGGCTGACCTCGTCCGAAGGCGTCGGATCTGCCGGCGACTCGTCGGTCGAGTCCTCCGACGGCGACGGCGACTCGTCGTCCGACGACTCGGAGGGCGTCGTCGACGGGTCCGTCTCGACACTCGGACTCGTGCTCTCGGTCGGGCCGACCACGTCGTCATCGCGCGTGGCGGCCCAGCCGATGCCTGCCGCCAGCAACGCGGCGACGACGATCGCCGCCAGCACGAGGGGCCGGCGCCGGCGCTTCCGAGTCCCGTCGTCGGACTCGACGTCGGCGACGAGGTCCGCGGCGTCCGCCCCGGTCGCCGCCCCCGCTCCGAGCACCTGCGTGCGAGCGTCGTCCCGGGGCAGGACGCGAGTGGGCGTGTCGCCGCCGGGCAGGGCGGCCGTCGGCACGTCGGGAGCGGCCATGACGCGGGTGACGGCATCGGTCGACCCGGCGCCTTCGACGGCCAACGTGCGGGCCACCCTTGTCACCTCGGCGGCGGCGGGACGGTCCTCCGGTGCGCGCGAGGTCATGCGCGTCAGCAGCTCCGCCCACCCCGAACCGATCGAGGCCGGGATCTCGGGGTCGCGAGTGAGACGAGCCATGACCGACTCGACGACCGAACCCGTGAAGACGCGCTTTCCGGTCAGAGCCTCGACCAGGACCAGTCCGAGTGAATAGACGTCGGACGCGGGGGCCGGCGGTCGCCCCTCGGCCTGCTCCGGGCTGACGAAGGCGGCGGTGCCCATCAGGGTGCCCGTGGCCGTCACCCGCGTCGAGTCGATCAGGTACGCGATGCCGAAGTCGGCGAGCTTGGCCCTGCGGGGGTCGCCCTCGTGGTGCGGAGCCGCGAGCAGGATGTTCGCGGGCTTGACGTCCCGGTGGACGACGCCGGCGCGGTGGACCGCCGCCAGGCCGTCCGCGACGTCGCCGAGCAGCGCCGCGGCCTCGACGTGTGACAGCGGCCCGTCGGCGAGCACGGTCTGCAGGGTCGGACCGTCGACGTACTCCATCACGAGGTAGGCGTCGTCGTCGTGGCCGTCGCCCTCGACGCGGGCGTCGTAGAGCGTCACGAGCCCGGGGTGGTTCAGTGAGGCGAGGAGGCGCACCTCGCTGACCTGCCGGCTAAGGTCGTGGACGTCGTGCCCGTCCGACGAGAAGAGCTTGACGGCGACGTCCCGGCCGAGCTCGAGGTCGTTCGCCCGGTAGACGGCCCCCATGCCACCCCGCCCGACGATCGCGTCGAGACGGTAGCGACCACCGACGGTCGTGCCGAGGCGGGGGTCGGCCTGCTCACGGGGGCTCATGCGCCGGCTCCCGTCGAGGCCTCGGGGAGCGCCGGAGCGGTGCCACCACCCGACCCGCGCCTCTCCGCGAGACGTGAGGCGACCGCGTCGAGCACGGTCTCCGCCACGGTGGCCTTCGATCCCTCGGCCTCGGACACCACGTCACCGTCGGCGTCGATCACGACGACAGCCGTGTCGTCGCTGCCGAAACCGGTCGTCCACCCCACGGAGTTGAGCACGAGGAGGTCCGCCCCCTTCCGTCGCTGCTTGGCGCGCCCGAGCGACAGCAGTTCGTCGCGGTCGGCCGCCGTCTCGGCCGCGAAGCCGACGACCACCTGACCCGCGGGACGACGGACGACGAGGCCCGCCAGGACGTCCGGGGTCCGCACGAGGCGGACGGTCAGCTCGTCGCCCGAGTCGTCCTTGCGGATCTTGCCGTCCGCCACCGCGAGGGGCCGGTAGTCGGCGACCGCGGCCGCCATGATGACGACGTCCGCTGCGGGGGCGTGCTCGGCCATCGCGGCCTCGAGCTCGAGCGCGGTGCCGACCTCGACGACGTCGACCGCGGCGTCGGTCTCGATCGTCTGCCGCACGGCTCCGTCGAGCGCGGCGGCGACGACGGTGACGCGGGCCCCGCGTCGGGCCGCCCCGAGGGCGAGCGCCGCTCCCTGGGTGCCGCTCGACCGGTTGCCGACGAACCGCACCGGATCGAGGGGCTCGCGGGTGCCACCGGCCGAGACGACCAGCCGCAAGCCGTCCAGGTCGCCGGCCCGCGCCTCCTGAGCCTTCGCGTCCTGGTCCCGAGCACCGGGGACGGCGGCGGGGGAGGCAGCGACGCCGGCCGGGCCGGTCACGCGGGCGAGTGCCGCGGCGACGATCTCGTCGGGCTCGCTGAGCCGGCCGGGCCCCACGTCGCCGCCGGTCAGCGGCCCGTCGTCGGGCCCGACGACGGTCACCCCGCGCGACCTCAGCAGGTCGACGTTCGCGATCGTGGCCGGATTCAGCCACATCTCGCTGTGCATGGCGGGTGCGACGACGAGCGGTGCGGTGCTCGCGAGGATCGTCGTGCCGAGCAGGTCGTCGGACAGCCCGTGCGCGACCTTCGCCAGGGTGTGCGCGGTCGCGGGCGCCACGACGATCAGGTCGGCCCGTTGTCCCAGGGCCACGTGCCGCACCTCGGCGACGTCGTCGAAGACGGACGTGTGCACGGGGTTGCGGCTCGTGGCCTCCCAGGTCGGCGTCCCGACGAAGCGCAGGGCGGCCTCGGTCGGGACGACGTGGACGTCGTGCCCGCGCAGCACGAGGCCGCGGACGACCCCGACGGCCTTGTACGCCGCGATGCCACCCGAGACGCCGACGACGACGGACAGGCGACGCGAGGCGTCGGCGGGGGAGGAGCGGGGGTGGTCGTGCGTCACGGTGGGCCTCGTCGATCGATGCGTCGGTCGGCCGACCCGGTGCCGGGTCGGTAGCGTTGCCCCCCACGATGCCGCATCCCGCGGCCGAGCGTCGGCCCCGACCCGACGAGCCCCCACCGTGAGGACCCCATGTGCACCGTCGTCGTCGCCGTCCGACCGGGCGCGCCCTGGCCCGTCGTCTTCCTGGGACTCCGTGACGAGTCGCCCGACCGCCCCTGGGACGAGCCGGGTCCCTGGTGGCCCGACCTCGGCGAGCGGGTGTCCGGGGTGCACGACCGTGAGGCGGGCGGCGCGTGGTTGGCGACCGCCCGGGGGCCGAGTCGCGCGAGCGTCGTGCTGAACCGTCACGAGACGCCCGCACCGCCGCCCGGCGGGTGGACCACCCGCGGTGCCCTGCCCCTGAGGGCGGCCGCCGACGGCGTCCTGCCCGACGGGCCGCAGACGACCCGCACCTTCAACCTGCTCACCGCGGACGCAGGAGGCGCGGTGCACTCCGTGTGGGACGGCGCCGTCACCGAGACGGCCCGTCTCGCCCCCGGGGTGCACCTGTTGACGCACGCCGCCCCCGACGACCGGTCCGTGCCCCGGGTCGACCGCTGGCTCCCTCGGTTCCGCGACGTCGCGCCTCCGACCGGTCCGCTGCCGCCGGCGACCGAGGGCGAGGGCAGCTGGACGCCGTGGCTCGACCTGCTGCGCGAGAGCAGCGCCCTGCCGGCGGACGACGACGACGCGCTCGTACGGGCCGACCTCGTGGACGGGCACCTCTTCCACTCGTTGTCGCTCAGCACCGTCGCCGTCTCGGCCGACGACGTGGCCCACCGGCACGTGCGCCTCGACGGCGCGCCCTCGGTGGCGGAGGCGATCGCGCGACGATGACGCCTGCGTCGCATCGGCCGGCGCCGGAGGCGTCACGTCACGCGAAGTCATCGGGAATCACGCCCGCCCCCGCAGCGTTAGTGTCGGGAGGCTCGTCCGACCCCCGAGCCGCAGCAAAGGAACCCTCGTGAAGATCACCGCCGTCCGCACCGTCCGCCGCCTCGCCTCCGTCGGCGTCATCGCCGCCGCCGCCGTCGCCCTGGCCGCCTGCGCGCCCGCCTCCACCGACGGGGTCGTCCAGTCCACCGGCAGCGCGACCGCCGACACGAGCGCGGCGAAGAGCCTGTCCGACATCCAGGCGGCCGGCGAGATCGTCATCGGCACCGAGGGCACCTACCAGCCCTTCACGTACCACGAGGGCGGGGCCGGCGCGCTGACCGGCTACGACGTCGACGTCGCCACGGCCGTCGCCGAGAAGCTCGGCGTCACCCCGACCTTCGAAGAGACGCAGTTCGACGCCCTGCTCGCCGGGCTCACCGCCGGCCGCTTCGACCTCGTCGCCAACCAGATCTCGATCACCGACGAGCGCGAGGCGACGTACGACTTCTCGACGCCCTACACGGTCAGCCGCGGTGTCGTGATCACGCCCGCCGACAACACCGACATCACCTCGCTCGCCGACCTGAAGGGCAAGACGACGGCCCAGTCACAGTCGAGCAACTTCTACACGACCGCCAAGGACGCGGGCGCCGACGTGCAGGTCGTCGAGGGCTGGGCCCAGTCGGTCGCACTCCTCGAGCAGGGCCGCATCGACGCGACGGTCAACGACGAGCTGACCTTCCTCGACTACGTCAAGACCAACCCGGACCAGGCCGCCGGCATCAAGATCGCGGCGACCACCGACGACGTGTCGCGTTCGGCCCTGGTCACCACCAAGGGCAGCGACGACCTCGTGACGGCGATCGACGACGCCCTCGCCGAGCTGAAGGCCGACGGCACGCTGGCGACCATCAGCGAGAAGTACTTCGGCCAGGACGTCAGCGAGTAGGCGTGCAGTCCTCCCTCGACCTCTTTTGGCGGTCGCTCTGGCCGATCGTGTCGGGGGCGCTCGTGGCGTCGATCCCGCTCGCCTTCGCATCGATGGCGATCGGGCTGGTCATCGCCGTCGTCATCGCCCTCATGCGGCTGTCGGGCAAGACGGTGCTCGCGGGCATCGCCCGGGTGTACATCTCGATCATCCGGGGCACGCCCCTGCTCGTGCAGCTCTTCGTCGTCTTCTACGGCCTGCCGTCGATCGGCGTCCGGCTCGATCCCTGGCCGAGCGCGATCATCGCGTTCTCGTTGAACGTCGGCGGGTACGCCGCCGAGGTCATCCGGGCCGCGATCCTCTCGGTGCCCAAGGGTCAATGGGAGGCCGCCCATACGATCGGCATGTCGCGGGGGCTCGCCCTCCGGCGGATCATCCTGCCGCAGGCGGCCCGGGTCTCGGTGCCACCTCTGTCGAACACGTTCATCAGCCTGGTCAAGGACACCTCGTTGGCGAGCGTCATCCTCGTCGTCGAGCTCTTCCGTCAGGCGCAGCAGATCGCGACCGTCTCGAACCAGTTCCTGCTCATCTACCTCGAGGCCGCCCTGGTCTACTGGGTGATCTGCCTGATCCTGTCGTTCGGGCAGGACGCCCTCGAGAAGAGATTGGACCGCCACGTTGCCCGCTGACGTCACCCCGCCACGGCCCTCCGGGGCGACCGGTGCCCCCGTGCTGACCGTCCGCGGCCTGCACAAGGCGTTCGGCGCGAACGAGGTGCTGCGCGGTATCGACCTCGAGGTGCGGCGTGGACGCGTCGTCGCGATCATCGGCCCCTCGGGGTCGGGCAAGACGACCGTGCTGCGGTCGCTCAACAGCCTCGAGGTGCCCGACGGGGGAATCGTCACGCTCTCCGACGGTCGGTCGATCAACTTCGGGGCCAAGGTCGGCAAGCGCGACCTGCTCGCCCTGCGCGACCGGTCGTCGATGGTGTTCCAGCACTTCAACCTGTTCCCGCACCTCACGGTGCTGCAGAACGTCGTCGAGGGCCCGGTGCGCGTCCAGGGACGCGATCCGAAGGAGGCGCGGGCCGAGGCCGAGACGCTCCTCGCGCGGGTGGGCCTCGCCGAGAAGGCCGACGCCTACCCGTCCGAGCTCTCGGGCGGCCAGCAGCAGCGCGTCGGCATCGTGCGCGCGCTCGCGCTGCGGCCCGAACTGCTGCTCTTCGACGAGCCGACCTCGGCCCTCGACCCCGAACTGGTCGGCGACGTCCTCACGGTCGTCAAAGAACTCGCCGACGAGGGCTGGACGATGATCGTCGTCACCCACGAGCTCGAGTTCGCCCGCCGGGTGGCCGACGAGCTGATCTTCATGGACGCTGGCGTCGTCGTCGAGCGGGGCCGTCCCGCCGACGTGCTGTCCCGCCCGCGCGAGCCCCGCACGCAGCAGTTCCTGCGGCGGGTGCTGAAGCCGCTCGACGACTGACGGGGCGTCCGCTCGCGAGACGACCCGCGCCTCCTCGTCCACCGGACCAGGAGGCGCGGGTCGTCTCTCCGGCGGACGCTCAGCCGAACAGGCGGTGCGACGCGATGCGCGCGCCTTCGCCGAGCGAGGCCAGCTTGGCCACGGCGATCTGCGGGTGGATGCGACCGCCCAGGCCGCAGTCGGTCGAGGCGACGACGTTCTCGGGCCCGACCAGCGACGCGAACCGCTCGATACGGTCGGCCACGAGCTCGGGGTGCTCGACCACGTTCGTGGCGTGGCTGACGACGCCCGGCACGATCTTCTTGCCCGCGGGCAGCTCGACGTCGCGCCAGAGCTTCCACTCGTGGTCGTGACGGACGTTGGCCGCCTCGAACGAGTACGAGCCGGCGTCGATCTCGAGCATGAGGTCGACGATGTGACGGAACTCGACGTCGGTCGTGTGCGGGCCGTGCCACGAACCCCAACAGAGGTGGAACCGCACCTGCTCGGCCGGCAGGCCCCGCAGGGCGTGGTTGAGGGCCTCGACCCGGATGCGCGTGAAGGCGCGGTAGTCCTCGATGCTCGGCTCGGGGTTGATCTGGTCCCAGTTCTCGGCGATCGAGGGGTCGTCGATCTGCACGGTCAGGCCGGCCTCGACGATGGCCGCGTACTCCTCGCGCAGCACCTCGGCCCAGGCCCAGATGTGCTCTTCCTCGGTGGCGTAGAAGTCGTTCGCGATGCGGGCTCCGCTGCCCGGTGACAGCGAGGTGATGAACCCCGAGGGCGAACCGCTCGCCTCGAGGCCGGCCTTGAGGTTGGCGATGTCCGAGGCGATGGCGGACTGTCCGACGTACGCCAACGGGCCCGTCGTGCTCGGGAACGGCGTGGCGCCCGAGCCCGTGCCGATGCCCGAGGTCGGGTCGGTGTAGGCGTCGTGGAAGGTCTGCCAGTCGCGGCGGTCGGGGAACGACGTCAGTCGCACGTCGCCGGGGGAGGACCGCACCGCCGGCTGGCTGAAGATGTCCGACCCCGTCAACGAGAGACCGCTCACGCGTTGGAACGAGTACGACCACCAGGCGCCGTAGTCGACGGCGCTCGTCATCGCCTTGCCGTACTCGCCGTCGCCGACGATCGTGATGCCGAGATCGTTCTGGCGCCGGACGAGATCGACGACGGCATCGGTCAACAGGGCGTCGAACTCGGGGGTGCGCTCGAGGGTGAAGCCGTCCTCGCCGAGGGCGCGCGCGTCGTTCGCGGCGATCAGCTCGGGTGTGCGCGGCAGGCTTCCCGCGTGGGTGGTCTCGATGCGGTCGGGGGTGGTCGTCATGGGGGTGCTCCGTTCGTCGCCACCACTCTGGCCCCCGACCCCGCCGTGCGCGACGTGCGCGACACGGGGCGTCACAGCCGCGGGGTCGGGAACACCGGGCGCTCGGCGACCGTTGCGTCCTGTGTCGGCCGACGCCGGGCCCCTCGGGGCGCCTCGCTACGATCGACGAGAAGGGACACCGTGACCACCACCTCCTCCGCACCATCCACCGCCCGTCCGGGGCTGTCCGACGACGACGCCCGCCGTCTGCGCGCGGACTTCCCCTTGCTGCAGCAGGACGTCAACGGCGAGCCGCTCGCCTACCTCGACTCGGGGGCGACCGCACAGCGACCGGCCGCCGTGCTCGACGCCGAGCGCCGCTTCCTCGAGACGACCAACTCGGCCGTGCACCGGGGCGCACACACGCTCGCCGCCTCGTCGACCGAAGCCTACGAAGAGGCGCGCGAGACGGTCGCCCGCTTCGTCGGTGCCGACGTCGACGAGATCGTGTGGACCTCGAACGCGACCGACGCGCTCAACCTCGTGGCGTACGGCCTCGCGAACGCCACGCACGGCCGGGGTGGCGAGGCCGCGCGACGCTTCGCCCTCGCGCCCGGTGACGAGATCGTCGTCACTGAGGCCGAGCACCACGCGAACCTCGTCCCGTGGCAGGAACTCGCCGCGACGACGGGCGCCACGCTGCGTTTCGTGCCCGTCCGCGACGACGGCACCTGGACCACCGCCGACGCGGCGTCCGTGATCGGACCCCGCACGCGCCTCCTCGCCTTCGCCCACGTCTCGAACGTCACCGGCTTCGTCGCACCCGTCGCCGAGCTCGTGGCGTCGGCGCACGCCGTCGGCGCCCTCGTCGTCCTCGACGCCTGCCAGTCGGCGCCGCACCGCCCCGTCGACCTGCACGGCCTCGACGTCGACTTCGCCGCGTTCTCGGGCCACAAGATGTTGGGGCCCACGGGCATCGGCGTGCTCTACGGGAAGGCCGAGCTGCTGAACGCCCTGCCGCCCTTCCGCACCGGCGGCTCGATGATCACGACGGTCACGATGGAGGGCGCCGAGTACCTCCCCGCCCCGCAGCGCTTCGAGGCCGGCACGCAGCCCGTGTCGCAGGCCGTGGCCCTCGCCGAGGCCGTCCGCTATCTCGACGCCGTCGGCATGGACCGCGTGCGCGAGCACGAAGAGGCCCTGGCCGACCTGCTCGTCCGCGGTCTCGAGGCGATCGATGGCGTCACGGTCGTGGGCCCGCCCGCGGGGGTGCCGCGATCGGGACTCGCCAGCTTCGTCGTCGACGGGGTGCACGCCCACGACGTCGGCCAGTTCCTCGACGCCCGGGGAATCGCCGTGCGCGTCGGCCACCACTGCGCCCAACCGCTGCACCGGCGCCTCGGGGTGACGGCCACGACGCGGGCCAGCACCTACCTGTACTCGTCGAGCGACGAGGTCGACCGGCTGGTCGCCGGGGTCGCCGAGGTCCGCGACTACTTCGGCGTCGCGGGCCCGGCGGTTCCCGACGAGAAAACCGAGGAGGCGCGGTGAGCGCCGCCCTCGACGGCCTGTACCAGCAGGTCATCCTCGATCACGCCAAGGCGCGCCACGGCGACGGCGAGCTGCCCGGGGCCGACGCGCAGCACCACGAACGCAACCCGACCTGCGGTGACGAGATCACCGTCCGCGTCGCCCTCGAGCCCGGCACCGACCGAATCGCCGACCTGCGCTGGCAGGGCGCGGGCTGCAGCATCTCGATGGCCTCGGCCTCGGTCTTGGCCCAGCTGGCACCGGGCCGGACGCTGTCCGAGCTCGACGCCCTCGTGGGGGAGTTCCGCGAGATGATGCGGTCCCGTGGTGCCGGCGAGCCCGACGACGAGGTGCTCGGCGACGCCGTCGTGTTCCACGGGGTCTCGAAGTTCGTCATGAGGGTCAAGTGCGGCATGCTCGCCTGGGTCGCGGCCGAGGCCTGTTCGACCGAGCTGCGCACCGTCTGAACCGTCCGCGGCCGCGTCGTCCGTCGGGGCGGTCCCGGCCGGACGATGGTCGGTCGACGGCTAAAGTGGTCCCCGCCCCTCGACGATAGGAACCACCGCCGTGTCCGACCAGACCGACCTCGACCCGACCGCCTCCTCAGCCCCGTCCGGCCTCTCGGCCGTCGAGGCCACCGAGACGACGACCGGCTTCGACCTGTTCACCGACAAGGCGGTCGTGGCCGTCCGCGTGGCCGGCGAGCTGCGCGACCTGGCGACCGAGCTGCAGGCCGGCGACGTCGCCGAGCCGGTCACGATCGACTCACCCGACGGCCTGGCGATCCTGCGGCACTCGGCGGCGCACGTCATGGCCCAGGCCGTGCAGCAGATCAACCCGGAGGCGAAACTCGGCATCGGGCCGCCCGTCACCGACGGCTTCTACTACGACTTCGACGTCGCGGAGCCCTTCACCCCCGACGACCTCAAGGCCATCGAGAAGGGCATGGAGCGCATCATCCGTCAGGGCCAGCGCTTCCGTCGGCGCGTCGTGACCGAAGACGAGGCCCGCGACCTGCTCGCCCACGAACCGTTCAAGCTCGAGCTGATCGGACTCAAGGGCGGGTCGGCCGACGACCTCGGCGCCGACGGCGAGTCGGTCGAGGTCGGCGGGGCTGAGCTAACGGTCTACGACAACCTCGACCCGAAGACCGGCGAAGTCGTGTGGTTCGACCTCTGCCGCGGTCCCCACGTACCCAGCACGCGCCTCCTCGGCAACGCCACGAAGCTGATGCGCGTGGCGGCCGCCTACTGGCGCGGGTCCGAGAAGAACCCCCAGCTGCAGCGGATCTACGGCACGGCGTGGCCCACCAAGGACGACCTGCGCGCCTACCAGGCCCGGCTCGAAGAGGCCGCCAAGCGCGACCACCGCAAGCTCGGTGCCGAGCTCGACCTCTTCTCGTTCCCCGACGAGATCGGCTCGGGGCTCGCGATCTTCCACCCCAAGGGCGGCATCATCCGTCGCCAGATGGAGGACTACTCGCGCGAGCGCCACGAGAAGGCCGGCTACGAGTTCGTCTACACGCCGCACATCACCAAGGCGGCCCTGTTCGAAACCTCGGGCCACCTGGGCTGGTACAAGGACGGCATGTTCCCGGCGATGCACCTCGACGAGGCCCGCAACGACGAGGGTGAGATCACGCGTCAGGGCGCGGACTACTACCTCAAGCCGATGAACTGCCCCATGCACATCCTGGCGTACCGCTCGTCGGCCAAGTCGTACCGCGACCTGCCGCAGCGTCTGTTCGAGTTCGGGACGGTGTACCGCAACGAGAAGTCGGGCGTCATCCACGGCCTGACCCGCGTGCGGGGCATGACCCAGGACGACGCGCACATCTTCACCACCCGTGACGACATGGCGGCCGAGCTCAAGGGCACGCTCGACTTCGTCCTCAGCCTGCTGCGCGACTACGGCCTTGACGACTTCTACCTCGAGCTCTCCACGAAGGACCCCGAGAAGTACGTGGGCGACGACGCCACCTGGGACGAGGCGACGGCGACCCTGCGACAGGTCGCGGAAGAGACCGGCCTCGAACTCGTGCCCGACCCGGCCGGGGCGGCGTTCTACGGGCCGAAGATCTCGGTCCAGGCGCGCGACGCGATCGGGCGCACCTGGCAGATGTCGACGGTCCAGCTCGACTTCAACCTGCCCGAGCGCTTCGACCTCGAGTACACGGCGGCCGACGGGTCGCGTCAGCGACCGGTGATGATCCACCGTGCGCTGTTCGGCTCAATCGAGCGTTTCTTCGGCGTGCTCACCGAGCACTACGCGGGTGCGTTCCCGGTCTGGCTGGCACCCGTCCAGGTCGTGGCGATCCCCGTCGCCGACGAGTACGGCGACTACCTCGACGGGGTCGTGGCGCGCCTGCGCGAGGTCGGTGTTCGGGCCCAGGTCGACCACAGCGACGACCGCATGCCGAAGAAGATCCGCACGCACACCAAGGCCAAGGTGCCGTTCCAGCTGATCGCCGGCGAGGACGACCGTGCGGCCGGTGCCGTCAGCTTCCGCTACCGCGACGGCTCGCAGGAGAACGGCGTGCCGCTCGACGAGGCGATCGCGAAGATCGTCGCGGCCATCGAGACCAAGGCCCAGGTCTGAACGTGGGCGCCGACGGGACCACGGCCGAGTCCTCCTCCGACTTCGCCGCGGTCCCCGACGCCTTCCAGCGACTCTGGACGCCCCACCGCGCCGTCTACGTCGAGGCGGGCCAGGACGCCCACGACGACTCCTGCCCGTTCTGCAGTGCGCCGTCGAGGTCCGACGACGAGGCCCTCATCGTGGCGAGGGGCGAACACGCCTACGTGCTGCTCAACCTCTACCCCTACAACCCCGGCCACCTGTTGGTCTGCCCGTACCGGCACGTCTCGACCTACGACCTCGCGACCACCGACGAGGTGGCCGAGATCGCGTCGCTGACCCAGACAGCCATGCGGGTCCTCACCCTGGTGTCGCACGCGCAGGGTTTCAACATCGGCATGAACCAGGGGCAGGTCGGCGGAGCCGGCATCGCCGCCCACCTGCACCAGCACGTGGTGCCACGCTACGGCGGCGACTCGAACTTCTTCCCGATCATCGCGCAGACGAAGGCCGTCACGCAGTTGCTGGGCGACGTCCGCGTCGCGGTCGCCGAGGCCTGGCCGACCGGAGGCGCCGGTCCTGTCCCGGCGGCGTCACCCGACCGCTGATCGGGCCTAAGATAGGGGCCATCATGAGCGACACGACCCCTGCCTCCAGCCAGTCCTCCACCACCGGTTCGAGCCGCGTCAAGCGCGGTCTCGCCGAGATGCTCAAGGGCGGCGTCATCATGGACGTCGTCAACGTGGAGCAGGCGAAGATCGCCGAAGACGCCGGAGCGGTCGCCGTCATGGCCCTCGAGCGCGTCCCCGCCGACATCCGGTCGCAGGGCGGGGTCGCCCGCATGAGCGACCCCGACATGATCGACGAGATCGTCGCCGCCGTGTCGATCCCCGTCATGGCCAAGGCCCGCATCGGCCACTTCGTCGAGGCGCAGATCCTGCAGACGCTCGGCGTCGACTACATCGACGAGTCCGAGGTCCTCAGCCCGGCCGACTACGTCAACCACATCGACAAGTGGAACTTCACCGTCCCCTTCGTCTGCGGGGCCACCAACCTGGGCGAGGCGCTGCGCCGCATCACCGAAGGTGCGGCCATGATCCGTTCCAAGGGCGAAGCCGGCACGGGTGACGTGTCCGAGGCGACCAAGCACATCCGCACGATCTCAAAAGAGATCGCCCAGCTGCGGGGCCTCAAGGCCGACGAGCTCTACGTCGCCGCCAAAGAGCTGCAGGCTCCGTTCGAGCTCGTGAAAGAGATCGCCGAGACCGGCAAGCTGCCCGTCGTCCTCTTCACCGCCGGTGGCGTCGCGACGCCGGCAGACGCGGCGCTCATGATGCAGCTCGGCGCCGACGGTGTCTTCGTCGGTTCGGGCATCTTCAAGTCGGGCAACCCAGCCGACCGTGCCAAGGCGATCGTCAAGGCCACCACCTTCTTCGACGACCCCCAGGTCGTGGCCGATGCCTCGCGCGGTCTCGGCGAGGCGATGGTCGGCATCAACGTCCCCGACCTGCCCGCACCCCACCGCCTCGCCGAGCGCGGCTGGTGACCGCAGGGGTCGATCGTCGGTGATGACCACCGCACGAACGCCTCGGGTCGGCGTCCTGGCCCTGCAGGGTGACTTCCGTGAGCACCTGGGCGTCCTCACCTCGCTCGGGGCCGAGGCCGTACCCGTCCGCCGCGCGTCCGAGCTCGACGAGATCGACGGCCTGGTGATCCCGGGTGGCGAATCCAGCGTGATGGACAAGCTGTCGCGCATGTTCGACCTCGACGAGCCGCTCCGGCGTGCCATCGGGTCGGGGTTGCCCGTCTACGGCACCTGTGCCGGCCTCATCATGCTCGCCGACCGCATCGTCGACGGCATCCCGGGGCAGCGGAGCCTCGGGGGCCTGGACGTCTCGGTGCGGCGCAACGCCTTCGGCTCGCAGACCGACTCGTTCGAGACCGACGTCGACGTCCCCGTGCTCGACGGTCCGCCGGTGCACGCCGTGTTCATCCGAGCCCCGGTGGTCGACCAGGTCGGGCCGGCCGCGACGGCCATCGGCGTCCTCGACGACGGCCGGGTCGTCGCCGTCGAGCAGGGCCCCTTGATGGGCACCTCGTTCCACCCCGAGGTCACCGACGACCTCCGGTTCCACGCGCGGTTCCTCGACAAGGCCCGTGCGCGGGCGTCGCGGTAGACTCGTCGCGATCCACGTCAGCATCTGAAGGAGCACCGTGTCCGGGCATTCCAAGTGGGCAACGACCAAGCACAAGAAGGCCGTCATCGACAGCCGCCGTGCCAAGTCGTTCGCCAAGCTCATCAAGAACATCGAGGTCGCGGCCAAGCAGGGCGGTGCCGACATGTCCGGCAACCCCACGCTGGTCGACGCCGTCCAGAAGGCCAAGAAGACCTCGGTCCCCAACGACAACATCGACCGCGCCATCAAGCGCGGCGCGGGTCTCAGCGGCGAGAGCGTCGACTACCAGACCATCATGTACGAGGGCTACGGTCCGAACGGCGTGGCTCTGTTGATCGAGTGCCTCACCGACAACAAGAACCGCGCGGCCGCCAACGTCCGCACGGTGATGTCCCGCAACGGCGGCACCATGGCCGACCCCGGCAGTGTGGCCTACAACTTCAGCCGCAAGGGCGTCATCGCCGTCATGAAGACCGACGACCTCACCGAGGACGACGTCCTCACGGCCGTCCTCGACGCCGGGGCCGAAGAGGTCACCGACCGCGGTGAGGGCTTCGAGATCGTGACCGAGGCGTCCGACCTGGTCCCGGCCCGCTCGGCCCTGCAGGACGCCGGCATCGACTACGACTCGGCCGACATCGAGTTCGTTCCCGGGCTCAAGATCGAGGTCGACCTCGAGACGGCCCGCAAGGTGTTCCGGCTCATCGACGCCCTCGACGACGACGACGACGTGCAGAACGTCTACGCGAACCACGACGTCCCCGCCGACGTGCAGGCCGCGCTCGACGACGAAGAATAGGTCGCCTCGGTGACGCTCCGGGTGCTCGGCATCGACCCCGGGCTCACCCGGTGCGGGGTCGGGGTCGTCGAGGTCGACGCCCAACGACGCGCGACCCTCGTCGACGTCCAGGTCATCCGCACGGCCCCCGACCTCGCCCTCGAACTGCGCCTCCTCGCCCTCGGTCGTGGTCTCGACGCACTCATCGACGAGCACCGACCTGACGCCATGGCCATCGAGCGGGTCTTCGCCCAGCAGAACGTCCGCAGCGTCATGGGCGTCGCGCAGGTCAGCGGTCTCGCCCTTCGTGCCGCGGCCGAGCGCGACATCCCCGTCACGCTGCACACACCCTCCGAGGTCAAGGCGGCCGTGACCGGGTACGGGTCGGCCGACAAGAAGCAGGTCGGCACGATGGTCGCCCGGTTGCTCGGGCTCGCCGAGGCGCCCCGACCGGCGGACGCCGCAGACGCCCTGGCCCTTGCCATCTGCCATGCCTGGCGGGGCGCGCCCGTCGCGGCCCGCGCCTCCTCGGGGTCGCTGACGCCGGCCCAGCGAGCGTGGCGCGACGCCGAGAAGTCGGTGCGCACTCCTAGGCTGGGGGCATGATCTCGAGTGTCCGCGGTACCGTCTTGTCCGCGTCCGGCACGTCGGTCGTGGTCGAGGTCGGTGGCGTGGGCCTCCGGGTGTCGGTCACGCCACAACTCGCGTTGACGGTCCGCGTCGGCGAGCAAGCGCTCATGCACACGGCGTTGATCGTCCGCGAAGACGACCTCTCGCTCTTCGGGTTCGCCGACCGTGAAGAACTCGAGGTCTTCGACCTGCTGCGCAGCGTCACCGGCGTCGGACCGAAGTCGGCCCAGGGCGTCCTGTCGACGCTCACGCCCCACCAGGTCGCCACCGCCGTGGCCGACGACGACGATGCCGCCTTCCGCCGCGTCTCCGGCATCGGCCCCAAGACGGCCAAGCTGATCGTCCTGTCGTTGGCCGGCAAGCTCGACGTGGCACCGAGTGCACCGACCGTCACGGCCGCGTCGACGACCGCCGCCGACGTGCTCGTCGCGTTGGTCGGGCTCGGTTGGTCCGAGCGCGAAGCCCAGGCCGCCATCGACGCCGTCGTGGCCGACCGGGGTGATGCCGTCGCGGTCGCCGTGCCGCAGCTGCTGCGTGCGTCGCTCGGTCACCTGGGACCGCAGAAGTCCGCCGGGGCCCGCGCGTGACCGACGACGACCTGACTCGTCCCACGCTCGAATCCGAGGCCGAGCTGGCCTTCGAGGGGGCACTGCGGCCCACCTCGCTCGGCGAGTTCGTCGGCCAGACCAAGGTGCGGGGCCAGCTCGAGCTGCTGCTCAAGGCTGCGACGATGCAGGGCCGCACCCCCGACCACATCCTCCTCGCGGGGCCGCCAGGGCTCGGCAAGACGACCCTGGCCATGATCGTGGCCCACGAAGGGGCACGACCGTTGCGCATGTCGTCGGGTCCGGCGATCCAGCACGCGGGCGACCTCGCCGCCGTCCTCTCCGCACTCGTGCCGGGCGAGGTGCTCTTCATCGACGAGATCCACCGCATGGCGAGGCCGGCCGAAGAGATGCTGTACCTCGCGATGGAGGACTACCGCATCGACATCATGGTGGGCAAGGGGGCGGGCGCGACCAGCATCCCGCTCGAGCTGTCGCCCTTCACGCTCGTCGGCGCGACCACCCGCAGCGGACTGCTGCCGAACCCCCTGCGCGACCGTTTCGGATTCACGGCGCACCTCGAGTTCTACGACGAGGCCGAACTGACCGAGGTCCTCCGTCGGGCCGCCTCGCTGCTCGGCATCGTCATCGACGGTGCCGCCCTGGCCGAGATCGCCGGACGCTGCCGCGGCACGCCTCGCATCGCGAACCGCCTGCTCCGGCGTGTGCGCGACTACGCGCTCGTCCACGGACGGGACGCCGACCTGACGACCGTGCGCGAAGCGCTCGACCTCTACGACGTCGATTCGCTGGGGCTCGACCGCCTCGACCGAGAGGTCGTCCAGACGGTGCTGACGCGCTTCGGCGGCGGACCCGTCGGCCTCAACACGCTCGCGGTGTCGGTGGGCGAAGAGGCCGACACGATCGAGTCCGTCGTCGAGCCGTTCCTGGTCCGCGTCGGCCTGCTCACCCGCACGCCCCGGGGCCGCATCGCGACTCCCGAGGCCTGGCGGCACTTCGGCCTGACGCACGCCTCAGGGGCGCTCTTCGGCGATGACCTATAATTCCTGCAGGTCCGAGGCCGTCGCTCGCTGAAGCGAGTCCCGCTCGGCCCACACCCCCAACAGCGAAAGGGAGTTCCGCATGGATCCCGCAACCCTCATCATGGTCCTCCTCCTGGTGGTCCTCGTGTTCTTCATGTTCCGCAACAAGAAGAAGCGCGACCGTCAGCAGGCCGAACTGCAGAACAAGCTCGTCCCCGGCGTCGAGGTCATGCTGTCGTTCGGCGTGTACGGCACCGTCGTCTCCATCGACGACGAGAACAACGTGGCCGAGGTCGAGGTCTCGCCCGGCACGGTCCTCAAGGTCCACCGTCAGACCCTGGGCCGCGTCGTCGAACCGGTCATCGACGAGCCCGTCGCCGACGACGCCGACTCGCTGTCCGACGGCAGCACCGAGCACGACCGCGTCATCGGCGACGCGCCCGAGTTCGGTGAGCGCGCCACGTCCGCGCCGGTCGACTCGACCGTTACCAAGGACACCGACAACAAGGCCTGACCTGACGACCGTCCCGACCGCCTGGCGCGGTCGGGTCCGATCCACGGCGCGCGCTCCGGGTGGGCGCGCGCTCCCATGAGAAAGCAGAGTTCCTCCGTGGCACGCTCGACGCCGGTGAAGAAAGCAATACGATCCCTGACCTGGTTGTTGGTCATCATCGCCGGCCTCACGGCCCTGAACGGCACGGCCACGTTCCTCAACGACTCCGGTCGTGACGGCTGGTGGAACGGAGCCAGCTGGGTGCCCGAACTCGCCCTCGACCTGCAGGGCGGGACGCAGATCACCCTCGCGGCCCAGCTCCAGAGCGGTGAGACGGTGTCGTCCCAGCAGCTCGACCAGGCCGTCACGATCATCCGGCAGCGCATCGACTCGGCCGGCGTCTCGGAATCCGAGATCACCAAGCAGGGCACGCAGAACATCGTCGTCTCCATCCCGGGGCGGCCCGACAACGCGACCCTCGAGCGCATCGAGGCGTCGGCCAAGCTGACCTTCCGTCCCGTGCTCTACACCGAGGCCGTGTCGAACGCCGCGGTCGGCGGAGAGGGCGACAACGCCACGGCCAGCCCGAGCGCCACACCGTACACTCCCAACCCCGACCTCGAGAGCACGCCGACGGCGTCCCCGACGAACGCGTCCGACCTGTCCTGGATCACCCCTCAGCTCGCCGACCTCTACCAGAACTACGACTGCGCAGCCGAGAACGACCTGGCCACGGCCCGTGACGACGAGCCGCTCGTGACCTGCTCCACCGACGGCACGGCCAAGTACATCCTCGGTCCGGTCGAGGTGCAGGGCTCCGACATCAGCGATGCCACGAACGGCCTCGCCGCCGACTCGCAGGGCAACTCGACCAACACCTGGGCCGTCAACCTCGAGTTCGACGGTCAGGGCACCGACCGGTTCTCCGAGGTCACCTCGCGCCTCGTCTCGTTGCAGGCGCCGCAGAACCAGTTCGCCGTGACCCTCGACAACCAGGTCATCACGGCTCCCTCCGCCAACGCCGCCATCACCGACGGCAAGGCCCAGATCACGGGCCAGTTCACGCAGGACTCCTCGAAGACCCTCGCCGACCAGCTGAAGTTCGGCGCCCTGCCGTTGAGCTTCTCGGTGCAGAGCAACGAGACGATCACCGCGACCCTGGGGCAGACCCAGCTGGTCAGCGGTCTCATCGCCGGTCTCATCGGTCTGATCCTGGTCGTCATCTACTCGCTCATCCAGTACCGGGCCCTCGCGTTCGTGACGGTGCTGTCGCTCGTCATCGCCGCTGTCCTCACCTACCTCGTGATCGCCATCCTGTCCTGGCGCGAGGGTTACCGCCTCTCGCTCGCAGGGGTGACGGGTCTGATCGTGGCCATCGGCATCACGGCCGACTCCTTCATCGTCTACTTCGAACGCATCCGGGACGAGCTGCGCGACGGCCGCATCCTCGAGAGCGCCGTCGAATCGGGCTGGAAGCGCGCCATCCGCACCATCGTCGCCTCCGACACGGTCAACTTCCTGGCGGCCATCACGCTCTTCATCCTCGCCGTCGGCAACGTCAAGGGGTTCGCGCTCACCCTGGGCATCACCACGGTGATCGACCTCATCGTGGTCTCGCTGTTCACGCACCCCATGCTCCAACTGATCGCCCGGACGCGGTTCTTCGGCGAGGGGCACTCGTTCAGCGGGCTCAACCCCCGTGCCCTCGGCGCCGTCTACCGTGGGCGGGCGCAGTTCCGCACCCCGGCCGTCGTCGGCCGCAAGGGAGCGGGCGGCCGCGAAGCCGTCAAGCGTCAGACCATCGCCGAGCGCAAAGCCGCCGAGAAGAACACCGAGCGCGTCGACACGTCGACCGCCGGTGAAGGGAAGAAGGACTCCTGATGGCCAGTTTCTCGAAGTTCGGCAACGACCTCTACACCGGTGCCCGGTCGTACGACATCGTCGGCCACCGACGCCGCTGGTACTGGATCGCGGCCCTCGTCATCCTCATCTCGGTCACCGTCCCGTTCCTCCGCGGGGGCTTCCACTTCGGCATCGAGTTCACGGGCGGTTCGGAGTTCCAGATCGCACAGCCGGCCGAGCTGGACCAGGACGTCGCCTCGGCGACCGTCGACGAGGTCGTACCGGGGTCGAACCCCCGGGTCACCCAGGTGGGCACCGACACGATCCGCGTGCAGACCTCGCAGCTCGAGGCCGCCCAGACGAACGACGTGGCGGCAGCCCTGGCCACGGCGTACGACGTCCCCGACGACCGGGTCACCTCGTCGTTCATCGGTGCGTCGTGGGGTGCAGACATCACGAGCCAGGCCATCAAGGGGCTCGTGATCTTCCTGATCCTCGCCGCGATCGGCATGACGCTCTACTTCCGCACCTGGAAGATGTCGCTGGCGGCCATGGCCGCCCTGCTGCACGACCTCGTCCTGACCGCGGGCATCTACGGCATCGTCGGCTTCGAGGTCACCCCGGCGGCGGTCATCGGCTTCCTGACGATCCTCGGCTACTCGCTCTACGACACCGTGGTGGTTTTCGACAAGATCAGAGAGAACACGACCGAAGACGGCGAGGGTTCACGTCGCACGTTCGGGCAGTCCGTGAACCTGGCGATCAACCAGACGCTCGTCCGGTCCATCAACACGTCCGTGGTGGCGCTCCTCCCCGTCGCGGCCATCCTGTTCATCGGAGCGTTCGTCCTCGGTGCCGGCACGCTTCGCGACATCTCGCTGGCCTTGTTCATCGGCATCCTGGTCGGCACCTATTCGACGATCTTCATCGCCTCGCCTCTGTACGCCACGCTTCGCCTCCGCGAGCCCGACATCGCCAAGCGAGACGCCCGGAAGCTCGAGGCACAGAAGACCGAGCCGCTCACCGTCGACGAGACGGTGGGCGCATGATCGGCGACGACCGCCGACCCGAGATCGGGGCCGACGCTGCCATCGACGCCTTGGCCGAGGGCACCTACCTGCTCGACGTCCGAGAGCGACACGAGTGGGATGACGCGCACGCGCCCGGTGCGACCTTGATTCCGCTCTCGGAGCTGAACGATCGTGTGGACGAGGTCCCCACCGACCGCCCCGTCCTCGTCGTCTGCCACTCCGGCATGCGCTCGGCCCGCGCAACGGATGCCCTCCGCGGCGTCGGTGTGGACGCCCGGAACGTCGTCGGTGGGATGCTCGCCTGGCGCGACGCCGGCGGCGTGGTCGTGGCCGGGGACGATCACCCCGTGTCGTCGGCCGACTGACGGCCGACGGGTACCCTTGACCCCACGGAGTCCACGTCCGACCATGACGGCCGGTGGCGTCACTCCGACCCGAGAGAACGAGGTGCTGCCGTGACCGAGATCACCACACGGAACAACTCCGCACCGTCCGAGGTGCCCGGTGGTCAGAACACGGCCTCGTTGCGGACGCTCCTGCCCCGTCTCTTCTCTCGGAGCCAACCGGCGGGTGCCGTCGACCGGTTGATCAAGACGGTGCGCATGCACCACCCCAAGGCCGACATCGTCCTCATCGAGCGGGCGTACTCCGTCGCCGAGAAGGCCCACACGGGTCAACTCCGCAAGAGCGGCGAGCCCTACATCACCCACCCGGTCGCGGTGGCACAGATCCTCGCCGATCTGGGCATCGGTTCCAAGACCATCGCCGCCGCGCTCCTCCACGACACCGTCGAGGACACCGACTACACGCTGGCCATGCTGCAGCGCGATTTCGGTGACGAGATCGCGATGCTGGTCGACGGGGTCACCAAACTCGACAAACTCAAATACGGCGACAGCGCACAGGCCGAGACCGTCCGCAAGATGGTCGTCGCCATGTCGAAAGACATCCGGGTGCTCGTCATCAAGTTGGCCGACAGGCTCCACAACGCGCGCACCTGGGGCTTCGTCGAGTCGGCGTCGGCCACCCGCAAGGCCACCGAGACCCTCGAGATCTACGCCCCCCTGGCCCACCGACTCGGCATCCAGACCATCAAGTGGGAGCTCGAGGACCTCTCGTTCGCCGTGCTCCACCCCAAGCTCTACGTCGAGATCGACAACCTGGTCAAGCAGCGCACGCCGCAGCGCGAGCAGTTCGTCCAGAACGTCATCAATGCCGTCAAGTCCGACCTCAAGTCGACGAAGATCCGCGGCGACGTCATGGGTCGACCGAAGCAGTACTACTCGATCTACCAGAAGATGATCGTCCGGGGCCGCGAGTTCGACGAGATCTACGACCTCGTCGGCATCCGCATCCTCGTCAACTCGCTCCGGGACTGCTATGCCGTGTTGGGGTCGATCCATGCCCGGTGGAACCCCATCCCGGGCCGTTTCAAGGACTACATCGCGACGCCGAAGTTCAACCTGTACCAGTCGTTGCACACGACCGTGATCGGCCCCAAGGGGCGACCCGTCGAGATCCAGATCCGGACCCACGAGATGCACCAGCGGGCCGAGTTCGGTGTGGCCGCCCACTGGAAGTACAAGCAGCGCATGAACGGCGGGCGGGACGACCAGGGCGGGGCCAAGACCGAGACCGACATGGCCTGGCTCGCCCACATCTCGGACTGGCAGGCCGAGACCGCCGATCCCAGCGAGTTCCTCGACAGCCTCCGGTTCGAGATCGGCGCCAAAGAGGTCTACGTCTTCACGCCCCAGGGCAAGGTGATCGGCCTTCCGTCGGGTGCCACCCCGGTCGACTTCGCCTACGCGGTGCACACGGAGGTCGGCCACCGCACGATGGGCGCCAAGGTCAACGGGCGACTCGTGCCGCTCGAGAGCGTCCTGTCGAGCGGTGACGTCGTCGAGGTCTTCACCTCCAAGAACCCCGACTCGGGGCCGAGTCAGGACTGGCTCGCCTTCGTCAAGAGCCCCCGCGCCCGGAACAAGATCCGCCAGTGGTTCACGAAAGAACGCCGCGACGAGGCCATGGAACAGGGCAAGGACGCCATCGCCCGGGCCATGCGGAAGCAGAACCTGCCGCTGCAGAAGCTGATGACGCAGGACAGCATCGCCGAAGTCGCCGCCACGATGCGGTACGACGATGTGTCGAGCCTCTACGCCGCCGTCGGCGAGGGCCACATCTCCACCCAGTCCGTCATCGAGAAGATCCTGGCGGCGGTCCACACGCAGACCGAGGTCGACGAGGGCGAGTTCGAGTTCCCCAGCCAGGGTCGGGCGCGGCCGCTGCGCAACAGCGACTCGGGCGTCCTGGTCCGCGGGGCGCCTGACATCTTGGTGAAGCTCGCCAAATGCTGTACGCCGGTGCCCGGCGACCAGATCGTCGGATTCGTGACCCGGGGTCAGGGCGTCAGCGTCCACCAGGCCAACTGTCACAACGTCCAGGGTCTGCTGAAAGAGCCCGAACGGATGATCGAGGTCGAGTGGGCCCCGTCGTCGAAGAGCGTGTTCATGGTGCAGATCCAGATCGAAGCCCTCGATCGCAGCGGACTGCTGTCGGATGTGACCCGCGTGCTCTCGGAGCACCACGTGAACATCCTCTCCGCGACGGTGTCCACCTCCACCGAACGTCTCGCTCTCAGTCGGTTCGTGTTCGAGATGGGCGACACCACGCACCTCGACCGCGTCCTGAACGCGGTCCGACGCATCGACGCCGTGTACGACGTCTACAGGGTCAGCGCCGGCTGAGTCACGATCGTCGCCGTCCGACGGGGCGGATGTGCGTCGTCTCGAGGTGACTCGTCACCCATCTGGAGGTGAGCATCGGCCGCACAGACGACACCGAGGCGGTCGACCGTCCGCGCTCGGTGGGGGAGTCGTCCTCGTCGATCGAGGACGGCGACCGCATCGGCGGACACGACGCCCTGCCCAGTCGACACGTCGCGTGCGGCCGTCTCGTCCTCTGGCGTCCAGTCCTCGCGGCGAGCGAGGTCGACCACGGTCCGGGCCGGTGTCGTGACGGCCACACCGTGGACTGTGACGATCTCGTCGTCGTCGATGACCACCTGTCGGATCACCGAACCCCGGCCTCGATGTTTCACTCGCGCCGGCGACACCACGAGCCCGGAGTGGGGGAGTGGCGCCGGCCCTCGAGCTCCCCAGACCCAGGCGGCCGTCCGCTCGGCAGCGACGACTCCGGCCCCGAGGGCGAGCCCCACCGCGATGGCTCGTCCGACGTGGTCGTCGATCTCGGCGATGCTTCGCCACGAATCACCGACGGCGTAGACCTGGCCGTCGAGCGCAGCCGCACGGAGTTCGGTTTCGGGCAGGTCGTCGTCCGTCAGGACCAGGGGGAGTCGCGCAGGCATGTGCCCACCCTGGCCGACCCCGCTCACGACGACGAACCGCCCGACCCTCCCTGTGGAGAATCGGACGGTTCATGACGTCGGTGGGCGACCGGCCCGTGGCGGTCAACCGATGGCGTCGAGCCAGACCTTCCGGGCGTCGAGGGCCTCACGAGCCTCTTTGACCCGACGAGCGTCACCGCTCGCCTCGGCCGTCGCGAGCTCGTCCTCGAGCTTGCCGATGGCATCGTGCAGCTGGCTCGCGAGCCCCTGGGACCGTGCCTGACGCTCGGGGTTGTTCTTCTCCCAGAACTGCTCGTCGAGCTGGCGCACGTGGGATTCGACCTTGCGGAGGCGGTCCTCGACGAACCGGACCTGCTCACGCGGAACGCGACCGATCTCGTCCCACCGCAGCTGGATCGAGGTGAGCGCCTCTCGGGCCGGGACCCGATCCGTGACCGTCAAGATCTTCTCGGCCTCGGTGAGCAACTCGAGCTTCAGCTCGAGGTTGCCTTCGTACTCGGCAGCGTCCTGAGCGACGACCTCGGACTTGGCCGCGTAGAGCACGTCGCCTGCCCGCTTGAACTTCGCCCACAGGGCGTCGTCGTACTTCTTGCCGGCGCGTCCGGCACGCTTCCAGTCGTCGAGCAGCCCCCGGTAGGCGGGGATGCCGTCGACGCCCTTCGGCGCGAGGGCCTCGGCGGACTCGACGAGGGCCTGTTTGCGCTGACGGGCGTCACGGTGCGTGGCGTCGAGGTCGGCGTAGAAGGCCTTGCGGTGCTGGTCGATCGTCGTGCGCGCGGCACGGAAGCGCTTCCAGAGGTCGTTGCCCTCGCCCTTCGGGATGCGGGGACCGTCCTGCTGGTGCTTCTGCCAGCGGGCGAAGATGTCGTCGATGCTGGCCGTGACCTGCTTCCACTGCACGCGGGCGGGGTCCTGGGCGGCGAGGGTCTCGGCCTCGACGACGAGGGCGGTGCGATAGGCGACGGCTTCGGTCAGAGCCTTCTGCGCCTCGGCGCTCTGCTGCTGCGTGAGCTCGTCGACCGTCGAGTCGAGTGCCGAGACACGAGCACGGAGGGCCTCGAGGTCACCGACCGCGCTCGGTTCGACGAGTTGCTCACGCAGGTGGGTGACGGTCTTGACGACGTCGCCCGCCGATGCGCCGCGCTTGATCCGCTGCTCGAGCAACGTCACCTGCCCGGCGAGCTCGACGAACTTGCGCTCGTAGTACGCGAGAGCCTCGTCAGGCGTCGCGTCCGGGTACTGCCCCACCGCGCGTTCGCCGTCGCCCTCGCGGACGTAGACCGTGCCGTCGTCGTCGACGCGGCCCCAGGGTGCCTGATCGTCAGTAGCCACTTTTATCCCTTGCTGAAAGTGCTCGTCGCGGAACCAGGACAGGCCACCGCGATGGGTGCCCAGCCTATTGCACGGCGGGCCGCGGCGGACTACTCGATCGTGGCGCCCGTGATCGTGGTCGCCACGACGGGGGCACCGTCGGTTTCGCTCGACCCGGGTGTGAGGCCCGCGTCCGTGATCTGGGCCTCGAGCTGGTCGAGTCCGCTCGTGACCTGTCCGACCACGGTGTAGCCGCCCGTCGAGCCGTCGAGGGTCGTGTCTCCGTAGGTAATGAAGAACTGCGTCGACTGCGAGTACGGGTCGGTGCTGCGAGCCATGGCGATCGTCCCGGTCGGGTACACGCCGTCCGTGGGGACGTTCTCGAGCGGGCCGAACGTGAAGCCGGCGTCGCCCGTCCCGTCGCCGTTGGCAGAGCCGCACTGGACGAACTTCGCCGTCGCGGCATCGCTCATGCGGTGGCAGGTCGTGCCCGTGTAGAAGCCCTTCTGGATGAGGTCGATGACGACGCTCGCCGCCTGGGGGGCCTTCGCCCCGTCCAGTTCGATCCCGAGGTCGACGCCGTCGTTCAGCGTCAGCCCTCCGGTCCAGGTGCGGCCCTCGGCGATCGACTCGTTGGGAACGTCGCCGACGTTCTCGCCTGCGGCGGGGGTCGAGGAGGGGCTGGGCACGTCCGAAGGAGTCGCCATGGGGGCACCGGGCCCACTCGTCGACCAGAAGACCTGCGACACGGCCGCGAGTCCGACCACGACCACGACGGCGGTCACGGCGAGGACGTTGTCCCGACGACGCCGGGCGACCTGCGTGGCGTGCACCTGCTGACGAGCGGTGTACCTGCGGAGCCGGTCTCGGTTCTCACGGTCCGGGTTCTTGCTCGGTGCCACGGGTCCTCCAGCTCGGTGATGTCCAGCCTGCACTGTATCGGAGGGCCGGTCTAGCATGGGTCACCATGAGCCCGCTCCCGCAGAGCTCGACCCCTCTCGCGGTCCGCATGCGTCCCACCACCCTCGACGAGGTCGCCGGCCAACGGCACCTGCTGCGGCCCGGCTCGCCTCTGGTCACCCTGGCGTCCGACACGGGTGCCGACCAAGGTGCGGTCTCCGTCATCCTCTGGGGCCCGCCGGGCACGGGCAAGACGACCCTCGCGCAAGCCATCGCACGCAGCTCAGGGCGACAGTTCATCGAGCTGTCCGCCGTGACCGCCGGCGTCAAGGACGTCCGACAGGTGATGGAGAAGGCGCTGTCGAACCGCGACCTCTACGGCACGACGACGGTGCTCTTCCTCGACGAGATCCATCGCTTCACCAAGGCGCAGCAGGACGCTCTCTTGCCGGGCGTCGAGAACGGCTGGGTCATCCTCATCGCCGCCACGACCGAGAACCCCTCGTTCTCCGTCATCACGCCGTTGTTGTCCCGCTCGCTGCTGCTGACGCTCGAACAGCTCAGCGACGACGACCTGGCCCAGCTGGTGCAACGAGCGGTCGTCGACCCCCGCGGTCTCGACGGAGCCGTCCGGCTCGACGACGAGGCCCTGGCCACGATCGTCCGGCTGGCCTCGGGCGATGCACGACGTGCGCTCACGGCGCTCGAGGCGTCCGCCCAGTCGGCGTGGGCCACGAAGCTCGAGGCCGACGCGGTGCCGACCGCCACGCCCGACGACGCGGCCGACGCCGACTTCGACCCCGACGCCGAGTACGACGAGACCGATCCCGACGACGACCGCCCGGCGATCACGTCGGAGATCGTCGCCCAGTCGGTCGACCGCGCCCTGCTGCGGTACGACCGCAACGGGGACGAGCACTACGACGTCATCAGCGCCTTCATCAAGTCGATCCGGGGGTCCGACGTCGACGCGGCGCTCCACTACCTCGCCCGGATGATCGAGGCGGGCGAGGACCCGCGCTTCATCTGCCGACGGATCATCGTGTCGGCCGGCGAGGACATCGGCATGGCGGACCCGAACGCGCTGACCGTGGCGGTCTCGGCCGCGACCGCCGTGCAGATGATCGGCATGCCCGAGGGCCGGATACCCATGGCCGAGGCCGTCGTCTACCTGGCGACCGCGCCCAAGTCGAACCGGTCCTACTCCGCGCTCGACGCCGCCATCGCCGACGTCCGGGCCGGCAAGGCGGGCCGAGTGCCCAAGCACCTGCGCGACGCCCATTACCCCGGGGCCAGACGCCTCGGGCACGGGAAGGGCTACCGTTACGCCCACGACTCCGAGTTCGGGGTGGTCGAGCAGCAGTACCTCCCCGACGAACTCGTCGGCCACGAGTACTACGACCCCACCGCCAACGGCAACGAGCGCGACGTGGCGGCGCGCCTCGAGAAGCTGCGCCGCATCACGCGGGGGCACTGACGACACGATCGACCCGCTGCTCGCATCCGTGCCCGGGCTCCTGTATGCTCGGGGGGTTGCCTGTTCTCGGGCGTCGACGCGCGGCTGCTGACGACGACCCGATCAAGGTGCGACGACCTGTAGCCGGTCGCCACCGCGGCACTCACCCCTCTTGTTACGCCGCTCGGCGCTCGCGCGCTGGGGCGGTCCATGACGAACCACCGACAAGAAAAAGGAACAAGTGTCCACCAAGTCACGTACCCGCAGCAAGACCCGTCTCTCGCGTGCCCTCGGCATCGCGCTGACCCCGAAGGCCGCTCGTTACCTCGAGAAGCGCCCTTACGCTCCCGGTGAGCACGGTCGCACCAAGCGCAAGACCGACAGCGACTACGCCGTCCGCCTGCGCGAGAAGCAGCGCCTGCGCGCCCAGTACGGCATCCGCGAGGCCCAGCTCAAGATCGTCTTCAACGAGGCACGCAAGGCCTCGGGCCTGACCGGTGAGAACCTGGTCGAGCTCCTCGAGACCCGTCTCGACGCCCTCGTCCTGCGTGCCGGCTTCGCCCGCACGACGGCCCAGGCCCGTCAGATGGTCGTGCACCGTCACATCCTCGTCGACGGCAAGCTCGTCGACCGTCCCTCGTTCCGCGTCAAGCCGGGTCAGATGATCCACGTGAAAGAGCGCAGCGAGAAGACCGAGCCCTTCCAGGTCGCCGCGGCCGGCGGTCACGTCGACCTGCTGCCCAAGGTGCCCGGATACCTCGAGGTCGAGATCGACAAGCTGCAGGCCCGCCTCGTGCGCCGCCCGAAGCGCGTCGAGGTCCCGGTGACCTGCGAGGTCCAGCTCGTCGTCGAGTACTACGCCGCGCGCTAGAACTCGTCACCCCGTCAGGAGCGGGCCACGGTCGTGGCCCGCTCCTTTCGCGTTCCCGGGGCCGGGTAAGCTGACGTGTCGTCGCGCTCGCACGTCGCGACACCAGCCCCAAGAGGAGTCCCCGTGAAGAGCCTGTTCCTGCTCGCCGTCGGTGTCGTCGGCGGTTTCGCCGTCGCCCACCAGTTCAACAAGACACCTCGGGGTCAGCAGTTCTTCGGCGGCCTCGACGGCAACGTGAAGTCGTTCCGCGCCGCCGTGGTCGACGGCTATAAGGCCCGCGAGGCCGAACTGCGCACCGACCGCGACGAGTCCTGAGCGCCCGGCCGCGCCTCCTCGTCCTGACACACGACCAACCCACCCTCGGGAGAACCATGCAGACCGCCGAAATCCGCCGCCGTTGGCTCGACTACTTCGGCGATCGGGGCCACACCGTCGTCCCGTCCGCGTCCCTGGTCAGCGACGACCCGAGCCTCCTCTTCACGGTCGCGGGCATGGTCCCGTTCATCCCGTACCTCACCGGGCTCGTCCCGACGCCGTACCCCCGCGCCACGAGCGTCCAGAAGTGCATCCGCACCAACGACATCGAAGAGGTCGGCAAGACGCCCCGACACGGCACGTTCTTCCAGATGAACGGCAACTTCTCCTTCGGCGACTACTTCAAAGAAGAGGCGATCGGCTACGCCTGGGAGCTCTTGACCTCGAGCGAGGCCGACGGCGGCCTCGCGTTCTCGCCCGACGACCTGTGGGTGACGGTCTACGAAGAGGACGACGAGGCCATCGCTCTCTGGAAGAAGGTCGCCGGCCTGCCCGACGAGCGCATCCAGCGCCTCGGCAAGGACTCCAACTACTGGCACACCGGTCAGCCCGGGCCCGCGGGGCCGTGCTCCGAGATCTTCTTCGACCGTGGTCCCGCCTACGGCGCCGACGGGGGTCCGGCGACCGACGACGACCGCTACGTCGAGATCTGGAACCTCGTGTTCATGCAGTACCAGATCGAGAACGTCCGCTCGAAGGTCGACTTCGACATCGTGCGCGAACTGCCGAACAAGAACATCGACACCGGCATGGGTCTCGAACGCGTCGCCTTCCTCAAGCAGGGCGTCGACAACATGTACGAGATCGACCAGGTGCGCCCGGTCCTCGACAAGGCCGCCGAGCTGTCGGGGCGGCGCTACGGCGCGGTCCACGACGACGACGTCCGCATGCGCGTCATCGCCGACCACGTCCGCAGCTCGCTCATGCTGATGTCCGACGGGGTGCGCCCGTCCAACGAGGGCCGCGGCTACATCCTCCGCCGCCTCCTGCGCCGCACGGTCCGCTCGATGCGACTGCTCGGCGTCGACGGCCCCACGTTCCCCGCGCTCTTCCCGGAGTCCCGCGACGCGATGAAGGCGGCCTACCCCGAGGTCGAGACCGACTACGACCGCATCTCGCGCCTGGCCTACGCCGAGGAGGAGACCTTCCTGCGCACCCTGGCCGCCGGCACGAACATCCTCGACATCGCCGTCGACGACACGAAGCAGCGCGCCTCGGCGGGCACGACGCCGCAGCTGCAGGGCGACACGGCGTTCCTGCTGCACGACACCTTCGGGTTCCCCATCGACCTCACCCTCGAGATCGCGGAAGAGAGCGGTCTGACGGTCGACCGCGAGGCGTTCGACCGGCTGATGTCGGAGCAGCGCGCCCGCGCGAAGGCCGACGCCAAGTCGCGGAAGGTGGCCCTGGCCGACCTGAGCGTCTACAGCGCCTTCCGCGCCCAGGGCGAGACGGTCTTCACGGGATACGACGAGCTCGACACCGAGACCCGTGTGCTCGGCCTGATCGTCGACGGGGCCGACGTCGACCGGGCCGTGACGGGCGACATCGCCGAGGTCATCCTCGCCGAGACCTCGCTGTACGCCGAGTCCGGCGGCCAGGAGGCCGACTCGGGCCGCATCGTCGGCGTGGGCTTCGACCTCGAGGTCCTCGACGTGCAGAAGCCGGTCAAGGGTCTCATCAGCCACCGCGTCCAGGTCACCTCCGGCGAGGTGGGGGTCGGCGACGCGGCGACCAGCGTGGTCGACCCCGCCTACCGCCGGGGCGCGACGCAGGCGCACTCCGCGACGCACCTGATCCACGCCGCCCTCCGAGAGGTGCTCGGCCCCGAGGCGCACCAGGCCGGGTCCTACAACAAGGCCGGCTACATGCGTCTCGACTTCAACTGGAACCAGGCGCTGAGCCCGCAGACACGGTCCGAGATCGAGGAGATCGCCAACAACGCGATCCGCGACGACCTGCAGGTCGTCACCCGCGAGATGCCCCTCGACGACGCCCGCGCCCTGGGTGCCATGGCACTGTTCGGCGAGAAGTACGGCGAGACCGTCCGCATGGTCGACATCGGTGGACCGTGGTCGCGCGAGCTCTGCGCGGGCACGCACGTCTCCACCAGCTCGCAGGTCGGTCTCATCAACCTCGTCAGCGAGACCTCGGTGGGGTCGACCAACCGCCGCGTCGAGTCGCTCGTCGGCATGGACGCGTTCCGTGAGTTCGCCGCCGAGCGTGCCCTCGTGTCCCAACTGACCTCGTCGCTGAAGACCCCGCGCGATCAGCTGGCCGCCCGCGTCGGCGATCTCGTCACGAGTCTCCGCACGGCCGAGAAGAAGATCGCCGAGTTCGAGTCCGCCCGCCTCGCCACGCGCGTCCCGGCGTTGGCCGAGACGGCGACCTCGATCGGCGACCTCACCGTCGTCGCCGAATCGGTCGGGTCGCTCGGTTCGACCGACGACCTGCGGTCGCTCGCCCTGTCGGTGCGCGAACGCCTCGGCGCCTCCAGCGCGGCGGTCGTCGCCCTGGCAGCAGACGTCGCGGGCAAGCCAGCCGTGATCGTGGCCACCACCGACGGCGCGCGCAAGGCCGGAGTCAAGGCCGGCCGTCTCGCCAAGGGTGCCGCCTCGGCTCTCGGTGGCGGTGGCGGCGGCAAGGACGACCTCGCGCAGGGCGGCGGATCCGACGTCTCGGCGATCCCCACCGCGCTGGCCGGCATCGTCGCCGAACTCGGGGCCTGAGGACGGCCGTGCGCCGCGGCGTCCGCATCGGCATCGACGTGGGCAAGGCTCGGGTCGGAGTCGCTCGCACCGATCCCGACGGTCTGCTCGCCACCCCGGTCGAGACGCTCGCGCGTTCCGCCGACGGTGTGGCCGACATCGGTGCCGTCCGCGACCTGGTTGCCGAACTCGATGCGCTCGAGGTGATTGTCGGCCTGCCCATCGCCCTCTCGGGTCGAGACACGGCGTCGACGCAGGACGCACGTGACTTCGCCGCGGCGATCGCGCAGGCCGTCACGGTTCCCGTCCGTCTCGTCGACGAGCGACTCTCGACGGTGAGTGCCCAGGGTGCACTCCGGGCCTCGGGCCGGAAGGGCAAGAGACAACGGTCCGTGATCGACCAAGTGGCCGCTGTTATCATCGTCCAGCACGCGCTCGACCTCGAGCGCTCGAGCGGTCAGCCGCCCGGGCGGACGGTCGACGTGACCCGAGAGACGGGCGGCGACGTTGCCGTACCCGCCACCGACGAAAGACAGTGATTCGTGGCCGACGAACCCGATTGGGACGACATCTTCGCGTCCCAACCCCAGAACGACCGCCCTGCCGACAGCTCCGGACGCCGCCGAGGCGAGACGGTCGACGGCCGGCACGGTGACGGCGACGGCGCGCCGCTCCGGCGCAGCACGCACGTCGAAGCCCCCGCCCTGTCCCGCCGCGAACAGCGTGAGCGCGAACGACGGGCCGAGCCCGTCGTCGTTCCGTCCTCCGACGGCGATCGTGCACGCGCGACGCGGGAACCGCGCGAACGACGGTCCAAGAAGGGCCCGATCGTCCTCGCCTCGATCCTCGTGCTCGTCCTGGCCGGGGGCACCGCCGGCGTCGCCGCCGCCTGGGGGCAGGTCCAACCCCTGATCGCCAAGATCACGGGTGACGACGAACCGGCCGACTACGCCGGCAGCGGCAACGGCACGCCCGTCGACTTCGCCATCGTCTCGGGCCAGGTCGGCTCCGACATCGCGCAGAACCTGGCGGACGCCGGCGTCACGCAGAGCTACGAGTCGGCCTACTCGCTCCTGCTGGCCGACCCGTCGATGACCTTCCAGCCGGGCACCTACACCCTGCAGCAGCAGATGAGCGCCCAGTCGGCCCTCGACGCGCTCCAGGACAGTGCCAACCGCATCACCAACAAGGTCGTCATCCCCGAGGGAACCGTGGCGGCGGACGTCTACGAGCTCCTCGCGTCCGCGACGTCGATCCCGATCGCCGACGTCCAGGCCGCCGCCGCGGACTACACGACGTTCGGACTGCCCGCCGAGGCCACGAGCCTCGAGGGTTGGCTCTTCCCGGCGACCTACGAGCTCGACCCGGGCAAGACGGCCCACGACTACCTCCAAGACATGGTGACGACCATGACCCAGCACCTCCAGTCCGCCGGTGCGCAGCCCGCCGACTACCAGAAGACGATCGTCTTCGCGTCGCTCATCCAGAAAGAAGCCGGTCTCGCCGACGACTATCCCAAGGTCGCGCGGGTCTTCCAGAACCGCCTCGACCAGGGGATGCTCCTGCAGTCGGACGCCACGGTCGCCTACGGCACGGGGAACACCCACCGGGTCACGACGACCGACGAAGAGCGCGGCGACGCGAACAACGCCTACAACACCTACGTCCACGAGGGACTGCCGGTCGGGCCGATCTCGAACCCGGGCGACCTCGCCCTGAACGCCGCCCTGAAACCGGCCGACGGCACCTGGCTCTTCTTCGTCACGGTCAACCTCGACACGGGCGAGACGGCCTTCTCGACCACGTACGCCGAGCACCAGGCCGCGGTGAAGCAATGGCAGGCCTGGATGCGCGAGCACCCCGAGTACCAGTGACCGGCCGACGGTCGACCGTCGGGCCCTGACGCCCGTCCTGAGGGGCCGACCGACCGTCACACGGTCGGTCGGCCCCTCTCTCTGTGGGAAGATCGACACCATGCTTCGTTGGTTGACCGCTGGAGAATCTCACGGGCCCGAGCTCGTCGCCGTCCTCGAGGGGCTGCCGGCCGGCGTGCCGGTGTCGCTCGACGCGATCCGTGCCGACCTCGCCCGCCGCAAGCTGGGCTACGGTCGCGGCTCTCGCATGAAGTTCGAGCAGGACGAGCTGAACATCTCGGGCGGCGTCCGCCACGGCCTGACGATGGGCAGCCCCGTCGCCCTGCGCATCGGCAACACCGAGTGGCCGAAGTGGGTCGAGGTGATGAGCCCCGAGCCCGTCGAGGTGAGCGATGCCTCGCGGGGGCGAAGCGCGCCCCTCACGCGACCCCGTCCCGGTCATGCCGACCTCGTGGGCATGCAGAAGTACGACTTCGACGAGGCCCGGCCGATCCTCGAGCGTGCGAGCGCTCGTGAGACGGCGGCCCGCGTCGCCCTCGGTGCCGTCGCTCGGTCCTTCCTCGCCGAGCTCGGCATCGAGCTCGTCAGCCACACCCTGTCCATCGGTCCCGTGCGCGTGCCCGACGGCAGCCCGGTGCCCGTCCCGTCGGACGTCGACCGTCTCGACGACGATCCGCTGCGCTGCTTCGACCAGGCGACCAGCGCCCTCATGGTCGACGAGGTCGAGGCCGCCAAGAAAGACGGCGACACCCTGGGTGGCGTCGTCGAGGTGCTCGCCTACGGCGTGCCGCCGGGACTCGGCTCGCACGTCCAATGGGACCGGCGTCTCGACTCGCAGCTGGCCGCCGCGTTGATGGGCATCCAGGCGATCAAGGGCGTCGAGGTCGGGGACGGCTTCGAGACCACCCGCAGGCGCGGTTCGGTCGCCCACGACGAACTCCACCGCACGGGCGGGGTCATCTCGCGCGACACCGATCGCGCCGGGGGGACCGAGGGGGGAATGAGCACGGGCACCGTCCTCCGCGTGCGTGCCGGCATGAAACCGATCGCGACGGTTCCGCGCGCACTGGCCACGGTCGACGTCACCAGCGGCGAAGAGAGCAAGGCGCACCACCAGCGCTCCGACGTCTGTGCGGTCCCGGCCGCCGGCGTCGTCGCCGAGTCGATGGTCGCCCTCGTCCTGGCGAACTCGATCCTCGAGAAGTTCGGCGGCGACTCGCTGGGCGAGACGGCTCGCAACCTGCGGGGCTACCTCGACGCCATCCCCGAGAACCTGCGGACTCAGCCGGCGTCCGCCGCCGAGTGACGACCACGCGTCCGGTCGTCCTGATCGGCCCCATGGGGGCGGGCAAGACGAGCATCGGCAAGAAGCTCTCGCGCCGCCTCGACGTCTCGTTCGTCGACAGCGACCGCCTCGTCGTCCGACGGCACGGGCCCATCGCAGAGCTGTTCGAACGTCACGGCGAGGCACACTTCCGGGCCCTCGAACACGAAGCCGTGGTCGAGGCCCTGGCCGGTGACGGGGTGGTGTCGCTGGGCGGGGGAGCCGTCCTCGACGACCGCACCCGCGCCTCCTTGTCAGGGTTGCCCGTCGTCCTGCTCACCGTGACGGCCGAGGCCGTCGAATCGCGGTTGGCCGGCAGCGCCCGGCCACTGCTGCAGCGAGGGGGCGTCGACGCCTGGCGCGCCATCGCCGCCGAGCGCGATCCCGTCTACCGGGCACTGGCGTCCGTCGTGTTCGACACGTCCCACCGGCCCGTCTCGACCGTCGTCGACGACATCGAGACCTGGCTCGACTCCGAGAGAGGCACCGCATGACCGACGAGACCGACACCACGACCATCCACGTCGGGGGAGACGCCCCCTACGACGTGCTGATCGGTCGGGGACTCACCGGCCACCTGCCGGGCGTCCTGCACCCGCAGACGAAGAAGGTGCTCATCGTCCACGCGCCCACGCTGGGCCGCAAGGCGGGCGAGGTGCGCGACTCCCTGGTGGCGGCCGGGTACGAGGCACTCATCGCCGAGGTGCCCGACGCCGAGGACGCCAAGCGCGTCGAGGTCGCCGCCTTCTGCTGGCAGGTGCTGGGCCAGGCCGACTTCACCCGCACCGACGCCGTCATCGGTCTCGGCGGCGGCGCCATCACCGACCTGGCCGGCTTCGTCGCGGGCACCTGGCTCCGGGGCGTCCCGCTCGTCCAGATGCCGACCAGCGTGCTCGGACTCGTCGACGCGAGCGTCGGCGGCAAGACCGGCGTCAACACCGCCGAGGGCAAGAACCTCGTCGGCGTCTTCCACCCGCCGGTGGCGGTGCTGGCCGACCTCGACCACCTCGACACGTTGTCGAAAAACGAGATCCTGGCCGGCTTCGCCGAGGTCGTCAAGGTCGGGTTCATCGCCGAACCCGAGATCCTCGACATCGTCGAGGCCGACGTCGACCAGGCGACCGACCCGACGACGCCCGAGTTCCGACGGGTCGTCGAGCTGGCGATCGGGCTCAAGGCCCGCGTCGTCGGCGAAGACCTCACCGAGCAGGGTCTCCGTGAGATCCTGAACTACGGCCACACCCTCGGCCACGCCGTCGAGCACGCCGAGCGCTACCAGTGGCGCCACGGGGCCGCGGTCTCGGTGGGCATGGTCTTCGCCGCCGAGCTGGCGCGTCTGACCGGACGCTTGTCCGACGAGGCGGTCGACCGTCACCGGCGCATCCTCGAGTCGCTGACCCTGCCGGTCTCGTACCCCCTGGGCCGATGGAACACCCTGCTGGCGACGATGCAGCGTGACAAGAAGGCCCGCGCGGGCCTGTTGCGCTTCATAGTCCTCGACGAGATCGGCCGGCCGACCGTGCTGCAGGGGCCCGACCAGAGCCTGCTGTTCGCGGCCTACCAAGAGATCGGTTCGTAGCCCTCCGACCCGTCAGGGCGTCCGCTACACTCGACGATGGCCGATTCCGGCCGACCTCCCACCACCCCGAACGGATCATTCGCGCATGGCGACTACCAACGACATCAAGAACGGTGCCGTCCTCAACCTCGACGGTCAACTCTGGAACGTCATCGAGTTCCAGCACGTCAAGCCGGGCAAGGGTGGAGCGTTCGTCCGCACGAAGATGAAGAACGTGATGTCGGGCAAGGTCGTCGACAAGACGTTCAACGCCGGCACCAAGATCGACTTCGCCAACGTCGACCGTCGCGAGTACACGTACCTCTACGCCGAGGCCGACGGCTACGTGTTCATGGACACGAGCGACTACGACCAGATCAACGTGCCCGCCACAATCGTCGGCGACGCGAAGAACTTCATGCTCGAGAACCAGAACGTGCAGATGGCCCTGCACGACGGCGACCCGCTGTACATCGAGCTGCCCGCCTCGGTCATCCTCGAGGTCACCTACACCGAGCCCGGCCTCCAGGGCGACCGGTCGACCGGCGGCACGAAGCCCGCCACCGTCGAGACCGGCTACGAGATCCAGGTGCCGTTGTTCCTCGAGACCGGCACCAAGGTCAAGGTCGACACGCGCGACGGCGGCTACCTCGGCCGCGTCAACGACTAGTCGGTGAGCGCACGCACCAAGGCGCGCAAACGCGCCCTCGACGTCCTGTACGTCGCCGACATCCGTCAGATCAGCATGACGGACGCTCTGGTCGCCGAGACCCAACGGGCCCTCGACCAGCCCGAGCGTGGGTCCAGCTGGGGTTACGCCCGCGACATCGTCCAGGGTGTCATCGACCATCGGGACGAGATCGACGAACTGATCGAGACGTATTCGCAGGGTTGGACCCTCGCGCGCATGCCCACCCTCGACCGCGGAATCATCCGCATCGGCATCTGGGAGCTCCGCCACAACGACGAGATCCCCGACGCCGTGGCCATCAGCGAGGCCGTCGAACTCGCCCAGACGCTCAGCACCGACGACTCGGCCTCGTTCGTCAACGGACTGCTCGGCCGCATCGCGACCGCCGACTGACGGTCGAGGGCTGATCACCACCGACCGATCGTCACCGGTCGACTCCTCGGTCATGTGACGAACCGATAGGGTTGAGCCACCCACACCGACATCCTTTAAATTCCGTCCCGAGAGGCGGGGAAGGAGGTCCGATTGAGCACCCGTACCGTGCTGAGTCAGGCTGACATCGCGCGTGCCCTCACGCGCATCTCGCACGAGATCCTCGAGTCCAACAAGGGCGCCGACGACCTGGTCGTCCTGGGCATCCCGACGCGCGGCGTCGTGCTCGCCGACCGCCTCGCCGCGAGCCTCTCGTCCATCTCGGGCAGCACCGTGCCCGTCGGGTCGGTCGACGTGACGATGTATCGCGACGATCTCCGGCGGCAGCCCACCCGGTCGCCCCGCCCCACCTCGGTGCCCTCCGGCGGCATCGACGGCAAGACCGTCGTCCTCGTCGACGACGTCCTCTACTCGGGTCGGACCATCCGTGCCGCGCTGGACGCGCTGAGCTCGATCGGTCGGCCCCGGGCGGTCCGCCTCGCCGTCCTCGTCGATCGGGGGCATCGCGAGCTCCCGATCCGCGCGGACTTCGTGGGCAAGAACCTGCCCACCTCGACCGTCGAGCGCATCTTCGTGCGACTGCACGGCGTCGACGACGACGAACTCGTCGCCATCGACGACGGCACGACCGCAGGAGGCGCGGGTCCCGACCCCGCGCCCGTCACCACCCCGGGGGCGAACCGGTGAGGCACCTGCTCAGCACCGCCGATCTCTCGCGTGACGAGGCGATCCGCGTCCTCGACGTCGCGGAGGACATGGCCGACGTCGCCACCCGCGAGGTGCGCAAGCTTCCGACGCTCCGCGGCATCACGGTCGTCAACCTGTTCTACGAGGACAGCACCCGCACGCGCATCTCGTTCGAGGCCGCCGCCAAGCGTCTCAGTGCGGACGTCATCAACTTCGCGGCGAAGGGATCGAGCGTCTCGAAGGGCGAGTCCCTGAAGGACACGGCCCAGACCCTCGCCGCCATGGGGGCGGACGGCATCGTGATCCGCCATCCGTCGAGCGGTGCTCCACGCGTGCTCGCCGACAGCGGCTGGGTCGACGCCGGCATCGTCAACGCGGGTGACGGCACCCACGAGCACCCCACGCAGGCGTTGCTCGACGCCTTCACGATCCGTCGTCGCGTCCACGGGGCGGCGAGCCGAGAGCGCGACCTCGACGGCGTCGAGGTGATGATCGTCGGCGACATCCTGCACTCCCGGGTCGCCCGGTCCAACGCGTGGCTGCTGCGGACGCTCGGTGCCCACGTGACGGTGGTCGCGCCTCCCACGTTGATCCCGGTGGACGTCAGCCGCTTCGGCGTCGACGTCCGATACGACCTCGACGAGGCCCTGGCCGAGGTCCGACCGGACGTCGTCATGATGCTGCGCATCCAACAGGAGCGCATGAACGACGCGTTCTTCCCGAACCCGCGCGAGTACGCCCGGTCCTGGGGTCTCGGCGCGATGCGGTTCCGGTCGCTGCCCGAGTCGACGCTCGTCATGCACCCCGGCCCGATGAACCGCGGTCTCGAGATCAGCGACGAGGCCGCCGACTCGCCGCGCTCGACCGTCCGCGAGCAGGTCACCAACGGCGTGGCCGTCCGCATGGCCGTGCTCTACCTCACCCTCGCCGGCGACCGAGAGGACGCATCGTGACCACCACCCACCTCATCCGGGGCGCCGAGACCGTCGACGGCAGCCGGACGGACGTCGTCGTCCGCGACGGCGTCGTCGTCGAGCTCGGCACCGGTCTGACCGCCGCCGGCGCGACGGTCACCGACGCCGACGGCCTGCTCCTTCTGCCCGGCCTCGTCGACCTGCACACCCACCTGCGCGAGCCCGGGGGCGAGGGCAGCGAGACCGTGCTGACCGGCTCGCGCGCCGCGGCCGCCGGCGGGTACACCGCCGTCAACGCCATGGCGAACTCGTCGCCCGTGGCCGACACCGCGGGAGTCGTCGAACAGGTGCAGGCCCTGGGGGAGCGCGCCGGCTTCGTGACCGTCCGCCCGATCGGTGCCGTCAGCCAGGGGTTGAAGGGCACCCACCTCTCCGAGATCGGAGCCATGGCCCGCTCCCGTGCCACCGTCCGGGTCTTCTCCGACGACGGGTCCTGCGTGGCCGACCCGCTGCTGATGCGTCGGGCCCTCGAGTACATCAAGGGCTTCGGGGGAGTCCTCGCCCAACACGCCCAGGAGCCCCGGCTCACCGAGGGCGCCCAGATGAACGAGGGCGCACTGTCGGCCGAGCTCGGCCTGGGCGGTTGGCCCGCGGTCGCCGAAGAGGCGATCATCGCCCGCGACGTGCTCCTCGCCGACCACGTCGGCGCCCGACTGCACGTCTGCCACGTCTCGACCGCGGGCAGCGTCGAGGTCATCCGCTGGGCCAAGTCGCGCGGCATCGAGGTCACGGCCGAGGTCACCCCGCACCACCTGCTGCTGACCGAGGACCTCGTGTCGGGCTACGACTCGCGCTACAAGGTCAATCCACCGCTGCGACGCTCGGAAGACGTCGACGCGCTGCGTGGCGCGCTGGCCGACGGCACGATCGACATCGTGGCCACCGACCACGCCCCGCACACCTCAGAGGCGAAGTGCTGCGAATGGGATGCCGCCGCCAACGGCATGGTCGGTCTCGAATCCGCCCTCTCGGTCGTGCACCACACCATGGTCGACACGGGTCTGGTGGGCTGGGCCGACGTGGCCCGGGTGATGTCGCTCACCCCGGCCGCCATCGGCCAGGTGGCCGGGCACGGGCGCCCCCTCGCCGTGGGCGAGCCCGCCGAGCTCACGCTCTACGATCGAGAGGTGACCCGCACGTTCTCGACCGAGCACCTCGCGGGCAAGAGCCGCAACTCGCCCTACCTCGGACGCGTCCTGCCCGGTCAGGTGCGGGCGACCTTCCACCAGGGCTACGCGACCGTGGTCGACGGCCACGTCGTCGACAGCGAGGTCGTCGCCCACGCGGCCCGACTCGTCGACAGCGCCGCCGCCCTCGCCGCCACCGACGGGACGTCCGCCCGATGAGCCAGTGGATCATCGCTGCCCTGATCCTCGTCGGCGTCGGGCTGCTGATCGGCCTGATGGCCCGGTCCTGGCGTGCACGCGGGCGCCGTCAGTCCGACATCCCCGCGCCCGACCGGGCGCCCGACGACCTGTCGGACCCCGTCGTGGCGGTCGACGCCCTCTACGTCGCGACGTCACGAGGCGGCGACCCGCTCGACCGCGTCGTCGTCCACGGCCTCGGCTTCCGCGGTCGGGCGATCGTGTCCGTCCACGCCGAGGGCGTGCGCCTCGAGATCGCGGGCGAACCCGCCGTGCTGATCCGCGCCTCCTCGATGCGGGGCGTCGACCGCGCGACCTGGACCATCGACCGCGTCGTCGAGCGCGACGGCCTCGTGCTCGTCGGCTGGCGCCTCGGCGACGTCGACCTCGACACCTACCTGCGCTTCACCGACGACCCGACCCCCGTCGTCGCGGCGATCCGCACCCTCGTCCCCACGGCCCCCGGGGCCGGCACCACCAAGGAGAAGACCATTGACTGACGCCTCCACCACCGACAGGGCCGTGCTGGTCCTCGCCGACGGCACCCGGTACACGGGTCGCGCCTACGGCGCCGTCGGACGCACCCTCGGCGAGGTCGTCTTCGCGACCGGCATGACCGGCTACCAGGAGACCCTCACCGACCCCTCGTACGCCGGGCAGATCGTCGTCATGACCGCCCCGCACATCGGCAACACGGGCGTGAACGACACCGACCCCGAGTCGCGCCGCATCTGGGTCGCCGGATACGTCGTCCGGGACGCGAGCCGCGTGGTCTCGAACCACCGCGCACAGGGCAGCCTCGACGACCAGCTCGTCGCCGACGGCATCGTCGGCATCCGCGGCATCGACACCCGCGCCGTGACCCGCCGTCTGCGCGAGGTGGGTTCGATGAAGGGCGGGGTCTTCAGCGGGCCCGACGCCGGGCTCGACCCCGATGAGCAGCTCGCCCTCGTCACCGCCGGGGCCGACATGCGCGGCCTCAACCTCTCGAGTCAGGTGTCGACGGTCGAGCCGTACGTGCTGCAGGCCGAGGGCGACCGCATCGGATCCGTTGCCGTCCTCGACCTGGGCGTGAAGACCTCGACGCTGCGCTACCTCGCGCAGCGCGGCTTCGAGGTCCACGTGCTGCCGCAGTCCACGACCCTCGACGAGCTCCGCGCCCTCGCCCCCGACGCCCTCTTCTACTCGAACGGCCCCGGTGATCCGGCGGCGAGCGACTCGCAGGTCGAGCTGCTCCAGGGCGCCCTGCGCGACGGTCTGCCGTACTTCGGCATCTGCTTCGGCAACCAGCTGTTCGGCCGGGCCCTGGGCTTCGGCACGTACAAGCTGCCCTTCGGTCACCGCGGCATCAACCAGCCCGTGCTCGACAAGACGACGAACAAGGTCGAGATCACCAGCCAGAACCACGGGTTCGCGGTCGACGCGCCGATCGACGGCGTCCTCGACTCGCCGGCCGGCTTCGGCCGGGTGGAGGTGAGCCACTACAGCCTGAACGACCAGGTCGTCGAGGGCCTCCGTGCCCTCGACATCCCCGCGTTCTCGGTGCAATACCACCCCGAGGCCGCCGCGGGCCCCCACGACAGCAACCACCTCTTCGACCGCTTCCGTGAGGCGGTCGTCGCCCGCAAGAACGGCCAGGCCGTCGACTTCGGCTCCGACATCGAAAGCAGCAACTGATGCCCAAGCGTGACGACATCAACTCCGTCCTCGTGATCGGCTCCGGGCCGATCGTCATCGGCCAGGCGGCCGAGTTCGACTACTCGGGCACCCAGGCCTGCCGCGTACTGCGCGAAGAAGGCGTCCGGGTCATCCTCGTGAACCCGAACCCGGCCACGATCATGACCGACCCCGACTTCGCCGACGCGACGTACATCGAGCCCATCACCTCCGAGGTGCTCGAGGCGATCATCGTGAAGGAGCGCCCCGACGCGATCCTGCCGACCCTCGGCGGGCAGACGGCCCTGAACGCGGCGATCAAGCTCGACGAGGAGGGCATCCTCGCCAAGCACGGCGTCGAGCTGATCGGCGCGAAGGTCGAGGCCATCCAGAAGGGCGAGGACCGCCAGCTCTTCAAGAAGCTCGTGCTCGAGTCCGGTGCCGACGTCGCCAAGTCGCACATCGCCACGACCGTCGACCAGGCCGTCGAGTACGCCGAGGACCTCGGGTACCCCCTGGTCATCCGTCCCTCGTTCACCATGGGCGGGCTCGGGTCGGGCTTCGCCTACACCCGCGACGAACTCGTCCGCATGGTCACCGACGGCCTGCACCAGAGCCCCACCACCGAGGTCCTGCTCGAAGAGAGCATCCTCGGCTGGAAAGAGTACGAGCTCGAGATGATGCGCGACACGGCCGACAACACGGTCGTGGTCTGCTCGATCGAGAACGTCGACCCGGTCGGCGTCCACACCGGCGACTCGATCACCGTCGCACCGGCGCTCACCCTGACCGACCGCGAGTACCAGAACCTGCGCGACATCAGCATCGACATCATCCGTCGCGTCGGTGTCGACACGGGCGGCTGCAACATCCAGTTCGCGGTGGACCCCGCGGACGGCCGTGTCATCGTCATCGAGATGAACCCCCGCGTGTCGCGCTCCAGCGCCCTCGCGTCCAAGGCGACCGGCTTCCCGATCGCGAAGATCGCGGCGAAGCTGGCCCTCGGGTACCGTCTCGACGAGATCCCGAACGACATCACGAAGGTGACCCCCGCCTCCTTCGAACCGACGCTCGACTACGTCGTCGTCAAGGTGCCCCGGTTCGCGTTCGAGAAGTTCCCGGCGGCCGACACGACGTTGACCACGACGATGAAAAGCGTGGGCGAGGCGATGGCCCTCGGCCGCAACTTCACGCAGGCGCTGCAGAAGTCGCTCCGGTCGCTCGAGAAGCGCGGGTCGAGCTTCCACTGGCAGGGTGAGCCCGGAGACCAGGAGGCGCTGCTCGCGTTGTCGTCGACGCCCACCGACGGCCGCATCGTCACCGTGCAGCAGGCCCTGCGGGCCGGTGCCACCGCCGAGCAGGTCTTCGACGCCACGAAGATCGACCCCTGGTTCATCGACCAGATCGTGTTGATCAACGAGGTCGCCGAGCAGGTCGCCTCGGCCGCCGAGCTCGACGCCGACACCCTCGTGCTGGCCAAGGACCACGGCTTCAGCGACGACCAGATCGGCCAGTTGCGCGGCCTCTCCGAGCAGCAGGTGCGCGATCACCGCCACGCCCTCGACGTGCGCCCCGTCTTCAAGACCGTCGACACCTGCGCGGGGGAGTTCCCCGCTCTGACGCCGTACCACTACTCGAGCTACGACACCGAGACCGAGGTCGTGGCCAGCGACCGCCGCAAGGTGATCATCCTCGGCTCGGGACCGAACCGCATCGGGCAGGGCGTCGAGTTCGACTACTCGTGCGTCCACGCGAGCTTCGCCCTGAGCGACGCCGGCTTCGAGACGATCATGATCAACTGCAACCCCGAGACGGTCTCGACCGACTACGACACGAGCGATCGGTTGTACTTCGAGCCGCTCACCCTCGAGGACGTCCTCGAGGTCGTCCACGCCGAGAGCGCCAGCGGTGAACTCGTCGGCGTCGTCGTGCAACTCGGCGGCCAGACGGCGCTCGGCCTGTCCAAGGGGCTCGAAGCGGCCGGCGTGCCCATCCTCGGCACGACACCCGACGCGATCGACTCGGCCGAAGAACGAGGCCTCTTCCAGGGCATCCTCGACGCCGCCGGTCTGCTCGCACCGCGCAACGGCACGGCGACCGACTACGACAGCGCGGTCGCCGTCGCCGAGGAGATCGGTTACCCGGTGCTGGTGCGGCCGTCGTACGTCCTCGGCGGCCGCGGCATGGAGATCGTCTACGACAGTCCTTCGCTCGCCGACTACTTCGAGCGGGTCGCGGACCAGGCCATCATCGGCCCCGAGGCGCCCTTGCTGGTCGACCGCTTCCTGGACGACGCCGTCGAGATCGACGTCGACGCGCTCTACGACGGCACCGAGCTCTACGTCGGCGGTATCATGGAGCACATCGAGGAGGCCGGCATCCACTCCGGCGACTCCAGCTGCACCCTGCCGCCCGTCACCCTCGGGAAGGGCGAGATCGACCGCGTCCGCGACGCGACCCTCGCCATCGCGAAGGGCATCGGCGTGTCCGGTCTGCTGAACGTGCAGTTCGCGATCGCGGCCGGAGTGCTCTACGTCATCGAGGCCAACCCGCGGGCGAGCCGGACGGTGCCCTTCGTCTCGAAGGCGTTGGGCATCCCGCTGGCCAAGGCGGCTTCGCTGATCATGGTCGGGCACAGCGTGCGAGACCTGGTGGAGGGCGGCCTGCTTCCCGAGCAGGACGGCTCGGACGTCCCGCTCGACTCGCCGATCTCGGTGAAGGAGGCCGTGCTGCCCTTCAAGCGGTTCCGCACGAAAGAGGGGCAGGTCGTCGACAGCGTCCTCAGCCCCGAGATGCGCTCGACCGGTGAGGTCATGGGCATCGACCGCGACTTCCCCCGGGCGTTCGCGAAGAGCCAGACGGCCGCCTACGGTGGACTGCCGACGTCGGGCACCGTCTTCGTGAGCGTCGCCGACCGCGACAAGCGGGCGATCGTCTTGCCGGTGCTGCGCCTCCAGCAACTCGGGTTCCGCATCCTGGCGACCGAGGGGACGGCCACCGTCCTCGTGCGCAACGGCATCCACGCGGACACCGTCGACAAGTTCAGCGACGGGGGCCACTCGGTCGTCGACCTGATCAACGCCGACGAGGTCGACATCGTGATCAACACCCCGAGCGGGTCGAGCGCCCGAGCCGACGGCTACGAGATCCGCGCGGCGACCGTGGCGGCCGACAAGGCCCTCTTCACGACCATCGCGCAGCTCGGAGCGGCAGTCGCCTCGATCGAGGCCGTGCAGAGCGACCTCGAGGTCACGAGCCTGCAGGACTACGGTCTCGCCCGGGCGGCCCGACGGTGAGCTCGTCGTTCGGCGACCGGCTCGCGGCGGCGTTCGCCGCGACCGGTCCGCTCTGCGTCGGCATCGACCCCCACCCCTATCTCCTGGACCAGTGGGGTCTCTCTGCCGACGCCTCGGGAGTGCGCGAGTTCGGCCTGCGCGTCGTCGACGGCCTGGTCGGCTCGGCCTCGATCGTCAAGCCGCAGGTCGCGTTCTTCGAGCGCTGGGGCTCTGCGGGGTTCGCAGCCCTCGAGGACGTCCTCGAGGCCGGACGCGAGCGGGGCCTGCTGCAGATCGGTGACGCCAAGCGGGGCGACATCGGCTCGACGATGGACGGCTACGGTGACGCCTGGTTCGACGAGTCGTCGCCGTTGCGGGTCGACGCGCTGACCGTCTCGCCCTATCTCGGCTTCGAGTCCATGACCGGGCTCGTGACGCGGGCACGGGCCGTCGGCTCAGGCGTGTTCGTGTTGGCCGCGACGTCCAACGTCGAGGCGTTGGCGACCCAGACGGCCGTGCGGACCGACGCCCACGGCGGGGAGGGGACCGTCGCGAGCGGTATCGTCGACGACGTGCTCCATGACAACCAGACGGCGGGCGACGCCCCGTTCGGCAGCGTCGGCCTCGTGCTCGGCGCGACCGTCGACCTCGACGACTACGGCATCGACGCCGCCCGGCTGACGACGACGCCGGTGCTCGCCCCGGGGTTCGGCCACCAGGGCGCGTCCTATGCCGACCTCCCCCGACTCTTCGGCCCTGCCGCCGGCGCCGTGCTGGTCTCCGCCTCCCGTGCCCTCCTCTCGGCGGGTCCGGCGGGGTTCGCCGACGCGGTCCGTCGTGATGCCGACGAGGTGCGTTCGTGCCTCGTCTGACCCCGCCCCCCGTCGACCGTGCCGCGGCGGCCCGCGCCGCCGTGGCCGCACGACGTGGTCGCGCCGCCGTGAAGAACGCCGTCGCCTCGCGGACCCGGAGCGCCCTCGACGTCGCCGAGGCCGCCTGGGCCGGCGAACCCACGAGCCCCGAGGGGTCGCTCAGGGTCCGTGAGCTGCTCACGAGCATCCCGGGGATCGGCCCGACCCGCGTCGCCCGCATCATGACCGAACTCGGCATCGCCGAGTCGAAACGGGTCGGCGGGCTCGGGGTCAGGCAACGCCGCATCCTCGGCGACTGGCTCGCCGTCCGCGAGGCCAAGGGGCGCCTCCGGTCCCGGTTGGTCGTCCTGGCCGGTCCCACGGCCGTGGGCAAGGGCACCGTCTCGACGTACATCCGCGAGAACTATCCCGACGTGCACCTCAGCGTGTCCGCGACGACCCGTGCCCCGCGACCCGGCGAGGTCGACGGGGTCCACTACTACTTCGTGGACGACGCCGAGTTCGACCGCATGATCCGTGACCGCGAACTGCTCGAGTACGCCACGGTCCACAACTCCTACCGCTACGGCACGCCTCGCCCCCCACTGGACGCGGCGTTGAACGAGGGGCGCAGCGTGCTGCTCGAGATCGACCTGCAGGGCGCCCGACTCGTCCGGGCCGCGATGCCCGAGGCCGTGCTCGTCTTTCTGCTGCCCCCGACCTGGGACGAACTGGTTCGTCGACTCATCGGTCGAGGCACCGAGGACGCCGCCGAACAGCAGCGTCGACTCGAGACGGCGAAGGTCGAGCTGGCCGCCCAGGACGAGTTCGACGCGCGTGTCGTGAACCACGACGTGGCCGAAGCGGCCCGTGAGGTCGTAGAATTGATGACTGCGCCCGAACCGGGCCGCACCCGCGCGTGACCCGCGCCCCGATCTTGGTGCCCACGCTCGTCCCGAGCGGTGTCGGCACCGACCCCCATCGACACGAGGAGCAACCAATGGCCGACAAGAACCAGGGCATCATCGATCCCCCCATCGACGAGCTGCTGTCGAAGGTCGAGTCGAAGTACGCACTCGTCATCTTCGCCTCCAAGCGCGCCCGTCAGATCAACGACTACTACGCCGACCTGCACGAGGGCAGCCTCTTCGACAACGTCGGCCCCCTCGTCGACAGCTCGATCGACGACAAGCCCCTGTCGGTCGCCATGCACGAGATCAACGAGGACAAGCTCGAGGTGAAGCCGCTCGCGGCTCCCGCCGAGTAGCGCGGCGACACGACCAGCCTCTCTGACGGTGGTCGGTCCTATCATCTGACGAGGCCCCCGGGAGTCCATCCCGCGGGGCCTCATCGCGTCCGCACCCCGATCGACACCCAGAGGAACACCGTGAGCCTGACCGACACGACGACCGACCCCGCCACGACCGCATCGACCTCCCTGCGACTGTTCACGTCCGAGTCGGTCACCGAGGGCCACCCCGACAAGATCTGCGACCAGATCTCGGACGGCATCCTCGACGCGCTGCTCGCGGTCGACCCCGCCAGCAGGGTCGCGGTCGAGACGATGGTCACCACGGGGCTCGTGCACGTCGCCGGCGAGGTCACCACCAAGGGCTACGTCGACATCCCGACGATCGTGCGCGACCTCATCGTGGGCATCGGCTACGACTCGTCCGCCGTGAGCTTCGACGGGCGCACCTGCGGCGTCGAGGTCTCGATCGGGTCGCAGTCTCCCGACATCGCCCAGGGCGTCGACACCGCCCTGGAGGCGCGTGGCGGCGACGACGATCTGCTCAACCGTCAGGGTGCGGGCGACCAAGGCATCATGTTCGGCTACGCCACCAACGAGACGCCCCAGTTCATGCCGCTTCCGGTCTGGCTCGCCCACCGGCTGGCCGAGCGTCTCGCGGCCGTGCGCAAGTCGGGCACCCTCGACTACCTCCGGCCCGACGGCAAGACCCAGGTGACGGTCGGTTACGACGGGGTCGTGCCCAAGACGGTCGACACGGTCGTCCTGTCGACCCAGCACTCACCCGCGGTCTCGAGCGAACAGCTCGAGTCCGACGTCATCGAGCACGTCATCCGCCCCGTCCTCGACGAGGCCGGGCTCTCGTCCGCCGACACGCGGTTCATCATCAACCCGACCGGCAGGTTCGAGATCGGGGGCCCACAAGGGGACGCCGGCCTCACCGGTCGCAAGATCATCGTCGACACCTACGGCGGCGCGAGCCGTCACGGCGGTGGTGCATTCTCGGGCAAGGACCCCTCGAAGGTCGATCGCTCCGCCGCTTACGCCATGCGCTGGGTGGCCAAGAACGCCGTCGCCGCGGGCCTCGCCGACCGGCTCGAACTCCAGGTGGCCTACGCGATCGGGCGGGCCGCACCCGTCGGCCTCTACGTCGAGACCTTCGGCACGGGGCACGTCGGCGACGACGTGATCACGGCCGCCATCGAGACGGTGTTTGACCTCCGCCCGGCGGCGATCATCCGCGACCTCGACCTGCTCCGGCCGATCTACTCGGCGACGTCGACCTACGGCCACTTCGGTCGCGACCTGCCCGACTTCACCTGGGAGGCGCTCGACCGCGTCGACGCCCTCCGGGCCGCCGCCGGGCTTTGATCGTGGCGGGGGTCGCCGATGCGCTCGTCGAGGGCGGCCCGCGCGTCGTCCGGGTGATGGTCGAATCGCCCCTGCCGCAGCTCGACCGGTTGTTCGACTACGCCGTGCCCGAGCGGCTGCGCGACCAGATCGCCCCGGGCATCCGCGTCAAGGTCCCCCTCCGCTCGGCCGGACGCATCGCCGACGGATTCGTCGTCGAGGTCGCGTCGTCGTCCGAGCACGGCGGTGACCTCTCCGAGATCGAGGACGTCGTGTCGGCCGTGTCGGTCCTGGCACCCGAGGTGTGGCGCCTGGCGCGTGCCGTGGCCGACCGGGCCGGCGGATCGGCCAGCGACGTCGTGAGGCTCGCGGTCCCTCCGCGTCAGGTCCGGGTCGAGAAGGCGTACCTGGCCGCCGCCGAGAACCCGTCCTCGCCGTCACCGGAACCCGCCGACCCCACGCGGCCACCCGCGGACGCCACGCCCCCACCCGCGGACGCCGCGCCGCCCGTCGGGGACCACGATCCCGTCCCGGTCGTCGTGGGTTACCGGTCGGCCGACCTCGCCGGGCTCGTCGCTGCCCGTGGTCGCGCAGCGGTCGACGCCGTGCCCTTGCTGGTCGAGTTGCCCGACGGAGCCTGGGTGGGTCACTGGGCGCTGACGGCCGCCCAGCTCGCCGCGGTCGCCGTCGCCGCAGGCGAGAACGCCGTGGTCGCCGTCCCCGACTACCGTGACGAAGAGCACGTCCTCCAGGCCCTCACGGCCGTCCTCCCGCCCGACCGCGTCGTGCGGCTCGACTCCCGGCAGTCCAACGCCGACCGGTACCGTGCGCTGCTCCGTGCCCGGGGCGACGAGCCCGTGGTCGTGGTCGGCAACCGCTCCGTCCTGCTCGCGCCCTCGGCCAGGCTCGGGGTCGTCGTGGTGTTCGACGACGGCGACCCGTCCTTCGGCGAGCCGCTCGCCCCCTACGTGCACGCCCGTGACACCGCTCTGCTCCGACAGGCCCAGCAAGACACCGCCCTGGTGTTCCTCGGCCACTCCCGCAGCACCGACGTCCAGCGCCTCGTCGAGATCGGCTTCCTGGCCGAGGTGCGCCCGGACCCGCGCTACCAGCCCCGGGTCGTGCCGACCGTGCGTCAGGCGGCCACGGACGGCTTCGCGGCGCAGGCCCGCATCCCCTCCTCGGCCTACGCCGAGGCCCGGGCCGCGGTCGAGCACGGACCGGTGCTGATCCAGGTCGCCTCGCCGGGTTACTCGCCTCGTCTGGCCTGCGTCGACTGCGGTGACACGGCGCGCTGCCTGCGCTGCAACGGCCCGCTCCAGCAGCGCGAGCGCGGGGCGACCCCGGCCTGCGCCTGGTGCGGCGCCCTGGCCGTCTCGTGGCACTGCCGCACCTGTGAAGGCACGCGCATGAGGGCCGTCGGCACCGGTGCCTCGCGGACGGCCGACGAGCTCGGCAAGGCGTTCCCCGGGGTCCGCATCATCGTGTCGGACGGCACCCGGGCCCTGACCCACGTCGACGCCGACCCGGCCATCGTCGTCGCGACCCGCGGGGCCGAGCCGGTCGCCCCGGGTGGCTACCGGGCCGTCCTGCTGCTCGACGGCGAACGCATGCTCGCGCGCGAGAGCCTCCGCGTCGCCGAGGACTGCCTCCGCTGGTGGGCCAACGCCACGGCCCTGGCCGCACGACGGGCCCCGGTCGTGCTGGTCGGGGTGGGCGGCGCCATCGCCTCCGCCCTCGCCACCTGGGAGCTCGCCCGGTTCGTCTCCGCCGAGCTCGCCGATCGCCGCGTCCTGCGCTTCCCGCCGGCCGTCCGCGTGGCCACCGTGACCGGCACGGTCGACACCGTCGCGCGTGCGCTCGACGACCTGCCCGACGAGGTCCGTTCCGAGACCCTCGGCCCGGTGGACGTCGAGTCCGCCGGGGTCCGCGCGATCGTCCGCTTCGACTACTGGCGGGGCCACGACGTGGCCCAGGCCCTCCGCTCCCAGGTCATCCGTGCGGCGACGGACCGACGCAAGGCGCTCGGTCAGAAGCGCGCACGCGCCGTCCCTACACTCAGAGTGCGGTTCGACGACGTCGAGCCGTTCGCCGACTGACCCGCCAGGAACCCCATGCGCCTCGTCTTCGCCGGCAGCCCCGCCGCTGCCGTGCCCTCGCTCACCGCCCTCGCCGACGGCCCTCACGAGGTCGTCGCCGTGCTGACCCGCGACGACACCCCCCAGGGACGCCGACGCGTCCTGACCCCGACGCCCGTCGCCGTCGAGGCCGACCGCCTCGGTCTCCGCGTCGTGAAGGCCCGACACATCACACCCGAGGTCACGGCCGAGCTCTCGGCGCTCGATCCCGACCTCGGAATCGTCGTGGCTTACGGCGCCCTGCTGCGTGAGCCCCTGCTCGGTGCGCCCCGCCTCGGCTGGGTCAACCTGCACTTCTCCCTGCTGCCCGCCTGGCGCGGTGCGGCCCCCGTCCAGCGGTCGCTCATGGCGGGCGACGTCGTCACGGGCGCGGCGGTGTTCCAGCTCGTCCCCGAGCTAGACGCGGGCGACGTCTACGGCACCCTCGAACGCCGTCTCGACGGCACCGAGACCGCGGGGGTGCTCCTCGCCGAACTCGCGCAGTCAGGGTCCGACCTGCTGGTCGACGTCGTCGCCCGCCTCGCCGACGGCACGGCCGTGTCGACGGCCCAGACCGGCGAGGTCACGCTCGCCCCCAAGCTGACCCTTGCCGACGGCGTCCTCGACGTCTCGCGTCCGGCGGCCGAGCTGATCGACCGTTTCCGCGGCGTGACGCCCGAGCCCGGTGCGCGCGTCGACCTCGACGGCACGGTCCTCAAGATCACGGAGGCGCGGGTGACGTCGGTCGACGAGCCACCTCTCGAGGCCGGTCGCCTCGAGTCCCGGGGCCGCCGTGTGCTGATGGGCACCGCCTCCTCGCCCGTCGAGCTCGTCCGGGTGCAACCGGCGGGCAAGAAAGAGATGTCGGCGGCCGACTGGTGGCGAGGGCTGCCCGGCGGGGTCGAGCGCCGCGTGACCCCGCCCACCGCGGCCGCCCGGGCCGACACCGACACCTCCACCGACACGGAGAGCGCCTCATGAGCCGAGTCCAGCCCGCCCGCCAGGTCGCCCTCGACGTCCTCCGGGCCGTCGAGCAGGACGACGCCTACGCGAACCTCCTGCTGCCGCAACGCATCGTCCGGGCCCGTCTCGGAGCACAGGACGCGGGGCTCGCGACCGAACTCACCTACGGCACCCTGCGCCTCCGGGGCTACTACGACCGCGTGATCGCGCTGGCCGCCCGCCGAGGCACCGACGCGATCGACCCGGCGCTCCTCGACGTCCTCAGGCTCGGCACGCACCAGCTGCTCTCGACGCGGGTGGCGGTCCATGCAGCCGTCGACGAGAGCGTCGAGCTCGCGCGTCAGGTGGGCAGCCGGTCGGGCACGGGCTTCGTGAACGGGGTGCTCCGCACCATCTCCCGGTCGACGCCCGACGAGTGGCGCGATCGCGTCCTGGCCGGCACGACCGGTGACGACGACCGTCTGGCGGCGGAGTGGTCGCACCCCGCCTGGGTGGTGCGGGCGTTCCGTCGCTCACTGGCCGCCGAGGGCCGCGAGGGCGAACTCGTCGACCTGCTGTCGGCCGACAACGACGCCCCGAAGGTCAGCCTCGTCGCGCTGCCCGGGCTCGCCGAGGTCTCCGAGCTCGGTGCCCCGAGCGGGCGCCTCTCGCCGCTCGCCGCGACGAGCGGCGGGGGAGACCCGGCCCAACAGACGGCCGTCCGCGAGGGGCGCGCCCGCGTGCAGGACGAAGGTTCACAGCTCGCGGCACTGCTGCTCAGCCGCCACCGGCCCGCCGAGCCCGGAGAACGCTGGCTCGACATGTGCGCGGGCCCCGGCGGCAAGGCCGCCCTGCTGGGCGCCGAGGCGGCCCGGGCAGGCGCCCACCTCGTCGCCAACGAGCTCGTCCCGGCCCGGGCGGGTCTCGTCCGACAGGCCCTCGAGGCCGTCCCCGGCGACGTCGAGGTGCTCGAGGGTGATGCCACCCGCTTCGGGGCGGAACAGCCCGGAGGCTTCGACCGCATCCTGCTCGACGCGCCCTGCACCGGCCTCGGGGCCCTGCGGCGGCGGCCCGAGGCCCGGTGGCGCAAGCAGCCGGCCGACGTCGGACAGCTCACGGCCCTGCAGACGCGCCTGTTCGCCAGCGCACTGGACGCGCTCGCGCCCGGGGGAGTCCTCGCGTACGTGACCTGCTCGCCGCACACGGCCGAGACCCGCGGCGTCGTCGAGGCGGGGCTCCGGGGCCGCGACGACGACCTCGTGCTGCTCGACGCGACGGCGGGCGTCGAGCGCATCGCCGGCCGGTCCGTCGACCTGGCGTCGGCACCGTTCGTCCAGCTCTGGCCTCACCGTCACGGCACCGACGCCATGTTCGTCGCCCTGATCGAGAAACGCGCCGGACGGTAGGCTCGTCCCGTGTCGATCCGCATCAGCCCCAGCATCCTCTCGGCCGACTTCGCCAACCTCGAGCGCGACCTGCAGCGCATCTCGACCGCCGACCTCGTGCACGTCGACGTCATGGACGGCCACTTCGTGCCCAACCTGACCCTCGGTCTGCCCGTCGTGCAGCGTCTCGGCGAGGTCAGCCCGGTGCCGCTCGACCTGCACCTCATGATCGACGACGCCGACCGCTGGGCGCCTCGCTACGCCGAGACGGGCGCCTTCTCGGTGACCTTCTCCGCCGAGGCCGCGGTCGACCCCGTGTCGACGGCACGCGCCATCCGCAGCAACGGGGCCCGCGCCTCCGTCGCGGTCAAGCCGGGCACCGACCTCGAGCCCTACCTCCAGACCCTCGACGCGTACGACATGATCCTCGTCATGACCGTCGAGCCGGGCTTCGGTGGCCAGTCCTTCATGCCCGAGACGATGACCAAGCTGGCCCGCGCCCGCGACGCCGTGCGCGCCTCCGGGCTCGACGTCTGGCTCGAGGTCGACGGCGGCATCACGACCGAGACGATCGTCACCGCCGTCGAGAACGGTGCCGACACGGTGGTCGCGGGGTCCGCCGTCTACGGCGGGTCGCCCGTCGACAACATCGCTGCACTCCGGGCGGCCGCCGCGACGGTAGCCTTGACGTCGTGAAATCCTTCGACGACCTGTACCTCGAGCTCAGCGACAAGGCCCGCGACCGGCCCGAGGGGTCGGGCACCGTGGCCGAACTCGACGCCGGCGTGCACCAGATCGGCAAGAAGATCGTCGAAGAGGCCGCCGAGGTCTGGATGGCCGCCGAGTACGAGGGCGACGTCGCGACCGCCGAAGAGATCTCCCAGCTGCTCTACCACCTGCAGGTCATGATGATCGCCAAGGGCATCACCCCGGCCGACGTCTACCGGCATCTCTGAGTCGGCCTCCGTCACCCCCGTTCGTCACGCCGCTCGCGCGGCACCCCAGCAGACAGAGAACCCCATGCTCCGCGTCGCAGTGCCCAACAAGGGATCGCTCAGCGAGACCGCCTCCGCCATGCTCGCCGAGGCCGGCTACACCGGTCGCCGAGACCCCAAGACCCTGCACGTCGAAGACCCGCGCAACGGCGTCGAGTTCTTCTACCTCCGTCCGCGCGACATCGCGACCTACGTGGGGTCGGGCGCGCTCGACGTGGGCATCACGGGCCGCGACCTGCTGCTCGACTCGCACTCGCCGGCCCACGAGGTCGCACCCCTCGACTTCGGTGGCTCGACCTTCCGCTTCGCGGGTCCTCCCGGCCGTTTCGCCGATCTGCGCCAACTGCAGGGCACCCGGGTCGCGACCAGCTACGCCGGCCTCGTCGGCTCCTTCCTCGAGAGCCACGGCGTCACGGCGACCCTCGTGCCGCTCGACGGCGCCGTCGAGAGCGCGGTGCAGCTGGGCGTCGCCGACGCCGTCGCCGACGTCGTCTCGACCGGTGCCACCCTGCGTGCGGCGGGGCTCGAGATCTTCGGGCCGGTCATCCTCGAGTCGACCGCCGTCCTCATCTCGTCCGATGCCGAGGTCGACGGCCTGGCGGTCCTCCACCGACGCCTGCAAGGCGTGCTCGTGGCCCGGCAGTACGTCCTGATGGACTACGACGTCCCGGTCGCCAAGCTCGACGCCGCGACCGCCGTCGCCGGCGGCATGGAGTCGCCGACCGTCTCCCCGCTGCACGATCGCGACTGGGCCGCCGTGCGCGTGATGGTCCCGCGGTCCGACACGAACCAGGTCATGGACGCGCTCTACGACCTCGGTGCCCGGGCCATCCTGGTCAGCCCGATCCACGCCGCGAGGCTGTAGCCGTGGCCGCCGACGACTCGGTCGCCACCGGCGCAGCCGCTGCGGACGCGTCCCTCGCCGTCCGGGTCATCCCGTGCCTCGACGTGGCCGCAGGACGCGTGGTCAAGGGCGTCAACTTCCTCGACCTGCGAGACGCGGGCGACCCGGTCGAGCTGGCCCGTACCTATTACGAGCAGGGCGCCGACGAGATCACCTTCCTCGACGTCACGGCCACGGTCGACGAACGGTCGACCACCTACGACGTCGTCCGGGCGACGGCCGAGCAGGTCTTCATCCCGTTGACGGTCGGTGGCGGCGTTCGCACCACCGACGACGTCGCGCGGCTGCAGGCGGCCGGGGCCGACAAGATCGGCGTGAACAGCGCCGCCATCGCCCGGCCCGACCTCATCGGCGAGATCGCCGACCGCTTCGGGGCACAGGCGGTCGTCCTCTCGCTCGACGTCAAGCGGTCCACCGGCACCCCGTCGGGCTTCGTCGTCACGACCCACGGTGGCCGCACCGAGACGACCCTCGACGCGCTCGCCTGGGCCCGTGAGGCCATCGAACGCGGAGCGGGCGAACTGCTCGTCAACTCGATCGACGCCGACGGCACCAAGCAGGGCTTCGACCTCGAACTCGTCCGCGCCATGCGCGAGCTGAGCCGGGTGCCGGTCGTCGCGTCCGGAGGCGCGGGTCGACTCGAGCACTTCGCCCCCGCCATCGAGGCGGGTGCCGATGCCGTGCTCGCCGCGTCGGTCTTCCACAACGGCGAACTCACCGTCGGCCAGGTCAAGGACGAGCTGGCTCGGTCCGGGGCGATCGTCCGCTGAGGCGGGCCGTCACTCCGCAGAGACCGCACCCGACCACGCGACCCCGCACCGCACCGCACCGCACCGAGGAGCTCACCATGACCGACCAGCTGACGCGTGAGACGGTCGAGCCCGTCGTCGCCCGTGCCCGGTTCGACGCGTCGGGCCTGCTGCCCGCCATCATTCAGCAAGAGGGCACGAAGGACGTGCTCATGATGGGCTGGATGGACGCCGAGGCGCTCCGCCGCACGCTCACCGAGGGGCGTGTCACCTTCTGGTCCCGGTCTCGTCAGGAGTACTGGCGGAAGGGCGACACGTCCGGTCACGCGCAGTTCGTCCGCGCCGCCGCCCTCGACTGCGACGACGACGTGCTGCTCGTCACCGTCGAGCAGATCGGCGCGGCCTGCCACACGGGTTCCCACTCCTGTTTCGAGGTCGACCCGCTCGAGCCGGCCACCGCCTCCTCGTCCCGGCCGTCCGGCGACACCGACCCCACCGGAGGCCTCCGTGGCTGACGCCCCGATCCGCACCTCGACCACCCGGGCCCAGTTCGACGCGCGGCTGGCCGGCCATCGGGTCGTGCCGGTCGTGCGCGACCTCTTCGCCGACGGCGAGACCCCGGTCGGGGTGTACCGCAAGCTGGCGGACGGCCGGCCGGGCAGCTTCCTGCTCGAGTCGGCGGCCCAGGGCGGCATCTGGTCCCGGTGGTCCTTCGTGGGCGTCTCGTCCTTCGGGGTGCTCACCACGGACGGCGGCGAAGCCCGTTGGATCGACTACGGCATCGACCGCGAGCGGGCCCTGGGCGACGCCACGGGCCGCCCGCTCGAGGTGCTCTCCGCCCTGCACCACCGGTGGGCCACCCCGCGCATCGACGGAATGCCGCCTCTCACCGGCGGCCTGGTCGGTTTCATCGGCTGGGAGGCCGTGCGCGAGCTCGAGCACCTGCCCGACGTGCCGCCGGCCGAGTTCACGGTGCCCTCGCAGGCGCTCAGCTTCGTCTCCGAGCTCGTGGCACTCGACCACCGCACGGGGGCCGTCCTGCTCGTCGCGACCGCGTTAAACGACGGCACCGACGAGCCCGACGTCCTGTGGGCCGACGCGCAGTCGCGACTCGACGACCTACAGTCCCGCCTCGCGGCCCCGAGCGAGGCCTTTCTGTCCGACGTCGACCTGACGATCGAGGCCACGCCCACCCGACGCTCGACCGACGACGAGTACGCGCACGCCATCCAGCGGTCGAAGCAGTTCATCCACGACGGCGACGTCTTCCAGGTCGTCATCTCCCAGCGCTTCGACCACGAGGTCACGGCCCAACCGCTCGACGTCTACCGGGTGCTGCGGACGCTCAACCCGAGCCCGTACATGTACCTGGTGACGCTCGACGACGTGCGGGGCCGTCCGTACACCATCGTCGGCTCGTCGCCCGAGGCGCTGGTCAAGGTCGACGGACGGCGGGCCTACACGCATCCCATCGCCGGATCGAAGCCCCGGGGCGCGTCGCCCGACGAGGACCAGCGCTACGCCGACGAGCTCGCCTCGGACGAGAAAGAACGCGCCGAGCACCTCATGCTGGTCGACCTGGCCCGCAACGACCTGCTCAAGGTGTGCACGCCCGGCACCGTCGAGGTCACCGAGTTCATGCAGGTCGAACGGTTCAGCCACATCATGCACCTCGTGTCCAGCGTCGAGGGCGACCTGGCCCCCGGCAAGGACGCCATCGACGCGTTCCGGGCCACCTTCCCGGCCGGGACGCTGTCGGGTGCCCCTAAACCCCGGGCCCTCGAGATCATCGACGAGCTCGAGCCGGCCCAGCGCGGCGTCTACGGGGGAGTCGTCGGTTACTTCGACTTCGCCGGCTCGGCCGACGTCGCGATCGCGATCCGCACCGTCCTCCTGCAGGACGGCGTGGCCCGCGTCCAGGCCGGCGCCGGACTCGTCGCCGACAGCGACCCGGTCGCCGAGAACCAGGAGGCGCGCAACAAGGCCGCGGCCCCCTTGCGTGCCGTCGCGGTCGCCAACGCCATGACACGGCTCCACTGATGCCCGCTCGTCGCCTCAAGCTCACGACGATCCTGGCGGGCATCCTGCTCGCGGGGCTCGCCCTGCTGTCCTGGACGCAGGACTGGTTCCACGTCGTCGTCGCGTCACCCCAGGGTGGAGACCTGCCCCTCGCCGTCGCCGGCGACGTCGCCGGTGCGCCGCTGTCCGCCCTCTCGCTGGCCAGCCTGGCACTCTTCGGTGCGCTCACCATCGCCGGTCGGGTGTTCCGCGTCGTCCTGGGGGTGCTGCAGGTGGCGCTGGGAGTCAGCGTCGTCGTCACGACGGCGACGGCCCTGGCCGACCCCGTGCGCGCCTCGGGCAGCGCCGTGACGACCGCCACGGGCGTCGACGGCACCGACTCGATCCGGGGCATCGTCTCGTCGGTCGAGCCGACGGCCTGGCCCTGGCTCGGGCTGGTGGCCGGCGTGCTGGCCGCGCTCCTCGGCGTCGCCACCGTGCTCCTCGCGGGCGCCTGGCCCCAGGCCACCCGGAAGTACTCCGCGACGCGACTCGTCGCCGCGGATCCCGCGGCCGATCCCGCGGCCGCCTGGGACGCGCTCTCCGGCGGCGACGACCCGACCCACGCCCCCTCGCGCCCCGACGAGGGCGGGTCGAGCCCCACCGAGCCGGGCCGTACCCGGTAGACTCGGCCCCCGTACCGACCTGATCCAAGGAGCACTGTGAGCACGAACACGACGAGCACCCCCTCCGGTGGCGACGCGCCCCTGAAGAACGCCCCGGCGAAGGTCGACTCCGGCTCGAAGGGCCGCGACACCGAGACGGCCGACGACCTCGGGCACGGCAACTCGCCCGCGGCCTGGACCGCCGTCGTCATCATGCTGGTCGGCTTCGCCATCGGCACCCTGGCGTTCTTCCTCGACGTCCCGTGGATCGTCTGGGCTTCCGCCGGCCTGGTCGTCGTCGGACTCGTCGTGGGTCTCGTGCTCAAGAAGGCCGGTTACGGCGTCGGCGGCCACCGCTACGTGCCGAAGGCCCACAACTAGGTGCTCGACGACCTGTACGCGGGTGCCGTGGCCGACGCCGCAGCACGCCGTGAGTCCCTTTCGTTCGCCGCCATCGAGGCGGCGGCCCTCTCGCGCGAGCCCGCCCTCGACGCCCGCGCCGCACTCGCCCCGGCCGAGCGCGTCAAGGTCATCGCCGAGGTCAAGCGGGCGAGCCCGTCCCGAGGCCACCTCTCGACCATCGCCGATCCGGCGTCGTTGGCCCTGTCGTACGCGGCCGGGGGAGCGAGCGCGATCAGCGTCCTCACCGAGGGCCGCAAGTTCAAAGGCTCCCTCGCCGATCTCGAAGCGGTCCGTGCCGCCGTCGACGTCCCCGTCCTCCGCAAGGACTTCATCGCCGACGCTTACCAGGTCTTCGAGGCGAGGGCGGCCGGTGCCGACCTCGTCCTGCTGATCGTGGCCGGGCTCGAGCAGCCCCGTCTCGTCGAGTTGCACGACCTCGTGCGGCAGCTGGGCATGACGGCACTGATCGAGGCGCACTCGGCCGACGAGGTGTCGCGAGGCCTCGATGCCGGCGCCACCGTCCTCGGCGTCAACGCTCGCGATCTGACGACCTTCGAACTCGACCGTGACCTCTTCGGTCGCCTGTCCGACTCGATCCCGGCGGGCGTCACCCGCGTCGCCGAGTCGGCCGTCTCGTCTCCCGACGACGTCGCCCACTACCGTCGCTCGGGTGCCGACGTCGTGCTCGTGGGCGAAGCCCTCGTGACCCACGGCGACCCCGCCGACGCCATCACCCGCTTCCTGGAGGTCTGACCATGGCATTACGCGACGAGACGGGACCGTACTTCGGCTCGTTCGGTGGGCGCTTCGTGCCCGAGTCCCTCGTGGCCGCTCTCGACGAGCTCGACGCGGCCTACAAGGCCGCCGCCGTCGACCCCGAGTTCGCCGCCGAGCTGACGGCTCTGCACGCCACCTACACGGGTCGGCCGTCGATCATCACCGAGGTGCCGCGATTCGCTCAGCACGCGGGCGGCGCCCGCATCATCCTGAAACGTGAAGACCTCAACCACACGGGGTCGCACAAGATCAACAACGTGCTCGGGCAGGCCCTGCTCGCCCGCAAACTCGGCAAGACCCGTCTGATCGCCGAGACCGGGGCGGGTCAGCACGGCGTCGCCACGGCCACCGCGGCCGCGCTCTTCGGCATGGAGTGCGTCGTCTACATGGGGCAGGTCGACACCGAGCGCCAGGCTCTCAACGTCGCACGGATGCGCCTGCTCGGGGCCGAGGTCGTCTCGGTCACGACCGGTTCTCGCACCCTCAAGGACGCCATCAACGACGCCATGCGCGACTGGGTCTCCAGCGTCGACACCACGCACTACGTGCTGGGCACGGTTGCCGGCCCGCACCCCTTCCCCGCCATGGTGCGCGACTTCCACAAGATCATCGGCGAAGAGGCCCGCCAGCAGGTCCTCGACCTGACCGGTGCGCTGCCCGACGCCGTCACGGCCTGCGTCGGCGGCGGCTCGAACGCGATGGGCATCTTCCACGCATTCCTCGACGATCCCTCTGTCCGGCTCTTCGGCTTCGAGGCCGGCGGCGACGGCGTCGAGACGGGCCGTCACGCGGCCTCGATCACGCTGGGCCGCATCGGCAACCTCCAGGGCACCAAGTCCTACCTCATGCAGGACGAGGACGGTCAGACCCTCGAGAGCCACTCCATCTCCGCAGGTCTCGACTACCCGAGCGTCGGCCCGGAGCACGCCTGGCTGTCCGAGTCGGGTCGAGCCGAGTACCAGCCGATCACCGACGACGAGGCCATGCAGGCTTTCCGTCTGCTCTCGCAGACCGAGGGCATCATGCCGGCCATCGAGTCGGCACACGCCCTGGCGGGCACGATCAAGCTCGGCCTCGAGCACCCCGACTGGACGATCCTGGTCTCTCTCAGCGGGCGTGGCGACAAGGACGTCTCGACCGCGAGCCGGTACTTCGGCGTCCTCGACGAGAAGGCGCAGCAGCTGTGACCGCCGCGATCCACGACGGAACGAGCAAGGTCGGCGACGCCATCCGGGCTCGGCGCGACGCCGGGAGCGGTGCCGTCGTCGGTTACCTGCCCGTCGGGTTCCCCGACCTCGACACGAGCATCGAGGCCGCGGTGGCGATGGCCGAGAACGGCATCGACGTCATCGAGCTGGGCATCCCGTACTCCGACCCGGTGATGGACGGGCCGGTGATCCAGGCCGCGACGCAGCGATCCCTCGCCGAAGGGTTCCGCGTGCGCGACGTCTTCACGGCGATCCGCGAGATCACCTCGCGCGTCGACGCCCCCGTCATCCCGATGACCTACTGGAACCCGGTCGAGCAGTACGGCGTCCAGCGTTTCGCCGACGATCTCGCAGCTGCGGGCGGCGCGGGGCTCATCACCCCCGACCTGATCCCCGACGAGGCCGACGCGTGGATGGCCGCCGCCCTGGCCGCGGACCTCGACCGGGTGTTCCTGGCCGCTCCGTCGTCCAGCGAATCGCGCCTCCGCCAGGCCGTCGCGAGCAGTCGCGGCTTCGTCTACACCGTCTCGACGATGGGCATCACCGGTGCCCGCACCGACGTCGACGCAGCGGCCAGCACCCTCGTCGCCCGACTCCGCGAGGTGGGCGTCGAGAACGCCTGCGTGGGTCTCGGCATCTCCACCGCCCAGCAGGTCCGCGAAGTACTCGAGTACGCCGACGGCGCCATCATCGGTTCGGCCTTCGTCCGGGCACTCGCCGACGGCGGGGTCGAACGCCTCGCCGAGGTCTCCGCCGACCTCTCGTCCGGCGCGGCCCCGTCCGCCTCCTGACCCTCTCGGGTCCGACGCCCTCGCGCTAGAGTCGTCACCCGTCGGGTGACCGACGCTCCGCACCCCTCCGAAAGGCACCACGCCCGTGTTCGTTCCCCTGAGCATCCCGAGCCCGTCGGCCGCCTGGCAGTACTTCGACGTCACCGCCTGGCTGAACTCGACCTTCGGGGCTTCGCTGCCCGGTTCGCTGCGCATCCACGCCTACGCCATCTGCATCCTCGTCGGCATCGTCGCGGCGGTCATCATCACGAACCACCGCCTCAACCGGCAGGGGGCCGAGAAGGGCATCGTCATCGACGTGGCCATCTGGGCCGTGGTCTTCGGCATCGCGGGGGGACGCCTCTTCCACGTCATCACCCACCCGGCGGACTACTTCTCGTCGCCCGACCAGTACATCCACGTCCTGTTCGTGTGGGAGGGCGGCCTCGCCATCTACGGAGCTCTCCTGTTGGGTGCCGTGGGCGTCTGGCTCGGCTGCCGCTTCACCGGTCTGCGGTTCACGGTGTTCGCCGACGCCCTCGCCCCCGGACTGCTCGTCGCGCAGGCCTTCGGACGCCTCGGCAACTGGTTCAACCACGAGCTCTTCGGCATGCCGACCGACCTGCCCTGGGGCCTCGAGATCGAGTCGACGAACGCCGCCTACCCGACCGGCCTGCCCGAGGGCACGCTCTTCCACCCCACGTTCCTGTACGAGATCGTTTGGATGCTCGCCGGGGTCGCGCTCCTGCTGCTCCTCGAGAAGAAGGCCCCGATGCAGTGGGGCCGGTCGCTCGCCTTCTACCTGGTCTGGTACGGCATCGGCCGGGCCTGGTTCGAGTCGATCCGCACCGATCCCAGCCTGCTCTTCTTCGGCATCCGGACGAACGTCTGGATGAGCTTCTTCGCCGTCGTCCTCGGCATCGTCCTCTTCGTCGTCGCCGCACGTCGGCACACCGGCACCGTCCCCGGCCCCTACGTGCCCGGTCGCGCACCGAGCGAGCGGGCGTCTGCTGTAGACTCCGACGACACGTACACGGAGAACGACGAACCCGAGTTGGTCACCGTCGGCGCATCGGACGACAACACCGATCGCTCACCGCGTCCCTAGGTCGTCCACTCCACGACGACCGCGGGCCCGGCGCCCCACCGTCGTGGCGCCCGATCCTCTCCACCCCATCCCGGTGCGAACGATCCGCCCGCGACACGGTTCTGTGCACGCACCCGCGCCTCGTAAGATCGAGCGCAGTCGGCCCCTCCCGCCGGCGTGCACGCACACGGTCGCCACGAGCCGACCTCTCCCGCCGAATCGGGGCCGCCCACAGACCGCGGTCCCGCGAGGCACCTCGGGCCGACGTCGTCCCGCCCCCTGTCGGATCTCTTCGTGAGGACGGATTCCATGGCTCTCACGCCAGCCCACCAGCAGTTCAGCACGGTCCCCGAGGCCAGCGGCCTCTACGACCCGCGCAACGAGAAGGACGCCTGCGGCCTCGCCATGGTCGCGACCCTCCGCGGAACCCCTGGCCACGACATCGTCGACACCGCCCTCCGAGCCCTCCGGAACCTCGAGCACCGAGGTGCCGTCGGCTCCGACGCCGGCACCGGCGACGGTGCGGGCATCCTCTGCCAGGTGCCCGACGAGTTCCTCCGTCACGAGGTCGACTTCGACCTGCCGCCGGCAGGCCAGTACGCGGTGGGCATCGCCTACCTGCCCCTCGACGACCAGGAGCGCTCCGAGCTGAAGACGGGCATCGAGCGCATCGCCGACCTCGAGCACCTCGACGTGCTCGGCTGGCGCGAGGTCCCCGTGCGACCCGAAGAGCTGGGCACTCTCGCGCGCAACGCCATGCCCGCCTTCGAGCAGCTCTTCGTCGCCAGCAGGCACCACGACGCCGACGGCGTCCCGCTCGCCGGAGTCGCGCTGGACCGTCAGGCGTTCCGGCTGCGCAAGCGTGCCGAGCGCAAGCTCTCGGCCTACTTCACCTCGCTGGGCAGCCGGACCATGGTCTACAAGGGCATGGTCACCACGCTGCAGCTGGAGCCGTTCTACCCCGACCTGAGCGACGAGCGCTTCGCGTCGAAGCTCGCCATCGTGCACTCGCGCTACTCGACGAACACGTTCCCGTCGTGGCCGCTGGCGCAACCGTTCCGCATGATCGCGCACAACGGCGAGATCAACACGGTACGGGGCAACCGCAACTGGATGCGCGCCCGTCAGTCCCAGCTCGAGAACGAGCTGATCGGCGACCTCAAGCCCATCCTCCCGATCGTCAGCCCGGGAGCGAGTGACTCGGCGTCGTTCGACGAGGTCGTCGAGCTGCTCAGCCTCACCGGCCGGTCGCTGCCGCACGCGGTCATGATGATGGTGCCCGAGGCCTGGGAGAACCAGGTCGACATCGACCCCACCCTGCGCGACTTCTACGAGTACCACTCCATGCTCATGGAGGCGTGGGACGGTCCGGCGGCCATCACGTTCACCGACGGCACGCACGTCGGTGCCACCCTCGACCGGAACGGCTTGCGACCGGGCCGCTATCTCGTCACCGACGACGGCCTCGTGGTCCTCGCGAGCGAGATCGGCGTCATCGACGTCGATCCCGCCAAGGTGGTCCGCAAAGGCCGGCTCCGTCCCGGCAAGATGTTCCTGGTCGACACCGAGGCCGGGCGCATCATCGAGGACGACGAGATCAAGCGTGACCTCGCCACGGCCGCGCCGTACGGCGAGTGGCTCGCCGAGGGGCGCATCCACCTCTCCGAGCTGCCCGAGCGCGAGCACATCGTGCACACCCCCGCGTCGGTCACCCGGCGTCAACGCACCTTCGGTTACACCGAAGAGGAGGTCCGCATCCTGCTGACCCCGATGGCGAAGACCGGTGCCGAGCCCCTCGGGGCCATGGGGAGCGACACGCCGATCGCCGTCCTGTCGGAGCGCCCGCGCCTCCTGTTCGACTACTTCACGCAGCAGTTCGCCCAGGTGACGAACCCGCCGCTCGACTCGATCCGCGAGTCGGTGGTCACGTCGCTCAAGCTGGGCCTCGGACCCGAGCGGAACCTGCTCGCCGCGACCCCCGAGCACGCCCGTCAGGTGATCCTGGACTTCCCGGTCATCGACAACGACGAGCTCGCGAAGATCCAGCACATCGACCCGAGCCCCGGGTCCCGCAAGACGTCGACCATCCGTGGGCTCTACCGGGCGGACAAGGGTCCGCGGGCGCTCGAGAAGCGGATCGCCGCCATGTGCAACGAGGTGGACGACGCCATCGAGGCCGGCGCCGAGTTCATCGTGCTCTCCGACCGCGACTCGAACGCCGACTTCGCGCCCGTGCCGTCGCTGCTCATGATCGCCGCGGTGCACCACCACCTGATCCGCACCGAGAACCGCATGAAGGTCGGCCTGATCGTCGAGGCCGGAGACGTGCGCGAGGTGCACCACGTGGCCACCCTGATCGGCTACGGTGCGTCCGCCGTCAACCCGTACCTCGCGATGGAGACCTGCGAGAACCTCGTGCGCGCGGGCATGATCACCGGGTTGAGCCCCGAGGACGCCGTGCACAACCTGATCAAGGCGCTCGGCAAGGGCGTGCTCAAGATCATGTCGAAGATGGGCATCTCGACGGTGTCGAGCTACGCCGCGGCGCAGGCGTTCGAGGCCGTGGGCCTCAGCCAGGAGTTCGTCGACACCTACTTCACCGGAACCTCGTCGATGCTCGGCGGCGTCGGGATCGACGTCATCGCGGCCGAGAACAAGCAGCGTCACACGAGCGCCTACCCCAGCGACGGCTCCGTCATCGCCCACGAGCGGCTGGCCACGGGCGGCGAGTACCAGTGGCGCCGCGAAGGTCCACGTCACCTCTTCAACCCCGACACCGTGTTCCGGCTGCAGCACGCCACGCGCACGCGCCGCTACGACATCTTCCGTGAGTACACCAAGCTGGTCGATGACCAGGCCGAGCAGCTGATGACGCTGCGCGGGCTGTTCCGGCTCAAGCACGGCGTGCGGCCGCCCGTACCGCTCGACGAGGTCGAGCCCATCGAGGCGATCGTCAAGCGGTTCTCGACGGGGGCGATGAGCTATGGCTCGATCTCGCAAGAGGCACACGAGACGCTCGCGATCGCGATGAACCGTCTCGGTGGGAAGTCCAACACCGGCGAAGGCGGTGAGGACGTCGACCGGCTGCTCGATCCCGAGCGCCGGAGCGCCGTCAAGCAGGTGGCCTCCGGCCGGTTCGGCGTCACGAGCATGTACCTGACGCACGCCACCGACATCCAGCTTAAGATGGCGCAGGGCGCCAAGCCCGGCGAGGGCGGTCAGCTGCCGCCGACCAAGGTCTACCCGTGGGTCGCTCGCACCCGACACGCCACGGCGGGCGTCGGCCTCATCTCGCCGCCGCCGCACCACGACATCTACTCGATCGAAGACCTGAAGCAGCTCATCTTCGACGTCAAACGTGCCAACCCCAAGGCCCGCGTCCACGTCAAGCTCGTGAGCCAGTCGGGAATCGGCGCGGTCGCGGCGGGGGTCACGAAGGCACTGGCCGACGTCGTGCTCGTGTCCGGTCACGACGGGGGCACCGGCGCCAGTCCTCTGAACTCGCTGAAGCACGCGGGCACGCCCTGGGAGATCGGCCTGGCCGAGACCCAGCAGACCCTGATGCTCAACGGGATGCGCGACCGTGTCGTCGTGCAGGTCGACGGTCAGATGAAGACCGGTCGCGACGTCCTCATCGCGGCCCTGCTCGGTGGCGAGGAGTTCGGCTTCGCGACGGCGCCGCTGATCGTCGAGGGCTGCATCATGATGCGGGTCTGCCATCTCGACACCTGCCCGGTGGGCGTGGCGACGCAGAACCCCGAGCTCCGTGCCCGTTTCTCGGGCAAGCCCGAGTTCGTCGTCAACTTCTTCGAGTTCCTCGCTCAGGAGGTGCGCGAGTACCTGGCCGCCCTGGGGTTCCGCAGCCTCGACGAGGCCGTCGGCCGGACGGACGTCCTCGACGTCGACCGCGCCGTCGACCACTGGAAGGCCTCGGGTCTCGACCTCGCCCCGGTGCTGGTCGGGCCGACCTTCGCCGATGACGAGCCCCGCCGCAACCACACCACGCAGGACCACGGCCTCGACGAGCACTTCGACGTCCAGTTGATCGAGCGCAGCGCCGACGTGCTCGAGAACGGCGGACACGTCGAGATCACCCTGCCCATCCGCAACACCGAGCGCGCGGTCGGCACCATGCTCGGGCACGAGGTCACCCTGCGACACGGCGAGCACGGGCTTCCCGACGGCAGCATCGAGATCAACCTCAGCGGTTCGGCCGGTCAGTCGCTCGGCGCCTTCCTGCCCTCCGGCATCACGCTGCGACTCGAGGGCGACAGCAACGACTACGTGGGCAAGGGCCTCTCCGGCGGCAACGTCGTCGTGCGCCCGCCCCGCGGCAGCGCGTTCGCCGCCGAGGAGAACGTCATCGCCGGCAACGTCATCGGCTACGGTGCCACCCAGGGCAGCATGTTCCTGCGCGGCATCGTGGGGGAGCGCTTCCTGGTCCGCAACTCCGGGGCCAGCGCGGTCGCCGAGGGCGTGGGAGACCACGCGCTCGAGTACATGACGGGCGGCCTCGCCGTCATCCTGGGCAACACGGGCCGCAACCTGGGTGCGGGCATGTCGGGAGGCACGGCCTACGTGCACCGGCTCAAGCCCGAACGGGTCAACGCCGAGGCGCTCACCTCGGGTGAACTCGAACTCCACCCGCTCGGCAGCGCCGACGTCGAGATCCTCACCGATCTGCTGCGACGGCACCTGGCCGAGACCGGATCACCCGTGGCTCGGCGCATGCTCGACGACCTCGACGCCACGGTGGCCGAGTTCGTCAAGGTGCTGCCCCGCGACTACGCCGCCGTCCTCGCCACCCGGCAGACGGCCGTCGACGAGGGTCTCGACCCCGATGGCGACGAGACATGGAAGAGAATCCTGGAGGTGACCGGTGGCTGACCCCAAAGGCTTCCTGAAGACGCAGTCCCGCGAGCTGCCCAAGCGCCGACCCGTGTCGGTCCGGCTCATGGACTGGAAAGAGGTCTACGAGCAACAAGAGAGCGGTGAACTCCGTCGTCAGGCGGGCCGCTGCATGGACTGTGGTGTTCCGTTCTGCCACCAGGGCTGCCCGCTGGGCAACCTGATCCCCGAGTGGAACGATCTCATGTGGCGCGGCGAGGGCCGTCAGGCCATCGAGCGTCTGCACGCGACCAACAACTTCCCCGAGTTCACGGGTCGTCTCTGCCCCGCGCCGTGCGAGTCCTCCTGCGTGCTGGGCATCAACCAGCCCCCGGTGACGATCAAGCAGGTCGAGGTCTCGATCATCGACCAGGCCTTCGCCAACGGCTGGGTCACCCCGCACCCGCCCGAGCGCCTGACCGGCAAGACGGTCGCGGTGGTCGGTTCGGGCCCCGCCGGACTCGCCGCCGCCCAGCAGCTCACCCGCGCGGGCCACACGGTCGCCGTGTACGAGCGCGAGGACCGCATCGGCGGTCTCCTGCGCTACGGCATCCCCGACTTCAAGATGGAGAAGAAGCAACTCGAGCAGCGCATCGCCCAGATGCAGGCCGAGGGCACGCGCTTCCGCGCCCGGGTCGAGATCGGCCGCGACATCGCCTGGGACGACCTCCGGGCCCGATACGACGCCGTCGTCGTCGCGACGGGGGCCACGGTTCCCCGCGACCTGCCCATTCCGGGACGCGACCTGTCCGGCATCCACTTCGCCATGGACTACCTCGTGCAGCAGAACAAGTCCGGTGCGGGCGACACGGTGGCCGACCAGATCACGGCCGAGGGCAAGCACGTCGTCGTCCTGGGCGGCGGCGACACCGGTGCGGACTGCATCGGCACCGCACACCGTCAGGGTGCCCTCTCGGTGACCAACCTCGCGATCGGTCAGCAGCCACCCGAAGAACGCCCCGAGGCCCAGCCGTGGCCGATGTTCCCCACGCTGTTCGAGGTGTCCAGTGCCCACGAAGAGGGCGGCGAGCGGGTCTTCCTGGCCTCGACGGTCGAGTTCCTGACGAACGAGGTCGGAGAGGTGCGGGCCATCCGCGTCGCCGAGACCGAGTACGTCGACGGCCGGCGGGTTCCCAAGGCCGGCACCGAGCGCGAGGTCCCCGCCGACCTCGTCCTCCTCGCGCTCGGCTTCACCGGGCCCGAGCGCGACACCATCGAAGAGCAGCTGCGGCTCACCTTCGACGGTCGCGGATCCCTCGAGCGCGGCGCCACGTACGAGACCGGCGAGCCCGGCGTCTTCGTGACCGGTGACGCCGGTCGCGGGCAGTCGCTCATCGTCTGGGCGATCGCCGAGGGTCGGGCCACGGCCTCGGCCGTCGACGCCTACCTCGAGGGCGAGACCGTGCTGCCCTTCCCGGTGAAGCCCACCGATCGGTCCATCTCGGTCTGATCCGGCCTTCCGACGGGAATAGGGTGGGAGTCGGGCTGTAGTCGTCCCACCCCCTTTCCCCCCACACGAACGGAACACATGAGACGCGCAAAGATCGTCGCCACCCTCGGGCCGGCGACGTCGAGCTACGACGACATCCGGGCGATCATCGACGCCGGCGTCGACGTCGCCCGCATGAACCTCAGTCACGGCAGCTACGACGTCCACGAGGGCGTCTACGCGAACGTCCGCCAGGCGTCCGCCGATTCGGGCCGCGCCGTCGCGGTCCTCGTCGACCTGCAGGGCCCCAAGATCCGTCTCGGCAAGTTCGCCGACGGCCCGCACGACCTCGAGGTCGGCGACGTCTTCAAGATCACCACCGACGAGATCCTGGGCTCCAAAGAGATCTGCGGCACGACGTTCAAGGGCCTTCCCGACGACGTCGAGGCGGGCGACCCGCTCCTGATCGACGACGGCCGCGTCAAGCTCCGCGTCCTCGAGACCGACGGGACCGTCGTGACGACCGAGGTCGTCGTCGCCGGCACCGTCTCGAACAACAAGGGCATCAACCTCCCGGGCGTGGCGGTCAACGTCCCCGCCCTCTCCGACAAAGACGAGGCCGACCTGCGCTGGGGCCTCCAGCTGGGTGCCGACCTGATCGCCCTCTCGTTCGTGCGGGACGCGGACGACGTCGTGCGCGTGCACGAGATCATGGCCGAAGAGGGCCGCAAGGTCCCCGTCTACGCGAAGATCGAGAAGCCCCAGGCCGTCGACAACCTCGAGGCGATCATCGACGCGTTCGACGGCATCATGGTCGCCCGCGGCGACCTCGGCGTCGAGCTGCCCCTCGAGGCCGTGCCCATCGTGCAGAAGCACGCGGTCGAGCTGTCTCGTCGTATGGCCAAGCCGGTCATCGTCGCCACGCAGATGCTCGAGTCGATGATCTCGAGTCCGATCCCCACGCGCGCCGAGACCTCCGACGTCGCCAACGCCGTCCTCGACGGCACCGACGCGGTCATGCTCTCGGGCGAGACGAGCGTCGGCGAGTACCCCGTCATCACGGTGCAGACCATGGCGCGCATCGTCGCCTCCACCGAAGAGCACGGTCTCGAGCGCATCCCCCCGCTGGGTACCCGTCCTCGCACCCAGGGCGGTGCCATCACTCTGGCCGCGGCCGATGTCGCCGAATTCGTCCAGGCGAAGTTCCTCTGCGTCTTCACCGAGTCGGGTGACTCGGTCCGTCGCATGTCGCGTCTGCGCCACTCGATCCCCATCCTGGCCTTCACGCCCAACGAGGCCATCCGTCGCCGCATGGCGATCAGCTGGGGCGTGCAGTCCTACCTGGTCGAGACCGTCACGCACACCGACGCGATGTTCGCGCAGGTCGACGACATCCTCCTCGGCAACGATCTCGCCGAGTCGGGCGACAAGGTCATCGTGATCGCCGGGTCCCCTCCCGGGATCGCGGGTTCGACGAACGACCTCCGGGTGCACCGTGTGGGCGACGCCCACGGCGAGGCCGCCCCGGCGTACGCGTCGCAGCCCTGACACACCGCGACATTCCTGGCGAAGCCGGGGCGATCCCACCGGATCGTCCCGGCTTCGTCGTGTCGGCGGGGCGTACGCTCACCGCATGTCCGTGGACGCCCGACACCCCTCGTGCTTCGAAGTCGAGGCCCGCTTGTACGTCGTGCCGTCGTGGAGCGGTCACGGCGTGGCCGAGACACGACGCAGCTTCGGAGCCGAGATCCAGGAGACCAGCCGAGGAGGCGCGGGGCCGGGCCGGTGGGCGGCCCTCGGTGCCCTCGTCGGCGGCTCGTTCCTCGGGGGAGTGGCCGCGACCGTCTGGCGGGTCGACGGCATCTGGGCCCTGGCGCTCGTCTTCGTCCTGGGCGCCGTGGTCGGGGCCGTGCTCGCCATCGGCACCAGGACGATCTTCCACGACGGAGCGGGCGACCAGCCAGCAGCGGTCGCGGCCCCGAATCCGTCGGATCGACGCCTGCCGGCCGTCGAAGTCCCCTGGGACGTGGCCCGCGCGGCTCCCGAGGACTCCACCGGGGACGAACTGGTCCTCTGGTCGACCCTGACCAGCCGGTACCGCGACGCCCGCGAAGCCCTCGTCGCCGGTGGCGGTGACGACGACCGGTTCACCGACCCCCGCGAGGCCGGAGCACGGATCGCCGAGTGGGAGTCCGCCTACCGGACGGCGAGCCGGGACTACGAACCGGTGGCGCGCCTCCTCGGCTTTCCCCTGCCCTGACGTCGCGCACCCCCGCACTCGAGCCGGGGACGGAGAAAGCCCCGACCCGCGTGAGCGGATCGGGGCTTTCGGTTCAGTGGCGGGCGAGCCCGCCGACTGACGGCGTCACGAGGACGCCACCGAGTCAGATGACGCGGATGTTCTCGGCCTGGAGGCCCTTGTTGCCCTGAGCCGTGTCGAACTCGACCTTCTGGTTCTCTTCCAGGTTGCGGTAGCCGTCGCCGGCGATCGCGGAGAAGTGCGCGAAGACGTCAGTGGTTCCGTCGTCGGGGGTGATGAAGCCGAAGCCCTTTTCGGAGTTGAACCACTTAACGGTGCCTGTTGCCATTTTTCTATTTCCTTCAATCAGAGTTGTCGATCCCGATTTCGAGATCGCTCGTCGCGGTGCCTTTTTGTCCGCTCCCTCTGAGAACGACGCCACCGTCGGAACCCCTCTCGGTGAGAGGAGGCCTTCGGCACGTCGCGAGATACAAATGCGTAACACAACAACCAGTTCCATCAGCGTAGTGCACGGAGGCCCATGGGCACACCCTCTGAGCAGAACTCGTGTCGGCGTGTCGCCTCGACGGCCGGACGAGACAAGGAGATCCACATCTCGTCGGCATGCTCGCGACAGGGCTGGTGCTCGTTCGCGCCGGGGCTGGTGCCGGATGTGGGACTCGAACCCACACGCCCTCACGGACAGAGCATTTTGAGTGCTCCGCGTCTGCCATTCCGCCAATCCGGCGCACAACAACCAGGTCGACAATACCGTAGGCTTCACGTCGTGAGTGACCAGGAAGCAACCCCAGCAGCACCCCGTCGCGTCGTCGTGGCCGAAGATGAGTCCCTCATCCGCCTCGACATCGTCGAGATCCTCCGCGACAACGGTTTCGAGGTGGTGGGCGAGGCCGGAGACGGCGAGACCGCCGTCGCCCTCGCGACCGAGCTGCGCCCCGACCTCGTCATCATGGACGTCAAGATGCCCCAGCTGGACGGCATCTCCGCCGCCGAGCGGCTCTCGAAGGCGCACATCGCGCCGGTCGTCCTGTTGACCGCGTTCAGCCAGAAAGAACTCGTCGAGCGGGCGAGCGAGGCCGGCGCCCTCGCCTACGTCGTGAAGCCCTTCACGCCCAACGACCTGCTGCCGGCGATCGAGATCGCCCTCTCGCGGTATGCACAGATCATCACGCTCGAGGCCGAGGTCGCCGACCTGGTCGAGCGGTTCGAGACCCGCAAGCTCGTCGACCGGGCGAAGGGCCTGCTGAACGAGAAGATGGGGCTCACCGAGCCCGAGGCCTTCCGGTGGATCCAGAAGGCGTCCATGGACCGCCGTCTGACGATGCACGACGTGGCCCAGGCGATCATCGAGCAGCTCAGCGCCAAGAAGTAGTCGCCGCGACGAGAGAAGGCCCGCCCCGACGATGGGGGCGGGCCTTCTCTCGTCGGCGACCTAGTCTCGGGCGTCCGTGAGGAAGTTCGTGATGCGGACCGTCGACAGGAGGCGGCCGCGGTCGTCGGTCATGACGACCTGGTGCGTGGTCAGGGTGGAGCCGAGGTGCAGGGCCGTGCAGGTGCCCGTCACCCAGCCGGTCGCGGCCGACCGACTGTGACTGGCGTTGAGTTCGATGCCCATGGCCACCCGGCCGGCTCCGGCGTGCACGTTCGCCGCGACCGATCCGAGGGTCTCGGCCAGGACGACGTGCGCGCCACCGTGCAGGATGCCGACCGGCTGCGTGTTTCCCTCCACGGGCATCCGGCCCACGGCCCGCTCGGCGCTCATCTCGTCGATGACGATGCCCATCTTCTCGGCCAGCGCGCCGACACCCCGACGGCGGAACAGCTCGACGGCGGCGTCGCTCAGGGACGCGTCGGACGAGACGGTCCTCTCGGCGTCGTTCGGGACGGCGGTCGGACTGCTCATGGTTCTCCGGGTGATGGGTCCGAGGCGCCCGGCGACGGTGTCGGGGGTGCCCGCTAGGCTGACGTGGTGACGGACGACACGAAGCCTACCCTCCTGGTCATCGACGGCCATTCCCTCGCTTTCCGGGCCTTCTACGCCCTGCCGGTCGACAGTTTCGTGAACCGCGAGGGCCAGCACACCAACGCCATCCACGGCTTCATCTCGATGCTGCTCAGCCTGCTCAAGGCCGAGAAGCCGACACATCTGGCCGTCGCGTTCGACATCTCCCGATTCTCCTTCCGCACCCGTGAGTACCCCGAGTACAAGGGCACCCGGTCCGAGACCCCTCCCGAGTTCGTCGGTCAGATCCCGCTCCTGCAAGAGGCGCTGCACGCCATGGGCATCACGACCATCACGAAAGAGGACTTCGAGGCCGACGACATCCTCGCGACCCTCGCCACCCGCGGTCGCGACGACGGCTACCGGGTCCTGGTGGTCTCCGGCGACCGCGACGCCATCCAGATGGTCAACGACGACGTCACCCTCCTCTACCCCTCGGCCCGAGGTGTCAGCGAGCTCACACGGTACGACCGCGACAAGGTCTTCGAGCGTTACGGCATCGAGCCCCACCAGTACCCCGAGGTCGCCGCGCTGGTCGGCGAGACGAGCGACAACCTCATCGGCATCGACAAGGTGGGGGAGAAGACCGCCGTCAAGTGGATCAACCTCTACGGCGGTCTCGACGAGATCATCGCGCGAGCGGACGAGATCAAGGGCGTCGTCGGGCAGAAGCTGCGCGAGCAGAAAGAGAACGCCGTCCGCAACCGCCGACTGAACCGGCTCGTCACCGACGTCGAGCTCCCGGTGGGGCCCGGCGACCTCGAACGCCGGGGCATCGACGAGGCCGCCGTCCGTGAGCTGTTCGACAAGCTGCAGTTCCGCACGCTGCTCGACCGCGTCCTTGCCCTGTCGGAATCGACCGACTCGTCTGCCGCGAACTCGGGCGAGGCGGCCGTGACGGCGGCGCCCGAGGGCCTCCCCGTCGTCCGGACCCTCATCGACGAAGAACTCGCCTTCTGGCTGAAGAAACACGCGTCCGATCCCGAGAAGCCCGTCGGCCTGACGGTCGAGTACGGCGCGGACGGCATCGTCGGGCTCGGCATCTCGTCCCTCGACGAGTCGGCGTACGTGCCCTGGGCTGCGGGACGCGGTGACTACGTGGCCCTCGAGGCCTGGCTCGACGACGCCACGCCCAAGGTGGTCCACGACGCCAAGCGGGCCTACAAGGCGCTGTCCCGCGCCGGCCTCACTCTGACGGGCATCGTCGGCGACCCCCGGGTCGCCGCCTGGCTGCTGCGCCCGGGCCGCACCTCCTTCACGCTCTCCGACCTCGTCTACGAACAGCTGGGCGAGACCCTGCCCGTCGGCGACCCCAACCAACTCGTGTCCGACGACGACGACGTCAACGTGGCCTCCGAGGCCTGGTACGTCCTCCGACTGTCCGCGTCGCTGGTGGCAGCCCTCGACGAAGGCTCTCGACGGGTGCTCACCGAGATCGAGCTGCCGCTCGTCCCGGTGCTCGGCGACATGGAGCTCACCGGCGTCGCCGCCGACCGCGAAACGCTCAAGGCGCTCTCGCTGCGGTTGGGCGAACAGGCCGGCGAGTTGGAGTCGGCCGCCTTCGGCGAGATCGGACGAGAGGTCAACCTCGGCTCGCCCAAGCAGCTCCAAGAGGTGCTGTTCGAGCAGCTCGAGATGCCCAAGACCCGGGCGACCAAGACGGGCTACTCGACCGACGCCGCCTCCCTGGCCGATCTGCAAGAAAAGCACCCGCATCCCTTCCTCGACCTGCTGTTGAAGCACCGCGACGCGACGAAGCTGCGCCAGATCATCGAGACCCTCGAGAAGTCGATCGCCGAGGACGCCCGCATCCACACGACCTACGACCAGACGGGCACGACGACCGGGCGCATCTCGTCCGTCGACCCCAACCTCCAGAACATCCCCGTCAAGGCCGCCGTCGGTCGCGAGATCCGCGCGGCCTTCGTGCACGGCCCCGACTACGAGACGCTCCTCACGGCCGACTACTCGCAGATCGAGATGCGCATCATGGCGCACCTCTCGGGTGACGAGGGGCTGATCCAGGCATTCAACGAAGGCGAAGACCTGCACCGGTTCGTCGGCGCCCGCATCTTCGGGGTGGAACCCGCCGACGTCACGCCTGCCATGCGCACGAAGGTCAAGGCCATGTCCTACGGCCTCGCCTACGGGCTCAGCGCCTTCGGCCTGTCGAAGCAGTTGCGCATCGAGACGGCCGAGGCACGTCAGCTCATGACCGACTACTTCGCCCGGTTCGGTGCCGTACGCGAGTACCTGCGCAACGTCGTCGAGCAGGCACGCGAAGACGGTTACACCGAGACCATCTACGGACGTCGCCGCCCCTTCGCCGACCTCAAGTCCCCGAACCGCGTCCTGCGCGAGAACGCCGAGCGAGCCGCGTTGAACGCGCCGATCCAGGGATCGGCGGCCGACATCATGAAGATCGCGATGCTCGGTGTCCGATCCGAACTCGACGAGCGAGAGATGAGCTCGCGCGTGCTGCTCCAAGTGCACGACGAACTCATCGTCGAGGTCGCACCGGGCGAGGTCGACGACGTGCGCGAGATCGTCCGCCGTCGCATGAGCGGCGCTGCAGACCTGCGCGTGCCGCTCGACGTCAGCGTCGGCCTCGGCGAGAGCTGGGACGCAGCCGCCCACTGAGCCGGCGACTCCGCATCCCCGCACAGGCGCCCCATCCAGGGCCCGCGCTCGGCGGCGGAGCGTCGCCGTCGGGGCGGGTCGCCCTTCGGTTCGAAGCCCTCCCTTCCTCGTCCTTCGCGTCCCCTCGTCCCCGATCCCCGGCCCGGGCGGCCCCGCTCGGGCACCCGATGCCCGCTCCTCGGGCAATCGACTGCCCATCGGGCAGCGAAACGCCCTCGACTCGGGCACAAACGGACACGACACGCGGCACAGACTTGACCGGGCCACACAAACGGACTTATATAAGCGCAGATCAACAGCAGTTGAACTCTTTCCGCACTTCCGCACCACCGGTCAGCCCTCGAGGCGACCGTGCAGTCCGACGACGAGGTCTCCCATGTACGCACCGGAGCGTCACCAGCAGATCCTCGACACCGCCCTGTCCCGGGGCCGGGTCGAGGTCGCCGGTCTCGCACGAGAGCTCTCCGTCGCGCCCGAGACCGTGCGCCGTGACTTGACGGCTCTCGAGCGCCGGGGCGTGCTGCGCCGCGTGCACGGGGGCGCCATCGCCATGGAGCGGCTCGGCATCGAGCCCCCCGTGGTCGACCGCGAGGGAACCGCCGCCTCCGAGAAGGAGCGCATCGCTCGGGCAGCCCTCGACGAACTGCCCGACGGCGGCTCGATCATCGTCGACGCCGGCACCTCGACCATCCGTCTCGCCGAACTGCTGCCCCTCGACCGCGAGCTGACCGTGGTCACGCATTCCCTCGCCGTCGCCACCATCCTGATCAGCCGACCGAACGTCACGCTGCACCTGCTCGGTGGGCTCATCCGCACCCGCACGTACTCGGCGGTGGGGGATTGGACGCGGGCCCAGATCGCGGACGTCTTCGCCGACGTCGCGTTCATCGGCACGAACGGCGTGTCGGTCGAGCGCGGCATCAGCACCCCCGATCTGGCGGAGGCGCGGGTCAAGCGCGCACTCATCGCCGCGTCACGACGCACCGTCGTCCTCGCCGACCACACCAAGTTCGGTCGCGAGGACTTCGCCAAGGTCGCGCCACTCACCGACGTCGACACCGTCATCACCGACTCCGGCGTGGACGCCGAGCTGGCCGACGACGTCGAGCAGGCCGGCCCCCGGGTCGTGATCGCATGACGCGAGTCCGACCGGCCACCCTCGTACCACCCCGACGCACCACAGCACCTCACACCACCTCCACCACCTCACACCCCTCTCGTCGCTGAGAGCAACAAGGAGAAGTCCTCACCATGTCCGAATTCACCCCCACCGTCACCGGTACGGGAGCCCGAGCGCGCGTCCAGCGCTTCGGCGGCTTCCTGGCCGGCATGATCATGCCGAACATCGGCGCCTTCATCGCCTGGGGCCTCATCACGGCCCTCTTCATCCAGACCGGTTGGACGCCGGTTCCCCAGCTCGGCGGCTTCGGCGAGATGTCCGACGGCACGCCGTGGCCCGGTCTCGTCGGCCCGATCATCAAGTACCTCCTGCCGATCCTGATCGCCTACACGGGTGGTCGCATGGTCCACGGTCAGCGCGGTGCCGTCATCGGTGCCGTCGCCGTCATGGGCGTCATCGTCGCGACCGACGTGCCTCAGTTCCTCGGCGCGATGATCGTCGGCCCGCTCGCCGCCTGGGTCCTGAAGCAGTTCGACAAGCTCGTCGACGGCCGCATCAAGTCCGGCTTCGAGATGCTCGTCAACAACTTCTCGCTCGGCATCATCGGTGGCGCCATGGGCGTCCTGGCCTTCTTCGGCCTGGCCCCGGTCACCACAGCGATCACGAACGTCTTCGGCGGCGCCGTCGGGTTCCTCGTCGACCGCGGCCTGCTGCCCCTCGCGTCGATCATCATCGAGCCCGCCAAGGTGCTGTTCCTCAACAACGCCATCAACCAGGGCATCCTGACGCCGCTCGGTGGCACGCAGGTGCAAGAGGCCGGCAAGTCGATCCTCTTCATGCTCGAGTCGAACCCCGGCCCGGGCCTCGGCATCCTCCTCGCGTACCTCTTCTTCGGTCCGCGCGCCATCCGCCCGTCGGCCCCGGCCGCGATCATCGTCCACTTCTTCGGCGGCATCCACGAGATCTACTTCCCGTACGTGCTCATGAAGCCGATCCTGCTCGTCGCCGCCGTCCTCGGTGGTGCGACCGGCATCGCGACCTTCGCGCTCTTCAACGTCGGCCTCGTCGGTCCCGCGTCGCCCGGCAGCATCATCGCCTACACGCTCGTCGCCGCCCGCGGGGACCTTCTCCCGATCTACCTGGGTATCCTGCTCTCGGCGGCCGTCTCGTTCGTCGTCTCGTCCCTCCTGATGGGCTTCGGCCGCAAGGAGAACCGCGAGGCCCGTGCCGAGGACGCCGCCGCGCAGGAGCAGGCTCTCGCCGACGCCCAGGCCGCCACCGCGGCCAACAAGGCCACCAGCAAGGGCACCGCGGCACCCACCGCCTAGCCCGCCCGCACCACCAGTCAGCACCACCACCACACAAGGAGAAGGTCATGGCAACCCTCGACGGTTCCAGCATCAAGAAACTCATCGTCGCGTGCGACGCGGGCATGGGCAGCAGCGTCATGCTGGCGTCCACGCTCAAGAAGCAGCTGAAGAAGAGCGGTGTCACCGTCGAGCACTCGCCCGTCGCGTCGATCCCGTCGGACGCCGACGTCGTCGTCACCCAGAACAACCTGGCCGAGCGTGCCCGCGGCGTCGTGCCGAACGTGCCCGTCGTGCCGTTCCAGCTGTTCATGGGAGACCCCAACGTCGCCAAGGTCGTCAAGGCGATCCAGGACGGCTCGACGGTCGAGGTCTGACGATGACCGACCAGCAGGCACCCGAGCTCTCGGCGCTCCTCGCCGAGTCGTCCATCCGACTCGACGAGGTCGCCGCCTCGCGCGACGAGGCCATCCGCAAGACGGGTCAGGCCCTCATCGACGCGGGCGCGATCGACGAGACGTACGTCGAGGCGATGTTCGAGCGTGAGAACTCGGTGTCCACCTACGTCGGCGAGGGTGTGGCGATCCCGCACGGCACCCTCGCCGGCAAGGACTCGGTCAAAGAGGACGCCCTCGTCGTCCTGCGGTTCCCGACCCCGGTCGACTGGGACGGCAACGAGGTCTCGGTCACGGTCGGAATCGCCGCCAAGGGCAACGGCCACATCGCGATCCTCAGCCAGCTCGCCAGCATCCTGATGGACCCCGACAAGGCCGCCGCCCTGCGCGGGTCGACCACGACCGCCGAGGTCTACGAGCTGCTCGCGTCGACCGACGACGACGACTGACCCCCACCCCCCTTCTGAGGAGAAGACATGCCAGAACGTTCCGTCACCATCGCCTCGAGCGTCGGGCTGCACGCCCGTCCCGCCTCGTTGTTCAGCCAGGCCGCCGGCAAGACCGGCGCCAAGGTCACGCTGACCTCCGCGGCCGGCAAGAGCGTCAACGCCGCCAGCATCCTCGGCGTGCTCTCGCTGGGCATCGGCCACGGTGAAGAGGTCGTCGTCGCGACCGAGGGCGATAACGCCGAGGCCGCCCTCGACGAGCTCGTCGCGCTCCTCGCGACCGATCTCGACAAAGAGTAGACAGCGGCACCAGGACGGGGCGCCCACCGACGAGAGTCGGTGGGCGCCCCGTTCGTCGTGGCACCCGAGGAGGCGCGGTGCGGGCCCTCCGGCACCGCGCCTCCTGCGTCACTAGGCTCGTCGCCATGACCGATCCCGCGACGACGCCGACCCCGCGCACACCGACCCCCGTCGACGGGGTCGCCGAACGCTGGGTGGACACTCTGTGCGAACTCGACCCGACCACCGCGACCTGGATCGGCCGTGAGGGCCGCACCGGCGAGTACGGCGATTACTCGCCCGAGGGTCACGCACGCCGCATCGAGGCCGTCCGGGCCGCTCTCGCCGAACTGCGGAGCACCGCCCCCGTGGACGATGTCGACCGCGTCACCCGGGACGACCTGACGAGCGAGCTCCAGCTCGACCTCGAGTACGCCGAGCAGCGACTCGAACTGCGCGACCTGAACGTCATCGCGTCGCCGGCACAGGGCATCCGCGAGGTGTTCGACCTGATGCCGACCGACTCCGAGGGGGACTGGGTCGACGTCGCGTCCCGCCTGGGTCGGGTTCGGACCGCCGTCGACCAGTACGTCGAGACGTTGCGTGCCGGCATCGCCGGGGGAGTGACCCCCGCCCGCCGCCAGGTCGAGAAGGTGGCCGAGCAGTGCGCCCGCATCGGTGCCGCCGACGGCTTCTTCACCGAGTTCGTCGGCGGAGCCCGGCTCGGCGACGGCAGCGAACCCGGCGCGGCGCTGGCTCGGGACCTCACGTCGGGCGCCTCGTCCGCCGCGGAGGCCTACGTCGACCTGCGACGCTTCCTGCTCGACGAGCTGCTCCCCGCCGCCACCACCGTGGACGCCGTCGGACGCGACGCCTACGCCCTGCACTCGCGACGGTTCCTCGGAGCGACGGTCGACCTCGACGAGACCTACGAATGGGGGATCGACGAGCTCGCCCGGATGACGACCGAACAAGAGGCCGTCGCACGTCAGATCGACCCCGGAGCGTCGGTCTCCCGGGCCATCGAGCTGCTCGATGCCGACCCCGCACGCCAGCTCGTGGGCACCGACGCCCTCCGCGCCTGGATGCAGGAGCTGAGCGACCGGGCCGTCGCCGAGTTGGGGCGCGACCAGTTCGACATCCCCGAGCCCGTCCGCCGGCTGGAGTGCCGCATCGCGCCGACGAAGGACGGCGGCATCTACTACACGAGCCCCAGTGACGACTTCTCGCGACCCGGTCGCATGTGGTGGTCGGTGCCCGAGGGCGTCACCCGCTTCGGCACCTGGCGTGAGACGACGACGGTCTTCCACGAGGGCGTCCCCGGCCACCACCTGCAACTCGGCCAGGCCGTCCACAACCGGGCCACGCTGAACACCTGGCGCCGACAGCTGGCGGGGACCTCGGGGCACGCCGAGGGGTGGGCCCTCTACGCGGAGCGACTGATGGACGAGCTCGGCTGGCTCGGCGACCCTGGCGACCGGTTGGGCATGCTCGACGGTCAGCGCATGCGCGCGGCGCGCGTCGTCCTCGACATCGGCGTCCACCTCGGCAAGCCGTTCCCCGGCGGCGGGTCCTGGGACGCGACGAACGCCTTCGCTTTCATGTCGGAGAACGTCAACATGGACACCGAGTTCGTGCGCTTCGAGGTCGACAGGTACCTCGGCTGGCCGGGACAGGCGCCGTCGTACAAGGTCGGTCAACGCATCTGGGAGGACCTCCGCGCCGAACGTGCCCGGCGGGACGGCGACGCGTTCGACGTCAAGTCCTTCCACCGCGACGCCCTTCGGCTGGGCGGAGTCGGGCTCGACACGCTCCGGCGAGCCCTGTTGCACTGAGCCGTTCCGGCTGCCGACACGCCGTTGCCCGCACCGACGGCACCGCGCTAAGATGATCGCGCGCTATCTGCGTCGATCTTTCCGCACGCCGCGTTCGACACATCCTCCCGAACACCGTTCGAGGGGCGAACACGGCCCGATTCATGCCCGTACTGGAGCACTAACTACATGACAACCGTAACGACCAAGGCACCCAAGCAGGTCGCCATCAACGACATCGGATCCGCTGATGACTTCCTGGCCGCGGTCGAGAAGACCCTGAAGTTCTTCAACGACGGCGACCTCATCGAAGGCACCGTCGTGAAGATCGACCGCGACGAGGTCCTCCTCGACGTCGGCTACAAGACCGAGGGTGTCATCCCCTCGCGCGAACTCTCGATCAAGCACGACGTCGACCCCACCGAGGTCGTCGAGGTCGGCGACACGGTCGAAGCCCTCGTCCTCCAGAAGGAAGACAAAGAAGGCCGTCTGATCCTGTCCAAGAAGCGCGCTCAGTACGAGCGTGCCTGGGGCGACGTGGAGAAGATCAAGGACGCCGACGGCGTCGTCACCGGTACGGTCATCGAGGTCGTCAAGGGTGGCCTCATCGTCGACATCGGCCTCCGTGGCTTCCTCCCCGCCTCGCTCATCGAGCTGCGCCGCGTCCGCGACCTCACGCCCTACCTGGGCCAAGAGATCGAGGCCAAGATCCTCGAGCTCGACAAGAACCGCAACAACGTGGTCCTGTCGCGCCGTGCCCTGCTCGAGCAGACGCAGTCCGAGAGCCGCACCACCTTCCTCAACAACCTCCACAAGGGCCAGGTCCGCAAGGGCGTCGTCTCGTCGATCGTCAACTTCGGTGCGTTCGTCGACCTGGGCGGCGTCGACGGTCTGGTGCACGTCTCCGAGCTCAGCTGGAAGCACATCGAGCACGCCAGCGAGGTCGTCGAGGTGGGCCAGGAGGTCACCGTCGAGATCCTCGAGGTCGACCTCGACCGTGAGCGCGTGTCGCTCTCACTCAAGGCCACCCAGGAAGACCCGTGGCAGGTGTTCGCCCGCACGCACGCGATCGGTCAGGTCGCTCCGGGCAAGGTCACCAAGCTCGTCCCCTTCGGTGCGTTCGTCCGCGTGGCCGACGGCATCGAGGGTCTCGTGCACATCTCCGAGCTGTCGGCGAAGCACGTCGAGCTGGCCGAGCAGGTCGTCGCCGTCGGCGACGAGGTGTTCGTCAAGGTCATCGACATCGACCTCGACCGCCGTCGCATCTCGCTGAGCCTCAAGCAGGCCAACGAGGGCGTCGACCCCGAGGGCACCGAGTTCGACCCGGCGCTCTACGGCATGCTCACCGAGTACGACGACCAGGGCAACTACAAGTACCCCGAGGGCTTCGACCCCGAGACGAACGAATGGCGCGAGGGCTTCGACTCGCAGCGCGAGAAGTGGGAGCAGGACTACGCTGCCGCCCAGGCGCGCTGGGAAGCCCACAAGAAGCAGGTCGCTGCCTCGCTCGTCGAAGAGACGACGTTCGACGCTCCCACGGGTTCGTCGTTCTCGGCCGAGTCCGCCTCGGGCGCCGGCACCCTCGCCGACGACGAGTCGCTCGCCGCTCTGCGCGAGAAGCTGTCGAACAACAACTGAGTCCCTCCGGTCTCGACCAGAAGGCGGTTCCCCCTCGGGGGAGCCGCCTTCCGGCGTTCCCGGCGTAGTCTCGACGTCGTGTTCGTCTGTGGATTGACCGGTGGCATCGCCGCCGGCAAATCGGTCGTGGCCCGTCGACTCGCCGAACGGGGGGCGGCGCACGTCGACGCCGACGCCCTCGCTCGAGAGGTGGTCGAACCCGGATCGGCGGGACTCGCGGACGTGGTCTCCCGCTTCGGGTCCGACGTGCTGCAGCCCGACGGCTCCCTCGACCGGGCCGCCCTCGGGGCCGTCGTCTTCGCCGATCCTGACGCTCGCCGTGATCTCGAAGGGATCACGCACCCGGCCGTGCACGCTCTCTCGGCCCGGCGCATGGCCGACGCCGTCGCCGACGACCCGGAACGCGTCGTGGTCTACGACGTGCCGCTCCTCGTCGAGTCGCGGGGGACCGCCGGCTTCGACGTGGTCGTCGTCGTGCACGCACCGCGTGAGGTGCGCCTGCGGAGGCTCGTCGAGCTGCGGGGGATGAGCGACGAGGAGGCGCGGCGCCGCGTGGACGCGCAGGCGGACGACCGGACGCGGCTCGCCGTCGCGGACGTCGTCGTCGACTCGTCCGGGTCGCTCGAGCACACGCTGGAGCAGGCCGACGACCTCTACGACCGGCTGCGTTCGCTGTCAGCGGCGAAGCAGGCAGCCTCCCCGGACGCGAGTGTCGGTGGTCCCTCGTAAACTGGAATCCATGGAACCGACCCGCAGCGTCCGCCCGTTCGAAGTCATCAGTGAGTTCGAACCCAGCGGCGACCAGCCGGCTGCCATCGCCGAGCTGGCGGGGCGCATCAACGCGGGTGAGACCGACGTCGTCCTGCTGGGTGCCACCGGAACGGGCAAGTCGGCGACCACGGCCTGGCTCGTCGAACAGGTGCAGCGACCCACGCTCGTCCTGGCCCACAACAAGACGCTCGCGGCCCAGTTGGCGAACGAGTTCCGGTCGCTCTTCCCGAACAACGCCGTCGAGTACTTCGTGTCGTACTACGACTACTACCAGCCCGAGGCCTACGTCCCGCAGACCGACACCTTCATCGAGAAGGACAGCTCGGTCAACGCCGAGGTCGAGCGCCTGCGACACTCGACGACGAACTCCCTGCTGAGCCGGCGCGACGTCATCGTCGTCTCGACGGTGTCCTGCATCTACGGTCTCGGCACTCCCGAGGGCTACATGGAAGCCATGATCGCCCTCCAGGTCGGCATGCGGATCGATCGCGAGACTCTCATCCGTCGCTTCGTCTCGATGCAGTACCAGCGCAACGACATCGACTTCTCCCGTGGCAACTTCCGGGTGCGGGGCGACACCATCGAGATCATCCCCATGTACGAAGAACTGGCCATCCGCATCGAGATGTTCGGCGACGAGGTCGAGGCCCTGTACGCCCTCCACCCGCTCACGGGCGACGTCGTCAAGACGATGGACGCGGTGTCGGTCTTCCCGGGGTCCCACTACGTCGCGGGTACCGACGTCATGCACCGGGCGATCGGGACCATCAAGGACGAACTCGCCACCCGTCTCGACGAGCTCGACAAGCAGGGCAAGCTCCTCGAGTCCCAACGTCTGCGCATGCGCACGACCTTCGATCTCGAGATGATGGAACAGATCGGTTTCTGCAACGGCATCGAGAACTACTCGGCGCACATCGACGGTCGATCGCCCGGCGAGGCGCCCCACTGCCTGCTCGACTACTTCCCCGACGACCTGCTCGTGGTGATCGACGAGTCGCACGTCACCGTGCCCCAGATCGGTGCCATGTACGAGGGCGACGCCTCACGCAAGCGCACCCTCGTCGACCACGGCTTCCGGCTGCCGAGTGCCCTCGACAACAGGCCGCTCAAGTTCGAGGAGTTCCTCGACCGGGTCGGCCAGAAGGTCTACCTCTCGGCGACACCCGGCAAGTACGAGCTGGGGATCACCGACAGTGTGGTCGAGCAGATCATCCGACCCACCGGGCTCATCGATCCCGAGATCGTGGTCAAGCCGTCCGCGGGTCAGATCGACGACCTGCTCGAAGAGATCCGCACTCGGGTCGAGATCGACGAACGTGTCCTGGTCACCACCTTGACCAAGAAGATGGCCGAAGAACTCACCGACTTCCTCACCGAGGCCGGCGTGCGGGTGCGGTACCTGCACTCCGACGTCGACACGCTCCGACGGGTCGAGCTGCTGACCGAACTGCGCCAGGGGGTCTACGACGTGCTCGTCGGCATCAACCTGCTCCGTGAGGGCCTCGACCTCCCCGAAGTGTCGCTCGTCGCCATCCTCGACGCCGACAAAGAAGGCTTCCTCCGCTCGTCGACGTCCCTCATCCAGACCATCGGTCGTGCGGCCCGCAACGTGTCGGGTCAGGTGCACATGTACGCCGACGTGATGACCGATTCGATGAAACAAGCACTCGAAGAGACCGATCGTCGTCGCGAGAAGCAGGTCGCCTACAACCTCGAGCGCGGCATCGATCCCCAGCCGTTGCGGAAGAAGATCGCCGACATCACCGAGGTCCTGGCCCGAGAGGGCGCCGACACCGCTCGCCTCCTCGCGGATCGCCAGGGCGGCAAGCGCGCCCCCACGCCGAACCTCCGCCGCGAGGGCAAGGCGGCCAGCGCGGCGAACGGTCTCGAAGCCATCATCGCCGACCTCAACGAGCAGATGCTGCAGGCCTCGGCCGAGCTCAAGTTCGAGTTGGCCGGTCGGCTCCGCGACGAGGTCGCCGACCTGAAGAAAGACCTGCGCCAGATGGAGGCGGCCGGCCATGCCCGGTGAACGTCGCCGTGTCGTCGTCACGGGTGCGACCGCGGGTCTCGGCTATTACTCCGCCGAGCGGCTCGTCACGGCCGGTCATCAGGTCGTCCTCGCGTCCCGCGACGCAGAGCGAGCCGTCCGGGCCGCCGATCTCCTGCGCAGCCGCGTGCCCGGGGCGGACGTCGACACCGTCGCCCTCGACCTCGCCGATCTCGCGTCGGTCCGCTCGGGTGCGTCCGCCATCGCCGCCGGTGGGCCGGTCGACGGCTTGCTGGCCAACGCAGGCGTCGTCGGTTCCCGTCGGCGTCAGACGACGACCGACGGCTTCGAGCTCCAGTTCGGCACCAACCACCTCGGCCACTTCGCGCTGGTCTCGCACCTCCTTCCGGCACTCGAGTCGGCCGGGAGGGCGCGAGTCGTGCACCTCGGCAGCATCAGCCACCGGTGGGTGCGACTCGACCTCGACGATCCCATGATGGTCTCGAGCTATTCGGGGGCCGTCGCCTACGCGCGATCCAAGCTCGCGGTCATGACCTTCGGGTTCGACCTCGATCGTCGACTCCGGGCGGCCGGATCGTCGATCTCGAGCGTCGTCGCCCACCCCGGGTTCTCATGGGAGTCCCTCAGCGATCCACGCCCGCCCGTCGTCGAACCCCACCGTCCTCCCGCCGTCCTCACCTCGATGATGCACACGTTCTCCCAGGGCAAAGAGGTCGGAGCAGAGCCCCTCGTCCACGCCCTCGTGGGCGAAGACGTCGTCGGCGGGGAATACTGGGGTCCGGCCGGATGGTTCCAGCTGACCGGCGCCCCGGCTCACGTGCCCGCCAAACGTCATACCCGCGACGAGTCGGTCGCAGCCCGTCTCTGGCAGGTGTCGGCCGGCCTGACGGGCGTCCAACCGGTCATCTCGTCCCCGGCCCCCTGACCCTGCGCCGCCGGCTGCATCTCCCGCGGGCCTGCCCGCCACGACGACGAGCGTCGTCCACATCGACAGAATGGTAAGAGTGTCCATCTCACCTGTAGAAGGTTCCTCCACGCTGAGCGTCCGGGGTGCCCGTGTGCACAACCTGAACAACGTCGACCTCGAGATCCCGCGTGACTCGTTGGTCGTCTTCACCGGGTTGTCCGGCTCCGGCAAGTCGTCCCTCGCCTTCGACACGATCTTCGCCGAAGGGCAGAGACGGTACGTCGAGTCGCTGTCCGCCTACGCGCGGCAGTTCCTGGGTCAGGTCGACCGGCCCGACGTCGACTTCATCGAGGGCCTCAGCCCGGCCGTCTCCATCGATCAGAAGTCCACGAACCGCAACCCGCGATCCACGGTCGGCACGATCACCGAGATCTACGACTACATGCGCCTCCTCTGGGCACGGATCGGCGTGCCGCACTGCGCCGTCTGCGGCGAGAAGATCAGCAAGCAGAGCGTGCAGCAGATCGCCGACCAGCTCATGACCCTCGAGACGGGCACCCGCTACCAGGTTCTGAGCCCTGTGGTCTCGCAGAAGAAAGGCGAGTTCGTCGACCTGTTCGCCGAGCTCGCGTCCACGGGGTACTCCCGGGCCATCGTCGACGGTGAGCAGATCCAGCTCAGTTCGCCGCCCAAGCTGAAGAAGCAGATCAAGCACGACATCGCGGTCGTTGTCGACCGCCTCGTCGCCTCCGATCAGGCGCTGACCCGTCTGACCGACTCGCTCGAGACCGCCCTCCGCCTGACCGACGGCCTGGTCACCATCGACTTCGTCGACACCGACGAGGGCGCGGCCGGCAAGTACCGAACGTTCTCCGAGAAGCTCTCGTGCCCGAACAACCACCCGGTCCAGCTCACCGAGATCGAACCCCGCACGTTCTCGTTCAACGCACCCTTCGGCGCCTGCCCCGAGTGCTCGGGTCTCGGCACCAAGATGTCGGTCGACTCCGACCTGCTCCTGGGCGATCCCGAGTTGAGCCTCGCCGACGGCGTCATCCTCCCGTGGACCCAATCGGGCAAGGGCCTCTACAACTACTTCCAGAAGCTCCTCGAGGGCCTGGCCGGCGATCTCGGCTTCAGCCTCAAGACGCCGTGGCACGACCTGTCCGAGAAGGTCCAGCAGGCCGTCCTGCAGGGCAACGACTTCGAGGTCACGGTCAAATGGCGTAACCGCTTCGGGCGAGAAATGACGTACTCGACGGGTTTCGAGGGTGTGATGCCCTACATCGAGCGCAAGTACGCCGAGGCCGAGACCGACACGCAGCGCCAGCGTTACGCGTCCTACCTCCGTGAGATCCCGTGCGTCGTCTGCAAGGGCAAGCGGCTCAAGCCCGAGGTCCTCGCCGTCCTGGTCGACGGGAACGACATCGCGACCGTGTCCGAACTCAGCCTCGCCGACGCCTTCGAATTCATGAACAGCCTCACCCTCACGACCCGCGAGGCGCGCATCGCCGCCCAGGTCCTTCGTGAGATCCGGGTCCGGCTCGAGTTCCTGCTCGAGGTGGGTCTCACGTACCTCTCGCTGGCCCGCGCCGCCGGGTCCCTCTCGGGTGGCGAGGCCCAGCGCATCCGCCTCGCGACCCAGATCGGCTCGGGCCTGACCGGGGTGCTCTACGTCCTCGACGAACCGAGCATCGGCCTGCACCAGCGGGACAACCGCCGACTGATCGACACGCTGGTCAAGCTCAAGAACCTCGGCAACACGCTGATCGTCGTCGAGCACGACGAGGACACCATCAAGACGGCCGACTGGGTGGTCGACATCGGTCCGGGTGCCGGCGTCAACGGCGGCACGGTCGTGCACTCGGGCAGCTACGAGGACCTCGTCGCGAACACCGACTCGTACACGGGTGACTACCTCGCCGGGCGGCGCTCGATCGAGACGCCCACCAGCCGTCGTCCCGTCGACAAGAAGCGCATGATCTCGGTCGTGGGCGCCAAGGCCAACAACCTGCGCGACGTCACCGTCGATTTCCCTCTGGGCACCTTCGTCGCCGTGACGGGTGTCAGCGGTTCGGGCAAGTCCTCGCTCGTGAACGACATCCTGTACAAGGTCCTGGCGAACCAGCTCAACGGAGCCCGTCAGATCCCCGGCAAGCACACGCGTGTCACGGGGCTCGACGCCCTCGACAAGGTCGTCCACGTGGACCAGGCACCGATCGGTCGCACCCCGCGCTCGAACCCCGCGACCTACACGGGCGTCTTCGACCGAATCCGCACCCTCTTCGCCGAGACGACCGATGCGAAGGCCCGCGGCTACCTGCCGGGACGCTTCAGCTTCAACGTCAAGGGCGGCCGCTGCGAGAACTGCGCGGGTGACGGCACCATCAAGATCGAGATGAACTTCCTGCCCGACGTCTACGTCGCCTGCGAGGTGTGCGGTGGTGCGCGCTACAACCGCGACACCCTGGCGGTGCGCTACAAGGGAAAGAACATCTCCGAGGTCCTCGAGATGCCGATCAGCGAGGCGGCCGAGTTCTTCGCCCCCATCTCGGCGATCTCGCGGTTCATGTCGACGCTGGTCGACGTCGGCCTGGGCTACGTGCGACTCGGTCAGAGCGCCACCACGTTGAGCGGTGGCGAGGCTCAGCGCGTGAAGCTCGCGACCGAGCTGCAGAAGCGCTCCAACGGGCGCAGCGTCTACGTGCTCGACGAGCCGACCACGGGTCTGCACTTCGAGGACGTGCGCAAGCTCCTGCTCGTTCTGAACGGTCTCGTCGAGAAGGGCAACACCGTCATCACGATCGAGCACAACCTCGACGTCATCAAGTCCGCCGACTGGCTGATCGACATGGGCCCCGAAGGAGGCGCGGGTGGCGGTACCGTCATCGCCACCGGCACGCCCGAACACCTCGCCACCGTGCCCGAGAGCCACACGGGCGTCTTCCTCAAGGAGATCCTCGAGTCGGGTCACACCGTGCCGCGCGTCCAGAAGAAGAAGGCCACGCCGACGCGACGTCGGGAGGCCGTCGAAGCACGATGAGCAACACCGTCTCCTGGCGTCCGAAAGCGGGCGAGATACCGACCGACCCCGGCGTCTACCGCTGGCGTGACGAGCGGGGCAGGGTTCTGTACGTCGGCAAGGCCAAGAACCTGCGGGCCCGGCTGAGCAACTACTTCGCACCACTGCCCTCCCTCCACGAACGCACCCGTCGGATGGTCCTCACCGCTCGATCGGTCGAGTGGACCGTCGTGGGCAGCGACATCGAGGCCCTGCAGCTCGAGTACACGTGGATCAAAGAATTCGACCCGCCGTTCAACGTCAAGTTCCGCGACGACAAGACCTATCCCTTCATGGCCGTCACCCTGGCCGACGAGGCACCTCGGGTCATGGTCACGCGCAACCCGCGCATCAGAGGGGCGAAGTACTTCGGGCCCTACCCGAAGATCTGGGCGGTCCACGACACCATCGACCTGATGATCAAGGTCTTCCCGATCCGGACCTGTTCCGACAGCAGCTACAAGAAGGCGATGCAGACGGGCAAGCCCTGCTTCCCGGGGCAGATCGGTCGTTGCGGAGGGCCCTGCTCACACAAGGTGTCGATCGACGAGCACCGGGCCATAGTCGACGAGTTCGTCAAGTTCATGGGCAGCTACGACAAGAAGGTGATCGCCGACCTGCAGCGGTCCATGAAGACGGCCGCCGTCGAGCAGCGCTTCGAGGACGCGGCGGCCTACAGGGACCAGGTGCAGGCCCTCGAGGCCGTGCTCGACAAGTCGGCGGTCGTCCTCCGCGACAACGTCGACCTCGACCTCTACGCCCTCGCCGAGGACGAGCTGGCGGCCGCCGTCCAGCTCTTCACGGTGAGGGGCGGTCGCATCCGTGGTTCCCGCGGATGGGTCGTCGACAAAGAGATCGACATCTCGACCGGCGACCTCGTCGAGCAGGTCCTGCAGGGCATCTACACCGCCGGTGCCGAGCTTCCTCGCGAGATCGTCGTGACCGAGACGCCGGACGACAACGACGCCCTCGAAAGCGTGCTGAGCTCCCTCCGCGGGCGCGGGCGGGTGCAGATACACACGGCTCAGCGCGGGGAGAAGGCCAACCTGATGCAGACGGCGACCCTCAACGCGCAGCAGTCGCTCATGCTCTACAAGACCCGTCGCAGCGCCGACTTCGCCACCCGGTCGACCGCCCTGGCCGACATCCAGGAGGCCCTCGGCATGAGCGACGCGCCCTTGCGCATGGAGTGCTACGACGTCTCCCACCTCTCGGGCACGAACATCGTCGCTTCGATGGTGGTGTTCGAGGACGGTCTACCGCGGAAGGACCAGTACCGGCGCTTCAACATCCCTCAGTCGACCGACGACACCGAGTCGATCTACCAGACCCTCAGCCGCCGTCTCTCGCGCCTCGACGACGAACTCGCGCCCGTCGAGGAGGTGGGTGAGCAACGCAAACGGTTCGCGTACCGTCCCAACCTCCTCATCGTCGACGGCGGACAACCCCAGGTGGCGGCGGCCCGACGAGCCCTCGACGACGCGGGCGTCACCGACATCGCACTGTGCGGCATCGCCAAGCGGCTCGAAGAGATCTGGTTGCCCGACGACGACTTCCCGGTCATCCTGCCGCGCAACAGCGACGCACTGTTCCTGATCCAGCGCATCCGGGACGAGGCGCATCGGTTCGCGATCACACACCAGCGGCAACGGCGCAAACGCGACATCTCGACGCAACTGGCCGAGATCCCGGGGTTGGGCCCCTCCCGGGTGGCCGTGCTCCTGAAGCACTTCGGCTCGGTCAAACGGCTGAAAGACGCAGACGTCGCCGACATCTCGGCGATCCGCGGCATCGGACCGACCCTCGCCGCGGCCGTCGTCGAACGGCTCCGCGGAGCCGAGGACGTGACGGCCGACGACGCCGTGCCCCCCACGAGCCCCGCCTAGACTCGATGCACCGCCCGCCGACCCGGAGGACACCACCGACATGAGCGACGTCAGCGAACAACAAGAGGTCCTGATCGTGACGGGCATGTCCGGTGCCGGGCGGTCGACGGTCGGCAACGCCCTCGAAGACCTCGACTGGTACGTGGTAGACAACCTGCCCGCGCAGATGCTGCGACCGTTGCTCGACCTGGCCGAGCGCGCGGGGGACTCGCTCCCCAAGATCGCCGCCGTGGTCGACGTCCGCGGGGGGCGCCTCTTCAGCGAGGCACAGGAGGCCGTCCGCACCCTCCGGGCGAGCATGCCCAGCAAGGTGCGGGTCCTCTTCCTCGACGCGACCGACGCGGCGTTGGTCCGCCGTTTCGAGCAGGTCCGGCGGCCGCACCCGCTGCAGGGTGACGGCACCTTGCTGGACGGCATCCTCGCCGAGCGAGCGCGCATGGAGGAGCTCCGCGAGACCAGCGACGTGATCATCGACACCTCGGAACTCAACATCCACCAGTTGGCCACGACGATCTCCGAGAAGTTCGCCGAGTCCGACCGCGCCGGGGTGCAGGTGACCGTCCTCAGCTTCGGGTTCAAGTACGGCCTGCCCACCGACGCCGACATGGTGGGCGACGCGCGGTTCCTCCCCAACCCGTTCTGGGTGCCCGCGCTCCGGCAGCAGTCGGGGCTCGACGAGCCGGTCACGACGTACGTCATGCAACAGGACGGGGCACGAGAGTTCGTCGACGCCTTCGCCGCCTCGCTCGTCCCCGTGTTGTCGGGCTATCAGCGTGAGAACAAGAGACACGCTACGATCGCCATTGGCTGCACCGGGGGCAAACATCGATCGGTCACCCTCGTGGGTGAACTGGCGGCGCGTCTGCGTGGACTCCCCGGCGTGGCCGTCAGCGTGAAACACCGCGACCTCGGCCGAGAATGACCCACCGAGGTCCTTCAGCACGCCCGTGTACCGACGACAAGTCGACCTGACGAAAAGGAACAACCGGAGTGGCCCAGACTGCCGACGTCAAAGAAGAACTCGCCCGCGTCGAGGTGAGCAGGACGACGATCCGGGCTGCCGAGCTCGCCACCGTCCTTCGTTTTGCCGGGGGGCTCCACCTCATCTCCGGGCGGATCGCGGTCGAGGCGGAACTCGACTCGGCCCTCATCGCCCGCCGGGTCCGCAAAGACCTGGCCGAGCTGTACGGAGCCCGGAGCGACGTCGCCATGACGGCTCCCTCCGGTTCACGACGCACCCCGGGGTTCCTCGTGCGGGTCCACGAGGCCGGAGAGACGCTGGCGCGTCAGACCGGGCTCATGGACGCCCGCCGGCGACCCGTGCGTGGCCTGCCGAACCGACTCACGACCGGCTCGCGTGACGATCTCGCCGCGATCTGGCGCGGCGCCTTCCTCGCCCAGGGCTCTTTGACCGACCCCGGTCGATCCGCCTCGCTCGAGGTCGTGTGCCCCGGCAACGAGACCGCCATGGCGCTCGTCGGGGCCGCCGGACGACTGGGCATCGCGGCGAAGGCCCGCGAGGTCCGGGGCGTGCACCGCGTGATCATCCGCGACGGTGAGGCGATCGGCACCATGCTCAAGGTGATGGGTGCCGAGAAGAGCGTGACCGACTGGGAAGAGATGCGCCAGCGCCGGGAGGTGCGCGCGACCGCCAACCGTCTCGTCAACTTCGACGACGCCAACCTGCGACGTTCGGCCCAGGCCGCCGTCGCCGCCTGCGCCCGGGTCGACCGGGCGATGGAACTCCTCGGCGACGACATCCCCGATCACCTCAAGTACGCGGGCGAACTGCGACTGGCGCATCGTGACGCCAGCTTGGACGAACTCGGCCACCACGCCGACCCCCCGATGACCAAGGACGCCGTGGCGGGACGCATCCGCCGACTGCTCGCCATGGCCGACAAGAAAGCCAGCGACCTGGGCCTCCCGGGTACGGACGCCAATCTCCCGAACGACCTCGACCTCGACTGAGGGCCGGCGGAGGGGAGCCCGTGACGTCACGGGACGGCGAATTCCGGAGGGCTGCTGCTACTGTCGTAAACGGTGTCCGACCCGAGGTCATCGAGAATTCGGGCGTCGCCACGGGCCTGGTCGCCCACACCCTCCACGCGTCCCCACGACGCCTGATCATCAGGAGTTTCATTGACCGTCAAGATCGGCATCAACGGCTTCGGTCGCATCGGCCGTAACTACTTCCGCGCGGCGCTCGCCAAGGGAACCGACATCGAGATCGTCGCCGTCAACGACCTGACCGACAACGCCGCCCTCGCGCACCTCCTCAAGTTCGACTCGATCACGGGTCGTCTCGACGCCACCGTCGAGCTCGACGGCGACTCGATCGTCGTCGACGGCAAGCCGATCAAGGTGCTCGCCGAGCGCGACCCCGCCAACCTGCCCTGGGGCGAGCTGGGCGTCGACATCGTCGTCGAGTCGACCGGTTTCTTCACGAAGGCCGAAGACGCACGCAAGCACATCACGGCCGGCGCGAAGAAGGTCCTCATCTCGGCTCCCGCCACCGGTGACGACGCCACCATCGTGTTGGGCGTGAACGAGGGCATCTACGACCCCGCCAACCACCACATCATCTCGAACGCGTCGTGCACGACGAACAGCCTCGCGCCCCTGATGAAGGTGTTCCTCGACAACTTCGGCGTCGAGCGCGGTCTCATGACGACGGTCCACGCGTACACGGCCGACCAGAACCTGCAGGACGGCCCCCACAAGGACCCCCGTCGTGCCCGCGCCGCCGCGCTCAACATCGTCCCGACGTCGACCGGTGCCGCCAAGGCCATCGGCCTCGTGATCCCCGAGCTCGCCGGCAAGCTCGACGGCTACGCCCTGCGCGTCCCCGTCCCCACCGGCTCGATCACCGACGTGACCCTCGAGACCAGCACCCCGGTGACGGTCGAGCAGATCAACGCTGCCTACAAGGCCGCAGCCGAGGGCGAGCTCAAGGGCATCCTCGCCTACTCCGAAGACCCGCTGGTGTCCACCGACATCACGACCGACCCGCACTCGTCGATCTACGACTCGGGGCTCACCAAGGTCATCGGCAACCTGGTCAAGATCACCTCGTGGTACGACAACGAGTGGGGCTACTCGAACCGCCTCGTCGACCTGACGAAGTACGTGGCCGACCGCCTCTAGTCCGACCTCGATGCCCCGGCCCCAGCGGGCCGGGGCATCGTCCTCCAACCCCGAAACGAACCCATGAGCCTGCGAACCCTCGATTCCCTCGGTCCCTTGTCGGGCAAGCGCGTCATCGTCCGATGCGACCTCAACGTCCCGCTGAAGGACGGTGAGATCACCGACGACGGACGCATCCGTGCCTCCCTCGAGACCCTCGACCTGCTGATCAACCAGGGGGCGAGGGTCGTCGTCATCTCGCACCTCGGTCGCCCCGACGGCGAGGCCAAGGCCGAGTACAGCCTGCGACCGGTCGCCCAGCGACTCAGCGAACTCCTCGGCAAGAGCGTCGGCTTCGCGGCGAGCACCGTCGGCGACGAGACCACCGAAGCGGTGGCCGGACTGACCGACGGTCAGATCGTCGTGCTCGAGAACCTCCGCTACAACGCTGCCGAGACGTCGAAGGACGAGTCGGAGCGTCAGGAGTTCGCCCGTCGCCTGGCCGAACTCGGCGACGTGTTCGTCTCCGACGGCTTCGGCGTCGTGCACCGCAAGCAGGCGAGCGTGTACGAGCTCCCCGCGCTCCTCCCGAGCGCAGCCGGCACTCTGATCTCCCGCGAGCTCGAGGTCCTCGACAAGCTGACCGAGAACCCCACGCGGCCCTACACCGTGGTCCTCGGCGGCTCGAAGGTGTCCGACAAGCTCGGCGTCATCGAGCACCTGCTCCCGCGGGTCGACAACCTGCTCATCGGTGGGGGGATGCTCTTCACGTTCCTCGCCGCGCAGGGACTACCCGTCGGCAAGAGCCTGCTCGAGAAGGACCAGCTCGACCGGGTCCGCGGCTACGTCGACGAAGCCGCGCGTCGGGGCGTCAACCTCGTCCTCCCCGTCGACGTGGTGGCGGCCTCGACCTTCAGCGCCGATGCCGACCACACCGTGGTCGCCTCGGACGGCATCGAGTCGTCTCCTCTCGGTGCGGACGCCCTCGGGTTGGACATCGGTCCCGAGACGGCGGCCCGCTTCGCCGAGACCGTCCAGACGTCGTCCACGGTCTTCTGGAACGGACCCATGGGAGTCTTCGAGTTCCCGGCATTCGCACACGGCACCAAGGCGGTCGCCGAGGCTCTCACCCATGTCTCGGGTCTCGGTGTCGTCGGCGGTGGCGACTCGGCCGCGGCCGTCCGTGCCCTGGGCTTCACGGACGACCAGTTCGGCCACATCTCCACCGGTGGTGGAGCCAGCCTCGAGTTCCTCGAGGGCAAACGACTCCCCGGACTGGAGGTCCTCGGATGGTGACCACACGCACCCCCCTCATTGCCGGCAACTGGAAGATGAACCTCGATCACCTGCAGGCGATCGCGTTCGTCCAGAAGCTCGCCTGGTCCCTCAAGGACGCCAAACACGACTTCGAATCGGTCGAGACCGCGGTGTTCCCGCCGTTCACCGACATCCGCAGCGTGCAGACCCTGCTCGACGCCGACAAGCTCGAGCTGGCGCTCGGAGCCCAGGACCTCTCCGCCCACGATTCCGGTGCCTACACGGGAGAGGTCTCGGGGCCGTTCCTCGCCAAGCTCGACGTCCGCTACGTCCTGGTCGGGCACTCGGAGCGCCGGACGCTCCACGCCGAGGACGACGATGTCGTGGCGACGAAGGTCGCTGCGGCTCATCGGTCGGGCCTCGTCCCCGTGATCTGCGTCGGCGAGACGGCCGACGACCTCGAGCAGCACGGACCGAGCGCGGTGCCGGTGGCCCAGCTCCGTGCCGCGCTCGCCCAGGTGCCCGCGTCCGCCGAGATCGTCGTGGCCTACGAGCCCGTCTGGGCGATCGGGTCCGGGCAGGCCGCCACGGCCGAGCAGGCCGAGCAGGTCTGCGCCGCGCTGCGGGTGGCCCTGGTCGACATCGTCGGCTCGGATGCCGCCGCCGCGACCCGTGTCCTCTACGGCGGATCGGTCAAGTCCACCAACATCGCGTCCTTCATGCGTGAGCCGAACGTCGACGGCGCCCTCGTCGGTGGGGCGAGCCTCGACGTGTCCGAGTTCGCCAGCATCGTCCGCTTCCAGGCGCACGTCGGCGTCTGAGCGGATCGGGGCGCCGCCCGTCGGTGCCCTTCCGGCTCGTGCTGCCGGGATGACGGCCTCTCGCGGTTATACTGGTCAGCGGTCTCACCGCATCGAAAGGTCCTACGTGGAAATTCTCCAGGTCATCCTGCAGGTGTTGCTCGGCATCACGAGCCTCCTGCTGACCCTCCTCATCCTGCTCCACCGCGGTCGCGGCGGCGGTCTGTCCGACATGTTCGGCGGTGGTGTCACGAGCAACCTCGGGGCGTCCGGCGTCGCCGAGCGCAACCTCAACCGCATCACGGTTTTCCTGGGTCTCGTCTGGATCACCTGCATCGTGGTCCTGGGCCTCATCACCAAGTTCGCGGCGGTCAGCTGATGGCCTCGGGCGGTAGTGCAATCCGCGGCTCGCGCGTCGGTGCGGGTCCCATGGGTGAACAGGACCGTGGCTTCCACGCCGAGCGGATCACCATCTCGTACTGGGATGCCCTCGGCAACGAGGTCGTACGTCACTTCGCGGCCAACGTTCCCGACGAAGAGATCCCCGAGACCGTCGATTCACCCTCGAGCGGGCTGCCGGCAGGTCGCGACAAGGCGAACCCGCCGACGGTCGCCAAGCTCGAGCCCTACAAGACTCACCTCGCGTACGTGAAAGAGCGACGGACCGAAGAAGAGGCCGAGCAACTCCTCGAAGAGGCACTGCAGCAGTTGCGCGTCCGACGCGGGAAGGCCTGACCAGGCCGAGCGCACCTCCTGGTGTCTCGACGCCGACGATGACGAAGGGCCCCGCAGCGATCAGCTGCGGGGCCCTTCGTCGTACCGTGGACGGTCGGCCCGGACCGGGACTCAGTACGTGGAGGCGATCAGGTTCTCGGGGACCTCGGCCGCGGCGTCCCGGTCCACGAAGAAGACGGTGCGCTTGCGCCCCTTGACGCCGGCCACCGGTACCTGGTCCGCCCCGGCACCCGCGAGGGCGAGCCCCAGCGACGAGGCCTTCTCGGCTCCGGCGAGGATCATCCAGACGCGCTGCGAGTTGTTGATCACCGGCAGGCTCAGCGTCAGGCGCACCGGCGGCGGCTTGGGGGAGTCGTCGATCGTGAGCACGGTCGGCTCGAGCTGACGGATCTGCGCCTTGTCGGGGAACAACGAGGCCACGTGACCGTCGGGACCGACACCGAGAAGCGTGATGTCGAAGCGCGGGGCCTCGTCGTCCGCCTGGGCATGCTGGCGGAGCTCGTCGCGGTAGGCGACGGCCGCTGCCTCGACGTCGGCATGGTCACCGACAGCACCGAAACGGTGGACGTTCTCGGGCAGCAGACCGATGTGGTCGAGCAGATCGATGCCGGCCTGTGTGTCGTTGCGGTCGGCGTCGCCGGCGGGGACCCAGCGTTCGTCGGCCCACCAGATCGAGACCTTGGACCAGTCGACGCTGTCGCGCGCCGGTGACGCGTTGATGGCCGCCAGCACGAGCGTGCTCACCGAGCCGCCGCTCACGACGACCGACGCGTAGTTCTGCTCTTCGAGCACGTCGATGATCTTGGTGATGAAGCGGGCGGCCACGGACGCGCCCAGCGATTCTTTGTCGGGGTGGACCAGCACCCGGCGTTCGTTCGTCACGGTTCTCTATCTGCTCTAGTTGCTCTGGACGGGTTCGCTCAGTTGGCCGACCCCGTGTCTCACGACGTTCCCGAACAGGTCGTCGGGGTCGAGTCTACGGAGTTCCTCGGCCAGGCAGTCGCGCAGCGAGCGGCGTGGCAGCGCGAGATCGTGCGTGGGCTGGCCTGGTTGGGTCAGCGTCGCGACGTCGCCGAGGGATCGTTCGAGGACGATGGACCCGGAGGCGCGGACGAGTTGCACCCCGTGGATACCGCTCGAGCCGGTCGCCCGGGTCGTCAGCTCACCGTCGACCGGCACCTGGAGCTGCAGACGCAGCCACGCGGCCAGCAGCAGAGTCGAGGGGGAGTCGGGTGCCCCTGCGACACCGACCTCGGTGACCGACTCGTACGGCGGCTGGTCGAGCACCGCGGCGAGCTGTGCCCGCCACAGGGTGAGCCGGGTCCAGGCGAAGTCGGTGTCACCGGGAGCGTAGCTACGCGCGAGGTCGATGATCGACTGGCGCGGGTTGGACTGGCTCGCGGCGTCGGTGATGCGCCGTTGTGCGATGCGCCCCAGGGGAGACTCGGAGACGACGACAGGAGCGGTCTTGGGCCACCACGCCACGACGGGTGCGTCGGGCAGCAGGAGCCCGGTCACGAGCCCCTCCTCGTCGCTCGCCGTCTCACCGTAGGCGCGGAGCAGGATGACCTCGCTGGCACCGGCGTCGCCCCCCACGCGGATCTGCGCGTCGAGCCGTCCCTCGCCGGCGTCGACGCCGATCGACGTGGACACGACGATGACCCTCATGGGGTGCTCACGGGAGGCGTCGTTGGCAGCCTCGATGGCTTCTTCCTCGTCACCGAGACGGGTGGAGATGATCAAGGTGAGGACACGGCCCAACGCGACCGCGCCTCCTTCTTCCCTGATCTTGACCAGCGTCTTCTGGACGCGGCTGATGGTGCTGTCGGGCAGGTCGACGATCACGGACGCCTCCAGGTACGGCCGTCACGGGCCATGAGTTCATCGGCCGAGGCGGGGCCCCACGTGCCGGGTCGGTACTGTTCGGGCTGGCCCTGGGTGGCCCAGAACTCCTCGATGGGGTCGAGGATCTTCCAGGAGAGTTCGACCTCCTCGTGCCGGGGGAACAGGGGCGGGTCGCCCAGGAGCACGTCCAGGATGAGGCGCTCGTAGGCCTCCGGGCTCGCCTCGGTGAAGGCGTGCCCGTAGCCGAAGTCCATGGTGACGTCCCGGACCTGTGTGCCGATGCCGGGCACCTTGGACCCGAACCGGAGAGTCACTCCCTCGTCGGGCTGGACCCGGATCACGAGGGCGTTCTGCCCCAGGGAGGTCTGGGTGCCGAAGATGTTCTCGGGCACCTGCTTGAAGACGACGGCGATCTCGGTCACGCGACGTCCGAGACGCTTGCCGGCACGGAGGTAGAAGGGCACGCCCGCCCAGCGTCGGGTGGCGATCTCGAGCTTGATGGCGGCGAAGGTCTCCGTCGTGCTCTCGGGGTCCATGCCCTCTTCGTCGAGGAAGCCGAGGACCTTCTCTCCGCCCTGCCACCCCCCGGCGTACTGGCCCCGCGCGGTGCCCGTGGCGAGGTCGGCGGGCAGGCGGACGGCCGACAGGATCTTCTCCTTCTCGGCCCGGAGGTCGCGGGCGGCGAACGTGACCGGCTCTTCCATCGCCGTCAGGGCGAGCAGTTGGAGGAGGTGGTTCTGGATGACGTCACGGGCGGCACCGATGCCGTCGTAGTAGCCGGCCCGACCGCCGACGCCGATGTCCTCGGCCATGGTGATCTGGACGTGGTCGACGTAGTTGGAGTTCCAGAGGGGTTCGTACATCTGGTTGGCGAACCGCAGCGTGAGGAGGTTCTGCACCGTCTCTTTGCCGAGGTAGTGGTCGATGCGGAACACGCTGTCGGGCTCGAACACCGTCTCGACGACGGCGTTGAGCTCGCGCGCCGTCTTGAGGTCGCTGCCGAATGGCTTCTCGATGACGACGCGACGCCACGCACCGTCCTTCTCCTCGGCGAGCCCGGAGTTGCGGAGCTGCTCGGTGACCATGGGGAAGGCCTTGGGCGGGATCGAGAGGTAGAACGCGTGGTTCCCCATCGTGCCGCGTTCGCGATCGAGCTCCTCGATGGTGTCCTTGAGCCGAGCGAACGCGTCGGCGTCGTCGAAGACCCCCTGGACGAAACGGAAGCCCTCCTTGAGCTGACGCCAGACGTCTTCGTCGAACGGCGTTCGAGCGTGGTCCTTGACGGCCTGGTAGACGACCTGCTCGAAGTCCTGGCCCTCGAACTCACGACGGGCGAAACCGACGAGCGCGAAACCGGGCGGGAGCAGGCCTCGGTTGGCTAGGTCGTACACGGCGGGCATGAGCTTCTTGCGGGAGAGGTCACCCGTCACACCGAAGATGATCAGGCCGCTCGGGCCGGCGATGCGGTTGAGACGTCGATCGGAGGGCAACCTCAGAGGGTTGGACTCCGGCGTGATCGGCACCGGTGACATGAAGTTCCGTTCTGTGGTTCGAGGGGTGGTCCGGTCGAGGACGGGCGATGCCTGCGGAGACCACCCGGGGGTAAGACGAAAGGGCCGGCGCCCGTGAGGACGCCGGCCCTTTCGGCTCAGCGGAGTGCGGCGGTGATGACCGGCAGCGCGGCGGCCACGTCGGTCACCGTCAGCGTGAGCACGGGACGACCGTGCTCGGCCAGGACCTTCGCGTCACCGGCGGCCTGTGCCTGCACGAGCTGCCCGAACGTGAACGGGCTGTCCGGGATCTCGAGGTCGGTCTCGGGCACCTGCGTGATCTGCAAGAAGACACCGTTGGCGGGGCCACCCTTGTGGTACTGACCCGTCGAGTGCAGGAAGCGCGGCCCCCACCCGAAGGTGACGGGACGCTGCGTGCGCGCCGCGAGCAGGTCGCGGATCTCTTCGAGCTGCGGGTTCGCCACGCGGTCCACGTACGCCTGGATCGAGAGGTAGCCGTCGTCGCTCAGGTGCGAGAGCAGCGCAGCCACCGCCGACTCGAGCGTGTCTCCCAGTTCGACGCCTCCGACCTCGCGGACCTCGACGCCCTCGGCCGTGAAGGCCGGGGGAGTGGGCTCGGGACGGTCGTCGAGCAGCGCACGCGTCGCGATCTTCGCCGACTCGACGTCGGGCTGGTCGAACGGGTTGATGTCGAGCAGACGCCCGGCCACCGCGACGGCGTATTCCCAGACCATGATCTGGCCACCGAGCGAACCAGAGATCTCGACCTCGCCGGGAGCGACCTCTCGGGTCTCGTCGGCGTTCGCCACGAGACGGACGACCTGCACGTCGTGCAGACCCGCCGTGATCTCGGGGGCGGAGGTGCCGATCACCACGGGGAGCAGGCCGCGACCTTGCTTGCCGGTCGACTCGGCGATGAGCTGTTCGGCCCAGTCCGGGAATCCGACGATGTGGGTGCCGTCGGCGACGATCGCGATCTTGTCACGCAGCGGGGAGGTACCCGCCAGCACGGCGCCCAGCACGAGGCCGGGGTTGTCGGCACGGTCCTGCGCCAACTCGACCGTGACGGCGTCGGCCTCGGCGAGCAGCTCGCGGATGTCGGCACCGGCCAGGCCGGACGGCACGAGGCCGAACGCCGAGAGGGCCGAGTAGCGCCCGCCGATGTTGGGGTCGGCGTTGAAGACGCGGTAGCCGGCCTCACGAGCCTGCCCGTCGAGGGGCGAACCCGGGTCGGTGACCACGACGATGCGCTCGACGGGGTCGATGCCGGCGTCGGTGAACGCCTTCTCGAACGTCTTGCGCTGGCTGGCCGTCTCGACGGTCGAACCAGACTTCGACGACACGACGAGCACGGTGCGCTCGAGACGGTCGGCGAGGGCCGTGAGGACCTGACCGGGCTCCGTCGCGTCGAGCACGGTGAGCTCGACACCGTAGGTGCGGGTGATGACCTCGGGCGCGAGCGACGAACCGCCCATGCCCGCGAGCACGACGTGGTCGACTCCCTTGGCGGCGAGCTCGTCGCGCAACGAGTCGATCTCGTCGAGGAGCGGAGTCGAGACCACGACGGCCTCGGTCCAGCCGAGACGCTTGGCCGATTCGTCCTCGGCGTCGGGGCCCCACAGGGTGGGGTTCTGAGCCGTGATGCCCGAGGCGACGAGGTCGCTCACGAGCTGCGGGACGACCGTCTCGACCGCCTGTGCCGCGTCTCCGCTGGCAGCGATGGTGATGGTCACTTGGACTCCCCGGCGGGCTTGGCTGCCTCGAGGGCCGCCGTGACCGTGTCGAGCAGTTCGTTCCACGACACGATGAACTTCTCGACGCCCTCTTTCTCGAGGGTCTCGGTCACGTCGTCGTACGAGACGCCCTGCGCGGCGATCGCGTCCATGGTCTCGTTGGCGGAGGCGTAGGAGGCGCTGATCGTGTCGCCACGGATCTCACCGTGGTCGAAGGTCGCCTCGAGCGTCTTCTCGGGCATCGTGTTGACGACGTCCTGGGCGACGAGCTCGACCACGTAGGTGGTGTCGAGGACGGCGGGGTCCTTGACTCCGGTCGAGGCCCAGAGGGGGCGCTGCTTGTTGGCACCGGCAGCGAGGAGGCCCTTGGCCCGCTCGGTGTCGAAGGCCTGCTGGTAGACCTCGTAGGCGAGCTGGGCGTTGGCCACGCCGGCCTTGCCCTTGAGGGCCTTGGCCTCGTCCGTTCCGACGGCGTCGAGTCGCTTGTCGATCTCGGTGTCGACACGCGACACGAAGAACGAGGCGACCGAGTGGATCTCGGTGATGTCGATGCCGGCGGCCTTGGCCTGCTCGAGACCCGTGAGGTACGCGTTGATGACGGCACGGTAGCGCTCGAGGCTGAAGATCAACGTCACGTTGACGCTGATGCCCTGGGCGATGACGGCGGTGATGGCCTCGAGACCCTCGACGGTCGCCGGGATCTTGATGAGGGCGTTGGGGCGACCGACCTTGGCGGCCAGCTTGACCGCCTGGTCGATGGTGCCCTGAGCGTCGTGCGCCAGACCCGGCTCGACCTCGATCGAGACACGGCCGTCGAAGCCGTCGGTCGTGTCGTAGACCTCGCGGAAGATGTCGCAGGCACGGGTGACGTCGTCGGTCGTGATCTCGAAGACGGCGTCGGTGACGCTGACACCGGTCTTGGCGAGCAGGGCGACCTGGTCGTCGTAGGCCTCGCCCTTGGCCAGAGCCGAGGCGAAGATCGTGGGGTTGGTGGTGACGCCGACGACGTTGCGCTCGGCGATCAGCTTCTGCAGGCCGCCCGCGTTGATGCGCTCGCGCGACAGGTCGTCGAGCCAGATGCTCACGCCGGCGGCGGAGAGCTGTGCGGTGTTCGAATCAGTCATGTTCTTCTTCTTCCTTTGTCGACGCTCAGAGAGCGGCGATCGAGTCCTTGGCGGCGGCGACGGCGGCTTCGGTCGTCATGCCGAACTGCTTGAACAGCGTCTTGTAGTCGGCCGAGGCACCGAAGTGCTCGATCGACACGCTGCGACCGGCGTCGCCGACGATGCCGCGCCACGGCATGGCCACGCCGGCCTCGATCGAGACGCGGGCCTTGACGGCGGCCGGGAGGACGGCTTCTTTGTACTCGTCGCTCTGCTCGTCGAACCATTCGATGCTCGGAGCCGAGACGACGCGGGCGTTGATGCCCTCGCCGCGCAGGACCTCACGGGCCTCGACGGCGATCTGCACCTCGGAGCCGGTCGCGACGAAGATCACGTCGGGCGTGCCGCCCGGCGCCTCGGCCAGGACGTAGGCGCCCTTCGCGACGTTCTTCGCCGACGCGAAGGTGTCGCCCTCGGCGTCACCGGTACCGCGCTCGAAGACGGGCAGGTTCTGACGGCTGAGCGCGATGCCGGCGGGGCCGTGGTGGCGCTCCAGGATCGTGGCCCAGGCCCAGGCCGTCTCGTTGGCGTCGGCAGGACGCACGACGTCGAGGTCGGGGATCGCCCGCAGCGACGCGAGCTGCTCGATCGGCTGGTGGGTCGGCCCGTCCTCGCCGAGGGCCACGGAGTCGTGGGTCCAGACGTAGATCGCGGGCGACTTCATCAGTGCCGCGAGACGGACCGCGGGGCGCATGTAGTCGCTGAAGATGAGGAAGGTGCCACCGAACGGGCGCGTGTTGCCGTGCAGCGTGATGCCGTTGAGGATGGCGCCCATGGCGTGCTCGCGGATGCCGAAGTGCAGCACGCGACCGTAGGGGTCACCGCTCCACTCGTCGGTCGACCACTCGGTCGGCACGAACGACTTCGAGCCCGTGATCGTCGTGAGGTTCGACTCGGCCAGGTCGGCCGAGCCGCCCCAGAGCTCGGGGACGACACCGGCGAGGGCGTTGATGACCTTGCCCGATGCGGCGCGGGTCGAGACGTCCTTGCCGGCCTCGAAGACGGGGAGAGCCTCTTCGATGCCCTCGGGCAGCTCGTTCGCGAGGATGCGGTCGAGCATGACCTTCTTGTCGGGGTTGGCCGACGCCCAGGCGGCGAGCTTCTCGTCCCACTCGGCGTGCTGGGCCTGGCCGCGCTCGACGGCCTTGCGGGTGTGCTCGAGGACGGCGGGGTCGACGTCGAACGACTTCTCGGGGTCGAAGCCGAGGACCGACTTCAGACCGGCGACCTCGTCGGCACCCAGTGCCGAGCCGTGGATCTTGCCGGAGTTCTGCTTCTTGGGCGAGGGCCAGCCGATGATCGTCTTGAGGATGATCAGCGAGGGCTTGTCGGTGACGGCCTTGGCCTTCTCGATGGCGTCGTGCAGTTCGGCGACGTCCTCGACGTATTCACCGGTCTTCTTCCAGTCGACGACCTGGACGTCCCAGTCGTAGGACTCGAAGCGCTTGTGGACGTCCTCGGTGAAGGCGATGTTGGTGTCGTCCTCGATCGAGATCTGGTTCGAGTCGTAGATGGCGACGAGGTTGCCGAGCTTCTGGTGGCCGGCCAGCGACGCGGCCTCGCTCGTGACGCCCTCTTGCATGTCGCCGTCACCGGCGATGACGTAGACGAAGTGGTCGAACGGGCTCGTGCCGGGCGCGGCGTCGGGGTCGAACAGGCCACGCTCGAAGCGGGCGGCGTAGGCGAAGCCCACCGAGCTGGCGAAGCCCTGGCCCAACGGACCGGTCGTGATCTCGATGCCGTCGGTGTGGCCGTACTCGGGGTGGCCGGGGGTCTTGGAGCCCCAGGTGCGCAGGGCCTCGAGGTCGTCGAGCTCGAGACCGTAGCCACCCAGGTAGAACTGGATGTACTGCGTCAGCGAGCTGTGGCCGACGGACAGGATGAACCGGTCGCGACCGATCCAGGTGCTGTCGCTCGGGTCACGACGCATGACCTTCTGGAAGAGCAGGTAGGCGGCGGGCGCCAGGCTCATCGCGGTGCCCGGGTGGCCGTTGCCGACCTTCTCGACCGCGTCGGCCGCGAGGACGCGGACCGTGTCTACTGCTTTGTTGTCAATGGATTCCCATTGCAGATCTGCCACTGGAAGTTGACCCTTCTTGATGCGAACTGCGCGGGGTCGATTCGCTCCCGCGCTGACGTGCGCCTGCCGAGACGTCGTCGGCTGGGTCGCACACACGCTGGGGGCGGGGATCGGGACGGTTCGTCCGGTGACTCGGGACCGAGAGGGCGTGCGACTGGCAAGCACCTGCAAGTATAGGGACGAACCCCCTCCGCCCGTCCGCATCCGGCCGGGGGTTCGCCGTCAGCGTCGACGTTCATCGCCTAGACTCCTTGGGCAAACCGTTCGTCTCGTTAGAGGACTCATGACCGCAGCCGTTGACATCCGCCCCGACACGTCACCCCGGGGCTTCCGTCGTAAGGCTCGGGCGTACGTCGCCCTCACGAAGCCCCGCGTGATGGAGCTCCTGCTCGTCACCACGGCGCCGACGATGTTCCTGGCCCAGGGCGGCATCCCCAACCTGTGGCTCGTCGCGGCGACGCTGATCGGCGGCGCCCTGAGCGCCGGCTCGGCCTCGGCCTTCAACTGCTACATCGATCGAGACATCGACCGCATCATGAAGCGCACCCAGGGGCGACCGCTCGTCACGGGTGACGTGAGCGACCGCGAGGCGCTGGTCTTCTCGTACGTGGTCGGCGTCGCGTCGATCGTCTGGCTCGCCCTCACGGTGAACCTGCTCTCGGCGGCGCTCTCGCTCGGGGCCATCCTCTTCTACGTCGTCGTCTACACGCTCTGGCTCAAACGCCGCACGCCGCAGAACATCGTGTGGGGCGGCATCGCCGGGTGCATGCCCGTGCTCATCGGCTGGGCCGCCGTCACGAACGACCTCTCGTGGTCGGCCGTCATCCTCTTCATGGTGATCTTCCTCTGGACGCCGCCGCACTACTGGCCGTTGTCGATGAAGTACCGCGACGACTACGCCGCGGCCGACGTCCCGATGCTCGCCGTGGTGCGCGGCCGGTCCATCGTCGGCCTGCAGGTCATCCTCTACGCATGGGCCACCGTGGTCTGTTCGCTGATCCTCGTCCCCGTCGCCGGCATGGGCACGCTCTACACGGTCGTGGCCCTGGCCAGCGGCGCCTGGTTCGTCTGGGAGTCCCACCGGCTCTACAGCCGGGCCATCCAGCAGGTCGCCGAGGTCCGGCCGATGCGCGTCTTCCACAGCTCCATCACGTATCTCACGCTGCTGTTCGTCGCCGTCGGCGTCGACCCCCTGCTCCCGTTCTAGCCCGGTGAGCCCGTTCGACTGGACGGTCCGTGCGGCGCGCCCGGACGACGTCGGACCACTGACCGATCTGAAGCTCGTCGTCCTGAGGCCCGAGTTCGAGCGTCTCGGCATCTGGAACCCGCCCCGCCACCGTTCTCGCTTCGTGCGCGAGTTCGTCGCCGACGAGACGCGGGTCGTCGAGGGCGACCAGCGCCTCCTCGGCTGCCTCGCGCTGCACCCGGACGGCGACACGACCTGGCTCCGTCACTTCTACCTGGCCGAGGAGGCGCGAGGCCGGGGCATCGGGACCGCCCTGCTGACCGAGGCGATCGGCTCGGTCACCACGGGGTCGATCACCCTCGACGTGCTCACCGGCAGTCGTGCCGTGTCGCTCTACGAGCGCACGGGATTCGTCGTCGTCGACCAGGACGACGTCGACACCGTCATGCGTCGCGAGTAGACCCCACGGTCGCGTCCATCAGGCGCGGACGGCGGCCGCCTCGACGATCGGCTCGACCTCGTCCGGTGCCTGGTCGTTGCGCAGGGAGAGCACGACGGCGGTCGTCGCGGCCACGAGCAGCGCGGCGAGCACCATGTGACTGCCGACCAACAGCGGCGGAAGTCCGGTGCGCGCCTGAGTGATGCCGACCGCGATCTGCACGAGCTCGACACCGAGCAGGGCGAGGGGGAATCGTCGGGGGAGGCCTGCCCGGATCGTCCAGACGACGACGGCCAGGGTGAGGGCGAGGGTGGCGTAGGCCGGCCAGCTGTGGACGTGGTCCATGATCGCCGGGTCGAGACCGTTGCGGGGCGTGGCCGCGTCACCGGCGTGCGGGCCGGAGCCGGTCGTGAGGACGCCGACGACCACCGTGACGCCGACGACGGCCGCCGCCACGTGCACGAGCCGCGCGTAGCCCCGCGGCGTCGCCGCGTGGTGCCCCCGGGGCCCGCGGTACACCCGCCAGAGCAACGTGGTGGTCAGCGCGACGAGGACGATCGAGACGACGAAGTGGGCGCCGACGATGTAGGGGTTCAAGCCCGTGAGGACGGTGATGCCCCCGAGCACGGCCTGGAAGGGGATGCTCAGACCCTGGACGAGGGTGAGCCAGAAGAAGTCGCGACGGACCGTGCGCATCCGCAGCACGAAGAGGAACGCCAGGATGACCACCAGGGTGAGCACGAAGGTGAGCAGACGGTTGCCGAACTCGATGACGCCGTGGACGCCCATCTCGGGCGTGCTGACGAACGAGTCGGCCGTGCAGCGGGGCCAGGTGGGGCAGCCGAGGCCCGATCCCGTGAGCCGCACCGCGCCTCCCGTGCCGATCAGCAGCACCTGACAGACGAACGACGCCCAGGCGATGAAACGGACCCGGCGGTCGACGGTCGTGGGGAGCCACGACCAGGCTCGGGTCAGGACTCCGGTGGCGCCCACCTGTGCGTTGCTCACGACTTGCTGCCTTTCGTCACTTTCGGCGGTCGGCCCTGTAGAATCAACGGGTTCAGGAACACGACCCGGCAGGGTGTCGACGGAGACATCCGAAGACCGTGAGATCCGCAGAAGCGGTGCACGGCCTTCACCACCAGTCTAAGCAACGCCACCTGACGACTCGATCACGTCGAGCGTCGACCGGCGAGGCGGCGACAGCCGGTGTGTTCGACTCGCAGGGCGAGCAACCGGGCCGCTCCACAACCCGGGGAATGCCGTTCGGCCGACCCGTGTTCGGTCCGGCAGAGAAAGAGGTAGTCATGTCAGACGTGTTGATCGATCGACCCGAGCTCGCGAGCCTGGGGCAGTACGAGTTCGGCTGGTCCGACTCCGACACCGCGGGCGCCTCGGCGCGCCGAGGGGTGTCACCCGAGGTCGTCACCGACATCTCGAACCTGAAGAGCGAACCCGAGTGGATGCTCAAGAACCGGCTCAAGGGCCTGACGTTGTTCGAGCGCAAGCCCATGCCGACGTGGGGCGCCGACCTGTCGGGCATCGACTTCGACAACATCAAGTACTTCGTGCGCTCGACCGAGAAGCAGGCGACCACCTGGGACGAGCTGCCGGACGACATCAAGAACACCTACGAGAAGCTCGGCATCCCCGAGGCCGAGCGCAACCGCCTCGTGGCGGGCGTCGCCGCCCAGTACGAGTCCGAGGTGGTCTACCACCAGATCCGCGAGGACCTCGAGCAGCAGGGTGTCATCTTCATGGACACCGACACGGCGCTGCGCGAGCACCCCGAGCTCTTCCAGGAGTACTTCGGCACCGTCATCCCGGCCGGCGACAACAAGTTCGCCGCGTTGAACACGGCCGTCTGGTCGGGCGGCTCGTTCGTGTACGTCCCCAAGGGCGTCCACGTCGAGATCCCGCTGCAGGCGTACTTCCGCATCAATACCGAGAACATGGGTCAGTTCGAGCGGACGCTGATCATCGCCGACGAGGGCAGCTACGTCCACTACATCGAGGGCTGCACGGCTCCGATCTACAAGTCCGACTCCCTGCACTCGGCCGTGGTCGAGATCATCGTGAAGAAGAACGCCCGCGTTCGCTACACGACGATCCAGAACTGGTCCAACAACGTGTACAACCTGGTCACCAAGCGAGCGATCGCCCACGAGGGCGCGACCATGGAGTGGATCGACGGCAACATCGGCTCGAAGGTGACGATGAAGTACCCGTCGATCTACCTGGTCGGCGAGCACGCCAAGGGCGAGACCCTGTCCGTCGCCTTCGCGGGCCCCGGTCAGCACCAGGACGCCGGCGCGAAGATGATCCACATGGCGCCCTACACGACGTCCTCGATCGTCTCGAAGTCGATCGCCCGAGGCGGCGGTCGCGCGGGTTACCGTGGCGAGGTGCGTGTCGACGAAGCGGCCCACCACGCGGCCAACACGGTCCGTTGTGACGCCCTGCTGGTCGACACGATCTCTCGTTCCGACACCTACCCCGCCATCGACATCCGGGTCGACGACGTCCAACTGGGTCACGAGGCGACCGTGTCGCGGGTCAGCGAAGAGCAGCTCTTCTACCTCATGTCGCGCGGCATGGCCGAAGACGAAGCGATGGCCATGATCGTCCGTGGCTTCATCGAGCCCATCGCCCGCGAACTCCCGATGGAGTACGCGCTCGAACTCAATAAGCTCATCGAGATGAGCATGGAAGGATCAGTCGGCTAGATGTCCGCCGCAGCACCCACCACCACACCAGAGTCCACCACCACGCCGGGCGTCCAGCACGGCGCCGGTGCCCACAGCGACGGCGGCTGGGGCCTCGTGCCCGTGCAGACGCGTTCCGAGCGGTTCACCTCGGTCGACCCCGCGGCGTTCCCCGACGTGACCGGTCGCGAGGTGGACTGGAAGCTCAGCCCGGTGTCGCGCCTCCGTCCGTTGATCGACGGTGACCTCGACGGCTCGCCCTATGCCTACTTGGCTCGAGAGACGCCCGGTGCCACCGTCGAATGGATCGACCGCAGCGACTCTCGGGTCGGCACGGCCGGAACGCCCGAGGACAAGGCCGCGGCGAATGCGTGGTCGAGTGCCGAGAAGGTCCTGGCCGTGACGCTCACGGGCGACGAGCCGTCGGCGATCACCATCGGACGCTCGGGTCTCGATCGCGAGCCACGGGCCGGTCACACCCTGATCCACGCCGAGGCGAACAGCCAGGCCATGGTCGTCCTCCGCAACACCGGGTCGGCGCAGCTGGTGGAGAACGTCGAGATCGTCGTCGACGAGGGTGCGCACCTCACCGTCGTCACCCTGCAGGAGTGGGACGACGACGCGGTGCACCTCGCGAGCCACCACGCCCGCATCGGTCGCGACGCCCAGCTCAAGCACTTCGTCGTCAGCCTCGGCGGATCGGTCGTCCGGGTCAACCCGTCGGCCCACCTGGCCGAGCAGGGTGCCGACGCCGAACTCTACGGCGTCTACTTCGCCGACGCCGGCCAGCACCTCGAGCAGCAGGTCTACGTCAACCACGACGCCCCCAAGACGCGGAGCCGCGTCAACTACAAGGGTGCCCTCCAGGGTGCCGGTGCCCGGACCGTGTGGATCGGTGACGTTCTCATCGGACGGACGGCTCCCGGAACCGACAGCTACGAGCAGAACCGCAACCTGGTGCTGAGCGAGGGCACGCGCGCCGACTCGATCCCGAACCTCGAGATCGAGACCGGGGACATCGAGGGCGCGGGTCACGCCAGCGCGACCGGTCGCTTCGACGACGAGCACCTCTTCTACCTGCAGTCGCGCGGCATCTCCGAGCACGAGGCACGCCGCCTGGTGGTGCTCGGCTTCCTCGTCGAGGTCATCCAGAAGATCGGCGACGCCGACCTGCAGGATCGGCTCGTGGACGCCATCGAGGTCGAACTGGCCGCGGGCGAGGCGACGTCGACCGAGACGGTCGCCTGATGGCGACGAAGGTCTGCGGCGTCGACGACGTCAGCCCCTCCCAGGCGCACCGCGTCGTCGTCGACGGTGTCGCGATCGCCGTCGTGAAAGACAGTGCCGGCACGATCCACGCGATCGGCGACACCTGCACCCACGGCGACATCTCGCTCTCCGAGGGGTTCGTCGAGGACGACACCCTCGAGTGCTGGGCCCACGGCTCGAAGTTCGAGCTCACCACCGGCAAGCCGCTCACGCTGCCCGCCTACGAACCCGTACCGGTCTTCTCGGTCTCCGTCATCGACGGCGAGGTGTACGTCGACACCACCTCGACCTCCACCGGCGCCGCACAGTAAAGGAACAGAACGCATGTCCACTCTCGAGATCCGCGACCTCAAGGTCAGCATCGACACCGACGCCGGCCCCAAGCCCATCCTCAAGGGCGTCGACCTCACCATCAACGAGGGCGAGATCCACGCCGTCATGGGCCCCAACGGCTCGGGCAAGTCGACCCTCGCCTACACGATCGCCGGCCACCCCCGCTACAACGTCGACGGGGGCTCCATCCTGCTCGACGGTCGCGAGGTGCTCGAGATGAGCGTCGACGAGCGCGCCAAGGCGGGGCTCTTCCTCGCCATGCAGTACCCCGTCGAGATCCCCGGCGTCACGGTCTCGAACTTCCTCCGCACGGCCAAGACCGCCCTCGACGGCGAGGCTCCGGCCATCCGCGGCTGGATCAAGGACCTCCGCGAGTCGATGAACGCCCTCAAGATGGACTCGGCCTTCGCCGAGCGCAACGTCAACGAAGGCTTCTCGGGTGGCGAGAAGAAGCGACACGAGATCATGCAGCTCGAGCTCCTCAAGCCGAAGTTCGCCGTCCTCGACGAGACCGACTCCGGTCTCGACGTCGACGCGCTGAAGATCGTCTCCGAGGGCGTCAACCGTGCCAAGGCCAACACCGGGCTCGGTCTGTTGCTCATCACGCACTACACGCGCATCCTGCGCTACATCAAGCCCGACTTCGTCCACGTGTTCGTCGACGGCCACGTCGCCGACGAGGGTGGACCCGAGCTGGCCGACCGCCTCGAGAACGAGGGCTACGACCGGTACGTGACGGCTGCCGCCGCCGAGGCCGCTGCGACCCAGGCAGTCTGACCGTGGCCGTCGCACTCAGTCCCGAGAAGTTCGATCAGACCATCGAGGCACTGAAAGAGGTCGTCGACCCCGAGCTGGGCGTCAACATCGTCGATCTGGGGCTCATCTACGACCTCGCGATGGACGAAGAGCACGAGAACGCTCTCATCATCAGCATGACGCTGACGAGCGCGGGTTGCCCGTTGACGGACGTCATCGAGGGAGACACCGCCAACGCCCTCGACGGTGTCGTCGACGCCTTCCGCATCAACTGGGTGTGGATGCCGCCGTGGGGTCCCGATCGCATCACGGACGACGGTCGCGACATGATGCGCGCGATCGGGTTCTCCATCTGAACCCCGATCCGTCGGCACGACGACGAAGCCCCGCCCCTCCGAGAGGGGCGGGGCTTAGTCGTGCGTCCTCGACGACCACGCCGGGGAGCAGGAGGCGCTAGTCACCGATGCGCTTCAGCGCACGCCAGGCGAGGGGCAGGGCCGCCGCCGCGATCAGCCACTTGGCGATGCCGCCGACGATGAAGGGGTACAGGCCGGCCGCGAGGACGCTCGGCAGATCGTTCGGCAGACCCAACGAACCGAGCACGACCGCCAGATAGGGAAGACCCACGGCGAAGGGGATGAGGCTCGCCAGGAAGAAGGCGGCCGCCGAGCGCCACCACTTCTTGTCCCAGTCCCGCTCGGACAGCCAGCCGATGACGGCCGCCGCCACGACGAATCCGATCACGAAGCCGAAGCTCGGCTTGAGGACGCTGAGGGGGCCGCCCGAGAACTCGGCGAAGATCGGCAGTCCGGCGACGCCCAGCACCAGGTAGGTGGCCAAGGAGAGCGCGCCGCGACGGGCGCCGAGGGAGGCGCCGACGAGCATCACACCGAGCGTCTGTCCCGTGACGGGCACCGGCCAGAGCGGCACCTGCACCTGCGCGAGGGCCGAGACGACGGCGACCCCACCGAGGACGAGGGCCACGTCGGTGGCGGCGCCCCGGGCCACCAGACGGTCGGCGAGGACCGGCCGTGAGGTCGATGCGGCAGTGTTCGTCATGGGGACTCCTAGAATGGGTAGGTTGATCGGCCGAGCGGCTGGTCGGCAGCGCAGTGCTGCGACCCTCTCCACACGACGTCCCCATCCTATGGGCGGCCCCCTTCCGGGCCCCGTTGTGGACTCCTCACCAATCGATTGGACATCTGCTGTGCTCTCCGTGCACGATCTCGAGATCCGCGTCGGCGCGCGCCTCCTCATGGCCGACGTCTCGTTCCGGGTCGACCGGGGCGACAAGATCGGCCTCGTCGGCCGCAACGGCGCCGGCAAGACGACCATGACCAAGACGCTGGCCGGCGAGACCCTCCCGACGGGCGGCAAGATCGAGCGCTCCGGTGAGATCGGCTACCTCCCGCAGGACCCTCGCAGCGGCAACCCCGAAGACCTCGCCCGGACGCGCATCCTCGACGCCCGGGGTCTCGGCCAGCTGCTGCTCGGCATCCAGGAAGCCACCCTCGCCATGGGCGACCCCGATCCCGACGTCGCCGCCCGCGCCATGAAGCGCTACGGCGATCTCGACGACCAGTTCAACGCCCTCGGCGGGTACGCGGCCGAGGCCGAGGCCGCGTCCATCGCGAGCAACCTCAGCCTGCCGGACCGCATCCTCGACCAGCCCCTGTCGACGTTGTCGGGTGGTCAGCGCCGACGCATCGAGCTGGCCCGCATCCTGTTCTCGGCCGCCGACACGATGATCCTCGACGAGCCCACGAACCACCTCGACGCCGACTCCGTCGTCTGGCTCCGCGAGTACCTGAAGACCTACCAGGGCGGCGTCATCGTCATCAGCCACGACATCGAGCTCGTCGAGGAGGTCGTCAACCGCGTCTTCTACCTCGACGCCAACCGCCAGGCCATCGACGTCTACAACATGGGGTGGCGCAACTACCAGCGGCAGCGTGCCGCCGACGAGGAGCGCCGCAAGAAAGAGCGCTCGAACGCCGAGAAGCAGGCCTCTGCGCTGCAGAAGCAGGCGGCCCGGTTCGGTGCGAAGGCGTCGAAGGCCGCTGCGGCCCACCAGATGGTGGCACGAGCCGAGAAGCTCCTCTCGGGCCTCGACGAGGTCCGCGCGGTCGACCGCGTGGCCAAGCTGCGCTTCCCGACGCCGGTGGCGTGCGGCAAGACGCCCCTCATGGCCTCGAACCTGTCGAAGAGCTACGGTTCCCTCGAGATCTTCACCGCCGTCGACCTCGCCATCGACCGTGGCTCGAAGGTCGTCATCCTGGGTCTGAACGGTGCCGGCAAGACGACCCTGTTGCGCATCCTCGCCGGGGTCGACGCTCCCGACACGGGGCAGCTCGAGCCGGGTCACGGGCTGCGGGTCGGCTACTACGCCCAAGAGCACGAGACCATCGACGTCAAGCGCAGCGTGCTCGAGAACATGGTGTCGTCCTCGCCGAACATCACCGAGATGGAGGCGCGGCGGGTGTTGGGCTCGTTCCTCTTCACGGGCGACGACTCGGCCAAGCCGGCCGGGGTGCTGTCCGGCGGCGAGAAGACACGACTGGCTCTGGCGATGATCGTCGTCTCGGGGGCGAACGTCCTGCTGCTCGACGAGCCCACCAACAACCTCGACCCCGCGAGCCGCCTAGAGATCCTCGACGCCCTGAGCAACTACGAGGGCGCCGTCGTCCTGGTGAGCCACGACGAGGGTGCCGTCGAGGCCTTGAACCCCGAGCGTGTGCTGATCATGCCCGAGGGCACCGAGGACCACTGGACCCCGGACTACTCCGACCTCATCAACCTGGCGTGATCACCCCGGCGTGACCAGGTTCGCCGCCGCGGCCCGCGCTGTGGTCAGCGGCGCGCGCCGTCGAGGATCTCGTCCTCGACGTCGTTGTCGTGGCGGGGCCGGGCGTCGCGACGACGCTGCCGTTCGGCCTCACGCTCGACGAGTTCGTCGTCGTCGGCGTTCTGGTTGCGGTACTCCTGTCGGAAGACGTAGAACAGGAATCCGAAGGCTCCGACCGCGAACATCAACCACTGGACGAAGTACGACAGGTTCAGGCCGGTGTCGATCTCGGGCTTCGAGGACGGGACGGGTGCCGTGGCCGGCGCGGGGCTCTCGCTGACGACGAGACCGTAGGCACTCGAGTAGACGGGCTGCCCGACGCGGGACTCGACCTCGCTGAGTTGGATGGTCGCGATCTGGTTCGTCCCGGGAACGCCCGTCCGGTCGCCCAGCGCCGGTTCACCCGGTTTCAGGCGTGCGACTACCGTGACGTCGCCCGAAGGAGGCGCGGGCACGACGTCTGGGGAGTCCTGGGCGTTGCCGGTCGGCACCCAGCCACGGTCGACGACGAAGATCTCGCCCTGCGTGGTGCGGAACGGCACGAGGACCTCGAAGCCGGGCTGCCCGTTGAGCGGGCGGTTGCGCACGAGCAACTCGTCGTCGGTGAGGTAGCGCCCGGTCATCTCGACCGGCTGCCACTCTTGAGCGGCGTCGTAGGAGGACAGCTCGGGCAACGCCTGCTGCAAGGGGATCGGGTCGGCGTCGTAGGTCTGCTCGAGTTGGTGCACGACCGCGAGCTTCTCGTCGTGCCGCGACCACTGCCAGTGGGCGAGGAACACGCAGATGATCGCGAAGACGACGGCGACGGCGAGGTAGCCCAGCCATCTGCGCGAGAGGGCGAAGCGGATGTTCGTCACCGCGCCTCCGTTCCGACCTGTTCGACGACCTCTGACACCCCCGTCACGACGACCGGGAAGTCACGTGCCTCGAGGAAATCGCGCAGGAAGTCGACGTGCTCGTCGCATGCCGACCACACCTTGACCCGGTCGATGCCGTGGATCTTGGGGTTGCGCCAGTGGACATTATGCCGTGCCTCGGCTCGACACGAGGCGCGAGAGCACTGCACGCCGACGGGATCGAGGCCGAGCATCAGGCGCTGCGCCGATCGTGATCCGCCTCGCCGGGCGCGTCGTCGGCCGAGGCGGCGGGGCCGGCAGGACCTGCGTCGCCGTCGACCACGGTCGGCCTGAACGGCGCCTGCGGCTCGCGGTAGAGCTCGATGCCGCCGGGACTCTCGACCGCGTCGCCCGCCTCGTGGCCCACGTTCGCGAAGACGACGGCGATGTAGGGGATGACGACGGCGCCGATGACGGGCAGCAGGGTCCACCAGCCGAGGGGGAAGACGAAGCAGAGGGCGATGCAGACCAACCTGATGCCCATCGCCACCAGGTACTTGACCATGCGGGAGTGCCGGTCGTCGGTGGGGGAGGGCGGGAGGGACGTGATCGTGTTCGAGGCCTTCACGGGGCACACCTCGATGTCGGGAAGAGGGCGGACGCACCACGGACGGGTGCCGGACGGATCTCGGGGACGAGACGCCCGGGGGAGCGCTTCGATCCTAAGACCCGGGTCCGACAGTAGGCTGGTCGGCGGCCTGCCGATCACAGGTTCGCCGATCCGCGCCGCGACCTCGCGGCCACCGTCGAGATCGCTCACGAGGAGACAACCCATGACCACGCCCCGCACCGTCCTCGTCACCGGCGGCAACCGAGGCATCGGCTTCGCCATCGCCGAGGAGTTCGTCGCCCAGGGTCACCGCGTCGCCGTCACGGCCCGCAGTGGGCAGGGCCCCGAGGGCACGCTCACCGTCGTCGCCGACGTCACCGACGCCGCGTCGATCGACGCGGCCTTCAGCACCGTCGAGGCCGAGCTCGGGCCGGTCGAGGTCGTCGTCGCCAACGCCGGCATCACGAAGGACGGTCTGCTCATGCGCATGACCGAGGACGACTTCACCTCGGTCGTCGACACCAACCTCGGCGGCGCCTTCCGCGTCGTCAAGCGGGCCTCCAAGGGCATGCTCAAGGCCCGCTTCGGACGAATCGTCCTCGTGTCGAGCGTCGTCGGCCTCTACGGCGGCCCGGGTCAGGCCAACTACGCCGCCTCGAAGGCGGGCCTGGTCGGCTTCGCCCGTTCGCTGACCCGCGAGCTCGGGGCCCGCGGCATCACCGCCAACGTGGTGGCACCGGGCTTCGTCGAGACCGACATGACCGCCGTCCTGCCCGAGGCGCAGCAGGCCGAGTACAAGAAGAGCATCCCCGCCGGCCGGTACGGCACCACGGCAGAGGTCGCCAAGACGATCACGTGGCTCGCCGGTGACGACGCCGCCTACATCTCGGGGGCCGTGATCCCGGTCGACGGCGGCCTCGGCATGGGCCACTAGGTCCGACCACGCAGGAGGCGCCGGTCGTCCCCTCGAGGGATGCCCGCCTCCTGCCGCGGGTCAGCCGCGCAGTCCGAGCAGGGGCAGCAGCTGGGAGAGGTCGTTCGTCCCGACGACCACGTCGGCTCGCTCGCGGACCCGCGGCTTGGCGTTGAACGCGACAGAGAGTCCCGCGACCGCCATCATCTCGAGATCGTTGGCCCCGTCGCCGACGGCGACGGTCTGCGCGAGGCCGACCCGCGCCTCCTCGGCCCATCGCCGCAGGGCGGCGGCCTTGGCGTGCGCGTCGATCACGGGGCCGGAGACCCGTCCGGTCAGCCGGCCGTCCCGCACCTCGAGGCGGTTGGCCCGGCGGAAGTCCAGGCCCAGGTCGTCGGCCAGCGGGTCGAGGGTCTCGTGGAACCCGCCCGACACGACGCCGACGAGGCCACCTGCGGCGTGGACGCCGTCGAGGAGTTCACGGACGCCGCGGGTCGGCGTGAGGCGCGAACGCACCTCGGCGAAGACGGACTCGGGCAACCCCTCGAGGGTCGCGACGCGCTCGGCGAGGCTCGTGGCGAAGTCGAGCTCACCCGCCATCGCCCGGGACGTGACGTCCTCGACGCGTTCTCGCGAACCGGCGGCGTCGGCCAGCAGCTCGATCACCTCGTCCTCGATCAGGGTGGAGTCGACGTCGAGGACGATGAGGAAACGCGGCACGTCGACAGCCTAGGGCCGCCGACGCACCGCGTCGCTCGTGTGACCTGGTACGACTACTGGTCGACCCGGACTCCCTTGCCGACCACCGTGATTCCGGATGGCGTGACGGTGAAGCCGCGGGCCCGGTCGGCCTCGGGATCGACTCCGACGGAGGCCCCGGCCGCGATGACGACGTCCTTGTCGAGGATCGCCCGGTTGACGACGGCGTTCGGGCCGACGTGCGCCCGCTCGAAGACCACCGAGTCGACGACCCGCGACCCGCTGTCGAGGGTGCACCAGGGGCCCAGGACACTGCGTTCCACGTGCGCACCCGACAGCAGCGAGCCCAGCGACACGATCGAGTCGATCGTCGTGCCGAGGTTGCCGTGGCCGTCGCGGACGAACTTCGCGGGCGGCGAGTTGAGCTGCTGGCTGAAGATCGGCCAGTCGGTGTTGTAGAGGTTGAAGATCGGCAACGCCGAGATCAGGTCACGGTGCGCGTCGTAGAACGAGTCGATGGTGCCGACGTCGCGCCAGTAGTACCGGTCGCGCTCGGTCGACCCGGGCACCTCGTTGCGGTTGAGGTCGTAGACGGCCGCGTCACCACGGGAGACGAAGTCGGGGACGATGTCGCCGCCCATGTCGTGGTTCGAGTCGGGCTTCTCGCCGTCGCGCAGCACGGCGTCGATCAGGACGTCCGCGTCGAAGACGTAGTTGCCCATGGACGCCAGGATCTCGTCGGGGGAGTCCGGTAGGCCCGTGGCGTCCGTCGGCTTCTCGAGGAACCGGCCGATGCGGGTCGGGTCGTCGGAATCGACCTCGATGACGCCGAACTGGTCGGCGAGGGAGATGGGCTGACGGATCGCGGCCACGGTGACCCCGGCGCCCGAGGCGATGTGCGCCTCGATCATTTGGGAGAAGTCCATGCGGTAGACGTGGTCGGCACCCACCACGACGACGATGTCGGGTTTCTCGTCACGCAGCAGGTTGAGGCTCTGCAAGATGGCGTCGGCGCTGCCGGCGAACCAGCGCTTGCCGAGCCGCTGCTGGGCCGGGACCGAGGCGACGTACGCGCCGAGCAGGCCCTCGATGCTCCAGGTCTGCGAGACGTGGCGGTCGAGGCTGTGCGACTTGTACTGGGTCAACACGACGATCTGCCGCAGACCCGAGTTGATCAGGTTCGACAGGGCGAAGTCGATGAGACGGTAGTTGCCACCGAACGGGACAGCGGGTTTCGCGCGGTCTGCGGTCAGCGGCATCAGGCGCTTGCCCTCGCCACCAGCCAGGACGATGCCGAAGATCTTCTTTGATGCCATGGGGCCAGAATGGCACGATTCGCGGTCGCACGACTACGGTGAACCACGTGCGAGTCGATGTCATCACCAAGGAATACCCGCCCAACGTCTACGGGGGCGCGGGCGTCCACGTCGTCGAACTCGTTAAGGCCCTGCGTCAGGGCGTCGAGGTGCAGGTGCGGGCGTTCGGCGAGGTCGACCCCGAACCCGACACGACCGGGTACCCCGACCTGCCCCAGCTCGATCAGGCGAACGCGACCCTGCGCACCCTCGGCGTGGACGTCACCATGGCCCAGGACGTCGCCGGAGCCGACGTCGTCCACAGCCACACCTGGTACGCGAACGCGGCCGGCCAGCTGGCCCAGATGCTGCACGGCGTCCCGCACGTCCTGACGGCCCACAGCCTCGAGCCGCTCCGCCCCTGGAAGGCCGAACAGCTCGGAGGCGGCTACCGCGTCTCGAGCTGGATCGAGCGCCAGGCCTACGAGACCGCCGATCGCGTGATCGCCGTCAGCGACGGCATGCGCCGCGACATCCTGCGCTCCTACCCGTCGATCGACGAGTCGAAGGTCCAGGTCGTGTACAACGGCATCGACCTGGAGGGGTGGCAGCGCGTCGACGACGCCGAGCTGGTCCGGGGCCTGGGCATCGACCCCGACCGACCGTCGGTGGTCTTCGTCGGTCGCATCACCCGCCAGAAGGGTCTCCCGTACCTGCTGCGCGCGGCGAAGCTGCTGCCCGCCGATGTCCAACTCGTGCTGTGCGCCGGTGCGCCCGACACCCCCGAGATCATGGCCGAGGTCACGGGCCTGGTCCGCGAGCTGCAAGAGGAGCGCACCGGGGTCGTCTGGATCGACACCGTGCTGCCACGGCACCAGCTGAGCGCGGTGCTGAGTCAGGCCACGACCTTCGTCTGCCCGTCGGTCTACGAGCCCCTGGGCATCGTCAACCTCGAGGCGATGGCCTGCGGCGTGCCCGTCGTGGGGTCCGACACGGGCGGCATCCCCGAGGTCGTCGCGGACGGCCTGACCGGTCGCATCGTGCCCCTCGAGCAGGTGCAGGACGGCACCGGAACCCCGGTCGACCCCGACCGCTTCGTCGCCGACCTGGCTGCCACCCTCACCGAGGTCGTCTCCGACCCGGCCCTCGCGCGCCTCATGGGCCGGGCCGGCCGCATGCGGGCCGAAGAAGAGTTCTCGTGGTCACGGATCGCCGAGCAGACCCTGGGGATCTACGAGGGCCTGCTCAACTAGGCTGAGCAGCATGCCTACCGTCCTGCAGCTGACCGATGTCTCGATCGTCCGAGGCGGCACCGCCGTCGTCGACAAGCTGACCTGGACGGTCGACTCCGACGAGCGCTGGGTCGTGCTCGGGCCCAACGGTGCCGGCAAGACCAGCCTGCTCCAGGTGGCCGCCGCGCAGAGTCACCCCTCCTCGGGCGAGGCCAGCATCCTCGGCTCCGACCTCGGCTCGGTGGACCTGTTCGACCTGCGGCCGCGCATCGGCTTCGCCTCGACGGCCATCGCCCGTCGCATCCCCGCCAAAGAGAAGGTGGTCGACGTCGTCCTGACGGCCGCCTACTCGGTCACCGGACGCTGGAACGAAGAGTACGAGGGCGTCGACGTCCGTCGGGCGCACCGCGTGCTCGACGAGTGGAAGCTCGACCACCTCTCGGACCGCACGTTCGGCGAACTGAGCGACGGCGAGCAGAAGCGCGTCCAGATCGCCCGCTCGGTCATGACCGACCCCGAACTGCTTCTGCTCGACGAGCCGGCCGCGAGCCTCGACCTGGGCGCCCGCGAAGAGCTGCTGCAGATGCTGTCGGGCTACGCCTCGTCCGAGGGCGCTCCGGCCATCGTCATGGTGACCCACCACGTCGAAGAGATCCCCCGGGGCTTCACGCACGCCCTGCTGCTCGACCACGGCTCCGTCGTCGCGGCCGGTCCGCTCGACGAGGTCATCACGGCCGAGACCCTCGGCGCCACCTTCGGCGTCGAGCTGCGCGTCGAGTCCGACGGGGGCCGGTACTCGGCCCGCGCAGCCGGCTGACCCGCGCCTCCTACGATCCGGGCCGTCGGTCTGGTATCGTTGACAGCTGGTCCGCAGCGTCGCTGCGCGTGCCTCCTGAACTCACCATCATCACTCGTTCGCTAGACCTAGGACAATCATGAAGACCGACATCCACCCCGAGTACAAGCAGATCGTCTTCCGGGACCTCGCGTCGGGCGCCACGTTCCTCACGCGCTCCACCACGACGAGCGACAAGACCATCGAGCTCGACGGTGAGACCTACCCGGTCATCGACGTCGAGATCTCGTCCGAGTCGCACCCGTTCTACACGGGCAAGCAGCGCATCCTCGACTCGGCCGGTCGCGTCGAGAAGTTCAACTCGCGCTACAAGAACTTCGGCAAGTAGGCCTCGGCCAACTGCCCTGTCAGAGGCGGTCCACTTCGGTGGGCCGCCTCTTTCGCGTCCCCGGGCGACACACCTCAGGTAGGGACGCGACGTCAGGCCACCTGAAGGGCACGGACGGCCCGGAAGGCCCGAGGAGGCGCGGGGCACGACCCCGCTCAGGCGAACGGCAGCGGGCGGTGCGGCCAGTCGCCGTGCGCCGTGAAGGTGGGGTCTTTCGCACGGCGCATGTACTGCTGGAAGCTCTCGGCCTGGGTCGAGCACCAGCCGACCTGGAGGTCGTGCAGCTCGGTGACGGGCACGTCGAGCCGGTCGGGGTACCGCTTCGCCATGGCCTGGGCCACGCGACCTGCGGCGATCGCGTCGGCCCCGGCATCGTGCGCGTCGTCGAGCGACACACCGTAGACCGCGGCGGCGGCCTCGAGGGTGCGCTTGCCCTTGCGGTAGGTGTCGACGGCCTTGTCGATGACGAGGGGGTCGACGACGCAACCGATCTCGCCGACCTCGCCCAACGGCTCGACGCCGTGACGACGGGCCTCGCGGTCGAGCAGGGTGAGGTCGTACGGCGCGTTGTAGACGACCAACGGCACGCCGCGGGCGAAGACGGCCCGGATGGCCGCGACGATCTCGGCCACGACCTCGGCGGCCGGACGCCCCTCGGCGCGGGCCCGCTCGGTGGAGATGCCGTGCACGGCACTGGCCTGCTCGGGGATCTCGACGCCCGGGTCCGCCAGCCACTCGCCGTGCGCGACGGTGGCCCCGGTGGCGTCGATCAGGCCGACGTGGGCGGTCACGATGCGGGCCGTCTCGACGTCGATGCCGGTGGTCTCGAGGTCGAAGACGCCGAGGGCCTGCCACCAGGCGGCCGGCGGCTCGCCCACGGCCGCGAGGTCGGGAGCGGTGCCGGTCGTCTCGGTGTCAGTCACCCTGCGAGTTTAGGAGGCGCCACCGACAGCTGATGCCGCCGCAGCAGGCACGTCGCCGACGTGCAGCCAGAAGAACGCCTGCGTCCCGAGGGTCAGCGCGACCTTCCCCTCGTCGTCGAACGAGGGGAACTGCGCGCCACCGAACAGGTCGAACAACGTGCGCCCGGCGAACTGCGGGGCCACGATGTCGACCGAGGTCGGGTTGTGACCGAACGAGAACACGCAGAGGATGTCCTCGGCCGAGTCGCCGAACTGCGTGCCGGCCCCCTCGTACGATCGGACGAACGACAGGACGGACTCCTGGTTGGTCTCGAGCACCTCGAGGGTGCCGAGGCCGAACGTCGGGTGGGCCTTGCGCACGTGGATGACGTTGCGCACCCAGTGCAGCAGCGACCGTGACTGGGCCAGCTGACTCTCGACGTTCACCAGGTTGTAGTTGTAGACGAGCGACTGGACGACCGGCAGGAAGAGCTTGCCCGGGTCGGCGGTCGAGAAGCCGGCGTTGCGGTCGGGCGTCCACTGCATGGGCGTGCGGGACGAGTCGCGGTCCGGCAGCCAGATGTTGTCGCCCATGCCGATCTCGTCGCCGTAGTAGAGGAACGGACTGCCGGGCAGCGAGAACAGCAGCGCGTGCACGAGTTCTAGTTCGGCGCGCGAGTTGTCGAGCAGCGGGGCCAGACGGCGGCGGATGCCGATGTTGGACCGCATGCGCGGGTCGTAGGCGTACCAGCCGTACATCGCCTGCCGGTACTCCTCGCTGACCATCTCGAGGGTGAGCTCGTCGTGGTTGCGGAGGAAGACGGCCCACGCGGCCCCCGGCGGCACCTCGGTGGTCTCGGAGAGGATGCGCTTGAGCTCGTCGGCGCTCTGGGCGCGGAGCGAGTAGAAGATGCGGGGCATGACCGGGAAGTCGAAGGCCATGTGGCACTCGGGCTCGTCCTCGGTGCCGAAGAACGCCGCCGTCTCGGCCGGCCACTGGTTGGCCTCGGCGATCAGCACGCGTCCGGGGAACTCTTCGTCGACCATCGCGCGCAGGCGCTTGATCAGGTCGTGCGTGGCCGGCTCGCCCTCGCCGTTTCCCTCTTCGGTCTCGAACAGGTAGGGGATCGCGTCGAGCCGGAGGCCGTCGACGCCCATCGACAGCCAGTGCCGGACAACGTCGAACACGGCCTCCTGGACGGCGGGGTTCTCGAAGTTGAGGTCGGGCTGGTGCGAGAAGAAGCGGTGGAAGAAGAACTGACGGCGCACCGGGTCGAACGTCCAGTTGGACTCTTCGGTGTCGACGAAGATGACGCGGATGTTCGAGTACTCGTCGTCGGTGTCGCGCCAGACGTAGAAGTCGCCGTAGGGACCCTCGGGGTCTTCGCGACTCTGCTGGAACCACTCGTGCTGGTCGCTCGTGTGGTTCAGCACCATGTCGATGACGATGCGCATGTTGCGCTCGTGCGACTTGGTCACGAGGTCACGGAACTCGTCGAGCGTGCCGAACTCGGGCAGGATCGCCTTGTAGTCCTGGATGTCGTAGCCGCCGTCGCGCAGGGGCGACTGGAAGAACGGCGGCAGCCAGAGGGCGTCGACGCCGAGCCACTGCAGGTAGTCCAGGCGGGTGAGCAGACCTTGCAGGTCGCCCGCCCCGTCGCCGTTGCTGTCGACGAACGACCGCACCATCACCTCGTAGAACACCGCCCGGCGGTGCCAGTTGGGGTCGAGGGTCAGTCCGGGCTGCTGGATCGGGGCAGTGAAGCTCACCCGCCCACCCTACGGGCGCGCGCCCCGGGGCGCGCACTCCGCCCAGCGCGTCGCTCGTAGACTCGGGCCCGTGATCGTCCGACCCCCGCGCGTGAAGTCGCCGTACCGTGCCCGCCTCGACGCCCGACCGGTGCGCGACGACGCCGTCGAGGTCGCCGGCAGCCTCACCCGCTACTGGACGTACGAACCGCCCGAGGGGCAGGAGGCGCGGGTCACCGTCGTCGCGGTGCACGGCTTCCGGGGCGACCACCACGGTCTCGAACCCGTCGTGGCGCACCTCGACCACGTGCGGGTGGTCATGCCCGACCTGCCGGGCTTCGGCGAGTCGACCCCGTTGGACGGAGAGCACAGCGTCGCGGCGTACGCACGCTGGCTGACCGCGTTCGTGGCGACCCTCTCGCTCGGTGACGACGTCGTGGTGCTGGGACACTCGTTCGGCTCGATCGTCACGTCGGCCGCGGTGGCCGACGGACTCCGCGCCTCCCGGTTGATCCTGGTCAACCCGATCGCAGCCCCCGCCCTGCAGGGCCCGCGCGGCGTGGTGACCCGCCTGGCCGTCTTCTACTACTGGGCCGGCGCCGCCCTGCCCGAGCGCGCCGGGCAGCAGGTGCTTCAGAACGCCGCCGTCACGCGGATCACGAGCCTCGCGATGGTCAAGACGCACGACCGGGCCCTGCGCCGGTGGATCCACGACCAGCACGACAGCTTCTTCTCGCGGTTCTCGGACCGTCGCGTGGTGCTCGACGCGTTCCGCGCCTCGGTCTCGAGCGACGTGAGCACGTACGCCGCCCGCGTCACCGTGCCCACCCTGCTGATCGCCGCCGACCGCGACGACATCACGGCCCTGCCGGCGCAGCACCGGCTGCAGGCGCTCTTCCCCGACGCGACGCTCGACGTCATCGAGGGGGTCGGCCACCTGATCCACTACGAGAAGCCGCGCCAGGCCGCCGCCGCGATCGAGGCGTTCGTCCGATGAGGGTCGTCGTCGACTGCCGGTACGTCCGCGTCGGACGCCACGACGGCATCAGCCGGTTCAGCGCCGGCGTCGTGTCGGCCCTGGCCGAGCGCCACGAGGTGACGATGCTCGTCAGCGACCCACGCCAGCTCGACAAGCTGCCCGACCAGCCGCACCTGCTCGTCAGCGCGCCCACGAGCGTCCTCGAACCCCTCGTGGCCCGGCAGGTGAACCGACTGCGCCCCGACGTCGTCTGGTCGCCCATGCAGACCATGGGCTCGGCCGGGCGCCGGTACCCGCTCGTGCTGACCCTGCACGACCTGATCTACTACACGAACCGCACGCCACCGCCCGAATTCGCCCTGCCCATCAAGCTGCTGTGGCGGCTGTACCACCTGGCCTGGTGGCCGCAGAGGGTGCTGCTGAACCGGGCCGACGCGGTCGTCACGGTGAGCCGCACGACACGTGACGAGATGCGACGCCACCGGCTGACGCGGCGTCCCGTGACGGTGGTGTACAACGCGGCCGATCCGGTCGGCGCGGTGGAGCCGCGCAGCGCACCCGCACGGCGCGACCTCGTCTACATGGGGTCGTTCATGCCGTACAAGAACGTGACCGCGCTGGCCAGGGCACTGCCGTTGCTCGACGGGTACCGACTGCACCTGATGAGCCGGGTGTCCGAGGCCGAGCGCGCCTCCTTGACGGCCCTGGCGCCCGCCGGGGCGCTGGTCTTCCACGACGGCGCGAGCGACGACGAGTACCGCGAGACCCTGCTCGGTGCGACCGCCGTCGTGACGGCCTCGCGCGCCGAGGGGTTCGGCATCCCACTCGTCGAGGGCATGGCGCTCGGCACGCCTGCGGTGGTCAGCGACATCCCGATCTTCCGCGAGATCGGCGGCGACGCGGCGCTCTACTTCGACCCGTCGTCGCCCGCGTCGATCGCTGCCGCCGTTCGCCGGCTCGAGGGGGAGTGGGAGGCGCGCTCGGCCGCGTCGGTCGACCAGGCCGCCCGGTTCGATTGGCGTGACTCGGCCGACGTGCTGCTGCGTCTGCTGGCCGACGTCGCCGCGACGGGCAGCCACCGGCGTCGGCGCTCGGGACGCTGACCGGCCAGCAGCTCGGGCAGGGGGCTCAGGCCGGGTCGGCCGCGTCGCGCTCGAGGGCGTTCTGGTACTCGAAGGCATAGGTGCCGGGCCGTTCGGACTCGACCTCGATCGGGTCGTCGAACTCCCGCAGCGTCAGGGCGTCGCCCGCGAACTCGAACGAGTGGATCGACCCGTTGCGGATGGGCACGCCGAGGTGCGCGTCGGTGTCGGGGGAGACGTGGTTCACCACCGCCCGGATCACCGCGCCGTGCGTCGCGACGACCACGGACGCGCCGTCGCCGTAACGGACGGCGATCGCGGCGAGGGCGGGCAGCACCCGCGCGACGAGGGCCCCGCGGCTCTCGCGACCGGGCACCGGGGTGCCCGTGGGGAACCGTGCCTCGACCTGCTCGCCGGTCAGGCCCTCGGCGTCGCCGTAGCGGCGCTCGGCGACCTCGGGGACGAGCTCGGGCGCGGTCAGCCCCAGGCGCTCGGCGATGATCGACCCGGTCTCGGCCGCCCGCGAGAGAGGGCTGGCGACGACGGCGTCGAACCGACGACGCGCGAGCAGGTCGCCCGCCTCTCGGGCCTGCGACCGACCGAGGTCGTTCAGGGGGATGTCGGTGGAGCCCTGGATGCGTCGGGCGCGGTTCCAGTCGGTCTCGCCGTGGCGGACCAGGTACAAGAGCGTCATCGTTCCTCCGGTGGGCACGGCCCCGGAGGTCACGCGACCAGGTGCTCGGCCAGGGCCGCCAGGGTCTCCGACGTGCCGGCGTCCAGCTTAACCGTGGCCCGCGAGTCACCCTTGGTGACGCCCCGGTTCAGGACGACCACGGGCAGTTTGCGGCGCGTGGCCTGGTCGAGCAGGCGGATGCCGCTGTTGACGACCAGCGACGAGCCGGCGACGAGGAGCGCCTCGGCACCGACGACCATCGACCGTGCCTCGGCGAATCGCTCGGTGGGCACGAACTCGCCGAAGAACACGACGTCGGGCTTGAGCAGGCCACCGCAGACCGTGCAGGTCGGCACGACGAACGCGTCGATGTCGTGCACCTCGACGTCGCCGTCCGGGGCGAGTCGCACCTGGTCGGGCTCGTCGATCCACGGGTTCTCGGCCGCGAGGCGCGCCGCGACCATGTCGCGGGCGAACGCCTGGCCGCAGGTGAGGCAGACCACGCGGTCGACGGTGCCGTGCAGGTCGACCACCCGGCGCGACCCGGCGCGGACGTGCAGGTTGTCGACGTTCTGGGTGATCACCCCGTTCGTCACGCCGGCGGCCTCGAGCCGGGCCAGCGCCCGGTGCCCCTCGTTGGGCCCGGCCGCACGGAAGGACTTCCAGCCGAGGTGGCTGCCGGCCCAGTACCGCTTGCGGTAGCCCTCGCTCGAGAGGAACTGCTGGAAGGTCATGGGGTTGCGCGGGGGAGCACCCGCGCCCCGGTAGTCGGGGATGCCCGAGTCGGTGCTGACCCCGGCACCGGTGAGCACGGCCACCCGGCGCCCGCGGAGGGCCTCGACCGCGGCCTCGAGGGCCTGCTCGTCGGTGGGGACCGCGGGGGCGTTCGACACGGGTGGGACTCCTTCGGGTGCGGTGACGCTAGCCTAAACGCGTCCCCCTCCGAATCGATTCCTGCGGTCGCCCGTCCGCCGGGGCCGTCCCCCGTGGAGCACCTTGCACGTCACCCGCATCACCGACCTCGACCACGAGGCCCTCGCCGACTACAACCGGCTCACCGACGTCGCCCTGCGGCGCGTGTCCGAGCCCGAGGGCGGGCTCTACATCGCCGAGTCCACCAAGGTCATCGAGCGGGCGCTGCGGGCGGGCCACGTGCCCCGGTCGGTGCTGATGACCGACCGCTGGCTGCCCGACATCGAGCCCCTCGTGGCCGACCACGAGGGCGAGATCTTCGTCGGCGACGCGGCCCTGCTCGAGACCCTCACCGGCTACCACCTGCACCGTGGGGCCCTCGCCGCCATGCACCGTCCCGAGCTGCCCTCGGTCGAGTCGGTGCTCGACGGCGCCCGGCGAGTCGTCGTGCTCGAGGACATCGTCGACCACACGAACGTGGGTGCCATCTTCCGGGCCGTCGCGGGCCTGGGGGCGGACGCCGTGCTGATAACCCCGCGCTGCGCCGACCCGCTGTACCGTCGCAGCGTCCGCGTCAGCATGGGCACCGTCCTGCAGGTGCCGTGGACGCGCCTCCCCGAGTGGCCGGCCGGAGCCGCGCTGCTGCGCGAAGCGGGGTTCGAGGTGGCCGCCCTGGCGCTGAGCGACGAGGCGGTGACCCTCGACGCCTACGCGGCCGCGCCTCCGGACCGCGTCGCCCTGCTGCTCGGCACCGAGGGTGACGGGCTCAGCCGTGCCGCCCTGCAGGCCGCCGACACCGTCGTCACCATCCCGATGCTGCACGGCGTCGATAGCCTCAACGTGGCCGCCGCCTCGGCCGTGGCCCTCTGGGCACTCCGCGTGCCGACGGGCGGGTCGGAGGCGGTCGCGTGACCGGCGTCGACGGGCGACGTCGCCCGGGTGTCGTCCGGAGGCGCGTGGGCGTGATCGCGCTGCTCGCCCTGGTCGTCGCCGTCGGCGGGTACGTCCCCCTCGCGCTGCTCAGCCCGCTGGCGCCCGCCGCGGCGGACGTCGCCGCCTACACCGCACCGGCCGAGGCGAGCCCCGACCTGACCTTCCCCGCGTACGGCGCGACGGCGGTCGAGGCGATCGGCTGGGACGACAGCCTGACGACGAGCGGCGACGAACGGCCCCGCCCCATCGCGAGCATCAGCAAGGTGGTCACGGCCCTCGTCGTCCTCGACGAGAAGCCGCTCGACGGCGGCGACGGCCCGACCCTGACCTTCGGCCCGGCCGAGGCGGCCCTGGTCGACGCGTACCGGGCGCAGAACGGCAAGGTGGCGCCGATGGCGGCCGGTCAGGCCCTCACCGAACGCCAGGTCCTCGAGGTGATGCTGATCGAGTCGGCGAACAACTACGCCGAGGTGCTGGCCCGATGGGCGTTCGGCAGCGACCAGGCGTTCGTCGACGCCGCGGCGGCCTGGCTCGCCGACCACGGCCTCACCTCGACCACGCTCGTCGAGCCGACCGGGCTGTCACCGCAGAACACGAGCACCTCGACCGACCTGATCGAACTCGGCCGACTTGCCCTGGCCGACCCCGACGTCGCCCGCACGGTCGGCACGACGACGACGACCGTGCCCGGCATCGGCGAGATCAGCAACAGCAACGAACTGCTCGGGCTGGACGGCGTCGTCGGCATCAAGACGGGCACCCTCGACGAGGCCGGGGCCTGCCTGTTGTTCGCGGCCGACTACACGATCGGGGGGCAGCAGGTCACGGTCGTGGGCGCCATGCTCGGTGGAGTGGACCACGACCAGCTGGACCGTGACGTCCAGGCACTGCTCGCCAGCGTCGCCGACCGCTTCCGGACCGTCACGCTGACCACCCGCGGCGACGCCTTCGCCGACTACGACCTGCCCTGGGGCGACGCCGCCCGCGCGGTCGCCGCGGAGGACGCCAGCGTGCTCGTCTGGGGCGACGAGACCGTCGAGGCCTCGGTCGAGACCGACGACGTGGGGGCGGCCCCGGCCGGCACCCGCGTCGGTGACGTCACCTTCACCGTCGACGGAGAACGGCACGTCGTGCCCCTCGAGCTCGACTCGACCATCGGGGAGCCCGGGGCGTGGTGGCGGCTGACGCACCCCGACGAGGTGCTCTGACGCGACCGCTCGGACTGCGACCGCTCGGACGCCGACCGATCAGACGTCGTCGCGGTAGACCATCGTGACGGCGTCCGGCCGTTTGGCCTGGACGAAGTCGCCCGACGACTGGTGCCGGATGCGGCGCACGACCCAGGGCACGAGGTACTCGCGGGCCCAGCCCATGTCGTCGGCCCGGGCGCTGCGCCACGGTCGACGCTCGAGCGGCTCGGGCGAGTAAGGGGCGAGGTCGTTCTCGACCGCGAGGGCCTGCAGGACCATCCGTGCGATCGTGTGGTGGCCGAGAGGGCTGAAGTGCAGCCGGTCGGGTGCCCACATCCGTGGGTCGACGAGCTGCCGCAACGCCCACATGTCCGCCACCACGGCGTCGTGCCGCAGCGCGATGGCGTGGACGTGCTCGTTGTAGATCGCCACCTTGCCGCGGAGGCGACCGAGGACGGGGGTGAGGCCGATGTCGGGCCCGGTGAAGACCACGACCGTGGCGCCGTCGGACCGCAGCCGTTCGACCAGCCCCTCGAAGCGCGCGGCGACCTCGTCCGGGTCGGTGCCGGGGCGGATGATGTCGTTGCCCCCGGCCGAGACCGAGATGAGGTCGGGTCGCAGGGCGAGAGCGGCCTCGGACTGCTCGTCGTCGATCTGCTTCAGAAGCCGTCCCCGGACGGCGAGGTTCGCGTAGGCGAAGTCCTCGGTCGAGGAGCCGAGCACCTCGGCGACGCGGTCGGCCCACCCCCGGTGGCCCCCGGGGGAGCGCTCCTCGGGGTCGCCGATCCCCTCGGTGAACGAGTCGCCGAGGGCGACGTAACGGGACCACGGGTGTTGCTGACTCATGCGACCAAACTACTCTCGACGCGTGCCCGCACCGAAGCCCGCCTCCGCGTCCGACCCGACCCGCGCCTCCTGGTCGCCCGACGAGCTGCTGCCCGACGGGCTGCTCGAACGCTTCCGGGGGAGGGCAGCGCGCCACGACCACGAGAACACGTTCCCCCACGACGACCTGGCCGAGCTGCGCGAGCGCGGCTACCTGCGGGCCTTCGTCCCGACCGACCGAGGAGGCGCGGGTCTCGGACTCGAGCAGGTCGCGTCCCTGCAGTCGCGCCTCGCGACCGCGGCCCCGGCGACCGCGCTGGCGGTCAACATGCACCTGGTCTGGACCGGGTGCGCGGCCGTGCTGCAGGCCCGGGGCGACGACTCGCTCGACCTCGTCCTCGAGGACGCCGCGCACGACGAGGTCTTCGCCTTCGGGGTGAGCGAGCCCGGCAACGACCTCGTCCTGTCCGACTCGACGACCTCGGCCGACCCCACGGGCGACGGCGGCTACCGGTTCACCGGCACGAAGGTCTCCACCTCGCTCTCGCCGGTCTGGACGCGCCTCGGCGTCTTCGGACGGGACGACTCCGACCCGGACTCGCCGACCCTCGTCCACGGGTTCGTGCACCGCGACCAGCCGGGCCACGCCTCGCTCGAGGACTGGGACACGATCGGCATGCGCGCGACACAGAGCCACACGACCCGACTCACCGGGGTCGAGGTGCCCGCCACGCGCATTGTCCGTCGACTGCCCGTGGGCCCGAGCGCCGACCCGTTCCTCTTCGCCGTCTTCGCCGTGTTCGAGACGACCGTCGCCGCCGTGTACCGGGGCATCGCCCGCCGGGCCCTCGAGCTCGCCGTCGAGTCCGCACTCGGGACGACCTCGCGGCGCGCCGGGGGAGCGGCCCGGGCACTCGACCCGGTCGTCCGGTGGCGCGTCGCCGACGCGGGACTGGCGATCGACGGGCTCGAACCCCAGGTGGACCAGGTCGCCCGGGACGTCGACGCGCTCGTCGACCACGGAGCCGACTGGCCGAGGCTCGTGGTCGGGCTCAAGACGCGCGCCACCGAGACGGCCCGCGCGGTGGTCGAGCAGGCGGTCACCGTCGCCGGGGGCTCGTCGTACCGGTCGTCCTCCGAACTCGGACGCCTGCAGCGCGACGTCCTCGCCGGTCGCTTCCACCCGTCGAGCACCGACTCGGCGCACGCCATGATCGCCGCCGCGCTGCTCGGACCGGGGTCCTGACGGGGTCGTTCTCCAGGGCGACCCAGGGCGCCGAGTCCCGGGCGACGCCGATGTCGGTGGCGCGTGTGAGGATGCTCCGGTGAGCAAACAAGACGGCAGCGGGCGGCTCGTCACCACGGTGCCGACCGACGATGCGACCGCGCCGATCTTCCACGTCGACATGGACGCCTTCTTCGCCTCCGTCGAACTGCTCGACCACCCCGAGTTGCGGGGCCGACCCGTGGTCATCGGGCACCGCTCCGACCGATCGGTCGTCACGGCCGCCACCTACGAGGCACGCAAGTACGGGGTCAACTCGGCGATGCCCATGGCGATCGCGTTGCGTCGCTGCCCGCAGGCGATCGTCCTCGAACCGCACTTCGAGAAGTACCAGCACTGGTCCTCGCGCGTCATGTCGATGTTCGACGACGTCACGCCGCTGGTCGAGCGCCTCGGCATCGACGAGGCGTTCCTCGACGTCAGCGGATCGATCCGCCTCATGGGCTCCCCGTTCGAGATCGCGACGGCGCTGCGTCGACGGGTGCACGCCGAGACCGGCCTGCACTGCAGCATCGGTGCCGCGTCCACCAAGTTCGTCGCCAAGCTCGCCTCGAGCGTCGCCAAGCCCGACGGGCTCCTGCTCGTGCCGCACCGCCACACCCTGGCCTTCCTGCATCCTCGGCCGATCAGCGCCCTCTGGGGCGTGGGCGGCAAGACCGAGCAGGTGCTGCTCGACCGCGGCCTGCGAACGGTCGGTGACGTCGCCGCCGCCCCCCTCGACATGCTCGTCCATGCGGTCGGGCCGGCTGCCGGGGCGAAGCTGCACGACCTGGCGTGGGGCCGCGACCCGCGCAGCGTCCACACCGAGACGGCCGAGAAGAGCGTCGGCAACGAGAACACCTTCGGCACCGACGTCGTCGACCCGGTCGTCGTCCGGCGCGAACTCCTCCGCCTGAGCGACAAGGTCGGCACGCGCCTGCGGGCCGCCGGTGTCAGTGGTCGCACGGTCGTGCTCAAGCTGAGGACGACCGACTTCGTGACCATCACGCGATCACGCACGCTCGCCGATCCGACCGACCTCGGTCGCCGCATCTACGACGAGGTCGTCTCGTTGTACGAGGCCACGGGCAAGCAGCACGAACGCATCCGGCTCGTCGGCGTGCGCGTCGAACAGCTCAGCGAGGGGACGGGCGGCGACTCGCTCGGCCTGTGGGACGACGACGCCGACTGGCGCGAGGCGGAATCGACCATGGACGCCCTCCGGGCCAAGTTCGGGTCGGCCATGCTGACGCCAGCCTCGCTGCTCGGCGCCTCGCGACGTCGGCCCGGCGCGTCCGGTCGGGACGCGGGCGCCGCGTCCGTGGACGACGCCGGTCGAGGGTAAACTCGGTTCGAGTGAGCACCGCCAACGCATCCGACCCCGCCGGGGGTGAGCAGCACCTCGACGGCACGTCGTCCGACCCGCTCGACGTCGGCGTCTCGGCAGGCAACTCGGCTGCTGAACACCTCTCGCCCGCGTTCCCCGAGCGGGCCGCCTGGGGCACTGCCAGCAAGTTGCGCGCCTGGCAGGCCGACGCCCTCGAGCTCTACTTCTCGACGATGCCGAGGGACTTCCTCGCGGCGGCCACTCCGGGTGCCGGCAAGACGACCTTCGCACTCCGCCTCGCCACCGAGCTCCTGTCCCGAGGCGAGGTCGACCGCGTCGTCGTCGTCGCCCCCACCGAGCACCTCAAACGCCAGTGGGCGGACGCCGCCGACCGGGTCAACCTCCGCCTCGACCCCATGTTCAAGAACGCCGACGGCACCTTCGGGCGGCACTACCACGGCATCGCCGTCACCTACGCCCAGGTCGGCATGAAACCCGAAGTGCACAAGGCCATCACGACTGCCGGTCGCACCCTGGTGATCCTCGACGAGGTGCACCACGGCGGTGACGCGCTGAGCTGGGGCGACGGCATCCGCGAGGCCTACACCGGCGCGACCCGCCGCCTCTCGTTGACGGGCACCCCGTTCCGGTCCGACACGGCGCCGATCCCGTTCGTGCAGTACGCCCCCGACGAGCACGGCATCCGCACCTCGAGGGCCGACTACTCCTACGGCTACGGTCGCGCCCTCGCCGACGGCGTCGTGCGCCCCGTCCTCTTCATGGCGTATGCCGGGCAGATGCGCTGGCGCACCCGGATGGGCGACGAGATGAGCGCGTCCCTCGGCGAGGCCGTGACGAAGGACATCACGGCTCAGGCCTGGCGCACGGCACTGTCGCCCCAGGGCGACTGGATACCGGCCGTCCTCTCGGCGGCCGACAAGCGTCTCACCGAGGTGCGCCGGGGCGTTCCCGACGCCGGCGGTCTCGTCATCGCCACCGACCACACCGCGGCTCGGCAGTACGCGGCCGTGCTGCAGAAGATCACGGGCGAGCGCCCGACCGTCGTCCTGAGCGACGAGAAGGCCGCCTCCGACCGCATCCAGGCCTTCTCCGACGGTGACAGCCGCTGGATGGTCGCCGTCCGCATGGTGTCCGAGGGCGTCGACGTCCCCCGCCTCGCCGTCGGCGTGTACGCCACCTCGGCCTCGACGCCGCTCTTCTTCGCCCAGGTCGTCGGTCGTTTCGTCCGTGCCCGGCGGCGGGGTGAGACCGCGTCGATCTTCCTGCCGAGCGTGCCCAGCCTGATGGCCCTGGCCAACCAGCTCGAGCTGCAACGCGACCACGCGCTCGACCGGCCCACCGACGCCGACGACGGGTTGTTCGCGCCCGAAGAAGACATGATGGCCGCAGCCAACCGTGACGAGAAAGCGTCGAGCCTGCTCGAGCAGCAGCCGTTCGAGGCCCTCGACTCGCAGGCCTCGTTCGACCGGGTGCTCTACGACGGAGGTGAGTTCGGTACCGGAGGCGAGATCGGCAGCCTCGAAGAACTCGACTTCATCGGCATCCCCGGTCTGCTCGAGCCCGATCAGGTGCGCGACCTGCTGCGACAGCGCCAGGCCACCCAGGCCCGACGGGCTCCGAAGACGGGGTTGCCCACGACGACTCCGGTCGACGAGGCCCGGCCGCTCTACCAGACCATCAAAGAGCAGCGGCAGGAGCTCAGCCGGCTGGTGTCGATCTGGTCGCGTCACTCGAACGAGCCGCACGGGCTGATCCACGCCGACCTCAGGCGCATCAGCGGGGGCCCGTCGGTCGCCCAGGCCAGCACCGAGCAGATTCAGAAACGCATCGACGTGCTCCGCGGTCGTCTGGGCCAGCGCGCCTGACCCGGGTACGATCGACCGATGCTCGACGAGAACGTCCCCGATCGGTGGACCGTGCGCGCCGACCCCGAGGCGGCACCCGAGGCGGTCGTCGAGCGCTTCGGCGGCGGGTACCGGCTGAGCCGGTGGAGTCCGACCGACGCCGAGCCGGCCCGGCTGGGCGTCTACACGTCCCCTGAACTCGCCGAGACCGCCTGGTGGCGACTCGTCGACCGCGAGCAGGGTCAGGGCAGGCGGACGATGTCGACCAGGCGGACGGGGCTCGAGGACGCCTGAGGGACGCCGCCCCGGGCCTCGGTCCCGCTGGTCGGGTCCAGCACCGACACGCCGTCGTCGCCGCACAGCAACACCGGTCGGACCTCGAACAGTCGTCCTCGGCCGAGTGCCTGGAGCCCTTCGGCCCATTGACGGTCCGAGGGACGGGACGTCGCGGCCCCGACCCTCTCGAGGACGAACGCCACGGTCGCGGCGCCGAACTCCGTGGCGACGGCTGACAGGGCATCACCGTAGTGGTCCAGGGCGGAGGTGTCGGGCACCTCGGGGATGCCCTCGAGCGGCACCATGAGGGGCAGGGGGACGTCGTCGTCGTCGAAGAACAGCGTCCAGAGCTGACGACGCACCGCCACGGGGACGATGGCCTCGACGTGCCGGACGAGGTCGCGGACGTCGCGGACGGGCGCGTGCGGATCGGCGACCCCTGCCGGGTCGGACGCGTCGCGGGACCCGATCGCGTCGGCGGGAGGGCGGTCGAGGGTGGTGGCGAGGACCGAGGTGAGTGTCATGGGTCGAGCATCTCGGGCCGCCACCACGCTCGGGGGGTTCTCCCCAGCCGCACCCGTCGACGACGGTCGATGCCCGGCTGGGGAGGACCGGTCAGCCCTGGAGCCGGACGGAGTCGCCGACGGTGACCGGTTCGGCGCCGTGGCCCGGTGCACCGGAGAGGGCCCGGAGCGCCCGGCGGAGGACCGTGCTGGACGTGCTCATCGTGTACGGGAAGTACACGACCTCGACCCCGACCGCGCCGAACTCACGTTCGAGTCGGAGGCCCTTCTCGGTGCCCCGCCAGTCGTCGCCCTTGAAGAACACGTCGAAGCGCAGCTCACGCCAGACGTCCATCTTGTCGGGCACGGTCTCGGCGTGGACGCCGTCCACGACGTCGATGTGACGCACGATCTCGAGTCGTTCGGCGAGGGGGACGACGGGCGAGATCCCCTTCGTCACCTGCAGCATCTCGTCGGACACGACCCCGGCGATGAGGTGGTCGCACTGCGCGGACGCGTGCCGCAGCAGGTTCAGGTGGCCGATGTGGAACAGGTCGAAGGCGCCGGCCGCGTAGCCGACCCGGCCCGCGCCTCCTCGTCCGTTCCCGACCTCGACGGGGTCGAGGGCGAGGCCGGTGGCGGGGGTGGGGATGACGTCCACGGGTGTGGTCCTCTCGTCAAGGTGGTGCTCGGGTGTGGTCACGACAGGGCACCGGGCCGACGTCGGAGGCGGGGGAGGTCCTGGAGCGGACGGGACCCGCCGGCGTGGTCGACCAGGTCGGCGATGCTGAACGAGGGAGCGGGTTCCTCGACGGGGTGACGGACGTCGTCGTCGAGCCAGGTGGCACGCACCAGGACCCGGCGCCACGGGGGCACGCCGGTCAGCACGACGCCCACGGGCCGGACGTCCAGGCTGAGCAGCTCGGCGCTCAGGCTCCGGAGGGACTCCACGGTCGTGACCCCGGAGCGGACGACGAGCAGCACGCCGTCGACCTCGTCGGTCACGCTGCGCAACGCGAGCGGGTGGGAGTCGCTCGAGGCCTGGACGACGGAGACGTCGTAGTCCTCCCGGAGGGCGGCAAAGAACGCGTGGGTCCCGGAGCGGACCAGGTGGCGGGACGACGCCACGACCCCGTCGGGCACCGGCACGCGGTCGTACCCGTGCCGATCGGCCTCGACCTCCTCGGGCACGGCGCCGACGGGCACCGTCGACGGGCGCGAGAGGGTCCGGGTGTCGAAGTCGGACTGGACCAGGGCGCAGGTGGCACCGAGTTCGACGACGGCGCGCGCGAGGCCGCCGTCGACGCCGACCGCCTCGCGGACCGAATCCGTGCGTGCCAGCAGGAGCGTGGCGGGCAGCGCGCCGCCGCGCAGTGCCCGCGTGTTCTGGACGACCTCGCGCAGGGCCGTGCGGGTCCGGGCGGAGGAGACCCCGGTGACCGGATCGTCGCCGTGTCGGAGAGCCCCGGGGAGCTGTCCCACGACCGGGAGCCCCGTGATCCGGCGGACGTCGTCGACCGTGTCGACCGTCGGTCGGGCACGGGACAGGACGAGCGCGCCGGCGAGACCGACGGCCAGGCCGGCCAGGAGTCCCGAGAGGACCGTGAGCGCGAGGCCGGGTTCGTCGGGCGTCGTCGGCACGGCCGCGGGGGAGGTCAGGTCGAGTGCGACGGTCTGACCGCCCGACCCGGCCTGCGACTCGACGCGGTCCACGACAGCCGAAAGGCTCTCGGCGACGTCGTCGGCCAGCGAGGCCGCTCCGTCGGCCGTGCCGGCCGTCGTCTGCACTCGGAGGACGGCGGTGCCGCCCGGGTTGACCACCGAGACCCGTTCGGCGAGTTCGTCGACGGGGACGCCGAGGTCGGCCGCGACCGGCCCGAGGACCTCGGGGCTCGTACCCAGCTCGGCGTAGGACGACACACGCTGCTGCGCGAACTGCCCGCGGGCCGCCAGGCCCGATTCCGGCGACTCGACGCGGACGAGGAGGGTCGCCTCGGCGCGCCATCCCACCGGGGCGAGCTGCGACGCGCCGACGCCGGCGGCCACCCCGAGCAGGGCCGCCACGCCGACGAGTGCGGCATGGCGTGACACGGCCCGACCGAGGCCGCCGACGAGGGCACGTCGGGCCGGGGCGCCCTCGCGACTCACGGCCTCGACCCGATCGACGGGGGCGTCACGGACTTCAGTTCGCGGAACCACTTCGGCAAGGCGAGGACGAGGTAGCCGGCGTTGGCGACGAGGAGGGCGAGGTAGACCACGGTGAACGCGGGCGGCCAGGCCAACAGGACGAACGCGAGGCACATCAGGCCGTAGTCCGTCGGGACGACGGCCAGGGAGTAGAGCAGTCCCGTACGTCGTCCCACGGGCGCGGCGACGCCCGTCCGGACCGCCTCCGCGCGGCGGAGCTGGTCGGTCAGGACGATGGCGAAGAAGGCCACCGTCGCCACGACCTGGTAGACGAGCGGCGCGGCCAGCAGGGCCTCGCGACCGTCCGGTTCACGCAGCCACGACGCGAAGACGGCCAGGTGCAGCACCGCGATCTTGGTCGCGTCGATGACGTGGTCGAGCCATTCACCCGCGGGGCTGCCGCCACCGCGGAGGCGGGCGACCTGCCCGTCCGCCGAGTCGAGCGCGTATCCCACGACGAGGAGCAGGACGACGGCCAGGGCCGTGCCGATGCCGGACGGCGCGAGGGCGAGGACGGCGATGCCCGCGAAGGTGCACGCGGCACTCAGTGCGGTGACCTGGTTCGGCGTCGCACCCAGCGTGTAGGCCACCGCGGCTGCCCAGCGACCGAGGCGGCGGTTGACGAAGCGGGAGTACGCGGGCGCACCCGTCGACGGCTTCTGGGCCGACGCGAGGGCGGCGAGGGCGGGTCGCACGGCACGGGGCACGGCCGGTCGGGCCGAGGCCGCCTCGGCGGTCGCGGTCGCCTCGGCGGTCGCGGTCGCGGTGGTGTCGCTCACGAGGCCACCGCCAGCGAATCGACGTCGGCCGTGTGCAGTTCGCGCGTGACGACGGCACCGATGCGGCGGCGCATGCGTTCCGGCGTGAATCGCTGCAGGTAGGCCTCGCGAGCGTGGCGCCCGGCGACGGCCAGGGTGACGACGTCCATCGACGCGAGGATCGACGTCAGGCCGTCGACGTCGCGACGGTCGAAGAGCCAGCCCGTGCGGCCCTCGTCGACGACCTCCTCGGGACCGCCGGAGCGGCTGGCGATGACGGGACGCCCCTGGCTGAACGCCTCGAGCGTCACGAGTCCGAACCCCTCGAGGGTGTCGGTCGGCAGGATGACCGCGTCGGCGTCGCGCAGGTAGGGCGACGCGTCGTCGACCTCTCCCACGACGGTGACCGTCTCGGGCCGCGAGACGATCGCGGCGACCAGAGCGGGCACGTCCACGGAGGAGCCGACGGCCGGGGGACCGCCCAGGACGACGAGCTGGCCGGGGCAACCCGCCGCGTTCCAGGCGGTGAGAAGCGTCGCGTGGCCCTTGTGACCGTTCCATCGGCTCGCCACCACGTACTGGGGCACACGACCCTCGGTGCGCTCGATCGCGTCGATCGACCGGTCCGAGACGCCGTTGTGGACCACGACGGCGCGCGAGTCCTCCGAGAGGCCGGACGAGTCGAGCACCGAACGCGACACGGCGACCAGCGAGGTGCAGGCGCGGGCCAGGGGACGGAGGCCACGTCGGTCACCGTCGCTCCAGGGCTCCTGCAGGTGTCCCACGACGCGGCGGACACCCATGGCCCGGGCGACGGGAGCCACGACGAGACAGGCGCTCGTCGCGCAGTAGACGAGGTCGAAGTGGCGTCCCGACAAGCGGAGCGCCGTGCGAGCCGCGTCGCGGGCCAGACGGACGAGTCCGAGCGGCCCGAGCCGGGTCCGGCGAAGGATCGGCAGGGGCGTCCGCTCGACGCGCGCCCCGAGCTCGCGCAGCCTCGGGCCCAGGGGCCCGACCGCGACGTCGGAGGGCAGCCAGACCGTGACGTCGAGGTCGTCGCGGGCGGCGAGCTCGCCGACCACCTCGAGGACGATCCGATCCGAGCCGTACATCTCGTCGGACGAGTGCACGAGCAGCACGCGGCTGCGACGCGATCCCCTCCGGCGGCGGGGGAGCTCGGGCAGGTCGACGCCCGGGCGGGCGTCCTCCCGCGTGGCCGGTGCGGCGGTCGCCGCCGGTGCGGACTCGCGGTCCCGGTAGTGCCTGATGTCGACGGACATGCTTTCTCCCCTGTCGTCGTGAGCGTGGTCCGGGCCCGTGAACGGCCCGTGGTGGTCTCGGATGCTGCTGGAGGGGCTCAATACGCTCCCCGGTGTTCGAAGAGCACGCGCACGGTCCGCCACATGATGACGAAGTCGACCGTCAGCGACCAGTTCTCGACGTAGTAGAGGTCGAGGCGGACGCTCTCCTCCCAGCTGAGGTCGCTGCGCCCGTTCACCTGCCACATGCCGGTGAGACCGGGCTTGATGTAGAGACGTCGGTGGACGTGGTCCTCGTATCCCTCGACCTCGCGCGGGAGGGGCGGCCGGGGCCCGACGACGCTCATGTCGCCCCGGACGATGTTCAACAGCTGGGGCAGCTCGTCGAGCGACCAGCGGCGGAGGACACCGCCGACGCGGGTGACCCGGGGGTCGGACTTCATCTTGAAGAGGAGGCCGGCGCCCTCGTCGGCCTGCGTCAGGTCGGCCAGGCGGCTCTCGGCGTCGACGACCATCGAACGGAACTTCAGCATCTCGAAGGTGCGCCCGTCCCGGCCGACCCGTCGCTGACGGAACAGCACCGGGCCGGGACCGTCGAGCCGCACCGCGAGGGCGACCACCGCGAACACCGGCGCGAGGACGACGAGGGCGGCGGACGCCAGCACCAGGTCGGACAGACGTTTGAGGGCGTGCCTCGGGCCGTCGAACTGAGGCAGCTCGACGTGCATCAGGGGAAGACCCTCGACCGGACGGTAGTGGATGCGCGGCCCGGCGACGTTCGTCAGTCGCGAGGCGATGACGAGCTCCGTCGCGCGTCCTTCGAGCGACCATCCGAGGTCGCGGAGGTACTCACGGCCACGGCCGGGTTCGCCGGCGACGATGACGCTCTCGGCGCCGAGACGCCAGACCGCACGGGGGACGCCGTCGAGGTCGGCCACCACCGGGACGACACGGCTTCCGACGACGATGCCTTGCGGGTCGGCGTCCGGGACGGCGGCCCCGACGACGTCGTACACAGCACCGCTCGTCTTGTCGATGCGACGGACGACGTCGGCGATGTCGTCGCGCGATCCCACGATGACCGCCCTCGAGAGGTAGTGGCCCTTCGCACGCTGGCGCTCGAGCCAGCGCCGCATCGTCCACCGGCCGACGACCAGGCCGGCCCCGCCGACGGGCAGCGCCACCAGGAAGTACCCCTCGCCGCCGATGTGCCCGACCGAGGCGAACCCGATCGCCACGACGGCGAAGGCCCAGACGCTGGCCGTGAGCAGGCGCTTGTACTCGACGACGCCGCTGCCCACGACCGCGAGGTCACGGGTGCGGTGCAGCGTCAGGCACAGGGTCCAGACCAGTCCCACGACGACGGGCAACCCGGGCGAGCCGACCGACTCGACGAGGGTGGCCGCGTCCGAGCCCCGACCGGCGGCGATGGCGCGCGCGGCATCGACCGCGACGGCACCGACGATGCTCAGGGTCAGGACGACGGTGTCGACGAGGCGGAGACGGCGCCGGTAGCGGCGGGCCCAGGCCGCGCCGGACTCGGCGTCGTGGGTCGCGGCCGGGGAGGCGAGGGGCGCCTCCGACTCGGGCAGGTCGAACGGGGGGTCGATCCGTCGGGGTGACGACGGTCCGACCAGGACTGAGCGGAGTTCGCTCTGCGTGCTGGACATCGGGTCTCGGGTTCGGGTAGGGGACGGCACGCCCACGTCGGTGGTGGCGACGGGGCGGTGGCGGGCGGTCGATCGAGGTTCGGGTTCGATCGACCGCCCAGGCGTCGCGCCGGAGCACGGGCGTCACGAGGGTGCGGGACGTCCGGCGGGGCGGCGACGGGCGCGTCGGGCAGCGGGTCTGCTCGACGCACGATTCGGGTCGGTGCGGTGATGCGGGAGCAGATGCTCCCGGTGAGAGGGTCGGGTTTCTCGGTTCCTGGTGATTTCGGGTCGACCAGGAGGATGCTGTGACTCTAGTTCGGGGGGCACCCGACACAAGAGCCTATCAAGACCCCCCGTTCGGGGGCGGTCGTGTCCCCCCTGTTGCCGACACCCGAACGGGTGACTCTCGACCCCCGTCGTGTCACCCGTGCGGGGGTGACAAGGAGCCGTGAAACGCGCCGGCGCGGCGTGTCCCTCCGCGGGCAGGACGTGGAGACCACCGCGGTCTCGGTGAAATGCCTGGTCAGATGCCGGTAATCGCTCACGGATGGATGCCCGACACGCTCACGTGGACGGCGTTCACCATCCCGACAGGTGTCGTTCATCTCGCCCCGTCCCCCTCCTGGCGGACACCGATGGGGTACAGACGGAGAACGCCCCCCGACCGATCGGTCGAGGGGCGCATCACCCGTCACAATCACCCTCGTCCGCGTGTCACGGACGGGTGACGAATCCCTGCTCGACCATCCAGTCGAAGGCCACGTCGGCCGGCTCCTCGCCCTCGACGTCGACCGCCAGGTTGAGGCGGCGCATCTCGGTGTCGGTGAGGGCGGGCGAGATCTCGTCGTACACCTCGGCCAGCTGCGGGTACTCCTCGAGCGTGGCCGTCGAGAGCACCGGTGCCGCGTTGTAGGCGGGGAAGAACCCGCGGTCGTCCTCGAGCACGTCGAGGTCGAGAGAGTCGATCCGACCGTCGGTCGTGAACACCTCGCCGAAGTTGCAGCTGCCCCGGTCGGTCGCGGTGTACACCGTGCCCGTGTCGAGGATGCTGACGTTGCTCGTCGGCACGCCGTCCGCGGCCCCGAGTTCGAGCCCGTAGGCGGCGAGCATGGGGGCGAAGCCGTCGGCCCGCGAGTTGAACTCGGCCTCGACGCAGAAGGTGCGCTGGTCGACGGGCAGGTCGGCGATCTGCGAGAGCGACGTGATGTCGCCCAGCTCGGGCACGGCCTCCGCCCGGACGGCCATGGCGTAGGTGTTGTTGAGCGGCGCCGGCTCGAGCCAGGTCAGTCCGTTGTCGGCGTCCGCGTCGCGGACGGCCTCGTACTGCTCCTGCTGGTCGGGGATGCCCTCGGCCTCGGCGAGGTAGGTCAGCCAGGCGGTCCCGGTGTACTCGTAAGTCATGTCGGCCGTGCCGTCGAGCATCAGCTGTCGTACCGCCACCGACCCCGGCACGTTCGTCATGTCGGTCACCTCGAAGCCCGCTGCCTGGGCGGCGAGCACCGCGATCTTGCCGAGGATGAGCTGCTCGGTGAAGTTCTTCGCCGTCACGGTGATGGCCGCGTCGTCGGGCAGCCCCTCGATGACGCGGATCGAGCCGGGCGCCACCGCGGGCACGAACGCCGTGGCCGGCTGCAGGCCGCACCCGGTCAGCGCGAACGTCGCCGCGGCGACGACGGCGAGGGACGAGGAGGCGCGGCGCAGCCGGCGGGGGAGGCGGGAGGTGGTCATGCGCGGAGTCCCTTCGGACGGGCGACGTACTCGACGACGCGACCCAGCCAGTCGATCATGAGGGCGAGGAGGGCGATGAGCAGTGCCCCGGAGACCAGGACCCGCGGCAGGAAGAGGTTCACCCCGGTGGTGATCAACAGGCCCAGCCCGCCGGCACCGATGAACGTGGCGAGGGCAGCCGACCCGACGAGCAGCACGAGGGCCGTGCGGATGCCCGAGAGCATCACCGGGACGGCCAGCGGAAGCTCGACCTTGAGCAGGACCGACGACGCGCTCATGCCCATGCCTCGACCGGCTTCGACGAGGCGGGCGTCGACGCTCTGCAGGCCGATCATGGTGTTGCGCAGCACCGGCAGCACCGCGTACAGCACGAGCGCGACGACGGCCGCCCAGAAGGTGAAGCCGAGCCAGAACGCGAGCAGCACGATCAGACCGATGGCCGGTGCGGCCTGCCCGAAGTTCGCGACGACCAGCACGGGGCCGCTGATGCGGACGAACGGGCGCCGGGTGAGCAGCACCCCGAGGGGGATGGCGAGTACGAGCACGATCGCCGCCGACACGAACGTCAGGGCGAGGTGCTCGCCCGTGTAGGCCAGCAGGTCGGAGGGGTTGAGGGTGGTGCGTTCGGCCGTCGTCAGGTCGGCCGTGGTCAGCCAGACGACGAACGCCGCGAACACGGCGAGCACGGCCACGGGTTGCACGAGCAGTCCGAGCCACGCCGGGCGGGGCGTACCCCGACCGGACGAGCGCCCGTCGACCGAGGCCGGGGCGACCGCGGCGGTCACGCCGCGTCCTCGTCGTCCGCGGGGGCCCCCGGCACCACGTCGAACGAGCCCGTGTTGGTGCCCACCGGCGCGTCGTGCTGGGCCTCGGCGGCCGACGCGCGTGCCCGGGTGATGGCCTCCATCACGACCTCGACCGTGATGACGCCGATGAAGGCGTCGCGCCGGCCCGTGACGAGCGCGGCACCCGCACTCGAGACCAGCATGGTGTCGAGCGCGTCGTTCAGCGTGGCGCCGCTGCCGATGACGGGCAGGTCGGCGTCGGGTGTCGAGCCCAGCACGCCGAGACGGCCGAGCTGCCGGCGCGAGGGCCACGAGACCGGTCGCTCCCGATCGTCGACGACGACCGCGTGGCCGTGGCCGGCCGCCTCGACCCGGGCGAGGACGTCGGCGGCGGACTCGCCCGAGCGGGCGACGACCGCCTCGGCGAGGTCGACGTCGCGGACGCGCGTCAACGTCAGCTGCTTGAGGCCGGCCCCCGACCCGATGAAGTTTTCGACGAACTCGTTCGCCGGCTCCGCGAGGATGCGCTCGGGGGTGTCGTACTGCACGATCCGCGCGCCCTCGGAGAAGATGACGATCCAGTCGCCGAGCTTCACGGCCTCGTCGAAGTCGTGGGTGACGATGACGATGGTCTTCTGCAGCTCGTGCTGGATGTTGATCAGCTCGTCCTGCAGGCGCTGACGGGTGATCGGGTCCACGGCGCCGAAGGGCTCGTCCATCAGCAGCACGGGCGGATCCGCGGCCAGTGCCCGGGCGACGCCGACGCGCTGCTGCTGACCGCCGGAGAGCTCGCGCGGGTACCGGTCGCGGTACGTGGCCGGATCGAGCGACACGAGTTCGAGCAGCTCGTCGACGCGGGCCGCGATGCGCTCCTTCGACCAGCCGAGCATCTTCGGCACGATCGCGATGTTCGCCGCGACGCTCATGTGCGGGAACAGTCCACCGGCCTGGATCACGTAGCCGATGCGACGGCGCAGCTCGTCGCCGTCGATCGAGGTGACGTCGTCGTCGCCCAGGACGATGCGCCCCTCGGAGGGCTCGATCAGCCGGTTGATCATCTTCAACGTCGTGGTCTTGCCGCAGCCCGAGGGCCCGACGAGCATGACGATCTTCCCGGCGGGGATCTCGAGCGTGATGCCGTCCACGGCCGGCTTCGCCTGGCCGGGGTACCGCTTCGTGACCTGGTCGAGGGTGATGCTGCGGCCCGAGACCTCGTCCGAGGGGGACGAGGAGGTGCGGGTGGGGTCAGTTCTGGACACGGATGCCTCTCGAGACGGTCAGGCGGCCGAGGCCGACGAGGAGGAGGTCGAGGACGAGGGCGAGCAGGACGACGCCCACCACGCCCGTGACCACGGAGGCGAGCGCGTTCGCCCCGCCGAGTCGGGACAGGCCCGAGAAGATGAAGCCGCCGAGGCCGGGCCCCAGCGCGTAGGCCGCCACCGCGGCGATGCCCATGACCATCTGCGCACTCACGCGGATGCCCGTGAGGATGATCGGCCACGCGAGGGGCATCTGCACGGTCGCGAGGGTACGGAGCCGGCCCATGCCGATGCCCCGTGCGGACTCGACGACGGAGCCGTCGACCTCGTGGAGTCCGACGACGGCGTTGCGCAGGATCGGCAGGGCGGCGAAGAACGTCACGACGATGACGGACGGCGCGACGCCGAAGCCCGCGAAGGGGATCAGGAGGCCGACGAGCGCGAACGAGGGGAGGGTCAGCCCGACGGCGGAGACGCCGTTCGCCAGCGCGTAGAGTCTCGGGCTGCGGTGGACGAGGGCGGCGAGGCCGACCGAGATGAGCACGGCCAGGACGAGGCACTGCACCACGAGGGAGAAGTGCTGCCACGAGGCGAACCAGATCTGGCTCCACCGGTCCACCACGAAATCCCACGCCACGCAGACCATCTCCCCATCACCGGCAACGACCGTCAGTCCGAACGGCCGCTCCTCTGGAGGCGACCGGCGTCCACACTAACCGCGGCCACCGCGCCGCGTCATGTCGCCGACCACCCCCCATGGGGCTCGAGACTTCCCTCCCGTTATCGAATCGAGTAGAGGAAAGACCAGGTGACGACGGCGTGTCGGCCTCAGCCGACACGCCGTTGTAACGATCCTCGGATTCCGCCCGGGAGGCCTCCCTCAGGGGGCCGACACCCCGGAGGTGACCTTGTACCGCGCTCCGTGGTGCTCGTCCGGCAACCGGTCGCCGCGGCCGAACAGCTTCTGCCGCAGGGTGCCCGGCTCGTACTCGGTGGGGTAGACACCCCGGGCCTGGAGAACGGGGATCACGTGTTCGACGACGTCCTCGAACGTGCCGGGCGTGATCGCGTAGGCGAGGTTGAACCCGTCGACGTCGGTCTCGTCGACCCATTCCTGCAACTGGTCCGCGATCTCCTCGCCGGACCCGACGATGCGGGGCCCGAGACCGCCGATCCCCGCCGCCTCGGCGATGTCGCGGATCGTCCACTCCTTGCCCGTGTCGCCCTCCTGCGCCTGGAAGTTCGCGAGTGCCGACTGGATGGCGTTGCTCTCGACGTCACCCACGGGGTCGTCGAGCGAGTAGGTCGACAGGTCGACGCCCATCCAGCCCGACATCAGCGTCAGGGCCCCTTCGTGGGAGGCGTAGCGCCGGTACTCGTCGTGCTTGGCCCGGGCCGCCTCGGGGGTGGCGTCGGTGATGATCGTCAGCAACGTGTAGATGCGCGCGGAGTAGCGGTCCCGACCCGCGGCCTCGAGGGCGTCCCGGATCTTCCCGACGGTCGCGGCCAAGCGTTCCTTGGTCGGGGCGGCCACGAAGATCGACTCGGCGTTGCCGGCGGCGAAGCGGATGCCCCGCAGCGAGGCACCGGCCTGGTAGATCACGGGCGTGCGTTGGGGGCTGGGCTCGGCGATGTGGATGCCGGGAACCTTGTAGTAGGTGCCGTCGTGGCCGATCTCGTGGACCTTCGTCGGGTCCGTGAAGACGCCCGATTCGCGATCGCGCACCACGGCGTCGTCCTCCCACGACCCCTCCCACAACTTGTAGAGGACCTCGAGGTACTCGTCCGCCTGGTCGTAGCGGGTGTCGTGGTCGAGCTGGTCGTCGGCACCCATGTTGCGGGCGGCGCTCGGCAGGTAGCCGGTGACGACGTTCCAGCCGACCCGCCCCTCGGTCAGGTGGTCGAGCGTGGACATGCGCCGTGCGAACGGGTAGGGGTGCTCGTAGGCGGTGCCGGCCGTGATGCCGAAGCCGAGGTGCTCGGTCGCGGCGGCCATGGCCGAGACGAGCAGCACCGGGTCGCCGACCGGGGTCTGGGTGCCGTTGCGCAGGGCCGCGTCGTGGTTGCCGCCGTAGACGTCGTAGGTGCCCAGCACGTCGGCGATGAAGAGGCCGTCGAAGACGCCCTTCTCGAGGAGGCGCGCGAGGGAGGTCCAGTAGCTCAGCTTCGTGTAGTCGGCCGAGCGGTCGTCGGGGTGCCGCCAGAGACCGGGGGACTGGTGCCCCACGCAGTTCATGTCGAAGGCGTTGAACCGGATTCGTCGAGTCATGAGGCCATCCTCACGACCCGGGCTCGTGCTGTCGTCCGCCCTGACACACGACGTCACACTCCACGCCCCGTAGCCTGTGTCGGTGCTCCCGTTCCGCCCCCGCGTCGCCGACGTCGACCGCCCCCGTCTCACCCGCGACGTCTACGTCCTCGGCGTGATCGCCTTCTTCGTCATGGTCGGCTTCGGCGTGGTCGTCCCCGTCCTGCCGGTCTACGCCCGCAGCTTCGGCGTCGATCACGCCCTGGTGGGCGCCGTCCTCTCGGCCTTCGCCCTCATGCGCCTCGTGGCGAGCCCGTTCGTGGGTCGACTCATCGACCTGATGGGCGAGCGGGTCGTGCTCTCGGTGGGCATCGGCATCGTGGCGCTGTCGAGCGGGCTCGCCGGGCTCGCCCAGACCTACCCGCAGCTGCTGCTGCTCCGGGGTGCGGGCGGCATCGGCTCGGCCATGTTCAGCATCGCGGCGATGACGTTGTTGCTCGGTGCGACCGACCCGTCGCTCCGAGCCCGGGCCGTCGGCTTCTACCAGGGCGGGTTCCTCGTCGGCGGCATGGCGGGTCCGGCGCTCGGCGGACTGCTCGCCACCATCTCGTTGACGGCACCGTTCTTCTTCTACGCGGGCACGCTCGCCGTGGCCGGCCTGGTGGGCGTCGTGCTGTTGCGCCGGGCACCGCAGCACTCCTCGACGACCGTCACCGCGCCTCCGGTGCCCCTCGGGGTCGTGCTGCGCGACGTGCGGTTCCGGACCGCGTGCGTGGCCAACTTCGCGCAGGGCTGGTCGTCGCTGGGAGTGCGCAGCGCACTCGTCCCCGTCCTCGTGGTCGAGGTCCTGCGCGGACCGACGGCGTGGACGGGCCTGCTCTTCGCCGCGTCGGCGGTGGCCCAGACCATCGCGCTGGCACCGGCCGCGCGCTTCGTCGACACGGTCGGCCGTCGATCGGCCGTGATCGGTGCGTTCGCGGTGGCCGCCGTGACCCTGTTCGCGGTGTCGCTCGCCCCGGACGTCTGGACCCTCGGCGCCCTGCTCTGCGTCTACGGCGTGGCGACGGCGTTCATGGGCACCGCGCCGGCGGCGCTGGTGGGCGACGCCGCGGGCGCCCGGGGCGGTCGTCCGGTCGCGATCTTCTCGATGTGCTCCGACGTCGGGGCGATCGCCGGGCCGCTCGTCGCCGGGCTGCTGGTCGACACGGTCTCGTACCCGGCGGCCTTCGGCGTGGCGGCCGTCCTGCTGGCGGTGGCGGCCGGGGCGGCGGTCCGTCTGCCCCGGACCACCGCCGCCGCCCCGACGCCCGCCTGATCAGCCGAGGTGCACGGGCGCCTCGGTGGGCAGCAGGTCCTCCTTGCGGCCTCGGATGAGGAAGAACGAGATCGGCGCCGCGAGCAGCATGGCGATCGCGGCGGCCAGGAACGCCACCGAGTAGCCGTCGACCAGCGCACCGAGCGGCCCGCCCACCGTCGACGTCGAGGACGCGACGGCCCCGGCGTAGAGGTTCGTGAACACGGCGAGACCGATCGATCCGCCGATCTGCATCATGGCGTTCGAGGTCGCGCTGGCGGCACCGGCGTCGTGCGGCGCGACCCGGCTGAGCGCCAGGTTCTGCATCGGCACGAAGACCCCGGCGAGGCCGACGCCCATGACGAGCAGGGCCGGCAGCACCTGCACGGCGTACGAGCCGTCGGCCGTGATCTGCGTGGCGAGCCAGAGCAGCCCCGCCCCGGCGACCAGCGGACCGACGATCATCATCGGGCGAGGGCCCACGACCGGCAGCAGCTTGGTCAGCAGGGGAGCGCAGACCATGATGACGAGCGTCATCGGCAGGCTGGCGAGCCCCGCCTCGAGCGGACCGAAGCCGAGCACGATCTGCAGGTGGAAGGTCAGGTAGAGCAGGGCGCCGATCATGACGCTCCCGACGATCAACTGCACCAGGAAGGCCCCGCCCCGGACGCGGTCGGCGAGCACGCGCATCGGCAGAAGCGGGTGGTCGCTCCGTCGCTCGACGACGACGAACAGGGCGAGCAGGCCGGCCCCCAGGGCGATGAAACCGATGACGACGGCCGACCCCCAGCCGTCCTCGGCCCGGGTGAAGCCGTAGACGAGGCTCGCGAGGCCGGCGGCGACGACGATCGTCCCGACGACGTCGAGACGGTTGCGTCCCTCGGCCCGGCTCTCGCTCACCACGAAGGCGGCGGCGACGATGGCGACGAGCACGATGGGCACGTTGACGAGCAGGCACCAGCGCCAGCTGACGAACTCGGTCAGCACTCCGCCGAGCACGAGTCCGACGGCGGCACCCGCGCCCGAGATGGCACCGAAGACCGCGAAGGCGGTGTTCCGGTCACGGCCGGACGCGAAGGTCGTGGTGAGCACCGCGAGGGCCGCGGGGGCGAGCAGGGCGGCGAAGACGCCCTGGAGGCCGCGGGCGAGGATGAGCTCGCCCCCGGTCTGCACGAGGCCGCCGAACGCCGAGGCGGCCCCGAAGCCGACCATGCCGACGATGAAGGTGCGCTTGCGCCCCCAGAAGTCGGCGATGCGGCCGCCGAGCAGCAGCAGGGCGCCGAACGCGAGCGCGTAGGCCGTGACGACCCACTGGCGGTTCTCGTCGCTGAGGCCGAGGTCGGCCTGGGCGTCGGGCAGGGCGATGTTGACGATGGTGCCGTCGAGGACGACGACGAGTTGCGCGAGGGCGACGATGACGAGCACCCACCAGCGGCGCGACGAGCGCGTCTTGGTGGGAGCGGGGGCGACGGTGGTCACTGCGGTACCTGTTTCTCTGAGGGGACGACGAATCACCCTACCTACTAGTTGGTTGGTTCGTAAGTCGGCTACGGTGATCCGATGCGAACCGATGCCGCCGAGACCCGTCGAGCCATCCTCGAGGCGGCGACCGCCGAGTTCTCGCGACACGGGCTGGCCGGGGCGCGCGTGGACCGCATCGCGGCCGAGGCCGGCTGCAGCAAGGAGCGCCTGTACGCGAACTTCGGCGACAAGCGTTCGCTCTTCACGACCGTCCTCAACGGCACCTTCGAGACGATGGGCGACGCGGCGTCGCGCCCGTCCGTGAGCATCGAGGAGTTCGCCCTCGCCGTCTTCGACCATATGCAGGCCCACCCCGACCACAGCCGACTGATCGCCTGGGCCCGACTCGAGGGCGAGCACGACTGGGAGGCCTCCGTCCCCACCCTGCGCGCCGTCCAGGACGCGGCCCTGTCTCAACTCGACCGCCTCCGTGACGACCCGGCCGTGACGGTGTCCTGGAGCAGCGACGACATCTTCGCCCTCGTCATGTCGCTCGCCCGCGCCTGGCAGAACCTTCCCGGTCTCGGCGAGGCACACCCCGGTGTGGTCCTCGACCCCGCCCTGCAGCGCGAGATCGTGCGCGAGGCCGTACGGCGCCTCACCACCGCCTGAGCCGGACCCGGGGCAACCGACCGCACCGACGACGAAGGAGGCGCGCCCCGGTCACCCGGGACGCGCCTCCTTCGATGTCGGTCGCGTCTACTTATTCGCGTCGACCTTCGGGGTCACCTTGAGGAAGCCCGCGCGCGGGTCGCCGAGGCCGACCAGCGGAGTCGTGTCGCGGCCGCCGACGAAGTTCGTCACCCAGCCGGAGAGGATGCGGAACTTGCGGTTGAGCGTCGGCATCGCGTACAGGTGGTAGCCGCGGTGGGCCATCCAGGCCGGCACGTTCTTGAGCTGCAGGCCGAACATGCTGGCCGCGCCCTTGCCGATGCCGTAGCTCGCCACGGTGCCGAGGGACTCGTGGCGGTACTCCTTGACGGGCTCGCCCGAGAGGGTGGCGATGACGTTGTCGGCCACGGTGACCGCCTGGCGCACGGCGTTCTGCGCGTTCGGCGGGTAGTACGCGGGCTGCTTCTCGGCCAGGAGGTCGGGGACCTGCGCGCCGTCGCCGAGGGCCCAGACGCCGTCGAGCTTCTGGCCGTCCTCGGTCTGCACCTGCAGCGTCGCGCTGACGTTGACGTGCCCCTTCGGACCGAGGGGCAGGCCCATGTCGCCCAGGACCGGGTTCGGCTTGACACCGGCCGTCCAGACGATCGTGCCCGCGGGGATGGTCTCGCCGTCGCTCAGCACGACGTCGCCGTCGATGCACGAGGGCATCGTCGTCTTGAGTCGGATGTCGATGCCGCGGCCGCGCAGCTGGCCGAGGGTCCACTTCGAGAGCTCGGGGCCGACCTCGGGGGCGACGCGGTCGAGGGCCTCGACCAGCACGAAGCGCAGTTCGTCGCGCGACAGGTTGGGGAACGTGTCGACTGCCGAGTTCGCGGCGTCGGACAGCTCGGCGAGGGCCTCGACGCCGGTGTAGCCGCCACCGACGAAGACGACGGTCAGGAGCTTGCGACGGACGGCGGGGTCCTTGACGCTGGCCGCCTCGGCGATGTTGCCGAGGATGCGGTCACGCACGTACTGCGCCTCTTCGACGCTCTTGAAGCCGACGCCGTTCTCGGCGAGTCCCGGGGTCGGGAAGGTGCGGGTGACCGCACCGAGGGCGACGACCAGCTGGTCGTAGGCGATGTCGCTCGACTCGCCGTCCGCACTGGTGACGGTGACCTTCTTGGCCTCGCTGTCGAGCCCGGTGACGGACGCCTCGACGACCTTCGTGCGCTTGAGCGTCTTGCGCAGCGGCACGGTGACGTCGCGCGCAGCGATGTGGCCACCGGCGACCTCGGGCAAGAACGGCTGGTAGGTGAAGTACGGGGCCTGGTCGACGAGGGTGATGCTCGCCGCCTGGGGTGGGTGTCGCTTCTGCAGCTCGAGTGCAGTGGTGAGCCCGGCGGAACCGCCGCCGAGAATTACGATTCGCTTGGTCATGTATGTGTTCCTCCCTCAGACGACCGTACCCCCGGGGCCGGTCGACGGGACGCCACGCGCCGAACGGCCCGGCACCCGCAGGGGGCCGGGCCGGGGCGCCGGTGGGCGGTGGGGTCAGCGGCCGCCGTCGACGTCGCTCTGCGTGAACGACCCGTCGGGCTCGCCGTCGTGGGGTCCGCCGTCCGCGGCGGGCTCGTCCGGCACCTGGGCGTCGACGTACGAGCCGTCGCCCTCGCTCGTGCCGGCTTCCTCGGTGTAGGTGCCGTCGGCCTCGCCGTCGTGCGGACCGCGGGTGCGGGCACCGTCCTCGAGATCATCGTCGACGTACGAGCCGTCCTCACCGGAGGTGGGTCCGCCCGTGCTCGACCGGTCGTGCTCGTGGTGGTTGGCGTCGCTGCCCATGGGTGCTGCCCTTCGTCGAGGTCGGCCGGCGTCCTCGCCACCCGTGCCGCTCACCCTAGACCGACGCGACCACGATCGACCGGGCGGAGCGGTCGCGTCAGAACCCTTCGTTCTCGCGCGTCACGTAGGGCGACTCGAGCGCGTCCAGCTCCTCGTCGGTGAGCCACAGGTCGACCGAGGCCACGGCGTCGTCGAGGTGCTGCATCTTCGTGGCTCCGACGATGGGCGAGGTGACCGCGTCCTGCTGCCGGACCCAGGCCAGGGCCACCTGTGCGCGCGAGACGCCCCGCGCCTCGGCGACGTCGGCGACGGCCCGGGCGACCGCACGGTCGCCGTCCTCGCGCTGCTTGTAGAGCGTCTGACCGAAGCGGTCGGTCTCGGTCCGGGCCGTGGTGGCGTCCCAGTCGCGGGTCAGCTTCCCGCGGGCCAGGGGCGACCAGGGAAGCACGCCGACACCCTGGTCGAGGCAGTAGGGGTGCATCTCACGTTCTTCCTCGCGCTGGATCAGGCTGTACTGGTCCTGCATCGAGACGAAGCGCGTCCAGCCGCCGAGGTCGGCCGCGTGCTGCATCGAGGCGAACTGCCAGGCCCACATGCTCGAGGCGCCGATGTAGCGGGCCTTGCCGGCCTTGACGACGTCGTGCAGCGCCTCCATCGTCTCCTCGACCGGCACCTCGGGGTCGAAGCGGTGGACCTGGTAGAGGTCGACGTAGTCGGTGCCGAGCCGGCGCAGGCTGTCGTCGATCGCGCTCATCATGTGGCCCCGGCTGAGCCCGGCGCCGTTGGGCCCGGGGCGCATGCGCCCGTGCACCTTGGTCGCCAGCACGACCTCTTCGCGGGTGGCGAAGTCGCGCAGCGCCCGGCCGACGATCTCCTCGCTGGTTCCGTCCGAGTAGACGTCGGCGGTGTCGAAGGTCGTGATGCCGAGCTCGAGCGCCCGGGCGATGAACGGGCGGCTCTCGTCCTCGGGCAGGCTCCACTCGTGCGTGCCGCGGTCGGGCACGCCGTAGCTCATGCAGCCGAGGGTCACCGCCGAGACGGTCAGGCCGCTCGTGCCCAGTCGTGCGTACTCCATGTGTGCTCCCTCTCGTCGTGGGGCGGGGCACCGGCGGCCGCGCCGACTGCGACCCTACGCGCGGGGCGGCGCGGCCCGACCCGCGATGGACGCGTCGCCACGGACGACCGAGGCGGCGTGTCGGAGGGCCCGCCGCGCCTCCGGCGTCCAGGGCGCACCGACGAAGACGTGGAACGCTCCGCGGTAGAGCCGCAGCTCGGCGCGTCCACCCGCAGCGGTCACGCCGCGGACCAGCCGCTTCACGTCGGGCGTGAGCAGGTCGCGGTCGCCGGCGTAGGCGGACACGGGAGGCAGACCCGAGAGATCGCCCCGCACCGGGCTGACCTCGGGCGAGGCCGGGTCGCGGTCGCCGGCCCACCATCGACCTGCTGCGACGAGGCCGTCGCGCCCCAGCATGGGGTCGATCCGTGCGACCTCCTCCACCTCGGCGGAGTCGAGCAGGGCGTCCACCCACGGCGAGAAGAGCACGAGGGCGTCGGGCACGGGCCGACCGGCGTCGCGTTCCCGCATCGCCGCGACGAGGGCGAGCGCCCCGCCCGCCGAGTCGCCGGCCACGACGACCCGGGACGGGGAGGCGCGGCGCACGTCCTCGAGGACGGCGTCCAACAGCGGCAGCACCTCGTCCACGTCGTGAGCCGGGGCGAGCCCGTAGAGCGGCACCGTCACGACGGCCCCGGAGGCGCGGACGAGTCGGGCGAGGAGGTTCCAGTGCGTGGTCAGGACGGGGTGCACGTAGGCACCGCCGTGCAGGTAGACGACGTGCACGCCGCTCGGGGCCCGACGCGGCCGGAGGGTGACGACGCGGACCTCGCCGACCCGCGCCTCCTCGACGGTCGCGACCCGCCGCACTGCCCGCGTGGCCGGGGCCCCGGAGCCCTGACGGGCGACGGAGCGCACGAGGGAGTCCTCGGTCTCGGTCGAGCGGGGGCGGAAGCGCAGCAGGGCACGCGTGGCGGCCATCGAGAGCGACATGTCACGACCCTACGCACGTGCCGGGGGAGGGCGGGCGACCCGGGAACCCGACCCGGGAACCAAGGAAGGCCCGGACACCTGAGGTGTTCGGGCCTTCCGTCGCTTGCGAACAAGCATCTGTCTCAACACAGATCTGGTGAAACGCCTCTCGAGAGAATATGTTTCGAGTGTCCGAGGGGGGACTTGAACCCCCACGCCCTATACGGGCACTAGCACCTCAAGCTAGCGCGTCTGCCATTTCCGCCACCCGGACTGGATGGTGCCGACCGAAGCCGACACGAAAGATTAGCACGGCTCGGAGGGCCCTCGTGACCACGGGCCCGTCCGTCGGCGAGAGGGGCACGGCAGGTAGCGTGGAGCGCATGACGACGACCCCCACGAGCACCGGCCCCACCGAGTCCGAGCTCGACGAGACGGCCCGCATCGCCCGCGACCTCATCCGGTTCGACACGTCGAACTACGGCGGCGGGCGGTCGAACGGAGAAGCCGACGCGGCCGAGTACGTCGAGGCGGCCCTCCGCGACCTCGGCCTCGAACCGCAGCTGTTCGAGTCCGAACCCGGCCGGGTCAGCGTGATCGCCCGGGTCGAGGGTGCCGAGCCGGCGAAGCCCGGCCTGGTGGTGCACGGACACCTCGACGTCGTGCCGGCCGACCCGGCGAACTGGTCCGTCGACCCGTTCGGCGGCGTGGTCCGCGACGGCATGCTCTGGGGCCGTGGCGCCGTGGACATGAAGAACATGGACGCCATGATGCTGACGGCCGTCGGCGACATCCTGCGGGCGGGCGAACGACCGGCCCGCGACCTCGTGCTGGGGTTCCTCGCCGACGAGGAGGCCGGGGGAGTCCTCGGCTCGCACTTCCTGGTGACGGAGCACCCCGGGTTGTTCGACGGCGCCACCGAGGCGATCAGCGAGGTCGGCGGCTACTCGACCTTCATCGACGGTCGCCGCTCGTACCTGCTGCAGACGGGCGAGAAGGCCCTGATCTGGGTCAAGCTCACGGCCCGGGGAACCGCCGGCCACGGCTCCCAGATGATCGAGGCGAACGCCGTGACGCGCCTGGCCGAGGCCGTCGCCGTGCTCGGCCGCCAACAGTGGCCGATCGTGCTGACGGACACGACCACCGCGCTCCTGGGCGAGGTCGCCCGCATCCTCGACGTCGACGTGCACGAGGTCGCACCCGACGAGCTGGTCCTGCGCACCGGCACGGCCAAGGGCTTCATCCGCGGGTCGCTGCGGACGACGACGAACCCCACGATGCTGACTGCGGGCTACAAGCACAACGTCGTGCCCGACACGGCCGAGGCCCTGGTCGACATCCGGTGCATGCCGGGGCAAGAACAGTCCGTGCTCGCCGAGGTCCGGGCGCTCATCGGCGACGACGTCGAGATCGAGACGATGCACACCGACATCGGACTCGAGACGCCGTTCTCGGGCCCTCTGGTCGACGCGATCACCGCCACCCTCGACCGCCACGACCCGGGGGCACCCGTCCTGCCGTACCTGCTCTCGGGCGGCACCGACAACAAGGCCCTCAGCCTGCTCGGCATCGCCGGGTACGGCTTCGCCCCGCTCCGGCTCGACGAGGGCATGGACTTCCCGGCCATGTTCCACGGCGTCGACGAACGGGTGCCGCTCGACGCACTATCCTTTGGCAGTCGCGTCCTGCGGGACTTGTTGTCGACGTACTAGCAACCCCCGCACCAGAAGGGTCACCCGCGTGGAGCATCTCCTCCAGGCACTCCTGCTCGGCCTCGTCCAGGGCCTCACGGAGTTCCTCCCCGTCTCGTCCAGTGCCCACCTGCGGCTCGTCGGCCTGTTCTTCAGCGATCCCGGAGCGGCGGCCGAGTTCGACCCGGGCGCCACCTTCACCGCCATCACGCAGCTCGGCACCGAGCTCGCGGTCGTCATCTACTTCCGGCGCGACATCACCCGCATCGTCTCGCGTTGGTTCGCCGGTGTGACCGGCAAGATCCCGCGGACCGACCCCGACGTCCGCATGGGCTGGCTCGTGATCATCGGCACCGTGCCGATCGTGCTCGCGGGCTACGTCGCGCAGGAGTACATCCGCACGGTCTTCCGCTCCCTCTGGATCGTGGCGATCGTGTTGATCGTGTTCGGCGTGCTGCTCGGCCTGGCCGACCGTCTCGGCAAGAAGACCGAGCGCTTCGAGGACATGCGCTACGGCCACGGCATCGCCGTCGGCGTCGCCCAGGTGTTGGCGCTCTTCCCCGGCGTGTCGCGGTCGGGTGCCACCACGACCACGGCACTCGCCCTCGGCTACACGCGGCCGGCCGCCGCACGGTTCTCGTTCCTGCTGGCCGTGCCCGCCGTCTTCGGCAGCGGGCTCTACGAACTCGTCCAGAGCTTCAGCGACCCCGGGCCCTACTCGCTGGGTGAGACCCTGGCCGCCACGGTCGTCGCCTTCGTCGTCGGCTTCGTCGTCATCGCGTTCTTCATGAACTACATCTCGCGCCGCAGCTTCGCCCCGTTCGTGGCCTACCGCATCGTGCTCGGCGTCGTCCTGCTCGTCCTGCTCGGGACGGGCGTGGTGGCTGCATGAGGTCCTGGGCCGAACCCGTCGTCCCGCGCCTCCCCGGCCTCGGCGACCTCCCGGCACTCCACGACACGTCGACCGGCACGGTGCACCCGACCGAGGTCGACGGTTCGCGGGCCGGCCTGTACGTCTGCGGCATCACGCCCTACGACGCCACCCACCTGGGTCACGCGTCGACGTACCTGGCATTCGACACGCTGCTGCGCGTCTGGCGCGACGCCGGGGTCGAGGTGGTCTACGCGCAGAACACGACCGACGTCGACGACCCGCTGCTCGAGCGGGCGACGGCCACCGGCGTCGACTGGCGCGAGCTCGCCGACGGCCAGACGGACCTGTTCCGCAGCGACATGCAGCACCTGGCGGTGGTGCCGCCGACGCACTACGTCGCGGTGACCGAGGTGGTGACCGACGTCGCCGACGCCGTGGCGCGCCTCCTCGATCGTGGTCTCGCGTACCCCGTGCCGACCGACGCCTCCGGTGCGGGCGACGACCTGTACTTCGACGTCCGGGCCGCCGAGCGCGACACCGACTGGCACCTGGGCCTCGAGAGCCGGTACGACGCCGAAACGATGGCCCGGTTCTTCGCCGAGCGCGGTGGGGACCCCGACCGCCCCGGGAAGCGCGACCCGCTCGATCCGCTGCTCTGGCGCGCGGCCCGTGACGACGAGCCGTCCTGGCCCACCACGCTGGGGGCGGGCCGCCCGGGCTGGCACATCGAGTGCACGGTCATCGCCCAACAGCACCTCGACGTGCCGATCACGGTCAACGGCGGCGGCAGCGACCTGGTGTTCCCGCACCACGAGATGAGCACGGCGCACGGCACGGCCCTCACCGGCCGCCCCTATGCCGTGCACCACACGCACACCGGCATGGTCGCGTACCAGGGCGAGAAGATGAGCAAGTCGCTCGGCAACCTCGTGAAGGTCAGCGAACTCGTCGCCGCGGGCCACGACCCGCGCGCCGTCCGGCTCGCCCTCCTGGCGCACCACTACCGCTCCGACCGGGAGTGGTTCGACGCCGACCTCGTCGCCGCCGAGCAGCGCCTCGGCCGCTGGCTCGCCTGGGCGGCCACGAGCGAAGGAGGCGCGGTGCCGGTCACGGCCCCCACCCCCTTGGTCGTCGCCCTGCGTTCCTCCCTCGCGGGCGACCTCGACACGCCGTCGGCACTGGACGCCGTCGACGCCGTCGTGAGCCGGGCAGCGGCCCCGTCCGAGGTCGACGTCGACGCCGTCCAGGCGCTGCTGGGCATCGACCTGCGCGCCTGAGCGCGTCCGGGAGCACGTACTCGCCCGGCCGCGCGGGACGACTCGGGAAAACAGGTCGTCTGCCCCGTTCTCCATGCGTATGCATGAGTGTTCCTCAATCAGCACGGACGTCTGCCCTACGATGGTCGGCGTGGAACCGTCGATCACCGCTCCGGCCTCGGCCGCGACGTCGAGCGACGCCCGCCGCCCACTGACCCGACGCGACACGCGCGTCGACCTCTGGATCGCGGCGCTCACCGCCGTGCTCGGCCTCGCCACGCTCTGGCTCAGTGCCGTCATCGTCGCGGACACCGACGGGGCGACTTCTCCGTCGATCGTCGAGAGCGTGATGTGGCTCGTGGGCCTCTGCGCGCCGCTCGCCTTCCGTCGGCAGCGGCCCGTGGCCGTCCTCGTCGTCGTGTCGGCCGTGTTCCTGGCCGCCCAGCTGCGGGGCTATCCCGACACCCTGACGCCGTCCATCGTCGAGTTCGTGGCCATCTTCACCGCGAACGCCTGGGCGGCCCGGCGCGCCCGAGCGCTCGTCGTGAGCGTCGTCGTGACCGCGGTCATGTTCGTCTGGCTCGGGGTGTGGCTGCGCTCGGTCTACGTGTCCGACGCCGAGGCCCCCGACCCCGTGACCCTCGCCACGATCGCCTACACGCTCGTGTCGAACGGCATCGTCCTCGTCACGGCCATCGCCTTCGGCCGAGCGGCCCGCGTGTCGGCCACCAGGCTGCACGCGCTCGAACGCACGGGGGTCGAGCTGCGAGCCGCACACGAACTCGTCGCCGACCGGGCCATCAACGAGGAGCGCACGCGCCTCGCCCGCGAGTTGCACGACGTGGTCGCCCACCACGTCGCCGTCATCGGCATCCAGGCGGGGGCGGCCCGGCGGACCCTCGACCGGCCCGAGATCGCACGGGGTGCCCTCTCGGCCGTCGAGGGCACGGCGCGCACGACCATCGACGAGCTCGACCGCCTGCTGTCCGTGCTGCGGTCGCGCGACGGCGAGGCCGGGTCCGCCCCCGCGGGCCTCGGCGCCCTTCCCGAACTCATGGCCGACACGCGCGCACTCGGTCTCGAGGTCCGGTTCTCGGTCCACGGCGACGCGCACGACGTCCCCGAGAGCATCGGGGTCACGCTCTACCGCATCACCCAAGAGGCGCTCACCAACACCCTCAAGCACGGCAACGCCTCGCTCGCCGAGGTGCAGCTCCGCTACGGCGACCGCACCGTCGAGGTCGAGGTCGTCGACGACGGCCGTCCCGGCCCCACGCCCTACCCCGGGGCAGGCCCACCGCAGGGCGCGGCCGCGTCCGGCGCCGGACTGGGCCAACGGGGCATGCGCGAACGGGTCGACCTGCACGGGGGCGAGCTGCAGCTCGGCCCCCGACCGCGCGGGGGCTACCGGGTGCACGCCGTCCTGCCCGTGAGCGCGTGCGCCGACGCCCGCCCCCGCGACCACGTCGCCACCGACCCCTCCGGAAGATCATGACCGACACGACCGATCCCGTCACCGTCCTGCTCGTCGACGACCAGGACCTCGTCCGCACGGGTTTCCGCATCATCCTCGACACCGCGCCCGACGTCCGCGTCGTGGGCGAGGCCTGCGACGGGCTCGAGGCCGTCGACCTCGTCCGGCGGCTCCGCCCCGACGTCGTCGTGATGGACATCGAGATGCCCGTCCTCGACGGGCTCGAGGCCACGTGTCGCATCCTCGCGCAGTCTCCCGAGGGCGGCCCGGCGGTCCTGGTCCTCACGACCTTCGGCCGGGACGACTACGTCTTCCGGGCACTTCAGGCGGGGGCGAGCGGCTTCCTGCTCAAGACGGCCACGCCCGAGGACCTCATCGAGGCGATCGCCGTCGTGCACCGCGGCGACGCACTGCTCTCGCCCCAACTCACCCGTGCCGTCGTCGAACGCGCCGTGGGCGACCCGGCGACGGCGCGGGTCGTCGTGCCCAGTCCGGCCCTGGCGACCCTCACCGAACGCGAACGCGAGGTCCTCGACCGGCTGGCCTCCGGGGCCTCGAACGCCGAGATCGCCCGTCGGCTGTTCCTCGGCGAGGCGACGGTCAAGACCCACGTCTCCAACGTGCTCGGCAAGCTCGGCCTCCGTGACCGGACTGCGGCCGTGGTGTTCGCCTACGAGAACGGCGTCGCCGTCCCGGGCGAACCCGCCACCTGAGCGAGGTCGTCGAGCCGGGCCGTCGAATCCGGTCCGACGGGGTCACGGCACGGTGACTCAGGGGACCGGGGGATACCGCGGGTCGTCCGGTCGGCCGTCCCCGCCCTTGCCGTCGCGCCGCCGCAGGTACCGTTCGAACTCCTGCGCGATGGCCTCCCCGCTCGCCTCGGGGCTGTCCACCGTGTCGCGAGCCTGCTCGAGCTGTTCGATGTAGCCGGCCATGTCGTCGTCGTCGGCCGCGAGGGCGTCGATGCCGGACTCCCAGGCCGTCGACTCGGCGGCGAGCTCGCCTCGGGGGATCGTCACGCCCGAGAGTTCGTCGAGCTTCTCGATGAGCGCGAGCGTCGCCTTCGGCGACGGGGCGTTGTGGACGTAGTGCGGCACCGAGGCCCAGATCGAGAGGGTCGGCACGCCGGCGGCCTCGACGGCGTCGGCGAGGACCGACAAGATGCCCACCGGCCCCTCGTAGGTGCTGCGCTCGAGGGTGTACTCGTCGCGGACGGCTTCGTTCTCGCTGCTGACGAAGACCGAGATGGGCCGCGTGTGGGGGACGTCGGCGAGCATGGCCCCGAGGAACACCACGCCCGTGACGTCGTGCACGTCGATCAGGTCGACGATCTCGGCGGCGAAGCCCCGCCAGCTGCGCGACGGTTCGGCCCCCAGCAGCACGAGAACCTCGGTGGCGGGCGACGCGGGGTCGCGGGGGAGGACCGTCGCGGCGTCGGCGGCCGCGTGCAGCTGGATGCGGGGCCACACGAGGGTCCGCACCCCGTCGTCGTCGAGCCCCACCTGCGGACGGTTGAACTGGTAGTCGATGTACCGTTCGCCGTCGAGCTCGGCCACCGGTTCGAGCGAGAGCGTCTCGACCAGGTTGCGCGCGACGCCGCTGGCGGCCTCACCGGCGTCGTTCCAGCCCTCGAAGGCCACCACCAGCAGGCGTCCCGCAGCGAAATCCGACGTGTTCGTCAACCTGAGTCCTCACCGTGCCGGAAGGGCGTCCGGCGCTTGACCCTCCACGATAGACCGTGACCGCCACCAGGAGGCGCGGGCCGGGAGGCCACGCCGGTCACGCCCGGTAGACTCGACCGCCGTGACCGAAACCCTGCCTGCCGCCGTCCTGTGGGACATGGACGGAACCCTCGTCGACACCGAGCCGTACTGGTTCCTCTGCCAGGTCGAACTGGTCGAGTCGTTCGGCGGCACCTGGAGCCGCGGGGACGGCGACGCCATGATCGGCAGCGGCCTGTGGCAGTCCGCCCGCGTCCTGCAGTCCCACGGCGTCGACCTGTCCGAGGACGAGATCATCGACCGCCTGACCACCGCCGTCCTCGAGCGTGCCGCGGTCGAGATCCCCTGGCGTCCCGGCGCGAAAGAGCTCCTCGCCGAGCTCCGCCGCGAAGGAGTCCCGACGGCCCTCGTCACCATGTCGATCCGCCGCATGGCCCAGTTCATGGTCGACGCCATCGAGTTCGAGGCCTTCGACGCGATCGTCGCCGGCGACGACGTCGAGCACGCCAAGCCGCACCCCGAGGCCTACCTCCGGGGCGCCGCACTGCTGGGCGTCGACCCCGCCGACTGCATCGCCATCGAGGACAGCACTCCCGGCCTGGCCTCGGCCGTGGCCGCCGGCACCGTCGCGATCGGCGTCGAGCACCACGCGCCGCTCGCCGACGACGGCCCGTACATCCGCCGCGACACCCTCGTCGGCACCACGGTCGGCGACCTCCGCGAGCTGCACCGTGCCGGGCGCGCCGTCCGCGACCAGGCGACCTCCGACTCCTGACCCCGGTGCGCACGCCGCGCCTCCTGCGCCCCTCAGGGTGCGACCCGATCGAAAGCAGCACCCCGCATGACCGCGTTCCGCCGCCAGTCCGGCCCCTTCGTCGAAGGCGACAAGGTCCAGCTCACGGGCCCCAAGGGCAAGATGAACACCATCGTGCTGACCCCGGGCGCCGTGTTCCACACGCACCGCGGCATGATCGCGCACGACGACGTCGTCGGCCTGCCCGACGGGTCGGTCGTCCCGAGCACGACCGGCGACGAGTACCTCGCGCTCCGTCCGCTGCTGAGCGACTTCGTGATGTCCATGCCCCGGGGCGCCGCCATCGTCTACCCGAAGGACGCCGCACAGATCGTGGCGTTCGCCGACATCTTCCCCGGCGCGACCGTCGTCGAGGCGGGCGTGGGTTCGGGTGCGCTGTCGCTCTGGCTGCTGCGCGCCGTCGGTCCCGAGGGGCGCCTGGCGTCCTTCGAGCGCCGTCAGGAGTTCGCCGACGTGGCCGAGGGCAACGTCGCGAGCTTCTTCGGCGCCGAGCCCGAGAACTGGTCGGTCACGGTCGGCGACCTGGCCGACGAGCTCCCGGCGGCGATGCCCGACGGGACGGTCGACCGGGTCGTGCTCGACATGCTCGCGCCGTGGGAGAACGTCGACGTCACGGCCGACGCGCTCAAGCCGGGCGGCTTGGTGATCTGCTACGTCGCCACGGCCACCCAGCTCTCGCGGACGGCCGAGGCCCTGCGTGCCTCGGGGTCCTTCACCGAACCCGACGCGTCCGAGACCCTGGTCCGCGGCTGGCACGTCGAAGGCCTCGCCGTCCGCCCCGACCACCGGATGATCGGGCACACCGGCTTCCTGATCACCGCCCGCCGGCTGGCCCCCGGCGCGGTGCTCCCGCAGCTCAAGCGCCGCCCCTCCAAGTCCGACTACAGCGACGCCGACGTCGAGGCCTGGACCCCCGGGGCCCTCGGCGAGCGGTCGGCCAGCGACAAGAAGCTGCGCAAGACCGCCCGCCAGGCCCGGACGGCCGCCGACGCCGCCATCGCGGCGACCGGAGCCGTCGACGTCGGCACCACCGACGGGCCGTCGACCGGTTCCACACCGGCCTGAGCGTCACGGGGCGCCCCGATCGCCCCCGCTAAGCTGTCCCCGCATCCGAACGACCCGACCGGTCGCCCCACTCGACCCCCGGTCGCCTCCACGAAATGAGTCCCCGTGCGCAAGATCCCCGCCCTCGTCGTGACGGTCGGCCTGCTCGCCTCGATGACGGCCTGCTCGACCACGGCCGGACCCGGCTCGACCGGCTGCCCCCCCACGGGCGACGCCGCCTCGGTCGTCACGGCGACCGGTGACTTCGGCACGAAGCCCGACGTCGACGTGCCGACCCCGATCGTGACGAAGAAGACCGAGGTCTCGACGCTCATCGAGGGCGACGGCCAGCGACTCGTCGACGGCACCCCGGTCGTCATCGACTACACCCTCTTCGACGGCTCCACGGGGCAAGAACTCGAGGACAGCGGCTACGACGGGTCGACGAACGTCCCGTTGACCGTCGGCGGCCAGACCCTCGCCCCGCTCGTCGACGCGCTCGAGTGCTCCACGGTGGGCTCGCGCGTGGCGGTCGCCGTCAAGGCGAGCGACCTCTCCGCATCGATCAACGGTGCCGCCGCGACCCCGAACGACGACCCCGACGCCGCCTACGTCGCCGTGGTCGACGTCAAGCGGGCGTTCCTCGCGAAGGCCGACGGGGCCCTCCAGCTCGGCGCGAACGGCCTCCCGGCCGTCGTCACCGCGCCCGACGGCGCACCCGGCATCACGATCCCCGCGGGCGACGCACCGGCCGACGAGGTCGTGCACCTCGTCCGCAAGGGCCACGGCACGACGCTGACCGCCGACGACACGGCCGTGGTGCAGTTCACCGCCGTCACCTGGAGCCAGCCGTCCACGGTCGCCGGTTCGACCTGGACGAACGGCGGATCGGCGACGCCGGTCGACCTCGGCGACGAGCAGATCCCCGACGACATCCGCTCGGCCCTCGTGGGGCAGCAGGTCGGCTCGCAGGTCATGGTCGTGCTCCCCGCGTCCGCCGAGAGTGGCGGCTCCGCCTACGTCTACGTCTTCGACGTGCTCGGGGCGATCCGATGACGCTGCCCTGCTGAGTCGGTCGCCGTGCCCGCTGCCCGCACCCCCCGCGTCCCCGTCGAAGAGCGCCTGTTCAGCCTCGTGCTGGCCCTGCTCGCGACGGATTCCGGGCTGAGCAAGACCGAGATCCTGTCGACCGTCCAGGGCTACCGCCAGAAGTACTCACGTGCCGGCGACAACGCCGCTCTCGAGCGGCAGTTCGAGCGGGACAAGGACGACATCCGTGAACTCGGCGTCCCCCTCGAGACGATCGACGACCCCTCGGCGGCGGGCAACAACCAGGCCTTGCGCTACCGCATCCCGCGCGGGGCGTACGAACTGCCCGAGGACATCTCGTTCTCCTCCGAAGAGACCGCTCTCCTCACCTTGGCCGCGATGGTCTGGCGCGAGGGGTCCCTCTCGCACGAGTCCCGACGGGCCCTCCTCAAGCTGCGGTCGCTGGGGGGCTCCGCCAGCGTGCCCGAGCTCGAGTACGCTCCTCGACTCCGATCCCGGGACGCGGCGTTCGAGCCCCTCCGCACGGCGCTCGACCGAGGCGTCGTCGTGCGGTTCGACTACCTCAAACCCGGCGACGAGTCCGCCCGTCGACGCGAGGTCGCCCCGGCGGCACTGGTGCAGCACCACGGTCGCTGGCTGGTGTCGGCGGTCGAGGTCGGCACCGGAGCGCTCAAGACGTTCCTGCTGTCGAGGGTGGTCGGTCCCGTCCAGCTAACGTCCTCCCCGTACACGCGCCCCGACGACGCCACGGCCGAGCGTGCGCTGGCCGACCTCGAGCAGGTCTGGCGCGACCGCACCGCGACCCTCCGCGTCGAGCCGATGTCCGACGCCGAGACCCGACTCGGCAAACGTCGCGGCACCACGCGCGTCGATCTCGACACGCTCACCGTCCACTGGACCGACGAACACCTTCTCGCCGACGAGCTGGCCTCCTTCGGCCCCGAGGTCACGGTCGTCGAGCCCGAGAGCCTGCGCACCCTGGTCCGGGCCCGTCTCGCGACAGTGCTCGCCGCGCACACCGCCGACCCCGTCGAGGGGAGGGCCCGTGGCTGAAGCCCGAGGTGCCCTCCACGCGGCCGACAAACTCGCCTTCCTGCTGTCGCTCGTCCCCTGGCTCATGGACCACGAGCGCGTCAGCGTGGCCGAGGCCGCCGCCCACTTCGGCGTGAGCGTGGCCGAGATCCGTCGTGCGGTCGAGCTCATCGCCGTCTCGGGCATCCCCGGCGAGACCACCCAGTACCAGCACGGCGACCTCTTCGACATCGCCTGGGACGACTTCGAGCAGAACGACGTCATCGTGCTGACCAACCTCGTCGCCATCGACGACTCGCCGCGGTTCTCGGCTCGCGAGGCCGCCGCACTCATCGCCGGGCTGCAGTACCTGTCGTCGCTGCCCGAGAACGCCGATCGCGCGGCCATCGCCACCCTGATGAGCAAGCTCTCCCGAGGGGCCTCCAGCGAACCGAGCCAGGTGGCCGTCGACCAGTCCGAGACGAACGAGGTCCTGGGTCTCGTCGGACGGGCGGTCGAGGCCGGTGTACAACTCGAGTTCGACTACCGCGGCACCCGCGGCGTCGCCGAACGCCGCCGAGTCGACCCGTTGCGGGTCGAATCGGTCGACGCCGATTGGTACCTCAGGGCCTGGGACCACCTGCGCGAGGCCCCCCGCACGTTCCGGCTCGACCGGATCGCCGCACCGGCCCTCACCTCGACGCCCATCGCTCATCGGGCCGACGACGTCGCCCTGCCCGAGACGCTCTTCGAGGGGTCTCCGGACGACCTCGTCGTGGTGCTCGACCTCGACGCGGCCGCGGCGCCGCTCCTCGCGGACTACGGCCCCGACGAACCCGAGCCCCTCGAGGACGACCGCGTACGGCTCCGACTGCGCGTCAACCGCCTCGGCACGCTCTGTCGTCTGGTGGCGGGGCTGCCGGGTCGCCCCGAGGTCGTCGCGCCCGAGTCGGCACGCACGGCCGTGGCGGACTGGGCCCGTCGGGCGATCGAGCGTTACGACGCCGACCCGCCCCGCGCCTCCTAGGCTCTCCGGCCCCACCCGCGCTGTGGATCGTCTGCGCCGCGCCCGTCGCGGGCGACCCCGCACGATAGACTGATCGTCACCCTGCCCCGCAAGGAGACCCCATCATGTTCGGAAACGCACTCTCAGGCTGGCACCTGATCATCATCCTGGCGATCGTCCTGCTCCTCTTCGGTGCGCCGAAGCTCCCCGCCCTCGCGAAGAGCATCGCGCAGTCGATGCGCATCTTCAAGAACGAGGTCAACAGCGACAAGAAAGAGTCGGCAGTCGACGACGACTTCGACGACCGTCCGGTCCGTCGCTCCGACGACTCGACCGCCCGGTACACCGACGGGTCGACCGCTCGCCGCTCCGACGACGGCTACCCGTCGCCGAATCGCGACGTCCCGCCGAAGTCCTGACGCGTGGCCACGACGACGACTCGTGGCGACAGCACCCGGGGGAGGGGCACCGGCCGCAGCCGTGGCCGCGACGGCAAGATGTCGCTCGGCCAGCACCTGCTCGAGTTGCGCAAGCGCCTCTTCATCTCTGCCCTGGCCCTCATCCTGGCCGCTGTCGCCGGCTGGTTCCTCGCGCCCTTCGTCCTCGACGCCCTGAGGTCACCGGTCGAGGCCATCGCCGCGGCGCGGACGGGTGAGACCACCCTCAACTATTCGAACATCACCGGCGCGTTCGACCTCAAGCTGCAGATCGCGGTCACCGTCGGGGTCGTCATCTCGAGCCCCGTGTGGCTCTACCAGGTCTGGGCCTTCATCGTCCCGGCCCTCGTGCGCAAAGAGAAGCTCTACGCGGTCGGCTTCATCGGCACCGCCATCCCTCTCTTCCTGGGCGGCTGCCTTGCGGGCTGGTACGTCCTTCCCCACATCGTCGAGGTCATGACCGGCTTCGTCGACACCCAGGACGCCACGATCATCGAGTCGAAGGTCTACTACGACTTCGTCCTCAAGCTGGTCCTCGCCGTGGGCATCGCCTTCGTCATGCCGGTGTTCCTCGTGCTGCTGAACTTCGTGGGCGTCGTCTCGGCCGCCGCGATCGTCAAGGGATGGCGCGTGGCCATCCTCGTCATCGTCCTGTTCACCGCCATCGCGACGCCGTCCGCCGACATCTTCTCGATGTTCCTGCTGGCGATCCCGATGATCATCCTCTTCTTCCTCGCAGCCGGAGTGGCCTGGCTGCACGATCGTCGGGCCGCCAAGCGCGCCGCGGCCCTCGACGCCGAGCTGGCGGCGGGGTGACCCGATGAGCCCCGACCTCAGCCCGGCGGAGCGCTTCGCCGCGGCGAAGACACGCGTGAAGACCCCCAAGCTCCAGGCCTTCCGGTCCCGCCTGGGCTTCACCCTCGACCCGTTCCAGATCGCCGCCTGCGTCGCCCTCGAAGAAGGCGACAGCGTCCTCGTCGCCGCTCCCACCGGCGCCGGCAAGACGCTGGTGGCCGAATACGCCATCCACCTCGCCATGCAGGACCCTCGGGCCAAGGTCTTCTACACCGCCCCGATGAAGGCTCTGAGCAACCAGAAGTTCCAAGAGCTCGTGGCCGAGTACGGCGCGTCCGAGGTCGGGCTGCTGACCGGCGACACGAACGTCAACTCGAGGGCGCGCATCGTCGTGATGACGACCGAGGTCCTCCGCAACATGATCTACGCAGGGTCCGAGATGTTGACCGACCTGCGCTACGTCGTCCTCGACGAAGTCCACTTCCTCGCCGACCGGTTCCGGGGCGCGGTGTGGGAAGAGGTCATCATCCACCTGCCCCTCGACGTCAGGCTCATCTCGCTCAGCGCGACGGTGTCCAACGCCGAAGAGTTCGGTGACTGGTTGCAGACGGTCCGCGGCAGCACCGAGGTCATCGTCTCCGAGGACCGCCCCGTGCCCCTCGACCAGCACGTCCTCGTCGGGGGCAAGTTCCTCGACCTGTTCGACTCCTCGGGGCAGGCAGCGACGAACCGGGTGAACCCCGAACTCCTCCGGGCCACGTCGCTCGGGCGGCGTGGCGGTCGCAGCGGCGGACGCCGGGACTCCCATTCCAGCGGACGGACGGGCCCCCGGGGCCACGTCGTCCCGCCCACGCAGGGCGGCCCCGGACGCCTCGACCGCTGGAAGATCGTCGAGATGCTCGACGACCAGAACCTGCTTCCCGCCATCTTCTTCGTCTTCAGTCGCGTGGGCTGCGACCAGGCCGTGTCCCAGGTGCTGAGGTCGGGCATCCGCCTGACCACCGCCGACCAGCGTCGAGAGATCCGCGAGATCGTCGAGGCCCGCTGCCGCACCCTGCGCGACGAGGACCTGGCCGTGCTCGGCTACTGGCGCTGGCTCGACGGGCTCGAACGGGGCGTGGCCGCCCACCACGCCGGCCTGTTGCCGGCGTTCAAAGAGGTGGTCGAAGAGCTGTTCCAGAAGAAGCTCGTCAAGGTCGTGTTCGCGACCGAGACGCTCGCACTGGGCATCAACATGCCGGCCCGCACCGTCGTGCTCGAGAAGCTCGAGAAGTTCAACGGCGAGGCCCGGGTGCCCATCACCCCCGGTGAGTACACCCAGCTGACCGGTCGCGCCGGTCGTCGCGGCATCGACGTCGAGGGCCACTCGCTCATCCAGTGGCAGCAGGGCCTCGATCCGCAGGCCGTCGCCTCCCTGGCCTCGCGGCGCACCTACCCGATGAACAGCAGCTTCCGGCCCACGTACAACATGGCCGTGAACCTCATCGAGCAGTTCGGTCGATCGCGCACCCGCGAGGTGCTCGAGACCTCGTTCGCCCAGTTCCAGGCCGACCGCTCGGTCGTCGACCTGGCGCGCAAGGTGCGGTCGCAGCAGCAGTCGCTCGACGGCTACGCCGCGTCGATGGCCTGCCATCTGGGCGACTTCGGCGAGTACACGATGTTGCGTCGCGAGGTGGGCGACCTCGAGAAGCAGGGGGCTGCTCGCGCCGACTCCCAGTCGCGGGCCGAACGCGACAAACGTCAGCGACGCATCGTCGAACTCCGACGGCAGGTCCGGCAGCATCCCTGCCACGCCTGCCCCGATCGCGAGCAGCACGCCCGCTGGTCCGAGCGCTGGTTCAAGCTCAAGAAGCAGACCGACCAACTGTCGGCGCAGATCCGCAGCCGGACCGGCGCCGTGGCCAAGGTCTTCGACCGCGTCACCGACGTGCTGCTCGACCGCGGCTACCTCCTCCCGACGGGCGCGAACGCCGGAGGCGCGGGCCGCGTCCCCCGGGACGCCGAGGTCACCGTCGCCCCGACCGGTCGCACGTTGCGCCGCATCTACGGCGATCGCGACCTGCTCGTGGCCGAGAGCCTCCGCCTCGGCCTGTGGAACATGCTCGACGTGCCGTCGATGGCCGCGATGGCCGCCACGCTCGTGTACGAGCCCCGGCGGGACGAGGGCCAGCTCTCCGAGCGGTTCCTGCCCCGGGGCGAGTTCCGTGCCGCCCTCGACGCCACCCAGTTGCTCTGGGCCGAGCTCGACGACCTCGAGCACGAACACCGCCTGCCCGGCAGCCAGCCCCCGGCTCCGGGTCTCGCCCTGGCGATGCACCGTTGGGCCCGAGGTGCTGCACTCGACTCGGTGCTCGACGACGCCGACCTCGCAGCCGGCGACTTCGTGCGCTGGACGAAACAGACGATCGACCTGCTCGACCAGCTGTCGGTCGTGGGCGACCTGCCGGTCGGCCCGACGGCGCGACAGGCGCTCGACGCCGTCCGTCGCGGCATCGTGGCCTACACCGCGGTCGGCCCCTGAGTCCTCTTCCCACCGAGGCCGAGCGACGACCGACGACGACCGGCCTCCCAGACGCCGCCACCTAGAATCGCGGGGTGTCTTCCCGAGCGACCGACGTCCGACTGCCCCTCTGGCTGGCCCTGATCGTCGCGCTCGGCGCCGGTGCCGTTCTCGACGGCGGCTTCCCCGACGGTGACGTCTGGCCACTGACGTTCGTCGGCATCGGATTCGTGCTGTTGGCACTCCGAGGCCGGTCGCTCGGCGGTTCCTTCCTGGTCGGCCTCGTGGCGGGCCTGTCCTTCTACCTGATCCACATCTCGTGGGCGACGCTCTTCCTCGGCGTCGTGCCCTGGGCCGCCCTGTCGACGCTCGAGGCTCTCTTCTTCGCCGCGGGGGCGATGCTCATCACCCTGGCGTACCGCTGGGTCCCGCGCGTCTGGCCCGGCACCCTGGGTCGTACGGTCCTCCTGCCGGTGGTCGTCGGGGGGCTCTGGACGCTCCGGGAGTTCGTCGCCGGAACCTGGCCCTACGGCGGGTTCGCCTGGGGCCGGGTGGCGCTGAGTCAATCCGAGAGCCCGTTCGCCGGCCTCGTCGCCTGGCTGGGCATCTCTGGCCTGTCGTTCCTCATGGTGGCGATCGTCGCCGCACTGATCCAGCTCGCCCTCCAGACGACCGTCCGGGGTTCGACCCGTGTGCTGGCGGGTGCCACGGTCGTCGTCGCCGCCCTCGCGGTGCCCGCCTGGCCGACGCACTCCTCCGGCACGGCCACCATCGCCGCCGTCCAGGGTGACGGTGACGCCGGCTACTTCGCCGACCGGCAGTACGGCGACCTGACCAACGCCCAGGTGCTCGCGATGAGCGACCTGCAGGCCCAGCTCGCGCAGTTGCCGGAAGACCAGCGCTCCCTCGACATGATCGTCTGGCCCGAGGGCGGCAGCGACCGCGATCCCACACGCGACGCCACCGGCCGGTACGTCTTCGACGCGATCTCCCGAGGCTACGACGCACCCCTCGTCTCGGGTGTCATCACCGAGAGCGACGACGGCGAGACCGTCTACAACTCGTCCCTCCTCTGGTCCGACGGAGGCGTGCGAGACCAGTACGACAAGAAGCACCCGGTCCCGTTCGGCGAGTACGTCCCCGACCGTGACTTCTGGCGACCCTTCGCCCCCGATCTCATCGACCTGATCGGCCGGGACTACACCCCGGGCACGCGTGACGAGGTCTTCGACCTGGGCGACTTCCGGGCCGGCATCTCGATCTGCTTCGACATCGTCGACGACCAGCTCATCACGAACATGATGGACGAGGGCGCCCAGGTCATCATCGGCCAGACGAACAACGCCGACTTCGGCACCCGTCCCGGCCAGACGGACGAGAACGAGCAGCAGCTCGCGATCGCCCGCCTGCGAGCCATCGAGACGGCCCGACCCCTCGTCAACGTCTCGACCGTCGCCTCGACGCGGGCCATCGACGCTTCGGGCAGGACGACCGCGAGCATCCCCGACTACGAGCCCGGCACCATGGTGGCGGTGGTCGACCTCGGCACCGGGACGACGCCCGCCGTCGCGGCGAGTCGTGCGATCGAGCTGCTCGTGTCGTTCTTCGGTCTCGCGATGCTGTTGCTGTCGCGTTCGTTCATCGGTACCCGCCGATCGGCTCGTCGACGCCGGCTCGACGAGGCACCCGATCCGATCCTGCCGCGGTGGCGCGTCGTCGACTGACGTCTCGCGACGCCCGGCGCGAGAGAAGGCCCGACCACCGTGAGGTGGTCGGGCCTTCTCGTCTTCGTGGTTCAGGCTGGGCCGTCAGGCGCCGATCTTGTGCTGACCCTTGCGGGCCCGCAGGAAGTCGAGTCGTTCTTGGAGGAGCTCCTCGAGCTCGTCACGGCTGCGGCGCTCGAGCAACATGTCCCAGTGACTACGGGGGACCTTCACGTCACCGGCGTCGATCTCGACGGGCTTGCCGTCGGCCGACAGCAGACGACCCTCCTGGCCACTCTTGGGGGACTGCCAGATGTCCGGGATCTCGGCGTCCGCAGCGAACACCATGTCGAACGTCTGACCGTCGGTCGTCTGGTAGACGGCCTTCTTGCGGGGCGAGAACTCCACGCCCTCTTCGCTCTGCAGGCTCTGGCTGCCGAGCCTCATTCCGCGCAAACTGCGATCTGCCATTGTGTGGTCTCCTCTCGCGTTGCAATCACCCGTTGTAACCCGTTCTGGACCTCCGCCGTTCCGAGCCGTGCGATTTCACAGTCCCTTCACAGTGCCCCGGCAGACCGGGACGGCGGTCACGGAGCGCGCCGACGTACCTCGTCGAGGGCCAGGTCGGCACGGTCGGTGACGATCCCGTGGACGCCCAGGGTGAGCAGCCGAACCATGTCGACGGGCTCGTTGACGGTCCAGACATGCGTCTCGACGCCCAGATCCGCCCATTCGGCGACGCGTGCGGCCGTGACGATGCGGACCGGACCCTTGCGCTCGGGGACCTGGAGCGCCCGGCACCCGACGAGGGCGCGCCGCACCAGCGTCCGCCTGAGCCCGGGGAGGGGGACGAGGCCCGCGGCCATCGCCGCGACGATGCCCCGGGACGAGGCCGACGTCGCGACTCCCGGCAGGGCCCGGACCGCCCGCAGACGCCTGCGGTGGTCGAACGAGGTCACCAGGACGCGGTCCGTCGCCCGGACCCGGGCGATCGCCCGGACGGCCGGCGCGACGGCCTCGTCGGACTTGAGGTCGACGTTGAACCGGGTCTCGGGGAAGGCGTCGAGCGCCTCGTCGAGGGTCGGGATCTCGTGCTCACCGTCGAGACGGATCGCCTTGACGTCCGCGAGGTCGAGGTCGAGGAGGCGCTGCTCGCGCCCCGCGACCCGCTTCAGGTCGGGATCGTGGCTGATGACCGCGATGCCGTCGCGCGTGGCGTGCACGTCGGTCTCGACGTAGGTCGCCCCGGCCGACACGGCCAGGGCGAACGCCAGCATGGTGTTCTCGGGAGCATCGACGGCGAGGCCCCGGTGCGCCAGCACCCGTGGGCCGGCCGGCGCGAACCAGCCGGCCGAGACCGGGGGAGCGGACGGCACTACGAGGTCGCCGGGGGAGCGGTCGGGCCGGAGCCCGGGGCACCCGTCTCGGGAGCCGGGCCGGCGGGACCCGCGGCACCCGCGCCTCCGGACCCCGTGGCGGTGCCCGTCCCACCGGGCGTGGTCACCGTCGGGAAGCCGAGGTCGGGTTCGGCCTCGAGGTCGACGGTCGAGGCCAGGTCGGGCGTGACGTCCATCTCGGAGACCTTGGGACCCTCGGCCGGGGTCCACCCGGGAGCGTTCGGGTCGCGAGGCGCGAAGAAGCCCTGCCCGATGCCCTTGAGGGCCTCGGTCAGCTCGCTGGGGATGATCCACATGGTGTTGGCCGAGCCGTCCGCGATCTTCGGCAGGGTCTGGAGGTACTGGTACGCGAGCAGCTTCGGGTCGGGGTCGCCGGCGTGGATGGCGTTGAAGACCGTCGCGATGGCCTCGGCCTCACCCTGGGCCCTCAGCACCTGGGCCTTCGCATCACCCTCGGCCTTGAGGATCGACGACTGACGCGACCCCTCGGCCTCGAGGATCTGCGACTGCTTCGTGCCCTCGGCGGTGAGGATGGCCGCGCGACGACTGCGCTCGGCACGCATCTGCTGCTCCATGGAGTCCTGGATCGACAGGGGCGGGTCGATGGCCTTCAGTTCGACGCGTCCGACCCGGATGCCCCACTTGCCGGTCGCCTCGTCGAGCACGATGCGCAGTTGGCCGTTGATGTTGTCCCGGCTGGTGAGGGCCTGCTCGAGGTTGAGCCCACCGACCACGTTGCGCAGCGTGGTGGTCGTGAGCTGTTCGACGGCCCCGAGGTAGTTGGCGATCTCGTAGGTGGCCGCGCGCGCGTCGGTCACCTGGAAGTACACGACCGTGTCGATCGAGACGACCAGGTTGTCCTCGGTGATGACGGGCTGCGGGGGGAACGAGACGACCTGCTCGCGCATGTCGATGAGGGGCCGCACCCGGTCGATGAACGGCACGAGCAGGTTGAGGCCGGGGGAGAGGGTCTTGTGGTAGCGCCCCAGTCGTTCGACCACGCCGGCACTCGCCTGCGGGATGATGCGGACCGAGCGGAACAGGATGACGAGGACGAGCACGACGACGATCGCGACGACCACGATGGTGACGACGGTGCCGGCACTGATGGTGTCCATGGCTTCAGGACCTCTCTGCGGGGGCGACGAAGGCCGTCGACCCCTCGATGGCGGTCACGACGACCGGGGACCCGGTGTCGAGTGCGAGGTCGGCGCCGACCGACGTCGCGGGGGAGGACAGCACCCGTGCCGTCCAGGTCTCGCCGTTCGACAGCTTCACCTGGCCCGGGTCGGAGCCGATGGGCACGACGACCGTGCCGCGCAACCCGAGCAGCGCCTCGACGTTGCTGGGGGTCGGATCGCCCCCGCGGCGGAGCGCCCGTAGCAGCGGCGGCCGCACGGTGAACAGCAAGAGGACCGCGAGGACGCCCGCGATGATCGCCTGCAGCCACCACGGGGCGCCGAAGAGTCCGGCGAGCAGACCGCCGACGCTGCCGATGGCCAGCATGAGGAAGGTGAACTCGAGCGTCGTCACCTCGACGATGACGAACACGAGGATGAGCGCGATCCACGCGACCCATGCGTAATCGTTCAGGACGTCCATGTCGACCTTCTTTCGTTCCCCTGTTATGGAAACTACCACCCACCACCGACGGTGACGAGGGGGATTGGTAGGGTCGAGTCCGGTCCACGGACCGATCGACCCCCCGCACAGTCTGGAGCACGCCTTGTCCAACCCCCTCGCCGCAGAGTCCCTCGCCGGAGCCCGAGTCCTGGTCACCGGGTCGTCCCGGGGGATCGGCGCCGACACCGTGCGCTACTTCGCCGAGGCCGGCGCCAAGGTCGTCGTCAACTACCGCAACAAGGAGAAGCGCGCCCTGCAGCTCGTCGCGAAGATCGAGGAGGCCGGGGGCGAGGCGATCGCCATCGGGGCCGACCTGACCGACGAGGCCAGCCTGGCGACGATGTTCGAGACCGTGCGCGACGCCTGGGGCGGCCTCGACGTCCTCGTCATGAACGCCTCGGGCGGCATGGAGACGGGCATGGCCGAGGACTACGCGCTCAAGCTGAACCGCGATGCCCAGGTCGCGTTGCTGACCGCGGCCCTGCCGCTCCTCGCCCCGGGCTCGCGCGTCGTCTTCGTCACGAGCCACCAGGCGCACTTCATCCGCACGACCGAGACCATGCCCGAGTACCTTCCCGTCGCCCTCAGCAAGCGCGCCGGCGAGGACGCCCTGCGCGAGATGCTGCCGCAGCTCGAGACCGCGGGCGTCGAGTTCGTCGTCGTCTCGGGCGACATGATCGAGGGCACCATCACGGCGACCCTTCTCGAGCGGTCGAACCCCGGCGCCATCTCGTCGCGGAAAGAGAGCGCGGGCAAGCTGTACAACGTCGCCGAGTTCGCCGCCGAGGTCGCGTCGGCCGCCGTCGAGCCCGTCCCGGCCGACCACACCCGGCTGGTGGGCGACACCAGCGACTTCGCGCCGATCGTCTGAGACGGGGCACCTCGTGACCGAGCGCATCGTCCGACCGACCTCGCGCCTCCTCGTCCTCGATGGGGACGACCGAGTGCTGCTCATGAAGACGGTGGCGCCCGACACCAGTCGGTCAGCACGCTGGATCACCCCGGGTGGCGGGGTCGACCCGGGCGAGACCCATGTCGAGGCGGCCGTCCGCGAGCTGCACGAAGAGACCGGCCAGGTGATCACCGAGGTCGGCGACGTCGTGCGCGTGGACGACTTCGAGGTGGCCTGGGACGACGCCGACCACACGCACGGTCACGCGGAGTTCTTCGTTGTGCGCCTGCCGCACTTCGAGGTCGTCGACGACGACTGGACCGACGACGAGCGCACCGACATCCTCGAGTCGCGCTGGTTCAGCCTCGACGAGCTGACGACCATCGACGAGCCGGTCGAGCCCCGCGACCTGGCCGAGCTCCTGCGCGAGGTGCTGGACGGATCGTCCGGCGCCTGAGGGTCAGAGGACGCCCGTGCACCCCTTCCGGCTGTCACGGTTGGTGACTGATAATGCACATTATGTCAAGTAATGTGAAATCGTGCGACGGAAGCCCTCTCCGCTGACGCACGCCGCGCCTCCTCGGAGTTGCCTGGTCGCATGACGACCGATGCGACCCACACACCGCCCGATGATGCGCACCGCCGACCCGACGGACTCGACGACGACACCGTCGCGGCGCTCGGCGAACTCTCGGCCGCGCTCGAGATCGTCGAACAGGCCCGAGGATTCCTGTACGGGTTCCACCGACTGACCGGCAAGGCCGACCTGGCACTCGGCGACGCCGTCGAGTCGCTCCGTCGAGCCGGCCACGTCGAGGTCGCGGACCTGCTCGATCGGGACCTCGTCGGTCGCAACGTCGTCGAGGGCCGCTGGACCTACCAGATCGTCGAGGACTACGACGACGGGTACTACGCCGCGTTCCGCGACCACGAGCAGAACATACGTGATTCTATCGCGGGTGGCAAGAAGCATCTCTTCGAGGCCGAGATGAAGGAGGCGCGGCGCAGCCACGGACGACGGCACCACGAGGCACTCCCCCGCGAATCGACGACACCAGGCGCGGACGGGAACGGCTCCGCGGTCGATCCCGTCGCCTGAGAAGATGGTCCGATGACTCCCCCGCCCATCGACCGGCCCCGCATCGAGGCCGCCGTGCTCGAACTGCTCGCCGCGATCGGTGAGGACGTCGACCGTCCGGGGCTCGAGTCCACCCCTCGACGCGTGGCCGACGCCTACGCCGAGTTCTTCTCCGGTCTGTCCGTCGACGCGTCCGATCTCGTCCGCCAGGCCACGGTCCCGGCCGAGGCCCACCAACTCGGCGAGGTCGTGATCGTGCGAGACATCTCGTTCCGGTCGGTGTGCGAGCACCACCTGCTGCCCTTCGTCGGCGTCGCGCACGTGGCCTACGTGCCGGGCGAGACGATCGTCGGGTTGGGCGCGCTCCCCCGGGTGGTCGACGCCGTGGCCTCGCGCCCGCAGCTCCAGGAGCGCCTCGGCGAGGAGATCGCCGAAGCCGTGCAGGCGGGCGCCCGCCCGGACGGCGTCCTCGTGGTACTCGACGCCTCACACGGGTGCGTCACGACCCGGGGCCCCCGTCAGACCGGCAGCACGACGGTGACGCTCGCGAGTCGGGGCGTCCTGTCCGAGCCGTCGGCGCGGGCCGAGGCGGTCGCCCTGATCGGCGCGCCCCGTGCCTGAGGCCGCGGCGCAGCACCGCGAGGTCGACTCCCCCGGGCTCGCCCTCCCCCCTCTGCTCGTCCCCAGACGGCGCATCGGGTCGCGGACCTTCGACTTCTCCCGCCAGGTCGCCGTGATGGCCATCGTGAACCGCACGCCCGACTCGTTCTTCGACCGGGGTGCGACCTTCGCCCTCGACCGCGCCGTGCAGGCCGCCGTGGACGCGGCCGCGGCGGGCGCCGACTGGGTCGACATCGGGGGCGTCCCCTTCGCGCCCGGGCCCGAATTGTCCGCCTCCGACGAACTCGACCGGGTCCTGCCCGTGGTGGAGGCGCTCGCGAGTCGGTCGGACGTCGTGATCTCGGTCGACACCTTCCGCCCCGAGGTCGCCGAACGCGTCATCGCCGCCGGGGCCCACGTCGTCAACGACACGACGGGGCTCCACGACCCGCGGTTGGCCGACGTCGTCGCCGACAGCGGCGCCACGCTGGTCGTCACCCACAGCCTGGCCGCACCGCGACGGCCGCATCCCCGGCCGCACTACGACGACGTCGTCGCCGAGGTCGTCGAGTTCCTCGCGCGGCGGGTCGACGTGGCCCGCGCCCACGGCGTGCCCGACGACCGCATCGTCGTCGACCCGGGCCACGACCTGAACAAGACGACCCGGCACTCGCTGGAGCTGACCCGCCGCCTGTCCGAGGTGGCAGCCCTGGGCCACCCGACGCTCGCCGCGGTGTCCAACAAGGACTTCGTCGGCGAGTCGCTCGGTCGCGACAAACCCGACCGCCTGGCCGGCTCGCTCGCGGCGGCCACGATGAGCGTGCTGCAGGGCGCGCGCATCGTCCGGATGCACGACGTTCGGTCCAGCGTCGACGCCGTCCGCATGGTCGAGGCGATCCTCGGCTGGCGCGACCCCGTCGTCGAGCGCCACAACGTCGCCGAGGACGTCTCGTGACAACGGCCGCCATCTCGCAGTTGCATCCTGCTCCCCCGGTGGGCGGTGGCACGCTGACCATCGACGATCTCGTCGATCTCCACCGGCCCCACGACCGGACGACCCCTCGCGTGCGGGCGAACTTCGTGGCGAGCGTCGACGGCTCGGCGACGGCCGCCGGGCGGACCCGCGACCTGGGCGGCCCCGCCGACCTGCTCGTCTTCGACCTGTTGCGTCAGCTCTGCGACGTCGTCGTGGTCGGTGCGGGCACGGTCCGCGACGAGGGCTACGGCCCGATGCGGCTCGGCGACGAGGCCGTCGCCTGGCGGCGCGAGGCCGGCCTGCCCGATCATCCCGTCTTCGCCGTCGTCTCCGGGCGGCTCGGGCTCGACCCGACGAGCGACGTGTTCGCCGATGCGCCCGTCCGGCCACTGGTGCTCACCCACGACGAGGCACCTCGCACGGCTCGGGCCCGCCTCGACGAGGTCGCCGACGTCGTGTCGTGCGGTCGTGACCGGGTCGACCCGCGCCTCCTCGTCCGGGCCCTGGTCGAGCGGGGACTGGCGCAGATCCACACCGAGGGCGGGCCGGCGTTGCTCGGCGACCTGGTCGCCGCCGACGTCGTCGACGAACTGTGCCTCACCGTCTCGCCGAACCTCGAGGGCGGAGCCGGGCCGCGCATCGTCGCGGCCCGTGAGGCCATGGCGCTGCGCGGCCTCACCCTCGACCACGTCCTGCTGTCGGGCGACATGCTGCTGACGAAGTGGTCGCGACAGCGCTGACCCCGGCGCGCCCACGGCCCCGAGGGTCAGCCGACGACCCCGAGGTCAGGAGGCGCGGTGCCGGCGACCGATCAGCTCGCCTTCTCGCCGAAGCCGCTCTCGATCAGCGTGATGAGGTCGTCCACGGCGGCCGCGGCGTCCGGGCCGGTCGCCATCACGGCCACCGTCGAACCGACGCCCACGTTCAACCCCATGATGCGCAACAGGCTCTTGGCGTCGACGCCGTTCACCGTGACGTCGGCCTGGAACCGCGACGCGTGCGTGACGAGGTCGGCGGCCGGGCGGGCGTGCAGCCCCGACGCGTTGACGAGCACGGCCGATCGCTCGACGGCGTCGCCACCACGGAGGTCGCGCTCGTCGGCATGGGCGTCGGCGACGCCGGTGGCCGTCCGGGCCGCCGCCGCGACGGCCTCGAGGTCTCCCCCGGTCTCGGCGGAGACGGCCGCGGCCACCGTGCCCTCGACCAGAGGGGCGTCGGCGATGACCACGCGCTGCTTGTCGGCGTCGTCGAGGAAGTCGACGGCCGTCTCGCTCGTCAGGATGGCTGAGCCGAGGTCGCAGAGCACCACGGCTCCGCCGCCTCGCGATGCCTCGGCGAGGGCTGCGGAGATCTTGTCGAAGCTGGTGCCGATGGACCCGTCGTCGGTCCCTCCGGCAGCCACGAGGGTGGTCGTGGGGGCCATCTGGCGGGCCAGGTCGACCACGCCCTCGGCGATCTTGGCACTGTGCGAGACGACGACGATTCCGATGGTGGGCATTTTCAGGACTCCTTGCTCGAGCCGTCGGCGGCGTCGGCCGCCGCGGCGATGATGAGGGACGACGACTGCGCGCCGGGGTCGCGGTGACCCACGGCACGGTCGCCGAGGTAGCTGGCTCGACCCTTACGGGCGACGAGGGGTTCGGTCGACTCGGCACCGGTCGCCGCGGCGTCGGCTGCGGCGCGGAGGACGGCTGCGGGCGACGCTCCGTCCGCGGCGGCCGCGGCAGCCGCGTCGACGGCCGGGGTCCACGCGTCGATCATGGTCTTGTCGCCGACCTCCGCCTTGCCTCTCAGCACGACGCCGTCACGGGCCGCCGTGAGGAACGCGACCAGCGCCTCCGCGTCCAGCTCGGTGGCGTCGCCCAGAGCGGCCGACCCTTTGAGGTACGCGGTGCCGAGCAGGGGGCCCGACGCGCCGCCCACCGTCGAGATGAGGGTCGTGGCCACGAGCTTGAGCGCGGCCCCGGGCGTCGCATCGGCGGGGAGGTCGGCGAGCTTGGCCCGGACGGCGGTGAAGCCCCGCGACAGGTTCTCACCGTGGTCGCCGTCGCCGATCTGCCGGTCGAGCTCGCTGAGTGCCGTGTGTTCGGCAGCGACGACGTCGGCCGTCCGGTCGATCCAGGCCCGGGTCCAGGTGGCGTCGAGTGTCATGCTGTGGTCGTTCCTCTCGTGAAGCGATGATGCGGTGCTGCGCGCCCGCGGTCGGGGCTCCGGGGTCCGGGGTCCGTGCCCGAGGTCCGGGCAGACGTCTATCGGCCTCGGCGCAACGCCACGGTCTCGACCGGGGCGTCCCAGAGCTCGGTCAGCTCGTCGTCCAGACGGGTCAGCGTGATCGACATGCCCTGCATCTCGAGCGACGTGACGTACGAGCCGACCAGGCTGCGGTACACCTCGACGCCTCGTGCCTCGAGCGCCTCGGCAGCCCGGCGGTAGGCGATGTACAGCTCGACGAGAGGCGTGCCTCCCATGCCGTTCACGAAGAGCAGCACCCGCTCGCCGGATGCGAGCCCCAGATCGTCGGTGACGGCGTCGAGCAGGCGATCGACGATGGCGTCGACCGGCTCGAGGGGGATGCGCTCACGGCCCGGTTCACCATGGATGCCGATGCCGATCTCGACCTCGTCGTCGGCCAGCGTGAAGCTCGGCTCACCGGCATGCGGGACCGTGCCCGCGGAGAGCGCGACGCCCATCGACCGGGTCGCCGCGTTCGTGCGTCGGGCCACCTCGGCGACGGCGTCGAGCGAGTCGCCCCGCTCGGCGGCGGCCCCTGCGGTCTTCTCGACCACGACCGTTCCGGCGACGCCTCGGCGTCCGGCGGTGTACAGCGAGTCCTTGACCGCCACGTCGTCGTCCACGAGCACCGTCCGGACCGTGATGCCCTCGGCCTCGGCGAGGTCGGCCGCCGTCTCGAAGTTGAGCACGTCGCCCGTGTAGTTCTTGACGATGTACAGGACGCCTGCGCCGGCGTCCACGGCCTGCGTCGCGGCGACGATCGGATCGGGCGTGGGCGACGTGAAGACGGGGCCCGGCACCGCGGCCGACAGCATGCCGAAGCCGACGAACCCCGCGTGCAGGGGCTCGTGACCGCTGCCGCCGCCGCTGACGAGTGCGACCTTCCCCGGCACGGGAGCCGCCGAACGGCGGACGAACGTCGGATCGTGTGAGACGACCACGAGGTCGGCGTGCGCCGCGCCGAAGCCGGCGACGGCTTCGTCGACGACGTCGGACGGATCGTTGATGAGCTTCTTCATCGAAGTCCCTTTCTCGGCGCGAGAGACGGTGCTCGGGTGCACCAGGCTGCCGCTCAACCTACTCCCAGGACCCCCTGATGCACATATGTGCAAACACCTGATCTTTCCTTCTCGTCGCATGTGATCACAGCACTAAGGTGTTGACACACGCTCACCGCGGGTGCACTGTCGCCCCGCCGTACGACAAGGAAGGTCGACGTGAACCTGGGATTGATTTTTCTTTCAGAAACGGTGGGCACCGCATTGCTGCTCACCCTCGGTGGCGGAGTCGTCGCCAACGTCGCCCTGACGAAGACGAAGGGCTTCAACGGCGGCACGCTCATGGTCAACTTCGGCTGGGGCCTCGCGGTCTTCGTCGGAATCCTGGCCTCGTACTCGTCCGGGGCGCACCTGAACCCGGCCGTCAGCATCGCGCAGCTGATCCTCGGCAACATCACGTTCGCCGCGTTCCTGGTCTACGTCGCGGCGCAGATGGTCGGTGCCATCATCGGTGCGGTCGTCGTCTGGCTGGCCTACAAGCAGCACTTCGACGACGAGCCCGACCCCGCCACGAAGCTGGGCGTGTTCTCGACCGGCCCTGCGATCCGCAACTACGGCTGGAACCTCGTGACCGAGATCATCGGCACCTTCGTGCTGGTCTTCACGATCATCGCCATCACCAACGGCGCCTCCCCGAACGCCGCCAACCTCGGTCCGCTCGGCGGCCTCGCCGTCGCACTGCTCGTGGTCGGCATCGGCGCCTCGCTCGGTGGCCCCACCGGCTACGCCATCAACCCCGCCCGTGACCTCGGACCCCGTATCGCCCACGCGTTCCTGCCCATCAAGGGCAAGGGCGGCAGCGACTGGTCCTACGCCTGGGTGCCGGTCGTCGGCCCCCTCGTCGGTGGCGCCCTCGCGGCGCTGCTGTCCTTCCCGCTCCTCCCCCTCGCCGCCTGACCCGGCGACCCACTGATCGGTCGAGGCCGGCTCCCCCGGGCCGCCCGACGCCGATCGATCCACCTGCTCCCAGCAGAGGCTCGGGCCCGTCCGCTCGAATGGACCGACCCGAGCCTCCGTGCGAGCCGCATCCATCAACGACGAAGGAGTTCCACCCGTGAGCGACACCGACTACGTCCTGGCCATCGACCAGGGAACCACCAGCACCCGCGCCATCATCTTCGACCACTCGGGTTCGATCGTGGCCACCGGCCAGAAAGAGCACGAGCAGATCTTCCCCCGCGCCGGCTGGGTCGAGCACGACCCCGCCGAGATCTGGGAGAACACCCGCGAGGTCATCGGTCAGGCCCTCTCCCGCGCCGACATCACGCGCCACAACATTAAGGCCGTCGGCATCACCAACCAGCGCGAGACCGCCGTGGTCTGGGACAAGACCACCGGCAAGGCCGTCTACAACGCCATCGTCTGGCAGGACACCCGCACGCAACCCATCGTCGACCGCCTGGCCGCCGACGGAGGCGTCGAGCGCTTCAAGCCCATCGTCGGCCTGCCGCTCGCGACCTACTTCTCGGGCACGAAGGTCGTCTGGATCCTCGAGAACGTCGAGGGCGCACGCGAGAAGGCCGAGGCCGGCGACCTGCTGTTCGGCACGACCGACACCTGGGTCCTCTGGAACCTCACCGGTGGTACCGACGGGGGCGTCCACGTCACCGACGTCACGAACGCCTCGCGCACCCTCTTCATGGACCTCGAGACGCTCGAGTGGCGCGACGACATCCTCGAGGCGTTCGACGTGCCGAGGTCGATGCTCCCCGAGATCAAGAGCTCGTCCGAGGTCTACGGCACGGTCGAGGCCTCGAGCCTGCTGCGCGAGGTGCCCATCGCCGGCATCCTCGGCGACCAGCAGGCCGCCACGTTCGGTCAGGCCGCCTTCGACCAGGGCGAGTCGAAGAACACGTACGGCACCGGCAACTTCCTGATCTTCAACACGGGCGAAGAGATCGTCCACTCGAAGAACGGGCTGCTCACGACGCTCGGCTACAAGCTCGGCGACGCCGCACCGCACTACGCCCTCGAGGGGTCGATCGCCGTCACGGGCTCGCTGATCCAGTGGCTGCGCGACAACCTGGGCATGATCGGCTCGGCCCCCGAGGTCGAAGAGCTGGCCAAGACCGTCGAGGACAACGGCGGGGTCTACTTCGTGCCCGCGTTCTCGGGTCTGTTCGCGCCCTACTGGCGCTCGGACGCGCGAGGCGCCCTCGTGGGCCTCACCCGTTACGTCAACAAGGGTCACATCGCCCGTGCCGCCCTCGAGGCGACCGCGTTCCAGACCCGTGAGGTGCTCGACGCGGTCAACGCCGACTCGGGCGTCGACCTGACCGAGCTCAAGGTCGACGGCGGCATGACCGCCAACGACGCGCTCATGCAGTTCCAGGCCGACATCCTCGACGTCCCGGTCGTCCGCCCGGTGGTCGCCGAGACCACCGCCCTCGGCGCGGCCTACGCGGCCGGTCTCGCGGTCGGCTTCTGGGAGACCCTCGACGACCTCCGTGCCAACTGGCAGGAGGACAAGCGCTGGACCCCGAACATCGACGCCGACGAGCGCGACCGCACGCTGCGTCTCTGGAAGAAGGCCGTCACGAAGACCTTCGACTGGGTCGACGACGACGTCAACTGATCCCCCGCGCGAAGGGCCCGTCCGACCGGACGGGCCCTTCGTCGTCCGCCCCCTCAGGACGAGGAGGCGCGGTGCACCTCAGGAGGCGCGGGTCGCCGCCACCCACTGGTCCAGTTTCGCGATCGCCGCGCCCGAGTCGACGGCCCGGGCCGCGACGTCCAGCTGCTCCCGGAAACGAGCGAGGAGGGGCCGTTCGCGCTGGCCCGGATCGGCCGCCAGCCCGTAGGACACCAGTCCGGCCGCGGCGTTGAGCAGCACGATGTCGCGGACCGGACCGCGCTCCCCCGCGAGGACCTCACGGGCGATGCCCGCGTTGTGCGCCGCGTCCCCCCCGACGAGATCGGAGATGCGCGCGCGGGGGATGCCCAACTCGAGGGGATCGAGGTCGTGCTCGGTCACCGACCCCCCGGTGACCTCCCAGATGTGGCTGTGACCCGTCGTGGTCAGTTCGTCGAGGCCGTCGTCGCCGCGGAACACGAGGGCGGTCGCGCCGCGCGTCTGGAACACGCCCACGATCAGCGGCACCTTGTCGAGCGACGCGACGCCGACCGCGCTCGCCTCGGGTCGTGCCGGGTTCACCAGGGGCCCCAGGAAATTGAAGACCGTCGGGACGCCGATCTCGCGACGTACGGCGGCGGCGTTGCCGAAGCCCGGATGGAAGGCGGCGGCGAAGGCGAAGGTCAACCCCGCCTCGCGCAAGACCTCCGCCACGCGGTCGGCCCCGATGGTCAGGTCGATGCCGAGGGCCGACAGCACGTCCGACGAGCCGGACGACGAACTCGCCGCCCGGTTGCCGTGCTTGATGACCGGCACACCGGTCGCCGCCACGACGACCGAGGCCATGGTCGAGACGTTCACCGTCCCGAAGCGGTCACCACCCGTTCCGACGATGTCGACCGCCATGCTGTCGACCGGGAGGGGCACGGCATGGGCGAGGACGGCATCGCGGAAGCCGACGATCTCGTCCACCGTCTCGCCCTTGGCACGGAGGGCGACCAGGAAGGCCCCGAGCTGGGCAGGGGTCACGTCGCCCGTCATGACCTGCTCCATGGACCACGTGGCCTCGCTGATCGAGAGGTCGCGCCCGGTGAGGAGCGCGTCGATGATCGAGGGCCAGGTGAGCTCGGAGGTCATGGGCCCAGGCTACCGGCGGATCATATGGCACTCCGATGTCTCGGCGTCAAGGGAAATTCCCGACCCGGGGTTTCGAGCGCAAACCCAAGGCGACTTACCAGGCATAATGGACCTCGTGACAAGTACCTCTCTCTCGAGACCTTCTGGCGGCCCTGTCGTCAATCGACCCAGCACGGTTGCCGTGGGCACCATCGTGTGGCTCGGCAGCGAGGTCATGTTCTTCGCCGGCCTCTTCGCGATCTACTTCACGCTCCGCTCGACGTCTCCCGGCCTGTGGGCCGATCAGACGGCCCTGCACAACGTGCCGTTCGCGCTGACCAACACCATCACCCTGGTGCTGTCCTCGGTCGCCTGCCAGTTCGGAGTGTTCGCCGCCGAGCGCATGCAGCCGCATCGCACGGGCCGCCTGTTCCAGGTCAGCCGCTGGGGCATGGTCGAGTGGTTCTTCCTCACCTACGCCATGGGCGCGGTCTTCGTCTGCGGTCAGGTCTTCGAGTACGCGACCCTCATCTCCGAGCACGTCACCCTCAGCTCGAGCGCCTACGGCTCGGCCTTCTACATGACGACCGGCTTCCACGGGGCCCACGTCATCGGTGGTCTGATCGCCTTCCTGCTCACCATCGGTCGCGCGTACGCGGTCAAGAACTTCGGGCACAAAGAGGCGACGACGGCCATCGTGGTGTCGTACTACTGGCACTTCGTCGACGTGGTCTGGATCGGCCTCTTCATCGTCATCTACCTCCTCAAATAGGCATTGGATCGTCTGCACAGCATGTTCACGAGAACCTCGTCCTCCCGACGCACCAAGAAGGCCGGCCGTCGCGGCCCCGTCGCCACCGCCTCCCTGTTGCTGGTCGGTCTGCTCACCACGGGCGGTGCCTACGCACTCTTCTCCTCGACCGCCTCGGCGGACGAGAGCAGCGCGACCGCGACCTCGCAGCAGAGCATCGACGAGGGCCAGAAGCTCTTCGCCTCGAACTGCGCGACCTGCCACGGCCTGAGCGCGGCCGGCACCGACAGCGGTCCGAGCCTGATCGGCGTCGGGGCCGCCTCGGTCGACTTCCAGGTCGGCACGGGACGCATGCCCATGGCCGTCAACGGCCCGCAGGCCGAACAGAAGCCGACGCAGTTCTCCGACGAGCAGGTCGCCGCCATGGCCGCCTACGTCGCGTCGCTCGCCCCCGGGCCCGCGATCCCCGACGAGTCGCTGCTCCAGGCCGACGGCGACACGACCAACGGTGCCGAGCTGTTCCGCATCAACTGCGCCATGTGCCACAACGTGGCCGGAGCGGGTGGGGCACTCACCCAGGGCAAGTTCGCCCCCGCACTCGACGGGGTGACCGCCCACCACATCTACGAGGCCATGCAGACGGGCCCGCAGAACATGCCGGTCTTCAACGACCTCAACCTGTCGCCACAAGACAAGGCCGACATCATCACGTACCTCAAGTACGTCGAGAACAACCCGTCGCCGGGTGGATTCGAGCTCGGGAGCCTCGGCCCCGTCGCCGAAGGTCTATTCATCTGGATCTTCGGGCTCGGTGCGATCGTCGCGATCACCATCTGGCTGACCGCCCGGTCGAACTGACCCGCGTTCTCTCCGTACTTCACGAAAGGCAGAATCAATGGCAGAGCACGACGACGAGGCCCCCACGGCGGGCTCGGCTGTCGAGAAGCGCGAGCCTCGACAGGTCTCGGCCGGCACGGCGGTCGTTACGTCCGACGTGTTCCAGAACCCAGGTGAGCCGCCGCACCGCGATCGCGTCACCGACATCGACCCCAAGGTCGAGAAGCGTGCCGAACGCCAGGTCAGCCTGTTCTTCTTCCTGTCGATCGTCGGCAGCATCGCCGCCATCGGCGCCTACGTCGCGTTCCCGATCACGTCGGGCGACTCGGGTTCGGTCCGACTGAACAACCTGTTCCTCGGTCTCGGGATCGCCCTCGGGCTGCTGTCGGTCGGAATCGGTGCGGTCCACTGGTCCAAGACCCTCATGCCGGCTCGAGAGATCACCGAGATGCGCCACGACACGCGCGGCTCCGAGCCGACGCGTGAGAAGGCCGTCGAGGTCTTCGCGTTGGGCAACCACGAGAGTGGCTTCGGTCGCCGTTCGCTCATCCGCAACAGCCTGATCGGTGCACTCGTCGCGACTCCCCTGCCGGCCGTCGTGCTGTTCCGCGACCTCGCGCCGGCCGAAGATCCCAATGCCGTCCTGCGCCACACGCTGTGGGAAGAAGGCATGCACCTCGCCGCCGACCCCTCCGGCACCCGCATCAAGGCGTCGGACGTCACCCTCGGGTCGGTGTTCCACGTCATCCCCGAGAACCTCAACGAATCAGAACACCTGCTCGAAGAGAAAGCCAAAGCGGCCGTCCTTCTCATGCGCCTCAAGCCGGAAGATCTCAATCCGGCCGAGGGACGCGAAGACTGGCAGTACGACGGAATCGTCGCCTACTCCAAGATCTGCACGCACGTCGGGTGCCCCGTGGCCCTCTACGAACAGCAGACACACCACCTGCTCTGCCCCTGCCACCAGTCCACGTTCGACGTGACGAACAACTGCGAAGTGATCTTCGGGCCCGCCAAGCGCCCCCTGCCGCAGCTGCCCATCACGGTCGACGCCGACGGGTACCTCGTCGCGCAGAGCGACTTCCACGAACCTGTGGGCCCGAGCTTCTGGGAGCGCGAAAAGTGATCACCACCACCCCGGCACAGGGTGCCGAACCGGCCACGTCGGACAACATCGGCAAGGCTCCGGCCTTCGCCCCGACGAAGACCAACAAATTCCTCGGCGCTACGGCGAACTACATCGACGAGCGCACGAGCATGTCCGGCCTGGTCAAAGAGGTGGGTCGCAAGATCTTCCCCGACCACTGGTCGTTCATGTTGGGCGAGGTCGCGCTGTACTCGTTCGTCGTCATCCTGCTCTCGGGCACGTTCCTGACGTTCTTCTTCCAGCCGTCGATGGCCGAGGTCAACTACAACGGTTCGTACGTTCCGCTTAAGGGCCTCAACATGTCGGCCGCCATGGCGTCGACGCTCGACATCTCGTTCGACATCCGCGGTGGTCTGCTCTTCCGGCAGATCCACCACTGGGCGGCCCTGCTGTTCGTCGCGGCGATCATGCTGCACATGCTGCGCGTCTACTTCACCGGCGCGTTCCGCAAGCCCCGCGAGATCAACTGGGTCGTGGGCTTCACGCTGTGGATCCTCGCCATGGCCGAGGGCTTCACCGGATACTCGCTTCCCGACGACCTGCTCTCGGGCAACGGTGCGCGCATCATCGACGGGATGATCAAGGGCATCCCCGTGATCGGCGTCTGGATCTCGTACCTCGTATTCGGCGGTGAGTTCCCGGGAACCGACATGGTCGGCCGCTTCTACTCGCTCCACATCATGCTGCTGCCCGCATTGCTGATCGCCCTGCTGGGCGTGCACCTGCTGCTGCTGATCATCAACAAGCACACGCAGTTCGCCGGTCCCGGCAAGACCAACCAGAACGTCGTGGGCGTTCCGGTCATGCCCGTGTTCGCTGCGAAGGCCGGTGGATTCTTCTTCATCGTCTTCGGCGTCATCGTCCTGATCGCCTCGCTGTTCACGATCAACCCCATCTGGAACTACGGGCCCTACGACCCCTCCCCCGTGTCGGCAGGTACACAGCCTGACTGGTACATCGGCTTCGCAGACGGGGCCCTGCGCCTCGTGCCCCCGGGTTGGGAGTTCGTCGCCTTCGGCTACACGGTCTCGATGAACATCCTGGTTCCGATCACGGTGCTCGGTCTCTTCATCGTCGTGGTCCTGCTCTACCCGTTCTTCGAGGCCTGGGTGACCGGCGACAAGCGCGAGCACCACATCCTCGACCGACCTCGCAATGCCCCCACACGCACCGCCATCGGTGCGGCCGGCATCGTGTTCTACGCCAGCCTCTGGGCGGCGGCGAGCTCGGACATCATGGCGACCCACTTCCACCTGTCGTTGAACTACGTGATCCACGCCTGCCAGGCAGCGTTGATCCTCGGCCCGTTCATCGCCTTCTGGGTCACGAAGCGTGTCTGCCTCGCCCTCCAGAAGAAGGACCGCGAGATCGCTCTGCACGGTTACGAGTCGGGACGCATCGTCCGTCTGCCGGGTGGCGAGTACATCGAGGTGCACGAGCAGCTCGACGAGTACGAGCGCTGGCGTCTGCTCGACTTCAACGAGTACGAGCCCCTCATGGTCCGTCCGAACGCCAACGGGAAGATCACGGCCCTGCAGCGGGCGCGTGCGTCGGCATCGTCGTTCTTCTTCGAGGACCGCATCGCTCCGGTGAAGCGTTCCGAGATCGAGGCATCGCACCACGACGAAGGCCACTGACCTTCCGATACCCCAGGCCCGGTTGCACGCTCTGTGCAGCCGGGCCTTCGGCATTCCCTGGGGAGACCGGCATGCCCCCGGCCGTACTCACAGGGAGCCCCGAGTTGCCCTCCCGGCAAAGCCACACCAGCGCCCGCACGCACCCCCGGGAGACGGCCACGAGCGGACGTGACCAGCCCCCGCCCCTCGTAGAGAGCCCGCCCGACTCAGCATCTCTCGGCCGCGTCCACGACGTTCGCTCGAGGTGGTGGGCTGCCCGGGGCCGACCAGGGTCTCTCCGTCTCGCCACGACGACGCGCCCACCAGGTCGGCCTTGCCCGCTCGACGGGCTCCCATCCTCTTCCCTGCCGCCCGACCCTCAGCTGGCGCGTACGCAGTCGAGGATCGCGACAAGTCCCTCCCCCGCTCACGGCCTCCGTGCCGGCGCTCGTCTTCGACAGGACGTGACTCGGCCCGGTGGCTGCCGGTTCCTCCCGGTCAGTGAGCAGACACGGGCTCGACCTCCCGGGCGCCACTCCGCCTGCCCTCATCTGGCGGGGGTCTTTGGTCCTCGCCTCACAGAGCATGGTCCCGCGGGTCCTCTCGCACCGGTGAGACGCTTCATGGTCGCGCCGAAGGCGATTCCCTGGGCGGATCAGGTGCAGAGCGTCATGGCTGCTCCGTGGGCGTGACCCACTACCGGAGGACGGTACGCGCGCGGCCTCCGTCGGCCTCGCCGAGACCGGCCAACCTCGCGGACTCTAGATGGCCCTCAGGCCGGCCCCTAGTGGCGTAGCACGCATCCGGGGCCGAGTAGTCGCTAGGAACCATGACGGCGAGGAGCTGCACATGCACCAGACACCGGAAAACCTGCCCTCAGCTTCACCGGAGAGGTCTCTCCCCCACGGTAGGGCCTTGTTTGCCACCCCCACGGTGCGGCCTGGCCTGCCCCGCGCGGTGCGGCCTGGCCTGCCCCGCGCGGTGCGGCCTGGCCTGCCCCGCGCGGTGCGGCCTGGCCTGCCACGTACGGTAGGGCCTGGCTTGCCGCCCACGGTACGGGCTGGCTGCACGCCCACTGCCGGCCAGAGCGTCGGGATCAGGGGCCCCTGCAGCAGCGCGTGCTGCTGTCGTCGCCAGGGCCGTCGAGACCCACACTCCCCAACTGGTCTTGTGGGTCCACCGTCAGTCGCGGGGCTGACGTCATGAGATCGTCAGGTTGATGACCGACGTCCGATGGCGCTCCGTCGAGGCTGCAGTCGTGATCCTCGCGCCAGACGTGAGACGACGAAGGGCGCCGGTCCGAAGACCGACGCCCTTCCCGCTCGAACGAGCAGGCGAACTAGTGTGCGAAGTTGCCGCGGTAGTACTCGTAGACCCAGCCGACGAGGGCCACGGCCGTCAGAGCGGCACCGATGTAGATGATCCACATGCCGACGGCCAACGCCAGGAAGATGAGACTGCAACCAGCAGCGAGGATGATGGGCCACCACGACCACGGGCTGAAGAAGCCCATCTCGGGGTCACCGTCGTCGATGTTGGCGTCCAGACGGTCCTCGGGCAGCTCGCCCCCCTGGGTGGCGTGCGAGCGGCCCATGTAGAACGCCAAGAAGGCGCCGAGCATGCCGGCCAGACCGATGCCCAGCGTGCCCGCCCATTCGACCTGGCCGGTGTCGAGCAGGCTCCAGAGCACGTAGACCGCGCACATGAGGAAGAAGAAGATCGCGAGGATCCAGAACAGCGTCGCGTTGGTCTTCATCGGGGCTACTTCACTTTCTCGCTGGACGCGTCGTACGTGGGGGCGTCAGGTGCGTCCTTCACCGGGCCGATGCCGACGGGCAGTCCGGCCTCGGGGTGGTTCAGGTCGAATGCCGGCGACTCGGAACGGATGCGCGGGATCGACGTGAAGTTGTGCCGCGGCGGCGGGCAGGACGTCGCCCACTCGAGCGAACGTGAGTAGCCCCACGGGTCGTTGACCTCGACCTTGGGCGCGCGACGAGCCGTGATGTACACGTTGTAGAGGAACGGCAGGATCGAGACACCCAGCAACATGGCGCCGATGGTCGAGAGCTGGTTCATCCACGTGAAGTGGTCCTCGGGCTGGTACGTGGCGTAGCGACGGGGCATGCCCATGACGCCGAGCCAGTGCTGCACGAGGAACGTCGTGTGGAAACCGACGAACAGCATCCAGAAGTGGATCTTGCCGAGGCGCTCGTTGAGCATCTTGCCCGTCCACTTCGGCCACCAGAAGTAGAAGCCCGAGAACATGGCGAAGACGACCGTGCCGAAGACGACGTAGTGGAAGTGCGCCACGACGAAGTACGTGTCGGACACGTGGAAGTCGAGCGGGGGCGACGCCAGGATGACGCCGGTGAGTCCACCGAAGGTGAAGGTGATGAGGAAGCCGATGGCCCAGAGCATGGGCGTCTCGAAGGTGACCGAACCACGCCACATGGTGCCGATCCAGTTGAAGATCTTCACACCGGTGGGGACCGCGATGAGCATGGTCATCAGAGAGAAGAACGGCAGCAGGACGGAGCCGGTGACGTACATGTGGTGAGCCCACACCGTGACGGACAGGGCCGCGATCGAGATCGTGGCGTAGACGAGCGTCTTGTACCCGAAGATCGGCTTGCGGCTGAAGACCGGGAACACCTCGGACACGATGCCGAAGAACGGCAAGGCGATGATGTACACCTCGGGGTGGCCGAAGAACCAGAACAGGTGCTGCCAGAGGATGGCGCCACCGTTGGCAGGGTTGAAGACCTGAGCGTCGAAGACGCGGTCGAAGCCGAGCCCGAACAGAGCCGCGGCCAGAACCGGGAAGGCCATGATCACGAGGATCGAGGTGATCAGGGTGTTCCAGGTGAAGATCGGCATGCGCCACATGGTCATGCCCGGGGCGCGCATCGAGACGATCGTGGTGATGAAGTTCACCGAACCGAGGATCGTGCTGAACCCGGTGAGGCCGAGACCGAACACCCACAGGTTTCCACCCAGTCCTGGAGAGAACGTCGTGTCGCTCAGGGGCGCATAGGCAAACCAACCGAAGGACGCTGCCCCCTGGGGGGTGAGGAAGCCGGCGACGGCGATGATCGAGCCGAAGGAGTACAGCCAGAAGGCGAAGCCGTTCAGACGCGGGAAGGCTACGTCCGGCGCACCGATCTGGAGCGGCATGAGGACGTTCGCGAAGCCCGAGAACAGGGGGGTGGCGAACATGAGCAGCATGATCGTGCCGTGCATCGTGAAGAGCTGGTTGTACTGCTCTTTGGTGGCGACGATCTCGAGGCCGGGCGCGAAGAGTTGTGCGCGGATGATCAGCGCCATGACCCCGCCGAGGCAGAAGAAGAGGAACGACGTGATCAGGTACATGTACCCGATGGTCTTGTGGTCGGTCGACGTGATCCAGTTGACGACGACGTTGCCCTTGCGGCCGACCTTCGAGGCTCCGAAGTTCTGGCCGGACGAGGTCCCACCGGTGGTGGGACGGGTGGCGGTGGCTGAGCTCATCGAACCGTGCCTTACTTCTCGGAGTCTTCGGTGCCGGCGGCGTTGGCAGGTGCCTCGGTGCCGGGCTGGTTGGTGTTGGTGTTGTACTGGTCGCCCAGCAGGCCGGTGTTGCCCTCGGCGTCGAGCGTCTGCAGGTACCGGTCGTACTCGGACTGCGAGACGACCTTGACGTTGAAGAGCATCAGCGAGTGGTACTCGCCGCACAGCTCAGCGCACTTTCCGCTGAACGTGCCCTCTTTCTCGGGCGTGAAGTACATCGAGTTGGTCTTGCCGGGGATCGTGTCCTTCTTGTAGAGGAAGTCGATGATCCAGAAGGAGTGGGCCACGTCGCGCGACTTGAGGTCGATCTGCACGGTCTTGCCGACGGGAAGGTAGAGCTCGGGGAGCTGGCTCTCGTCGATCGTGCCGTCACCCAGTTCTTGTGCCTGGATGCCCTGGTAGTAGACGCTCTCGTCTTCGTTCTGCTGGTCGATGTAGTTGAAGTCCCAGGCCCAGCGCTTGGCGTAGACGTCGATCTTCACGTCGGGGCTCGCGGTCGGCGCCTCGATGGCGGCCTGGTCGCGTGCGGTGAAGGCGAAGAAGCCCAGGACGAGGATCAGGGGCACGACCGTGTAGAAGATCTCGATCGGCATGTTGTAGCGCAGCTGGACGGGCAGGCCCGTCTGGCCCTTGCGTCGGCGGTAGGCCACGCACACCCAGATGATCAGGCCCCACACGATGACGCCGACGATCAGCAACACGATCCACGAGGTGACCCAGAGGCCGATGACGCGGTCCACGTGGTTGGTCGTGCCCGCGGTGGTGGGCAGCCACCCCTGCAGCTGGTCGGTGGTGCACCCCGCTAGCACGAGAGCCAGGACGACTGCCATGGGGGCGGCAGCCCAACGAAGACGGCGGTTAGAACGCACTGTTACCTCTCGGATGACACGACAGTGGAGGGTGTTCCCAGTGTTGACGGGGACCTGCCTAGCTTACTCGCAGGTTCGACCCCCCAGCGCACGGCACGCGCCGGAAGCCTCTCGACGTCGAGCGAGAAGACACCGGGACACGCGAGAGGGGACCACCCTCGCGGATGATCCCCTCTCGACGCGCGGCGCGACGCCGCCCCTCGACGATCAGTGGAAGCTGTCGCCGCAGGCGCAGCTGCCCTGCGCGTTGGGGTTGTCGATGGTGAACCCCTGCTTCTGGATGGTGTCCTCGAAGTCGATGGCTGCGCCGTCGAGGTAGGGAACGCTCATCTTGTCGACGATGACCTCGACGCCGTCGAAGTCGACCGTCGCGTCGCCGTCGAGCATGCGCTCGTCGAAGTACAGCTGGTAGATGAGCCCCGAGCAGCCACCGGGCTGCACGGCCACACGGAGGCGGAGGTCGTCCCGACCCTCTTGCGTGAGCAGGCTCTTCACCTTGTCCGCGGCGGTGGACGTGATCGTCACGCCGTGCGCCTTCGCGTCGACGGGAGCGGTTGCGATGTCGGTCATGGTGCCTCCTTCGGGCCGGGTCGAGTGCGGGGCACTCGTCGTCGACCAGTGTAAGCAGCCGGGGGCCGGTTTTGTTCCGGACCCGCGCCTCCCCCTGTCGTCCGGACCCGCGCCTCCCCGGTCATCGCCGGTGCCGAGGAGGCGCGGGTCGCGCCGGTCAGCCCCTCGCGTCGAGGCGCGCCAGCAGGATCGCCTCGCTGAGGATCGCCCGGTGCAGCACACCCAGGTGCTGCGATTCGTTCGGGCTGTGCGCTCGAGTGTCGGGGTCCTCGACGCCGGTCACGAGGATCTGGGCCTCGGGGAAGGTCCGGACGAGGTCGGCGATGAACGGGATCGACCCGCCGATGCCCGTCTGGACCGGCGCCTCGCCCCAGCCCTCGGTCATCGCGACGGTGGCGTCGGCGATGGCCGTGCCGGTCGTGTCCACCAGGAAGGGATCGCCCTGGTCGACGTCGTCGATCTCCACGTGGGCGCCGAACGGTGCGTGCTCACGCAAGTGCGCCTCCAGGGCGGCGTAGGCGTCCTCCGCGGTCTGCCCGGGAGCGATGCGGGCGCTGATGCGGACAGACACCTCGGGGCTCAGCGTGTTGGACGCGTTGGCCACCGAGGGGGCGTCGATGCCGGTCACGGTGATGGACGGCTGCGACCACACCCGGCTCAGGACGGGACCGCGTCCGATGGGGGTCACGCCCTCGAGCAGACCGCTCTCGTCCCGCAGCTGCTGCTCGCTCTGCTCCGGGTGCTCGGCCTCGCGACTCGTCAGCCCGGCCACGGCCACGCTGCCGTCGTCGTCGTGCAGGGTCGCGAGCAGCTTCACCATGGCCAGCATGGCGTCGGGGACCGCCCCGCCGAGCATGCCGGAGTGGGACGCGTGGGCCAGGGTGCGGACGGTCAGGCGGAAGGTCACGTTGCCACGCAGGCCGACGGTGATGGCGGGCACCGTCGTGCTCCAGTTGTCGGAGTCCGCCACGACGATGACGTCGGCACGGAGCTCGTCCTCGTGCTGCACGAGGAAGTCGGCGAAGGAGCGGGAACCGAACTCCTCCTCGCCCTCGATGAACAACGAGACGCCGACGCCGAGGTCGTCTCCGAGCACCTCGTTCACCGCACGGAGGGCCGCCACGTGCGTCATCACGCCGGCCTTGTCGTCGGACGCTCCGCGCCCGTACAGCCGGTCGCCCTTGACCGTCGGCTCGAAGGGAGGGGTGTCCCAGTCGGCGTCGTCTCCCTGCGGCTGCACGTCGTGGTGCGCGTACAGGAGGATGGTCGGCTTGCCGTCCCGAGCCGGACGGCGCGCGAGCACGGCGGGCTGACCGAGGGTTCCGCTGCCACCGATGGGGGCCCTGCTCACGGTCACCTGCTCGAAGAGACCCGTGCCCTCGACGAGGGCGGCGACCGCGTCGGCGCTGTGTCGCACGTGCTCGGGGTCGAAGGCGTCCCACGAGACGGAAGGGATGCGCACGAGGGCGCCGAGGTCGGCGATCGTCGCGGGCAGGCCCGCGTGCACGGCCTCCGCGAGTTCGCTGACAGTACGGGGATCGGTGGGTCGGACGGGATGCTGCGAGTCGCTCATGCAGGTAATCTTAGGAACTCGGACAACCCTGAGGATCTCCCGTGGCCAAGCCAGACAGCAAGACGACCGAGACGACCACCGTCGCCGAGCCCGAGTCGACCGCGGTCGGCAAGGGTCGCCCGACGCCCACGCGACGCGAACGCGAAGCCGCCAACCAGAGGCCCCTCGTCGCTTCGGGCAAAGAAGCCCAGAAGGCGCAGCGTGCCCGTCTCGCCGAGCAGCGTGACCGTGCCCGCGTCGGCCTGGCCAACGGCGAGGAACGCTTCCTGCCCGACCGTGACAAGGGTCCGCAGCGTCGATTCATCCGCGACCACGTCGACGCCCGCTTCAGCGTGGGCGAGGCCATGATCCCCATCATGGTCGTCGTCATCGCCATGACGCTCGTGCAGTCGGCGGCCATCCAGTCGATCACGTTGCTCGTGCTCTGGGGATTCTTCGCCCTCGCCGTCGTCGACTGCCTGATCGTCGGCCGCAGCGTCAACCGCAAGCTCGCCGTCAAGTACGGGGCCGAGAACGTCCGCAAGGGCAACCGGTGGTACGCCGCCATGCGAGCGATGCAGCTCAAGCCCATGCGCCTCCCCAAGCCGCAGGTCAAGCGCGGCGAGTACCCGACCGCCTAGGCGGCACATCGCCCCGGCCGACGAACGGCGTCACCCCCCCGGGGGTGACGCCGTTTCGCGTCGGCGGCTGCATGGACCGAGGTCTCGTCAGGCGGTGGGCCGTCGCCGACGCAGGGCGACGAGCCCTCGGTTGACCTGGCACGCCCAGAGCGGCCCCCGGTAGAGGAAGGCCGTGTAGCCCTGCACCAGCGTGGCCCCGGCGCGCAGTCGTTCGTCGACGTCCTCGGCGCTCGAGACGCCCCCGACGGAGATGACGCACGTCTCGCTCGGGACGGACTCCCGGACGAGCCTCAAGACCTCGAGGGATCGTGTGGCGAGCGGCGCACCCGACAGGCCACCGGCTCCCGCGGCCTCGACGACGGCCCCCTCGGTGACCAGGCCCTCTCTCGACACCGTCGTGTTGGTCGCGATCACGCCTGCCAGGCCGAGCTCGGTGACGAGGGCACCGATGCGGCGAACCCCGTCGTCGTCGAGGTCGGGTGCGATCTTGACCAGCACCGGGGTGTGCCCCGCGGCGTCGCGGACGGCCTCGAGGAGCGGAGCGAGCCTGTCGAGCTCTTGGAGCCCGCGGAGTCCCGGGGTGTTGGGCGAACTGACGTTGACGGCGAGGTAGTCGGCCAAGGGAGCAAGGAGGCGCGTGCTGGCGAGGTAGTCGTCGATCGCGTCGTCGACGTCCACGACGCGACTCTTGCCGATGTTCACGCCGATGACGGGCCGTGACGGAGCTGATCGTGCCCGGCTGAGTTCGAGGGCCGCCGCGTGGGCACCGGAGTTGTTGAACCCCATGCGGTTCACGACGGCGAGGTCGGGCACGAGGCGGAAGAGCCGAGGACGCTCGTTGCCGGGCTGCGGCCGAGCCGTCACCGTGCCCACCTCGACGTGCCCGAACCCGAGCGCGCCGAGACCGGCGATGCCCTTGGCGTCCTTGTCGAAGCCTGCCGCGACGCCGAAAGGTGAGCCGAAGCGGAGTCCGAGCGCCTCGACTGCGAGGGACGGTGCCGGGGCCGTCAGGCGTCCGACGACGCCGGCCAGGCCCAGCTTGGGGATTGCCTTGATGACCCGGAACGCGAGATGGTGGGCGTCCTCGGGGTCCATCTTGGCGAAGACGACGTCGAAGAGGACGCGGTACGGGGTCCTCACTCGTCGACCGACCGGGTGGACGGCGGACGGGACGCGTGCTCTTCGCGCAGTTGACCGATCGAGGCCTCGAAGTCCTCGAGCGAGTCGAAGGCCTGGTACACGCTGGCGAAACGCAGGTACGCCACCTCGTCGAGATCGCGGAGCGGAGGCAGGATGGCGAGTCCGATGTCGTTCGCCTCGATCTGCGACGCACCGCTCGCCCGGACGGCCTCCTCGACCTTCTGCGCCAGGACGGCGAGGTCGCCGTCGGTCACCGGACGACCCTGGCAGGCCTTGCGAACGCCCGAGATGATCTTGTCGCGGCTGAACGGTTCGAGGACGCCGTTGCGCTTCACCACGTTGAGGCTCGCGGTCTCGGTCGTGCTGAACCGACGACCGCAGTTCGGGCACTGCCGGCGACGACGGATCGACGTGCCGTCGTCACTGGTGCGGGAGTCGACGACTCGGGAGTCGGGGTGGCGGCAGAAGGGGCAGAACATGGTGCGGCCAGATTATCGGACGACCGGGACGACGTCGGACGCCCGGGCCACCCGAGAGCCCTACCGCGGGGACGGTACCCGGTTCAGGGGCGCGACAGCCGGGCCGCGACGGCCTCGCCGTGGGCGGGCAGCAGTTCGGCGTTCGACAGCGCCACGAGCCGTTCGGCCACGACTCCGAGGGCCTCGGCGTCGTATCGGACGATCTGCTGGGGCCGGAGGAACGTGAACGCGCCGAGCCCGGACGAGAAGCGCGATTGCCCGCTGGTGGGCAGGACGTGGTTCGAACCGGCGAGGTAGTCGCCCAGGCTGACGGGCGTGTCGGGCCCCACGAAGATCGCTCCGGCGTCGGTGATGTCGGCCAGGACCGCGTCGTCGTCGCGGGTCTGCACCTCGAGGTGCTCGGGCCCGTAGGCGTTGCTGAAGGCGGCGGCCTGCCGCAGGTCGTCGACCAGGACCACCGCCGATTGGCGACCGGAGAGGGCGGTCCGGACTCGGGCGGCGCTCAGGGTGCGGGGCACGAGCCGGGTCAGCTCGGCGACGACGGCCTCTCCGAAGGCGGCTGAGTCCGTCACGAGGACGGCCGAGGCCTCCTCGTCGTGCTCGGCCTGGCTGATGAGGTCGACGGCGACCAGCGTGGCGTCCGCCGAGTCGTCGGCGATGACGAGGATCTCGGTCGCGCCGGCCACCGAGTCGATGCCGACTCGACCGCGCACGAGCTGCTTCGCCGCGGCGACGAAGTTGTTGCCGGGACCCGTGATGACCTGGACCGGCTCGAGTTCGAGCTCGGGCACGCCGTAGGCGAGCGCACCGATCGCTCCGGCACCACCGATGGCGTACACCTCGTCGATTCCCAGCAGGCCGGCGGCACCCAGGATGACCGGGTGGACTCCCCCGCCGTGCTCGCTCTGCGCGGGCGACACGAGGGCGATCGACGACACTCCCGCCACCTGTGCGGGGACGACGTTCATCACCACGCTGGAGGGATACACGGCCTTGCCGCCTGGGACGTAGACCCCGGCGCGCGTGACGGGTTGCCACCGCTGCTCGATGACGGCTCCCGGGGCGGGGCGGGTCGTGGTCGGCGCCGGGACCTGGGCGCGGCTGGCCTGCGTGACCCTCGCGATCGACTCGACCAGCGCCTCCTTGACCAAGGGGTCGAGGGCCGCCACGGCGTCGTCGATGGTCTGCGTCGCGACGCGCAGCGTGTCGGGACGGACGCCGTCAAAGCGTGCCGCCTGGTCGCGCAGGGCGGCGGCACCCCGCTCACGGACGTCGTCGACGAGACGCCGGGCGGCGTCCGTCGCGGCGCCGACGTCGGCGTGGGACCGCGGGACGAGGTCGAGCAGCTGGGCGTGGGTCGGCGCGAGACCGCGCAGATCTGTGGTCTGGATCATGGCCCGTCCAGCCTAGTCAGTAGGGTCGGGAGCATGACGGACGACAACGCGACGACCTCGCGGCCCGACGACTCCCTCGAGGTGTTCAAGGACGCCTTCCGACGCCACGCCGCCGGCGTCGCGATCGTGACGGCGCGAGACGGCGACGGCGCCCCGGTCGGGTTCACGGCCACGTCACTGGCGTCGCTGGCCGCCGTGCCGCCGCTCGCGACCTTCAACATGGCCAGGACGGCGAGTTCGTGGCCCGCCCTCACGGAGACGGACCAGGTCATCGTGCACCTGCTCGGCCTGCGCAACCGGGACCTCGCCCGACGCATGGCGGGTCCCGCCGCCGAGCGCTTCGCCGGGGACCACTGGACCGACGGGCCGAACGGAGTGCCGCTGCTGACGGGTGTGACCGCCTGGATGACCGGGACCGTCGTCGAGCGGTTGCCCGTCCACGGGAACGCCGTCGTGGTCGTGCGCATCGGGACGGGCGGCGTCGGCGAGGACGACGACGCCCTGCTGTACCACGACCGACGGTACCTGAGGCCTGTACACCTCGACGACTGACACCGGGCACACCTCACGACGGCAGCCGGGTGCCGACCACCTCACACGAGGCAGCCGGGACCCAGCAGGCTCTTGAGTTCGCCGAACAGGTCGGCCGTGACGTCGACCGGCATGGGGATCTCGAACACGCGGGCGGCCTCGCCCTTGACGAGTCGGAGACGGACCTCGGTGCCGCCGGCGTGACGACCGAGCACCGCCGCCAGTTCGGTGACCGTGTCGTGCGTGGCCCGGTGTTCGGGCATCTGCAGGAGCAACGGCCCGTGGTTCACGCCGACGCCCAGGTCGGGCATGAACATGCTCGCGGCGTGCATGTTCATGCCGTCGTCGCGGACGCTGACCCGGCCCTTGAGCACGATGATCGAGTCGCCGACGAGCGACGGCCCGAACTCTTGGTAGGTCTTGCCGAGGAACATGGCCGAGATCTCGCCTCCGAAGTCCTCGACGGTGATGATGCCGTAGGGGTTGCCCGAGTTGCGCGCGACGCGGTGCTGCACGCTGGTGATGAGCCCGGCGATCGTGACCGTCTCGCCGTCGATCGTCGCGGGGTCGCTCGCCAGGATGTCGGTGACCGTCGTCTGGGCGTGCTTCGCCAGGGGCAGCTCGAGACCGGCGAGCGGGTGGTCGGAGACGTACAGGCCCAGCATGTCTCGCTCGAACGCCAGCTTGTCGCGTTTCGACCACTCGGGACGTTCGGGCACGTGCTGGACGTCCTGGGGCTCGTCCCACAGCGAGTCGAAGTCGAAGCCGACCTGGCCGTTCGCCTCGGCGCGCTTCTCGCTGACCGCGGCCTCGACGGCGGATTCGTGGATCTCGACGAGGGCACGCCGCGTCGACCCCAGCGAGTCGAATGCTCCTGCCTTGACGAGCGACTCGACGGTGCGCTTGTTCGCCACGGGCAGCGGTACCTTGCGCAGGAAGTCGTGGAAGGAGGTGAACGCACCCTCTTTCTTGCGCGCGGCGATGACGTGGTCGACCACGTTGAAGCCGACGTTGCGCACGGCCCCCATGCCGAAGCGGATGTCGTCGCCGACGGCCGCGAAGAACCCGATGCTTTCGTTGACGTCGGGCGGCAGCACCTTGATGCCCATCCGGCGGCACTCGTTGAGGTAGAGGCCCAGCTTGTCTCGGGAGTCCCCCGTGCTCGTGAGCAGGGCGGCCATGTACTCGGCCGGGTAGTGGGCCTTGAGGTAGGCCGTCCAGTACGAGACGACGCCGTACGCGGCCGAGTGCGCCTTGTTGAAGGCGTAGTCGGAGAACGGCAGCAGGATGTCCCAGAGCATCTTGACGGCATCGGGCGAGAACCCGTTGTCGAACATGCCCTGCTCGAACCCGGCGTACTGCTTGTCGAGCTCGGACTTCTTCTTCTTGCCCATGGCACGTCGGAGGATGTCGGCCTGACCCAGCGAGAAGCCGGCGACCTTCTGGGCGATGGCCATGACCTGCTCTTGGTAGATGATCAGGCCGTAGCTGGTCGAGAGGATCTCTTGCAGCGGCTCTTCGAGCTCGGGGTGGATCGGGGTGATGTCTTGCGCGCCGTTCTTGCGCAAGGCGTAGTTCGTGTGCGAGTTGGCGCCCATGGGGCCCGGCCGGTAGAGCGCGATGACTGCCGAGATGTCCTCGAAGTTGTCGGGCTTCATCAGGCGGAGGAGCCCACGCATGGGCCCGCCGTCGAGTTGGAACACCCCGAGCGTGTCGCCGCGCCCCAGCAGTTCGTAGGCTCCCCGGTCGTCGAGCTCGAGGTCTTCGAGCACGAGGTCGAAGCCACGGTTCGTCTTGATGTTGTCGAGGGCGTCGTTGATGATCGTGAGGTTGCGCAACCCCAGGAAGTCCATCTTGATGAGGCCCAGCGACTCGCAGGCCGGGTAGTCAAACTGAGTGACGATCTGACCGTCTTGCTCGCGCTTCATGATCGGGATGATGTCGATGAGCGGATCGCTCGACATGATGACCCCGGCGGCGTGCACACCCCACTGGCGCTTCAGCCCCTCGAGGCCGAGCGCCGTGTCGAAGACGGTCTTGGCCTCGGGATCGGACTCGACCACGGTGCGGATGTCGCCGGCCTCTTTGTAGCGCTCGTGCTGCTTGTCGAAGATGCCGGTGAGGGGGATGTCCTTGCCCATCACGGCGGGGGGCATGGCCTTGGTGAGCTTCTCACCCATGCCGAAAGGGAACCCGAGCACTCGAGAGCTGTCCTTCAGGGCCTGCTTCGCCTTGATGGTGCCGTACGTGACGATCTGGGCGACACGTTCGTCGCCGTACTTCTCGGTGACGTACTGGATCACCTCGCCGCGACGACGATCGTCGAAGTCGACGTCGAAGTCGGGCATGGAGACGCGGTCGGGGTTGAGGAACCGCTCGAAGATGAGACCGTGGCGCAGCGGATCGAGATCGGTGATCCGCATGGCGTAGGCGGCCATCGAGCCTGCCCCCGAGCCACGGCCCGGCCCGACCCGGATGCCGTTCTCCTTCGACCAGTTGATGAAGTCCGCGACCACGAGGAAGTAACCGGGGAATCCCATGCCGGTGATGACGCCGATCTCGTACTCGGCCTGCTTGCGCACGTCGTCGGGGATGCCCGCCGGGTAGCGGTACACGAGACCCTTCTCGACCTCTTTGATGAACCAGGTCTCTTCGGTCTCGCCCTCGGGCACCGGGTAGCGCGGCATGTAGTTGGCCGAGGTGTTGAACTGCACGTCGCACCGCTCGGCGATGAGCAGCGTGTTGTCACAGGCCTCGGGGTGGTCGCGGAAGAGGTGTCGCATCTGCTGGGCGGACTTGAGGTAGAACTCGTCGGCGTCGAACTTGAACCGGTTCGGGTCGTTCAGCGTCGAGCCGGACTGGACGCAGAGGAGTGCCGCGTGACTCGTGGCATCGTGCTCGTGCGTGTAGTGGAGGTCGTTCGTCGCGACGAGCGGCAGGTCGAGATCTTTCGCCAGGCGCAGCAGGTCGCCCATGATCTGGCGCTCGATGCCGAGTCCGTGGTCCATGATCTCGGCGAAGTAGTTCTCTCGGCCGAAGATGTCGCGGAAGTCGGAGGCCGCCTTGAGCGCCTCGTCGTACTGGCCGAGCCGCAGGCGGGTCTGCACCTCGCCGCTCGGGCAACCGGTCGTGGCGATGAGACCCTCGGAGTACTGCGACAGCAGTTCGCGGTCCATGCGGGGCTTGAAGTAGTAGCCCTCGAGCGAGGCCCGGGACGAGAGGCGGAACAGGTTGTGCATGCCCGTGGTGTTCTCGGACAGCAGGGTCATGTGCGTGTACGCACCGGAACCCGACACGTCGTCGCGTCCGCCGTCGCCCCATCGCACGCGCGTCTTGTCGCCCCGGTGCGTGCCCGGCGTGATGTACGCCTCGGTGCCGATGATGGGCTTGACGCCCGCCTCGGTCGCGGTCTTCCAGAAGTCGTAGGCGCCGAACACGTTTCCGTGGTCGGTGACCGCAACCGCGGGCATTCCCTGCGCCGCGGCCTCGGTGACCAAGGGCTTGACCCGGGCCGCACCGTCGAGCATCGAGTACTCGCTGTGCACGTGCAGATGGACGAATGAGTCTTTGCTCGAGGCCACAGGGCTCCTCGTCTGGTGGTGGATCTGGCGACTAGGGGAACAGCCTAACTCCGACGGAGGACATCGAGAGCGTGCTGCAGGTCGGTGGGGTAGGTCGACCGGTACACCACCGGCTCACCCGTCCCGGGGTGACGGAAACCGAGCTGTACGGCATGGAGCCACTGTCGGGTGAGACCGAGCGTCGTCGAGAGCGTCGGGTCGGCCCCGTAGGTCGCGTCACCGACGCAAGGGTGTCGCTGGGCCGCCATGTGGACCCGGATCTGGTGGGTCCGCCCCGTCTCGAGGTGGACCTCGAGCAACGAGGCCGACGGGAACGCCTCGACCGTCTCGTAGTGGGTGACCGACGGCTTGCCGTCGACGACCACCGCGAATTTCCAGTCGGACGACGGGTGGCGTCCGATGGGCGCGTCGATCGTCCCGGTCAACGGGTCGGGGTGTCCCTGGACGACCGCGTTGTAGATCTTCTCGACGGTCCGTTCACGGAACGCCTGCTTGAGCAGCGTGTAGGCCCGCTCGGTCTTGGCCACGACCATGAGTCCGCTGGTGCCGACGTCGAGGCGGTGGACGATCCCGGCCCGTTCGGACGCACCAGAGGTCGACACGGTGAAGCCCGCGGCGGCGAGCCCGCCGAGCACGGTCGGGCCCGTCCACCCCACCGAGGGGTGAGCAGCGACGCCGACGGGCTTGTCGACGACGACGATCTCGTCGTCGTCGTGCACGACCGCCATGCCCGGTACGTCGACCGCGACCACGGCGGGGGCCTCGCGTGGTGACCACGTGACGTCGAGCCACGCACCGGCCTCGAGCCGGTCCGACTTGCCGACGGTGCGACCGTCCACCGTCACCCCACCCGAGGCCGCGACCTCGGCCGCGAAGGTACGGCTGAAGCCGAGCAGCTTCGCCAGGGCGGCGTCGACCCGCTCGCCGGCGAGCCCGTCGGGCACCGGGAGGGCACGCGTCTCGCTCACGTGGTGCTCCGGCGGTCGGCAGGAGGCGCGGCGTCGGCAGGAGCGCTCGGCTCACCGTCACGAGTCGTCGGCCGGCCGTCCGGCGCCGAGTCGGCCACCGGAGAACCGCCGTCGAGCCCGTCCTCCACCGAACCCCGAGCCTTCTTCGTGCTCGGTGTGCGCGTGCCGTCGAGCCCGATGCCCAGCAAGGTGAGCAGGAGGAGCAACCCCATGCTCGAGACGATGAAGACGTCCGCCACGTTGAAGATGGCCGGCAGGAGGGAGGGGAAGTAGATGAAGTCGATGACGTGCCCCTGCCCGAAGGAGGGCTCACGGAGCAGGCGGTCGGTGAGGTTGCCGAGGGTACCGCCGAGCAGCATGCCCAGCATGATCGACCAGGCCAGCGATCGGATGCGCCGGGCCACGATCAGGATCGCGACGGCGACACCGGCGGCGGCGATCGAGAAGATCCACGTCGAGCCGCTCGCGAACGAGAAGGCGGCACCGGGGTTCTTGACGAAGTGCAGTTGGAAGAACTCGCCGACGACGTCGACGGACCCGCCTTCGACGAGAGTGCGGGTGACCAGCAGTTTGGTGCCCTGGTCGAGGCCGTAGGCCACGACCGCGACGAAGGCCAGCGTCGCGAGAACGCGGACGCTGGCCTTCGTGGTGGGCTTGTCGCTCGACAAGACCTTAGTTCGAGCCGAAGCCCTGGGCGCTGGCCGGAGTCGACCGGGCGGCCTCACCCGTGCCGTCGCCGTCGAGCTCGTGGAGCTGGCCTTCGATGTAGCTCTTGAGCTTGGAGCGGTAGTCACGCTCGAACGACCGCAGGTCGTCGATGCGACGTTCGACGCTCGAGCGCTCGGTGTTGAGGCGGTCGAGGATCTCGCGCTGCTGGGTCTCGGCGGCACCGACGATGTCACGCGACTTCGTCTCGGCCTCGGCGACGACCTCGCGCTGACGCGCCTCGCCCTCGGACACGAGTCGTGCGGCGGTGGCGTGGCCTTCGGCGATGAGCGCGTCGCGCTTCTCTACACCCTCGCGGACGTGCTCTTCGTGCAGACGGCGTGCAAGCTGCAGCAGGCTGTTGGTGCTGCTGGTCTCGTCGGCCTCGGACACGGCCGGGGCCGAGTAGGCGGGAGCGGACGCCACCGCGGCGGGGGCCGCGACGACGGGCTCGGGCTCGACGACCGGTTCGGGCTCGACGGCCTCGGGAGCCGAGGCGGGAGCCGGTGCCGACGCAGGAGCCGGCGCGCTGGCCACCGGGGCCGACACGGGGGCGGCCTGCGTCACGGGGGCCGACTCGCCCGACGAGAGGCGCTGACGCAGCTCGTCGTTCTCCTGGTTGAGACGTCGCAGCTCGGCGACGACCTCGTCGAGGAAGTCGTCGACCTCGTCCTGGTCGTATCCCTCGCGGAACTTCGTCGGCTGGAACCGCTTGTTGACTACGTCTTCCGGCGTCAAAGCCATTGCCGTCACCTCGTGCATCTGTTGGATCGTGTGATCGTGGTCTGTGTCGTTCTTCTACACCGTAGAGGAACGGGACCCGGTCGGGCCGGGGTCGTGCCGTTCGGGCGCTGCAGTGAGCCTACCCTGTCACTCGCCGACGACGTGGTCAGCCGAAGGTGCGGAGCCCGGAGGCGACGCTCATCAGGATGATCACGGCCAGCATGATGATGCTCCAGCCGAAGTCGAGTGCCACCGAACCGAGCCGCACGGGCGGCAGGATCTTGCGCACGCGACGGATGGGCGGGTCGGTCACGGTGTAGGCCACCTCGGCCAGCACGAGAACCGGCCCTCGGGGCCGCCAGCCGCGACTGAACGACTGAGCCAGGTCGAGCACGAAGCGCGCCCACATGAGCAGGAAGAAGATCAGCAGCACGTAGTACGCGATCGTGGCGATCAGGTAAGTGATCATCGGGGGGTCATCAGCTCACACGAGTCGGCGCGAGGGGACTCGCGGGCGGGCAGGTCGTCACGTCGACGCGGAGAAGCCGCGACGACGGACTCGTCACGACTGGGCGAAGAACGACGCTTCGATGTCGGATTCTACCTCAGCCTGCTCGCCGCTCACCGCGATGTGCGCCGGTGACAGAAGGAAGACCTTGTTGGTCACGCGCTCGATCTTGCCGTACAGGCCCTGCGAGAGTCCGCTCGCGAAGTCGACCAGACGACGGGCGTCAGCCTCGGTCATCTGCGACAGGTTGATGATCACCGGGATGCCGTCACGGAAGCTCTCGGCGATCGCCTGGGCGTCCTTGTACTCGCGGGGGTGGACCGTCAGGATCTCGTTCATGTCGTGGGGCACCGTGTTCTTCGGGGGCGAGGAGCGACGCAGGGGCGTCACGGGGGCGCGGGTGGGCGCGGGGGCGGCAGTGGGTGCCGAATGGACCGGGGCGACGGGAGCCGGAGCCTGAGCGGCCGCCTGCGGTCGCGACGACTGCTGGGGCTGCGCTCGCTCGTGGGGCTGCTCGTCGTACTCGAGCTCTTCGTCGGCGAGGCCCAGGTAGACCATCGTCTTGCGCAGCGGGTTGGCCATGGTGTTCCTCCGAGTCAGTGGATCGTCAGGACCGACATTAACGAGCATCGGGGCGAGAACCCGTGATTGCCGTGCCGATCCGTAGGTGTGTCGCGCCCTCGGCGACGGCCTCGGCGAAGTCGGGGGACATGCCGGCCGAGATCGCGTCCGCCGTGGCCTCGAGGGACCGCACCCGTTCGGAGACCGCTCGGAGGCGCGCGAAGGCGGGTCGCGCCCCCTCGTCCAAGGGCGCGACGGCCATGACGCCCCGCAGCCGCAGCCCCGGGGTCGAGAGCACACTCTCGGCCAGGCGCTCGACGTCGCGTTCGGCGACTCCCCCGCGGCCGGGGTCGTCGGTCAGGTTGACCTGGACGAATCCGTCGACGACGGAACCGGACTCGTCGGACAGTGCGTCGACCACGGAGTCACGGTCGAGCGAGTGCACGGCGTGTGCGTAGCGCCGGGCCTGCCGCGCCTTCTTCGACTGCAACTGACCGACGAAATGCCACCGGAGTCCCTCGAGGTCGCCCAACTCGGCGGCCTTCGCCTGGGCCTCCTGATGACGGTTCTCACCGACGTCGCGGACGCCCAGGGAGTAGAGCGCACGGATCAGGCCGGGCGGGTGGAACTTCGTGACGACGATCGTGGTGAGCTCGTCCCGAGACCGCCCCGCGGACGCGCAGGCGACGTCGACGGCCGCGGCGACCCGGGCGAGACGCTCGCCCAGGTCGCCGTCGACACTCGTCGGATCGGTCACTCGTCGTTACTTGAGGAAGTCCGGGACGTCGAGGTCGTCGTCACCGTCGTCGAAGGCCGGGTCGACGGCCTGGGTCGCGGGCTCTTCGGGCCGCTTCCAGGCGGCGGGCTCGTGCGTCGAACCGCTGTCGGCGATGGCCGAGACACCGGCGACCGAGGTCGCCGTGGGGCCCTCGGAGTCGACGAAGCTCGACCGGCGGTCCTTCACCTTGGTCGAGGGCTCGCCACCGTCGAAGCCGGCCGCGATGACCGTCACGCGCACCTCGTCACCGAGGGTGTCGTCGATCACGGCACCGAAGATGATGTTGGCCTCGGCGTGGACGGCCTCTTGGACCAGGCGAGCTGCGTCGTTGATCTCGAAGATTCCCAGGTTCGAACCGCCCTGGATGGACAGCAACACGCCGTGCGCACCGTCGATGCTCGCCTCGAGCAACGGGGACGCCACGGCCAGTTCGGCAGCCTTGATGGCGCGGTCGGCACCCCGCGACGAACCGATGCCCATGAGGGCCGATCCCGCGCCCTGCATGACGGACTTGACGTCGGCGAAGTCGAGGTTGATCAGACCGGGCGTGGTGATCAGGTCGGTGATGCCCTGGACACCGGCGAGGAGGACCTGGTCGGCCGTCCCGAAGGCCTCGACCATGCTGATGCCGCGTTCGCTGATCTCGAGCAGACGGTCGTTCGGGACGACGATGAGGGTGTCGACCTCGTCCTTCAGGGCCGCGACCCCGGCCTCGGCCTGGGCCTGACGGCGCTTGCCCTCGAAGCCGAAGGGCTTCGTGACGACACCGATGGTCAGGGCGCCGATCGACTTGGCGATGCGGGCGACCACCGGGGCGCCGCCCGTGCCGGTGCCACCGCCTTCGCCGGCCGTGACGAAGACCATGTCGGCACCCGCGAGGGCTTCTTCGATCTCTTCGGCGTGGTCCTCGGCCGCACGGCGTCCGACCTCGGGGTCGGCACCGGCGCCGAGGCCCCGGGTGAGCTCGCGACCGACGTCGAGTTTGACGTCGGCATCGCTCAACAGCAGCGCCTGGGCGTCGGTGTTGATGGCGATGAACTCCACCCCGCGGAGCCCGAGTTCGATCATGCGGTTGACGGCGTTGACGCCACCGCCGCCGACACCGACGACCTTGATCACGGCTAGGTAGTTATGGTTCGTTGTCACGTCCGGGCCTCCGCTTGAACCTTAACTCTGCAGTTGAAGGTTAAAGTTGTACATGGTATGCAAGTTCTGCAGTCACAAGGTATGGGTGCGCTGCAGGCGCCGTCGCCAGGGTGTCCAGCGTGTCGCGAACACACCCTCTCATCTCGTCCTGATGATCCCGTTGTCGGGGGCGGACACGTCGTACTCGACGCTCGCGCCCGGGTCGCGCCGGGCCTGGTCCGCGATCAGCCCCGCAAGCACCTGTGCTTTCTTCGCCGACTCGTCGGCGCTGCCCCATACGACCCGTTCACCGGAGGTGAGCTGCAAGGTCACGTCGTCGGCCGTCGATGCCGTCACGGTGTCGACGGTGGACCGCAGGGTGACCGGCAGCGCCAACAGCACCTCGGCGACCGAGCGGTACGCGGGGCCGTCCAGGGCCGCTCCCCCGACGTCGACGAGGGGTACCCCCTCTTGCCGGGCCTCGAGTTCCTGGACGACGACGCCGGCCGGGTCGACGAGTTCGAAGCCCTCCCCCGCGGCGACCGTGGCGACGGGCTGGCGCTCCTGGATGCGGACGACGAGCGTGTGCGGCGGAGCGGTCTCGGTCACGTAGCTGGCGATCAGGGGGAAGGCCGCGAGCTCGCGGGTGACCTCGTCGAAGTCGATCATCGCGAGCGGCGTCCCGAGCTGTCCGTCGAGTGCCGCCTGGACGGCCGAGGCGTCGACGCGCTCGGTCCCTTCGACGCGGATGGTCTGCAACGACAGGAGCGGGGAGAACACGGCGACCGCGACGGACGCGACGAGGAGGAGGACGACGGCCCCGAGCGACACCAGGGTCGCTCGACGGTGTCGGCTGCGCCGCGTGAAGCGACGGACCTCGACACGTTCGACGCGCCTCCGTTCGCTGGACGCCCGACGTGCCTGCTTGCGGGCCGCGGCGGCTCGCGCCTTGGCCTCGGCGGCCGTGCCGTCGGGTGCCACGATGCGTGGCGGCTCGGAACCGCCGGGGGCACCCGACGCGCGCGGGTCGGTCGCATCCGTCGACCCGGGCTTCGCCAGGCGGTCAAGCCAGGCCGCGGGGGCTCCGGCGACGGTCCCGAGACGGTCCCTCAGCGTGGACGGGGACGACGACGGGCCTGTGCCCCCGTCACCCCGCGCCGTCGAGCCACCCGTCGCCCCGCGTGGAGGACGCGGATCACCCACGACGGGGACGGGTCCCGTGGCGTCCGCGTCCCGGCCTCGCCGGCGACGGGTCGGAGCCGCGGGAGGGGTCGCGGCGGGTTCCGGCTCGTCGAATCCGTCGGGCCGCTTCATCGGAGGGCCCCCGACGCCACGGACCTGCTGTGACGAGTCACTCCGCGGAGTCCTCCACGACGGCGACGACGGGCTCGTGAGCCGCGTCGAGCGAGCCGAGCAGTTGCGGCACGATGCGGTAGACGTCGCCGCAACCGAGCGTGATGACGAAGTCCCCGTCGCGCGCGACCTCGGCGGTGCGGTCGGCCGCGGCCTGCCAGTCGGACACGAAGTCGACGCGGTCGGGGTCGGCGAAGCGTTCGGACACGAGCGCGCCGGTGACGCCGGGCTCGGGGTCCTCGCGCGCACCGTACACGTCGAGCACGATGGTGTGGTCCGCGAGGCGCTCGTAGGTCTCGGCGAACTCGCCGGCCATCATGCGCGTCCGGCTGTAGAGATGGGGTTGGTGCACGGCGATGAGGCGCCCGTCGCCCACCACGGAGCGCGCGGCCTGCAGGGCGGCGGCGACCTCGGTGGGGTGATGGGCGTAGTCGTCGTACACGCTGACGCCTCGGACGACACCGTGCAGTTCGAACCGTCGTTCGGTTCCCCCGAACGTCTCGAGACCCGCGATGGCGGCCTCGGGGTCGACCCCCAGACCGACGAGGACGGCGAAGGCACCGGCGGCGTTGACGGCGTTGTGCCGCCCGGGCACTCGCAACTGCACGGGCCACGAACGACCCTCGGCGTGCAGCGTGAACGAGACCGGACCGGTCGAGGCGATGTCGCTCAGCCGCACGTCGGCGTCGGCGGCCTCGCCGAAGGTCACGACGCGCGGGTGGTCGAGACGCCCGGCGACACGGACGGCACCGGCGTCGTCGCTCGAGACCACGACGAACTCGCGCGCGGCCGACGCGAACCGGACGAAGGCGTCGTCGAACGCCTCGTGCGAACCGTAGTGGTCGAGGTGGTCGGCGTCGACGTTGGTGATCAGGGCGACCGAGGTGTCGTAGAGCAGGAACGACCCGTCGGACTCGTCGGCCTCGACGACGAACAGGTCGTCGTCGCCGCCGCGCGCGCTGACGCCCAGCGACTGGATGACCCCGCCGTTCACGAAGCTGGGGTCGTGCCCCGCGGCGAGCAGGGCGGTGACGATCATGCCGGTGGACGTGGTCTTCCCGTGCGCACCCGCCACCGAGACGAGCCGCTGCTGCCCGATGAGCCAGGCGAGTGCCTGCGAGCGGTGCAGGACCGGCAGGCCCTTCGCCAGCGCGAGTTGGTACTCGGGGTTGTCCTGCCAGAGCGCCCCGGTCACCACGAGCGTGTCGGCGTCGCCCACGTTGGCGGCGTCGTGGCCGATCGCGATCTCGGCGCCCAGCGACCGGAGCGACTCGACGGCTGCGCTGTCGCGGGCGTCCGACCCCGTGACCCGGTGGCCGGCGGCCAGGAACACTCGAGCGATGCCGCTCATGCCGGAGCCGCCGATGCCGACGAAGTGGACGGCGCCGAGTTCGGCGGGGATCGATTGGTCGAGGTCGGGCTTGATCATGATGTCTCGCTGAGGTCGGAGTTCTGGGAGGACGAGGAGGCGCGGCCCACGGCGTCGAGGACGAGGTCGACCGTGCGGTCGGTGCCGTCGCGCACCCCGACCGAGGCGGCACGGACCGCCATGTCGGCCACGACGGCCCGGTCGAGCAGCAGCGGGACGAGCGTGCGCTCGACCCACGCGGGCGTGAAGTCGGCGTCGGCGACGAGCAGTGCTCCCCCGGCACCGACGACGTCGGTGGCGTTGTGGCGCTGCTCGCCGTTGCCCACCGGGTAGGGCACGAGCACCGAGGGCAGGCCGAGCGCGGTGAGCTCGCTGACCGTGGCCGACCCGGCCCGGGAGACGACGAAGTCGGCCGCCGAGAGCGCGAGGTCCATGCGGTCGCAGTACCGGACCAGGTGGTGGCCGTCGAGATCGGTCGAGGTGAGGTCGGATTTCTCACCCGTGATGTGCAGGATCTGCCAGCCGGCGCCGAGCACGCTGACGGCTGCCTTCGACATGGTCTCGTTGAGGCGTCGGGCACCGGTCGAGCCGCCCGTGACGAGCAGCGTCGGCCGCGAGGGGTCGAGGTCGAACGTCGCGGCGGACTCGTCGCGGTGGGCTCGACGGTCGAGGGACTCGATCTCGTCACGCAACGGCATGCCGACCTGCCGTCCGCCCCGGAGGCGGGTGGAGCGGAAGACGACGCCGACGTGGGACGAGAGGAACGAGCCGAGGACGTTCGCCATGCCGGGCTTCGCGTTGGCTTCGTGGACGACCACGGGCACCTTCGACCGCCATGCGGCGACGTAGGCGGGGGCGGCTGCGTAGCCACCGAAACCCACGACGACGTCGACGTCGTGCTGTGCGAGCAAGGACCGGATGCCGCCGATCGCGCCCGCGAGTCGACCCGGGAAGCGCAGGGCCGCCGCGGAGGGCCTGCGGGGGAAGGGCAGCCGGGGCACGGTCAGCAGCTCGTACCCTCGTTGCGGGACGAGCCGGGCCTCGAGCCCCTCGGCCGTGCCGAGCACGAGGACGGTCGCGTCGGGCTCGCGTCGTCGGAGCCGATCCGCCACGGCGAGGAGGGGGTTCACGTGCCCGGCGGTGCCACCGCCGGCGAGAAGATACGTCGTCACCGCAGAGACCCTACCCGCTGTCGCGGGAGCCCCTGCGGCGCGTCGGCCTCTTCGGGCACCCGGGCGAACGAGAGAACCACGCCGATGGCCACGAGCGTGACGATCAACGCCGACCCACCCGCCGAGATGAGCGGCAGGGGGACGCCCAGCACGGGCAGCAGCCCCAGCACGACCGCGATGTTGACGAGCGCCTGGCCGATGATCCACGCCGTGATGGCGCCGGTCGTCACGCGGACGAAGGGGTCGTTCGTGCGGCGGATGATCTTGACGAAACCCACGGCGAGGACGATGAACAGCGCCAACACGACCATCGCACCGATCAGCCCGAGCTCTTCACCGACGATGGCGAAGATGAAGTCGTTGTCGGCCTCGGGCAGCCAGGACCACTTCGACTTCGAGTTGCCGAGGCCGACGCCGAAGAGTCCCCCCGAGGCCAGGGCCCAGGTGCCGTGCAGGGTCTGCCAGCACTCGGCCTGGTACTGGCTCGAGTCGGTGCAGCCCGACAGCCAGGCGGCGATGCGTGAGTTGCGCGAGCTAGAACCCTGGGCGATCAGGGGCACGACGATCGCCAGGAACGCGAGCGGAGCGAGCAGGTAGCGCAACCGGACACCGGCGAACCAGACGGCCGCGAAGACGAGCAGGAGCATGATCATGGTCGTCCCGAGGTCGCCGCCGAGCACGACGAGGCCGATCGCGACGCCGGCCACGGGCACGAGCGGGATCGCCAGGTGCTTCCAGTCGTCGAGCAGGTCGCGTTTGACCGAGAGGATCATGCCGAGCCAGATCGCCAGCGCGAGCTTGACGGCCTCGGATGGCTGCGCCGTGAAGGAACCCAGGTCGATCCAGTTGCGGTTGCCGCCGATCTCGTAGCCGAGGGGCGAGAACACGAGGAGTTGCAGGACGATCGTCGCGCCCAGGACGTGCCACGCCCAGCGCTTGAGGAACGACACGGGCAGCCGCGACACGATGAGCATGAGCGGGATGCCCACGGCCGCGTACGTGCCCTGTCGGATGAACGCGCCGAAGAACGACGTGTGTCGTGACGAGATGTACTGCTCGACCGACGAGGACGAGAGCACCATGACGAGCCCGAGCACGACCATGAACAGCGTCGTGCCGAGGATCACGAAGTACGAGCCGGTCTCGGCGGCGAAGAGCTTCTTGACACGGACGACGGCACCGGCGGTGCGCTTCGACGACCCCGGGCCGCTCGACGCGTCCTCGGTCGGCTGGACGGGCCCGCGGCTCGTGCGACCGGACTCAGTCGGCCGACGGCGCGGGAGGCTGGACGGCGGGTTGGCCATCGACGTCACCCCTCAAGTGTTCGTGTACGGCCTGGGCGAAGGATCGCCCGCGGGCCGTGTAGTCGGTGAACTGGTCCATGGACGCCGCCGCCGGGGCCAGGAGCACGGTGTCTCCGGGTCGGGCCACGCTCGCGGCGAGGCGCACGGCCGTCGGCATCACCTGCTCAGTGTCGGTGGCGTCGACCTCGAAGACGGGGATGCCGGGCGCGTGTCGGGAGAAGGCCTGCCGGAGGGGCTCACGGTCGACCCCCACGAACACGGCCGCCCGGACGGCGCCCGTCGACTCGAGGACGAGCGGCTCGACGTCGACGCCCTTGAAGAGGCCGCCGACGATCCATACGACCGACGGGAAGGCCGTCAAGGAGGCGCGCGCGGCGTGGGGGTTGGTCGCCTTCGAGTCGTCCACCCACGTCACTCCGCCGGACTCGGCGACGACCTCGGTGCGGTGGTGGTCCACCGCGAAACCGGCGAGGGCGTCCCGGATCGAGACCGGGGCGACGCCCACCGCACGCACGAGCGCGGCGGCGGCGAGCACGTCCTCGACGAGGTGGTCGGCACCGAGGCCGACGCCCTGGAGCGCCTCCCGGGTGGTCAGTTCGAGCGCCTGGGTCCGACGCTCGGCGAGGAACGCCCGGTCGGCCAGCACGGCGACGCCGTCGCCCGTCACGATGCCGACCTCGCTCGGGCCCGGGGCGTCGAGCCCGAAGCCCACGGCACGGCAGCCCTCTTCGACGTCGGCGTCCTCGACCATGCGGAGGGTGGCCTCGTCGGCCTTGTTGTAGACGCAGGCCACGACCGTGTTCTCGTACACCTTCGCCTTGGCGGCGCGGTAGGCGTCCGCCCCGCCGTGCCACTCGAGGTGGTCCGCCTCGAGGTTGAGACAGACGGAGGCGCGGGGCCGGAGGGCACCGGGGCCCGCGGTGGGCAGGTAGTGCAGTTGATGGCTGGAGAGCTCGACGACGAACAGGTCGAAGCCGTCGGGGTCGCGCACCGCGTCGAGGACGGGGACGCCGATGTTGCCGCAGGGCGCCACGCGGCGGCCGTCCGCGGCGGCCATCGCCGCCGCCAGCTGCGTCGTCGTGGTCTTCCCGTTGGTCCCCGTGACGAGCACCCAGTCGGCCACGCGCTCGACCTTGTCGCGGACGCGCCAGGCGAGTTCGACGTCGCCCCAGACGGCCAGGCCCGACTCGACGGCCCACCGGACCAGAGGGTGATGCGGGGCGAAGCCCGGACTGGCGACCACGAGCTGCGCGTCGAAGGCCGTGAGCGTGGACGAGGGCGCCTCGAGGGACTCGACCTCGTCGAGACGCGCCCCGATCAGCTGCAGCAGTTCGGCCTTGTCGGGCTCGACCGCGGGTGCCACGACCAGGACGTCGGCGCCCAGCTCGGCCAGGGTGTCGGCCACCGAGAAGCCGGTCGTGCCGAGTCCGAGGACGGCCACGCGCAGGCCCGACCAGTCGGCGTGCCAGCTGTCGAGCCCGGCCAGTCGCTCGACCAGGGGGGCGGTGCTGCCGTCGCTCATGAGGTGCGGAGGATCCATTCGAGGTAGAAGGTGCCGACGCCGGCGGCGACGAAGAGCCCGGCGATGATCCAGAAGCGGACGACGACGGTCACCTCGGCCCAGCCCTTGAGCTCGAAGTGGTGGTGCAGCGGGCTCATCAGGAAGATGCGCTTGCCCTTCGTGATCTTGAAGTACGCGCGTTGCAGGATCACCGATCCCGTGACGACGATGAAGAGACCACCGATCAGGACGAGCAGCAGTTCGGTGCGGCTGAGGATCGCCAGGGCGGCCAGCGCCCCGCCGAGGCCGAGCGACCCCGTGTCGCCCAGGAAGATCTGGGCGGGTGAGGTGTTCCACCAGAGGAAGCCGATGAGCCCACCGCAGATGCAGGCGGCGACGACGGCGAGGTCGAGCGGGTCGGCCACCTGGTAGCAGGCGGCACGAGTGGCCTCGTCGAGACGCACGCTGGTGCAGAGCTGGTTGTTCTGCCAGAAGCCGATGAAGATGTACGACGCGATCGCGAGGATCGACGCACCCGTGGCGAGGCCGTCCAGGCCGTCGGCGACGTTGACGCCGTTCGAGGTGCTCACGGTGATCAGGACGACCCAGATCAGGAACAACCCGCCGCCGACGATCGTCCCGAAGAACATGAAGTCGAGCCACGGGATGTCCCGGAGGCCGGAGATCATCGTCGACGCGGGCGCGAGCCCGCGCTCGTTCGTGAACGAGAGCGCCAGGACGGCGAACACCGCCCCCACGACCACCTGCCCGGCGATCTTCGCCCAGCCGCCGAGCCCGAGGCTGCGCTGGTTGCGCACCTTGAGGAAGTCGTCGAGGAACCCGACCACGCCGAGGCCGACCATCATGAAGAGAACGAGCATCCCGCTGAGCGTGAGCTCGTCCCGGCCGACCAGGTGACCGATGAAGTAGCCGAGCACCGTGCCGATGATCAGGACGATGCCGCCCATGGTCGCCGTGCCGCGCTTCGTGTGGTGCGACTGCGGACCGTCGTCGCGGATGAACTGACCCCAGCCGAGGCGATGGAAGAGCTTGATGAACGCCGGCGTCATCAGAAGCGTGAAGGCGAGGGAGAACCCGCCGCCGATCAACAGCGCGATCATGCGGTCACCCCGGCCAGACGGTCGCCCAGGAGGCGCAGGCCGGCCGACTTGGACGACTTCACGAGGACGACGTCCCCGGCTCGCAGGGTGCCCTGCAGGAGGTCGTAGGCCTCGTCGATCGTGTCGACCAGCACGCTTTCTCCGTCCCACGAGCCTTCGAGGCCCGCCGCCATGTGGATGTGCCGCGCCTCGTGGCCGACGACCACGAGTTGGCGGACGTTCAACCGGACGACCAGTCGGCCGACGCGGTCGTGCTCGTCACGCGCGTACTCGCCGAGCTCGGCCATCTCGCCGAGGACGGCCACCGAGCGGTGGTCGGGACCGGTGATCTGGGCGAGCGTCTTCAGGGCCGCGGCGACCGAGTCGGGGCTCGCGTTGTAGGCGTCGTTCACGACGGTGACGCCGCCGGGTGCGTCGAGGACCTCCATGCGCCAACGCTCGGCCCGCGTCACGCCCTCGAGGACCTCGACGGCCCGGTCGAGGTCGACGCCCCATTCTCCGACGACGCTCAGGGCCGCCAGGGCGTTCATCACGTGGTGCTCGCCGAGGATGCGCAGCGACACCCGGCGACTCGTGTCGCCGTACTCGAAGGTGAAGGAGGTGCCGGCGGCCGAGACGTCGATGTCGGATGCCCGGTAGTCGGCCGACGGGCTCTGCCCGAAGGTCACGACCCGGGCGGCGGTCACGGACGCCATGCCGGCGACGCGGTCGTCGTCGGCGTTGAGGACGGCCGTTCCCGTGGCGGGCAGGTCGGTCACCATCTCGGCCTTGGCCGCACGGGTGCCCTCGATGCCGCCGAAGCCGCCCGCGTGGGCGAGCCCGACCTTCAGCACCACCCCGGTGTCGGGACGGGCGATGTCGACGAGACGGGCGATCTCGCCCGGCCCGCTCGCACCCATCTCGACGACCAGGTACTCGGTGGCCTCGTCGATGCGCAGCATCGAGATCGGAGCACCGACGTGGTTGTTGAACGACCCCTGAGGGGCGACGGTGGCCGCGACGTCGCCGAGGACGGCACGCAGCATGTTCTTGGTGCTCGTCTTGCCGTTGGAGCCCGTGACGCCGACGACCTTCAGCCGGCCGAGACCCCGGACGTGCTCGACGACGGCAGCGGCGAGGCGCGACAGCGCGACGACTCCGTCGTCGACGACGACGAGCGGTGCGGTCGTCTCGACCTCGCGCTCGGCGACCACGAGGGCCGCGCCGTTCGCGGTGGCGGCCTCGACGAAGAGGTGGCCGTCGGTGACCTCACCACGCAGGGCGAAGAAGACGGACCCCGGGGTGACCAGACGCGAGTCGGTCTCGACCGTGCCGTCGACCGGGGTCGCGACCCGCGCCTCCTCGGGGTGGACCAGGCGTCCGCCGGTGATCTCGGCGATCTGGAGGGGCGTGAGCGCGATCACTCGGACCACCCGGCTTCGCGCAGGGCCGCTCGGGCCTCGTCGCGAGCGGAGTACGGGGTGCGCTCGCCACGGATGTCGCGGTAGTCCTGGTGGCCGGGGCCGGCCCAGAGGATCGAGTCCCCCGCGCCGGCCAGGGCCACGGCCGCACGGATGGCGGCCTCGGGCGGGCTGACCTCGTGGATCTCGTGCTCGGGGTAGGCCTCGCGGGCGGCGTCGACGAGGGTCTTGCGGATCGAGGCCGGGTCCTCGAAGCGGGGGTGGTGGTCGGTCACGACGAGGATGTCGGAACCGGCGGCGGCCACCCGGGCCATCTCACCGCGCTTCGTCGTGTCGCGGTCGCCGTCCGCACCGAACAGCATGATGACCTTGCCGGGCGTGAAGGTGCGGACCGCGGCGAGCGTGGTCAGGAACGCGTCCGGGCTGTGGCCGAAGTCGACGTAGACGCTCGGGCCGGTGTCGCCCGAGACGCGCTCGGTGCGCCCGGGCAGGTAGGCCACGATGCCGCCGTCGGCGTCGAGGGCCTGACCGATGGCCTCGAGCTCGAAGCCCGCCTCGACCAGCATGACGATCGCCAGGGCCGCGTTCGCGACCATGTGCCACCCGATCAGCGGGACGCGCGTCACGAGCGAGCGCTGCTCAGGGCCCGACAGGCGGAACTCCGTGTACGCGGCCTGCTCGTCGAGGATCTGGACCGTCCAGTCGGCCTCGACGTCGGGGAGGATCGTGATCGTCGTCAGGGGGATGCGAGCGTTGTCCACCACGCGCTGCCCGTACGGCGAGTCGAGCGACACCACGGCACGACGGGCACGGTCGGGCTGGAAGAGCGGCAGCTTGGCCTGGAAGTACTCCTCCATGTCGGCGTAGTCGTCGAGGTGGTCGTGGCTGAGGTTGGTGAAGGCGGCGACGTCGAAGACGAGACCGTCGACGCGGTTGCGGCTGAGTGCCTGCGCACTGACCTCGACGGCGACCGCACGCACCTCGCTCTCGCGCATGCGGGCCAGCAGGGCGTGCATCTCGCTGGCCTCGGGGGTCGTGAGGCGGCTGACGACGGTGAGGTCGCCGATGTGACGCTCGGCCGTGCTGCTGAGGCCGGTGACGAGGCCCAGCTGCCGCAGGACGCCCTCGAGCAGGTACGACGTGCTGGTCTTCCCGTTGGTGCCGGTGACCGCGAGGAGCAGGGGCGCGTCGTCGCTGTCGGTGCGATAGATCCAGGCCGAGAGCTCGCCGAGGGCCGCCCGGGGCGAGTCGACGAGGACGACGGGCAGACCGCTGGACCGGGCCAGCTCGGCACCCGCGGCGTCGGTCAGCAGGGCCACGGCACCGCCGTCCCGTGCCTGGTCGGCGAACTCGGCTCCGTGCCGGTGCGCGCCGGGCACGCCCACGTACAGGTCGCCGGGGTGGAGGTCCGCCGTGCTCAGCGTGATGCCGGTGATCTCGATGCCGTCGAGGGAACCCTCGTGCTCGAGTCCGAACTCGCTGACCAGTTGGGCGAGTGACCTCGCCGACGGATGTTCCGGTCGAAGGACCGGGGGGATCCGGGCGCTCAAAGAATCCTCTTCTCTCACCAGGTCTCGGGCAGGCTGGGTGCCGGCTCCGTCGACGGAGGGACCCGATACATCTCGAGGACCTGGGACATGATCTTGTTGAAGGTCGGCGCCGCAGCGGCCGACGTCTTGATGGTACTGGGCTTGGTGAAGGTCACGACGACGACGTATTGCGGGTTCTCGGCCGGAGCGATGCCCGCCACCGAGACGATGCGGTCAGAACCGTAGCCGGTTCCGTCCGAGCGCGCGACCTCGGCGGTGCCGGTCTTGGCGGCGACACGGTACCCGGGGATCGTCAGGACGTCCTTGAGGTCGCCGTCGCTGACGACCTTCTCGAGCATGTTGACGGTCGTGTCGGCGGCCCACGGGGAGACGACGCTCGTGCCCTCGGCCGAGGGGGTCTCGGTGACCGTGCCGTCGGGAGCCGTGCACCCGGCGACGAGGTTGACCGGCAACCGGGTCCCGTGGTTGGCCAGCGTCTGGTAGATGCTCGCGATGTGGATGGCGGTCGTCGAGACACCCTGCCCGAACATCGTGTTGATGCTCGTCTGCTGGTCCCACTGCGAGGCCGGCCGGATGCCCGTCGTGGGCTCGCCGAGGAAGGCCACGCCGGTGGGGTCGTTCAGACCGAACTTGACCATGTAGTCGTGACGTTGCTGGGCCGACAGCGACTGGCCGAGCAGCGAGATGCCGACGTTGGACGAGTCGCGCAGGATGCCCGTGAGCGTGAGGTTCTCGGTCGGGTGGAAGGTCGCGTCGTGGATCTCGCCACCCCAGGGGAACGTGCGCGAGTACGGCACCGTCGCCCGCGTCGCGGGATCGGCCTTGCCCGAGTCGAGCAGCATGGCGGCGGTCATCGCCTTGAAGGTCGACCCCGGCTCGTACGAGTAGGTGAAGGCCTTGCTGCCGAGGTCGTCGACGGCAGTGCCGTTGACGTCGTTGGGGTCGACGGCCGGGTAGTCGGCGACCGCGAGAAGCGAGGCGTCGCTCGCCTTCATGACGACGGCCGTGGCCGACTCGGCTCCGATGGCCTCGGCCTGTTCGCCCAGCGCCTGCTGGGTCATGTACTGGAGGTCGCTGTCGACGGTGAGACGGAGCGTGCCACCGGCGACGGCCTTCTTGGTCGTGACGGTGCTGCCGGGCAACTGGACGCCGTCGGCTCCGCGCTCGTAGGTCTCGGAGCCGTCGGTGCCCGCCAGGCACGCGTTCTGGCTCAGCTCGAGTCCGGCCTGCGGCCCGTCGGTGCCGATGAAGCCCGTGAGGTTGCCCGCCACCGCGCCGTTGGGATAGGTGCGTGCGGCCTGGCGCTGGAAGTACACCCACGACACGTTCATCTCGCGGACCTCGCGGAAGGCGTCGACGTCGACGCCCTTGACCAGGTACGCGAAGTTCGCCTCGGGGTCGGTGGTCAGCGCCTTCGTCATGGTGGCGGCGTCGCCCCCCGTGATCTTCGCGATGCGCTCGACGACCTGGTCGACGGTCAGCTCGGTGGTCTTGCCGTCGTCGCCCTTCACCTTGGCCGTCGTGGCGAACGCCGGAGCGGCCGTGATGTTGTACCGGGTGACGCTGCCGGCGAGCACGGTCCCGTCCACGTCCGTGATGTCGCCACGATCGCCGTAGGTCGTCTGCACGATCTCGCGCTTGTTCTGGGACTGCTCGTTGAGCTCGGCCGCCTGCACGAGCTGGATGTCGGCCAAGCGCACCACGAACACGCCGACGAGCGCGATGATCAGCGCCATCGCCAGCGTCACGCGGAGGCGGCGGCTTCGGGGAGCTGCTTTCACGAGAGGTTCCTCACCGCGGCCGGGCGCCTGCCCGACCCGCTGTCGTCGATCGATGTACCGGTGACGGCACGTCGCTAGCGGGTCTGAGGAGCCGCCAGCTCGTTCGCGCCCGACGCTACCGACTCGTCGGCCGATCCCCCGTCCGCCGCGCCTGCTTCGGTCGGAACGGCCGCGGCACCCGCCGTCGTCGGAGCACCGACGGATGTGGCGGCGGGGTCGGTGCCGGCATCGGCGTCGTCAGCGGCGGTCGCGGGCGCCTTGGTCGTGAGCGGAACGCCCTCGAGGAGGGTGTTCGGGATCAGGTTGCCGGACGTCGCCTCGTCGGCACCCGCCGCGGGGGCGGGTGAACCGTGGACCGCGCCCGTGGCGAGATCGAGGTAGACGGGATTCGAGTTGCGGACCATGCCGAGTTCGTCCGCGTTGGCGGCGAGGTTCTGCGGCGAGGACAGGACGTCGCGTTGCTCGCTGTACTTCTGCTGGTCGCGGACGAGCTCGGTCTTGGCGGCCTGCAGGTCGGAGATCTTGTACGCGCCGTCGCTGAGGGCGATGCTGATGGCCAATTGGGCCAGCAGGAGGACGAACAGCGCCGCCGTCGCGATGAGTGCGTAGGCGATCTTCGGTCGGGCCCGTCGCTGTGCACGACTCGTGACGATCTCGACCGGACGCGCCACCGGGGTGGACGACGGCTGCGGACGGGTCGACGGGGTCGCGATGGCCAGGTTGCTGCTCATGCTGTTCTCCGGATTCGTTCGGCGGCGCGCAGTCTCACGGGCTTGGCTCGGGGGTTGAGGTCGCGCTCGGCGTCGGAGGCCAGTTCGGCCCCGCGGACGAGCAGGCGGAAGTCGGGACGGTGCTCGGGCAGCTCGACCGGAAGACCCTGCGGTGCCGTCGACGTCGTGCGGGCGGCCAACTCGCGCTTGACGAAACGGTCCTCGAGGGACTGGTAGGCCAGCACGACGATCCGCCCCTCGACGGCGAGACGGTCGAGGGCCACCGGGATGGCCGCTTCGAGCGAGGCCAGCTCGCCGTTGACCTCGATGCGCAGCGCCTGGAACACGCGCTTGGCAGGGTGACCGGCACGTTGCAACGCCATGGGCGTCGCCGCGATCAGGAGGTCGACGAGCTCACCGCTGCGGGTGAGCGGCGAGTCGGCCCGGTGCTCGACGATCCGTCGGGCGTAGCGCGGAGCCAGCTTCTCTTCGCCGTACTGGTAGAAGATGCGTCGCAGTTCGCTCTCGGGGTACTCGGCGAGGACGCGCTCCGCCGTGACGGGAGAGGTGGGGTCCATGCGCATGTCGAGCGGGGCGTCCTTCGAGTACGAGAAACCGCGCTCGACCCGGTCGAGTTGCAGCGACGAGACGCCGAGGTCGAAGAGCACCCCGTCGACCGTGTCGAGGTCGAGGTCGTCGAGTGCCTCGGCGATGCCGTCGTACGTCGTGTGCACGAGGCGGGCACGCTCGCCGAAGGGCGCGAGCCGCTCGCCGGCCAGGGCGAGGGCCTCGGTGTCACGGTCGAGCCCGACGACGGTGAGCTCGGGGAAGGCCTGCAGCATCGCTTCGCTGTGACCCCCCATGCCGAGGGTGCAGTCGACGACGACGGCGCCGGGACGCGAGACGGCTGGGGCGAGGAGCTCGAGGGTGCGCTCGAGGAGGACGGGGGTGTGGATCTGATCGGCCATGACGACACGGGCTGTGCTCGTCGGCCCTGATCCCCATCCGTCGGGACCTGGCACCGGGGAAGGTGCGCCAGGGCTGACGGCTGAGGGTCGGGGCCCACGGGCTAGAAGAGCCCGGGGATCACCTCCTCGGTGGTGTTGGCGAACTCGGCCTCCTGGGCCTCGTAGTAGGTGTTCCACGCGTCGGTGGCCCAGATCTCGGCACGGTTGCCCGCGCCGATCACGGTGAGGTCTCGACCGAGGCCGGCGTACTCGCGCAGTGTCGCCGGGATGGTCACCCGGTGCTGCTTGTCGGGGATCTCGTCGCTGGCCCCGGAGAGGAAGAGACGCATGTAGTCACGGGCCTGTTTGCTCGTGACCGGCGCCTGGCGGATGCGCGAGTGCATGTCTTCGAACTCGCGCTGGCTGAAGACGTAGACGCACCGCTCTTGCCCACGGGTCATGACGAGGCCGGAGGCCAGTTCGTCACGGAATTTCGCGGGGAGGATGATGCGCCCTTTCTCGTCGAGCCTGGGCGAATAGGTGCCGAGGAACATGCGCCCGCCTCCCCTCGCCCCGCACCCCTCTGTGGCACGTGCCTCCACTTTACTCCACAACCCACCACCCAGCAACGAAAAGACGGGTGCGACCACGCGTGTCTCGCCTGCGATCCGCTCCAGTTCGGGGGTCACGGGGGTGGAGGACGGTGGAGGGAGGACGACACGAGGAGGCGCGTCCTGCGTGTCGCAGACGTCCCACCGGCCGGTCCGGCGCACGAAAAAGGGGCCGGCCCGAAGGCCGACCCCTGAGGTCGTGGTGCTCGTGGAGGCTAGGCGTCGCGCCCGTCACCGTCTTGACGGCGATCCCACCGGTCGTTGAGACGGTCCATCAGACCACCCTTGGCGGGATGCGCCGGACGCGAGGTGGAGGAACGGGGAGCGGACGGCACGGAGGCCGCTGCCGCCCCCTTGCGCTTGGGCGGCGCGATGGCGAACAGGACACCGGCCAGCATGACCACGAAGCCCGCCACACCGATCAAGGGTTGGCGGAAGATGACGCCCGCGACGATCACGGCGATGCCGACGAGCGCACCGAGGACCCCGACCACGACGAGCGTGTAGTTGGGTCGGCCACCGCGGTTGCCGACCGTCGCCACGAAGTCGGAGTCGTTGTTGTAGAGACTCCGCTCCATCTCTTCGAGGAGCCGCTGCTCCTGTTCGGAAAGTGGCATCTTGGTGTTCCCTTCGAGCACGGGCTCTCAAGCGCGAGGCGGGAGCCTCGGGATCGACGCGATGAGTAGCTGCGAGTGTATGCCCGACAGCTATCGCTAGGCTAGGCAGCGTGGCTGAGAGTACGCGGTTAGTGGACGTCGTTCAAGAGCGAATCGACCGGTTCCTCGAGCGCCAGCGACCGGCCCTGACGGGCATCGCTCCCGACCTCGATCCCTTCTCCCTCTATTCGAGCGATCTGCTCCGCGGCGGGAAGCGGTTCCGTGCTCTCTTCTGCTACTGGGGCTGGCAGTCGGTCGCCGGGCTCGACACGGGCTTCGACCCGCTCGGAGAGTCCCGCGACGAACGCGAGATCGACGCGGTCATGACCGCCTCGGCAGGGCTCGAGTTCTTCCACGCGGCGGCGCTCGTGCACGACGACATCATGGACAACTCCGACACGCGCCGGGGGCTGCCCGCGGCGCACCGGCGCTTCGAGGCCCTGCACCGCGAGGGGTCCTGGCTCGGGTCTCCCGAGGCGTTCGGCCGGTCGGGCGCCCTCCTCATGGGCGACCTGCTGCTGGCATGGAGCGACGAACTGCTGAGCGAGGCCCTCGACTCCCTCCCGTCCCGCGAGGCCGCCCGCTCGGCTCGCCTCGAGCTCAACCGCATGCGGACCGAGGTCACGGTGGGCCAGTACCTCGACATCCTCGAGGAGAACGCCTGGCGGACGGTCGACGAGCTGCAGCTGTTGCCGCGTGCCCAGCGCGTCATCGTCTACAAGTCGGCGAAGTACAGCGTCGAGGCCCCCCTGACCGTGGGCGCGGCGATGGCCGGCGCCGACCCGTCCGCCCTCGAGTCCCTGCGGCACTTCGGACTGCCCCTCGGCATCGCCTACCAGCTGCGCGACGACCTCCTCGGCGTGTTCGGTGACCCGTCGGTCACGGGCAAGCCCGCAGGCGACGACCTCCGAGAGGGCAAGCGCACGGTCCTCGTGGCGACCGCACGTCGGGCCCTGCCCCCGGGTGCCGTCCGACTGCTCGACGAACTCCTCGGCGACCCCGAACTCGACGACGACCAGATCAGCATGCTGCAGGCGACGCTCCGCGACAGCGGTGCCGTCGACGCCGTCGAGCAGACGATCACCGATCAGGTCGAGCGCGCCGTCCACGCACTCGAGAGGTCCGGACTCGCGCCGTCGGCACGGACGCAGCTGACGCGACTCGCCGAGACCGTCACGCGCCGCGCCTCCTGAACCCGCCCACGGCTCGCCGGCCGTCGCCTGACGGCCCGCCGGGGGCGATGCGAGGTGGAGGCTAGAGCAGGCTCTGCGCGATGCGCCGGACCTCGGCCTTGCGACCGGCCTGGAGGGCCGCGACGGGACTCGTGCCGAGCGCCTCGTCGTGGGACAGCATCCAGTCGATGGCCTCGTCGTCGTCGAATCCGTTGTCCGAGAGGACCGTCAGGGTGCCTCGGAGGTCGTGCCTCGGCTCGGAGCCGTCGAGGAAGACGGCCGGCACCTTCGTGACGCCGTCCACGCGGGTCCCGACGAGGACGTGCTCCTCGAGCAGGCGACGCACGCGACTCACCCCGAGGCCGAGCCGCTCGACGAGGTCGGGCACGGTGAGCCATTCGGTGTCGGCGAACCAGGGGCGTTGAGAGAGATCGGTCACGCGACAACCTTGCCACGGGTTCGCGACCCTCGCCGCGCCTCCTCGGCCTCCTCCCCCGGCGCGAGTCACATGCGCAACATGCGTCCCACTGATTGACTTGGATATCCACGTGTGCCAACTTGGGACGACGTGGCACCGCGGCTCACCGATCACCCAGCGACCGTGTCCCCGCCCCCGAACCGAGGATCAGCCCATGAACGACGTCAGTCCCGCCCGCCCCGACTCCGAGTCCGCGACGACCCAGGACACCCGGTCGACCGGTGCGTTCGGCCCTCTCGACGGGGCCGACGAGCGCAAACCGCTCTCGCGCATGGCTCGGTCCATGCTCAACACGGTCCCCATCGTCCTGGCGGGGTCCATGGCCCTCAGCATGGGCGTCACCGGTCCCGTGTTCGCCCTCGACCAGAGCCCGACGAAGAAGCCCGACACGTCTCCGCGTCCCGTGCTGCCCCCTCGGCTGTCGGCGCCCGAGCAGAAGACCGCGACCACCGTCGAGACCGCGGCGAGCTCGGCCCGCGTCTTCGGTGCCGCCCCGGCCACCTACACCGTCAAGTCCGGCGACACCGTCGCGAGCATCGCCGGCTCGTTCGGCCTGAGCACCGCCTCCGTGCTCGCCCTCAACGGACTCAGCTGGAAGTCCACCATCTTCCCGGGCCAGACACTGAGCCTGAGCGCCGCCACGAGCGCCGCGGCCACACCGTCGTCCGCGCCCGCACCGGTGAAGGCGACGGGCGGTCGGTACGTCATCGTCCGCGGGGACACGCTGAGTTCCATCGCGCGAGCCCACGGGGTCACGACGAGCGCGCTCATCCAGGCGAACGGGCTGGGACTGTCGAGCATCATCTACCCGGGCCAGACCCTGACCGTCCCCACGGGTTCGTCCGCGTCCACCCCCACGACGCCGGCCCCTGCCGCAGGGCCCGCCGTGGGCAGCTACGTCATCCAGCGGGGTGACACCATCGCCTCCATCGCCTCGAAGTCGGGCACGAGCGTCAAAGCCCTGCTCGCCGCGAACGGGCTCTCGTTCACCAGCACCATCTACGCCGGCAAGACCCTCACGCTGCCCGGTGCCGCGGCGCCGACCGCCACGACCGTGGTCGCGTCGACCTCGGCCGCACCGCTGGGCGTCAGCGCGACGCTGACGGCCGAGCAGGCCGGCAACGCCCGGACCATCATCTCGGTGGGACGCCAGCTCGGGGTCGGAGACCGGGCGATCGTCATCGCCCTCGCGGCGGCCGCGCAAGAGAGCAGCCTCCGCAACCTGGACCACGGCGACCGGGATTCCCTCGGCCTGTTCCAGCAGCGCCCGAGCACGGGTTGGGGCACGCCCACCCAGCTGCGCGACCCGGTGCACGCGACCAAGCTCTTCTTCGGCGGTGCGAGCAACCCGAACACGGGCAAGACCCGAGGCCTCCTCGACGTCAAGGGGTGGCAGTCCATGTCCCTGACGAAGGCGGCGCAGGCCGTGCAGTACTCTGCGTTCCCCGACGCCTACGCCAAGTGGGAGGCTCCCGCCACCACCTGGCTCGCGACCCTCCGCTGAACCGTGGACGGCCTGCGCGTCGGGCGGTTTGCCGCCGTGCGGTGAGTTGAGGCACCGGCACGGCCCTCGGTCCGTAAAATCACGAGGGTGAGCGTGAACCAGACTGACCCGATGATCGGCCGTCTCATCGAGGGCCGGTACGAGGTCCGTTCACGCATCGCCCGGGGCGGCATGGCCACGGTCTACCTGGCCACCGACCTGCGACTCGAGCGTCGCGTGGCCATCAAGATCATGCACGGCCACCTCGCCGACGACGCGTCGTTCAAGGAGCGCTTCATCCAGGAGGCGCGCTCGGCCGCCCGCTTGGCGCACCCGAATGTCGTCAACGTCTTCGACCAGGGCCAGGACGACGACTCGGCGTACCTCGTCATGGAGTACCTGCCCGGCATCACGTTGCGAGAACTCCTGCAGGACCACAAGGTGCTGACGCCCGAGCAGGCGATGGACATCCTCGAGGCGGTCCTCGCCGGTCTCGCCGCCGCCCACCGGGCCGGCATCGTGCACCGCGACCTCAAGCCCGAGAACGTCCTCCTCGCCGACGACGGACGCATCAAGATCGGCGACTTCGGCCTGGCGCGGGCCGCGACGGCCAACACGGCCACGGGCGCCGCCCTGTTGGGGACGATCGCCTATCTCTCCCCCGAACTCGTGACCCGGGGCATCGCCGACACCCGCAGCGACATCTACGCGCTCGGCATCATGATGTACGAGATGCTCACGGGTGAGCAGCCCTACAAGGGCGACCAGCCCATGCAGATCGCGTACCAGCACGCCAACGACACGGTCCCCACCCCCAGCTCGGCGAACCCCCGCGTACCCGTCGAGCTGGACGAACTCGTCCTCTGGGCCACCGCACGAGACCCCGAGCAGCGCCCGCGTGACGCCCGAGCCCTGCTCGACCAGCTGCTCGACGTGCAACGGGTGCTCGCCGATCCGTCGGGACCGCCCGCCAACAGGACGATGGTGCTCCCGGCCGCAGGCGCGACCTCCGTCCTGCCGTCCGGAGGCACGGGCGAGACGCAGATCCTGCCGAAGGCTCGGCACCGGACCGGACCGGTCCAGGCGGAACCCGACGACGCCGCCACGACGCTCGCCGCCGTCGCCGACCGGCGTCGGCGACGGGGTCGGGTGCTCATGGCTCTCGTCGTCGTGGTGGCCTTGCTGGCGGGAGGGGTGGGCTGGTGGTTCGGTTCGGGGCCCGGCGCCCAGGCGTCCGTCCCCGACGTGACGGGACGTGACCCTGCCGCGGCGACGGCAGCCCTCACGTCGGCCGGGTTCGTGGTCGCGCCCGACCCCCGGTCGGACTTCTCCCCGGTGGTGCCCACGGGCCAGGTCACGCGCACGGACCCCGACGCCACGACCCGGGTGCAGAAGGGTTCCACGATCACCCTCGTGGTCTCCCAGGGACCCCGGCAGCTGCCGGTGCCCACGGTCGTCGGCGAGACCGAGAAGGCAGCCACGGACGCACTCTCGGACTTCACGCTGCAGCCCACGTCGAGCCAGTTCGACGCGTCGGCCGCCGGCACCGTCCTCGCGATCAGCGGCGTGGACGACGCCGGCACCCCGGTCGATCTCGCCGGGGCCGCCCAGTACGGCGAGCAGCAGCCCGTGACGCTCACCGTCTCGCTCGGACCCGTTCCGGACGTGGCCGGCCTCTCCGTGGCGGATGCCCAGAGCGCCCTCGCCGGGGTCCAGTTGACGGGCGTCGAGAGCGGGACGGAGTTCAGCGACGGAGTCGCCTCCGGGGAGGTCATCCGTTACGAGCAGCAGGCCGAAGGGGCACTCCGCCAGGGCGACACGGTCAACCTCGTCGTGTCGAAGGGCCCGCCGCCCATCACGATCCCGGACGTCCGAGGCAAGACCATCGACGCGGCCACGTCGCAGTTGCAGGGGCTCGGCTTCCGGGTGAGCTACCCCCGCTGCACGGCCTTCACCTGCGCGTTCTACGACTGGGAGGCCAGCCTGCCGGTCACCGCGACCGACCCCGAGGCCGGCCTGACCGCCACGAAGGGTGCCACCATCACCCTCTCGTACCGCGTGGAATGACACGCGACGCCGCCTGACGTCGGCGGCGCCCACACGACGACGGCCCCGGGACCGATGGTCCCGGGGCCGTCGTCGTGCCGACGAGACTCAGTCCGCAGCGAGCTCTTCGGACACCAGGAAGGCCAGCTCGAGCGACTGCATGTGGTTGAGACGCGGGTCGCAGAGGGACTCGTAGCGAGTGGCGAGCGTCGCTTCGTCGATGTGCTCGGAACCCCCCAGGCACTCGGTGACGTCGTCACCGGTCAACTCGATGTGGATTCCGCCGGGGTGCGTCCCGGCCGCTCGATGTGCCTCGAAGAACCCCTTCACCTCGTCCATGATCTCTTCGAACCGGCGGGTCTTGTAGCCCGTGGGCGTCGTCAGACCGTTGCCGTGCATCGGATCACTGACCCACAGGGGCGTCGCATCCGCCTTCTTGATGGCCTCGAGGAGGGGAGGCAAGGCATCGCGGATCGTGCCCGCGCCCATGCGCGTGATGAAGGTCAGACGACCGGGCTCACGCTCGGGGTCGAGCTTGTCGATGAGGCGCAGCATGTCGTCGGCCGTCGTCGTCGGGCCCAGCTTCACACCGATCGGGTTGCGCACCCGCGAGAGGAAGTCGACGTGGGCGCCGTCGAGGTCACGCGTCCGCTCACCGATCCACACGAAGTGGGACGAGAGCACGTACGGAGTGCCCGTTCGCGAGTCGATCCGGGTCAGGGGGCGCTCGTAGTCCATGAGCAGGCCCTCGTGGCTGGTGTAGAACTCGACGCGCTTGAGCTCGTCGAAGTCCGCCCCGGCCGCCTCCATGAAGCGGATCGCCTTGTCGATCTCGCGAGCGAGGTGTTCGTACTGGGCGTTGGCCGGGTTGCTGGCGAAGCCCTTGTTCCAGCTGTGCACCTGACGGAGGTCGGCGAAGCCGCCCTGTGTGAAGGCCCGGATCAGATTGATCGTCGAGGCCGAGGTGTGGTACCCCTTCACCAGCCGAGACGCATCCGCGCGCCGTGACTCGGGGGTGAAGTCGTAGCCGTTCACGATGTCACCGCGGTAGGCCGGCAGCGTGACGCCGTCACGGGTCTCGGTGTCGCTGGAGCGCGGCTTGGCGAACTGGCCGGCCATGCGGCCCATCTTGATGACGGGGACGGACGCGCCGTACGTGAGGACCACCGCCATCTGCAGGATGGTCTTGACGCGGTCACGGATCTGGTCGGCCGTCGCTCCTGCGAAGGTCTCGGCGCAGTCACCGCCCTGCAACAGGAACGCCTCGCCCCGGGCCGCCGAGGCCAACCGCGTGCGAAGGGTGTCGACCTCGCCCGCGAAGACGAGTGGCGGCAGCGTGGACAGCTCGGCCGAGGCGGCCTCGACGGCTGCACCGTCGTGCCACGTGGGCTGCTGCTTGATGGGGAGCGTGCGCCAATGGTCGAGACCGTCGATCACGTCGGGATCGGTGACGACGAACGGTTCGGTGAGCTGGGCCACGGTCTTCCTTGCCAGTTGACGGTCTCGAGGCCGAACGACCTCGACAGGCGAGCCTACCGTGAAAGGGTCGAGCGCTTCTCTTTCACGCTGGTCGCGTAGACGTCGCTGTACTGCTGGCCGCTGAGGGCGTTGAGCTCGTACATGATCTCGTCCGTGATGGACCGCAGGATGAACCGGTCGCCTTCCATGCCCTCGAAGCGGCTGAAGTCGAGCGGTTCGCCGAAGACGATCCCGACGCGGTGCAGACGAGGGATCTTGGTCCCGGTCTTCATGACCTTCTCGGTTCCGATCATGGCCACGGGGATCACGGGCACGTGACCCTCGAGGATCATGCGCGCCACCCCCGTCCGGCCGCGGTACAGCTTGCCGTCGGGGCTCCGGGTGCCCTCGGGGTAGATGCCGAGTTGCTCTCCGCGGCGCAGGACCGATAGGCCCGTGGCCAGCGACGCCTCGGAGGCCTTGCCCCCGGACCGGTCGATGGAGAGCTGCCCCGTGGCCGTGAAGAACAGCCGGATGGCCCAGCCCTTGATGCCCTTGCCGGTGAAGTAGTCGCTCTTGGCGAGGAAGGAGATGCGCCGATCGAGGGCGAGCGGCAAGAAGATCGAGTCGACGAACGAGAGGTGGTTGCTCGCGAAGATGACGGCACCCGAGGCCGGGACGTGCTCGCGACCACTGACCCAGGGTCGGAAGATCGACAGGACGAGCGGACTCGCGACCATCGTCTTCAGGAACCAGTAGAGCATCGATGCTCCTCTCGTCGGGGCGTCGGGAGTCTAGCGGTCGCCGGCGTGGAGGCGGGCGAGGTCGGCGGCCCCCACGACCCCCGCGTCGTTCACGAGCTCGGCGATCACGAACTCGGGCTCGGGGTGGTAGCCGCGAGCAGGAAGGTGCTGGAGGTACGCCGCGCGCACGGGCGCCAGCAGCAGCTCGCCGGACTGCGCCACGCCACCGCCGAAGACGAAGACCTGCGGGTCGAGGATCGCGCTCAGCGACGCAGCGGCCTGACCGAGCCAGGTGCCGAGGCGGCGCAGGGCCTCGACGGCGCCGGCGTCGCCGGACTGGAGCAACAGGCTGACGTCGTGGCCCGAGAGCTCGCCGCTCTCGGCGCGCAGATCGGCGAGGCCGCGGCCGACGCCCCCCTCGTCGGCGACCTCACCCGCGATCCGCAGCAGGGCGCGGCCCGAGCCGTACTGCTCGATGCAGCCGCGGGCGCCGCAGCCGCAGGGAAGGCCGTCGGGCACGATCCGCATGTGACCGAGCTCGCCGCCCGTGCCGAAGCCCCCGCGCAGGAGGCGGTCCTGCGCCACGATGGCACCGCCCACCCCCGTGCCGATGGTGAGCATGGTCATGTCGCTGGCGAGACGGCCGGCCCCGAACCGGAACTCGGCCCAGCCGGCGGCGTTCGCGTCGTTGTCGATCGTGATGTGCAGATCGAGCCGTTCGGACAGCCGCGCCCGCAGGGGTTCGTTCCGCCACGCGATGTTGGGTGTGTAGTAGACGGTCGACTGGGCGGCGTCGATGAAGCCGGGAGCGGCCACTCCCGCGGCCACGACCTCGGGGTGACGTGCCTGCAACGAGGTGATCATGTCGACGACCGCGTCGACGATCGCCCCCGCGTCGCCCGCGGGCGTCGCGACTCGCTCTTCGTCGACGATCTCGCCGAACTCGGTGACCACCCCGCCCGCGATCTTCGTCCCGCCGATGTCGATTCCGATTGCCTGCACGAGGATCGAGTCTATCCTCGACGACCGATCACCTTCAGCACCGTCCCCGGCGAGGTCGCGTTAGGGTTGTCGGACCATCGTTCGGTACCGAAGGAGCTGCCGTGAACGAACACATCGTCCCATCCGCCGTCCCCGCCGACCCGTCGGCCAACGCGACCGACCTCCTGCTCGCGCGGGCCGAGGCCACGCCTGACGAGCCCCTCTTCGCCGTCCCGGACGGAACGGGCGGGTGGCGCGACGTCACGGCAGCCCGGTTCCTCGAGCAGGTGCGCGCACTCGCGAAGGGACTCATCGCAGCAGGCGTCGGACCAGGCGACAAGATCGGCCTCATGTGCCGCACGCGCTACGAGTGGACCCTCATCGACTTCGCGACCTGGTTCGCCGGTGCCCTGCTCGTCCCCGTCTACGAGACGTCGTCGCCAGCACAGGTCCACTGGAACCTCAGCGACTCGGAGGCCGTGGCCGTCATCGTCGAGACCGCGGACCACTTCTCGCGGTTCGACGAGGTGCACCCCGAGCTGCCCGCCGTGACGCGCGTCTGGCAGGTCGACCTGGGTGACCTCGACAAGCTCGCCGCATCGGGTGTCGACGTGTCCGACGACGAACTCGAGGCCCGCCGCAGCGCGGCCGTCGCCGACGACGTCGCCACGATCATCTACACCTCGGGCACCACGGGCCGCCCCAAGGGATGCGTGCTGACCCACGCCAACTTCGTCGAGACGAGCCGCAACGCCGCCGTCGCGATGAGCGACGTCGTGGCCCCCGGCTCGTCCACCCTCTTGTTCGTGACGACCGCGCACGTCTTCGCGCGCTTCATCGCGGTGATGTCCGTCCACGCCGGGGTGAAGGTCGGCCACCAGGCCGACACGAAGCAGTTGCTGCCGTCGCTGGCCTCGTTCAAGCCGAGCTTCCTGCTCGCGGTCCCCCGCGTCTTCGAGAAGGTCTACAACTCGGCCGAGCAGAAGGCCGAGGCCGGGGGCAAGGGCGGCATCTTCCGGCAGGCCGTCGCCGTCGCCATCGCCCACAGCAAGGCACTCGACGAAGGCACCGTGCCCCTGGGCCTCAAGCTCCGCTTCGCACTGTTCGACCGACTCGTGTACGGCAAGCTCAAGAAGGCCATGGGCGGCAACATCCGCTACGCCGTCTCGGGCTCGGCTCCACTCGGCACGCGCCTCGGCCACTTCTTCCGCAGTCTCGACATCCGCATCCTCGAGGGCTACGGGCTGACCGAGACCACGGCTCCGGCGGCCGTCAACCTCGTCTCGAAGTTCAAGATCGGGACGGTCGGGCCGGCGTTGCCCGGGGTCGGCATCAAGATCGCCGACGACGGAGAAGTGCTCGTCAAGGGCGTCAACGTCTTCGCGGGGTACTGGAAGGACGACGAGGCCACGGCTGCCGTCCTGGACGACGGATGGTTCCGCACCGGAGACCTCGGGTCGCTCGACGCCGACGGCTATCTCACCATCACCGGCCGGAAGAAAGAGATCATCGTCACCGCCGGAGGCAAGAACGTCTCCCCCGCGGCTCTCGAGGACCCCATCAGGGCGAACCCCCTGGTCGGCCAGGTCGTCGTGGTGGGCGACCAGCGCCCGTTCGTCGCCGCCCTCGTCACCCTCGACACCGAGATGCTGCCCGTGTGGCTGAACAACGCCGGCGAGGCGGCCGACATGCCCCTGGCCGAGGCGGCCCGGCACCCGAAGGTCCGCGCTGAGATCCAACGGGCCGTCGACGCCGCGAACGCGGCGGTCTCGCGGGCCGAGTCGATCCGCAAGTTCGAGATACTGCCGGTCGAGTTCACCGAGGCCGGAGGTCACCTCACCCCCAAGATGAGTGTCAAGCGTGCCGTCGTGGTGGACGACTTCGCCCAGCAGATCGCCGACATCTACACCGCCCACCCCGACACCGAGTCGGTTCGGACGATCACCGCACGGGGACGGTGATCAGGCGCGCCACCAGTCGGCGGCACGGATCTCGCGCATGGCCTCGCGCTTGGTCTCGGGCTCGAGGGTGAGCACGTAGAGCGTGCCGTCGAGGTGGTCCGTCTCGTGTTGGAGGGCCTGGGCCATGAGCCCGGTGCCCTCGAGCACGACCTTCCGGCCGTCGAGGTCGACCCCCTCGACCCGGGCGTACTCGTAGCGCGGGGTCGGGAACCAGAACCCGGGCACCGAGAGACAGCCCTCGTCGACCAGGGTCTTCTCGCCCGAGACCTCGACGACGACGGGGTTCAGGACGTAACCGACCTGCCCGTCGACGTTGTAGCTGAAGGCCCGGAGCGACACCCCGATCTGGGCGGCCGCGACCCCGGCCCGCCCCGGCTCGCGAACGGTGTCGAGGAGGTCCTCGACCAGGGACGCGAGGCGCGGGTCACCGATGGTCACGGGGTCCGACGTCGATCGAAGGACGGGATCGCCGAACAGGCGGATGGGTCTCACGCTCACGGCGCGCCTCCTGGGGTGGGTCTGGGTGTGGTGCGGGCGACGCGTCGCGACACCGTGACGACGACGGGCGGGCCGGCGCGGTCACTTCGTGGAAGCGGACGCACGCCGCATCGACGTGGCTGTTGGGTGATTCAACAGTAGTGAAGGTATCGTCTGTGTCGTGCATGTACTCAGCGTCAGCTCTCTCAAAGGGGGCGTCGGCAAGACGACGGTGACGCTCGGACTCACGTCGGCCGCCTTCGCCAAAGGTCTCAGGACCCTCGTCGTCGACCTCGATCCCCAGTCCGACGTCTCGACCGGCCTCGACATCACGGTCTCCGGCCACCTCAACGTCGCGGACGTCCTCGCTTCGCCGAAAGAGAAGACGGTCCGGGCGGCGATCGCGCCCAGCGGCTGGACGAAGGGCCGCCAGGGCAAGGTCGACGTCATGATCGGAAGCCCTTCGGCCATCAACTTCGACGGTCCGCACCCGTCGATCCGTGACATCTGGAAGCTCGAAGAGGCCTTGGCCAACGTCGAGGCCGACTACGACCTCGTCCTGATCGACTGCGCTCCGTCCCTCAACGCCCTCACCCGCACGGCGTGGGCCGCCTCCGACCGCGTGACGGTCGTCACCGAACCGGGTCTGTTCAGCGTGGCCGCCGCCGACCGAGCCCTCCGGGCCATCGAGGAGATCCGTCGGGGTCTGTCACCGCGCCTCCAGCCCCTCGGCATCATCGTCAACCGTGCTCGCGTGCAGTCGCTCGAGCACCAGTTCCGCATCAAGGAGCTGCGCGACATGTTCGGCCCCCTCGTCCTGTCGCCCCAGCTGCCCGAGCGCACGTCGCTGCAGCAGGCCCAGGGCGCGGCCAAGCCTCTGCACGCCTGGCCCGGCGAGAGCGCTCAAGAGATGGCCCGCAACTTCGACCAGCTGCTCGAGCGCATCATGCGGACGGCCAAGATCGGCGACTACGCCGAGCCTGCTGCCCGCTGAACCGGCGACCGCCCCAGGCGCGACGACGAAGGCCCCGCACGAGCTCGTGCGGGGCCTTCGTCGTCCACGACCGCGTGTCGCGGTCGAGGGCTGATCAGCTGGCGCGTGTGCCGCGTCGGGCCGCGAGCTCGTCGGTCGGATCGGCGGCGGGTGTGCTGTCGATCTCGACGAGACTCGACTCGACCTCGCGGAGGACCTTGCCCACGGCGATGCCGAAGACGCCCTGACCGCGGCTGACGAGGTCGATGACCTCGTCGTCCGACGTGCACAGGTAGACGCTGGCCCCGTCGCTCATCAGGGTCGTCTGGGCGAGGTCGTTCACCCCGGCTTCGCGGAGCTGGTTGACGGCCGTGCGGATCTGCTGGAGCGAGATGCCCGTGTCGAGGAGGCGCTTGACGAGCTTGAGGACGAGGATGTCGCGGAAACCGTAGAGGCGTTGCGAGCCCGAGCCGGCTGCGCCGCGGATGGTCGGCTCGACCAGTTCGGTGCGCGCCCAGTAGTCGAGCTGGCGGTAGCTGATGCCGGCGGCCTTGGCCGCGACAGTGCCGCGGTAGCCGCTGTCGGCGTCGTGTTCGGGCAGGCCGTCGGTGAAGAGCAGACCCAGCTCGTAGCGGGATTCCTCGGGGGAACCTGACTCACTCATGCTGTTGCCTTCCACGTTCTTCTTCCGGAGCTCAACGTTCAACATCGGGTTGATGGTTGTACAGGACTCACGGTACCCACAACGGGGAGCTGCCTGGGCGACATTCGCTCCGACGGGTCGGCGTGTCGAGGATATTCGCCCGGAGCGTGGACGTCTAGGCGTCGAGACGCCCGAGAGCCGATCGGACGAGGCCCGACCGGACGACGTCGACCTGCGCCGCGAGCTCGCGGGAGAGCTCGGCGACCCGCGCCCGGGACGCCGCGTCGTGCTTGCGCGCGAGCGGAGCGAGGGCCGTCTCGATGAGGCCGAGTTCGCGGTCGACCGAGGCACGGACCGTCCGCAGGTGACGAGGTTCGATGCCCGACCTGCCCAGCTCGACCAGGGCCGACAGCACCGAGACCGACTCGTCACCGTATCGACCCGCCGACGGCAGGAGCGACGCCGAGACGGCCTCGTCGAGCAGGGTGGGCGACGCCCCCGTCTCGCGCAGCAACTCGTCGCGACCGAGCCGACGACCGTGCGTCAGGATCGAGACGGGCGCCGCCCCGGACGGGAGCGACGCCGGACGACCGGCGTCGAGGTCGGCGAGGTGCTGACGGATGACCTTGAGCGGCAGGTAGTGGTCACGCTGGAGCCCGAGGATGAAGCGGAGGCGCTCGACGTCTGCCGGCGAGAACTTGCGGTAGCCGGACGGGGTGCGCACCGGCGTGACCAGCTCGCGCTCTTCGAGGAAGCGCAGCTTGCTGTTCGACAGGTCGGGGAACTCGGGCTTGAGCCGAGAGAGGACCTGCCCGATCGTCAACAGGTCGGACGGCCCGGTCTGCGACGACCGGGCGGCGGCGGTGCGGGGCACGACTACTTGATTGCCAGGTTCGCGAGGTCGACCCGCGATGCGTAGAACGTGAGGCGGAACTTGCCGACCTGGACCTCGGCCCCGTCGGAGAGCCGGGCCTCGTCGATGCGGACGCCGTCGAAGTAGGTGCCGTTCAACGACCCGAGATCGCGCACGCTGAAGCTGATGCCCTCGCGGCGGAACTCGGCGTGCTTGCGGCTGACCGTGACGTCGTCGAGGAAGATGCCGGCCTCGGGGTGACGCCCGGCGATCGTGACGTCGGAGTCGAGGAGGAATCGTGCGCCGATGTTGGGGCCGCGGCGGACCACGAGCAGTGCAGAACCCGAAGGCAGGGCGGCGACGGCGTCACGCTCGTCGGTGGACACGCCTCCCTCGAGGGCGGCCAGTTGCGCCTGGAACTCTTCGTTGAAGCTGAGGGTCGTGTCGACCTCGCGAGGGGCGCCGGGAGCGCGGTCCTGCTCGCCGGGTGCCGGGTTGGCGGGCTGTGCCATCGTGGACCTCCTTTGGCGTCCCAGCGTATCGGAACTCCGACCCTCGTCGGGAACCGATTTCGGGGACCGCCCGCTCGGATGGCGGGTGCCGGCCGTGGCGAGACGATCTCGGCTTCGTTCACCGCGCCTCCTCATGGGACTCCCCACCGCCTCAGGGTCTGGTCATAGGGATCTCTTGGGGACGCACCGTTCCATGGACCCATCGTCACCACCACCGCCACAGGAGGCACACCATGAACGACCGAGACGGCGACACCACGACCGGCACCCCGAACGACGCCACGCCCGTGACGCCCTCCGCGTCGACCGAGCAGCAGGCCGGGGAGAACGTCGAGCAGGCCACCGGACAGCCCGCCGAGGCACGCACCCTCCCCCACGTCACCGGCGCGTCCGACGCACGCTACGTGTCGGCGGCCCCGACCTGGATGGCCCACGACGATTCGCACCAGTCGTACGACGCGACGTCGGGCACCTCCGCGACGACCGGCGGCGACGGCGCACACGGCACGGTACCCCCGGCCTTCGGCGGCGCCCCCAGGCCCCGCCGGTCGAAAAAGTGGCTCGCCCTCACCGGTGCGGCGGCTGCCGTCGTCATCGTCGCGGGTGCGGCGGGCGGCGGTGCCTACGCCGCCGGTCGCTCGGCCGGAACTGCAGCGGCACAGGCCGCCAGCGAACGCCAGGCCCTCGAGCTGCTGCCCCAGCTCACACAGCCGGGCAGCGGCTCGAGCGGCTCGACGTCTCCGTTCGGCGGCTCGACCCCGCAGGGCGGATCATCGCAGGGCGGGTCGTCGCAGCAGGGCACCTCGACCCAGACCAGTGCCACGGCGGCGACCGACGAGGAGAAGGCCGGCGTCGTCACCATCGTGTCGACCCTGAACTACGACGCCTCGTACAAGTCCGCGGGCACGGGCATGATCCTGACCTCGGGCGGGCTCATCCTGACGAACAACCACGTCGTCCAGGGCGCCACCAGCATCCAGGTGACCGTCGAGTCGACGGGCAAGACCTACACGGCCGACGTCGTGGGCACGGACGCCACGAACGACGTGGCCGTGCTGAAGCTGCAGGACGCGACCGGCCTCACCCCGGTGAGCTTCGACTCGTCCGGCGACGTCGCCCAGGGCGACGTCGTCCACTCGACGGGCAATGCCGAGGGCACGGGCGACCTGGTCACCGCCCAGGGCACGGTCCTCGCCACGGACCAGTCGATCACGGTCCAGAGCGAGTCCGGCTCGGGCACCGAGTCGCTGTCGGGTCTCATCGAGGTCGACGCGGACGTGGTCTCGGGCGATTCCGGCGGCCCGCTGCGCGACAGCGACGGTGACGTCGTCGGCATCGTGACGGCGGCCTCGCAGGGCTCCTCGACGATCACCGGGTACGCCATCCCGATCGACCACGCGCTGGCGATCGCCAAGCAGATCCAGTCGGGCACGGGCAGCTCCACGGTGCAGATCGGCCTGCCCGCCTTCCTCGGCGCGCAGATCTCGAGCACGGCGACCGGCACCGCGGGCGGCGTCACGATCGCCGGCACCGTCGAGGGCAGCGCGGCAGCGTCGGCCGGCCTCGTCGCCGGCGACGTGATCACCGCGATCGACGGGACGACCGTGGCGGACTCGTCCGCACTCACGGCCGCGATCCAGGCGCACGACTCGGGTGACCAGGTCTCGGTGACCTGGACCGACACGGCCGGCACGTCCCACACCGCCACCGTCACGTTGGGCGACGGCCCCGCCGCCTGACGCGAGATCGAGGGCAGACGGGCCCGCGTCACCGGTCGGTGGCGCGGGCCCGTCCGTCCGTGTCAGTCGAGGCCGACGGCGTGGCGGAAGGCGCCCGGACGCACGACGGCCGCTCCGAGGGCGGCGACCCGGTCGGTGAGGCCCCGGTCGGCGGTCACGACGACGACACGAGGCGCCACGCCGGACACGTCGCGCAGGCCGCGCACACGGGCCACGATCGCCGAGTCGCCGTCGGCCTCAGCACGATCGACGGTCAGACCGGGGAACGTGTCGCCGACGGCCCGCGCCTCGCCTTCGACGACGGCGGTCGTCTCCGGCCACCGCCAGGTGGGCGCGCCGGGCGGCTCGGCGGCGGAGCCGGCCGCGAACGCCGCGGCGTCCGTCGGGGAGGCGCTCCGGTCCGCCCGACCCGCCACCACTTGCGTGTCATCCCCTCGTCCGCCGGGTGAGACGAGCGACTCGGCCACTCCGTCCCGGGCGCCGCGTGAAAGGGCGTCGAGGAACCGGTTCGTGGCACCGACGCGGTCGCGCCACCAGCCGTCGGGTCGGGAGCCGAGGACGTTCGCGACGTCGACGACGACGTGCACCTCGCTCCCGAGCTCGGGTCGGAGCCTCGGCCACGAGGCGGCGAACCCGGGGTGCAGCGGGAGACCGGACACCTCGTCGGCCGGCACCCAGCCCAGCGCGATGCTCTCGGCGTCCGAGACCACGGGTTCGAAGGAACGCTCGGCGCGGGCGACGACGGTCGTGTACGACCAGAAGCCGAGGTCGAGCTCGGCGGCGAACAGCAGTCGCAACGCGTCACGCGGCACGGCGGCCTCTTCACCGCTCTCGCGAAGGGCGCCCTCGACCGCGCTCTCACCGTGATGGCGGGCTCCGCCGGGAAGCCCCCACGTGCCGCCGAAATGGCTCCAGTCGGCTCGGTGCTGCAGCAGCACCCGGTCGTCCGGGTCGACGACGAGCAGACCCGCGGCCCCGGCGCGGCCCCAGAACCGACGTCCGTCGGGGGCCTCGACCCAGCCGTCCGCGGGCTCCTGCGTGTTCACACGGTCGAGCTTGCCACAGGGACGAGGAGGCGGTGCCCGCGTCGCGCGCAGGACGTCACGTCGACCGCTCGGCCCGGTGGCAGGCGACCAAACCGACGAGGCGGTCGCTCCGAAGGAATGCGTGGGGCTGGCCCGGAACCCGATGTCGGGCCAGCCCTCCCCCGGTTCTGGCACCGCGCCTCCTCGGGGCCCGTGTCGGGTCGAGCTGGTTCGGACGACGGGTGGCCCCTCTCGGACACGACACGACCGACGGACGCCGGCGTCACGCCCCGAGTGACCCCTGTCGGGCCCCGGGCGTCAGCCCCCGTCAGACGAACCGGATGGCCTGCTGCAGCCTCGCGCGCACCTCGAAGACGTCCGAGATGCTCGTGCGGTCGCCCAGCTCGGGCCCGTGTCGGAGGACCTGCGGCAGCAGCGACCGGCGCACGACCCAGGTGCCGCCCGCCCGGCGCCCGACCTTCTCGAGGGCGGGAGCGAAGTCGTCGTCGGGCACGACGATCAGTTGGGCCGTGAACGACACACGGGTCTCTCGTCTGACGGCCCGGGCCTGACGCGTGAGGTCGCGGACGGGCTCTTCGTCGGAGGGGATGCCCCGACCGACGAGCTCGCCCCGGGACACCTGCACCTCGCTGCCCCAGTCGGAGGACTGGACGGCGAACAGGCCCGACGGTCCGAGCACGACGTGGTCGAGCTTGCCCTCGGCGCCCGCGTCGACGTCGCTCCAGATGGTGAAGCCGATGCCGAGTTCGGTGACGGCCGCGACGGTGGCTTCTTCGGCCATCGCGTCGGCCAGCACGTGACGGATCTCGGGAGGCGCGCTGCGGACGAGACGCTCGTCGTACGGGTCGTCGAGCGGGACGCCCCGACCGACCCACTCGCGCATGAGGCCGAGGTACCGCTCACGGTTCGCACCCCCGGGGTGACCGTGGACCCGGGCCTTGGGCTTGGAATCGGTCCGAGCCGGCTCGCGCGGCGGCGGTGACCAGCCGGGGGCACTCGACCCCGCGGACCGCGCACTGCCCGTGGGAGCGGTGCTTCGTGAGCCCGACCCCCGGTCGTAGGCGGCACGGGCCTCGGGCGTGCCCACCTGTTGCCAGGCGTGCTGCAGGTCACGGAAGGCCTGCGCGGTGCCCCCGAGGTCGGGGTGGGTCTGGCGGGCCAGCCGTCGGTAGGCGCGGCGCAGGTCGTCGGTCGACGCCGTCGACGGCACGCCGAGCACCTCGTACGGCGTGGCGGAGGCGGGACTGGGCGTCACGACGGCGACATTACCGAACGTCCGCTGGACGTCCGATCGACAGCGGCCGGGACGTGGTCGGCCCTGTGGTTCACCGCGACGGGGCGGCCGAGGGGTCCACGGTCGACGATCGGCGCACCGACCGGGCGACCCGCCACGCACGCCACCGGAGACGAGCGCGCCGCGCGAGGCGACGCACCCATTGGGTGATGCGGTGGGCGGCCGGGAACTCGGTGCCGAGCACGGCGACGCCGACGAAGACGATGAGCCAACCGGGCCCGGGCAGCGGGACGAGGACCAGGCCCACGACGACGATCAAGGCCCCGAGCACCCCGACGCCGATCTTGTAGAGCAACCGGAGCCGCGGATGCCCGTCGAGGCGGAGTCGCATCTTCGCGTGACCGTCCCGCAGGGCACGGCGCCGTCTGCCGCGGTGCGGGCCGGCCCCGCGGTGCTCGACCGGGGGCACGCCGTCCGGGGTCTCGGGCTGCTCGTCCATGACGGCGACGTTAGGGGGCGTTCCTGTGAGCACCACGCCCCACGAGGGGGTAACCAGGGAACATGGATTACACACACCTCGGACGCACAGGGTTGTCCGTCTCACGGGCCGTGCTCGGCACGATGAACTTCGGGCCGCAGACCACGGAGGACGACTCCCACGCGATCATGGATCGGGCGCACGAGCTCGGCGTCAACTTCTTCGACACGGCGAACGTCTACGGCTGGGAGAAGGGCGAAGGCATCACCGAGAAGATCATCGGTCGGTGGTTCGCCCGGGGAGGTGGACGACGGGAGAAGACCGTCCTCGCCACCAAGCTGTACGGCGACATGGGCGACTGGCCGAACGACGGGAAGCTCAGTGCGCTCAACATCCGACGTGCGCTCGACGCGAGCCTGAAACGACTGCAGACGGACCACATCGACCTCTACCAGTTCCACCACGTGGACCGTGAGACCCCGTGGGACGAGATCTGGCAGGCGATGGAGGTCGCCGTCCAGCAGGGCAAGGTGCTCTACGTCGGAAGCAGCAACTTCGCCGGCTGGCACATCGCCCAGGCCCAGGAGGCCGCGAAGGCTCGACACTTCACCGGCCTCGTGAGCGAGCAGTCGATCTACAACCTGATCGTGCGGGACGTCGAGCGCGAGACCCTTCCTGCCGCCCGGCACTACGGCCTCGGCATGATCCCGTGGTCGCCGCTGAACGGCGGCCTGCTGGGTGGCGTCATCGAGAAGACCGAAGAGGGGTCGCGTCGACTCGAGGGACGGAGCGCCGACTACGTGGCCGAGCACCGCGACCAGCTGGAGGCCTACGAGGCCTTCGCGCGGGAGCTCGGGCACGCCCCGGGCGAGGTCGCTCTCGCGTGGCTGCTCCACCAGCCGGGCGTCACCGGGCCGATCACCGGCCCCCGGACCATGGCACAACTGGAGTCGGCTGTCGCGGCCGTCGACGTGAAGCTGGACGAGGCCGCGCTGGCGCGGCTGGACGAGATCTTCCCCGGGCACGAGACGTCGCCCGAGGACTACGCGTGGTGAACCGGAGGACGACATGAAGACCAGGACAATCGGAGACGTGACGGTCAGTGCCATCGGCTTGGGCGGCATGCCCTTGTCGATCGAGGGCCGACCCGACGAGAAGCAGGGAATCGCGACGATCCACGCCGCGCTCGAACAGGGAATCACCTTGATCGACACGGCCGACGCCTACCACCAGGCCGGCAAGGACGAGGTCGGGCACAACGAACTGCTCATCGCCAAGGCGCTGAAGAGCTACCACGCGGACACCGATCAGGTGCTCGTCGCCACGAAGGGTGGGCACCTCCGCCCCGAGGCGGGAGCCTGGGCCCAGAACGGTGACCCGGCCTACCTGAAGGAGGCCGCCAAGGCCTCCGCGAAGCGGCTCGGCGTCGAGACGATCGGGCTGTACCAGTTCCACCGCCCGGACCCGGCGGTGCCCTATGCCGACTCGATCGGTGCCCTGGCGGAGCTGCTCGACGAGGGCGTCATCCGCATGGCGGGCATCTCGAACGCCACCCCCGACCAGATCCGCGAGGCGAACGAGGTGCTCGACGAGCGCCTCGTCTCCGTCCAGAACCAGTACTCGCCCGCGTTCCGGTCGAGCGAGGCGGAGCTCGTGCTGTGCGACGAGATGGGCATCGCGTTCCTCCCGTGGAGCCCCCTCGGCGGGATCACGAACGCGGGTGAGCTCGGGGCGAAGCACGCCGTGTTCGCCGAGATCGCCAACGCCCGACGGGTCACCCCCCAGGTGCTGACGCTCGCCTGGGAACTCGCCAAGTCCGAGCTCGTCGTCCCGATCCCGGGGTCGACCCGCCCGCAGACGATCATGAACTCGGCCACGGCGACGTCGATCAAGCTCTCGGCCGACGAGATCCAGCGGCTCGACGCCGCCTGACCGGACACCGGTGCGCCCGCCCCTCGGGGCGGGCGCACCGTCACGACCACCCCGAACGAACAGGAGACCCCATGGCCGACGCCAACCTGACCCGCCCGTACGACATCATCGGCATCGTGCCCGAGTTCGAGCTCACGAGCACGGACCTCACCGACGGGGGCGAGCTGCAGCGCGCCCAGGTGAGCGGCATCATGGGCCCCGGCGGAGACGACGCCAGCCCCCAGCTGAGCTGGTCCGGCGCACCCGACGGCACCAAGAGCTTCGCCGTCACCGTCTACGACCCCTACGCTCCGACGGGGTCGGGCTTCTGGCACTGGGCCGTGGCCGACCTTCCTGCCGGCACGACGTCGCTGCCCTCCGGTGCAGGTGACGACCAGGGCTCGGGTCTGCCCGAGGGTACGATCCAGTTGAAGAACGACGGCGGGCTCGCCCGTTACGTCGGCGCCGCACCGCCCGAGGGTCACGGACCGCACACCTACTTCGTCGCGGTGCATGCCCTCGACGTCGAGAAGATCGGGGTCGACGAGACCGCCAGCCCCGCGTACCTCGGCTTCAACCTGCACTTCCACACGCTGGCCCGCGCCGTGATCTCGGCCACCTTCGAGGTCCCGGCGGCCTGATCCGACACGCTCGACGTCGACACGACGACGCCCCGCCACGATCTCGTGGCGGGGCGTCGTCGTGTCGTGTCGACCGGGCGATCAGGCCTCGCGGCCGCTCGGCATCTGCGTCTTGCGCGGGTCCGTCTCGGCGAGGCCGTCGAAGATCGACTCGATGCGAGAGAGGACGTCGGCCTCGAGAGTGACTCCCGAGGCTTTCGCGTTCGACTCGACCTGCTCGGGACGCGAGGCCCCGATGATCGCCGAGGCGACGTTCTCGTTCGACAGCACCCAGGCCAGCGACAGCTGGGCCTGCGTGAGGCCCAGGTCGGCAGCGATCGGCTCGAGCTGGGCGACGGCGTCGAGGACGTCGTCGCGCAGCCAGCGGTCGATCATGCCCGCGCCGCCCTTCTGGTCGGTCGCCCGGCTACCCGGCGGCAACTCGGCCCCGACCTTGTACTTTCCGGTCAGGACGCCTTGGGCGACGGGCGACCAGACGATCTGCGAGATGCCGAGCTCGGCCGAGGCCGGGACGACCTCGTCCTCGATGACCCGCCAGAGCAGCGAGTACTCGGGCTGGTTCGAGACCAGCTGGATCTTCAGCTCGCGAGCCAGGGCGTGCGCCTCACGGAGCTGCTCGGCGTTCCACTCCGAGACGCCGATGTAGAGCACCTTGCCCTGACGGACGAGGTCGGCGAAGGTCTCCATCGTCTCGTCGAGGGGCGTCTCGACGTCGTACCGGTGTGCCTGGTACAGGTCGACGTAGTCGGTCTGCAGGCGCGTGAGCGACCCGTCGATCGACTCGGTGATGTGCTTCCGGCTGAGGCCGGTGTCGTTGTGCCCCTTCGGTCCGGTGGGACCGTAGACCTTGGTGAAGATCTCGAGCGACTCCCGACGCTCACCCTTCAGGGCCTCGCCGAGGACCGTCTCGGCCTGGGTGTTGGCGTAGACGTCGGCCGTGTCGAACGAGCTGATGCCGACGTCGAGGGCCGCGCGGACGCAGCGCGTCGCCGTGTCGTTCTCGACCTGGGACCCGTGGGTGAGCCAGTTGCCGTAGGTGAGCTCGCTGACCTTGAGCCCGCTGTTGCCGAGGTACCTGAACTTCATGGACGACCTTTCTCGGTGGTGCCGCGGCGATGCGGCACCCCGTCGACGCTAGTCACCGGCCGCCCCGCCCGCCCGGTCGCCGAACGGTCCGGGCACGGTGAACCCCGACGGCGTGCGATGCCAGAACGCCCGCAACCGGAGAGGCCCGGCTCCCAGCGACCGGGTCAGACCGGAGGCCCAGGCCTCGACCGCGACCCGGTCGACCTCGTCGTCGTCGACCGTCTGCCAGACGCACACCACCTGCCGCGCTCTCGCCCGGAGTCCCTGATGCCGGAACAGGTCGACCAGTTCGTCGACGTCACGCCGCCGCGGCAGTCGTGGCACGTTGTGCAGACGACCGGCGGGGGCGACCTGCCGACCGGCCCCGTCGAGGAAGGCGAAGTGGACGACCTCGCGATCGCAACCCTCGGCGCACAGCTCGGTCGCGTGGTCGAGCAACGCCCGGTCGTCGGCGTCCGGCCCGAGGACGGGGAGCCGGAGGAGGTCGGGATCGGGATCGAACGGTCGGGAGCCTCCGCGGACACGCATGCCTCAGCCCACCGGGAGGAGGGGACGGACGTCGGACGGGGTGCGACGCATCGGCGGATGGACCGTGAGGTCGCCGGGTTCGATCACCGCCAGGATCGCCACAGCCCACCGCTGGTCGTCACACGAGGCCGACAGCGACTCGTCGTCGCTCTGCCACACCAGCAGGACGGACGTGGCATCGACCCAGGCCGCCACCTCGACGATGCGCAGAGCCAAGGTCTCGACCCCGTCGCGGGTGGGCTCGACCGGCGAGCCGGCGAGGGCGATGGGTGGCGCGACGGGCATGCCGTCGGGCCCCAGGTAGATCCAGAGCAAGGCGCGTTCGTCGCACGGCTCGAGGCAGAACTCGTCGACGAAGTCCTCGAGCTGTTCGTCGGTGGGGTCGGGGGCGAGTACGGGTGGGTAGGTGTCGATCGTCGTCATGGTCCGAGGCTGGCGGACCGCGCCGCGGTGAGGACCTGCGCACACGCGGCCTGTGGAGGAGGCCGCTTCTCGTCGGACTGGGGAGGAGCCGACGGGGCGGGGACGGACGGACGCGACGTCGCGTCCGACCGCACCCGCGCCTCCTGCACCGGATACGCTCGCCCGGTGGCGGTGATCGGGGAGTTCTTCGGCGGGGTGGGGCTGCTCGGCCGGGGGCTGCGGCTGTGGGCGACGTCCCCGCGGCTGATGCTGCTGGGTGCGGTGCCCGCCCTCGTCGTGGGCGCGGTCTTCGCCGCCGGCCTCGTCGTCGTCGGTCTCGCCGCCGACGACATCGCCCGCGCCCTGACGCCGTTCGCCGACGACTGGCCCGAGTGGCAACGCACCCTCGTGCGCCTCGGCGGAGGTCTCGCCGTGGCGGCCCTGGCCGTGCTGCTCGCGGTCGTCGCCTTCACCGCCGTCACGCTGCTCGTCGGCGATCCCTTCTACGAGCGCATCTGGCGCCGCGTCGAAGAGCGAGAGGGCGACCCGCCGGCCGACGTCGATCGCGGCTTCTGGCGCGGGCTCGCCCGGAGTGCCGGCGACTCGTTCCGACTGCTGCTGGCCACGGCCGGGGTGGGCGTCCTGCTGTTCGTCGGAGGATTCGTGCCGGTCGTCGGCCAGACCGTCGTGCCCGTCCTCGGTGCGCTGGTCGGCGGATGGTTCCTCGCGGTCGAGCTCACCGGCTACGCCTTCGACGCCCGGGGCCGCTCGCTCGCCGAGCGCCGCCGCGGGCTCGCCGTCAACCGGGCGCGCACCCTGGGGCTGGGCACCGCGACCTACCTCCTGTTCTTCGTCCCGCTCGGGGCGGTGCTCGTCATGCCGGCGGCCGTCGCCGCGGCCACCCTGCTCGCCCGCGAGGTGACCGCCGGGCCGACCGCGACGACGGCCGGGGCGCCGCCCGCGACGCCGGCCGTCGGACCGACCTCGACGCCCGACGACTACCATCCCCCGGCATGACCACCCCCGCCACGCCGACCAACCCCGCCGTCTCGCTGCCCGACGGTCGCGTCGTCCCGGCCCTCGGCCAGGGCACCTGGAACATCGGGGACGACCCGCGCCGCCGTACCGACGAGGTCGCCGCCCTGCGGGCCGGCCTCGACGCCGGCCTGTCCATGGTCGACACCGCCGAGATGTACGGCGGCGGGAGGTCCGAGTCGCTGGTCGGCGAGGCGATCGGGGGCCGACGCGACGAGGTGTTCCTGGTCGGCAAGGTCCTGCCGAGCAACGCCTCGCGGCAGGGCACCGTCGACGCCTGCCACGCCAGCCTCCGGCGCCTGGGCACCGACCGCCTGGACCTCTACCTGCTGCACTGGCGCGGACGCCACCCCCTCGCCGAGACCGTCGACGCCCTGGAGGCGCTGGTCGCCGAGGGCGCGATCGGCGGCTGGGGCGTCAGCAACTTCGACGTCGACGACCTGCAGGAGCTGCTCGCGGTGCCCGGTGGCGAGAACGTCCAGACGAACCAGGTGCTGTACAACCTCGCCCGTCGCGGACCCGAGTTCGACCTGCTGCCCTGGGCACGGGAGCACGGCGTGCCACTCACCTCGTACTCCCCCGTCGACGGTGGAGAGCTGCTCGGCCACCCCGTGCTCGAGGAAGTCGCCACCGACCTCGGCGTGTCGTCGGCCCAGCTCGCCCTGGCCTGGGTGCTGCGCCTCGTGCCCGACCTGATGGTCGCCGTCAAGGCGGGCACGGTCGAGCACACCCTCGAGAACGCGGCGGCTCTGGCGGTCGACCTCGACGACCAGGCGTTCGTGCAGCTCGAGCGGGCGTTCCCCGCGCCGACGACCAAGGTGCCGCTCGAGATGCGCTGACCCGCCCCTCCCGGGCTCGCCTCCCGCTCACGCATGCGCCAGAGTGGAGGGACCAGCCCGGGTGACATCGACGTCGCCTGGACGCGAGCTCCAGAGGACACCGCATGATCATCGACAGAGCCGACGTGATCGTCACCAGCCCCGACCGCAACTTCGTGACGCTGAAGATCACCACGTCCGACGGCGTCACCGGCCTCGGCGACGCGACCCTCAACGGGCGCGAACTCGCCGTCGTCGCCTACCTGACCGAGCACGTCGTGCCCCTGCTGATCGGGCGCGATCCGGCCCGCATCGAGGACACCTGGCAGTTCCTCTACCGCAGCGCCTACTGGCGGCGCGGGCCGGTCACGATGGCCGCCATCGCCGCCGTCGACGTCGCCCTGTGGGACATCAAGGCCAAGGTCGCCGGCCTGCCCCTCTACCAACTGCTCGGCGGGGCCTCTCGCACCGGGTTGCTGACCTACGGCCACGCCTCGGGGAAGGACCTCGAGGAACTGTTCGACAGCGTCCGCGACCACCAGGAGCAGGGCTACAAGGCGATCCGCGTCCAGACCGGCGTGCCCGGCCTGAAGTCCATCTACGGGATCGCCTCGAACGCCACCTTCGACGCCAACAGCGGCGTGCGCTACGACCACGAACCCGCCCAGCGCGGAGCCCTTCCGAACGAAGAGGACTGGGACACCCGCTCCTACCTGCGGCACGTGCCCACCGTGTTCGAGGCGGTGCGGGCCGAGTTCGGCCCCGAGATCCCGCTGCTGCACGACGGCCACCATCGCATGACCCCGATCCAGGCGGCGCGGCTCGGCAAGAGCCTCGAGCCCTACGACCTGTTCTGGCTCGAGGACGTCACGCCGGCCGAGAACCCCGAGGCGCTGCGGCTCGTCCGACAGCACACGACGACCCCCCTGGCCATCGGCGAGATCTTCAACACCGTCTGGGACTACCAGCAGATCATCCGCGAGCAGCTGATCGACTACGTGCGCAGCGCCGTCACGCACACGGGCGGCATCACGCACCTCAAGAAGGTGCTCGAGTACGCCTCGCAGTACCAGATCAAGTCGGGCATGCACGGACCGACCGACATCTCTCCCGTGGGCATGGCGGCCGCGATGCACCTCGGGCTCGCGATCCACAACTTCGGCATCCAGGAGTACATGAAGCACGGCGCGAAGACGGACGAGGTCTTCGAGCAGAGCTTCACCTTCGAGGACGGCATGCTGCACCCGGGCGAGCAGCCCGGGATCGGCGTCGAACTGAACGAGCGGGCCGCCGCGGCGTACCCGTACGCGCAGGCCTACCTGCCGTACAACCGGCTGGCGGACGGTACCGTCCACGACTGGTGACGGGACGAGGAGGCGCGGCGCGGGCGAGCGCGTCGGTCACCCCTCGTAAGCAGCCGCCAGCTCGGCGATGACCAGCCGGTTCATGCCCATCATCGCGGCCATGGCCCGGGCGGCGCCCTCGGGGTCGGGTCCGCCGAGGTAGCGGTCCATCACCGACGGGACGACCTGCCAGGAGAAGCCCCAACGGTCCGTCACCCAGCCGCACCGCCCCTCCTGCCCGCCGTCCGCGGCGAAGGCGTCCCAGTAGTGGTCGAGCTCGTCCTGTGTCTCGACCGAGATCGAGAACGACGTGGCCTCGGTGGGCCTCGGACCGCCGTCGCCGCCGTTCAGCAGGCGGTACGGCTGGCCGTCGAGCTCGAGGTCCACGACGAGCGCCTGGCCCGCCATCGACGCGTCGGGGAAGTCCTCGGGGTAGCGCGACACGTCGGTGACGCGCGACGACGGGAACAGGGCGATGTAGAAGTCCGCGGCGGTCTCGATGTCACGACCGAACCAGAACGTGGGGGTGATGCGGGGCATGACGCGCCTCCTCGGGGTGGCCGGCGGCACCGTCGCCGCCTGGCGCTCAGGGTAGCCGCGCCGGGCGTCGAGGTCGAGAAGTCACGACATGCCGCTCACCTTCGAGGGTGAGCGGCATGTCGTGGAATCTCGGAGAGACGGGTCGGCCGGGTCAGCCCAGCAGCGCCTCGATCGGACCACGCACGAAGTAGACCAGGAACCCGGCCGCGACGATCCACAGCAGCGGGCTGATCGAACGAGCCTTGCCGGCGAACGCCCGGACGACGACCCAGCTGACGAAGCCGACGCCGATGCCGTTCGCGATCGAGTACGTCAGCGGCATGGTGATGATCGTCAGGAACACCGGCAGCGCGACCGAGAAGTCGGTCCAGTCGATCTGGCTGATCTGCGACACCATCAGCGCCCCGACGATCACGAGCGCCGACGCCGCGACCTCGAGCGGCACGACCTGGGTCAACGGCGTGAAGAACATCGCGAGCAGGAAGAGTGCGCCGGTCACGACCGAGGCGAAGCCCGTCCGGGCGCCCTCGCCGATGCCCGAGGCCGACTCGACGAACACGGTGTTCGACGACGAGCTCGTCGCGCCACCGGCGACCGCGCCGACGCCCTCGACGATCAGGGCCGAGCGAAGGCGCGGGAAGGTGCCGTTCGCGTCCGCGACGTCGCCGGCCTTGGCGAGGCCGGTCATCGTGCCCATGGCGTCGAAGAAGTTGGTGAAGACGAGGGTGAAGACCAGCATGACGGCCGACAGCACGCCGATGCGGGCGAAGGCGCCGAAGCTGAACTGGCCGACCAGCGAGAGGTCGGGCAGGGCCACGATCTGCGTGGGCAACACCGGGGCGTTGAGGTTCCAGTCGTCGAGGTTCTGGCCGTTCGACGGCGGCACCTGGAAGATCGCCTGCAGGGCGATGGCGATGACAGTGGTGGCGACGATGCCGATGAAGATCGCCCCGCGCACCTTGCGGGCCATCAGCACGCCGATGACCAGCAGGCCGATGACGAAGGTGATCGTCGGCAGGGTCGCCACCGAGCCGGCGTCGCCGAGCTGTACGGGCGGCGACGACGTCCCGCTGGTGCGGACGAAGCCGGAGTCGACCAGGCCGATGAAGGCGATGAACAGGCCGATGCCGACTGTGATCGCCGTCTTGAGGGCGGCCGGCACGGCGGTGAAGATCATGCTGCGCAGGCCGGTCACGGCGAGGATCGTGATGACGAGCCCGTTGATCACCACGAGTCCCATGGCCTCGGGCCAGGTGACGTCCTGCACGACGTTGACGGCCAGGAACGAGTTGATGCCGAGCCCGGCGGCGAACGCGAACGGCAGGCGCGCGACGGTGCCGAAGAGGATCGTCATGACCCCGGCGGTGAGGGCGGTGACCGCGCCCACCTGACCGTTCTGAAGCCAGTTGCCGGCCACGTCCTTGGCCGCCTGGTCGGCGCTGAAGCCGCCGAGGATCAGCGGGTTCAAGATGACGATGTAGGCCATCGTGACGAAGGTGACGACGCCGCCGCGGATCTCGCGGGCCCAGGTCGAGCCACGGTGGGTGATCTCGAAGAACCGGTCGAGGGTGCCCCCGACTCCGGGTCTCGGCGGCGTGGTGGCGGGGGCGTTCGTGGCCATGGCGATGCGTCTCCGGTGAGATCGGATGTCGAGGGGGAAGAGAACAGGATAGGCCGTGCCGGGGGTGCACGATGCAACCGGTCCGGTCGACGAGTGGTCTGTCGACCCGCGGTCTGTCGGCCCGCTCAGCCCCCGAGTCCGGCGATCAGGTTGACCGTCGAGGCCAGGATCACCGATCCGAAGAGGTACGACAGCAGCATGTGCCGGAGGACGACGGCACGGATGACGCTCGACCCGATGTCGGTGTCGGCGATCTGGAACGTCATGCCGAGGCCGAAGGCCACGTACGCGAAGTCGGCGTACCGCGGCGGCTCCGGCTGGTTGAACGAGATGCCTCCCACCTCGTCGCCGCTGTAGTACAGCACGGCGTACCGCAGCGTGAAGAGGGTGTGCACGAGGAACCACGACAGGCCGATGCTGACGACCGCGAGCCCGGCGAGCAGGTCCTCGACGGCACCGCCCATGCTCGTCGCGCGCACGAGCACGACCCCGACCGCGAGCAGGCTCGCCACGCTGGCGATGACGAGCAACAGGTCGCCTGCCGGTCGCGACGGGTCCTCGCGCGTGGCCCAGCGGCGGGTGTCGTCGGCGTCGAGACGACCGACCGCGAGCCAGACCCAGGCGAGGTAGACGACGCAGGCCGCGGCCCAGCCGATCGCGAGGGCGACCGAGGGCAGCACCCACGGCCACGTGCCGGCGGCGCCGGCGACACCGACGACGGCCATGACGACGAACCGGAGGCGCGACCGGCGCACGCGGACGGCCGTGGCCTCGGCGTCAACTCGGGGGGACATGACCCGATCGTGCCAGACGAGGCCGGACCGGGGTCGACACGACCCCGGTGACCGCAGCGCCTAGGAGGCGCGGTGCACGCCGAGAGCGCGCGTCACGAGGGGCACCTGCAACGGCAGCCGCACGAGGGTGACGGCCGTGCGCCCCGTCGTGGCCCGCTCGCTCTTGACGGCGCGCAGCGCCATCGAAACGTTGGCCGGGAAGACGGCCACGAAGAGCGCGGCGGCGGCGAGCCCGCCGACCGGACGGGTCCTCGGGACGAGGAGGGCGGCGGCGATGCCGACCTCGGCGAGACCGGAGCCGATCGTCCAGAACCGGGCCGGGCCCGGGACGCTCATCGGGACGACTGCGTCGTAGACCGCGGGCTTGGCGAGGTGCAGGAGGCCGGAACCGCCCAGGATCGCGGCGAGGACGCGGGCGTCCCGACGGGCGGCGGATTTCTGGTGACGTGTGGGGCGGTGACTCATGCGACCATCTTGCGCGCGCCTCCCGGGGTGGGGCGTGGGCGGCGCGCCGGGGCGGCCGGTCGGTGCGACCGCACCGCCCGGTTCAGACGGCGCGGCTGACGCCCCGGCTGGTGATCGCCGACATGAGGGCGTCCACGGGCTCGCGGGCGGCCCCCGGGTTGGCGACGAGCACGTAGTCGACGTCGCCGAGGGTGGGCAGCGAGAACCGGTCGCTGACCTTGACGAGGTCGGTGGGGATGAGCGAGAACGGGAACACGGCGACCCCCATGCCGGCGCGCACGGCGGCGAGGACGCCGTTGACGTCGCGCGTGTTGCAGGTGATCCGCCAGGTGCGGCCGGCGCGCTCGAGGGCGTCGATGGCCATCTGTCGACTGAGGCTGGGCGCCTGGTAGGCGATGAGCGGCACGGGCTGGCCGGGCTCCACGACGAGCTTCTCCTGGCCGATCCAGACCATGGCGTCACCGGCGACGCGGGTGCCCTCGTCGGACTCGCCCGCCGTCTGCTTGACGAAGATCAGATCGAGGTGGCCGGCGGCCAGTCGGCGGCGCAGGGGCGCGGACTGGTTGACCGTGAGCTCGAGGTTGATCTGGGGGTAGAGCTGGCGGAAGTGGCGCAGGATGCGGGGCAGCTGGGTGATGGCGAGGTCGTCGGCCGCACCGAAGCGCAGGCGGCCCCGCATGGCCGAGCCGCTGAAGTAGCTCTCGGCGGCGGCGTGCGCGGCGAGGATGGTGCGCGCGAAGCCGGCCATGGCGTCGCCGTTGTCGGTCAGGCGCACGTCCCGGGTGTCGCGGGCGACGAGCGTACGACCGGCGGCCTTCTCGAGCCGGCCGACCTGCTGGCTGACCGTCGGCTGGCTGATGCCGAGGCGCTGCGCGGCTCGGGTGAAGCTGCGGGTCTCGGCCACGACGAGGAACGTCGCGAGCAGCGTGGGGTCGTACACCGCGCCTCCTTCGTCATTCCGACTCGAGACCTCGTCATTCACGAAGCCAATGTGATTGATCATCCCCCACCGGGGTCCGAATGACCAGGCCGGCCCTACCGTTGGTGCAGACCGTGAACCGAACCACCAGCGCAGGAACGTGATGTCCGCCCCGCCCCGCACCGACTTCCCCCCGACCGCCCCTCTTCCGATCAGCACCGCCCGCCCGCCGTGGCGGCACACCTTCATCGCCCTGAGCGTGCCGAACTTCCGCCTCTGGACGGCCGGCAACGTCGTGGCCATGACCGCCGGGTGGATGCAGCGCATCGCCCAGGACTGGCTCGTGCTCGAGCTGACCGGCAGCGCCACGGCCGTCGGCATCACGGTGGCGATGCAGTTCGCCCCGATGCTCTTCTTCGGACTGCTCGGCGGAGTCGTCGTCGACCGCTTCTCGAAGCGCGCCCTCATGCTCGTCACCCAGAGCGTCTTCGCCGTGCTCAGCCTGGGGCTCGCCGCCCTGACCCTCGAGGGCGTGGTCGAGGCCTGGCACGTCTTCGCCATCGCCTGCGCCACGGGCCTGGTGACCGTCGTCGACAACCCGGCCCGCCAGGTCATCGTCACCGAGCTCGTCGGCCACACCCACCTCCGCAACGCGATCAGCGTCAACTCGAGCGTGTTCCAGCTCGGCGGCATGGTCGGCCCCGCGATCGCCGGCGTGCTGCTGCTGGCGGTCGGCGCGGGCTGGGCGTTCGTGGTCAACGGCGTCGCCTGCCTCGTGGTCGTCGTGATGCTGACCATGCTGCGGACGGCGCAGATGACGCGCGTCACCTCGTCCGCGCGAGGCCGCGGGCAGCTGCGGCAAGGCCTCGCCTACGCGCGCTCGAAGCCGACGATCGTCGTGCCCGTAGTGCTCGTGGGCGTCTACGCCGTGTTCGGCCTCACGATGCCCGTGCTGCTGGCGTCGTTCGCGGCGGACGTCTACGACGTCGGCCCGGGCGGCTACGGCCTCTTCAACTCGATGATCGCCGTCGGGGCCCTGACCGGCGCCCTGCTGTCGACGCGGCGTGCGACGATCCGGCTGCGCACCATCGTGCTGGGCGTGCTCGTCACGGGCGTGCTGCAGGCCGTCGCCGGGTCGATGCCGTCGCTCGTGCCGTTCGCCGTCGTGCTCGTCGGGGTCGGGCTCGCGTCGCTGCTGTTCCTGACGGCCGCGAACCAGCTGGTGCAGATGTCGAGCAACATCGCGATCCGGGGGCGCGTCATGTCGCTGTACATCCTCGTGCTGCTCGGCGGGCAGGCGATCGGCGGACCGCTCATGGGCGTGATCGTCGAGACCTTCGGCACGCACGTCGGCATGATCGCCTCGGGCGGCGTGCCCGCCGTCGCCGCTGCCGTCACGGCACTGGTGCTCGCCCGCCGGGGGCAGTTGACCCTGCAGGTGCGCACCCGCTGGCACGTTCCGGTCGTCACGATCGAGCAGCGCTAGGCGGGGCTGGCGTCAGGGCCGCGCGCCGCGGGTGAGGGCCGCGACGACGTCACCCATGAGTTCGCCGGCCGCCTGCTCGCCCGTGGCCGGCCAGTCGAAGGCGACGCCGAGGGTGATGCAGATGAGCACGCGGGCCAACGTCCGCGGCTCGAGCCCGGTCACCTGGACGGCCTGCCCCTGGAAGACCTCCTCGACGAGGCCGTGCAGGGCGTCGAGCACCTCGCGGCGCTGGCGGACGAAGTCGGCCATGACCTCGGGGTGGGACAGGGCGTGGGCCCGGAACTCGCTCATGAGCGCGAAGTCCTCGACCTGTCCGGGGCCGTAGGGCGCGAACGCCGTGCCGATCTTCTCGGGCAACTGGTCGAGCGAGGTGCCCGGGAAGAACATGCCCTGCAGGGCGCCGAGCGCACCGTCGGTCTCGCGCCGCATGAGGCTGCGGACGAGATCGTCCTTCGAGGAGAAGTTCGAGTAGACCGCGCCCTTGCTGAACCCGGCGGCCCGCGCGACGTCGTCGAGGGTGGTCGCGTGGACCCCGCGTCGCGAGAACAGATCGGCCGCCGCGTCGAGCAACCGTTGCTTGACCTCGGCTCGTGGGATGCGGGGAACCGGAGCCCCGGCGCTGGTGGCCATGGTGCGACCCTAACGGGTGCGGGTGATCCTCAGAAGTCACCCGCGACGTCGCCGGAGAAAGCGCATACCGGTGAGTATCCAAGCGCTACCATCGTGATCGCCTGGTGAACCCGAAGCATCAGGAGACCGCGCGGGTGCGCGACCGTCCGACCCTCACCACGTCGTCAGGTCGGGCGCGCACCCCGCACCTCGCTCGCCGACGGGGGCCGTCCCCAGGAGCTCGACCCGCGCCTCCTGGTGTCGACCGCGACCCGCGTCAGATCGCGGTGCGTCGGGCCGACCCGCCGAAGCCGATCGAGACGTCCAGGCGCCACGCCTTCGGTTCGCCCGAGACGTGGGTCGTGCCCACGAAGCGCAGCCGATCGCCGGCGCCGAGACTCAGCACCCCGTGCACGTCGAGGTTCTCGCCGAGCCGGAAGACGATCTCGTGCTCGTCGAGCAGCTCGTCGTCGACCGTGGCGCCGAAGGTGGCACCGTCGAACTTCACGGGGACGTCACGGAACACCAGCGACGGCGGCTCGTCGGACCAGTCCGCCACCTCGGGCACCCGTCCCGCGACGATGCGGGCGTCCACGACGCCGTCGTCTCCGAGCGTGACCGAGGAGGCGCGCAGGTCGATGCCGAGCTCGTCACCGTCGATGCGAAAGCGGTTCTCCACGGCCCCAACGCTACCCAGCACGGGCCCCGGGCGGAATGGCCCGACCGTGTCCGGGGTTCGCCCGGTCATGAAGAAGCGCATCGGGTTCCTGTCGTTCGGCCACTACCAGGACGTGCGCGGCTCGGCGACGCCGACCGCCCGGGAGGCGCTGGTCCAGTCGATCGAGCTGGCCGAGGCCGCGGAGGAGATCGGCATCGACGTGGCCGCCGTGCGCGTGCACCACTTCGTGCGCCAGGCCGCCAACCCGTTCCCGCTGCTCGCGGCGATGGCGGCGCGCACGAGCCGCATCGAACTCGGCACCGGAGTCATCGACATGCGCTACGAGAACCCGCTCTCGATGGCCGAGCAGGCCGCGGCCGCCGACCTGATCAGCGCGGGTCGCCTGCAGCTCGGCGTCAGCCGTGGATCACCCGAGCCCTCCCTGCGGGGCTGGGAGGCGTTCGGCCATGTCCCCCTCGACGGTGAGAGCGACGCCGACCTCGCCCGCCGGCACACCGAGCTGTTCCGTGCGGCGATCGACGGCGCCGACGTCGCCGAGTCCGACCCGAAGATGACCGGCTGGTCGCACGGCCTCTCGGTCGAGCCGCACTCCCCCGGCCTCGGCGAGCGCATCTGGTGGGGGTCGGGCAGCCGCTCGACGGCCGTCTGGACCGGTGAGCAGGGCATGAACCTGATGAGCAGCACCCTGTTGACCGAGGACACCGGGGTGCCGTTCGACGAACTCCAGGCCGAGCAGATCGCGCTGTACCGCGAGGCCTACCGCGCCGCCGGTCACGCGCGTGAGCCGCGGGTGTCGGTCAGCCGCAGCGTGATCCCGATCACCACCGACGAGGACCGTCGCTACTTCGGCGTCCGCGCCCAGGCCGACTCGCAGGACCAGGTCGGGCTGCTGGACGGCGTCCAGTCGCGGTTCGGCAAGAGCTACGTGGGCGAGCCCGACGTCATCGCCGATCAGTTGGCGGCCGACGCCGCGGTGCGGGACGCCGACACGATCCTGCTGACCGTGCCGAACCAGCTCGGGGTGGCCTACAACGCCCGCCTGCTGCAGACGGTGGCCGACCACGTCGCCCCGGCGTTCGGCTGGGAGCCGAACCTGGCGCGCGTGAGCTGAGCCGCGCCTCCTCGGCTGCCGCCACGGGCTGCGGTAGACAAGGGGCATGTTCACCGACCTGCCCGAGCCCGCCCTGCGGGAGTACCGCAGCACGCAGACCGACCCCGACGACTTCGACGAGTTCTGGGCGAGGACGCTCGCCGAGACGCGGGCGCACCCGCTCGACCTGCGGGTCGAACGGGTCGACGCGGGGCTGACGACGATCGACGTGTACGACGTGACCTTCGCCGGGTGGGCGGGTCAGCCCGTGCGGGCGTGGCTGCGCGTGCCCGCCGCAGCGGAGGGTCCGCTGCCGGCGGTCGTCCAGTTCGTCGGCTACGGCGGCGGGCGCGGTGCCGCCGTCGAGAACCTGTTCTGGTCGTCCGCCGGGTTCGCCCACCTGCAGATGGACACCCGGGGTCAGGGCTCGGGGTGGAGTCTCGGCGCCACCCCCGACCCCGACGGTTCGGGCCCGGCCCACCCCGGCGTCATGACGCGGGGCATCGACTCGCGTGAGACGTACTACTACCGGCGGGTGTTCGCCGACGCCGTCCGGGCCGTCGAGGCCGCGCGCGAGCTCGACGTCGTCGATGCCTCCCGGGTGTCCGTCGTCGGCGGCAGCCAGGGCGGCGGTATCGCCCTCGCCGTCGCCGGACTCGTCCCCGACCTCGCCGCCGTCGCGGCGTACGTGCCGTTCCTCTGCGACTTCCGGCGGGCGACCGTCATCACCGACGCCGACCCGTACAAAGAGGTCGGACGGTACCTGGCGGTCCACCGACACCGCGCCTCCTCGGTGCACGACGTGCTCGCCTACTTCGACGGCGTCAACTTCGCCAAGCGGGCGGCGGCCCCGGCTCTGTTCACGACCGCGTTGATGGACCCGACCTGCCCGCCGTCGACCGTGTTCGGGGCGTTCCACGCGTACGCCGGGGCGGCCGACATCACGGTCTGGCCGTACAACGGGCACGAGGGCGGCGGGTTCGAGGACGATCTGCTGGCGCTCGCCCTGTTCCACGGCGCCGGGGCCTGATCCCGCACACCACACGACACCCCCGGGTGGACACGACACCGTGACGTGCAGCGGTGCCGTGTCCACTCGGTGTCGTCCTGGGCGGGAACACGGCGAGGCCGGGTCTGGTTGGCTCCGGGCATGAAGTCGATCGTGTACTCCGAGACCGGACCCGCCCCCACCGTGCTGCAGCTCGTCGACCGCGACCTGCCCGAACCCGCCGCCGGCGAGGTGCGGGTGCGCGTCGTGTTCTCGGGCGTCAACCCCACCGACTGGAAGTCCCGCGCTGGCGGCGGCCCCGGTGAGTCGCTGCCGTTCCCCGAGGTCACGCCGAACCAGGACGGCTCGGGCGTCGTCGACGCCGTCGGCGAGGGCGTCACCGGCCTGTCGGTCGGCGACCGCGTCTGGACCTACCTCTCGGCCCATCAGCGCCCCACCGGCACCGCGCAGGAGTTCACCGTCCTGCCCGCCTCGCGCGTCGTCCCGCTGCCCGACGGCGTCGGCCTCGACGTCGGTGCGAGCCTGGGCGTCCCCGCCATGACCGCCCACCGCGCGCTCACCGTGTGGGAGGACGGCCCAAGCCGCCTGACCCCCGGCAGCCTCGACGGCGCCGTCGTCCTCGTCGCCGGAGGCGCGGGTGCGGTCGGCCACGCCGCCATCCAGCTCGCGCGCTGGGCCGGGGCCACCGTCGTCACGACGATCAGCACCGACGAGAAGGCCGCCCTCGCCACGGCCGCCGGCGCGCACCACGTCGTCAACTACCGCACGGACGATGCCGCCACCCGTATCCGCGAGATCGCCCCCGACGGCGTCGACGTCGTCGTCGAGGTCGCGATCTCGCAGAACGCGGACCTGCTGGCCGAGGTCGTCGCGCACCGCGCCTCCGTGGCCATCTACGCCGACAACGGCGGCGACACGACGACCATCCCCATCCGGGCGAACATGATCACCAACACCCGGTTCCAGTTCGTCCTGCTCTACACCGTGGGCGAGGAGGCGCTGCAGGCGGCCGTCGAGGACGTCACCGCGGCCCTGCGCGACGGCGTCCTGCCGGTCGGCGAGGCCGCCGGCCTGCCGCTGCACACCTTCCCGCTCGCCGAGACCGCGGCGGCGCACGAGGCCGTCGAGGGCGACGTGGTCGGCAAGGTGCTGATCGAGGTCTCCGCCGAGTAGTCGAGGGGCGCGGCGTCGAAGGACGCCGCGTCGAGGGGCGCGGCGCGGGTGGTGGGCGGCGCTGGTTAGGCTCGCGGGGTGACCGACGCCGCCCGCCGACCCGCGCCTCCTGTACCTCCCGTCCCGCTCAGCCCGGTGCAGGCCGACGCCGTCCGTCGGGGTGTCCTGCCACCCGTCGAGGAGGTCCGGCACGGCGTCTGGTCGGTCGCGTTCGAGTTCGGCGACGGCATCGACGACCACTCTCTGGGCTACGTCGTCGAGGGCTCGGACGGCGCCCTGACCGTCATCGACCCCGGGTGGGGAGTCGCCGCCAACCTCGACCGGCTCGAGACCGCCCTCGCCGAGGTCGACCACTCCCTCGCCGACGTCGACCTGATCGCCGTGACCCACCTGCACGCCGACCACCTGGGCGGCGCCGAGGCCCTGCGCCGGGCCTCCGGCGCCCGGATCGCCCTGCACGCCGCCGAGCAGCGCGCACTGGGCGAGCGAACGTCCGACGCCGTGGCCGCCGACGCCGACATCGCCCGCTGGGGTGCTCCCGGCGACGACCAGGAGGCGCTGGTCGCCTCCTGGGGGTCGGGTCGCCACCTGTCGACGGTCACCGCCGACCTGCTGCTCGGCGACGGCGACGTGCTGCCGATCGCGGGACGGCTGCTGCGTGCCGTGCACACCCCGGGTCACACCGCGGGCCACCTCTGCTTCGTCGAGCCCGAGCAGCGACTCGTCTTCACGGGCGACCACGTTCTGCCGCGCATCAACCCCGGGATCGGTCTCGGCGGACGCACCGGCACGAACCCGCTGACGGACTACCTGTCTTCGCTCGACCGCATGGTCGCCCTCGACGTCGACGGCCCGGACGCCCTCGAGGTGTGCCCGGGTCACGAGTTCCGGTTCACGGGACTCCGGCAGCGAGCCGAGGCCCTCATCGCCCACCGCGCCGACCGCAGCCGGGACGCCGCCGCCGCCCTGGACGCGCTCGACCGGCCGACGGTCTGGCAGGTCGCCGAGCGCATGTCCTGGAGCGGGGGCATCGCCTCGCTGCACGGCTACCGGCTGGGCTCGGCGCTCGCCCAGACCGAGTGGCACGTGCGGGCCCTCGGGCGCGCCGACGAGTTGCGCGCCGCCTGACACCTGCCCGAGGACGTCGCGAGGCGACCGGCCTATTGTCGAGCGCGGCCCCGAGGGACGCACCGCGCCTCCTGCCCGGACCGCCACCACGACCGAGGAGAGACATGAGCACGACCACGACCCCCACCCGCACCGCCCTCGTCCTGGGCGGCGGTGGCATCACCGGCATCGCGTGGGAGCTGGGCGTGTTGTCACGACTGCTCGAGGCCGGCGTGCCCGTGGACGACGCCGACCTCGTCGTCGGCACCTCGGCCGGGTCGGTCGTCGGCACGATGGTGCGGCTCGGCCGCGTCGACGAGGGGTTGCGCGAGCAGTTCGAGGCCGTCACGGAACTGCCGTCGGGCTCCATCGACCCCGACGTGTTCCAGCAGACGCTCGGCCAGGCCCTGGCCGGGGCGACTAGTCAGCAGGAGGCGCGGGCCCGGATCGGCGCGTTGGCGCGCGAGACGCCCGTGGTCGCGGACGAACCCGAGCTCGTCACGACGATGCGCGAACGCTTCGGAGGCGCGGCCTGGCCCGACGGGGCCCTGACCGTCTGCACCGTGGACGCCACCGACGGCACGTTCCGCCCGCTGGACGCCGACTCGGGCGTCGACCTGTACCGCGCCGTGGCCGCGAGCTGCTCGGTGCCCGTGGTCTGGCCCACCGTCGAGGTCGACGGCCACCCGACCATGGACGGCGGGGTCCGCTCGGGCACCAACGCCGACCTGGCCGACGACTACGACCGGGTGCTGGTGCTGTCGTGCGGCCCCGAACTCGACGTCTCGCCGCTCGGCCCGACCCTGCCGCAGGTCGTCGCCGCCCGACGCGCCGCCGGTCGGGACGTGCTGGTCGTCGAGGCCGACGCCGAATCCCTGCAGGCGTTCGGCACCGACGTGCTCGCCACGCGCACCCGGCGCCCGGCCGCCGAAGCCGGTCGTCGGCAGGCCGAGGCCGTCCTCGACGACGTCCGCGCCTTCTGGTCGGGCGGCGTCGCCTGACCTCCGACGGGCAGACCGCGGGGACGGCGGGCCGGTACCCTCGGGAAGTGACCACCGCCTCCCCCACGCTCCGCATCGCCCTCGTGTCGCTGCACACGTCCCCCGGTGCCGAGCCCGGGTCGGGTGACGTCGGCGGCATGAACGTCGTCGTGCGCAACCAGGCCGAGGCGCTCGGGGCCGCGGGGCACGAGGTCGAGATCCTGACCCGTCGCTCCTCGCCCGACGAGCCCGCGAGCCTGGCTCTCTCTCCGGGCGTGACCCTCCGGTTCCTCGACGCCGGCCCGGCCGAGCCCGTCACCAAGGGTCGCAACGAGCTCTTCGTCGACGAGTTCCGCGACCGGCTCGCCGAGCTCGGGCCGTGGGACGTCGTCCACTCGCACCACTGGTTCTCGGGCATGGCCGCCCTGCCCGTGGCGCGCGCCCTCGGCGTGCCCCACCTGCAGAGCTTCCACTCGATCGCCGCCCACGACTCGACCCCCCTCTCGCACGGCGAACGCGCCGAGTCCCCGGGCCGCCTCGCCGGCGAAGAGATGCTCGCCCGCGAGTCGGACGCCGTCGTCGCCATCAGCCACGCGGAGGCCGAGACCGTCACGTCCCGGCTCGGCGGCCGGGCCGACCGGGTCCACGTCGTCCTGCCGGGCGTCGACGCCGAGCTGTTCCACCCCGCGGCGGACGACCACCCCGCTCCGACCCGCCCCTACGTCGTCGTGGCCGGTCGACTCGAACCACTCAAGGCCCCCGACCTCGCCATCCGCGCCGTGGCGGCCGTCCCCGCCGAGGTCCGCCCCGAGCTCGTCATCGCCGGGGGCGCCTCGACCGAGTTCGCCGGCTACGAGTCCGAGCTGAGCGCGTTGAGCGACGAACTCGACCTCACCGTGCACTTCCTCGGCCCGCGCTCGCGGCCGGGCCTCGCCGCCCTGCTGCGCGACGCGTCGCTCGTGCTCGTGCCCTCGCACTCTGAGACCTACGGACTGATCGCCCTCGAGGCCGCGGCCAGCGGCGTCCCCGTGATCGCGGCGGCGTCGGGCGGGCTCCGCGAGTCGGTGGTCGACGGCGTGACGGGCATCGTGCTCACGCTCCGTGATCCGCAGACCTGGGCCCGGGCCCTGACGCAGGTGCTCGCGGACGCGGGGCTGCGCGACCGGCTCTCGCGCGCCTCCCGGTCCCACGCGCTCGACCACCCGTGGTCGCGCTCGGCGGACGACCTCGTCGGCGTCTACTGCGGGTTGCTGGCCCGGCAGGGCTCGCCCTGCGTCGCTGCCTCGGCCTGACGTCACTCCGCCCACCAGCCCACTGACGGGGGCCGGGCCTAGGCTCTGACCGTGCCGCGCCCAGGCGCCGGCACATCCCCGCGCAGACCGCCCGACCACCACAGGAGGCCACCGATGACCGACGACACCTTGCTGCAGACCCTCATCGAGCAAGAAGAACGTCTCGTCTTCCGGCGGTTCACCCTCGACGTCGCCCTCGACCTGGGCGCCCACCTGCTGGCCGAGGCCCGGCGCCGCGACCTCGCCGTCGGCGTCACCGTCCGGCACGGTCGACAGCGGGCGTTCCACGCGGCCCTGCCCGGCAGCAGCCTCGACAACGACGAGTGGCTCGACCGCAAGGCCCGCGTCGTCGAGCGCTACGGGCAGAGCTCGTACCGGGTGGGCGAGTCGTTCCGGGTGCAGGGCGGCAGCTTCGACGAGAAGTCGCGCCTCGACACCGGCCTCTACGCCGCGCACGGCGGGTTGTTCCCCGTCCGGGTGGTCGGCGTCGGCGTCGTCGGGTCGGCCGGCGTCTCGGGCCTGCCGCAGGCCGACGACCACGCGTTCGTCGTCGACGTGATCGAGGACTTCCTCGACCACGGCTACGACGCCTGACTCCCTCGCCGACGATCCCGTGATCGATCCGACCGCAGGAGGCGCGGTGCCGGCCCCCGAGAGCCCGTCCGACGACCAGGCGGCCGCGTCGCTCCGCGCACTCGTCGAACGGGAGGCCTCCGACCTGGCGGCGCGCGACGCGCGCACCGAGGCCCTCGCCCGGTACAAGCCCGCCCGGCGCATCGTCGTGGTGAAGACGGCCGAATCGCTCGAGCCCTCCGGGCGTGCCTGGCGCCTCGGCGTGCTGCTGCTCGGCACCGACGGCCGCGTCTTCGAGACCGGTCGCATCACGCGTGCCGTGACGCCGACCCGCTCGCAGCACCTCTCCGCCCAGGTCGAGCAGCGCAAGGCCGAGCGGCGAGCCGCCGTGCGAGGCCACTTCGCCGAGGGCGAGGTCGTCAACTACGGGTACGAGCCGGTGGACCTGTCGACGGGGGCGTTGCAGGCGGGCGAGCAGCGCCTCCTGGTCCGCGACGGGCGTGCGCTCGTGCGGTGGGGCACCGCGACCGGCGAGGTCCGCGACCTCGCCGCGTACCTCGCCGACCGCGCCGAGCTGCTCTAGCGGGCCGTCTCCCGCGCGGCCGGCGCGGGCTCGGGCGCGGCGGGCTCGGCGTCGAGGAAGGGCAGGTCCTCGAGGTCGATGTTCGGGTTGGCGTCCTGCGACTCGACCAACTCGTGCGCCTCGGCCTCGGTGGCCACGCTCGGCATCGACCCCGGCAGGGGCCGCTGCGACGATTCCTTCATGAACCAGACCGCCACCGCTCCGACCAGCGAGGTCGCCATGAGGAAGAACGCCGGCACGAGCTCGTTGCCCGTCGCCTGCAGCAGCGCCTGGATGATCAGCGGCGTCGTCCCTCCGAACACGGCGATCGCGACGTTGTACGACACGCCCATCGCGCCGTAGCGGCTGGCGGTCGGGAACAGTGCGGGCAGCGACGACGCCTGGCTCGACACCCAGAGCGCCACGCTGACGGCCAGCAGCGACAGACCGGCGAGGGTCGTGGCGATGCTGCCGAGTCCGATCAGCAGGAACGCCGGCAGGGCGAGCAGCAGCACCGACGCGGCGCCGAGCCACATGACGGGACGACGACCGATGCGGTCGCTGAGCCGTCCGGCCACCGGCAGCAGCAGGGCGAGCAGCACGAGCACCGGGATCGTCAGCAGCGTGCCGTGCAGCGGGTCGTAGCCGAGCGAGTCGGTCAGGTAGGTCGGCATGTAGCTGGTCAGCGCGTAGCCGACGGTGTTGGACGCGGCGACGAGGCCGATCGCGATGACGATGGGCCGCCAGTGCTGCCGGATCAGCGCGAGGGTGTTGCGCGGACGGCCCTGGGCGTCGGCGATCTCGCCGACCTTGCTCTCTTGTGCGTCCTGGGTCGCCTGGAACGCGGGTGACTCCTCGATCTTCAGTCGGAAGTAGATCGCGACGACCCCGAGCGCGCCGGCCAGCAGGAACGGGAGCCGCCAGGCCCAGTCGAGCATCTGCTGTTCGGTGGTCAGCAGCTGGAGCACCGACACGACGGCGGCGCCGAGCGCGAAGCCCAGGTAGCTGCCGAGGTCGAGGATGCTCGCGAAGAAGCCACGTCGCTTGTCGGGGGCGTACTCGCTGACGAAGGTCGTCGCCCCGGCGTACTCGCCGCCGGTCGAGAAGCCCTGCAGCAGCTTGAGCACGACGAGGGCGATCGGGGCGAGGGCGCCGATCGCGGCGAAGTCGGGCAGGACGCCGATCAGGAAGGTGGCGCCCGCCATCAGGATGAGTGTCGTCGCCAGCACCTTCTGGCGGCCGACCCGGTCGCCGAGGCGCCCGAAGACGACCCCGCCGAGCGGACGAGCGACGTAGGTCGAGGCGAAGACGCCGAGGCTGAACAGGATCTGCAGCGACGGGTCGGCCTCGGGCAGGAAGACCCGGCCCATCGTGACGGCGAGGTAGCCGTACACGCCGACGTCGTACCACTCCATGGTGTTGCCGACGACGGTGCCCCCGATGGCGCGCTTCATCATCGCCGGGTCGACGACCGTGACGTCGTCGACGCGCAGACGCCTCGGACTCCGCCGTCCGGAGGCGCGGGTCGGGCGGTCGGGACGGGTCTCGCGGGCAGGGGTGGGTGGGGTTCCCATGAACGACGTTCCTCTGGATCTCGGGCGCCGGTCACTCGGACGGGCGCCTCGGCGATCGAGCTGCGGAGGGGCGGGGCCCGGCTGCCGCGGCCCGAGTGGTCGGGTCGACGGCGGGCAACGTTACCGGCATCTCGGCGGCGGATTGCCAGGGCATTCGGAGGGAGGCCCACCGATCACCCAGGCGGTGGGGAAGGAACTCCCGAGCGGATCGCCTATCGTCGAGGACGACTTCCGTGCCGGTCGCCACTCCCTGATCGCCACACCACCCGACCCCAGGAGGCCCACCGTGCGCCGCGTGCTGATCGCCGTCTCCGTCGTCTTCGGCGTCGGGCTCGTCGCTTTCGTCGTCGCGATCGCCATGGTCGTCTCGGCCCTCACCGCACCCCGCGACGAGAGCGTCACGGCGATCACGTCGACGCCGGCCCCGGTCTGCCCCGAGGTCGACCCGGTGATGGTCGGCGACATCGAGGTGCCGGCCGGGCCCGTCGCCGGCTACTGCCAGGACCGTCTCGTGAACGCCGCCTACATCATGCTGGCGGCCCGGGCGCAGGGCATCGGCGAACACACCCAGGCGATCGGCGTGATGACCGCGATGGGTGAGTCGAGCCTGCGGAACATCGACTACGGCGACGCCGTCGGGCCCGACAGCCGAGGGCTCTTCCAGCAGCGCGACAACGGCCAGTGGGGCACCTACGAACAGCGGATGGACCCGTACACGGCGGCGACCAGCTTCTTCACGAAGCTCGTGGCGATCCCGGGTTGGAAGGACCTGACGCCGACCCAGGCGGCGCACGCCGTGCAGGTCAACGCCGACCCCGACCACTACACGAGGTGGTTCCCCGACGCCGAGGTGGTCGTGGCGGAGCTGTCGAGCTGAGCCGCGCCTCCTCGGGTCGGAGGCCCGTCGGGTCGGGGACCGGTCGTGCCTACTTCGCGCGGCGGCCGATGCTGCGACGGTCGCGCCAGGCACCCGTCGACCAGAGCGACAGCAGGACGAGCAGCGGCTGGAAGATCAGGCGGAAGGCGCGCTTGCCGTCGGTGTCGAGACCGAACGCGTCGGTGTGCGTGACGAGCTGCGAGATGTTGCCGGGGAAGATCGCGGTGAAGAAGGCGGCCGCGATCCAGCCGACCGTCACACGGTGCTTCGGGGCGACGACCAGGGCCGCGCCGATCCCGATCTCGACGACGCCGGAGGCGAGCACGACGAAGTCGTCGTCGAGCGGCAGCCACTCGGGCACCTGGGCCTGGAACGGCTCGCGGGCGAACGTGAGGTGGCTCGTGCCGGCGAAGACCAGGGCACCGCCGAGGGCGATGCGCCCCAGGGTGCGGGCGAGGGACGTGGGACGGGGGCGGGGACGTTTCGACATCCGACCAGTCTCCTCCTGTCGAGGGTCCCGTCCTCACCAGCCCATCGTGCCGGGCGCGCCCTTGAACGGACCGACCAGGTTCGCGGTGATCCAGCCGCCGTAGAAGTCCCCCTCCTGCGCCTGGACCACCTCGCCGTCGATCTCGCACGAGTCCATCGCGCCCGGGTAGATCGCGACGTGGTCGACGAGGGACTCGTAGCCGGGCCAGGGCTCGGCGTAGAACCAGCCGGAGCGGCGGGCCACGACTCCCCCACCGGTGACGTCCACGTAGCCGGCCTGGCCCTTGAACTCGCAGAGGCTGCGACCTTCGGCCCTGGACAGGGCACCCGGCGCGAAGTCGGAGCGGGGCAGGTAGTACACGGGCGGGTGGCTCGTCTCGAGCACGCGGATCGCGGCCGTGGTGTCGGCCACCACGACGCCGCCGAGACGGACGACGACGCGCTCGTTCCGGGGCTCGACGCGCGGCGGGCGGGGGTAGTCCCAGACCGACTCCTGCCCGGGGCCGGGCTCGACGCGGACGGGGTGGGCGGGGCGGGACGGGCGACGGAAGGCGGGCATGAGCCCATGATGCGCCGCGGGGCTGGGACGACGCACCCGGCGGCCCGAGAACGTACGGCTCTGCCCTCGGGCGACTGATCAGCGAAGCCCCCATCGGCGCATCGTCCAGGAGGTCGTTCCTCCCGGGTCAGCCGTCGCCCTCGTGGCCGGTTGCGATGGCCGAATGAGCCCGACGCCACCATGAGGCTGATCCCTGACCGACGAACCGCACGTCCGTCGAACCATGGAGCAGCAGCTGGCTCCTGATCCGCTCGAGGGAGACCGGCAGACGATCCTTCTCCGGACGCCTGGAGGCACCACCCGCTCGCCTGCACTCACCGTGATCCGGTCGTCCCGACAGACCAGCCCGCATTAGGTCGCATCAAGCGTGTGGCTATCGGACACGTCAAGAGCCGCACAAGAACATGCCTCGACTGGAGCTATTTAGGCAATCGGAAGATGCGTCGCAACAATACGCGCGATCGCGAAGAAGATGGTGGCGGTTCGACGGGTGCCAGTCCCATCCTCTCTCGCCACGCGGCGTACTCCTGCCTTGTGGCGGCGTCATCGCTGAGGACGTCGAGCGCTTCCTCCTACGAGAGGTCGATCCCGAGTCGCTGCCGGTGGGCACGGTTGAGGAGCGATTGGCGGAACCGTTCGTAGTCGTAACAGTCGATGCCGGTCACTGGTCACCGTTTCGGTAGCGCCTCGCGCAGGGGCATCGTGACGGGCCCGTGTCGCGCGTCGATCCACGATGAACCGTCGGCTCACCGAGTCTCGTCCGGTCATGCCTCGCCCGGTGGGACGTTGGCCTCTGCCGGGGCTCGCGTGTGACGGCGAGCCTTGTGGCCGTGGCCGTCTGGACCACGATGACGAAGGGCACCCCCATGACCATCCGAGCCACCTCTGACCGTCTGGCCCCTCGGTCGGCGCCGTTCTTCGCCAACCATCCCGCCGTTCCGGTCGTCGAGACCGGCGTGACCAGGGCACACGGTCGCCGCACGCTCGCCGTCCTCCGTCTGGCCACCGGGTTCATCTTCCTGTGGGCGTTCCTGGACAAGACCTTCGGCCTCGGGTTCTCCACGCCGGCGGCGCGGGCCTGGGTCGCCGGAGGCACCCCGAGTCAGGGCTTCCTGCTCGGAGACGGCGTCGTCGGCCCGCTGAAGGGCTTCTTCACCGCGGTCGCCAGCCCGGCGAGCGACATCCTCTTCCAGCTCGCCATGCTGGGCGTTGGCGCCGCTGTCATGCTGGGCATCGGCCTGCGCGTCAGCGCGGTCGTCGGCAGTGTCCTGATGGTGGCCATGTACCTCGCCGAGTGGCCTTTCGGCGCCAACGCCGCGTCGACGAATCCCCTGGTCGACTATCACATCATCTACACCCTCGTCCTTGTCGCCCTCGCCGTCCTCTCGGCCGGTGACACCTGGGGCGCCGGCGTGCGCTGGAAGCAGCTGCCCGCCGTCAAGCGCCTTCCGTGGCTCGTCTGATGGCGGGCCTCGCCCACCGGTCCGACACCGCAGTCCTCGACGCCCCTCAAGTAGCGCCGCATGCAGCGTCGGTCGCGGCCGTGCTCGAAGCGAACAGCGTCACCGAGGAGGGACTGAGCGTCGCCGGCGCGGCAGCCCGTCTGATCGAGCAGGGCCCGAACGGGCTTCCCGCGGAGCGGAGGCCCTCGGCGTTCCTCACCTTCGTGAAGCAATTCCACGACGTCCTCATCTACGTGCTGCTCGCCTCCGCGATCGTCACCTTCGTCGTCGGCGACTGGATCGACGCGGTCGTGATCCTCTCCGTCACGGTCATCAACGCCGGCGTCGGACTGGTGCAAGAAGGACGAAGCCGGAAAGCTCTCGATGGTATCCGGGCGATGCTCTCCCTCAGCGCCACCGCCCGTCGGGACGGCCGATGGGTCACCGTCGAAGCCGCCGACCTCGTCACCGGAGACGTCATCCGCGTCGAACCCGGCGACAAGGTGCCCGCCGACGCCAGGCTGCTCGGGGCGCACACCCTCCGCGCCGACGAGTCAGCCCTCACGGGTGAGTCGTCGCCGTCCGACAAGGCCCTCGACGCCGTCGACGAGGCGAGCGGGATCGGCGACCGCGACGACATGCTCTTCTCCGGAACCCACATCACCGGAGGCGCGGGGACGGCGGTCGTGACGGCCACCGGTTCGCAGACCGAGATCGGCCGCATCCACGCACTCGTCACCGGCGCCGAGAGCACCGCGACTCCCCTGACCCGACAACTCGCGACCTTCAGCAAGCGCATCTCGCTGCTCATCGTCGCCGTCGCCGCGGGAATGCTGGCCGTCGGGTACCTCGTCCACGGCCGCGGTCTCGCGGAGCTCGTGCCCGCCACCATCGGGTTCGCCGTCGCGGCGATCCCCGAAGGGCTGCCCGCACTCGTCACCATCACCCTCGCCCTCGGCGTCCGGCAGATGTCCTCGCGCCACGCCATCGTCCGGAAGCTCACCGCCGTCGAGACCCTGGGCTCCGTGACCACGATCTGCACCGACAAGACCGGCACCCTGACCCGCAACGAGATGACGGTTCGCACGGTCGTGACACCCGGCGGGACCTTCGACGTCGCGGGCGTGGGGTACGCACCGACCGGGACCATCACCGCCCGCGCCTCCTCCGCCTCGTCCTCGGCGACGAGCCTCCACGCGGTCGTCCAGGCGTTCGCGTTCTGCAACGACGCGCACCTCGTCGACGCCGAAGGCGGGTGGCAGGTCGTCGGTGACCCCACCGAAGGAGCGCTCAAGACCCTCGCCGCGAAGGCGTCCTTCGACGCCCACGGGCACACCCGTCTCGCCGTGGTGCCCTTCGACGCGACGACGAAGTCCATGGCGGTCCGCGAACAGGACGAGGAAGGCGTCTCGACCATCTACCTCAAGGGCGCACCCGCGGTCGTCCTCGATGCCTGCACCCACGAACTCGACGAAGACGGCCGTCTGCGGTCCATCGATCGGGCGGCCTGGGCTGCGACGATCGAGGAGCTCGGAGCACGAGGCCTTAGGGTGCTCGCTGCCGCCCGGTCATCCGCGACCCTCCACGCGTCCGGGCTCCAGGCCGAGGACTACGCCACAGGGATGGTGTTCCTCGGAGCCGCGGGCATCGTCGACCCGCCCCGACCCGAGGCCGTTCACGCCATCGACGCCATGCACGCAGCCGGCGTCCGGGTGAAGATGATCACCGGCGACCACCCCGGCACGGCCCTCGCCATCGCGACCGAGATGCACATCGCCGACGCCGGCTCGAGCGTGCTCACCGGAACCGAGATCGAAGCGATGAGCGACGACGAGCTCGCCGGCCGCGCCGCCTCGGTCGACGTCTACGCGCGCACCAGTCCCGAGCACAAGCTGCGCATCGTCGCCGCCCTCCAGTCGCGCGGTCAGACCGTGGCCATGACCGGCGACGGGGTCAACGACGCCCCGGCCCTCCGCCGCGCCGACATCGGTGTCGCCATGGGCATCAAGGGCACCGAGACGACCAAAGAATCAGCCGACATCGTCCTGGCCGACGACGACTTCGCCACCATCGGCCACGCGATCGGCGAAGGCCGACGCATCCGCGACAACCTGCAGAAATCGATCCTGTTCCTGTTACCCACGACCTCGGCACAAGCCCTCGTCATGCTCCTCGCGGTCGTCGTCGGCTTCACCCTGCCGTTGCAGCCCACCCAGATCCTCTGGGTCAACCTCATCACCGCGGTTACCCTCTCCCTCGCACTCGCCACCGAACCCGCCGAACCCGGCATCATGAGCCGTCCGCCGACCAGACCGGGCCGGGGCATCCTCGACCGCGGCTTCGTCGGCCGCATCGTCTGGGTCACCGCCCTCATCACCATGTCGACCATCGGCGTGTTCTTCTTCGAGCTCGGTGCCGGGGCCACGGACGCCGAGGCCCGGACCACGGCCGTGACCATGCTCACGCTCGGCCAACTGGCGTTCCTGTTCAGCTGCCGTTTCCTCCGCGCATCCAGCCTCAGGGCGGCGGTGCTGCGCGGCAACCGTGCGGTCTGGATCTCGGCAGGGCTCCTCGTGGCGCTACAGCTCGTGTTCGTCTACGCGCCGTTCATGCACCCGTGGTTCCACTCCGCCCCGCTCGGCACGCGGGAATGGGCTTACACCGCAGCGATCGCCGTAGCGATCTTCCTCCTCACCGAGGCGGGCAAGGCCACCGAACGAGTACGAGACCGGAAGCGCACGACGACGACGGCACGGACCTCCGCGTGACGCAGATCGACACCCGCAGGAAGGAGCCCCGCGGACGGTCCTCGCAACGGATGAACTGGCTCCGTGCCGGAGTCCTCGGTGCGAACGACGGCATCATCTCCACCGCCGGCCTCGTCGTCGGAGTCGCCGCCGTCGGTGCGAGTCGGGGTCCGATCGTGATCGCCGGCGTCGCAGGGCTCGTCGCGGGGGCAGTGTCCATGGCCCTCGGCGAGTACGTCTCCGTCAGCGCCCAACGAGACACCGAACGAGCCCTTCTCGCCGAGCAACGGAGCGACCTCGCCCGAGATCCCCAGCGGGAGTGTGCCGAACTGACCGCCATCTACCGCGCCAAGGGCCTGTCCCCGGGTACCGCCCGGGCGGTCGCCGAGGAGCTGACGACGCACGACGCCTACGCCGCCCACGTCGACGCCGAACTCCACATCGATCCCGACGCGCTGACGAACCCGTGGCATGCCGCCGTGGCGTCCGCGACCGCGTTCACCGCCGGAGCGCTGTTCCCCCTCGCCGCGATCCTGTTCTCCCCGGTCGCCGTGCTCGTGCCCGCCACCGTCGTCGTGGTGGTGCTCGCCCTGGTCGTCACGGGCACCACCAGCGCGGCCCTCGGCCACGCGAAGAGGACGACCGCGGCCCTCCGACTCGTCATCGGCGGTGCCAGCGCCATGGCCGTGACCTGGGCAATCGGGCAACTCCTCGGCCTGGTCACCACATGACCCACACACCTTCCCCTCGATCACGGAGAACATCATGCAAAAGACATCGTTGACCGCTCTCGCCCGCCACGAACTGGCCCACGCCCGAGACGCCTCGAGCGGACGAAGCGCCCGCACGATCGTCGGCGGGCACGAGCACCATCTTCGTCAGACGCTCATGGCCCTCCGTGCGGGGGAAGAGCTCAGCGAACACCTCAACCCCGGGGAGGCGACCCTCCAAGTGATCACCGGCCGCGTCCTGCTGCACGCCGGCGGGGTGTCCTGGAACGGCTCGGGGGGAGACCTCCTCACCATCCCCGAGGGCCTGCACTCCGTCGACATCGTCGAGGACTCCGCCATCCTCCTCACCGTCGTCAAGGCGTGATCGTCCGCACGGTACCGCTCGGGACGTTGTCCCCTACTGGCCACGACGCAAGGCAGCGATGCTCGGTGACGAGGGTCAACCGACCCCGACCAGCCCGGGCGAACACGCCTCGCGATCGAAGGACACCCCATGACCACCAGCACCGCGATCCCGACACCGTTTACCACGGCGGAGCCGACCACGCCGGGCCCGTCCCGACACGTCGAGACGTACCCGCAGGGTGATCCGCGGCTGCTCGGAATCGAACCCGGAAGCATCGTCGTCGGCCACGACGGCTCCGCCGGTGCCGACGCGGCTCTCGATGTCGCGCTCGACCTCGCCCACGGCCTCGGCGTACCCATCGCCGTCGTGCGCACGTGGAGCATCTTCGATGCCCCCAATCCCGCTGGCTTCAAGTTCGGCTACGCCTCCTCGTTCCCGGAGCTGGCCACGGCCGTCCAGAAGGCCTTGATCGAGGACACCGCGACCGCAGCGGCCCGTCACCCCGATCTGCGACCCCAATTCCGTGAAGTGCGCGACGTCGCCGAAGAAGCGCTCCCCCGCCTTGCCACGGGTGCCCGGATGCTCGTCATGGGCAGCCGGGGCATGGGCGCCGTCCGCTCGGCACTGCTCGGCTCGGTCAGCACCAGCTGCGTGCACCGGGCCACCTGCCCCGTCCTCATCGTGCCGATCCACCGCGCATGACCGTCCTGACGTCCACCAGGCCGACCGAAGGCCGCGACGCGATCGTCTCGACCGTCATCACCGGGCTCCTCCGGCGCTTCCCGCTCCTGCCCGCTAGCCGGGTCGAACAGGTCGTCATCGACAGCTACGACTCGATAGTCGGTCGCGGGGTCCCCCTCCATGACTTCCTGCCCAACATCGTCGAGCATCGCGCCCGCACACGTCTGCTCGTCCCCCCGACGACCTGACTCCGTTCATCTTCATTCCCCTTCTCACGAGAGAGCCGTTCCCCATGACCTCACCCACCTCCACCATCGAAGCCGACACGCGCCCTGTCCTGGTCGGCTACGACGGCTCTCCCGCAGCAGGCGCAGCCCTCGACCGGGCCATCGTGATGGCTCGGGCCCTGGACGTCCCCCTCCACGTCATCTCCGCGTGGCAGTACCCGACCATTTACGGCGGTTACCCGACCCTGGGGTGGACTCCCGAAGAGGACATGCAGATCATCACCGACGCTGCCCTCCAGGACCGGTTCGGAACGCACACACCCGACTGGGTCAGCAGCAGCATGCGTCAAGGCGGCGCCGCGCACGTGCTCATCGAGGCCAGCCGCACGGCGCAGATGCTCGTCGTCGGCAGTCGCGGGCACGGCGGCTTCGTCGGCCTCCTCCTCGGAAGCGTCAGCTCGGCCTGCGCCGAACACGGCCAGTGCCCCGTATTGGTCATGCACACACCCTTCGTCGACCACGAGGACCCGATCAGCGCCGGCGCCGAAGCCCTCGGTGACGGCAGCCGCGCCAGCGACGAACTGACCGGCGCGTCCGCCTGATGACGCACTCGTCGCCCACCGCCCGCATCCACGAGGAGGAGCTCACCAACCGGACCCGTGCCGTGACCCGTTCCACCGGCACCCACCCGGGTGACTGGGGACGCGCCGTGGCGCACGCCCTGGAATACCTCGCCACGCAGGTCGCGTTCCGGGACTCCGTCCCGGAGGAACACGTCCTGGAAGGCAGGACCGTCCTGCTGCAGGCCTGGCCCGACGAGCACGGCATCAAGATCCTCGTTGAACTCGCCTCCGACCGGGAGAGCCACCTCGACGACGGCGGTTCGGACGACCCTGCCGCCGCGGCCGAGCGACGGTTGCGCGACTCCGTCGGTTACGGCCCCGGCCAAGACCCCCGGACGTCGTGACATGACGAACGACGAGTCCACGACCAAACGAGACCAGGCCATCCGCGGAGCCGTCGATGATCGACTGCGCAGGACGGACGGCATCCACGAAGAACGCATCGGCGTCGCGGTCAGTCACGGCACCGTGACCGTGTCAGGCCAGTTGGGTGACTACGTCTCTCGAGCGGTCGTCACCGACACCGCTCGTCGAACGAACGGGGTGCTCGCCGTGGTGGACGATCTCGTGGTCCACCCCGCGTCCTACGTCTCCACGATCACCGAGACGGACACGGCGCGGCGCGTCTCCGAAGCCATCCAGAAGATCACCGCCCGAGGTGGCGCGGTCTCGGCCGGCCTCAGAGGCACCACCGTCACGCTGACCGGCCACGTCGGCGAAGCTCGACAACTTATCGACCTGCGCGAGGCGGTCGCAGCCGTCGACGGCGTCAAGTTCGTCATCAACACCGTCGACGTCACCGTGCCACCGCCACCGAACGTGCCGGAGGTGCGCATCCGCGAAGGAATGGCTCGCCACGGCGCCCTCGACGCCGAAGACGTCCACGTCGCCGTCACGGGCACCGACGTCACGCTCACCGGACGCGTGTCGTCCTGGGCCGAGCGTGATCAGGCCGCCACGACGGCCTGGTCCCTGCCCCACGTCACACGCGTCATCAACCGGATCACCGTCTCGAGCTGGTATCCGATCCCCACCGACTGACTACACCACCGCAAGGAGGTGTCTCGGACTTCGCGTCCGGGACACCTCCTTCGTCACGGGGTCGGTCAGGGACTCACCGCGGGGTCGGTCCAGGGACGAGATCGTGACGACGGTTCAAGAACTCGACCTCGTCGATCTCTCCTCGCGCAAGACGTTCGGCGAGGACCAACTCGTCACCGTGGAGCGCCGCCGGCGCCCGGGTCGGATCATGCGTCACGCGCCGACGCCCCACACCTAAGTCCCGGAGCGTCATCACCAGCAGCACCACTCCGGTCACGACGACCAGCAACACGATCATCGCCCCGATCACCAACAGCCATTGCCACCACTGTGTGCCGCCTGCCATCGTGCTCATGCCGCCGTTCCATCCGTACCAGTCGTGCATCATCTGCGCACCTCCTCCTGGCAGGATTCCGCCTCGTCGAGGTGGCGACCAGGGCCGATGGTCCTCACGGGACGTTCGCCCCTGGGCTGCCGCCCGCCGAACGGCGACCCTGAGGACATGACCATGACGCCCTCGCACACCGAGCCCACCGCCCTCCTCCCCCACGAGCACGCGTCGACGCCGTGGCCCCGGATGCCGATGGCGCCGCTGACACCCGAGGGCCTCGCGCAGCTCGACGCCTGGTGGCGGGCCGCGAACTACCTCTCGGTCGGGCAGATCTACCTGCTCGACAACCCGCTCCTTCGGGAACCGCTGACGCGCGACCACGTCAAACCGCGCCTCCTCGGCCACTGGGGCACCACCCCGGGGCTGAACTTCGTCTACGCCCACCTCAACCGCGTCATCCAGCAGCGCGGCCTCGACGCGATCTACGTCGCCGGTCCCGGCCACGGTGGGCCAGGGATGGTCGCGAACACCTACCTCGACGGCACCTACAGCGAGGTCTACGAGGGCATCGACCAGGCCGAGGACGGGCTGCGCAAGCTGTTCCGGCAGTTCTCGTTCCCCGGCGGCATCCCGAGCCACGTCGCCCCCGAGACTCCCGGGTCGATCCACGAGGGCGGCGAGCTCGGCTACTCCCTCGCGCACGCCTACGGCGCCGTGTTCGACAACCCCGACCTGCTCGTCGCGACCGTCGTCGGCGACGGCGAGGCCGAGACCGGCCCACTGGCCACGAGCTGGCACGGCAACTCGTTCGTCGACCCCGTCCGCGACGGTGTCGTGCTGCCGATCCTGCATCTGAACGGTTTCAAGATCGCGAACCCGACCGTCTTGTCGCGGATGCCCGAGGCCCAGCTGCTCGAGCTGATGCGCGGCTACGGGTACACGCCCCACCTGGTCTCCGGCGGCTTCGACGGTGAGGACCCTCTGGCGGTCCATGTCCGTTTCGCCGAGACGCTCGACCGGGTGCTCGACGAGATCGCCGTGATCAAGGAGGCGGCCCGCGAGAACGAGGCCGCTCGCGACGACCTCGTCGGCACCGCCGTCGACAGCCGTCCCGCGTGGCCCATGATCATTCTCCGCACTCCCAAGGGGTGGACCTGCCCCGCGATCATCGACGGGCACCCGGCCGAGGGCAACTGGCGCTCTCACCAGGTGCCGTTGAAGGACGCTCGGGACACCCCCGAGCACCTCGCCGTCCTCGACGGTTGGCTGCGGTCCTACCGTCCCGAGGAACTCTTCGACGCCACCGGCGCCCCGGTGCCGCTCGTCAGTGGCCTTGCTCCCGTCGGGGACGCGCGCATGAGTGCCAACCCCGTCGCAAACGGCGGGCTCCTTCGTCGTGAGTTGCGCCTCCCCGATTTCCGCGACTACGCGGTCGACGTGCCCTCGCCCGGTGCGACCCTCAGTGAGGCCACCGCCGTGCTCGGCGCGTGGTTGCGCGACGTGATCGTCGCGAACCCCACGAACTTCCGGATCTTCGGCCCGGACGAGACCGCCTCGAACCGGCTGCAGGCCGTCTTCGAGGTGACCGACAAGCAGTGGGACTCCGGCTACGAGGCCATCGACCTGATCGACAACGACCTCGCCCGCACCGGCCGCGTCGTCGAGGTCCTCAGCGAGCATCTCTGCGAGGGCTGGCTCGAGGGCTACTTGCTGACCGGGCGGCACGGGCTGATGAACTCGTACGAGGCGTTCATCCACGTCGTCGACTCGATGTTCAACCAGCACGCCAAGTGGTTAAAGACCTCGAGGCAGATCCCGTGGCGGCAGCCGATCTCGTCGCTTAACTACCTGCTGAGTTCGCATGTCTGGCGCCAGGACCACAACGGCACCTCCCACCAGGACCCCGGCTTCATCGACCACGTGATCAACAAGAAGGCCGACGTCGTGCGCGTCTACCTGCCTTTCGATGCGAACACCCTGCTGTCGACCTGGGACCACTGCCTGCGGAGCGTCGACTACGTCAACGTCGTCGTCGCGGGCAAGCAGCTCGCCCCGAACTGGCTGACCATGCAGGAGGCGGTGGCCCACTGCACGCGCGGGCTCGGCATCCTGGAATGGGCCGGCACCGAAGAGCCTGGGCTCGAGCCGCATGTCGTGCTCGGCTGCGCCGGTGACGTGCCGACGCTGGAAGTGCTCGCGGCGGCGTCGATCCTCCGGCGAGAGTTGCCGTGGCTGCGGGTGCGGGTCGTCAACGTCGTGGACCTGATGCGGCTGCAGAGCGAAGGGGAGCACCCGCACGGTCTCTCCGACGCCGAGTACGACGCGTTGTTCCCCGCCGACGTGCCGGTGGTCTTCGCGTACCACGGCTACCCGTGGCTCATCCACCGCCTGACGTACCGGCGGGCGGGGCACGACCAGCTACACGTACGCGGGTTCATCGAAGAGGGCACCACCACCACGCCGTTCGACATGGTCATGCTCAACGACCTCGACCGGTACCGCCTCGTCATGGACGTCATCGACCGCGTCCCCGGGCTCTCAGCCCACAACGGGCCGTTCCGTCAGCGCATGCAGGACGCCCGCCTGCGGGCCAGGACGTACACGCGCGAGCACGGAGAGGACCTGCCCGAGGTGGCGGACTGGGCCTGGGAGGGCCCCCGCGGGACGTTGTCCTCTGCCCCGGCCGCCCCGCAGGACGGAAGCTGAGGTCATGGACATCCTCATCACGTCGGCGGATGCCGACACCGCGACGAAACCTTTCGACGTCGCCCTCCTCCTGGCAGCCCTCGAACGATCCCTGCCCGTCGGGGCAGAGCCCTCGAGGAGCTGACGGCCGTGTACGGACGTGAGGACCTGGTCAACGAGATGACGCGGGACGACTGCTGGCGGCAGCTGCGGCGGGGACACTTCGGACGCCTCGCCATGGGGCGCGGGCCGAGCATCGAGATCTTCCCGATCAACTACACCGCCGACGGCCAGACGATCTTCCTCCGCACCTCCGTCGGGACCAAGACCGCGCTGGTCGGCGCCTCTCCGTGGGTCGGGTTCGAGATCGACGGGGTCGACGACGGTTGGACGTGGAGCGTCGTCGTCAAGGGACCCCTCCGGCGTCTCGTGACGTCAGCTGATCTCGAGGTGGCCAGCGAGCTGGATCTTCGCTCTGCCGCCCCGGGGACGAAAGACCAGCTCATGAGCATCGACGCAGTGTCCGTCACCGGGAGGCGCTTCCGCTCCCTGCTCTGAGCGCGGCGCGCGAGAGAGGCCCTGCACCGTTCGGGTGCGCAGGGCCTCTCCTCGTCGCTTTTGATCGGGACGACTCGTCGAGGATCAGCCCCCGACGAGCGAAGGGCGCACGGTTCGAAGGACGTCCGAGAGGGCGGCCGCCGAGGCGGTCAGCTTCGCCAGCTCTGCCGTGGAGAAGGGCGTGTCTCGGAGGGGCACGGCCCCGTCGGTGCCCACGACCGAAGGCACGGACAGGGCCACGCCGTCGATGCCGTGGAAGTCGCTCAGGACTGTGCTGACGGGCAGGACGACTCGTTCGTCGAGCAGCACGGCCTCGACGATCCGGGCACTCGAGATGCCGATGGCGTGATCCGTCGCCCCCTTTCCCCGGATGACGCGGTCGGCCGCACCGCGCACCGAGGCCGCGATGTCATCGAGGTCGTCGACGCTCATGTGCGTGTGATCGGGCATCTCCCACTCGAGGACGGGGACCGTCCCGATCCGGACGTCGTCCCACAGCACGAACGCGCTGTCACCGTGATCGCCGACGACGTGTGCGTGGACGCTGCTCACGGACACGCCTGCACGGCGTGCCAGCTCTCGGCGAAGGCGGGACGTGTCGAGCACGGTCCCGGACGCGAACACACGCGATGCGGGGAGAGCCGAGATCTCCGATGCGATGACCGTCAACACGTCACAGGGGTTCGTGACGAGCACGAAGACCGCGTCGGGTGCGACGTCGAGGAGGTCCGGCATGAGCTCCTCGACGATCTCGGTGTTCACGCCGGCGAGATCGGTGCGCGACTGGCCAGGCCGCTGCGCGGCGCCGGCCGTGATCACGACGACGTCCGATCCTTCTGCGGTCCGGATGTCCGCACCTCCGGCGATGTCGGTCGGGCCGGTGAAGGTTGTCCCGTGCGCGAGATCGAGCACCTCGGCGTCGACACGGTCACGGTCGACGTCGTAGAGCGACACGTGCCGTGCCGACCCGCGGAGCAGGGCGGCGTAGGCGATGCTCGCACCGACCCTCCCCGCCCCGACGACGGTCAGTTTGCTGCCTGTTGAGTTGCTCATGTGCTTCGGCTTCCTGCGCGGCCGCATCTGGGCGGCCAGGACGGCCGGAGGAGGCGGCATCGCTGTCACGACCAACTGTCGTCCACGGAGGCGCTGAACAGGAGAGGCGGAGGTCCTGACGTTCTCAGCAGGACCATCGGCCCTGTCGGGCGGGACGGTTCCCTCCCAGACTCACACGATGACCACGAATCCCTATCTCCAGCGCAATTCCGACGTCGACACCGTGACCGTCCCCGAGAAGCTCGGCGCCGACGAGTGCTGGCGGCTCCTCGAGGCCGCCACCGTCGGGAGACTCGCGGTGACCGACGACCTCGGGCCCGACATCTTCCCCGTCAACTACCTCGTGCAGAGCCGTGCCCTCTTCTTCCGGAGTGCACCGGGCAAGAAGATCGTCAGCCTCACCCGTCGACCGGAAGTCGCCGTGGAGATCGACGGCACGGACGCCGGCAAGAGGTTCAGCGTCGTCCTCCGCGGCACCGTCCGCCGCCTGGACGACGAGGCGAGGATGCGCGAGTCAGGGGTGCTGGACCTCCCTACGATGACGGCGCCGACCAAGTGGAACTACTTCGAGGTCACCCCGCGAACAGTGCAGGGCCGGCGCTTCCGGACCAGCTACTAGCCGTCCGGGTCGAGGCCCATTATCGTGGATGCTCGACCGCTCCTGTCGGATCACGGGCGCCAGCGCGTGACCGTGACCGGCACAGTCACCGCAGTCGACGCACTGAAGCGGCGGAACATGGCGTGCAAGTCGGGTTCCATGTCCGGATCGAGCACGTGCTGGAGTCGGTGATCGTCCACAGTGAGGGAGGACGGGGTGAGGACGGCGACGCTCAAGGCGTCTTCCGGCCGGATGTGCCATGCCTCGCCAGGGGACGCCACCACCTGGAACCAAGCCCGCGAGATGCACCGCTGCAGCACGGCGACGAGCGCTGCGATGTCGCCCGTCGGCGCCTCCACGAAGGTGAGCACCACGCGGTTGCCCATGGCGATCGCTGCAGCCACATGTTCTGAGATCAGTTGCTCGGAGCAGCCCGCTCCACAAGCGAGGAGCACGACGCCAAGGGCCTTACGTCCGGTGACAACGACACTGTCGTCGAGAACGACGACGCTGCCTTGGCGCAGGAGCGCCCCGGCACGGAGGACGTGTTCAAGGCGCGTTGCCACAGCGATCCCTTGGGCAGGTAATCGGAGCGGGGCGAGCAGTGTCGACGTCATGGCCCCAGGTTCAGGTGCCGCCCCTGCCACGTGAAGTGCCGAACGTCCTGACTCCGGGACAGGACGTTGGACACTGCCGATCACGTGCGGTCCGCACGAGACTCGACACGACGCGTGAACACACCGGCAGGAAGCCGGCGTCGCGCGCCGCCGACAGGAGGACGACCCGTGCACGAGATGACGATCGCTGGGACCGACGGCGGGCCGGCCGCGTCTGCAGCAGCAGACTGGGCCGCCGACCGAGCAACCACGTCCGCCGGTGGCATGTTCCTCGTTCACGTGGTCGAGACCGACGAGCAGGACAGCGACGACGACGTCGAAGCGCGGATCGCCGTCGCGCGGCCCGCAGCGCAGGCAGAAGCCGACCGGCTCCTCAGCACGCGACCAGGTCTGGAACTCACCGTGGAGGTGGTCTACGGCGACCCGGCAGAGGTCCTGCGGGCGCTGTCATCGCCGACAGGCGTGCTCGCCCTGGGCGCTGGCACGAACGAGGGCCGAGGGCCGTCTCTTCGGGAGCGACTCGTCTCCACGGCGACGGGCCCCGTAGCCATCGTCCCGGCTCACTCCACGGACACCCCGGTGACGGGCCGAGGGATCGTCGTCGGGGTCGACGGGACCGACTCGTCCCTGGCAGCACTCGCCTTCGCCGCGGAGGAAGCGACAAGGTGGGGCGAGCCACTCGAGGCGGTGAACGCATGGCTCGACGTCCTCCCCCCGAGTCAGCTCGGCTTCATGGCCGTCGCACGGGCACCGAGGACGGGCTCGACCGCCCTGCGTGAAGCCGACCCCGAAACGGCTTTGCTGCGGTCACGACATCAGGCACTGCTGCACGAGGCCGTCGCCACCGTCGCCCAGACGCATCCCGATCTGATCATCACCGAACGGGTAGTCCAGGGCGAGGCGAGCAGGGTGCTCCAGCAGGCATCGCGTTCGCGGCGCCTTCTGGTCGTCGGGAACCACGGCCGCCGGCGGATCGCCCGGTTCCTCCTGGGTTCGGTCAGCCACGCCATCGTCCTGGACGTCGCGGGACCCACTGTCGTCGTGAAGGCACCGGACGCCCGGTGACACGCAGCCCGGGCCCGGAACTCAGCTTCAGGGCTTGCGCAGCGACGCGCCGTACACGGCGGCCTGCGTCCTCCGCTCCATACCCAAGGACCTCAGCAGTCCCGACACGTAGTTTTTGACGGTCTTCTCCGCCAGCCCGAGGACTTCACCGATCTGCCGGTTGGTCATGCCCTCGGCGATCAGCTCGAGGACGTCGTGCTCACGCTTGGTCAGGGCGACATCGGGCGCGCGGGGACCGTCGGTGATGGACGCGACGACGCGGCGGGACATCTGCGGATCGACCAGGCTCCCACCCCGGGCGACCGTGCGGATGGAATCGATCAGGCGGTCGCCACGGATGTCCTTCAACACGTACCCCGCCGCCCCCGCGAGGACAGCCGCGACGCTCGCCTGATCGTCGTCGAAGGCCGTCAGCATCAGGCACTGAATGCCCGGGTGGGCCGAACGGATGTCTCGGCAGAGGTCGATGCCGCTGCTGTCGGGGAGACGGACGTCGAGCACGGCGACGTCGGGCAGCGTGGCCGCGATCCGCACGAGCGCCTGAGCTGCCGTCCCGGCTTCGCCGACGACGTCGAGGTCGTCGTGAGAATCGATCAGGTGGGCGACGCCCCCACGGACGACCTCGTGGTCGTCGACCAGGAACACGCTCGTCACGACGCGTCCCGAGGAGGCGCGGCGATCGTGGTCGTGGCGGTCCAGGTGAGCACGGTGCCTCCTTCAGGGCGCCTCTCGGCGACCATGGTTCCTTGCCATCGGGCGGCGCGGACCGCGAGGTTCGCGAGCCCGCTGTCGTCGTGGTCGTCGGGCAGCCCGATTCCGTCGTCGGTGATCCGGACCTCGACACGATCGTCGGCGACACCGACCGTGACGCTCACGCGTGTGGCGTGGGCGTGGCGAGCTACGTTGCTCAGTCCTTCGCGGACGACGGCGAGCACGTCGTCGACGACCTCGTCGAGCACCATGAGATCCAGGGGCCCGGCGAACGCCAGTCGCGGCGTGACGTCGAACACCGGGCTGAGCTCCGCCAGCAGGTCGATGACCCGATGGCGGAGCGACGAGCGGCCGGCCCTCCGGGGCGGGGCGAGGGAGAAGATCGCCGTGCGGATCTCCACGATCGCGGCGTCGAGCATGTCGATGTGCCGATCGAGCCGTTCGCGGGTGCCCGTGTCCACACCGGAACGCACCGACGCCTGCATGTCCAGGCCGGCAGCGTAAAGACGTTGGATGACGTGATCATGGAGGTCGCGGGCGATGCGACCTCGATCCTCGGTGCGTTCGAGGCGCGTCCGGTCGTGTCGAACCTCCGCGACGTCGATCGCGAGGGTGGCCTGCCTCGAGAAATCGGTGATCATCTCGATGTCCGCCCGTGAGAACCTCGCGCTACCGGCTGCCCTTGAGACCGTCAGGGCACCGTGGGTCGCGTCTCCGGTCTCGAGCGGCACGACGACCGTGGGCCCCAGGACCAGAGGCGACCCTGCGACCTCGGCGACGCTCTGGACGTTCGAGACGTCGAGGGTCTCGTGCAACTGCAAGGCGCGACCGGACAGCGTGCCTTCGGAAGGGAGGACGAGGCCTTGGAGGTCGTCCGCCAAGCGTCCCCGGGCCGTGTCGACGATGACCGTGGTCGTGGTGGCCGGGAGGACGATGCAGACGAGGTCGGCGTCGGCGAGCGTGACGACGCGTTCGGCGAGAAGGTGGAGCGGCGACCGTTCGTCGTCCGAGAGCAGGGCCGTCGCGACCTCCGCGGACGCGGCGGTCCACGCCTGGCGACGCGTGGTCTCGTCGAAGAGCCGCGCGTTGTCGATGGCCACACCGGCCGTCGCGGCGAGGGACGTGAGCAGTTCTTCGTCCTCGGTCGTGAACTCGCCCTCGTCCTTCTCGGCGAAGTAGAGGCTCCCGTAGAGCTCACCACGCACCCGGATCGGAACCCCGAGGAACGATTCGATGTCGGGGTGACCGGGCGGGACTCCCCCGGATCGTGGATCGGCGCCGGCGTTCCCGGTGCGGACGGGCGTGCCCTCGTCCAGCACGGACCGGAGGAGCCCGTGTCCCTGGGGCAATCGACCGATGCGATCGACGATCTCGTCAGGCATGCCGGTGTGGACGAACTGTTCGAGCCCGCCATCCGGTGAGACGACTCCGAGCGCCCCGTACCGAGCACCCACGAGGTCGACCGCTGCGGCCACGAGGGAGGACAACACGGTCGGAAGGTCGAGCTGCTCGACGACCAGGCGATTCGCGCGCAGCAGCGCGCGGAGGCGGCCCTGGGTCGCCGACACCTTCTGAGCACTCACGACGAGCGTCGAGAGCGCCTCGTCGAGGTCGGTCCGTGGACCGTCGGTGAAACGGAGTCCGTGCGGAGGAGCCATGGGACCACGACCTTTCGGCAACCAGACAGTGGGGACTCAGCACGAGGCGGACGCCGAGTGCCATCCCGAACGAGGTCTGGGCCGGGGAGTCCTCACCCTAGGCGCAAACCCTCGAAAGGGTGGCCGCCGCCGTCAGCCTCCGTCGACTCGTCTCCTCCCGGGACAGAACGAAACGGTCAGACGCCACGGAGAGGATCACCCCTACCGAGCGTTGATTAATCGTTCATGAGGCATCCCCAGACCCCGGGTGGATCGGGAACTTGTTCCGGCGCTCTGGCTGACCGGCGCAGCTGCTGTGGCCTTTCACACGAGCATGTTCCTGCTCACGACCAGCCTCCCCTGCCCGTCTCTTTGTCAGGGGCCTGAGCCGCAGGGACTATCCGCGGGACGGGCCCCTCGGGCACCGACCGCTGACCGACCGGCTGACGGGCGCCGGTGACACGAACGACGCGCGACTCACCCGACCTGCGTAGGATTTCTCAGCATGAAGCTCGCCGAAGCCCTCCTGCAACGGTCCGACGCCCAGCGCCGGATCGACCAGTTGCGTGACCGCGTCACCGCGAACGCCCGCTACCAGGAGGGTGAAGAGCCCACCGAGGACGCCGCCGAGCTGTTGCGCCAGGCGGTCGACACCCTCGCCGTCCTCGAGTCGCTCGTCGTGCGCATCAACCTCACCAACGCTCGCACGACCCTCGCCGACGGCAGCACGATGACCGCGGCGCTGGCCCGACGCGAGACCCTGCGCGCCACGCACGCGCTGCTCGTGACCGCGTCGGACGCGGCCCGTGGCGCCTCGGGCGGTTACCGCCAGCTGCGCAGCGAGCTGCGGATGTTCTCGGCCCTGCCGGTCGCCGAGCTGCGCGACCGTGCCGACGCGGTCGCGAAGGACCTCCGCGAACTCGACGTCGAGATCCAGAAGACCAACTGGGAGGCCGAGCTGCAGAACTGACCTGCGCGGTGAGTCGGTAGACGTCACCGGGGCGAGCACGAACCGCGACCGGCGGTCATCCCGGTCTCTGCAGGCGCGGAGGGCAGCGTCACGACTCACGTCGTCACCACTCAGCCCCGCACCGATCACCGGTGACCGCGCACCCTGCACTGTTCACCACCGTGTGCTGACCGGAGACGTCGAGGGCGGGATCGGGGACCTCACCGCGCCTCCTCGGGCGTCGCCCGTCGGGACGGACGCACGGCGCCGCGGCACGACCTCGTCGTGCAACACGGCCGTCGCCTCGACGGGCCCCGCGCTCGGTAGGCTCGTCGGGTGACGGATCAGGCAGCCCGCGGGGCGTTCATCGTGTTCGAGGGCATCGACGGGTCGGGCAAATCGACGCAGGCACGCCTGCTCGCGGCCCGCCTCCAGAACGCCGGGGTGCCCGTGCACCAGACGGCCGAGCCGACGAACGGCCCCGTCGGCACGCTGATCCGCAACGGCTTCAACCGCCGCGTCGACCTCGACGACCGCGTCATCGCGTCGCTCTTCGTCGCCGACCGCCTCGACCACATCACCAACGCCCACGACGGCATGCTCGGCATCGTCGAGCGCGGCACGACCGTCCTCTGCGACCGGTACCACCTGTCGTCGCAGGCCTACCAGGCGTCCGACGTGGGCAGCGACTGGATCGCCTCCTCGAACTCGATCAGCACCGACCTGATGCTGCCCGACCTGACGATCTACCTCGACGTCTCGCCCGAGGTCGCCCTCGAGCGCCTCGCCAGCGGACGCACGACGACGGACCGGTTCGAGGTCGACGAACGCCTGCGGGCCGCGCGCGAGCGCTACGCCGAGGCGATCGCCGCCGCCGCCGAGGTCGTCGTCACGGTCGACGCCGACCGTGCGACCGACGAGCTCGCCGACGCCGTCTGGCACGAGGTGTCGACCCGGCTCGATCTCGGGTCGCTGGCGCGTCCGCAGGGCTGACACCGCGCCTCCTCGGGCCCGCGAGTCGTCCGGACGTGCCGTTCACCTCAGGACGCGAACGGCACGTCGTGTCATCTCGAAGGGGTCAGGAGGCGCGGGCCGCGTCGACGACGGACGGTGCGTCGGTCGCCCTTCCGGCTCCGTCGCGCGTGATCTCGGCCCAGACGTCGTCGAGCGACAATCCGACGACGGCGGCGATCGCGGCGATGGTCGAGAAGGCCGGGGTCGCCACGCGACCGGTCTCGATCTTGCGCAGGGTCTCGGGCGACAGGCCGGCGTCGAGGGCGACCTGCAGCATCGACCGCGGACCACGGGCCCGCCTCAGCAGCACCCCGAGGCGGCGACCGCGCTCGATCTCGGCGGGGGTGAGCGGCAGACGGACCATGCCCTGAGCGTAGTGCGCCGGGACGCCCGGTGGGATACCTTTACCGGGATGATCTTCGGCACGAGAACGGCAGGACACCCATGATCGAGATCTTGAACCCCTCCGAGATCGAGCGGGCCCGGGCGACGGGCGCGCTCGTCGGCACCATCTTGCAGACGCTGCGCGACCGCGTGACGGTGGGCACGAACCTGCTCGACGTCGACTCGTGGACGAAGACGATGATCGACGAGGCCGGTGCGGTCTCGTGCTACGTCGACTACGCGCCGTCGTTCGGCCGGGGTCCGTTCGGCCACTACGTCTGCACGGCCGTGAACGACGCCGTGCTGCACGGGCTGCCGCACGACCGGCGCCTCGTCGACGGCGATCTGCTGACGCTCGACCTCGCCGTCGTGCTCGACGGCGTGGCGGCCGACTCGGCGGTGAGCTTCGTCGTGGGCGACTCGCGTCCCGCCGAGAGCGTGCGCCTGATCGAGACGACCGAGCGAGCACTCGAGGCCGGCATCGCGGCGGCCGGGCCCGGGGCACGCATCGGCGACCTGTCGCACGCGATCGGCTCGGTGCTGTCGGACGCGGGGTACCCGATCAACGTCGAGTTCGGCGGCCACGGCATCGGGTCGACCATGCACCAGGACCCCCACGTCTCGAACACCGGGCGCCCGGGGCGGGGCTACCGGCTGCGGCCCGGGCTGTTGCTCGCGCTCGAGCCGTGGGTGATGACCGACACCGACGAGCTCGTCACGGACGCGGACGGCTGGACGCTGCGCAGCGCGACGGGCTGCCGCACGGCTCACAGCGAGCACACGATCGCCATCACCGAGGACGGCGCCGAGGTGCTGACGCTGCGGCCCTCGCGCTGAGCTGAGCTGAGCTGAGCTGAGGTGCGCTGAGGTGCGCTCGGGCGGCTCCTGTCAGACCCCGTCGGTCGGCTGACCCTGGCCGGTCAGACGGAGGAAGCCGCTGAGCAGGCCGAGCCCCGCGATCGAGGTGGGCAACCCCGTCGCGAGCAGCGGGGAGTGCACCAGGAACGCCGCCCACTTCGCCCGCGAGAGGGCGACGTTCAACCGGTTCGGCATCAACAGGAAGTCGAGCCCGCGCGGGATGTCGGCCGCACTCGACGCCGCCAGCGACACCACGGCCACGACCGCCTCTTGCCCCTGGAAGAGGTCGACCGTGCCGACGGGCGTCTCGTCGAACCCGGCCGCGTCGAGGTGCTCGCGCAGCACGGCCCCGTGGGCGTTGTACGGCGCGACGACGATGACGTCGGCCGCGGTCAGCGGTCGGGTGCCGTCGGCGTCCGACCAGTCGAGACCGACGACGGAGCGCACGATCTCGACGACCGCACGGGCTTCCTCGACCGACGAGGTCGTGTTGCCGACGTGCGTCACGGGCTCGACGTGCAGGCCGGGCGCCACGCCGTCGAGCCGGCGATCGGACGCGTGGGCGGTCAGTGCCCCGCCGTAGGACAGCTCGCTGACCGGGGCGCACAGCGCCGGATGCATCCGCCAGGTGGTGGCCAGGAAGTAGCCGTATTCGGCCGGCAGCACGTCGTGGCCGTCGGCCAGCCAGCCGAGGGCCGACTCGTCGACGGGCTCGGGATGGCTGCCCTGGCTGACCTGCGGCAGCTGCTGCGGGTCGCCGAGCAACAGCAACCGCGTCGCCGAGACCGAGGCCGCCACGGTCGAGGCGAGGGAGAACTGCCCGGCCTCGTCGACGACCAGCAGGTCGAGGGAGGCGCGGGCCACCTTGTCGGCGTTGGCGAACCCCCAGGCGGTCGCCCCGAACACGGCCCCCACGGCCTGCCCGCCGCCGTCGACCCCGGCACCGCCCGCCCCACCGTCGGCCTCGGCGAGGAACGCGGCCTCGCCGCCGGACTTCAGGGCGCGCCAGGGCTGCTCGTCGGCCTGTTCTGCGGTGGTGCCCGACTTCGGAACCTTGCCCACCCGCTCGGGGTCGACCCCGGCCGTGATCGCCGCACGCAACACGTTCTCGACGACGGCGTGCGACTGCCCCACGACGCCGACCCGCCAGCCGTGCTCCCGCACCAGCCGGGCGATGACCCGTGAGCCGACGTAGGTCTTGCCCGTGCCGGGAGGGCCCTGGACGGCCAGGTACGACCGGTCGAGGCCGAGCAGGGTCTCGACGACGGCCGAGACGGTGTCGTGCCCGACCACGGCTGCGGGCCCGCCGCCCGACCGCAGACGCGGGGGCTGACGCCGCAGCAGGTCGAACGCCGGATCGGGGAGCATCTCGGGCAGGGCGTCGAGCACGTGCCCGCCCCATTCGGCGATCGCCTCGGGCTGCGGGGTGGCCCGGGGAGGCGCGGCGGGCGTGAGCGCGACCGGGAACGCGTCGTGCCGGTCGTCGTCGCCCGAGACGCGTTCGAGCAGGACGACCTCGTGCCGGTCGCCGTTCGGGCCGGCCTCGACCACGGTCGACCCGACGGCGCCACGCAGCCCCGGGCCGAGCGAGACGACCCCCGACGGGACGGGGGCGTCGTAGACCGCGTAGGGCGCGCCTCCTTCGGCGAGGCGGCTGCCCGGCGCGAGGCGACCGCGCAGCCGCACCTCGCGGCTGAGCTTGCGGGCCCGGGGCAGCTTCTGCCACTCGCGCTCGACCGAGGCCGTCTCGACGACGAACACGTCGCGGGTGTCGGCCCAGTCGTCGACCGGGTTGCGCAGCCGGTCGAAATGCTCTTGCCAGAACGTCTTGGCCTCGCGGCGGTGGTAGTCGATGGCCGAGGCCGCGAGGGCGATGGCGGTCTGGTCGGCGGTGCGCTCGAGCGGGTCGACGTCGGCCACGTACGCCGCGAGGCCCAGGGCGACCGGGTTCGGCTCGCGCGGCACGCGGGCGAGTTCGAGCGGGTCGGGCGCGGTCGGGCCGTCGGGGTCGTCGGCCCGGGTGCCGTGCCGGTCGGCGAGCTCGAGCAACCAGTCGCGAAGCCGGAGGGTCGACCGGCAGTCGTACTCGTTGTAGTCGCGGACCTCCTCGAGCATGCGGTCGCCGCGCTCGGGGTCGCCCGTGGTGCGCTCGGCGATCGCGTCGACGTACATCGTGATGCTGGCGGTGGCCGTCTTGACGTCGCTCTGCCGCAGGTCGTCGCCCATGTAGAGCGGCTCGAGCTTCTTGAGCGAGTAGCTGTGCGACCCGACCAGCAGCGCCTGCCGCACGACCGGGTACAGGTCGACGAGCACGCCGTCGCGCAGCAGGTCGTCGACCGCGTCCTCGCCGACGCCGTGCCGGGCCGCGAGCGAGAGCAAGTGGCTGCGCTCGTACGAGGCGTAGTGGTACACGTGCAGGTCGGGGAAGCGTCGGCGTCGCTCGGCCAGGTAGTCGAGGAAGTCGATCAGCGCCTGTCGCTCGCCCGCGAAGTCGTGCGCCCAGAAGGCGCGGAAGGTACCGTCGGCCTCGATCAGCCCGAAGAGGTAGTCGAGGCCCCAGGCCCGCCCGTCGCCCTCGGTGTAGAGCGGGTCGCCCTCGAAGTCGAAGAACACGTCGCCGGCGTCGGGCCGCGGGATCGTCCGCAGGGCGTCGGCGTCGACGACCTCGACCGCGGGGGCATCGGTGTGATCGCGCTCGGTGGCGAGCTGCACCCGGGCCTGCCCCCGCAGCCGGGCGAGGGCCGTCGCCCCGATGCCGGCGACGGGCCCGCTCGAGTCGGCGAGGTCGTCGATCGTGGCGACCCCGGCCAGGTGCAGCCGCTGACGTTGTTCGCCGCGCAGCCCGGCGACGAGCACGAGGTCGCGGTGCTCGTCGACCTGAGCCTGGCAGGCCGTGCAGCGCCCGCAGGCGGTGACGGTCGGGTCGCCCCAGGCGAGCGGCCCGTCGGCGGAGAGCCGCTCGGCGAGGGCGGCCCGCAGCCTGTCGCGCTGGACGCGGTAGACCGGCAGGACGTCGGCGACGTCGTGCACGCTCTCGCTGCCGTCGCCGAGCACCAGGCGCACCGTGTCGGCCGACGGCAGCCCGAGAGCACGGATCTGGTCGGTGTAGGCCGCCACCTGCAGCAGGGCCGGGATCTTGGCGTGGCGGGCGAGCTTGGTGTCGTAGACCTCGTACGTGCCCGCCTCGGTGCGCACCACGAAGTCGCTGAAGCCGATGAACGATCCGTCGAAGAACGTCGCCTGGAAGAGCACGTCGACCCCGGAGGCCATGGCGAGCCGCGCCTCCTCGGCGGCCGCCGCGTAGCCCGAGGGCGCCGGCCGCTCGAACTCGACCACGTCACGGGTCGCCCGCAGCGCTTCGAGGTACCGCAGCTCGTGGGCGTCGCCGAGGCGGGCCGTGCGGTCGAGCATGTCGTCGGAGGCGTCGGCGACGGCCTCGACCCGGCCGAGCTTCGCGTCGAGCCGTCGCAGGAACGACCACTCGCACGCGGCCCAGGTCGTCAGGTCGGACGGGCTGGTGACCACCCGGTCGTCGTCGAGGTACACGCGGACTCCTTCTGTCGGGACGCGGCCTGGACGCCCGCCCCGAGCCTAGGAGGCGCCACCGACACCCCGGGACGCCTCACCCGGGCGAGCCGGGCGCGGTGCGCAGGTGCAGCCGCTCCCCCTGGCGACCGAAGAGGCTGAGCACCTCGACCGCGTGTTCGTCGGCACGGCCGAACCAGTGCGGCGTGCGCGTGTCGAACTCGGCCGCCTCGCCGGCCGGCAGCACGAGGTCGAGGTCGCCCAGCACGAGCCGGATGCGTCCGCGCAACACGTAGAGCCAGTCGTAGCCCTCGTGGGTGCGGAGCACGGGCTCGGTGCGGGGCGAGTCGGCCGGGATGACCATCTTGAAGGCCTGGATCGCGCCGCCGCCGCGCGAGAGCGGCACGACCGTCATGCCGTGCTGCTGGCGCGGCTTGAGGTGCACCCGCGGGTCGCCGGTCTCGGGGGCCCCGACGAGGTCGTCGAGCGGCACCCCGTGCTCGCGGGCGAGCGGCAGCAACTGCTCGAGGGTCGGCCGTCGGAGCCCCGACTCGAGCCGGGACAGGGTGCTGACCGAGATGCCGGTGCGCTCCCCCAGCTCGGCGAGGGTCACGCCTCGCCGCACGCGCAGGGCGCGGAGGCGCGGGCCGACCGCGGCGAGGACGTCGTCGGTGCTCCCAGCGTCGGCACCGGGGGTGTTCGTGGGCTGGCTCATGCCCGCCATCTTGCCACTTCGGCAACGGAGATTGCCAGACTGACGTTCGAGGTCGCAGGATCGGGTCAGGAGGTCACACCATGAACCAGAACACCCACCCGGTCCACACCGTCCACGACGTCGTCGTGATCGGCGGAGGCGCCGCCGGGCTCAGCGGCGCGCTCTCGCTGGCCCGCGCCCGTCGCGACGTGCTCGTCGTCGACGACGACCGGCCCCGCAACGCACCCGCCGAGGGCGTCCACGCGTTCCTCACCCGCGACGGGGTCGCCCCGCGCGAACTCACCCGCCTCGGCCGAGCAGAGGTCGAAGCGTACGGAGGCGCGATCGTGTCGGGCACCGTGACCGGCGTCCGCCGCGACGACGACTCCGACGCACCCTTCGTCGTGACCGTCACGAGCCCGGGTGGCGACGCGTCCGAGGTGCGTGCCCGGCGCCTCCTCGTCACCTCGGGGCTCGTCGACGAGCTGCCCGCCGTCGACGGCCTCGCCGAACGCTGGGGCCGCGACGCCGTGCACTGCCCGTACTGCCACGGCTGGGAGGTGCAGGACCGCGTGATCGGCGTGCTGGCCACGAGCCCGTTCGCGATGCACCAGGCCCTGCTCTTCGGGCAGTGGAGCCGCGACATCGTGCTCTTCACGAACGAGTCGTTCACGCCCGACGACGAGCAGGCCGAGCAGCTGCGGGCCCGCGGGGTCACGGTGGTCGACGGCCCGGTCGCGCGGTTGCGGGTCGAGGCCGACGCCCTGACCGGTGTGACGCTCGTCGACGGTCGCACGGTCGCCGTCGGTGCGCTGGCCGTCATGGCCCGGGTGCGCTCCCGAGCGGACTTCGTGGCCGACCTCGGACTCGAGGCGACGGAGCACCCCGCCGGCGTCGGCACACACCTCGCGACCGTCGAGCCGCTCACCGGCCGGTCGGCCGTCCCCGGGGTGTGGGTGGCGGGCAACGTCACCGAGCCGATGGCGCAGGTCGTCGCGGCGGCCGCGGCGGGCACGATAGCCGGCGCCGCGATCAACATGGACCTGGTCACGGCGGAGGTCGCGGCGTCCGTCGCCGCCCTCCGCGCCGGAGAGAGGATCGACGCATGAGCGAGTCGGAGCAGCAGCAGCAGCAGCAGCCTGAGCACCAGCACCAGCACCAGCACCAGCACGACGGTCACCGCCGCCCCGTCTACGACCGCGACTACTGGGAGGACCGCTACGGGCAGCCCGGCCGTGCCTGGAGCGGCCGCCCCAACGCCGCCCTCGTGGCCGAGGCCACTCCCCTGACCCCCGGTCGTGCGCTCGACGTCGGCAGCGGAGAGGGCGGCGACGCCCTCTGGCTCGCCGCGCGGGGCTGGCAGGTCACCGGCGTCGACATCTCGCAGAACGCCCTCGACAAGGCGGCCGCCCTCGCCCGCGAGCGGGAGGACGTCGACCCCGCGCACGCCACCTGGCAGCAGGCGGATCTGACGGTGTGGAGCCCGACCCGCGCCTCCTTCGATCTCGTCACGGCGCACTTCATGCACCTGCCGCTCGCCGACCGTGAGCGCCTGTTCCCCGCGCTGGCCGACGGCGTGGCACCGGGCGGCACCCTGCTGATCGTCGGGCACGACGCCGACGCCCTGCCGCTCGGGGCCGGCAGGCACGGCGATCCTGGCATGCTGTTCACCGTCGACGAGGTGGTCGGCAGGCTCTCCCCCGACTCGTGGCAGGTCGAGGTGGCCGAGGTGCGACCACGCGACATGACCGGCCCGGACGGGGACGTCTGGCACGTGGCCGACGTGATCGTCCGCGCCACCCGCCGCGCCGGCTGAGCACGTCGCCGCCCCGGCGGCACGCCGAACGGGCGGCACGCCGAACGGGCGGGTCGGGCCGGACCGGGCGTCCTGAGACGCCCGTCCGACACGGACCCGCCCGTTCTCGCGGCGGCAGTCGGCTACAGCGCGCTGAACTTCAGTCGCAGCTGGTGCGCACCCGGGCGCAGCACGTGCCGCGAGGCCACGTCCGGCCCGCACGCCCGCGACCCGACGCCGTGCTGGCCGGCGTCGAGGTACAGGTAGGTGCGCTCGCTCGCGGGCAGCTCGTGCGGGTGCTCGGCGACGCCGATCTGCTGGGCCGTGTGACGGCTCAGCGTGAAGCCGGGGCGTTCGCCCGTGGCGCTCGGCACGGCCTCGACCCGCAGCCACGGCTGGCCGGCCGGCCCGAGGTCGAGGGTGCGCAGGTCGCTGCGGTGCCCCGTCTCCTGCGGGCGTGCGTACCCGGCCGACAGCTCGTCGACGCCCGACTCGTAGCGCCCGACGAACGCCGAGTGGCGGCTGTCCGGGTACGACTCGCGCGGCCCGGTGCCGAACCACGAGGCTTGGTCCACGTCACCCGGCAGGTCGAATCGCACGCCGACGCGGGGCCAGACCATGTCCCACCACCCCGTCGGCACGATGTCGACCGACAACCAGAGGTCGTCGCCGACGAGCTGCCACTGCTCGTCGGTCGTCACCGCGTTGCGCGTGTCGGCGGCGGCGTAGCGGGTGCGCACCCGGACCGAGCCCGGGGCGACGCTCACCGACTCGACGCGTGCGGTCAGGCGGTCGAGCCCGGCCAGCAACCAGGTGTCCTGCGAACTCGGCAGCACGCCGACCTCGTACAGGTCGACGCGGTGGCGGTTGCGCATCACGTCGCGGTCGCGGTCCTTCGGCGTCATCCACTCGCCGCGGTCGTTGTCGGTCGGTGCGCGCCACAGCTCGAGGCGGGCCCCGTCGACCGGACGTCCGGCCAGCGAGACCAGTCGCCCGTCGTCGAACACCGCCGGGCCGAGCTCGACGCGCCCCGAGGAGGCGCGGGCCGCGCGGTCGCGTCTGTCACCCACGACCGCGGGGCGGGGTGTCGCGACCGGCACCGGTGCCGGCGTGAGGTCGAGCTGCTGGGTCGAGAGCACGTGACCGGCGTCCGCCCACACGGTGGCGTCGGCCAGCTCGGCCGTCACCGTGAGCCAGGTCTCGCCGGTGCCCGACACGGGCACCTCGGGCAGCGAGACGAACACCGTCTCATGGGCGGCCAGCGCGCCGCCCTCGAGGCCGACCACGTCGAGGGTGCCCGAGCGCGCCTCCTCGCCGTCGTGGGAGGCGACCCAGCGGAAGACGACGTCGGAGGCGTCGGCCGAGTGCCGCAGGTTCGACACGACGAGCACCGGCGCGCCGTCGACCGTGGGCGACTCGAAGCGCAGGCGGATCGGGGCGACGACCTGGGCCCACTCGTACAGGCCGGGCGACGGGGTGTCGTCGCTCAGCACCATGCCGTCCATGACGAAGTTGCCGTCGTGGACGACCTCGCCGAAGTCGCCGCCGTAGCCGAAGTACTCGACGCCGTCGGCCGTGTGCGTGCGCAGGCCGTGGTCGCGCCACTCCCAGACGAAACCGCCGTGCAGGCGCGGGTAGGCGTCCACCAGGTCCTCGTACTCGTCGATCGCCCCGGGACCGTTGCCCATGGCGTGGACGTACTCGCAGAGCACGAAGGGCTTCGAACGCTGACGCGCGGCCTCGGCCGGCGTGCAGCCCAGCAGCGTGACGGACTCATCACCCGAGCCGATGGCGCGCGTCTCGTCGATCCACGAGTACATGCGCGAGTAGACGTCGGTGTAGGCGCCCGTGTAGTCGCCCTCGTAGTGGACGGGACGACCGCCGTCGCGGGCGTGCGTCCAGGCCGACATCGCCGCGAGGTTGTGGCCCGTGCCCGCCTCGTTGCCGAGCGACCACATGACGATGCTCGGGTGGTTCTTGTCGCGCTCGACGGTACGGACCATGCGGTCGACGTAGGCGTCGTGCCAGGCCGGGTCGTCGCTGGGGTTGCCGATCCACTCCTGGCGTTCGAAGGCGTGGGTCTCGAGGTCGCACTCGAGGACGACCCAGAAGCCCAGCTCGTCAGCGAGGTCGAGGAGGCGCGGGTGCGGCGGGTAGTGCGAGGTGCGGATCGCGTTCACGTTGAACCGCTTCATCTGGGCGAGGTCGCGGCGCGACCACTCCTCGTCGAAGACGCGGCCGCGGTCGGGGTGGGTCTCGTGGCGGTTGACGCCGTGGAAGACGACGCGACGGCCGTTGACCTCGAACTGGTCGCCGACGATGCGGACGGTGCGGAAGCCGAGGCGCAGCGAGATCGTCTCGGCGCCGTCCGCGCTCGAGACGGTCGCGTCGTAGAGGCGCGGGGTCTCGGCGCTCCACGGCTCGACCGCGTCCAGCGGGACCGGGGCGACGTCGGCGGCGGTCGCCCAGGTGACCTCGACGCCGAGTTCCGGCACCGAGAGCGTGACCGGGTACGCGGCCTCGCCGGCGGTGATCTCGGGGACGATCGCCGCGCCTCCTCGGCCCTGGCCGGCCGTGCCGTGGAACGGCGTCTGCAGCCAGACGTCGTCGAGGCCGCCGACCGGGCGTGCCTGCAGCGTGACGCTGCGGAAGATGCCGGGCAGCCACCACTGGTCTTGGTCTTCGACGTAGCTCGACGCCGACCACTGGTGCACGCGCACCGCGATCACGTTCTCGCCCGGGTGCAGGGCGTCGGTGACGTCGAACTCCTGCGCGAGGCGGCTGCCGACGCCCATGCCGATCTCGACGCCGTTCAGCCACACCACGTAGCGCGACTCGACGCCGTCGAAGCGCAGCAGCACGCGCTCGGCTCCGTCGAAGGTCGACGGCAGCTCGAAGCTGCGGCGGTGGTCGCCCGTCGGGTTCGCGTCGGGCACGAAGGGCGGCTCGGTCGGGAACGGGAACTGCACGTTGGTGTAGATCGGGGCACCGCGCAAGCCGTCACCGCCGAGCACCCAGTGCGACGGCACCTCGATCTCGCCCCAGGACGAGTCGTCGAGGTCGACCGCGCCGACGCCGTCGACGGGCTCGCCCTCGGGCAGGACGCCGCGGCCGCCGAGCGTGCCGGGGGCACCGGGCAGCAGGCGGAACGACCAGGTGCCGTCGAGCGAGAGGGTCGGGGCGTCGGTGTGCAGCCAGGAGCGCGCCGGGGTGCGCGCGCCCTGCCCGGGGCCGGTGTCGGTGAGGTAGTCGGGGGTGACGGCGGGAGTGGTGGTGGTGCTGGGGGTCACTTGACGCTTCCTTCGGTGAGGCCGCCGCGCCAGAAGCGCTGGAGGACGACCATGGCGATGACCAGCGGGATGATCGACAGCAGCACGCCGCCGGTCGTCAGCTGGTAGAACTCGGGCAGGCGGTCGGTCTGGCTGAGCCAGTTGTTGAGGCCGAGCGTGACGGGGAACTTGTCGACGTCGCTCAGCATGACCAGGGGCAGGAAGTAGTTGTTCCAGATGCCCACGAGCTGAAACAGGAACACCGTGACGAGCGCCGGGGTGAGGATGCGCAGTCCCAGGGTGTGGAAGATGCGCAGCTCGCTGGCGCCGTCGAGGCGGGCGGCCTCCATCAGCGACGTGTCGACCGTGGCCTGCGCGTAGATGCGGCAGAGGAACAGGCCGAACGGCGACACGAGCGACGGCAGCAGCACGCTCCAGTAGGTGTTGGCGATACCCATCTGACTGAACAGCAGGAAGAGGGGCAGGGCCGTGGCGGTGCCGGGCACGAGCACGCCGCCGAGGATGGTGCCGAAGACGACGTTGCGTCCGCGGAACTCGTACTTGGCGAGGGCGTAGCCGCCGGCCGCGGCGAAGTACGTCGCGATCAGGGCACCGACGCCGGCGTAGAGCACCGAGTTGAGCACCCAGCGCACGAAGATGCCGTCGCCGTAGGTCAGCACCTGGCCGAGGTTGTCCCAGAGCGAGAACGTCGGCGCGAACCAGAAGCCGAACGTGCCGAACAGGTCGGGCGTGGTCTTGGTCGCCGCGACGACGACCCAGTAGACCGGCACGAGGAAGTACAGCGCGACGACGACCAGGATCGCCGTGACGATGATGGTGGACGCCTTCGAGCGACCGGCCGTGCGGTCGGGGCCCGCGCTGCGGGCACGTCGGCGGGCGGGCACGTCGGCACCGCGGCCGCGACCCTGCGCCGTCACGATGGACTCGGTCTCGGTGGCGTGCTCGGCACCCTTCGTCGAGAGGCTCATTTCTGCTTCCTGTTCGTGATGCTGAGGAACGTGATCGACAGCGCGAACGCGACGAGGGCGATCAGGACCGACTGGGCGGCCGCGACGTTGTAGTCGTTGTAGGCGAAGGCCGTGGTGTACGCGCTGAGGTTCGGCGTGTACTGGCTGTCGATCGCCGGCGAGACGCGTTGCAGCACCTGGGCCTCGGCGAACAGCTGCAGGGTGCCGATGATCGAGAAGACCGCGGTGAGCAGCAGGGCCGGGCGGATCAGCGGCAGCTGGATGCTGAACGCGACGCGCAGCGAGGAGGCGCCGTCGACCTTGGCGGCCTCGTACAGCTCGACCGGGATCGACTTCAGCTGGGCGATGATGATCAGCATGTTGTAGCCCGTGTAGCTCCAGGTCACGATGTTCGCGATCGACCAGAGCACGGTGTTCGCGCCGAGGAAGTCGGGGGTGACGCCGAAGACCTCGCCGATGTCGATGATCGGGCTGAGACCGGGCACGTAGAGGAACGACCAGAGGATGGTCGCGATGACGCCGGGCACGCCGTACGGCAGGAAGTACGCGGCCCGGAACACGCCCGGCCACTTCGCCGACGCCGACTCGAGCAGCAGCGCGAGCACGGTGCAGAGGATCAGCATGACCGGCACCTGGACGATGCCGAACAGGAACATGCGGCCGATGGAGGCGACGAAGTTGGGGTCGCCGAGCACCTGCGCGTAGTTGTCGAAGCCGGCGAACCCGCTGGTCACACCGCCCTCTCCGAACAGGCCGCTGCGGGTGACCTTGGTGAAGCTCGAGAAGACGGCGATGACGATCGGGATCACGAAGGTCAGCGCGAACAGCGCCAGGAACGGCGCGAGCAGCACCCAGGGCGCCCGCTTGACGGCGCCCTTCGAGCTGCTGCGGCGAGGACCCGAGGAGGCGCGGGTCGAGTCGGTCACGGCCTCGGGCCGCGTGTCGGTCGCGGCGCTCATGCGTTCGCCTTCCGGATGGTGAGGCCCTTGTTCTGGAAGACGGCCATGATGTCCTTCTCGGCCTGCGCCACGGCGTCGACGAGCGTGCCGCCCGACGCCTTGCCGCGGAAGCCGTCGCTCAAGATGTTGAAGGACTGCTGGGTGATGGGCCACCAGCTCCAGTCCTGGTTCTGCGACGACTCCTTCGTGGCGGGCACGAAGACCTCCTGGTTGTAGTTCTGACCGCTGAAGAACGGGCTGGGCTGCTCACGAAGCGAGCCGACGACGTCGCGCGCCGGCGACCAGCCGATGCCGCAGAACTCGATCAGGGCGTTGATGCCCTCGGGCGTCGTGGTCATCCAGACCGCGAAGTCGAGCGCCTCCTGCGGGTGCTTGCTGTTCGCCAGGATCGCCGCGGTGGAGCCACCGAGGAAGCTCGAGGCGTAGCCCGTCTGCCAGGTCGGCAGCGGGGCGCACTTCCACTTGCCCTCGGCGCCGCTGACGCCCTCGATCAGGGCGTCGCCCCACGAGCCGGTCGCGACCGACGCGATGGTGCCCGCGCTGGCGGCCGAGAACCAGGCCGGCGTGTAGGCGCCGTAGGCGGTCGTGACGATGCCGTCGTCGATCGCCTTGTCGAAGAAGCGGGCGACGGTGAGGGTCGCCTCGTCGGTCATGTCGATGACCCAGCCGTCGTCCTCGGCGCGCAGCCACGAGGCACCGGCCTGGGTGGCGTACGCGGCGAAGAGCGAGGCGTCGGCGAGGGGGAACGAGTCCATCAGCACGCCGGCCCCCTTCAGTTCGGTGCCGACCGCGGCCCATTCGTCCCACGTGGTGGGGACGGCGGCGCCGACCGTGTCGAAGACGGCGGGCTGGTAGAACATGCCCATCGGGCCGCTGTCCTGCGGGATCGCGTAGATGCCGTCGGTGTAGCTGACCTGGTTCCAGAGCGTGGGGTCGTAGAGGTCCGCGTACTGCTCGGCGCCGTAGCGCTTGAGGTCGACGACGCCGTTGGCGAGCAGGAACTCGGGCAGCGACCGCAGCTCGACCTGGGCGATGTCGGGCCCGGCCCCCGCGGCGAGCGCCGAGTACAGCTTCTGGTAGCCGCCCGCGTTGCCACCGGGGATGAAGACGGTCTCGACCTGCACGCGAGACTGGCTCTTGTTGTAGAGGGCGGTGACCTGGTCGAGGCCCTTGAGCCAGGCCCAGTACTGCAGCTTGACGGGGCCGTCGGCCGCGGGGATGGTCGGCAGGGAGTTCACGGAGGTCGTCCCGGGTGTGGCGCAGCCGGCGAGCATGGCAGTGGCGCCGGCGGTCACCCCCAGGCCGAGCAACTGCCGTCGGGAAATCGGGCTCATGTTCATCTCACTTCGTCGTGGGGCCGTGGCGTGAGCGACGCTAACACAAATTCGAGTGGTCGTTCGATTTTCACCTGCGGGGTGTCTGAGAGGTCGTAGAGTGGCCGATCATGACGACCATCGGCCCTCCCGCGAGCGCCTCGGGGGCCGGAGGATCGGGCCCGTCCGGCTCCGCTCGTCCCGCGCGTCGCGGCCCGTACGCGAAGTCGGCCGAGCGGCGGGCGTCGATCGTCGACGCGGCCTTCGAGGTGTTCTCGACGAAGGGTTACGTCGGCGGCTCTCTCCGTGACGTGGCCGAGGTGGTCGGCATGAGCCAGACGAGCCTGCTGCACTACTTCCCGTCGAAGAGCGCCCTGCTGCTCGCCGTGCTCGAGCGACGCGACGCGGTCTCGGACCGCTCGGCCGCGCCTCCGGACCGTGGGGGTCTGGTCGAGACCGTCCTCGGGCAGGCTCGGCACAACGAGACGGTGCCCGGGCTGATCGCGTCGTACGCGGTGTTGGCGGGCGAGGCGGTCACGACCGGCAACCCCGGCAGCGACTACGTCCGCGAGCGCTTCGAGCGTCTGCGTGCCGAGTACGGCGACGCCCTGCGAGCACTGGAGGCGCGGGGCCGGTTGCGCCCCGGGGTCGACCCCGACCGTGCGGCGTCCGGGCTCGTGGCCCTGTGGGACGGCATCCAGCTGCAGTGGTTGCTCGACCCGGGGCGGATCGACGTGGTGCGGCAGCTGCAGGACCATCTCGACCTGCTCATCCTGCCCGGCGACGCGGTCGACCCGGCGTGAGCGGCACCGTCCCCGTCGGGTCCGTCGTGCCCGTCCGCTGGTACGAGCCGTGGCCGGGGTCGACGGGCTCGCCCGGTCCGACGCTGCTCTGGCTTCACGGGGGCGGGTTCTTCCGCGGAGGGCTCGACCAGCCGGAGGCGCACGACGTCGCGCGGTCGCTCGCCGCACGCGGGGTGAGGGTCGCGACGGTGGACTACCGTCTCGCGCCTCCCCCGGGGCTCGGTCCCGCCGCGCGGCAGCTGATGCCGTCCCGCGGGCGATACCCGCTGGCGCTGGAGGACGTGCTCTCGGCGTACGGCGAGGTGGGCGACCGGTCGAGCGAGGGAGTGATCGTGGGAGGCGCGAGTGCGGGGGCGTGTCTGGCCGCGGCGGCCACCCTCCGAACGATCGACGACGGTCGCCCTCCGATCGGCGCCGTCTTCGCCTACGGCTTCTTCCACGCCGCACACCCCCGGGTGGCGGAGGCGCACCACCGGTCCCGTGGTCACCGTGGCCTCAGCCACGCGAGGTGGGCCCTCGACGCGATGAACCTGAACTACGCCGGCTCACGGAGCGCCCTGGCCGACCGTCTCGCCTTCCCCGGCGGTCACGGCCTCTCGGGCTTTCCCCGGACCCTCGTGGTGAACGCCGAGCGCGACAACATGCGCGCTTCGGGCGACCTCTTCGCCGTCGAGCTCGCCGACGCGGGGGTCGACGTGCGGCACCACGTCCTGCCGGGCACCCGCCACGCCTTCTTGAACCGGCCCCGGCTGGCCGCGTACGCCCACGCCGTCTCGCTCGTCGCGGCGTGGACGCGCGGCGGCTAGCCTGCCCCGCCCCGCCCCACCGCGACCTGCCCTGTCCGGCCGGAACCTGCCGACGAGTGCCCAGCGGGATCGTCGACTACGTCGGCGCCCGGCGCGGCACGACGGTCTTCCTGCACGAATCCGAGCGGGACGACGCCGCCGCCCGGGACGCCCTCGTCCTCGACGCCGTCGACACGGTGGCTCGCGCCGTCCTCGGGAACGCGCCCCGCGCCTCCTCGGGGGCGACGGCCTGATCGCGGGAAGATGGGCGGCATGCACCTCACCGTGTCGGATGCCGACCTGACCGACCTCCTCGACCGTGTCCGGTCGACCCGGTGGGCGACCGGCTGGCCCGTGGACGCCTGGGAGGCGGGCACCGACGAGCACGAACTGCGCCGGCTCGCGCGGCACTGGGTCACCGGCTTCGACTGGCGAGCCCGCGAGCGCCGGATGGCCTCGCTGCCCTGGGGCTCGGTCGACCTGGACGGCACCCCGCTGTCGTACCTGCGATTCGACGGTGAGGACTCGAAGCGGCTACCCGTGGTGCTGACCAACGGCTGGCCGAGCACGGCACTGGAGCTGGTCGACCTCGCTCGGCGACTATCGCGACCGTCCGAGCACGGAGGCGATCCCGACGACGCGATGACGGTCGTCGTCCCCGCGCTGCCCGGGTTCCCGTTCTCACCGCCACGGCCGACCGTCGGCGACCAGACGCACGAGCTGTGGCACCGACTGATGAGCGACGAGCTGGGGTTCTCGCGGTACGTCGCCCACGGAGGCGACCTCGGGGCAGGCATCACGTCACGTCTCGCTCAGAGCCACCCCGAGGCGGTGGCCGGCATCCACCTGCTCGCCGTCGGCTCTCCCCCGGAGTACGACCCCGCCGGTCTCACGCCCGAGGAACGCGCCTACCTCGACGAGGTCGCTTCGTGGTCGGCGACCGAGGGTGCCTACGAGCACCAGCAACGGACCCGCCCGCTCACCCTCGCACCCGCCCTGTCGGACTCACCCGTCGGCCTGCTCTCGTGGCTGCTGGAGAAGCACCGGGCGTGGAGCGACTGCGGCGGCGACGTCTCGACGCGGTTCAGCGACGACTACCTCCTCGAGCTCGCCTCGCTGTACTGGTTCACCGGCTCGGCGTCCACCGCCCTCCGCCCCTACTGGGAGCACGCCGCCGGACACACGACTCCGGTGACCCGGGTGACCGTCCCGACCGCACTCGCCGTGTTCCCCCACGATCTGGTGCATCCCCCGCGTCGCTGGGCACAACGGACCCATGACGTCGTCCGCTACACGGAGATGCCGCGGGGTGGGCATTTCGCACCACACGAAGAACCCGAGCTGCTCGCGGCCGACATCACCGCGTTCGTGCGCGACATCCGCTGAGCCGGGGCCCACCGGGGGACGATCGGTCGGGCGAGCGCCCGAGTCGGCGAGCGCCGGGGCGGGCGTCGTCGGCTCAGCGGAAGTCGCCGACCTGGCGGTCGACGGGCACGGTGCGGTCGACGACGACGTCACCGGTGTGGGCCGTCGTGGTGGTCTCGACGAGGACGATCTCGACCTCCTCGTCGGCGACGGGGTTGTGCTGCACGCCCCGCGGGACGACGTAGAACTGGCCCGGGGTGAGCACCACCTCGTGGTCGTCGGGAAGCTGGATGCGCAGGGTGCCCGAGACGACGAGGAACATCTCGTCCTCGGCGTCGTGGGCGTGCCAGACGAGTTCGCCGAGCAGTTTCGCGACCTTCACGTACTGGTCGTTGACCTGCCCGACGACCCGAGGCGTCCAATGCTCGGTCACCTGTCGGAGTTCGGCCGCGACGTCGATTCCCTGGAGAGCAGTCATGGGGCCATTCTCCCCGGACAGGCGGGCTCGTACGTCACGCCGATCGGCATGCTCTGCCTGATCTGGCTGAGCATCACCGACCTGCGGCGGCTGAGGTAGGTCCGGTCAGAACACCGCCACCGTCATGCCGGCCGTGACCGCCGGTCGATCCATGGCGGCCAAGGCGTCGGGCAGGTCGTCGAAGGCGATCGTCCGGCCGATGGACTCCTGCGGCCGCAGTCGACCCGCGACGACGTCGTCGATCATCGCGGCGTACTCGCCGACCGAGATGCCGTGGCTTCCGAGCAGTTCGAGCTCGTCCGCGATCACCCGCCCCATCGGGATCACCGGGGCGGCCTCGTCGTCGAGCAGCAGGCCCACCTGGACGTGCCGCCCCCTCGGCCGGAGGGACGCCACGGACGCCGCCGACGTCACCCGGCTGCCGAACGCGTCGAGCGCCACGTCTGCCCCTCCGCCGGTGAGGGCTCGCACCCGGTCGACGGCGAGATCGTCCATCGGGACGACCTCTGCACCGAGGGCGGCGGCCCGCTCGAGGGCGGCGGGCGAGATGTCCGACGCCACCACCCGCGCGCCGGCGGCGACCGCCACGGCGACCGCGGAGAGACCCACTCCACCGCAGCCGAAGACGGCCACCCGTTCCCCCGCCTCGACCCGCGCCCGGGCGTGCAGCGCGTGGTACGCCGTGCCGAATCGGCAGCCGAGCGCCGCCGCCTCGACGAATCCGACCTCGTCCGGCAGGGCGATGACGTTCACGTCGGCGTGCGGGACGACCAGGGACTCGGCGTACGACCCGGGAAGCGTGAAGCCGGGCTGCTGCTGACGGGAACACACCTGGGTGGCACCGGCACGGCATTGGTCGCACGTGCCGCACGCGAAGACGAAGGGGGCCGTCACGCGGGTCCCCACGACGACCCGGGCGACGTCCACGCCGACGGCCGTCACCACGCCCGCGAACTCGTGACCCGGCACGTGCGGAAGGCGCACCGAGTCGTCGTGGCCCTTCCAGGCATGCCAGTCGCTCCGGCACACCCCCGTGGCCGCGACGCGGACCACGACGCCGTGAGCCGGCGGCACGGGTGCCGGGAGGTCGACGATGGTCGGAACCGACCCGAACTGGTCGTACTGAACGGCGCGCATCTACCGATCCTGACACGAGCGGGCGGACCGGACACCCCCACCGCGGACGGTGAGGGCCCACACCGGGTAGGAACGGTGCATGAGCCTCGCATCCACCCTCCTCCGCCTGACCGTCGGCGGTTTCTTCGTCGGCCACGGACTCCAGAAGCTGACCGGCGCCTTCGACGGGCCGGGCCTCGCCGGCACCGAGCAGATGATGGCCGGCACGGGAATGCACCCCGCAGCGCGCAACGCCCGTCTCGTCGCCGTCACCGAGACCGCCGGTGGCGCCGCCCTCGCCCTCGGTGCGGCGACACCGCTCGCCGCCGCCGGCATCGTCGGCACGATGGTCACCGCCGTCCGCAAGGTGCACCTCGCCAAGGGCCCCTGGGTGACCGAGGGCGGCTACGAGTACAACGCCGTCCTGATCGCCGCCGCCGCAGCCCTGGCCTCCGGCCCCGGCGGCCCGTCGGTCGACCAGCTCTTCGGCAAGAAGTCGTGGGGCGCCGGCGGAACGGTCTTCGCCCTCGTCGCCGGAGTCGTCGCCTCGTTCGTCGCGGTCGAGCTGGGCAAGCGTGCGACTCCCCCGGCCGAGCCGGGCTCGGACTCCTCGGCGGGCTGACCCGCCCTCCTCGTCTCGTCCCCAGGGCGCGACCACCCGGTGACGGGTGGTCGCGCCCTCCGTCCGTCAAGCGGGTGACGGTGGGCTCTGCGACCATGGGCCCATGACACCGACGAGCACCGCGACCGACATCGACGCCGAGGCCCTCGAACTGTTGCGCGCGCTCACGGGGCGCGACGACGCCGTCTTCCACGACGGGCAGCTCGAGGCCATCCGGGCCCTCGTCGCCGATCGCCGTCGGGCCCTCGTCGTGCAGCGCACCGGGTGGGGCAAGTCCGCGGTGTACTTCATCGCCACCCTGCTGCTGCGCCGACGCGGCACCGGCCCGACCCTGCTCGTGTCGCCCCTGCTCGCCCTGATGCGCGACCAGGTGGCCGCCGCCGCCCGGGCCGGGGTGCGGGCCGTCGCGGTCAACTCGGCGAACGCCCACGAGTGGTCCGACGTCCAGCAGCAGCTCGTCGACGACGAGATCGACGTTCTGCTCGTCTCCCCCGAGCGACTCAACAACCCGCGGTTCCGCGACGAGCAGCTGCCCGTCCTCATCGCCCGGCTCGGCATGCTCGTCGTCGACGAGGCGCACTGCATCTCGGACTGGGGCCACGACTTCCGACCCGACTACCGTCGCCTCGCCGACCTCATCCGCACCCTGCCCGCGGGCGTGCCCGTCCTCGCCACGACCGCCACGGCCAACGCCCGCGTCGTGGCCGACGTCGCCGAGCAACTCGCCGTGGGGCCGGGCGACGAGGTCCTGACCATCCGCGGATCACTGGCGCGCGCCTCCCTGCGTCTCGGGGTCCTGCAGCTGCCGACGTCGCGCGACCGCCTCGGCTGGCTGCTCAGCCACCTCGCCGACCTGCCCGGCAGCGGCATCATCTACACGCTCACCATCTCGGCAGCCGACGACACCGCCCGCCTGCTGCGCGAGGCCGGGCACGACGTGCGGTCGTACTCGGGACGTACCGACCCCGAAGAACGCGAACAGCTCGAACAGCGCCTCAAGGGCAACGACCTCAAGGCCCTGGTCGCGACGAGCGCCCTCGGCATGGGCTTCGACAAGCCCGACCTCGGCTTCGTGATCCACCTCGGCGCGCCGTCGTCGCCGGTCGCGTACTACCAGCAGATCGGGCGTGCGGGTCGCGCGACCGACAACGCCGACGTCCTGCTGCTGCCCGGCACCGAGGACGCCGAGATCTGGCAGTACTTCGCCACGGCCTCGATGCCGTCCGAGGCACGGGCGGCGGCCGTGCTGGCCGAGCTGAGCGAGACGCCACTCTCGACGCCCGCCCTCGAGGCGCGGGTCGACGTCAAACGCACACCGCTCGAACTCATGCTCAAGGTGCTCGACGTCGACGGCGCCGTCCGCCGGGTGCAGGGCGGCTGGGTCAGCACGGGCGAGCCCTGGGTCTACGACGCTGAACGCTACGACCGCATCGCCGCCGCCCGGGTGGCCGAGCAAGAGTCCATGCTCGCGTTCGAACGCGGCGAGACCTGCCGCATGCAGATGCTGCAGGTCGACCTCGACGACCCGGCCGCCGAACCCTGCGGGCGGTGCGACGTCTGCGCGGGCACCTGGTACCCGACCGACATCGCCGGCGAGGCGGCCACCTCGGCCGCGAGCACGCTCGACCGGGTCGGCGTCGAGATCGACCCCCGGGCTCAGTGGCCCACGGGGGCCGACCGGGCCGGGGTGGCCGTCAAGGGCAAGATCCCCGACGGCGAACGGGTCGAGCCGGGTCGTGCGCTCGCCCGACTGACCGACCTCGGCTGGGGCAACACGCTGCGCGAGGTCTTCGCGGCGAACGCCCCCGACGCTCCGCTGTCGAAGCACCTGCTCGACGGGGTCGTCCGTGTCCTGAAGGAGTGGCCGTGGGCCGAACGGCCCGTGGGCGTCGTGGCGATGCCGTCGACGTCACGGCCGCAGCTCGTCGGTTCGCTCGCCGAGGCGATCAGCACCGTTGGGCGGCTGCCGCTGCTCGGCACGCTCGGCAGCGCCCGCCCCTCGGCCGGTCGAGGCCAGGGCGGCAACAGCGTCTACCGATTGGCCGACGTCTGGCAGTCGTTCGAGATCGGCCCCGAACTGGGCACGGCCCTCGCCGAGGTGACCGGGCCGGTGCTGCTCGTCGACGACCTGGTCGACAGCCGCTGGACGCTCACGGTGGCCGGGCGGGAGCTGCGCCGCGCCGGTGCCCCCGCCGTCCTGCCCTTCGCCCTCGCGGTGGTCGGCTGAGTCCGCCGTCCTCGTCCGAGGCCCCCGGGCCGCAGGCGACGACGGGCACGACACCGGGCACGACGCCGGGGCGACGCCGCGGGCCGCTCAGCCGTCGACGAGCATCACCGGCCGAACTGCATGCCGTCACGGGTCAGGGTGCTGTGTCGCATCAGCCAGACGTCGCGCGGGTAGTTCTGGTGCATCCGCCAGGGTGACCGCGACCCTTGTCGGGGCATCAGGTGCACCCCTCGTGACACGTACCCGCTCGTCAGGTCGATCAGCGGGCTCGTCGGCCCCGGCCGCTCCGGCGCGATCGGCACGACGGATCGGAACCCGTGGCGATCGGCGTGACGGAGCAGACGGGCGACGTAGTGCACGACGAGGTCGATCTTCAACGTCCACGACGCGTTCGTGTAGCCGATCGCGAACGCGAGGTTCGGCACCCCCGACAGCATGAATCCCTTGTAGGTCAGCCGCGTCGCCGGATCGACCTCGACCCCGTCGACGGACAACCGCATGCCGCCGAACAACAGCAGGTTGAGCCCGGTGGCCGTGACGACGACGTCCGCGGGCACCTCGTGAGCCCGCTGGCCGTCGCGACCCGCGACCCGGACGCCGCCGGGCGTGAACGAGTCGATGTCGTCGGTCACGATCGACGCCGACCCCGAGCGCAGCGCCCGGAACAGGGCCCCGTCCGGGGTGATGCAGAGGCGCTGGTCCCACGGGTCGTAGCTCGGCTGGAAGTGCCGGTCGACGTCGAAGTCGTCCGGCAGGCGCCGGGCCACCTGGGCCCGAAGGAACGCCTTCATCTTCTCGGGCGACCGTCGACTCGTCTGGAAGCTGAGCAGAGCCATGCCGATGCTGCGCCACCGGATCAGCCGGTCGTCGACGCCCTGCGGCAGCAGCCGACGCCAGGCCCGGGGCTCCTTCCGACGCGAGGGAAGCGAGAGCACGTAGGTCGGCGACCGCTGCAGCATCGCCACCTGCTCGGCACTCTCGGCGAGGGCGGGCACCAGCGTCACCGCCGTCGCTCCCGATCCGATGACGACGACGCGCTTCCCGGCGACGTCGAGGTCCTCGGGCCAGTGCTGGGGGTGCACGACGCGACCGGCGAACGACTCCTGCCCCGGGAACGCGGGCGACCAGCCCTCGTCGTAGCGGTAGTAGCCGGAGCACACGAACAAGAACGAGCACGTGATCGTGACGCGACGGGACGCCGGGGCGGCACCCGCGCCTCCTTCGCTCAACGCGTCGGCGGCGGCGGGCGACCCGCCCGGCCCGGCCGTGCTCCCGACCTCGATCGTCAGGGTCCATCGGGCGTCGGCCGACGACCAGTCGGCGGCGACGACCCGGTGCCCGAACCGGATCAGCTCGGCGATGCCCGTCTCGTCGGCCGTGTCGCGGACGTAATCCCGGATCGCGGCGCCCGGCGCGATCGCGCGAGCGTCCCGCCAGGGGCGGAACCCGTAGCCGAGGGTGAACATGTCGCTGTCCGAACGCACGCCCGGGTACCGGAACAAGTCCCAGGTGCCCCCGACCGCGTCGCGCGCCTCGACGACGGCCAGACTGCGTCCGGGGAAGTCCCGGTGCAACTGCGCCGCCACCCCGACTCCGGAGAGACCGGCCCCGACGACGAGCAGGTCGACGTGCTCGGCGGGGCGATCGTCGCCGTCGTTCGGAGCCGAGGAGGCGCGGGTCGCGTCGCTCACGGGACCAGCACGATCCGGATCGGGTCGCCTTCCTTGCGCTCGAGCATCTGGACCGCCCGCTCGGCCTCGATCAGCGGCACGGTCGCGCTGACCGACTTCGAGAAGTCGAGCCTCCCCCGGGCCGCCAGGGCGACGAGCGTGGTGACGTCGGCGGGCTCGGAGCCGTAGTGGCCGAGGACCTGCTGCTGCAGGAAGCTGAACTTCGTGCCGTCGGTGATCGTGATCGGTTTGTCCGACAGACCGACCAGCGTCAGGCGTCCGCGGTACCCGAGACAGGCGATGGCCTGCTCCCGCACGGCGGGCACGCCGGCGAAGTCGAAGGCCCGGGCGAGGCCCCGGCCACCGGTCGCGCGGCCGAGCGCCGTCGCGAAGTCCGGGTCGGCGGGGTCGAGCGCGAGGTCGGCGCCGAAGTCGAGGGCCCGGTCCCGCGCACCGGGCAGGGGGTCGACGGCGATGATCGGCGCGGCCCCGAGCAGGGCGAGCAGCTGCACGGCGTGGGCGCCGAGGCCGCCGATGCCCCAGACGCCGACCGCCGTGCCGGGCCGAGTGTCGGCCGTCGTGGTGAGCGCCGCCCACGGTGTCGACACGGCGTCGGGGATGAAGCAGGCCTGCTCGAACGGCAGGGAGTCGGGGATCGGCACGACCGTGTCGGCGCGGGCCACAGCGAACTCGGCCCAGCCGCCGTCGTAGTCGACGCCGCGGGTGAAGACCTGCCCGTCGCGCTCTTCTCCGGCCTGCAGCAGCACGCGGTCGCCGACGGCGACGTGCGTGACACCCTCGCCCACCTGGTCGACGGTGCCCGCGACCTCGTGGCCGAGGGTGACGGTGTCGCCGGGCAGGTTCAACGGCGTGAGCGAACCCTGGATCAGGTGCACGTCGCTGAGGCACACGCCGGCGGCGGCGACGGCGATGCGCACCTGCCCCGGGCCGGCGTCGGGGGTGGGGACCTCGGTGACCGAGAAGTGGCGGGTGGTGACGTCGAGGCGTCCGGCGAGCATGGTGGCTCCGTCCTGCGGGGCCCGGTCGGTCGGCTCTGACCGCGGGGCGTGACCGCACATCGGGTGCGACGGTACGCCTCCGACACGGATGTTGCACGCTGCATCGCCCAGGCACGGCGAGACCCCAGGAAGTCACCGAGACCCCCGCGCGCGCACGGGGGTCTCGGTGACTTCCTGGGGTCTCGGGCCGGCGGACTACCGCCGGCGGGGCTCGTCGTCGGGGCGCGCGTCACCCGCGGGGGCGTCGGCGAGGTGCTCGTCGGCCCGGCGACCGTCGGTGCCGACCATGGCGTGCAGCGAACCGGTCGAGATGCGGTCGGGCGAGGTGCCCTCGAGCGAGCCCAGCCCACCCGTGCGGCCGTCGAGCAGGCGCGCGCCGGCCCGGTCGGCCGGGTCGGCCGGGTCGGCCGAGTCCGAGGCCGAGTCCGAGGCCGAGGCCGAGGAGGCGCCGTGCCCGTCCGCGTTCATGGTCGCCTCGTCGAAGGGCGCGCGACCCGACAGCACGGTCTCGACACGGTCCTTGTCGATCTGCTTGGTCCAGGTGCCGACGAGGATCGTCGCGACGGCGTTGCCGGTGAAGTTGGTCAGGGCGCGCGCCTCGGACATGAACCGGTCGATGCCGACGATCACACCGACGCCGTCGACCAGGTCGGGGCGGTGTGCCTGCAGACCGCCGGCCAAGGTGGCGATGCCGGCGCCGGTGACGCCGGCGGCACCCTTCGACGCGATCATCATGAAGAGCAGCAGCGAGACCTGTTCGCCGACGTTGAGCGGCGTGCCCATGGCGTTGGCGATGAACAGCGACGCCATGGTCAGGTAGATCGCGGTGCCGTCGAGGTTGAACGAGTAGCCGGTGGGCACGGTGATGCCGACGACCGGCTTCGAGACGCCGAGGTGCTCCATCTTGGCGATGAGGCGGGGCAGAGCGACCTCGCTCGACGACGTCGAGACGATCAGCAGGTACTCGCGTCCGAGGTACTTCATCACCCGGAAGATGTTGACGCCCGTGGCGAGCTTGAGGATCGTCCCGAGCACGACGGCGACGAACAGGATGCAGGTGATGTAGAACGCGACCATCAGGGTGCCGAGCGCCACGATGGCGGCGACCCCCGTTTCGCCGACGACCGCGGCGATGGCGCCGAAGGCACCGATCGGGGCGACCCACATGATCATCGCGAGGATGCGGAACACCAGCACCTGAAGGTTGCGGACGCCCTCGAGGATCGTCGTGCCGCGATCGCCCATGCGCTGCAAGGCGAAGCCGACGAGCAACGCCACGAACAGCGTCTGCAGGATGGAGCCGCTGGTGAGCGACGACACGAGCGTCTCGGGGATGATGCCGAGCAGGAACCCTGCCGTGCCACCGGCCTCCTCGGTGGCGGGCGCCTCGTATCCGGTCGAGCCGATCATCAGGCCCTCGCCCGGGTGGATCAGGTTGCCGACCACGAGGCCGATCGCCAGGGCGAAGGTCGACATCGCGATGAAGTAGCCGAGCGCGAGCCCGCCGACCTTGCCGACGGTCGCCGCCTTGGCGATCGAGCCGACGCCGAGCACGATGGTGCAGAAGATCACCGGCGCGATCATCATCGAGATCAGCGACACGAAGGCGGTGCCGATCGGCTTGAGCTGCACCGCGACCTCGGGGGCTGTGAGGCCGACGACGATGCCGGCCGCGACGGCCACGATCACCGCGATGTAGAGCCAGTGCGAGCGGTCGATCCGACGTCGGGCGCGGACGCCGCCCGCCGTCGTCGTTCCGCCGGGGGTGGGGGTCTGCGGGCCCTTGTGCGTCTTTGCCATGGGGGTCTTCCTCGAGCTCGTGACCGGCGGCGTCGTCGTCGACGGTCGTGCGGGGTTCGTTGCCGTGACTCTGGTCGGTCGCCGGGTGGGCGTCGACGTTGTGGTCATACTGGTCGCGCCGGTCGTGCGTCATGATGGAGCCCGGCCGCAGCGCAGCGAGGAGCCCGCCCGAGATGACCGTCGATCCCACCCGGTGGAGCATCGCCACCCGGCTCTTCGCCCTGCTCGTGGTCTTCGTCGTCGCCGTGACCGTGCTCGCGACGGCGTGGACGGTCCGTTCGGCCCGCGACGACGCCGACCGCTCGGCCGCGCGGGCCTGCCTGGCCCTCGCCACCTCGATCGCCGACAACCCGTACGTCGTCGACGCCCTCGGGACGTCCGACCCGAGCGCCCGCCTGCAGCCCTACGCCGTGGCCCTGATGAGCGACACGTCGACCGACTTCGTCACGATCATGCGACCCGATCGCACCCGTCTGACGCACCCCGACCCCGACGAGATCGGCCGACCGTTCGTCGGCACGATCGCGCCGGCCCTGCGCGGGGACTCGTTCACCGAGACGTACGCCGGCACCCTCGGCCCCTCGGTGCGCGCGGTGGTGCCGATCGAGAGCGACGGCGAGGTCGTCGCCCTCGTCTCGGCCGGGGTCACGGTCGACACCATCACGCAGTCGGTCGGCGAGCGGCTGCCGCTCGTGTTCGCCGCCGCCGGGGCGACCGTGCTGCTCGGTGGCGTCGTCTCGTGGCTGCTCAGCCGCTACCTGCGGCGGGTGACCTGGGGTCGCGGCCCCGAAGAACTCGCGCGGATGTTCTCCTACTACGAAGGGGTGCTGCACTCGGTGCGTGAGGGGCTCGTGCTCGTCGACGACCGTGGCCGGCTGACGCTCTACAACGACCAGGCGGCCGAACTGCTCGACCTGCCCCCGGGAGGCATCGCGGCGCCCGTGCCGCTGTCCGAGCTGCGACTGCCCGCCTCGCTGCGCGAGCTGCTCGCCTCCGGACGCCGCGCCTCCGACGAGGTGCACGTGACCGACGACCGCGTGCTCGTGGTCAACCAGGAGCTCACCGAGCCCACCGACGGCCCGCCCCGCCCGACGCCCGCGACCGGTCGGGCAGGCGCGGTACCGGCAGGAGGCGCGGCGTCGGTGACCGGCGCGGCCCGCCCGCGCTCCCGCCGCACGCTCGGGACGGTGACGACCCTGCGCGACCACACCGAGCTCACCCACCTCACGGGCGAGGTCGAGACCATGCGCACCCTCTCGGACGCGCTGCGGTCGCAGACCCACGAGTTCTCGAACCGGTTGCACACCATCGTCTCGTTGATCGAGCTCGGGCGCGGTGACGAGGCCCTCCGGTTCGCGGCCGACGAGCTCGACCTCGGCCAGCGGCTCGCCGACCGGGTCGTGGCCTCGATCGACGAGCCGACGCTCGCCGCCCTGCTGCTCGGCAAGGCGGCGCAGGCCCGCGAACGGTCGATCGAGCTGCGTGTCGACGTCGAGCCCGACCTCGGGACGATCGACGTCGAGCCCGGGGACCTCGTCACGATCCTGGGCAACCTGATGGACAACGCCTTCGACGCGGTGGCGCCGACGCTCGCCGCCGACGCTCTCGACCCCGCCGGCCGACCGGCCCGGCCGCCGCGGGTCGAGGTGACCGTCGCCCGGATCGAGGGCGGCGTCCAGCTCGACGTCGAGGACGACGGTCCGGGGCTGGACGACGTCGAGCTCGCCTTCCGCCGCGGGTTCAGCACGAAGCCGGCGGCGCCGGGCGGGCGCGGCATCGGCCTCGCGCTCGTGCGTCAGGCCGTGGGTCGGGTCGGGGGTCGGCTCGACGTCGCCACGGGATCCGACGGGACCACCTTCTCGGTGCTGCTGCCCGACCGACGGCCGGACGACGCCGACGCCACCGCCCGACGTCGGGGCGGGGTGCGGTCGTGACCCGCGCCTCCTCGTCCGGCGACCGGGTGCGCGTGCTCGTCGTCGAGGACGAGCCCCTGACCGCGGAGGCGCACGTCGCCTACCTCGAGCGGCTGGACGGTTTCGAGGTGGTGGGCCGCGCCCGCGACGGACGCGAAACCCTCGACGCGGTCCGCACGGCCGGCGGGCCCGACGGAGCAGGCCTCGACCTCGTGCTGCTCGACATGAACCTGCCCGACACGCACGGCCTGCAGCTCTGCCGGGCCCTGCGCGCGGCGGGCTCGACCGTGGACGTCATCGCGATCACGGCCGTGCGCGACGCCGCCGTCGTGCGGACGGCGGTGTCGCTCGGCATCGTCCAGTACCTGATCAAGCCGTTCACCTTCGCGACCTTCGCCGACCGGCTCGGGGCCTACCGGTCGTTCCGCGAGTCGCTCGCCGCCGGGCAGGGGCAGGTGACCCAGTCGGACGTCGACTCGGGGTTCGCCACCCTGCGACGGGCGCCCGCGCCGACGCTCGCCAAGGGCCTCGCGCCGGGCACGCTCGAGCAGGTCGTGGCGGTGCTGCGTCGAGGCGGGTCACCGTCGGCGGGAGAGGTGGCCGACGTCGCCGGGGTGTCGCGGGTGACCGCACGCCGGTACCTCGAGCACCTCGCCGACACGGGGGCGGCGACCCGCGAACCCCGGTACGGCAGCCCCGGCCGACCCGAGCACGGCTACCGCTGGAACTGACTGGGCCGGATGCCCGGTGATGCTCGGCGGGCGCCCGGAGCTCAGCGCCGGACGAGCCGCGCGATCTCGGGCAGTGCCGCGAGGGTGCCGGACGCCCCGTGCTGGTCGGGGTCGAGCGCGAGCCGCCTCAACCCGGCACGCGTGTAGGTGCCGACGTCCGTCACGAAGTCGGCGGGCGCACGCCAGACCAGCCGGTCGGCGGCCGACGCGTCGAGGCCGCGGGCGAGGGCGGCGTCCCGGGCGCGTTCGGGCGAGGTGAAGGCGAGCAGGGTCGGGGTGCCCTCGTCGACGACGGCGAAGGGCTTCGAGGCCCCGGCCGGGCCGCGGTCGACGAACCACCAGGCCTCGAGCCGGAACGCCGAGCGCCAGAGGGCGACCGGGTCGTCGACCACGACGGCCGTGGTCCGCACCGGCGTCGCGTCGACCGCAGGAGGCGGCATGACGACCGGTGCCGCGCTGCCGGGAGCGACCCGAGGAGGCGCGGGGCGCGTCGACGGCATCGGTCCCGCCGGCGGGGCGGCCCGGTCGACGACCTTCGCGAGTCGGGCTCGACGGCGCTGACCCACCCCGATCCGCACGAGCACGACGCCGCCGGCGACGAGGACGGCGACCACGGCCAGGGCGACCACGACGTCCACGGACGACTGCCGGCCGGGCGCCACGAGTCCGACGAGCAGCACCGACGCACCGATCGGCGACCCGACCACGGCGATCGCGAGCAGCACGACGCCCCAGGTGAGCGTGGCGGTGCCGGACGAGCCGCGAGGGCTCGACGGGCGGCGGGGGTCGGACGGGTCGGAGCTCGGCATCGCCCCAGCGTAGGGCGGCCGGCCGGGTGTGGTCCGGGAGCGCAGGCGGTGCCCGACGCGACCCCACCCGCACTCCCCGAGGGTCTGCGGCCTACTCGGCCGCGCGGGACCAGCCGAGCCCACGGGCCTCGACCAGGCGGTGCAGCACCACGGTCATGGCGGCGAAGTCGGTCGACCCGAGGGCGTCGGTGAGGACGACGTAGGCGTGCGCGGCGTCCGCCGGCAGCGACGGCGTCGCGCGGGTCGGATCGACCAGGCGGGTCGTCCCCTCGCTGCCGGCGTGACGGCGCACCTCGTCGTGGTCGCGCAGGTGGAAGTTGACGAGCCGTTTCCCGTCACCGATCGCGAACAGGCGGGCGATGATCGAGAGACGTTTCATCGGCCGACCGGCCGCACCGGCGAGGTTGCCGGCCGGCCCGTCGACCCAGCTCACCCGGGTGACCGAGTCCCACGGCACGACGACGCTGCCGTCGATGACGACGGCGGACGCGTGGACCGACAGGGACGGCCGTCCCCGCCGACGCGCGGCCCCGACGTACTCGGAGAACGTCGCGATCGGCAACAGCGTCGGCAGGAGCCAGAGGGCGACCACGATCCAGAGGAGCGCCGTGCTGGTGATCGCCCACGTCACGAGGGCGGCCAACAGGGCGAGGGCGAGGAGGACGCCGATCCCGGTACCGACGAGCTGACGCCGGAGCCGCCGACCGTCGTGGGCGACCACGAGCACCGGTGCGTCCGTCGGCGGGGCGAAGCGGTCCGGGCCGACCGGCGACGGGGCCGGGATCGGGATCGGGGCGGGCGGCGCTGCCGGCGATGCCGTCGCCGCTGGCGTGGCTGCCGCCGGCGGCGGCGATGCCGAGGCGTCCGCCGAGCGCCGCGCCTGCCGATCCAGGCCGAACCTTCGCATCGCGTCGAGTGCGCCCAGGGGTGCGTAGGGCCCCTTCCCCTCGACGTCGAAGAGCACGCCGAACACGCCGGCGCGCTCACGCGCGACGGCATCGTCGACGAAGCCGCTCGACGGCAGCGCGAGGAGCCGGCCCGCCTCATCCTCCGACAGTCCTCGCGCGAGGCCGTGCTGTCGCGCCCGCTCGGGCGAGGTGAAGGCCAGGACCATCAGACGTCCGTCGACGTCGACCACCAGGGGCTGCACGTCGGGCAGTTCACCACGCGCGATGAACCACCAGCGGTCGAGGGCGAAGAGCGCGTCCCAGAGGTCGGCCTGGGCATCGGTGTCGTCGATGCCCCGCAGTTCGGACACCCGGGTCAGCTCGTCGATCCGTTCACTCGTCGCCCGCATCTCGTCGTCTGACGGCGGCGGGGGCAGGGGGACTCGGCCCGAGTCAGGCAGAGGGGTCTGTTCACTCATGGGCCCAGCGTAGGGGAACGGCGAAGTCGACCGAGAGATCCTCATGGCCCACCGCCCAGGGTGATCGACGGAGCCGCCCGTCGGCATTACGCTCCGACCATGGCCGACACGCGTGGACCCCAGATCGTCCGAGGCGACCCCGAGGTGACCCGGGCGACGCTCGACCTCAAGCTGCCGGTGGCGATGCTGCCCGGTCTCGTGCGTCGGGCCCTGCAGGCGAGTCCGACGTTCTCGCTGGGCGACTCCGACGAGACGGGGGCCACGCTGCTGCGCCGGTCGGCCTCGGCGGGTGGCGCGGATACCGTCCGCCTCGACTTCACCGCGTCCGAGAAGGGCACCCGGGTCTCGGCCGAGGTCCACTCCCCCGGCGGCACGATCGGCACGTCGGTCAAGCGCCGCGACGACGACACCACCGCCCTGTTCGACGCGATCGCGAAGGCCGCCGGACCCTTCTGACCGGTGCCGGGGCACGGGCCGACACCGCGCCTCCCGACGCCTTTTGACGTCTTCCGACGTCTTCCGACGTCTCCCCGGCGACTCAGCCGCCGACGATCCAGGTGTCCTTCGCGCCCCCGCCCTGTGACGAGTTGACGATCATGCTGCCCTCGGGCGCCACGCGGGTGAGCCCCAGGTCGGCCAGCACGCTCTCGCCCGCCCCGGTGCCGGTGAGGTAGACGAAACAGCGCAGGTCGACGTGCCGAGGCTGCAGCCCTGTCGAGGTCAGGGTCGGGTGCGACGACAGCCTCACGACCTCCTGGGCGACCCAGCCGGACGGATCACGGGCGATGTCGGCCCGACGCTCGGCCACGACCGCCGCGCTCGCCGAGGGCCCGATCAGGACGCCCCGACCACCCTCGCCGTCGACCGGCTTCGTGACGAGCTCGCCCACCCGGTCGAGCACCGCGATCCGCTCGGCCGGGTCGCCGGTCCGGTAGGTCGGGACCGACTCGAGCAGCGGACGCTCCCCCAGGTAGTACCAGATGAGGTCGGGCACGGCGCAGTACATCGCCTTGTCGTCGGCGAGCCCGTTGCCGGGGGCGTTGGCCAGCACGACACCGCCCGCCGCCGCCACGTCCATGAGGTGCTCGCCGAGCAACGGGTCGTGCGGCGCGTGCACGTCGACGAGCTCGCGGTCGAGGCGCAGGTAGAGGGCATCGACGACGGTGCCGGTCCTGCGGTCGACGACCCGCGCCTCCTGCACCTCGACGTCGTCGGCCTGCAGCAGCAGCAGCCCCGCGCCCTCGGCGAGGGTGCGGTGCTCGTACCAGGCCGGGCTCGTGGGGCCCTCGCTGAGGACCGCGCCGACCGGATCGCCGCCACCCCGAGGAGGCGCGGCGTGCGCCAGCAGCGTCGCCCGCAGCACCGCGAACACGCTCGTCGGGTCGAGCAGTCCCGCCGGCCGCGGAGCGTCCGGCACCACCTCGTCGAGCAGGCGTCGCACCGCGATCGAGAACGCGGCCCCGCTCGGCGCCCGGACGTTGTCCTCGAGCACCCGCCAACCACCCAGCTCGTCGCGCACCAGGTCGAATCCCTGCACCGCGGCCCGCACGGCGTCCGCGGGCAGCCGGGCGGCCTCGTCCCGCCAGCCCGCCGCCCCGACGACCTGCTCGTGCGACAGCACGCCGTCCGCCACGACCCGACGCTCACCGTAGGCGTCGCGGAGGAACGCCTCGATCGCCCGGGCCCGCTGCGTCAGACCGGCCTCGAGCCGGCTCCACTCGTGCCGCGTGACGATGCGGGGCACGAGGTCGCAGTGGAACGCGCGGTGGTCGCCGCCCACGCCGAATCCGAGACCGGCCCGCTCGCACCAGGCGTCGCGTGCGACGGCTCGGGCGTGCGCCTCGGTCGCACCGAGCTCCTGGAAGAACCCGGCGACGTCACGGTAGGCCGGGCGTGGGTGCAGCCCCGGACCGATCGCCTCGTCGCCGGCGCGGAACCGGTACCCGACGAGGGTCGGCGCCGGGGCGTCGAGCCCGGCGGCGGGGCCGTGCGTCTCGCGGACGACCAGGTCGACCACGTCGTCGAGCCGTCCCCGCTCGGCGAAGGCGGCGCGCTGCCGGTCGGCCGAGTTGCCGCGGGCGAGCGTGGCCTCGGCGAGATCGCTCACGGTCTGCCAGTCGCCGAACTCCTCGAGCTGCGGGCGCAACCGTGTCACGAGCTGCCGGACGGCCTCGGCTGCGGGCAGCCGAGACGGGTGCTGCTCGAGGTCGAGCAGCTCACCACCGAGCCCGCTGCGCGCCGCCTGCCACATCGCGGCGCGGTGCAGCGGGGCCGCCCGGTGCTCGGCGGGGCGACCGGCCTCGACGTCCGTCTCGGCCCGACGCACCGCGGCGCGGTAGAGACCGGCGATCAGCACCGCGTCGTCGACCAGCGGGCAGGCGTCACAGATGCGCAGCTCCAGGGTGGGCGCGTGACTAGACGGACGGACGTCGAAGTAGGCCATGCCGCTGTCGGCGATGACGCCCGATCCGATCAGGTCGGCGAGCAGCCGGTCGTACTCGGCGGCGTCGGCCATCGGCCCGGTCGCCCCGGCGCTCGGCCACCGCTGCCAGATGAGCGAGCGGATGCTTGCGTAGCCGGTGTCCTGTCCGTTCCAGTAGGGCGAGCTGGCGCTCAGGGCGAGCAGGGCCGGCAGCACGGGGGCGATCCGCCCGGCGATCTGCACGGCGAGATCGCGGTCGGCCACCCCCACGTGGATCTGCAGGCCGCAGATCAGCTGCTCGTCGACGAGCAGGCGGTACTGCTCGTGCATGCGTCCGTAGCGTCCGGTCGTCGTCAGTTCGAAGTCGGCGAACTCGCTGCGCGGGGCCGTGCCCACGGCGCCGATGGCGAGCCCCTCGACGGTGGTCACCTCGACCAGGTCGCGACGGAGGGTCAGGATCTCGCGCCGCAGGTCGTCGAGCGTGGTCACGACGGGCACGTTGGTCTCGATCGTGGTGCGCTGCAACTCCGCCCCGTAGCGGTCGGCGGGCAGCCGCGTCAGGAGGTGCGGTGCACGGGCCGACAGACGCTTCGTCTCGAGGTCGATCAGGTGCAGCTCTTCTTCTGCCCCCAGCGTCAGCTCTGCGCTCATGCCTGCACAGTACGGGCGTGACCCGGTTCTGCCCGCCTCTTCATGAGGATTTCACATGAACGGAACCCGAGGGGAGGACCGAGGAGGCGCGGGCCCGGTCGGCCGCGAAGTCAGACCCGAGCGGTCTGGCGCACCCCCGCGGCGGGCAGCAACACACCGTCGATGAGCCCGACGAGGTAGTCGCGGTCGACGGGCTTCCGCAGGACGAGCACGCGGTACGACACCATCGACGGGGTGACGAGGGCGAGCGCTTCGATGTCGGTGTCGGCCGCGATCTCGCCTCGCTCGAGGGCCCGTCGCAGCAGCAGCCGGTTGGCCTCGGCGCGGGGCTGGACGATCGCGGCGTCGACGGCCTCGGCCAGCTCGGGCGTCGTCGAGAGCATCGTGACGACGCCCGCCATGACGCGCATCTTCTTCTCGGCGTCGTCGATGCTGTGCGGCTTGATCATGGCCACGAGGTCACCGCGCAGCGTGCCCGTGTCGGGCAGGCCGTCGAGGTCGACGGCGCCCTGCTTGAGGCAGGCCACCGCGTCGACGACGAGCTCGCCCTTGGACGCCCAGCGGCGGTAGAGCGTGGCCTTGCCGGCCTTGGCACGAGCGGCGACCATCTCGATGGTCATGCCCTCGAAGCCGGTCTCGGCGAGCACGTCGATGGTGCAGCGGAGGATCTCGGGGTCGCGACTGTGGTCGCGCTTGCGACCCGGTCGCGAGGGGGTCGCGGGGTCGCTCTCGGCGGGCGTCGTCGCCGCGCCTTCCCTGTCGGTCATGGGGGTGACTCTACATCGGATGTTTACGAAACTGCCTGTATCCGAAACTGGCGAGACTCGTATATGCTCGCGCTCATGTCTCAGGCCTCCACCTCCCCTGACGGCGCGATCCGCGCCTCCTCGTCCTCCCCCACCCCGCCGTCGTCACGCCGCTGGTGGACCCTCACCACCGTCGCCCTCGCCCAGCTGATGGTCGTGCTCGACTCGACGGTCGTGAACATCGCCCTGCCCGCCGCCCAGACCGACCTCGGCTTCTCGGACGGCGACCGGCAGTGGATCATCACCGCCTACTCACTCGCCTTCGGCAGCCTGCTGCTCGTCGGCGGCCGCGTCAGCGACCTGATCGGCCGCAAGCGCACGTTCATCATCGGCCTCATCGGCTTCGCCCTGGCCTCGGCCCTCGGCGGAGCGGCCGGCTCCTTCGGGTTGCTCGTCTTCGCCCGCGCACTGCAGGGTGCGTTCGGCGCGCTGCTCGCCCCGACCGCCCTGGCCGTGCTGACCACGACCTTCACCATCCCGAAGGAACGCGCCCGGGCGTTCGGCGTCTTCGGCGCCATCGCCGGTGCCGGCGGAGCCATCGGCCTGCTGCTCGGCGGGTTCCTGACCCAGTACGCGTCGTGGCGCTGGAACCTCTACATCAACGTCGTCATCGCGGCCGTCGCGATCGTCGGGGCCGCGATCTTCGTGTCGCACGTCACCCGCACCGGCCCGCGCCCGAAGCTCGACGTGCCCGGCACGCTGCTCGTCTCGGGTGCGCTCTTCTCGCTGGTCTACGGCTTCTCGAACGCCGAGACCCAGGGCTGGGACTCGCCCCTGACCTGGGGCTTCCTGGCGGCGGCCGTCGTGCTGCTGACCTCGTTCGTCGCGTGGCAGCGCCGCGCCGAGCACCCCCTGCTACCCCTGTCCATCGTGCTCGACCGCAACCGTGGGGCCGCCTACGCGTCCGTGACGATCGCGGGCGCCGGCATGTTCGGCATCTTCCTGTTCGTGACGTACTACCTGCAGACCTCGCTCGGCTACACGCCGACGAAGACCGGCCTGGCCTTCCTGCCGATGATCGCGATGCTCGTGCTCGCGGCCCAGCTGTCGACGAACCTCTTCGTGCCTCGCTTCGGGCCCAAGATCATGGTGCCGTTCGGCATGACCCTCGGCGTGATCGGCATGCTGCTGCTCACCCGGCTCGACCTCGAGAGCGTGTACGCCGCCGACGTGCTGCCGGCCCTGATGGTGCTCGGTTTCGGCATGGGCTCGATCATGCCCGCGTCGATCCAGACCGCCACGCTCGGCGTCGACCGCGGCCACGCGGGCGTCGCCTCGGCCATGGTCAACACGAGCCAGCAGGTCGGCGGGTCGATCGGCACGGCACTACTCAACACGCTGGCGGCGACCGCCGCGGCGAACTACGTCGCCGACCACCTGCCCGCGACCGGAGCCGTCGCGGCCGAGGCCGCCGTCACCGGCTACGCCACGGCGTACTGGTGGGGAGCCGGGTTCTTCGCCGTCGGCGCGGTGGTCGCGGCCCTGCTGTTCCGTCGCCGTGTCCAACAGTCGGACGACATCGACGCCTCGGCCTCGCCGGCCGTCGACGCGCCGGTCCCCGTGCACTGACGCGACCCGCTCGCGCAGACGACCCGCGCCTCCTCAGCCCTCGGGGCCGGGGAGGCGCGGGTCGTTTGCGCGACGGGCGTCGCGTCGGTCAGGACGCGGCTTCGTCCTCGTCGTAGCGGTCGACGCTGATCGTCGGGATCGACGCCGTGATGACCGAGCCGTCGGCCCGCATCAGGCCGCGCAGGTCGCTCGTCGTGGGGACGCGCGTCGTGATGCGCGGACCCTGACCGTCGAGGGCGACCCGCACCGGGGCGTCGGGGGTCACCTGGACCTCTTCACTGCGGACGGACACCGTCACCGTGTCACCCGTCTCGATCGTGAAGACGATCTCGTGCTGGGCGAGGTCCACCCGAAGGCGGCTGCCCTTGACGGCGACGCGGAACGAGAGCTCGTCCCAGTCGGCCGGCAGGCGCGGGTCGAAGGTGATCGAACCCAGCCAGTCCCGCATGCCGCCGTAGCCGTTGACGAGAGCGCTCCAGATGCCACCGGTCGACGCGACGTGCACGCCGTCGGACGTGTTCTTGTGCAGGTCGGCCAGGTCGACGTACAGCGACGACAGGAAGTACTGCTGCGACAGCTGGTGGTGGCCCACCTCGGCCGCGATGATCGACTGCACGACGCCGGACAGGGTGGAGTCGCCCGTCGTCAGCGCGTCGTAGTACTCGAAGTTGCGCAGCTTCTGCTCGGGCGTGAACTCGTCGCCCTGCAGGTACAGCGCGAGCACGACGTCGGCCTGCTTCAGCACCTGGAAGCGGTAGATGACCAGCGGGTGGTAGTGCAACAGCAGCGGACGCTTGTTCGCCGGGGTGGCCTCGAGGTCCCAGAGCTCTTTGTCGAGGAACTGGGCGTCCTGCGGGTGGATGCCCCGGTGGTCGTCGTACGGGATGTGCATCGCCTCGGCCGCGAGCTGCCAGCCGGTGATCTCGTGCTCCTCGAGGCCGAGTCGGGCCACCATGCGGTCGAACGCGACCGGCGAGTCGTCCTTCAAGCGGGTGACCGCCCGGACGGCCGCTCGAAGGTTCGCCCGCGCCATGACGTTCGTGTAGAGGTTGTCGTCGACGACGGTCGTGTACTCGTCGGGCCCGGTGACGCCGTCGATGTGGAACCGCTGGTCGCCGTTCGAGCGCCAGAAGCCGAGGTCGGCCCAGAGGCGGGCGGTCTCGACGAGGATGTCGACGGCGCCCCTCTGCAGGAAGTCCTCGTCACCCGTCGCCTGGACGTACTGGCTGAGCGCATGGCTGATGTCGGCGTCGATGTGGTACTGCGCCGTGCCGGCCGCGTAGTAGGCGCTCGACTCGAGCCCGTTGATGGTGCGCCACGGGAACAGCGCGCCTCGCTGGTTCAACTCGACGGCCCGGTCGCGGGCGGCGTCGAGCATGCCGAGGCGGAAGCGCAGGGCGTTGCGGGCGACGTTCGGCGACGTGTACGTCAGGAACGGCAGGACGTAGATCTCGGTGTCCCAGAAGTAGTGGCCGCCGTAGCCCGACCCCGTCACGCCCTTGGCGGCGACGCCCTGACCGTCGGTGCGGGCGGTGGCCTGGGCGAGCTGGAAGAGGTTCCACCGGACGGCCTGCTGGATCTCGGGCTGACCGGCCACCTGCACGTCGCTGCGCTGCCAGAAGTCGTCGAGCCAGGAGCGCTGGTGGGCGAAGATCTCGGACGTGGGCGTCTCGCCGGCCCGGTCGAGCGTGCGGTCGCAGCGGTCGGCCAGCTCGCGCGGGGGTACGCCGCGGCTCGTGTGGTAGCTGATCGTCTTGACCAGGCGGACCTTCTGCCCGGCCTGGGCCTTGACCCGGTAGACGTGCTTGGCGATGTCGTCGTCGATCTGCGACGACTGGTCCCACTCGGCGTCGGTCTCGATGCGGTGGTCGGCGCCGACCGCGATCGTCATGCCCGAGTTCGTCGTGCGGTAACCGAGGACGGCCCGCGTGCCGCCGTCGCGCTTGAGCACGGGCTGCAGCACGCGGTCCTCGAACGACTCGGCCTTGCGCGGGTCGAAGGCCTCGGCCGCGGCACGCATGCCGGCGTGGTACTGGTCGCCCAGGTCTTGGCGGTTCAGGATCTGGCTCGAGATGAGCAGCGACGCCGACGAGTCGAGCATCGTGACCTCGTACTCGATGACGACGAGGTGGCGGTCCTCGAAGCTGACCAGGCGACGACTCGTCACGAGGACGCGCTTGCCCGAGGGGGTGCGCCAGTCGATCTCGCGGACGAGCACGCCGTCGCGGAAGTCGAGTCGCCGGGTGTGGCGCAGGATGTCGGCCTCGAACAGCACGAAGGGCTCGTCGTCGACGTAGAGGCGGATCACCTTCGCGTCGGGCACGTTGACGATCGTCTGGCCGACCCGGGCGAACCCGAAGGCCTCTTCGGCGTGCCGGATGGGCCACGTCTCGTGGAACCCGTTGACGAAGGTGCCGAACGAGTGGCCGCCGCGACCCTCGTCGGGGTTGCCGCGCATGCCGAGATAGCCGTTGCCGACCGCGAACACGGTCTCGGTGAGGCCCTCGTCGCCCTGGATGTACTCGTCCTCGACGAAGGCCCATTCGTCGACGGGGAACCGCGAGCGGTCGAGCGGGTCGGACGTGATGTGGTTCACGACTGTGCCTCCGTGGTGCCGGTGGTGCTGGTGCTGGTCGAGGGGGTGCCCGGTGTCGCCTGGTCGGGGTTCGGAGCCGAGGAGGCGCGGGTTCGGTCGAGCGCCTCGACCAACGTTCCGAGGTCGTCGACCACGAGGTCCGCGCCGAAGTCGAGCAGGGTCTGCGCGCCCGTGCCGCGGTCGACCCCGAGGACGAGGCCGAAGGCACCACGACGACCGGCTTCGACACCGGACTGCGCGTCTTCGACGACCACGCAGTCGTCGGCGGTGAGACCGAGGCGGCGGGCGCCCTCGAGGTACGTGTCGGGTGCCGGCTTGCCGGTGATGCCCTCGGCCGCCGCCACGACACCGTCGACGATCACGTCGAACCGGTCGCGGAGACCCGCGGCCTCGAGCACCGGCACGGCGTTGCGCGAGCTGGAGACCACGGCGACGCGGACTCCCTCGGCGATGGCCCGGTCGAGGAAGGCCACCGACCCCGGGTACGGCGTCACGCCGTTCTCGGCGAGCTCGGCGGCGAAGGCCGCGTTCTTGCGGTTGCCGAGTCCGCAGACGGTCTCGGTGTCGGGGCCGTCGTCGGGCGAGCCCTCGGGCAGGACCACGTCGCGGGCGGCGAGCATGGCACGTACGCCGTCGTACCGCGGGCGGCCGTCGACGTGCTCGAAGTAGTCGGCCTCGGTGTAGGGCGCGAGGTCGTGCGCCGCGAAGTACTCGCCGAAGAGGCGAGACCACGCGCGCATGTGGACCTCGGCGGTCGGCGTCAGGACGCCGTCGAGGTCGAACAGCAGGGCGTCGAGGTGGGCGAGTCGCGAGGCGTCGCGGGGCGTGGCGGAGGACACGGGGTGCCGATCCCTTCGAGCGTGGGGGCAGGGTGAGCGACACCGGGGCGACGACGGCCCGATGCCGGTGAGGCGGGAACGATGCGGGGGTGGCACGACAGGGGTGAGCGGGGATGGTGCGGACCGCCTGCTGCGCCGTCGGGGGTGCGGCGTGAACCGCACGGGTCAAGTGTGGCACCGCTCCGCCCGCACACCTAGCCACCCGACCGGGGTGTGGAGCACCGTGGCCCTGGGGACGGGACGACGGGCCGGGCCATGGGCCCGTGTGGACGTTCCCGGCACCTGTGGACGGAGCCCGAGGTGTCGGCGGCGGCTGACATCATGGGCGACATGGACCTGGGCGACGAGTTCGACGTGCACGGCGGCTTCGTCGCCGGCGACGGCACCGCGACTCGTGACGCCGACGACGACGAAGTCCACTCGACGGCCGTGCCGCTGGTCGACGCCGTCGACGTCATCCGGCTCGTCGGGCCCCGTGCCTTCAACCGGGCCAAAGAGTACGTCCGCGACGCGGCCGTGCTCACCACGGAATGGCACCCGGCCGACGAGCGCCTCGAGGGCACCGTCCAGGGCGCCGAGTCGACGCCGTACCAGGTCGTCGTCGACCTGCGGGCGACCCGCGGCGAGTACAGCCGACCGGTCCGCAGCCGGTGCACCTGCCCGATCGGCGGCGACTGCAAGCACGTCGCGGCGACGCTGCTGCAGAGCAACTCCCGGGCCGTGGCCGATCGCAGTGCTCCGACACCCACCGTCGACGACTTGACGACCGGGGGCGTGACCGCGCTGGGCGCTGCACGACCCGGCACGGGCGTGGCCGACTGGCGGTCGACGGTGGGGGCGATCGGGCAGCCGACCCGCGCCTCCTCGGCCCGGACGACGCGCATGGGTCTGCTGTTCGAACTGCGCGACCGGGCCCACTCGACCCGAGGGCGCGCGGTCGCGCCCTCCGCCCGGCGTCAGGGCGGACCGACGGTGCAGCGACTCGGCGTGCGGCCGGTCACCCTGAGCGGCACGGGCAACTGGGTGCGGGGCAACCTCACCTGGTCGTCGTTGCCCTACCAGCTCAACCGGCTCGCCATCGAGCCCGAGCACCACGCCTGGTTCGGCCAGTTCGCGGCCCTGCACCGGTCGGCCGTCTCGACCTACACGCCGGGCGACGCCGACTGGCTGTTCGTCGACGACTTCGGCAGCCCCCTGCTCTGGCCGCTGCTGGCCGAGGCCGAGCGCCTCGGCATCTCGCTCGTGACGGGCAAGCGCTCGACCGACGTCCTCGTCGGTGACGAGGCCCGGGTCACCGTCGACGCGGTGCGCGGCGACGACGGCTCGATGCTGCTGACCGCCGGGGTCACCGTCGACGGCGTGGCTCGTCGTGCCGAGTCGACCGGTGTGATCGCCGACCACGGGGTGTGGTGCGTCGCCCACGAACCCGCGCTGACCTTCACCCTCGCGCCGACCGCGGCTCCGCTCGACGACGAGCAACGCCGGCTGTTGACCGTCACGCCCGAGGTGGTCGTGCCGGCCGCCGACTCCGACGAGTTCCTGCGCGACTACTACCCGACCCTTCGCCGGCGCGTCGACGTCGTCAGCTCGGACGCCTCGATCGAGTTCCCGACGATCGTGCCGCCCGTGCTGACGCTCACGGTCGCCTTCGAGAAGGGACAGGCGATCCGCCTGACGTGGGGGTGGACGATCGACGGCACGCTGCGGCCGCTGACGGCGCATTCCCCCGTCCCCGACCTGGGCGAGCTCGACGTCGTCCCCCGCGATCAGGTGCTGAAGGGGGTGACCGCAGCCGAGTTCGCGACCGGCACGCTGCCCGCCCTCGAGGCGCGAACCGACCTGCAGGTCGACCTCGTCGGCACGCGACCCGATTACCGCGAGCTGACCGACGAGCCACGTCTGACCATCACGACCATGCCGACCGACAAGCGCGACTGGTTCGACCTCGGCGTGCTGGTGACCGTCGAGGGACGGACCGTCCCCTTCACACCGCTCATCACCGCCCTCGCGAAGGGGCGGAAGAAGCTGCTGCTCGTCGACCACTCCTACCTCTCCCTCGACCACCCCGCCTTCGACGAGCTGAAGAGACTGATCGACGAGGCGTCGGCGCTCGACGAGTGGCAGGTCGCCCCGCGCATCAACCGCTACCAGGCGAGTCTCTGGTCCGAACTCGACGAACTCGCCGACGAGACCTTCCCCGCCGCCGAGTGGCAGCAGGCGGTCGGTGGGCTCCTGGCCCTCGCCGACGCCGGCGGCCTCGAGGCCGCCACGGCGATCCCCGTGCCGGCCGCGGTGGACGCGACCCTGCGCCCGTACCAGCACGAGGGGTTCGCCTGGCTCGCCTTCCTCCACGACCAGGGACTCGGTGGCGTCCTGGCCGACGACATGGGGCTCGGCAAGACGCTGCAGACACTCGCGCTCGTCGCACACGTGCGCGAGACCGAACGAGCCCGGGCCGGCGACGCCGCCGCGTCCCCAGACGCCGCCGTGTCGGACGGTCCGAGCAACCCGTCCGCACCCTTCCTCGTCGTCGCTCCGACCTCGGTGGTATCCAACTGGGTGGCCGAGGCCGCACGTTTCACCCCGGGGCTGACCGTCCGGGCCGTGACCGCCACCCAGGCGAAGGGCGGGCGGGGGTCGGTGCACGACCTCGCGCAGGGCGCCGACGTCGTCGTGACCTCGTACGCACTGTTCCGCCTCGACTTCGCCGCGTACCAGGCTGAGGGCTGGGCGGGGTTGATCCTCGACGAGGCGCAGTTCGTCAAGAACCGCGCCTCGCAGGCGCACCGTTGCGCGGTCGACCTCGACGTGCCGTTCAAGCTCGCGATCACCGGCACGCCGCTCGAGAACAGCCTCACCGACCTGTGGTCGCTGCTGCACGTCGTGGCGCCCGGTCTGCTCGGCAGCAGCGTCCGGTTCGCCGACGACTACGTCAAGCCGATCGCGACGGGTGAGGCACCCGACCTGCTGCAGAAGCTGCGCAAGCGCATCCGACCGTTGATGATGCGCCGCACGAAAGAGCAGGTCGCCTCCGACCTGCCGGCCAAACAAGAGCAGGTGCTGCGCGTCGACCTCGACCCCGCGCACCGCGACCTCTACGACGCCTTCCTGCAGCGTGAACGGCAGAAGCTGCTCGGCCTGATGGACGACCTCGACCGCAACCGGTTCATCGTCTTCCGGTCGCTCACCCTTCTGCGACTGCTGTCCCTCGACGCGTCGCTCGTCGACGAGGCCTACGACGACATCCCCTCCGCGAAGCTCGACCAGCTGCTCGACGAACTCGAGGACGTCGTCGCCGAGGGGCACCGTGCCCTGATCTTCAGCCAGTTCACGACCTTCCTGCACAAGGTCGCCGCGCGACTCGAACGACGCGGGGTCGCCTTCGAGTACCTCGACGGGTCGACCCGGCGTCGGGGCGAGGTGATCGACCGGTTCAAGACGGGCGACGCCCCGGCGTTCCTGATCAGCCTCAAGGCCGGCGGGTTCGGGCTCAACCTCACCGAGGCCGACTACGTCTTCATCCTCGACCCGTGGTGGAACCCGGCGACCGAGGCCCAGGCCGTCGACCGCACGCACCGCATCGGCCAGACGGACAACGTCATGGTCTACCGGATGATCGCCAACGACACCATCGAAGAGAAGGTGCTGGCCCTCCAGGCGCAGAAGTCGCAGCTCTTCGACGCCGTCATGGACGACGACGCCGTGTTCAGCGCGGCACTCACCGCCGACGACATCCGCGGCCTGCTCGACGCCTGACCCGCGCTGGGCCGGGCCGGGCCGGCCCGGCGGGACCTCAAGCCAGCGACACCGTCTCGGCGAAGGTGCGGGTGGTCGGCGGGGCGAGCAGCACCTCGGGCAGACGGTTGGCACCCTCGGGCGTGGCCCGCCAGGCGACGTAGGCGTCGTGGTCGGCCGACGACGCCCAGGTCTCGACGACGATCATGACGGACGGGTCGGCGTCGTCGATCAGCACCTCGAGCCCCTCGCAGCCGGGCCAGGCACGCGTGGCGACGAGGGTCTCGCGGGCGATCTCGTGGGCGAGGTCGAGCCGGGCGGGGTCGACGTGGAGTTCGAGGTGGACGATGGTGGGCATGGTGGTTCCTTCGATCGGGCGGCGGCGCCGGGAGCGGGCCGCGCGGCGGAGGGGCCGCGACCTCCCACCCTGGCACCCGCGCCTCCTCGTCCGCCGGGTCAGGCGACGTCGACGGTCACGCGGTGCCACCCCTCGGCACCGTTCGGAGCCGGCTGCACGTACGCCTCGGGCTGCCACGTGCCGTCCGCGCCCTGCGCCCGCACGTCGATGGTGTGCGACCCCGACCCGGCCGCCCCGGCGTCCCACCGGTAGACCCACTGGCGCCAGGTGTCGGCCGACACCGAGTCGGCCAGCGTCGCGTCGAGCCACGAGCCGCCGTCGATCCGCACCTGGACCGCCTCGACCCCGGTGTGCGGCTGCCAGGCCACGCCCGCGATGGAGACCGTCCCCGCGTCCACCGATCCCCCGTCTCGGGGCACGTCGATGCGCGATTCGAGCTTGACCGGCCCGAGGGCGTCCCAGCCGCGCGGCGTCCAGTAGCCCTCGGCGTCCGCGAAGCGCGTGACCTCCATCTCGACAACCCACTTGGTCGCCGACACGTAGCCGAACAGGCCGGGCACGACCATCCGCACCGGGAAGCCGTGTTCGAGCGGCAGCGGCTGGCCGTTCATGCCGACCGCGAGCAGCGCGTCGGTGCCCTCGTCCTGCAGCACGTCGAGCGGGGTGCCGGCCGAGAAGCCGTCGACGCTGCGCGACAGCACCATGTCGGCGCCGCCGTTCGGGCCCGCCCGCTCGAGCAGCGAGCGGATCGGGTAGCCGAGCCAGAGCGCGTTGCCGATGAGGTCTCCACCGACGTCGTTCGAGACGCAGCTGAGGGTCGCCATGTGCTCCTCGAGCGGCAGGGCGAGCAGCTCGTCGAACGAGATCGACACCTCGCGGTCGACCAGGCCGTGGATGCGCAGGCTCCAGTCGGCCGGGTCGATCGACGGCACCTGGAGGGCCGTGTCGATGCGGTAGAAGTCGGCGTTGGGCGTGACGTAGGGCGTGATGCCCTCGACGTCCAAGGAGGCGCCGGCCGGCACCGCGGCCTCGGTCACGCTCGCGCGCGGCAGCGTCAGGGCACGCTGCAGCGCCGCCGCGTTCGCGCGGCCCGCGTTCACCACGCGCGCCCCCGTGCCGACGACGACCGCGGCCACGCCGGCCACCACCGTGTAGGTCAGGAACGACCGGCGCTCGAGCCCGGGCCCGCGCAGCGGCGGGACGGGCTGCGTCTGCTCGGCCCACCCGGGCGACGTCGAACGGACCCACCGACGCAGGCGCGAGGCGAGCTTGTCGACGAGCAGCACGGCCGCGAAGGTGCCGACGAGGCTCGGGATGGCGTCCACCTGGCCGGCGTCCGCGCGGGTCAGGACCGCGATCACGGCGAGCGCCCCGCCCGCCACGAAGGCGATCTTGCCGATCGGCTGGCGGCGGTACTCGCCGTAGCCGGCCGCGCCGGTGATGACGACGAGCAGCACGCCCATCAGCACGAAGAGGGCGACCTTGTCGCCGGTGTCGAACAGCGACACCATGGTGTCCTTCACGCCGGCCGGGGCGAGGTCGATGACGGCGGAGCCGACGGCGAAGAGCGGGCTGCCGGTGGGTCCGGTGACGAGGGCGACGACCTCGGCGGCGGCGAGGAACGCGGCCATCGACACGATGCCGGCGAGGGCGGCCCACAGGCCGGCGGTGCGGGGGGTCATCGGGTCGGGGGCCCCGGGCGTCGGGGCGGGGCCGGGCGTCGCCGACTGGGGTGGGGACAGGCGGACCGACATGGGCTCAGGGTACGACGCGTGGCTCGGGAACCGCCTGCGTCCCCGTGTGCCGGCCCGCGCCTCCTCGCCGTGGGGCGGACGCCCTCGCACGTTTCGGGGCCGTGACGATGTGCGGCCTCCTCTTCCGTCGCCGCGACGACGGGAGCAGGATGACCGGAACGCCCGAGACACACCGATGCGCCCCGGAGGTCAGCATGTCGACGACGAACCAGCAGCCCGCGAACCGGCCGCCCACGAACCAGGCCCAGCCGCCCACGACCGACACGGGTGAGAGTCCCACCGAGCTGAAGCGGGCCATCGGCCCGAAGCTGCTGTTGCTCTTCATCGTCGGCGACATCCTGGGCACGGGCGTCTACGCCCTGACCGGGCAGGTCGCGGCCGAGGTCGGCGGTGCGGCCTGGTTGCCGTTCCTGATCGCGTTCGCCGTGGCGCTGGTGACGGCGTTCTCGTATCTCGAGCTCGTGACGAAGTACCCGCAGACCGCCGGTGCGGCCCTCTACGTGCACAAGGCGTTCGGCATCCACTTCGTGACGTTCATCGTCTGCTTCGTGGTGATGTGTTCGGGCATCACGAGCGCGTCGACGGCGTCACGGGCGTTCGCGGCCAACCTGGCGGCGGGCATCGGCGTCGAACTGTCGAACTCGGCCGTGATGCTGATCGCGATGGCGTTCATGCTGCTCGTGATGGCGGTGAACTTCCGCGGCGTGAGCGAGAGCGTCAAGGCGAACGTCGTGCTCACCCTGATCGAGCTGTCGGGCCTCGTCATGGTGATCCTGATCGGGTTCTGGTTCATCGCCGGCGGCAACGCCGACTGGGGCCAGGTCGTGCTGTTCGAGACGCCCGGTGACAAGTCGTTGCTCCTGAGCGTCAGCACGGCGACGTCGCTCGCGTTCTTCGCCATGGTCGGCTTCGAGGACTCGGTCAACATGGCGGAGGAGACGAAAGACCCGAGCCGCATCTTCCCGAAGGTCATGCTGACCGGTCTGGGCATCACCGCGGTGATCTACGTGCTCGTCTCGATCTGCGCCGTGGCGATCGTGCCGATCGGCGAACTGGCCGACAACGAGACACCGCTGGTCACGGTGGTGAACACCGCTGCCCCGGACTTCCCGATCGGCGGGCTGCTGCCGTTCATCTCGATGTTCGCCGTCGCGAACAGCGCGCTGATCAACATGATGATGGCCAGCCGACTGCTCTACGGCATGAGCAAGCAGGGCGTCCTGCCGGGCTTCCTGGGCAAGGTGCACGCCACACGGCAGACCCCGTGGGCGTCGATCGTGTTCACGACGGCGCTCAGCCTGGTGCTGATCGGCTACGTCTCGCTGTCGCCCGAATCCCCGATCGTGGCCGTGCTCGGCGGCACGACGTCCCTGCTGCTGCTGTCGGTGTTCGCCCTGGTCAACGTCGTCGTCCTCGTGTTGCGGCGCGACACGGTGACGCACAAGCACTTCCGGGCGGGCACGGTGCTGCCGATCATCGGCGTCGTGGCGTGCCTCTGGCTCGTGCTGCCGGTGTCCTCCGGTCGCGGCGCCGAGCAGTACACGATCGCCGGCGGCCTGCTCGCGATCGGCGTCGTCCTCTGGCTCGTGACATTCGTCTCGCGCCGCGGCCGGCCGGTGCCGAGCGACGCGATCGTCGACGCCGAGCGCGCCGACCCGCGGGCGTAGAGGGCCTGAGGCGCGGGTCGAGGACGCAGGAGGCGCGGCGCCGGTCTCGACACCGGCACCGCGCCTCCTCGGGGCTGGGGCCCGTCCGCTAGACGAGCCGCTTCTCGCCCGGCCGCAGCACGCGTAGCCACCGGAACCCGTAGCCCTCGAGCTCGATCCGCAGGTGGCCGTCGGTGGTCGGCGCCTCGGGCGTGGCGAGGTCGGCGAGCAGGTCCACGACGCGCACCGAGCCGTCGAGACCGAGCACGCCGAGGTCGAGGTCGACCGAGCGGCCGTCGGACGCGAAGTTGTGCACGGCGACGAGCGTGCCCGTGCTGCCCACGACGGCGTGGCCCAGCACACAGTGGTGACCCGTGCCGAGCATCGTGAGGGTGCCCCAGCCGATCTCGGGCGACGCCCGGTAGTGCCGGACCAGGTTCTGGACGAAGCGCAGCATCGAGTCGGGCTCATGGCGCTGACGCGAGACGTTGACGTGCTCGGGCGCCCACCCCTCGGCCCCGACGGGCGCGACCAGGTCGTCGGCGTCTGCTCGTGAGAAGCCGCCGCCGGCTTCGTCGGTCCACTGCATGGGCGTGCGGACGGCACCGCGACCCGGCACGGCCGGGTTCTCGCCCAAGCCGATCTCTTCTCCGTAGAACAGCACGGGCGCCCCGGGCGTCGAGAACATGAGGCTGTAGACCATGCGGACGCGACGAGGGTCACCGTCGAGCATCGGTGGCAGGCGACGGACGATCCCCCGGCCGTGGATGCGCTGTGACTCGAGCGGGGCGAACGCCTCGAACACCTCGCCGCGCTCGGACTCGCTCAGCTGGTCGAGGGTCAGCTCGTCGTGGTTGCGGACGAAGTTGCCCCACTGGTTGCCGCGTGCCAACACCGGTCGTGACGCGAGCGCGGTCGCGAGAGGCGCCGCGTCCTGTCGGGCGAGCGCCAGGTACAGGGCCTGGTTCGCGACGAAGTCGAACTGCATCGTGAGCTCGTCGCCGTCGTCCTCCCCGAAGAACGCGACCATCTCGTCGTAGGGCAGGTTCACCTCGCCGAGCATCATCCCGGTGCCGCTGCGCCGCGACACGTACCCGCGCAGAGCGCGCAGGAACTCGTGCTCGGCGCCCTCCTCGGTGTCGATCAGGTGCGGCACGGCGTCGACGCGGAACCCGTCGACGCCGAGCTGCAGCCAGAAGCCGATCACCTTGGCGATCTCGTCGCGCACCTCCTGGCGGTCGGTCGCGAGGTCGGGCTGGTGCGAGTAGAACGAGTGCCGGTAGTACCGGCCGGCCGTCTCGTCGTACGACCAGACGCCGTCCTCGACGTCGGGGAACATGTTCTCGGGCTGGTCGTCCGGTACGTCGTCGCGCCACTGGTAGTAGTCGTGGAAGCGACTGCCGGGGTCGTTGCGAGCCGCCTGGAACCACGGGTGCTGGTCGCTCGTGTGGTTCACGACGAGGTCGACGATCACGCGCATGCCGCGGTCCTTGGCGGTGCGGACGACCTCGACGAAGTCGCCGAGGTGGCCGTAGCGCGGATCGACGCCGTAGTAGTCCGAGATGTCGTACCCGTTGTCCTGCTGCGGCGACGGGTAGAAGGGCGCCAGCCAGAGGCAGGTCACGCCGAGCTCGGCGAGGTGGTCGAGGCGGTGCGCGAGACCTTCGAGGTCGCCCACCCCGTCGTCGTTCCAGTCGAGGTAGGTCTCGACGTCGAGGTTGTAGAAGACGGCGGTCTTCCACCACAGGTCGCTCGTGTCGGTGACCCTCATCGGGTAGGGCCGATCGCCGTCGCCGGCGTGGCGCAGGCGGTGGACGGGTGGGCGGCGCAGGAGGCGCGGGTCGGGCGGGTCATGTCGGCTCCGTCTCGGATGGGTCGCTTTCGCCGACCGTACCGACGCCCGGGACGCGCGGCCCTGGCCATCCTCTGTGCATCCCCCGTGCGGCCCCCGCACCCGCCCTGCCGCCGACCCGCGCCTCCTCGGCCGATCGCGCCTACGGGATGAGGCGGGCGGCGCGGTACCGCTCGAACAGGTCGACGAACGCCTGCTCGGTGCGGCGGTACCGGGTGAAGCCGGCGTCGCGGGCCTTGCCCATGTCGGTGACGACCTCGATGTCGCGACCGAGGTCACCGTCGGTGTGCCACCACGAGGCGACGCGCGACAGCTCGGGCTCGGCGAGGTCGTGCTCGGCGACGAGGTCGCGCCACTCCTGCTCGAGGCCGACCATCTGCTGCTCGAGCGGCCGCGGCTCTCCCTCGAAGCCCTCGACGAGCGCGGGGTCGATGCCGAGGTGGCCGGCGAGGCGCGGCCACAGCCAGCGCCAGCGGAAGACGTCGCCGTTGACGACGTTGAACGGCTCGTCGGCACCGGCCGGGTCGGTCGCGGCCCAGATCATCTGCTCGGCGAGGACTCCCGCGTCGGTGACGTCGACGAGCGAGTTCCACTGCGTCTCGCTGCCGGGGAAGACGAACGGGCGGCCGAGGCGCTTGCTCAGCGCCGCCTGCACGGCGATGGTCAGCCCCATGTTCATGGCGTTGCCGACGGCGAACCCGATGACGGTGTGCGAGCGGTGCACCGACCACGTGAAGCCCTGGCGCTCGGCGGCGGCGAAGAGCTCGTCCTCCTGCGCATAGTAGAAGTTCGGGTAGGGCAGGCGCTCCTCGTCCTCGTGGAACGGCGTGTCGGGCATGTTCCCCGTGCCGTAGGCCTCGAACGGGCCGAGGTAGTGCTTCAGCCCGGTGACCAGCGACACGTGGCGCACCGGGGCGTGGTCGAGCGCGGCCAGCAGGTCGCGGACCATGGCGCCGTTGACGGCGATGTTCTCGGCCTCGGTGTCGCGCTTCTGCCACGCGGCGAAGAACACGTGCGTCGGCTTCGCGTCGGCCAGCGCAGTGCGCAGGCTCTCGGCGCTCGTCAGGTCGGCGGCGATGCCCGTCACCCCCGCGGACGAGGAGGCGCGGCGCGAGAGGGCGAGGACGTCCCACCCCTCGCGCGTCAACTGCTCGACGAGGGCGGTGCCGGTGATGCCGCTGGCGCCGACGACGAGGGCGGTGCCGGGGACGCTTTCACCGGCGGCGGTCGGGGTGCTGTCGGTCTGGGGTGTCTCGGTGGTGCTCATCCGTGGTCCAAGCCGCGCGCGCCTCCTCGCATTCCCGTGTCGGCTGATCGACCCGTACCCCGGGCCCCGCCACCTGACAGGCCGCCGGGCGCGCCGAGCGTACGGTCGGCCCATGGATCAGGACACGAACGAGCCCACGGACCGGACGCCCGAAGAAGAGGCGGCCGCACTCGCGCTCGCCGTCGTGTCGCAGGCCGCGGCCATCACGCAGGGCGACCCCGAGGCCGTGGAGGCCAGCGACGAGAACCTGCGCGAGGTCGTCGCCGAACTGTCCGACCAGCCGTTCACCCCTCGGCAGGAGGACGTCGTCGCGACCCTCGGCGTCGCCGGCGGCAGCCTCGCGGCCGGCCTGACGGCCGCCCTCGCCCACGAGAAGGGCGTCGACCCCGGCGTCATCCTCGGCTCGACCTCCCAGGCCATCGTGGCCCAGACGCAGTCGCCGTTCGTCGGCGTTGACGACGACATGGCCGACGCCGGGCGCGAGCGAGGTGACGCGGGTGAGCCGCGCGCCGACCGCGGCGACGACGACGACTCCGACCACGCGTCCTAGGGCCGCCGGCCTGCGCGACGTGACGGGCCCGGACGACCGGCGCCGCGCCTCCTAGACTCGACGGACGGGTCCGCGGGACCGCCTCGGCGGTGCCCCGGCCCGGCCGGTCGTGAGCGAGGAAGAGGTCAGCGTGTCAGACGCCAGGCGGCCCGAGCGGCCCACCCCGGTGAGGCCCCGCCCGCCGCGGGTGCCCAAGGCGCCGAAGGGCAAGCCGCGGGGTCCGGCCCAGTCACGACTGGTCAACCAGCTCGAGCTGCGCGACGTCCGGGCCCGGCTGCGCGGCACCATCTACGAGGGCACGACGCCCGAGCACGGCATCGGGGGCGACCTCTACTCGCCGCGTCAGATCGTGGACTTCTGCCTCGACCTGGGCGACGTCATGCTGTCGTCCGGGGCCGACGTCCGCAGCACCGAGGTCGCGATCGTGGCCGTCAGCACCAAGTGGAACCTGGCCCCGCTCGAGCTCGACATCACGGGCACGGCGATCACCATCCAGTACGCCCCGGCCGGCGAGAACCCGCTGGTCAAGACCCGGGTCATCTACGCCGAGGGGTCGAACCTGCACCGGCTGTCGCGGGTCTACCAGATCGTCGACGACCTGCTGCACGACGACCGCGACATGACCGAGGCGGTGGCCGGCCTCGTCGAGGTGCTGAAGTCCCCGCCCCGCTGGCCGTCGTGGCTGACCGATCTGGCGATGGGCCTGCTCGGCGTGTCCGTGACCCTGCAGGCCGGCGGCACGTGGCAGGCCGCCGTCGGTGCCTTCGTGGTGATGATCGGCATCATGGCGTCGGGTCGCGGGCTGACCGCCCGCGGCATCCCCCAGTTCTTCGTGATCGGCCTGCAGGCCGCGTCCACGGCCGCACTCGGCACGCTCGGCATCTGGGCGGGGCTGCTCACCCCGGGAGGCGCCGCGGCGATGGTCGCGGCCGTGGTCGTCCTCGTCCTGCCGCACCCCACGATCGTCACCTGGGCGCAGGACGCGATCTCGGGCTTTCGGTCGATGGCCGTCGGCCGCGCCCTGGTGATCGGGCTGATCGTCGCGGGGGTGGTCTGCGGCATCCCGGCCGGCCTCGCCGTGACCGCCCGGTTCGCGGACATCGAGGTCGATCCGACGAACATCACCCTGCAGGCGCTGCCGCTGTGGCTCTCGCTCATCTCGAGCTTCGCCGCGGCGTCGGCCAACTCGATCGCCCAGGGGTCGACCGCCCGCATGATCCCGATCACGATCGGCGTCGCCCTGGTCGGCAACCTCTCGCTCTTCACCCTGCGGCACCTCGGGTTGCCGCTGATGGGAGCGACGTTCGTCGCGGCGACCTTGTTGGGTGCGCTCTCGACCGTGGCCGCGGCACGTCTGCGGACGGCGGCGACGGTCATCGCCGTGCCGGCGTTCTGCGGGTCGTTGCTGCCGTCGCTCGCCGTGGCCTCGTCGCTGCTGAACTTCATGGCGGGCAACGACGGCGCCGAGGTCGACTTCGTGTTCTCGATGCTCACGACGCTGGCGATCGGTGCCGGACTCGTCCTCGGCAGCCTGCTCGCGACCCCGGGCGCCCGACGGTGGCTGCGCCGGGCCAAGCGCGTGCGGGTGCAGTCGGTGCACACGGACACGACGCCGATCAGCGTCATCGTGCCGACGGTCGCCGCGGAGACGTCGGCCGCGCCGACGCCGCCGGTCGCGCCGCCCGCATCGCCTGCACCCGCGATCAGGACCGCGCCGATCCCGGTGGCTCCGTCCGCCTCCGAGAGCGCCTCGGAACCGGCGCCCGCCCCGGAGCGGCCGCGCCTCGCGGACCCCACCTCACCGCGTCTGCCCGGGGTCGCCCTCTCGACACCGGTCCGATCCGTCCCACCCGCGGTGGACCCCGCGACCTCGAGCGACTAGCGCTCTGCCCCGGCCGCCAGCCCGCGCCCGGTGTCTCCGCGCCCCGGCAGCTCGACCTGGGCGTCCTCGCCCTCGAGGCGGCGGATGATCGGGCCGACGTCGCCGATCTCGGCACCGACCCAGTGACGGTGCATCTTCTCGGCCACGGCGTAGGTGGTGCCCGACCCGCCGAAGGGGTCGAGGACCAGGTCGCCGGGTTCGGAGCTGATGGTCAGCACGCGCTCGAGGAGCTTCTCGCTGAGCTCGTTCGCCCCTCGGGTCTTCGTCGCCCGGTGTCGCACCGGGGGGATGTCGAGCCAGACGTCGGTCAGGTTGATGCCGTCGGGGTGCAGCTTGCTGCGGTGGCCGCCGTAGTCCTTGATGTCTCGGCCGCAGTGACGGCAGACCTGGATCGGGAGGCGGGGTCGGACGAAGCGGGACGGCTTGCCCTTGCTGTAGTAGAGCAGCGAGTAGTGCGACGGGTAGAGCTTGTTGGGGATCGGCAGACCGTACTTGATGTCGACGGCGACCCAGTGACGGAAGGTCATGCCCTCGCCGTTGAGGACGTGGCCCAGCTCGATGTTCCAGCGGGGGAGGTTGAAGAGGTAGAAGGACCCGCCCGGCCGCAGCACCCGGACGCACTCGGCGATCCACCGGCGGCACCAGGCCAGGTAGGCGTCCTCGTCGAGCGAGTCGTCGATGCCCGCCCCGTAGACCTTGCCCAGGTTGAACGGCGGATCGGCGAACACGAGGTCGACCGACTCGTCGTCGAGCTCGGCGAGGACCTCGAGGCAATCGGCCTGGAAGAGCCGACCGCTGGCGGTGCGGTACGTCGGTTGCACGTCGTCCTTCGGGGTGTCGCGGGGCGGGATCGGTCGTCGAGAAGACTACTTCGGGCCACCGACGTCGAGGTCCGCCCGTTGGGCAGACGACCGGTAGGCTAACGACCGTGTCGTCCCCTGCGAGGAAGCAGATTCCGTACTCGAGGCGCCCGCGACCGGTCGACGAGGTGATCGTGCTCCGCCGCCAGGGGCGGCTCCCCCTCGACGACACGCTCGAACCCGACGACCCGATCCTGCAGCCGCGGCGTCACCCTCGGCGAGCTCCCCCGACGGTCTACGTCCATCGCGAGCCGATCCCCCACCGGCCGGCCCTCGCACTCGCTCTGTCGGCCGTCGCCACCGCCGGGTACGTCGCGTGGGGCTGGGCCGAACTGCACGAGGGAGCCGCCGAGTTCCCGCTCGACCTCGCTCGGGGCCGACGAGCATCGGCGCCGGTGGTCGGCCTGACCTCGGCTGCCTTCGCCGTGACGGCCCTGCTGTCGGCCACCGTCGGGCGACGGCCGGGCCGATCACGGGCCCTGCGCCGGGTCGCCGTGACGACCTCGGCACTGGCCACGGTGATCGTCGTGGCCACGCTCGCCGTGGCGCTGCTGCCCCCCGCACCGGCGTGACTCGACCCGCCTCGCGGGCGAGAGCAACGGCGGAGGCCCCGGACAAGCTACCGTTGCACCATGAGTGACACCACCGAGCAAGCCCCGAGCGACGCCACAGAGCAAGCCGACACGACGCCGACGTTCGCCGATCTGGGCTTGAGCGACCAGGTCCTGAAGGCCATCCGTGAGATCGGCTACGAGACCCCTTCGGCCATCCAGGCCGCCACGATCCCCACCCTGCTCGACGGCCGCGACGTCGTCGGCCTCGCGCAGACCGGCACCGGCAAGACCGCGGCCTTCGCCCTGCCCATCCTGTCGCGCCTCGACGTCTCGGCCAAGAAGCCGCAGGCGCTCGTGCTGTCGCCGACGCGCGAGCTCGCGTTGCAGGTCTGCGAGGCGTTCGAGCAGTTCGCCTCCGGCATGCGTGGCGTCCACGTCCTGCCCGTCTACGGCGGACAGGCCTACGGCGTGCAGTTGAGCGCCCTGCGCCGCGGCGTCCACGTCGTCGTCGGCACGCCCGGTCGCATCATGGACCACCTCGCCAAGGGCACCCTCGACCTCAGCGAGCTCAAGTACCTCGTGCTCGACGAGGCCGACGAGATGCTCAAGATGGGCTTCGCCGAGGACGTCGAGACGATCCTCGCCGACACCCCCGACGACAAGCAGGTGGCGCTGTTCTCGGCCACGATGCCGCCGCAGATCCGTCGCATCTCGAAGCAGTACCTGAACGACGCCGAAGAGATCACGGTCAAGGCGAAGACCACCACCTCGGTGAACACGACCCAGCGCTACCTGATGGTGTCGTACCCGCAGAAGGTCGACGCCCTGACCCGCATCCTCGAGGTCGAGAACTTCGAGGGCATGATCATCTTCGTCCGCACCAAGAGCGAGACCGAGACCCTCGCCGAGAAGCTGCGCGCCCGCGGCTACTCGGCCGCGGCCATCAGCGGTGACGTCGCCCAGGCCCAGCGCGAGCGCACGGTCAACCAGCTGAAGAGCGGCAAGCTCGACATCCTCGTGGCGACCGACGTCGCAGCCCGTGGTCTCGACGTCGACCGCATCAGCCACGTCGTCAACTACGACATTCCGATCGACACCGAGTCGTACGTGCACCGCATCGGTCGCACCGGCCGTGCCGGCCGCAGCGGTGCCGCGATCAGCTTCGTCACGCCGCGCGAGCGTCGTCTGCTGGGTGCGATCGAGAAGGCCACCCGCCAGCCGCTCACGCAGATGCAGCTGCCGACCGTCGAGGACGTCAACAGCACCCGGCTCACCCGCTTCGACGACGCGATCACCGAGGCCCTGTCGCAGGACAGCCGCATCTCGGCGTTCCGCGACATCATCAGCCACTACGTCGAGCACCACGACGTGCCCGAGGCCGACGTCGCCGCCGCTCTCGCCGTGGTCGCCCAGGGCGAGACGCCCCTGCTGCTCGACCCGAAGGACGAGCGACCGCAGCGCGACGAGCGTCCGCTGCGCGAGCGCGACGACCGTGCCCCGCGCGGCGGCCGCGACGACGACCGGGGCGAGCGCCGCGAGCGCGGACCGCGCACGTCGAAGCCGATGACGGCGTACCGCATCGAGGTCGGTCGTCGTCACCGTGTCGAGCCGCGTCAGATCGTGGGCGCCTTGGCGAACGAGGGCGGCCTGAGCCGCGACGACTTCGGGGCGATCCAGATCCGTCCCGACTTCTCGGTCGTCGAACTCGCCTCGGACGTCTCGACCGACATGCTCGACCGCCTGAGCGACACCCGCATCAGCGGCAAGCTCATCGAGATCAAGCCCGACCGCCGAGGAGGCGCGCCCCGCCGCGACGACCGCCCCGACCGGTCGCAGGGTGGCGAGCGGCCCGCCCGCAAGCCTCGCTACTAGACACCCGGCCGCACGGCCCACGACGCCGACCTCGCCTCCCGCCTGGTCGGCGTCGTCATGTCCGGTCGGCTCGGCGGCGAGTCGGCCCGTGACGGTCGCGCACGGGCGACGTCGTGGTCCCCCGGCCCGTCGGAAGCACCCCTCGGGGACGACGTCGCCCGTGAACCCACCACCCCGCTCGAACGGAGTCCGATGAGCACCCCACCCTCCCCCGGTGGCACCGACGCCCTGTTCGGCGTCGTGCAGACCGCCCTCACGATCGGCAGTGCGATCCCACTGCTGCTGTCGGTCGTCGCGTCGGTGCTCTTCGTGCGGATGCGACGCCGACTCTCGTCCGAGCCGACGGGAACCCGTCGTCTGGCCGACGACGCCCGACGACTGCACGACCTGGCCCGGGTGAGCCTGCTCGGCTCCGGCTTCGGCCTCGTGCTCCTGGTGATCGGCCAGCTCGTCGTCGGCCTCGGCACACCCGTCGGGCTCGCCGGGGCGTTCGCCGGGCCGCTCGCACCCGTGACGATCGGTGCGGTCGTGCTGACCGGCCTCGCGGCCGTGGCGTTCGCGACCTCGCCGGCACCACCCGCGCCTCCTGAACGCCGCTGACGCAGCGCTTCGGGAGGGGCTCGCCCCTGCCTCCCCCGAGAGGAGGAGAACCCCCCATAAGGGTGGTAGATGATCGGACAGGTCTGTACGGTCGAATCATGACATCGACGACGAGGTCTCCTGTCCGTTCCCCGATGCGACGACTGGCGGGCACCGCCGTGGTCATCGCCGCATCGATCGGGTTGCTCGCCCCACTGATCGGCGGGGCGACCTCGGCGTCGGCGGCGGAGACCGTCGCACCCAACGCTGTGGACACCGTCGTGCAGGCCACCGAGCCGTTCATCGTCACCGACGCGACCGGCACCTCGACCTTCGACGTCGACGCGGCGACCCAGGCCGGGGCCTCTCCTGAGACGCTCCTCGCCGGAGAAGCCTTCAACGACATGGTGAGTATCCGTTCGGCCAGCCAGCCCTCCGACGGTGCGCGGGTCGCGGCAGGTTTCCCGGTGTGGGGCAACTGGTGCGGACCCGGCCACGGCGGCGGGACGGCGGTCGACACACTCGACCGCCTCTGCGAGCGGCACGACAAGTGCTACGGCGACCGTGGCTACTTCAGTTGTGCCTGCGACGCTCAGCTCAAGGCCGAGATCGATCGGTTCTCCGGGCAGATGAAGTCGAACGAGCGTGCCGTCGCCGCGGCGATCAAGCTCGTCTTCAGCACGGGGGTGTGCAATCCGTTCTGAGCGCGCGGTCGACCGGGCTGACCGGGCCACCCGCACGGCCGTCGTCACCCTGGCCGTGGGGCTGATCTCGACCGTGGTCGCCGTAGCCGTCCCGTGGGGCGCCGACGACGCCGTCCGCTGGGTCCCCGTCGCGATCGTGCCTGTGGCCGGTGTGATCGGCGCCGTGGTCTGCCTGCGCGCGCTTCGCCCGTCGACGCCCGCCCGTGAAACGGCGACACCGGACGGGTCGCCGACCCCTGCCGGACGCGAGGCCCGCGTGACCGCGCTCCTCGTGGCCGACGTGATCATGGCCGTGGCCCTGCTGCCCGCCGCCTGGGCCCTGGTCGTCCTGATCGCCGGCCCCTGACGCCCCCGGCCGGTGACACCGCCGAGAGGACGAGGCACCGCGGCACGACGGGGTGCCGTGTCCACTCGGCGGTGTCGCCGTGAACGACGCCAGGCAGATGTCCGCGTGAACGGCTAGGCGGGCGTCGCCGTGAACGGCGTCAGGCGGGTGTCGCGGCGTACTCCGCCGCCAGCACCTCGCCCAGCCAGGCAGCGAGCGTCGCCGCGGCCGACACCGACGACGACCGCTCGACGTCGGGGTTGTAGTTGGTGTTCGTGTTGACGTCGTACGGCACCAAGCGACCGTCGACGGTCTCGATGAACTCGATGCCGGCGACCTCGATGCCGTGCTCGGCGACGAAGGCCTCGAGCCGCCGGACGAGCGGGTGCTCGGCGGTGACCGACGGCCGCACGGCGAACGGGGCGAACGTGGCCGGGTCGGCGCCGTCGGGCACGACGCACGCGTCGGCGGGGCACAACTCGAAGCTGCCGGCCGAGGTGTCGACCCGCACGGCGTAGACGAACCGCCCGCCGACGAACTCGACGCGCGTGTTGAAGGGCTCCTCGGCCTGCAGGAACTCCTGCAGCAGGGTGATCCCGTCGACCGGCACCTCGAAGTCGGGCCCGTCGACGTACGCGTCGAAGGAGTCGAGGTCGTCGAAGCGGCGCACCCCGAGGCCCTTGCCGCCCTGGTTGTGCTTCGTGATGAACGGCAACGTCTGCTCGCGGGCCCGCGCCTTGAGGTCGGCGGTGCCGAACACGGCGGTCGTCGCGGGCACGTCGAACCCGGCCGATGCCAGCGCCAGGTACTGCGCGACCTTGCTCACCTCGAGTTCGACGACATCGCTGCCGTTGATCGTCCGGCGTCCGTGCCGTTCCGCCCAGCGCAGGGTCGCGCGGGCGACCTCCTTGGCGGTTCCCCGACCGCGCGTGTGGGCCGAGCCGCTCAACCGCGACCAGAACACCCCTTCAGGAGGCGCGGCGGCGAGGTCGAAGGACGTTCCGTCGAGCAGGTGCTCGCGGTGGGGCACCCCCGCGGCGTCGAGCGCGGCGACGAGCGGCGGCAGCCACTCGTCGTTGTCGTGCAGCACGTGCACGACGGGTGTCGGGTCGGCGTGGTCGATCGGCGAGGTCATCGTTCGATCGTGCACCGTTCGGGCCCGGGGTGCCAGCCCGGCCGACACACGCGGACACGACGCGTCACGTCGACGGGGGCGTGCGCGCCGCGAACACGTCGCGTCACGTCGGCCGGGGCGTGCGCGCCGCGAACGCGTCGACGAGCACGGGGTCGTCACTGCGCTGCCGTTCGAGGAACAGCACGATCGAGGCCGTCACCGTGCGGTGGCCGGGGCCCCGTAAGACATCGTGCCCGCCCTGGCCGACGAGGCGGACCGAACCCCGCGGCAGCTGGGCCGCCCAGGCGACGGCGTCCGCGACCTCGGTGACCCGGTCCCCGTCGCCGTGGAAGACCAGGGTGGGCTGCACCACCGACCGTGCGGCCGGCAGGGACAACCCCGTCGGCAGGGCCCTCCGGGTCCGGTCGTCGCGCCGGTCGGACCCGAGGCCTCGTCGCGAGGCCGGGGTGAGCACGCCGGTCAGCACGACCGCGTCCACGGCCGCGACCGAGTCGGCCGCGACGGATGCCGCGAGGGTCGCCCCGACGTCGGAGCCGAGCAGCACGACGGGTCTCGGCAGTGCCCGGTCGCGCACGAGCCGCTCGACACCCGCCCGCACGGCGCGGACGTCGGTGGAGACGTCGTCGAACAGCTCGACCCGGTACCCGTCGAAGACGAGACGGTCGGTGAGCCTCGCGAAGTCGTCCGCTCGCTCGCCGGCCCCGAGCAGGACGACGACGGTGCCGCGCACCTCGACGGTCGGGGTCGAACCGACCTCGCTCGAGCCCCCCGGGTCGAGGGCCGTGTCGCCGACGCCGCTCACGACGCGCCCGCGGTGTGCAGCAGCGTCAACGAGAGGCCGCTCGGCGTCCGGCGAGAGGCCGCGGTCGGACGGGTGTTCCTGCTGGTCACAACGACTCCCCTGCCCTCGACGACGGATCGGTGCGGGGCGCCGGCGAGCGGCGACCCCGCGTCCCGTCATCCTCGGCCCGGGGCTTGCGCCACACGAACGACGTGACGTTTCGTGACGGATGGTGACGCCGTGTCTCGCGACGGTGGTGGTGACGTCGATCCCAGGAACGTGGCTCGTGGCTCGTACCCCTACGAGCATGACGATCAGTACGTGTCGTACGAGTTCTCGCCCTCGTGCAGCGCGAAGCGCCGAGAGGCCGAGGCGAGGGTCACGAGGTGGGAGGCCTCGTCGAAGCGACCCACGTAGGCCGCACCGCCTGGGCCCGTCACGAGGAGGCGAGGGTCACCGGTCTGCTCGTCGATCGCGGAGTCGTACCCCTCCCGGTCGTCGAAGGCGCCCGCGATGACGTCGAGGACGGCAGCCCTCTCCGAGGCACCGTCCATCTGCACCGTGACCCGGCCCGTCCACTGGTACGTGTCATCCGAACAGCTCAGCAGCACGCCAGTGGGTGCCTGATCGACCGACACCACCTCGGCCGCCGGGAAGGAGTCCACGACCGACCTCTCGATCGCCATCGTCTCCGTCTTGGCGTCGTCCACGTCCAGGCCGTCTTGCCCGGCGCCCTCGCCCCGGCCGCGCACCCCGTCACGGCCAGCGAGACCGCCAGGGCCAGGACGGCCGCCGCGGGGCCGCGTCTCACGGCGAGGGTTCCGGGCACCGCACCGGCCATCACGCACCCCATGCGGACCGGACGATCTCGCACGATGCCGCGTCATCGGCGTCGAGCGCCGAGCAGTCGCTCGTCGCCCCCTGCCCGACCGTCTCGGTGGCGAGGTCGGCCGCCGCTCGGACGTCTCGTCGGAACGACACGACGGTCCCGGCCGGTGCCGTCCTCACAGCCGTGACGACGTCCGCGAGAGCTGCGTCGGTGACGGTGTCACCGAGCTCGATGCCGACTCGACCCGCCGTGGCTGTCACGGCCAGGCCCTCGATCCGGGGAGAGGCCACGATCGCGCCCGCGACGGCGGTGAGCAGGGCGAGCGCCTCGGGGCGGCCCGAGAACGCGAGACCCCTGCGGTCGGCTCCACCGGGCGAGACGCGGATCTCGTCCATCCCGGACACGGCCGCGGAACCCCCGATGGCCTGCATCGCGGGCACGACGCCGTCGAGTCCCGACGTCCGTACCTCGACCGACCGGGCGCTGATCGCCGAGTAGGTGACCGTGCCGGGCGCCACGACGTCCACCAACGACTCGGCGGCGGACAGGTCGCCGTCGAGCTCCCGCCGTTCGTCCGGTGAGTCGACGAAGCCGATCGACGTGCCGGGCACCTCCGACATCGCGACGAGGGCGCCGGCGATCCGGGCGGCTCGAGGGGACGCCTCCGCCACCTCGTCCGGCGAGTGGTACCCCGTGACGGTCGGTGTGTCGAGATCGACCCTGATGCCTTCCGGCAGGACGTCGACCCGCCCGGGCCCGAGGTCGGTGGCCCCGACGGCATCGAGCAGACGCCCCTGGTCGGCGGCGTCGAGGACGACGTCGGACGTCGCGGGGTCGTCGAGGACCGCGGGGAACCCGCTGACGTTCTCGGTGACGAACCGGCGGGAGTCCGGGCTCCAGGCCGTCACGTCGACGTCGGTCAGCTGAGCCGCGGCGTGCCGCAGGGAGCGGGCCCGCTTCCAGGCCGAGACGACGTCCGACGAGTCCGAGGGCACCACCGTGATCCCGAACCCCTGCCGAGGCGAGTCGGTTCCGATCGCCCGGCCCTCGCCGAACGCGTGCGTGGTGAGGGACATCTCGGCGAAGACCGGGTCGTTCGCGACGCGACGGGCGAGGTCGAGCTGTGCCGCCGTGTCGCCCTCGTCGGCGAGCACCTCGAACGAGACGGTGCCTCGCCGGACGTCCACGAACTGCCAGCCGGAGGAGTCGCCCACGTTGCGGACCACGAACGGCCTGATGCGCTCCGCGACGGCTTCGAGGTCGTCGTCGGAGAGGTCGTCCTCGACCACGACCGTGGCCTGGGCCTCAGCGACGCCGAGGGGAGAGTCGGTCCCGGCCGTCTCGATCTCGACGACGCCGTCGACACCTTCCATGCGGGACTCGAACCGGTCGAGCAGGTCCTGAGAGCTCGCGCACCCGGCGCCGAGCACGAGGACGGCCACGACGACGGTCGCCACGACGCCTCGCCTCGACCTGATCCCCATCCCGACATCCTGGCCTCTGCGGACGACGAGCGACACCGTCGCCGAGCGGAGCGTCGCCAGTTGGTATCGTCGTCCGACGATTGCCGGAGGTCTTGCTTGGTGAACCACCCGCCGGGGCACGACGACGCCCTGAGCCGCGACGACGTGCGCGCGGCGTACGAAGACGACCCCACCTGGGCCCTGCTCCGCGGCTACAACGCCCGGTGGATGCTGCCGCTCTTCTCCCGCCACCTCGAGCACGCCGAGGGTCCGGTGTCGGCCGACTGGTTCCACCGGCAGGTCGCCGACGCCCTCGAGCAGAACGCCGCCGAGCAGGCCGCGTCCGAGCAGGCGGCGTCCGAGCCGGGGTCACCCGAGCAGGCCGCCACCGAGCCGGCGACGACCGAGCGGGACCCCGAGGAGGCGCGGCCCGCGTCCCCGACGCCCGTCGCCATCCCGGCCCCCACCGAGCAGAAGACCACCCCGGCCGAGTACTGCCGCAGCTGGGTCGAGAGCCGCTGGCTCGTCCGCACCCGCGCCTCCGGACCGGACGCCCGCGCCGAGTACCGCCTGTCGCCGCACGCGCTCAAGGCGCTGCGTCTCGTGCGCGACCTCGTCGAGCGCGACAACGCCGTCAGCGAGGCCCGCCTCGGCAGCATCGCCCACGCCGTCGGGCAGCTCGCGGGCCTCGCCGACCCCAGCCGCGAGTCGCAGCTCGCGCGCCTCGACGAGCAGATCGCCGAGCTCGAGCGCCGCAAGGCCGAGATCGAGCGGCACGGCACCGAACCCACCGCTCCCGACGTGCTGCGCCGACAGGTCCGCGAGGTGGTCCGCCTCACCGCGTCGCTGCCCGAGGACTTCCGGCAGCTCGGCGCCATGGTCGAGCAGCGACACCGCGAGGTCGCGCGCCGGGCGTCGTCCGAACACGTCGGCAAGGGCGCGCTCGTCGACCAGTACCTGCGCGACAACGACCTGCTCGAGCAGACCCCCGAGGGACGCGCCTACCGCGGCTTCGCCCAGATGTTGTCGTCGCGCGGCATCGACGTGATGCGGGCCGACATCGAGAAGGTCCTCGCTCAACCCGACGCCGCCGAACAGCTCACCGAGCGGCAGCGCACGCAGCTCGAGTCGCTCATCTCGTCGCTGCTCGCCGAAGAGCAGAGCGTGCAAGAGACCTACGGTCGCTGGACGTCCTCGCTGCGGCGCTTCCTCAGCAGGTCGGGCTCCGACCAGCAGCAGCGTCTGCTCACCCTCGCCGACCGGGCGCTGCACGCGGGTGGCGTCTGGGCCGAGCGCCGGCCGGGCCACGCCGTGCTGCCGGCCGAGCACGGCGACGGGCTGGGCCTCGGGGCGCTCGACGTCCGCGACGTCAGCCAGGTGCAGCTGCACACCGATCGCGCGCGGCCGACGGTCGACGTGCAGGTGACGATCGGCGACGCGACCCTGCCCGAGGCCGACCGGGCCGCCCTCCGCCTCACCTCGGGGACGAGCACGGCGGCCGTCTCCGCGACGATCGACCGGCTGCTCGCCGACCGCGACGAGGTCACGAGCGTCGACGTGTACCGCGCCACCGAGCCCGAGTTCCGCCGTCTCGGGCTCGTCCTCAGCATGCTCGACCTGGCGCTCGAACGCGGCGTCGTCGGCGACGACACCGAGACCGTCGAGCTCGCCGGCGATCCCACCGGTCCCGGCGCGTCGTCGGACGCGGGCCCAGAAGGCACGAACCCGGGAGGCGCGGGCCGGCAGGTCACGCTGCCCCGCCTCGTCTTCCGGCGCGATGCCGCGGGCCCGCCCGACGCCGAGTCCGCCGCACCCGACCTCACGACCAGCACGACCAGCACGAAGGACCTCGCATGAGCCCCGAAGCCCCCTCGGACGAGACCGGCGTCGACGAGGCGACCCGCGCCTCCTTCGCCGAGGCGACCGCACCCTCCGTCGACGAGTCGACGCGCGCCTCCCGCGACGCCTTCGACGACGGTGACGACGACGCCGTCGCGGCGGGTGGCGGCACCGACGCGCTGCCGCTGGCCGGACGCAAGGCCCTGGTCACGCTGCTGACCCACCGGTTCGTGTCCCGCGCCCGGCAGCAGGAGGCCTGGGCCGGCCTGCTCGCCCACGAACCCGAGATCCGGGCGCGGCTCGAGGAGATGTTCCTCGTGCTCGTCGTCGACCACGACCACGAGGTCGCCTTCAAGCGGCAGAGCGGCGAGGACGACGTGCCCGTGCTGCTGCGCCGCGAGAAGCCCCTGTCGCGGGACGCCTCGCTGCTGATGGTCTTCGCCCGCCGCGAGCACGCCTTCACCGACGGCCTCGACGAGGCCGTCGTCATCTCCAAGGACTCCGTCGCCGAGTTCCTCGGGCGGTACCACGACGACTCGGGCTCCGACGAGGTGCGGGCCCGTCGCCGGGTCGACGCCGCGATCGCCGCGCTCGTCGCCCGCGACCTGCTCACGGCCGAGCCCGACGATCCCGAGCTGTTCGTCGTCTCGCCCGCGATCGTGCCGCTGATGACCGCCGACCGGCTGGCACACCTCGAGCGGGTGTACCTCGAGGCGGCGGGGGTCGAGGGCGACGTGACCGGCGAGGGCGAGGGCGAGGTCGAGGTCGACGCACCGGGCGACGCGCGCGCCGAGGCCGACGCGGCGGACGATGCCGACGACATCGCCGTCGAACCCGAGGTCGAACCCGACCCCGACGAGGACGACGACGGCCCCGACGCCCGGGCCGAGGACGCCCCCGAGACCGAACCCGACCCGACCGCCGTCCCGCTCGACCTCGACCTCGAGCCCCCGCACGACGCCGACACCGCCACCGACCCGGAAGCACCCCAGGCATGAGCATCGCCGACACCTCCCCCGACCTCGGCATGTTCCACTCGGGCCAGTACCGCATCGAGCAGGTGCAGCTGCTCAACTGGGGCAGCTACGCCGGCCTGCACCGCATGCCCGTGGGACGCGGCGGCATCGCCATCCTCGGCCCCACCGGCCGCGGCAAGTCGACCGTGCTCGACGCGATGGCCGCGGTCATCATGCCCAACCCGCAAGAGTTCAACCGGGCCGCCCGCGACGACAGCCGCCAGCGGTCCGAGCGCACGGTCTACAGCTACGCCCGCGGCAAGACCGACGAGGTGCGCGACGCCGCCTCCGACCGGACGACGACGCGGTTCCTGCGACCGCTCGGCCAGGCGTTCCCGAGCGGTGCCGCGATCACCTGGTCGACCGAGCTCGGCCAGACCGTCACGGCCGTCCGCGTCGCCTGGATCGGCGAGGACACCGCGAGCCAGGACGACGTCACTCAGGCGAGCGTCTACCTGCTCGTGCAGGGCCGGTTCGACCTCAGCCGCCTCTCCGAGGTGACCCGCGAGGGCACGAGCCAGAACCCGCTGACCCGCGGCTCGCTCGCCCGGCTGCTCGACCCCGCCCACGACCTCGCGACCTCGTCGCAGCCCGAACTGCGGGTGCAGCTCTGCGGTCAGCTCGGCATCGGCGGCAGCGACGAGTCGCAGCTCAAGGCCCTGACCCTGCTGCGGCGGGCACAGGCGTCCAAGGGCGTGTTCTCGATCGACGACCTCTTCAAGCAGTTCGTGCTCGTCCAGCCGCAGGCGCTCAGCCGGTGGGAGACCACGCTCGCCACCTACCGCGAGGCGTCCGCGCTCTACGACGTGTTCGAGACGACCCGCAAGAAGCTCGACGTGCTCGAGGGCGTGCCGACGCTCGCCGACCGCTACGAGCTCGCCGGCCGCGACGGATCGGCCAAGCGCCGCCTGCTCGCGGACGCCGACGGGCCCAGCCGCCTGCGCGTCTGGCTGGCCGAACGCGTCGGCAGCTGGGTCAGTGGCGAGGTCGACCGCGTCACGACCGAGAAGCGCGAGCAGGGCGAACGCCGGAGGCGCGCCCAGGCGGACGAGCAGCTCGCGTTCCGATCCCGTGAACAGGCCCTCGCGCGGATCAGCGAGCTCGGGGGCGATCCCACGCAGTCGCTCCGCGAGCACGTGGCCGCCGCCGAGGCCGAGCTCGCCGCCGTCGAGCGCACCCGCGGCCGCCTCGCCGCCGCCCTGGACGGGAGCGGCGAGTCCCTCCCCCGGAACGACGAGCAGCTCGTCGCCCTCGGGCAGCGCGCCGACCGCCTCGCGGCCGACGACGCCGCGGCCCGGGCCGCGACCGCCGACGCCCGCAGCGACCTCGCCGCCCGCATCGGCGAGACGAAGCGGGCCCTCGCCGCCCTCGAGAAGCAGAAGCGCTCGTTCGAGCAGCGCCGCAGCAACGTACCCGACGACGCGATCGAGCGACGTCGCCGCATCGCCGAGGGGGCGGGCGTGCCGGTGTCGAGCCTGCCCTACGCCGGCGAGCTGTTCGAGGTCGCGCCCGAGCACACCGGGTGGGCCGTCGCGATCGAGCGCGTGCTCGGCGATCTCGCCACGCACCTCCTCGTCGACCGTGCGCACTTCGACGCCGTGCGCCGCTGGGTGGACGAGAACGACGTGCGCGGACGCGTCACGCTCGTGCCGGCGACCGCCGGGGCCGAGCCGACGCTCTCGCCCGTCGACCACACCGTGCCCGCGATGGTGCGACTCGACCCGGCCAGCCCGTTCCGCGGCTGGCTGCACGACGAACTCGTCGCCGACCGCAGCGTGCTCTGCGTCGAGGGGCCCGACGACCTCGACGACCCGCGGCTGGCCGGCACCCGCGGTGCCGTCACCCGACGGGGCCTCCGCACCGGGTCGCGCGACCGTGTGATCAAGGACGACCGGTCGACCCGCTCGTGGATCGGCCTCGACAACGCGGCGCGCATCGCCGAGCTCGGCGACGAGATCGTCGACCTCGAGGCCGTGCTGGCCCGGGTCCGCGGCGAGTACGACGCGATCGAGGCCGAGGCGGCCGACCGCCGCCGTGTCGCCGACGCCGTCGCCCGGGCGAAGGAGTTCACCTGGGACGAGCTCGACACCGCCCCCGCGCAGGCGAGGCTCGACGACCTGCGCGCGCAGCTCGACCGCATCGCCGTCGAGCGTCCCGAGCTCGCGACGTTGCAGGCCGAGGCCACGCAGCACGACGACGACCGCTCCGCCGCGACCCGCCGCCTGGCCGAGATCGACCAGGTCCTCGCGCAGCTCGACGAGAAGCACGCGACGCTCGTCGACATCGAGGACGAGTTCGCGGACGCCGCCGACGCCGAGCCCCTGAGCGACGACGAGCGGGCGCTGCTCGCCCCGCTGCCGTTCGCCGCACCGCGTGAGGCGACCGACGTCGCCCGGCTCCACCGGGACGCCGCGTCGCAGCTGCGGGCCCAGGTCGACGCGCACGACCGCGACCGGGCGAACGCCGAGTCGACGCTCGTCGTCGTCTTCGAGCGCTACCTCGAGCTCGACCGCACCGCGGGCATCGATGCCACGATCGAGAGCCTGCCGGCGGTCCGGGCGATCCACCGGCAGCTCGTCGAGGACGACCTGCCGCACGCGAAGCAGCGGTGGCTCGAGAGAGCCGGCAGCGACGTGGGCGACAGCCTGCGGGCGCTGCTCGTCCAGATCGAGGAGGACGGCCACGTCATCCGTCGTGGCGTCCGCCCGATCTCGCAGGCGTTGCGGTCGATCGAGTTCCGTCAGGGTTCGACGCTCGACATCGAGCCGCGGCCGGTGTCGAACGGCGACCTGCTCGAGTTCAAGCGCACCCTGCGAGAGCACACCGGCGGGGCCGATGCCACGTCCGAGGCACGGTCCTCGGACGGACGGTCCTCACAGGCGCAGACCCCGGAGGCGCGGGATGCGTCCGAGGTCGAGCGCCGGTTCCTGAGGCTCCGCCGCGACCTCGCCCACCTCGAGGAGAAGTCGAAGGTCGGCGACGCCTGGCGCCGCCGGGTGCTGGACGCCCGCGAGCACTACCAGTTCCGGGCGATCGAGACCCGCGCCGACGGCACGCAGATCGTGCACGAGGGCGTCGCCGGCAAGTCGGGCGGCGAGGGGCAGGAGCTCATCGCGTTCGTGCTCGGGGCCGCGCTGCGGTTCCGGTTGGGCGACGGCACCGACCGGGTGCCGACCTACGCTCCGATCGTGCTCGACGAGGGCTTCGTCAAGGCGGATGCCGAGTACACCGGCCGGGCCCTGGCGGCGCTGACCTCGCTGGGCTTCCAGCTCGTGGTGGGCGCACCGCGCGACAAGGTCAACGCGTTCGAACAGCACGTCGAGAGCGTGGCGTACATCTCGAGCGACCCGTCGAACCCCGAGCTGTCGCGCATCTACCCGCTGACGATCCGCCAGGCGATCCAGGTCGAGCAGCACGGCCTCGACCCCGCCGCGCTCGCCTGACCCGCGCCTCCCTGCCCGCCCCGTCCTCCCTCCGCTCGAGTGGGCAGAAGATGCCCTCCGTACACGGACGAAGAACATCCCCAGCCCACTCGGCGTGCGGGGTGGGCGGGGTGAGACGGAGGCACCCGCGGCCGGGACTCAGAGGTCGCGGGTGGCGGGGCCCGTGTAGTCGGCCAGGAAGCCCTTGGGCAGCGGACCCTTGATGCGCTGGCCCGAGCCGCGCTCCTCCCAGGCGTGGGCGAGGATGCCCACCGACCGCGAGAGCACGAACAGCCCGCGCGCCAGTTCGGGTTCGATGCCGAGTTCGCCGTAGACCACGGCCGACACCCCGTCGATGTTCATCGGCACGTCGCGCGACGCGAGCACGCCCTCGACGGCGAGGGCCGCGTCGAGGTGACGCCCCTCGACCACGCCCTCGTCGCGCGCCCGCTCGACGAGGGCCAGCAGCGGGTCGCGGCGCGGGTCGCGCGGGTGGAAGCGGTGCCCGAACCCGGGCACGAACTCGCCCCGGGTCTTGTGGGCCGCGACCTCGGCGGCGGCCAGCTCGTCGAGCGGCGCACCGGTGTCGCGGTGCGAGGCGACCAGACGGTTCAGCAGCTGGACGCACTGCTGACCCGCGCCTCCGTGGGTGTCGCCCAGCACGTTGACGCCGTTCGCGACGGCCGAGTTGAGGCCGACGCCGCAGGTGACTGCCATGCGCGCGCTGGCGATCGACGGGGCCTGCGGGCCGTGGTCGACGCTCGCGACGAGCGCGGCCTCGAGCAGCGCGGCCTGCGCCGGATCGGGCCGTTCGCCGCGCGTCATCAGCCAGACGGTCTCGACGAAGCCGAGGTTGCCGATCAGCTGCTGCACGGGGTAGCCGCGCAGCTCGATGACGCCGGGCTCGATCTTGGTGATGCCGGTCGACCACCAAGCGGTGGTCGAGGCGATCCGCGCCTCGAGCCGGGCGGTCTCGGCCTGCGCTGCGGCGAGGCGGGCCTCGAGGTCGGCTCTCTCGTCGGCGCTCACACCGCGCCTCCTTCCCTGAGGTCGTGGATCTCGTCGGCGTCGAAGCCGAGCTCGGCGAGGATCTCGTCGGTGTGCTGCCCGAGCAGAGGTGGCGGCAGGGTCGGCGCCCCGGGCACGCCGTCGACGCGGATGCCGTGGCCCATCACCCGCAACGGGTCGTCGCCTTGCGCCCCGCCCGGGAAGGGCAGCTCATGAACGAGTTCGCGGTCGCGCACCTGCGGACTGTCGAGCATCTCGGCCACGGTCAGCACCGCCGCGGCGGGTACGCCGGCGTCGCTCAGCAGCGCCTCCCACTCGGCGGCGCCGCGGGTGGCCAGCGCCGCCTCGATCTCGTGGGTGAGCGCGGCGCGGTGGGTCTTGCGGTCCTCGCGGCCGGCGAACCGGGCGTCGACGGCGAGGTCGGCACGCCCGATCAGGGTGCAGAGCGACTCGAACTGCTCCTGCTTGTTGGCCGCGATGTTGAGGGCTCCGTCCCCGGTCGCGAACGTGCCCGAAGGAGCCGCCGTGCCGTTGTCGTTGCCGAGCGGCCGCGGCTCGGTGCCGGCGACGAGGTGGTTCGAGACGACCCAGCCCATGGCGGTCGCCGCGGTCTCGAGCATGGACACGTCGATGACCGAGCCCACCCCGGTCCGCTCGCGACCGAGCAGCGCCGACGAGATCGCGAACGCCGCCGCCAGCCCGCCGAGCGTGTCGGCGATCGGGTAGCCGGCCCGCAGCGGGGCCGTCTCGGGCGTGCCGGTGACGCTCATCATGCCCGAGCTGCCCTGGATGATCTGGTCGTACGCGGGCTTGCCGCGCAGCGGGCCGGTCTGCCCGAACCCCGAGATCGCCGCGTAGACGAGTCGTGGGTTGATCCCCCGCAGCACGTCCCAGCCGAAGCCGAGCCGCTCGAGCACCCCGGGCCGGAAGTTCTCGAGCAGGACGTCGGCCTCGGCCACCGCCCGCCGCAGCACCTTGGCCCCGCCCGGCTTCTTCAGGTCGACCGTCAGCGACCGCTTCTGGGCGTTCTGCGCCAGGAACGAGATGCCGAGGAGGCGCTGGTTCAGTTCGGCGGACGCCCCCAGTTGGCGGGCGAGGTCGCCCCCGTGCGGCGTCTCGACCTTGATCACGTCGGCCCCGAGCAGGGCGAGTTGGTACGCCGCGTAGGGCCCCGCGAGGACGTTGGTCATGTCGAGGACGCGGACGCCGTCGAGCGGTCGGGGTCGGGGTCGGTCGTGGTCCCCGGCCGGCTCGGGGGGCCGAGCGGGGTCGTGGGCCGGGGTGGGGTCGGGGGGCTGGGTCACACGGTCTCTCTCTGGCGGTCGGCGATCGCCTGGGCGACGGTCCTCCGGCTGCGGATCTTCTGGAAGGCGGCGCCGGCGACGGCGAGCAGGAGCACGACGTAGAGGGTCACCGAGATCGGGCTCGACACGAGGATGGCGGGGTCGCTCTCGCTGACGGCCATCGCGCGCCGGAACTCGGTCTCGGCGAGGGGGCCGAGGATGATCGCGATGAGCATCGGCGCGACCGGCAGGCCGTAGCGGCGCATGAGGAACCCGATCAGCCCGATCACCGTGACGAGCACGAGATCGAGGATCTTCGCGCTCGTCGCGTAGACGCCGAGCATCGCGAAGACCGAGATGCCCGCGTACAGGTAGTGGCGCGGCACCTTGAGCAGTTTGGCCCAGAGCGGCGCGAACGGCAGGTTGAGGATCAGCAGCACCACCATGCCGACGAAGAAGCTGGCGAGCAGTGCCCAGACGAGGTCGGGGGCGCGCTCGAACAGCAGGGGCCCGGGCTGCAGGCCGTACTGGCGGAACGCGGCGAGCAGGATCGCCGCCGTGGCGGAGGTCGGCAGTCCGAGCGCGAGCAGCGCGCCCATCGCCGTGCCGGCCGTGGCGTTGCCGGCGGCCTCGGGGCCGGCGACGCCCTGGATGGCACCGCGGCCGAACATCGAGTCCTTGCGGCGGGCGTCGAGTCGGCGCTCGGTGCCGTAGGCGAGGAAGGTCGGCACCTCGGCGCCGCCCACCGGGATGATGCCGAACGGGATGCCGATCGCCGTGCCGCGCAGCCAGGCCGGCGCCGCCAGGCGGAACTCACGACGGGACAGCCAGAGTCGACCACGCGAGGGCACGAGTGCCGTCTCGTCGGGGGTGCCGCGCTTCGCCGCGACGCTGAAGACCTCGCCGAGCGCCAGCAGGCCGACGGTGATCACGACGATGTCGATGCCGTCGAACAGCTCGGGCACGCCGGCCGTGAATCGCGAGGCGCCCGAGATGCCGTCGATGCCGACGACCGAGATCGCCAGGCCGATGCCGAGGGCGGCGAGGCCGCGCAACACCGACTCGGTGACGACCGCCGAGATCGCCACGAAGGCGAACACCGCCAGGGCGAGGTACTCGGCCGGGCCGAACAGCGTCGCGAGCTCCGCCAGCAGTGGAGCGAAGAACACGACCAGCACCGACGCGATGATGCCGCCGATGAAGGCACCGATCGCCGAGGTCGCGAGGGCCTGGGCGGCCCGCCCGCTCGTGGCCATCTTGTGGCCCTCGATCGTGCCGGCGATGGCCGTGCTATTGCCCGGGGTGTTCATCAGGATGCCCGAGATCGAGTCACCGAACAGACCGCCGAAGAGCACGCCGGCGAACATGATGAACGCGCCGATCGGGTCGAGCGAGAAGGTCACGGGCAGCAGCAGGGCGACGGCCATGGCCGAGCCGAGGCCGGGCAGGACGCCGACGGCCGTGCCGAGCACGGCTCCGATCAGCACCCAGAGCATGTTGATCGGGGTCAGGACGGTGAGGAACCCGTCCCCGAGGTTGGCGAGCGATTCCATCAGAAGATCCCCTCGAGGATGCCGGGAGGCAGGTTGAGGCCGAGTCCGGCCGAGAAGGCGAGCTGCACGATCGACGAGATCGCGAGTGCCAGGAAGATGTCGAAGACGGGCCGCTGGCTGCCGAGCGCGCGGGCGATGCCCCAGAACAGGACGGCACCGGCCAGCAGCCAGCCGAGCGGCGTGAGGGCGGCGATGAACACCACGACCGTGCCGAGGGCACCGAGCAGGGCCCGGTGGTTGCTGGTCGGGCGGCGCTCGACGGGTTCGCCGTCGAGGTCGAGGTCGTCCACGTCGCCGGGGGCGGCGGGCTGGGCGATCTCGACCGTGGCGGCCTCGGGCTTGCGCAGCACGTCGATCGCGAGCAGCACGGCCACGATCAGCACGAGGGCCGCCACGATCGCCGGGAAGACCTGGGGCCCGGGCGAGGTGGCGGTGTCGGGCACGCGCATCGTCACCGTGCCGACCACGAGAGCCAGCCCGATGACCAGCATGAGCGCCGGCACGATCAGGCCCGTGCGTCGGCGCCAGAACCCGTCCGCGACGACCACGGCCCGACGGGTGACCGAGACGGTCCGGATGACGCCGCTCACAGGCCCAGCTCCTCGATGATCGTGTTCACGCGGGCCTGGTCCTCGGCGATGAAATCGGCGAAGTCCTCTCCGGTGACCACCGCCGGGGCCCAGGAGTTGCGCTTCAGGGTGTCCTGCCACTCGTCGGAGGCGACCATCTCGTCGATGATCGCGACGAGTTCGTCGCGCTCGGCGTCGGTGATGTCCTTCGGGGCCACGAGACCGCGCCAGTTCGGCAGGTGCACGTCGATGCCCTGCTCGATGAAGGTCGGGGCGTCGATGCCGTCGACGGGTTCCTCGGCCGAGAGCGCGAGGGCCCGCAGGTTGCCGGCCTCGATCTGGTCGCTGAACTCGTTGTAGCCGCTGACGCCGATCTCGACCGTGCCCGAGAGCAGGGCGGTCAGCACCTCGCCACCACCCGCGTACGAGACGTAGTTGATCTCACCGGGGTCGACGCCGACCTCGCGGGCGAACAGGCCGGCGAGCAGGTGGTCGGTCCCGCCGAGCCCGCCGCCGCCGATCGGGTGGCTCTGCGGGGCCTCGCTCCACGCCGCGACGAAGTCGTCGATCGTCTCGTAGGGCGAGTCAGCGGGGACGATGAAGACCTCGTAGTCCTCGGCCAGCTTGGCGATGGGCGTCGTGTCCGAGAGGTCGACGTCCGACCCGTTGACCGTGATCGCCCCCTCCATGACCGTGCCGGTCATCATCAGGTTCGTGGGATCGGCGCCCAGGCCGACGAACTGGCTCAGGCCGATGGTGCCGCCGGCGCCGGGCACGTTGACCACCTGCACGTTGTTGACGATCGACGCCGCGCGGAGGGCCTGTTGCGCCTCACGGGCCGCGAGGTCCCACCCGCCGCCGGGCGCCGCGGGCGCCATCATCGTCAACTTGGCCCGGGGGTCGGCGCCCGCCGTGCCGTCGCCGGCGTCGACGGCCGCGAAGCCGACGAGCACCGCGGTCGCGACGATGCCGACGGCCCCCGTGACGACCTTGCGCCTGTTCCTGTCGATCAGATTGCCCACACGATCACTCCCTTGTGATGGTTGCAGCGGTTCGCACCGGCGATCCCACCCCGAAGGGTGTCCACCTGGTGGATGTCTGTGTCCGCCTGATGGTAGCTTCGCCGTGGAAGTCCCCGCAAGGGCGGCCCCGCCCGGGCCCCGCGCTTCCCCGGCGAGAGGTCGAGACGATGACACCAGCTGAGGCGACACCGCCCCCCACGACACCGACCCCTGCGGTCGCGGGCCGCGGCGACGCGAGCGGCGTCCGCGCCGTCAGCCGGGCCCTGGCCGTCCTGCAGGCGTTCACGCCCGAGCGCAGCACGCAGACCCTCTCCGAACTCGTGCGCGCCTCCGGCCTGCCCCGCACGACCGTCCTCCGTCTGGTGGACACCCTCGTCGCCGAGGGCATGTTGCAGCACGGGCCCGACGGGCGGGTCGGCGTGGGCACGCGGATGATCCACTGGGGAGCCTTCGCCGCCCGCGCCTGGGCCGTGCCCGCCGCCACCGCCGACCGCATGGCCGCGCTCGCCGCGGTGACGGGCGAGACCGTCAGCCTCTACGTCCGCAGCGGCGTGGCCCGAGTCGTCGTGGCGCAGTCGCCCAGCCCGCACAGCCTCCGTCACGTCGTCCAGGTGGGCGACGAACTGCCGCTGTGGATCGGCGCCGCGGGCGCCGTGCTGCTGAGCGGTGAGCCCGCCGAGGCGCTCGACGCCACCCTCGACGACGTCGACGCCACGGCGGAACCGGGCACGCGCGGCTCGAGCCCGACCACGCCGTTCTCACCGGTGCCGGTGCTGCCCGCCGATCGTGACGCCGTGCGGGCCCGGGTCGAGCGGGCCCGCCACGAGGGCTGGTCGGTGTCGCACGGCACGCGGGAGCCGGGCAACTCGGGCGTCGCCGTCCTCGTCCCGGGACGCCCGCCGGGCCGACCCGTCGCCCTCGCCCTGGGCGGGCCGACAAGTCGCTTCACCGACGACGCGGTCCCGCGGTTCGTGGACGAGCTGCGCCGCGCCTCCTCGGACCTCGCCCGCACCGGGCTGCCGCCCGCCCTCGACTGACCCACCGCACCCGGACCCGCACCACCGCCACCGCCATCGACACCGACCGAGAGACCCCGCACCCCCAAACGACAGGAGCACCATGAGCACGACCTCGACCTCCCCGGCCTCGCGGCCCCTCCGACCGGTGCTGCCCGCCGCCGGTGAACTCCCCGTCGCCACGGTCTCGGACGCCATGGAGCGCTTCGGCGTCGCGGACGGCGTCCGCCCGCTCTGGCGTGGTGCCGCCCTGTCGGGCCCGGCGTTCACCGTGTGGACCCGGCCGGGCGACAACGCCGGCCTGCACGCCGCGTTCGAGCGCATCCGTCGGGGCGAGATCCTCGTGGTGAACGGTGGCGGTGACGAGACCCGCGCCCTGATCGGCGAGCTGGTGGCCGAGAAGGCCAAGGCACTCGGCGTCGGCGGCATCGTGCTCGACGCCGCGGCCCGCGACGTGGTCGAGCTCGAGCGCGTCGGCGTGCCGGTGTTCGCGCGGTCCGTGACGCCGGCGGGGCCGTGGAAGACCGGGCCGTTCCGCACCGGCGAGACGATCGCGGTCGGCGGCGTGGCGGTGTCGCCGGGCGACTGGGTGCTCGGGGACGACGACGGGGTGGCGATCGTTCCGGCTGCCCGGGTCGACGAGGTCGTGGCGGCGACGCACGAACTGCTGCGCGGAGAAGGCGACCGTCGAGCGGCGAACCGGAAGCTGGTGCCGCGTGACTGACGCGGGGTCGCCGGGCTCGGCGGGCTCAGGGGGCTCGGGTGGCTCGAAGGACCCGACGGGCCGCACGCCCGTCGTCTGGGTGCCGCGGCCGATCGACGACGACGTGGTCGCGTCCTTGCGCGCCTGGGCCGACGTGCGGCTCGGCTGGGGAGACGACGCCGCGGGCTGGTCCGACGTCGCGGCCGAAGTGGAGGGCGTGCTGCTGCGCACGGCCCGGGTCGACGGCGCGATGATGCGCGAGGCACCGCGGCTCCGCATCGTCGCGCGGCACGGCGTCGGCCTCGACACGGTCGACGTCGACACCGCGGCCGAGCTCGGCATCACCGTCACCACGACCCCGGCCGCGAACAGCCGGTCGGTCGCCGAGCTCGCCGTGACGTTGCTGATGGTGACCAGGCGCGGACTCGGCGCGGCGTGGTCGGGCGGCGGTGCGCTGGTCGGGGACCCGGGTGCCGACGGCTCCGGGACCGTGCCGACCCGCGCCTCCTTCGTGGGGCGCGAACTGCACGGCGCGACGCTCGGGCTGCTCGGTTTCGGGCGGATCGCGCGGCTCGTGGCCGATGCGGCCCGTGACGGCCTCGGCATGCGCGTCGTCGCCCACGACCCGCACCTCTCGGACGACGCCGTCCGGGCGGCCGGAGCCGAGCCCGCCGACCTCGACGCCCTGCTCGCGGCGTCGGACGCGCTGAGCGTCCACGTGCCCCTGACGCCCACCACCGTCGGCCTGATCGGCGCGCGCGAGCTCGCCCTGTTGCGCCCCGGCGCAGTGGTCGTCAACACCTCGCGCGGCGGCGTCGTGGACGAGGAGGCGCTGGTCGCCTCACTCGACGCCGGTCACCTCGCGGGGGCCGGTCTCGACGTCACCACGGTCGAGCCGCTGCCCGCCGACCACCCCCTGCGCGGCCGATCCGACGTCGTGCTCACCCCGCACGTCGGAGGCCAGACCCGCGAGGCCATGGCCCGCGTCGGGCACGAGGCCGCCGAGCACCTCCGCCGCGTGCTGTGCGCCCCCGGTCAGGACCCCGGCGCGAGGAAGCCCGTCTCGTAGGCGAGGATCACCAGTTGCGCCCGGTCGTGGGCGTCGAGCTTGGTCATGATGCGGTTGACGTGGGTCTTCGCGGTGTGCGGCGAGATGACCAGGTCGGTGGCGATCTCGGCGTTCGCGCGCCCCCGCGCGACGAGCAGCAGCACCTCGCGCTCGCGGTCGGTCAGGTGCGCGAGTTCGGGCGGCACGGCCTGCGACGGCGCAGCCCCCGACGAGGACTCCCCCGAGGCCGAAACCGACCCGCCGCCGCCACCCGCGCCGACACCGTCGCGGCCGCCACCGGGCAGCACGTACTTCTCGATCAGGCTGCGCGTCGCGACGGGTGACAGCAGCGACTCCCCCGCGTGCACGGCCCGCACCGCCCGGACGATCTCGTCGGGCTCCGCACCCTTGCCGATGAACCCGCTCGCCCCGGCGCGCAGGGCGGCGACGAGGTACTCGTCCTCCTCGAACGTCGTGAGGATCAGCACCTTCGTCTCGGCGAGCAGCGGGTCGGCGCAGATCTCGGCCGTCGCGCCGATCCCGTCGAGCTCGGGCATGCGGATGTCCATGACGACCACGTCCGGCTTCAGCGCCGAGGCCCGCATCACCGCCTCGCGGCCGTTCACGGCGTCACCCACGACCTCGACCCCGTCCTCACCGTCGAGGATGTCGGTCACGGCCTGACGGATGAGCGGCTGGTCGTCGACGACGAGCACGGTGGTCACGAGACTCCCCCGTCGACGTCCGATGCACGGGTCACCGGCAGCACGGCCGCCAACCGGAAGCCGCCCGGCGTGGGCCCGGTCTCGACCACCCCGCGCACCGACGCGACGCGTTCGCGCAGCCCGAGCAGTCCGTGCCCACCCCGCACGTCGTCCGGGTCGGGCTCGGCCCGCACCACCGGCACGGGGTTCGTCACGACGATCGACACCTCGTGCTCGTCCACCGCGACGAGCACGTGCGCGCGGTGCTCGGCACCGTGCTTGCTGGCGTTCGTCAGCCCCTCCTGCACGACCCGGTACGCGACGAGGTCGGCCGCGCCCGTCACCGAGGCGAGCGGCCCCTCGACCCGGGTGCCCACGACGAGCCCGGCGTCGGCGAAACCGGCCACGAGTTCATCCAGTCGCGCAAGACCCGGCTGGGGTGACGGGGCGCGGTCCGAGTCACCGGCGCGCAGCACCTCGAGCAGGTCGCCGATCTCGCCGAGGACGGTCCGGGAGGCGCGGCGGATGGTCGCGAGGGCCGTCACCGCCTTCTCGGGTCGCGTCTCGATCGCCGACGACGCGACCCCGGCGTTGAGGCTGATCACCGAGATCTGGTGGGCGACGGCGTCGTGCAGGTCGCGGGCGATGCGCAGCCGCTCCTCGGCCACCCGGCGCGAGGCCTCGGCCTCACGGGTGCGCTCGGCCCGTTCGGCTCGCTCGGTGACGGCCTCGATGTACTCGCGCCGCGAGCGGCTGGCGTCACCCGCGGCGGCCGCGAAGGCGATGAGCAGGGTGAACTGGACCACGGGCAGGTCGAAGACGCGTCCGCCCACCGCCGGCAAGCCGAGCAACAGGACGGCCAGGGCGGTGCCGACCGTCACGACGATCGTGCGGCGCCGCGGTGTGCGTGCGGCGACGGCGAACACGGCGATGCCGGTGGCGAGCACGACGCCGGGTGCGAGCGTGCCGAGCAGCGTGCCGACACCGAAGAGCACGACGATCGCGGCGAGCACCGGGATCGGACTGCGACGCCGGAACGGGAGCAGGACGACGGGGGCGAGGACGACGGCGACGGCCGGTCCCCCGGTCGGCCGGAACTCCGCGACGGGGAAGGGGGCGAAGGCCGCACCGACGACGAGCAGCGCGGCGAGCGTGTCGCCCAGCCACCAGGGGACGCGAGGTCGCGGATAGGCCGGCTCGCGCCTCCTGCCGTCCGTCGTCGTCATGACCCCATCGTGCCCTGGAACGCCGGCGACCGAGTCCCCCTGTGGCCCGACGTCGCGTACCGCGGTCGCGGTACGGGCGCTCGGGCAGGTGTCCGCGGTGGGGGGACGCCCCGGGCGGAGCGGCCCGCGAGTGTGGGTCTCGGCCCCGGAGACACCGGGCCGTCAGCGACAGGAGCACCATGGCGCCGATCATCTCGGTCCGAGACGTCCACCGTTCGTACGGGCGCGGCCCGAACCGGTTCGAGGCCCTGAAGGGGGTGAGCTTCGACATCGCCGAGGGCGAGAGCGTGGCGATCGTCGGCAAGAGCGGCTCGGGCAAGTCGACCCTCATGCACGTGCTCGCCCTGCTCGACGCCCCGACGACCGGCACCGTCGAGCTCGAGGGCATCGACACGAGCACGCTCAAGGGCGGACGCCTGAACCGGACGCGCAACAAGACGTTCGGCTTCGTGTTCCAGCAGTTCTTCCTGACGTCGAGCGCGTCGGTGCTCGAGAACGTCGTGCTGCCGATGAAGATCGCGGGAGTGCCCCGCGGCGAGCGCCGTCGCCGGGGGCTGGCGGCCCTCGAGCAGCTCGAGCTCGCCGACAAGGCGAAGAACAAGGCCCTGAACCTGTCGGGTGGTCAGAAGCAGCGCACGGTGATCGCGCGGGCGTTGGTGAACGATCCGCGCATCATCTTCGCCGACGAGCCCACGGGCAACCTCGACACGGCGACCGGGGCGGTCGTCGAGGACATCCTGTTCTCGTTGAACCGCGAGAACGGCATCACGCTGATCGTGGTGACCCACGACGAGGAGCTCGCGGCGCGCTGCGACCGGCGCATCGTGATCCGCGACGGGCTGATCGTCGACGACGAGGCCGAGGTGGCCGCATGAAGACGACCGACCTGCTGTCGACCGCCGTCTCGAACACGTTCCGGTCGAAGACGCGGACGATCCTGACCATCCTGGCGATCTTCGTCGGCGCGTTCACGCTGACGCTGACGAGCGGGCTGGGCACCGGCATCAACGCCTACATCGACGACACGGTCTCGGCCGTCGGCTCGTCCGACACCATGACGGTCACGAAGGCCTCCGACGACGCGCAGGGTCTGAGCGTGGGCGGCTCGGGCCCGACCGAGTACGACCCCGACACCGTCGCCGCCGGTGGGTTCGGCGCCCCCGGGTCGACCGTCGTCGCCCTGACCCCGGACGACGTGACGACCCTCGAGGGCGTCGACGGCGTGCTGGACGTGCAGCCGACCCAGTCGCTCTCGACCGACTACGTCGAGGGCGAGAGCGGCACGAAGTACGTCGTGTCGGCGAGCGCGCTCGTCCCCGGGCAGCAGCTCACCCTGACCGCGGGTGCCCAGCCCGACGACGACGACGCCGACCTGCAGGTGGCGATCCCCACGTCCTACGTCGGGCCGCTGGGGTACCGCGACGACGCAGCGGCCGTCGGTCAGCCGGTCACGCTGGCCGTGACCGACGCCACGCGCACGCAGCACACGGTCACCGCGACCGTCGTCGGTGTCGCGGAGGAGAGCATCGCGTCGCCCGCCGGCGCGTCGGTCACCCCGAACGCCGCTCTCGGCACGGCCCTGTTCGACGCGCAGAACGTCGGGCTGCCCGCCGACCAGGTCGACCGCTACGCGCAGGCCACGGTGCGGTTCGCCGCGGACGCGTCCGACCAGCAGGTCACCGACCTCAAGGATCGTCTGACGGCCGCCGGCTACACCGGCACCACCGTCGCCGACCAGCTGGGCACCTTCACGACGGTGATCGACGGCATCGTGCTGGTGCTGAACGCCTTCGCCATCATCGCCCTGCTCGCGGCGAGCTTCGGCATCGTCAACACGCTGCTGATGAGCGTGCAGGAGCGCACCCGCGAGATCGGCCTGATGAAGGCCATGGGCATGGGCAGCGGCAAGGTGTTCGGCCTGTTCAGCCTCGAGGCCGCGTTCATCGGGTTCCTCGGCAGCGCGATCGGCGTGGGCATCGCGATGATCGCGGGCAGCCTGGCCAGCGCGGCACTGGCCGGGTCGCTGCTGTCGAACCTGCCCGGGCTGACGCTGATCGCGTTCGACCCCGTGTCGATCGTCCTGATCATCGTCGTGGTGATGGTGATCGCGTTCCTGGCCGGCACACTGCCCGCCGCCCGCGCCGCCAAGGCCGACCCGGTGGAGTCGCTTCGCTACGAGTGACGACGAGGAGGCGCGGGTCAGCCCCGGAAGGACGCCCCGGTCTCGTGCTCCAGCAGCGTCCACATCCAGTCGAGCGCGAGGGAGGGCGTGAGGCCGGGGGCCTTCTGGGCGAGCTGGGTCGCGAGGCCGTCGCTGTAGGCCGCGAGCTTGAGGGCGAGCGCCGACGGGTCCTCCGTCGCGAAGCGTCCCTGCTCGACCCCGCGGCGCAGGGTGCGGGTGAGGCAGGCCTCCCAGACGCGGATGCGCTCGACGTACTCGGCGGCGACCGCGGGCTTGCGTGCCACGGCGGTCCAGTAGTCCGACCAGAGCCGCCAGTGCTCGTCGGTCGCGTCGGTGTCGGCGAACAGGGGCTCGACGAGCATCCGCACCCCGACGACCGGGTCGGACTCGGTGTCCACCGCCTCGATGATCGACGAGTAGAACCGCGCCGTCTCGAGGACGACGACCTCGTTGAGGATCTCGGCGACACCGTCGAAGTGGTACGTCACGGTGCCGACCGAGACCCCGGCCGCGGCGGCGATGTCGCGCAGACGGGTCGCGCCCATGCCCTCGCGGACGATCACCTCGCGGGCCGCCTCGACGATGGACGCCCGCCGGACGACCGGCTTCTGCCGCACGCCCGCGCCGGTCGCGCCGCTCGTGCCCGCGCTGCTCACGCCGCTCATGCGGACGTCCGCGGCACGAGCTCGTCGAAGGTCCGGTCGGCGACGAGCACCGTCTCGGCCTCGGGTCCGCCGTCCCGGGCCCAGGCGCGCACGGTGTTCTCGACCCGGAACGCCTCGGCCGACGCCGTCACGCGGGACGTGGTCTCGAGCCACGCCTTCCAGGTCGGCTTCTCGAGCCCGATCGCCCAGCGCGACTCGGCCGACGCCGACAGGGGGTCGCCGTCGACGATGCGGTAGGTCTCGCGGCTGTCCTCGGTGAAGACCAGCCCGTCGGGGTACTCCCGCCCGCCGCCGTAGCCGGGGTCGACGTCGAGCACCCACTCGCCGGTGCCGACGTCGTGCGACACGCTGCGCTGCGGCAGGTCCGAGGCGGGCGGCAGGGCGCGGATCGCCAGGGGCTCGGCCCGCTCGGGTGCCTCGAACGCGACGCCGTCGTCGACCGGACGTTCCGCCGTCCCGTCGCCGGGCCCGCGCGTCCACACCGGCAGCGTCACGCTGCTGCGCGCCGGGTCGACCGTGAGGGTCGCCTCGACGGGGTGCGGCCAGACCCACGGCCAGTAGGCGCTCGACAGGGCGATCCGGAGGCGGTGGCCGGTCGGGAAGGAGTGCCCGGTCGAGACCAGGGCGACGCGCACGACCTGCTCGACCCGCGCCTCCATCGGGTCATCGGCGCGGTCGCGTCCGTTCCGTTTGTTGAGGTTGAGCACGCCCCGGGTCACGAGCGTCGACGAGCCGTCGGGGGCGACGTCGCACAGGCGCACGATCACCGTGCCGTCGGGCACGTCGCTCGTCACGGCGAGGTCCGCCACGACGCTGCCCAGCACGTCGAGCGTGGAGTCGACCGGCAGGTCGAAGCAGACCGAGCGGCCGTCCTCGGCGCGCTGGTCGGGCGGCAGGTCGGTCGCGTTGCCGAACGGGAAGAACCGCCCGGCATCGAGCCCGGTGCTCTGCGGCGAGCGCACGACGACGGGGCCGTCCGCCCCGCCGCGCAGTGAGTCCAGAGGCACGACCCGGTTCTCCGTCGAGGCCGACGGCCACGACGACGCCGCGACCCACCGTCCGGTCCTTTCGGCGTAGTAGGTCGCCGGCGGCTCGGAGTCGTTGATCCAGGCGCGCAGCGCGGGCTCGGCGTCGGCGCCGTTGGGGCAGTCGAGCAGCCAGCGGTCCCACCAGCGCAGGGTTTCCTGCAAGAAGCCGATGCCCGGGCCGGGGGCGAAGCCGCGGTCGGGGTACTGGTGCGACCACGGCCCGATGATGCCCTTGACCGGCGCGTCGACGTTCTCGACCAGTCGCAGCACGGCGTCGCGGTACGGGTCGGCCCAGCCGCCCACGGCGAGGACGGCGGCCGTGATCGACGAGTAGTCCTCGCAGACGCTGCCGTGCCGCCAGTAGTCGTCGCGCTCCTGGTGCGAGAGCCATGTCGTCGTCATCGGACGGTTGTGCTCGAGGCGTTCGCGCCAGCGGGCCACCCAGTCGGCGCCCACGACCTCGGGCCGCGGTGGCCGCGAGTTGAAGGCGAACATCGTGCCGCCCCACGACGCCATGTCGATGCCGAGCACGGCACCGCCCATGTAGTGCACGTCGTTGTCGTACCGGTCCTCGGTCGAGCAGACGGTGACGATCGCCTTGAGCGCGGCCGGAGCCCTCCCGGCCAGCTGCAGCGCGTTGAAGCCGCCCCACGAGATGCCGAACGCGCCGACCGCGCCGGTCGACCAGGGTTGCGCAGCGAGCCACTCGATCAGCGCGATGCCGTCGTCGAGCTCCTGCTCGGAGTACTCGTCGTCGAACAGGCCGTCGCTCGACCCCGTGCCGCGGATGTCGACCCGCACCGACGCGTAGCCGTGTGCGGCGTACCAGGGGTGGCGCTCGCTGTCGCGCGGGGCCGTCCAGTCGTCGAGCCGGTAGGGCAGGTACTCGAGCAGCACCGGCACGGGCTCGTCGACCAGGGGTGCCCAGATCCGGGCGTGCAGCCGCGTCCCGTCGGGCAGCGGCACCCACTCGTCGCGCACCTCGACCTCGAGCGGCCCGCTGCCCCGGGGACGGTCGGACGCCGGCGGCCGGGTCTCGGCGAGATCGGGCCGCGGGGCACCCAGGGTGCGGCCCGCCCCGGCCCAGGCCGGCTCCTGCAGGAGGCGCGGGTCACCGAGGAGGCGCGGGTCGCGCTCGCCGTCCCCCCGCTCGTCTCCCCCGCGTGCCGTGTCGGTCGTACCGCTCGTGCTCACATCGCCTCCCAGCGCTTCACGTGGTGTCCGTCGCCGTGGTCGTCCCAGCCGTCGGCGTCCCGCCAGCGCGGGCGCGCATCGCCGACGTCGGGCAGCTCGGTCGTGCCCGGGTCGAGCGTGGCGTCGAGCAGGGTCCGCGTGTACGGGTGGTTCAGCCCCTGGAAGACGCGCTCGGTCGGGCCGACCTCGACGATGCGGCCGCCGGTCATCACGGCGACCCGGTCGGCGACGCCGCGGACGACCGCGAGGTCGTGGCTGATGAAGAGGCAGCTGAGCCCCTTCTCGTCACGCAGTCCGGCGAGCAGGTCGAGCACGCCGGCCTGCACGCGGACGTCGAGCGCGGTCGTGATCTCGTCGGCGATGATCAGCTCGGGCCCGGCGGCGAGCGCCCGGGCGATGCCGACGCGCTGGCGTTGGCCGCCCGAGAGCTGGGCGGGCAGGCGCGAGGCGAACTCGGGCGGCAGGCCGACCTCGACGAGCAGTTCGGCGACACGCTCGGGACTCGACCGGCCGGTGAAGAGCTTCAGCGGTCGGGCGATCGCGGCGCCGACGGTGCGGCGGGGGTTGAGCGAGGTGTCGGCGTTCTGGAAGATCAGCTGGATCGACCGGCGCAGCGTCGCCGTGCGCCCAGCGACGGGTCGGGTGAGGTCGCTCTCGACCCCGTCGGCGCCGTGGAAGTCGAACCGACCCGACTCGGTGGGGATCAGCCCGGCGAGGGCCGTGGCGAGCGTCGACTTGCCGCTGCCGGACTCCCCCACCACGGCGAGGGTCTCGCGGCGGCCGACGGTGAACGAGACACCGTCGACCGCGGCGGGCAGGCCGCGCCCGTACCGGACGACGAGGTCGCTCGCCGTGACGACCGGCCCCGGGGCGGGTGCGGTCCCCGGGTCCTGCGCCGCGCCTCCTGCGGGTGCGGCGGGTGCGTCCCGCTCGTCGCGCCGCGTTTCGTGCTGCACACCCGGACTAGTCGCGGTGCCGTGCACGGAACGCGGTGCGGTGGCGGCCGTGACCCCGTCGCCGGGCGCGGTGCCGGGTGCGATCCCCGGGTCCTGCGCCGCGCCTCCTGCGGGTGCAGCGGGTGCGTCGTCCTCGTCGCGCCGCGTTTCGTGCAGCGCACCCTGACTAATCGCGGTGCCGTGCACGGAACGCGGTGCGGTGGCGGCGGCGTGCACGCGCGGGATGCTCGCGAGCAGCTCGCGGGTGTACTCGTGCTGCGGGTCCGCGAAGAGTGAGGCGGTCGGCGCGTGCTCGACGATCCGTCCCTCGTGCATGACGGCGATCTCGTCGGCCATGGTCGACACGACGCCGAGGTCGTGGCTGACCAGCACGATCGCCATGCCGAGCTCGACCGCCAGGTCGCGGATCAGCTCGAGCACGGCCGACTGCGTCACGACGTCAAGGGCGGTGGTCGGCTCGTCGAGCACGAGCAGCTTCGGTCGGGCCGCGATGGCCATGGCGATCGCGACGCGCTGCTGCTGTCCGCCCGAGAGCTGGTGCGGGTAGCGCCGCACGATCGTCTCGGGGTCGGGCAGGCGCACGTGTCGCACGAGTTCGAGCACGCGGTCGTCGCCGCCGGGCAGGCCGTGGCTCTCGAGCGCCTCGCGCAGCTGGCGTCCGACGCGCATCGACGGGGTGAGCGCCTGGCCGGCGTTCTGGGCGACGAGGGCCGCCGTGCCGCCGCGCAGGGCCCGGCGCGCCCGCTCGTCGAGGGTGAACACGTCGTCCCCGGCGACGCTCACGCTGCCCGACACGACCCGTGAGCCCCGCCGCAGGTGCGCGAGCAGGGTCCGGGCGACGGTCGACTTGCCGCTGCCGCTCTCGCCGACGAGGCCGAGCGCGCGTCCGGCGCCGACCTCGAAGCTCACGCCCCGCACGACCGGCACCTCGCGGCGACCGGCGGCGTACGAGATGGAGAGGTCGTCGACCCGGACGACGGGGTCGGTGGCGGCGTCGAGGACGCGACCCGCGCCTCCTGCGGTGGTGGTGGAGGTGGCGCTGCTGCTGCTGCTGAGGGACTCGGTCACGAGACCGCCCCTTTCTGCGCGCGGTCGACGCCCAGCGACTTGCTGAGTCCGTCCGCGCTGAGGTTGAGCCCGATGACGAGCGTGGCGAGGGCGACGACGGGGGCGAGCGTGCCCCAGGGGACGACGGTGAGGGCGGTGCGGTTCTCCTGCACCATGAGTCCCCAGTCGGGCGTCGGCGGGTTGGCCCCGAATCCGAGGAACGACAGGGTCGAGATCAACAGGACGATCCAGGAGGCGCGCATCGCGTACTCGACGAGCACCACGTCGGTGACGTTGGGCACGATCTCGCGGAACACGATGCTCAACGGCTTTTCGCCGCGGGCGCGGGCGGCGGTCACGTAGTCCTGCGTGATCACGGTGCGGGCGGCACCGCGGACGACGCGGGTCACGGCCGGCGCGTAGATCACGGTGACGGCGAGCACGATCACCCAGAGGCCCGAGTCGAACACCGTGACGACGACGAGCAGCGCCAGGATCGACGGCACGCTCAGCAGGGCGTCGACGATGCGCATGACGACCTCGTCGAACCAGTTGTCGGCGTAGGCGGTGACGCAGCCGAGCACCGTGCCGATGCCGACCGCGATCGTCGTCGCGAGGAAGGTGACGACGAGCGCGTACCGGCCACCGTTGAGGGTGCGCGACAGGATGTCGCGGCCGTACTGGTCGGTGCCGAGCCAGTGCGCCCAGCTCGTGCCGGTCAGGGCGGCGCCCGAATCGGTGGCGACCGGGTCGTGGCCGGTCAGCACGGGGGCGAGCAGCGCCAACAGGACGTGCAGCGCGATCAGGGCGAGCCCGATGCTCAGGGCCGAGGAGGCGCTGAGGCTGCTGGTCAGAGACGTCGCGCTGGTGCGCAGTCGCCTCGGCCAGCCGCCCGCGGCCTGCGGGCCGGCCGATGCGGGGCCGCCGACCTGCGCGCCCGGGGTGGCGGCGTCCGGGGTCGTGGCGACCCGCGCCTCCTCGGCGGTGCCGTGCCCGGTGCCGCCGTGGCCGCTGTCGCCGGGTGGGGTCCTGTCGCGTGAGGGGCTCATGAGCGGGCCTTCCGTCGGGTGCGCAGCCTCGGGTCGAGGGCGAGCGCGATGAGGTCGGCGGCGAGGTTGCACACCACGTAGACGAGGGCGCTGACCACCGCGATCGCCTGGATCGTCGGCAGGTCGCGGTTGAAGACGGACTCGAGCATGAGCTTGCCCATGCCCGGGTAGTTAAAGACGTTCTCGACCACGACGACGCCGCCGAGCAGCCACGCGACGTTGAGCGCGACGACGTTGAGCGTCGGCAGCAGGGCGCTTGGGACGGCGTGACGCCAGACGACCTGGCGCGTCGACAGGCCCTTGAGCTCGGCCGTCGTGACGAACTCGCTCGCCATGACGTCGATCGTCGACGAGCGCGCCGTCCGCACGATGTACGCGGCCATGGCGAGGGTCAGCACGATGACGGGCAGCCAGATGCTCGGCAGCAGTTCGGCGATCGTGGCGTCCTGACCGCGCAGCACGACGGCCGGGAAGATCGGCAGGGCGATGGCGAACAGCAGCACGAGCACCGTGGCGACCATGAACTCGGGCACGCTCATGACGACGAGACTGATCAGCGAGATCGCGTGGTCGCTCGGGCGGCCGCGGCGGACGCCGGCGATGACGCCGAGGGTCAGCGACAGGGTGACGCCGACGATCATGGCGGGCAGCGCGATCAGCATGCTGTTGCGGAAGGCGATCAGCAGGTCGGGGCCGACCGGCAGGCCGCTGACCAGCGAGACGCCGAAGTCGCCGTGCGCGGCACCGGCCAGCCACTGGCCGTAGCGCACCCAGACGTTCTGGTCGAGGCCGAGCGTCTCGCGGAGGGCGGCGACGGCGTCGGGGGTGGCGTCCTGGCCGAGCAGCTGCTGGGCCACGTCGCCGGGCAGCGCCTGCACCGCGAAGAAGACGAAGAACGAGGCGAGCAGCACCGTGAGCAGGGCGGTGCCGACGCGGCGGGCGACGACGATCAGGGTCGCGGCGACCGGGGACGTGGTGTGCGGGCCGCCGGACGAGGAGGCGCGGGTCGGGTCGCCGTCGGAGAGTTCCTTTTCGAGGGCTCGCGTGGCCGCCCGTCCGCGGGCCTCGGCGGAGGTGGCGCTCGGCGGGGTGGGTCGGGTGACGGCGGGGTCGTTCGTGCCGCGGCCGTTCGTGCCGCCGCCGGTCGGTGTGGGGCTCATGCGCGGAGTCCGATCTGCAGGTAGTCGAACTCGAAGCCGAACTCGCGGTAGTTAAGGACGTCGCGCGACAGGCCGACGAGGCGGTCGCCGAACATGGGGGTCATGTCGGCGGAGTCCTCGACGACGATGCGCTGGGCGTCCTGGTAGAGCGTCATGCGGCGGGTGTCGTCCATCTCGGCGCGGGCGTCGTCGAGCAGCCCGTCGAAGGTCGGGTTCGACCAGGCGCTCTCGTTGTACGACGAGCCGGTGCGGAAGATCTGGTTGAGCAGCTGGTCGATCGGGCGTCCGGTGAACCAGTAGCTGACCATGAGGGGCTTCTGCATCCAGATCTGCGTGTAGTACGAGTCGGACGAGGCGTTGCGGACGGTCAGGTCGATGCCGGCGTTGCGCACGGCGTCGCGGTAGGCGACCGCCATCGGGGTGAAGACCGACTCGTAGCTGGACGTGTAGATCTCGGTCTTCAGCCCCTCGCGGCCGGCCTGCTTGAGCAGGGCCCGGGCCTGGTCGGGGTCGTAGGCGCGTTGGTCGTCGAGCCAGACGGCCTGCGAGGGAGGGACGGGGTTGTCCCAGCCGGGTGAGCCGGTGCCCTGCAGCGCGGTGGCGACGATGGCCTGGGGCTCGTAGGCGAGCTTCATCGCCTGGCGTACGAGCGGGTCGCGGAACTCGGCGCTCGTGGCGAGCATCGGGATCGTGTACCACTGGGCGTCGGGCGCGCGGGCGACGGTGGCGCCGGCCGAGGCGCTGACGACCTGGGCGGTGGCGAAGTCGAGGTTGGTCTGGCTGATCAGGTCGATCTGGCCGGCGAGCAGCGCGTTGACGCGGGCGGTGGTGTCCTGGATCGAGAAGAAGTCGATGCCGTCGAGCACCGGGCGGCCGGCGAAGTGGTCCTCGAAGGCCTCGACGCTGCCGGTGCCCGCGGGCTCGAAGCTCGACAGGCGGAACGGGCCGGTGCCGATGCCCGTGCGGCCGATGCCGCCGCCCTGGCTCGGGTCGGCGCTGCCCTCGGGCACGATGTAGCACTGGTACGCGGTCAGCAGCGAGGGGAACTCGGCGTTCGGCGTCAGCAGGTCGAAGCGCAGGGTGAGCGGGTCGACGGCGGTCATGCCGCCGGGGCCGATCATCGCGGCGAGCACCTCGCCCTGGGGTGAGGCGGTGTCGGGGTCGAGGATGTGCTCGATCGAGTAGATGGCGTCGGCGGCGGTGAAGCGGCGGCCGTCGTGGAAGCGGACGCCTTCGCGGAGGCGGAAGGTCCAGCTCGTGCCGTCGGCGTTCGCGGACCAGTCGTCGGCGAGGTCGGGCACGGTGACACCAGCGTCGTCGAGCTTGACGAGCCGGTTGTAGAGGGCGCCGAGGTACTCGTAGGCCGAGAGCGAGCTGGCGGAGTCGAGGGTCTCGGCGGCGGAGGCAGCCGGGCGCGCGATGCGCAGGCGTCCGCCGCGGCGCGGGGTGCCGGTGGCGGCGGCCTCGGGGATGGTCGGGGTGCTGCGGGCGGGGGTGCAGCCGGCGAGGGTCAGCAGACCGAGGCCGGCGAGTCCTGCGGCGCCGGCGAGGACGGTGCGGCGGCTCGGGCCGGTGCCGCGATCGGTTCTGCGGTCCGGGCGGCTCGGGCCTGCGCTGCGGTCGGCGCCTCGCGCCGGGCTGAGCGCGTGTCGGTGTTCGGGGACGATCGGTGTCATGCGGGGATGGCCTTCCGTTTATCGTTCGGGTGAACGATAAGGGAGTTGCGCGGCGGCGGCCAGTTCGCCGGAGCCCCGGAGGCGCGGGGCGGCGACTCCCCGCATCCCCGGTTTTCCGCGCCCCGCCGCCGATGCGGGCGTGCTCGTGCCGCACCCTGCACGGGCTGCAGTCTTCACCCACTCGTTACACGAGGACGCCTCGCCGACGCGACCCGCACCTCCTCGGGTTCGCGCGCTCGTCTCGGTCGAGTGGTCTGAAAACGTCCTTCCCCGCCCGACGAAGGACGTTTTGTGACCACTCGATCGGCCCGCCGGGGCACCCCGGCCCGCCCGGGCGTTGACTGGCGCTCGCGACGGCCAACCCACCGAACCGTCCTCGCGAACGGAGCCACCCATGCCCCTGATCGGCATCGAAGAGCACTGGACCACCCCCGAGCTGAAGGCCGCGCTGGAGTCGCTGCCACCCGAGCTGCGGGACGACAGCCTCGCGTTCAACGAGCGGGGTGACCACCTGGCCCGGCTCGAGGACGTCGGAGACGGGCGGATCGCCGCGATGGACGAGCAGGGCATCGACGTGCAGGTGTTGTCGGTGGCTCCCCCGGCGACCGGGCCGTTGCCGCCGGCCGACGCGCGTCGGCTCGCTCGAGACCTGAACGACCTCGCGGTGGAGGCCGTGGCGCGGCATCCCACGCGCCTCCGGGCGTTGGCGACCCTGCCGATGGCCGACCCGCAGGCGGTGTCGGGAGAGTTCGAGAGGGCGTCCGCGGCCGGTTTCGTGGGGGCGATGGTCTACGGCCGGACCGGTGACGTGCCCCTCGACGATGCTCGGTACGACGACCTGTTGGCGACGGCGGCTCGGCTCGGCAGGCCGCTCTTCATCCACCCGCAGATCCCGACGCGGGAGGTGCGCGCGGCCCAGTACGGAGGCCTCGGCGACCTGACGGGGCTGGCCCTGTCGACGTTCGCGTGGGGCTGGCACCTCGAGGCGGCGACGGCGGCGTTGCGGTTGATCGCGAGCGGGGCGTTCGACCGGCACCCCGAGCTGCAGATAGTGCTGGGGCACTGGGGAGAGCTGCTGCTGTTCTGGCTCAGCCGTGCCGACGGGCTGTCGGGGCTGGCGGGCCTCGATCGCACGGTGAGCGAGTACGTGCGGCAGAACGTGCACATCACGGCGTCGGGCATGTTCGAGCCGGCACTGCTGCGGCACGCGCTCGAGGTGACGACGATCGACCGGTTGCTCTTCTCGACCGACTACCCCTTCCAGCACCCGACGGGCGACGAGGTGCAGGCCTTCCTCGCCGAGTTCGCGACGGACGCCGACCGTGACGCCTTCGCCGGCGGCAACGCGGCCCGCCTCTTCGGCATCGACGTCTGAGAAGGAGGCGCGGGTCGGTTCGCCCGCGCCCGTCACCCCGGTGCTCGCGCGAGTGGGCAGAAGGTGCTCGTCCCGAGCCCCCGAGCAGCATCTTCTGCCCACTCGGTGTCCTCGACCGGGCCGGACGACCGGCGTGACCGAGGTCACCGAGGTGACCGGGGTGACCGGGGTGACCCTCGAAGCAGGACTCCGTCCGGCTCCGTGCCGCGCCCTAGTCTGTGCGCATGGCCACCCCGCCCACTCCCCGCCTCGGCCGCCTGGCCGTCGTCGCCGCGATCGTCGGTGCCGTGGCCTACGGCGTGGCCGTGCTGCTCGTCTGGACGCCGTTCGGCCCGACGGGCAGCGTCCGGTACTCGACGGAGCCACCCGTCGACTGGCTGACCATCCGTCGAACCACGGCCGCCGTGCTCGGGACCTTCGGACTCGCCGCCCTGGCGACGGCCCTCGTGCTCGCACTGGTCGTGCTGGTGCGGTGGGCCGTCCCGAGGCGCCGGAGCCGCGCCTCCTGATCGGGTCGTCCATGATCAACCTCGTCGCGCTCGTCCCGGCCCTGCTCACCGCGGCCGTTCTGGCCGTCGTGCGCTGGGCGCCCCGAGGTACCCGGACGGACCTCCGCCAGTGGGGCACCCGGGCCCTCGTGTTCTGGACGGCGGTCGCCGCGGGCGCTCTCGTCGCCCTGCTCGCGGGTCTGCGACTGCAACAGGCCGACCTCGCCGTGTGGTCGGCCTTCGCGCTCGTCGCGGCGGGCGTCGCGGCCGTAACCGCGATGGCCGTGCGGTTGGTGTCGTCGTTCGGACGGTGATCCGGTACGTACCGGATTACCGAACGGGCGACATGATTCCCCCTGCCCACACGGTAGGGCGACACGTGACGTGCAGACGAGCCCCCGTTGGGAGGCCAGATGGCCCCCGGCTAGGCAGGCGCGATCGAGTGGTCAGAAAACGTCCTTCCGCCGCGGGCGAAGGACACTTTCTGACCACTCGACCCTCGTCCGGAGGCACTTTCGGCGAGCGCCTACCGGTCGCAGGCGATCCCGTCGCCGTCACGGTCGAGGTCGTAGACGTCCGAGCCGACGACGGTGACCGGCCCCTGGACGTACGCGGGGCCGTTGCCGCTGCCTCCGGCGCAGTCGACGTCCGAGGCGACGGGGACGCACGCCCCGGAGTAGTTCGAGTCGCACCCACCCGCAGCCGGAGCCGGCGCCGGTGCAGCGACGGGTGCCGGGGCGACGTAGGGCACGCGGGTTCCGACGCTCGTGACCTGCGACACCGGGGGGACCGTGACGGTCTCGCTGACGAGGGTGCGGGCGGTCTCGACTCCGTCGGTGGTCGTCACCTCGTAGGTGTGGACCTTCGTGCCTGCCTGTCCGGTGGTCGTCACGGCGCTGGTGCCGACGTCGCGGTTCGGGTCGTCGACCGAGACCGACTCGAACGGGACGCTCTCGCTCTCGTCGACGCGGGTGACACTGACGACCGGGGTGGGAGTCGGAGTGGGGGTCGGGCTCGTCGTGGCGTCGACGGCGACGAAGGGCTGCGCCGCACCGTCCGGGCCGGCGGCCTCGCCTGCCCCGGAGAAGGCACCGATGGCGGCCGCGTTCGCCGCACCTCCGACGACCAGCAAGAAGGCCATGAAGCCACACGCGATCAACACCCGGCCCGTGTTCGTGAGCCTGTTCCACCACAACGTCATCGTCGTTCCCCCCGACACCTGACGATCCGTTCGTGAGGCATCCACAGCATCTGGTCGATCCCCGCGGAAGGACAGCCCCCGTCCAGGGGTAGACCGATGCGACAGCGCGAAGGCCCTACGACGAGGCGAGCACGTCCGTGGCCGCCTGATCCGCCCGCCATGCCCCGACGAGCGTCCCGAACAACAGCACGATCATGCTCCCCGCTGCCCAGAACGCGATCGCCTCCTCCGACGGGCCGACGACGAGCGGCACGACGATCGATCCCACGGCGAGCGCGCACCCGACCGTGACCGGCACGAGTGCCGCACGATGCCCGGCCTGCCACGCCTCGGGCGACGCCATGACGTGCCGGAACCGGATGCCGGCGAGGTGGTTCACGCCGAGCCGGCCTCGGGCGGCGGCGAGCGTCGTCCCGAAGACGACGGCGCACGCGGCGAACACGATGAGCGGGACGACGAACAGCATCCCTCGATGCTAGGTCGGCGTCCGCTCGCGCGACTCCCCCGAGCGGCCCGTTCTGATGCGCCGTGGCCGGCCCGGGCGTCATCGAGTGGGCAGAAAGTGTCCTTCCGCCGCCCCCGAAGGACAATTTCTGCCCACTCGAGCCCCACGAGCCCACCAAGCCCCCGGAAGAATGACCCCATGCCCCTCGTCCCCATCGACCCGACCGATGCCGACGCCCGAGCCGACCTCCGCGCCTTCCTCGCCGCCGCCGACCTCACCCTCGCCGGTCTCGACTCCCCCACGCCGCGCCTCCGGCTCTGGGGCGACCGCGACGCCACCGGCACGGTCGTCGGCAGCACCGGCTACGAGCTCAGCGCCGACGGCGAGCACGCACTCATCCGCAGCGTCGCCGTCGCCCCGACCGCCCGCACGCGAGGCGCGGGCTCCCGTCTCGCCCGCCACGCCCTCGCCGACTCCGCCGCGCACGGAGCCCGCCACGCCTGGCTCTTCTCCCGCCGCTCCGGACCCTTCTGGCAGAAGCTCGGCTTCACCCCCGCCGACCGCGACGCCCTCGCCGCGGCCCTCCCCGACACGCACCAGGTGCAGCTGTTCCGCACCACAGGCCAGCTCGCCCGCGAGGTCGCCTGGTCGCGCCCCCTCGCGGGCCTCCGCCCGACGACCCCCTAGGAGGCGCGGGTCGCCTTCGCCCTGTCGACCACCTGTGATCGAGTGGTCGCGAATCGTCCTCAACCACTACCCGAACGACGATTCGCGACCACTCGACCCCCGGCCGCATGGGCGACTCGCGAGGCTCGCCGGGTGACGGGCAACGGATCACGGGCTCGGGACGACGTCCCAGTTCGCGTAGTACTCGAGCAAGAACACCGTGATGTCCTGGTCCGGCCGGAAGCGCGTCCCGACTCCGAACTGCATCCCCTGCTCGCGTGGGAGGGAGGCGCTGACGGTGATCCGCTCAGGGGCGTCGCCCGGCCGGGCGGTCGGACCGGCCGCGATCTTCTGTTCGAGTTCGCCGACGGTGTCCGAGGGCAGTCCGAGCCCGTCGAGCGCCTCCTGGTAGCCGGCCACGCCGGCGTCGGCTCCCTCCACGGCGGGCGCGTCGACCCGCAAGCCGAACGATCGCCCGGCGGGCACGAGCACCTCGCCGGTCGTCGGATCGTCGACACCCTCCGGCGAGTCGTTGAGCTGGAAGGTGACCTCGTTCGCCCGGACGTCGACGGACGTGCCCCCGGGCAACACGAAGCGCACCGGGCGCCCCCCACCGCCCGACGAGCTGTACGCACCCACCTGCACCCCCGACGTCGAACCGTCGCTCGTGTCGATGCCGAACGCCTCGGCGCTCGGCGGCACGGTGAGGTCCCAGACCTCGACCCCGTCCTCGGTCGTCATGGCTGTGGGCTGCGGACCATAGTGGCTCACGCTCAGCTCGCGTCCGTCGGATCGACTCGATGTGCCAGGGGCAGGCTCGGCCGCGGGCGTGCACCCGGCGAGCAGTCCGACCATGGTCGCGACCACGAGAGTGGCGGCCAGGCGGCGGCCGCGGGTCGATGCCATGCGAGCTCCGTGTCGTGCAGGTCGTCGAGCAGTCGGAATGGTCCTGAGATCGTGAAGACGACGAAATCGAAGCGACCGGAGGTCACGTCACGGGATCGGGACGACGTCCCAGTCCGCGTCGTACTCGAGCAAGAACACCAGGTCGTCCGAGTCCGGCTGGAACGTCGTGCTCACCCCGAACCCGACTCCCTGCTGACGGGGCAGGTCCGCACTGACGCCCATCGACTGCGGGGCATCACCGGGCCGGCCGGTCGGACCGCCGTCGATCTTCTGTCGCAGCTCGTCCACGGTGTCGGCAGGCAGTCCCACCGCAGCCAGCGCCTCCTGGTAGGCGGCCACGCCGGCTTCGGCCCCTTCGGCGGCGGGCGCGTCGACGCGCAGCGAGAACTTGCGACCCGCGGGCACCAGCACCTCGCCGGACGTGGGATCGGTGACCCCCTCGGGCGAGTCGTTGAGCTGGAAGATCACCTCGTTGGCGCGCACGTCGACCGTCTTGCCCCCCGGCAGGAGGAACCGCACCGGGCGTCCCCCGCCGCCAGACGAGCTGTACGCGCCGGGCCGGACCCGCGACGACGAGCCGTCGCTCGTGTCGATGCCGAAGGCCTCGGCGCTGGGCGGCACGGTGAGGTCCCAGACCTCGACGCCGTCCTCGGTGGACATGGCTGTGGGCTGCGGACCGTTGTGGGTCACGGCGGGCTCGCTTCCGTCGGGTCGGCTGGAGGTGCTGGGGTTCGGCTCGGCTGCGGGTGTGCAGCCGGCGAGCAGGCCGACCGTGGTCGCGACCACCAGGGTCACGGCCAGGCGGCGGGTGCGGCTCACTGCCATACGAACTCCGTATCGTGCAGGTCGTCGAGCAGGCCGCCGAGGCGGTGGTCGAGGCGTCGGTCGTCGATGCGGTCGGGAACGGAGCCGCCCACGAGCTCGCGGGCCCGCTCGGGGTCGCCGTGTGCGAGCTCCTGCCAGGCGGGCAGGGTGTCGTTCTCGATGTAGTCCCAGCGCACCTCGAACTCCGAGATGTTCGTGGTCGGGATGTTGAAGGTCTCGATCTGGCCTTGGACCCCCGGGAGGGTCGGCACGTAGTCGAGGGGAACAGAGAAGCCGCCCTCGTACTGGCCGAGCGTCTTGGTACCGGGGATGGACGCGTCGCCGACGATTCCGAGCATGGTCGTCAGTGCCTCCCCGGTCGGTTCGCGGTCGCGCATCCTGTCGTAGCTGCGCTGAATCGTGTCGTGCTGTTCACGATAGAGCAGCGCCTCGTTGCCCGAGTCGATGAGGTCGGTGCGGCCGGTGCGGATGCCGGTGTCGATGTCCTGCCAGGCCTCCAAGGTGGTCTGCGACGAGACGGCGGCCTGCTGCTCGCTCTGGTTCGGCCCCTTGAGCAGCCCGGCAGCCTGCAGCTCGGTGATCCCCGCCATCCCGTCGGCGAGGTACGCCTCGTGCATCGTCGAGGCGTCGTAGAAGATGTTCTTCTGCATGTCGAGGAACGTCTTCTCGTAGAAGGCCAGCTCGTCGTCACCCATCTGGGCCACCTGATCGGTGAGCGGCCGCATCGACGGCGGCAGGAGCGGGGCGATCGCCGCGATGTGGTCGCGGAACGAGTGCAGGTCGAGGAACCCGGCGGCGAAGTCCGGCCCCACGAGGTTGGCCATGCCGGCCCAGGTGAAGTCGGGGTTGTCGAGGTACAGCGAGGCGTAGTACTCGTACGATCCGGCCACCTGGCCCATCAAGGCCGGGGCACCGCGCGAGGTGTCCCAGGTCGCCAGGTCGATGCCGGTCTTCTCGGCGGCGCGCGTCACGTAGAGCTGCTGCAACACCGAGGCGTAGTGGACGGGGTCGGCCCCGATGGCGCGCTCGGCGGCGACGATCGCCTGCAGGATCGTGGACGGCGTGCCCCATGCGGGCGGAGACGTCACGAGCCCCTCGAGGACGCTCGGGTTCGCGGCGAGCCACGCGGCCGCGACCTCGGGGTCCATGTGCGAGAGCAGGTCGACCGGGTCGTTGCCCTGGGCCTCGAGGAAGGCGGCGACGGCGAGGTCGAGCGAGCGGTTGGTGAGCGTGCCGCTGCCGGCCTGCTCGAAGGCGGTGGCGATGTGCTCGACCCAGGCGACGTCTTCGTCGTTCTCGTCGGCCAATCGTGACCCGCCGTCGACGAACGACACCGTGCCGAGCGGAACCCACGAGCTGCCGCCGACGAAGCGTGCCCAGGCGCCGGACACGAGGCCGAGCTGCTGACGCAGGACGACGTTGCACGCCTTCGCCTGGACGACGAACGTCCGCAGGTTCTCGGTCGTGGCACTGCTGGTGCCGGACCCGTTGCCGCTGCTCGTGCGGGTGCGCTGGGTGCTCGAGAACGCGACCGAGATCGGCGTGGGCGAGACGGCAGGCGTGGTGGGTCGGGGGTCGAAGAACTCCTCGACGTCGCCCACGAGATCCCCCAAGAAGGAGGCGCGGTTCCGGTCGTCGCGCTCGGTGTCGCGCGCCTGCCACGAGGCCAGTTCGTCGCGGCGGGCGTTCTCGGCGGTGGCCTGTCGTCTCGCATTCTCGACCTGCTGCGCGAGGTCGTCCATGGCGTGGGCGAGCCGGCCGCGCTCCTCGGACTCGGTCGCGCACGCGACGCGGAAGAGGTCGGCGTAGCCCCCGCTGAAGCCGTCCATGGCCGTCTCGGCGGCGCTGCGCCGAGTCGTCCCCTGCCCTGTGAATGCGTCGTCTGCGGCCCGCGCGACCCTGATCAGCGCGGACGCGGCAGCGTCGTCGAATTGAACCCCCATGCCCCTGATGATAGGCGTGGATGCCTCAATTCTGCATGATCCGCAGGGTCGACTGCTTCTCGGTACCCCGGTTGGGGGCCCCCTGGCGGCGCCTGCGTCGCGGGGCTAGCCTCCCCGGCATGAGGACGCTCACGTACTCCATCAACGTCACGCTCGACGGCTGCATAGACCACCGAGAGGGCCGGCCGGATGCCGAGGTCCACCAGCTCGCCACGGAGGCTCTCGCCCGGGCCGACGGTCTGCTGCTGGGTCGGGTCACCTACGAGCTGATGGAGCAGTCCTGGCGCCCGCCCGCCTCCGATGCGTTCCCCGACTGGATGCAGCCCTTCGCGCGGACCATCCACGAGATCCCGAAGTACGTGGCGTCGACGACGCTCGAGAGTGTCGACTGGAACGCCGAGCTGCTCGCCGGTGACGTGCGTGAGGCGGTGCGCGAGCTGAAGAGCCGACCCGGCGGTCCGCTCCGCCTCGGAGGCTCCGCCTTCGCCACCGACGTCGTCGGCTGGGGCCTGGTCGACGAGTACGAGTTCACCGTCCACCCCTGGGTCGCCGGCCACGGCCCCTACCTGCTCGCCGGCCTCCCCCGCCCCCTCGACCTCACCCCGACCGCCCGCCACGCCCTCGCCTCCGGCGCCGTCGCGACCACGTACCGGGCACGCCCCTGAGAGGCTGAAGCAGTTGCGTCCGCAGGGGCCAAGGCAAGGAGGCGCGGGTCGTCACCGCGCGAAGCCCCAGCTCACCAGCTGCCCGCGGATGTACGTGAACGCTCGGAATCTTGCCATTCTAGAACAATCGACCAGTTCTTCTAGGGGATCGCCCTAGATAAGGCAGAGTGTCCACGTGACATCTACAGACCACGATTCCGTGTCCATCGTCCCGATCTGGCCGGCATTCGTGGTCCCTGTCCTGCATGTTCTCGAGTCCGGTCAAACTCTTCATCGCAAGGACCTAGTTGACGGCGCTGCCGACGACTTGCAATTGTCAGGACCGGCCCGCGCGGAAACTCTCAACTCAGGTGGTTTTCGATATGAGCAACGCATTGGCTGGGCCATAAGCCATTTGACGAAGGCCGGTTGGATAACGCGTCCTTCGCGAGCCCATTACGCGATCTCGGACGAGGGCCATAAGGGTCTGGCGAAGTACCCCGGTGGATTTGATTACGCTCTGGGCAAGGCGGTCTTTGCCCCGTTCTGGCCAGAACGCCGAAGCAGCGATTCGACTCCTGAGCTCCAGTTGGACGTGCAAGACGCCGTAGACATCCTCGACCCGGTCGAGCAGATCGCCGATGGCATCAGCCGCATAGAGGATGAGGTTGGCATCGAACTGCTGTCGCGGCTTCGAGAAAGCCACCCAGACTTCTTCGAGCAGGCCGTAGTCGATCTGCTGCTTGCAATGGGTTACGGAGGCGCGGAGCAGCGCGGTACTCGAATCGGCGGGTCGGGCGACGGGGGCATCGACGGTGTCATCGATCAAGATGCCCTTGGTCTTGACCGTATCTACGTGCAGGCCAAGCGGTACAAAGAGGGCAGCAACATCGGGCGCGAAACCATTCAAGCCTTCGTAGGCGCCTTGCAAGGTTTCGGCGCAACTCGAGGAATCTTCCTGACAACCAGTGCCTTCACGCCACTGGCCATCACCTACGCCGACAACGTCCAATCACGGGTGATTCTGATAGATGGGCAGCGACTCGTAGCCTTAATGATCAAGTACCGCGTGGGCGTGCAAGTCAAGAAGACGTATACAGCCGTTGAGATCGACGCCGACTTCTTCGACTGACTGTCGTCCACTAGCTGAGATTGCGGCGGCTCCGGCTAGAACGACCCCGCAAGGATGAACTCAGCGTCGATGGCTGTCCTGGTGGAGGACAGTGTCAACCGCGAGCGCGGCGCACACTACAAGTGCTAGCAACGGCCCCTCAAGCGATCGATGGAGTTCAAGAACATAGTTGTCAGCCTTGGTCCAGTTCTGTTTCGTGAAACCAGCCCAAGTCTTGGTGATGCGGCCCAATTCGGAGCCGTGGTTGTCTTGAATGCTGAAATCCCATGCCTGCCAGCTCTCAGCGTTGATAGTGCCGAGGGTCACACCCTCGGACTCCATCCGGAAACGGATGTTGAACTTGCCGCCGAGGACAGACGCCATCATCCCCAAGTTTTCCTGCACGATCTGTCCGACATGCGAGCCGTCTTCCCCCATGACAACGACTTTCGATTTGAGCATTGTCGCCGGGCGCGTGAGGGTAAACACGGGCTGGCCATTCGCATCGACTATTTGAAGCCTCTTGGTGCCGTTCTCGCGGCCGACGACCATTCGCGACATGCTCGTTCCGAATTCGCGCACACCACCGACCTTGTGGCCGTATTGGTCGTAGACCCCGTATTCAGCTCTTCTCTCGAAGAGCTTGGCCTTTTGGTTCACAACCAGCAGCCGCTCGGTCAGGAGAGTGCCACCGCCTGAGCCTGCTCGCCCCTCTAAACCCAGCTTATGCACCTGACGCTGGACCTTGAGGTCGGCTGGAACGCTCAAAACGGATCGATCATCCCCCTCGTCACCCTTCGCAATCATTGGGACTTCGGGCGGTGACGCGACGACTGGCGGATCTATCGATTGTTTGCCCGAGGCACCGACATGCTGGGTCCACTGGAATCCGTCCCAATATCGGTGTTCAAACCGCGCAAACGGATCTGGAAACCAGCCTGCGGGCGCGGTGGAAGTCATAACACGGAGGCTAACAGCGAGAACAGAAGCCATAGCTGTCTTCGGCGCTGCACAGGCATCGGTCGCAGAAGCCGACGCCGCAGCCGACAAGCGCGACGGAAACGAGAGGGTGAGTGCGACGGAGACGATGATCTCCTTCGAGAGGTGTCCCTGAGGTGAGAGGGCACGCCGATCACCGGCATGGTGAAGAGGAAGCAACGACGCGGTCCGTCGCCACCGCGAGGAGAGCGGCCTCAGTCGTCCCGAAGCCCAGGCAGGCCGACCGTCACGAACAACGCCGTCGAGAGCATCGCCGCAGCCGCCACCGCGATGGCGTCTCCCGCGATCCGCGCACCCCACTTGCCCTGCTGTAGCTCGCGCCCGCGGGTGAAAACGTCGCCCGACCACGGGATCTCCCGGTTCATCGCCGGCAGCGCCCCACTCGCCGACACCAGCGCCGCGAGGGCGGCCGTGCGGACCGACGGCTCGGCACCCTCCGCAAGGACGCTCCTCAGCGACGCGACAAGTTCGCCCCGCCGACCCGCGCCTCCTGCCTCCTCGGCCAGGCGCAGCCGAGTGCCGGAGATGAAGCCGAACTTTGTCGTCTTCTCGCGGAGCAGCGCACCGCGCGCCACCAGCCGGTCGAGGGTCGGAGCCCGCAGCGCCGGACCGATCTCGAGCACGAGCGAGTACGCGTCCGTCGGCTTGCGCTCGACCCGCTGCCAGGTGCCGAGCAGCAGCTCGTCGGTCGGCGCCGCGGAGGACGTCACCCGCACCTGTCTCCCACGCAGCGTGGCCTTCCGGTCGATGTCGACCGCACCGGACAGCGCCAGCTCGGTCAGCACCGCCCCCGCCAAGACGTGGAACAGCGGTGACCCCTCGCTGTGGATCGATCCCGATCGAGGGTCGAACAGCACGAGCAGCAGGTCCTCGGCCAGTGTGGGCGCGAAGGTCGTCTCGCTCATCCCAGGCCTCCGTCAGAGTCGGAACCCGAGGAGGCGCGGCTCGGCCCGGAGCCGCCACCCGCGTCCCCGACACCGGTCGCCTCCGCACCGATCGCCTCGGCACCGCCAGGCGTCTCGGCGGCATCGAGCGCCGCCTCGAGTGCCGCGAGCTCGTCGAGCTTCCCGGCCCCGATGAGCGACGCCCGGTAGAGCACCTCGCGCTGAGCGCCGTTGTAGAGCTCGGCGACCGCCTCGGTCACGGTCTGCTGCGCGAACGCCGCACCCCGTGGAGCCCGCTCCCCCGGGGCACCCAGCCACTCGTACCGCTGAGTCACCGCCGCCGGCACGGGAGCGTACTGCTCCCCCAACCGTCGGCGCGTCTCGCGGTCGGCGTCGTCGGTGAGCTCGTCCAGCTTGGTATCGGTGTCGGTGCGCGGCAAGTCGATGAGCATCTGCTTCAGATCCTCTATCGCCCCTTCGTCAAACACCTTCGACTTGATCAGCAGCAGCGACTGGTCGGCTTCGCTGAGGTCGGGTCCCGTTTCGGCGAACCCGGCAGGCAAGGAGGCGCTGGTCCGGCTCTCGAGAATCGCCCCTAACTCGGCGTAGATGCGTTGCAGGTGCTCGATGGTGGCGACGAGCTCGGTGTCGATCGTGCGGAGGGCGCCGGTGGTGTCGTCGACGGACGAACCCATGGATTCGATCTAGGCGAGCGGGACGCCGAGGTCAATCAGGCGGGTGATCTACAGCAGGCGGACCTTCTAACGCAAGGCCGAGCTCCCTTTACTTGAGGTACTCGCCATATGCGTGGACCTGTCACTCTTTCGTGCCGGGTGCCGCGAGGCTTCACACGAGCGGACGGCCAAGAAACTTTTCCGGGTCAGGCAAGTTCTCAGTGAAGTACTTCGTTCGGAACGCGCCAGCGTCAGTGACAAACCATGCGAGCCGCCACTCGGTACCGTCGAACAGGTACGCAACGAGGTGCGCATCCGTGGCGACGCCGTCATTCATTCGGCCAGCAACTTCGGCGAGGGTGCCTGCCGAGTCGAGCGCATTGCGCGCCGCAGCGAGCTCCTCATCGTCAGCGGCGAACGGAATGAACCCGTAAACGGCGCGTCGGTCGGGCAGGTCAAAGCTGAGCGTCACGTATCGATCCCGTCCGGGCTCGTGCGCCTTGCGTGACGTCGACTTGAGCCAGTCAAGGAGACCATCGGCGATCGCTTCCCCCATCCGTTCGAGGAAGCTGCCCAAGAACTTCGCAGCGCCCCACGCAACAGGAACGGAGATAAGCCATTCGATGGGCGGCAGCGACGACCATTTATGCACCGGCTCGATTGGAAGGGGGCACTCAGCCTGCGCCTCGGCCCAAACCGCGGGGTCGAAGTTGCGCGACTCCACTTGAAGCTTGACCTCGAGCCGCGCCGGAGCCTCACCGCCGAGATCCCCGGACTGGAACGGGTCGTCGAAGTCCGCGCTCGCGGTGAACTGGTCGAGCGTCTCACCGAACAACATGACCTGCTGCTCGCCGTCGTCCATAGTTTTGACTTCGCCGTCGGACCACCGTCCAATGGGCGGCAGCATGTTGAGGTGCTCGACGTTCATCGCGATGAAGTTTTCGCGTGCCTGACGAACGACGTCGTGCAGCGCCTCGGGCCCAAAGCCGACCACGCCCCCGCCGTCGATCTGAACAGGTCGAGTCGACGGTCCGTGCGCCACGATGCGGCTCTTCTCGAAGTCGGTCACCCGACCAGTGTCTACGCTCCCGTAACTGGCAGGCAACCGCGGCGGAAAGGCCAAGGCCGATACGAGCTCGCCCTACCCCGCCTACCCAGCGCCCGGCGGTCTCGGGCTCGGATCGGCGAGAGGTCAGCCAGTAGCGGACGTCGCGCCCTCGCCCGTACTTGGCGCCCACGTCGTTCTGGCCGGTCCACATCCGACAATCCAGGCCGCCCAGCGCTTGGGTCTTGGAACGTGGTAAAGGGGGTTAGTTTGACTCGCCGCTGCCCGTACGAAGTTGTCTGCGAACGTGCCGTCCAGGTGATATGCCGCGTCGAGCGTCTTTTGGCGACTAGGCGCGATCGGTACACGACCGTCTAGACACTTCCGACGGCGTTACTCTTCGGCAGAGCCTCTAGCCCAACACTGGAGGCTGCAGCCGAGAGAGCCCGCCGGGTGTGGGGCGCATAGTGGGCGTACTTAGCGTCACGCGCGTACTTGGCCGGTCGGTTGGGCCACACCGCTCGCAGTGCGAAAACTCATCACCGATCTGACCACATCATTCGGCGAAGCGCTATGCGTCCCACTGATGGAAGCAGCCATCGACGCCAGCTTCCGCCTTGCTGGCCAAAGATTACCGTGAGAGCCCAACAGCACCAGCCATTCGACGCATCAACGCGTCACGAGCGGAAAAGATCCGCCCGCTTGCACGGTGGGTCTAGTCCGAGTCCCTTTCCGGCGCGGCCGGCTCGCGCGCTTCAGCTCCCTCTGGATCATGCAGCGCGTTCCAGTAGGGCATGGATACAAGCTTGAGTGTGAGCCACCAGAGGTGGAGGCTGACGCTTGAGGGGAACATCGCATCGCTGATCAGTCCGTGTGCGACTTCGGTGCGAAGGTTGGGGCCAATGGGCCTGCACAGCAGTACGCGAAATTCGAACACAACGTCCTCGCCGAAGATGTCGACGACTTGTTCATTCTCCATGAGCGCGAAGAGGACTATCTCGTTCTCGTTGCCATCCGTGCTGATCGCACTCGTGCGCTCGCCGGCGTTCGCGAGTGACGCCGGACTGATGCAAGGCAAGGTCAAGGGCCACCCCGTGCTCATGTGCGACAGGCCATTCGGCCCCAAAGGCTTTTAACGGTACTCGTTTAAGCCCGCTGCACGAGCGATAGGTATGCCCGACCTGAAGCTGCACGAGCTGCGTCACACGTCCGCCACGCTCGTGCTGGAGTCGGGTGCTTTCGACATGTTCCAGCTCAGCCGGCTCATGGGGCACGCCTCCGTCTCGATCACTGACAAGGTCTACGCGCACCTCCGGAAGAAGGACTACTCAGCGCAGCGCGCCATGTTCTCTGCATTCGTGTCTGGGGTCGGCTAGCCCTTGTACGGCCCGGGGAAGGACACGGACGTGCGCACTGGTCTCACTGCCTAGTTCGCCAGGAGGCACGCTAGGTCGTACGCAAGTGGCAACCTCAGACGGGACAACGTGTCCTCAGCTGGTGAAGCCGCCTCTGGATATGACCGACGAATCGAGCATGCCCTCCGGGAAAAGGATGGTCTCTGGCTCTACCCGAGTTCCGACTCCGAATACTCGCCATCCGCCAGGCGATTCCAGGACCAGGGTCACATATGAGACGTCCCTTATCCAGATAGGGTCAGGCCCTTGGACGCTGAAACCCTGAAGGGACTGGTCTCCCACCAACTTGACATAAGCGACGTGCTCGGCCCGGTAGTCGACATAGTTGGTGGGCGCGAGCGAGTGCAATTGCCTACCTATTTGTGCCCAGTCGGCCCCCACCCATCCCGGGGCGAAACTCGACACCACGGTAGATGCAACGGCACCAGGGTCCTGCACGGGCTCGCCATCGTGTAGGTCGGGGCGTTCTTGCCCAACTGAGTCTGCTGCTTGCCAAACGGCGTTGAGGAAGGCAATGGCCACGATGAGAGGGTTAGTCGAATCGTTTCGGCCCACCTGAAGCGCATTAGCTGCGGGCATGGGCTTCCACTGCGTCTTCTGGCGGGAAGTATCGCGAAGCTTGCCGTCCGCTGTCCGCAGCCACTTGGTGCCGTTGGGCGCAGTGAAGGACAACTCCGCCCGTGGATCATCAACGTCTGAGTGAGCAGCCATGGCACTAGAGACATCAAATTCCCTAACGGAACGCGCGGGTAAGACGGCTATTGGACTGGGAGCGCTCAAGTTTCCAATCGAAATACGCTCTGAACCGAGAACGACGTTGACCAAGGCCTCGAACACGGGTTCGTCGCTCTCGTTGCCCACGTACAGGGTGGTCACGCGCCTGTATGTTCGCCGATCCTCGTTCACTTGGAACACGACCGTGACCCACGCAGACACGAGCCGAGCAACGCCTCCGCGTTCCTGCCGCAAGGAACGGGCAGCTAGCCAAACAGCAACGGCGGTGGCGCTAACGGTGCCGACACCGCTCAGAGCCTCCCACGGATTAGCTTCCACGCTGACAATGCGATAGTCGTTCGGCGCGAACAGCCACCAACCGGACACGACGATGAGCCCGATCGACACAACGACTAACCACAGCGCAAGCCCCCTTGTCTTCATGCACCGAGTATGGCTTGATGAGGGGTTTTGGTGGGGTTATCTGCGATGGGCATGAGTAAAGCCCTGCCAGAATCGGAGTCTGAACAGGGCTTTTTTGGTCGGGCTGACAGGATTTGAACCTGCGACCCCTTGACCCCCAGTCAAGTGCGCTACCAAGCTGCGCCACAGCCCGAGAAAACCGTTGCTGAGCAACTGCCTTCTTGGTGTTGCCCCGACCGAGGCAACCCGACAAGCATAGCCGATCCAGCGGCCTCCAAAGTCCACACGCAGCCGGCCCCTCGCACTGGGTACGTGACGATTGCCCAGGATTCCGCATACATGAGTCATGATCTCTTTCGTGGGGATCTCGGACTGGACGCGCGGCGAGTATGAGCGACGCCTCACGCTCTGGAGTGAGCTCGCCAAAGCCGGCAACGCCGACGGCCTCACCCCGTCCGCCATTCGCGACCTCGGCCTCTACAAAGGCCAGGCCGGAATCTTCTTCGACGGCACCGGCGACTGGACCCACGGCTCCCCCGGCCGCGTCGCCCTCACCCTGCAGCACACTGGCACCTCGTACGCCGACGACCTCACCGACGAGCACCTCGACTACCACTACCCGTCGACACAGCGGCATGCCTCGTTCGACCGGAACGAGATCGAGTCGGTCAAGCGCGCCCAGAGCCTCGGCCTGCCCCTCTTCGTCGTGACCCCCAACGCCCTGCGCTCGACCCTCAAGGACGTCCGACTCGGCTACGTCGACACCTACGACGACGATGCCGCCGTCTTCTACCTCTCCTTCGTCGAGTCCGTCCTCCCCCTCCCATCTGACGACGAGCTCCCCGCTTCGGAGGAACAGGTCGACTTGTTCGGCGGTCTCCCCGAACAAACGCTCCGCCTAGTCCAGCAGCGCACCCAACAGCGCCGCTTCAAGATCGACGTCCTGAACCGCTACGGCTCGACCTGCGCCCTGTGCGACATCGCCGTCCCACGACTCATCCAGGGCGCGCACCTCATCCCCAAGAGCATCGGCGGCGCCGACGAAGCGGTCAACGGCTTGCCGCTCTGCCTCAACCACCACGTCGCCTTCGACGCGTTCCTCCTGCGCCTGGAGCCGGACGGCAGCCGCATCACCTACGCCCCCGGCATCACGAAGGCCGATTTGCAGGTCACCCGCGACGATCTGTTCCACCTACCTGCCGCACCCTCGGCCTCAGCCCTCCGGAAGTTCTACCGAACGGATGCCGCCGTCGCGGCCTTCTCCAGCTGGTCCTAGACCGAACGGAGTGTTTCGCCCCGTTACAGCGCACGGGACGGCAGGCACCCCGCCCACCTAGCGTCGTGACATGCCCACCTCGACGACCCGCGCCTCCTCGGCCCTGCCGATCCGTCTGCGCGGCGTCGGGAGGCGCTTCGGCGAGCGCCCCGTCCTCAGCGCCCTCGACCTGGACGTGACGGCCGGCGAGATCATCGCCATCGTCGGCCCCTCGGGCTGCGGCAAGTCGACGCTGCTGCGCCAGGTGGGCGGCCTCGACCAACCCGACGCCGGCACCGTCGACATCGACGACTCCCCCACCCGGCCCACCGACCAACGCTGCGCCATCGCGTTCCAGGAGCCGCGCCTCCTGCCCTGGCGCACCCTCCGCCAGAACGTCGAACTCGGCCTGCCGAAGGGCGAGCGAGGCGGCAAACCAGACAAGGCCGCAGGCCGGGCCCGCATCACCGAACTGCTCGACCTCGTCGGACTCGGCAGCTCGGCCGGCCTCCGCCCCCGCCAGGTGTCCGGAGGCATGGCCCAACGCACCTCCCTCGCCCGCGCCCTCGCCCGCGCCCCCAAGGTGCTGCTGCTCGACGAACCGTTCGGAGCCCTCGACGCCCTCACCCGCCTCCGCATGCATGACCTGCTGCTCGACATCCACCGCGCCGAACCCACCACCGTCCTGCTCGTCACCCACGACGTCGACGAAGCCCTCTACCTCGCCGACCGCATCGTCGTCCTCGCCGACCTCTCGCAGCAGAAACCCGCCGGCGCCCCAGGCGCGGCCGACCCCATCGCAGGAGGCGCGGCGCACGCCGACACCGCAGGAGGTGCTCCCAGCATCCAGCGCATCGTCACCGTGCCCGGCGTCCGACCCCGCGACCGCGACGACCCCGCCCTGGCCGAGCTGCGCCTCCAGCTGCTCGCCGACCTCGGCGTCCACCGCGTCCACGCCGGCAACTCGATCACCAGCATGCTGACCGCGAGCGCCGCGACCAACACCCCCGACCCGTCACCCGCGGCAACACGCACCGGCCACACCGGCACCACGACCGCACCCGCACCCACAGACCACCGCACCGCCCCCGACAGCACGGAGACGAACCGATGACCTTCCGCACCCTCCCCACCACCCGCACCCGCGCCTCCTGGGCCGGCGGTCTCGCCCTCGCTGCGGCGAGCGCCCTCCTCCTCACCGGCTGCGTCGCGGGCGAGGACGCCGACACCGGCGCCGCCCAGGCCGCCGGTGGCGCGAGCGACGGCGAGTGGTCGACCGACACCCTCGACATCGACTTCGCGACCTACAACCCGCTCAGCCTCGTCGTGAAGGACCAGGGCTACCTCGAGGACGCCCTCGGCGACGACGTCACCGTCAACTGGACCCAGTCGGCCGGCTCGAACAAGGCCAACGAGCTGCTGCGCGCCGGAGCGGTCGACGTCGGCTCGACCGCCGGCTCGGCCGCGCTGCTCGCCCGCTCGAACGGCTCCCCCATCAAGACGATCGACGTGTACTCGCAGCCCGAGTGGTCGGCGCTCGTCGTCCCGGGCGACTCGACCATCACCGACGTCGAGGGCCTCCGCGGCAAGACGATCGCCGCGACCAGCGGCACCGACCCGTACTTCTTCCTGCTGCAGGCGCTCGACCAGGCCGGGCTCAGCGCGTCGGACGTGACGATCCAGAACCTGCAGCACGCCGACGGACGCGCCGCCCTCGAGAACGGCAGCGTCGACGCCTGGTCCGGACTCGACCCGATCATGGCCGCCAGCGAGGCCGAGTCGGGCACCAAGCTGCTCTACCGCAACGTGGACTTCCTCAGCTACGGGTTCCTCAACGCCACCGAGTCGTTCCTCGAGGCGTCACCCGACGTCGCGCAGGTCGTCGTCGACTCGTACGAGAAGGCCCGCGCCTGGGCACTCGAGAACCCGGACGAGACCGCCGCGATCCTGGCCAAGGCCGCCGCGATCGACCCCGCCGTCGCCACCACGGTGATCGACCGCACCCACCTCGACATCGACCCCGCCCCCGGAGCCGACCAGCAGGCCGTGCTCTCGACCGTCGGCCCGATCCTGGTCGAGTCGGGCGACGTCCCCTCGCAGGACGACGTCGACTCCGCCCTCGACTCGCTCTTCGACGACTCGTACGCCAAGGCCGCGTCCACCTCGTGAGTGACAACCTCAGCGGCCGCGAGGCGGACGCCCGCCAGGTCGTCCGCTCTGAGGCGACGCTCGGCTCCGGCACCGTCGTCGACGGAGCCTGGCGCGGCGACGTCAGCCACGCCGTGACCGGCACCCCCCTCGAGGAGGCGCGGGTCGGTTCCGACGCGCACCGCGCCTCCCCGTCCGGACCGCAGGAGGCGCGGGTCGCCGAGAACGGACGCCGCGCCTCCTCGTCCGGGTCGCCCGCCCCGCGACGTCCGGCCACTCCGGGCGCGCCCCCTCCCCGCCGCCTGGCACTGCTCGGGGTGCTCGTGCCGGCCGCCGTGCTGGCCGCCTGGGTGCTCGCCACCACCGTCGGCGGAGTGCCCTCGTACCGTCTGCCGTCCCCCGCGGACGTGGTGCGGGCAGGAGTCGACCTCGCCGCCACGGGTCAGCTCGGCCTCTACGTCGCCATCTCGCTGCAGAGGGTGCTGATCGGGTTCGTGGTCGGATCGGTGATCGGGCTGGTCGTCGGCGCCGTCGTTGGGTTGTCGCGGGTGGGCGAGGCGCTGCTCGCACCGTCGATCGCGGCAGTGCGCGCGGTGCCGTCGCTGGCCTGGGTGCCACTGCTGATCCTGTACCTCGGCATCGGCGAGGACTCGAAGGTGACGTTGATCGCGATCGGTGCGGCGTTCCCGGTGTTCACCACGGTCGCGGGGTCGCTGCGGCACGTCGACCCGCAGCTCGTCGAGGCCGGACGCGCCTACGGCCTGCGGCGGGTCTCGCTCTTCACCCGGGTGCAGCTGCCGGCCGTGCTGCCGTCGCTCGTGTCGGGACTGCGGCTGGCGCTGGCGCAGGCGTGGCTGTTCCTGGTCGCGGCCGAGCTGATCGCGTCGTCGATGGGCCTCGGCTTCCTGCTGACCGAGTCGCAGTCGAACGGACGCGTCGACCGGATCTTCCTCGCCATCGTGCTGCTGGCGCTGCTCGGGACGCTGAGCGACACCGTGCTGAACGTGGTGCAGCGCGTCGCGCTGCGGCGCTGGCGGTAGGCGGCGGGCCGGCAGCCGCGCCGCCCGCGTACGACGCCAGGAAGTGGTCACAGCGCCAGGACTAGTCCTGGCGCGGTGACCACTTCCTGGCGTCGTGGTCTGCCCCACCCCGCCACGAGGTACACACGCCGCCACGAGATCGCGTGGCGGAGTGTTTACCTCGTGGCGGGATGCAAGCCGACCCCCTGTCGTCCGCACCCCGCGCCTCCCGCCCGACCCGCGCCTCCTGCGTTCGCACCGTCTGCACGCCGCGCCTCCCGCCCGACCCGCGCCTCCGGCGCACGCACCGTCCGCACGCCGCGCCTCCCGCCCAACCCGCGCCTCCTGCGCTCTCCCGGCCGCCCTCCGCCGCGACCTGCCCGAGCAGACTTGCCGACCGCCGCAGGCTGTGCCGACGGCCGCAGGCCGCCCCTAGGCCGCGACCCGCCCGCGCCGCTCCCGCCCGCGCATCACGACCACGACGGCCACCATCGCCGCGAGCGCCAGCCCGACGATGGCCGGGGCGCCGACGTCGACGGCGCTCTCGAGCCCTCCGCGGGTCGCCTGCGCGCCGAGCCACAGCGCGGTCGCCCCCTGCACCAGGTAGGCGACGAGGTAGACCGCCGACAGCGTCCCGGCCCGGTGATGCTCCGGAGCGAACCGCGACACGATCCCCAGCCCCGACGCGAAGAACAGGCTGTAGCCGACCCCCGACAGCACGCAGAACGCCAGGAACAATCCCAACGACTGCTGTGCCGCGGCCAGCACCAGCGCCGTGAAGCTGAGCGCCGTCGCCACCGCCGCCACGACGACGGCGACCACCACCGGCACCCGTCGCGACGCCAGCGCCACCACGGCGATGACCACCATCGACAGGGCGATCACCGCACCGGTGACGAACGCGTTGTCGCTGCCGATCAAGGTCACGCCGATCTCGGCTCCGAGCGAGAGCACGACCGCACCGAGAGCGTAGGAGGCGCTGACACAGACGGCCGCGGCCCCCACGGCCCCGAGGAGCGCGCGTGGCACGCTCGGCCACCGTGGCCTCCAGCGCCCGGCCTGCTCGTCCCGGTCCCGCGGCAGACGCCAGACGAGGACGAGCACGCCCACCTCGACGACGAGCAGCACCCAGTACGTGAGGTGCAGCGGTTCGGGCGCGTACTGGACGAGCGCTCCCCCGAGCAGCGTCGCGAAGACGAGGCCGACGGCGGTGGAGGCGGTGCTGATGGCTCCGGTGCGGGCCGAGTTGACGGGCCCGGCGATGTCGATCATGGCGGCCGTGGCGGGGCTGAGCGACAGGCCGACGCCGAGGCCCATGAACGCGCGGCCGACCAGCACCCAGCCGACGTCGGACGCGAGGGCGAACAGCAGCACGCCGACGATCGACGCGCTCACGCCGAGCAGGATGCTCGCCCGCCGACCGATCGTGTCGCTCAGGCTGCCGAAGACGAGCAGCACGACGACGAGGACGAGCGGGTAGACGGCGAAGATCGCGGTCGTGACGAAGGGCGTCAGCTGCCAGTCCGTCGCGTAGAGCGGGTAGACCGGCGTCGCGGCGGCGCTCGTCCACAGGGCAAGGGCGAGGACGGAGGCGCAGGTCCAGAACGCGAGCCGGTCCGGCCCGGTGGGACGAACGGACGCAGCGAGATCACGAGGCATGACGGCGACGCTAGCACCCTGGATACGAAAAGCCTATCGAGGTAGGGTGTCGGCATGGCATCTCGTGGACCCCTCGACCCGCGCTGCGGCATCGCGCGCAGCTTGGACCTGCTCGGCGAGCGTTGGGCACTGCTCATCGTGCGCGAGGCGCTGCTCGGGCACACGCGGTTCTCGCAGTTCCGGGCGCGGCTCGGCCTGTCGCCCGACGTGCTGACCGCGCGGCTCGACTCGCTGGTCGCTGCGGGCGTGCTCGAGCGATCGACCTACCGAGAAGACGGGGCCCGAGAGCGCGTCGAGTACCTGCTCACCGACGCAGGCCGCGACCTCGCTCCCGTGCTGGCCGCCCTCGCCGTCTGGGGCGACGAGCACGATCCGCACCCCGACGGCGCCGCACGCCGGTTCAGCGTCGCCCGGTCGGGCGAACCCGTGCGGGTCGCGTTCGTCACGGGCGACGGGCACGTGGTCGAGCCCGCCGACGTCGAGATGGCGCCGAGCGCGGGCGACTAGACCGGGCCTCCTCGGGCCTGCGGCCGCCCCGCTGGCCCGCCTGCCTGCCCCGCCAGCAAGCCCGCCAGCGCGCCCGCCAGCTCGACTGCCCGCCTGCCCGCCAGCTCGGCTGCTCGACTGCCCGCCTGCCCGCCCGCCCGCCAGCTCGGCTGCCAGGCCGCCCGCGTACCCGCCTTTCCCGCCTGCGCGCCCGCCAGCTCGGTTGCCAGGCTGCCCGCGTACCCGCCTCCCCGCCTTCCCGCCTTCCTCCCTCCCCGCCTTCCCGCCTTCCTCCCTTCCCGCCTGCCCGCCTGCCCGCGTGCCCGCCTGGCCGCCACGAAATAAACAACCCGCCACGGAATCGCATGGCGGGTTGTTTACCTCGTGGCGTGATGCGGGGCGAGCGGGCTCTCAGCTCGCGCTGTCGGCGACGCCGGGCTTGGCCGGCCGCGGGAACGCCGCGCGCATGTGGTCACTGGTGAGCAGGTCGCCGATGCCGATCATCAGCAGCGAGAAGACGATCTGCTCGACGACCATCCATCCGGGGTAGAGCCCGGGGATGGTAGCGACGATCAGCGTCACGATTGGAAAGATGCGACTGAACAGGCGGAGGCGTGAGTAGGCCCAGTAGTAGCCGAGCTGTGCCCGCCAGGCGAAGACGTAGAGCGAGGCGGTGATGAAGAGGACGACGGTGGACCGGAACCACACCGCCCACGGCACGTGTTCTCCGCGGCTGGTGAGGACGGCGGCGATGAAGATGGCGGTCAGTCCGACGACGGTCTCGCCGAACAGCAACCACCGGATGCCGACGAAGCTGCGGACGGTCCGCGGGTGCTGCCGCATGTCTTCGTGGATCACGTATCCCGAGTGCCGCCCGCCGGCGAGCCGGTCGAGCTGCAGCCGCTGCCACACCCGGTCGGCCGCGGCCGACAACCCCACCCCCGAGGAGGCGCGGTGCCACAGCCCAGCGCCCGTCACCCTCGCACCCCGTCCGCTCGTCTCACGAACACCAATGGTGCCCTATCCCACCCTCAGAACTCACCACCCTCTGTCTGCCCGGGCTGAACCGTGAAGCACCACGAACTCGACGACACCTGCACCTTCGAGCGCCCCGTGTAGACCGTGATGGAATATCGGGTTCCATCTCTGCTCCACACAACGAGCCATTCGTCTCTGCCGTCAGGCGTGAACACCCGTTCGGTACGGAAGTCCGCGGAGTCAGCCAGTTGCGATTCCACCAGGGAGAAGTACGCCTCTTGTTCTGGGGCTTCGGCGTACTCGATCGTCGTCGACCCCGTCCATTGGTGTCGCCCCCCGGAACACGACATCAGGACCCCTTCGGCTGGCTCCAGAATGCCCACGATGCTCTCCGCATCCCCCATGGATGCCAGTTCTCGTTGAGTCACCATGATGTCGCGTTTCAGGGCCGGAAGATCCACTCGGTCGGTCTCCTCGTCTATGTATTTCATCTGCTCGAGCCCTTCCGGGGTTTCCCTTGCGCAACCCACGACGAGGCAGGACACCACTACGAACAAGGCTGCACACCGTACCGAGATGCGCCCCACATCATTTCGAATCATTGAGGTGAATTTCTTCTTTCAGGGCAGCTGTCGCGACCGCATTGTCATTGCCTCAATGCGCGAGGACCGCATGGTTGTCGTCTAGCTTCCAGACCGGGCTGTAGCTGGCCTGGTTTCTTCCAGTTCCACGTCAAGGGGACTCACAAAGCAACCACGCCTTTCGAGCTTTCCCGACCGGTTCGGGTTCCGCCCGCCCCAGACACCACCGGTCGGCTGCGCCTACATCAGGAGATACGAGAGCCTGCAGAACGCCAATGACGCACTACCCCACCCTCAGAACTGACCACCGTTCGTCTGCCCGGGCTGAACCGTGAAGCACCATGAACTCGCGGCGATCTGAACCTTTGACGCTTGGGGCACGTGGCGAATCGTGTAGCGCGTTCCGGCAGCATCCTCCACGACGAGCCGATCACCGCCCCATCGACTCTCTTCCCGTTTCGTCGAGAACTCCGACGACTCGGCCAGGCCTTCCTCCATAGTTGCGTACAGGGAATCGATGTCGAAGCCGGCCGAATACTCGACCGTGGTTACGCCAGTCCATCGATGTGTTTGACCAGGGCATGACATCAAAACGCCATTCGGAGACTCGTCCACGCTCAGCACGTGATTTTCGGGCACGAACTGCGCCAGCGCCCGCTGCGATGCACGAATGCCCTCGCGAAGTGCTGGCAGGTCGACGGCGGTCGCCCCTTCGGACATGAGACTTCCCTCTCGTGAAGATGAGACATGAGCAGAACATCCTGCGAGACCCAGTGCGATCGTTGCGGACAGCGCTATTACAGGTGACGACCGCCTACTGGTCATGGCCGTACAGTTCCTCCCACAGGTCAGTCAGGACCTGATCATTGTCTGCCCCCGTCTCGGCGACGAGAGCATGGTTGTCGTCGATCCTCGACGGCGGGACGATCGTCCATCCAGAGTCACCGAGCTTGAGGTCTTCGGGGCCCAGGTAGTACCCCTTGGAATCGAACTCATCCGACCGGTTCGGGTTACGACCTTCCCAGACACCACCCGTGCGCTGGGCCGCCTGAAGGAAGTCCCAGTAGCTGTAGTCGGTGTAAGTCGTCCCGGGACGCGCCTGCCACTCGGGCGGCATGCCCGCACCGGCGAGCGAGATCACCTTGTCGTAGGTGGCACCCCGCACCTCGGCCGAGGTGATGTTCGCGAGCCCCCAGCTGTGGCCGATGGCGATCTCTCGATGGCCGGGCTTGAGCGAGACCGGGTCGACCGCCAATCCTCGTTGGAAGTCATACAGGGTCTTGCTCGCCTTACGAGCGAACTCGGGGTCGTTCGCCTCGGCGAAGGCGCCGACGAACTCGGCGGGGTTCTTCCCGCCCTCCGCCCCTCCAGGAAAGAATCCGTCCTTGAAGACGAACGCGACGGTGGTCTTGCTTGCGTCGCTGTCGTGCAGCCACCATGCCATCTGCTGCACCGTTCCGGGCTCGCGGTAGAACGAATCCATTTTCGTCAGCGTCCCCGGCACGTAGGTCAGCACCGTCCTGGTCGATTCGTTCCAGTCCCCGATCATCTCGATGATGCGACTCTTCGACGGATCGAAGAGGTACAGCTGAACCGTCGGCGGTTCCGCCACCGCTCGCCCGAGGTACGCGCGCTCGCGCGCCAGCGCGGCCAGCAGCTCATCGTCGCCTTCCAGCCCCCGCCGCTTGATCGGCCCCACCATCTCGTCGATCTCGGCCATCCGACGCTTCGCGTTGAACACGTTCGCCGCGACCCGCACCGACGGCGGCAGACCGTCGAGCGCTCCGATGATCGCCGGCGCCCCTCGCACCAGCGCCACCTGCACCGCCGTCAAGTCGTCGGCGTTCCGTGCACCCTGCTGCCCGAGCTCGTCCCACCAGGCCCGCACCCGCTCGGGATCGGCCAGGAACGCCTTGTCGACGAGTTCGGGGTGCTGCTCGAGCAGCATCGTCAGCTCGGCGGCCGAGAGCCCTGCCAGCAACGCCAGCAATTCCTCGGACGCCCCCGCGGCCAGGGCCTCCCCGGTCACCTGCGGCAACGCCCCCATCGCCTCGGGGCTCTGCAGCGCAGCGATGCACCGGCGATCAGCCGCAGCCCGCTCTTCGACCAGGTCGGCCCACAAACCCGCCACGACCTCGAGTTCTCGTTGCTCGTCGTCGATGCGACGCTGCAAGGTCGACCGTTCACCCGAGCGGTACTCGGACTCCACGACGATGCCGATCAGGTCGTCCCGCGCCGCGTCCTGCGCCTCGCGCATGATCGTCTTCAGAGCGACCCCCGTCGAGAGGATGTTCTGCTCGGCCATCGCACGCCGCGCCTCCAGGGTCTGCTGAGACCCCTGGATCAACGACACGTCGACCGCATACGCCTCGAGCGCCGCCGCATGGTGTTCGAGGCCCCGAGCCACAGCACTCACCTCGGTGGACACGTCGGTCATCGACGCGACGAACTGCTCGCCCGACCGACCCCGCCAGCACTCGGCACCCCAACTCGCTGCCTCGGCCAACCGGTAGGCAGCCACCTCGAGGTCGTCGACCTCGGTTCGCCTCGTCTTGGCGAGTTGCCTGATGCCCTCCACCGAGCCCACGCCCGGGTCGTCGTCGGTGCTCACTTCGACCCCGCCCCTGCCAGGTCGTCCGCCGGCAGGCCGGCAGCGAGCCGGGACTCGACCTGCTCGAACTCGCGCACGAACGTCGTCGTGAAGTCACCCACCGCCTGGATGGCCTCGACGGCCAACCCCGCCCGTCTCACCAACTGCCCCGTCGCCTCGTCGAGGACCCCCGCCACGGTCGGTGAGCCGACGTCGGCCGCCGTCCTGAGTGTCAGCGTCGCCGACACCTCGGCGTCGACGGCCGCCGTCGACACCCGCCACGCAACGGACGTCAACGTCTTCTCGTCCACCACCAGGTCTGCCATGCACCCTCGCCCTCCATCATGCGACATTCAAATATCGCGGCCAATGGGAGCCACCCTAGCAATGCAGAACGCCCGGTGTGGAAACGATCCACAACCGGGCGTTCAGTCCACAGGCGAGCCTGCGGGCGGTGCCGATCCGTCGACGGGACAGGCACGAGAGAGGGACTACGGGCGCTTGCGCTTCTCGCGCACGCGCATGTTCACCGTGATCGGCGTGCCCTCGAAACCGAAGATCTCGCGCAGTCGCCGCGTGATGAACCGGCGGTACTGCGGGTCCAGGAACCCGGTCGTGAAGAGCACGAAGGTCGGCGGGCGGTTCGCGGCCTGGGTGCCGAACAGGATGCGCGGCTGCTTGCCGGACCGCAGCGGGTGCGGGTGCTCGGCGACGAGCTCGGCGAGCAGGGCGTTGAACTTGCCGGTCGGGATGCGGGTGTCCCACGACTCGAGGGCGAGCTCGAGGGCGGGGACGAGCTTCTCGAGGTGACGACCCGTGCGGGCCGAGATGTTGACGCGCGGGGCCCACGACACATGGTCGAGGTCCTGCTCGATCTCACGCTCGAGGTAGCGGCGACGGTCGTCGTCCAAGAGGTCCCACTTGTTGAACGCGAGCACGAGCGCACGGCCCGACTCGAGCACCAGGTCGATGATGCGCAGGTCTTGCGTCGAGATCTGCTCGGTGACGTCGATCACGACGACGGCGACCTCGGCCTTCTCGAGCGCTGCCGAGGTGCGGAGCGACGCGTAGAAGTCGGCGCCCTGCTGCAGGTGGACGCGCTTGCGGATTCCGGCGGTGTCGACGAAGGTCCACACACGACCGGCGATCTCGACCTGCTCGTCGACGGGGTCGCGGGTCGTGCCGGCCAGCTCGTTGACGACGACGCGCTCTTCGCCCGCAGCCCTGTTGAGGAGCGAGCTCTTGCCGACGTTCGGTCGACCGAGGATCGCGACGCGACGCGGGCCGCCGATCTCTTGCTTGGCCACGGTCGACACCGCGGGCAGCTTGGTCATGCAGAGGTCGAGCAGGTCGGCGACGTTGCGGCCGTGCAGGGCCGACGCGGGGAACGGCTCGCCGAGCCCCAGCGACCACAGCGACGCGGCCTCGAGGTCTTTGCGGGCGTCGTCGCTCTTGTTGGCGACGAGGATGACGGGCTTGTGCGAGGCCCGCAGCATGCGCACGACGGCTTCGTCGGTGGCGGTCGCCCCGACGTTGACGTCCACGACGAACAGCACGGCGTCGGCCAGGTCGACCGCGATCTCGGCCTGCATGGCGACCGAGCGGTCGATGCCGATCGCGTCGGGCTCCCACCCGCCGGTGTCGACGAGGGTGAAGCGGCGTCCGCCCCACTCGGCCTTGTACGAGACGCGGTCGCGCGTGACACCGGGCTTGTCCTCGACGACGGCCTCGCGCCTCCCGAGGATGCGGTTGACCATGGCGCTCTTGCCGACGTTCGGTCGGCCGACGATGGCCAGCACCGGCAGCGCCGGGGCGTAGGTCAGTGCGTCAGGGTCCCACTCGGCGCCCTCGAGGACGTCGATGTCGCCCTCGTCGAGGTCGTAGTCGGTCAGGCCGGCACGCAGGGCCCGGGCGCGCTGGTCGGCGTCCTCGTCGGGCATCGTCTGGATGCGGTCGACCATCTGCTCGTCGAGCTCGGGGTACTTGTCGTCGTCTGCCATGGGGACTTCCTTAAGAAATGGGGGTGCTCGCTCGCACGAGCTCGACCACGGCCTGCACGGTCTGGTCGAAGTCGAGTTGGGTGGAGTCGACGGTGGAGACGCCGGGTGCGGCGGTCATGAAGTCGACGACCTTGCTGTCGAGCCGGTCGCGGGTCGAGAGCTGCCGAGCTGTCTCTTCGGCACTCTGCCCGGTCACCTCGGCCGAACGCCTGGCCATTCTAGCGGCTTCGCTGGCGGTCAACAGGATTCTGACCTGGGCATCCGGTGCGACGACGGTCGTGATGTCGCGCCCCTCGGTGACGATGCCCGGCTTGTCGGTCGACGCGATGATGCGGCGGAAGAGGTCGACCATGAACCGGCGGACCTCGGGCACCTTGGCCACGTGGCTGACGGCGGTCGTCACGCGCGGCGTACGGATCTCGTCCGTCACGTCGCGACCACCGATCGTCACCGAGGAGGCGCGGGCCGGGTCGATCCCGATCGCGTAGTGGAACGTCGGCAAGACCGCGATGACGGCCTCGGCGTCGTCGAGGTCGACGCCGCTGTCGAGGGCGTGCAGGGCGAAAGCCCGGTAGGCCGCCCCCGTGTCTTGGTAGTCGAAGCCGAGGGAAGCAGCGGAGGCGCGGCTGACGCTGGACTTGCCGCTTCCGGCCGGTCCGTCGACGGCCACCACGACGTGGCGGTGCACGGCCTCGGCGGTCTCGGCGCGCAGCTCTTCGACGTGGGCCTCGCCGGCGGGACCGCCGACGCCGTGCTCCCCCGGCGAACGCTCGGGGTCGACGTCGGCCGAGCCGACGGGGCCGGTGGCCCGGGGGTCGCCGCTCATGCGAACGCCCCCGCGACGGTCCAGCCCCGGGCTTCGAGCTCGGTCACGAGTCGGTCTTCTTGTTCGGGCACGATCGATACCTCCGCGAGTCCTACCTGCGCACCCGGCGAGTGCTCGAGCCGCAGGTCTTCCAGGTTGACGCCGATCTCACCGATCTCGGTGAGCAGGCGGGCCAGCTGCCCGGGGGTGTCGTCGACCATGACGATCACCGAGCTGAACTGGGTCCGTTGTCCGTGCTTGCCGGGCAGACGGGCGACGCCGCCGTTGCCCGCGCCGATGCTCTCGGCCACGGTGCGCCGGCTGCCGGGAGCGTCCGGGGCCTCGAGGGCGCCGACGACCCGGTCGAGGTCGGCGCGAAGGTCGCGCAGCACGTCGGCCACTCGTGAGGCGTTCGCCCCGAGGATCTGCGTCCAGAGCACCGGGTCGCTGCTCGCGATGCGCGTGACGTCCCGGACGCCCTGGCCCGCGAGACCGAGCGAGGCGTCGGGCGCGTCGCGCAACCGGGTCGCCATCAGCGAGGCGACGACCTGCGGTGCGTGGCTCACGAGGGCGACGCCGGCGTCGTGCTCTTCCGGCGTCATCTCGACCGGGGTCGCGCCCAGGTCGAGCGCCAGGTCCTCGACGGCGGCGGCGCGTCGGTACGTGATGTCGTCGTGCCCGGCGATGACCCAGGGCCGACCGACGAAGAGGTCGGCGCGAGCCGAGACGGCTCCCCCGCGTTCGCGCCCGGCCATGGGGTGCGAGCCGATGTAGCGCGAGACGTCGGCGCCGCGCGCCCGCAGTTCGGCGAGCGGGGCGACCTTGACCGACGCGACGTCGGTCACGAGCGCCTCGGGCCAGGCGTCGAGTTCGCGGGCGACGATGTCGCTGGTGACGTCGGGCGGCACGGCGACGACGACGAGCACGGGGTCGTCGCCGTCAGCGGGTGCCCGCCCGGCGCCGTAGTCGACGGCGAGGCTGCGCGCGGCCGGCGACACGTCGTCGAGGATGACGTCGACCCCGTGCTGACGCAGTCGCAGACCGATGCTGGCACCGAGCAGACCCGAACCGACGATGCGCACCTGGCCTGCCAGCCGCCGGCTGCCGGACGTCAGCGCGTCAGCGGTCAGCGCGCCAGCCGTCTGCGCGTCGTCGATCGGCGCGTCGAGCGTGGCGGCATCGTCAGCCGAGGAGGCGCGGTGCGCGTCGGTCATGACCGGCCGCCCCCTCGAGGACCACGTCCCCCGGCGTCGGGTCGGCCACGGTACGGACGATCGCCGCCGCGCTCGTCACGGCCGCCACGCTCGTCACGGCCGCCGCGGTCGTCTCGCGGGCCGCGCGCGGGACCGCCGCGCGAACCGCCACGGTCGTCGCGTTGCTCACGGCCCTGGTAGCCGCCGCTCCGCGATCCGTCGCGTCCTGCACGATCGTCGCGACCCTGGTACCCGCCGCTGCGCGAGCCACCTCGGTCGTCGCGACCTTGGTAGCCGCCGCGAGAGTCACCACGCTCTCCACGGTCGTCACGCTGCTCACGGCCCTGGTAGCCGCCACGCGCCGAGCCACGGTCGTCACGACCGCCGCGCTCGTCCCGGCCCTGGTAGCCGCCACGCGAACCACCACGGTCGTCACGACCGCCACGGTCGTCCCGGCCCTGGTACCCGCCACGCGAGCTCCCACGGTCGTCGCGCGAGTCGCGCCCGCCCTGGTAGCCGCCGTCGGTACGGCGGTCGTCACGACCGCCTCGTTCGTCTTCGCCGCGCTCGGCCGCGCCGCGGTCGACCCAGCCTCGGTTGGTCGCCTTGCCGCCGGCACGGATGCCGGAGGGGCGTCCGGTGCGCGGGTCACGGTTGGCGTCGCGGTTCGGGTAGCCCGCCGCGCGCTCTTCACCCGGGGTCAGCGGACGGTCGCCGCCACCCCGCGGAGCACGGTCGTCGCGCGAGACGAACCCGCCACGCGAACCACGGTCGTCGCGCGACACGAAGCCGCCGCGATCGTCGCGTCCGCGGCCGTCGTCGTTGCGGCCCTGGTAGCCGGGACGTGACCCACCGCGGCCGTCCCGACCCTGGTAGCCACCACGGGCCGGGCGCTCATCGCGGCCCCGGCCGTCGTCGTTGCGACCCTGGTACCCACCGCGCGACTCACCGCGACCGTCGTCGTTGCGACCCTGGTAGCCACCGCGCGACTCACCACGGCCGTCCCGGCCCTGGTAGCCACCACGAGCCGGACGGTCGTCGCTCCCGTGGTAACCGGTGCGAGCCGGGCGCCCCTCGCGCCCTCGTCCGTCGTCGTTGTTGCCCTGGTACCCACGAACGGGGCGCTCGTCACCGGAACGTCCGTCGTTCCGGTTGCCCTGGTAGCCAGCTCGGGTCGGTCGCTCGTCGCGTTGCCCGCGCCGCGCCTCCTGCTCTCGGCGGACCTGCGCACGGCGCGAGGTCGACTCGGCCTGGTCGCGGGCCGCCGCCCGACGGCGCTCGGCACGGGCGTCGGTGGCGGGGTCGTACTCTTCGTCGTCCTCGTCGTAGTAGTCCTTCTCGACCTCGTCGTCGGCGAGGGCCAGCTCGACGACGTCGGCCTCGTCGACGGGGGCGTCGGGGCTCTCGGTGATCGGGGCGGCGTCGACCGTCGAGTCCGCCGTGGCGTCGCGCGAGATCGTGAGGATCGCCCCGAGCTCGACCTTGGTCAGCGACCGCATGTGGCCGACCTTGAGCGTGCCGAGGTGGAGCGGGCCGAACGAGCGGCGGACGAGGTCGATGACCGGGTGGCCGACGGCCTCGAGCATGCGACGGACGATGCGGTTGCGCCCCGAGTGCAGCGTGATCTCGATCAGCGACGAGTCGGACGAGCGAGAGAGACCCGCGCCACCGGCGACGAGCGTCGCCTTGTCGGCCGCGATCGGGCCGTCGTCGAGCTCGACACCGGTCATGAGCTCGTTGAGCACCGAGGGCGTGACGACGCCCTTGACCTTCGCGATGTAGGTCTTGGTCACGCCGAACGACGGGTGCGCGAGCACGTGCGCGAGCTCGCCATCGTTGGTCAGGACGAGCAGGCCGCTCGTCTCGACGTCGAGGCGGCCGACGTTGAAGAGGCGCTCTTCGTACTGCTCGGTGAACTGGCGCAGGTCGGGGCGACCGTTCTCGTCGCTCAGGGTGCTGACGATGCCGACCGGCTTGTTGAGCATGACGTAGCGACGCGTGGCGTCGAGCTGCACGGCGCTGCCGTCGACGACGATCTTGTCCTTCGCCGGGTCGATGCGGCGGCCGGGCTCGGTGACGACCTTGCCGTTCACCGTCACGCGACCGGCGGCGATCATGTCTTCGCTGACGCGGCGCGAGGCCACGCCCGCGGCCGCCATGACCTTCTGCAGGCGTTCGCCCGAGGCCAGCTCGGACTCGTCGGAGGAGGACTGACTACGCGACATCGTCGAACCCCCCTTGGCCGTCCGAGAGGAGGGGCGAGATGAGCGGGAGCTCATCGAGCGAGTTGATGCCGAGATGGGTCAAGAGGAGGCCTGTCGTTTCGTAGTTGATGGCGCCTGTCTCGGGGTCGGTGGACGACTCCGTGATCAGGCCGCGACCCAGCAGCGTACGGACGACCGAGTCGACGTTGACCGCCCGGATCTGGGCGATGCTGCTGCGGGTGATGGGTTGCTTGTAGGCGATGACCGCCAGCGTCTCGAGAGCCGCTGAGGACAGTTTCGTCGGGTTCTGCGTCAGCACGAAATCGCGCACGACCGGATCGTGCTCGTCACGCACGTAGAATCGCCAGCCGCCGCCGACCTCACGCAGCTCGAAACCACGCCGGACGGTGCCGCCGACCCCGTCGAAATCGGCCACGAGCGCCGTGATCGCCTGCTGCACCGCGGCGACCGGCGCGCCGACGGCGGTCGCCAGGTCGACGAGCGTCTGCGGCTCGTCGGCGACCATCAGCAGCGCCTCGAGCTGGCGAGCGACGGCCTCGGTGGTGTCGTTCGCGGGGCCGGCGGCCGCCTCGACCTCGGGCGTCTCGAGGGACGAGGAGGCGCGTGTCACGTCAGCCTTCATAGTCGGCCCCCAGCGCGGCCAGGTTCTCTTCGGTCCAGGTCTCGGCCACCCAGCGGACACTGAGCTCGCCGAGCGGCTCGACCTGCTCGAACGAGATGGACGCGTGACGGTACAGCTCGAGCAGGGCCAGGAACCGGGCGACGACGACACCCTTCTCATCGATGCCGGCGACGAGTTCGCGGAAGGTGAGGACCGCCCCGCGACGCAGCAACGACACGACGATGGCCGCCTGCTCACGGATGCTGACCAGGGGGGCGTGCAGGTGGTCGAGGCCGACCGTGGGGATCTCGCGTGGCGTCAGCGCCAGGGTGGCGAGGGCGGCGAAGTCGTCGGGCGAGAGCGTCCAGACGAGCTCGGGGGTCGTGACGCGGTACTTCTGCTCGAGTCGCACGGAGCGGGCGTGTCGCTCGGCCTCGGCGGCGCCGTGCTGCGCGAACCACTCGGCGGCCTGTTTGAAGGCCCGGTACTGCAGCAGCCGAGCGAAGAGCAGGTCGCGTGCCTCGAGCAGTGCGACGTCCTCGGCGTCGACGAGCTCGCCCTGCGGCAGCAACCCCGCCACCTTGAGGTCGAGCAGCGTGGCTGCGACGACGATGAACTCGCTGGCCTGGTCGAGGTTCTCGTCGGTGTCGATGCGGCGGAGGAACGACAGGAACTCGTCGGTCACGGCACTGAGTGCGACCTCGGTGATGTCCATCTCGCGCTTGGTGATCAACGAGAGCAGCAGGTCGAACGGGCCGCTGAAGTTCTCGAGCCGCACCTCGAAGCCGGGCGAGACCTCGGGACCCGCGAGGGCGGTCTCGTCGGGGCCGACCTCGGCGGTCGCCGACTCAGGCCGCGGCACCACGCGCGATCAGCTCTCGGGCCAGCTGGCGGTAGGCCTGCGCCGCCGGGTGCTCGGGGGCGAACTTGGTGATCGGTGTGCCGGCGACCGACGCGTCGGGGAACTTGACGGTGCGACCAATGACGGTCTCGAGCACCTGGTCGTCGAACGCCTCGACGACGCGCTCGAGCACCTCGCGGCTGTGCAGCGTGCGCGAGTCGAACATGGTCGGGAGGATGCCGTCGAGGGTGATCGCGGGGTTCAGCCGGTCGCGCACCTTCTCGATGGTCTCGACGAGCAAGGCGACGCCGCGGAGCGCGAAGAACTCGCACTCGAGCGGGATCAGCACGCCGTGCGCCGCGGTGAGGGCGTTGACGGTCAGCAGGCCGAGCGAGGGCTGGCAGTCGATCAGGACGACGTCGTACTCGTCGCTGACCTGGCGCAGGATGCGCGCGAGGATCTGCTCGCGAGCGACCTCGTTGACGAGGTGGACCTCGGCGGCGGAGAGGTCGATGTTGGCCGGCATGACGTCGAGGTTCTCGACACGCGTGGGCACGATGACGTCGTGGGCGTCCTTCACGGCACCGATCATGAGGTCGTAGATCGTGGCCTGGTCATGCGACTGCACGCCGAGGCCGGCGGTCAGAGCGCCCTGCGGGTCGAAGTCGATGGCCAACACACGACGGCCGTACTCGGCGAACGCGGCGCCGAGGTTGATCGTCGTGGTGGTCTTGCCCACGCCGCCCTTCTGGTTGCAGAGGGTGATGATGCGGGCCGGGCCGTGGCTCGACAGAGGCGCAGGAGTCGGGAACTCGGTACGCGGGCGCCCGGTGGGGCCGTTCGCGGGGACGGTCGCCGGAGCGCTCTCGAAGAGGGCGGGGGTGCTCGAGGTCGGCTTGGTGCTCACGGGTACGAGAGTACCGGCGACCCCCGACGCCCACGGGCTGCCGCGCCCGGCCCGTCACCAGGAAGCCTCATGCCTTGCTTGAGGGTTTTGCCTGGTCAGCGCGGGGTCAGTGTTCCGTCAGCGCTGGATCGGCGCTGGGTCCGGGCCCGGTCGGCGCCTTGTCGTCGCCCGGGTCGGCGACCGGTCACGACGCCCATCGTGCCCGCGGGTGCGCCGTCGAGTAGACGTCCCGCAGCGCGTCCGCCGTCACCAGCGTGTAGATCTGCGTCGTCGCCACGGACGAGTGCCCCAGCAGCTCTTGGACGACTCGGACGTCGGCCCCTCCCTCGAGCAGGTGCGTCGCGAAGGAGTGCCGCAGCGTGTGCGGCGACACCTCGAGGTCGAGCTGGGCCCGCTCGGCCGCCGCCTGGATGATGAGCCACGCGTTCTGCCGCGACACCCTGGCTCCGCGCGTGCCGAGGAACAACGCGGGCGTCGGTTCTCCCCGCGGCGAGAACACCGGTCGGGCACGCACGAGGTACGCGTCCAGCGCCCGTCGCGCGTAGCTGCCGAGCGGCACGATGCGCTGCTTGTTCCCCTTGCCGAACAGGCGCACGACGTCCCCCTCGACCACGTCGTCGACGTTGAGCGACACCGCCTCGCTCACCCGCGCACCCGTCGCGTAGAGCAGCTCGAGCAGGGCCTTGTCGCGCAGTCGGGTCGGCTCGTCGCCGTCGGTGGCGGCGAGCAGCGCCTCGACCTGGCCGACCGAAATGGCCTTCGGGAGGCGGCTCGGCAGCTTGGGAGGCCGGGTGGTGGCGGCCACGTCCACCGCGACCAGCCCCTCCTCGAGGGCGAAGCGGTGGAAGCCCCGCACCGACGACAGCACCCGGGCCACCGAGGAGGCGCCCAGCGGCTTCTCGGCGCGGGTCGCCAGCGCCGCCGGGAACGTCGCGACGTCGCCGGGCTCGACCTCGTCGAGGGTGAGACGACCGGCCTCCGCCAGGTGAGCCCGCCAGAGGACGAGGTCGCGGCGGTACGCCGCGGCCGTGTTCGGGCTGAGGCCGCGCTCGACCGAGACGTGTCTCAGGTACCGGTCCAGCGCCTCCTCGATCGTCACCAGGCCAGGCTACGGCCGGAGCCCCTGCGCCGACGGGGCGACGCGCAGCTCAGCGGGACGCGACCGCGGCGAGCGCCGCGATGCTGAGGATCGAGTTGTGCAGGCGTCCGGCGAGCACGCCGTCGACGATCTCGTCGAGCGAGACCCAGCGCTTCTCGATGTCGGCCTCTTCGTCGCTGCGCTCGAACGCCCCCTCCGTGGCGCTGACGCCGGTGGCACGGTAGACCGTGACCATCTCGTCGTTGCCGCCGGGCGTGGTGTGGAACGAGACGAGTTCGTCCCAGGTCGTCGCCTGCAGGTCGGCCTCTTCGGCGAGCTCGCGCTTGGCGGCGTCGAGCTTGCTCTCGCCCTCGGCGTCGAGCAGGCCCGCGGGCAGCTCCCAGTCGCGGGTGCGGATCGGGTGCCGGTACTGCTTGATGACGAGCACGCGCTGCTCCTCGTCGACGGCCAGGACGGCGACGGCCCCGGTGTGCGCGACGTACTCGCGCACCATCGGGGAGCCGTTGTAGTCGACGGTGTCGCGCTTGACGTTCCAGACGGCGCCTTCGAAGACGACCTCGGTCTTCGTGACCGTCGGCGAGGCCGGCTCGTCGGCGAGCGGGCCGGTGCCCGCAGCGAACGCGTCGGTCACGCGACGACCTGCGCGGCGTCGGCCTCGTCGGCGAACAGCTTGCTCGCGTCGTGGCGCTCGAGGGATGCGGCGACGAGCCCGGCGAACAACGGGTGGGCGTCGTTGGGGCGCGACCGCAGCTCGGGGTGTGCCTGCGTGCCGATGTAGAACGGGTGGACGTCGCGGTCGAGCTCGACGTACTCGACGAGCGTGCCGTCGGGCGAGGTGCCCGAGAAGCGGAGGCCCGCGTCGGCGATCTGCTGGCGGTACTGGTTCGAGACCTCGTAGCGGTGGCGGTGACGCTCGGACACCAGCTCGGAACCGTACAGGTCGGCGGCGAGCGAGCCCGGCGTGAGGGCGGCCGGGTAGAGGCCGAGGCGCATGGTGCCGCCCAGGTCGCCGTCGGCGATGATGTCGACCTGCTCGGCCATGGTCGCGACGACCGCGTACTCGGTGTCGGGATCGAACTCGGACGAGGAGGCGCCGGTCAGGCCTGCCTCGTTGCGTGCGTACTCGATGACCATGCACTGCAGGCCCAGGCAGAGGCCGAGCGCCGGCAGACCGTTCTCGCGGGCGTAGCGGAGCGCGCCGAGCTTGCCCTCGATGCCGCGGATGCCGAAGCCGCCGGGCACGCAGATGCCGTCGACGCCACGGAGCGCCTTCGCGGCACCCTCGGGGGTCTCGCAGTCGTCGGAGGGAATCCAGGTCAGCGACACCTTGGTCTGGTGCGCGAACCCGCCCGCCTTGAGCGCCTCGGTGACCGACAGGTAGGCGTCGGGCAGGTCGATGTACTTGCCGACCAGGCCGATCGTGACCTCGTGCTTCGGCTCGTGCACCGCGGTCAGCACGGGCTGCCAGCCCGACCAGTCGACGTCGCCGGCCTTCTCGCCGAGACCCAGGTGGTCGATGATGTACGCGTCGAGCCCCTGGTCGTTCAGCATGGCCGGGATGTCGTAGATGCTCGCGACGTCCTTCGCGTTGACGACCGCGTCTTCGTCGACGTCGCACATCAGGGCGATCTTCTTCTTGTTGCTCTCGCTGACGGGGCGGTCGCTGCGCAGCACGAGAGCGTCCGGCTGGATGCCGATCGACCGCAGGGCGGCGACGCTGTGCTGCGTCGGCTTGGTCTTCTGTTCGCCGGACGCACCCATGTAAGGCACGAGCGAGACGTGCACGAAGAACACGTTCTTGCGACCGAGCTCGTGGCGCACCTGACGGGCGGCCTCGATGAACGGCTGGCTCTCGATGTCGCCGACCGTGCCGCCGACCTCGGTAATGATCACGTCGGGCTTCGGGTCGTCGTCGGCCTGCTGGCGCATGCGCCGCTTGATCTCGTCGGTGATGTGCGGGATGACCTGCACGGTGTCACCGAGGTACTCGCCGCGTCGCTCTTTCGCGATGACGGTCGAGTAGATCTGGCCGGTCGTGACGTTCGCCGACTGACCGAGATCGATGTCGAGGAATCGCTCGTAGTGCCCGATGTCGAGGTCGGTCTCGGCACCGTCGTCAGTGACGAAGACCTCGCCGTGCTGGAACGGGTTCATCGTGCCCGGATCGACGTTCAGGTACGGATCGAGCTTCTGCATGACCACCCGCAGCCCGCGGGCCGTGAGCAGATTGCCCAGGCTGGCGGCCGTCAGGCCTTTTCCGAGGGAGGAGACGACGCCTCCGGTGACGAAGATGTGCTTCGTCGTGCTGGCATCTGGACCCGAGTTCTCAACGTTCACCACGGGATTCCATCCTATGTCACACCGAGCCGTTCCGACAGACCACGCCTGTTACGAACGTGTGTCGGCCGTCGCCGGTCGTCGGGCCGACGAGGCGAGCTCGAGCAGCTCGCGCGCGTGTTCGAGCCCACTGGAGCTGTCGGGCAATCCCGAGAGGAGACGGGCCATCTCGGCGACCCGTTCGTCGCCGTCGAGCTGGTGCACGCTGCTGGCGGTCACCTCGCCCGAGGCGTCCTTCACGACGCGGAGGTGGTTCGTGGCGAACGCGGCGACCTGGGCCAGGTGCGTCACCACGATGACCTGCGCCCGTTCGGAGAGCGCTGCCAGCCGTCGACCGATCTCGATCGCGGCCGACCCGCCGACGCCCGCGTCGACCTCGTCGAACACGAACGTGGGCACATCGCTCGACCCGGCCATGACGACCTCGAGCGCGAGCATCACGCGCGACAGCTCGCCGCCGGATGCGCCCTTGCCGAGCGGCCGGGGTTCGCTGCCGGGGTGCGGCCTCAACAGCAGGGACACGACGTCCCCGCCGCTCGTCCCGAGCTCGTCGCGTGGTGAGACCTCGACGACGATCTCGGCACCGGTCATGGCCAGGGCGCTCAACTCGGCGCTGACACGCGTCGAGAGGTCGGCCCCGGCTTCGCGCCGCAGCTCGCCCAGGACGCCGGCCCGCCGCTCGGCCTCGGCCCGCAGCTCGGCCACGTCGTCGTCGAGGTGCGCGAGTCGGTCGTCGTCGCCGTCGAGTTCGACCAGGCGTCGGCTGCCGTCGTCGAGCAGCCGGATGACGTCGTCGAGTGTGGGGCCGTACTTGCGGACGAGCCCGGCCAGGTCGGCGCGACGCGTTTGCACCAACTCGAGCTCGACGGCGACGTCGGCGTCGAGGGTGCCGAGGTAGCTCGACAGACGTGAGGCGGATTCACCGACCTGGACGCTGACCTCGGCCAGCAGGTCGGCGATCGGCTCGAGTGCCGGATCGTGAGGCGCGACGCGTTCGATCTGACGCCGGGCCTCCTCGACGAGGGAGACGACGTCGCGGGTGCCGTCGACCGCGTCGGTCGAGAGCACCTCGTGGGCGAGCCCGGCCGCCAGCCGCAGGTCTTCGGCGTTGCTCAGTCGTTCGGCCGTGGCATCGAGTTCGTCGAGTTCGCCGGCCACGGGGGCGAGCCCCTCGATCTCGTCGATCGCGGCGCGGAGGCTCTCGGCCTCGGCGCGCCGGGCGTCGCGGTCCCGGGTGATCTCGTCGAGCTCGGCGCGGGCGGCCAGCCAGGCGTCGTAGGCCCCGCGGTAGTGTGCGGCGGCCTGGGCCAGAGCGGCCCCGCCGTGCGCGTCGACGGCCGCACGCTGGGCCGCGGCGGACTTGAGGCGGATCTGCTCGGACTGGCCGTGCACCACCACGAGATGGTCGGCGAGGTCACCGAGCACGCCGATGGGAGCCGTTCGCCCGCCGACGACCGCGCGGCTGCGCCCCTCGGCCGAGACGACACGACTGAGGAAGAGTTCGCCGTCGTCGACGTCGCCGCCCGCGTCACGGACCCGCTCGACGATGGCCCCCTCGGCCGGGACCAGCCAGCGGCCGTCCACCACGGCCTGGGGGCTGCCCGATCGGACGACCCCGCTCTCGGCACGCTGGCCGAGCAGCAGGCCGAGAGCCGACACGACCATGGTCTTGCCCGCACCGGTCTCGCCCGTGACGGCCGTGAAGCCGGGACCGAGAGGCAGCGTGGCACGACCGATCACACCGAGGTCGCGGATCGAGATCTCTTCGATCATCGGTCGCCCTCGGGCGCTGCGGTCGGTGACGACGAGGTGCCCGACACGACGGGCGCCGCGGCGACGGGCGCGTCCCCGGCAGGGACGTCCTCGACGGGGGCCGGACCGCGCCAGCCGGTGACCGGCAGCTGGAACTTGGCCACGAGACGGTCGGTGAACGGGCCCGTCCGCAGGCGGGCGAGTCGCACGGGCTGGTCGGAGCGGCTGCACTCGACCCGGGCCCCCGGGGGCAGGTCGTGCTCGCGACGACCGTCACACCACAGGATGCCGCGGGCGTCGGTGCGGCTCAGCACCTCGACGGCGAGCACCGAGTCGGGCCCGACGACGAGTGGGCGGGCGAAGAGGGCGTGGGCACTGAGCGGTACGAGCAGGAGCGCCTGCACGGCAGGCCACACCACGGGACCGCCGGCCGAGAACGAGTAGGCCGTCGAGCCCGTCGGCGTCGACATGACCACGCCGTCGCAGCCGAACGACGACAGGGGGCGACCGTCGACCTCGATGACGACCTCGAGCATGCGTTCGCGCGAGGCCTTCTCGACCGTCGCCTCGTTCATGGCCCAGGTCTCGTAGACGACCTCGTCACGGTTGGTGACCTTGACGTCAAGCGCGAAACGCTCCTCGACCTCGTAGTCGGCGGCGAGCACGCGAGCGACGGTGTCGGCCATCTCGTCGCGCTCGCTCTCGGCCAGGAACCCGACGTGCCCGAGGTTGACGCCGACGATGGGCGCCCGGGTGCCGCGGATCAACTCGGCGGCACGCAAGATCGTGCCGTCGCCGCCGAGGACGATGACGCATTCGAGGTCGTCGCAGGCCACGCCGTCGAACAGGATCTCGACGTCGTCGATGGCGGCCGCGGGCTGGGCCCGACGGATGTCGTCCCACTCGTCACGGGGCAGCACGGGAACCACGCCGGCGTCGCCCAGCAGCCCGCAGACCTCGAGGGCGGCGTCGATCGAGTCGGGGCGCCCCGTGTGCGAGACGACCAGGATGTGTCGTGTCGAAGAGATGTCGTTCACCCTCTCGTCAAGCTGTCGGCCGTGCTGAGCCATTCTGTCGGATTCGTCCCGGCCCAGGCCGAGAAGTGCACACAGTACTCGCGGTTGCCCGAGCCACCGACGATCGGGGACGAGATGAGCCCGGCCGTGCCGAGCCCCAGGTCGTGGGCGGCCCACAACACGGTCGTGACGGCCTCGTTCCGCAACACGGGGTCCAGCACGAGGCCCTCACGGACCCCCTGCCGGCCGACCTCGAACTGCGGCTTGATGAGCAGGACGAAGTCGTTGTCCACACCCACGCTCGCCACGAGCGCGGGCAGCACCATCGTCAGGGAGATGAAGGACACGTCGGCCACGACGAGCGACACCGAGGAGGCGCGGGTCGTCAACGCCGCGAACCGCTCGGCCGTCAGGTACCTCGCGTTCTCGCCCTCGACGATCGTGACCCGCGGGTCGAAGCGCACCGGGTTGGCCAGCTGACCGTGGCCGACGTCGAGGGCGACGACGTGGTCGGCACCGCGCTCGAGAAGGACCTGTGTGAACCCGCCCGTGGACGCGCCGACATCGAGGGCCGTGCGGCCCGTCGGGTCGACACCGAACGCGTCGAGGGCGCCCAGCAGCTTGTGTGCCGCACGACTGACGTAGTGATCGAGCCCGGCGACGGCGACGTCGTCCGACTCGGCCACCCGGGCGGAGGCTTTCACGACCCCGACGCCGTTGACGGTCACCAGCCCGTCCGACAGCAACCGGGCGGCATGCGTCCGCGACCGGGCGAGGCCGCGCCGGGCGAGCACGGAGTCGAGTCGCTCCCCCGGCGCCTCGGAGGCCGTCATCGACCGCCCTGACCGGTGTCGCCCGTCGTGCCCTCGAGCACCGCGCGGAGTTCGTCGTGGACCTCGCCGAAGGCCTGGGCCCGGGAAGCCAGGGGCAGGGACTCGATGTCGGCCAGGCGGGTGGCGGACGCGACCCGCGCCTCCTGACGATCTGCGGCATCGACGACGTCGAGGTCGTTGTCGCCGCGGACGGTGGCGTCGGGATGGTCGCTCATGGTGCCGTCCAGACTAGCCGCCGCCCCTGACGGTCGGGGCGGGCGCGTTCAGCTGTCGGCGTGCAGCTTGGGATCGACGTCGAGCCCGTAGATCGCCTTGCCGGTCCCCCACACGGCGATGGCCCCGGCGCGCAGCAGGTCCACGGGGTCGTCCCCCTCGGCCAACACGCGCACGACGTGACCACGGACGGCGACGCTCGCACCGCGGACGGTGACGACGTGCACGTCCTCTTCGTCGTGCTCGACGGTCTCGGGGTACGGCTGGTCCAGCTCGCGGAGGTCGCCGACGATGAAGTCCGGCCGCGACTTGGCGTCCGCGGCGAGCACCTGCTTCGCACCGTCGATGCCGGTCAGCACGAGGATGGAGACGAGCCCCGCCGCGTTCGCACCCACGATGTCGGTGTCGAGCCGGTCGCCGATGAACGCGGCCTTCGTCGCCCCGAACCGCTCGACGGCAGCGGTGAAGATCGGGGTCTCGGGCTTGCCTGCGGTCACGGGCAGGCGCCCCACGGCCGTGTGCACCGCGGACACGAGCGTGCCGTTGCCCGGTGCGACGCCACGCTCCTGCGGGATCGTCCAGTCCGTGTTCGTCGCGATCCACGGGATGCCCGTGTGCAGGGCGAAGGATGCCTCGGCCAGCTGCGCCCACCCGACATCGGGGCTGAATCCCTGGACGACCGCGGCGGGGGCGTCGTCGGCTGAACGGGTCACGACGAACCCTTCTGCCTCGAGCACCGACGTCAAGCCCTCTCCGCCGACCACCAGGACCGTCGAGCCGCGGGGCACGGCATCACCGAGGAGGCGCACCGCGGCCTGCGGGGACGTCACCACGTCGTCGGCACGCACCTCGAGCCCGTAGCCGGCCAGCTGACCGGCCACCGTCTCGGCCGTCCGGGACGCGTTGTTCGTGATGTACCCGACGCGACGGGTGCGAGCCACGTCTGTCAAGCTGTCGACCGCGTGGTCGATGGCGTGTCGCCCCCGGTACACCACCCCGTCCAGATCGGCGAGGACGGTGTCGACACCGTCGAGCGGCGTCGCCGCGTCAGCCACGGTGGCCGTCGACGTCGTCCGCGAGCGACGGAGTCGTCTCGGGATCGGCAGTCTCATCGCGCTGTCCGTGCTCCTCGTCGTGCTTCTCGTCGGAGTCGTCATGCGGCTCGGTCTCGGGGTCGACCACGCCGACGGCGTCGCCGTCCGGGCCCTCCTCGGGCACGTTCTCGTCACCGTCCACGTCGGCTTCATCGGACTCGTCGGACTCATCGGACTCGTCGGACTCGTCGAGCGTGACGGGCAGGTCGTCCACGAAGTCGACGTCCTCCTCGACGATCTCGACGGTCTCACCGTCGGCGCCACCATTTTCGAGGGCCGCGAGAGCGTCCTCGGCGCGGTCGGCGAGTTCGAGCCACTTCTCCCCTTCGTCGGGACGGCCGAGATCTTCGAGGACCGTGCCGTAAGCCGCGAAGAGGGCGGGGCTGTAGCTGAAGGCCTTCGTGCGGTCCAGCTGGGGGATCTCGAGCTCACCCAGGGCCGCCTGGGGTTGGCCGAGGTCCAGTCGCGCACCCGACATCGCGATGGCCAGCGAGACGCGCACCTGCGCGTCGAGGGTCGACACGTCGACGGACCGCCCGAGCTCGAGCGCCCGCTCAGGGCGACCGAGACCGCGTTCACTGTCGACCATCAGGGGCAACTGGTCGTCGCGGCCCGAGATGCGACGGTAGGTGCGGAGCTCCCGCAACGTCAGTGCGTAGTCCCCCACCTGGTAGGCGGTGATGGCGATCGTCTCGCGGACGACCGAGATGCGGCCGGCCCGGCGACCTGCCGACAGGGCGTGCTTGTGGGCTTCTTCCGGGTCCTCGTCGATCAGCCGACCGGCCATGACCAGGTGCTTGGCGACCCAGTCCGCATTCTCCTTGCTGAGCGTCTTGAGTTCACCGCGCGCCACCTTGTCGAGGTCACGGGGCTCGACGTCGTCGGGCACGTGCGCGACCTCTTGAGCCGGTCGGACCGACTTGATGCCGAACGGATCGCGGTCTTCCGGGGTCTCACGCGGCTTCCAGGCCTCTCGGCGATCACCACGTCCGGTCGAGCCGGCACGAGGCCCCGCTCCGCGACGATCATCGCCGCCCGGGCGACTACCGCGCTGAGGACGATCACCGTAAGACGGACGGTCCCCACGCTGCGGACGATCACCGTAAGAGGGCCGGTCTCGCCGCTGAGGACGGTCACCCGACGAGGGGCGATCCCCACGCTGAGGGCGATCGCCGTACGAGGGACGGTCCCCCCGCTGAGGACGATCACCCGACGAGGGGTGATTCCCACGCTGAGGACGATCGTTCGACGGGCGCCCTCCGGTCGGTCGTCCACCGGAAGGACGGCCCTCGGCCGAACGGCCGCCCTGCTGAGGGCGACCACCGGTGGGACGATCCCCTGAAGGACGCCCTCGATCGCCGGAAGACGGCCGGCCACTGCCACCACCGCGGTGAGGGCCCCCGCTGCCAGAGCCCGAGGAGGGGCGGCGCGGGCCGTCCTTACGGTCGTCGTCATCGCGATCAGTCACCGAAGTGCTCCTCTGTCGTTCTCTGCCAGCTGTCGAGTTGTGAAAGGACGACTCTACCAAAGTGACCGCAGGCGCAGGAGGCGCGGTGCGAGTACTCGACGTTCGTCCCGTAACGCAGAAAAGCCGCCCCAACTGGGGCGGCTTTTCTGGTGTTTCTAAAAGGAGTCCGGCGGTGTCCTACTCTCCCACAAGGTCCCCCTTGCAGTACCATCGGCGCTGAGAGTCTTAGCTTCCGGGTTCGGAATGTGACCGGGCGTTTCCCTCTCGCTATGGCCGCCGAAACATTTACCACACACCATTACTGGTGGTGAAGTCTGTTTTTAGACCATGCACCCGCCCCGGAGGACGGATGAGTGTTCTGTTGAGTTGTTCCCGACCGTATTTCGGGAACCACATAGTGGACGCAAGCAGCTTTCCCCCACCTCTACAGGGAGGGAGTGTTGTCAAGTTATCGGCTTATTAGTACCGGTCAGCTCCATGGGTCGTTAGTCCCCACTTCCACATCCGGCCTATCAACCCAGTAGTCTAGCTGGGAGCCTCTCACCCCTAAGGGTATGGAAATCTCATCTCGAAGCCGGCTTCCCGCTTAGATGCTTTCAGCGGTTATCCGTTCCGAACGTAGCTAATCAGCGGTGCCCTTGGCAGGACAACTGACACACCAGAGGTTCGTCCATCCCGGTCCTCTCGTACTAGGGATAGATCTTCTCAAATTTCCTACGCGCGCAGCGGATAGGGACCGAACTGTCTCACGACGTTCTAAACCCAGCTCGCGTACCGCTTTAATGGGCGAACAGCCCAACCCTTGGGACCTACTCCAGCCCCAGGATGCGACGAGCCGACATCGAGGTGCCAAACCATGCCGTCGATATGGACTCTTGGGCAAGATCAGCCTGTTATCCCCGAGGTACCTTTTATCCGTTGAGCGACAGCGCTTCCACAAGCCACTGCCGGATCACTAGTCCCGACTTTCGTCCCTGCTCGACTTGTCAGTCTCACAGTCAAGCTCCCTTGTGCACTTACACTCGACACCTGATTGCCAACCAGGTTGAGGGAACCTTTGGGCGCCTCCGTTACTTTTTGGGAGGCAACCGCCCCAGTTAAACTACCCACCAGGCACTGTCCCAGAACCGGATCACGGTTCGTAGTTAGATATCCAAAGTGACCAGAGTGGTATTTCAACAATGACTCCACCTGAACTAGCGTCCAAGCTTCACAGTCTCCCACCTATCCTACACAAGCCACTCCGAACACCAATACCAAGCTGTAGTAAAGGTCACGGGGTCTTTCCGTCCTGCTGCGCGTAACGAGCATCTTTACTCGTAGTGCAATTTCGCCGAGTTCGCGGTTGAGACAGCTGGGAAGTCGTTACGCCATTCGTGCAGGTCGGAACTTACCCGACAAGGAATTTCGCTACCTTAGGATGGTTATAGTTACCACCGCCGTTTACTGGGGCTTAAATTCTCAGCTTCGCTTGCGCTAACCGTTCCTCTTAACCTTCCAGCACCGGGCAGGCGTCAGTCCGTATACATCGTCTTGCGACTTGGCACGGACCTGTGTTTTTAGTAAACAGTCGCTTCCCACTGGTCTCTGCGGCCTTTCCCGCTCCGGGAGTAAATCCCATCACGGTTCCGGCCCCCCTTCTCCCGAAGTTACGGGGGCATTTTGCCGAGTTCCTTAACCACGATTCTCTCGATCTCCTTGGTATTCTCTACCTGACCACCTGAGTCGGTTTGGGGTACGGGCGGCTTGAACCTCACGTCGATGCTTTTCTCGGCAGCATAGGATCACTGATTTCCCCCAATCGGGGTACGCATCGGATCTCAGGCGCATTGACGACGGATTTGCCTATCGTCAGCCCTACATCCTTACACCAGGTTCACCTTACGGATACCATCGCCTGGCTCAGCTACCTTCCTGCGTCACACCTGTTAATACGTTAACCGCACCAGCATGGGGTCGAGCGTTAGACCGGCCGGCATCACCCCGAAGGGATCCACTCAGCCGGGTTAGGACTCTTAGCACCACTGGATTAGCTTGGGCGGTTCTTCGCCGGTACGGGAATATCAACCCGTTGTCCATCGACTACGCCTGTCGGCCTCGCCTTAGGTCCCGACTTACCCAGGGCGGATTAACCTGGCCCTGGAACCCTTGGTCTTTCGGAGGACGGGTTTCTCACCCGTCTTTCGCTACTCATGCCTGCATTCTCACTCGTGTGGCCTCCACGGCTGGTTTACACCGCCGCTTCACTGGCCACACGACGCTCTCCTACCACTCCGTACGACTGAACCACGAAGGCTTGTCTATAATACGAAATCTACAACTTCGGTGGTGTGCTTGAGCCCCGTTACATTGTCGGCGCGGAATCACTTGACCAGTGAGCTATTACGCACTCTTTCAAGGGTGGCTGCTTCTAAGCCAACCTCCTGGTTGTCTATGCAACTCCACATCCTTTCCCACTTAGCACACGCTTAGGGACCTTAGTTGGTAGTCTGGGTTGTTTCCCTCTCGACGATGAAGCTTATCCCCCACCGTCTCACTGCTGCGCTCTCACTTACCGGCATTCGGAGTTTGGCTGACGTCAGTAAGCTTTTGGGCCCCATCGGCCATCCAGTAGCTCTACCTCCGGCAAGAAACACGCAACGCTGCACCTAAATGCATTTCGGAGAGAACCAGCTATCACGAAGTTTGATTGGCCTTTCACCCCTATCCACAGCTCATCCCCTCAGTTTTCAACCTAAGTGGGTTCGGTCCTCCACGACGTCTTACCGTCGCTTCAACCTGGCCATGGATAGATCACTTCGCTTCGGGTCTAGGACATGCGACTGGATCGCCCTATTAAGACTCGCTTTCGCTACGGCTACCCCACACGGGTTAACCTCGCCACATATCGCTAACTCGCAGGCTCATTCTTCAAAAGGCACGCTGTCACCCCTACAAGGAGGCTCCAACGGTTTGTAAGCAAACGGTTTCAGGTACTATTTCACTCCCCTCCCGGGGTACTTTTCACCTTTCCCTCACGGTACTTGTCCGCTATCGGTCATCTGGGAGTATTTAGGCTTATCAGGTGGTCCTGACAGATTCACACGGGATTTCTCGGGCCCCGAGCTACTTGGGATCCCCATTCAGCCAGCGCCAGCATTTCGGCTACGGGGTTCGCACCCTCTATGACCAGCCATTCAAAGCTGTTCGCCTATACTGCGCTGTAACTGTCCCTGTCCGGCAGAACAGGACAACGGGTCCCACAACCCCGACCATGCAACGACCGCCGTCTATCACACATGACCGGTTTAGCCTCTTCCGATTTCGCTCGCCACTACTGACGGAATCACTGTTGTTTTCTCTTCCTGTGGGTACTGAGATGTTTCACTTCCCCACGTTCCCTCTACCCGCCCTATATATTCAGGCGGGAGTCACCAGACATAACGCCTGGCGGGGTTTCCCCATTCGGAAATCCTCGGATCAGGGCTCGATTATCAGCTCCCCGAGGCTTATCGCAGATTTCTACGTCCTTCTTCGGCTCCAGATGCCAAGGCATCCACCGTTTGCTCTTAGAAACTTGACCACAAAGTTGCTGCCAGCCAAAGACTGACAGCTCAGTGTTATCTCATTCGCCAACCACACCCCAAAGGGCGGATTGGTCTAAGAAATTGCACTTAGTATCACAAACAACAACCAACCCGAAGGCCGGCCCTGCTTGCGACTAAGATGCTCGCGTCCACTGTGTAGTTCTCAAAATACGGGCGGCACCATGAACACCCTGCAAGTGATGCAGAACCTCATGGCCCAGAGGAAAAACAACCACACAAAGTGCGGAAGCTTGGTCCCTCAGGACCCAACAGCGTGCACACCCCTCACCCCGAACACCCTCACCTTCCAAACACCCGAAGATGCCGTACTAGCGCTGATGCTCTTCATGAAGAGCCATTGTCAATGTTCCACCCATGAGCGCCGGCCGAAGACATTCGCTTCGAAACCGACTTGACTCGTTGACCCCCGTGTATACCGCGGGGCGAGTACATGCTCCTTAGAAAGGAGGTGATCCAGCCGCACCTTCCGGTACGGCTACCTTGTTACGACTTAGTCCTAATCACCGATCCCACCTTCGACAGCTCCATCCACAAGGGTTAGGCCACTGGCTTCGGGTGTTACCGACTTTCATGACTTGACGGGCGGTGTGTACAAGGCCCGGGAACGTATTCACCGCAGCGTTGCTGATCTGCGATTACTAGCGACTCCGACTTCATGAGGTCGAGTTGCAGACCTCAATCCGAACTGAGACCGGCTTTTTGGGATTCGCTCCACCTTACGGTATCGCAGCCCTTTGTACCGGCCATTGTAGCATGCGTGAAGCCCAAGACATAAGGGGCATGATGATTTGACGTCATCCCCACCTTCCTCCGAGTTGACCCCGGCAGTCTCCTATGAGTTCCCACCATAACGTGCTGGCAACATAGAACGAGGGTTGCGCTCGTTGCGGGACTTAACCCAACATCTCACGACACGAGCTGACGACAACCATGCACCACCTGTATACCGACCTTGCGGGGCGACCATCTCTGGACGTTTCCGGTATATGTCAAGCCTTGGTAAGGTTCTTCGCGTTGCATCGAATTAATCCGCATGCTCCGCCGCTTGTGCGGGCCCCCGTCAATTCCTTTGAGTTTTAGCCTTGCGGCCGTACTCCCCAGGCGGGGAACTTAATGCGTTAGCTGCGACACGGAGACCGTGGAATGGCCCCCACATCTAGTTCCCAACGTTTACGGCATGGACTACCAGGGTATCTAATCCTGTTCGCTCCCCATGCTTTCGCTCCTCAGCGTCAGTTACGGCCCAGAGATCTGCCTTCGCCATCGGTGTTCCTCCTGATATCTGCGCATTCCACCGCTACACCAGGAATTCCAATCTCCCCTACCGCACTCTAGTCTGCCCGTACCCACTGCAGGCTGGGGGTTGAGCCCCCAGATTTCACAGCAGACGCGACAAACCGCCTACGAGCTCTTTACGCCCAATAATTCCGGACAACGCTTGCACCCTACGTATTACCGCGGCTGCTGGCACGTAGTTAGCCGGTGCTTTTTCTGCAGGTACCGTCACTTTCGCTTCTTCCCTACTAAAAGAGGTTTACAACCCGAAGGCCGTCATCCCTCACGCGGCGTTGCTGCATCAGGCTTTCGCCCATTGTGCAATATTCCCCACTGCTGCCTCCCGTAGGAGTCTGGGCCGTGTCTCAGTCCCAGTGTGGCCGGTCACCCTCTCAGGCCGGCTACCCGTCGTCGCCTTGGTGAGCCATTACCTCACCAACTAGCTGATAGGCCGCGAGTCCATCCTTGACCAAAATTCTTTCCAACTCCTAGCCATGCGGCTGAAGCTCGTATCCGGTATTAGACGCCATTTCTAGCGCTTATCCCAGAGTCAAGGGCAGGTTACTCACGTGTTACTCACCCGTTCGCCACTAATCCCTGGAGCAAGCTCCAGTTCATCGTTCGACTTGCATGTGTTAAGCACGCCGCCAGCGTTCGTCCTGAGCCAGGATCAAACTCTCCGTAAAAGAAAAAACAGCACAACCGGAATAGGCCATGACTGCTGAATTTGATGCTGACTAAAGAACAAAACAATCTGACGATTGTTGTTGTCCATCAATCTCAAAGAAACCTAAACACCACTCACAAACCCACCAAAAGATGAGACCACAAGCAATGCCAGGGTATAATTTGGCATTTGACAATGTGCACGCTGTTGAGTTCTCAAGGACCAAACGCACCCGAGTCCCGGCCCATAAGACCATCGCTCGAAGCTGCTGTGGAACCGTACCACCCCGTTGGACCAAGCCAAAACGACTCGATTTCCGATCCCCACCACGTGAAGACCAGCACCTGGCCTGAACCAGAGGATGGATTTGAAACCCTACCACACGAATCTCAAGCCGCAAACGACTCGATCTCGGGGAGGATGTCACCACTTGAGGCCGGCAAGCTCCGGATCGGGACCATCTCTGATCGCTGTCCTAGCCGCTCCGCCGCACCTTTGGGCTGACTCGGATTACTTTACACAGACCCCCGCCCCCACCCCCAAACTCCCTGCATCCCGGGCGTGTCGCCGTGGACAGGCCGGGAAACATGGGGATCGAAGCGCCGAGCGCGGCCCGGGACGACAGAAGCCCGCTTCCTCGGGGAGGAAGCGGGCTTCTCGGATGCAGCATGTCGACGTGTGTCAGACCTTCACGGTCACGCCGGCCAGCGTCTTCTTGCCCCGCCGGAGTACGACGACTCCCCCGTCCAGTCGAGAGTCCGCAACGAGGGCTTCACCGTTCTCGACCCGGGCGTTGTTCACGTAGACCCCACCCTCGGCCGTGGCCCGGCGAGCCGCCCCCAACGAGGCGACGAGTCCGGTGTCGACCAAAGCCTGGGCGATGGTGGTCGACGCGTCGGCCGTTGCCGCCGGCAACTCGGCGATCGCACTGGCGAGCGTCTGCTGATCGAGGACGGCGAGATCGCCCTGGCCGAAAAGGGCTGCGGCGGCATCGATGGCCGACTGGGTCGCCGAGGTGCCGTGGACCAGGGACGTGACGTGCCAGGCCAACGCCCGCTGCGCCTCCCGTCGGAAGGGTTCGTCGGCGACGGCCTTCTCGAGCCGTTCGATCTCGGCACGCGAGAGGAACGTGAACACCTTGAGCCGCGGGACGACGTCGGCGTCGTCGGTGTTGAGCCAGAACTGGTACATCGCGTACGGACTGGTGAGCTCGGCGTCGAGCCAGACCGCGTTGCCCTCGCTCTTGCCGAACTTGGTGCCGTCGGTGTTGGTGATCAGCGGCGTGCCGATCGCGTGCACCGAGACGCCCTCGGTGCGGCGGATCAGCTCGGTGCCGCTGGTGAGGTTGCCCCACTGGTCGCTGCCGCCGGTCTGCAGGACGCAGTCGTAGCTGCGGTAGAGCTCACGGAAGTCGAGGCCTTGGAGGATCTGGTAGCTGAACTCGGTGTAGCTGATGCCGGCGTCGGAGTTCAGACGCGCGGCCACGGCGTCTTTCTTGAGCATCGTGTTGACGCGGAAGTTCTTGCCGATGTCGCGCAGGAACTCGATGGCGCTGAGCGGTGACGTCCAGTCGAGGTTGTTCACCACACGGAGACCGTTGTCACCGTCGGGCGAGAGAAACTTCTCGACGTGCACGCGGATGCGGTCGACCCACTCGGCCGTCTGCTCGGGAGTCTTGAGCACCCGCTCGGCGGTCGGACGCGGATCACCGATGAGGCCGGTCGACCCACCCACGAGACCCAGGGGCCGGTGACCGGCGAGCTGGAGGCGACGCATGGTGAGCAACTGCACGAGATTGCCGAGGTGCAGGCTGGGGGCCGTCGGGTCGAAGCCGCAGTAGTAGGTGATCGGCGGGCCGGCGAGCAGGGTCTTCAGGTCGTCGGCGTCGGTCGAGACGTGCACCAGGCCGCGCCACTGCATCTCGTCCCACACGTCGTCGAACGAGGGGTCGTTGCTCTGGGCGGCCAGGACGTCTGCGGTCGTTTCACTGGTCACCCTCGAAACGCTACCAGCGGCCACCGTCTGCTCCGTCACGCCCCACCGCGCCTTCGTGAGACGGCTGCACGGTACGGCGAGACCGTCGGATCGCCCTCGAGCGAGAACCGCCACGGGAAGGCGTCGCCACCGGCGTGACCCGACACACCGACACGCGGGCCGGCGGCGACCGGGCCGACCGGTGCGGACGGGAGGCGCAACCGGAACCGCGCCTCCTGACCCGGGGTGTCGGCGACGAGGTGCGAGCCGTCGTCGTCGAGCTCGATGCCGAGCGCGGAACCGAGTCGGCCGGGACCGCGAGCCAGGTCGTCCGGGGTCCGCGACGTCGACCGGCGGGCTCGTGCCTCGTCGACGCCGGCCACCACCTCACCCGAGCGCAACAGGACACCGGACGCGTAGCCCTCGGGACCGCACACGACGTTGACGCAGCGGTGGATGCCGTACGACAGGTATACGTAGAGCGTCCCGCCGCCCTCGAACATGCTGCCGTTGCGGGCCGACGGGCCCCGGTGTGCATGCGAGCCGGGGTCCTGCCCCTGACCGTGGTACGCCTCGACCTCGGTCAGGCGCACCCCCACACCACCCGACCAGAAGATCGAACCGAGGAGGCGCGGCGCGACGACCAGCGCCGGCTCGGCCAGCAACGTCGCCAGGACGTCGTCGACCGGTGTGGTCGTCACCGCTCCCCCGTGTCCACAGCGATCATCGCGGTCAGAAGAAGCGCTGGCCGCTGGCGACCGCGATCACCGCGACGGCGACGAGCACCGCCACGGCGATCGCGACGACGACCGGCACGACCCAGGCACGGACCGGCCGATCGTCTCGAGACCCCGGTCGTCGACGACTCACGCCGCCGCCGGTGCGAGGGCCTGGACGAGGTGTCGCATCTGCTCGGTGAGCTGCGCGAGCTGCTCGGCGACCCGCTCGGGAGCCGTGCCGCCGGCACCGCGACGGCTCGCGATGGAGCCCTCGACCGTCAGGACCGGACGGATCTCGGGCGTGAGGTGTACCGAGATCGACCGGTACTGCTCGTCGGATGGCTCGTGCAGCTCGAGGTCGTGCTGCTCGCAGAACCGGACCAGTTCGCCGCTGATCTCGTGCGCGTCACGGAACGTGACCCCCTGACGGACGAGCCACTCGGCGACGTCGGTCGCGAGCGAGAAGCCCTGCGGGGCGAGCTCGGCCATGCGCTGCTCGTCGAAGTCGAGGGTCGCGACCATGCCCGTGAACGCCGGGAGCAGGACTTCGAGCTGGCCGACCGAGTCGAACACCGGTTCTTTGTCTTCTTGCAGATCTCGGTTGTACGCCAGCGGCAACCCCTTGAGCGTCGCGAGCAGACCGGTCAGGTTGCCGATGAGTCGGCCCGACTTGCCGCGCGCGAGCTCGGCGATGTCGGGGTTCTTCTTCTGCGGCATGATGCTCGACCCGGTCGAGAACGCGTCGTGCAGTCGGACGAAGCCGAACTCGCGAGTGTTCCAGAGGATGATCTCTTCGGCGAGCCGGGAGAGGTCGATGCCGATCGACGCCGTGACGAACGCGAACTCGGACACCACGTCGCGACTGGCCGTCGCGTCGATCGAGTTCTCGGTCGTGCGGTCGAACCCGAGATCGGTCGCCACGAGAAGCGGGTCGAGCCCCAGCGAGCTGCCGGCGAGGGCGCCCGCCCCGTAGGGCGAGGCCCCGGCCCGACGCGACCAGTCGCGCAGGCGCTCGAGGTCGCGGACCAGGGGCCAGGCGTGCGCCAGCAGGTGGTGCGCCAGCAGGACCGGCTGGGCGTGCTGGAGGTGCGTGCGGCCGGGCATGACAGCCGTCGGGTGAGTCGTCGCCTGACCCGCGATGGCGTCGACCAGGTCGACGACCTGCCGACCGATGACGCGGGCGTGGTCGCGTAGGTACAAGCGCACGAGCGTCGCGATCTGGTCGTTCCGGCTGCGCCCCGCCCGGAGCTTGCCGCCGAGCTCGACACCGGCGATGCCGATGAGCCCTCGCTCGAGCGCGGAGTGGACGTCCTCGTCGGACTCGGCCGCGGTGAACGTCCCGTCGAGCACGTCCGACTCGAGCCGGTCGAGAGCCGACAGCATGGCCTCGAGCTCTGACGCGTCGAGGTAACCCGCCGACGCCAGGGCACGGGCATGCGCCCGGGACCCGGCGATGTCGTACGAGGCCAGCTGCCAGTCGAACTGCGTGGACTTGCTCAGCGCCGCGAGCTCGGCGGACGGCCCGGAGGCGAAGCGGCCGCCCCAGAGGGCACCCGCCTCGCCGGCGCGCTCGTTCTTGCCGGGCCCGTCGCCCGACCCGGTGGCGTCGGTCACGCCCCGTGGGCCAGGTCGCGACGAGCCGAGATCTTGCTGGGCAGCGACCAGATCTCGATGAAGCCCTTCGACAGGGACTGATCGAAGGTGTCGCCCGTGTCGTAGGTCGCGAGGTCGAAGTCGTAGAGGCTCGCGTCGCTCTTCTGCCCGGTGACGACCGCGCGTCCGCCCTGCAGCTTGAGACGGATCTCGCCCGACACGTACTTCTGCGTGTCGTCGATGAAGACGTCGAGCGAGCGCTTGAGACCAGAGAACCACAGGCCGTCGTAGACCAGGTTCGACCATTCGGCCTCGACCCCGCGCTTGTATCGACCGAGGTCGCGCTCGATGGTCAGGGCCTCGAGCGCCTCGTGCGCGGCGATGAGGGCCATCGCGCCGGGTGCCTCGTAGACCTCGCGGCTCTTGATGCCGACGAGGCGGTCCTCGACGACGTCGATGCGCCCGACGCCGTGCTTGCCGGCGAGCTCGTTCATGCGCTCGACGATGCCCAGCGGGGTGAACGCCACGCCGTCGATCGCGGTCGGGACGCCGGCCTCGAACGTGATGACGACCTCGTCGGCGTCCTTGACGATCGCCGGGTCTTGCGTGTACTCGTACAGGTCCTCGATCGGGGCGTTCCAGGGGTCCTCGAGAAATCCGGTCTCGACCGCGCGGCCCCAGACGTTCTTGTCGATCGAGTAGGGGTTCTTGGCGCTCTGGCGGATGGGCAGGTTGTGCTCTTCCGCGTACACGATCGCCTTGTCCCGGGTGAGGGCCAGGTCGCGGACCGGGGCGATGCTCGTCAGGTCGGGAGCGAGCGCCGCGACGGCCGCCTCGAAGCGGACCTGGTCGTTGCCCTTGCCGGTGCAGCCGTGGGCGACGCTGTTCGCGCCCAGCTCTTTCGCGACCGACGCCAGGTGGCGGGCGATCAACGGGCGGCTGAGGGCGGAGACCAACGGGTAGGTCTTCTGGTACAGCGCGTTGGCCTTAAGGGCCGGCATCAGGTAGTCGGTGCCGAATTCCTCTTTGGCGTCCACGACGACCGACTCGACCGCTCCGCAGTCGAGGGCGCGCTGCCGGATGTCTTCCATGTCCTCGCCGCCCTGTCCGACGTCGACGGCGAGGGCGACCACCTCTTTACCGGTGGCATCGGCCAACCAGCCGATGCCGACCGAGGTGTCGAGGCCTCCTGAGTATGCGAGGACGACGCGTTCCGCCATGGTTCTCCTTGTGTGGTGTGGGTGTGTCTACGTGTGTGAGGTGGTGGGGGTGCTCAGCGGGCCAGCAGCCAGGTGAGCAGCGCCTTCTGAGCGTGCAGCCGGTTCTCGGCCTCGTCCCAGATGACGCTCGTCGGGCCGTCGATGACGTCGGCCGTGACCTCGTACCCGCGGTCGGCGGGGAGGCAGTGCAGGAAGATCGCGTCGTCATCGGCCTGGGCCATCAACGCCTGGTCGACCTTGAACGATCCGAAGACGGCGACTCGTTCGTCTTTCTCGTCTTCCTTGCCCATCGAGACCCAGGTGTCGGTCACGACGACGTCGACTCCGGCGACGGCCTCGGTCGCGTCGGTGGTGACCAGGACGGAGCCGCCCGTCCGGGCGGCGATCGCCTCGGCATCGGTGACGACGGTCGGGTCGGGCAGGAAGCCCTCGGGGGCGCCGATGCGGACGTGCATTCCCGCGGTCGCGCAGGCCAGCAGGTACGACTGGCCCATGTTGCAGCGTCCGTCACCGACGAACGCCACCGAGAGCCCGGCGAGCGTGCCCTTCTTCTCGCGGATGGTCTGCAGGTCGGCGAGCAGCTGGCACGGGTGGAAGTCGTCGCTCAGCGCGTTGACGACGGGCACGGTCGTGCCCGCCGCCATCTCTTCGAGGCCGGACTGCGCGTAGGTGCGCCAGACGATGGCGGACACCATGCGCTCGAGGACGCGCGCCGTGTCGGACGGGGTCTCTTTGCCGCCCAGCTGGCTGTTCGCCGTGGCGATGATCAACGGGCTGCCGCCGAGGTCGGCGATGCCGACCGCGAACGACACCCGGGTACGCGTCGAGGACTTGTCGAAGATGACGGCGACGGTCTGCGGACCGGCCAGCGGCCGCTGCGACCAGCGGTCGCGCTTGAGCTCGTCGGCGAGGTCGAGCACCTCGAGCTGTTCGGCCGTGGTCAGGTCGTCGTCCCGGAGGAAGTGGCGGGTCATTCGAGGCCTTTCAGGACGGTGGTCATGATCTGGGTGAACTCGGCGATCTCGTCGTCGCCGACGATCAGAGGAGGCGCGAGGCGGATGCTCGAGTCGTTCGGCGCGTTGACGATGAGGCCGGCTTCGAGGGCATCGGCGGCGACCTGGGCCGCGACGGGCTGCGCCAGCCCCAAGCCGATGAGGAGGCCGTTGCCCCGGACCTCGCGGACGAGGGGCGAACCGATGGATGCGATCGCCGCACGCAGCTGGTCACCGCGGACGATCGCGTTGAGCACGAGCTGGCTGGCCTCGATCTCGCCGAGCACGGCGTTGGCCGCCGCGGTGGCGAGCGGGTTGCCGCCGAAGGTGCTGCCGTGCTGCCCGGCCTCGAACAGGTCGGACGTGTCGCCGAAGGTGATGAGCGCACCGATGGGGACTCCCCCGGCGATGCCCTTGGCGACGGTGATGGCGTCGGGGACGATGTCGTGCTGCTGGAAGGCGAACCACGAGCCGGTCCGACCGATGCCGGTCTGGATCTCGTCGAGGATCAGCAGTGCCCCGTGCTTCGTGGTGAGCTCGCGGGCGCGCTCGAGGTAGCCGTCGGGCAGGTCGACGACGCCGGCCTCACCCTTGATCGGCTCGACGAACAGGGCGGCCACCGTACCGTCGAGGGCCGCCTCGAGGGCTTCGACGGTCGTGTCGATGTGCTCGACCCCGGGCATCATCGGCTCGAACGGCTCACGCAACGCCGGCTTGCCGGTCAGCGCGAGCGAGCCCATGGTTCGCCCGTGGAACGAGTTCTGCAGGGCGAGGATGCGGGTACGTGAGCCGTCACCCCGGTTGAGTCGAGCCAGTTTGACCGCGGCCTCGTTGGCCTCGGCTCCGCTGTTGCCGAAGTAGACGCGCCCACGCTCGCCGGCGCCGCTGATGCGGGTCAGCCGTTCGGCGAGCTCGACCTGCGGGGCCGTCGCGAAGTAGTTGGAGACGTGGATCAGCTTGCTCGCCTGCTCGGTGAGCGCCTCGACGAGCACCGGGTGGGCGTGCCCGAGGGCGTTCACGGCGATGCCCGCCAGGAAGTCGAGGTAGCGCTTGCCGTCGACGTCCCAGACCTGGCAGCCCTCGCCGCGGTCGAGCATCACCTTCGGAGTGGACAGCGAGCGCATCATCGAGTCGCCGAATCGGCGCTGCCAGGTACCGCCTTGGGTCTGGATCATGGTCACGACTGTCCTTTCGTGTCGGTGCCGCTCGCGGCAGGGCCACCCGGGGCGGTGCCCCCGGTGGTGACGATCTCGCCGGCGGGGGTGCCGAACGAGGTGACGACGGGGGCGCCGGTCGACGCCGCCCGGTCGTCGGGGACCACCTCGGTGCCCGACCCGCGCTGGGTGAACACCTCGAGGAGGATCGAGTGCGGGATGCGACCGTCGATGATGGTCGCCCCGCCCACGCCGCCCACGACCGAGTCGAGGCAGGCGCGCATCTTGGGGATCATGCCCGACTCGAGGGTCGGGAGCATGTCGGTGAGGGCCGAGACCGTGATGGCCTCGACGAGCGAGTCGCGGTTCGGCCAGTCGGCGTAGAGCCCCGCCACGTCGGTCAGGACGACGAGCTTGGCCGCCCCGAGGGCGATCGCCAGCGCACCCGCGGCGGCGTCGGCGTTGACGTTGAGGGCGTGCTCGGGGTCGGTGGTGTTCGTCGCGATGGACGACACCACGGGGATGCGCCCCGCCTCGATCTCGGCCAGCACCGACGACGGGTCGACGCGGGTCACGTCACCCACGTGGCCCAGGTCGAAGGTCTCGCCGTCGACCACCACACCGCGCTTGCGCCCCTCGAACAAGGTCGACCCCTCGCCCGAGACACCGCGGGCCAGGTCGCCGTGCTCGTTGATCAGCTCGACGATCTCGCGGTTGACCTCGCCGGCCAGGACGTCGCGCACGACCGAGATCGCCTCGGTCGACGTGTAGCGGTAGCCGCCCCGGAACTCGCTCTCGATGCCGGCCGCGTCGAGGGCGGCCGAGATCTGAGGCCCCCCGCCGTGGACGACCACCGGGTGCAACCCGGCGTAGCGCAGGTAGACCATGTCCTCGGCGAACGCCTGCTTGAGGGCGTCGTCGACCATGGCGTTGCCGCCGAACTTGACGACGACGACCTTGCCCGAGAAGCGTTTCAGCCAGGGCAGCGACTCGATCAGCGTCGAGGCCTTGACCGCGGCCAGCTCTTGTTCGTCGGCCGCGGTGGCGCCGGTGCTCGTGTGGACGCCCATCAGCTGGAGTACGCGCTGTTCTCGTGCACGTAGTCGTGCGTGAGGTCGTTCGTCAGGATGGTCGCCTCGGCCGGGCCCGTCTTCAGGTCGACGAGCACGTGAACCGCTCGCGGGGTCAGATCGACCTCGTCGCTCGGCCGATCGGGTGCCCCGGCGTGGCAGACGCGGATGCCGTTGATGGTCACGTCGACGTCGTACGGGTCGAACTCGGCCGACGTGGTGCCGATGGCCGCGAGCACGCGACCCCAGTTGGGATCGTTGCCGAAGACGGCCGCCTTGAACAGGTTGTTTCGTGCGATCGAACGACCCACCTCGACGGCGTCGTCATCGGACGCCGCCCCCACGATCTCGATGCGGATGTCGTGCGAGGCGCCCTCGGCATCGGCCTGCAGCTGCTCGGCGAGGTCGGCGCAGAGCGCCGTGACCGCCGCCGAGAAGACATCGGCAGGAGGCGCGACACCGGACTCGGCGCTGGCCAGCAACACGACGGTGTCGTTCGTCGACATGCAGCCGTCCGAGTCGAGACGGTCGAAGGTGACCCGGGTCGCCTCGCGGAGCGCGGAGTCGAGACCCGACGCGTCGACGTCGGCGTCCGTCGTGAGCACGACGAGCATCGTGGCGAGGCCTGGGGCCAGCATGCCCGCACCCTTGGCCATTCCGCCGACGACCCATCCGTCGCCCGAGACGACGGCCTGCTTGGGCGTGGTGTCGGTCGTCATGATGGCCGTGGCGGCGTCGAGGCCGCCGTCGGCCGACAGGGCGCCGGCCGCCGCGGTGGAACCGCTCAGCACCTTGTCACGGAAGATCTGGTCGCCGACTCCGATGAGGCCCGTCGAGCAGACGACGACGTCCGTCGCAGACAGCTCGAGGGCGGCGGCCACGGTCTCGGCCGTGGAGTGGGTCGTCTGGAAGCCGAACGCTCCCGTGAAGCAGTTCGCGCCTCCGGAATTGAGGACGACGGCGTCCACGCGACCGTCGGCGATCACCTGCTGCGACCAGAGGACGGGGTTGGCCTTGGCCCGGTTGCTGGTGAAGACGGCCGCCGCGGCCGTGCTGCGACCCCGGTTGACGACCAGGGCGACGTCGGGCGCACCCGAGCTCTTGAGGCCGGCGACGACGCCGGAGGCCTCGAAACCGGCTGCTGCGGTGACGCTCACGGGGCGACTCCGTTCTGGCCGAGGCCGGTGGTCTCGGGCAGGCCGAGAGCGATGTTGGCGGACTGGACGGCGGCACCGGCCGTGCCCTTCACGAGGTTGTCGAGGGCCGTGACCACGACGACGCGATCCGCGGCCTCGTCGACGGCGAGCCCGATCAGAGCGGTGTTGGCCCCGATCGTGTCGGCCGTGCGGGGGAACTCACCGTCGGGCAGGAGGTGCACGAAGGGCTCGTTCGCATAGGCCTGCTGCCAGGCCGATCGCACGTCGTGGGCGGTGACGCCCGGCGCGAGACGAGCGGTCGTCGTGGCGAGGATGCCGCGCGCCATCGGGACGAGCACCGGGGTGAACGAGACGTTCACCTCGGTCGCACCGGCCACGCGCAGGTTCTGCTGGATCTCGGGGATGTGTCGGTGGCTGCCGCCCACGCCGTAGGCCGACGCCGACCCCATGAGCTCGCTCGCCAGCAGGTGCGTCTTCAGCGCTTTGCCCGCCCCGGACGGTCCCACGGCCAAGACGGTCACGATGTCGGCGGTCTCGACGACGCCCGCCTGCACGCCGGGTGCCAGGCCCAGGGTGACCGCGGTGACGTTGCAGCCCGGAACCGCGATGCGCTTGGCCCCCACCAGGACGTCGCGCTGGCGGCCCGGGGTGTCGCCGAGGACGAGCTCGGGCAGGCCGTACGACCACGCTCCGTAGAACTCGCCACCGTAGAACGCCTGCCAGGCGGACTCGTCGGTCAGTCGGTGGTCGGCACCGCAGTCGACGACGAGAGTGTCGTCGGGCAGCTGGGCGGTGATCGCCCCCGACTTGCCGTGGGGCAGGGCGAGGAACACGACGTCGTGGCCCGCGAGGGCCTCGGGCGTCGTCTCGACCAGGGTCAGGTGCGCCAAGGAGCGCAGGTGCGGCTGCACCGAGAGGAGTCGCTGACCGGCGTTATGGAACGCGGTGACGGTCTGCACCTCGAAGTCGGGATGCTCGGCCAGCAAGCGCAGGAGCTCACCACCGGCGTAACCACTCGCGCCGGCCACGGCAACGGAGAAAGGCATGCGTCCACCCTAATGTTCGAAATCGGCCTGGGATCAGGGGCGGCGGCGCCGGGCGAGTGTCAGTCGCGGAGCGCCGCCCCGAATCGCTCGCCGGCCAGGCGGACGGAGCCGGACTTGGCCTCGGAGGCCTCGGCCGCGGTGAGGGTGCGGTCGTCGGCCCGGAAGCGAAGGGCGAAGGTGAGCGACTTCGAGGCGTCGGGCAGTCCGGCGCCACGGTAGTCGTCGACCAGCCGGACGGTCTCGAGCAGGGGGCCCGCGCCCTCGCGCACGGTGGCGAGCACGTCGCCCGCGGGGACGTCGACGCCCACCACGAGGGACAGGTCTTGCGTGGCCGCGGGGTAGGACGACAGGGCCGAGGTGGCCGGTTCGACGACGGCGAGGGCGATCAGACGGTCGAGGTCGACCTCGGCCACGGCGACCACCCGGGGCAGGTCGAGCTCGGCTGCCACGCTCGGCAGCAGTTCACCCGCGATGCCCACGACCTCGTCACCGACGAGCACCTCGGCCGTGCGGCCGGGGTGCAGCGAGACGTGACGGGCCTGCCGGAAGGTGACTTCGGCAGCAACGGCCGACGCAGCGACGCGCACGGCGTCGAGCACGTCGGCGAGGGACGCGGGGACGGCGGATTGCCCCGGGGCGCGGTCGACGACCGTGCCGACCGTGAGGAGACCGAGGTGCCGTGGCTGGGGCGGCAAGGCCTCGGCGAGGGAGCGCAACGTCGCATCGTCGGGGCGGGCGGCCCCGAACGGGACGTCGTCGCTGCCGTAGGTGACGCCGTCGGAAGGCAGGAAGACGGTGCCCACCTCGAACACCGAGAGATCGACGAGACCCCGACCGAGGTTGCGGCGGGCGACCTCGAGCAGCCCCGGCACCAGCGACCGACGGAGTTCGGGCGCTGCCGAGTCGAGGGGGTTCGCGAGCCGGACGACCGGCGACGACGTGCCGTCGGCCGATCCGAAGGCGAGGTTCTGGGCCGACGAGACGAACGGGTACGCGGCGACCTCGGTCGAGCCGGCCGCGGCGAGGCCGTTCGACACCTGCCGGCGCAGCTGCTGCTCACGAGACAGTCCACGACCGGCCGGGGCGACGGGCAGCACCGAGGGAATGCGGTCGTAACCCGTGATGCGGGCGACCTCCTCGACGAGCGATGCGGAGTCGACCAGATCACTGCGCCAGGTCGGCGGGGTCACGAGCCAGTCGTGACCGGACCGCTCGACGCTCGCCCCGATGGCCGAGAGAGCACCGGAGACCTCGTCGTCGGTGTAGTCGACGCCCATGAGGCGCGCAGCGCGGTCGGCCGGCAGGGTGATCGTGTCGGGAGGGGTGGACGCGTCCCACCGTGACCCGAGCGTGTCGGCCGTGCCACCGGCGAGCTCGACGAGCAGGTCGACCACGCGCTGGGCGGCCGCCTCGGCCACCTGCGGGTCGACACCGCGCTCGAATCGCTTGGACGCCTCGCTCGGCAGCTTGTGACGGCGGGCGGTCCGCGCGATCGACGTGGGGTCGAAGGTCGCGGCCTCGACGAGGACGTCGGTCGTGGTCGCACCGATCTCGGTCGAGGCGCCGCCCATGACGCCGGCCAGGCCCACGGCACCCGACTCGTCGGCGATCACGAGGTCTTCGGCGTGCAGGTCGCGGACCTGGCCGTCGAGGGTCTCGAGGCGCTCGCCCGGTGCGGCCCGGCGGACCGAGAGACCGCCGCTGACCTTGTCGAGGTCGTAGCCGTGGATCGGTTGACCGAGCTCGAACATGACGTAGTTGGTGACGTCGACCGGGAGCGAGATGCTGCGGACCCCCGCCAGCCGCAAGCGCGACGCGAGCCACGGAGGGGTGGGACGGGTCGCGTCGATGCCGCGGACCACCTTGGTGGTGAAGGTCTGGACGCCGACGCGGTCGCGCACGGGCGCCTGGTCGTCCACGACGACCGAGAAGCCCGAGGACGGGTTCGGCGAGACGAGCGACGCGGGGTCGCGGAAGGATGCCCCCGTGGCGTGCGAGTACTCGCGGGCCACCCCCCGGATGCTGAAGGCGTAGCCCCGGTCGGGCGTGACGTTAATCTCGACCGCCGCCTCGTCGAGGCCCAACAGCGCGATCGCGTCGGTGCCGACCTCGGGGTCGAGACCCAGCGACGAGAGGACGAGGATGCCGTCGTGCTCGTCGCCGAGGCCCAGCTCGCGGGTCGAGGCGATCATGCCGTCGGAGACGTGCCCGTAGGTCTTGCGGGCGGCGATCGGGAAGGGCCCGGGCAGCACGGCACCGGGCAAGGACACGACGACCTTGTCGCCGACGACGAAGTTGTGGGCGCCGCAGACGATGCCGCGGACGTCGTCCGGGTCGGTGGCCGCGTTCGGACCCACGGCGACCTGGCACCAGTTGATCGTCTTGCCGTTCTTCTGCGGCTCGGGTGTGAACTCGAGGACCTGACCGACCACGAGGGGCCCGGTCACGTCGCCGACGTGCACGTCTTCTTCTTCGAAGCCGACCGACACGAGGGCGGCGTGGACGCTCTCGAGCGACACGTCGCCCGGCAGCTCGACGAACTCGCCGAGCCAACTCAGCGGAACCCGCATCAGACCACCATCCCGAACTGCTCGCTGAACCTGACGTCGCCCTCGACCATGTCGCGCATGTCGTTGAGGTCGTTGCGGAACTGCAGGGTCCGCTCGATGCCCATGCCGAAGGCGAAGCCCTGGTAGCGCTCGGGATCGATGCCCGCCGCGCGCAACACGTTGGGGTTGACCATGCCGCAGCCGCCCCATTCGACCCACCGCGCGCCGCCCTTGGCGTTCGGCTGCCAGACGTCCATCTCGGCACTGGGCTCGGTGAAGGGGAAGTAGTTGGGGCGCAGGCGGATCTGCGCCTCGGCGCCGAACATCGAGCGCGCGAGGTGCTCGAGCGTGCCGCGCAGGTGGGCCATCGTCAAGCCTTCGTCGACGGCGATGCCCTCGAGCTGCGTGAAGACGGGCGTGTGCGTCGCGTCGAGCTCGTCGGTACGGAACACGCGGCCGACGGCGACGTTGTAGACGGGAAGCTCTCTGGACAGCAGGGTGCGGATCTGCACCGGCGACGTGTGCGTGCGAAGAACCAGGTGACGGTCGACGGGGTCGACGAAGAACGTGTCTTGCATGGCGCGCGCCGGGTGGTCGGCGTCGAAGTTCAGGGCGTCGAAGTTGAACCACTCGTGCTCGAGCTCGGGGCCCTCGTTGACCTCCCACCCCATGCCGACGAACAGGTCGGCCATCCGCTCTTGCAGCAGCGTCAGGGGGTGACGGGCCCCGGGGCGACGACGGGACGGCAGGGCCGTGACGTCGACCGTCTCGGCCTCGAGCCGGGCGGTCTCTTCGATCACGGCCAGCTCGGCCTCGCGCGTGGCGACGGCTTGGCCGACGCGCCCGCGGGCCTGGCCGACGAGCTTGCCCGCCGCGGCCTTCTGGTCGTTCGGCAGGTCGCGCAGACCGGCGTTCAGCCGGGCCAGCACCGACGCCTCGCCGACGTGCTGCGCACGGGCGGTCTTGAGCTCGGCGACGGTGGCAGCCGTGGCGATCGCCGCGAGAGCGGCGTCGACCGCCGACGCGACGGCGTCTTCGGAGAGGGGGGCGGAGTCTGACACGAGAACCAAGCTTAGCGATCGTTGGGAGGCGACCCGCGCCTCCTGGTCGAGGTCGACGAGGAGGCGCGGGCTGGGGACGAGCGGACGGGCCGGGTCAGGTCGCGCGGCCCGACACGTGGTCGGACTCGTAGCGGCCACCGCGGGCGAACATGCCCGGGTCCTTCGGCGTGCCACGGCGCTTGGCGACGACCGCGCGACGACCGGTACGACGGTCGACGATGCGGACGACCCACGAGAGCAGGAGGTTCGTCGCGAGGTAGACGACGAGCACGACGGCGAAGAGGGTGAACGTGTAGGTGCTGCCGTAGTACGTGCCCAAGCGGGTGAGACCGCTTCGGGTCAGTTCGACGTAGCCGACGATGTAACCGAGCGACGTGTCCTTCAGCAGGACGACGAGCTGCGCCAGGATGATCGGCAGCATCTGGCGGAAGGCCTGCGGGAACTCGATGGCGAACCGCGTGCGGACGGGGGTGAGCCCGATCGCGAGGCCGGCCTCACGCTGTCCCCTCGGCAGCGAGGCGATGCCCGCGCGCAGCGCTTCGCCGATGAGCGCCCCGTTGTAGACCGCCAGTGCTGCGACCACGGCCCAGAAGGCCCCGGTCGAGAAGACCAGCAGGATGAACAGCATCATCAGCAGGACGGGCATTCCGCGGAAGAACTCGAGCACCACCGTCGTGGGAACCCGCACCCAGGCGGATCGTGCCGTCCGCAGGAACGAGAACAGGACGCCGATGACCACCGCGAGGACGGACGCGACGGCCGCGGCCTGGACGGTGGCCAGCCAGCCTCGGCCGATCGCCCGCCAGAGCGCGAGGTCACCGAGGATGTCCCACCGCGATGCGTCGAGCACGCCGGGGCTCTCGGCACCGTTCGCGCTGATGCGGGGGCGGCCGAGGAGGTACACGAGGTAGGCGATCAGAGCCAGGACGAGCACGACGCCGACCACCGAGATGATCCGCGACGTGCGACGGGCCTTCGGCCCCGGGGCGTCGTAGAGGACGGAGGTGCTCATCGGAGGACTGCGACCTTCTTCTCGACCACGGCCGCGAGACGGCCGAGCGTGATGGTGACGACCAGGTAGAAGAACGCCACGGCGAGCAGCGTCGTGATGACGGCGTCACCGCGGTCGTTGGCGATGTATCGTCCGGCGGCGAACAGCTCGGCGACGAAGAACCCGCCCGCCACCGAGGTGTTCTTGGTGAGGGCGATGAAGACGTTGATCAGCGGCGGCACGACCATGCGCATGGCCTGCGGCAGGATCACGTGGCCGAGCGTCTGGCCGAACCCGAGGCCGATGCTACGCGCGGCCTCGGCCTGCCCGACCGGGACGCCGTTGATGCCCGAACGGATGGCCTCGGCCACGAACGGCGAGGTGTAGGCCGTCAGCCCGATGACGGCCAACGGGAAGTACGTGCCGAAGTCGACTCCGAGGTACGGCAGGACGAAGGCGCAGAAGAAGAGCACGAGCGTGAGGGGGATGTTCCGCAGGGCCTCGGTGTAGACCGTCGCGAAGGTCCGGAAGGAGGCCACGGGCGAGATGCGCAGCGCGGCCACGAAGAAGCCGATCACGAGGGCTCCGAGGCCCGAGAGAACGAGCAACTGCAGCGTCGTGACGAAGCCGCCCCAGAAGCGGGGCCAGTTGTCGGTCACGGCGTCGAAGCCGGGGATGACGTCCAAGGGGTTCAACGGGGTCCTTCGGTCGGGGCAGGACGCGGGCACCCGGGGCTGGTCGCCCCGGGTGCCCGCGTGGTGTCAGTAGCGGTCGATCGTGGGCGGCGTCGGGGTGTCGAGCACCTTGCCCGCGGTCTTCTCCCACAGCTCGTCCCAGGTGCCGTCGTCCTCGGCGTCCTGCAACGTGTCGTTGACGAACATGCGGAAGTCGGTGTCGTCGAGGGCCAGACCGATGCCGTAGGGCTCTTCGGTGAAGGGCTCGCCGACGACCTCGAACTCGCCCTCGTTCTGGTCGGCGAGGCCGGCCAGGATCACGTTGTCGGTCGTCACGGCCGAGACCGCACCGGTGCGGAGGGGCTCGAGGCAGTTCGAGTACGTGTCGGTGGCGAGGATGTCGGTCGTGTACTCGGCCACGTTCTTCTCGCTGGTCGAGCCGCTGACGGTGCAGACCTTCTTGCCGGCCAGGTCGTCGGCGGACTCGATTCCCTCGGGGTTGCCGTCGAGCACGAGCAGGTCTTGACCAGCCGTGTAGTACGGGCCGGCGAACGAGACGACCTTCTTGCGATCGTCGTTGATCGTGTAGGTCGCGATGACGAGGTCGACCTGGCCGTTCTGGATGAACGGCTCGCGGTTGGCCGAGACGGTCTCGACCCACGTGATCTTGTCGGCCTCGATGCCGAGCTTGGCGGCGACGAGCTTGCCGATCTCGGCGTCGAAGCCCTCGGGCACGCCGTCGGGGTTGGCCAGCCCGAACAGCGGCTGGTCGAACTTGGTGCCGATGGTGATCTCACCGGCGTCGGCGAGGCGGGCCATGGTGCTGCCTTCGGCGAAGTCGGCCGGCGTCTCGACGTCGACGGCCGGGGCCGACGAGTCGGTGCAGGCCGTGAGGCCGAGGACCACGGCGGCTGCTGCGGCTACGGCGACGAATCCCTTGCTGAGTCGCATTCTGATCTCCTTGCTGGGTGACCCGGACGCCGGGCGGCGATCGGGTGTCGTGGGCCGGCGGTTCGGGTGCCGGGCGGCGGGCGCGGACTCGGCCGCGCCTGCTCAGTGCGTGAGGATCTTGGCGAGGAAGTCCTGGGCGCGGGTCGACTGCGGGTCGGTGAAGAACTGCTCGGGCGTCGCCTCTTCGACGATCTGACCGTCGGCCATGAAGACGACACGATCGGCGGCCTTGCGGGCGAACCCCATCTCGTGGGTGACGACGATCATGGTCATGCCGTCCTTCGCGAGCTGCACCATGACGTCGAGGACCTCGGTGATCATCTCGGGGTCGAGCGCGCTGGTGGGCTCGTCGAGGAGCATCACCTTGGGGTCCATCGCCAGAGCCCGGGCGATCGCGACGCGCTGCTGCTGGCCGCCCGAGAGCTGGGACGGCATCTTGTCGGCCTGGTTCGCGACGCCGACGCGCTCGAGCAGCTGCATCGCCCGCTCGCGCGCCTCGGCCTTGGTGCGCTTGCGCACCTTGAGCTGGCCCAGCATGACGTTCTCGAGGATCGTCTTGTGCGAGAACAGGTTGAAGCTCTGGAACACCATGCCGACGTCGGCACGCAGACGGGCGAGCGCCGCACCCTCTTCGGGCAGACGCGTTCCGTCGATCGTGATGACGCCGTCGTCGATGGTCTCGAGACGGTTGATGGCCCGGCAGAGGGTCGACTTGCCCGAACCGCTCGGGCCGATCACGACGACCACCTCGCCCTTGCCCACCGTCGTGGTGATGTCCTTCAGGACGTGCAGGTCACCGAAGTGCTTGTTGACGTGATCGACCACGACGAGGGGTTCCATGCGCCCACACAAACAGACCCCCAGGTCGGGGTCAAATTCACAGTGGATTCTTAATGAAAACGAAACGACGTGTTCGGAAGCGACGTGCCCGTGGGAGCCGACCCGCGCCTCCTGGTGGACGAGGAGGCGCTAGCTGCGGTGGGCGAAGGCGCTTTCGTAGAGGCACACCGAGGCCGCCGTCGCCAGGTTCATCGATTCGGCGTGACCGTAGATGGGCACCACCAGGGCACGGTCGGCACGCGCGAGGTCCATGTCGGTGAGCCCCCGGGCCTCGTTGCCGAAGAGCCAGGCGGTCGGTTCGGCGAGCACGCCCTCGGTGCGGGCGGCGAGCAGGTCGTCTCCCTTGACGTCGGCGGCGAGCACCTGCAGGCCGACCTCACGGCACCGGTCGACGATCGCCGGCAGCTCGACGCCCACGGCCACCGGCACGTGGAACAGCGAGCCCGTCGTGGACCGCACGACCTTGGGGTTGTAGAGGTCGACGCTGCGGCCGGTCATGATGACCGCGTCGGCGCCCGCGGCGTCCGCGGCCCGGATGATGGTGCCCGCGTTGCCGGGGTCGCGGACCTCTTCGAGGATCACGATGAGCTTCGGCTCGGCAGCGAAGACGTCCTTCACCGACGTGGGGAACTGCCGGCAGACGGCGACGATGCCCTGCGGCGTGACCGTGTCGGCCATGGCCTCGAGCACCGGTTCGGTGACGAACTGGACGTCGATGCCCTCGGCGTCGGCGGCGGCCGCCACCTCGGGGTAGCGCTCGAGCGCGGTCGGGGTGCCGAAGAGCTCGACGATCAGCTCGGGCCGGAAGGCCAGGGCCTCACCGACCGACTGCGGCCCCTCGAGCAGGAACGTGCGGGTCTCGGTGCGGGCGTCGCGCTTCGAGAGCTTGGCCACCGCCCGGACTCGGGGTGAACGGGGATTGTCGAGCAGGGAGTCGTGGGGCACCCGTCCATGATGCCGCACGAGGACGGACGCCTGCCGCAGACGCACGAGACCCGACGGCGACACCGGTGCAGGTGTCGGGCCGTCGGGCCTCGAGGGTGGTGCGGGTGCGACTACGCGGCGACCTTGGGGGCCGAGGTGTCGGCGGGCAGCGCGGCCTTGGCGGTGGCGACGAGCGACGCGAACGTGGCGGGCTCGTTGACGGCCAGCTCGGCCAGGATGCGGCGGTCGACCTCGACGCCGGCCAGGGACAGACCCTGGATGAGGCGGTTGTAAGTCAGGCCGTTCGCACGCGACGCGGCGTTGATGCGCTGGATCCACAGGCGGCGGAACTCGCCCTTGCGTGCACGACGGTCACGGTACGAGTAGACGAGCGAGTGCGTGACCTGCTCTTTGGCCTTGCGGTACAGGCGCGAACGCTGACCGCGGTAACCCTCGGCACGCTCGAGGATGACGCGACGCTTCTTGGCGGCGTTGACCGCTCTCTTGACTCTTGCCATTTTCTTGTTCCTCTACGTTCGTGTCAGCGGTCAGTGACCGAGAAGCTTCTTGGCGACCTTGGCGTCAGCGGGCGCGAGCACCTGGTCCTGGTTCAGGCGAGCCTTGCGCTTGGCGCTCTTCACCTCGAGGTTGTGGCGCATGCCGGCCTGCTGCTTCATGATCTTGCCGGAACCGGTGACCTTGAAGCGCTTCTTGGCGCCGGAGTGGGTCTTCTGCTTGGGCATGTCTTACTTACTTTCTTCTGTCGGTCGGTCGGCCGGTGCATCGGCCGGGACCTCGTCGGACGTCGGGTGCTTCGGCGGCTTGTTGGCCGCCTTGCGAGCTTCTGCCTCGGCCTTGGCCTCGGACTTGTTCTTGTGCGGGCCGATGACCATGACCATGTTGCGGCCGTCGATGGTGGGCGTCGACTCGACGCTGCCCCACTCGGAGACGTCTTCGGCGAAACGCTGGAGGAGGCGGACACCCTGGTCGGGGCGCGACTGCTCGCGGCCACGGAACAGGATCATGGCCTTGACCTTGTCGCCGCCCTGGAGGAAGCCCTCGGCGCGCTTGCGCTTCGTCTCGTAGTCGTGCTTGTCGATCTTCAGGCGGAAACGGACCTCTTTGAGGATCGTGTTCGCCTGGTTGCGACGGGCTTCTTTCGCCTTCTGCGCAGCCTCGTACTTGAACTTTCCGTGATCCATGATCTTGGCCACGGGAGGCTTCGAGTTGGGGGCCACCTCGACCAGGTCGAGCTCGGCCTCTGCGGCGAGACGCAGGGCCATGGCGATGGGAACGACGCCGATCTGCTCACCTGCGGGCCCGACGAGGCGGACCTCGGGGACGCGGATACGGTCGTTCGTACGGGGATCGCTGATGCGGAACTCCTCTGTCGTTTCTTCTGCATCTGACGGGACCGGACGGCCTCGCCAGAGAAAGAGGAGTTTCGTGCGGGCGTCATCTGGGAACGCATCACACTGCACCCTGGCTGCTCGATCGCCGTCTGCAGCGCCCCTCTGACGAGGAGCGAGGCGGAACGGTGATGCTGATCGAACGGGGTGCCAACAACCCGGTAACCTTGTCTAACGGTCAAGCGCGGGTGGGAGAATCTCCACTTTCGCACGGAGCAGACGCTCCGAGCCTGGACGAGTTTAGCAGAGGATCAGTTCGTGAGCCACTCCCCCGACGACGCACCCATTCCCGACGCCCGCTTCGGCGATCCGGCACAGGCCACGTCGCCCGAAGCCTCCCCCGCGACGGCGCGGTTCGAGGACGACCTGCGGTTCGGTGACGACGCCGCACGCGACATCGCCGACGTCAACGCGGTCGAGGTGATCAACACGGTCTGCGTCCACCTGATGAGCGCGGCCGCGGTGAAGGTCGGCCTGGCCGACGACCCGCAGCGGCAGACCGACCTCGACGAGGCCCGCAAGCTCATCACCTCGCTCGCCGGGCTCGTGACGGCCAGCGCACCCGAGATCGGCGACCAGCACGCCCGTGCGCTGCGCGACGGCCTGCGATCGCTGCAACTAGCCTTCCGTGAGGCGTCGGCCATCCCCGATGCCATCGGTCAGGGCCCCGGCGAGAAGTACACCGGACCCGTCAACTGACCGACACGTCGCGTGCCACGGGTCCGGTCAACCGCGCAGCGCGTCCACGACGACCGGCACCTCGGGCACTCCGCGGCTTCTCGAGCGGCGATCTCGTCAGCCCGGGACGACCTTGACCGACATGCTGTCGACCCGGTCGACGATCACCGGGTCGGCCGCCCAGGCCGCCTGCAGTCGCTGCAGCAGCGACTGCAGGGCGTCCCGGTCGAGGCCGGACGTCACGCCCAGCTGGACGACGATCTCGGGGGCACCGAGCCGGGCGTCTCGATAACCGGGCGCGACGACCAGGCTGACCAGCGCCTCCTCGTCGCGTGACGCGTCGAGGAACGCACGCAGGACGTCCTCGTCGTGGTGACTCGGCATCCACGGCAGGTCTTGAGCGACCGCCCAGACGGCCGGACGACGCAGACCGAACTCGGTGATCGATCCGGGGTCGATCACGATGCGGTCGGTCGACTCCGAGGCGGCCGCGAGAGCCACGCGCCGGGCCTCCACCGGCACCGGTCGGGCCGCAGGACGCCAGCGCGTCAGGGTCTCGACCGAGGTGAAGGCCGGCAACACGTCGCGGCCGTCAGGACCCGAGACCGTGACGATGGAGAGCTCTTGCGTCTTGTCGACGCGGCGACCGTGGTCGTCGAGACCCTCGTCACCTGCCACCGCGACCAGGGGCACGAGCAGACGAGCCGCACGCAGGGCGTCGACGACCTCGCTCTCGCCGAGCCGCCCCTCGCGGAACCCCAGGAGGGCGTCGAGCAGCCTCGGGTCCGCGGACCCGTCGTCGCCCGCGTGCGCCGTGTCGTGGTGGTCGAAGGTGCGCCCCACCCAGGGTCGCCCGGCGCTGTCGGCGCCGTGGCCGGGATAGTCGGGGGCGTGCCCCGGTCCGTCCGGCGCGGTCGTCATCAGTTCGACGCGACGTCGAGGGCAGCGGCGAGCGTGAACGCCCCCGAGTAGAGCGCCTTGCCGACGATGGCGCCCTCGAGCCCCTGGGGCACGAGCTCGCGGAGGGCCGCGAGGTCGTCGAGGCTCGAGATGCCGCCCGACGCGATCACCGGACGCTCGGTGTGTTCCATCACCTGCCGCAGCAGGTCGACGTTGGGCCCCTGGAGCGTGCCGTCCTTCGTCACGTCGGTGACGACGTACCGCGCACAACCGGCCTCTTCCAGCCGCGCGAGGACCGTCCAGAGGTCGCCGCCCTCTTCGGTCCAGCCGCGCGCCGCCAGCGTCGTGCCACGGACGTCGAGCCCGACGGCCACCGCCTCGCCGTACTCGGCGATGACGTGGGCTGCCCACTCGGGGTTCTCGAGGGCCGCCGTGCCCAGGTTGATGCGCTTCACGCCGGTGCTCAGCGCGTCCTCGAGGGACTTGTCGTCGCGGATGCCACCGCTGAGCTCGACGTTGACGCCCTTGACCTGCTTGATGACCTTCTTGATCACGGCACGGTTGTCACCGCGCCCGAAGGCGGCGTCGAGGTCGACCAGGTGCAGCCATTCGGCGCCCTGGCTGGCCCAGTCGTCGGCTGCCGAGACCGGGTCGCCGTAGTTCGTCTCGCTGCCGGCCTCACCCTGGGTCAGGCGCACGGCCTGACCACCCGCCACGTCGACGGCGGGGAACAGGGTCAGGGCGGGGGTGGTGCAGAACTCGCTCATGTCGTCTCTCTCACGGCGCCGGGGCACCGCAGGGTCAGGAGGCGCGATCGGGTCGGTCGCGTCGGGGTCAGAGGGTGCCGAGCCAGTTCGAGAGCAACCGGATGCCCGGCTGCCCCGACTTCTCGGGGTGGAACTGCGTCGCCCAGAGCGGGCCGTTCTCGACGGCGGCGACGAAGCGGCCGCCGTGGTCGGCCCAGGTCACGTGCGGCTCGGTGAAGGGACGGATCACGTCGAGCGACCACTCTTGCGCGGCGTACGAGTGGACGAAGTAGAACCGCTCGTCGGCGACTCCGTCGAACAGCACGCTGCCCTCGGGCACGTCGACGGTGTTCCAGCCCATGTGGGGCAGCACGTCGGCCTGCAGCTCGTCGACCACACCGGGCCACGCCCCGAGGCCACCCGTGCTGTTGCCGCGTTCGACGCCGCCCTCGAAGAAGACCTGCATGCCCACGCAGATGCCCATGACCGGACGCCCGCCGGCCAGCCGCCGGTCGATCAACTCGCCACCGCGCACGGACTCGAGCTGACTCATGACGGCCGAGAACGCCCCGACACCGGGGACGAAGAGGCCGTCGGCCGCCTGCACCCGGGCACGGTCGGCAGTCAACTCGACGTCGGCGCCCGCGAGCTCGAGTGCCTTGACCGCGGAGTGGACGTTGCCGCTGCCGTAGTCGAGGACGACGACTGAAGGACGGGCGCCGGTCACAGGGCACCCTTCGTCGACGGGATGCCGCTGACGCGCGGGTCGGGCTGGACGGCCTGACGGAGCGCCCGGGCGAACGCCTTGAACTCGGCCTCGGCGATGTGGTGCGGATCGCGCCCGCCCAGCACGCGGACGTGCACGGTGATGCCGGCGTGGAAGGTGATCGCCTCGAAGACGTGACGGACCATCGAGCCGGTGAAGTGCCCGCCGATGAGGTGGTACTCGAACCCCTCGGGCTCACCCGTGTGCACGAGGTACGGACGCCCCGACACGTCGACGACAGCCTGCACGAGGGCCTCGTCGAGCGGGACGAGCGCGTCACCGTAGCGCGAGATGCCGGACTTGTCGCCGAGCGCCTGCTTCAGCGCGGTGCCGAACGTGATGCCGATGTCTTCGACCGTGTGGTGCACGTCGATGTGTGTGTCGCCCGTCGCCGCGACGTCGAGGTCGATCAACGAGTGCTTCGAGAGCGCCGTCAGGAGGTGGTCGAAGAACGGGACCGACGAGTCGATCGTCGATCGGCCCGAACCGTCGAGGTCGAGGGCGAGCGTGATGCTCGACTCGCTCGTGGCACGCGAGAGGGAGGCGGTACGGGCGGCACTGGTCGTCTCGGTCACGTCGGTCACGAAGAGAGCCTAATGTCGCGGAGCGCCTTAAGGAACGCGGTGGTCTCGGCCTCGGTGCCCGCACTGACCCTCAGGTGGTTCGGAATGCCGAGGTTGCGGACGATGACACCCCGCTCGAGCAGGCGCTCGAAGACGTCGGTCGGGTCGTCGACCCCTCCGAAGAGGACGAAGTTCGACCAGGTGGGCCACGGCTCGTACCCGAGTTCGGTCAACTCGTGCACGATGCGGTCACGCTGGGCCTTGATGTCGTCGACCATGGCGAGCATCTCGCTCGCGTGCGAGAGCGCCGCGACGGCCGCCGCCTGCGTCAGGGACGAGAGGTGGTACGGGAGGCGCACGAGACGCAGCGCGTCGGCCACGGCCGGGTGCGCGGCCAGGTAGCCGACCCGGGCACCGGCGAACGCGAACGCCTTGCTCATCGTGCGGGACACGACCAGCCGTTCGCGACCTGCCAGCAGGGTCAGTGCCGTCGGCTGATCGGCCGGCATGAACTCGGCGTAGGCCTCGTCGACGAAGACGATGCCGTCCGTGGCGTCGTAGGCAGCCTGGATCGTGGCGAGATCGAGGGGGGTGCCCGTGGGGTTGTTCGGTCCGCAGAAGAAGACGATGTCGGGACGGGAGCGTTCGATCTCGGAGACCGCGGTCTCGGGTGAGATGCGGAACCCCTCGTCACGGCGACCCTCGACCCATCGACTGCCGGTGCCCGTGGCGATGATCGAGTGCATCGAGTAGGTGGGAGGGAACCCCAGGACGGAGCGGCCCGGGCCGCCGAAGGCCTGGAGGAGCTGCTGGATGACCTCGTTGGAGCCGTTCGCCGCCCAGATGTTGTCTCGGGTGAGACCGTGCCCGAGGTAAGCCGCCAGCGAATCACGCAGCGTCGTGAACTCGCGATCGGGATACCGGTTGACGTCGAGGACCGCCCGGGCCACCGATTCGACGATGTCGCGAGCGACGTCTTCGGGAATGGGATGCGTGTTCTCGTTGACGTTGAGAGCGACCGGGACCTTCTTCTGGGGAGCGCCGTACGGCGTCAGTCCCCGGAGATCGTCACGGATGGGTAGGTCGTCGAGACTGAAGGACACCCCACCATCGTACGGGCGGGCCGACGGTGTGTCGGGTCGTTCGCCGTCGCGCAGACGCAACGCCGACGGGCCGGACCGCCCACCTCGCCGGCGACGGTGCTTCAGCGAGCGTACTGAGCGGGGACGGCGAGGCTCTGACCGGCGGAGACCTCGGCGCTCGGAAGGTTGTTGAGCGAGACGAGGTCGGCGATGACGTCGCGCGGATCGGCATCGGGGTCGATCTCTGACGCGACCTGCCAGAGCGTCTCGCCACCGTCGACGGTCACGTGCTGGAACTCGGTGCGACCCGTCGTGTCGGACGCGACGGCGCCGCCTCCGTTGAGGACGAGCGCGCCTGCCACGACGACGAGCGGGACCGCCACGAGCGCGGCGACGACCGCACGACCCCGCCGGGTGATGCGCAGGCGCGTGCGCACGACTCGGGTCGAGTCGACGGGGGACGCAACTGCTGATGCTGAGGTGACGCTCATGAGGTGGTCCTTTCACCTTGGAAGACAGGGGACGAGTTCGTGCCCGGCACTCGGCCGGGAATGCCGGACACGAAGACGTGTTCCGAACATACATTCGATTGCTGACGCTTTCAACCCCTGCGATGGGTAATCCAGGTCGAAATCGATCCGGATCAGAGAGGAAGAACGCGACACACTCGAACATGTGTTTTGTCGACACCGCCTGATCGGATACGGTTTCGATCGGTGGTAGGAGTCAAACAGGGACCACCGACATCGACGGCAGGAGACCCATGAGCGACCCGAAGCGCACCCCGCAGGCGGCCCCCGACGCCCCCCGTCAGCTCGATCCCGGCGTCCTCCCCCGCAAGGAGTTGACGGCGAAGCAAGCGTCGATCCTCGCCGCGATCACCGAGAGCATCGGTCACCGCGGGTATCCCCCGAGCATGCGCGAGATCGGCGACGCCGTCGGCCTCAAGTCCCTGTCGAGCGTCACGCACCAGCTCAACCAGCTCGAACTCGCCGGCAAGATCCGCCGTGACCCGAACCGACCCCGAGCCCTCGAGGTCCTCGTGGATGCCACGGCGCCGACGGCTCCCCCGTCGACCGTCTTCACGACGAGTGACGACGGCGACACGGCTCACGTCCCCATGGTGGGACGGATCGCGGCCGGCATCCCCATCACGGCCGAGCAGCAGATCGAGGACGTGATGCCGCTGCCACGACAACTCGTCGGCAAGGGTGAACTGTTCATGCTGCGGGTGGTCGGAGACTCGATGATCGACGCGGCGATCTGCGACGGGGACTGGGTCGTCGTGCGGCAGCAGCAGGACGCCGAGAACGGTGACATCGTCGCGGCCATGCTCGACGACGAGGCGACCGTCAAGGTGTTCCGCCAGCGAGACGGCCACACCTGGCTGCTTCCCCGGAACAGCGCGTTCGAGCCCATCGTCGGCGACCACGCACAGATCGTCGGCAAGGTCGTCGCCGTCCTGCGGTCGGTCTGACGAACGCACCACCCACTTACGCGCCACCCGGCACACGACGAAGCGCCGACCACCTCGAGGTGGTCGGCGCTTCGTCGTGTGACGACCCGGGGCTCGGCGTCAGCGACCGACGCCCACGGGTGCGACATAGGGCGTGAGCCCGGCGACGTCACTCGGGTAGACCCGGGCGTGGACCCGGGTGCCTTCTTCTTCGTAGTCGGTGCTGACGATGCGTCCGGAGTCGTGCAGGTGCGAGACCACGTCGCCGCGGTCGTACGGCACCAGCAGGTCGAGCTCGATCTCGGGTTCGGGCAGCACGGCCGCGATGCGGGCGAGCAGGTCGTCGATGCCCTCACCCGTCCGAGCCGAGACGAAGACCGCCGTCGGTTCGAGACCGAGCAGGACGAGACGCTGGTCGTCGTCGACGAGGTCGCTCTTGTTGAAGACGACGATCTCGGCGATGTCGCGACCGTCGACCTCGGCGATGACGTCCCGGACGGTCGCGAGCTGAGCGGCAGGGTCGGGGTGCGACCCGTCGACGACGTGCACGATGACGTCGGATGCCTCGACCTCTTCGAGCGTCGACCGGAACGCCTCGACCAGCTGGTGAGGCAAGTTGCGCACGAATCCGACCGTGTCCGCGTACGTGAAGGGACGACCGTCCGCCGTCACGCTCTTGCGGACCGTCGCGTCGAGGGTGGCGAACAACGCGTTCTCGACCAGGACGCCCGCGCTGGTGAGCCGGTTGAGCAGGCTGGATTTGCCCGCGTTGGTGTAGCCCGCGATGGCGACCGTGGGCACCTCGTTGCGGTCGCGGTTGGCCCGCTTGGCGTCGCGGGCCGGCTTCATCTCTTTGATCTGTTTGCGGAGCCGGGCCATGCGGGTGTGGATGCGGCGCCGGTCGAGCTCGATCTTGGTTTCACCAGGCCCGCGGCTGCCCATTCCGGCACCCGCGCCTCCGACTTGCCCACCGGCCTGGCGCGACATCGACTCGCCCCAACCGCGGAGGCGCGGCAGGAGGTACTCGAGCTGGGCGAGTTCGACCTGCGCCTTGCCCTCGCGGCTCTTGGCGTGCTGGCTGAAGATGTCGAGGATCACGGCGGTGCGGTCGATGACCTTCACCTTGACGACGTCTTCGAGGGCGCGCCGCTGGCTGGGGGCCAGTTCGGTGTCGGCGATGACGGTGTCGGCACCGAGGGCGGCGACCGTCCCCCGGAGCTCTTCGGCTTTGCCCTTGCCCAGGTAGGTGCTCGGGTCGGGATTCGGTCGTCTCTGCAGCAGCCCGTCGAGGACGACGGCACCCGCCGTCTCGGCGAGGGCGGCGAGCTCACGCAGGGAGTTCTCGGCGTCGGACATCGAACCCTGCGAGTACACGCCGATGAGGACGACGTTCTCGAGGCGCAGTTGGCGGTACTCGACCTCGGTGACGTCCTGCAGTTCGGTCGAGAGGCCCGCCACGCGGCGGAGGGCCTGGCGGTCGTCGCGCTCCGACTGGTCGCCGTCGGAGCCGCCGTCGTCGTGGAGCGATCGGGTCTGGATGGCCTGGGCCGGCGAGAAGACGGTGTAACCGGAGGCCCTCTGGGCCGCACGATCGAGGACGCGCGCGACGACGTCGTCGGGCTGGTCGTTCCGCTCGGAGTCAAGCGGTGTCGTGGTGTGGTCTGTCATCGGGGTGATACTAACCCTTTCGGTGTGCGGAGAGCAGGGAACGAACCCCCTGCTGATGTTCGGTAGGTTGGCGAGCATGGCCAGCGACCACTACTTCTCACCCCAGCCCGGCAGCGCGGCCAAGCCCAGGACGATCGACGTCGTCCTCGCGGGCCGTGAGTTGACGTTGACCACGGCCGCGGGAGTGTTCAGCCCGGGTCGCGTCGACCCGGGCACGTCGGTGCTGCTGGCGGGCGCGCCGACGCCGCCGAGGGCGGGCCATCTGCTGGACGTCGGGTGCGGATGGGGCCCCATCACACTGAGCCTCGCGTTGTCGTCACCCGACGCGACGGTCTGGGCCGTCGACGTGAACGAGAGAGTGCTCGACCTCGTGCGCGCGAACGCACGCTCGATCGGCCTCGAGAACGTCAACGCCGTGACCCCCGACGATGTTCCCGCCGACCTGCGCTTCGCGACGATCTGGTCGAATCCGCCGATCCGGGTCGGAAAGGCCGAGCTGCACTCCCTGCTCGAACGGTGGCTCCCCCGACTCGACGTGGGATCGGATGCCTGGCTGGTCGTGCAGAAGAACCTGGGGGCCGACTCCCTGCAGCGCTGGATGAACGAGACCATGGCCGACGTCGTCGACGTGACCCGCGCCTCCACCAGCAAGGGGTACCGGATCTTGCGCGCCGAGCGCCTCACCGACGCCGACTGACCCGACGCCCTGTGCAGGCCTCGCCGTAGCCCCGGTCGCCGGTCGACCTCAGAGGTCGAGCACGCCGGCCTCAGAGGTCGAGCGCGCCGGTGAAGACGAGTTCGGCCGGCCCGCTGAGCGAGACGTGCTCGCCGTCGTCGTGGTGGCTGATCGAGACGCCCACGACCCCTCCGGGAACGTCGACCAACCAGCCCTCGGGCGCCGAGGCCCCAGCCCAGTACCGCGTGGCCAGGGCCGCCGCTGCCGCACCGGTGCCGCACGAGAGCGTCTCGCCGCTGCCGCGCTCGTGGACCCGCATGCGGATGCGCCCGAGCCCGTCGACCACGAGCGGATCGGCGGGAACCACGAACTCGACGTTGGCCCCGCCGGCCGGCGCCGGGTCGATGATCGGCACGTAGGTCAGGTCGAGGCCGTCCAGTTCGTCGTCGCCGGCGAGGGCCACCACCACGTGGGGGTTGCCGACCGAGATCGGCAGGCCCGGACGGGCGGCGTGCAGTGCGCGCGCCCGGACGACCGGGTCGTCGTCGCCGAGTCGCCAGGGCCCCAGGTCGACGCGGAAGCCCGTGCCGTCGCGACGCACCTCGCGAGCGCCGGCCCGCGTGCCGACGACGAGCACGTCGTCCTCGCCCAGCTGGACCAACCCCCGCTCGAGGAGGTAACGCGCGAAGACGCGGATGCCGTTGCCACACATCTCGGCCGGACTGCCGTCGGCGTTGTGGTAGTCCATGAACCACTCGGCGCGGGGCTCGGCCTCGAGCAGGGCCGCCTCGGTGGACAACGCTGCCGTACGGACCGCACGGATGACGCCGTCGCCGCCCACCCCGAAGCGCCGATCGGCCAGGGCCCGGATCATGGCGGGCGTCAGGTCGGTGCCGGCGTCGGGATCGGTGAACAGGACGAAGTCGTTGCCGGTGCCCTGCCCCTTGGTGAACTGCAGCGTGGTGGTCACCCGAGGAGTCTAGCCACGGCCTGGTCGACGGCCTGGGCGTCGCCCGAGCGAGACCACTCGACGTCGTTGTATCGCCGGAACCAGCTCGCCTGACGGCGGGCGTAGCGACGGGTGAGGGCCGCCGTGGCCTCGATCGCCTCGGTCTCGGCGAGTTCCCCCCGGATCTGGGCGACCGCCTGCGCGTAGCCGATCGCCCGGCCCGCCGTGACCCCCCGCTCGAGCCCGAGAGGAAGCAGACCCCGCACCTCGTCGACGAGACCGTCTCGCCACATCTGGTCGACGCGTCGGTCGAGACGTTCGACGAGCACGGGGCGTTCTTCCGCGACACCGAAGACGCTCGACGGGCGCCACGGCGACGACTTCTCGGGCAGGGTTCCCGAGAGAGGGCGCCCGGTGAGGTCGCCGACCTCGAGCGCCCGGACGAGACGCCGAGCGTTGGAACGACCGATCGAGGCGGCCGACGCCGGATCACGCTCGCTCAACAGGTCGTACAGGGCCCCGGGCCCCCGCTCGTCGGCGATCGCCTCGTATCGACGCCGGATCACGGGGTCGGTTCCGGGGAAACGGAAGTCGAACAACACGCTCGAGACGTAGAGGCCGGACCCGCCGACGAGGACCGCCACCGCCCCGCGGGCCACGATGCCGTCGATCAGGGCCCGAGCCTCGCGCTGGTACCACTCGACGCTCGCCTCGTCGGTGACGTCGAGGACGTCGAGGAGATGGTGTGGGATGCCTCGTCGTTCGGCGGCGGGCAGTTTCGCCGTGCCGACATCCATGCCGCGGTAGAGCTGCATGGCGTCCGCGTTGACGATCTCGACGGCCTCGCCCCGGGCGGCCAGCGCCTCGGCGAGGTCGAGCGAGAACGCCGACTTGCCCGTGCCGGTCGCCCCGACGATCGCGACCAGCACGTCAGCGGAGGTCGTCGGTCGTGCTGTAGATCGGTGTGGTCGCCACCCGCAGCGTGGGCAGCCCGAGGCTCACCCTCACCGGCCGAGCCGAGGAGGCGCGGGTCGCGTCACCGGCGGACGGCACCCCGCACGAGGCGGCCTGCGCGGCGTCCCAGGCATCGCCCGCGCGGGTGCGACGGACCTCGTAGAGGGCCCCGGGCCCGTCGACCGCATCGGCCAACAGGTAGAACGGTGCAGCGTCGGTGACCCGCACGCTGACCACGTCGCCGGGGCGCGGAACGGTGCGTCCCGACGGCACTTCGAAGTGGACGAGGCGACTGTCCTCCGCACGCCCCGACAGACGGTGGGTGGAGGCGTCTTTTCGCCCCTCGTCGGTGGCCACGAGGACGTCGACGGTCCGACCGACCTGACGACGGTTCTCTTCGGCCGAGATGCGGTCCTGCAGGGCGGTCAGCCGCTCGAACCGTTCTTGCACGACGGCCTTCGGGATCTGGTCGGCCATCTCGCCCGCCGGAGTCCCGGGGCGCACGGAGTACTGGAAGGTGAACGCCGACGCGAACCGGGACCGCTCGACGACCCGGAGGGTCTCGGCGAAGTCCTCCTCGGTCTCGCCCGGGAAACCGACGATGATGTCGGTGCTGATCGCGGCCTCGGGCATGGCCACGCGCACACGGTCGATGATGCCGAGGAACTTCTCGCTGCGGTAGCTGCGCCGCATGGCTCTCAACACCCGGTCGGAACCCGACTGCAGGGGCATGTGCAACTGAGGCATGACAGCGGGCGTCTCGGCCATCGCGGCGATCACGTCGTCGGTGAAGGACGCCGGATGCGGGCTGGTGAAGCGCACCCGCTCGAGCCCGGGGATCGCACCGACGGCACGCAGCAGCTTGCCGAAGGCGAGCCGATCACCGAACTCGACGCCGTACGAGTTGACGTTCTGCCCGAGCAGCGTCACCTCGACGGCACCGTCGTCGACGAGCGCCTGCACCTCGGCCAGGACGTCACCGGGGCGGCGGTCTTTCTCCTTGCCGCGGAGCGACGGCACGATGCAGAAGGTGCAGGTGTTGTTGCAGCCGACCGAGATCGAGACCCAGCCGCTGTGGGTGGAGTCGCGCTTGGTCGGCAGCGTCGAGGGGAACACGTCGAGTGCCTCGAGGATCTCGAGCTGGGCCTCGTCGTTGTGACGCGCGCGCTCGAGGAGCGTGGGCAGGGCGCCCATGTTGTGCGTACCGAAGACCACGTCGACCCACGGCGCCTTGTCGAGGATGACGTCCTTGTCTTTCTGGGCGAGACACCCGCCGACGGCGATCTGCATGCCCTCGTGCTTCTTCTTCTGACCGGCGAGCGTCCCCAGCGTCCCGTAGAGCTTCTTGTCGGCGTTCTCGCGCACCGCACAGGTGTTGATGACGACGATGTCGGCCTCGGCTCCGTCCGCCGGTACGTAACCGGCCGCCTCGAGCGAGCCGCTGAGACGCTCGGAGTCGTGGACGTTCATCTGGCACCCGAAGGTGCGGACCTCGTACGTACGGGCCGGGCCGTCGACGGGCGAGGGGATGGGGGTGGTGGCGACCGTCGTCATGGTGACTCAGTGTAGATCGCCGCCACCCCCGGGACGGTCACTCGAAGCGGACGCCGCCGCGGCCGCTGCCACCACGGGGCAGGGCCTTCTCGATCGCACGTCGGACGACCTCGGAGCGATACCCCCGGCGCATCAGGTAACCGTTGAGACGACGTTCGGCCGTCTCGCGGTCGAGGCCGCGCAACGACCCTGCGCGTTTGCGGGCCCACTCGTCGGCACGCTCTTGCTCTTCGTCGTCGTCCGTGTCGGACAGGGCCTCGTCGATGATGGACGGGTCGATGCCCCGGGCGCGGAGTTCCGACGTGACAGCGCCCCGGCCGAGACCCTTGCGCTCTTGCTTGGACCTGATCAGGGTGGCGGCCAGTTCGGTGTCGTCGAGGAGACCGACCCGCTCGAGACGGGCGATCTCGTCGGCCACGACCGATTCGTCGAGGTCACGGGAGAGGAGCAGCTTCTCCATCTCGTGAGACGACACTCCCCGGCGCGAGAGGGCGTGCAGGCTGACGTTCTCGGCGCGTCGCTGCTGCGCTTCGAGGTCTTCGGGCCCGTCGTCGGGTTGGTCGTCGAATCCGGTCGCCTTGGGCCGGCCGGCTGCCCCCGCGCGAGAACCTCGGGCGGACGGATGGTCGCCCTCTGAGGCCGTGGATGTCGCACCGCCAGCCCAATGAGAACTGATGGCCGTCAGGACGGCCTCGGCATCGTTCGTCTGATGGGAAGCCTGGCCATCGGTCGTCGCCTCGGGAACCGAGGAACCGCTCATCGCGCCGAAGAGAGGCGTGACGGGGGCGAGCCGCCCGGTGTCGACACCGTCATCAGACGGACCCGACACCGGGGCGTCGTCGTCGCGCGAGGTCATGCGCCCTTTCGAGCGGCGATCTTCGCCTCGATCGATTCGACGGGTGCCTCGACGGGCTTGGCACCACCGACTCCGAGCTTGGCGAGGATCTTCTGCTCGATCTCTTGCGCGATGGCGGCGTTCTTGATGAGGAAGTTGCGCGAGTTCTCTTTGCCCTGGCCGAGTTGGTCGCCGTCGTAGGTGTACCAGGCACCCGACTTGCGGACGATGCCGTGCTCGACACCGAAGTCGATCAGGCTGCCCTCGCGCGAGATGCCCACGCCGTAGAGGATGTCGAACTCGGCCTGCTTGAAGGGCGGCGCCATCTTGTTCTTGACGACCTTGACGCGGGTGCGGTTGCCGACCGCGTCGGTACCGTCTTTCAGCGTCTCGATGCGCCGGATGTCGAGGCGGACGGACGCATAGAACTTGAGCGCCTTGCCACCTGCCGTCGTCTCGGGGCTGCCGAAGAAGACACCGATCTTCTCGCGCAGCTGGTTGATGAAGATCATGGTGGTGCCGGTCTGGCTGAGCCCACCGGTCAACTTGCGCAGCGCCTGAGACATGAGTCGAGCCTGCAGGCCGACGTGCGAGTCACCCATCTCGCCCTCGATCTCGGCACGCGGAACGAGGGCGGCGACCGAGTCGATGACGACGAGGTCGATCGACCCCGAGCGGACGAGCATGTCGGCGATCTCGAGCGCCTGCTCGCCGGTGTCGGGCTGCGACACCAGCAGGGCGTCGATGTCGACGCCGAGCTTCTTGGCGTACTCGGGGTCGAGAGCGTGCTCGGCGTCGATGAAGGCCGCGATGCCGCCGTTGCGCTGGGCGTTGGCGATGGCGTGCAGGGTCAGGGTCGTCTTACCCGACGACTCGGGACCGTAGATCTCGACGATGCGGCCGCGGGGGATGCCACCGATGCCGAGAGCGACGTCGAGGGCGATCGAGCCGGTCGGGATCACCGCCACGGGAGCACGCTCGTCGCTGCCGAGGCGCATGACGGCGCCCTTGCCGAACTGTCGGTCGATCTGGGCGAGAGCCGTCTCGAGGGCCTTCTCGCGGTTTTCGGCTGAGGGCATGTCGTTCTCCTTCGTGGTGGTCGTCCGTGCGCCTGTAGGCTGTCGCGTCGACGTCGACCGGTGGTGCAGGGTCGTCGTCGCTACGACAAGGCTGGTGTCGCCGGCATGTGCCGGTGACGCGGGACGTCGATGCGAGAAACGCTACGGGCCACCCCCGACATCGCGGTGGCGGTGACGGCCCGACGTGCAGAACTCGTTCGTCGACGTCCTTGTGGAGGACGCTACCATCCGTCCGAACACGTGTTCGACCCATCACTCCCGGCGTGTCGAACACACGCCCGAGAGAGCAGCACCTCAGCTGGTCGGTTCGGGCAACCCGACACCGTACCGACGGGACACCGGGACGCCCTCGGCCTCGCAGAGCGCGAGCCACACGTCGCGGGGCGATTCTCCCTGGGCGATCGCCTCATCGGCGGTCCGGTCACCGAGCGACTGGATGACGAGATCCCGGGTGATCACTCGTCCGTAGGCGTCTCCGAACTCGTCCTCGACGGCTCGGGCGAACTCGCTCTTGCGCATCAGACGAGCGTACCCCCGACGACGAACGCCCCCGGCGTGAGCCGGGGGCGTTCGGAGAGACGTCGGGCGGTCAGCGGACCGCGAGGTCGGAATCGAACTCGGCGACGAGGTCGTCCGGCAGGGTGTCGGGGATCGGGTTGAGCCCCTCGATGACCGCCATGCGGTCGCCGACCTCGCGCATGATCACCGAGATGGGGGTCTCGAGGGCGTCGGCCACGGAGGCGAGGATCTCTGAGCTCGCCTCTTTCTGACCCCGCTCGACCTCGCTGAGGTAACCGAGGGCGACGCTGGCCTTGCTCGCGACCTGGCGGAGCGTGCGGCCCTTCTGCAGACGGAAGTCGCGAAGGACGTCGCCGATTTCTTGACGTACCAGGACCATGGGGACCCTCCTTCGGGGACGACCCATCTGACGGGATGGTTTCAGATGGGGGACGACGGGTGGTGCTCGGACCGACTGACCACGACTGTAGCCATCGGGGACTGTGCACCTGTTGTGAACTCTGGAGATGTAACGAGACCGAAACGCCCGCTATTCCCTCGTCTCGACCAGCCATCGGTCGAGTACTGCCAGGGATTCGGAGACCGTGGCGTTTCGGATGGCCTGTCGGTCGCCCGTGAGCGAGAGCGAGAAGACGCGGACGTCGCCGGGCACGGCCAGACCGACGAAGACCGTACCGAGTTCGTGCCCGCCCTGGGGATCGGGGCCGGCGACGCCGGTGGTCGCGAGGCCGATGTCGGCCGGGTGCCCGTCGATCGCCAGTCGGTCACGGATCCCGGTGGCCATGGAGGCGGCGACGTCGGGATGCACGGGCCCGTGTCGCGCCAGCAGTTCAGCGTCGACCCCGAGCAACGTGTGCTTGAGCTCGGTCTGGTAGGCGACCACCCCACCACGGACGACGGCCGAGGCACCGGGCACGGACACGAGTTCGGAGACCAGGGCACCGCCGGTGAGGGACTCGGCGACGGCGACCGTCAGACGCCTGCGCGTCAGCGCGGCGACGAGGTCGGCGGCCAGCGTCACGCGCCCGCCTTGCCGTGCTTGAGCGCCACGCGCATGTAGTCGGCCCCGGAGACGAGGGTGGCGACCGTGGCCGCTGTCATGAGCACGCCGTTGACCCAGTGCATCCCCTCGCCGACGACGTTCCAGAGGGGGAAGAGCGCCAGGGTCACCGCGACCGCTTGCAGCACCGTCTTGATCTTGCCGCCGCGGGACGCCGGGATCACCCGATCACGCAGGACGGCGAAGCGGTAGACGGTGATGCCGATCTCACGGACGAGGATGAGTGCGGTGACCCACCACGGCAGCTCGCCGAGGATGGTGAGCGAGACGAGCGCTCCGCCGATCAGCACCTTGTCGGCGATCGGATCGACGATCTTGCCGAAGTCGGTCACGAGGTCGAGGCCACGGGCCAGCATGCCGTCGAGGCTGTCGGTCAGGATCGCCACGACGAACAACGCAGCGGCCCAGACACGGAGCGAACCGTCCGCCCCGTCGTCGATCAGCAACCACGCGATGAACAACGGGGCCATGAGGATGCGGACGACCGTGATGACGTTGGCGATGTTGCCGGTGCTGGCCGGCCCGGGCCCTTTCGACGCCACGCGTCCGCGGAACGAGAAGGCCGAGCGCGGGGAGGTCGGGCGGGAGCCGTCGTCGTGGCTCATGGTCTACTCCCTGCCCGTCAGGTGCCAGGCGTCTTCGCTTCCGGCGTCGTCGTCTTCCGCGTACCCACGGGTCATGGCCTCGACGGGGTCGCCGTCGTAGTCACCGGCGTCGGCCCGCGTCGCGGAGGCGGAACCCGAGGAGGCGCGACCGGCGCCGGTCTCGGAGACCGTGTCTCCGCCGCGCAGCTTCGCCAGCACACCAGGAAGCTGCTCGGTCGTGACGAGCACGTCGCGAGCCTTCGACCCTTCGGACGGCCCGACGATGTCCCGCGATTCCATGAGGTCCATGAGACGGCCGGCCTTGGCGAAGCCGACCCGGAGCTTGCGCTGGAGCATCGAGGTCGAACCGAACTGCGTGCTGACGACGAGTTCGGCGGCCGCGAGGAGCAGCTCGAGGTCGTCACCGATGTCGCCGTCGATCTCGCGCTTCTCGACCACCGCGGCGACGTCGGGGCGGTAGTCGGGACGAGCTTGGCGGGTGACGTGGGCGACGACCTGGGCGATCTCGTTCTCTTGCACCCAGGCGCCCTGCACGCGCATGGCCTTGGAGGCACCCATGGGCAGGAACAGCCCGTCGCCCTGACCGATGAGCTTGTCGGCTCCGGGCTGGTCGAGGATGACCCGCGAGTCGGTGACGCTCGAGACGGCGAAGGCGAAACGCGAGGGGACGTTGGCCTTGATGAGACCGGTCACGACGTCGACCGAAGGACGTTGTGTCGCGAGGACCAGGTGGATTCCCGAGGCGCGCGCGAGCTGGGTGATGCGGACGATGCTGTCCTCGACGTCGCGCGGAGCGACCATCATGAGGTCGGCCAACTCGTCGACCACCACGAGGAGGTAGGGATAGGGCTTGAGCTTGCGTTGACTGCCGGCCGGGAGGACTATCTCTCCGCCGACGACGGCACGGTTGAAGTCGTCGATGTGGCGGAAGCCGAAGCTGGCCAGGTCGTCGTACCTCATGTCCATCTCTTTGACCACCCACTGCAGGGCCTCGGCGGCCTTCTTGGGGTTCGTGATGATGGGCGTGATCAGATGCGGTACGCCGGCGTAGATCGAGAGTTCGACCCGCTTCGGGTCGATCAACACCATGCGCACGTCGGTCGGCTTGGCCCGCATCAGCAGCGACGTGATCATCGAGTTGATGAAGCTCGACTTGCCCGAACCGGTGGCTCCGGCGACGAGGAGGTGGGGCATCTTGGCCAGGTTGGCCACGACGTAGCCGCCCTCGACGTCTTTGCCGACGCCGATGGTCAGCGGGTGGACGCTCTTGCTCGCCGCTGAGGACCGCAGGACGTCGCCGAGCGCGACGATCTCTTTGTCGGTGTTGGGGATCTCGACGCCGATGGCGCTCTTGCCGGGGATGGGCGACAGGATGCGGACCTCGTTGGAGGCCACCGCGTAGGCCAGGTTCTTGGTCAGGGCGGTGACCCGCTCGACCTTGACGCCGGGGCCGAGTTCGATCTCGTAGCGCGTGACGGTCGGACCGCGCTTGAGGCCGGTTACCTTGGCGTCGACGTTGAACTGGTCGAGCACCTGGCTGATGGCGGCCACGATCGCGTCGTTGGCCTCGCTGCGCGCCTTGGCGGGCTCACCGACCGACAGGCTCGAGGCGGCGGGGAGACGGTAGGGGGCGCTCTCGGCACCGTCGTCCACCTCGTCGAGCGAGGGCGGGGCTGCCTCGTCGGGATCGACCGCGAGGAAATCGGCGGCGGCGTCGCTCTCGCCGACGGGTTCGGTCGGCACCACCGGGAGGACCGTCGTCGACGCGGTCGCCTGGACGGGCGGGACGTCGAACCCCTGGGCGCGGACGGCGTCCTCGGCTCGATCGAGGTCACCGAGGAGGTCGGCCGAGAAGACGTCGGTCGGAGCCGTCGGTGGGGCGGCGGCCCCGGCGGTACCGGCCGCCGCCGCACCGCCCGCCTCGTCGGGGCTCGGTTCGAACGCCGGCTTCTTGCGACGACGCCGCCCGAGCGTCTCGGTGGCAGAGGTCTCTTCCGCTTTCACGAGCGGGGTGTCGTACGCCGGGTCGTCCTCGCGCTGGTCCTTGTTGCGCCGCCACCAGGGCAGCGACTCGGACTCGGCCAGGTCGACGAGGTCGGCATCACCGTCGGCCCCGGCCGCCCCCGAGGTCGTCTCACCGAAGAGGTAGGAGTACAGCTCGCCGAGACGACGGTGGATGCGGTTCGGCGGGGTCTTGGTGATGATGAGCAGCGAGAACGCCAGCAGGATGACGACCAGAGGAACCGCGACCCATTCGGTGGCGAGAGCGACGAGCCACGACGCGACGACCCAGCCCAGCACGCCTCCACCCGTGGCGAGGGCGCGGAGCCCTGCCGCGGCTTCGGGTTGCCCGCCGAAGATGTGACACAGCGCGCTGATCGAGACGATCGAGAGGCCGAGCCCGATGCCGATGCGGGTGTTGTCGTGCACGGACGCCGGGTGCCGGAAGAGCCAACCCGCGAAGAGGATCATGATGACCGGCAGGGCGTAGGCGACGCGTCCCACGAGCCCGCCGAACGTGTACGCGTCGAATCCGATCGCGACGGGGCTGGTCGGGTTCAGCCACTCGACGACCGCCCCGGCGATCGCGAGCAGGACGAGCAGGAACGGCACGCCGTCTCGTCGCTCGTCTTTCGCCAAGGACTCCTTGCCGAGGAGCCGGAACGCGCCGCCGGTCAGGTGCGCGAGCCCCATCCACGCCGCCACGAGCGGCCCGGGGCCCTCGCGGACCGGGTCGGGCTGGTGGGGTGCGGGCAGCTTCTTGGTCGCCTTCGTGGCGCCGGAGGTCTGCGACGCTCGCGACGACGAACGCGCGCGCGCAGTCGACTTGGTGGGCGTGGCCATGGGCTCAAAGGTACCTCTCAGCACCGACAGCGGCCGGAGGTGCTCCGGTGTGTGTCAGTAGCGGATGGCGTCGATGACCTTCACACGGATCGCCACGAGAGCCGGGAGCAGACCGGCCACCGCCCCGATCGCCGTGGCCGACGCCAGACCGATCAGGGCCGCCTCGACGGGGAACGGGGGGAGGTCGCTGACTGCGCCCTGGGCGATGAAGCCCTGCACCGTCGGGTTCTCGACGACGAGGACGGCCAGCATCACGCCCACGACGCCAGCCACGACCGTGCCGACGACGCTCTCGAGCATGACCGAGAAGAAGACCCGGGGAGCCGTGGCGCCGAAGGACCGACGCACGCCGATCTCGCGGATGCGCTGCCGGACGGTCACGAGCGCGATGTTGACGAGGCCGAGACCGCCGAGCAGCAACACCAGCACGCCGACCCCCGTGATGATCGACTTGATCGGACCGAACGGGTCGGCGTCGCCGCCCGCGGCGTAGTCCTGCCGCGAGACGTCGACCTGCACGTCGTCGCCGAGGGTGGCCCCCAGGTCGGACGCCACCTGGGCGCTCAGCGCGTCGCTGGTCTCGGGTGGCAGCCACATCTCGTACTGGGGGTCTCGACGCCGTAGCTCGCCAGGGCGAGGTCGTAGTCGGGTATCGGCAGCAGGTACATCTGCGGGCCGTCGTACTCGGACGAGGCCGAGACGCCGGTGACGACGAGCGTGACGGAGTCGGCCCCCCGGACGAGCAAGGTCGGATGGGACGACAACGGCGGGGAGCCCAGCTGCCGCCAGAGCACCTCGTTGACGATGACGGGCGGCGCGAGACGGGACGCGTCGGCGTCGGTGAACCACGAACCGTCGGTCATGACGACCCGGTGCATCTCGCCGTAGGGGACGTCGACGGTGACGGCCGCCACCTCCGTGACCCCGTCCGGCAACTGGACGGCGCGGTTGCCGTAGACGACGCGACTGGTCTGCTCGATCCCGTAGCGTGCCGTCGTCGTGGCGAACGCGTCCTCGATCGCCTCGGTGCTCGGTGAGGTGGTGCCGTTCGAATACGCGTTGACGTAGTAGTTCGCGGGGCGCCCCCCGAACCGCTCGGCGCTCTCGCGCGACGACTGCTCGGCGAGCCCACCGAGGGCGACCACGCCGGTCAGGGCCGCGACGGCGACGGCCACCCCGATCAGGCTGAGCAGCACGCGCAGCTTGTTGACGCGGAGTTCGGCCCAGGCCTCGGCGAAGGCCCCCACCACGTCGGCAACCGCGCGCTTCACGCGTCGACCTCGTCCCGGAGGGGCGACGTCGACGCGGCAGGTGACGACATCGGTCTCGGCGTCCCGAGGGCCCCGTCGACCGACGCCGAGAGGACGCCGGTGTCGAGCTGGTAGTGCCTCGAGGCCCGGGCGGCGACCGCGAGGTCGTGGGTGATCGTCACCAGGGCGGCCTCGTTCTCGGTCGCGATGCCGTCGAGCAGCGTCATCACGCCTGCGCCGGTCTCGACGTCGAGCGCACCGGTGGGTTCGTCGGCGAGGATGACGCGCGGCCGGCGGACGAGCGATCGGGCGATCGCCACGCGCTGCTGTTCGCCGCCCGACAGGCGGTGGGGCATCGAGTCGGCCCGGTGGCCGAGGCCGACGCGCTCGAGCATCTCGCCCGCGATGGACCGGCGACGCCAGAACTCGGCACCCGACGAGTAGAGCAGCGGGGTCATGACGTTCTCGAGCGCCGTGCGCCCCTGCAGCAGGTTGAACTGCTGGAAGATGAACCCGACCTGGGCGCCTCTCAGCCGATCGCGCCGACCGCGCCGGATCGAGCGCACGTCGACGTCGTCGAACCAGTGCGTCCCCGTCGTGGGCTCGTCGATGAGCCCGAGGATGTTGAGCAACGTCGACTTGCCCGACCCCGAGCGCCCCACGATGCTGACGTGCTCGCCCGCGTCCACCTCGAGGTCGACGCCCGTGAGGATGTCCAGGGTCCGGTCGTCGGCGAGGGGCACCGTCTTGGTGACCGCCTCGAGCCTGATGAGGGCCATCAGCTGCAGAGGTCCGCGCCCGTGGCGGGATCGACGCAGTCGTCCTGCGGCGCGGCAGCGGCGCCCGGGACGAACTCGAGCACCAGGTCGCCCTCGGCCAGGCCACCGGTGACCTCGACGATCGTGCCGTCGTTGATGCCGAGCGTGACGTCGCGCTTCTCGGCGGAGCCGTCCGCCCCGACGACCGAGACGACGCCCTTCCCGGCCGCGCCCTCGACGGCCGTGAGGGGCACGGTGAGGACGTCGGTGGCGACGCCGGCCGGGATGGTCAGCTCGGCGGCGAGCCCGCCGAAGACGGTGACGTCGCCCGGGACGACGCAGGAGACGCTCTGGCCCGACGAGTCCCCAGTCGACGTGGAGGCGTCACCGCCGTCGTCCGACCCGGTGGACGACGAGGTGCTCCCCCCGACGGTGAGCGCCGTACACGGGAACGGCGCTGGCCCCCCGGTGATGGCGACGGACCCCTCGGCCGGCCGACTGACGAGACGGTACAGCTGGTCCGCGGCGAGGGACCCCGTCACGTGGAACGTGGGAGGCGCGACCTGCGCGACCGCGTCACCCACGACGACCGTCTGGTCCTTGATCACGGCGACCGACGTGATCGTCCCGGCCACCGGAGCCGTGATGACGGCCGTCTTGACGATCGGCTTGCGCTCGGTCACGGTGCCGTCGGCGGCCACGAGGGGCTCTTGCGGCGTCTCGGACCGGAGCGTGGCGAGCCGGTCGCCCGCGGCGACCGCCTGCCCCTTCACGACGTCGACGCCGGTGACCGTGCCCGCGAGCGTCGCGGGCACAGGGGCCGCCGGGTCGGCGACCACGGTCCCGTCGACCACCACGTCGTTGGTGATGGTGCCGACGGCCACCGCGATCTGCGGTTCGACGAGCTCGCCGGTGGGGACGGCCACGGTGTCGTCACCGGCGGCCGGGGCCGCGAAGAACGCGAGCTTGACGAGTGCCGCCGCGATGGCGACGAAGATCAGGATGCGCAGGATCGGTAAGACCCAGACTTTGGCGATGCGCACGGCTACCCCCGGTCGATGTGCTGACGTGTCAGACGTCACCGTAGCGAGGCCCGAGACCTTGCCGCCTCACCCCTGAGGATGACCAGGAGCCTGAGATCTCTTCTTCGAGGACCGGGGGCGGTCGACCGTCCCGGGGACTACGACGGCCCGCGGGGTCTCCCCCGCGGGCCGTCGTCGTGAACGCGTGGCTCAGGCGCTGATGACCACCGGCACGATCATCGGACGACGACGGTGCTGCGTGTTCACCCACCGGCCGACCGTGCGACGCACGACCTGGCTGAAGGCGTGCGTGTCGCGCGTGCCGTTCTCGGCGGCCTCGGTGAGGGCCGCGATGATCTTCGGCTTGACGTCGTCGAACACCCGCTCGTCTTCGGCGAAGCCGCGCGACTGGATCTCGGGCCCGACCACGACACGGCCCGTCGACGCGTCCATGGCGATGAAGACCGAGATGAAGCCCTCTTCGCTCAGGATGCGACGGTCCTTCAGATCGGCGTCGGTGATCTCACCGACGGTCGAGCCGTCGACGTAGACGTAGCCGATGTCGAGCTGGCCGACGACCTTGGCGACGCCGTCGCGCAGGTCGACGACGATGCCGTCTTCGCCGAGGATGGTGTTCTTCTGCGGCACACCGGTCCGGACCGCCAGCGCCGCGTTGGCGTAGAGGTGGCGGTGCTCGCCATGGACCGGCATGACGTTCTTCGGCCGCAGGATGTTGTAGCAGTACAGCAGCTCGCCGGCCGAGGCGTGCCCCGAGACGTGCACCTTGGCGTTGCCCTTGTGGACGACCTTGGCCCCGAGTTTCGTGAGGCCGTCGATGACCCGGTAGACCGCGTTCTCGTTGCCGGGGATCAGGCTCGACGCGAGGATGATCGTGTCGTCCGCGCCGATCTCGATCTGGTGCTCGAGGTTCGCCATGCGGGCGAGGACGGCCATGGGCTCGCCCTGCGACCCGGTGCTCATGTAGACGATGCGGTCGTCGGGCAGGTCTTTCGCCTTCTTGGCGTCGATCAGGACGCCGTCCGGCACCTTGAGGTACCCCAGGTCGGCGGCGATGCCCATGTTGCGCACCATCGAGCGTCCCATGAAGGCGACGCGGCGACCGTTGGCGTGGGCCGCGTCGAGCACCTGCTGGACGCGGTGCACGTGGCTCGAGAAGCTCGCGACGACCACGCGGCGGGGAGCACGGCGGATCACGTCGTCGAGCACGGGCCCGATGTCCCGCTCGAGCGCGGTGAACCCGGGCACGTCGGCGTTCGTCGAGTCGGGCAGGAACAGGTCGACGCCCTCTTCACCGAGGCGGGCGAACGCCCGCAGGTCGGTGATGCGGTCGTCGAGCGGCAGCTGGTCCATCTTGAAGTCGCCGGTGTGCAGCACGGTCCCCGCCGAGGTGCGGATGGCGACCGCGAGGGCGTCCGGGATCGAGTGGTTGACCGCGATGAACTCGAGGTCGTACGGCCCGAGCGACTCACGCCCGCCCTCTTTGACGGCGAGGGTGTAGGGCGTGATGCGGTGCTCTTTGAGCTTCGCCTCGATCAGCGCGAGCGTCAGCTGCGAGCCGATCAGCGGGATGTCCTTGCGGAGGCGCAACAGGTAGGGCACGGCACCGATGTGGTCCTCGTGCCCGTGCGTGAGCACGACGGCCAGGATGTCGTCGAGGCGATCGCGGATGGGCGAGAAGTCGGGCAGGATCAGGTCGACTCCGGGCTGGTGCTCTTCGGGGAAGAGCACGCCGCAGTCGACGATCAGCAGCTTGCCGTCGATCTCGTAGACCGTCATGTTGCGGCCGATCTCGCCGAGGCCGCCGACGGGGATCACGCGGAGCGTGCCCTGGGCGAGTTCTCGGGGAGCGTGGATTGTCGTGGGCATCTGTTCCTTCGGTAGGTGTGGGGCTCGTGCCCCGGTGTGCGGGAGGTCTGCGGCCGACGTCGTCGTCGGCGGGGATCAGGAGGTCAGCGTGTGGTGCCGTGCACCTTGGGCAGCGCACCGCCGGCGGCCGCGTTGCGGTCGGGCCGGAAGCGGCTGAGGTCGAGGCCGGGGATCGACCCGACGTGCGACAGCTCGTCCTCGATCAGGGCGGCCTCGCTGTCTTCCGGGCCGACCAGGGGCAGACGCACCCGGGGGCTCGAGATGCGACCGAGGCCGTGCAGGATGTACTTCGCCGCGACGGTGCCCGGCACGTGGGTCATGACGGCGCGGACGAGGGGCTCGAGCATCTGGTGCGCCTCGGTCGCCGTGTGCAGGTCGCCGGCGTTCACGGCGTCGACGATGGTGCGGTACGGGGCTGCCGCGATGTTCGCGGTGACGCCGATGAGGCCCGAGGCGCCGATGGCGAGGTGCGGCAGCACGTTCGCGTCGTCGCCCGAGAAGTAGAGCAGGTCGGTCTGGTTCAGGACCCGGCTGACCTCGGCGAAGTCGCCCTTGGCGTCCTTCACCGCGACGATGTTGGGGTGCTTGGCGGCCCGGAGCAGGGTCTCGTACTTGATGGGGATGCCGGTGCGGCCGGGGATGTCGTACAGGATGACCGGCAGGTCGGTCGCGTCGGCGATCATGCGGAAGTGCGTCAGGACACCGGCCTGCGTGGGCTTGTTGTAGTACGGCGTGACGATCATGACGCCGTCGGCGCCGGCCTTCTCGCTGGCCTTGTAGAGCTGGATGGCGTGCGCGGTCTCGTTCGAACCGCCACCCGTGATGATCTTGGCCCGACCGGCGGCCACCGACTTGCCCACCTCGACGAGACGGAGCTTCTCGGGGTCGGTCAGGGTGCTGGTCTCGCCCGTGGTGCCGGTGACGACGATGCCGTCGGCCCCGGCGGTGATGCAGTCGTCGATGTGTTTCTCGACGGCCGGCCAGTCGACCTCGCCGTCAGCGGTGAACGGCGTCACGAGGGCGACGAGGACCTGACCGAAGGGGTTGCTGATGTTCGACACGCCCTCCAGCGTACTGGCTCGCATCGGGCCCGACCTCCCCCGCGCCGCGTCCGACACCCCCGGTCAGGAGGCGCGGGTCGCGTCGGCGAGGACGGCCGTCAGGGAGCGACGCGCCCGTTCGCCCCGAACGCCGCGTAGGTGAGGGGCATGAGCTCGGCCCAGAGGTCTTCCATCTTCTCGGCGCACATCTCGATCTCACGCTGCGGGAAGGACGGGAAGTGGGTGCCCTCGCGCTTGGTCCGCAGGCTGAGGAAGTTCATCAGGGACCGGGCGTTCACGGTCACGTACATCGACGAGTAGATGTTCAACGGCAGCACGATGCGCGCGACCTCGCGGGCGATGCCGGCGTCGAGCATGCGCTGGTACGCCTCGAACGCCTGGACCGACGCGGCGCGGGTGGCCTCGTCGACCAGGGCGGACTGCTCGGGCGTGCCGGGCAGGAAGTCGTAGGCGCCGGGCTTGCCGACCTGCTGCAGGTTGCGGGTCGGGGCGGGCACGTAGAAGACGGGGTTGAGCTCGCGGTAACGACCGCTCTCTTCGTTGTAGCTCGCCATGCGGTGACGCATGAACTCGCGGAAGACGAAGATCGGCGCCTGCACGTAGAAGGTCATCGAGTTGTGCTCGAACGGCGAGCCGTGGCGGTCGCGCATCAGGTAGTTGATGAGGCCGGCGCCCTTGGTCGCCTGGGCGCCGTCGGCGGAGGCCTGAGCGCCGTCGAGGGTCAGCTCGCCCATGGTGGAGACCCGGGCCGCGAACAGCACGTCGGAGTCGTGGGCGCTCGAGCGGACCAGCTCGACGGTGACGTCGGAGCGGAACTCGGGAGTCTTGGCGGAGGGCACGGCGGGGGTGGCTTCGGTCTCGGGCACGGCGTCGACTCTACCTCGCAGGACCCTCCCGACGGGAAGCACCTCGGGCACCGGCGGACGCTCCCCCAGCGGGCCGGATTACGGTGGCCCCATGACCGACGCACTCACCGTCCTGATCTCCGGCGCCAGCGGCATGATCGGCACCGAACTCACCCGCCAGCTGCGCGAGGCAGGCCACCGTCCGCTCTCGTTGGTGCGTCACGAACCCCGAGCCGAGGACGAGTACACCTGGGTGCCGAGTGCCGGCATCGTCGACCACGACCTGATCGCCCGCGCGGACGCCGTCGTGAACCTGGCCGGCGCCTCCTTGGGTCGTCTGCCCTGGACTGCCGGGTACAAGCGCGACATCCTCGAGTCGCGCCTGGCCGCGACGTCGACGCTGGTGGACGGAATGGCTGCGGCCTCGACACCCCCCGCGACGTTCCTCAGCGGCTCGGCCGTCGGCGTCTACGGCGACCGTCCGGGCGAACGACTGACCGAGTCGAGCGGCCGGGGTGAGGGGTTCCTCAGCGACGTCGTCGTCGCCTGGGAGGCCGCCGCCGAGAAGGCCCCCGAGGCCACACGCGTCGTGACGCTGCGGACCGGCATCGTGATCGGACCCGGAGGAGGCGCGCTCAAGCCCCTGCTGCCGCTCACCAAGCTGGGCCTCGGCTCGCGACTGGGCACCGGCGACCAGTTCTGGCCCTGGATCAGCCTGCACGACGAGGCCGCCGCGATCGTGCACCTGCTCACGTCGTCCGTGTCAGGGCCCGTGAACCTGGTCGGACCCACGCCGGCGACGAGTGACCTGATCACGCGGACCCTGGCGGCCGACCTGCACCGCCCCTACCTGCTGGGCGTGCCCGAGGTCGTCATCTCGACCGCCATGCAGGAGGCCGGGCGCGAGATGCTGCTGCCCAGCCAGCAGGTCGTGCCCGAGGCGCTCGAGCGCGACGGTTTCGTGTTCGAGCACCGCACGGTCGAGGACGCACTGACGGCGTTCGTCGACGCGCTCTGACCACTCGACCGACCCGAACCGGCGAGATCAGCCGGCCGTCTCGCGCCGGAGCTTGATGGCCCAGCGCAAGGCTTGTCTGGCCCGGCGGCGGTCGCCGCAGGCGTCGTAGGCCAGGCCGAGCCGGAACCACGAGCGCCAGTCGTCGGGGGCCGCCTCGACGGCCGCCTTGTAGGCCGGGAACGCGGCGTCCGCCGCCTGTCGCTCGTATCGACCAGAGGTGCGGCGCGGCAGGTCGTCGACCGGCAGCGCGCCCTCGTCCGCGAGTTGTCGGACGATCTGCTGCGTGCGGAGACCGAAGCGCAGTTCGACCACGAGGGCGAAGAGCCCCAGGAGGGGAAGGACGAGCAGGGCGACACCGAGCGCGATCGCCACCGGCTCGCCGGTCGACAGGAACAGCACGGCCCGTTGACCGACCAGAACGACGTAGAGCAGCAGGAGCAGCGCCATGAGGAGCGCTGCGGTACGCCCCTTCACGACTCGAGGGGCAGGACGGCGTCGAGGCCCACCACGACTCCGGTGACGCCGGGGGCGGCCTCGATGGCGACGCGGAGCCCCTGCTCGTAGGCACGCTGCGAGAGCGTGTCGTGCGTGAGCGTGAGGGTCTCGCCCTCTCCACCGAAGACGACCTCCTGCTTCGCCACGACGCCGCGCAGACGCATGCTGTGCACCGGCACGCTCGCCACCTGCTGCCCCCTGGCCCGCTGGTCGGCGTGCGGCGCCGACACGGGGCCGAGGTCGCGACGGGCCGCGGCGATGAGTTCGGCCGTGCGGACGGCCGTGCCCGAGGGCGAGTCGACCTTGCCCTGGTGATGGGCCTCGACGATCTCGACGGACTCGTAGAAGCGCGCCGCGAGGGTCGCGAACCGTGTCGCGAGGACCGAACCGATCGAGAAGTTCGGCACGACCAGGACGCCGGGACCACCCGCGTCGGCGACGACCGTCGTGAGTCGGGCCAGCCGTTCGGCGTTGTAGCCCGAGGTGCCGACGAGCACCGGGATGCCCGCGCGGACGACGTGTTCGACGATGCCCGGGCTGACGGCCGGGTGCGTGACGTCGATGACGAGGTCGGCCCCGAGGACGTCGTCCAGATCGTCGCGGGACGAGAGACCGGCGTGGAGTTCGAGGCCCGGGGTGCGCTTGACGAGGTCGACGATGAACGAGCCGAGGGTGCCGGTGGCTCCCACCACGGCGATGCGCGAAGTCATGCCGTCCAACCTACCGGGGGCACCCGGACGGACGGGGGCCGTGCCTCGACCTAGCATGGAGGACATGCCCCGGTTCCGCGAGACGAGCGTCTCCTCCCCCGATGCCGCCGCCCTCCTGACGGAATACTTCACCGAGCGCGAGAACACCTTCCCCTCGGCACAGGGCAGCTACACGACGAGCCTGCCCGACGCCACGGCCTTCGTGCCCCCGGGCGGCGTGTTCGTCGTCGTCGACGGCGAACCGGCGGGCTCGGACCCCGGCCGGACCGCCGAGCCCTCCGCGTGCGGAGGCATCCGACTCATCGCGCCCTCGGCGTCGGGGGCCGTGCGGTACGAGGTCAAGCACCTCTACGTGCGTCCCACGGGTCGGGGGCAGGGCCTCGGGCGGGCACTGCTCGACGAGCTCGAGCGTCGGGCCTCCGCGTTCGGTGCCCACGAGATCGTGCTCGACACCAACGACAGCCTGGCGGCTGCCGGCGGGCTGTACCGCAGCGCGGGCTACGTGACGATCGAGCCCTACAACGCGAACCCGAACGCGACGACCTGGTACGGCAAGACCGTCCGGGCAGAGACCCCGGACGGCGCCTGACGGTGGGTGGCCCCGGCGGACGACGGGGTCAGAAAGGCTGTTCGACCGGCAGGCCGGTGCGCAGCTCGACCGGCAGGTGACCCAGGTCGTTGTGCGTCACGAGTTCGGGCGGCTTGGCCGATCGCACCCGGATGATCGTCAACCCCGCATTGGCCTGGTTGACGCCCATCCATCGCCAGTCGGGTGCCCCGAACACCTCGCGGACGAACCAGCCGATCACGAAGTTGTGCGTGATGAGCAGGTCGTGGCGATCCTCTCGGGCAGGGGTGAGCCACTCGGCGACGGCGTCGGCCATCTGGGCCTGCCCGGCCTCGATCTGCTCGTCCGTGACCCCGCCGAAGAAGGGCTTGTAGGACGACGGCATGTCGGGCGTCGGGCCGGACGGCACGCAGTCGAAGAGGAGGGTCGACGGCTGCGACTCGAGTGCCGGCATGCGCTCGGTCATGATGGCGGCCGTCTCTTCGGCGCGCTCGAGCGGCGAGTGCCACGCCGCGTCGAAGGGGACGCCGCCGAGGCGTTCGGCGAGCAGGCGCACCTGGCGCTTGCCCCGTTCACTGAGGGGACCGTCGGGCAGGCCGTGCTCGGCATCTTGCTGTTCGCCGTGCCGGACGAGGTAGAGGTAGTGGGACACCGTCGTCTCCTGGTTCATCGAGGGGTCGATCCCGACGTCGTCGTCGGGACAGGGAAGGACGTCTCGTCGACCTCGCCGACCACGACGGTCGACAGGGGCCCGGAGAGGAGCCGGGCCGCCAACGACCGGACGTCGTCGGAGGTCACGGCCTCGACGCGAGCGAGGGAGGTGTCGAGATCGACGAACTCGCCCGTCGAGATCTCGGCTCGACCGAGGCGGTTCATGCGGGTGTCGCTGTCCTCGAGGGCGAGGGCTGCAGCCCCTCCCAACTGGCCGAGGGCCCGACGACGCTCGTCGTCGGTGATGCCGTCGGTCGCGAGTCCGGCGAGTTCGTCGAGCATGAGGCGGGCCACGTCGCCCGCGTTGGCGGGGGTGCACCCGGCGTAGAGCCCGAACAGACCGGCGTCCGAGTAGCTCGGGGCGAACGAGTAGACCGAGTAGGCGAGGCCACGGCGCTCACGGATCTCTTGGAACAGACGGGACGACATGCCCCCGCCCAGCACCGAGTTCAACACGGCCAACGTGGGACGGCGGTCGTCCCCGACGGAGATGCCCGGCAGGCCCAGCAGGACGGTGGCCTGCTCGAGGGGACGCCGGATCACCTGAAGCGGTTCGCCGGCGACGAGTCCGACGGGCGCGTCGTCGCGACGGGGCACGGGCGACGCCGCGTCGGTGGGCCACCCGGCCCGGTCGAGCGCAGCCGTCAACCGGTCGAGGGCGCGGTCGTGGTCGACGGCACCGGCGATCGACACCACGAGGTCCTGGGGACGGTAGTTCTCGCGGTAGTGCCGGTCGACGTCGTCACGTGCCGCGGCACGGATGCTCTCGGGTGACCCTCCGATCGGACGCCCGAGCGGATGGTCGCCGAAGACCGACTCGAAGAGCCGTTCACCGGCCATGTCGGCGGGATCGTCGTCCGCCATCGCGAGTTCTTCGAGGATCACCCCGCGCTCGGTCTCGAACTCGCCCGGATCGAGGGTCGACGAGGTCACCATGTCGCTCAGCACGTCGATGGCGTCGTCGAGGTCGACGTCGCGCACCCGGGCGTAGTAGCAGGTGTACTCCTTGGCGGTCGCAGCGTTGTGCTCGCCGCCCACCGACTCGAACGACACCGCGATGTCGAGGGCCGACCGAGTCGGCGTGCCTTTGAAGAGGAGGTGCTCGAGGAAGTGCGTCGACCCCCGTTCGGCGTCGGACTCGTCGCGGGAACCGACCGCCACCCACAGGCCGATGGTCGTACTGCGAGCCCCGGGCATGCGCTCGCTGAGCACGCGGACCCCGGAGGGCAGCACGGTGCGCCTCACGAGCGCGTCGCCCGTGGCGCGGAAGGAGATCTCGACCTCGTCGAGTGGGAAGGAGACAGGGCCGTTCATCATGTCGAGCCTAGGCGACCTCCCCTGCAGTCGTCCGTGAGCGGCTCGGAACGGCTGGCACCCGAATTGGGGGACGATCCTGGGGACAAACAGACGACTCTGTTTGTCCTCATCGGTGTTATAGTCGATCCACCGACGACGACCACATCCCCCCTGATGGTCGCCGCCGGCGGCTGGTCGGACGTCGTCAGAAGGTCCGGAGCGCGCGTCCCCCACGCGGCTTCAAGCCGAGACGTCCCAAGGAGCCACGCTGTGACGGTCGATTCCCCCCAACCGGCCGTCCAGCGTCTCCCTGGTCGCCCTCGCGCCGACTCCCCCGTCCCCGGCGCTCGGGCCCGCGTCCTCACGACCGCCGACCGCCTCTTCTACGACGAGGGCGTCCGCGTCGTGGGCGTCGACCGTCTCATCGCCGAGTCCTCGGTGACCAAGGCCACGTTCTACAAGCACTTCGGCGCGAAGGACACGCTCGTGCTCGAGTACCTCGCCGGTCGCCACGACCTCGAGGCAGCCGAGTTGTCGGCCCTGGTCGAGGCCCATGACGGGGGCCGCGCGACCCTCGAGGCCTACCTCGACGCGGTCGTCGCCCGGCTCCAGGCCGTGTCGTTCCGCGGCTCGGCCTTCGCCAACGCGGCCTCGGAGTTCAGCGACCCGACCCACCCCGTGCGCCTCGCCATCGCCGAGCACCGCGAGTGGCTGACGGGCGAGATGGTCTCCCTCTTCAAGGCGGCGGGCCACCCCCTGCCGGGCGATGCTGCCGACGATCTGGTCCTCGCCCTCGACGGCGCCCAGGTGGGCGCCTACGCCGGCGACGCCATCGCGGCGGCAGCAGCGCTGCGCCGCACGGCGGAGCGCCTTTTCACCCCTTAGGCCACCGGCCGACCACATCGGGCGCCTGCGTGGCCGCGGTCGGTGTCGGCGGGCACCCGCAGGACCCCGGGCCCCGGTCGACCGCGTCACCTGACGGTCAGGCGGAAGCGCGGTCGAGGTCGAGCACCTGGTTGCGCGTGAGCTGGACCCGAGCGGCCTGTGCGAGCTCGTAGACCTGCTTGGCGTTCGTCGCACTCGCGACCGGTGCCACGACGTTCGGCTTGGCCAGCAGCCAGGCGAGCGCGATGGCCGCACTCGAGACCTCGTGGACGGACGCGATGCGATCGAGCTCGTGGACGACCTTGAGCCCTCTCTTGGAGAGGTATTTCGCGAGCACGCGTCGACGAGGACTGTGCGCCACGTCGGAACGGGAACGGTACTTGCCGGTGAGGAAACCGCTCGCGAGGGCGAAGCGCGGCATCACGGCGAGACGCTGCTGCGCAGCGACGTGAGCCAGGCCCTTCTCGTACTCGGTCCGGTCGAGGAGGTTGTACTGGTTCTGCAGGGCCACCATCGGGGCGATGCCGAGCATCCCCGCCGCGATGCGGGCCTCGTAGAGGCGGTTGCCCGAGTGGTGGGAACCACCGAACCATCGGACCTTGCCCACCCGGATGAGGTGGTCGACGGCCAGCAGCGTGCGCTCGAAGGCCACCTCGGTGTCGTCCACGTGCAGGTAGAGCAGGTCGATGCGATCGGTGCCGAGCCGCTCGAGGGAGGCGTCGACGGCTCGCTCGACCGCCCGCGGGGTCAACCCGGGGTTGTCGGCGCTCTTGCCCACCTTGGTGGAGACGACCATGTCGTCACGGGATCGGCGGGAGCGCATCCACGACCCGATCATGATCTCGCTGCGACCGCCTGCGTAGGAGTCGGCCGTGTCGACGAAGTTGCCGCCGAGGTCGAAGTAGGCGTCGAGCACGGAGGTCGTCTCGGCCTGGTCGGCCGTCCAGCCGAAGACGTTGCCACCGAGGGCCAAGGGGAAGACCTTGAGGTCGGAGAGACCGAGACGCCGGCGCGGCTGGATGATGCCGAGATCGACCGGAACGGTGGGCTGGGCGGCCGAGGCCCGAGCCGCGGCAGCCGCGACGGCAGCAGCGGCAGCGAAGTCGGACGTGGCTGAACGGGCGAGCTCGGCCGTCGTCTCGGTCACGCCGTCCCCTTCTCGTCGCGAACCCCCGATGCGACTCTGTGCGATCGCATGGGGTATGGTTCGCCCTCCGCCATCAAGAATACGACCACACGCCCCGTTTCCGCCGCCGCCGCACCCAATCGTTACGCCGTGTCGCCGCCCCGGTCCGGGGGACGCGCCTCCTGGTCGGACCACAGCCGGGAGCGCTGCACCGACGGCGAAGGGCCCGCCCCGACCGAGGTCGGAACGGGCCCTTCGTGGCGTGCTGACTACGCGTCGACGGACTCGTCGGTCGACTGCTCGGTCGCTCCGCTCGAGTCGGTGTCGGCCTCGTCGGCCACGACCGGGGCGAGCGAGAGCTTGCCGCGGTCGTCGATCTTGGTGATCTCGACGAGGATCTTCTGGCCGACGCCGAGGACGTCCTCGACGTTCTCGACACGCTTGCCGCCGGCGAGCTTGCGGACCTCGCTGATGTGCAGCAGGCCGTCCTTGCCGGGGAGGAGCGAGACGAACGCACCGAACGACGCGATCTTGACGACCGTCCCGAGGAACTGCTCGCCGATCTCGGGGTTGGTCGGGTTGGCGATCGCGTTGACCTGGGCACGGGCGGCCTCGGCCGACGGACCGTCGACGGCACCGATGTAGACGGTTCCGTCTTCTTCGATGCTGATGTCGGCGCCGGTCTCGTCCTGGATGGCGTTGATCGTCTTGCCCTTGGGGCCGATCAGCTCGCCGATCTTGTCCTGCGGGATCTGGACCGAGATCACGCGGGGCGCGGTCGGGGCCATCTCGTCGGGGGCGTCGATCGCCGAGTTGAGCACGCCGAGGATCGCGGTACGAGCCTCTTTCGCCTGCTTGAGGGCGGCATCGAGCACGGCGGTCGGCAGACCGTCGAGCTTGGTGTCGAGCTGGATCGCCGTGACGAACTCGCTCGTGCCGGCCACCTTGAAGTCCATGTCGCCCAGGGCGTCTTCGGCTCCGAGGATGTCGGTCAGGGCCGCGTAGCGGGTCTGACCGTCGACCGTGTCGGAGACGAGGCCCATGGCGATGCCGGCGACCGGAGCCTTGAGGGGCACACCGGCGTTGAGCAGCGACAGGGTCGACGCGCAGACCGAGCCCATCGACGTCGAGCCGTTGGAGCCGAGGGCCTCGGACACCTGACGGATGGCGTAGGGGAACTCTTCGCGGCTGGGCAGCACCGGGACGAGGGCGCGCTCGGCGAGGAAGCCGTGCCCGATCTCGCGACGCTTCGGCGAACCCACGCGGCCGGTCTCACCGGTCGAGTAGGGCGGGAAGTTGTAGTGGTGCAGGTAGCGCTTCTTGGTGACCGGGCTCAGCGAGTCGATCTGCTGCTCCATCTTGAGCATGTTCAGCGTGGTGACGCCCATGATCTGGGTCTCGCCGCGCTGGAAGATGGCGGAGCCGTGGACGCGCGGGATGACCTGGACCTCGGCGTCGAGCGGACGGATGTCGGCGAGGCCGCGGCCGTCCATGCGGATCTGCTCGGTGAGGATGCGGTCGCGGACGACCTTCTTCGTGGCCGACTTATAGGCGGCACCGACCTGGCCGAGGGCCGTGTCGGGCAGCTCGCCCGCGTCGACCTTGGCGGCGACGGCGTCCTTGACGCGCGACTTGAGGGCGTCGTCGGCGTCCTGGCGCTCGATCTTGCCGGCGATCTTGTAGACCTCGGCGAGCTCGGTGCCGGCCGCGGCCGTGACGGCCTCGAGCACCTCGTCGGTGTAGGGGAGGAAGACCGGGTAGTCGGCGATCTCTTTCGCGGCCTGGGCGGCCATCGTGGCCTGGGCGTCGACGAGCTGCTTGAGGAAGGGCTTGGCGGCCTCGAGACCCTGGGCCACGATGGCCTCGTCGGGCTTCGTGGCGCCGCCCTGGATGAGACCCCAGGCGTGCTCGGTGGCCTCGGCCTCGACCATCATGATCGCGACGTCCTCGTTGCCGGCGGCGTCGGTGACGACACGGCCCGCGACGGTCAGGTCGAAGACGGCGTCGGCGAGCTGGCTGGCCTTGGGGAAGGCGACCCACTGGTCACCGATCAGGGCGAGACGCACACCGGCGATCGGCCCGGAGAACGGCAGACCAGAGATCTGGGTGGAGGCGCTGGCCGCGTTGATCGCGAGAGCGTCGTAGAACTCGTCGGGAGCGATGCTCAGGACCGTGATGACGACCTGGACCTCGTTGCGCAGACCCTCGACGAACGAGGGACGCAGCGGCCGGTCGATGAGGCGGCAGACCAGGATGGCCTCGGTCGAGGGGCGACCCTCGCGACGGAAGAACGAGCCGGGGATCTTGCCCGCGGCGTACGAACGCTCTTCGACGTCGATGGTGAGCGGGAAGAAGTCGAAGTTGTCCTTCGGCTTCTTGCTGGCGCTCGTGGCCGACAGAAGCATGGTGTCTTCGTCGAGGTAGGCAGCGACGGCTCCCTGAGCCTGCTGGGCGAGACGACCGGTCTCGAATCGGATGGTGCGCTTGCCGAACTTGCCGTTGTCGAGGACGGCTTCGCCGAACTTGATCTCTGGACCCTCCATGTGGGGGCTACTCCTCTTTGTTTTGCATCGAGGCCCCGTGTGGGCATCGATGTGTACCGGGAGCGGGCGGCGTGGACGGCATGGCGACATGCACGTGCAACAACGCGACGGAGGCGGTGGCACGTCTGGCCAACAGTAGAAACGGTCGGACCCCGCACCCGACCGGGACGCTCGGCGTCGGTCGGGGCATTCCGCCTGTCACCACCGGTGACCAGCAGCCGTACCGGCCTGCTCCGAGGGCGATGGTAGCACTCGCACCCTTCCGGCTGGGGTGCGGACGGCGGGTGTCGCCCGGACGGGGAGGCGCGGTGCCGGGGGGACGGCGTTAGGGTCGTCTCCATGCGTGCTCACGACAGGTCCGGCCGGGATCGTCGCGCGAGCCGTCTCGCGGTGGCGACCGGCGCCTCCTTGGCTCTCGTCCTGACGACGCTCGTGGCACCGTCCGCCGCGTCCGCCGCGGGGTACCCGACCTGGGCCCAGGTCGAGGCCGCGAAGGGGAACGCCGCGGCGACCCAGGCGCAGGTCGACCTGATCGACGCGTCGCTGGACAGCCTCGAGAAGGCCGCGTCCGACCGCAGCGACGAGGCCGTCCTCGCCGACCAGGCGAACGCGACGGCGCAGGCCGACCTCGCGGCCGCCGCGCAACGGGCGGACGAGCTCGCCGCGGACGCCGAGCGTGCGCGGGCCACCGCCGACACCGCGAAGCAGGAGGCCGGCCAGCTGGCCGGCAGCCTGTTCCGCACCGGCGGCACGCAGACCATGGGCACCGACCTCTTCACGTCGCCCGACCCCGGGGCCGCCCTCTACCAGCTGGGCTCGCTGACGCAGCTCGGCGACAGGTGGCAGACGGTGCTGGCCGATGCGACCACGGCGAGCAACACGGTGTCCTCGCTGAGCCAGCAGGCGACGACCGCGGCCGATCGCCGCGACGCCCTCGCCCGTGACGCGCAGGCCACGGCCGACCAGGCCAGCGCGGCGCAGGCGACCGCGGACACCGAGGTCGCCGACGCCACCCAGCGGTCCGCCGACCTCTACGCCCAGCTCGCCGCGCTCAAGGACTCGACTGCCGAGCTCGAACAGCAGTACCGGACCGGGGTCGCGGCGCAGCAGGCGTTCGCAGCTCAACAGGCGGCGGCGAAGACCCAGGCCGCCTCGGGAGCGAAGGCGCCGTCGGGCTCGTCGGGAGGCGGCGGCGCATCGTCAGGAGGCGGCGCATCGTCCGGAGGCACGGCACCCGGCACGGGCGGCGGAGGTTTGGGCGGCGGCGGCACGGCTCCCCCGGTCGGTGCCGTCAACGATCCGGCCGGTGCGAAGGCCTACGCCGCCACGAAGGTCGGCAGCGGAGCCGAGTACACCTGCCTCGTGCAGCTGTGGAACAAGGAGTCCGGCTGGCGCACAAACGCGTCCAACCCGTCCAGCGGGGCCTACGGCATCCCCCAGTCGCTGCCGGGCAACAAGATGGCCTCGTTCGGGCTGGACTGGCAGACGAACTACCGAACCCAGGTCAATTGGGGCGTCTCGTACATCCAGAGCAGTTACGGCACGATGTGCGCCGCGTGGGCGCACTCGGTCGCGAACAACTGGTACTGAGGAGTCGGACCCGGCCGCCGGGCGCAACGTCCGTCCTGCCCGGGGACGAGAGAACGGCCCCCTCGGGCTGCAGCCGGAGCTGCGTGCCGAGAGGGCCGTCGTCGAGACGTTCGGAGCGCGAAGACTAGCGGCGCAGGCCGAGACGACCGATGAGCGTACGGTAGCGCTCGATGTCGACCTTGGACAGGTAGCCCAGGAGGCGACGGCGCTGGCCGACGAGCAGCAGCAGACCACGACGCGAGTGGTGGTCGTGCTTGTGCTCTTTGAGGTGCTCGGTGAGGTCGAGGATGCGCTGCGTCATCACGGCGACCTGGACCTCGGGGGATCCGGTGTCGCCGGGGTGGGTCGCGTATTCTTCGATGATCCGGGTCTTGACGTCAGGTGCGAGTGCCATTGATGGATCCCCTTTCAGTTCGTTGCGCGGTGCTCGTCACCGGATGTGCGAGCTCTCTTTCTCCGCGGCCGTTCAGACGGCAACCTGAGGAGCTTACCAGACGGGTGACGCCGCTCTCTGTCGCGGTCGGCTCCGACCCCGACGCCGACGGGGCAACACGAGTCCGACGAACGCCGCACCGATCGCCGCCCCGAGGGTGTTCATCACGAGGTCCTGCGGGTCGGAGAAGCGGGTCGCCGACAGGTACGTCGCCTGGACGGTCTCGATGCCCACCGTCGCGGCGAAGCCCACCACGATGCCGACCCACCAGAACCGCTTGGGCACCAGCAGCGCCGGGAACATGCCCATCGGCACGAACATCGCCACGTTCGCGGCGGCCTCGACCCGGGCGAAGGTGATCCACGACGTCTCGTCGTGCCGGGCGAACACGTCGAGCGCCCGCCAGAGCAGCGCACTCGTGTTCGCGTCGTAGACGCTCGGGCGCAGGGTCATCCAGGCCACCCCGGCCAGGTAGACGAGGGTGAGCAGGAGCAGGACGGCGCGACGCATCCCCCCATGGTGCGGCACCGCCCCGTGGGAGAAGGCCGGGAACGGGCGAAGATCAGCCTGGAGGACGACCCGCCCCGGGGGCGACCGCGGCAGGGCCGAGGAGGCGCGGTGTCCGACCGCGCGCACCGCGCCTCCTAGGCTCGTCGCGTGGACGCACTCACCGATCTCTGGGCCCGGATCAGCCAGCTCGCCGCCCCGCTGCCCGGCTCGTGGCTGCTCGGCAGCGTCGCCGCCGGCCTGCTGCTGGTGCTTCTGCCGGGCACCTGGCACACCGTCCGGCACGCCGTCACCGTCGTGCACGAGGGCGGACACGGGCTCGCCGCGGTGCTGACCGGGCGGCGACTGACGGGCATCCGGCTGCACTCGGACACCTCGGGCCTGACCGTGTCGAAGGGGCCGCGGACCGGGCCGGGCATGATCATCACGCTCCTCGCCGGCTACACCGCCCCTGCGATCGCCGCCCTGGGCGCCGCCTGGCTGCTGTCGGCGGGCTACGCGGCCGGACTGCTCTGGGCGTTGCTGGTGCTGCTCGCGCTGATGCTCGTGCAGATCCGCAACTGGTTCGGGCTCTGGGTGGTGCTGCTGGGCGCCGCCCTCGTCGTCGTCGTGACGTTCTTCGCCTCACCGACCTGGCAGGCCGTGTTCGGGCTGGTCGTGACGTCGGTGCTGGGCTTCGGGGCGCTGCGGGCGTCGCTCGAGTTGCAGCGCAGCCGACGTCGCTCGCGGTCGACCGCGTCGGACGCCGACCAGCTCGCCGGGTTGACCCGGGTGCCGGGCGTCGTGTGGGTCGGGGTGTTCGTGCTCGTCGCCCTCGCCTGCCTGCTCGGCGGGGCGGGGCTGCTCTTCCCCGGGGCGCTCGAGGCCGCGCGCTCGTTCGCCTGAGGCCGGTCGGCACCCGGCACCCGGCGCGAGGCGTCAGGTGCGAGTCGTCGGGTGCGAGGCGCCGGGCGTCAGGCGCAAGGCGTCAGGCGGGCGCGGACGAGAGGGCGTGCACGGGGACGTGCCCCTCGAGGCGGGCCCGGCCGCCGAGACCGTCGAGCTCGAGCAGCACGGCGACGCCGGCCACGACGTAGCCCGCCCGTTCGAGCAGGGTGACGGTCGCCTCGACCGTGCCGCCGGTCGCGAGCACGTCGTCGACGATCAGGACGCTCGACCCGGCGGGGATCTGGTTCGGGCGCAGTTCGAGCGTGGCCTCGCCGTACTCGAGGGCGTAGCTCTCGCTGAGCACCTCGCCGGGCAGCTTGCCCGCCTTGCGCACGGTGAGCACCCCGACGCCCTGCTCGATCGCGATGGCCCCGGCGAGCGCGAAGCCCCGCGCCTCGATGCCGGCGACCGCGACGAACCCGCCGTCGAACGGCTCGGAGAGCGCCGTGGTCACCGTGGCGAAGGCGTCGGCGTCGGAGAAGAGCGGGGTGACGTCGCGGAAGAGGATGCCGGGCTTGGGGAAGTCGGGGACGACGGCGATCTTGCTGTCGACGAACGAGGAGGCATCGGTGACGGTCATGCCGTCAACGGTAGCCGGACGGAGGGCGTCCCCTGCCCTCGCGGCACCGGTCGTCAGACCGGCGACGCGCGACCGACCGGTACGTCACGATCGTGTCAACGGCCGGTCCGATGTCGGAGGCCCGTGCAAGAGTGCACGCATGTCGCGGTTCATCGTCCCCCCGTACCTGCTCGCCCACCTCGCCGAGGCCGACTCGCCCCGCCTGCACCGGGCACCGCAGGCCGCGCGCAACGGCCTGCTCGCGATGGAGGCCGTCGACCGCAACGCGACTCCCCCGGTGGTGCAGGGGGCACTCGGCGGCGAGGCCGTGCTCGAGCGCACGATCTTCGACGCGCAGGGCACCGAAGAGTTGCCGGGCCTGCGCGTGCGCGGCGAGGGCGAACCCGCCACCGACGACGTCGCCGCCACCGAGGCGTACGACGCGCTCGGCGCCACCTACGCCCTGTTCCGCGAGGTGTACGGGCGGTCGTCGATCGACGGCGCCGGGCTGCCCCTCGACGCGACCGTCCACTACGGCCAGGACTACGACAACGCCTTCTGGAACGGCGAGCGCATGGTGTTCGGCGACGGCGACGGCGAGGTGTTCGAGCGCTTCACGGCATCGGTCAGCGTCATCGGGCACGAACTCACCCACGGCGTGACCCAGTACACCGCGAACCTCACCTACCAGGGGCAGTCGGGTGCGCTCAACGAGTCGGTCAGCGACGTGTTCGGGGCGCTCGTCGAGCAGCACCTGTTCGGCCAGACCGCCGACGAGGCGACCTGGCTCATCGGCGAAGGACTCTTCACCCCCGAGGTGCAGGGTCGGGCGCTGCGGTCGATGAAGGCTCCGGGCACCGCCTACGATGACGACGTCCTCGGCAAGGACCCGCAACCCGGCCACCTGGACGACTACGTCGAGACCACCGACGACAACGGCGGGGTGCACCTCAACTCGGGCATCCCCAACCGCGCCTTCTTCCTGGTCGCCGAAGCCCTCGGCGGCGAGGCCTGGCTGCGCGCCGGTCAGGTCTGGTACGACACGCTCACCGGCGGCACCCTGTCGACCGAGGCCACCTTCGCCCAATTCGCCGCGGCGACGGTCGAGGCCGCCACGGCACGGTACGGAGCGGACTCCGACGAGACCCGGGCGACCACGGCCGGGTGGGAGGGCGTCGGGGTCACCCCGGCGGCCTGAGGACGCTCGTCGCGAGACCCTGCTGCCCCGGACGCCGCGGGGGTAGCATCGCGCCCATGAAGGTCACCGTGTCGCGCTCCGGTGGTTTCGCCGGCCTCACCCGCAGCTGGTCGGTCGACGTCGACTCCGAGCCCGACACCGAGTCGTGGCTCGTCCTCATCGACCAGGTCCCCTGGTCGCAGGCCCCGGCGTCCGCCCAGGCGGTGCAACCCGATCGGTTCGTGTGGGTCATCACGGCCGAGACCCGCCCGACCCGCAAGGCCAAGCTGCCCGAGCAGCAGGTCACCGGGCCGTGGCGCGAGCTCGTGGACCGTGTCCGCAGCACCTCCGAGGCCGAGGCGAAGGCCGGTCCGACGCGATGAGCGACCGGGCGCGCCGACCTCGCCGACCTCGCCGACATCGCCGACGACTCTCGGGCGAGGTGCTGGCCGGGCTGCTCGCCCTCGTCGTCCTCGTGGCGGGCGGGGTCGGTGTGGCCGTGGTGCAGAGCGGCAACCCGCTGAACGTCCGCGGGGCCGCCACCGCGCCTCCTTGGGGTCGCCCGGCGACCGACCAGCTCGAGACCCGGGCGGCCGCCGCCGGCCTCGAGAACGTCTGGGGCCAGGACCTCGCCATGCACGTGCACACGCACCTCTCGATCACCGTCGACGGGCAGGCAGTCACCGTGCCCGGTGACATCGGGCACGACTCCGACGCGAAGTTCGCCGCCGAGATCCACACGCACGACACGAGCGGCATCGTGCACGTCGAGTCGCCCACGCGCGAGACGTTCGTCCTGGGGCAGCTCTTCAGCGAGTGGGACGTCGCACTCGACGGACAGGGCGTGGGGTCGCTCGGGCACAACGACGGACTCGAGCTGCACACCTTCGTCGGGGGCAGCCCCTACACGGCCGATCCGGCCGGCATCCCGCTGCGGGACTTCGAGCGCATCGACCTCGTGCTCGCGCCGATCGGCGAGACGGTCACCGCGCCTCCGGCCTTCGCCTGGCCCGCCGACTACCGCTGAGCCGCGCCGGACGCTCAGCGCAGGTCGTCGGAGCCCGCCGACGAGGTCAGGGCCAGCGGACCGGGACGGGGAGGCGCGTGGTCGTCGGCTCGGACGGCCCGCCCGGTGCCCACAGCTCGAGCAGTCGACCGGCCGCGACCCGCCCCAGGTGCTCGCCGTCGACGTCGATCGCCGGGACCCCCACCAGCCCGAGGGCGTCGACGACCATGCGTTCCGAGCTGACCGTGACGGAACGTTCGCGGTGCTCGTCGGCCCGGAGGACGAACATCAGGCCGAGCCCGATCGCCGTGGCGTAGGGAACGACGGCCGTCGCCCCGGAGGCGAGGACGTCGTCGCTCGCCCGGACCCCGGCCTCGAAGGTGGACGGGTAGGGCCCCAGCACCGTGAGCTCGGCCCGGCCGGCGGCGGCCTCGACCACCGCGGCCGTGCGCTGGACGTTCTGCCACGAGCCGTCGGGCCCGCCGAGGTAGGCGACGCGCTCGTGCCCCTCGGCGACGAAGCGCGACACGAGCGAACCGAACGCGGTCGCCGTGTCGGCCACGACCGACGACACCCCGGCCACCTCGCGGTCGACGAGCACGGTCGGCTTGTGGCCCGTCGCGGCCCGCACGACGTCGTCGGCCCCCCGCGGGGCCACGACGATGAACCCGTCGACCTGGTGTGACAGCCGCTCGAACGCGGCCAGCTCGCCCGCCTCGGCCAACGGGTGGACCGCGACCGTCAGCTGCAGGTCGGCCTCGCCCGCCGCGGCCTGGGCCCCGGCGATGATCGGCGTGAAGAACGCGTTGTCGAGGGTCGGCACGACGAGGGCGACGACGCCCGTCCGCCCACGGGCCAACTGGCGAGCCGCACGGTTGGGCACGAAGCCGAGCTTCGCGGCGGCGGCGAGCACACGACCGGCCGTGTCGGGCGACACCAACTCGGGGCGGCTCAGAACCCGCGAGGCGGTCGCCTTCGAGACACCCGCGAGCGTCGCCACGTCCGCCAGCGTCGCGAGCCGCCCTGCCCCAGTCATGCCCCCACCCTAGAGCCTCGTTGAAACCGGTCCCGCACGACGTCCTGACGCTTGTAACAAGCTGTTTACACGGCAGGACCGGCGCGAGCGATCCACGCCCTTAGGGTCGATGTAACCGGTTTCACCCGACGTGGAGCCGACATCCCCCCTGAGGCAGAACCCATCGGAGGAAACCCGTGACGTCCCGCAAACCCGCGCTGCTGTTGCTGCTGCCGGGCCTCGCCTTCCTGCTGATCGGTTTCGCGGTGCCGTCGCTCGCGATGCTCTTCGCCCCGCCCGGCGTGACCGCCGGCGAGATCGTCGGCCGCCTCGGCCAGATGCTCACCGATCCCTTCGACCTGCGCATCATCGGACGCACCGTCGGGCTCGGCCTCGTCGTGACCGTGATCTGCGTGGCCCTCGGCTTCCCCATCGCCTACCTGCTCGCCCGCTCGACCTCGCGCTGGTCGGGCGTCCTGCTCGCCCTGGCGATCTTCCCGCTGCTGCTCAGCAACGTCGTCCGCACCTTCGGGTGGCTCGTGGTGCTCGGCAAGAACGGCGCCATCGGTCAACTGCTCACGACGCTCGGCCTGGTCGACGAGGCCCCGCAGCTGCTCTACACCGAGCTGGCGATCGTGCTGGGCCTGACGCAGTTGTTCCTGCCGCTCGCGATCATCTCGTGCTACTCGGCGGTGGCCCAGGTCGACCCGGGCCTCGACGACGCCGCCCGCGGGCTCGGCGCGAGCCGCACCCGCACCTTCTGGAGCATCGTCGTCCCCCTCTCGCTGCCCGGCGTCGTCGTCGCCGCGACCCTCGTCTTCGCCGGCTCGGTCACCGCCTACACGACCCCGTACCTCCTCGGCGGCTCGGGCCAGCGCATGCTCGCCACGCAGCTCTTCTCGTACTCGAGCGTGACGATCGACTGGGCCGGGGCCTCGGCCACCGCCCTGATCATGACCGTGCTGGTCTTCGTCGTGTCGGGTCTGTCGTCCCTCGTCGCCCGGAAGGGAGCCACCTCGTGACCACCCGCCGCCCGATCGCCGGCACGCTCGCCGTCGCCGGCTACGTCGTGATGATCGTCCCGATCCTGTTCGTCGTCGCCACCGCGTTCACGAGCGAACGCACCCTGCGCTTCCCGCCCCAGGGGTTCTCGCTGCGCTGGTTCGAGGCCGCGCTCGGCTACGACCCGTTCACCCAGGCCCTCGTCTCGAGCCTCCAGCTCGCCCTGATCGCCACGGTGCTCGCCCTGCTCGTCGGCATCCCCGCGACGCTGGCGATCCATCGAGGCAGGTTGCCGGGCAAAGGGCTCGTCGAGGCGCTGTTCCTGTCGCCGCTGATCGTCCCCGAGCTCGTGGTGGGGCTCGCGCTCTACCAGCAGCTCGTCATCGGGTTCCGGCTCGACAACTTCCCCGTGCTGTTGATCGGGCACACCGTCTTGATGCTGCCCTACGCGGTCCGGGTGACCGGCGCCTCCCTGGCCCTGGCCGACCCCGCCCTCGAGGAGGCCGCCCGCGGGCTCGGCGCCTCGCCCCTCCGGGCCTTCTTCACGGTGACCCTGCCCCTGTTGCGCCCCGGCATCTTCTCGGCGGCGCTGCTCAGCTTCGTCACCTCGTTCAACAACGTCCCCTTGTCGCTGCTGCTGCAGAGCCGCGACTTCCGCACCCTGCCCGTCACGATGCTCGACTACGTGCAGCAGAGCTACGACCCCATGGTCGCGGCGATGGCCACGCTCATCCTCGCGGGGACCGTCGTCATCGCCGTCATCGCCGAACGCACCGTCGGCTTCGCCAAGATCTTCGGAGGCATCAACAGATGAGCACCGCAGCAGAATTCGTCGCCGTCAGCCAGGTCTTCGGGGACTTCACCGCCGTCGACTCGATCGACCTGTCCATCGCCGAGGGCAAGCTCACCACGCTGCTCGGCCCGAGCGGCTGCGGCAAGACGACGAGCCTGCGCATGCTCGCCGGCTACGCCGCCCCGACGTCGGGCACGATCCGCATCGCCGGCGTCGACAGCACGCGCACGCCGCCCGAGAAGCGCGACCTGGGCATGGTGTTCCAGTCGTACGCGCTCTTCCCGCACCTCAGCGTCGCCGACAACGTCGGCTACGGCCTGAAGCTGCGCGGCGTCGACACCGCCGAGCGCCGCCGTCGCGTGATGGAGACCCTCGACCTGGTCGGTCTGGCCCACCTCGCCGGCAGCAAGCCGAAGAAGCTCTCGGGCGGCCAACAACAACGCGTCGCCCTGGCCCGCGCCATCGCCATCCGCCCGAAGCTGCTGCTGCTCGACGAGCCGCTGTCGAACCTCGATGCTCGCCTGCGCGTACAGATGCGCGCCGAGATCCGCCGCATCCAGGGAGAGACGGGCCTCACCGTCGTGCTCGTCACGCACGACCAGGACGAAGCACTCGAGATGAGCGACGACATGGTGCTCATGCGCGCCGGGCGGATCATGCAGCAGGGTTCGCCGCAGCACGTGTTCCCGAACCCGGCGAACCGCTTCGTCGCCGACTTCCTCGGCTACGAGAACTTCGTCACGGCAACCGACGGCACCCTGCTCGCGATCCGCCCCGAGCACCTCGGGGTCACGCCCGAGACCTCCGCAGGAGGCGCGGCGCACGACGGCCTGCACCTCGCCGGGGTCGTCAGCGACGTCGCGTACCGCGGGGTCGACCTGCTCGTCACCGTGAACGCCGTCGACGCCGCGGGGGCGGAGGTGCGACTGCTGTCGGACGTCCGCAGCACGGGCTCCGAGACGGTCGCGATCGGCGACCGGGTGACCGTCACGGCGCCGGCCTCGCGGCTCGTGGCCCTCGCCGACTGATCCGCCCGGTGCGCGGAGCCGCGCGCGCCTCCTCGTGACCCGCCTCCACCGGACCCACCCACCCGCGTTCCACACCGCCCGGTCTCGCCGAGACCGCCCCGAAAGGACACGACCATGACCCCCACCCTCCGCACCCGCCTGGCGATCGTCGCCGGCGTCGCCGCGACGACCCTCGTGCTCGCCGGCTGCTCGGCCGACGGCGGCGGCGAGCCCGACGCCGACACGATCACCGTGAGCACGTTCCCGTTCGGCGTCGAGGAGTTCCAGGAAGCCGTCATCGACCCATTCACCGAGAAGACCGGCATCGAGGTCGTCGTCGACACCGGCTCGAACTCGGACCGCCTGTCGCAGCTGCAGGTCGCGGGCGGGCAGCCCGACGTCGACGTCATGCTGATCTCGGACTACTACGCGGCCCTCGGCCAGGAGGACGACCTCTTCCAGCAGGTGGACGCCTCGGCCGTGCCGTCGCTCGACGAGATCGCCGACTTCGCCAAAGAGGACTCCTACCTCGGCCCGGCCTACAGCTACCAGCTCAACGGCACGATGTACTCCACCGACGAACTGACCGCCGACGAGGCCGCGCAGTGGAGCCTCTACGGCGAGAAGGGCGTCTCGGGCAAGGTCGCCCTGCCGGACATCTCGGTGACGGCCGGCCAGCTGATGGTCTCGGGCGTCGCCGACGAGTACGGCGACGGCCCCTACGACATCGACGCGGCCCTCGACCAGCTCGGCGAGTGGGCCCCCGGCGTGCTGCAGTTCTACAGCTCGTCCACCGAGGTGACCAACCTGCTGACGCAGGGCGAGATCGTCGCCGCCGACTCGCTGAGCGGATTCGCGACCGACCTCGTCGAGTCCGGCGAGCCGATCGCCTGGACGGCGCCGGCCATGGGCCGTTACATGGCCACCAACCGCGCGATGATCCCGACCGGTGCCGAGAACGTCGACGGCGCGAACCAGTTCGTCGACTACCTGCTCTCGGTCGAGGCGCAGACCTCGTCCGCCGAGATCGTCGGCGACCTGCCCGTCAACCCGGGCGCCACGGTGCCCGACACGATCGAGGCCGTCGTGGGTGACATCGCCGCCGACCCGGTCGCCGCGGGCTACTCGACCCTCGACCCGACCGAACTCGTCCCCACCCGCTCGGACTGGGTCGACCGCTTCGCCCGTGAGGTGACCTCGCGCTGATGAGCACCACCCTGCCCCCGGCCTACCTGGACCGCATGCCCAAGGTCGACCTGCACTGCCACCTGATCGGCACCGTCCGGGCGAGCACCTTCGCCGAGCTCGCCCGCCGCGAGGGGCTCGAGCTGCCCGACGAGCCCGAGCGGATCTTCGCCGACATCAACTCGCTGCCGCCCGACCCGGCGCTCTACCGCGACACGCGCATCCCCGTGCCGCAGGGGCGCAGCACCGACGAGCCCGAGGTGTCGTACTCGCTGTTCCAGGCGTCGAACTGGGTCGTCGAGGTGCTGCGCGACGCGGACGACCTCACGCGGATCGTCTACGAGGCCTTCGAGGAGGCGCACCGCACCAGCGGGACCCGTCACCTCGAGCTGTTCTTCGACGCCGTGCCGCCGCACCTCGAGTCGCTCGGCTACGCCGGGTCCGTCGAGGCGTACGCCGAGGGCATCCGGATGGCGGAGCGCGACTTCGGCATGACCGGCCGGATGATCCAGGGCATCGACCGCAGCAAGTCGGGCGAGCACGCGCTCGCCCTCGTGCAGCAGGTCGTCGAGCACCCTCACGAGTACGTCGCGGGCATCGGCCTCGACAACCTCGAGACCTCGGGCCCGCCCGAGCGGTTCGTGGACGCCTACCGCCTGGCCGGCGAGGCCGGGCTCGGCCGCACAGCCCACTCGTCCGAGCACTCCCCCACGGCGGTCAACACGATCACCTGCCTCGACCAGCTCGGCTGCGACCGCATCGACCACGGGTACTACGTGCTCGAGGACGACGAGGTCGTCGCGCGCGTGCGCGACGAGCAGGTGGCGTTCACCGTCGTGTCGACGACCTCGCGACGGTCGTGGCGTCCCTGGCGCCGCGCCTCCATCGAGGCCATGCTCGACGCGGGCCTGAACGTCGTGCCCGCGTCCGACGACCCGGGGATGTTCCCGACGAGCCTCGCCGCCGAGTACCGCATCGTGCACGAGCAGATCGGGGCCACCGCCGACCAGGTGCGCTCGATGGCCTACGCCGGCGTCGACGCCAGCTGGCTGCCCGGCGCCGAGAAGGAGGCGCTGCGGGCGCGGTTCGACCGCGAGCTGGCGGCCCTCGACCTCGAGTTCGGGGTGGCCGGGGTCTGATGCCGGCTCGGGGCGAGCCGCTGCGGGGAAGAGCCGGCGCGGGGCGAGCCGGCGTCGGGCGAGCCGGCGTCGGGCCGACCCGGCCGACCCGACCCCGCGACCCGGCCTACGAGACGACCGTGAGGCGTTGCGTGGGCCGGGTCATCGCCACGTAGAGGCTGGCGTTGCCGCGTCGGCTGGACTGTCGCACCCGCTCGGGGTCGACCACGACGACCGAGTCGAACTCGAGCCCCTTCGACGTCGTCGGGCTCAGCACCGAGATCGGCTTGGTCAACGACGCCGTGCCGGCAGCCACGAGGCCGTCGAACTCGGCCGACAGCACCTCGACCAGCGCCTGGACGGCCTGCTCGGGGGCGATCACCGCGAGCGTGCCCTCGGAGTCGATCTCCCGGTCGGCACGGACGGCCTCGACGGTGGCGCGCACGAAGTCGTCCTTCGAGGAGGCGCCGGTCACCTCGCGCACCGGCCACTCGCTCGACCGCACCGACCGGCTCGGGGTGATCCGCAGCCCGGTCGCCGTCGCGACGTCCTCGGCGTAGGTCACGATCTGCGCCGGCGTCCGGTAGTTGACGGTGAGCTCTTCGAGCCGCCACGGAGCCGAAGTGCCCTGTGCGCCGCCGCCTCGACGACGGCCGAGCAGGGCCTGGAGGGCGCGGTCCCACGAGGTCGCCGACGCCGGGCTCGACGCCTGGGCGATGTCGCCGACGACGGTGAACGACCGCAGCGGGCAGCGCCGTGACAGCAGGCGCCACTGCATGGGCGACAGTTCTTGTGCCTCGTCGACCACCACGTGGCCGAAGGCCCAGGTGCGGTCCCCCGCGGCCCGCTCGGCGGTCGTCATCGACGCCGCGCGCTCGGCGAAGCCCCCGGCGATCTGCTCGGCGCTGACCATGCCCTCGACGCCCATGTTCTCGATGGCGCGCTCGGCGTTCTCGATGTCGCGCTTGCGCTGGGCCTTGCGGGCCAGGCGCTCGGGGTCGACGCCGGACTGGAACTCGCCGAGCAACTCGGCGGCCTCGTCGAGCAGCGGCACGTCGGAGACCGTGAAGCCCGCCCCGCGTTCGCGCCGCAGGAGGGCGCGTTGCTCGGGCGTCCAGCGCGGGGTGATCGAGGCGAGCCAGTTCGGCCGGGCGTACAGGTCTTCGACGAGCTTCTCGGCGCTGAGCGGCAGCCAGGCGGTGTTGAGCAGCACGCGCACGTCGTAGGACTGCCGGATGTCTTCTCGCAGGACGGCCTCGTCGGACTCGTCGACCGTCGTGCCGTGCTCGCGCATCTGGTCGACCAGCTGGCGCGTCAGGGCCGAGAGGGCCGCCTTGTTGAAGGTGACCCGGGCCACGTTGTGGGGTTTGCCGCGCTCTTGGGCCTTGCGCATGGCCTCGCCGACGAGCTCGGGGCGCACCACGAGGCGTTCGCCGTTGATGTCGATGGTCGTCGGCTCGGCCGGGCGGATCTGCCGCGACCGGACCGCGCGACGCATCAGCTCGGCCATCTCGGCGGACCCCTTGAGCGCGGCGACGTCGGGCGCGTCGTCGGTCTGGGCCTCGACGCCCGGGTACAGGCCGCCGAGACTCGACAGGACGACGCCGCTCTCGCCGAGCGAGGGCAGCACCTGTTCGATGTAGCGCAGGAACGACCGCGACGGCCCGACGACGAGCACGCCCGAGCCCTTCAGCCGGTCGCGGTGCGAGTAGAGCAGGTACGCGGCCCGGTGCAGAGCCACGGCCGTCTTGCCCGTGCCGGGGCCGCCCTGGACGACGAGCACGCCGTCGAGCTGCGAACGGATGATGCGGTCTTGTTCGCCCTGGATCGTGGCGACGATGTCGGTCATGCGGCCGGTGCGCTGCGCGGTCAGCGCGGCCATGAGCGCCCCCTCGCCCTGCAACTGCACGTCGTCGCGGTCGAGCAGGTCGGGGTCGAACACCTCGTCCTCGAGACGGGTGACGGTGCGACCCTCGAGGGTCAGGTGGCGACGGGCGCGGGCCCCCATGGGCGTCGCGGCGGTCGCCTGGTAGAAGGCGCTGGCCCCGGGCACGCGCCAGTCGAGCAGGATCGGGTGGTGGGCCTCGTCACGCAGGCCGATGCGGCCGATGTAGCGGTAGCGTCCGCCCTCGCCGGGCTCGGCCGGACGGTCGACGTCGCCGGTCTGACCGAGCAGGTCGGGCGTCTCGAGTTCGAGGCGACCGAACGCGAGCCGCTCGTCGACCGAGCCCAGCTGGACGATGGTGTCTTCGTACAGCCGCGCGTAGGCGTCGCGCTCGCTGCGGCTCTGGTGGTTGCCGCCGACGGTCTCGCGGCGGGTCCGCTCGAGGCGGACGCGGGCGTCGGCCTTCAGCTCGTCGAGGCGTTCGTAGAGGGTGCCCACATAGGCGCGTTCGCGGTCGATCTCGGATGACAACAGGTGTTCGTACCCTTCGGGAAAAGTCGGCACGCCAGTCTAGCTTCCGGCCACCGACGGCGAGCCCGGAATCGGTCCGAGGACGCAGGAGGCGCGCCCGTCCTCGAGGGGACGAGCGCGCCTCCTGGGGTGGTCGCGTCGGAGCCGGGCCTAGAACTCCTCGTGTGTCAGCGGGTCGCCGTCCCACAGCCGACCGCGCTCGAGGCCGCTGATCGACTCGACCTCGTCGGGCGTGAGCTCGAAGTCGAAGACGTCGAGGTTCTCGCGCTGACGACCGGCGTCGGCCGACTTCGGCACGGGGACCGCGCCGAGCTGCACGTGCCAGCGGAGGACGACCTGGGTGGGCGTCTTGCCGTGGGCCTCCGCGATCGCGGTGACGCGTGCCTCGCTCAGGATTTCGCTCTGCTTCGCGAGTGGGCTCCAGCTCTCGGTGACGATGCCCATGCTCTCGTGCACGGCGCGCAACTCGGCCTGCGGGAAGTACGGGTGCAGCTCGATCTGGTTGACCGCGGGCACCACGCCCGTCTCGTCGGCGACGCGCTGCAGATGCTCGGCCGTGAAGTTCGAGACGCCGATCGAGCCGACGAGCCCGTCCTCCTGCAGCCGGACGAAGGCCTTGAACGTCTCGACGTACTTGTCGATCCGCGGCAGCGGCCAGTGGATCAGGTACAGGTCGACGAAGTCGAGGCCGAGGTTCGCCCGGCTCTCGTCGAAGCTCGCCAGGGTCTCGTCGTACCCGTGGTGCCGACCGGGCAGCTTCGTCGTGACGACCAGGTCGTCGCGGGACACGTCGCTCTGACGGATCGCCGCCCCGACGGCCGCCTCGTTGCCGTAGTTCAGCGCCGTGTCGAGCAGACGGTAGCCCGACGAGATCGCCGTGACGACCTGTGCCGTGCCCTCGTCGCCGTTCAGTCCGTAGGTGCCGAGGCCGAGCTGGGGCAGCGTGCGCCCGTCGTTGAGGCCGACCGAGGGGGCGACCGTCATCAGCTGACGCCGAGCAGGTCGATGACGAAGATCAGCGTCTTGCCCGAGAGCGGGTGGCCGCCACCGGCGGGGCCGTAGGCCAGGTGGGGCGGCACGACGAGCTCGCGGCGTCCGCCGACCTTCATGCCGGGGATGCCCTCCTGCCAGCCGCGGACCAGGGCCTGCAGCGGGAAGTTGATGGCCTCGCCGCGGCTCCACGACGAGTCGAACTCTTCGCCGGAGTCGTGCTCGACGCCGAGGTAGTGGACGTTTACGGTCGAGCCGGACTGCGCCTCGGCTCCGTCGCCGACGGTGACGTCGGTGATCTTCAGCTCGGTGGGGGCGGGGCCGGTGGGGGCGTCGATCTCGGGCTTGGTCTGGGGGTCGTGAGTCATGCCGACCATCCAACCACCCCGCCGAGGGGCGGGTCGGCCGCTCGCGTCCTCCCTGCGAGGCTCGAGAAGCCGACCCACGTTCGCACCGAGAACAAGTCATCGATGCGAACACATGGACGCTACTCCCGTGGTGTCGCGCCGCCAAATCGGCCGAGAGCCGGCCCGGACCGGGTCGCGCCGGTCGCGCGGGTCGCGCCGCACGGGCCGCGCCACCCGGGCCTGCGGGAATCTGCACGATCGGCAAGAATGGCAGCTTGTCCGCCACCCCGCCTCCGTCACCGCCGTCGCCCCGCTCTGCGCCGCCGGCCCGTCGCCCGTTGTTCGTCGACGTCACCCCGCTCCGCACCAGCCCCGCCTTCGCCCGGCTGTTCGCGGGCAGCGCCATCAGCGGCATCGGGACGCAGCTCACGCTCGTCGCCGTCGGCCTCGAGATCTTCGAGATCACCCGCTCGACCTTCGCGGTCGCCCTGGTCGGCGTCGTCTCGCTCGTGCCGATGATCCTGGCCGGTCTCTACGGCGGCATGCTCGCCGACGCCTTCGACCGGCGGAAGGTCGCGCTGGTCGCCGCCGTCTTCGCCTGGCTCTCGACCGCGGCCATCGCGCTGCACGCCTACCTCGGACTGCACGAGGTGTGGCTGCTCTATCTGCTGACCACGGTCAACGCCGTGGCGGGCACGATGATCGCGACCTCGCGCGCCTCGATCGTGCCGCGCCTCCTGCCCCGCGAGCTGTTGCCGGCCGCCTCCGCTCTGAGCGGCATCAGCATGGGCCTGATGCTGACCGTCGGGCCCGCGCTGGCCGGCGTGCTGGTCGCGGGCGTGGGGTTCCCGCTGACGTACACGGTCGACGTCGTGCTGTTCTCGACGGCGTTCCTCGGGATCGTCACACTGCCCCCGATCCGACCCGAGGGCGAGACCCAGCGCCCGGGGCTCGAGTCGCTGCGCTTCGGTCTGGCGTTCCTGAAACGGTCGCCGAACATCCGGACGACCTTCGTCATGGACATCGTGGCGATGACCTTCGGCATGCCCCGCGTGCTCTACCCGGTGGTCGGCACGCTCGTGATCGGAGGAGGCGCGGTGACGGTCGGCGTCCTCTCCGCCTCGTTCGCGGTGGGGGCACTGCTGAGCAGCGTCTTCTCGGGACGCCTCGGCCACGTGCGCCGTCAGGGCGTGGCCGTGCGATGGGCGATCACCGCCTACGGGCTCTGCATCGCCTCGTTCGGCGTCGTGTTGCTCGTGACACCGGCCCACGGCGGCGACGTCACGGCGGGACTCGACCAGGCGAACCTGGCCGCCCTCGGCGGGGCGGCGATCGCGCTGGCCGGAGCGGGTGCGAGCGACAACGTCAGCTCGATCTTCCGGTCGACCATCCTGCAGTCGGCCGCGCCCGACGCCATGCGGGGCCGCCTGCAGGGCATCTTCATCGTGGTCGTCACGGGCGGGCCCCGGGTGGGCGACCTGTTCGTCGGACTCGTCGCGGGCATCGCCGTCTTCTGGCCGCCCCTGCTCGGCGGGCTGCTCGTCGTGGCGCTCGTCGCGCTCGTGGCCCGGCTGACCCCTGCCTTCGGACGCTACGACGCCGAGGCGCCGACTCCCTGACCCGAGTCGGCGATGGCAGTCGTCGCGGCGACCGCACCCGAGGTGGGAGGCTTCGCGGCGGCGCGCGTCACCAGCCGGGGCCGGACTGCGGCGACCCGGGATGCTGCGGCACCTGCGGCGGCCACCCCGGGTGCTGCGGGTACCCGACGAAGGCCGTGGGCGGAGCCTGCAGGGCGACACGGCTCGCGGTGAGGGCGGAGAGCAGTTCGGCCTCGTCGCGCTGCACCGCCTCGTCGAGCGCGCGGCGGCCCTTCACCAGTCGCTGGCGGGTGAAGGCCAGGCGCGTGGCGTTCGAGATGAAGACCTTCATGGCGGGTCGGATACCCCGGGACGCGGCCCACGACCTCGCGCGGCGACGACCGGCGCTCGACGAGAGCATGCCGACCTCGTCGGCGCTGAACCAACCCACCGCGGCGTACTCGGCGAGCCGGTCGTGGGTGACCCTCCGCTCGTTGCGGCGCAGGAACACCACGAGCAGCACCATGGCCACGAAGATCGGCACCTGCACGAGCAGGTAGTAGACGAAGAAGCCGTCGCCGACCACGAACAGGGCACCGTTCCACAGCGCGTGCAGTCCCGCCGCGGGGACGAGGCCGACGAAGAACCAGCCGATCGCGCCGTAGGGGCCGGTCCGACGTGCCGCGAGACCGAGGGCGAAGCCGGTGCAGGCCGTGTACATCACGTGCGCGAACGGCGACATCAGGGCGCGCACGAAGAAGACGTAGGCGAGACCCTGGCTGCCCGTCGCGAGGTCTTCTCCGACCTGCAGGGCGAAGTACTGAATGTTCTCGACGAAGGCGAAGCCCGCCGCCACCGTGGCCGCGTAGACGATCCCGTCGACCGGGCCGTCGAAGTGCCGTCGGAAGATCCACAGGACGAGCAGCACCCCGAGCCCCTTCGCCCCCTCCTCGACGAGCGGCGCCTGGACGACCGCCCCGAGGACGTCCCCCAGCTCGCCGGACCTGACGCCGAGCACGGCCCGAGCCGTCTCGAGGGCGTAGTCGACGATCAGCGCCGTTCCCACGGCGACCGCCGCGCCCCAGAGGAACGCGAACAGCAGGGCCACCCGTGGTTCGGGCTCCCACCGGTCGACCAACCAGATGCCGAGCAGCACGATCGTCAACGGGACGAAGGCGAGCAGGCTGCCGGCCAACAGCACCCCGGGCTGCACGAAGACCAGGAAGTACAGGCCGACGGCCAGGGCGAACGTGCCGATCACCGTGAACCCCACGGCGAGCGCCACGGCACTCGCGACCCGGCGGTGCGGGGTCGGCTGCACGAAGACCGGCTGCACGGGGTACCAGACCGGCTCGGGGTTGGCCGCCGGACCCTGGACCGACCAGGTGGGGCCCGCCGCCGGGGTGACGGCGGAGGGATCGGCGTAGGGCGTCAGCGGGCGTCCGTACGCGTCGTGTCCGACGCCGCGGGGATCGGACCAGGTCATCCCCCGACCCTACGGGCTGACGCCGGGGTCGGCGCGGGGTGCGGGACGGGGGGCGGGACGGACCGCGTGACGGGCCGCGACGTCCCGGACCGCCCGGTAATCTCGCAGGATGGCCCCGACGCGTTCCCTGCCCGAGGACCCGTCGCTGTTCCGGTACGTGATCATGCGGGTCTGGCACGATTTCCTGCGCCACCGCACCATCGACGCCGCCGGGTCGCTCACCTTCTTCTCGATGCTCGCCCTGGTGCCCGGCGCGCTCGCGCTCGTCTCGGGGGTCGCCCTGTTCGTCGACGACGGCGACGCCGTGGACGAGATCCTCTCGGTGGCCCGGTACGTCCTGAGCCCCGACGCGATCGAGACCCTGCGCTGGCCGCTCGAGCAGATGCTCAGCCTGTCGAACCCCGGCGTCGCGTTCGGCATCGGCCTCTGGCTCACCCTGTGGTCGTTGTCGGCCTACACGACGGCGTTCGGTCGGGCGATGAACACCGCCTACGAGGTCGAGGAGGGGCGCCGCATCTGGAAGTTCCGCGGCCACATGATGATCGTCACGCTCGTGCTGATGGTGTCATTCGCCGTCATCGCGGTCATCCTGCTCGTGACGCCCACGCTGAGCGACGCGGTCGCCGCCCGCTTCGGCATCGGCCGACCGTGGACCGACCTCTACAACGTCGTCAAGTGGCCCGTGCTCGTGGTCCTGGCCGTCCTCTCGGTCGCGATGCTCTATTTCTTCACGCCCAACGTGCGACCACCGCGCCTGCGCTGGGTGTCGTACGGAGCCATGGTCGCCCTCGGCGGCTGGGCGATCGCGACGGTGGGCTTCGCGGTCTACGTCGCGACGGTGTCGAACTACGACCGCTTCTACGGCTGGGTGGGCGGTGTCGTGGTCGTGTTGCTCTACGCGTACATCAGCAACTTCGTGCTCGTGATCGGCGGCGAGCTCGACAGCGAGATCCTGCGCATGCGCCAGCTGCGTCGGGGGGTGCAGGCCGAGGAGGTCATCCCCCTGCCGCTCCGTGACACCGCGCGCAACCACATCCTGGCGCGGAACCTCGCCTGGGACGTCCGGGTGGGCCGGGCGATCCGCGAGCGAGCCCTGCGCGAGAACGGCGGCGTGCTCGAGCCGGACGAACTGCGGCGCGTCCACCTGCGGGGCGACCGAGACCGGCCGGCCGACGAGCGGCCCCAGGCCGCGCAGCGAGCCGACCAGGTCGACCCGAGCACCCACGCCCCGTCGACGCCTTAGAGGCGCGGACCCTCAGGAGGCGCGGTGCCGGTCGACCGGCGCCGCGCCTCCTGCCCGTGGTCGCGTCAGCCGGCGGTCTCGTCGCCCGGGTTGCGCGCGCCCGTCGTGTTGGCGGCCCGGGCCACCGCCGCGGCGGGGTCCTCGACGTCGATGACGGTGATCGCGCTGGTGATCGGCGCGAGTCCCGAGAGGCGGGCGGGCGACAGCACCTTACGCACCTGCTCGTCGGTCATCAGGCCGGCCGCGACGACGAGCGGCGCGATCGCCGCGTTCGTCGTCAGCGCGGTGTGCGCGATCGCCGCGGCCGCCGTGTAACCGATGTAGGGCGTGAGCGCCGTGACGCTGCCGACGTTCGTCTCGACCTGCTGGGTCAGGCGGGCGCGGTTCGCCTCGATGCCGTCGACGCAGTTGATCCGCAACGTCTGGCAGGCGTAGGTCATCCACTGCAGGCTCTGCATGACCGAGTGGGTGATGACGGGCTCGAACGCGTTGAGCTGCAGCTGCCCGGCCTCGGCGGCCATCGTGACCGTCACGTCGGCCCCGGCCACCGAGAACGCGACCTGGTTGACCACCTCGGGGATCACCGGGTTCACCTTGCCCGGCATGATCGACGACCCGGCCTGGCGCGGCGGCAGCGTGATCTCGCTGATGCCCGCCTGCGGGCCCGACGACAGCAGTCGCAGGTCGTTGCAGATCTTGGACAGCTTGATCGCGCTGCGTTTCAGGGCGCCGCTCAACGTCATGAAGACGCCCGTGTCGCTCGTCGCCTCGATGAGGTCGGGGGCCGTGACGAGGTCCATGCCCGAGAGCGTGCTGAGGTGGCGGCGGACGGCGTCGGCGTAGAGCGGGTCGGCCGTGATTCCCGTGCCGATGGCCGTGGCACCGAGGTTGATCTCGCCGAGCAGCGGCACCACGTCGCGCAGTCGCTGGACGTCTTCGGCCAGGGTGTGCGCGAAGCCCGTGAACTCCTGGCCGAGGGTCATCGGCACGGCGTCCTGCAGCTGGGTGCGGCCGACCTTGAGCACGTCGTGGAACTCGGCGCCCTTGGCGGCGAACGAGTCGGCGAGCAGGTCGAGTTCGACGAGGAGGCGGCGCAGGGTGAGCACCATCGCGATCTTGATCGAGGTGGGATAGGTGTCGTTGGTGCTCTGGCTGCGGTTGACGTCGTCGATCGGGTGGAGGTGGCGGTAGTCGCCCTTGGCGTGGCCGAGCAGCTCGAGGGCGCGGTTGGCGATGACCTCGTTGCTGTTCATGTTCGTCGACGTGCCGGCGCCGCCCTGGATGACCCCCACGGCGAACTGGTCGTGCAGGGCGCCCCCGCGGATCTCTTCGCAGGCGCGTTCGATGGCCTCGGCCTTGACCGGGTCGAGCACGCCGATCTCGACGTTGGCGCGGGCCGCCGCCTGCTTCACCAGCGCGAGGGCCGTGACGAGGTCGGGGTAGACCGAGATCGGCCGCTGCGAGATCGGGAAGTTCTCGAGCGCCCGGGCGGTGTGGATGCCCCAGTAGACGTCGGCGGGGACCTCTCGGCTGCCCAGCGAATCGGTCTCGGTGCGGGTCGGTGCTGCTGTCTCGGTCGTCACGTGTGGTGAGCCTCCGTCGTCAGTCGGGGCCCGGTCGTCGTCGACCGGACGCTTCCGTCGACCCTACCGGCGGGACGGCGGACGGGTCCCTCCCGGGGAGGCGCGGCTCGGCCGCCCGGGACGATCCCGCCCCTGGGGACGAGGCGACCCGAGGGGTGCCGGGTCAGCGGTGGAAGCCCGGGACGATCAGGTAGATGCCGTACAGCACGCCGAGGGCGCAGACCACGAAGCAGGCGTAGCCGGCGGCGGTGCGCACGGGGGTCCGGCCCTCGACCGTCAGGAGGCGCAGGCCGAACGAGTAGAGCGACACGAGCGCGGCGGCGGAGAAGAGCGCGACGAGCGCCACCACGACGAAGGCGGACCAGTCGATCATCAGCGCACCTCGTCGTCGGTCGGCACCGTGCTGCGCGGGGCGGCGACGGGCTCGGGTGGGTCGTCCATGCGGACGAAGGGGGCCTCGACGCCGGACGCCGGGGTGTCGACGCGGCCCTTGCGGACGGCCCGCCGGGCCCGGCGACGCGAGAGCACCGAGGTGGCTGCGACGTCGACCTCGATGGCCGAGCCCTGGTCGTGCGGCCGACGGCGGGAGAGGACGAAGATGCCGGCGATGACGACGGCGCCGACGGCCGCGTCGATCACGAGTCCCGTGACGCCGAGGGTGGCGATGAGGGCCGCGACGGCACCGACGGCCGCCGAGGCGGGGAGCGTGATGAACCAGGCGATGACGATCTTGCCGGCCGTGCCCCACTGGATCTTCGAGCCGCGGCGTCCGAGGCCGGCTCCGATGATCGACCCGCTCGCGACCTGCGTCGTCGACAGCGCGAAGCCCAGGTGGCTCGAGGCCAGAACGGTCGCGGTCGTCGACGCCTCGGCCGAGAAGCCCTGCGTGGGCTTGACCTCGGTGAGGCCGCCGCCCATGGTCTGGATGATGCGCCAGCCGCCCGTGTACGTGCCCAGCGCGATGGCGAAGGCGCAGACCACGACGACCCAGAAGGGCGGGCCGGAGTCGGGCGTGAGCAGCCCGCCGGCGATGAGCGTGAGCGTGATGACGCCCATGGTCTTCTGCGCGTCGTTCGTTCCGTGCGCCAGGGCGACCAACGACGACGTGAAGATCTGGCCGTAGCGGAAGCCGCCCCGCTCGCTCTTGTCGTCACGGCGTCGGGTGATCGTGTAGGCGAGGCGCGTGGCGGTGTACCCGACGACGCCGGCGATCAACGGGGCGAGCAGGGCGGGCAGCACGACCTTCGACAGCACGACGCCGAAGTCCACCGACCCCATGCCGGCACCGACGATCGCCGCACCGATCAACCCGCCGAACAGGGCGTGCGACGAGCTCGACGGCAATCCGCGCAGCCACGTGAACATGTTCCAGACGACGGCGCCGATGAGGCCGGCGAAGATCATCTCGGGGGTGATCTGCACCCCGCCGTCGCCTTCGCGGATGATGCCGCCCGAGACGGTCTTGGCGACCTCGGTGCTGAGGAAGGCCCCGACCAGGTTGAGGATCGCGGCCACCGTGACGGCGACCTTGGGCTTCATCGCTCCGGTCGCGATCGGGGTCGCCATGGCGTTGGCCGTGTCGTGGAACCCGTTCGTGAAGTCGAAGAAGAGTGCCAGTGCGATGACCAGGACGACGATGAGTGTGATGTCCACCGGCCTGAGTGTCACAGCTGGGTGGACGCGGGTCAACTCGGCGGTGACCTGCGGGGTACATCCCGGTGAACGGTGGGTGACGCAGGCTGTCGCACGGCCGTGGGCACGCCTCAGACGTGCGGCACGAAGTCCTGCCAGGCCCGTCGCCGTTCGCCCCGCGGGTCGTGCTCGACACGGTCGCGGGCGTCGATGATGAGGGTGCGCCTCCGGTGCGGGTCGTAGGTCGGCCAGTCGGCGACCGCCCCCGTGCGGACGAACTCGAGCCAACGCGAGCGCGTCCGCGCGGCCGTGCGCAGGAAGGCCCGGCGGCCGCCCAGAAGGCTCATCGCCCACCCGAACGCGGAGCCCATGCGGTCGTAGATCGCCCAGAGCTCGAGACCGTGGAACGCGTCGACCCCGGCCGTGCGCAGGATGCGGGTCGTCGCGTCGAACCGGTAGAACCGGACCGGCTGGTGCAGCGCGTGCCGCTCGGCGACCTTGACGCTCGGGAACCAGAACGCGTAGTCGCCGCCGAAGTCGAGGGCGGCAGGGCGGGCGGGAAGCCCCGGGTAGTGCTTCTTGATCGCCTTCCGCGCCTTCTTCTCGGTCGCGGCGAAGATGGCCCGGATGCGCGGCTTGGTCGTGGCGAGGATGTCTCGGCGCCCGGTGAACACCGACCCCTCGCGGTCGTTCGTGCCGATGATCAACGGCACCGGGTGGGCGCGTCCCGCCTTGAAGGCGTCGAGCGGGCGTTCGGGCAGGAAGTCGCCGTCGATGACCGGGCTGAAGCAGATCGTGCCGGGGTCCTCGTCGGGGATGCGCAGCTGCAGTCGACTGGCCGCCCGGACGATCGCGGTCGTCGGCGCCTCGGCGAGCATCGTCGCCGCGTCGTCGACGCTCGTGGCCTCGAGGTCGTCGTCGTCCAGGTCGTGCGCCAGCAGCTCGAGGAACTCCCCCGCCCAGCGCTGCGTCACGTCCGGCGGGTAGATCGCGTTCGGCGGTGCGCTCTGCGCGACGACCCCGCGGAAGAGTCCGCGAGCGCGCGGCACCGTCATGAGGGTCGTCACGGCGTTGCCACCCGAGCTCTCGCCCGACACGGTCACGCGGTCGGGGTCGCCGCCGAACGCGGCGACGTTGTCGCGGACCCATTCGAGGGCGGCGACCTGGTCGCGCAGCCCGAGGTTGCTGTCGAACGGGCGCTCCGGGGTCGCCCAGTGGCTGAAGTCGAGGTAGCCGAAGGCGCCCAGCCGGTAGTTGAGGCTGACGTAGACGATGCCGCCCTCGCGGACGAGCGTCTCGCCCTGTCTCGGGAACTCGCGCGACGACCCGACGCTGTACGCGCCTCCGTGGACGAACACGAGCACGGGCAGCGCGTCACCCGGCGCGGTGCCGTCCGGCGTGATCACGTTGACCGTCAGGCAGTCCTCGCTGAGGGGCGTGGTGGCGTCGACGCCGACGAACTGCACGCGGTCCTGTGGGGCGGCGGGGCCGAACCGGCCGGCGTCGCGGACGCCCGTCCACGCCGCGGGCGGCTCGGGGGCCCGGAACCGGAGGCGCCCCACGGGTGGTGCCGCGAAGGGGATGCCGCGCCAGGCGAGAACGCCGCGCTCCCGCACGCCGCGGACCTCGCCCGAGCGGGTGGTGCGGACGAGGTCGGGGGCCGGGACGGTCGCCCGGGGCTGTGCGGTCACGCAGCGATGTTACGGGCCGTCGGACGGCCGACCGGGGCCGTTCACCCGACGTTCTCCTAGGGGGTGCCTGGGAGGATGGATCGGACTTTGCAGTCGGTGCACATCGCATGGCTGCCCTCGACGACTGGACGGAGCCCGGCTCACATGGAACTCGGCGAGCTGCTGATCATCTTGACCGGGTCGCTCGTCGTGACCGCCTTCGCCCGCTGGCGGGGTCTGCCCGCACCGCTCCTCACCGTGGGCATCGCTCTGCTCGTGTCGCTGATCCCCGGCGTGCCCGACATCGAGATCGACTCCGAGGTCATCCTGACCGTGGTCCTGCCGCCGCTGCTCTACTCGGCCGCGCTCGACGTCAGCCTGCTGAACTTCCGCGAGAGCCGGGTGCAGATCGCCCGACTGGGCGTGGGCGCCGTGATCGTGACGGCGTTCGCCGTCGGGGGCGTCGCCTACGTGATGATCCCCGACATGACCCTGCCCGCCGCACTCCTCGTCGGGGCCGTGGTCGCGCCTCCCGACGCCGTGTCGGCGGCCGCCATCGGTCGCAAGCTCGGGCTGCCCCGCAAGGTGATGACCGTGCTGTCGGGCGAGAGCCTGATCAACGACGCCGCGTCGCTCACCCTGGTGAAGGTGTTCCTGGCGATCGTGGGCGGTGCGAGCCTCACGCTGTGGGACGACCTCGGCATCTTCGGCCTCGCCATCGGCGTGGGCGTGGCGGTGGGCCTCGCGCTCGGCTTCGTCGCCCACCGGGTGCGGATGCGCATCGACGACCCCGTGGTCGAGAACGTCATCGGCCTGCTGTTGCCGTTCGTCGCCTACATCGCCGCCGAGGAGCTGAGCGGCTCGGGCGTGCTCGCGGTCGTGGCCGCGGGGCTCTACGTGGGCTTCAACTCACCCCGCACGGGCTACGCGACCCGTCTGCAGGAGCGCCCGTTCTGGTCGGCCGCCGACGTCGTGCTCGAGGGCTTCGTCTTCGCGCTGATCGGCCTCCAGCTGCGGGCCGTCGTGATCGACGTCAGTGAGAGCGAGCGTGGCCTCGGACAGAGCGTCGGCGTCGCGCTCGCCGTCCTGGCCGTGGTCGTCCTCGTGCGACCGGTCTTCGTGTTCGGCACCTACTACGCAGCCCGCGCCGGCCGGTACCTCTTCCTCTCGACGGTGCTGCGGAAGCTCCGCCGGGTGCCCGCGCTCCGCCGGCTGCGGCGAGCTCCGGCGCTGCGGACGGTGCGTTACCACCCGCAACCCCGCATGGACTGGCGACAGCTGAGCGTCATCTCGTGGACCGGCATGAGAGGTGTGGTCACCCTCGCCGCGGCCGTGTCGATCCCGGCGGTCACCGAGTCGACCATCCCCGTGCCGGCGCGCGACACGATGTTCCTCATCGCGTTCATCGTCACGGTCGGCACCCTGCTGCTGCAGGGGCTCACGCTGCCGGTCGTCATCCGGGCGCTCGGCGTCCGCGACGACACGCAACGCGACCGCGACCTCGCCGCCGAGCTGGCGGTGTTCGCGACCAGCACCGACGAGACCATGGCCTACGTCGCCGAGCGTCGTGCCGAGTGGGAGAAGCGGTGGGGGCCCGAGCTCACGGAGCGCGCCGTGCAGCTCTCGACGACCCGACTGCTGCGGCAGAACGAGGCGCTGCAACGCACGGCCCTCGACGACGCCGACGAACGGGACGTCTCGGGGGCGACCGCCGCCCAGCGCGCCCGCCGTCGTGCGGCGCCCCAGGCGCTCGGCTCCATCCGGCGCGAGCTGCTCGCCAAACGACGCGAGGTGGTGCTGCGCGAGCGGGACGCCGGCGCCCTCGACGAAGAGGTCATGAGGCGGGTGCTGCTCGGACTCGACGCCGAGGAGCTCGCCATGGACACCTCGGCCTTCACGAGCACGAGGTCGTGACTCCCGCGCGGCGTATCGTGAGCGGCACCGGCGGCGAGACGAGAAGACGACAGAGACCAGGAGGGCGCGGCACCGTGGCGACCACGACGAACCAGACGACCACGGACGCCGAGGGCGGCCCGGCGAAGCCCGAGCCCGGTCGTTACCGCCGCTGGTACTCGACCCTCCACCCGTCGTTGCAGCTGATCGGCCTGCAGCTCTGGCTGCCGCTGTTCTTCATCGTCGGCTTCTGCCTCTGCTACATCGCAGCCTTCCACGCGCCCCATCCGCACGACGTCCCCGTGGCCGTCGTCGGATCGTCGTCGGCCGCCGCCGACCTCCAGACGGGGCTCGACGAGGCCCGCCCCGGCGTGATCGACGTCCGGGCCTACGGTTCCGTCGACGAGGCCGAGCAGGCCGTGCTCGCCGGTCACGTCGCCGTGGCCTACGACCCGGCCGACACCACGATCTACACCGCGAGCGCCCACCAGTACCAGGTCGCCGCCCTCATCCCGGCGACGATCACCCCCGTGCTCGAGGCCCAGGGGGTCACGCCCACCGTCACCGACCTGGCCCCCCTGCCCGCGAACGACGAGTACGGCACCGTGTCGATGTACCTGATGCTCTCGTGGTGCATCGGCGGCTACATGGTCGCGATGTTCATCGGGCTGATGGGCGCCCCGCTGCGCCACCGCACCCGGATGACGGTGATCGGCGTCGGGGGCGGCGTGATCTCGCTCGTGACGAACGTGCTCGCGGGGCCGGTGATCGGGGCCGTCGACGGGCACTTCGTGCCGCTCTTCTTCATCGCCTGGGCCTGGATCATCGCGATCGGCCTCGCGGTCAACGGCATCAGCTACTTCGTCGGACGGTTCGTCGCCCTGCCCGCCATGATCGTCTTCGTCTTCCTGTCCATGCCGTCGTCCGGCGCCGCCTACCCCGCGTGGTTCATGCCCCAACCGTTCGCGTGGCTCAACGCCGTCGTGGTCGGCAGCGGCATCACCGAGATGCTCAAGCGCGTGCTCTACGGCGTGGGCCCCGGCTACGGCCGCGGCGTGACGATGATGCTCTGCTACGCCGCACTCGGCATCGTGCTGATGATCGTCGGCAAGCGCTGGTGGGAGAACCGCCGCATCGCCCGCATCGTGTCGGGGCGCACCACGATGTTCGCCGACGCCCAGAACGCGAACCGCGAGTTCCTCATCGCCGAGCGCGACGAGGTGCTCGCCCGCCACGGCCTCGTGGCGACGGACACGGGCACGATCAACACGATCCCGGAGGACGAACGCGGCGATCTCGGCGATGCCGGCGAGCGGGGCGACATGTTCCTCGGCGCACCCGGGGGGCTCGAGAACGACGAACTCTCGACGCGACCCGTGCGGGTCGTGCCGAGCGACCGGGCCGGGTCGGCGCACCCCGGGCATGACGGCGGCGCGGCGCGCTGAGGCGGTACCCTCGACGCTCGTGACCACGAACACCCTGCACCGTCTGCTCGTCGCCCTCGTCGTCCTGCTGCTCGTCGCGGCCGGAACCCTCTACGTGCTCTCGGTCACGCTGGCACCACAGGGTGGTCCCGACGTCGCGGCGCGCTTCGTCGGCTACGCCTGGATCGCGGTCGTCGGTGCCGTGCTCACGGGCGTCGTCGACTTCTTCGTGCGGGCGGGCCTGTCCCGCACCAGGACTCGACGCGGGCGCTGACCCCGCGCCGGTGACGTGCCGATCTCAGACGAGTCGGGCCTCGGCGGCCGACGCACGCCTCTCGGCCAGCTCGATCGCCGCGAAGCGTTCGATGCGGTGCCACCGCGCGGCCGTTGCGGCCATGCCCGCGACGAGGGCGACCACGCCGAGGCTCGAGAGCGCCAGCAGGATGCCGCCGAACGCCGCTCCGACCACGACGGCGACGAGGCCGAGGGCCCAGGCGACCGCGGGCAGCCACAGCGGCAGCGTCAGGTGACGGGCCGCCCCGGCGGTGCCGGCCAGGGGCCGCATCGTGGTGGTGGTGAGGCCGTCGTAGCTGGTCATGTCGCTCCCCGTGAGATCCGTCCGACGGCGGGGGTGTCCCCCGAGATCCGTCTCGGGTCCGACCCTAAGCGGGGCGCGCCGCCGCCGCGCCCCCCTCTGCGAGGGCCACGCGTCCCGGCCGGAACGCCTCAGGGACCGGCGTGTCCGGCAGGAAGAGGGGCGTCGGAGGCCACCGTCGCGAGGTCGGCCGCGAACACGAACGTCCGGGCGACCTGTCCCCCGGCGAGCACGCCGGGCAGCCAGTGCGACGCGTCGTCCCACATCTCGTCCAGGGGCAGGTCGTCGAGGTCGAACCACCGCGGCACCAGCTCGTCGCTCTCGGCCGGTTCGCCGCGCCACGTGGTGACGACGAAGACCGTCGACCGCTGGCTCCAGCTCTCGCGGTGCGGGAAGAGGTAGAGCAGGTCACCCCGCCGGTCGAGGTCGGACGCGACCACCTCGACGCCGCTCTCCTCCGCGATCTCGCGGACCACCGCCTCCTCGACCCCCTCGCCCGGCTCGAGCTTGCCGCCGAGGCCGACCCAGCGCCCCGTGCCGAGTCCGCGCTTCTTGCGACCCAGCAGCACCTGCGTGCGGCCCTCGTGTTCACGCAACAGGTAGGCGACGCAGACGCGGTAGACCGGCATGACGGCAGGCTATCGGCTGCCGTCCCGCCCGGAGGACCGACGGCAGGAGGCGCGGGGCGCGTCCCCGGGAACGGCTCGGCGGCTCGCGCGTAGGCTCGTCGGCATGTCCGAAGCACGATCGAGCGGGAGGCGACGCCCCGGGCCGGAGTTCCGCGGTGCCGGTCGCAGCCTCGAGGTGCTGCGAGCCGAGGCCCACGACGAGCTCTCCGCCCTCATCGAGCTGCGCTGCCGCAACGGCGAGGACCCCTGGGACGTCATCCCCGGTCTGCCCACCGTCGACGAACAGGTCGTCATCTCGCTGCGGGCCGACGCCCTCGGCACCGACGGCGTACCGACCGCGACGGGGCTCGGCCTCGCCGACGAACTCGGCTACCTGCGCACCATCGCCCTCTGGCACCCCGAGTTGTCGCGCGCCGTCTGGTCGCTCATGGGTCGGCTCGACGACGCCTCTCGCTGACCGTCGATCCCCCGGCCCGTCTGTCGGTGGTGCGCCGTAGCGTGTGCGCATGAGCTGGTGGGACGTCGTGACGGTGACCGTGGGTGCGTTCGTGGGCGCCGGGGCGGCGTTCGCGTCGAACCTGCTCGTGCGACTGATCGAGTCGCGGCGGCGCGAGGCCTCCGCCCTCAACGAGCTGATCACCGAGATCCACTTCCGGCGCGTGCTGCGCCGGGTGGCGCCGAGGCTCAGCCCCAACCCCCGCGCCCTCGACCCCGTCTACGAGCAGGCGCGTCATTCGATCTCGGCCCTCCGGGGCGAGATCCGGCGGGCTCGGCGAGCGCTCCGCCCCCGCTCGTCGGCCCTGCCCGTGCTCAACGAGATGACGCTCGCCTGCAACACCTTCCTCGACGACAGCGACGACGCCCCCGAGCGCTACCGGCTGCACCTCATGCAGCTGCACGCCCGGCTCAACGCCTCGGTCCGACGGCTCAGGTCCGACCGCCGCTCGATCTCCGACCTCGAACCCGGCGAGGCGCACCTCGGCCCCACCGTCCAGGGGTTGACCGCGCCGACCACGGCCTTGCCGGTCGACGACTGACCCGCCGCGTCGGACGGCGACCCACGGCGGGACCGACCCACGGCGGGGCCGGACTACGGCCCGGCCGGTCGTCGCCGAGGAGGCGCGGGTACCGTCCCCGAGATGAGCGACCGCGACGAGACCACGACTCCCGACACCACGGCACCCCGCGACGGCGCGTCGGCCGCGCCCGACCCCGCCGGGCACGACGTCGACGCGACGTACACCGTCCCCGGAACGCATTCCGAGTCGGCGGCCGAGAAGGCCGGCACCCCCGAGCAGGCGATCGACGAGGCACGCGAAGGCGAGGCCCCCGACCCGGCCGACGTCCACGTCGCCTCGGACGAGTACCCCGAGGTGCCGGCCTTCGGCGGCATCACGGCGAGCGACCGCTCGATCTGAGCCGCCGTTAGGCTCGGGTGATGGCCTCCGTTCCTGCTCCCCGCGCCCCCCAGAAGCCCGTCACCCGCTCGCACCACGGTCACGACTTCGTCGACGACTACGAGTGGCTCCGCGCGAAGGACGACCCCGAGGTCGTCGCGCACCTCGAGGCCGAGAACGCGCACACCGAGGCCGAGACGGCCCACCTCGCCGACCTGCGGCAGACGGTCTTCGACGAGATCAAGGGCCGGGTGCAAGAGACCGACCTGGGCGTCCCCGTCCGTGAGGGCTCGTGGTGGTACTACTCGCGCACGGCCGAGGGGCAGCAGTACGGCATCCACTGCCGCGCGCCGATCGCCGGGCCCGACGACTGGACGCCCCCGTCGATCGAGGCGGGCGAGGCCGCCGAGGGCGAGCAGGTACTGCTCGACGGCAACGTCGAGGCCGACGGGCACGACTTCTTCTCGATCGGCAGCTTCGACGTCTCGCCCGACGGATCGTTGCTCGCCTACGCGGTCGACGTCGAGGGCGACGAGCGCTACACGCTGCGCATCCGCGACCTGGCGACCGGTCACGACCTCGACGACGTGGTCACCGGCACGGCCGCCGGCGCCCTCTTCGACGCCACCGGCCGCTTCGTCTTCTACCCCACCGTCGACGAGTCCTGGCGTCCCGACACCATCTGGCGGCACGAGGTCGGGCAGCCCGGCGACGACGTCACGGTGTTCACCGAGACCGACGACCGCTACTGGATCGGGGTGGGCCTCACCCGCAGCCGCCAGTACCTCGTCGTCGACGTCGGCTCGAAGATCACCAGCGAGACCTGGTTGCTCGACGCGGCCGATCCGACCGGCGAGTTCCGGGTCGTGTGGCCGCGTCGCGAGGGCGTCGAGTACGACGTCGAGCACGCGATCGTCGCGGGCAGCGACCGCCTGCTGATCGTCCACAACGACGGCGCCGAGAACTTCGAGCTGGTCGACGTGCCGGCCGACGACCCCACCTCGACGACCGACCGCCGCGTGATCGTCGAGCACCGCGCCTCCGTCCGGCTCGAGTCGGTCGACGCGTTCGCCGGGCACCTCGTGGTCGAGTACCGGCGCGACGCGCTGCCGCGCTTCGCCGTCGTGCCGCTCGGCCCCGACGGCTACGGCGAGGTCGCCGAGGTCGGCTTTGACGAGCCGCTGTTCGCCGCCGGCGCGGGCGGCAACCCCGAGTTCCACCAGCCGACCGTCCGCTTCGGCTACACCTCGTTCGTCACCCCGTCGACGGTCTACGACCTCGACGTCCGCACGGGCGAGCGTCACCTGCTCAAGCGCCAGAACGTCCTCGGCGGCTACGACCCGGCCGACTACGATCAGGCCCGCGAGTGGGCCACGGCGGCCGACGGCACCCGCGTGCCCGTGTCGCTCGTCTGGCGCCGTGACGCCGTCCCCGCCGAGGGCCCCTCGCCGGTGCACCTCTACGGCTACGGCTCGTACGAGCACAGCATCGACCCGGGCTTCAGCGTCGCTCGCCTGTCGTTGCTCGACCGCGGCGTCGTGTTCGCCGTGGCACACGTCCGCGGCGGCGGCGAGCTGGGACGCTCGTGGTACGAGGACGGCAAGACCCTGACCAAGAAGAACACCTTCACCGACTTCGTCGCCGTCGCCGACCACCTGATCGCCGAGGGACGAACGACCCCCGAGCTGATGGTGGCCGAGGGCGGCAGCGCCGGCGGCCTGCTGATGGGCGCGGTGGCGAACATCGCGCCCGACCGGTTCGCCGGCATCGTCGCGGCCGTCCCGTTCGTCGACGCGCTGACGAGTATCCTCGACCCCGACCTGCCGCTCACCGTGATCGAGTGGGACGAGTGGGGCGACCCGCTGCACGACCCCGAGGTCTACGAGTACATGCGCGGCTACAGCCCGTACGAGAACGTCCGGGACGACGTCACGTACCCGCGCATCCTCGCCGTGACCTCGATCAACGACACCCGGGTGCTCTACGTCGAACCCGCGAAGTGGGTGGCGCGGCTGCGCGAGGTCGACGCACCGGTGCTGCTGAAGACCGAGATGTCGGCCGGGCACGGCGGCGTCAGCGGCCGGTACGAGTCGTGGCGCGAACGGGCGTTCGAGATCGCGTGGATCCTCGACGTTCTCGGGCGAGCCTGACCGTCGTGGACCACGTCGCCCTGCTGCGGGGCGTCAACGTCGGCACCGCGAAACGGGTGGCCATGGCCGACCTGCGCCGCGTGGCCGCCGACCTCGGCTTCGAGCACCCCGAGACGCTGCTCAACAGCGGCAACCTGGTCTTCGGCGCGTCGTCGGTGCTCGGTGCCGACGACGCGACGGGGCTGCGGGCGGCGATCGCCCGGGCCACCGGTGTCGACGCCGACCTCGTGTTGCTCGACGCCGAACGGTTCGGCCGGCTGGCCGTGGCGAACCCGCTCCGCGACGACGGGCACGAGGGGCGCGAGGGGCGCGAGCCGAAGCTGTTGTCGGTGGCGTTCGCCGAGGTGCCGGGCGCGCTCGACGGGGTCGCGCCTCCTGACGTCGACCTGGGCGACGAAGAGATCGTCGTCTCGCCCGACGCCGTCTACCAGTGGCTGCCGGCGGGCGTCCTCGCCTCGCGGGTGCCCGCCGCCTGGTGGCGCGGACTGCCGACCTCGGTCACGGCCCGCAACGACGCCACCGTCCGCAGACTCGAGGCCCTGCTCGCGCGCCGCGCCCGCTGACCCCGTTTCTGCTTCGCCCTACCCGGCCCCGCCTGCCTGTCCTGTGCTGTGCTGTGCCGTGCCGTGCACATCGCGACCATCGGGCGACGACACGCCGCTCATGTCTCCTTGGGTGCGGCGTGTCGGGCGGCCGATGTCGGGTTCGGCCCGCCGTCGGAGGGACGCACGGTCGGGTTCGGCCCGCCGCCCGAGGGACGCACGGTCAGGTCAGGCCCGCCGCCCGAGGGAAGCGCGACCCGACCGGCCTGACCTGACCGTCCTGACCCGACCGGCGTCGGCGGGCCCGACCGAGGACGGGCGAGTCCGACGGATGCGGGCGGGCGCGCTCGACCGTCCGCCACGAACACGCCCGCGTTCGGCCTCCGGCGCGGTCGGCATCGGCACACCCTCCGGCCTCCGGCCTCCGTGGTCAGAGTCGTCGGGCAGCGCGGCGGAAGCCGCGGAGGGCGTCCTCGGCCTGCCGCACCTCGAGGGTCGCCAGCACGCCGTAGCCGAAGGCGTCCTCGCCGGACCGGTGGGCGAACGCCGCGACCTCGCGCACCGTCCGCACCGCGGCCAGGGCGTCCCGGTGCTCGCCGAGGGCGTCCTGCACGGCCTCGGCCCGGCGGGCACGGCCGCGACCCGACCCGCTGCGGGGCCGATCGGCCTCGAGGGCGTACCGCAGCCGCCGGGCGGCCTTCCGCCCCGCGTGCAGGGCCGGGGCCGCCTCCGCTCCGCTCTCGCCGTCCGACGCCTCCAGGGCCGTGAGCCCCGCCCGGACGGCCCGCTTCGCCCGCTTCCGCTCGGCCCGCAGCCGCGCGGCTGAGAGCTCGGCCGCCGGCTCCGCCGCGTGGTCCCCCGTCGCCGGAGCCGTCACGAGCGCGTCCACCGCGTCCAGCAGGTCGAACCAGGCGCCCGAGTCGAGCAGGCGTCGCACGTCACCGACGGCCTCGACGAGTCGTTCGCCGAGCCGGGCGTCGAGCCGGCCCGTGGCCTGGGCGGCCACGAACCCCGCCGGAGCCGAGGAGGCGCGGGTCGCCACCCGGCCCCGGGCCACCTCGACGTCGCGCGCGGCCCCCGTCACGTGACCGACGTGGGCCGCACCCGCCACGACGGTCGCGGCCAGCCCGGGGTCGAGGACGCCGTCCCACACCGTCAGGAGGACGCGCAGCCGCCGCGTCGTCGTCCGGAGCCGGTGGACCGCGTCCGGCTCGTCGTCGCGCACGGCGACGTCGACAGCGAGCAACTCGTCGCGCAGGCCCGCCGCGGCGGACGTGACGAAGGCCGCGGCCGACTTCTTCTTCGGGGCCGGGGCAGCCGGGGCCGTCGAGACATCCGCCCCGCTCGTGCCGTCGCCGGAGTCCGCCCCCGACACGGCCGGCTCGGAGCCCAGCCCGCGGGCGAGCTTCGACTTCGACGACGACACCGACGCCCCGGCCGACTCGAGCCGTTCGGCGACGGCGTCGAGCAGCCGCTCGCCCTCGGCGCCGTCGACCCCCGGGGCCAGCTCGACCTCCCACTCGCGCCAGGTGCGCAGCAGGCCCGTGTCGGGGTTCGACGCCCTTACGACGTCGTCGGCGAGTTCGCCCAACTCGCGGCCCGAGCCGTCGAGCAGGCGGGTCACGGTGCGCGTCGTCTCGAGTCGCAGCACGGGGTGCACGGGCCGACCCCGAAGCCGCGCCTCGACGAGCCGCCGCAGGGCGTCCGGCACGGGCTCGTCGGGGTCGCCGAGCGGCCAGTGCACCTCGCGGCGCCCGGACGTGCCGGCCGAGGGCGGCAGCTTGAGGTGCCAGCCGGCGTCGCCACCGCCCTCGCGCCTCCTGAGGGTCGTCCGGGCCCCGAGCAGCGTGTGGTCGACGGTGTCCCAGTAGGTCGCGGCGAGCTCGACGGGGTCGTCGTGCCCGACGCCGTCGACGACCAGCGCATCGGCGTCGGTGCCTCCCCCCACCCCGGCCAGGTCGGGCACCCCGGCGCTCTCGTGGACGTCGTACTTGCGCTCGATCTCGGTCTGTTCCGTGCGGCGCGGGGATGCGGTGCTCATGCCCTCCGTTCTAGTCGAGGCGCCTGGCCGGCCGCCTCCCGGACCCGACAGGGTGCCCCGGCGTAGGGTCGTCGCATGAGCGATGTGGCCCCGAGCCTTGCCGGATGGATGGCGCGACAGCGCTGGTACGCGACGAAGGGACGGACGCCTGCCCTGCGCGTGATCGGCTCGTTCGAGGCCGAGGTGGACGACGCCCTCGCCATGACGCTGCTGATCATCGACGAGGCGGCCGACGTCCCCGTCCTGTACCAGGTGCCCCTCGTCAGCCGCGCGACTCCCCTGCCCGGCGGCGACGCGGCATTCATCGGCTCCGCCGACGGACGCTACCTCTACGACGGGCCGCACGACCCGGCCTACACCCGTGAGCTGCTGCGCTCGATGTCCGCCGAGGCGCACGTGGTCGGTGCGGACGTCACGGTCGACGGCACGCGCATCGTCGACCCCGGGCAGGTGCGCCGCTCGCGCGTCCTCTCGGGTGAGCAGTCGAACACGTCGATCGTCTACGACGTCGAGGGCGGCCCCGTCGACCAGGTCATCGCGAAGGTCTTCCGCGTGCTGCACCACGGCGACAACCCCGACGTCACCACCCAGGCCGCCCTGACCCGGGGCGGATCGACGCACGTCCCCTCGTCGTTCGGCTCCCTGCGGGCGACCTGGCCCGACGTCGGACGCGAGGGCGGCACCGCCACCGGCCACCTCGCCTTCTCCCAGGAGTTCCTGCCCGGCCTCGAGGACGCCTGGCGCGTCGCCCTGACCGCCGCGGCCGACGGCACCGACTTCACCGCCGAGGCCCACGCGCTCGGCGTGGCCGTCGCCGAGGTGCACGCGACCCTCGCCACCGACCTCGGCACCGTGCCCGCCGGCGACGACGAGATCGCCGGAGCCCTGACGAGCATGCGTCGCCGCATCACCACCGCGGCGCGCGAGGTGCCGCAGATCGCCGAGCACGCCGACGCGATCGGAGCCGTCTACGACGCGGCCGAGCACCTGCACTGGCCCGACCTGCAGCGCATCCACGGCGACCTGCACCTCGGCCAGGCCCTGCTCTCGCCCGAGCGCGGCTGGATGCTGATCGACTTCGAGGGCGAGCCCCTGCGGCCGATGCCCGAGCGCTCGCGGCCGGACCTGCCGATCCGTGACATCGCCGGCATGCTGCGGTCCTTCGACTACGTCGCCGGCTCGCTCGCGCAAGAGGACGTGCCGGTGGACGCCAGGGCCTGGGCGCACGACGCCCGTCGCGCGTTCGTCGACGGATACGTCGCCTCGTCCGGAGTCGACGTCCGGGCCGCCCGCGCCCTGCTCGACGCGTTCGAGATCGACAAGGCCGTGTACGAGGCGATCTACGAGAGCCGCAACCGGCCCGACTGGATCGACATCCCGCTCGCGGCCGTCGGACGCCTTGCCGCACGCAGCGCCCCCGCCGCCGGCTGAGCCGGGCGGGCAGGACCGCTAGGCGTCCTGCGGGTGACGCACCGCGCCTCCTGACCGCTCGAGAGCGAGAGTGCAGGAGGCGCGGCGACGGCCTCAGGGACGGGGCACGTTGCGCAGGTTCGACCGCGCCATGGCCACCGCCTCGCCGGCCCCGCCGTTCATGACGATCTTCGACATGGCAAGCGAGAAGCCCTTCACCTGGGCGCCCGTGATCGTCGGCGGCAGCGACAGCGCCTTGGGGTCGGTCGCGATGTCGACGAGCGCCGGACCGTCGTGCTCGAAGGCGGCCTCGTAAGCGGCCCGCAGGTCGCGAGGGTCGTCGACGTGGACGGCGTGGATGCCGATCGCCCGCGCCACGGCGGCGTAGTCCGTGTAGGGCACGTCGACGCCGAAGTCGGGGAACCCGTCGACGAGCATCTCGAGCTTCACGAGGCCGAGCGTCGAGTTGTTGAAGACCACGATCTTGACCGGCAGCTGGTACATCTGCGCCGTCACGAGCTCGCCCATCAGCATCGACAGCCCACCGTCGCCCGAGATCGAGACGACCTGGCGGTCGGGGTAGGCCATCTGCGCACCGAGCGCGTGCGGCAGGGCGTTGGCCATCGAGCCGTGCAGGTACGAACCGAAGATCCGGCGGCGCGGGGTCGGTGTGACGTAGCGGGCGGCCCAGACGTTGCCCATGCCCGTGTCGGCGGTGAAGATCGCGTTGTCGGCGGCGACCTCGTCGAGCAGCGAGGCCGCGTACTCGGGGTGGATGGGCCGCATCTTCTCGACGTTCTTCGTGTAGGCCCCGACCGCACCGGTCATCAACTTGTCGTGCTTCTTGAGCGTCTTGTCGAGGAACTTCCGGTTCTTCTTGCGGGTCACCAGCGGCATGAGCGCCCGGAGGGTCGGGGCGATCGCACCGTGCACGGGAACCTGCACGTCGGCGCGACGGCCGATGACGGCGGCGTCGACGTCGACCTGGGCGATGGTCACCTTCGAGGCGTCGGGCAGGAACTGCGGATACGGGAAGTCGGTCCCGAGCAGCACGAGCAGGTCGGCGTCGTGGATGCCGGCGTGGGCGGCGCCGTAGCCGAGCAGCCCGGTCATGCCGACGTCGAACGGGTTGTCGTACTGGATGACGTCCTTGCCGCGCAGGCTGTGCCCGATCGGGGCGGCCACGAGGTCGGCCAGCGCGATGATCTCGTCGTGCGACCCGCGGCCGCCCTCGCCGACGAAGAACGCGACGGTGTCGGCCTGGTTGATGGCGTCGGCCAGGGCCTGCACGTCGTGCCGGTCGGGGACGAGCTCGGGCGGGCGGACGCTGACGTACGCGGGCACCTTGCCGCCCGCGTCGAGCTCGGCGATGTCGCCGGGCAGCGTGATGACGCTGACGCCCTCGCCCGCCAGGGTGTGCCGGATCGCGCTGGCGACGACCATCGGCGACTGCTCTGCCGTCGAGATCATCTCGCTGTAGCCCGAGCACTCGACGAAGAGGCGGTCGGGATGGGTCTCCTGGAAGTAGTCCGAGCCGATCATCGTGCTCGGGATGTGGCTCGCGATGGCCAGGACCTTGGCACGGCTGCGGTTGGCGTCGTACAGGCCGTTGATCAGGTGCAGGTTGCCCGGCCCGCACGACCCGGCGCAGACGGCGAGCTCGCCGCTCATCTGCGCGTCGCCAGAGGCCATGAACGCCGCGGCCTCCTCGTTGCGGACGTGGATCCAGTCGATCCCGCCCTTCGCCGACCCACCGGTGCGACGCACGGCGTCGACGATCGGGTTCAGGCTGTCGCCGACGATGCCGTAGATGCGCCGGACCCCGGCGGTGACGAGCTGGGCGATGATCTGGTCGGCGACCGTGTCTGCCATGGTGTTCCCTTCGTGGTGCGTGCTGGTACGCCTCCCAGCCAACTCCCCCGGCGCTCACCGCCGACCGGGCTTAGCCTGGGGCGATGAGCGACATCGCGAGCACGTACGTCCCCGAGTCCGGCAGCATCACCATGTTCAGCACCTCGTGGTGCGGCTACTGCGCCCGACTCAAGCAGCAGCTCGGCAAGCAGGGCATCGCCTTCACCGAGGTCAACATCGAAGAGGTGCCGGGCACGGCCGAGATCGTCGAGAAGGCCAACGGCGGCAACCAGACCGTGCCGACGATCGTCTACCCCGACGGCTCGACGGCCACGAACCCGTCGCTCGCCGACGTGCAGGCCAAGCTCGGTCTCTGACGTAGCGACCATGGGTCCGACCGGCGCGGGCTCGGCCCCGGCGCGTCCGCTTCGCGTCCTGGTGCTGGGCGGCACCGCCTGGCTCGGCCGGACGATCGTCGAGGCGGCCGTCGGGCGTGGTCACGACGTCACGTGTCTCGCGCGCGGCTCGTCGGGCGTCGTACCCGAGGGCGCGGCGTTCGTCCGGGCCGACCGGGGTACGTCCGGGGCGTACGACCCCGTGATCGAGGGCGGGCGACGCTGGGACGCGGTCGTCGACCTGGGTCGCGACGCAGCGCACGTCCGGGACGCCGTGGCGGTGCTCGAGCCTGCCAGCGCCTCCTTCGTCTTCGTGTCGAGCGTCAGCGTCTACGTAGACACCGCGACCACCGGGGCCGACGAGTCGGCAGCCCTCGTCGACGCCGACGAGTCGGACTACGGCGGGTCCAAGGTCGCCGCCGAACGAGCCGTCGTCGACGCCTTCGGTGCCGATCGGTCGCTGATCGTCCGGGCAGGGCTGATCGGCGGACCGGGCGACCACACGGGTCGCACGGGGTGGTGGCCGCTCCGCTTCGCCCGAGCTGCCGCGTCGATCGAGCCCGATCCGGTGCTCGTGCCGGACGTCCCCGGTCTCGACGTGCAGCCCGTCGACGTGCGCGATCTGGCGAACTGGATCGTCCTGGCCGCCGAGCGCGGGCTCTCGGGGACGGTCGACGCGGTGGGCGAGCGGCAGTCGCTGGCCGACCACCTCGCGTTGGCCCGCCGGGTCGCCGGTCACACGGGTGAGGTCGTCCCCGTCGGCGAGTCCTGGCTCGAGACGCACGAGGTCGGGCCGTGGGCAGGGCCCCGGTCGATGCCCCTCTGGGTGCCCGTCGCCACGCATGCGGGTTTCGGTGCCCGGTCAGGAGGCGCGGGTCGGGCCGCGGGCTTCGTGCCGCGCCCCGTCGACGAGACGCTGCGCGACGTCCTCGCGTGGGAACTCTCGCGTCCCGGCGCGGGCGGCCCCCACGGCGCGGGGCTCGATCCCGACGACGAACGCGACCTGCTCGCTGCGGCCCGCGCCCGCTGAGGTCGCACGCCGCACACGCACGCGCGACGCCGCTCGCCGCACCCGCCATCCACTGCACCGCGTTTCGTGCAGCACACCCGATCTAGTCGCGGTGCGGTGCACGAAACGCGGTGCGATCCCGGCAGGCGGCCCGTGTCAGCTCTGTGCCGGCGGAGCGAAGAACTCGATCTGGTTGCCGTCGGGGTCCTTGATCATCAGGGCGTGGCCGAAGTCGACGTCCTGCAGGTCGGACTCGATGCCGACCGACGTGGCGTGCTCCTGCCAGGCGACGACGCCGGCGCGGTCGGTCACGGCGAGACCGATGTGGTCGAGACCGGGGACGGTCGGGTCGGAGGCCGCGGACGAACCGTCGGTGTAGGCCGTCACCCCGAGGATCTGGCCGTTGCCGACGGAGAAGATGCGGCGATCGAGGCCGTCGAGCTCGATGCGGCCGACCGGGCCCGCACCGAGCAGCTTCTCGTAGAAGGCGAGGCTCGCGTCGAGGTCGGAGACGGTGATGGCGACGTGGGCGTAGCCGGACAGTTCGGGCATGGAGTGCTCCTTCGGTGGTCGGGTGGTCTGCGACCACCGAACTCGCCTCGACTGAGAAGGGCCTCTCGTCCCCCGCTCGGTCGTCCCCCGAATCCGTCCACAGGGCGGCGAGATCCGACGTCGGAGCCCGTCGGCGCCCGAGACGATCGATGCGTGACCACCGACGAACGAGACCTCCAGTCCTTCCTCATCCGATCACGGTTCGACGATCCGGCGGAACGCCGTGCCCACGCACGTGGCGAACTCGTGCGTGTCGCGCCGGGACGCTACGTCGAGGCGGCGGCCTGGCGCGGCCTGCGTCGCGAGGAGCGCCACGCCCTCCGAACGGTGGCCGCGGTCGGCCGGATGCGTGACGAGGTCGTCGTGTCTCACACCTCGGCGGCCGCGGTGTGGGGCATGCCGGTCCTCGGCCCGCCGCTGGCCCGCGTCTCGACGACCGACCCGGAGCGCGTGCGGACCCACACGGGTGCACACGTGACGAGGCATGCGGCACGGCTGCCGTCGGATGAGATCACCCGTCATCGGGGTCTCGTCGTGACCACGCCGGCCCGGACCGCCGTGGACGTCGCTCTGACCGGGACACGCAGCCAGGCCGTGGCCGTCCTCGACCATCGCCTGCGACGCCGGTTGTGCACGCTGGCCGAGTACCAGGCGTGCCTGCTGGGACGGGACCGTGTCCGGGGATCGACCCGCGCCTCCTGGGTCGCCGACTTCGCCAGCCCCCTGGCCGGTTCCGCCGGCGAGTCGGTCTACCGGGTCGCCCTCGACGGTCTCGGATTCCCGGCACCCCGCCTGCAGGAACGGCACGTCGACGACGAGGGGCTCATCGGCTTCACCGACTTCGGGTGGGAGGCGTACGGCGTGTACGACGAGTTCGACGGATTCGTGAAGTACCTCGACCGCGAGATGCGGCACGGGCTGACGGCGGAGGAGATCGTAGTCCTCGCGAAGGTCCGTGAAGACCGGCTGAGGGGCCTGCCCTACGTGAACCGGGTGACACGCACCATCTGGCGCGATCTCGCACGTCCACAGCGGATCGTCACGCGGCTCGAACGAGCGGGCGTCCCCCGCGTCCACACCGCGAATCGTGCACGGCACCGTGACTAGTCGCGGTGCCGTGCACGAAACGCGGTGCGTTGCGAGGCGGCGGGGTGGAGCCGGGTCAGGCCTCGAGGGCGTCCGTGAGCAGGGCGACCAGGGCCGAGAGCTGCACGTCGACGGAGTCGACGACCTCGGAGTCGTCGCCGTCGAGAGCGCGGGCGGCGAGGCCGGCCTTGCTGTCGATCAGTTCGGCGATCTTCGTGTCGATCGTCTGCGCCGCGATGACGCGCCAGGCCGTGACCGGCTCGGCCTGGCCGATGCGGTGCACGCGGTCGATGGCCTGCGTCTGCTCGGCGTCCGTCCACGACAACTCGGCCAGCACGACGTTCGAGGCGACCTGCAGGTTGAGCCCGACGCCGGCCGCGGTCAGCGAACAGACGACGACCTCGACCTCGGGGTCGTTCACGAAGGCATCGATCTGACGCTGACGGACGGCCGGGGTCTGGTCGCCGCGGATCGACGAGTACTTGATGCCGCGTTTGGCGAAGGTGGCCTCGGCGACGTCCATGACGTCGATGTGCTTGGCGAAGAACACCACCTTGCCGACGTTGCGGGCGAGCTGGGCCGTGTAGTCGGCGGCGAGGCCCGCCTTGGCCTGACCGATGCGGCGCACCATGCTGAAGACGTTCTCGCCGGTGCTCGACGCGCTGGCGTCCTCGAGCTCCCACTTGGCGACCTGGCGGACGAGGTCGTGGTCGATGCCCTCGACGCGGACGCCCGACGTGCGGGTGGTGAGCGCGGTGCGGTACTTCTGCACCATGCGGCGGGCCAGCTCGCGCTCGGCGTCGCGGATGGAACGGCCCACCTCGTCGTCGAGTTCGACCGGCAGGTCGGCGATGCGACGGGCGGGGATGTCGGACGCGACGTCGACCTTCTTGCGGCGGACGATGCCGAGATCTATCACGATCTCGCGTGCCGACGAGAAGAACCCGGGATCGGCAGGGGTCAGACCCACCTCTTCGAGGCGCTCCATCAACTCGGCGGCGGGCTTCTTGTCGCCGATCCAGCCCAGGAACTCCCAGATGGCGCGGAAGTCCTCGATGTCGTTGATCAGCGGGGTGCCGGTCAGCGCCATGAGCAGGGGGTGCGCCGTGCGCGACCGGATGCGCTGGGCGAGCTGCAGCACGTGGCGCGACCGCTGCGATTCTTTGTTCTTGATGAAGTGGGCCTCGTCGACGATCATGCCCTTGAAGCCGAGATCGCCGAGCCAGCCGACGTGACGGTCGAGCACCTCGTAGTTCACGATGACCACGTCGGCGAAGGCGTCGAGCTTCTCGCCGTCGCCGTGGATGACGGTCGCCGTGCGCGTCGGCGTCCACAGCTGGACCTCGCGGGCCCAGTTCGTCTTGACGACGTTCGGCACGACGACGAGCAGCGGGTACGCGGCGGCCGCCTGGGCGGCCAGCAGGGCCTGGGCGGTCTTGCCGAGGCCCGGCTCGTCGGCGAGCAGGTAGGTGCGGTGGCCCTGGCGGGCGGACTCGACGAGCTGAGCCTGGTGGTGCATCAGGGTCGCACCCGCGGGAGCGTCGACCGTCGTGGGTTCGGGCAGCGGCATGCAGGCCGAGCCGCCGCCGGCGCCGTACTCGAAGGACTTGAACAGGGGGCCGAAGAGCTCCCAGTTCGCGAGGCGACGCGGGTGTGCCTCGCGGGCGACCTCGGCGAGGGCGAAGTCGGGCGGCAGGAACGGGTTCGCCAGCTGTCGCGAGATGACCGACTGCGGGACGACCTGTCGCTCGGAGGTCGGCGCCACCGGCGCGGCCTCGGTGACGATGATCTGCTGCTCGGGCTCGAGTTCGAGCCCGGCCGACATCTGCATGTCGCGCTTGAGGGTCTTGGCCGCCTCGCTGACCGTCGCCGCATCACCCAGCAGGGTGATCAGCGACGTGTCGCGGGCGGCGGTCTTGGCGAGGATCTGGGCGACGCCGTCGAGTCGCTTCATCTGCTCGGCGCGCTCGGACTCGCTGATGGCCTTGTCGACCTTGACCCGGGCGCGTTCCTCGCGCATGAGCAGGGCGATGACCTGGAACTTGGTGCGGCTCGAGGGCTTGACCTGACCGCGTTGCGCGGCGGCCTCGACCTCGCGCACCGCGCGGGCGAGGACGGGGATCAGCCCGTCGTTGTCGACCTCGCGGCGACGGTTCGGACGCTGGGCGGTGCGGGTTCCACCCGATTGACGCTGGCCTGGTCGAGCCAAGGCTCCTCCTCGTGGTCGACGCGGGGCGTCGACGGTGCTGTGCCGCCATGTCGGCGGTGGGTGCTGCGCGGGGCACCGAGAGGCTCGGCGACCCGGACGGACGGCGACCGTGACGGTCGCGCCGGATGCGTGCGGGGCGGGGTGCCGCGCGGTGGACAGCTGTACCGGCTTCGCGACGGGCGACCTTCGTGGCGGGCAGTCCGACGACGGCGCGTGCCCCGAAGCCCCGTCACGCCGAGGTGTCGACTCGCACCGGAGGAGGCGCGGACCGGAGAACACCCGGGCGGTGAAGCTGGGGACAGTTTACGCGTACGACGCACCCGTACGCCACCAGCGCCTCCTCGTGTCGCGTGGGCCGGGCGCCGCGGGCCCGTCGGGTCGGGTCGGTCGCAGTGGCCCCGTCAGCCGCGGCGACGCAGGCCGCGGGTCGCGGGCCCCTCGAGCACGCTGCCGTCGGCGGCGAACCGCGAACCGTGCAGCGGACAGTCCCACGACCGTTCCGAGTCGTTCCAGGTGACGATGCCGACGAGGTGCGGGCAGATCGCCGACACGGTGCACACCTCGCCGTCCACGGTCGAGCGCGCGACCGGGGCGAAGCCGCCCGAGCGTCCGACCTCGCCCTGTCCCTCGGCGGGGGCGACGGCGACCAGACGGCGTGTCATCGCCCCGGCCCAGCCCTTGGCCGCCCACCAGGCGTCGGCCGCGTTGATGCCGATTCCGGAGGCAATCGCGATCGGCGTGGTGACCCGCTTGTGCAGCGTGGTCATCCACGGCTGCGGATCGCCGAGCACGTCAGAGACGAGGGTCATCGCCGCCTGGACCGCATTCGTCAGCCCCCAGTGCTCGTACCCGGTCGCGAGGTAGATCCGCCCGCGACCGCGCGGCAGCCAGCCGACGAACGGCACGTGGTGCGGCGTGCCGTAGTCCTGGCCGCTCCACGAGTGGGTCAGCCGGGCACCGGGCCAGTGGTGCGTCGTCCAGTCGGCGAGGTCGTCGACCAGTGCGCTCGTCGAGGAGGCGCGGCCCACCGGGTGCCGGTTGCCCCCGGTCACGAGGCGGTCGCCCACCGCGGAGAACGACCGCGTCGGCCCGTCGACCGCCTGGTACATGCCGTCGGGCAGGTCGTCGGCACCCTCGAAGGCGAGTCCGTAGGAGCGCTCGCTACGGAGTTTCGCGAAGTAGAGGCCGCGGTCGAGCACGGGGCTGCCGGTCGTGACGTGGACCCGGTGGCCGCGGACGTCGGGGCCGTCGCTGTGGGTCACCGTCGGACTGGACGCGTCGACGCCGGTCACGCGCACCCCCTCGACGACGACGCCGCCGAGGGCCCGGACGTCCGCCACGAGCGCGGCGATCGCCTGCATCGGGTCGAACTGGGCCTGGTCGGGCAGCCGGAGTCCGCCCGTGGTGCCGAAGGGCAGGTCGAGGCCGAACTCCTTGACGACGGGCAGACCGGCCTTCCGCGCGACGAGGTACTCGTCGTCCACCGTGGCGATGCCGCCGCGGGTCGTCGCGTAGCTGAACGCGTCCCGGCGCTCGACCTCGACGCCGGCCTCGTCCAGGTAGTCGACCATCCAGTCGAAGCCCGCCCGGTTGCCCGCGACGTAGGCGTCGACGACGCGCTGGTAGGTGTTCGTGCGAATTCGCTGGAGCTGCTTGCCCTGCAGCAGCGACATCGACGCCGAGCCGCTGCCGCTCGCGACGCTGCCCACCGAGCGCGCCTCCAGGACGGCGACGCGATGGCCGCGCCGTGCGAACAGCAGGGCGGTGACCAGGCCGGTCAGGCCGCCGCCGACGATCACGTCGTCGTAGACGGTCTCGGGGTCGATCCTGTCGGTCGTGACGTCGTGCGCGGCGTCGAGCCAGGGTGACGGCATGGGGCCTCCAGGTGCGCGGGTGGGTGCTGCGCGCCACGGTAGGCCCGTCGGCCCGTCCGTGTGTGCCCGACGGAGAGACCGGGGGTCAGGCGGGGCGGGCGAGGGTGCCGGCGGCGGCACCGATCAGCTGGACGGCCTTGCGGCGGCCGGTGTCGGTGCCGAGCGTGGCCTGGCCGCCGGCGTGGGCGAGCAGCTGCGACGCGACGCCGGGCGCGAGCCGGTCGGCGAGGCCGGGCATGCGGTCGACCCAGGTGCGCGTCACGTCGTCGGCGAGGCCCTCGCAGGCCCGGGCCTCGGCCTCGTCGCCGTTGCCCCGGTGCCACTGCCCGGTCACGACCAGGTGGGCGACGAGGGCCGCGGCGTCGCGGGCCGGGTGCCCGAGCCCCGCGGTGTCGACGTCGAGCAGACCGGTGACCCGCCACGGCTCGGACGGGTGCACGAACAGCTGCTCGAGGTGCAGGTCGCCGTGGATCACGGCCAGGGCGTCCGAGGCGGAGGAGGCGCGGCGCCGGTCGATCTCGTCATAGAGGCCGTCGATCTCGCTCGCCCGGTCGGGCAGCCCGGCTCGCAGCGTCGAGCGGTGCCAGGCCCCGTGGTCGAGGGCGTCGGACTGCGCCCGGGCGGTCACCTCGACCCGGGCGATGCGCGTGCCGAGGTCGACCATCTGCTCGACGAACCGGGGGTCGTCGGCGAGCTCGACGACGCGCTGCCCGGCCGGCACCCCGGGGACGCGCTCGAGGACGAGCAGGCCGTCCGGTCGCGACGCGAGCACGGCGGGCACCGGCAGCCCCTGCGCCCGGAACGCCTCGTGCAGGGCGACGATCGGCCCCACCCGGTCGGGCCGGACCACCTTGAGGAAGACGGTCGTCTCGGCGGCGTCGAGACGGATCACGGCCCGCTTGCCGGGGCGGTACGCCGCGACGCTCAGCCGGGGTTCGGTGACGACGACGCCGAGGGCCGCGAGCGCGTCGGCCACCCGGTCGGGGTAGGTGGCCCCGGCGAGCGCCGGCAGCATGGGGTCGGCCGGGTAGGCCCAGACGGCGAGCGGCTGACCGGTGGTCGGGTCGCGGGTGAGCACCGAGGACGCGTCGGCGGCCCGGGTGTCGGTGTCGATGAAGGTGAGCACGGTCGAGGTCGCGCCGGCGGGGTCGACCGTGTCGACCTCGTAGCCGTAGAGGAACCCGGCGCCCGAGGGCTCGACCGAGTGGGGTCGGAAGGCGACGACGGTCAGCCCCGAGTTCGCGAACGCGGCGGGGAGCACCTCGGCGGAGTTGGGCCACACGGGGAGGCAGTCAACCAGCACCCGACCCGATCGGCGGGGAGGCGCGGGCGGGGTGACCGATTCGTGACCTGACGCGGCCTCGCGACGCGGGCCGCGCCTCCGTCTACCCTGGGGTCGTGAAGATCGTCTCGCGCATCCGCCAGACGAAGCGCACTCCCCTGTTGCAGGTGGTGAAGACCAGCGTCGCGGTGATGGCGGCCTGGTTCGCCTCGGTGGCCCTGTTGCAGCAGCCGCTGCCGATCTTCGCGGCGATCGCGGCCCTGCTCGTGGTGCTGCCGAGCGTCAACCAGTCGTTCGTCCGGGGGCTCGAGCGCAGCGTGGGCGTCATCGCCGGCGTGCTCATCGCGTTCGCGGCCGGCCAGCTGTTCGGTGACGCGACCTGGATCGTGCTGGCGATCGTCGTGGTGAGCCTGCTCGTGGCGTGGGCGTTCCGGCTGACGCCGAGCTCGGCGAACCAGGTGCCGATCTCGGCGATGCTCGTGCTGGCGATCGGCGCCCAGACCCCCGACTACGCGCTCGACCGGGTGCTCGAGACGATCATCGGCGCGGCCATCGCCCTGGCGATCAACGCGTTGATCGTGCCTCCCGTCGCGCTCGCGCCGGCACACCTCGCCGTGGGCCGGCTGGCGCGCGACATCGCGTCCGTGCTCGACGAGACCGCCGCCGTGCTCGACGAGCCGGTCGACGGGTCACGGCTCGCCGCGGGCCTGACGAAGGCCCGCGAGCTGCGGGTGGCCCAGGCCCGGGCGGTCGACGCCGTCACCGCGGGCGAGGAGAGCCTGCAGCTCAACCCCCGCGCGAGCCGCAACCGCAGCGTGCTCGAGGCCGACGCGGCGCTGCTCCGGCGGCTGACCGTGCTCGTCAACCGCGTCGTGGGCATGGTGCGGTCGGTCCACGACAACTACGACCCGGGGTTGGCCGACGACCCCGTGGTGCAGAGCATCGCCGAAGACCTGCGACGTGCCGCGCACGACGTGCGCCTGTTGGCGCGGACCACCGAGGAGGCGCTGCCTCCCGGGCGCGCCTCCCGCGTCCCCGACACCGCCGGCGGACACGGGACGGGTCTCGGGCACGACGACGGCCCGGCCCTCACCTCGCCGGTGAGCGTGCTGCGACCCGATCCGGACAACTGGGTGCTGGTCGGGTCGCTGCTCGAGGATCTGAGACGCGTGCGGGAAGAGATCATCGGGTAGCATCCGACGATGCGACGGGGCCGGGCGACAGGGGTGGTCCGTCCGACCGTCGACGCGTACGCCCCGTTCGACCTGGTCACCGATCCCCTGGCCCTCGGGCTCGCCCGCCAGACGATCGACACGGCGCACGGCCGCACGGTCGTGCACCACGCGGCCTCGCCGACCGACCGGTCCGCACGGCGCCGGGCGACCGTCATGCTGCACGGCGCGGCCGGCTCGTGGACGACCTGGACCCCTCTGCTTCAGGCCGCCCGCGAGGTGGACGCGGTCGTCTCCCGTCCGGTGCTGATCGACCTGCCCGGCTGGGGCGACTCGCCCGAGCCCGACCCGGGCCTCGACGTCGAGTCGGCCGCCGCCGTGGTGGTCGAGGTCGCCGAGGCGCTGGGGGTCACCGAGTTCGACCTCGTGGGCCACTCGATGGGCGCCTTCGTCGCCCTGCACCTGGCCGCCGTCCGACCCGACCTCGTGCTCAGCGTCTCGGTCGTGTCGGCCACGTCCTTCTCGGCGATCGACGCCGTCACGCACCCGGTGCGCGGTCTCGTGCGGCTGCCGGCCTTCACGCTGCTGCGCGCGGTGTTCGGGGTGCTGCCCCGCGCCTCCGCGTCCCTCCTGCGCGGTGCGGCCCGGATCGGGCTGCTGCGTGCGCTGTCGTCACCCGTGTTCCGCCACGTCGACCGCGTCCCACGCTCGGTCCTGCAGGCGTTCGTCGCCGAGCTGCGGCCCCGGGGGTTCCTCGCGGCCTCGCGGTCGGGGCAGGGGTACGACGCCTCCCGATGGCACGCGATCGACTGCGACGTGGCCGCCGTGAGCGGCGCCGACGACGTCTTCGCCCGGTCGTCCGACCTCGACCGCCTGGGCGAGGTCGTGCGGCACGCCCGGACGACCCTGCTCGCCGACTGCGGGCACTTCGCCCACGTCGAACGGCCCCATGAGACGATGCGGGCCCTGGGCTGGGTCGAGGGCTAGGACGCCTCGGCCGTCGGCCCCGTGCCAGGCCCGGCCTCGACCTCGCGCACGATCATCGCGACGCACCGCGCGTGGCCCAGCGGGCGGAAGTGCCCGTCGACCGGGAACTCGAGGTTGACCGCCCCCGGCAGCACGCTGCCCTCGGTCACGTGGGCGTCGAACCGGGACGCCATCGAGGTGATGGTGCGGTTCGCCTCACGCTGCTCGGCGAGCCGCAGCAGGTCGGCATCACGGGGTGAGAAGGGCCGCAGCGCCCTGACGGGCAGCACCGTCGCCCAGCGTGACCCCGAGAACGGACTGTTCACCGTCACCATACGGGCGATGCGTCGATCGGTGTCGGTCGAGACCATCATCGTCTTGCCCACCAGTCCGCCCTTGCTGTGCGCCAGCACCACGACGTCCCGCAGGTCGTGGGCGTCGAGGATGCGCTGAGCGACCTCGGCGGTCGCCGCGATCGGACGACGGTTGTGCCCCAGCCCCGGCACGACGACGATCGGGTGGCCCAGGTCGTTCAGCCGGTCGGCCACCGGGCGGAGGAACCGCCAGGTCTCGTAGACGCCCGGCAGCAGCAGCACCGGCTCGCGATCGCCGTCGCGGTAGCGCCTCGGCACCATCCGACCGGACCGCGGCACGAGATGCACCCACCACACGTACCGGTAGTCGAGCACGACCGTGCGGAGGAACCGCCGGAGGCCGACGCGACGGCGTCCGTGGCCGCGCGACGGTGTGGAGCTCATGCCGCCACGCTAGGCGACGTCAGGCGGCCGTGCCCACCAGCGGCAGCTCGCCCCAGGGCTCGCCCTCGGGCCAGGCGATCGACTCGACCGCGGCCCGGGCCATCTCGAGCGTGAGGTCCCAGCGGCCGCAGATCGAGGCCCACGGGGGCGGGAAGGACACCGCGTCGTCGAGCAGGGCGAGAGCGAGACCGCCGAGCCCGGCTCGGGCCGCCGCGCTCGCCGCGTCGGGCAGGGCGTCGGCGAGACCGTGGACGACCCTCACCCGGTGGGCGAAGTCCATCTGCTCGATGTCGTCGAACGCGCCCCAGGCACTCTCGATCTCACGTCGCAGCCGGGTGATCTCGATCGCGTCGAATCCAGGACGGTCGGCGCGTCCGGGTACCGCTCGTGCCATGTCAGCCCCCCTCAGAGCATGGGCCGAGGATCGGGTACCCACGGCCGGGCGTCGGCTTCGGTGCCGATGCAGGCGAACATACCATCCGGTACGGTCCGGTCTCCAGGGCCGTGGATCACGAGTCGATCACGGCCGGCAGCGCCCCGTCGGCGCGTCCCCGGGGCATGGTCCGCTGCTCCGGTCGGGCCGTCCTGCTCACCTGTCCCCCGAAGACTGAGTCGACGCCGAGGGCCGCGGTCTACCGTCCACCACGCACCCACCGGTGCGACGACTCCGCACGAACCCACGACGAACGGGAGACATCATGTTCCAGGGATCCGACCAACTCCGCGACAACATGCAGAAGGTCCTCGTCGACCTCATCGAACTGCACGTCCAGGGCAAGCAGGCGCACTGGAACCTGCTCGGCTCGAACTTCCGCGACCTCCACCTGCAGCTCGACGAGATCGTCGACGCCGCCCGCGAGTTCAGCGACGAGGTGGCCGAGCGCATGCGCGCCGTCTACCTGATCCCCGACGGCCGCACCTCGACCGTCACCCGCGGCACGAGCCTGCCCGAGTTCCCCGCCGGCCCCGTCGAGACCACCGCGGTGGTCGACCTGATCGTCGACCGCATGTACGCCGTCACCGGCACGATGCGCACGGTCCACGACGACGTCGACGACGAGGACCCCACGACGGCCGACGTGCTGCACAGCATCCTCGAGCGCCTCGAGCAGCTCGCCTGGATGACCGGTGCCGAGAACCGCCACCCCGAGAAGGACGCCCGCCAGGACGACACCCGTCGGCGTGACGAGGACGCCGCGGCCGAGGGCCTCGACCGCGTCGGCGCCGTCGCCAACTGACCCGACCACCTCACGAGGGCACCGTCCGGACGCGCGCGACCCGCGCCTCCCGGGCGGTGCCCTCTCTCGTCGAGAGGACGACCCCATGACCGAATCGTTCGACCACGTCATCGTGGGCGGCGGCATGACCGCCGACGCCGCCGCGAAGGCCATCCACGAGGCCACGCCCGACGCGTCGGTGCTGATCGTCAGCGCCGACGTCGACGCGCCCTACACGCGTCCGGCGCTGTCCAAGAAGCTCTGGACCGACCCCGACTACACCGAGGCCGACAACGACCTCGGCACCGTCGCCGACTCGGGTGCCGAGATCCGACTGCGCACGCTCGTCGAGTCGATCGACCGCGACGCCCGCACCGTGACCACCAGCGCCGGCGACGTCGTCGGCTACGGCGCCCTGCTGCTCGCCACGGGCGGCAGCCCCACCGCACTCGACCTGCCGGACGACGACCGCGTCGTCTACTTCCGGACCGCCGAGGACTACCGCCGACTGCGCTCGCTCTCGGGTGGCGGCCGCCACGTCGTCGTCGTGGGTGGCAGCTACATCGGCACCGAGCTCGCCGCGGCCCTCGTGCAGAACGACACCCGCGTGACGTTGGTCTTCCCCGACGACGTGCTCGGCGGCTCGGTGTTCCCCGCGTCGATCGCCTCGACGTTCGAGGGGGCCTTCGAGGAGGCGCGGGTCGAGCTGGCCCGCGGACGGCGCGTCGAGAGCGGCACGGCCGACGACGCCGGCGTCCACCTGCGGCTCGACGACGGCTCGACCCTCGACGCCGACGCGGTCGTCGTCGGGCTCGGCATCTCGGTCGACGACCAGCTCGCGGCCGACGCGGGCCTGACCGTCGACGACGGCATCGTGGTCGACGAGCACCTGCGGACGAGCGACCCGAACGTGTTCGCCGCCGGTGACGTGGCCTCGTACCCGGACGCGATCCTCGGGCGCCGCCGCGTCGAGCACGTCGACAACGCCAAGTCGCAGGGCCCCGTCGTCGGTCGCAACATGACCGGCGCCGACGAGGTCTACGACCACACGCCGTACTACTACTCGAAGGTCTTCGACATCTCGTACGAGGCCGTCGGCACGCTCGACTCGTCGCTCGAGACCGTCGTCGACGACAAGGGCGACGGCACGGCAGTGGCGTACTACATCGGCGACGACGGCGCGGTCGAGGGGGTGCTGCTCTGGAACGTCGAGGAGGCCCGCGACGCCGCCCGGTCCGTCATCGCCGCCGGGGTCGTGCCGCGGGACGAGCTGGTGGGGCGCATCTGACGCGCTGCCGACCAGGACGCGACGACGCCCGCCCGATCACGTAATTGGGCGGGCGTCGTCGCGTCGGAGAGCCCGTGCGGGTGCGTGTGGGCGCGTGGGCTCGCGTGGACTCCTGAGTCAGCCGAACAGGAACGGCGGGCGGGCCGCCCGGTCGAGTTCGAGGGCGAAGATGCCGCCGCTCAGCGGGAACGCGTCGAGTTGGTCGTCGCTCAGCCCCTCGCGGGCCGACAGGACGAACAGCGTGCGCAGGTCGTCGCCGCCGAAGCCGATGCCGGTGAGGTTCGGCACCGGGAAGGTGATCTCGTCGACGAGATCGCCGTCGGCGTCGAGGTGCACCACCTTGCCCTCGCCGTAGATGGCACCCCAGAACTCGCCGCGCTCGTCGCGGGCCAGGCCGTCGTGGGCACCCTGCGACGAGAACGGGACGAGCTCGCCCAGGGTGCCGTCGGCATCCCAGGACGCCCGGTAGATCGTGTCGTCGCCGGTGTCGGTGAGGTAGATCTCGCTGCCGTCGTCGTTCCACTCGAAGCCGTTGGTCGTGGCGAAGTCGTCGCGCAGCTGGGTGAGCGTGCCGTCCGGAGCGACGCGGTAGAGGCCGGCCACGGGGCTGCCCTCGGGGTCGGTCGCACCGACGACGAAGGCGCCGAACGGGTCGCACTTGCCCTCGTTCAGGCGGAGGCGCTCGTCGGCGTGGTCGACCGACGCGATGGTCCGCTGCTCGGTCCCGTCGTCGCGCATGACGATGACCGTGTCGTCGAGTGCGGCGATCAGGCCGCCGCCGCGACGACGCTGGAAGCTCGGCAGGGGCGGGTCGACGACGACCGTCGTGTCGCGCGTGCCGTCGGCCGAGGTGCGGTGCAGGAGGCCGTTCGTGATGTCGGTCCAGACCAGCTCGTGGGCGTCGACGTCCCAGACGGGGCTCTCACCGAGCGTGGCCCTCGCGTCGAAGAACAGGCGGGGTTCGGACGTGGTACCGGTCGGAAGGGGCATCCGACCGGTCTACCCGCCCGACATGTCCACCGGCTCCGTTTCTCGCCCCCAGGGGTACGGAGGCCGTGTCTTGCACACAGAACACTGCGAGGGACGGGCACGAGGAGGCGCGCCGGGCCACCGTAGGAGGGGTGACGGACACCCTCGAGACCACCGACGACACCCAGGCCGAGCACTTCGGCGCGACGACGGCCGCCGCCGGCGAATGGCACCGCCCCGATCCCCGCGACGACGGCTACGTGCCGCTGCGCTCCTACGGGGCGATCGGCGACGGTCGGACCGTCGCCCTCATCGCCCGCGACGGCCAGATCGACTGGCTGCCGATGCCCGACATGAACAGCGACCCGGTGTTCTCCGGCATCGTCGACGCCGGCAAGGGCGGGCGCATCGAGTTGCGCCCCGTCGACGACGACTTCGAGGTGCAGCGCGAGTACGTCGAGAACACGAACGTCCTCGTGACCCGCTTCCGCACCTCCACGGGTGTCGTCCAGATCACCGACGCGCTGGTCACCGGCATCGCGGGGCGCCTGCCCTGGGCCGAACTCGCCCGTCGCATCGAGGGCGTCTCGGGGTCGGTCGACATGCGCTGGGCGGTGATCCCGGGCAACACGTTCGGCACGCACCCGATCCGCCGCGTCGACACGTTGCACGGGCCGGTCCTGCGGGCCGCCGACATCAACTTGGCCCTGGTCGGCTTCGAGCACGGCCGCCTCGACTCGGTCGAGCCTGGCGACGGCGAGGCCCACGGCGGCCCTCACCGGTTCTGGGGCGAGTTCACCACCCACGAGGGGTCGCGCTCGTTGATCTGCCTCTGCGGCGTCGAGGACGAACCCCTGCACCTGCCCGACCCGCACGTGGTCGACCAGGGCATCGACCGCACGGTGCGCAACTGGCAGACCTGGTCGAACGAGTTCAACTGGGACGGCCCGTGGTCGGGCGCCGTGCAGCGCAGCGCCCTGGCGCTCAAGCTGCTGATCTTCAGCCCCACCGGTGCGATCGCGGCCGCCGCCACGGCGGCCCTGCCCGAGAACTTCACCGGCGACAAGAACTGGGACTACCGCTTCGCGTGGGTGCGCGACCTGGCGTACACGGTCAACGCGCTGGTCCGCTTCGGTCTGCGCGAAGAGACCCAGGCGGCGGTCTCGTGGTTGCTCTCGGCGCTCAAGGCCAACGGCCGCACGATGCACATCTTCCTCAACCTCGACGGCTCGGTGCCCGACGGCACCCACGAGACCGGCTCCGAGGGCTGGCGCGGCATCGGCCCCGTCTACAAGGGCAACCCGGCGGGCGAGCAGCTGCAACTCGGCACCTACGCCGACATCCTGGCGATCATGAGCCAGTACGCGGCCGACGGCAACATCCTCGACGAGTCCACCGGCGACCTGCTCGCCGGCTTCGCCGACGACGCCTGCCGCCGCTGGCAGGAGAAGGACTCGGGCATGTGGGAGCTCCCCGACGAGCAGCACTACGTCAGCAGCAAGATGGGCTGCTGGCAGGCCATCGACGCCGCCCTGCACCTCACCGAGGTCGGCCAGATGCATCCCGACCCCGAGGACGTCGTCTTCTGGCGGAAGAACCGCGAGCAGATCAAGGACTGGGTCGCCGAGCACGGCTGGAACGAGAAGATCGGCTCGTACGTCATGTACCCGGGCAGCGAGAAGCTCGACGCCTCGGTGCTGCTGCACGCCCCCAGCGGTTTCGACCGCGGCGAGCGCATGTCCCGCACGATCGACGCGATGCAGCGTGAGCTCTCCGCCGGTCCCCTCGTGTTCCGCTACAGCGAGGTCGACCAAGAGGAAGGCACGTTCGTGGCCTGTGCCTTCTGGCTCGCCAGCGCCCTCGCCTGCGTCGGCCGGCAAGGCGAAGCGGTCGAGCTGATGGACCAGCTCGTGCAGCAGCCGAACGACGTCGGCCTGCTGACCGAGATGATCAGCGCCGACGACGGGCAGTTCCTCGGCAACGTGCCCCAGGGCCTCAGCCACCTCGCCCTCGTCAACGCCGCGATCACCATCGACGAGATGAGCCGTGAGGGCACCACCGACGACATGGAGGGCCAGTGACGAACGACGACTCGACGCCGATGCCGTCGGCGACCCCCGACGACCTCGCTCTCGTCGACGCGTGGTGGCGGGCCGCCAACTACCTGACCGTCGGGCAGATCTACCTGATGGAGAACGCGCTGCTCACCCGGCCGATCGCGCGCGACGACATCAAGCCGCGCCTCCTCGGCCACTGGGGCACGTCGCCGGCGCTGAGCTTCGTCTACGCGCACCTCAACCGCGTGATCCGCCGCGACGACCGCGACCTCTTGTACGTCTGCGGCCCGGGCCACGGCGGGCCTGCCATGGTCGCCAACACGTACCTCGAGGGCACCTACAGCGAGTTGTTCCCCGAGGTGTCGCAGGACGCCGCGGGGTTGCAGAGGCTCTTCAAGCAGTTCTCGTTCCCGGGGGGCATCCCGTCGCACGCGGCCCCCGAGACCCCGGGGTCGATCAACGAGGGCGGCGAGCTCGGGTATTCGCTGAGCCACGCCTACGGCGCGGTGCTCGACGACCCCGACCTCGTGGCCGTCTGCGTCATCGGCGACGGCGAGGCCGAGACCGGCCCGTTGGCGACGAGCTGGCACGCGAACAAGCTGCTCGACGCCCGGCTCGACGGGGCCGTGCTGCCGATCCTCAACCTCAACGGCTACAAGATCGCGAACCCGACGGTGCTCTCGCGCATCCCCGAGGGCGAGCTCCTCGAGCTGATGCGGGGCTACGGGTACGAGCCCCTCGTCGTCGCGGGCGGTTTCGACGGCGAGGACCCGATAGGGGTGCACGAGCGCATGGCCGCCGCCCTCGACCACGCCTTCGCCCGCATCGACGAGCTGCAGCGCGAGGCCCGCGACGGCGACGGCACCGAACGCCCGCGGTGGCCCATGATCGTGCTGCGCACCCCGAAGGGCTGGACCGGCCCGAAGGTCGTCGACGGCGAGCGCATCGAGGGCACCTGGCGCGCACACCAGGTACCGCTCGGCGGGGTCCGCGAGGACGGCGGACACCGGGCACAGCTCGACGAGTGGATGCGGTCCTACGGTGCGGACGAGCTCTTCGACGAGACGGGTCGACCGGTGGCCTGGCTCGACGGGCTCCGGCCTCGGGGCGCGAAGCGCATGAGCGCCATCCCGGCGTCCAACGGCGGTCTCGTGCGTCGCGACCTCACCCTCACCGACTACCGCACGCACGCGGTCGAGACCTCGGACGACCGGCGCACGCAGGCCGAGGCCACCCGGGTGCTCGGTCGGTGGCTCGCCGAGATCGTCCGCGACAACCCGACGACCTTCCGTCTCTTCGGCCCCGACGAGACCGTCTCGAACCGACTCGATCCGGTGTTCGACGTCACCGAGCGGGTGTGGGCCGCCGACATCTGGCCCGAGGACGAGCACGTGGCCCGCAGCGGCCGCGTGATGGAGGTGCTGAGCGAGCACCTCCTGCAGGGCCTCATGGAGGGCTACCTGCTGACCGGGCGCCACGGGCTGCTCAACACCTACGAGGCCTTCGTGCACATCGTCGACTCGATGTTCAACCAGCACGCCAAGTGGCTCGAGAGCGCCGACGAGATCGACTGGCGCGCGCCCATCTCGTCCTTCACGTACCTGCTGTCGTCGCACGTCTGGCGGCAGGACCACAACGGGTTCTCCCACCAGGACCCGGGCTTCCTCGACGTCGTCGTCAACAAGCAGGCGCACCTCGTGCGCATCTACCTCGCCCCCGACGCCAACACGCTGCTCGCCGTGGCCGACCACGCGTTCCGCACGACCGACACGGTCAACGTGATCGTCGCCGGCAAGCAGGAGTCACCGGCCTGGCTGTCGCTGCCCGAGGCCGAGGAGCACGTCCGGCGTGGAGTCGGCATCTGGGAGTGGGCCGGTACCGAGGGCACCCCCGTCGACGGCGTCGACCCCGACGTGGTGCTGGCCTGTGCCGGCGACGTGCCGACCCTCGAGACCGTGGCGGCCGCCGACCTGCTGCGCCAGGTGCTGCCCTCGCTGAGCACCCGCGTGGTCAACGTGGTCGACCTCATGCGACTGCAAAGACGCGGAGGAGCACTCGCACGGCCTCACGAACGACGACTTCGACACTCTCTTCACGACGTCGAAACCGGTCGTGTTCGACTTCCACGGCTACCCGTCGCTCGTGCACCGGCTCACCTACCGGCGCACGAACCACGAGAACCTCCACGTGCGCGGCTTCCAGGAGAAGGGCACCACCACGACGCCGTTCGACATGGCGATGCTGAACGACATCGACCGGTACCGGCTCGTGCTCGACGTGCTGCACCGTGTGCCGGGCCTGGCCGACGAGCACCCCGAGTTGATCGCGGACTTCGAGTCACGACGCGAGGCCGCCCGGGCGTACGCCTACGAACACGGCGAGGACCACCCCGACGTGACCGGCTGGCAGTTCGGCGCCTGACCGGTGCGAGCACGCGGTTCACACCCCAAGAACCCGCCGAGACCCCAGCGCGCGCCGTAGGGTCTCGATGGGTTCCTGGGGTCTCGGCGATGCAAGGCCCCTCGGTGGTGGGTCAGCTGGCCTTCTTCTTCGCAGCCGGTTTCCTCGTGGCAGGCTTCTTCGCAGCAGGCTTTTCTGCGGTCGGCTTCTTCGCGGCAGGCTTCTTCGCGGCCGGCTTCTTCGCGGCCGGCTTCTTCGCGGCCGGTTTTGTCGCGGCCGGTTTCGTCGCGGCCGCCGACGAGGTCGACGATGCCGACGTCAATGCTGCCGCCTTCTTGGTCGGCTTGCGATGTCCGCCCGACCGGTTCGTCTCCACCGACCGGCGTAGCGCCTCCATCAGGTCGATGACCTCGCCGCCCTCGCCGTCGTCGTCGGGCTTCTCGCCGAAGGTGGCGTCGGTGTCGAGCGACTCGCCCTCTTCGAGCTTGGCGTCGATCAGCTGGCGCAGCTCTTCCTGGTAGTCGTCGCTGAAGTCGGCGGGCTCGAAATCGTCGCTCAGCGAGTCGACGAGCGACGACGACATGTCGAGCTCCTTGTCGCTGATGCGCGTCTGCTTCTCGAGCGCCGGGAACCGCGCCTCGCGCACCTCGTCGTCCCAGAGCAGGGTCTGCAGCATGAGCACGTCGCCCCTCACGCGCAGGGCGGCGAGCCGCGTCTTCTGCCGCAGCGAGAAGTGCACGATCGCGGTGCGGTCGGTCTCCTCCAGGGTGCGGCGCAGCAGGACGTAGGCCTTGGGCGAGGTGCCGTCCGGCTCAAGGAAGTAGCTGCGGTCGAGCATGATCGGGTCGACCTGGTCGCTCGGCACGAACTCGAGCACGTCGATCTCGCGCGAGCGTTCCTCGGGCAACGACTTGAGATCGTCACCGGTGATCACCACGGTGCGGTCGCCGTCGTCGTACGCCTTGTCGATGTGCTCGTAGTCGACGACCTTGCCGCAGATCTCGCACTTCCGCTGGTACCGGATGCGCCCGCCGTCCGCGTCGTGCACCTGGTGCAGGGACACGTCGTGGTCCTCGGTGGCGCTGTACAGCTTGACGGGCACGTTGACGAGCCCGAACGTGATCGCGCCCTTCCAGATCGATCGCATGACGCTCATCTTTCTCCGCGTGCGCTCCGAATGACCGCCCATGGGGTACACGCCCCGACCGCAGGAGGCGCGGCGCGGGCAGCGTGGGCTCATGAGCCAATACGACAAGAAGAACCCGGTCGACCTCTACCCCGCACCGCCGTTCCCGAAGCAGGAGCAGTCGTTGCCGGGCGAGGCCTGGAAGATGGACCCGAAGCCCGACCACGGCGAGACCAGCTACGTCGGCAAGGAGCGCCTCACCGGCTTCCGCGGCATCGTCACCGGCGGCGACTCGGGCATCGGTCGCGCCGCCGCGATCGCGCTCAGCCGTGAGGGCGCCGACCTCGTGCTCAGCTACCTGCCGAGCGAGCAGAAGGACGCCGAAGAGGTGCGCGACCTGCTCGAGGGCGAGGGGCGCAAGGCCGTCCTCGTTCCCGGTGACATCTCGGACGAGCAGTACTGCAAGGACCTCGTGCAGAAGGCGGTCGACGAGCTCGGCGGGCTCGACACCCTCGTCATGGTGGCCGGTCGCATGAAGAGCAACGACGACATCCTCACGCTCACCACCGAGGACATCGACTCGACCATCAAGACCAACGTCTACTCGCTGTTCTGGCTGACCCAGGCCGCGATCCCCCACCTCGAGCCCGGCTCGTCGATCGTGACGACCGGTTCGGTGCAGGGCACGCAGCCCAGCCCCGACAAGATCGACTACGCCCTGACCAAGGGTGCGATCGGCGTCTTCACCTCGGGCCTCGCGCAGCAGCTCGCCCCCAAGGGCATCCGCGTCAACCAGGTCTCGCCCGGCCCGGTCTGGACTCCCCTGCAGCCCGGCTCCGACGACGCCGAGACGGTGTCGGAGTTCGGCGGCCAGGCGCCGTTCGGCCGTCCCGGTCAGCCCGCCGAGCTCGCCGCCGCCTACGTACACCTGGTGAGCCCCGAGTCGAGCTACACCTCGGGCGCGACCATCACGATCGCCGGAGCGATGCCCGCGGTCTGACCCGCGCCTCCTCGGCTCCGTCGTCCCGACGACACCACGGCCCGTCGTCCCGCTCGCGCGGGGCGGCGGGCCGCGGTCGATGCGGCGGGTTCCCGTCGGTGGCGGCGGGCCGGCGCCGACCCACCGGCGACGACACGGACCCGCCGCAGCCGGGTAGAACGAGAAGCAGACGACACGAGGAGGCGCGCGATGGCGGGCAAGGGACGCGGCGAGACCGTCGAGGTCGGCGGGCACCGGCTGCAGCTGACGAACCTCGACAAGGTGCTCTACCCCGACGCGGGCACGACCAAGGCCGACGTGCTGGGCTACTACGCCGCCGTCGCCGAGTGGATGCTGCCGCACGTCGAGGGCCGCCCGGCGACCCGCAAGCGCTGGGTGAACGGCGTCGACGGCGAGGTGTTCTTCGAGAAGAATCTGCCCGACTCCGCACCCGACTGGGTCGCCCGGCACAGCATCGAGCACAAGGACCACGCGAACGTCTACCCGATGGTCAACGACGTGGCGACGCTCACCTGGCTGGCGCAGGTCGCCGCGCTCGAGGTGCACGTGCCGCAGTGGCGGTTCGGCCCGAAGGGGGCGCAGCGCAACCCCGACCGGCTGGTGCTCGACCTCGACCCGGGCGAGGGCGTCGGCCTCGCCGAGTGCGTCGCGGTGGCGCAGCTGCTGAAGCCGATCGTCGAGGGCATGGGCCTCGAGCTGATGCCCGTCACGAGCGGCAGCAAGGGCGTGCACCTCTACGCCCGGCTCGACGGGAAGCAGACCAGCGCCCAGGTCGGCGAGGTGGCCCACGAGCTGGCCCGCGCGATGGAGGCCGACCACCCCGACCTCGTCCTGAGCACCATGGGCAAGGCCGACCGTCGGGGCAAGGTGCTGCTCGACTGGTCGCAGAACAACGGGAACAAGACGACCGTCGCGCCGTACTCGCTGCGCGGCCGCTCCCGACCGACCGTGGCCATGCCGCGCACCTGGCGTGAGCTCGCCTCGAAGACGCTGGTGCAGCTCGAGTACACCGACGTGCTCTCGCGGCTGAAGCGGCGGGGCGACCCCCTGGCCGACGTCTCGGCGCACGTGCCGGTGCCGTCGGGCGAACTGGGCGAGGACTTCCGCAACACCGAGTCCACCGACCACGACCCCGCCGAGAAGACGCGCGACCGCCTCGAGGTCTACCGCTCCAAACGCGACGCGACGAAGACCGCCGAGCCCGTGCCCGCCGACGCGCCCGCCTCGACCGACGGCACGAGCTTCGTCATCCAGGAGCACCACGCCAGCTCGCTGCACTGGGACTTCCGGCTCGAGCACGACGGCGTGCTCGTGAGCTGGGCGCTGCCGAAGGGCGAGCCCGATGACCCCGACACGAACCACCTCGCCGTGCAGACCGAGGACCACCCGCTCGAGTACGGCACGTTCGAGGGCACCATCGCCAAGGGCGAGTACGGGGCCGGCGAGGTCACGATCTGGGACTCGGGCGAGTACGACCTCGAGAAGTGGCGCGACGGGAAGGAGGTCATCGTCGTGCTGCACGGCGAGCAGCGCGGCACCCGACGCGTCGCTCTGATCCACACCGGGCACGGCGGCGGGCGGGCCGAGTCGAACTGGCTCATCCACCGCATGAAGGACGACGCCGACGACGGCGCGCACGGCGCGGGCGGGAACGGCGCGGGCGGCCACGGTGCGAGGTCGCGGGTCGGCAACTCCTCACGCACGTCGTCCGCGACCGGCGGCTCCCCCGAGAAGTCGGGCCGCGCCTCCTCGGCTCGCGACAGGAAGCAGGAGTTCCCCGCACCCGACCCGGTCGCGCCGATGCTGGCGACGACCGGCGACGCGCACGACGTGTCCGAGGGCGGGTGGGCGTTCGAGATGAAGTGGGACGGCATCCGTGCCGTGGCGGTCGTCCACGACGGCGCCGTCACGCTGACCAGCCGCAACGGCAACGACCTGACCCCGGCCTACCCCGAGCTGCAGGTGCTGGCCGAGCGGGTCGACGGCGACGGAGGCGCGGTGCTCGACGGCGAGATCGTCGCCGTCGACGAGAAGGGGCGCCCCGACTTCGGGCTGCTCCAGACGCGCATGGGGCTGACACGGCCCCGCGACGTGGCCCGGGCCGCCAAGGGCGCGCCGGTGAAGCTGCTGTTGTTCGACGTCATGCGGGCCGAGGGGCGCTCGCTCGTGAAGGACGGGTACGACGACCGGCGCGACGTGCTCGAACGGATCGTCGAGAGCGGCGGGGCCGTCGACGTGCCCCCGGCGTTCGACGGCGACCTGGAGGCGGCGGTCGCGACCTCGAAGCGCCTCCGGCTCGAGGGCGTGGTCGCCAAGCGACGTGACGCGACCTACAGCGCCGGCCGCCGCTCCCGGGCCTGGATCAAGATGAAGCACCACCAGACGCAGGAGGTCGTGATCGCCGGCTGGCGCCCCGGTGCCGGACGGCGGGCGGACGGCGTTGGCTCGCTGCTGATGGGCGTGCCGGGCGACGAAGGGCTGCAGTACGTCGGCCGGGTCGGCACGGGGTTCACCGACCGCGAGCTCGACGAGCTGCTGCCGTCGCTGCGGGCGGCCGAGCGGAAGACCAGCCCGCTGGTGGGCGTCCCGGCGGTCGACGCACGGGACGCGCACTGGGTCACTCCCTCGCGAGTGGGCGAGGTGTCGATCGCCGAGTGGACCTCGACCGGGCGACTGCGGCAGCCGAGCTGGCGGGGGTGGCGGCCCGACAAGTCGCCGGACGACGTCGTCCGCGAGGGGTGAGGGCGCGCCGTCGGGCGGCGGGCGGCCTGCGAGACCCGGCCCGCGCCTCCTGCCGCCATGCCGCCACACCGCCACGAAGTAAACACGCCGCCACCCGATTGCGTGGCGGCGTGTTCATCTCGTGGCTGGACGTGGGGACAGCGGGGTATCGGTCTGCTCCCGTCGGGTGTTGAGTGCAGCATGAGCACACCTCCCCCGGCCCCGAGCGATGCCGCGACCCTGCGCGGGCGGCGGATCGTGCTCGTCGTCGCCGTGCTGGCCTCGTTCGTGGCGTTCCTCGACGGGTCGATCGTCACGGTGGCCCTGCCCGCGATCGCCCGCGAGCTCGGCGGCGGCACGTCCGGCGACGCCGCGGCGACCGGCGACGGAGGTGCCGGTCTCGCCCTGCAGCAGTGGGTGGTCGACGCGTACCTGCTGACGCTCGGGTCGCTCATGCTCGTGGCGGGCTCGCTCAGCGACACGTTCGGCCGCGTGCGGGTGCTGCGCGCGGGGCTGATCGGGTTCGCCGTGACCAGCGTGCTCGCCGCCCTCGCGCCCGACCCGGGCCTGCTGGTCGCCGCCCGGGCCCTGCAGGGCGTCACCGCGGCCCTCCTCGTGCCGAGCAGCCTCGCCCTGATCACCTCGACCTTCAGCGGACCGGCGCAGGGCAAGGCCATCGGCAGCTGGACGGCCTGGACCGGCGTCGCGTTCCTGATCGGCCCGCTGACCGGCGGCGCACTGGTCGACACGCTCGGCTGGCGCTGGGTGTTCGCCGTCGTGGTCGTGCCGGTCGTCCTCACCCTCGTGTTGATGACCCGCCTGCCCGGCGACGCCCACCGGGGGAGCGACGGCGCTCCCCCGCGGGTCGACGCCGTGGGCGCCGTGCTGGCCGCGGTCGGCCTCGCCGGGCCGGTCTTCGCGCTGATCGAGGGGCAGCGGGTCGGGTTCGGCGCGTGGTTCGTCGTCCTGCCGCTCGTGGTCGGCCTCGCCGCGCTCGCCGCCTTCGTCTGGTGGGAGCGCCGCACGCCCGCCCCGATGATGCCCCTCACGCTGTTCCGCACCCGCACCTTCACGGTCGGCAACCTGGCCACGGTCGGCATCTACGCGGCCCTCAGCCTCGGCACCCTGACCATCCCGCTGGTGGTGCAAGAGCTGGCGGGTCTGACGGCGACCCTGGCCGGGCTCGTCACCCTGCCGACGACGATCGTGTCGCTGCTGTTCTCGACCCTGTTCGGCACGCTCGCCGCCACCCACGGCCCGCGTCTGTTCATGACCGTCGGGCCCCTGATCACCGCGAGCGGGTTCCTCTGGATGCTGCTCGTGCGCGATCCGATCGACGTCTGGTGGCAGGTCGTGCCCGGAGTGGTCCTGTTCGGCTTCGGCCTCTCGGTGACCGTGGCTCCGCTCACCTCGACGGTGCTCTCGCAGATCCCGGCGGCGCAGTCGGGCATCGCCTCCGCGGTCAACAACGCGATCTCACGGGTGGCCGGGCTCGTCGCGGTCGCGTTCCTGGGCGTGATCGCCGGAGGCGCGCTCACGGTGGGCGGGTTCCACCGCGTCGTCATCGTGGTCGCCGTGCTGCTCGGGGTGAGCGCGCTGGTGTCGTTCGTCGGTCTGCGCGACCGCACCCGCGCCTCCTGAGCTCGCCGAGCGCAGGCGACCGGCAGGAGGCGCGGTGTCAGCCCCCGAAGCGGCGCCAGGAGGCGTCCTGCTGGGCCAGGCGACGCAGGGCCAGCAGCAGCGGCTCGACGAGCACGGTGCCGAGCACGACGTACTGCACCGCGGCGTCCACGGAGTCGACCGGGATGCCCGCGATCTCGGCCTCGGCGACCTCGGCCATCGACCGCGCGTAGCCGTCGAGGGCTCCGTCGGGCAGCTCGAACCCCGCGGCGTCGAGCCCGTCGACCGCGGCCTCGAGCGCGGCGAGCACGTCGACCGACCCCGGGTCGATCGTCCACCCCCAGCCGGCCACGAGCGCCTCGGCACGCCCGAGGTCGACGCCCTCGGGGGCCGTCGCGGTGACCGCGGTCTGTGCGACGCCGAGGACCTCGGCGACGCTCTCGTGCTCACCGTCGAGTTGCCCGAGGACGGCTCGGACCCCGGCGACGCTCAGCCCGCCCGCACCGAGCAGGGCCCGCACGAGCCGCAGCCGACGCACGTGCTCGTCGCCGTAGCGCGCCTGCGTCGCGCTGGTGCGCTCGCCCTCGGGCAGCAGCCCCTCGCGCAGGTAGTACTTGATCGTGGCGACGGGCACCCCGGTCGTCTCGGCGAGCTGGGAGATGCGCACGGATTACCCCTTGACATTGGATAGCGTGACTCTCCAATATTGGAGAGCGCCACTATCCATCTAAGGAGACATCATGCCGCGAGTCAACCCGGGCCGCACCACGCACGAGCACGACGGCGAGCTCGTCGTCTTCCTGATCGGCATGACGATCAACCGCTGGTGGCGACCCGACCTGTGGCTGCCCGTGTTCGGCGCGATGACCCCGATGTTGACCGAGCTGATGCGCGACCCCGAGAGCGGACTCGCCAACACGCGCCTGACGATCGGCCACGGCGGCCCCGTGCTCGTGCAGTACTGGACCTCGCTCGAGAAGCTCTACGCGTACGCGAGTTCGCCCCAGCAGGCCCACCGACCGGCCTGGACGGCGTTCAACCGCCGGGCGCGCAAGGCCCCGGGAGCCGTCGGCATCTGGCACGAGACCTTCGTGGTCGAGCGGGCCGAGAGCCTGTACGTGGGCATGGCGCCGTCGGGGCTGGCCAAGGCGACCCGGTCGGTGCCGGTCGGTCCGCGGAGCGACACCGCACGGGCCCGGGCCGCGAGCGGCCGGACCCCCGGCGCCGCGTCGGCCTGACGCCGCGCGCCGCCCCACCGCCCCGCCCAGCCCGGCCGCCCCGGGCCGGGCCGGGCCGCGCCGGTCACCGCACCGCGTTTCGTGCACCGCACCCGGTCTAGACGAGGAGCCGTGCACGGAACGCGGTGCGCTGTGGATCGGTCGGCCGCACGGGGCCCTACAGCACCCATTGCCCTGAGCCGCCTGTGACCCTACGATGAGCCAGACGTGAGCCGCCCTCGTTCGGGGGTGGCTCCAGCTCTGTCGTGAGACAGCCGTGATTACAAGGGAGTAATCGTGTCCGCTGCCCCTGCCCGCCCTTCCTCGACGCCCCGATCGCGGCCCGTTCGGCCCGCGCGCCGTCCGCGCCGCGGCCTCGCGCTCGCCGCCGCCACCGCCGCCGCGGCCCTGCTGCTCAGCGGCCTGCCCACGATCGCCGCGCAGGCCGCCCCGGTCGACCTCGCCCGTTTCGGCACGGTCACCGCCTCGGCGAGCCAGGCCGACGGCGACGGCACGTTCCCCGCCGACGCCCTGATCGACGGCGACCCGGCGACCCGCTGGGCCAGCGGCAACGGCCCCGACGAGGACGTCGAGTTCACCGCGTCGGTGATCGTCGACCTCGGCGGCACCGCGCGCGTCGACGCGATCGGCCTCGACTGGGAGGCCTCGTACGCGACCGACTACACGGTCGACGTCACGTCGGGCGACCCGACCCTGCCCGCGAGCTGGACCACCGCGCAGACCGTCACGAGCGACGGCGGGCGCGACGACGTCACCCTGTCGACCCCGACCGACGCCCGCTACGTCCGGGTCAGCATGCTGCAGCGCTCGGCGGCGACCTGGGACCCGGCCCGCCCCCACTTCTACGGCTACTCGGCCTTCGGCCTGCAGGTCTTCGGCGAGGCGCAGACCCGCTCGGTCACCTTCGACCGGTCGACCGCGACCGTCGCGGCCGGCCAGACCCTGACCGCGGGACTCAGCCTCACCGGTCCGAGCGACGAGCCGGTCACCGTCCGTGTGCGCTCGACCGGCGGCACGGCCACGGCGGGCACCGACTACGCGGCCCTCGACGAGACCGTGACCTTCGCGCCCGGCGAGACCAGCGCCTCCGTCGCCCTCGTCACGACCTCGACGGGCGCCCTCAGCCCGCGCAGGACCATCGAACTGACCGCGTCCGAGCCGAGCGACCCGACCGTCGTCGGCACGCGCGCCACCCTCACCGTGACGCTCACCCCGACGGGCGCCCTGCCGAACGTCGGCGCGACGACCGTGCTCGACGACTTCGAGGGCGGCGTGCCGACCGGCTACTTCGGCTGGGGCCAGAGCCCCGCCGTCACCCCGGCGCTCGACACCGTGGAGGCGCAGCGCGAGGGAGCGACGGGCGTCCGGGCCCTGCGTGCCACCGTCGCCGGCCCGACCACCGCCGAGAGCTGGTTCGGGTTCTCACACGACGTCCCCGCCACCGACTGGAGCGACCACGACGGCTTCTCGTTCTGGTTCAAGGGCACCGCCTCGGGCCTGTCCCTGCGCTACGAGCTGAAGAACGGCGACGGCGCCCTCTTCGAGCAGACCGTCGTCGACGACAGCGCCGACTGGAAGCAGGTCAGCGTGCTGTTCGCCGACCTGCGGCAGAAGGACCAGCCGTCGAGCGACCTGCGCTTCGACCCGTCGGCATCGACCGGCTTCGCCGTCACCCTGACCCCCCTCGGCGCCGGCACCTGGCAGTTCGACGACGTCGCCCTGTTCGAGCGCGCGACGATGATCGAGGACTTCGAGGGCGACGTCCCGCTCGGCACGACCGCCGACCCGGTCGGTTTCTTCACCTGGGGCTCCCCTGCCCCGCTCGAGCCCACGATCAGCCGCGACGTCACCGTGCAGGAGCGCGACGGCCGCGCCGACAACCACGTGCTGAGCGGCACCTCGTCGATCCCCGCGGGCGGCTACGGCGGGCTCAGCCACAACCTGGCCGACAGCCAGGACTGGTCGAGCTACCAGGGCCTGCGCTTCTGGTGGTACGCCTCGCAGGCGAACAACCCGGCCTCGCCGACGGCGGGGGCCGACATCAAGGTCGAGATCAAGGACGGTGACCCGGCCGGCGGCGACACGGCCGAGACCAGCGAACTCTGGGCCACCACGTTCAAGGACAACTGGGGCAGCAGCACCAGCCGCTGGAAGCTCGTCGAACTGCCCTTCTCGGCGTTCACCCCGTCGGGCTACCAGCCGGGCGACGCGGCGACGACGAACGGCACGCTCGACCTGACGAGCGCGTTCGGCTACTCGTTCACCTTCACCCCGGGCACGCCCGCCCCGGTCGGGTTCGCGATCGACGACACGCAGCTCTACGGCACCCCGGCGAGCGCCGCGTCCGTCACGGTGGACCCGTCGCAGGACGTCTACCTGGTCGACGCGGGCGGCTCGGTCGAGATCCCGCTGACGGTGACGACGGCCGGTGACGAGCCCCTGGCGTCGGACGTGTCGGTCGACTGGTCGACCGCGGACGGCACGGCCGTCGAAGGCACCGACTACGAGGCGGCGTCCGGCACGGTGACCTTCGCGGCGGGGACCGCCTCGGGGACGGCGCAGTCCGTGACCGTGTCGACCCGCGCCTCCTCGGGGGCCGCCGAGTCGAAGGAGTTCGCGGTCTCGCTGGCGTCGACCACGGCGAAGGTCGGCGACGGTCCGCGCGTCGTGATCGGCGCGCACGACCTGCCGTACCTCGACCCGGCGCTACCGACGGCCGACCGTGTGGCCGACCTGCTCGGCCGCATGACGCTCGACGAGAAGGTGGGGCAGATGGCACAGGCCGAGCGGCTCGGCCTGTCGTCGCCGCAGGACGTCAGCGGACGCGCGCTCGGCTCGCTGCTGAGCGGTGGCGGCTCGGTGCCCGAGGGCAACACCGCGGTGGCGTGGGCCGACATGGTCGACGCGTACCAGCGCGAGGCACTCTCGACGCGGTTGCAGATCCCGATGGTCTACGGCGTGGACGCCGTGCACGGCCACAGCAACGTGGTGGGCGCGACGATCTTCCCGCACAACACGGGCCTCGGCGCGACCCGTGACCCGGCCCTGGTCGAGCGCATCGCCGAGGTCACCGCGACCGAGGTGCGGGCGACCGGTGTGCCGTGGACCTTCGCCCCCTGCCTCTGCGTCTCGCGCGACGAGCGATGGGGTCGCAGCTACGAGTCCTTCGGCGAGGACCCCGACCTGGTGCGCACGTTCGCGGCCCCGTCGGTGATCGGCCTGCAGGGCGACGACCCGACCGACATCGGCGGCGCCGACGAGGTGCTCGCCACGGCCAAGCACTGGGCCGGCGACGGCGGCACGAGCTACGACGAGTCCGTGGCAGGCACGGGTGCGTACCCGATCGACCAGGGCGTCACGAGCGCCGACTCGCTCGAGGACTTCACCCGACTGCACGTCGACCCCTACCTGCCGGCCCTCGAGGCGGGCGTGGGCACGATCATGCCGTCGTACTCGGCGGTCGACCTGGGCGACGGGCCCGTGCGCATGCACGAGAACGCCGCGCTGAACAACGACCTGCTGAAGGGCGACCTGGGCTTCCAGGGCTTCCTCATCAGCGACTGGGAGGGCATCGACAAGCTGCCCGGCGGCGACTACGCCGACAAGGCCGTGCGCTCGGTGAACGCCGGTCTCGACATGGCGATGGCGCCCTACAACTACGGGGCGTTCATCGACGCGATCGTGGCCGCCGTCCGCTCGGGCGACGTCTCCGAGTCGCGGGTCGACGACGCCGTACGGCGCATCCTCACGCAGAAGTTCGACCTGAACCTGTTCGAGCAGCCCTTCGCCGACCGGACCAACGTCGACGGCGTCGGTTCGGCCGAGAACCGCGCCGTGGCCCGTCAGGCCGCAGGCGAGTCGCAGGTGCTGCTGAAGAACGCCGGAGGCGCGCTGCCGTTGGCCGCGGACGCCGACCTGTACGTCGCCGGCTCGAGCGCGGACGACCTCGGCCGCCAGATGGGTGGCTGGACGATCAGCTGGCAGGGCGGATCGGGCGACACGACGACCGGCACGAGCATCGCGGAGGGCATCCGCGAGGTGGCGCCCGGTGCGTCGGTCACGCTGAGCCCCGACGCCTCGGCCCCGATCGGGGCCGGCCAGACCGGTGTCGTCGTGGTCGGCGAACGTCCGTACGCCGAGGGCCAGGGCGACGTGCCCAACAACGGCTCGAGCCTGTCGCTGACGGCGTCCGACCAGGCGATCGTCGACGAGGTCTGCGCCGCCACCGCGTCGTGCGTGGTGCTCGTGGTCTCGGGCCGCCCGCAGCTGCTCGGCGACGTCGTGAGCGTGGCCGACGCGGTCGTCGCCTCGTCGCTGCCCGGCTCCGAGGGCGCCGGCGTCGCCGACGTGCTGTTCGGCGACCGGCCCTTCACCGGGCGGCTGCCCGTGACCTGGGCGGCCCGCGCCGACCAGGTGCCGATCAACGTCGGCGACGCCGACTACGAGCCGCTCTACCCGTACGGCTGGGGTCTGCGCACCGACGGTGCCCGCGAGCGGCTGGAGGCGCTGGTCGCCTCCCTGCCCGAGGGTGCGTCCCGTACCGCGGTGCAGGCCGTGCTCGACGCCGACGTGTGGGACGGCGACGGTGCGGCGACGGACGCTGCCGCCGCGCTGCGCCTCCTGCTCGCCGCGGTCACCCCGTTCGCCGGCACCGACCTCGGCACGATGGCCACGGCGGACGACCTCGTGTCGGTCGCCCGCGACCTCGCCCAGCAGGCGATGGTCGACGGCACGGCGGCCGACGGATCGGCGGCCCTGACGGCCGACGCCGAGAACGCGCTGCAGCGCGGGCTGCCCGACGTGGCGCTCGCGCGGTTCGCCTCGGCGCTCGGCATCGACCTGGGCGTCGCCGAGCCGACCAAGGACGTCGTGCCCGGCACGCTCGACCCCTCCACCGCCCGCCCGGGCGACACGGTGTCGATCACGGCGACCGGCTTCGGCGCCGGCGAGGACCTCGCGGGCACCGTGTTCTCCGAGCCGCAGTCGATCGGCGGGACCACGGCCACGGCGGCCGGGGTCGGCGTGCTGCGGTTCGTCGTGCCGGCCGACCTCGAGCCCGGGACGCACGTCGTCGAACTCGAGGGGCCCGGGCAGATCGCCCGTGCCACGCTGACCGTGCTCGCCGCGACGGTGCCGGGTGACCCGGGGACGCCGGGTGGCGGGACGCCCGGCACGCCGGGTGGTGGCGGGCCGGGCAGCGGCTCGGGCTCGGGTTCCGGCTCGGGCGGCACCGTCGTGGCGTCGCCGGCCGGGCTCGCGTGGACCGGCTCGGGCGAGTGGATCGGCATCGCCGTCGCGGCGTTCCTCATCGTGGCGCTCGGGGTCGCCCTGCGGCTGCGTCGCCCGCGCGACCGCGGCTGAGGCGCCGCGCCGCACCGCGCCTCCCCCTCGAACCCCGTTTCGAACGATGCACCCCGTTTCTTCCGGGTTCATCGTTCGAAACGGGGTTCTTCGTCGCGGCGGCGCTCTCGATGCGGGTCCGGCCCCGCTGCTAGCGTCGCGGGGTGCTCACCACCGACCGCCTGCTGCTGCGTCGCTGGCGCGAGTCCGACCGCGAGCCGTTCGCGGCCCTCAACGCCGACCCCGAGGTGATGCGGTACTTCCCCGCGACCCGTACGCGCGCCGAGAGCGACGCCATGGTCGACCGGCTCGACGCCGCGATCGAGGCGGACGGCTTCGGGCTGTGGGCCGTCGAACGTCGCGACTCGGCGACCTTCGTCGGCTTCGTCGGGCTGTCCCGCCCGACCTTCGATCCGGCGCTCGTCGGGCAGGTCGAGATCGGCTGGCGCCTCGCCCGCGAGGCCTGGGGTCAGGGCTTCGCCACCGAGGCCGCCCGTGAGGTGGTCCGGTTCGCGTTCGATCCGTCCGGTGCCGACCTGCCCGGCCTGATCAGCTTCACGGCGGCGGTCAACGAACCGTCCGGCCGCGTGATGCGCCGCCTCGGCATGACGCACGACCCCGCCGACGACTTCGAGCACCCCGCGCTGCCGCCCGGCCACGCGCTGCGACCGCACGTGCTGTACCGGCTGAGCCGCGCCTCCTGACCCCGCCGGGAACCCCGTTCCGCGCCATGAACCACGAAGGAACGGGGTTCTCCGCACGGAACGGGGTTCATCGCGTGGTGGGCCCGTCGCCGACCCCGACCCCGGTCAGCCCGTCGTCCGCGTCCGTCGCGACGAGCGCCTCGCCCACCTCGGCCAGCGGGATCGTCCTGCCGACGAGCGACTCGAGCGGCCACCGCCGCCACGCTGCGGACGCCCACGCCACGGCCGCATCCAGCCGCTCGGGCTCGGCGTCGCGCACGCCGGTGACCGTGACGAGACCCTCGACCAGCCGGGCGCCGCTCACGCTCACCTCCCGACCGCCCGCCGCCGCCGCCGACCCCGCCGACACCACGACTCCCCCGACGGCCACCTGTCCGACCAGGGCCGACACCCCGGCGACCCCTTCGAACGAGAGTCCGACCGTGCGGTGACGCCCCGACCGGTCGACCGACGCGAGCACCCGTGACAGGGCGTGCGACCCGGTCGACGCCGCGGGGTCGGCCACGGCGACGGCGCCGAACGCGCGCGACCGCTCGCGCCGCGCCTCCTGGGGGTCGACGACCACGACGCGCGCCCCGGCGTCGGCGGCCATCGCCGTCGCGACCAGTCCGACGGCGCCTGCGCCGGACACGACGACGACCTGCCCCGCGAGCGACGGCACCCCCGAGAGCCCGATCACCGAGGAGGCGCGGTGCAGCACCTCCGCGGCCGTCGCGGTCACGCGCGCCATCGGGGCGAGCACGGCGGCAGGCACGTCGTCGGCGACGACCACCACGGCGGTCCCCCGGCGCAGGTGCACGTGGCTCGCGACCGCGCCGGACAGCTGCCAGCTGCGCCGCGTGCGCTCCTCGCCGTACCGCTCGCCCGAGACGCACGCCGAGGCCAGACCCCGATGACAGGGGACGCACCGCCCGCACGCGACCGCGCCGGACCAGACGACGCGCATGCCGGACCGCAGCCGACGACCGTCGTGCGCCCGGGCATGCTCGTCGGCCTCGACGACCCGCCCGACCGCCGAGCCGCCCGGCACCACGGGCAGGGACGCCGCACCACGGCCGACGAGGGCGAGCACCTCGTCCGGGCCGAAGGCGGCGAGCTCGACGGCGACCAGGGCGTCCCCCCGCGCCAGGCGCACGCCGGGCACCGCGATCTCGCTGAAGCCGAGTCCCGTGCCGAGCCAGACCTGTGCCGTCGCCGGCGGGTCGAGGCACACGTCGTGGCCGTCGAGCACGGGACGCATCGGGTCGACCCGCAGCCGCCCCGCCTGCGTCGCCCTCGACATCGTCCCCCACCCCTCGCACCCGGCCGCCGGTGCACGCCACGAGCCTAGGCAGGGCGGGTGGCGGCCCGGCGAACCCCCGGCGTCCACCGGGTGAACGCGCCGATCCGCCGAGAGGGCGGAAGATGCCGTCGCCCACCTCGTGACCAGCGCCTTCTGCCCACTCGAGCACCGGTCACGAACACCGGTCACGAACACCGGCAGGAGCGCAGGAGGCGCGGGTCGGGTCAGGCGACCGGCGTCAGTCCCAGCGCCCGGATCACGTCGTCGGCCTCGTCCTCAGGCGAGCGACCGGCGTCGACCACGACGTGGCGTTCGTCGGCCTCGGGCGGTTCGAGCGTCGCGACCTGCGAGTCGAGCAGTGCCGTAGGCATGAAGTGTCCCTCACGGGCGGCCATGCGGTCGCCGAGCAGGTCGCGGCTGCCGCGCAGGTAGACGAAGACGACGTTGTGCTCGCGCAGCACGTCGCGGTACTTCCGCTTCAGCGCCGAGCAGGTGATCACGCCCGGCACGCCCGCCATGGCGTGTTCGACGATCCAGGACGAGACCGTGTCGAGCCAGGGAGCCCGGTCGTCGTCGTCGAGCGGGGTGCCGGCGGCCATCTTCGCGACGTTCTCGTCGGGGTGCAGGTCGTCGCCCTCGTACGAGTCCCAGCCGAGCCGCTCGGCGAGCAGGGCCGCGACCGTCGACTTGCCCGAACCCGACACGCCCATGACGACGAGCACGGGATCGGCGGCGTAGGGCCCGCCCGCCGGCACCGCGCCTCCTGCGTGCGTCGCGGCACCCGAGGAGGCGCGGTCCGCGTTCTCGAGGACGGGCATCAGATGAACACGCTCGCGAGCATGACCCCGGCGAGGGCCGTGAGGCTGAGGACGCACTCCATGAGGCTCCAGGTCTTGAAGTTCTGCCCCACCGTGGTGCCGAGGTACTCCTTGATGAGCCAGAAGCCGGCGTCGTTCACGTGCGACAGGAAGACCGAGCCCGCGCCGATGGCGAGCACCAGCAGCGACGCCTCGGGGGTCGACATGTCGGCGGCGAGCGGGGCCATGATGCCGGCGGCCGTGACCGTGGCGACGGTGGCGGACCCGGTGGCGACGCGCACGAGGGCCGCGACGACCCAGGCGACGAGCAGGACGCTGACGCCCGACTCCGAGACGGCGTCGCCGATGACGGTGCCGATGCCGGTGTCGATCAACACCTGCTTGAACCCGCCGCCGGCGCCGACGATCAGCAGGATGCCGGCGACGTCGGGCAACGACGAGCCGAGCGTCTTCGAGACGGCGGCCTTGTCCATGCCCCCGGCGCGGGCGTAGAAGACCATCGCGTAGAGCACGGCGACGGTCAGCGCGACCATGGGCGTCCCGAGGAACTCGAGCAGGTCGACCCAGGTGCCCGTGGCCGTCGGCAGTGCCGCCTCGCGGATCGATCGGGCGAGCATCAGCACGACGGGCAGCAGGATGCCGACCAGGGCGTTCGCGAAGCTGGGGCGCTTGCGGGCCGAGCCCTCGCCGCCGTCCTCCTCTTTCGAGACGAAGAGGTCGGGCACCGGAACGGGAGCCCACTTCGCGGCGAGCTTCGAGAACAGCGGCCCGGCCACGATCACGGTGGGGATGGCCACGAGCACGCCGAGTCCGAGGGTGAGACCGAGGTCGGCGCCGACGGTCGACACGGCGAGCAGCGGACCGGGGTGCGGGGGCACGAGGGCGTGCATCGCCGAGAGGCCGGCGAGCGCCGGGATCGCGATGCGCATGAGCGGCAGGCCCGAGCGGCGGGCGACGAGCACGATCACCGGGATCAGCAGCACGAGGCCGACCTCGAAGAACATCGGCAGGCCGATCAGCGCGCCGATCAGGGCCATCACCCAGGGCAGTGCCTTCTGGGACGAGCGCGAGATCAGGGTGTCGACGATGCGGTCGGCTCCGCCCGAGTCGCTGAGCAGCTTGCCGAACATCGCACCGAGTCCGATGAGGATGCCGACGCTCGTCATGGTCGAGCCGAAGCCGGTGCCGAAGCTCGTGACGGCGTCGCCCGGGGCGAGGCCCGCGCCGATGCCGACCCCGACGGCGCCGAGCAGCAGCGCGAGGAAGGGGTGGACCTTCAGCCAGGTGATGAGGCCGACGATCACGACGATGCCCACGAGGGCCGCGATGATCAACTGCGCGTCGGTGCCCGAGGGCGTGGGGGCGGCGGTCGCCGCAGCGAGGAGGTGCATTCCGTCGCGTCCTTCCGAGGACGCTTCACTGCGACCTCTTCGTCGTGGGCCGGAGCCCGTGGGGTTGTCGTCCGGCTGCGCCCGACGGATGTCTGGCAGTCTTGTCTCGCGGACGAGTCTGATTAGTGTGAATAATCAGACTTATGAAGTGTGCCACAGTCACCACGACCGCGCCACCCCTCCTTTCCGCACCCCTCTCCCCTAGGAGTCGACGATGACACCCGGACTCTCCGCATCACGAGAACGCGGCCTGCACGCCCGCGTGGTGGACGTCCTCGGCACCGAGATCGTCGACGGCCGGCTCGCCGTGGGCTCCATCCTCAACCTCGACGACCTCGCGGCCCGGTTCACCGTCTCGCGGTCGGTGCTGCGCGAGGCCCTGCGGGTGCTGCAGTCGCTCGGCATGGTCGAACCGCGCCAGCGCATCGGCACGCAGGTGCTCCCCCGCACCTCATGGGACCTCATGAACCCGCAGATCATCCTCTGGCGCGGCCGCAGCCCCGAGTACTTCGTCCAGATGCGCGAGCTGCTCGAGCTGCGACTCGGCCTCGAGCCGGTCGCGGCCCGCTTGAGCGCCCTGGCCTTCACGCCCGACCAGGCCTCGGCCGTCGAGGACGCGGCGCGCACCATGGTGGCGGCCGCCGAGTCCGGGGACGGCCGCGCCTACCTCGAGGCCGACGTCGCCTTCCACACGGCCGTGCTGCGCGGCTCGGGCAACGACGTCATCGGGCACTTCGCCTCGACCGTCGAGGCGCTGCTGCGCACCCGCACCGAAGAACGCCGGTTCACCATCACCGAGTACACGCCCGCGGCGGCCGAGCTGCACCTCGACCTGGCCCTCGCGATCCGGGCCGGCGACGCGGACGCCGCCTTCTCCCGCTCGTGGCAGCTGATCGACACGACCGTCGACGAGTTCGTCGCCGAGTCCGGCGGCTCCCCCGCGACCTGACCCGCGCCTCCGGCACTTCCCATCCCCGCCTGCCCCGCGCCTCCTGTCTTCCCGCCGAATGCAGGCCGGCAATTGCCTCCCGCTGTGTAATTCGCGACCACTCGACTGCGACACGCCGCCCGACGCCCCTCTCAGGCGGCGCGTCGCTCGGTCCCTGTCGGGTTCGGCACGCCTCGCGCCCTGCGGCCGGTCGGGTTCGGCACGCCTCGACCGCCCGGCGGTTCCGGGCGCCGCTCGTACCCGCACGCCGCGCACGGCCGACACACCGAGGAGGCGCGGCGAACGCCCAGGCGCCCGTCACGTCCCGTTCACGCCCCGGTCGCCCCCGGGGTGCAGCATCGACGCATGATCTCGCTCAGCGCCCTCGTGAAGCCCAAGGACGGAATCCACTCGGTCCGCCTGCTCGAGAAGAGCCTCCGCGACCACTACGAGAACGTGCCCGTGAAGGACCACCAGTACCTGGTCCGCTTCGCCGACGGCCCGGCTCTCGTGACCGACGAGCTCGCGGGCCTCCGGGTCGACGTCGTCGTCTCGGACGAGCGGGCCGCGACGCACTTCCGCGAGGCGCTGGCCGGCGAGATCGCGACCCGCGTCCTCGGGCGCACCGTCGACGTCGTGTGGTCGCGGTCGGCGACCGTGCCCGCACCGCTGCGCTGAGGCGCGACGGAGACCGACGAGGTCAGTCGCCCTCGGCGTCGGCGGCGACGATCAACTTCGTCATCGTGCGGTGCAGCACGACGAGCTCGTCGTGCGTCACCCCGAGCCGCGCCATCATGCGGCCGGGGATGCTCTCGGCCTCGCGCCTCAACTCGGCACCCGCCGGGGTCAACTCGATCGACAACGCCCGCTCGTCGTCGGCCCGTCGCCCGCGGGTCAGCAGCCCCTGGGCCTCGAGCCGCTTCAGCAGCGGACTGAGCGTGCCCGGATCGAGCCGCAGCAGACGGCTGAGCTCACGACCCGAGAGCGGTGCGTGCTGCCACAGGGCCAGCATGACGAGGTACTGCGGGTGCGTCAGCCCGAGAGGCTCGAGCACCGGACGGTAGGCCGCCACGACCCCCCGCGACGCGACGGAGAGCGCGAAGCAGATCTGACTCTCGAGCTCGAGCGGGTCCGCGCCCCCGGCTGCGCCGGAACCCGCGTCGCCGACCGCATCCCTGCCCGCAGTACCCGCGACACTCGCGCCCGTGGCACCGGCGGCGCTCATGCCCGCGGCACCGGCGGCGCTCATGCCCGGGGCACCGGGCAGTGCACCATGGTGCGGACGCCCGTCCGATCGACGACGTGCTCGTCCATCGGCGCACCGCAGAGCGGGCAGACGCCACCGTGCTGAGGCGCGACCGCCGGAGCCTCGTTCTTCAACCCCAGCTGAGCGCCGCCGATGTAGGGCCGCAGCCGGGCGTTCATGCGCTCGACCAGGTCGCCGAACCTGCTGCCGTGGTCGTGGTGCCGCTCGGGTCTCGTCATGGTCGTTAGTCTACCAACGATTGGTGCCCCAACGACAGGGCGGCGGTCCGAGACACACGACCGCGCCCGCCCCGACGAACGGGGCGGGCGCGGACGGGCGGAACCGAGGAGGCGCGGCGGGCGCCGGTCAGGCCACCTTGCGACCCTGCGCCAACGTCTGGTGCGCCCGGGCGGCGAGTTCGCCGCGGACCAGCACCTCGTACCGGCCGGCCTCCATGGTGCGGACCGACGAGAAGTCGCGACGACCGCGCAGCATCTTGTGGCCGACGAAGCCCCACAGGGCACCCCACAGCGCACCGAGGCCGACGGCCACGAGCAGCACGCCGATCCACGCAGCGCTCGGGGCGAAGATGCCGAACAGCAGTCCGAGCAGCAGGCCGAACCAGGCACCGCCACCGGCGCCGCGTCCGGCGGCCTTGCCCGAGGTCAGCCGACCCGAGACGTTCTCGACGGTGCGGATGTCGTGTCCGACGATCGAGACGCTCTCGACGGGGAACCCTTCGTCGGACAGCAGGTCGACGGCCGATTGGGCGTCCTCGTACTTGGTGAAGGAGGCGAGCACCTGGGGATAGCCCGCGCCGGCGAAGGCGCCGATGCCACCGGGGCCGGGCGTGCCCGTCGTCGGGGTCGCCTGCGGCCCGGCCTGACCGTGACCGGACTGGCCGTAGCCGGGCTGGCCGTACGGAGCGCCCTGCTGACCGGGCACCTGGCCCGGCTGCTGCCCCTGGTCGGGAGAGGCCGGCTGACCGGCGGGCTGCTGCCCGGTGCCCTGCGGCGCGTACTCGCCGTACGCGGGGCGCGGGCGGTCGTCGGGGGTGGGCGTGGTGTCCTGCTCGTTGCTCATGCTCCCGTTCTATCGCGCTCGCGTCGACGCGGAGGGAATGCACAGTCGGCCCACAGCATTCCTTGGCGCGCTCTCAGTCGCGGCGTCCCCACCACGGCCCCTCCACACGCTCCGGTCGCGACGGCGCCCCGCCGACCCACGTCTCGTGGGGCAGGATCGGGGGATGACCACCACCCACGTCCTCGTGCTCGACTTCGACGGGACCGTCTGCCTGGGCGACGGTCCGGTGCTGACCTACGCGCGCCTCCTCGACGAGGCCCTCGCGGCGACCGCCGAACGGCACCCGCCCCGGTTGGTCGAGGCGGTGCTGGCCCGGTTCGTGGGCAGCCCGCTCGACGACGAGCCGGCCGGGGTCGACGAGGCGATCGCTCACGCGGACGGCTCCCCCGACGGGTACGTCGTCGCCGAGCGGGTCTCGCGGGCCCTGGGCGTCGACGACGCGGCCCGCTCGGCGGCCTACGCCGGGGCTCGCGCGGCCCTGGCCGACGGCCGCCTCGAGACCACGGCCCCCGAAGGGCTCGCCGAGCTGCTCGACTCGCTGCCCGAGCGCGTGCACGTGGTGCTGGTCACGAACTCCCCCGAGCACGGCGTCGTGCAGCCGCTCGAGCGGCTGGGGCTCGCCGACCGCGTCGACGAGATCGTCACCGACGCGCGGAAGCCGACCGGTCTGGCCGCCGTGCTCGACCGGCTCCGGGCCGACGCGGGTCTCGAGGACCGGCCCGACCGTCTGCTCAGCGTGGGCGACATCTGGCCCAACGACCTCGAGCCGGCCGCGGCCCAGGGATCGCCGACCGCCCTGGTGGAGCGGTTCCCCGCCCCGGACGCCCGGCCGACGCACCGCGCGACGACGCTGCCCGAGCTGTACCCGGCGATCCGCGCCTGGGCGAGCAGCGCCTCCTGAACCGAGGACGACCTCAGACCGTCGCCGGCACCACCGCGAAGCGCGCGCCGGGGTGGTCGGCCGAGAGGTGCGGCCCGGGACGGCCGAGCATCTGCTCGCGCAGCGTGCCCGTGGCGGGCTCGGCCGGCATGCGGCCACGGCGGCGCAGCTCGGGCACGACGAGGTCGGCGAAGTCGGCCAGGTCGGCCGTGCCGAAGATCGGCTCGAGCAGGAAGCCGTCGAGGTCGGTCTCGTCGACCAGGCGCTCGAGCTCGTCCGCGACCTCGACGGGGTCGCCGACCAGCTGGAGCCCTCGGGTTCCCTTGCCGCGCAGGTCGTCGAGGATCTCGCGCACGGTCGGCGCCGGCGAGCCGTCCTTCGGCAGGAAGCGGTCGATGTTGCTCTGCCCCATCTGCCCGACGGGCCCGCCGTCGTCCTGCAGTTGCGTCAGGTCGCGTGACGGGTCGAGCGAGAGCAGGTCGATGCCGGTGTTGCCCGCGTAGAGGACCGCGACGACCTCGTCGGTCTGCAGGTCGTCGAACTCCTTCCGCAGGGCGACGGCCTCGTCGTGGGTCGGGGCGACCGTGACGGTCAGCCCGACCATGATCTTGACCGACTCGGGGTCACGGCCGAGGGCGGCGGCCTTGGCCCGGATGTCGGCGACGTTCGCCGCGGTCTTCGGCACCGTCGTCCCCTGCACGAAGACGCACTCGGCGTTGCGCGCGGCGTAGGCGCGGCCCCGGTCGGACGTGCCGGCCTGGAACAGGACGGGCGTCCGCTGCGGCGACGGTGCGACCGTGAAGTAGCCCGACGAGCGGAAGTGCTCGCCGGCGAACTCGACCCGGTGGATGCGATCGCGGTCGGCGAGGACGCCGGCCTCGGCGTCACCGCGGAAGGCGCCGTCCTCCCAGCAGCCCTCCCAGAGCGTCATGGCCAGGTCGACGTACTCGTCGGCCTGGTCGTAGCGGGCGTCGTGGCCGCGCATCTCGTCGTGGCCGAAGAGCTCGGCGACGGTGTTCTGCGAGGCGCCCGTGACGATGTTCCAGCCGATGCGGCCGCCCGTCAGGTGGTCGAGCGTGGCGAATCGGCGAGCCGACTGCACGGGGTGGTCGAGGCCGGTCGACGAGGTGACGACGAAACCGAGACGCTCGGTCTCGCGGGCCAGGGTCGGGATCAGCAGGGCGGGGTCCATGCCGGGGAAGTTGATGCCCCCGCGGGCCGCGGTCTCGGGCAGGTCGCCGTCGATCGACGGGTAGCCGAACCCGTCGGCGAAGAACAGGAAGTCGAAGCCCGCACGGTCGAGCAGCTTCGCCATGCCGATCCACAGGTCGAGCCCGTGGTAGCCGAGCGAGTCGCTGCGCGGGTGGGACCAGCTGAGGGTGCCGCCGACCTGGGGGCCGGCGACTTCGAACACACCGAGACGGATCTGCTTCATGCCGTCAGTGAACCGGATGGTTCACCCAGAGTCCAGCCCCGAAACAAGCTCTTAACACGGGTGTCCCGTCAGCGGGCGACGGCGGCGGCGCGGACGCGGGCGACGAGCGCCTCGATCGCGTCGACCGCCGCGCGGTCGACGGCAGCGCTCGACCCGGCACTGAGCAACGTGGCCTGGAAGCCGCGCCAGAGCGCGACCGTCTCGTGCGCGAGCGACTCGGCCCGCGCCTCCTCGACGCCCTCGGCGCGGTACGCCGCCGCGACCTGGCCCACCCACTCGGTGCCGATGTCGCCGAGCAGTGAGGCGTAGCGCTCGCGGTCGAAGCTCGCGAGGCCGAACACCTCGAAGAACAGCCGGTTGAAGGGCTGGTTGACGGGGTCGGACACCGTCCGCCAGACGGCGAGGAGGCGCTGGTCGAGCGGCAGGTCCGGCCCGGCCAGGTGGTCCACGACCCCGACGATGCCCGGGAACCGCCGTTCGGCGCCGTGCAGGGCCGCCACGACCAGTTCTTCGCGGCTGCCGAAGTAGTACAGCAGCATGCGGTTGTTCGAGCCGACCGCCGTCGCGAGGGCGCGCAGGGTGAGCTGGCCGACCCCGTTCTCGAGCACGTGGTCGACGACGCGCTCGAGGAGTTCGGCCCTCTTGTCGGACGACTCCCGGGTGGCCATGACCCGAAACTAACGTCCCGCGAGGTCGACGACGACGGCAACACGACCGAAACGACGATGAAACAGTCCGGGTCTAGCTTTTCGACACCTCACCCGAACGAACCTCAGGAGTTCCCCCATGAGCCCTTTCTCCGTTCCTCCCGCCTTCCGCGACTCGTCCCTCGACCGCCGCGGGTTCCTGCGCCTGGGCGGTTCGGCCGCCCTCGTCGTCGGCACGACCGCCCTGCTCGCCGCCTGCACCGACTCGTCGGCCGGCACGGGCGCGGCATCCGGCGGGGCCGCGTCGGGTGGCTCGTTCGGCACCATCGCCGTCCAGCTCTCATGGATCAAGAACATCGAGTTCGCGGGTGAGTACTTCGCCACGGAGAAGGGCTACTACACCGACGCGGGCTTCAGCGAGGTCACCCTGCTGGCCGGTGGTGGACAGACCGGAGCCGAGGAGGCGCTGCTCGCCGGACAGGCCAAGGTCGGGTTGTCGTCGGCCTCGCTCACCGGCCCCTCGGTCGCGCAGGGCGCGGCGCTCAAGATCATCGGCACGACGTTCCAGAAGAACCCGTTCTGCCTGCTCTCCCTCGAGGAGGGGAAGCCGATCCGCACCCTGGCCGACCTCAAGGGCAAGAAGATCGGCGTGCAGTCGGGCGGCAACCAGACGATCTTCGAGGGCTTCCTCAAGGCCAACGACATGACGCTCGACGACGTCGAGCTCGTCGCCACGCAGTACGACATCGCCCCGCTCGAGACCAACGCGTACGACGCGCACATGTCGTACATCACGAACGAGCCGATCCTCGCCGAGATGGACGGCTTCACCCCCGTCGTGCTGGGCTTCGCCGACAACGGACTGCCGTTCGTCGCCGAGACCTTCACCGTCACGCAGGACACCATCGACAACGAGCGCGACATGCTCAAGGCCTTCCTGGTCGCCGAGATCAAGGGCTGGACCGACGCGGTGAAGGACCCGGAGCAGAGCGCGAAGTACGCCGCCGAGAAGTACGGCAAGGACCAGGACCTCGACGTCGAGGAGCAGACCGCCGAGGCCGAGGCGCAGAACACCCTCATCCTCACCGAGGACGTCAACGCCAACGGCCTGTTCACGATGACCGACGAGCTGGTCGCCGAGAACATCGCCTCGCTGAAGGCCATGGGCACCGACGTGTCGGCCGACGACCTCTTCGACCTCAGCATCATCAAGGAGGTCTACGAAGAGAACCCCGACCTCATCACGACCTTCACGATCCCCACGGCATGACCATGACGGACGGCACCACGACCGCACTCACGACGGCGACGGGCGACCCCGCCGGACGACCCGAGCTCGCCACCGGCATCAACATCCAGGGGCTGACCAAGTCGTTCCAGCTCGGCCGGAAGAGCGTGCAGGCCCTGACGCAGATCGACCTGGGCACCAAGAAGGACTCGTTCCTCAGCCTGCTCGGACCCTCGGGCTGCGGCAAGTCGACCATCCTGCGCATCCTGGCCGGGCTCGAGACGCCCACGTCGGGCAGCGTCGTCATCAACGGCAAGACCGCGGCCGAGGTGCAACGCGGCCACGAGACGGGCATCGCGTTCCAGGACTCGGCCCTGCTGCCCTGGCGCAGCGTCGAGAACAACATCCGGTTGCCGCTCGAGGTCGCCGGGCTCACTCCCCCGGCCGGCCTGATCGACGACCTGATCGACCTCGTCGGCCTGAAGGGCTTCGAGAAGGCCAAGCCGGCGCAGCTGTCGGGCGGCATGCGGCAGCGCGTCTCGATCGCCCGCTGCCTCGCCGTGCAGCCGACCATCATGCTGCTCGACGAGCCGTTCGGCGCGCTCGACGACATGACCCGGCAGCGCATGAACGTCGAGCTGCTGCGCATCTGGGGCGAGAAGCCCGCCACCACGCTGATGGTGACGCACGGCATCGCCGAGGCCGTGTTCCTGTCCGACGTCGTCGCCGTGATGAGCGCCCGGCCCGGCCGCATCGCCGAGGTGGTCGAGATCGACCTGCCCCGACCGCGCCTGCCCGAGCTGACCCGCACCCCGGAGTTCCACGCGTACGTCGACCGCATCTCGGAGATCCTGTTCGGCTCGCACGGGACGGTGGCCGATGACTGACCTGCACACGTCGCCGCGCGAGACCGCCGAGCGCGAGGTCGAGGCGGAGCTGGGCCAGAGCGTCGCGCTCCAGGCCGAGACCGCCCGGGGGCGTGAGCGACGGTCGGTGCTCGGCTCGATGGCCGCCGCGCCTCCGTGGGTCGGCGCCCTCGTCGGCATCGTGCTGATCGTCGCGATCTGGCAGGTCGTGGCCGTCACCCTCTTCTCGGTGACCGGGTCGGTGCCCCCACCCGGCCAGGTGCTCGTCCAACTCGTCACGGACCTCAGCGACCTCGTCTACTGGCGCGCCATCGGCGCGACCGCCGGCAGCGCGGCCTGGGGCTTCCTCTGGGGCAACCTGATCGCGTTCGCACTGGCCTTCGCCGTGCTGCTCGTGCCGTGGTTCGAGGGCCTCTCGACCCAGCTCGCCGTGGTCTGCTCGTGCATCCCGCTGACCGCGATCGCGCCGATCGTCACGCTCATGTCGCCCGCCGGCGGCCGGACGACGTCGATCTTCCTGGCCGCGCTCAGCGTGATCTTCACCACCGTGATCGGCACGCTGCTCGGCCTGCGGGCCGCGAGCGAGACCCAGCTCGACGTGATCACGGCCTACGGCGGCTCGCGCTGGACGCAGCTCGTCAAGGTCCGTCTGATCGCCGCCCTGCCCAGCATCCTCGCGGCGCTGAAACTGGCGGCACCCGCCGCGTTCCTCGGCGCGGTGCTCGGCGAGTACTTCCTCATCGGCGTCGACCAGGGCCTCGGCATCCTGCTGCTCGCGGCGCAGGCCACGGCGGCGTCGGTCAAGCTCTGGGCCCTGGCCCTGATCTCGGGCGGCATCGCCGGGATCGCCTACTTCGTCATCGGGCGGATCAGCCGACTGGTCACGCCCTGGTCGGCGGGCGACAGCCGCGCCGGAGAGGGGTTCTGATGGCCACGACCCTGCCCACGGGCACCGGTACCCGCGTCGCCGCCCCCGCGGACTCGACCAGCGCCTCCTCGACGGCCCGGTTCGTCCTGCGGCGGATCGGCCGCACCGTGCTGACGATCGCCATCTCGGCGATCATCCTCGGCATCCTGTGGAACCTCGCCATCGTCGTGCTGCAGGCCAACGCGTTCATCGCGAAGACCCCGGCCGACGTGTTCCGCTGGTTCTTCGTCGACTCCGAGCTCAGCCAGACCACGGCGGCCGAGAACCGCGTGCACATCGCCGGCCTGCTCGGGGTGACCCTCTGGCACGCCGCGATCGGCTTCGTCTTCGGCGTCGGCGGCTCGCTGGTCGTGGCGATCGTCTTCACGCTGATCAGGCCCGTCGAGTTCATGTTCATGCCGATCGCCATGCTGCTGCGCACCGTGCCCCTGCTCGCGATGGCCCCCGTCATCTACCTCGTGCTGGGCAACGGGATCGTCACCGCCGGCTTCATCGGCGGCGTGGTCGTGTTCTTCCCCTTGCTGGTCAACCTGAGCCTCGGCTTCCGCTCGGTCAGCGCCCAGTCGGTCGACCTCATCCGGGTCTACGGCGGCAGCCGCTGGACGATCATGCGCAAGGTCGCGTTCCCCACGGCCCTGCCGTACTTCTTCGCCTCGATGCGCATCGCCGTGCCGGGAGCCATCACCGGCGCGATGCTCTACGAGTGGCTCTTCACTTACGAGGGCCTCGGCGCCGCCATCACGGCCGCCAAGTCGCAGTCGCAGTACGGCGAGATCTGGGCGATCGTCGTGCTGATCACGCTCGTCTCGATCGTGCTCTACACGATCACGACGTTCGTCGAGACGGCGGTGCTCGCGAAGTGGGGCCCCAACGCCGGCAAGGCGACCGCGTCGTGACCGACCCCAGCGTGACCGGCCGCAGCGTGACCCGCCGCGTGCTGGTCGACACCGACACGGGCATCGACGACGCCCTCGCCCTGCTCTGGCTCGCCGCGCAGCCCGACGTCGAGATCGTGGGCATCACGGCCGTCTACGGCAACTGCGTGGTCGACGACGCCCTGCGTAACGTCGGACACGTGCTCGGGCTCGTCGGACTCGACGACGTGCCGGTCGCCCGAGGTGCCGAGGGACCCCTGGACGCGGAGGCGCACATCGCCCACTACGTGCACGGTCACGACGGTCTCGGTGACGTCGTCGCCGAGCGGCCGCTCCCCCGCGTGCTGCTCGACACCCCGGCGGCGGAGCGACTCGTCGAGGTCGCCCGGGCGTCCCCGGGCGAGATCGACCTGCTCACCCTGGGGCCGCTCACGAACGTGGCCCTGGCGCTGAGGGCCGAACCGCGCCTCCTGACGCTGTTCCGGTCGGTGACGATCATGGGCGGCAGCGGGCCCTTCCCGGCCCTCGGCCGCACCGACATGGTGGACGCGAACGTGCAGAACGACGGCGTGGCCGCTCGCGAGGTCTTCGCCGCCCCGGCGACCTCGCGCCTCATGGTCGGCGTGAACGCGACGTCCCAGGTGATCACCGACGAGTCGCACGTCGCCGCGCTCCGTGACTCGGGCACGCCGACCGGCACCTTCGCCGCCGACGTCCTGGCGACCTACCTGGACTTCTACCGCAACGCCTGGGGCCGCCGGGTCAGCCCCGTGCACGACGGCCTCGCCGCGGCGCTGCTGGTGCACCCCGAGTGGATCGCCGACAGCGTGACCGGCTCCGTCGGCATCACCCACGACGGCTTCGCGACGCGGGGCCGGGTGATGCGCACGGCCGACGGCGCCGAGGTCGACTGGCACCCGGACGGCCCCGTGCCGACCGGCGACCCGTCCACCGACACGACGGCGGTCACCGCCGTCCACACCGACCTTTTCCTGCCGTCGTTCGTCGACGCCCTGATCCACGGAGCCCGCTCGTGACCACCACCTCCCCCGCCGACGCGACCCGCGCCTCCTCGGTGACCTCTCCCTCGCCCGCCGACGCCGTCGTTCGCGACCTGCGCACCCTGCCCAAGGGACACCTGCACCTGCACATGGAGGCGGCGATCCGACCGGACTCGTTGGCCGACATGGCGGCGGCGTCGGGCGTCGTCGTGCCGATGCCGACCAGCTTCGGGGACTTCAGCGAGTTCAGCGCGACCTACCAGGGCATGCTCGTGGTCCTCGCCGAGAGCGAGAACCTCTTCCGCCTGATCGACGAGGCGATCGAGGACTGCGCCGACGAGGGCGTCGCCTACGTCGAGTTCGGGGCGAGCCCGCAGTTCTACGTCGACACCTTCGGGTCGCTCGACGCCTCGCTGCGGGCGATGCTCGCGGCCTGCGCCGAGAGCGGCGAGCGATGGGGCGTCGAGGTCGGCCTGATGATCACGGTCGACCGCACCGAGAGCGTCGAGGCCGCGAACGAGCTCGCCCACCTGGCCGCCGCGTACGCCGACCGCGGCGTCGTCTCGCTCGGCCTCGCCAACGACGAGCGTGGCAACCCGGCGGCCCGCTACGAGGAGGCGTTCCGCATCGCCAAGCACGCGGGCCTGCTCTCGACGCCGCACGCCGGCGAGCTCGCCGGACCGGACCAGATCGAGGAGGCGCTGGACGTCCTGGGTGCCGACCGCGTCCTGCACGGCGTCACGGCCGTGCAGAGCGAGCCGCTGATGGCCCGCCTGGCCGCCGAGGGCGTCTGCCTCGACGTGTGCCTCACCTCGAACGTGCTGCTCTCGGTGATCCCCACGATCGAGGACCACCCGCTGAAGCGCCTCGTCGAAGCCGGCGTGCGGTGCTCGATCAACGCCGACGACCCGATCCTGTTCGGGCCCGGCGTGCTCGCCGAGTACGAGCTGGCCCGCGCGACCCTCGGCCTGTCCGACGAGCAGCTCGCCGCGTGCGCGCTGAGCTCGATCGAGTGCTCGGGGGCGTCGGAGGAACTCAAGGCGCGGGCCGCGGCCGAGATCGCGGCGTGGCTGGCGGCGTGACCTCGCCCGTTTCCGCACCCGCCTCCGCCTCGGCGGCGCCGGTCCAGCGGCTCGTCGTCGAGAACGCCCACGTCGCGACGGTCGACGCCCACGACACCGAGCACGCCGGCGGGCACGTCGTCGTCGACGGATCGCGCATCGTCGCCGTCGGGCCGGGGCCCGCCCCCGCGTGGTGCACCGCCGGGCTGGCCCCACCCGGGTCGGTCCCCGGTTCGGCGGCACCGGATGCAGCGCCGATCCCGGCCGAGCGCGTCGACGGCCGGGGCCACCTGCTGACCCCCGGCCTGGTGAACACCCACCACCACCTCTACCAGTGGCTGACCCGCGGCATCGCGCAGGACTCGATCCTGTTCGACTGGCTCGTCGCGCTCTACCCGACCTGGGCCCGCATCGACGAGCCTCTCGTCGAGGCCGGGGCCGCCGCCGCGATCGCCGTGCTGGCGCGGTCGGGCTGCACGACCGTCGGCGACCACCACTACGTCTTCCCGGCCGGTGCCGGCGACCTGCTGGGCGGCATCGTCCGGGCCGCCGGCACGGTCGGCGTCCGCCTGCACGCCACACGCGGCTCGATGGACCTCGGTCGGTCGCAGGGCGGCCTGCCCCCGGACTTCGCCGTCGAGACGACGGACGCCGCGCTGCGCGCCGGTCAGGAGGCGGTGGCCCGGTTCCACGACCCGTCCGGTGACGCGCGGGTCCAGATCGCGATCGCGCCCTGCTCGCCGTTCTCGGTCACCCCCGACCTGCTCCGCGAGGCCGCCGTGCTCGGACGGCAGCTCGGCGTCCGGCTGCACACCCACGGCTCGGAGACCGTCGAGGAGGACGCCTTCTGCCTCGAGCGCTTCGGCCGCACGCCCACCCAGTACCTCGAGGACCTCGGCTGGCTCGGCGACGACGTCTGGATGGCCCACTGCGTCCACCTCGACGACCACGCGATCGGCCGGTTCGCGGCGACGGGGACGGGTGTGGCGCACTGCCCCTCGTCGAACGGTCGACTCGCCGCGGGCATCGCCCCGATCGCCTCCCTGCTGCGCGCGGGGGCACCCGTGGGCCTCGGGGTCGACGGTGCCGCGTCGAACGAGTCCGGTCAGCTCGGCACCGAGATCCGGCAGGCGGTGCTGTTCGGGCGCCTGCGCTCGGGCGCGGACGCGTTCTCGGTTCGGCAGGGCCTTCGCCTGGCGACGATCGGCGGCGCCCGCGTGCTCGGCCGGGACGCCGACCTCGGCTCGATCGAGGTCGGCAAGCTCGCCGACCTCGCCCTCTGGCGCGTCGACGGGGTGGAGTTCGCCGGCATCGCCGACCCGGTGGCCGCCCTCGGGCTGGCCTCGATGCCTCCGCTGGCCCGGCTCTGGGTCGGCGGCGACGCGGTCGTGACGGACGGCGAACTCGTCCACGCGGACCAGGGTCTGCTCGCCGAGGGCGCGGCCCGGGCATCGGCGGACCTGCGCGCCCGCGTCTGACGCGAACCGCGCCTCCTGCGCCCGCTGCGCCCCCTGCGCCCCCTGCGCCTGCTAGGCACCCTGCGCCCGTCGGCTCGGGTACAGGCCGGGGCATGCGCCCGTCGGCGTGAGCGCAGGGCCTGCCCGATCCACTCGACCCGCCCGACCGCCCGACCCGCCACGAAGTAAACACTCCGCCACGAGAACTCGTGGCGGAGTGTTCACTTCGTGGCGGCGTCGGCACCGTCGCCCTCGAACAGATGCCCCACACACGACGAAGGCCCCTCTCGAGGAGGGGCCTTCGTGTGGTTCTCTCGAACCCGTTCTGGTGGATCTGAGGGGACTCGAACCCCTGACCCCCTGCATGCCATGCAGGTGCGCTACCAGCTGCGCCACAGACCCAGAACTGTTGCTCTTGTGAGGTTTTCACCCCGTCGGAAGCAACTCGTCTACATTACTACATTTTTCGAGCACGCAAGTTCACCCCGACCGGGGCCCTCGTCGCGGGCCCTCGAGAAGACGCGAGATGCCGCTCACCTCCAGAGGTGAGCGGCATGTCGTGACGTCTCGCCGACGCGGCGAAACAGGGGAGGCGCGGGGCGGTCAGGCCTCGGCCGGTGCGTCCGCTGCGACCTCGGTCTGCGCGGCGGCCGACTCGGTCAGGACGTCGAGAGGGATCGTCGGGCAGTCGCTCCAGAGGCGCTCGAGCGCGTAGTACTGACGGTCCTCGTCGTGGAAGACGTGCGCGACGACGTCACCGAAGTCGAGCAGGACCCAACGGCCCTCGGCACGACCCTCGCGGCGGAGCGTCTTGACGCCGGCCTCGAGCATCTTGTCCTCGATCTCGCCGGCGATGGCGACCACGTTGCGTTCGCTGCGGCCCGTGGCCAGCAGGAACACGTCGGTCAGGGGCAGGGGGCCGGACACGTCGAGGGCGACGAGGTCGTCGGCCTGCTTGTCGTCGGCCGCGCGTGCGGCGATCTGCAGCAGCTCGATGGCACGAGGGGTGGCTGTCACGTGTTCCTTAGGGGGTAGGTGGTGATGCGGGCCGACCGGGGTCGGTTCGGGTGGGTCGGGCCTCAGCCCAGCACCCCGGTGGCGAAGCCACCGATGATCAAGCCGATGATACCGAGGCCCACGACGCCGCCCGAGATGCCGAGGATCAGCGGCAGGTGGTTGCCCTTGGGCTGCGACGCGGCCAGCACGACGGCACGGGTGGACGTGTGCGTGCTGATGGCCCGGCTGGCGCGGACGGGCTCGGCGTCGCTCGACGCCTGCTCGGCGTCGCCCTGCTCGAGGATGCGGTCCATGTCGGAGTTGTCGATCCGGGCCTGCGATCCGGTCGACGCCAGGCTGCGGGGCAGGTCGATCGAGCCCGTGATGATGATCTCGCCGGTCGCGTTGAGCGCACCGGTCACGTCGGCGACCTGGGCGTCCGTGAGGATCAAGGCGTTCTGCTGACCCGTGCTGGTGCCGAGCTGACGGCCCGGGACGGACTGCGCGTCGGGCTCGTCGGACTGGGTCGACCAGTGGCCGGACGGCACGACGGGCGCGGCGTCGGACGGCTCGTCACGCTGCTCGGACGCCGAAGCGGCACCGGACGGACGCGGCGCCGTCGACGCCACGGGGCGGGACGGGGCAGGAGGCGCGCTCGGCGAGCCCTGTCCGCCGCGGCCCTGCTCGTCGGACAACGCGAACGGGAAGACCGTCGGCGTCGACGCCGGCGTGGGGGTCGAGGACACCGGAGGAACCGTGGGGGCCGCACCCGTGCGGCGGGGCCCGGGGGCGTCGTCCGACGAGTCGGCGTCGTCGTCCGACGCGGCGGACGGCACGGGGGCCGAGGCGGGGCGGACCGCTGCCGGAGCCAAAACGGACGCGCCGGGCGCGGAGGCCGGACGGTCGGCGGCGGGGGCGATCTCGTCGACGGTGTTGAGCGCGTCGGCCAGCGGACGACGGGGCTCGGGGGCCGGAGCCTGCAGGGGCACGGGCGAGGCGTCGCGGGTCTGGCTGGCGTCGCGCAGGGCGCGCATCTGTCGGCGGGTCAGGCCGGTGCCGGGGTCGACGACCGAGCCCGGTGCGGGGGGCGGGACGTCGCGCAGAGCGGCGGACGAGGGAACCGGCGTCGGCAGCGGCACGTCACCCGTCGAGCTCGCGGCGGCGCGTGGGGCGGGCGTGGAGGTCGAGGCGGGTACCACGGGCACGGCGCCGGTGATGGCCTGACCGGCCTCGCGGGCTCGCTCGAGGTCGCGGATCTGTCGCCGGGTGAGGGGCGGCTGACCGTCGGACGTGCTCATGAAACGCTCCGATACAGATGGTGCTTGGAGATGTACTGGACGACGCCGTCGGGGACCAAGTACCACACCGGAAAGTCTCGACCCACCCGGGCGCGGCAATCGGTCGACGAGATGGCCAGTGCGGGGACTTCGAGCAAGCTTACGTCGCTCTCGGGCAAACCGCTAACGCTGAGGTCGTGCCCCGGCCGCGAGACGGCGACGAAGTGGGCGAGGTCCCAGAGCTCTTGGACGTCTTTCCAGTCGAGGATCTGGGCCACGGCGTCGGCACCGGTGATGAAGAAGAGCTCGGCCGTCGGACGCAGGCGACGGATGTCGCGCAGGGTGTCGATCGTGTAGGTCGGCCCCTCGCGGTCGACGTCGACGCGGCTCACCGTGAAGGTCGGGTTCGACGCCGTGGCGATGACCGTCATCAGGTAGCGGTGCTCGGCCTCGCTGACCTCGGGTTTCATCCACGGTTGGCCGGTCGGCACGAAGACGACCTCGTCGAGGTGGAACGACTGCGCGACCTCGCTGGCCGCGACCAGGTGCCCGTGGTGGATCGGGTCGAACGTGCCGCCCATGATGCCGACGCGGGGTCGCCTGACGCCCTCGCCGTCGGGCACGGTGGCGCCCGTCACGACCATCTCGGTGGCCTCGGCGGTCAGTGCTTCTCGGGGTGACCGAACTCGTCGATCGGACCGTCGTGGTGGTCGAGCTTGTTGGCCTTGCGCAGCGAACGGTTGGCGACGTCGCGGTAGCTGAACACCACGTAGCCGAGGACGAGGAACGCGATGGCGAAGACGCCGGCGATGACCGGGGCCGGGGCGATCAGCGGTGCGAGTTCTTCGTGGGCTTCGGCGAGCAGCAGCGAGGCGTCGAGCATGGGTTCTCCCGTTCAGGCGGTGACGATCGTCGGTCAGTCTACCCGCGCACCTGGCCCTGGCCCCGCACGACCCATTTGGTGCTCGTGAGTTCGGCGAGCCCCATCGGTCCGCGGGCGTGGAGCTTCTGGGTCGAGATGCCGACCTCGGCCCCGAAACCGAACTCGCCGCCGTCGGTGAAGCGGGTCGAGGCGTTGACCATGACGACCGCGCTGTCGACCCCGGCGAGGAACCGCTCGGCGGTCGCCAGGTCGTTGGTCACGATGGACTCGGTGTGGTGGGTCGACCACCGGGCGATGTGGGCCATGGCCTCGTCGACGTCGGCCACGACCCGGACCGCGAGGTCGAGCCCCATGTACTCGGTCGCCCAGTCGTCGTCGGTCGCCGGCACGCCGTCCGGGAACACCTCGAGCGTGCGCCGGTCGCCGTGGATCGTCACCCCGGAGGCGCGCAGGGCACCCAGCACCGGTGGCAGCAGGCGGTCCGCCGCCTCACGGTGGACGAGCAGCGTCTCGAGCGCGTTGCACACGCTCGGCCGCTGCACCTTGGCGTTCTGCACGATGTCGACGGCCCACCCCTCGTCGGCGCTGGCGTCGAGGAAGACGTGCACGACCCCGGCGCCGGTCTCGATGACCGGCACCGTCGACTCGCGGACGACGGTGTCGATCAGGTCGGCGCTGCCCCGGGGGATCAGCACGTCGACCAGCCCTCGCGCGCGCATCAGCTCACCGGCTCCGTCACGACCGAACTCGTCGATGGTGACGACCGCGTCGGCGGGCAGCCCCACCTCGGACAGGGCCTCGCGCATGACCTCGACCAACACGCGGTTGGACTGCTGCGCCGCGCTGCCGCCGCGCAGGACGGCCGCGTTGCCGCTCTTCAGGGCGAGCGCCGCGATGTCGACCGTCACGTTGGGCCGGGCCTCGTAGATCGCGCCCACCACACCGAACGGCACGCGGACCTGGTCGAGGCGCAGCCCGTTCGGCAGCACCTTGCCCCGCACCGACTCGCCGACCGGGTCGACGAGCGAGGCCACCAGCTCGGTGGCCGACGCGAGCCCGGCCAGCCGCCCGGAGTCGAGTCGCAAGCGATCCTGCAACGACGCACCGACGCCGTTCTCGCGCGCGTTCGCCAGGTCGAGTTCGTTGGCCGCGACGATGCGGTCGACGTTCGCGACCAGGGCGGCCGCGACGGCCCGCAGTCCCGCGTCCTTGCGGTCGGCCGTCGCGGTGGCGAGCACGCGCGAGGCGGCCTTGGCGGCGGTCAGCTTGTCGGTGAGCGACGGGGCCGGGGCATCGATGAGCGACATGCACGAAGCCTATGCGCCGCTCCCCCGTCCCGCGAGGCCGCCGACGATCGCCGGCGGTCACCCCGACGACACCCGGGAGGCGCGGGTCAGGCCGGTCGCTCGCCCTGGGACCCGGCGTCCCCCGCCGCAGGTCCCGACCCCGCGGCTCCCGCCGCCTCGAAGAAGGTGCCGACCTGCTCGCCCGCGAGGGCCCGGGCGACGTTGCCGGTGCTCGTCACGAGGACGGGTGTGCCGGCCTCGGCCGCGAACCGGGCGGCCGCGACCTTCGTGCCCGCGCCTCCGGTCCCGACGCCGGCCGCGCCGGCCTCGCCGAAGGTGACCCCGGCGAGCTCGTCGCCGAAGGGCACGTCGACGAGGGCGACGGCGCCGGGTTCGTGCGGCGGTCGGGTGTACAGGGCGTCGACGTCACTGAGCAGCACGAGCGCGTCGGCACCGATCAGCTGCGACACCAGCGCCGCGAGCCGGTCGTTGTCGCCGAAGCGGATCTCGTGGGTGGCGACGGTGTCGTTCTCGTTGACGATCGGCAGGATGCGCAGCTCGAGCAGGCGCTCCATGGCGCGCTGGGCGTTGCTGCGGTGGGTGGGGTTCTGCATGTCTCCCGCCGTCAAGAGCACCTGCCCGGCCACGATGCCGTAGCGGCGCAGACTCTGCTGGTAGCGGTAGATGAGGACGTTCTGCCCGACGGCGGCGGCCGCCTGTTGGGTCGCGAGGTCGGTCGGACGGGAGTCGACCCGCAGGTGCGGCAGGCCCGTGGCGATGGCTCCCGACGAGACGAGCACCACCTGAGCGCCACGACCGTACGTCGCGGCGAGGGCGTCGACCAACGGCTCGATCTGGCCCGCGTTGTCACCGCTGATCGACGACGAGCCGACCTTGACCACGATGCGACGGGCCGTGCCGAGGCCGGCGCGGTCGACGACGCCCCCGGTCACGCCCGCTCGTCGCCTTCGACGTCGTCGCCCTCTTTCACCAGGAACCCCTCGTCGTCGGTCCACAGGCCGGCGGCGCGTTCGCGCTGGAGCTCGGCGCGGGCCTCGGCCTTGGCGTCCATGCGCTCGAAGTACTCTTCACGACGCTGGTTGCGGGTCGGACGGTCGTTCTGGATCAGGCGCGGGTCGGTGCCACGGGCGCTCGTCATCAGCTCGGCCGTCGAGGTGAGGGTGGGCTCCCAGTCGAAGACGATGCCGCCCTCGGGGCCGATGACGACCGTCGAACCGGCCTGCGCGCCGGCTTTGAACAGGGCGTCCTCGACGCCGATGGCGTTGAGCCGGTCGGCGAGGTAACCCACGGCCTCTTCGTTGTTGAAGTCGGTCTGCACGACCCAGCGCTCGGGCTTCTGGCCCAGGATGCGGTACACGTTGCCGTACGTGCCGCCCTCGACCCTGATGACGAAGGGCTTCTCGTTGACGGCGCGGGGGCGCATGACGATGCGAGGAGGCGCGGGGCGCGCCGCGATCTCGGCCCGGCTGGCCTCGACGACCTCGGCCAGGGCGAAGGACAGGTTGCGCAGGCCCTCGTGGCTCACGGCGGAGATCTCGAAGACCCGGTAGCCGCGGGCCTCGAGCTCGGGCGTGACGAAGTCGGCCAGCTCGCGACCGTCGGGCACGTCGACCTTGTTGAGCGCGATCAGCTGCGGGCGCTCGAGCAGCGGCTTCTGGCCGTCGGGGACGGGATAGGCCTCGAGTTCGCGCAGGATCACGTCGAGGTCGGTCAGCGGGTCGCGGCCCGGGTCGAGGGTCGCGCAGTCGAGGACGTGCAGCAGCGCCGAGCAGCGCTCGACGTGGCGCAGGAACTCGAGCCCGAGCCCCTTGCCCTCGCTGGCACCCTCGATCAGCCCGGGGACGTCGGCGACCGTGTAGCGCGTGTCACCCGACTCGACGACGCCGAGGTTGGGGTGCAGCGTCGTGAAGGGGTAGTCGGCGATCTTCGGCTTCGCGGCCGACAGGGCGGCGACGAGGCTCGACTTGCCGGCCGACGGGTAGCCCACCAGCGCGATGTCGGCGACGACCTTGAGTTCGAGCAGCACGTCCCCGGCCCAGCCGGGGGTGCCCAGCAGGGCGAAGCCGGGGGCCTTGCGCTTGGTCGACGAGAGGGCCGCGTTGCCGAGGCCCCCGATGCCGCCCTCGGCGGCGACGTAGCGCATGCCGGGCTCGACCATGTCGATCAGCTCGGTGCCGTCGGCGGACTTGACGACCGTGCCCACGGGGACGACGAGCTCGAGGGTCTCGCCGTTGGTGCCGGCACGGTGGTCTCCCATGCCGAAGCCGCCGTTGTCGCTGGACCGGTGGGGGGCTCGGTGGAATCCGAGCAGCGTCGTGACCCCGCTGTCGCTGACGATGACGACGTCGCCGCCGTGACCGCCGTTGCCGCCGTCGGGGCCGGCCAGCGGCTTGAACTTCTCGCGCTTGACGGACACGCAGCCGTTGCCGCCGTTGCCGGCGCGGAGGTGGAGGGTCACTTGGTCGACGAATGTGGCCATGAGGTGCTTGATCTCTTTGTCTGTGCGTGCCGGTGCGAGCTGCCCGGGTCAAACACGTCTGGGGCGAGCAGGAAGCTCGCCCCAGACGGTGCGACCCGCGAGGGGCCGCCGATGCGGGTCGTGTGTCGACGCCGCGTGGTCGTGCTAGACCGTCGCCGTCGCGGAGGCGACGATGTTGACGACCTTGCGGCCGCCCTTGGCGCCGAACTCGACCGCGCCGGGGGCGAGGGCGAACAGCGTGTCGTCGCCGCCACGGCCGACGTTGACGCCGGGGTGGAAGTGGGTGCCGCGCTGGCGGACGATGATCTCGCCGGCGAGGACGACCTGGCCGCCGAAGCGCTTCACGCCGAGGCGCTGCGCGTTCGAGTCACGACCGTTGCGGGTGGACGATGCGCCCTTTTTGTGTGCCATGTGTTCTCAGCCCCTGGTTCAGTTGATCGAGGTGATCTTGACGCGGGTCAGGTCGGCACGGAAGCCCATGCGACGCTTGTAACCGGTCTTGTTCTTGTAGTTCTGGATGACGATCTTCGGGCCGCGCAGGTCGTTCAGGACCTCGGCGGTCACGGTGATCTTCGCCAGGTCGTCGGCGGCCGAGGTGACCGCGTCACCGTCGACGTGCAGGACGGCGGGAAGGGTGATGGCGTCGCCTTCGGCGGCCTTGAGGCGATCGAGGGTGACGATCGTGCCGACCTCGACCTTCTCCTGCCGACCACCGGCGCGCACGACTGCGTAGACCATGACTGTTCCTTAAGAGTTGGGGGTGTCCGGCACGACACGGCCTCGAGCCTGCGCGCACCAACCGCCCATCGTACAGGGGGCCGCTGGGGCCGTCAACGCGTCCGCCGGCCGGCCCCGCGCCTCCTCCGCTCGGGGACTCGCGCGCCCGTCGGCGGGCCGACGACTAGCATCCAGGGCGTGATCCTGATCGACGAGGCCGTGTGGCCGGCCCACGACACCCTGTGGGCACACCTGGTGAGCGACGACTCGTACGACGAGTTGCACGCCTTCGCCGCCCGTCACGGCATCCCCCGCCGGGGGTTCGACCACGACCACTACGACGTGCCCGAGTCACGACGGGCCGATTTGATCGCCGGGGGCGCCGTCGCCGTGACGGGCCTCGACCTCGCCCGCCGTCTCGAGCGCAGCGGACTGCGGGTGTCCCAGCGGGTCAAACGCGGTCTCACGTCCTGAGCCACCCGTCCACTCGGGCGACCCCGCCCCCGCACGGTCACCAGGTGGTGTCGAAGCCCTCGTAGCTGGCCACGACCGCCCCCGACGCGATGTCGACGATGGTGGTCGTGACCCCGTGGGCCACGGGGTCGATCGTGTACGAGTAGTCCGTGGGCGTCGTCGCGTCCCCGACCGACTGGACCGCCAGGTACTGCCCGTTCGGGGAGACGTCGAAGCCCTCGATCACACCCGTCGCACTCGGGGGCTTCCAGAGCGTCCGCGACGTGGTGCCGTCGTCGGCGACCACGAGCGTGCGGTAGGTGAGCCCGTCGTCGGACGGCACCGACACCTGCTGGACGACATGGTCGGAGTCGAGGGCCACGAGGGGCCCGGCGAACGGGAGGACCCCGTCGACCGGGGCGGGCGCGCGAGGGCGCTCGTCCCCCGTCGCGAGGTCGACGACCATGGACGCGATGGCCGACGCGGCGATCAGGGTGGTGCCGTCGAGCGAGACACCCTGCAGCAGCGAGTACGTGCCGACCGGGCGGACCGGGTCGACTCCCGAGAGGTCGATCACGCTCACCGAGTCGTCGACGGCCTGGACGACGACGACGTCCTCACCCGGCACGAAGGCCCAGTCGGCCGGTTCGACGGGCTGCCCGGAGAGTCCGAGGACCGGCGCCACCGCCCGCTGCCCCTGCAAGGGCAGCGTGTAGAGCGTCTCGACGTCCGAGCCCGTGGGACGGAACGAGAACGCCAGCGTCGTGGTGGCTCGGTCGGCCGCGAAGCGCGTGATCAGGCCCGGCTGGTCGGGCACGGGGAGGGTCTCGACGGCGGCCCCGTCGAGCGAGACCAGGCTGAGGCTGCTCTGCGTCCCGTCGTCCGTGACGACCGCGACCGCCGAGTCGAACACCTCGTAGGCCTGGATGCGCGGCGCCGACCAGACGGTCGTGCGATCGGAGCCCCGCAGCCCGGCTCGTTCGATGCGGTCGTCGGCCCCGCCCGTACCCCGCACGAGCCGGTACAGCGTCGCCGGGGGCGTGCTGAACCGCGCCTCCAGGGTCGAGGTCTGTCGTTGGTAGACGCTCGAGACGCCGCCGATGCGGACGTGGTAGTCGGTGTCGTAGGCGAGCCGGCCGGTGAAGGTCACCGCGACCACGTCGCCCGAGGTCTGCACCGTGAACGCGGCCGCGGGCGTCACGACCACCTGCGAGGCGTCGACGTGGGCGAGCGCCTGGTTGGCGAACACCCGCAGCTGTTGGCCGGGACGTTCGACCACAGCCGTCGTGTCGACCTGCGTCTCGCCCGCCTTCGGACCCTGGAAGTAGGTCAGCCCGACGAAGGCGGCGCAGACCACCGCCAGAGCGGTGACGACGGCGATCCATCGCGTGCGCCAGCGGGCACCGGCCTCACGGGCGTCCTGCTCGGTGAGGAACACGGGGTCGGACGCGAACGGGTCGGGCGTGGCCCCTCCCGTCGTGCCCCGGCCCCGCCCGCCCTCAGTAGAGGTACGGGTCACTGGGCTGTCCCACGGTCGTCACGTCGTCGGGCACGAGGGCGACGGGGTCCTGGCTCGAGCTGCTGCGGTTGGTGTCGAAGCCACCCGTGACCTCGACCCAGTCGTCGGCGGCGACCTGGTCCTGCCACCCCGGCAGGTAGACCGGCACGCCGACGGGTTGGGCGTCGACCGCGCAGCACGTGATGACGAAGCGCGACACGTAGAACACATCGTCGGGGTCGGTGTCGGACGGCGTGACGAAACCGACGACGTCGGCGGTCTTGCCCTCGTAGAAGGCGAGGTCGGTCGTCTGCCTCAGCAGGCCGGCCCAGTCCAGGACGCTGAACGACCGGTAGGCGTCCGAGGAGGCGCCGGTCGCGTCGGCCACGGTCGTGCGGTCGAGCGCCGCGGTCGACGAGTTCACGTCGCGCTGGCCGGCCGTGGCACTGGTGAGGGTCGCCGGGGGCAGGGCGACGACGGCGATCGCGATGGCGGCGGTGACGGCGACGCCCGCCGAGAAGGCGAGGCGGCGGGCACCCGTGGCGACCGGTCGGCGGCGGCGCGGGCGGAACCCGTCCTCGACCGCGGGCACCTCGGCCGCGTCGCGACGCCCGTCGTGGTCGTGGCCATGGCCGGCGTCGTGGTCGTGGCCGTCGTGCGCGTCGTCGCCCCGGACGGGCGAGAACGCCAGCGTGGCCAGCGACAACGCGATGCCGATCAGGATCATCACGACCGTGAAGACGTCGTACCGGGGGTGGATGTACAGCACGAGCTGGCCGGTCGCGGCGAGCCAGAGGGTGGCGACGCCGACGACGAGCGTCAGCAGCACCCCCTGCCACCGGTCGAGCAGTCGGCGCCAGGGGCCGGGAGCAGGGCTAGGCGACATAGTTGACCACCAGTCCGATCGCGGCACTCGTCAGGGCCACCACGAGGGTGACCTGCCCGAGCACCTTGGGTGTGTAGGTCGTCCTCAGCAGGGCCAGCATCTTGACGTCGATGATGGGGCCGAAGACGAGGAAGGCGGCGATGCCGCCGGGCATGAACGTCGAGGCGAACGGCAACACGAAGAACGCGTCGACGTTCGAGCAGATCGAGATGACGAAGGCCAGCACCATCATCGCCAGCACCGACCAGACGGGGTTGCTGCCGAGCGTCACGAGCACCGACCGCGGCACGATCGTCTGGATCGCGCCGGCGATGGCCGCACCGATGAAGAGCGCCGGCATCATGGTCGACATCTCGCGGCGGAACAGGTCGACGCTCTTCGCCGTGCGACCCCGCCCGTGCGCATGGCCGTCGTCGACCCGGCACTCGGCCGCGAACGAGGAGGTGAGCAGGCTCTGCTGGTTCGGGTGCTTGCTGAACAGCCAGCCGATCAGGTTCGCGATGACGAACCCGCCGATCAGCCGCGCCACGAGGATGCCGTTGTCCCACCCGAACGCCTGGTGCGTGGTGATGATCGTGATCGGGTTCAGGATCGGCGCCGCCAGCAGGAAGGTCATGGACTCCGAGACCGTGAAGCCCTTGAGCACGAGCCCGCGCGCCAACGGCACGTTGCCGCACTCGCAGACCGGCAGGAACATGCCGAGGAACGAGATGACCGCCCGACGGGGCAGCCCCCTCTTCGGCAGCCAGGACGAGAAGAACGCCTGCGGCAGCCACTCCTGCACGATGATCGACAGCACGATGCCGAGCAGGACGAACGGCATGGACTCGACGATGACGCTGATGGTCAGCGTGACGAAGTCCTGCAGCGCGTTCGGCAGCAGCCCCGGGCCGAGCAGGGGTGAGGCGAGGCGGACCGCCACGAGGACGCCGAGCACGAGCCCACCGGCCACGAGCAAGGGGACGCGCGACGGAGCCCGGCGCGCACGACGACCGACGCCGTGCTCGGTGCGCTCGGTGCGCTCCTGGACGGGAGCGCTCACCGGTCGTCCTCGCTCGGACCGGTGGGGGGCGCGAAGCGCGACCAGTCTTCCGGCGCGGGGGCCGGGTGCGCCGGTACGACGGGACGCTCGGGCGGGGCGACGGGGGCCGACGGTCCCGCGGCAACGGTCGTCGGGACGCGGGTGAGCCGGTCGTCCGCGACGGCAGGAGGCGCGGTGTGGTCCTCGGCGTCGGTCGCGTCGTCGCCCGCCCCGGCCTCGGCGACCCGGGGCGTGGGCTCGACCGCCCAGACCTCGTCACCGTCGCCGCCGCCCAGCCACAGTCGGGCGAGCACGGCGCCGGCGACGAGCAGGGCCGTGTCGACGATGCCGGCCGACAGCGGGATGGTCGTCAGGTAGAGGGCGAGGTTCACCCAGGTGCCGCCGTCGATCGAGAGCACGATGCCCGGGACGATTCCGACGACCGCCAGCGCGATCGTCCCGACGCCGCCCGCGACGACCGCGTGGCGGATCACCGTCCGGAGGTCGGACCGCGGCGTCAGCGGCCGGACGGCAACGAGCACGACGAACGAGGCGACGTAGAACGGGAACGGGTAGAGCACGAAGCTGCCCAGGAACTGCCCGACCGGCGTCGCGACGAACCCACTGGGGAACGCCGTCACCGAGAAGCCGACCGCCGACCCGACGAGGGCGACGAGACCGAGGGCGAAGCGGGCCACCAGGACGACGACGAGGGCCGTGCCCGCCACGAGCAGACGTTCGCGCCCCTCGGGCCCCGAGGCCGAGACGGACGCAGCCCGGAACCTCGACCTGACGGTCGGGGTTCCGGGCTGGGTCAGAGGCACGAAGTCACCCTAGACGACTCACAGATCGTCGGAGCTGACCCCCACGCCCAGGATGAACGGCCCGGACTCGCCGGACGTCGTCGGCTCGGCCGGAGCCGCCGCGGTCGTTCCCTGGCTGGAGGCGCGGCGCGAACGCGAACGCCCCTGTCCGGGCTGCTTCGGCTCGGGCAACGCACCCAACACCGAGTCGAGCAGCTGCTCGGCGTCCTGGCTGCTGATGCGACGCGGCTCGCGACGCGTGGTCGCCACGGGGATGTCGAGGATCGCGACCGTGGCGTCCGGGGTCGAGACCGTGGCCGACGAGCGGCGACGCTCCGTGGTCTTCGCGACCGGCGCCTCCGTAGGTTCGTCGACGGGTGCGGCCTCGGCAGCGGCCGGGGCCGACCGCTCGGCCGGGGCCGCCGCGGGGATCTCGATGACGCCGGCGCTCGAGTCGGTGGTCGTCGACTCGGCGCGTGCCGACTCGGCGCGCGCCGACTCGTCGGTGGTCTCGCCAGCCTCGCGGGCGGCGCGGGACGAACCACGGCGACCCTTGCGGCCCGAACGACCGCGACGGCCGTCGTCCGCGGTGTCACCGGCGGCCTCGGCAGACGGCTCGACCTTCGTGGCACCCGCCGCTGCGGCGTCGATGGCGGCCTCGACGGCCGCCGCGGCCTGGCTGGCCGCGTCGTCGTCCTTGACGCCGCCTTCTTCGGCGTGGGCGATGGTGCTCGCCGCGATGCGCGAGAGGGCGTTCTTCACGTCGTCGGTGATGGCGTGGGTGCCCGTCGTGGGGTGCGCCCCACCGGTCGGCGCCGAGGGGCCGCCGCGACCGGACTGGGGCCCGGTGCCCGCACCGGCGCCCGTGTTGTGGCCGTTGCCGCCCGACTTGCCGGACCCGCCCGCCTGGCCGCCCCGTCGGCGATCGCCCTGCTGGCCGCCCTTGCGGGGCTGCTGCTCCTGGACGCGCGCGGCGCTGCCGGCCTCGGAGAACGACTCGGCCAGGCCGAGGCCCAGCTTCTTGCGCGTCATCTGGACGAGCCCGAGCGACGTGACCTCGGCGACCTGGTGCTTGGTGCGGTCGCGGCTGAGGCACTCGACCAGGCGACGCAGCACGAGGTCGCGGTTGGACTCGAGCACCATGTCGATGAAGTCGACGACGATGATGCCGCCGATGTCGCGCAGACGCAGCTGACGGACGATCTCTTCGGCAGCCTCGAGGTTGTTCTTGGTGACCGTCTCTTCGAGGTTGCCGCCCGAGCCGACGAACTTGCCGGTGTTGACGTCGACGACGGTCATCGCCTCGGTGCGGTCGATGACGAGCGAACCGCCCGAGGGCAGCCAGACCTTGCGGTCGAGCGCCTTCTCGATCTGCTCGTTGAGGCGGTACTCGTCGAAGGCGTCCTTGTCGCCCTCGTAGCGCTTGACGCGGTCCATGAGGTCGGGGGCCACGGCCGCCAGGTAGGACTGCAGCGTCTCGAACGCCTCGTCGCCGTCGATGACCATCTCGTGGAAGTCCTCGTTGAAGACGTCGCGCACGATCTTGATCAGCAGGTCGGGCTCGGAGTGCAGCTGGTTCGGGGCGTTGCCCGCCGCGACCTTCTTCTCGATGTCGGCCCACTGGTTCGTGAGGCGCTTGACGTCGAGGGTCAGCTGCTCTTCGGTCGCACCCTCGGCCGCCGTGCGCACGATGACGCCGGTGTTCTCGGGCAGGGCCTCTTTGAGGATCTTCTTGAGACGCGCACGCTCGGTGTCGGGCAGCTTGCGGCTGATGCCGTTCATCGAGCCGTTGGGCACGTAGACGAGGTAGCGACCCGGCAGCGAGATCTGGCTCGTGAGACGAGCGCCCTTGTGGCCGACGGGGTCCTTCGTGACCTGGACGAGCACGCGGTCGCCGGGCTTGAGGGCCAGCTCGATGCGACGGGGCTGGTTGCCCGTCGACAGGGAGTCCCAGTCGACCTCGCCCGAGTAGAGGACGGCGTTGCGGCCACGTCCGATGTCGACGAAGGCGGCTTCCATGCTGGGCAACACGTTCTGCACGCGACCGAGGTAGACGTTGCCGATGAGCGACACGTTCTGCGCCTTGGCGACGTAGTGCTCGGCCAGGGTGCCGTCCTCCATCACGCCGATCTCGATGCGGTCGCCCGACGAGCGGACGATCATCTTGCGGTCGACGCTCTCGCGACGGGCGAGGAACTCGGCCTCGGTGATGACGGTGCGGCGGCGCCCGGCGTCGCGGCCGTCGCGGCGACGCTGCTTCTTCGCCTCGAGACGCGTCGAACCCTTGATGCGCTGCGGCTCGGTGATGAGCTCCGCCTGGCGGGGCGCACGGTCGCGATCACGACCACGGGTCTCGGAGTCGCGCTCTTCGCGGTCCTGCGAGCGGCCGCGCTGACGGCGGCGCGAGGCGGGCTGCTGCTCGCGGTCGTCGCGCTCGTCACGGTCGTCGCGCTCGTCACGGTCGTCGTCGCCATCGCGGTCGTCGTCCCACGAATCGTCGCGGTCGTACCGGTCGTCGCGATCGTCGCGCTGTCGTCGCCCGGGGCGTGCCGGCAGGACGGTGATCTCGGGTGCGTGGAAGATCAGCGACGTGGTCGTCAGGTTCGCCGGGATCGGCGACGCGGACGACTCGTCATCGGCCTGGGCCGGCTGGGCCGCCGCGGCGACGAACGCCTCGGCGACGGCGTCGGTGGTGATTGGCTCGGAGGTCGGGGCCTGGGCCGCGACCTGCTCGTCGGTGGTCTCGGTCTCGTGGGTCACGGGTGATGCCTCCTGGGCGTCGTCTGTCGTCCGGACGGGTGAAGGGAGTGCTGGCTGCTGCGCGGCCGGGGTCGTCGCCGAGGCGGCGTCGACCGCCGCCTGGCGAGCCCTCAGGCCTGCGAACAATCCCCTTCTCTTCTTCGGACGTCCGTCGTTGTCTGTGTTGTCGTTCACCACTTGCGGTGCGCTCCTCGCCCCGCCGAGGCCATGCCGTCGGCAGGAATTCTCGTGTCGTGGTCGGGCGGTGACGTGGCACCTGCCCCTGACCACCGCGCCCTCTCACGGCGCGCCTTGTCGGACACGTCACGTTCGGTCACCCGGGGTGTCGACCGACCTGCGGTCGTCGCCCTCGGTGTCGTTCGTCGACGTGCTGTTCTTCGTGTCGCTCTTGCTGGTTCGGAACTGGCCATCCGACGATGAGCGCCTGCGCTCTGGCCCGGTTTCGGCTCGACCTGGTCGAGAACGCGATCTCTCGCGTCACGACGACGGCCGGCAGTGCCCGGTAAGCCTGGATCTCGGGGCCTGGGCCCCACGACTGGCTCGATTATCGCACGCCCACGCCGGGGTGGGGTCAAAGCGGACGCCTCGACGGCCCGTGCGATACTGCTGAGCGTGACCGTCGAGACGCCTCGGGCCGTGACCCTGCCCACCGGCCGCACCCCGTTCGTGGCCGCCGTGCTGCTGATCGTCTCCGGTCTCGGCGGCCTGGTCGGTGCCTTCGCCCTCACCCTCGACAAGTTCCGGCTGCTCGAGAACCCGGGCGCGGCGCTCGGCTGCGACGTCAACCCGTTCGTGGGCTGCTCGCCGGTCATCAACAGCTGGCAGGCCTCGCTCTTCGGCTTCCCCAATCCGATCCTCGGCCTGATCGGCTTCGCCGCCCCCGTGGCGGTGGGCCTGGGCCTCCTCGCCGGCGCCCGCTTCGCTCGGTGGTTCTGGCTGGCGTTCAACCTCGGGCTGCTGCTCGCCTGGGTCTTCGTCACCTGGCTCTTCACGCAGACGGTGTTCGTCATCGGCGCGCTCTGCCCGTGGTGCATGCTCGTCTGGCTCTTCACCATCCCACTGTTCTGGGTGTTCACGGTGTGGGGCGCGGCTCGGGGCGTCACCGTCCCCGAGGGGCCGCTCCAGCGGGCGGCGGCACGGTTCCTCCCCTACTCGTGGGTGCTGCCGGTGCTCAACTACATCGTCGTCGCCACGACCATCGTCGTCGTGTTCCCGCTGCTGCTGCCGACGTTGTTCGGGTGACCCGCGCCTCCTCTCGTCCCCGGCGCGGTCGCGCCGACACCGCGCGTCGCACTCAGGGTGCTCCCAGCAGAATCCAGGACGGCCTCGCCAGTCTGGTCCGACGACCCCCGAGCCACGACGAGGACTGATGACGCCACCCACCGACTCCCCCGCCAGCAAGAAGGAACGCCGAGAGGCGGCCCGCGAGAAGGCCCGCATCACCCGTGAGGCCGAGGCCCGACGGCGCCGACGCAACAAGTGGCTCCTGCAGGGCGGCCTGGTCGTCGGCGTGGTGGCCGTCCTCGCCATCGTCGCCCTCGTCATCACGCAGTCGATCAAGCCGGCCGGTCCCGGCCCCGCGAACATGGCGAGCGACGGCCTCGTGCTCGAGGGCTCGAACGGGGCGGTCACCGCCGTCCCTAGCGGCGCCCTCGCGGCCGACGCGACGCCGACCCCGGCCCCGAGCGCCTCCGGTGACGTGCCGTCGATCGTGGTCTACCTCGACTACATGTGCCCGTTCTGCGGCCAGTTCGACACGACGAACGCCCAGCAGCTCGACGAAGCCGTCTCGAGCGGCGCTGCGACGCTGGCGATCCACCCCATCGGGTTCCTCGACAACGCCTCGCAGGGCAGCCGGTACTCGACCCGGGCCGCCAACGCCTTCGCCTGCGTCGCCAACTACGAGCCCGACAAGGCGCTCGACGTCAACACGGCCCTGTTCGCGCAACAGCCCGAAGAGAACACCCGGGGCCTGACGAACGACGAGCTCGTCACCCTGGTGCAGGGTGCCGGGGCGACCGACGACCAGATCCCCTCGTGCATCAAGGGCGGTGACTTCGAGGACTGGGTCGCCTCGGCCACCCAGCGGGCGCTGAACGACCCGATCCCGAACTCGTCGCTCGACAAGCTCGCGAGCACCCCGCTCGTCCTGGTGAACGGCCAGCAGTACCAGGGTTCGCTGACCGACGCCAGCACCTTCGCCCAGTTCGTCGCCGAGGTGCAGAACGGCGCCTCGACCGACGACACCAGCACGGGCGAGACCGAGGGATCGACGGCGACGCCGACCCCCTGACCACGCGAGCCGTCGACGCGACCGAGCCCGCGCCTCCTGAATCGATCAGGAGGCGCGGGCTCGGTGGTCTCCGGCGTCACGCCGGCGGGTGGTTCAGAACCAGAGGGCCAGCTCTCGCGCGGCACTCTCGGGGCTGTCGCTGCCGTGCACCAGGTTCTGCTGCACCTTCAGGCCCCAGTCGCGGCCGAGGTCGCCCCGGATCGTGCCGGGAGCCGCGGTCGTGGGGTCGGTCGTGCCGGCCAACGAGCGGAAGCCCGCGATGACGGCGTTGCCGGCGATCCGCAGCGCGACGGTCGGGCCGCTCTGCATGAACTCGACGAGGGGCTCGTAGAAGGGCTTGCCCACGTGCTCCTCGTAGTGCTTCGCGAGCAGGTCGCGGTCGGCCTGCACGAGGCGGACGTCGACGAGCGAGTACCCCTTGGCCTCGATGCGGCGCAGGATCTCGCCGGTCAGGCCGCGGGCGACGCCGTCGGGCTTGACGAGGACGAGGGTTTCTTCGAGATCGGACATTGCTCCTCTTTCGGTGGGTGGCGGGTGGCTCGCGGGCGGACGCCCGGCGAACGGGTCGGTGGGTGCCGGCTCAGGCCCCGTCGCCGGGGGCGTCGCGCAGCCGGGCGGCGTTCATGCGGTCGAGCTGCGTGCCCTTGACGAGGCAGTAGGTCCAGATCGCGACGAACAGGGCGGCCACGACGAACATGACCGGGTCGAGGAACCCGCAGGCCACCAGGCCGAGCTGGACGAGCCAGCCGAGGGCGACGCCCCAGCGCCAGCGCAGGGTCTGCGAGATCAGGAGCGTCAGCACGATCGCGCCGAGGCCCGCGCCCCAGGCGACACCGGCCGGCAGCAGCTGCCGACCGAAGACCACGAGGGTGACGAAGAACAGCGTCATGGCCTCGAGGACGAGGACGATCGAGAGCAGGCTCTCGGCCGCACCACGACGTCGACGGGGGCGAGGGGTCCGACCGCCGGCGCCGGCGCCCCCTCCGGCGGGAGGCGGCGCGGTCGTCACGAGAGCCCCTCGGGCTGCTGCGACAGGGCGATGACGTCGCCGACCAGCGTGATCGAACCCGTCACGACGACGCCGCCGGGCTCGTCGCCCTCGACCTCGTCGGCCAGGTCGCGCGCCGTGCGGAGGGCCGCCACGAGGTCGGTCTCGACGACGACGCGGTCCGCGCCCACGACGCCCACCGCGATGGCGGCGAGCTCGTCGGCGTCGATCGCCCGGTCGGACTGCGAGCTGGTCACGACGAACTGGGTGACCGTGGGCGCCAGGGCGCGGACGATGCCCGCGGCGTCCTTGTCGGCCAGCACGCTGAGCACCGCGACGACGCCGCCGAACTGGAAGTAGTCGTCGAGCGCCTTGGCCAGGGCGCGGGCGCCGTGCGGGTTGTGCGCGGCGTCGACCAGGATCGTCGGCTCGTTGGCCACGATCTGCAGGCGACCGGGAGAGGTCGCGCTCGCGAGTCCCTCGGCGAGGACCTCGTGGTCGAGCGGCTGCGACCCGCCGCCGAGGAAGGACTCGACGGCCGCGACCGCCACGGCCGCGTTCTGGGCCTGGTGGTCACCGAACTGCGGCAGCAGCAGGTCGTCGTAGCGACCGGCGAGCCCGCGGATGGTGACGACCTGGCCGCCGACCGCGACGGTGGTCGACTCGACGCCGAAGGCGGTGCCCTCGACCGCGAGCGACCCCTCGCTCAGCTCGACGGCGCGTGCGAGCTCGGCCAGTGCCTCGGGGGTCTGCGACGCCGAGACGACGGCGGCGGTGGGCTTGACGATGCCGGCCTTGGTGCGGGCGATCTCGGCCACGGTCGAGCCGAGTCGGTTCTGGTGGTCGAGCGCGATCGGGGTGAAGACGGCGACCTGGCCGTCGGCCACGTTCGTGCTGTCCCATTCGCCTCCCATGCCGACCTCGAGCACGACCACGTCGGCGGGGGCGTCGGCGAAGCAGGCGAAGGCGAGCACCGTCAGGGCCTCGAAGAAGGTCAGGGCGGGCTCGCCCGAGGCCTCGAGGTCGGTGTCCACCATGGTCAGGTAGGGCTGGATGTCGTCCCAGTTGGCGACCAGGCGCTCGTCGCTGATCGGTTCGCCGTCGATCACGATGCGCTCGTTGAGGCGCACGAGGTGTGGGCTCGTCATCAAGCCGGTGCGCAGGCCGTGCGCCCGCAGGATGCTCTCGATCATGCGGCTGGTCGACGTCTTGCCGTTGGTGCCCGTGAGGTGGATCACCGGGTAGGCCCGCTGCGGGTCGCCGAGCAGCTCGACGGCGCGCCGGGTCGGTTCGAGCCGGGGCTGCGGGGCCTGCTCGCCGATGCGCGCCGTCAGCTCGTCGGAGACGCGCTGCGCGCCGGCCGCGAACTCACCCCCGCGGTCGTCCGCGGCTTCGCCGGTGCGGTCGTTCTTCTTGGGTGTCATGCGCGTCGTACCTCCACGACGACGGCCGAGCCGGGGCCCGATCCGACGACGGTCTTCTCGGGCCTCTCGCCGACGCCCTCGTGGACGTCGACGATCAACTCGGTGGTCAGGGTCTCGCGAGAGATCAGCTCCCGGTGCGCCTCGACGGCGGCGGCCGCGACGGCGTCGGTCGTGAGCGTCGTCGTGATGCGGTCGGACACGTCGAGGTCGGCGACCTTGCGGGCCTGCTGGACGGCGCGGACGACGTCACGAGCCAGGCCCTCGGCCTCGAGCTCGGGCGTGGTCGCGGTGTCGAGCAGCACGAAGCCGCCGTCGCCGACGAAGGCGAGGGCGCTCGACGCGTCCGCGACCGCCAGCTCGAGGGTGAACTCGCCCGGCAGCAGCTCGACACCGCCGACGACGACGTTCTCGCCCGCGGGCTGCCAGTCGCCCTTCTTGGCCGCGGGGATGACCTGCTGCACCTGCTTGCCGATGCGGGGGCCGGCGGCCCGGGCATTCACGGTGAGCTTGCGGGTGACGCCGTACTCGCCGAGGCTCTCCTCGGTCAGGCGGGTCACGACGACCTGCTTGACGTTGAGTTCGTCGCGCACGATGTCGGCGAACGCCTCGAGGCCCGCCGGGTCGGGCGTGACGACCGTCAGACGGGCCAGCGGCAGACGGACGCGCAGACCCTGCGCCTTGCGCAGCGCCAGACCGCTCGACGCGACGGCGCGGACGGCGTCCATCGAGGCCACGAGGGCGTCGTCGGCCGGGAACGCCGAGGCGTCGGGCCAGTCGGTCAGGTGCACCGAGCGACCCCCGGTGAGGCCCTTGTAGACCTCGTCCGCGACGAGCGGTGCGAGCGGGGCCGCGACCCGCGTGAGCGTCTCGAGCACCGTGAAGAGGGTGTCGAACGCGTCGACGTCGTCGCCCGACCAGAACCGGTCGCGCGAGCGCCGGACGTACCAGTTGGTCAGCACGTCGGCGAAGTCGCGCAGCGTCGCGGTGGCCCGCGGCGTGTCGAGGGCGTCGAGCGCGGCCTCGACGTCGGAGACCAGGAGGCGCGTCTTTGCGAGCAGGTAGCGGTCGAGGACGTCGCTCGAGTCGGTTCGCCACTGCGCGTCGTAACCGGGGGCGGCGTGACGACCCGCGCCTCCGGACGCGGCGTTGGCGTAGAGCGAGAAGAAGTACCAGGTGCTCCAGAGCGGCAGCAGGAACTGCCGGACGCCTTCGCGGATGCCCTCTTCGGTGACGACGAGGTTGCCGCCGCGGATCACCGAGCTCGACATGAGGAACCAACGCATGGCGTCGGCCCCGTCGCGGTCGAACACCTCGCTGACGTCCGGGTAGTTGCGCAGGCTCTTCGACATCTTCTGGCCGTCGGAGCCGAGCACGATGCCGTGGCTGACCACGTTCGAGAAGGCCGGACGGTCGAACAGCGCGGTGGACAGCGTGTGCAGCGTGTAGAACCAGCCGCGGGTCTGACCGATGTACTCGACGATGAAGTCGGCCGGGCTGTGCTCGTCGAACCACTGCTGGTTCTCGAACGGGTAGTGCACCTGGGCGAACGGCATCGAGCCGCTGTCGAACCAGACGTCGAGGACGTCCTCGATGCGGCGCATGGTGCTCTGCCCGGTCGGGTCGTCGGGGTTCGGGCGGGTGAGCTCGTCGATGTAGGGGCGGTGCAGGTCGGGCTCGCCGTCGGCGTTCAGCGGGAGGCGACCGAAGTCGGCCTCCATCTCGGCCAGCGAGCCGTAGACGTCGACGCGCGGGTAGGCGGGGTCGTCGCTCTTCCACACCGGGATCGGAGAACCCCAGTAGCGGTTGCGCGAGATCGACCAGTCGCGGGCGTTGCCGACCCATTTGCCGAACTGGCCGTCCTTGACGTTGTCGGGCACCCAGGTGATCTGCTGGTTCAGTTCGCCCATGCGGTCGCGGAACTCGGTGACGCGCACGAACCAGCTCGACACCGCTTTGTAGATCAGGGGGTTGCGGCAACGCCAGCAGTGCGGGTAGCTGTGCTCGTAGCTGGCGAGGCGCAGCAGGCGACCGTCGGCGCGGAGGCGCTGCACGAGCGGCTTGTTGGCCTCGAAGACCTGCAGGCCGGCGACGCCCAGCTCGTCGAACATCGGCAGGAAGCGCCCCCCGTCGTCGACCGAGACGATCACGGGGATGCCGGCGGCGGCACAGACCAGCTGGTCGTCCTCGCCGTAGGCCGGGGCCTGGTGCACGATGCCGGTGCCCTCACCCGTGGCGACGTAGTCGGCGACCAGCAGGCGCCAGGCGTTCTCGGTGCCCCAGGCTTCGGTGTCGGCGTAGACGTCCCAGATGCGGTCGTACTCGACGCCCTCGAGCTCGGCACCGGTGAAGGTCGCGGTGACGGCGGCCTGGGCGGCCTCGGCGGACTCGTAGCCCAGGTCGCGCGCGTAGGCACCGAGCGTGTCGGCGGCGAGCAGGAACACGCTGCCGGTCAGCAGCTCTTGGTCACCGGTGCGCTCGCCCGGCAGCAGGGCGTGGGGTACGGCGACGTAGTCGATGGCCGGCCCCACGGCGAGCGCCATGTTGGTCGGGAGGGTCCACGGGGTGGTCGTCCAGGCCAGCGCCTCGACGCCGGTCAGGCCGAGCGCCTCGGCCTTGGCGCCGACGAGCGGGAAGGCGACCGTGACCGTCTGGTCCTGGCGGTTCTTGTAGACGTCGTCGTCCATGCGCAGCTCGTGGTTCGACAGGGGGGTCTGGTCGTGCCAGCAGTACGGCAGCACCCGGAAGCCCTCGTACGCGAGGCCCTTGTCGTGCAGCTGCTTGAAGGCCCAGACGACGCTCTCCATGTAGTCGACGTCGAGGGTCTTATAGTCGTGGTCGAAGTCGACCCAGCGCGCCTGGCGGGTGACGTACTGCTGCCACTCGTCGGTGTACTGCAGCACCGACTTGCGGGCGGCGGCGTTGAAGACGTCGATGCCCATGTCGTCAATCTCGTGCTTCTCGGTCAGCCCGAGCTGGCGCATCGCCTCGAGCTCGGCGGGCAGCCCGTGGGTGTCCCAGCCGAAGCGTCGGTGCACCTGCTTGCCGCGCATGGTCTGGTACCGCGGGAACACGTCCTTGGCGTAGCCCGTCAGCAGGTGGCCGTAGTGCGGCAACCCGTTGGCGAACGGCGGGCCGTCGTAGAAGACCCACTCGTCGCAGCCCTCGCGGGCCCGGATCGACTCGGCGAAGGTGTCGTCGCGCTTCCAGAAGGCGAGGACGCCGGTCTCGATCTCGGGGAAGCGCGGCGAGGCGGGGACGCCGGTGGCGTCGGAACCCTTGGGGTAGGTCATCGGTTCTCCAGGTCGTGCGGTGGGTCGCCCCCGCTGCACTGGCCGAGGGACCTTCTGACCACGAGGACGCCGTCCGGGTGCCTGACCCGGGTGGCGCGGTACCACCCCGCTTGCCGCCGTCGTCGCCCTCTCGGACGGTGACCGCGACCGCTCTGCTGCGGCTGTGACGGGCCTGCCCCGCCCGGTTCTACCGACGACCACCGGGCCGTGGCCCGCCGGTCGCTTTCTTCCGGGTGCTCCCCGGTGATGGCCGGATCGATGCGTGGTCGATCCTACCGTCAGAGCCGGGGAGGCGCGAGGCCGTCCCGAGGAGCAGGATCGAGGCCATGTCCTCCACCCCGTCGGCCCCACCGGCCAAGCCCGAGAGCACGGTCACCGTGATCGTGGCGTTCCTCGCCAACCTGCTGATCGCCGTCGCGAAGACGGTCGCCGCCTTCCTGACGGGGTCGGCGTCGATGGTCGCCGAGTCGGCGCACTCGTGGGCGGACACGGGCAACGAGGTCTTCCTCTTCATCGCCGACAAGCGCGGCGTCAAGCGCCGGGACGACGCGCACCCTCTCGGCTACGGCAAGGAGACGTACGTCTGGTCGATGTTCGCCGCCTTCGGCCTGTTCACCGTCGGCGCCGTCGTGTCGATCCAGCACGGCATCTCGCAGTTGACCGCCGAGGAGGAGGCGGAGGACTACCTGATCAACTACGTCGTCCTCGCGATCGCCTTCGCGCTCGAGGGCACGTCGTTCCTGCAGGCCTTCCGCCAGGCCCGCGGCTCGGCGGCCGAGCGGCAGGTGCCGACGCTGCGTCATGTGCTGCGCAGCTCGAACTCGACGCTGCGGGCGGTGTTCGCCGAGGACGCGGCGGCCCTAATCGGCCTGCTGATCGCCTTTCTCGGCATCTTCCTGCACCAGGTCACCGGGTCGGCGGTGTTCGACGCGATCGGTTCGATCGCCGTCGGCGTGCTGCTGGGCGTGGTCGCGCTGGTGCTGATCGACCGCAACCGGCGGTTCCTCGTCGGCGAGAGCCCCTCGGACGAACTCGAGTCGACCGTGCTCGAACGCCTGCTGGCCCGACCCGAGATCGAGCGGGTCACCTACCTGCACACCGAGTTCGTCGGACCGGGCCGGCTCTACCTGGTCGCCGCCGTCGACATGACGGGCGACGACAGCGAGGAGCACGTGGCCGTGGCCCTCCGCCGCGTGGAGCGCGAGCTCGAGCAGCACGACGCGGTGGAGGAGGCGGTGCTGACCCTGGCTACGCCCGACGAACCGAGCCTGCAGCCGCGTCGCTGACGCGCCGTCCGCGACGGCGGACCAGGGCGAGCGCGGCCGCCCCGAGCCCGATCGCCAGGACGCCGCCGGCCAGCCACGGACCCACGCCGTCGTCACCCGTGAAGGCGAGGGAGGCGGTGGTCGCGGTGGCCGTCGGAACCACGAGCGTGAAGGTCACCACGTCGCTCGGGGCGGACATGGTCGGGAAGAAGGAGAGGTCTCCGGTCAGCGCGAAGGCGGCGAACGAGTACGTCCCCGGGCCGACCAGGCTCTGGGTCGTCGTCCAGGTCCCGTCGGCAGCGACGACGATCGGGGCCAGGCCGGCGACGAGCGGCTCGAACTCGCCGTCGCCGTCGCCGTCGCTCTCTCCGCGGGCAGCCGCGGCGTAGCGGTCGATGGCGGCTCGTCCGTCGTCGAAGTACCCGTAGATCGCGATCGCGCTGCCGGGCGTGCCGGTGCCGCTGACGGTGAACTCGAGCGGGGACGCGCCCGCGCCCTGGCTGCGGTCGGGTCGACCGACGACGGTGCTGCCCTGGGCTGGCGACGTCACGACCGGAGCAGCGGCGGGTGCGGCAGCGGGCGGCACGACGTCGACGACGACCGAGACGTAGCTCGAGGGCAGCGCCGTCACGAAGCCGTCGGCGTCGACCGTGAGCTGTCGGATCGAGACGCGCCACGTGCCGTACGGCCGGTAGCCGGCCTCGGTCCAGGTACCGTCGGCCTTCACCACGGCGGGCTCGTAGTCGTAGCCGTAGGAGACGTCGGGGTCGATCCCGTCGAGGTCGAGGTCGATGATCGCGCCGGGCGTGCCCGTGCCCGTGATCTCGATGGCCCCCGTGTCGAAGTCGCCGGAGGTGTAGGGGATGCCCTCGACGACGCTGCCGTCGCCGGGCGTCGAGATCGTGGGAGCGGCGTTGGTCGGCAGCCCTGCCACGACGACCGTGCGCTCGATCACGCCCAGCTCGGCACCGTCGGCCCCCGTCACCTGGACGGTGACGGTGTACGACTCAGCGGTCGAGACCGCCGGGAGCGAGACGGCCTCGGCGAAGGTCCCGTCGACGACGGGCACCACGACCCCGGAGCCGTCGTCGGACGACGTCACGACCACCCGGCTGCCCGTCGGAGCCGTTCCCTCGACGCGCACCCCGGCGGACACCAGCACCTGCCCCTGGGCCGGGCTGGTGACGGCGAAGGCCGGCTCGACGGCGGCCTCGGCCGTCGGGACCTCGGCGGCGGTCGGCGGCGTCGTCGCGGCGTCCGCGGTCGGCGTGGAGGCCACCGCATCGTCGGCGGCGGCAGCGGGCTCGTCAACCACGGGGGCCTCCGTCTCGACGTCGCCGGGCTCGTCGTCGGGAGCCCGCTCCGGGGTCGCGGGCGGGGCGGGCGCCTCGGCCGGGGCGGTCTCGTCGACCGGCACCGCGCCTCCGACGCTCTGCTCGACGGGAGCCGGAGCGGCGGATGCCGCCGGCGCTGCCATCAGGAGTCCCCCCAAGGCGATGGCGACGACGGTCGGCAGCGCCACGGCGGCCGACAGGTTGTTCTTCATGGTCTTCTCCCTCGTGTGGGCCGATGCTGACGCGGCGCTCTCGCCCCACCCCCGGGCCCCGCGAGGTGGCCGCTGAAAGGACCACCGCCCCGGGACGACGAGGAGGCGGTGGTCGACCGGGCAGGAAGGGTACCTGCCCGTCCGGCCCGGGGCGACCACCGCCTCCTGCCTGGTGCTGGTTCGGCGTGCCAGAGGCACGCTCGCGACTACGAGAGCGTCGTCACGTCGGACTCCGTGGCGGAGCGTCGGCGCAGGCGCGCCACGACGAGGCCGAGGGCGCCCAAGGCGATCGCGAGCCCGCCGCCCACGAGAGACCGGGTCGCGTCGTCGGAGCCGGTGTAGGCCAACGATCCGCCGGTCGCGGGACGCACGGCGCTGCCGGTGCCCGCGGGGGTGACGGCAGTCGCGGCACGGACCTCGAAGGTCAGCGTGGTCGTCTCGGACGCGCTGGGGTTCTGCAGGCTCGAGTCGTACTGGTACACCGTGACGTCGTAGACCCCAGCCGGCAGCTCCTGCTCGGCGGCCGACCAGCGCCCGTCGGCACCGACGAGGAGCGGAGCGCCGCCCGCCCCGTCGAAGTAGGCGTAGGTGCCGTCCTCGTCGCGGGGCTCGGCGTACGCGACGACCGGATACCCCGGCTGCCCCGTCCCCGCCAGCGTGACGGGCGCGCCGTCACGGCCGCCGGGGACGACGAGGGTCGAGCCGTTGCCCGGGGTGGTGACGACGGGGGCGCTCGTCACGACGTCGCTCGACGGCACCACGGTGATGACGGGCGAGTAGTTCAGTCCCGAGTTGTAGCGGGGGAAGGTGCCGGGCTCGTCGCTGACCTGGCGCACGGCGATGCGGTACTGGCCGGGCGTGATCGCGAACGAGTGTGCCCACTTCCCGTCGGCGTACTCCTCGGGACGCACGACCTCGAAGGTCGTCGAGCGGTCGACGCTGACGAGGCTGATCTCGGCGCGGTAGAGGGTGCCGGTGGTGCCGTTGACGAAGACCTCGGCGTATTCGACACCGTCGTCGGACACGATGTCGGCGACCCACTTCTCGTCGCTCTCCTGGTCGACGACGCCCCATTGCGGGAGCACCTGGGCGATGACGACGATGCGCCGCTCGGCGGAGGGTGCGGACTCCTCGCTCGTGGCGGCGCCGTCGGCGTCGACCGTGTGCTGGGTGGCCGTGTAGACCGACGTTCCCGCCGAGATGCGGACGGACGCCGACCACCGGCCGTCCGCCCCGACGACGACGGAGACGTCGGGGTCGACGGCGTCCGTGACCTCGTCCGCCCGGGCGAAGTCGAGGCTGACGACGGCGCCGGCGAGGCCGGTGCCGGTGAAGGTCAGCGGGACGTCGGTGTCGGTCGCCCCCTGTGCGCGGGTCACCTCGTAGAGACCGATGGTCCCGCCGTCGAGGACGGGTGCATCGGGAGCAGGCGCGAGCGCAGCGGCGGCGATCTCTTCGTCGGCGGCGGGAGCAGCGGCGTCCGGAGCCGCGGCCCCGTCGGCGACGGGCGCGGCGTCGGGCTCGACCGGCTCCGCCGTCGGCGCGTCGGCGACCGGGACGTCGGTGGGCGGCACATCGGCGGGCGCCGGTGCTGCGGGGGCGGCGGACGCCGCGGGCGAGGGAGCCTCGGCAGGCGCGGCCGCCCCGACCGGTGCCGTTCCGGGCGCGGCCACGTCGACCGGCACCTCCGTTGTGCCGGTGACCGGCAGGTCCGCCGCCGAGGCGGAGACCGAGGTCACGACGACGCCCCCCAGGGCGATGGAGACGACTGCGGAGGTCGCGAGGAGCGCCTCCCAGGGCTTGTTCATGGTGGTCCTGTCCTGTGAGCCGGGCGTGTCGACAACGCCCCCCGACTCACCCCCGGACGCTGCTCCCGCAGCCCTTCGAGCGGCGATGACCCGAACCTATCGGTTCGCTCGCCGAACAGACGAGCAGAACTCACCAGTTCATCCGTCCCTCCGCCCGAGTCCATCCGCCTGACGTGCACGCGTCATCCTCGAGGATGACGCGCCCCGGGCCCACGGTCTTCGGCAAGGTGGCGGAGATACCCTGGAGTCGTGCGTTCGTTGATCCGGCTGGCCAAGGCCCACCCCTCCGCCCTGCGCTTCCTCGTGGTCGGCGGCATCGGCTTCGTCATCACCATGGTGATCAACTACGGCTTGAAGCTCTTCGTCATCCCCCAGCACCCGGTCACCGCCCTGGCCGTCGGCACGATCATCGCGACCGTCGTCTCGTACGTCATGAACAAGAAGTGGTCGTTCGACGACCGCGGGGATCGCCACACCGGCTACGAGATGTTCCTCTTCGTGATCGTCAGCGTCATCGGCATCGGCCTCAACTCGGCGCCCCTCTACCTCTCTCGCTACGGCTTCCACCTCGAGGTGCCGAACGTCACGCGCACCCACCAAGAGGTAGCGGACTTCGTCAGCGGCCCCGTGATCGGCACCATGATCGCGATGGTCTTCCGCTACTGGGCCATGAACAAGTGGGTCTTCCCCAAGCGCGCCGAGCTCGTCGACGTGCTCTCCCCCACGTCGCCGTCGACCTCGTCCAACCCGACCGTCTGACCCGACCGTCTAGGCCGAGCGCGCCTCCCGGGTGTCGAGTCCGTCCGCGACCGGCCCTACGGCCGCCGCGACGACCGGCCCGAGGGGCCCGCGCGAGACACCGGCCCGTGCCCAGGTCGAGATCGCGGCCGCCGCGGCGGCGATCAAGGCCGATCCGACCACCTGAGCCGACAGGTCCGACCGATCGCGGCCCGAGCGCTCGGCGACGTACGACGCGACGGCCCCCTGCTGGCGCACGAACCGGACGGCGGCGGACGCGACCAGGTCGTCGCCCAGAGCCATCGCCTCGGACTGGGTCAGCGCCCAGGGCACGCGCTCGGGGTCGTGGGCCTCGGCGAGCGCCACGAGCGCGGCCTCGACCGCGCGGACCGGAGAGAGCCCCGAGGAGGCGCGCAGCAGGTCCCCGAGTCCGGCGAGGCTCTGGTCGAGGTCGAGCCAGAAGAGGTCGGACTTGGCCTCGAAGTAGTTGAAGAACGTGCCGCGGCTGACGCCGGCCCGGCGGGCGATGTCGTCGACGGTCGTCCCGGCGTAGCCGTTCTCGAGGAACAGCTCGGCGGCCGCGTCGGCCAGCATCTCGGCGGACGAGCGGCGTGGTCGACCGACCGGCCGTCGGGCGCGGGTCGGGCCTGGTCCATCTGACATGGCCACCATCATGCCGCTAGACTCGACGGCGCACTTGTTGCACCCGGTCCACGAATGCTGTCCTCTACTCGGCGTCGTCGGATCAGACCCGACGTCCCGTCACTCCCCACGCCCGGAGCCCCATGCGCAGCCGCCTGCCCGTCCTGATCGCCGCCACCGCCGTCGCGAGCCTCGTGCTCGCCGGCTGCACGAGCGGCGGCGACCCCGACGCCTCGTCCACCCCGATCTCCGGGGGCACGCTCACCTACGCCTCGGGCGACGCCGAACCGACCTGCCTCGACCCCCACGTCGGCGGCAACTACCCGCAGGCGCTCGTGTCGACGCAGTACCTCGAGTCGCTCGTGTCGAAGGACGCCGACGGTGACGTCGTCCCGTGGCTGGCCGACTCCTGGCAGGAAGCCTCCGACGGTCTCAGCTGGACCTTCACGCTGAAGGACGGTGTGACCTTCACCGACGGCACGCCGTTCGACGCCGCCGCCGTGGCGGCCAACGTCGCCCACCTCCAGGACCCCACGACGCTGTCGTCGACCGGGTACCTCGCCCTCGGCAAGGTCACGGGCGTCGAGGCGGTCGACGCCCGCACGGCACGCTTCGACCTGAGCGAGCCCGACAGCGCCCTCCTCGAGTCCCTCTCACAGCCCTGGCTGGCCATGGAGTCGCCCGAGGCCCTGACCCGCAGCCAAGAGGTCAACTGCGAGTCGCCGGTCGGCACCGGCCCGTTCGTGGTCGACTCGTGGACCAAGCAGCAGCAGGTTGTCCTCACCCGCAACGACGACTACAGCTCGCCGCCGGCCGACGCCGGGCACCAGGGGCCCGCCTACCTCGACGAGATCGTCTGGCGGTTCATCCCCGACTCGGCGTCGCGCTACGCCGCGCTGCAGGCCGGCCAGGTCGACGTGATCGACAACGCGCAACCCGACACCCTGGTCGCCGCGGCGAAGGACGACTCGCTCGACGAGATCGACGCCCCGCGCCCGGGCGCCTCCAACCGCATCGAGCTCAACGCCGGCAAGGCGCCCTTCGACGACCCGAGCGTCCGCGAGGCGTTCATCCGCGGCGTCGACGTCGACTCGGGCATCGACTCGCTCTTCTTCGGGACGGCGAAGCGGTCGTACAGCCCGCTGTCGAGCGTGGAACCGCTGGCGTTCTCCGACGAGTCGCTCTTCGACGTCGACGCCGACGCGGCGAACGACCTGCTCGACCGGGCCGGGTGGACCACCCGCGACGCGGACGGTTTCCGCACGAAGGACGGCGTACGCCTCGCCGCGACGTTCCCGGTCAGCACGAACCAGTCGATCCCCGCCGAGCAGTCGCTCTTCGAGCAGGTCCAGGCCGGTGCGAAGGACCTCGGTTTCGACGTCACCCTCGAGCCCCTCGACCTCTCCAGCTGGTACGGCGCCCTCGCCGCGAACGAGTACGACCTGGTGAGTGCGCCGTACACGAAGGTCGGCCCCGACGTGCTGCGCATCCTCTACGACAGCGACGGCATCACCCCGGCCCCGAGCGGCTACTTCGCCAACCTGTCGCAGACGAGCGACCCGGCCCTCGACGACCTGTTGACCCGCGCCTCCGAGACGAGCGACGCCGACGAGCGCGCCGATCTCTACCAGCAGGCGCAGCAGATCATCCTCGAGGGGTGGCACGTCCTGCCGCTGTACGACCAGCAGAACCACTACCTGGTGCGCTCGGCCGTCCAGGGCGTCCGCGCCCTGCCGCCCGTCCAGGCGCCGACGATGTACGACGCGTACAAGGCGAGCTGACCGGGTGGGTCCGGGGCGGTGGCGACGGGCGGGTCGGTGGCTCGTCGGCCGCCTGCTCGGTGCGGTCTTCGTGCTCTGGGCCGTCGCGACGCTCATCTTCTTCGCCATCAGGCTCGTCCCCGGCGACCCGGCCGAGGCGATCCTCGGCGGTCCGGGGTCGCAGGCGTCGGCCGAGGCGCTCGTCACTGTCCGCCGCCAGTACGGCCTCGACCAGCCGCTGCTCGTCCAGTACCTCGCGCAGCTCGGGCGGCTCGCCACGGGCGACCTCGGCACCTCGTACTCGCTGCGCACCGACGTCGGCCGGTTGCTGCTCGACCAGTTGCCGGGCACGATCGGCCTGGCCCTGCTGGCCCTGGTCGTGGCCTGGCTGCTGGCGGTCGCGACGGCCTGGTGGGCGACCCTCAGCGGTCGGATCGCCTCGGCGGTGTCGTCGGGGCTCGAGGTCGTCGCCTCGGCCGTGCCGCACTTCTGGCTGGCGAGCCTGCTCATCCTGGTCTTCAGCACCGAGCTCGGGCTTCTTCCCCCGGTGAGCACGGGCACCCCCGCGGGGCTCGTCCTGCCGGTCGTCACGCTCGCGATCCCCGTCGCGGGGTTCCTCGGCCAGGTGACCCGCGACTCGCTCCTCGACGCCGCAGCCACACCGTTCGCCCTCTCGGCTCGCGCCCGGGGCGAGGGCCCGTCGGGACTCTTCGTCCGCCACCTGCTCCGACACGCGGCCCTGCCCGGGCTCGCCCTGTCGGGTTGGGCGTTCGGTTCACTCCTCAGCGGCGCGGTCGTGGTCGAGTCGGTCTTCGCCCGACCGGGCCTCGGCCGCACCCTGCTCGGGGCGGTCACACTGCGTGACATCCCGCTCGTGACCGGCGTCGCCCTCGTCTCGGCCCTCGCCTACGTCGTCGTGGTGGCGCTCGGCGACCTGGCCGAGCGCGCGGTCGACCCGAGAGGACGCGCGGCATGACCGTGCTGCCCGACCTGCCCCGGGGCGCCCACCCGACCCGCGCCTCCTCGTCCCGCGCCGTCCGGCGTCGCCTCCCCCTCCGACCGGCGGAACTCGTCGCAGCCGTCCTGCTGCTGGGCGTGGTTCTCATGGCCGTCGCGCCGGGCCTGCTGGCACCCGCCGATCCGCTCGCCGTGTCACCGACCGACGCGTTCGCCGGTCCGTCACCCGCGCACCCGTTCGGCACCGACGAGTCGGGGCGAGGCGTGTGGACCCGCGTCGTCCACGGGGCCGGCGCCTCGCTGACGATCGGGCTCGTCGCCACGCTGATCGGCACGGGGCTGGGTGTGGCCCTCGGCGTCCTGGCGGGCCTCGGCGGTCGCGGCCTCGTCGGCCGGGCGACCGACGCGGGCGTGAGTCGCGTGCTCGAGGTCCTCTTCGCCCTGCCCGGCCTGCTGCTGGCACTCGTCGTCATCGCGTTCACCGGACCCGGGGCCGTGCCGGCGACGATCGCCGTCGGCCTCGCGACCGCCCCCGGGTACGCCCGCATCGTCCGCAGCCAGGTGGCGGCCGTCCGCCGGTCGCCCATGGTCGAGGCCGCGACCGTGCTCGGTCGCCGCCCCGGGGTCGTCCTGCTGCGCCACGTGCTGCCGAACGCCCTCGCCCCCGTCGTCGTGCTCGCCACGCTGGGCCTCGGTCAGGCCGTGGTCTGGGCCTCGTCGCTCAGCTACCTCGGGCTGGGGTCGCCGCCCCCGGCGCCCGAGTGGGGCGCGATGCTCTCGGCCGGGCGCACGTACCTCGCGGTCGCCTGGTGGATGACCGTCTTCCCGGGGCTGGCCGTCGTGGTGACGGCGGCGTCGGCCACGGTGCTGGGGCGCGGTCTGGCACGACGTGGACGAGGAGGACGGCGATGACCACGGACCCGCCGCCGACCGGCGCCGCTCTCGGCGACCTCCACCGCGCCTCCTCGGACGACCTCGTCGTCGACCGCCTGCACGTCGCGTTCGACGGGGTGACCGCCGTCGACGACGTGTCGTTCTCGCTGCGTCCCGGTGAATGCGTGGCCCTGGTCGGTGAGTCCGGCTCGGGCAAGAGCGTGACCGCCCGGGCCCTGCTCGGACTGACCGGTGGCACGGTGACGGCCGACACCCTGCGACTCGGTGACGACGACCTGCTCACGCTGACCGAACGGCGCTGGCGTCGGCTGCGCGGACCGCGCATCGGGCTCGTGCTGCAGGACGCCCTGGTCTCGCTCGACCCCCTTCGCCCGGTCGGCCGTGAGATCGACGACGCCCTACGACTGCACACGCGACTCTCGCCGACCGCGCGTCGGGCCCGTGTGCTCGAGGTCCTCGCCGAGGTCGGCATGCCCGACCCCGAGGTGCGCCGTGGCCTGCGGTCGGGCGAGCTCTCGGGAGGGCTGCGGCAGCGGGCGCTCATCGCCGCGGCCCTCTCCCTGCGGCCCGGCCTGATCGTCGCCGACGAGCCCACCACCGCCCTGGACGCCGAGGTGCAGCGCCTCGTCGTGGACCGGCTCGCCGCCCTGCGCGACACGGGCACGGCCGTCCTCGCGATCAGTCACGACCTCGGGGTCGTGCGCCGCCTCGCCGACCGCGTCGTCGTGATGCGCGACGGGCGCGTGGTCGAGCAGGGCGCCACGGCGACCGTGCTCGACTCGCCGAGGGCCGACTACACGCGCATGCTCCTGGCCGCGCTGCCGGGTGGGGCCCCGCGGGGTCGGCGCCTGTCCGCGCCCGTGACGCCCGCCGGCCCCGACACCGGAGGCGCACCCGCGTCGACGACGCCGGTCGCCTCCGGCACACCCCGGTCAGGAGGCGCGGGCGGCCCGTCGACGCCCGTCACGTCGGCGACTCCCCCGCCCGGCCCCGTCCTCGTGGCGTTGGGCCTGCGCCGTGTCTTCGCGGGGCGCCGAGGGCCGGACCGGGTCGCCGTGGACGACGTCTCGCTCTCGCTGCGGGCCGGCGAGACGCTCGGCCTGGTCGGAGCGTCGGGCTCGGGCAAGACGACGACGGCCCGCCTGCTGCTCGGCCTCGACGATCCCGACGCCGGAACGGTCGACCTGCTCGGCATGCCCTGGGCCCCGGCGCGCGAGCGTGATCGCCGTCCCCGCCGCGGCGACCTCGGGGCCGTCTACCAGGACCCCGCGAGCTCGTTCGACCCGCGCGTCACGGTCGGCCGCCTGCTGGCCGACGCGCTGACGTCGGGCCGCAGCACGCGCGTCGGCCCCGTCGAGCCCGAGGTCGTCGCCCTGCTGGCACGGGTCGGACTCGACGCCGACACGGTGGCGCGACGGCCCGACACGTTGTCCGGCGGTCAACGGCAGCGGGTGGCGATCGCGCGCGCCCTGGCCCCGCGGCCCCGCGTGATCGTCTGCGACGAGCCGGTCTCGGCGCTCGACGTCTCGGTACAGGCCCAGGTGCTCGACCTGCTGGACGATCTGCAGCGACAGGACGGGCTCGCCTACGTCTTCATCTCGCACGACCTGGACGTCGTCGAGCACATGTCCGACCGGGTCGCCGTCATGCACGAGGGCCGGATCGTCGAGCAGGGCCGCACGGCGGACGTGTTCGGCGCCCCGCAGCACGCCCACACCCGCGCTCTGCTCGCCGCTCGCCCCTGACCCCGCCCGACCGGCCCGGCCGGATGACACGACGTGCCGCTCACCTCCGAAGGTGAGCGGCACGTCGTGTCGTCTCGAACGCGGAGGGTGGGACTAGGGACGGGCGCGGCGGGCGGCGTCGGCCTCGGCGGCCTTCGGGTCGACCACGTCGATCAGCCCGGACTGCGCCCACTCGAGCGCCCAGTCCGACTTCGCGACGTCGCTCGACTCGTCGGCGTAGGCCTCGACCAGTTCGCGCGCCTCGTCGTCGGTCGCGACCGACGGGCCCGAGCCGAGCAGCGGCTCGTTGGCGGTCTCCTTCGTGAACCACACGGCGACGAGGCCGATCACGGCCGCGGCCATCAGGTAGAAGGCGGGGATGTCGTGGGCCCACGAGAAGCCCTTGCCCTCGCCCCAGACGACCAGCGCCTCGGTGGCCAGGGGCGTGGTGCCGCCGAACAGCGAGACCGACACGTTGAACGCGATGGCCAGGGCGCCGTAGCGGATGATCGTCGGGAACAACGCGGGCAGCGTCGACGGCATGGTCGACGTGAACGTGACGAGCACTAGGCCGAGCACCAGCAGGCCGACGAAGACGAGCGGCGTGCTCTCGGACTGCACGAGCTTGAGGGCCGGCCACGACAGCACCAGGAACCCGATGCAGCCGGCGAACAGCACGGGACGTCGCCCGAACCGGTCGCTCAGCCGCCCACTGAACGTGATGACGATCATCATCAGGACCATCACGACGATCACGAGCAGCAGCCCCGAGGTCGCGCTGCGGCCGAGCGTGTTGGTGAGGTAGGTCGGCATGTACGACAGGAGCATGTAGTCGGTCACGTTGAAGACCAGCACCAGGCCGATGCAGACGATCAGCGCACGCCAGTTCTCGGCGAAGAGCTTCACGAACGGCACCTTGACGTGCTCGCGTCCGGCGGCTTCTTCCTGCTGCTTCTGGAACGCCGGCGTCTCCTCGAGCTTGAGGCGCAGGTAGAGCCCGATCAGGCCGAGCGGCCCGGCGATCAGGAACGGGATGCGCCACCCCCAGGCGAGCAGCGCCTCCTCGCTCATGCCGAGCTGCAGACCGGTGACCAGCGAGGCACCGAGAACGTAGCCGGCGAGCGTGCCGAACTCGAGCCACGAGCCCATGAAGCCGCGGCGCTTGTCGGGCGAGTACTCCGCGATGAACGTGGCCGCGCCTCCGTACTCGCCACCGGTCGAGAAGCCCTGCAGGAGGCGCGCCAGCAGCAGCAGGACGGGCGCCCAGAGGCCGATGGTCGCGTACGACGGGATCAGGCCGATGGCGAGCGTCCCCGCGGCCATGAGGATCATCGTGAGCGCGAGCACCTTCTGGCGTCCGATGCGGTCGCCGAGCGGGCCGAAGAACGCGCCGCCGATCGGGCGCACGATGAAGGCGGCGGTGAACGTGCCGAAGGTGAACAGGATGTTCAACGCGTCGTTGCCCGGCGGGAAGAACACCTGGGCGATCGTCGTCGTGATGTAGGCGTAGACGCCGAAGTCGAACCACTCCATGGCGTTGCCGAGGGCGGCGGCGCTGACCGCGCGCTTGAGCAGACCCTCTTCGACGACGGTGACGTCGTCGGTGGTGAGCTTCCGGCGGGCGGGATTCTTGCTGTCGTTCTTCTTGGCTGACATCGGATGAGGCCTCCAGGTCGTCGGGCGGTGGCAGTCGACCCCAGCGTCGGCAAAAAACCGGTCGAGCCTAGCAGAACCGCCATGTCAGTACCAGTGCAGCGTGCGCAGGGGTGCAGCGGGCGCAGCGCCCAGGAGGCGCGGTGGCGGTTCCCGAGGAGCCCTCGCGAGGGTGCGTACACTGGTCGGAGTCCCACAACCAGGCACCTCCCCACCGACACGGTGCCGTCCACAGAACCGGAGAAGACCATGACGTCAGCGATGCCCGAGAAGCCCGCCCTCGAAGGACTCGAGGCCCGTTGGGGTCAGGTCTGGGAGGCCGACCGCACCTACCGCTTCGACCGCACCGACGCGACCCGCGCCTCCGTGTTCTCGGTCGACACCCCGCCGCCGACCGCCTCGGGCAGCCTGCACATCGGCCACGTGTTCAGCTACACGCACACCGACGTCAAGGCCCGGTTCGAGCGCATGCGCGGCAAGCGGGTGTTCTACCCGATGGGCTGGGACGACAACGGCCTGCCGACCGAGCGTCGCGTGCAGAACTTCTACGGCGTGCGTTGCGACCCGTCGCTGCCCTACGACGCGGACTTCACCCCGCCCTTCGAGGGTGGCGACAACAAGTCGTCGAAGGCCGCCGACCAGGTGCCGATCTCGCGTCGCAACTTCATCGAGCTGTGCGAGCGCCTCACGGTGGAGGACGAGAAGCAGTTCGAGGACGTCTGGCGGAAGCTCGGCCTCTCGGTCGACTGGACCCAGAGCTACCGCACCATCGACGACGACTCGCAGGCCATCGCGCAGAAGGCCTTCCTCCGCAACCTGGCCCGCGGCGAGGCCTACCAGGCCGACGCGCCCACGCTCTGGGACGTCACGTTCCGCACGGCCGTGGCCCAGGCCGAGCTCGAGGACAAAGAGATGCCCGGGGCGTACCACAAGCTCGCCTTCCACCGCACCGACGGCCAGGGCGACGTGCTGATCGACACCACGCGGCCCGAGCTCCTGCCGGCCTGCGTGGCCCTCGTCGCGCACCCCGACGACGAGCGCTACCAGGCTCTGTTCGGCACGACCGTGCGCTCGCCCCTGTTCGACGTCGAGGTGCCCGTGGTGGCCCACCACCTCGCCCAGCCCGACAAGGGCTCCGGCATCGCCATGGTCTGCACCTTCGGCGACACCAACGACGTGGTCTGGTGGCGCGAGCTGCAGCTGCCGAACCGCGCCGTGATCGGCTTCGACGGCCGCTTCGTCAGCGAGGCCCCCGAGGCGATCACGTCCGAGGCGGGACGCGCCTCCTATGCCCAGCTGGCCGGCAAGACGGTGTTCAGCGCCAAGCAGTCCGTGGTCGAGCAGTTGACCGCGTCGGGCGAGCTCGTGGGCGAGATCCGTAAGATCTCGCACCCCGTGAAGTTCTTCGAGAAGGGCGACAAGCCGCTCGAGATCGTCTCGACCCGCCAGTGGTACGTCGTCAACGGCGCCCGCGACGAGCAGCTCAAGGGTTCGCTGCTCGAGCGCGGCGGCCAGGTGGCGTTCCACCCCGACTTCATGCGCGTCCGCTACGACAACTGGGTCAACGGCCTGAACGGTGACTGGCTGATCTCGCGCCAGCGGTTCTTCGGCGTGCCGATCCCCGTCTGGTACCCGCTCGACGGCGACGGCAACCCCGTCTTCGACGAGGTGATCGTGCCCACCGAGGCACAACTGCCCATCGACCCGGCGTCCCAGGCGGCCCCCGGCTACGACGAGTCGCAGCGCGGCGTGCCCGGCGGCTTCGTCGGCGAGGTCGACGTGATGGACACGTGGGCGACCTCGTCGCTCACCCCGCAGCTGGCCGGCGGGTGGGAGCGCGACCCCGAGCTGTTCGACCTCGTGTTCCCCTACGACGTGCGCCCCCAGGGTCAGGACATCATCCGCACCTGGCTGTTCTCGACGATGCTCCGGTCGCAGCTCGAGTCGGGCACCGTGCCGTGGAAGAACGCGTCGATCTCGGGCTTCATCGTCGACCCCGACCGCAAGAAGATGTCGAAGTCGAAGGGCAACGTGGTCACCCCGGCCGCCATGCTCGACGACCACGGCTCGGACTCGGTGCGCTACTGGGCGGCGTCGAGCCGGCTGGGCACCGACGCGGCGTTCGACCCGCAGAACCCCAAGCAGATCAAGATCGGCCGCCGTCTGGCGATCAAGGTGCTCAACGCAGCCAAGTTCGTGTACTCGTTCGAGCTGCCCTCGGGTGAGTTCGAGATCACCCAGCCGCTCGACCGCGACCTGCTCGCGTCGTTCGCCGCCGTGATCGAGACCGCGACCGAGGCGCTCGAGGGCTACGACCACGCCCGGGCGCTCGAGACGACCGAGAAGTTCTTCTGGACGTTCTGCGACGACTACCTCGAGCTCGTGAAGGAGCGCGCCTACGGTGCCACCACGCCGGCCGAGCAGGCCTCGGCCGTGCTCGCGCTGCGCACGGTGCTCGAGGGCCTGCTGCGGCTGCTCGCGCCCTACCTGCCGTTCGCCACCGAAGAGGTCTGGTCCTGGACGCACGACGACTCGGTGCACCGGGCCGCGTGGCCGACCGTCGACGAACTCGGCCTCACCGAGGGCGAGACCTCGTCCGGTCTCGTCGGCCTCGTCGGTCAGGCCCTGATCTTCGTGCGCCGGGCCAAGTCCGACGCCAAGGCCTCGCAGAAGACCCCGGTCGCCTCGGCCGTCATCACGGGCCCCTCGGCCCAGCTCGAGCTCGTGAAGCTCGCGGCGGGTGACCTCGCGGCGGTGGGCAAGATCGCCGAGCTGTCCTTCGCCGAGGGCGACGAGCTGGCGGTCGGTGACATCGTGTTCGCCGAGGTGCCGGCCGACGCCGGTGCAGCCGGTTCGGGCTCCGGTGTGGGCACCGCTGCCGCTCCTGCCCCGACGGCGGGTGCCTGATGCAGCTCGGCACGCGGTGGAGCGTGGGAGGCGCGGCTCCGGCCGACCTACCCGCCGCGGTCCTCGGGGCGGTCGCGCAGGTCGAGCGTGAACTCGCCGACCAGAAGGTCGACGCGACGTCCTGGCGCTGGACGCTCACCTGGCTCGAGCACCGCCCCGTCGTCGAGCTCGACGACGGCACGGTCATCCGGGTCGACGCCGTCACCGGCGAGGCCCGCATCCACGAGCCCGTCGACGCCGAGGGCGACGACGACTAGCGCCACGTCGGCCGAGATGTCATGACATGCCGCTCACCTCCGGAGGTGAGCGGCATGTCGTGCTTCCTCGATCACTCGCCGGCCGCCGGTCGCCGGTCGCCGGCTGTCGGTCGTGGTCAGGCGCGGGCGAGCAGCTCGCCGTGCGGCATGATCAACCAGCCGTCGGGGGCGTCGCGCCAGGTGTGCCAGGCGTCGGCGATCGCGTGCAGCTCGTCGTGCGTGGCCGCGCCCTTCTCGATCGCGTCGGCGTAGAACGCCGACTCCGTCGCCCGGGCCGCCCAGCTGTCGCCCCACCAGGTGCGGTCCTCGTCGGAGGCGAAGCACCACACGGAGGCGCTGCTCGCGACCTCGACGAAGCCCGCCTCGAGCGCCCAGCCCTTGAGGCGCCTCCCCGCGTCGGGTTCGCCGCCGTTGCCGCGGTGCACGGCCTGGTAGACGTCCATCCACCGGTCGAGACCGGGGTTCTCGGGGGCCCAGACGCAGCCGTGGTAGTCGACGTCGCGGACGGCCACGACTCCCCCTGGGCGGGTCACCCGACGCATCTCGCGCAGGGCGGCCACCGGGTCGCCCACGTGCTGCAGCACCTGGTGCGCGTGGACGACGTCGAACGCGTCGTCGTCGAACGGCAGCGCGAACAGGTCGGCCGTCTCGAAGTGGACGTTGTGCAGCCCGGCCTCGACCGCGAGGGACGTCGCCTGTTCGACGATGCCAGCTGCGGCGTCGATGCCGATCACCCGACCGGGCGCGACGCGTCCGGCGATGTCGACGGTGATGGTCCCCGGCCCCGAGCCGACGTCGAGGACGCTGACCCCGGGCACGAGGTGCGGCTCGAGGTACGCGGCCGAGTTCTCGACCGTCCGCCACGAGTGGCTGCGCAGCACGCTCTCGTGGTGGCCGTGGGTGTACCGGGCGTGCGTCTCGGGGCGTTCGCTCATGCGGCGACCCTAGCGCGCCTCCTAGTGTGGGCTGATGACGAACCCGTTCCTCTCCCCCAGCACGCTGCCGTATTCGCTGCCGCCGTTCGCGAGCATCACCGACGACGACTACGGCCCCGCGTTCGAGGCCGGGTTCGCCGAGCAGCTGGCCGAGGTCGAGGTCATCGCGACCGACCCGGCCGAGCCGACCTTCGAGAACACGGTCGCCGCCCTCGAACGCAGCGGCGCCACGCTCACCCGCGTCGAGCACGTCTTCTTCAACAAGACCTCGTCGGACTCGACCGAGGCCACCGACGCCCTCGAACTCGAGCTGGCCCCGCGGCTCGCGGCACACGCCGATGCCATCCGCCTCGACCCGCGTCTCTTCGCCCGACTCCGCAGCGTGCACGAGCGCCGAGACGCCCTCGACCTGACCGCCGAGCAGCGCTACCTCGTCGAGCGACTCGTCGCCGAGGCCACACGCTCGGGGGCTGCCCTCGGCGACGACGACAAAGACCGCCTGCGTGACCTCAACGGTCGGCTCTCGACCCTGACGACGCGGTTCGAGAAGAACCTGCTGGCCGACACGAACGACCTCGCCGTCGTGGTCGACGACGTCGCCGAACTCGACGGACTCGACCCGGGGGCGATCGCCGCCGCCGCCGAGGCAGCCCGAGAGCGTGGGCTCGAGGGTCGCTACGTCATCACCCTAGTGTTGTTCAGCGGCCACCCCTACCTGGCGAGCCTGACCGACGAGGCCTTGCGCGATCGCATCATGCAGGCGTCGCTGTCGCGCGGACGCCGCGGAGGCGAGCACGACAACCGCGAGCTCGTGCTCGAGATCGCTCGACTGCGGGCCGAGCGGGCCGAGCTGCTCGGGTTCCGGTCGCACGCCGCCTACGTCACGGCGGGCGAGACCGCGGGCACCCCCGAGGCGGTGGCCGACCTGCTCGGGCGACTCGCGCCTCCTGCCGCCCGCAACGCGCGCGCCGAACAGGCCGAGCTCGAGCGCGTCGCCGGCCGCACGATCCGGGCCTCGGACTGGGCCTTCTACGCCGAACGCGTACGCACCGAGAAGCACGACGTCGACACGGCCGCGATGCGCCCGTACTTCGAGGCCGAGCGCGTGCTGCACGACGGCGTCTTCTTCGCCGCGGGGCTGCTCTACGGCCTGCGGTTCGCCGAGCGCCCCGACCTGGTCGCGTACCACCCCGACGCGCGAGTCTTCGAGGTGACCGACGCCGACGGCGGCGAGGTCGGCCTCTACGTGCTCGACCTGTACACGCGCGACAGCAAGCGCGGCGGGGCCTGGATGAACCCGCTCGTCTCGCAGTCCGCCCTGACCGGCCTGCCGACGGTGGTGGTCAACAACCTCAACGTGCCGAAACCGCCGGCCGGCCAGCCGACCCTGCTGACGCTCGACGAGGTGACGACGTTCTTCCACGAGTTCGGGCACGCCCTGCACGGTCTCGTCGCCCGAGTGACCTACCCGAGTTTCTCGGGCACGAACGTCTTCCGCGACTTCGTCGAGTTCCCCAGTCAGGTGAACGAGATGTGGATGCTCTGGCCCGAGGTGCTCGCGAACTACGCCGTGCACCACGAGACCGGCGAGCGGCTCCCGCAGCCTCTGGTCGACGCGCTCATCGCCTCGCAGGGGTTCAACCAGGGCTTCGAGACTGGCGAGTACCTCGCTGCTGCGTTGCTCGACCAGGCGTGGCACGCGTTGTCGTCGGCCGAGGCCGCAGCGGTCACCGACGTCGAGGCGTTCGAGCAGGAGGCGCTGGCCGCGGTGGGCCTCGACCTCGCGTCGGTCCCCACCCGCTACTCGAGCACGTACTTCGCCCACACCTTCTCGGGCGGCTACGACGCCGGCTACTACTCGTACATCTGGAGCGAGGTGCTCGACGCCGACACGGTCGAGTGGTTCGAGCAGAACGGCGGGCTCACCCGCGAGAACGGTGACCGGTTCCGTTCACGCCTGCTGGGCGTCGGCGGCTCGAAGGACCCGCTCGAGGCCTACCGCGACTTCCGCGGTCGGGACGCCCGGGTCGAGCCCTTGCTGGCACGCCGCGGCCTCGCCTGACACCGCGTCGACTGACGCGGCCTCGCCTGACGCGAGAACGCCCCCGCCGAACCGGCGGGGGCGTTCTGACGTCGCTGCTAGGCGGACTTCTCGGTGCGCTGTTCGACGAGGCGCGGCACGATCGTGGGCGCGGCGTTCTCGAGCACCGAGGCCCGAGTGATGACGACTCGACCGACGGTGTCGTCCGACGGGACGTCGAACATGATCGGACCGAGGACCTCTTCGAGGATGGCGCGGAGCCCGCGGGCGCCGGTCTGACGCAGGACGGCCAGGTCGGCGATCGCCTCGAGAGCGCCGCGATCGAACTCGAGCTCGACCCCGTCGATCTCGAACATGCGCTGGTACTGCCGCACGAGGGCGTTCTTCGGCTCGGTGAGGATCTGCATCAAGGCGGGCTGGTCGAGCTGCGTGACCGTGGTGACCACGGGCAGACGACCGATGAACTCGGGGATCAGGCCGAACTTGTGCAGGTCTTCGGGCAGAACCTCGCTGAAGAGGGCTGCTTCGTCTTCTTTGCTGTGCAACGGGGCACCGAAACCGATGCCGCGTTTGCCGGCGCGGTTCGAGATGATGTCTTCGAGCCCGGCGAACGCCCCGGCGACGATGAAGAGCACGTTGGTCGTGTCGACCTGGATGAACTCTTGGTGGGGGTGCTTGCGGCCACCTTGCGGCGGCACCGAGGCGACGGTGCCCTCGAGGATCTTGAGCAGCGCCTGTTGCACGCCCTCGCCCGAGACGTCACGCGTGATCGACGGGTTCTCGGCCTTGCGGGCGATCTTGTCGATCTCGTCGATGTAGATGATGCCGGTCTCGGCCCGCTTGACGTCGTAGTCGGCGGCCTGGATCAGCTTGAGCAGGATGTTCTCGACGTCTTCGCCGACGTAACCGGCCTCGGTGAGCGCCGTGGCGTCGGCGACGGCGAACGGCACGTTGAGTCGTTTGGCGAGGGTCTGGGCCAGATAGGTCTTGCCGCAGCCGGTCGGGCCGATCAAGAGGATGTTCGACTTCGAGATCTCGACCTCGTCGGCGAGCGACTCGGCGGCCGTGAGGGTCGAGGCGGCACGGATGCGCTTGTAGTGGTTGTAGACGGCCACCGAGAGCGCACGCTTCGCCGCGTCCTGCCCGATCACGTACTCTTCGAGGAACGAGTAGATCTCGCGGGGCTTGGGCAGGTCGAACTCGCTCGCGGGCTCGTCCCCGGCCTCGGCGAGGCGCTCTTCGATGATCTCGTTGCAGAGCTCGACGCACTCGTCGCAGATGTAGACGCCGGGACCGGCGATCAACTGCTGGACCTGCTTCTGGCTCTTGCCGCAGAACGAGCACTTGAGCAGATCGGCACTCTCACCTATGCGCGCCATGCTCGGCCTCCCTGATTGGCTGAGGTCGTCGACCGGGACCGGTCGCCTCGTGCAACGAGCCTAACCCGATCCGCCGACACTCACGGACCGACCCGGGTGGTTCGAGCACATCCGACCGGGGTGGGGGAAGAGCGACGTGCCGCCCGCCCCTCCGCCGCCACGACGAAGGCCCCGGGCGGGTGCCCGGGGCCTTCGTCGTCATGCCGTGATCAGCGCGTGAGCGCCGCCGGCTGGTTCTTGCGCGAGCCGAGGACCTGGTCGACGAGACCGTAGGCGAGTGCCTCTTGCGCGCCCAGGATGTTGTCGCGCTCGATGTCGCGGTTCACCTGCTCGGGCGTCTTGTTCGAGTGCTTCGACAGGGTCTCTTCGAGCCAGGTGCGCATGCGCAGCACCTCGGCGGCCTGGATCTCGATGTCGGACGCCTGACCGCCGCTGCTGCCACCGGTCGCGGGCTGGTGGATCAGCACGCGGGCGTTGGGCAACGCGAGACGCTTGCCGGGCTGGCCGGCGGCGAGCAGGACGGCCGCAGCCGACGCCGCCTGACCGAGGCAGACCGTCTGGATCTCGGGACGGATGTACTGCATCGTGTCGTAGATGGCCGTCATGGCCGTGAACGAACCACCGGGCGAGTTGATGTAGAGCGTGATGTCGCGGTCGGGGTCCATGCTCTCGAGCACGAGCAGCTGAGCCATGATGTCGTCGGCCGAGGCGTCGTCGACCTGCACGCCGAGGAAGACGATGCGGTCTTCGAAGAGCTTGGCGTAGGGGTCCTGACGCTTGTAGCCGTAGGCCGTGCGCTCTTCGAAGCTGGGCAGGATGTACCGGGAGCTGGGGGTCTGCACTCGACCCGCGCCACCCATCATCGGGAGTTCCATGAGTTCTTCTCTTTCTCGTTCTGACGAAGGGGCGAAGGGCCTAGGCCTGGTCGGTGCCGGCGCCGCCGACGACGTCGGTGGCCGAGCCGCGGATGTGGTCGACGAAGCCGTACTCGAGGGCCTCTTCGGCGGTGAACCAGCGGTCGCGGTCGCCGTCTTCGTTGATCTGCTCGACGGTCTTGCCCGTCTGCGCAGCCGTGATCTCGGCCAGTCGACGCTTCATCGAGAGGATGAGCTGCGCCTGCGTCTGGATGTCGGACGAGGTGCCGCCGAACCCGCCGTGCGGCTGGTGCAGGAGGACACGCGCGTTCGGCGTGATGTAGCGCTTGCCCTTGGTGCCGGCCGTCAGGAGCAGCTGCCCCATCGACGCGGCCATGCCGATGCCGACGGTGACGATGTCGTTCGGCACGAACTCCATGGCGTCGTAGATCGCCATGCCCGCCGTGATCGACCCGCCGGGCGAGTTGATGTAGAGGTAGATGTCTTTCTCGCTGTCTTCCGCAGCGAGCAGCAGCAGTTTCGCGGCGATCTCGTTGGCGTTCTCGTCGCGGACCTCAGAGCCGAGCCAGATGATCCGGTCTTTGAGCAGTCGGTCAAAAACACTGTTGGGCAGTGTCACGTCGGCCATGGTGGAGCTCCCATTCGTTGTCGCTTGTCGTCGAATCTATCGGAGCCAACGCACGGGTTCCGGGCTGTTCGCCCACGGCAGATACCGCGCCTCCACGGCTCCGCGAACACACCCGAGAGCCCGGGAGGCGCGGTGCCGGGAACGACGGAGGGCCGGGCGCTTTCGCACCCGGCCCTCTCGACGTGACGGGTCAGCCGACCCGCCCCTGCTGCTTACGCGTGGTCGTGACCCGCGTGGTCGTCGTCGCCGCCGACGCCCGCGGTCGCGGTGAAGGCGGACAGGTCGACCGAGTCGCCCTTGCCGTCGACGACCTTGGCCTTGCTGAGCACGACCGCGAGGGCCTTGCTGCGAGCGACCTCGCCGACCATGGCGGGGATCTGGCCGTTCTGGTCGAGGACCTTGATGAACTCGCCGGGCTCCATGCCGTACTGGGCCGCACCCTGGATGAGGTACTGCGTCAGTTCGTCCTGCTCGACCTTGACGGCCTCTTTCTCGGCGATGGCGTCGAGGAGGATCTGGTTGCGGAAGGCCTTCTCGCTGCTCTCTTTCACCTCGGCGCGGTGCTCGTCGTCCTCGAGGCGGTTCTCCTGCTCGAGGTGACGGTGGACCTCGTCCTCGACGAGCTTCTCGGGGACGGGGATCTCGACGGCCTCGAGCAGCTTCTCGACGACCTGGTCGCGTGCCTGGGCACCCTGACCGAAGGTCTTCGACTTGGCCAGCTGCTCTTTCAGGTCACCCTTGAGCTCGTCGATGGTGTCGAACTGGCTGGCGATCTGGGCGAAGTCGTCGTCGGCCTCGGGCAGCTCGCGCTCTTTGACGGCCGTGACGTCGACGGCGATGAGGGCGGTCTCGCCCTCGCGGTCGCCGCCGAGCAGCTTCGACTCGAAGGTGGTGCTCTCGCCCGCGGTGAGCGACTCGAGGGCCTCGTCGATGCCCTCGATCAGCTCGCCCGAGCCGAGCTCGTAGGAGATGCCCTTGGCGGTGTCGACGACGTCGTCGCCGATGGTCGCCGTCAGGTCGATCTGCGCGAAGTCACCCGTGGTGGCGGGGCGGTCGACGGTGACCAGCGTGCCGAAGCGGGTACGCAGGTTCGTCAGCTCTTCGGCGATCTCGTCGTCGGTGATGTCGACCGTGTCGACCGTCAGCTCGAGGCCGTCGTACTCGGGCAGGTCGAAGTCGGGACGCACGTCGACCTCGACGGCGATCTTCAGGTCACCCGAGAAGTCCTTGACGTTCGGCCACTCGACGACGTCGGCCTCGGGACGACCGAGAACGCGGATCTCGGTCTCGGTCACGGCCTCGCGGTAGAACTTGTCGAGGCTCTCGCTGACGGCGTGGTTGAGCACCTCTTCACGACCGACACGCTGGTCGATGATGGGCGGCGGCACCTTGCCCTTGCGGAACCCGGGGATGTTGACCGACTCGGCGATGTGACCGTAGGCGTGCGTGACGCTGGGCTTGAGTTCGTCGGGGGTGACGACGATGTTGAGCTTGACGCGCGTGGGGCTGAGCTTCTCAACCGTGGTCTGGACCAATGTGGGGCTTCTCCTGTGTTGGTGGCGCTGAACTCACATCCGAGACAGCAGGTAGACGATCGTCGGGGCGACAGGACTCGAACCTGCGATCTTCCGCCCCCAAAACGGACGCGCTAGCCACTACGCTACGCCCCGTGTATCAGCCTGGAACCGGCCATCACGCGTGAGCCCCGTTGAGGTCGGGTACGTGAAGACCGCGTCGAGTCTAGCCGACGCCGAGGGCCCGTGACTGAGCGACCTCGTCGGATGCCTTATGCTGGTCTCACCCGTGCGGCCAGGCCGCTCACGGGGATGTAGCTCAATGGTAGAGCCTCAGTCTTCCAAACTGATCACGCGGGTTCGATTCCCGTCATCCCCTCTGTGTTTGTTCGACGCCTCCGGCGTCCGGCGCCGGTGGGCGCCTCGAATGAAATCTTCTCCGCACCTTGCACGCAGGCGTCGGCGCCGGTAGGCGCCCTCAATGAAATCTTCTCTGCACCTTGCACGCAGGCGTCCGGCGTAGGTGGGCGCCTCGGATGAGATCTTCTCCGCAGCCTGCACGCAGGCGTCGGCGCCGTTCAGGCGTCTCTCGGGCGACTCGGGGGGAAGTCCTGCTGGCGGATGATTTTTCCTGGCGCGACGTGACCCAAGATGGCCACATGAGACGCGCGACGTTCGCACGGGTCGCGCTGGTCGGCGCGGTCGTGGCCACCCTCGCGGCCGGGTGCGCCGCCCCTCCGACCGACGCGACCAGCGCCTCCGGGTCCGGCACGTCGGTCCAGGCCGCCGCCGCACCCGGCGTGGCCGTCGCTCCGAGCTCAGGAGGCGTGCGGGTCGCGATCGTCGGCGACTCGTTGACCGCCGGCGGTGGCCGCCTGCTCAGCGAAGGACTCACCGCCGACACCTGGATGACCTACGCCCAGGGCAACGGCGTCGACTACGTGGGCGGCTACGCCAAGGGCGGTTCGACGGTGCAGGAGCAGGCCGCTGCGGTGCGGCCGGTCGACGACGTCGACGTCCTCGTGCTGATGTCCGGCACGAACGACGTGCGCCTCGGGCTGACCTTCGCCGAGTCCGCCGCGTCCTACGACGCGATCGTCGACACGATCCGGCCGGAGCACGTCGTCGTGGCCGCGATCCCGCCCTACGACCGTGCACCCCGGGCCGCGGCGCGGTACGAGGGGCAACTCGAGCGCTACGTCGCCGACAAGGGCTGGACCTTCACCGATCCCTGGGGCTTCGCCCGGGCGGGCGACGTCTTCGCCGCCGGCACGACCGTCGACGGCATCCATCCCACGACGGCCGGTTACGAAGCCCTCGGCCATGCGTTGCGTGACGCCGTCCTCGACGTGGCGGGCCCGCGGGCCGTCGCCCCGCAGGCGGACTCCCCCGCCGACCCGGCCGACGCCGCTCCGGGCACCACCAGCTGACGACATCCGTCGGACGGTCCGGCAGCCGGTCGCGGGAACTCCGCCGAACCGGGGACGAGCCGAGTCAGTGCTGCAGGAAGGCGAGCACCGCCAGCACCCGACGATGGTCGGTGCCGCTGTCCTCGAGCAGGAGCTTCTGGAAGATCGAGGTGACGTTCTTCTCGACCGCACCCGTGCCGATGACCAGCTCGGCCGCGATGGCGGCGTTCGTGCGCCCCTCGGCCATCAGCGTCAGCACCTCTCGCTCACGCGGCGTGAGCGCGGCGAGCGGATCGCTGCGGCGTCCCAGCAACTGCGAGACCACCTGCGGGTCGAGGACCGTCCCGCCGTCGGACACCCGGCCGAGCGCGTCACGGAACTCGTCGAACGAAGCGATGCGGTCCTTGAGCAGGTAGCCGACCCCGCCCGAGCCCGCTTCGAGCAGGTCGCGGGCGTAGGCCACCTCGACGTACTGCGACAGCAGCAGGATGCCGAGGTCGGGCCGACGGCGTCGCGCCTCGATCGCGGCCCGGACGCCCTCGTCGGTGTGCGTGGGCGGCATGCGGACGTCGAGCACGGCGATGTCGGGACGGACCTGTTCGAGGTCGGCCAGCAACGAGTCGGCGTCGCCGTACGCCCCGACGACCTCGACCCCGATCTCGTCGAGCAGTCGAACGAGCCCCTCTCGCAGCAGGACCGAGTCGTCGGCGACGACGACACGGAGGGGCTGACGGGAGGGGCTCTCGAGACTCACGCGTCCAGACTACGGGCGCGGCCCACCGATCACGGGCGCGCGGGCGGCCCGGCCGGCGGGTCGAGCGGCCCGTCGGGCAGCGTGCCGTCGGGCAGCGCCGCGTCGGGCAGCGGCTCGGTCACGGCCGTCGACGAGAACGGCGGCAGCGGCTCGGTCGGCAGTGGCAGCGTCGGGTTGCTCGGCACCTCGATCGTCATCGGGATGCTCACCGTGACGATGGTCGGCCCGCCCTGCGGGCTGCTGATGTCGAGGAAGCCGCCGAGTCCCACGAGGCGCTCCTGCACCCCGGCGAGACCGTGGCCGTCGCGCAGGCCGGCGCCGCCGCGCCCGTCGTCGGTCACGACGAGCTCGAGCAGCGTGCCGATGCCGTCGGGAGCCTGTCGCGTGCGCAGCACCAGGTCGGCGCTGGCCGCTTCGGCGTGCTTGCCCGTGTTCGTCACCAGTTCGGACGCGATGAAGTACGCGTTGCGCTCGATGTCGCTCGGGATCACGACGTGCGCGGGCACCCGGTTGAGCATCGTCGTCGGAACCACCGAGCGGTCGACGAGCGACTCGAGGGCGGCGACGAGGCCGCGGTCCAAGAGCAACGGAGGCGCGAAACCGCGGGACAGGGCGCGCAGCTCCTCGAGGGCCTCGCGAGACTGCACCCGCGCCTCCTCGATGAGGGTCTTGCTCTTCTCGGGGTCGGTGTCGACGGCGCGGGAGGCCGCGGCGAGGTCCATTTGCAGGCGGACGAGGCGCTGCTGCGGGCCGTCGTGGATGTCGCGCTCGAGCCGTCGGAGGGCCGTGCCCTCGGCGGACAGGGCAGCCGTCCGCGAGATCTCGCGGTCGGCGAGCTCGACCTCGAGCTGCTCGCTGCGGAACCCGCCGAGCATGACGGCGGCGATCGCCTGGTGCATGACCACGAAGCCGTGGACGACGTAGGGGTAGACCAGCACGACGCCGGCGAGGAGGGCCAGTGCGAGGACGACGAGCACCGCGCCTCCGCCGTTGCCGATCGCGGACGCCCAGTTGAAGGTGTCGAACGGCGGCAGCGCCTGGAAGACGAGCACGACCCCCAGGACCGCGAGCACCGGGCCGGCCAGCAGGCCCACGAGGACGAAGGTCGTGAAGCCCGCCACGATCGGGAAGACCACGACGCCGTAGAGCAGGTAGAGCCAGTAGTGCGGGTTGGCGAAGACCGAGACGGCCCGCACGAAGCGGTTCGTCGACCGGCCCCACTCGGTGTTCGGCGTCCAGTCGACGGGTCGGATCGGACGGTCGCTGGCCCAGCCCAGGCGGAGCACCTCGAAGGTGCCGAACCACCGGGCGATCCAGAGCGCGCCGAAGACGACGACCGCCAGGAAGACGAGGGTGAAGAGCGAGTCGCTCGACCCGCTGACCGTGTGCAGGAACAACGCGGCGGCCACCGTCACGATGACGACGAGGACGGCCGAGAGCGCGACGTAGCCGAGTTCGCGGGGCAGCTCGCGCCAGCGTCGTCGGTAGCCGCCGGGGCGGGACGGCGGTGAGAGGTAGGGGTTCGCGGCGGTGATGGTGGTCTCCTGGATCATGCCTTCGAGCCTGGTCCGAGCGGGGCGTCCACCCCATGGTGCCAGCGCCCGGAACGCCGGTGGGGTTATCCCCCCTTGCGAGCCGGGTGAGGTGAGGCTGGCCTAGGTGAGCCGAGCCTCAGCTTGCTTGCGGAATTCTCCCAGACGTCTAGCGTTGCCTCCATCGTCTAGGAAAGGACCACGTCATGACCGACATCACCCGCACCGTCCCCCAGGGTTCCGTCGACCCCGACGTCGCCGCCGGCGTCGCCCAGTTCCTCAGCCAGATCGTCACCGACATGACGGCCCTGTCGGTCAACGGCAAGCAGGCCCACTGGCACGTGCGCGGCATCGCGTTCGTCGCCGTCCACGAACTCATCGACGTGGTCGTCGACCACGCCCGCGAATGGGCCGACCTCGCCGCCGAGCGCGTCGTCGCCCTCGGCCTGCCGGTCGACGGACGCATCGAGACCGTCGCCGCCAAGACGGTCATCCCCCCGACCTCCCCCGGCTTCAACCAGATCGACGTGACGATCGCCGAGCTGGTCGCCCAGATCGACGCGTCCCTCGTCGCCGTCCGGGAGGCGATCGACGAGCTCGGTGAGCTCGACGCCTCGAGCCAGGACGTCGCCATCGAGATCTCGCGTGGCCTCGAGAAGGACCGCTGGTTCCTCGCCGCGCACGTCGCCGGCTGACCCTCCTCACCGGACAGACGAAGGCCGCCACCCCGCCCGGGGTGGCGGCCTTCGCCGTGCAGCGGCCTCGCGGCGCCGACCCGTCAGACGCTCAGGCGCTCAGGCGCTCAGGCGCTCCTCACGACGTCGGCGCTGCTCGACCGGGTCGGGCACCGGTGCCGAGGCGATCAGGCGGCGGGTGTAGTCGTCCGAGGGTGAGGTCAGGATCTCGCTGCGGTCGCCGATCTCGACGAGGCGGCCGGAGCGCAGGACGGCGATCCGGTCGCAGAGCGAGTCGACGACGGCGAGGTCGTGACTGATGAACAGGCAGGCGAAGCCCAGCCGGCTCTGCAGCGAGCGGAAGACGTCCAGCACCCGGGCCTGCACCGAGACGTCGAGAGCGCTCGTCGGCTCGTCGGCGATGAGCAGCTCGGGGTCGAGCGCCACCGCTCGGGCGATCGCCACGCGCTGACGTTGCCCGCCGGACAACTCGTGCGGGTACCGCTCCCGCCACGCGCCACCCAACCCGACGTCGGCCAGCAGGGCGTCGACCCGGTCGGTCAGTTCGGAGCCGCGGAGGCGCCGCCGCACCTGCAGCGGCTCGGCGACCGTCTGGGCGATGCTGTACCTCGGGTTGAGCGACGTCGTCGGGTTCTGGAAGACGACGGCGACCCGCTCACGCATGGCGGCGATCTCGCGTCGTCGGGCCGTGCTCAGGTCGACCCCCGTCGCCTGCACGCTCCCCGCCGAGATCGGAGCCAGGCCGATCGCCGCCCGCCCGATCGTCGTCTTGCCACTGCCCGACTCGCCGACCAGGCCCAGGATCTCACCACGGGCGACCTCGAAGCTCACCGCGTCGACGGCGCGGAACCGGCCCACGAGGCGGTTGCCGTACTCGACGACGAGGTCGTGCACGGCGAGCGCCGGGACTGCCTCGCCCGTCACCTCCGCATCGGGCGTCGCCGCGTCGGCCGGACGCGGCTCGACCGCGACCCGGTCGCCCACCCGGGGCACGGCGTCGAGCAGGTCGCGCGTGTAGTCGGCCGCCGGGGCGGCGAACAGGGGTCCGACGTCGTTCGTCTCGACGACCTCGCCCGAGCGCATCACGACGACGCGGTCGGCGAGGTCGGCCACCACCCCCATGTCGTGCGTGATCAGCAGGATGCTGGTGCCCGAGCCGCGCTGGAGGCGGCGGAGCACGTCGAGCACCTCGGCCTGCACCGTCACGTCGAGGGCGGTCGTGGGCTCGTCAGCGATCAGCAGGGCCGGGTCGGAGGCCAGGGCCATCGCGATCATGATCCGCTGGCACTGGCCGCCCGAGAGCTGGTGCGGGAAGGACCTCAGCCGCTCCTCGGGCTCAGGGATCTCGACGCTCGCCAGCAGCTCGACCGCGCGGGCCCGCACGGCCGCCCGGCTCACGGTGGGGTCGTGCCGCCGCACGGCCTCCTCGATCTGGAACCCGACCGTGAAGACGGGGTTGAGGGCCGCCGAGGGGTCCTGGAAAATCATGGCGATCCGCTCGCCCCTCAGGTGGCGCACGGCGCTCTCGGGCCGCCCAACCAGTTCGTCGCCGTCGAACACGATCGACCCGCCGACGGTGGCGTTGGCGGGCAGCAGACCCAGCACCGACATGGCGCTGACGCTCTTGCCCGAGCCGGACTCGCCCACCACGGCGAGCACCTCCCCGCGGCGCACGTCGAACGAGGCCCCCTGGACGGCGACCTGGTCGACCCCGTCGACGTCGAAGCGGATGGTGAGGTCGCGGACGCTCAGCAGCGGGTCGGTCATCGGGGCTCCTGGTTCGGGTCGGGCGGCGTGGGCTCGGCCTCCGGGGCCGTCTGGTCGCGGTCGGCCTTGAAGGCCTCCCAATCGGCGAGCATCTTGCGGTGGTACTGCGAGATCCAGGCCATGTAATCGCGGCCGTTGACCAATCGGCGCCGCACCTCCTCGTCCTGTCCGTTCGCGGGGTCGAGCACCGAGAGTCCCTGCTCGATCGTGATGCGCTGCCGGTCGAGGTAGCGGCGCTCGCCCGCGAGCCAGCTGCCCCAGATGTCGTCCTCGGCCCGGAAGTAGTGGCTGCGGTCGCCGGGCACGACGTGCCTCTTGATGAACCCCGAGTCGACCAGGCGTCGCGTCGACATCGAGACGGAGCCGGCGCTGGCGCTGAGGGCCGAGCCCAGGTCGGCCGACGAGACGAAGGGCTCGCGCATCATCATCAGGTAGCCGAGGATGCGCCCGTCCATCAGGGCCGAACCGGCCATCTCCCACATGACGGCGAACTGTTCGACGAACTCGCGGCGGGCGGCGTCGCCGACGGGGGTGACGGTCGTGGCGGTCGTGGCGTCGTCGCTCGGCATGCGTTCTCTCGATCCGTGGGGTCCCGTCTCGGCAGGGCGGGCGCTTCGCCGCCAGCCTAGATCGACGGTCGCGGACGTCGTCATCCGTCGAGCTCCGTCACCGGGCGCATGCTCATGCCTCCGGAGCCGCGCAGCAGCGTGACCCGGCCGTCGCCGTCGAACTCGTAGCGCATGGTCTCGCCCACCGACCCGAAGCCGTTGCCCTGCGCGATGAGCACCTCGCGGGGCCCGGTCACCCGCAGGCGGTCGAGCCCGTCGACGGGATCGGGGGTACCGGGGTGCAGCGCGACCAGGTTCTCGCCCAGCAGGGCGACGTCGACGATGCCGAACTCGCCCGCGAACCGGCCGGTGAACCGAGCCGGGTCGACACCGGACGAGGAGGCGCGGGTCGCCAACCCGGCGGGGGCCGCCTCCCGAGCCAGGTCGAGCAGGCGCAGCACGCCCGACGAGAGGGAGGTGGCGGGTCCGTCGACGGCGTTGGTGAGGACCGAGACGGCCAGCCCGATGGAGGGATCGAAGAGCGTGCGGGTGATGTGTCCGGGGTACCCGCCGGAGTGCCCGACCACGCGGTGCCCGCCGACGCGGTCGATCACGAACCCGAGTCCGTAGTGCGCCGAGGCCGGCTGCGACGCGTCGGACTGCCAGGCCTCCCGTTGGGCGAGCCGCTTGCTGTGCTCGCTCAGCAGGCGCTCGTCGCCGTCGAAGTGCGCAGAGGCGTAGCGGACCAGGTCGGAGGCCGTGCCGTAGAAACCCGTCGCTGCCGCCATGGCCCGCGTGTCGACGTGGTCGAGCCTCACCCGGGTCTGCGACACGTGGCGGCCGCTGTGGCCCGCCGCGTACTCGGCGGCGCGTGCGTCGTCCCACTCGGGCCCCGTGTGGGTGAGGCCGAGGCGGTCGACGATCGACTCGGTCACGAACTCGCCGTACGACCGACCGGACGCCGCCGCGATGACCAGGCCGAGCAGCGAGTACCCGAGGTTGCTGTAGTTGAAGGCGGACCCCGCGGGCGCCTTGTCGCCGTGGTCGAGCAGCATGTCGAGCAGCTCGTCCTCGTCGGGGAACGGACGGCCGTGCTGCCAGTAGTCGCCGTCGAGGCCGTCCCGGACGACCCCGGCACCGTGCTCGAGCAGCTCGCGGACGGTGGCGTCGGCCAGTGACGACCCCGACTCGGCCAGCCGCGGCACGAACGTCCCCACGGGGTCGTCGAGTCGGAGGGCTCCCCGCTCGACGAGCTGCAGGACGGCCGTGGCGGTGAAGGTCTTCGAGTGCGAGGCGATGCGGAACAGGTGCTCCGTGGTCAGCGGGACCCGCGCCTCCTCGTCCGCCAGGCCGTGGGCGGACGACAGCTGTAGGCCTCCGTCGAACCAGACCGCGGTCTGCACCCCGGGGACCCGCTCGCGCCAGCGGCGATAGGCCAGCCACCCGTCGACGTAGGGCAGGGCGGACCGCAGGTCGGTGACCTGCTGCGCGGTGAGGGCGGGGGTGGCGGTCGAGGGGGTCACGGGTCCTCCGGTGGGGGGCGTCATTGCTGGCGGCGGGGGTCGAGGGCGGCACGCAGGGTGTCGCCGAGGCTGATGATGCTGAGCACGGTCACGGCCAGGAACAGCGCCGGGAAGACGAGCAGGTGCGGTGCGTTCTGGAACTGGCTCGACGCGCTCGAGAGCTGCAGGCCCCACGAGATGGCGGGAGCCTCGAGGCCGATGCCCAGATAGGTCAACGAGCTCTCGGCGACGATCACGCCGCCGACCGTGATGGTCGCGACGACGAAGACCGGCGAGAGCGAGCTCGGCAGCACGTAGCGCGTCACGATTCGCCAGGTCGAGAGGCCCATGGTGCGCGCGGCGAGCACGAAGTCCGCCTGCCGCACCGAGCGCACCGAGCCCCGGACGAGGCGCGCCATCGTCGGCCAGCCGAACAGGGCGAGCACCAGCGAGACCGTCAGCACGGACCGCTCACCGGCACTGTTGAGCACCACGACGGCGCCCAGCAGCAGGGGGAAGCCGAGGAAGACGTCGGTCAGGCGCGACAGGGCCGCGTCGACGATGCCGCCGTACAGGCCGGCGATCGTGCCCACGACGATCGCCACGACCATCGAGAGCACCGTGGTCAGCAGGCCGACGGACAAGGAGGCGCGGGTGCCGTGGATCACGTTGGCGTAGACGTCGCAGCCCTGCAGGTCGAACCCGAAGGGGTGACCGCCCGTCGGGTCGGCACCGCTGAGGTTGAGGTCGCAGACGCGCGGGTCGCCGTGACCGAACAGGCCGGCGAAGGGACCGGGGAAGATCGCGATCAGGGCCAGCACGGCGATCACGGCGGCCGGCACGAAGAACCCCGGACGCCGGACGGCACGCCTCAAGGGGTGACGACGACCGTCGGCGAGGGACGGGGCGACGGGGGTGGTGAAGCTCTCGGTCATCGGCGCACTCTCGGGTCGAGCAGGGCATGGATCGCGTCGACCAGGAGGCTGGTGACGAGGAAGACGAGGATCAGCGCGGTCGAGATGCCGACCACCGTGGCGCCCTCGTGGCTGCGGATGGCCCCGAAGAGCAGGTTGCCGACACCCGGCAGGTTGAAGATGCCCTCGATGATGACCGTGCCGCCGAGCAGGTAGCCGAGGTCGGTCGCGAGGAAGGTCGCGGTCGGGATCAACGAGTTGCGCATCACGTGCACCCCGATGACCCGCCGCGGCGTGAGCCCCTTGGCCCGAGCCGTCCGGACGTAGTCCGAGCTCAGGTTCTCGAGCACGGAGGCGCGGGTCAGGCGCGACACCGAGGCCAGGCCGAAAAGCGCGATCACGATGGCGGGCAGCACGTAGGCCGTCGGCCACCCGGTCGTCACGCCGGCGACGGGGAACCAGTCGAGCCGGACCGCGAAGACGAGCTGCAGCGTCACGCCCACCACGAAGACCGGGATCGCGCTGGCGACGATGGTGCCGCCGAGGATGGTCCGGTCGACCAGCGTGCCGCGCTTCAGCGCCGACACCACGCCGAGGCCGATGCCCACGACGATCTCGAGCAGCCAGGCCGACAGGGCGAGCGTGACGGTGACCGGCCACCGGCTGGCCATCTGGTCGGCGACCGACTGCCCGGTGAAGGTCGTGCCGAAGTCGCCCCGGAAGAGCCCGCCGATGTAGCGCGTGTACTGCTGCCAGAGCGGCTCGTCGAGGTGGTACTCGGCGCGCAGGGCGCGGACGACCGCGTCGCTGAGCGGACGGTCCCCGCCGAGCGCCCTGATCGGGTCGCCGGGCAGGGCGAAGACCATGACGTAGATCACGAAGGTCACGCCGACGAAGACGACGGCGAGGCCGCCGACGCGCTCGACCACGGCCAGGACGGTCTTCATCGCGGGGCCGGCCCGGTCGCGTTCCCGGCGGTGTCCCCGGCCGCGAGGTGGGCCGCGGCCGCCAGCACGGCGCCGTACTGGACGCCCACCAGGCTCGAGATCGGGATGACCTCGGCCCGGTCGGCGGCTGCTGCCTCGGCCTGCCAGGCGGCGTAGAGCACCGCGGTCTCGTCGACCAGGCGACGCAGGGGCGCCGTCGCCGTGCCGGCGACCGCCTCGGCCTCGACCGCACGCAGGAGCATGCCGCCGTAGCGCAGCCGGAAGCAGTGCACGAGGTCCTCGCACGAGAAGCGCTCGGCGACGGTGGCGGGACGGGCGGACTCCGGGCTCGCGGCCCGCGCACGGTCGACGGCCCCCATGCGGACGAGCATCGGGACGAAGGCGCGCGAGGCCCGCAGGAAGGGCGACTCGAACGTGAGGAGGGGCTCCGCCCGCGCGAGGAGGTCGACGAGCGCCTCCCCCGTGGCGGTCATCTCACCGCCCGTCCGCCGCAAGAGGTCGGCGTACGACTCGTCGGTCGGCGACCCGTCGTCGGCGTCGGGGTGCTTCCAGTAGGGCAGCTCGGCCACGACCCCGAGGGTGCCGTGTCGGCTCGCGTACTCGCTCGACGACGAGCCGGCGATCTCGAGCGCGGGGTCCACCCCGAGCGACTCGAGGTAGTCGTAGGCGTCGGCGATCGTGCCGGTGCCGAACACCGCCGGCGCGTACCGCTCGAGGAACGGCGACTCGGGCTCGCCCGTGTCGAGCGGCAGCCCGAAGGACGCGGGCACCGCGTGCAACACCTCGGTCAACTCGGGCACGGGGCGGCTCAGGTAGTAGTAGACGCCGCCCATCTCGCCGTTGTGGAGGCTCACGTAGAGATCGGGCCGCAGCTCGTCGATCAGGCGCATCAACCCGAGCGTCTCGGGCATCACGCGGTCGAAGTAGGCGTCCTTGTACGAGGTCGGGAAGGTCCACTCGACCTGCTCGTCGGGTGCCGGCCGGTAGAAGCGCCGTGCGTAGTGGCCCCGGTCGCCCGGGTCGGCGAACCAGCCCTCGTTGAGGCGGCCGCCGTCGGGGTCGATGCTCGGCACGATGTGCCAGGTGGCGTCGAGCGCAGTCCGCAGGTCGCCGTCGGCGCAGAGCGTCTCGGCGAGGTGGATCGCCGTCCACGACCCGATCGGCTCGTTGGGGTGGACCCCGCCGACGATGAGGTGGTCGCGCGAGCCCGAGCCGATGGAGTACGCATGGATCGGCTCGCCCAGGCGGCTCGTCGCCACCCGCCGACTCGAGACGAGACCGGGGTTCTCGCGCTCGAGGCGGGCGAAGTGCCGCCAGAGGTCGTCGAGGGTGGGGAACCCGTCGAGCGGCGGCACCGCCCCGGCCCGACGGACGATGTCGTCCGTCGAGCCGACGACGGCGGAGGAGGTGCGGGTGACGCGGTCGTGGATCGTCACTGCAGGGTGATCCCCTGCACGATCGGGCTGCCCGCGGCCTGCGGCAGCGTCGCGATCTTCTCGCTGGTCACGTAGGAGTACTTGTCGGAGAAAGTGGGCGCGACCGGGAAGTCCTCGAGCACCCGCTCCTGCACGGCCCGGTAGGCCTCGGTAGCGGCCTCGGGCGTCGCGGCCTGGTCGGCCGCGTCGAGCAGCGCGTCGACGTCGGGCGAGCTGTACCAGGTGCAGTCGTGGCACCCGCCGGCCTCGGTGAACAGCGACCGCAGCGTGTTCTGCTGGCTGACGTAGAGGGCACCCCAGTGGCCGAAGTGCGGCCCGGCCGTGGTGCGATCGACGAGCCCCTGGTAGTACTCGGCCCAGTCGGTGCTCGGCTTGGCCACGACGTCGTCGATGCCGAGGTTCTGGCGGATCTGGTTCGCGTAGGCCTCGAAGAGCGAGTCGACGCCGCTGCCGCCGGGGTAGACGATCTCCATGGTGCCGTCGAAGCCCCCGGCCTCGGCCAACAGGGCCTTCGCCGCGTCGGGGTCGAACTCGCAGTACTCTCCGCAGAGGCCGTCCGGCGTGCCCGTCATGGCGGACGGAGTGAAGGCCGTGGCCGGCTCGTAGAGGCCGCCGTAGATGGCGGTGTTCACGGCGTCGCGATCGATCGACATCGAGATGGCCTGTCGCACGCGGACGTCCGAGTAGCGCTCGTCGGTCAGCGGGAAGCCGAGGTAGTCGATGCCCGGGGCGTCGAACGAGTACAGCCGGTCGCCGAAGTCGGCCTCGGCCGAGGTCATCTTGGATGCAGGGAGGAACAGCACGTCGGCGTTGCCCGCGAGCACGTCGGTGTACGCGGTGTTCTGGTCGCTGTAGCTGCGGTAGGTGATGCTGTCGACCTGGGCGGCATCGTCGCCCTGGTAGTCGGCGTACTTCTCTACCGTGAACTCGGCGTCGTCCACCCAGGGCTCGGTCATCTCGAAGGGGCCGTTGCCTACGGGCTCGCGGTCGTACGCGTCCATGTCGTCGTACGCCGACTCGGGCATCGGGTAGAAGCCGGTCTGGGCCTGGCTGATCTGCAGGGGGAACTGGCTGTCGGCGTGCGTCAGCTCGACCGTGAAGGTCGTGTCGTCGACGACGGTGAGGCCGCTCATGGTGCTCGCCGTGGGCTCGCCCTCGGCAGGGTTGAGGTCGGTGTAGCCGACGATGCCGGCGAGCTGGCCGCTGTTCTCGAAGGCGTTGGCGGCGTCGGCCGTGTAGTTCCACGCGTCGACGTAGCTCGTGGCCGTGACGGTGGTGCCGTCCTGGAAGGTCCAGCCGTCGCGCAGGGTGATGGTCCAGGTCACGTTGTCGTCGGATTCGACCGACTCGGCCTGGACGTAGGTGATCGCGTTGTCCGCGTCGACCGAGACGAGTGGAGCGAACAGGCTCATCACCTGGGTGAAGGCGACGGTCTGACGCCCGGGGGTCAGGTGGTCCGGCTCTCCGGTCGCGTAGACGAAGGTGCCGCCCGCGTCGGCGGACGAGCTGTCGCCTCCGGCGGCACAGCCTCCGAGGGTGAGGGCCACGACGGTGGCGGCGGCGGTGACGAGGGTCGTACGGGTGGCTCTCATGTGTCCTCCAGCGCCCGGGGCGGGGCGGGTCGGGTGGTGCACTCCGATGCCGTGACGAGACGGTGTGACGCCACGCTAAAGAGGGTGGCCGCCCGGCGAAAGACCTGGGCGTCAAAAGTTTCACTACTTTTTGAAACCTTCATGGCCACGAAACATCGAGGAAACACCCGGGCCAGGGGTCAGAGGGTCCGGTGGGTCCACCGACCGGCCAGCAACGTGCCCACGACGGGGAGGGCGCGCAGGACGTCGTCGGTCGCGGTGAGCGGGTCGGCCTCGGTGACGACGAGATCTGCGACGGAGTCGACCTCCACCCTCGCCCGTCCGCCCGTCGAGGCCGCGAGCGCCGCCGAGGCGACCAGGCGCTGCTCGGGGTGCCATGGCTCGCGTCCGTCGCGCGACCGCGAGATCGCCGCGGCCATCGCCACCCAGGGGTCGAGCGGGGCCACCGGCGCGTCCGAGCCGAGCTGCAGCCGAACGCCGGCGGCGACCAGGCTCTCGAACGCGTAGGCGCGGTCGGTCCGGCCGGCCCAAAGCCGGTCGGCCACGTCGCGGTCGTCCATGGCGTGCTCGGGCTGCACGCTGGCCACGATGCCGAGGCGCGCGAACCGGTCGACGTCGCGCGCGTCGAGCAACTGCGCGTGCTCGATGCTGCCGCCGCAGCCGACCTGCTCGAGGGCGTCGAGCGCCTGGGCGTTCGCGGCGTCGCCGATCGCGTGCACGGCCGGCACGAACCCCGCCGAGGAGGCGCTGCGCAGCCACCCGACGAGCTCGTCGGTCTCGTAGATGCGCACCCCCCGGGCCGCGGGGTCGCCCTCGAGCCCGGGGTACGGGTCGTGGCACCACGCGGTGCGCGTGCCGAGGGAGCCGTCGGTGATGATCTTGAACGGTCCCATGGTGACGAGGCCGTCGGTGCCCGGGATCACGTCGCCGGTGCGCAGCCCGCGGGCGACGACGGCGTCGAGGTCGCGCGGGTAGACCCCGGGACGGATGCGCAGCCCGCGGGTCCCGCCGGCCACGCGCCGGCTCCAGCGGTCGAGCGACAGCGTCATCTCGAGGTCGACGACGCCGACGACCCCCCGCGCGGAGGCCGCGTCGACGGCCTCGGCGACCCACCCGTCGAGCTGCTCGTCCGGCACGACGCTCACGGCGGCGCTGACGTCGAAGGCCGGCTGCTCGCGCAACAGGCCGGTCGGGTGGTCGGCGTGACCGTGACGGGCCAGGGCGGACGAGTCGAGCCAGACGGAGTGCAGATCGTTGCTGACCAGGACAACCGCCACGTCGCCGGCCACCGAGTCGAGCAGCGCACGGCCCGGGCCGTCGGGCCAGAGTGCGTCCTGGAAGCCGTAGCCGACGAGGGTGCCACCCGCCTCGACCGGCTCGGCGCGCAGGCGCTCCCCCACGATCGAGGCCGCCTCGGCGGCGGACCGCGCCCGCGACAGGTCGAGCCGACGGCGCACCAGCGCCCACTGGTCCATGTGGACGTGGGAGTCCCAGAGGCCGGGGGCGAGCCAGCGGCCGTCGAGGTCGACCACCTCGGCACCGTCGGGGGCGAGACCGGACGCGAGGGCGACGACTCGGCCGCCGTCGAGCAGGACGTCCACGGGGGCGGGCCCGCCGCCGACCAGGCGGACGTCCCTCAGCAGCGTCCGTCGCACCTCCTCGGCCCGGGTGCCGCCGCCGACCGTCATCGGTCGCGCACCCGGCGCATCTCGGCGGCGAGCGCCGGCTGCGCGTAGTGCTCGCCGTGCTCGAGCTCGGCGACGATGCGGTCGACGACCTCGGGCGCCTTGTTCTGACTGAGCTTGGCGCGGGCGTCGAATCGGGTCACGCGCAGGCGGATGCCGACGGTGCCCTTCGCGACACGTCGCGAGCCCGCATCGTCGAGGGTGAGCGTGGACGGCTCGGGCATGACGCGCTCGAAGTGGTCGACGAGCTCACCCAGCACACGGAAGTTCTCGTCGTCGGAGAGGATCTCCGGCGTGCCCCAGAGATGCGCCGTCACGTGGTTCCAGGTGGGGATGATCTGCTCGGCCGGGTACCAGCCGGGCGAGACGTAGCCATGCGGGCCCTGGACGATCACCAGGACCTCGTGCTCGCCCAGTTCGTGCGAGCGCTCGTCGGGGCGTCCGACGTGGCTGACGAGCACGATCGCCTCGGGATCGGTGGCGTCCTCTTCGAGGACGACGGGGTAGTGCGACGCGACGAGCCCGGCCGCCGTGTGCGAGACGATCGTGGCCCACGGGTTCTCGCGGACCAGCCGCTTGACCTCGTCGACGTCGGACAGGACGAACGTGGGGGTGTGCCGCATGGTGTCACCCTGTCACAGGTTTCAGCCACGACTGAAAGCTGTGACACGCACGTAACACGGCGGCCCGGTCAGACCTGGTCGGTCGGGCACCAGTACAGCTTGCGGCCCGCGGCCACCTCCATCACGATGTTCGTCCCGCAGACGCGGCACGGCAGGCCCTCGCGGTGGTAGACCCAGTGCCGGTCGGCCCGGCTGCGGAGCGCCTTGGCGTGCTGGGCCTTCGTGAGGCCGTCCATCGTCATCATCTGGCCGAGCTCGACGCCGCTCTTCAGCAGCTTCGTCCAGTCCTTGTAGAGGGCCCGCAACACCTCTTCGGGCACCTGGTTGCCGGGCGTGTGCGGGTCGAGCCGGGCCCGGAACAGCAACTCGGCGCGGTAGATGTTGCCGATGCCGCTGACGACGCTCTGGTCCATCAACAGCAGGCCGATCGGGGTGCGCTTCTTGCGGACGGTCGTGACGAAGCGGTCGCTGCCCTTCTTGGGCGAGTCGACCAGGGGGTCGGGGCCGAGCTTCGAGATCGCCAGGTCGACACCCGCCGCATCGAGGACCTCGCACTTCGTCGGGCCACGGAGGTCGCCGACGGCGGTGTCGGTCAGCAACCGCACGCGCACCTGCCCGACGGGCTCGGGCGGGAACGACTCGATGTCGTCCTCGGTCTTCTCCTGCTCGGCCATGCGCACGCGTGTCCTGCGAGGGGCACCGATGCTCGCCATGGAGTCCTCGCCGTCGTCGTCGGGAGCGTTCTCGGCCTTGCGGGTGGCCGCCCGACGGGTGCGCGACTCGGCCATCGAATGGCCCGTGGCGATGTCGCCGGCGAAGTCCCACGCGCCGTAGAGCCCGAGATGCACGTGCAACCACAGACCGTTGTCGAACTCGAGGAACATCTGCTTGCCGACGGCCTTCGCGTCGACCATCGTGGCGCCGTCGAGCAGGGTCGCCCCGTCGGCGAACCGACCCTGGGGTGAGCTCAGCTCGACGCGGTGACCGACGAAGCTCTGCTCGAACTGGTTGGCGATGCGGTGGACGGAATGGCCTTCGGGCACGGCGACACCTCTCTCGGTGGTCGATGGTGACGGTCTCACGCGTGACGGCGGAGACGACGGAGCGGCGAGGCCCCGGTGGGGGTCCTGCCGCTCTCGACGTTACGTCGTCAGTCGACCGGGTGACCGGCGATCGCGCCCGTGGTCTCGTACTCGCCGACCTGCGCGATGCGGCGCACGTGGCGTTCGTCGTGGCTGAACGGCTCGGCGACGAAGGCGTCGATGAAGGCGAGCGCCTCGGCCTCGGTGTGCTGACGTGCCCCGATCGCGATGACGTTGGCGTCGTTGTGCTGACGGGCGAGCTTCGCGGTCGAGTCGTTCCAGACCAGGGCCGCCCGGACGCCCTCGACCTTGTTCGCGGCGATCTGCTCGCCGTTGCCCGAGCCGCCGAAGACGACGCCGAGCGCCTCGTGGCCGGCACGCTGGTCACGCACGGTCGCCCGCGCCGCCGCGATGCAGAACGAGGGGTAGTCGTCGAGCGGCTCGTAGCTCGTCGGACCGTGGTCGGTCACGTCGTGGCCTGCGTCGGTGAGGTGCTGGATGACGGTCGTGCTGAAGTCGAGGCCGGCGTGATCGGTCGCCACGTGGATGCGCATGGTGACCATCCTAGAACCGGGCCACGACGGGGCCGACCGGCACCGCGCCTCCTCGTGGTCCGCGTCGGGATCCGAGGAGGCGCGGGTCCTCAGTCGAAGATCGGCCCGACCGTGCGAGAGCGCTTGATCTCGAAGAACCCGGGGTACGACGCCACGGCGACGACGCCGTCCCAGAGGCGAACGGCCTCGTCGCCCTTCGGTGCGGGCGAGATGACGGGGCCGAAGAAGGCCACGCCGTCGACCGCGATCACGGGGGTGCCGACGTCCTGGCCGACGCGGCCGATGCCGTCGAAGTGGCTGGCACGCATCTGCTCGTCGAACTCGTCGCCGTCGGCGTACCGCGCGAAGTCGGCGGGCAGCCCGACCTCGGCCACGGCCCCGGCGATGACGACGTCGCCGTCCTTCTCGCCCTCGTGGTGGATGCGGGTGCCGAGGGCGTCGTACAGCGGCTTGACGATCTGCTGACCGTGGAGCTCGCCCGCGGCCGTGACGAGACGCGTGTAGCGCAGCATGCGGGCGAAGTTCGCCCTGTACTCGTCGCTGACGTCGGCGTCCTCGTTGAGCACCGCGAGGCTCATGACGTGGAAGGTGACGTCGAGGTCGCGGTGCTGCGCGACCTCGTCGACCCAGCGACTGGTCATCCAGGCCCAGGGGCACGAGGGGTCGAACCAGAAGTCGACGACGGTGTGGGACGCGGGGGCGGGGGTGTCGGTCATGCCCTCAGTCAACACCCCGGCGTCGTACAGCCGGTCTAGGCTTTCAGCGGACCACGAGTCCCCCCTCACCCCCCAGACGGATGGAGCCAGCGTGCCCGGAGAGAACCTCACCCGCGTCGAGGCGCAAGAGCGCAAGAACGTCGTCGACGTGCAGTCGTACGAGATCGCCCTCGACCTGACCCGCGGCGACGAGGTGTTCGGCAGCTCGACCACCGTGCGCTTCACCGCCACCCCCGGTGCGTCGACCTTCATCGACGCGCTCACCCGCACCGTGCACTCGGTGACGCTCAACGGCACCGCGCTCGACGTCGACGCGGTCTCCGACGGCGTCCGCATCCAGCTCGCCGAGCTGGCCGCCGACAACGTGCTCGAGGTCGTCGCCGACGCCGAGTACACCAACACCGGCGAGGGCCTGCACCGCTTCGTCGACCCGGTCGACGGCGAGGTCTACCTCTACTCGCAGTTCGAGGTGCCCGACAGCCGCCGCGTCTTCGCGGTCTTCGAGCAGCCCGACCTCAAGGCGACGTTCCGGTTCACGGTCACCGCGCCCGCACGCTGGCAGGTCGTCAGCAACCAGACCACCCCCGAACCCGTCGTCGACGGCGAGACCGGCACCTGGACGTTCTCGCCCACGCCCGTGCTCTCGAGCTACGTCACGGCGATCATCGCCGGCCCGTACGACGTCGTCCGCAGCGACCTCACCAGCTCCGACGGCCGCACGATCCCGCTGGGCATCTTCACGCGTCGCTCGCTCACGGAGTACCTCGACGCCGACTACATCTTCGAGAAGACCCGTCAGGGCTTCGCCTACTACGAAGAGAAGTTCGACTACGCGTACCCCTTCGAGAAGTACGACCAGCTCTTCGTGCCGGAGTTCAACGCCGGCGCCATGGAGAACGCGGGTGCCGTCACCTTCGTCGAGACCTACGTCTTCCGCAGCAAGGTGACCGACGCCATCAAGGAGCGCCGCGTCGTCACGATCCTGCACGAGCTCGCCCACATGTGGTTCGGCGACCTCGTCACGATGAAGTGGTGGAACGACCTCTGGCTGAACGAGTCGTTCGCCGAGTGGGCCTCGACCATCTCGACCGCCGAGGCGACCGAGTGGACCGAGGCCTGGACCACCTTCCAGGCGATGGAGAAGAGCTGGGCCTACCGCCAGGACCAGCTGCCCTCGACCCACCCCGTCGTCGCCACGATCACCGACCTCGAGGACGTCCAGGTCAACTTCGACGGCATCACCTACGCCAAGGGCGGGTCGGTCCTCAAGCAGCTCGTCGCCTGGGTCGGCATCGACGCCTTCTACGCCGGCGTCGCCGCCTACTTCAAGAAGCACCACCACTCCAACACCGAGTTGAGCGACCTGCTCGTGGAGCTCGAGGCGACCTCGGGCCGCGAGCTGACCAGCTGGTCGAAGCTCTGGCTCGAGACCGCGGGCGTCAACACCCTGCGTCCCGAGCTCGAGGTCGACGAGCACGGCGTCATCACGTCGTTCGCCGTGCTGCAGGAGGCACCCGCCGACTACCCCACCATCCGCCCGCACCGCCTCGCCATCGGCCTCTACGCCCTGCAGGGCGACGCCCTGGTGCGCACCGACCGCGTCGAGATCGACGTCGACGGCACCCGCACCGAGGTGCCCGAACTGGTCGGCCTGAACCGCGGCGACCTCGTGCTGATCAACGACGACGACCTCGCCTACGCGAAGATCCGCCTCGACGAGGTGTCGCTCGCCACCGCGATCGCGCACCTGTCGAAGATCTCGAACCCGCTGGCCCGCGCCCTCGTCTGGGGCTCGGTCTGGGACGCGACGCGCGACGCCGAGACCTCGGCCTCCGACTACGTGCGACTCGTGCTCGACAACATCGCGACCGAGACCGAGTCGACGACGATCCGCACCACGCTCTCGCAGCTGCTGCAGACCGCCCGCAGCTACGTCGCCCCCGCACGCCGCGCCTCCACGATCACCGAGGTCGGCGACGGCCTCTGGGCCCTGGCCCAAGGTGCCGAGGCCGGGTCGGACGCACAGTTCCAGTTCGTCACCTTCTTCGCCGCGATCGCGTCCACCGAGGCGCACGAGGAGGCGCTGGCCGGTCTGCTCGACGGATCGCTCGCCCTCGAGGGCCTCACCGTCGACACCGACCTGCGCTGGCAGCTGCTCGAGGGCCTCGTGCTCGTCGGCGGTGCCGGCGATGCCGAGATCGACGCCGCCCTCGCCGAGGACAACACGGCGAACGGCGCCCAGGCGGCCGCACGGGCCCGTGCGACGATCGCGACCACCGAGGGCAAGCTCGCCGCCTTCGCGTCGGTCGTCGACAGCGCCGAACAGCCCAACGCCATCGTCCGCGCGACGACCCTCGGGTTCCAGCACACGAACGACCCGGCGATCCTGCAGCCCCTCGTCGAGCGCTACTTCTCGTCGCTCACCGGCATCTGGGAGTCGCGCAGCTACCACATCGCCGACACCCTCGTCTCGGGGCTGTACCCGGCCGGCCTCGCCGACCAGGCGCTCGTCGACGCGTCGTACGCGTGGCTCGAGGCGAACCCCGAGACGCCGGCCCTGCGCCGCATCGTGAGCGAGAGCGTCGCGGGCGTCGAGCGGGCCCTGCGGGTGCAGGCGGTCGACCAGCAGTAGTCACGTCCCGGGTCGCGCTGCGACCCGACGACCGACCCGGACGGCGGGCCCTATCACAGGGCCCGCCGTTCCGGCGTCCAGGCGCCTCCCGGGTGGGGTTGCGGGGGCATGCTTGACTTGTCGCTCATATGGACGTTCTTCTCGCTGCCGCCACCGACCCCGCCGCCCCGATCGCCTTCGACTGGGACGCCTTCTGGACGATGTGGCGAGTTCCCATCCGGATCGCCGCGATCCTGCTCGTCGCGGTGCTGTTGCGCGTCGCCCTGCACTTCACCATCCGTCGGGTGGTCGACCAGGTCGTGAACGGCATCAAGCGGAAGCAGAACGTCGACGACACGCAGGCCCTCATGGCGTCGCCGCTCCAGGCGGTCCGCGTCGTGCAGCGCACTCGGACCCTCGGCAGCGTGCTGAACAACGTGGTCACGGTCGTCGTCGCGGGCATCGCGCTCGTGTTGATCCTCGGCGAACTCAACTTCAACGCCGTCGCCATCGTCAGCGCGGCCGGAGTCGTGGGGGCGGGTCTCGCATTCGGTGCCCAGAACATCGTGAAGGACATGCTCAACGGCATCTTCATGGTCGCCGAGGACCAGCTCGGTGTGGGGGACGTCGTCGACGTCGGACCCGCCGCCGGTGTCGTCGAAGCGGTGGGCATCAGGGTCACCCAGGTGCGCGACGTCAACGGCGTGCTGTGGTTCGTGCGCAACGGCGAGATCCTGCGGGTGGGCAACATGTCGCAGGGCTGGACGCGCGTGGTCATCGACCTCGCCGTGCCGTACTCGGCCGACGTGGACCAGGTGCAGGACGCCATGCTGAACACGGCCAACGAGCTCGCGGCGATCCCCAAGTGGAGGCGCGCCATCATCGACCAGCCCGAGGTCTGGGGCATCCAGTCGATCGCCGAGGAGCACGTGGTGATCCGCATCGTCGCCAAGACCCGGTCCTCCGACCGCGACAACGTCGACCGCGAGCTGCGGTCACGGCTCAAGAAGACCCTGGACGCCATGGACATCGTGCTGCCCTCGTTGACGAGCGTCGTCCTGACCGGCTTCGACAGCGCCTCCTCGGTCCAGGGTGCCCGGGCGCCGCGCACGGTGCCGACGCCCCACGTGCCGCGGAGCAAGCGCAAGTGAGCGACCTCCCGCTGACGCCGCGCCCGTCCAGTGCGCAGCCCGTGACTCCCCCGCCGTCGGCCGTGCCGGTCACCGTCCGGCGGGGTCTCGGTGACGATGCCGTCCAGGGCAACTTCTGGCAGCAGATCGGCGGTAGGCCGACCTTCGAGAAGCTGGTCCGCCGCTTCTACGAGGGCGTCCGGACCGACGAGGTGCTCTGGCCGATGTATCCCGAGACGGATCTCGAGGGCGCGATCCAGCGCTTGACGGGGTTCCTCGAGCAGTACTGGGGTGGGCCCACCACGTACAGCGAGGAGCGGGGGCACCCCCGCCTGCGCATGCGGCACATGCCGTTCCGGGTGACGCCCGAGGCACGTGACCACTGGCTGCAGCACATGCGGGTGGCCGTCGACGAACTGGAACTCGCGCCCCTCGACGACGCGATGCTCTGGGGTTACCTCGACCGTGCCGCCCAGGCCATGGTCAACACGTTCGAGCGCTGACCGCTCGCCGCCGGACCGTTCGGCGTCGGATCGCTCGTCAGAGCAAGGACGACCGCCGTTTGACGAGGACGTGGCCCTTGGACGTCGTGAGGCGCGTCCAGGTGCCGGTTTCGAAGACGGTCACCTCGTCCTCGCCGTCGAGGAAGCCCAGGCTGAGCGCACCGAAGCCGGCGCCGGCGGGGACTCCTTCGGCGCCCTCGACGGGTGCCGACCACACATCGGCCCGCACCCGGTGCACGATCTGCTCGCCGGTGCCCGTGGGGATCGCCTCGGCGACGCGGGCGATGCCGGCCTCGGCCGTCGTGCGGAGGCGATCGGCCTCGATCGGTTCGAGCCGCGCCCAACCGCCCCGCGGCGGCGAGATGGCTGCCCAGGTCACCGTGTTGACCGTGGCGGGCACGGACACGGTGACGGGCGCGGTCGGGTCGACGACGTCGTTCTGCAGGCGCACGAGGCGCTCCTTCAGCGACCGGACCGGCACCACGGCGTCGAACTCGGGTCGGTCGTCGAGCTGGAAGGTGCGGAGGCCGAGCACGGTGGGGCTCGAGTCGAGCAGTCCCATCGGGTAGAAGACGGCGACGTAGACGGCGAGGACGCCCGAGCCGGCGATGAGCCGGACCGAACCGTCCTCCACCCGGCCGGCACGCCCGAGATAGGTCGCGAGATCGCTGAGGGACAGGGAGTCGGGGAGGGTGAATGCGTCGTTCATCGGCCCCCTAAACTACATCGGGTGACCGTCGATCCGCTGCAGAGCCTGCTGTCCACCCTCGACCTCTCGCCGGCGGGCAACGTCGGCGGGCAGGACGTCTTCACCGGGGGGTCACAGCCCGAGCCGCTCGGTCGCGTGTTCGGCGGACAGGTCGCCGCACAGGCCCTCGTCGCCGCCCAGCGCACCGTCGGGGGCGGACGCGACGTCCATTCGCTGCACTCGTACTTCCTGCGGCCCGGCGACCTCACGATCCCCATCACCTTCACGGTCGACCGCATCCACGACGGCCGCTCGTTCGCGACCCGACGCACCCAGGCCTCGCAGGACGGCGTGCCGATCTTCTCGATGATCGCGTCCTTCCAGACCCCCGACGAGGGGCTCGACCACCAGGTCGACATGCCCACCGGGCTGCCCGACCCCGAGGACGTCCCGAGCGACGCCGAACTGTTGTCGGCCGTCGACAACCCCGTCGCCCAGTCGTGGGCGCGTCGCCCGTTCGACATGCGTCACGTGCCCTCACCCGTGTTCTTCAGCGTCGAGGGCGACCACGTCGCCCACCAGGCCGTCTGGCTCAAGGCCACGGGCCCGCTGCCCGACGACGCCGACCTGCACCGCGCCGCGCTGCTCTACGCCAGCGACTACACCCTGCTCGAACCGATCTACCGCCGCCACGGCGTCGCGTTCGTCACCCCCGGGCTCAAGGTCGCGAGCCTCGACCACGCCATGTGGTGGCACCGCCCCGCTCGAGTCGACGAGTGGCTGCTGTACGTGCAAGAGAGCCCCAACGCGGTCGGTGGCCGCGGACTCTCGCTCGGGCGCATCTACGACCGCGCGGGCACGCTCGTGGCCAGCGTCGCGCAAGAGGGCATGGTGCGGGTGCCGCGAGGCTGACCCGGCGCGTGCCGGGTCAGCGCCGGCGGAAGACCAGGGGTTCTTCGACGAACGGCGACCAGGCGTCGCGCTCGAGATCGGAGATGCGACGTGGCTGGTTGCTCGCCGAGTCGACGAGCACGATCGTGGTGGCGGCCTTGGTGAACAGCTGCCGGGGTTCGACGCCCTCGGGCGACCAGACCTCGTAGCAGACCTCGAGGCTCGCTCCGCCGAGACGACCGACCCAGATCTGCACGTCGAGCGGGGCCCGCAGGTACGGGATGGGGATCAGGTACTCGAGCTCTTGCCGGGCGATGAGCGTCATCGTGATGGCGTTCGGACTGCCGTCGAGGACGGCGGCCGACGACCGCTCGTCGATCGCCCCGTCTGCCGACCAGAACGCGTCGATGCGCGCCTCCTCGAGGAGGCGCAGCATCGACGCGTTGTTCACGTGTCGGTACCCGTCGAGATCGCTCCAGCGGACTCGGGTCGGCACGTGCAGGCGGGTCATGACGGTGCGGTGCCGGTCAGTCGCGCGTGAGCTTGCGGTACGTGGCCGAACTCGGCTTCGCCGCGTCGGCACCGAGGCGCTCGATCTTGTTCTCTTCGTACGCCTCGAAGTTGCCCTCGAACCAGTACCAGTTGGGGGTGCCGTCGTCGTTCAGGCCCTCCCACGAGAGGATGTGCGTCGCGATGCGGTCGAGGAACCACCGGTCGTGTGTGATGACCACGGCACAGCCGGGGAACTCGAGCAGCGCGTTCTCGAGGCTGCCCAGGGTCTCGACGTCGAGGTCGTTGGTGGGCTCGTCGAGCAGCAGCAGGTTGCCGCCCTGCTTGAGGGTCAGCGCCAGGTTGAGACGGTTGCGCTCACCACCGGACAGCACGCCCGCCTTCTTCTGCTGGTCGGGGCCCTTGAATCCGAACTGCGACACGTAGGCGCGCGACGGGATCTCGGTCTTGCCGACCTGGATGTAGTCGTGCCCCTCGGACACGACCTCCCACAGGTTCTTGTTCGGGTCGATGCCGCCACGGCTCTGGTCGACGTACGAGATGTCGACCGTCTCGCCGACCTTCAGCTCGCCGCCGTCGAGCGGCTCGAGACCGACGACGGTCTTGAAGAGCGTCGTCTTGCCGACGCCGTTCGGGCCGATCACACCGACGATGCCGTTGCGGGGCAGGGTGAACGACAGGTCGTCGATGAGCACCCGCTCACCGAACGCCTTGTGCAGCTTCTTGGCGTCGATGACCTGCGAGCCGAGGCGGGGGCCCACGGGGATCACGATCTCTTCGAAGTCCAAGGTGCGCGTGCGCTCGGCCTCGTTCGCCATCTCTTCGTAGCGCGCCAGACGTGCCTTCGACTTGGCCTGGCGGCCCTTGGCGTTGCTGCGGACCCACTCGAGCTCGGAGGCGAGGCGCTTGGCGAGCTTGGCGTCCTTCTTGCCCTGGACCTGGAGGCGCTCGCCCTTCTTCTCGAGGTAGGTCGAGTAGTTGCCCTCGTAGGGGTAGAGGCGGCCGCGGTCGACCTCGGCGATCCACTCGGCGACGTGGTCGAGGAAGTACCGGTCGTGGGTCACGGCGAGCACGGCGCCGGGGTACTTGCTGAGGTGCTGCTCGAGCCAGAGCACGCTCTCGGCGTCGAGGTGGTTGGTGGGCTCGTCGAGGAGCAGGAGGTCGGGCTTCTGCAGCAGCAGCTTGCACAGCGCGACGCGGCGCTTCTCACCACCGGAGAGGTTCGCGACCTCGGCATCGCCCGGAGGCGTGCGCAGAGCCGACATGGCCTGCTCGAGCTGGGAGTCGAGGTCCCACGCGTCGGCGGCGTCGATCTCTTCTTGCAGGGTGCCCATCTCGGCGAGCAGCGCGTCGAAGTCGGCGTCGGGCTCGGCCATGGCGGCCGAGACCTCGTTGAAGCGGTCGAGCTTCTGCTTGATCGGCCCCACGCCCTCTTGGACGTTCTCGAGGACGGTCTTCGTCTCGTCGAGTTCGGGCTCTTGCATGAGGATGCCGACCGAGTAGCCGGGGCTGAGCTTCGCCTCGCCGTTGCTGGGGGTGTCGAGGCCCGCCATGATCTTGAGGATCGTCGACTTGCCGGCGCCGTTCGGCCCCACGACACCGATCTTCGCCCCCGGGATGAACGACATGGTGACGTCGTCGAGGATCAGCTTGTCGCCGACCGCCTTGCGGGCGCGCACCATCGAGTAAATGTATTCGGCCATGGCAGCGAGTCTATCGGGCGGGGCCCCGCCCCCGACGTCACCAGTCGATGGCTCGGGTCGACCCCACGAGGCAGGCGCCCGTGCCGAGCACCGGCGCCGTCTGGCTCGTGTAGCCGGCGCCCGAGACCTGCCCGATCAAGCAGTCCTGACCCCAGAGCACCGAGAACTGCACGCTGTCGGCGTCACGGCCGATCGAGGTCGTGTCGGCGGTGACCTGCATCGTCGACTTGTCGAAGCCCGCGGCCACCAGCGCGTCGACGACCGCACGCCCGCCCGGGCGGGCGTTCGCCGCGACGGTCGCGGCGTTCACCTCGTCGAAGTGGGCCAGCGCCTCGGCCGTCGTCGACTCGGACGAGAACGCCGGAGCGCCCGTCGAGATCGCCGTGGGCGGCGTCGTCGGCGCCGGCTCGGGTGACGAGGTGCAGCCCACGAGGGGGACCACCACGGCCAGCAGGATCGCGGCGAGCGCCGGGCCGCGTGGGGGTCTCGAACCGGTCACGGGTGCCCTTCGTCGCGGGTGGCGGCCGCGGGTCGGCCAGCCGTGTCGAGTCTACGGCGTGCCGACCCGCGGGCCGGGAACACGGGGGTGCCCGGGTGGTCAGAACGGGGCCAACACCTCGTCGGCGCCGACGGACTGTGGAGCACCCCAGTCCGCGCCGTCGTCAGGGACCGCCACCCGGTCGGGGGCCGACGCGGACGCATCCGACGCGGAAGCGTCCGAGGGGCCACCTTGACCGGCCCCACCGTCGCCCTCCGTCTCGGGTGCCGCCCCGCTCTGGTCGGGGGTCGCGTCCGCATCGTCACCACCCGCGGCCGACGGCGCCACCGGCCCGGCGGCCGGGGCGGACGCGACCCGCCGTTCGAAGGTCGACCTGCCCCAGACGAGGTCGTGACCGATCGCGTCGGCGTCGATCTCGACCGTCATGCCGCTGCGTTCGCCGGACTCCCACGAGCGGATGCGCACCCGCCCGGTGACGACGACCCGCTGCCCCTTGCGGAGGCTGGCCAGGACGTTGTCGGCGAGCTGGCGGAAGGCCGTGACGGTGTACCAGTTCGTCTCGCCGTCCACCCACTCGCCCTTGACGCGGTCGTAGCGCCGTTGCGACGAGGCGAGCCGGAAGCTCGTGATGGAGAGGCCGGACTGCGTGACGAGGGCCCGGGGGTCGGTCGCGATGATCCCTGTGAGGGTGATGGTGTCTGTCATGACGGGAGTCTCGCGAAGGCGGGACGCCCCCGGGACGGCACCCGCGCCTCCTTGTGGAGAAAGACTGCGGGGGCCGCTCGGGGGACGACGCGACTGCAGGTCGTCCGGCGACTACCGAGCCTCAGTGTTCGTGGAACTCGGGGTAGTCGGCGCCCGGCCCCAACGCCGCGAACAGGGCGCTCTTGGCCACGGCCAGGGTCGGATAGACGCCGCCGTCCTGCCCCTTCGCGGACAGTCGCACGGCGAAGCCGTCGTCGGTCCGCAGGATGGTGCCGACCGCGCCTGCCGGGCCCACGGCCACCCAGGTCTGTCGGTGCAAGGTGTTCTGGTCACTCATCGTCGAGCGCCCCTTTCCTCTTCTCTCGGTCGGTCGCGCCGGTCGGCGCGGCCCGTCTACGAGGCGAGCACGTACTTCGCGTACGACTTGCGGATCTTGGTGACCTTCGGCAGAGCGACGGCCGTGCAGTAGCCCTGGCCGGGGTTCTTGGCGAAGAAGTCCTGGTGGTGCTCCTCGGCGTCGTACCAGGTGGGCAGCGGCTCGATCGTCGTGACGACACCGCCGTCCCAGGCCTCGGAGGCGCGATCGCGGGCCGCCCGGAAGAGCGCCTCCTGCTCGTCGTCGGCGAAGAACATCGCCGAGCGGTACTGGGTGCCGACGTCCGCGCCCTGCCGGTTCAGCTGACGCGGGTCGTGCAGGGTGAAGAAGACGTCGAGGACGACGTCGGCGGGGAGCTTCTCGGGGTCGAAGGTGACCGCGACGGCCTCGGCGTGCCCCGTCCGGCCGGTGCACACGTCGTCGTAGCTCGGCTGCACGGTGTCTCCGCCGGTGTAGCCCGAGACCACCTCGGTGACGCCGTCGAGGGTGCGGTAGACCGCGTCGAGGCACCAGAAGCAACCGCCGGCGAGAACGAATGTCGTCATGCCCGTGAACCTACTCCCGAGTCGAGGCCCCGCCCTAGGCTGACCGCATGAGATCACCCTTCACGCCCTACGTCGCCGACGACGCACGGTACTCACGACTCGACTACGTCCGAACGGGCCGCAGCGGGCTCAAGCTGCCCCGCATCTCGCTGGGCTTCTGGAACAACTTCGGTTCGGACCGCGGACTCGAGACCCAGCGCGACATCGTGCTCCGCGCGTTCGACCGCGGGGTCACCCACTTCGACCTGGCGAACAACTACGGCCCGCCCTACGGCTCGGCGGAAGAGCAGTTCGGCCGCATCGCCGCGGCGAACCTGCGCCCCTACCGTGACGAGATCGTGGTGTCGTCCAAGGCGGGTTACGACATGACCCCCGGGCCGTACGGCGACGGGGGGTCGCGCAAGTACCTGCTGAACTCGCTCGAGGCCAGCCTCGGGCGGCTCGGCATGGACCACGTCGACATCTTCTACTCGCACCGTCCCGACCCCGAGACCCCGATCGACGAGACGATGGGGGCGCTCGCGACGGCCGTCCGGCAGGGCAAGGCGCTCTACGCCGGCATCTCGAACTACGACCCGGCGCAGACCGAGGCCGCGATCGACGCCCTGGCGGCCGAGGGCGTGCCGTTGCTGATCCACCAGCCGCGGTACAACATGTTCGACCGCCGGCCCGAGCGAGGGCTGTTCGACACCTTGCTGTCCCGCGGCGTCGGCTCGATCGTGTTCTCGCCGCTGGCCGGGGGCCTCCTGACGAACCGCTACCTCTCGGGCAGCGCTCCCGCGGGCTCGCGCGCGGCCGAGGGCCGCTGGTTCTCCGAGGACGCCTTCGACGAGACCTACCTCTCGCGCGTCCGCGGCCTGAACGAGATCGCGGAGGCGCGGGGCCAGTCGCTCGCGCAGCTCTCGCTCACCTGGGTGCTGCGCCAACCCGCCGTGACCAGCGCCCTCATCGGCGCCTCGTCGGTGGCCCAGCTGGACGACAGCCTGGACGCGCTCCACGGTGCCGAGCTGACCGAGGACGAGCTCGCGGCGATCGAGCCGCTGGCGGTCGACGGCACCGGCCGCTGACCGGACGGCGCGGTGCCGGACGGGCACCGCGCCCTCCCAGGCGTCCGACGTCGATGTCGGTGGTCGCCCCTAGCGTCAGGGGTGTTCTCGACAGCATCGGCCGGATGACCTCAGGAGCACCTCATGACCAGCAGCACCCTCGACCACGCGATCGTCCCGCCTGCCCAGCACGCTCACGCAGGCGTTCCCCTCCCCGCCCTGCGCTCGACCCGGGGCGGCCTGCAGCTCGTCCAGGTGCACGACGACCTCGCCCGGGTGACCCGACCCGGTGGCGAGATCGTGGGCTACGTCGAGCGCTTCGACGACCCGCAGGGTGATCGGTACCGCGCCAAACGGTTCCTGCCCCGTCAGCGTCGGTTCGTCGAGATCGGCGAGTTCTGGAGTCGCGACGACGCCACCGACTGCTTCCGGTTCGCCTGATCCCGACGACGCCACCGGGGGCCGTGACGGCCTTACCGACGGCGGGCTCGCCAGCATGTCGCAGCCGTGCAACCTTCGACCTCGGCTGTAGTGTTCGCCCCATGCAGTGGTGGAACGGTTTGGTCGAATGGCTCTCTTCCGACAACGGGTGGCGCGTCGTCACCGATGCGGTGATCCCCTTCGTCGCCATCGTCGTGGCCGGCGTCGTCGCAGCTCTCATCGGCCGCGCGAGCACGCGACGCGTCGTGTCGTTGCACGAGGACGAGGCGAAGGCGGCGGCCGTCGCGGCCCTCGTCTCGGCGGCCCGCAAGGGTGCCGTCTACAGCTCGCTCGGGGTCGAGGAGCGTGCCTACGCCGATCACCTCGGCCACGAGGCCGACGTCCGCCTGCGGTTGCTGCCCGCGACCGGCAGCACCCTCGCCGCCGACTGGGCCGCTCACGAACTGGCCGAGATCAAGCGCAACTCGGCGTCCTTCAGCTTCCAGTCCGAGCAGACGCTGGGTGAACTCCGCGACCGTCTCGTCGAGTGGCAGAAACGTCCCGGGCGAGCCAAGAAGCTCTTCCGCGACGATCTCGCCCGCTGGAAGTACGAAGAGGCCGACGTCGACCGCGACACGGCCGCGAAGCAGAAGGCCTGGGAGGCCGAGCAGCGCGCCGCGTCGGCGACCGAGAAGCGACGCACCGATGCCTCCGCGCCCTCGGGTGCCGCACCCTCGGCAGCGCTCCGCCCCGCGGCCCTCGACGATGCCCCGGTCCGGGGTGGCGACGAGGCCTACCGGGCACCCACGGCTCCCGCCCCGCTGGCGGGCCCCTCGCCGGTTTCCGCGCCCGAGGCACCGGCCGTCACGTCGGGTGAGGCGTCCCACGACGACACCCGCGACGACCCGATGGACGACGAGCGCTACGAACAGCCGGTCAGTGCGAGCCAGGTCCGCCGCCGCACGGCACCCGAACGCGCGGACGACTGATCCCGTGGACGACGACGCGCCCCCGACCTCGGTCGGGGGCGCGTCGTCGTGGGGGGTGAGGCTTGGTGCCCCCGGCAGCCAGCGTCATCACCACAGTGAACCTGCGACCAAGAGATGAGAAGCACCGCGTGGATCATCGGTGGCGTGGTGCCCCCGGCAGGAATCGAACCTGCGACCAAGAGATGAGAAGCACCGCGTAGATCATCGGTGGCGTGGTGCCCCCGGCAGGAATCGAACCTGCGACCAAGAGATGAGAAGCACCGCGTAGATCATCTGTGGAGTGGTGCCCCCGGCAGGAATCGAACCTGCGACCAAGAGATTAGAAGGCTCCTGCTCTATCCGCTGAGCTACGGGGGCGGACCCGTCCACGATACCGTGCCCGCTCCTCCGTCCCGGTAGCGGTCCAGCCAGGCTCCGCACCGCGTTTCGTGCACCACACCCCGAGGAGTCGCGGTGCGGTGCACGAAATGCAGTGACTCGCGCGTCCCGAGGCGCGGGGCGGCCGGGCGGACCGGTCGCGTCGTCCGGCCGGTCAGCCCAGCGGGCTGGTCAGGTCGTACAGCGTGACCCCGTCGACCTCGGTCGGGCTGAAGTTCGCCTCGACCCACGCCGCGATCTCGCTCGAGGACGAGCTGCCGCCGTTCGACTGCCCGACGGTCCCTCCGACGAACCAGTGGATCTGCCCGTCGGTGACGTACTGCTCGAACTGCTCCAGGGTCGGTGACGGGTCGCTGCCGTTGAACCCGCCGACCGCCATGACCGGGTCGCCGGTCGCGAGCTGGTAGCCCGCCGCGGTGTTCGACCCGACGGCTGCGGCGACCCAGGTGTACCGGTCCGCGTCCGCGCCGACCACGGCGGCGAGCTCGTCACTGACCGAGCCCGAGCCGAGCAACGAGCCGGCTCCGCCCCCGCCACCGGGGAATCCGCGCGTGGCCGTACCCGCGCCTCCTGCGGTTCCCGCGCCGGCGCCGGTGCCGGCGCCGGGACCGAACGCGGTGCCCGCTCCCCCGCCGGTGCCGCCCGGCAGCTGCGGGGGCGTGCCGCCAGCCGTACCACCGGGCCCGCCACCGGCGGCCCCGCCACCACCACCGAACCGACCGGCGCCACCACCGCCGAACCCGCCCGTGCCACCCGACACGGTCGGCCCGGCCGTGACGATCGAGCCGGTGTGGGCCGTCGACACGGTCTCGACCGAGTAGGCCGCCGGAGCCAGCAAACCGCCCGCGACCAGCACGGCGAGCGTCGCCGCCGTGAGCGCCCGACCCCGTCGCGGCAGCAGCACGAGCACGGCGCCCACCACGGCGAGCGCGACGACGACGTACCGGAGCCAGGGGTGCCAGGCCTCCGCCCGTCCGAGCAGCACCCAGGCCCAGACGCCCGTGAGCAGAGCCGACGCCGCCAGCACGATCCGCACCCACAGCCGGGCCCGTCGCCGCCACAGCACGTCGGCCGCGACCCCGAGGGTCACCGCGATCGCCGGCGCGAGGGCCACTGTGTAGTACGCGTGGAAGATCCCCGACATGAAACTGAAGACCAGCGCCGTGAGCACCGTCCAGCCGCCGAACAGCAGCAGTGTGGCTCGACGGGCCGAGGTGCGGTGCCGCCAGCCGAACAGCACGAGGGCCGAGACTCCCAGGACCAGTGCGGCCGGCAGCAGCCAGGTGATCTGGCCACCGAACTCGCCCGTGAAGAGCCGGGTGATGCCGGTCTCACCCCACATGCCCGTGGTGGCCGCGCCGGTGCCGCCGCCCCCGCCCGTCACGCTGCCCGTCTCGTCGCCCGTGAGCCGTCCGAGGCCGTTGTAGCCGAAGGTCAACTCGAGGAACGAGTTCGTCTGCGAGCCACCGACGTACGGCCGCATGCTCGCGGGCACCAGCTCGACGAGGGCGACCCACCAGCCGGCCGACACCACGACCGCACCGAGCGCGGCCAGCAGGTGCAGCACCCGCTTGCGCAGCAGGACGGGCGCCGCGACGAGGTACACCCCGGCCAGCACGGGCAGGATGACGAACGCCTGGAGTTGCTTGGTCAGGAAGCCGAAGCCGATCGCCACGCCGGCCCAGACGACCCAGCGGACGCGGCCCGTCTCGACGCCGCGCAGGGTCAGGTACGTGGCGAGGGTCAGCAGCAGCACGAGCAGTGCGTCGGGGTTGTTGAAGCGGAACATCAACACGGCGACGGGGGTCAGCGCCAGGGCTCCGCCGGCGACGAACGCGGCGACGGCCGAGAAGTGGCGCCGCACCGTGGCCCAGACGAGTCCGACGGTCGCGACGCCCATCAGGGCCTCGGGCAGCAGGATGCTGAACGACGACAGCCCGAACACCCGGACCGACAGGGCCATGACCCACAGGCTCGCGGGCGGCTTGTCGACCGTGATCGAGTTCGCGGCGTCGGACGAGCCGTAGAGGAACGCCTCCCAGTTCTGCGAACCGGCCTGCACCGCGGCCGAGTAGAACGAGTTCGCCCAGCCGTTCGCCGACAGGTTCACCAGGTAGAACGCCCCCGTGGCGACCAGCAGCGCGAGGAACGCCGGTCGCTCCCACCGTGCCGCGTCCTCGCGCCCGCGCACCAGACGGTGAGCGAGCGAACGGAGGCGCTGGCCGGCCGACCCGGACGGCGAGCGTCGATCGGTCAGCGGCACCGGCGTCGTCCCGGCGCTCATCGACGGACCGCCGTGACGTCGTCGTCGCCGGCCACGGCGTCGACGCGGGTGGTGAGGTCGGACACGGGGTCGGTGGCACCGACCCGCTCGTCGGCCGGTCCCGGCGTGACGTGCGTCGCCTGCGACCGGAACACCCAGACGCGCAACAGCACGAAGCGCAGCACGGTGGCGACGAGGTTCGCGGCCGTCAACACGAGCAGCTCGGCCTGGGCTCCTGCCGCGGGTGCCGCGGCGTGCAGCACGACGAGCGACCCCGAGGTCAGCACCCAGGCGAGCACGAAGACCATCAGCCCTTGCAGCTGGTGTCGCGCCACGCCAGACGCTCCCCTCACCCCGAACGTGAACCGCCGGTTGGCGGCCGTGTTGAACACGGCCGTCACGAGCAACGACACAAAGTTCGCCGCTTGGGCCGGCATCACCTGCTGCGCGACGAGGTAGAGCAGCGCGTACGCGGCGGTCGAGGCGACCCCGACGACACCGAACCGCACGACCTGCGAGAAGAACGTGGGAGGCGCGGGCGGCTCGAACGGACGCCTCCCGATCGCGTCGTACACCGCCTGGACCGGGATCGCGCCCCGGGCGATGCCCGTGCCCACCCGCAGCATCCCCCTGAGGTCGGCGGCGGCCGTGGAGACGATGTCGACCGAGCTGTCGGGGTCGTCGACCCAGTCGACCGGGACCTCGTGGATGCGCAGGCCCGAGCGTTCGGCGAGGATCAGCAGCTCGGTGTCGAAGAACCACCCGGTGTCCTCGACGAGGGGCAACAGTCGCTCGGCAGCCTCGCGCCGGATCGCCTTGAAGCCGCACTGGGCGTCGCTGAACCCCACCCCCATCGTCCGACGCAGCAAGAAGTTGTAGCTGCGCGAGACGAACTCCCGCTTGCCGCCCCGCACGACCCGCGACGACCGGCTCAGCCGGGTGCCGATCGCGAGGTCGGAGTGGCCGGAGAGCAACGGCGCCACGAGTGGACCGAGCGCCGAGAGGTCGGTGGAGAGGTCCTCGTCGAGGTACACCAGCACGTCGGCGGGCGAGGCCGCCCAGACCTGCTTGAGGGCACGACCTCGGCCCTTCTCGGCGAGGTGGACGACGGTCACGCCCCGCAGGCGTCGGGCGAGGTCGTCGGCGAGGGCCGGCGTGCCGTCGGTGCTGGCGTTGTCGGCCACGGTGATGCGCCAGGTCTCGGTGACGTGGCGGGTCAGATGGTGATGGAGGCTCGTGATGCTGGCCTCGAGGGTGGTGGCCTCGTCGAAGACGGGCACCACGATGTCGAGACGCAGGATGTCGGTATCGGGCATGGGACCACGATCGATCGCCACCCCATCAGCGGCCTTGCACCGGTCGATGGCGACGCCGCAGAGACCCTATGAGCCTTCCATGACGGGTGCGCGGTGATCAGATCGCGAGGGAGAGGGCCCCGAGCAGGTGGTCCAGCGTCGGCACTCCCGGCGAGCGGAAGACGACCTCGCCGTCGTCCCGCGTGATCACGATGGTCGGCGTGCTGCGGACGTCGCGCCTCTCGGCAGCCTCCGGCCGGGCGGCGACGTCGGCCTCGTCGACGACGAGGGAGGGCACGAGCCCGCTCGCCTCGGCCACGACCGCCCTGGCCGCGTGGCAGGGACCGCAGAAGGCGGACGTGTACAGCTCCAGCATCATGCCGAGGACAACGAGGAGGCGCGGGGGAAACTTCCCCCGCGCCTCCTGCGGTCTCGTGCGTCGTCGCGGCCGGAGCCGCCGACGTCAGTTGTCGCGGTCGTCGTTGCGGTCTTCCGGGTCGTCGACGGGGTCGCTGTCCTTCGCGTCGAGCGAGTAGTGCACCTGCAGCTGCTCGCCGACCATCTTCGCCTCGGTGGCGGTGTAGACGATGCCGGTCTCCATGCCGTCGATCAACACGAAGTCGGTGATCTGCTCGTCGTACGAACCGTCGGTGCTGATGCGGGTGTCGGTGGAGCCGTCGCTCGGACCGCCGTCGAAGAAGACGACGTACTCGGAACCCTCGGCCACGGTGGGCTTGCTGTCTGTCATGCCCACAGGTCTACCAGGAGGCGCGGAGTCGGCGCCCAGCTTCGCTCACCCGACAAGGATAGCCAAGCTATATAGCTTGGCTATACACTTGGCCGATGACCTCCCAGCCGACAGACATCCTGGAATCCCTCCTGACGTCGACCCATCGCCTGACGCGCATCGCCGCGCAGGAGACCGGCCGCACCACCTCGCCCGCCGTCTGGCGGACGCTCTCGATCCTGACGACGGACGGCGAGCTGCGCGTCGGCGACCTGGCCCGGGCCAGCCGCGTCTCGCAGCCGACCATGACCAAGCTCGTGCGGGGGCTCGCCGACGACGAGCTGGTCAGGCGCATCGCCGACACCGACGACTCCCGGGCCTGGTTGATTGCCATCACCGACAAGGGCACGGCGGCCCTCACCGAATGGCGGGGGCAACTCGCCGACTCGCTCGGCGGCCTGTTCGCCGACCTCGACGACGACGAATGGGCCGTGCTCGAGCACGCGACCCGCCTGCTGGCCTCGCGGGTCGGCACCCGTGCCGACGAACGCACCGACACCGAGGCGGTGTTCGCGTGAGCGCGCCTGCCCCCGCCTCGGCCGGCAGTGCTCACGCCCCGAAGCCGAGCATCCTGAAGCAGCCGACGGCCGTGTGGGCCATCGCCTTCGCCTGCGTCGTCGCCTTCATGGGCATCGGCCTCGTCGACCCGATCCTCCCCGCCATCGCGGAGTCCCTGAAGGCCAGCCCCACGCAGACCGAGCTGCTCTTCACCAGCTACCTCGCCGTCACGGGCGTCGCGATGTTCTTCACCAGCTGGGTGTCGAGCCGACTCGGCGCCAAGCGCACCCTGTTGATCGGGCTCGGACTGATCGTCGTCTTCGCCCTGCTCGCCGCCACCAGCGGCGACGTCTGGTCGATCATCGGATTCCGCGCCGGGTGGGGGCTCGGCAACGCTCTGTTCATCTCGACCGCCCTCGCGACCATCGTGGGCGCGGCGTCCGGCGGCACGGCATCGGCGATCATCCTCTACGAGGCGGCGCTCGGCCTCGGCATCGCCATCGGTCCGCTGATCGGCGGCCTGCTCGGCTCGGTCAGCTGGCGCGGCCCGTTCTTCGGCGTCACCACGCTGATGGCGATCGCCTTCATCGCGATCGTGCTGTTCCTCAAGGGCGGCGCGACGGAGAAACCCACGCCGACGGCGCTCTCGGCACCGTTCCGCGCCTTGGGCAACCCGGCGCTCGGCGCCCTCGCCGCGACCGCGCTCTTCTACAACATCGGCTTCTTCGTCCTGCTCGCCTACACGCCGTACCCGCTCGGCTTCGGAGCACTCGGCATCGGGTTCACGTTCTTCGGCTGGGGCGTCGGCCTCGCCATCACCTCGGTCTGGGTCGCCCCGCTGCTGACCGCACGCCTGCGCCGGACGACCGTCCTGCGCATCGCCCTTCCACTGCTCGCGCTCGACCTCGTCGCCGCCGCGATCGTCGTCGCGACGCCGGCCGCCCTCGTGGTCTGCGTCGTCGTCGGCGGCCTCGTGCTCGGCGTGCTCAACACGGTGCTGACCGAGTCCGTCATGGAGGCCACCGACCTGCCCCGGTCGGTCGCGTCCAGCGCGTATTCGGGCGTGCGCTTCCTCGGCGGCGCCGTCGCCCCGCCCGTCGCGACCCTGCTCGCCGACACCATCGCCCCGAGCGCCGCCTACGTGTTCGCGGCCTCGAGCGTCGCCGTCGCCTTCGTGGTGGTGGTGGCCGCGCGCGGGGCCCTGCGCCGGGTCGACGACGGCCCCGAGCCTGCTCGGGTCGAAGCGGAGGCCATCGGAGCCGGCGAGGCGATCTGACCGACCCGAACCGCGCCTCCTGCACGGGCCCGGGGCAGGAGGCGCGGTGCCGGAAGGGCACCGGACTAGACTCGCGGAATGGCTACGAGCAACGACCGACTGGTCTGGATCGACTGCGAGATGACCGGGCTCGACCTCTCGGTCGACGAACTGGTCGAGGTGGCCGTGGTCGTCACGGACTTCGACCTGACGCCCGTGCACCCGGGCTTCACGATCGTCATCAAACCCGACCAGTCCGCCCTCGACAACATGGGCGAGTTCGTCACCGAGATGCACCGCTCGTCGGGCCTCATCGACGAGATCCCGAACGGCGTCAGCCTCGCCGAGGCCGAGTTCGAGGTGCTGGAGTACATCCTCAAGTACGTCCCCACCGAGCAGCACGCCCCCCTCGCCGGCAACACCATCGGCACCGACCGGGCCTTCCTCGCGAAGTACATGCCCCGCGTCGACGGCCACCTGCACTACCGCAGCGTCGACGTCTCGTCCATCAAAGAGTTGGCCCGCCGCTGGTTCCCCCGCGTGTACTTCAACGCCCCCCAGAAACACGGCGGCCACCGCGCCCTCGCCGACATCCTCGAATCCATTCGCGAACTCGAGTACTACCGTCGCGCCGGCTTCGTCGCCGACCCCGGCCCCACCACCGACGACGTCCAGGCGATCTCGAAGGCCGTCGTGGACGAATGGGCCCCCAGGCTGTAGTAGAGTCTTCTCGTTGCGATCGCCTCGGCAGTCGCGCATGGTGGGTATAGCTCAGCTGGTAGAGCGCCTGGTTGTGGTCTAGGAGGCCGCGGGTTCAAGCCCCGTTACTCACCCGAATGCAATCCCCTGCCCTCCGATGGGCAGGGGATTTTTCGGGCTCTGGCGCCTTCTGGTCGTGGATGCGCAAGCGCATCCACGACGTCGAGGGTCAAGACGTCGCTGCGCTCGTCACCGTCAAGACGTCGCTGCGCTCGTCAACGTCGAGACGTCGCTGCGCTCGTCACGGTCGAGACGTCGCTTCGCTCGTCACGGTCACGACATTGCTTCGCTCGTCACGGTCGCGACATTGCGGGGTGAGGCGTCGCTTCGCTCGTCGACTCAGGGGGCCGGGGCGTCGGCGTGGGAGGGTGGAGACGTGGACGACGAACGGCAGGCAGCGGGCATCGATCCGTCGGAGGTGAGCGCGGAGGCGTTCGACGCGATGGTCGTCGACCAACTCGATCTGCTGCCCGACGACATGGTCGACGGGCTCGACAACATCGTCTTCGTCACGGAAGACCGCCCCGAAGACGGCACGCTCGACCTGCTCGGACTCTACGACGGCGTCGCCCTCACCGAACGCGGCCAGTACGGCTTCGGCGAGCTACCCGACCGCATCATCCTCTACCGTGAACCGCACCTCGCGGCCGTCGACGACCTCGAGCAGCTCGCCGACGAGATCCACGTCACGCTCGTCCACGAGATCGCCCACTTCTACGGCATCGACGACGACCAACTGCACGAACTCGGCTGGGCCTGACCCTCCACCACCACGTCCGCCACCGAGGCCGGGTCCTCCGCCGCCAGATGGGCGTCCTCCTGTTCGGCCCACACGTCCCACCACGGTTCGTACGTCGCACCGTCGCGGGCCAAGGCGCGGGCACGCCGGGCCACGGCGTCGAGCTCCAGCCACACCCGGACGTCGGCGAGCGACGAGGAGGCGCGGGTCAACGCCCCGGCCCCTTCGACGATCAGCGAGACGGCCGGGTCGAGCACCTCCCACGCCGCCGCGCGGGCGTGCTCCCAGTCCCACCGCCGCCATCCCGGGGCGACCGGCGACAAGATCGACGTCTCGACCACGCGGGACGCCGCCTCGAGGCCGTGCCACCCCGGGTAGACGTCGTCGAGGTGCACCAGGCGCACGGGTCCGAGCCGGTCGGCGGGCCACGCGGCGGCCACCGCACGGCCGAGCGTGGTCTTGCCCGAGCCCGAGCGGCCGTCGATGACCATGACCACGCGACGCGACCCGACCCGCGCCTCCTCGGCTCGGCGCAGCAGGGCCCCGACGGCGTCGTCGACGGCGACCCGCTCAGGCAAGGACGAACTCCCACGTGCCGGCCAGGACGGCCGCGGTCACCGACGTGGCGGCGATGACGACGCCGAGGGCGACGAGCACGCCGTCCCGCAGCCCGAAAGACGACGGACGCGCCCAGGTACGCGGTGTGTCGCCGCCGAAGCCCTTGGCCTCCATGGCGGTGGCGAGCTTGCTGCCGCGTCGGACCGACAGCACGAGCAGCGAGAACGCTTGCTGTCCGAACCGCTTCAGCGCCCCGATCGGCCCGCCCGAGTCCGCGACGCCCCGGGCGCGACGGGCCAGGGCGAGCTGCCGCCAGTCGTCCATGAACAGCCCGACCAGACGCAACCCGGCGAGGCCCCCCAACACGAAGCGTGCCGGCAGTCGCAGCACCTGACCGAGACCGTCGGCGAGGTCGGTCGGGTCGGTCGTCGCGAACAGCACGATGCCGGGCACCCCGACGGCGAGGATGCGCAGGCCGATCGCCCCGGCGAGGGCCAGCGACCCCTCGGTCACCGACAGAAACCCCCACTCGACCACCGACGCCCCGCCGTCGCGGCCGTAGAGGGAGATGGCGACGACCGACGTCGGGGCGGCGATCCAGAGCGGTGCCGTGCGGGCGAGCAGCTGCCGGGCGGACAACCCGGCGAAAGGCAGCAGCAGGGCCTCGAGCAGCAGCGCGGTGCCGGCCGAGACCCAGTCGATCGAGAGCAGCAGGGCGATCGCGAGCACGACGGCGGCGAGGAGCTTGGCGACCGGGTTCACGCGCCCGACCACGCCGGTCGCCACAACCGGGGTGAGGACGCTCATCGGCGCACCACGACGGGGTCGGTGCGGCGAGCGTGTGCGCTCAGGTCGAGCACGTCGTCGGCGAGGGTCGACGCGAACTCGGCGTCGTGGGTCACGGCGACGACCGCCCGGCCCTCGTCGAGCAGCTCCGCGAGCAGGGCCACGAGCTCTCGCCAGGTGCGGGCGTCCTGCCCGAAGGTCGGTTCGTCGAGCACGAGCAGCGACGGGCGTGAGGCGAGCACGGTCGCGACCGAGAGGCGGCGTTTCTCGCCGCCCGAGAGCGTGAACGGGTTCGCGCCGGCGAGGTGGTCGAGCCGCAGCCGGTCGAGGAGGTGGTCGACGCGCGACGCGACCTCTCTCGGGGACGCGCCCAGCGCCTCCGGACCCACCGCCAGCTCGCGGCGGACGGTCGCCGTCAGGAACTGGTGTTCCGGGTCCTGGAAGACCGTGCCGACGCGGGTGAGCAACTGCCGGGGCTTCCAGCGGATCGGAGACGGGCCGGCACCGTCGGCGAACGACGGCGTGGCCTCGAGGTGGCCCGCGACGGGCACGAGCAGCCCCGCGACGGTGAGGGCGAGCGTCGACTTGCCCGAGCCGTTCGTGCCGGTCACCGCGAGCGCACGCCCCTCGGTGACGGAGAGGTCGATGCCGACGGCGACCGCGCGGCCCTTGGGCCCCTTGTGCCCCACGTCGAGTCCCCTCGCCGTGAGCAGCAGGTCACCGGTCGTGCGCGACCGGACGGGCGCAGGAGGCGCGGCGCCGGGAACCCACACCCCCGCGTCGACGAGGCGGTCGCGTTCGGCGCGCAGCACGTCGTCGGGTCGACCGTCGGCCAGGACTCCCCCACCGGCGTCGAGCACGACGACGCGGTCGACGACGGGCAGCCAGACCGACACCCGGTGCTCGACGACGACGAGCGTCGCCCGGGTGTCGGCGACGACACGGGCCACGGCGTCGCGCACCTCGACGACGCCCTCGGGGTCGAGGTTGGCCGTCGGCTCGTCGAGGAGCAGCAGGCCCGGCTGCATGGCGAGCACCCCGGCGAGCGCGAGCCGCTGCTTCTGGCCGCCGCTCAGCTCGGAGGTCGACGCGGACAGCGGCAGGTCGAGCCCGACGGCGTCGAGGGCGTGGCCGACGCGGCGCCAGATCTCGTCGCGGGGCACGCCCAGGTTCTCGCAGCCGAACGCGACGTCGTCGCCCACCCGCGCGAGGACGACCTGCGAGTCCGGGTCCTGCAGGACGAGGCCGACCCGGCCGCGCTGCTCGGCAGGGGGCCGGCCGTCCACCAGCAGGTCGCCCGCCTCGTCGCCCTCGTCGTCGCCGCCCAGCACCCCGGCGAGACCGGCGAGCAACGTCGACTTGCCCGCGCCGGACGCACCGAGCAGCAGGACGCGCTCACCGGGGGCGACGTCGAGGTCGAGCTGCGAGACGGCGGGCAGTCGTCGACCGGCGTGCCGCCACCCCCAGCCACGGGCGGTGACGCGGGCACCGTCCTCCGGTGTCCGCCGTCCGGCGCTCGCTCCGCTCACGGGAAGGACCACGACGAGGCGCGCCTAGACCCGGGCGTCCGCCGAGCGTCCCGAGGCGAACCGCGACAGCGCGCCCGTCCGGGCGAGGCCGCGGGCGGCGAGCCACGAGAGCAGGCCGGCGAGGACCGTGCCCGAGACGACCGAGGTCACGACGTAGATCGTCTTCGACCCGGCGGCGTAGGCGGCTGCCGAGGCGAAGCTCGTGTCCATCAGGCCGACGGCGAGGCCGGCGACGGCACCGGCGAGCAGCACCGTGCCGATCCGCCACGACTTGTAGAGGAAGATCGCGAGCACGATCTCGGCGCCCAGGCCCTGGACGATGCCCCAGATGAGCACCGAGAAGCCCCACTGGGTGCCGATCAGCATCGAGACGACCGCCGCGACGACCTCGGTGTAGACGGCGGCGCCGGGCTTGCGGATCACGATGCCGCCGAGCACGCCGGCGAAGAGCCAGCCGCCGTTGAGGATGCCCTCGAAGCCGCCCGAGAAGCTCAGGACGCTGTCGATGGGCGTGTAGGCCAGGCCCCAGGCCCAGAAGACGACGCCGGCGGCGACGCCGATGACGCTGGCGACCACGATGTCGACGACTCGCCAGCGCCGGGTGGGGGTGGTGCGGGCCTTCGGCGTGAAGCCGGTCGAGCTGTCGCGAGCCGCCGTGGAACGGTTTTCGGGCGTGGACGTGGACATCGGTTCTTCTCCTCCCTGCGCTGGCATGACCCAGATCAGGTTCGACGGTCGAAGCGTGGTTCGCTTCCTCTCAGCCCGGCTCACCGGACTCCCGTGTGTTGTGGGGTCGATCATAGCGCCGACCCCGGCCGGTGTCAGAGCCCGGCGGCCTTCCGGACGAGGGCGGCGACGGAGGCGCGGGTCGCGTCGTCGTCGGCGGTCACCGCGTACGAGGTGGGCCAGAGGGTGCCGTCGTCGAGCTGGGCGCCGTCCTGGAAGCCGAGCGTCGAATAGCGCGTGCCGAACTTCGCGCCCGGCTGGAAGAAGACGACGGCCTTGCCGTCCTCCTTCGCGTAGGCGGGGAAGCCGTACCAGGTCTTGGGGGCGAGGTTCGGGGCGTGCTCGGCGACGACCTCGTGCACCATCTGTGCGATCGGCCGCTCGACGTCGGTCATGGCCGCGATGGCGTCCGCGGCATCCTGCGCCTCGGCGGCCGACTTGTCGGCGAGTTTCTGGCGCTTCGCCTCGGCCCGCAGCTCGGCGGCGCGCTGCTTCACGGCGGCCTTCTCTTCTTTGCTGAACCCGGCGTCGGCCATGATCGTGCCCTTCTCGTGCGTGCGTGCGTGCGTCGGCTCGGTCGGGCCGGCGTACGCCCCATGGTGACAGGCAGGATGGTCGTCATGCACCTGAACGTCACGACCACCGGCGACGGCGACCGCCACGTCGCCCTCGTCCACGGGCTCGGCGCCGACGGCGCGACCTGGAAGCCGATCGTCGACCGGTTCGTCGCGACCGGTTCGTACACGGTCACCACCCTCGACCTGCGGGGTCACGGCGAGAGCGACCGGGCGTCGTCGTACCGGCTCGAGGAGTTCGCGGACGACGTCGCCTCGGCCCTGCCCCGGGGCCTCGACGGTGTCGTCGGGCACTCGCTGGGCGGCTCGGTGCTCGTCCGCGCCGTCGAACGGCTGCAGCCTCGGACGGCCGTCTACCTCGACCCGGGGTTCTCCCTGGCCCTGCCGACGACGGGCCTCGCCGGACGGTTGTTCTGGGCCGTGCCCACCGTGACGATGGGCGTCGCGGCACTCGCCCAGGCGCGGAAGGGTGCGCGACTGCGCGCCGGGTACGACGACGCGACCCGCGCCTCCTCGGATCAGGCCCGTGCCCGATTCGACTCGGGCATGGCGACGGGCGTGTTCCGCGACGTGGCCTTCCACCCGGTCGCGACGACGGCGCCCGCGGTGCCCTCGGTCATCGTGCTGTCCGACGACTCCCCCGCCGTCCTGCCCGAACGGCTCGTGTCGGGCTACCAGCAGGCCGGCTGGCAGATCCGCCGTCTGCCGGGCGTGCACCACGACATGCAGCTCGAGGCACCCGACCGGACCTTCGCCCTGCTGGCCGAGCTGCTCTGACCCGGTTCCCGCCTGGTATCACCCTTGATACCATCAGGTCATGCCCATGACGCTTCGCCTCGACGACGACGAAACAGACGCGCTCCGCCGACGTGCGGCGCGTGAATCGAGATCGATGCAAGACGTCGCACGACAGGCCGTTCGCGAATACGTCGAGAACCACAGCCGCGCCGATCTCATCGATGACGTCCTCGACACCGAGCTCCCGCGTTACGCCGAAGCCCTGCGTCGACTCGGCGAATGATCCACCTCACCCTCGACGAGATGTTGCGGGTCGCTCGACGGGCGATCGACGCCGACGTGCTCGTCCGCGACGCCGGGCTGCTCGAGTCGGCGATCGTGAGGCCGCGCACCTCGGTGATGGGGGCGGATGCGTACCCGACCCTCGACCTCAAAGCGGCGGCCTTGGTGCACTCGCTCGTGACGAACCACGCCCTGGTCGACGGCAACAAGAGATTGGGACTCGCCGGTCTCATCACGTTCCTCGGTGTCAACGGACGTCGTCTGACGATGACCGAAGACGCCGCCTACGACTTCATCGTCGAGATCGCGGACGGGCGTCTCGACGACGTCGAGACGATCGCCCACTGCATCGCGGCACACAGTGCTGCACGACGCTCCGGTCGCAAGCTGTAGACCGGCCGCATCACCGAGCACCATCGACTCGACCGACGCGCGGCGACCCGACTCTCCATGTCACCGTCGGGGTAGGGGGCGACCGTCGGCGTCGAGGTGGTCTCGCCATGATCGCTTCGCCGTCCAGCCGAGCAAGCGGCCGGCCTTGGCGGTGGAGATGCCCGACGCGTCGACCCGGTCGAGCTCGCGCAGCTCGATGCGGTCGCCGTGGTGCTCGCGGAGGGTGGCGGCGAAGTCGTGGCCGCCGGCGTTGTCGGCTGCTGCGATGTAGAAGACCTTGTGACCCGGCAGGTCGGACTCGGCGGCCAGCAGGAGCGCGTCGGCGAGGTCGTCGGCGTCGATGTAGCTGCCGAAGTTCGCACTGTCGGGGTCGGCCTCGCGCACCTGCGGGCCGAGGTTCGCCTCGTAGTTGGTCTCGTCGTGCACGGTGCACGGGCGGATCGAGATCGCCCGCAGGTCGGAGCGGCGGACGGCGGCGTCCATGAGCTGCTCGCCAAACGCCTTCGAGAGGGCGTAGGGGTCCTGCGGGTGCAGGGGGTGCTCCTCGTCGACCGGCACGTAGTCGGGCAGGAAGGGCCGTTCGGGGAAGAAGTTGCCCACGATGCTCTCGCTCGACACGTTGACGAAGCGGGGCACGCCGAACCTCACGGCCGCCTCGACCAGGTTGAACGTGGACATCAGGTTGGTGTGGAACACGACGTGGGCCGGATTCGCGGTGGGCTGAGGGATGGCCGCGACGTGGACGACGACGTCGGCCCCCGCGACGACCGAGAAGGCGGTCCCCGCGTCGGTCAGGTCACCCATCACGTACCGGCCGGGCTCGTCGACGCCCGTGTCGAAGACGGGCCGGACGAGGTCGACGCCGATGACGTCGTGCCCGGCCTCGACGAACCGGCGGACGGCGGCGCGTCCGACCTTGCCGCGTGATCCCGTGATGACGACCTTCATGACGCGCTCCCTCGATCGAGGGATGCGCCGAGGGCCGGAGCATCCACCCGGGCGACGCTACGCGCGCGGCCCCGAGGAGGCGCGCTCAGTCCTTCGCGCGGCGTGCGTGGGCCCGCGCCTTCATCCGGTTGCCGCAGGTCGCCATGGAGCACCACTTCGCGGTGCCGGGACGGCTGTGGTCCACCAGGAACAGGTTGCACTCGTCGTTCGCGCAGGCACGGAGGCGCCCGGGCAGCGTCGAGGTCACGCTCGACCACGCCGACACGGCTCCGGCCGCGAGTCGGTCGTCGTCGGGCACCCGGAGTTCCCAGACGACGCCGTCCCGGGTCGTCCGCGGGACCTGCACGGCCCGGTCCATGACGTCGGCGAGCTCGGCGACGGCCCCGTCGTCGCCACCGCGGACGACGGCGTGCAGGGCTTCCCGCACGCGCCGGAGCTGGGCGACCTCGCCCGAGGAACCGATGCCACCCCAGGTCCGCACCAGATCTCGCCCCGCCGCGCCCTCGAGGGCGTCCGTCGGGACGCCGTCGACCACCGGTGCGCTGTTCAGCACGGCCAGCAGCAGCTCTTCGTCACGAAGCACGTCTCCCCGCTCTCTCGCACCGTCCGGCGCATCTCGCCCATGCTACCGTCGGGGTAACCACTAAAACAATCCAAAGGGGTTAGACATGGTCACCGTCCACCACCGCACCGTCTCCGTCGACGGGCTCGACGTCTTCTACCGCGACGCCGGGCCCGCCGACGCGCCCGTTCTCGTCCTCCTGCACGGCTACCCCACGAGTTCGCACATGTTCCGCCACCTCATCCCCGCACTGGCCGACCGGTACCGCGTCATCGCCCCCGACGACATCGGTTTCGGCCGCTCCTCCGCCCCGTCGGTCGACGAGTTCGAGTACACCTTCGAGGCCCTGGCGCGGGTGACCGGTCGTTTCCTGTCGACCATCGGCGTCGCGCGGTACTCGATCTACGTGCAGGACTACGGCGCCCCCGTCGGATGGCGCCTCGCGCTGGCCGAGCCCGATGCGGTGACCGCTGTCGTCTCGCAGAACGGCAACGCGTACGAAGAAGGCTTCGTGCCGGGTTTCTGGGACCCGATCTGGGCCGACGCCGCCGAACGGACGTCCGAGACGCGCGACGCGCTCCGGCCCGCCCTGGGCCGCGAGGCGGTCGAGTGGCAGTACACCCACGGCGTGCCGGACCCCACGTCCGTCGACCCCGATGCCTGGGAACACGACCTCGCGCTCCTCGCCCGACCGGGACAGGACGACGTCCAACTGGCGCTCTTCCGCGACTACGCCACCAACCGCGCTCTGTACCCCGCCGTGCACTCCTGGCTCCGCGCCTCCCGCGTCCCGGTCCTCGCGATCTGGGGCCGCAACGACGAGATCTTCGATGCCGCCGGTGCGGGTGCGTTCACCCGCGACGCCCTCGACGCTCGCGTCGAGCTCGTCGACGGTGGACACTTCCTGCTCGAGTCGCACCTCGATCGGGTCGCGGCCACGATCCGGGAGTGGCTCCCGAACACGTGACACGGACCACCCGCGGCCACTCGCTCAGGACGGGAGGGCGAGTCGGCCCGGGTTCAGGGCGGCCCACTGGAGCAGCATGATCGTCTTGCCGTCGACGATGCGCCCGTCGGTGATCATGTCGAGAGCGTCCCGGAACGGCAGCTCGAGGACCTCGATGTCCTCCCCCTCGTCCTCGAGACCACCGCCGTCGCCGGTCCGATCGGCCACGGAGTACGAGGCGGCGTAGAAGTGCACCCGCTCGGTGACCGAGCCCGGGCTCATGTAGGCGTCGAAGACGTGGATCAGGTCGCCGACCTCGACGCCCGTCTCCTCCTGCGCCTCGCGACGGATCGCGGTCTCGGGGTCGTCGTCGTCGAGCAGGCCCGCGGCGCTCTCGATCAGCATGCCGTCGGGATGGTCGTTCACGTAGGCGGGGAACCGGAACTGCCGGGTGAGGAGGACCGTGCCCCGCCTCGGGTCGAGCAGGAGGATCGTCGCCCCGTTGCCGCGGTCGTACGTCTCGCGCTGCTGGGTCGACCACCGCCCGTCGCGACCCTTCACGTCGAAGGTGGTGCGCCGGAGCACGTGCCACCCGTCCGAGGTCACCTCGACGTCACGGACCACGACGTCGGGGTTGCGGGTCAGATCGCGGCCGGTCAGGTCGAGACCCGTCCGTCCGCGACCGTCGGGTGATCGAGAGCCACGAGAGTTCATCACCCCTCGAAAATAACGGAGAGCGACGGCCCGCGAGGGCGGGAACGGCCGGTGATGACATCCGTCACAGGATGTCGTGACGCCTCGGCACTTCTCGAGGCCGTCGCCCTCTGGTGTGCTTCCGGAGGAGCGTTCGGACCCGACTCGAACGCCCGGAGAGAGGACCTCGTGCGTACATCCCTTAAGGTGGCCCTGTGGACCGTCGGTGCCCTCGTGGCCCTGCCCGTCCTGACGTTGGCGACCACGTCGATCGTCAACGTCGTCGCCACGAAGTCGGAGCTGGCCGCCATCACCTCGTACGGCGAGCTGGTACCCGTCGACGGGAAAGAGATGAACGTCGTCGTCAGCGGGTCCGGAGCGGACACGATCGTCCTGCTGCCAGGCCTCGGCACGGCGGCACCCGGCCTCGACTTCCAGCCGCTCATCTCCGAGCTCGACGACACCCACCGTGTCGTCGCCGTCGAGCCGTTCGGCACCGGGCTGAGCGACCAGACCGACTCCCCCCGCACGGCGGAGAACATCGCAGGCGAGGTGCACGAAGCACTGCGCCAGCTCGGCATCGACCGCTACGCGCTCATGGGGCACTCGATCTCGGGCATCTACGCCCTCGAGTACAGCCGGCTCTACGCGAACGAGCTCACGGCGTTCATCGGGATCGACAGCAGCGTCCCCGACCAGCCCGGCACGGACGAACCCACGCCGACCGACGGGCTCGTCGCCCTGCGCGACCTCGGTCTGCTCCGCGTGGCGACCGCGGTCGCCGGCGACACCTACGCGGGGCTGCCGTACGACGAGGCCACGAAAGAGCAGATGCGCCTCCTGACGACGAAGAACTCGACCGCTCCGACCCTGCTCGACGAGATGGACCACACCGCGAGCAACTTCGCGTCCGTCAGCGGACGGACGTTCCCGGCGGACCTTCCGGTCCTTCTCTTCGTCGCGCAGGACGATGCCGACCCCGACGCCGGCGGCTGGCTCGAGCTGCACGAGGACCAGGCGGCGAGCGTCGACCGCGGCCAGGTCGTCGCGCTCGACGGAGACCACTACCTGCACCACACGCAGTCGACACGGATCGCCGACGAGACCGACGCGTTCCTCGCCGAGTGAGTCAGAACACGGGGTGAAGGTCACGGCGGGGTAACGAAGTCGATGCGTTCCAATCCTTTTCGGGGACGGTGGCGAACCCTGTACATCCCCACCGGGACCAACAGACAAGGAGCTTCACCATGAACGCCTTCACTCGCAAGCGCATCACGAAAGCCGCCTTCGGCATCGCCGCCTCCGGCGCCCTGATCTTCTCCCTCGCCGCCTGCTCGTCCAACTCGGGCACCGCGACGGACACCTCCTCGACGTCGTCGTCGTCCGCCGAGCCCAGCGCCGCGTCGACGCCCGCCGCGTCGATCGCCGACCTCAGCAACGGTGTCGACACCCAGGTCGCCGTCGACCAGTCCTTCGTCGACGCCATCACCTCGCTCGGCCTGACCCCCGGCGTCGTGGGCACCGCGACCTTCACCGACGGAACGTTCTCGTTCCCGATCACCGGCGGCAACGTCGACTACTACGGTCCCGACAGCGACGTCCGCCCCTACGTCCAGGGCGAGATCGACCACGACGGCTCGGGCCTGTCGCTGACCTCGGCCGACGGCACCGTCGTCGAACTCACCGACTTCCGCATCGACCCGGGCGAGAGCAAGCTCTACGGCACCGTCACCGCCAACGGCGCCGTCGCCGCCGAGGACGCCTACCTCTTCAACCTCTGGGGCGGCACCCTGAAGCCCATCCAGATGGAAGGCTCCAACGCCGTCCTCGAGGGCACCACCGTCCACATCAGCCCCGACGCCGCCTCGCTGCTGAACCAGACCTTCAAGACCGACGCCGTCCAGGACGAGATGCTCGTCGGCGTCGCGAAGATCACCGCCGCCACGGAGTAGTTCCCCCTGCCGGCCGGTTACCCGCCGGCTCGGCCCCTGGGTCGCGCCCCGCTCGGCGAGGTGCGACCCGGAACCCGGGTCGTCTCCGTGACGACGCACCGGCCCTCGCTCCTCGAGGGCCGGTCATCCCGGTGGCCCCCCTTCCGCCTTCGTGCGGGAGGGGGTTTCCTCTGCCCTGGCCCAACCGCCGACCGACGAACGGAACTCCGTGGTCCACCCCGCATCAGCTCTGACTCCCCCGATGCTCCTCGGGCGCCTCCCGACCCATGCCGAAGCAGCGCCGGTCGAGGTGCATCTGCCGCGTTCACGGTTCCCCGTGGCGATCAGCTTCGAGTCGTCGGACACGTGGTCGATCGCCGAGCGCTTCGGCGAGCAGCTCGTCAGTCACGGACGACTCGCCTACCGGGCCGGGGCGTTCGTCGTCCGCACGGCGGCCGGCACGACCCGCTACGGCCACTCGTGGCAGGCCGCCGTCACGGCACACCTCCTCCGCCGCGGCTGACGACGAGCCGTCCACTCCTCTGTCGTGCCGGCGACTCGGCTAGGGGGACGGAGTCGCCACGACGAGCTCGGCGACCTCGACGATCGCGTCGTCCGGCATGTCCGGATAGTAGTTCTCCCGCAGCTGCTCCCCGAAGCGCGTCATGTCCGTCCCCACGGGCTGCCGGGCTCGTTCAGCGGTGAGCTCGTCGAGGCGGTACCTCCGCACGGCGGTGACGTGCCCCGCGAGCGGAGCAAGGGTGGGCCGGCCGTCGAACTCGAACGTCGACGCGCCGACCCGGACCGACTCGCCCCACCGGACCGTGGTCACCTTCTCACCACCGATGATCGCGTCGCGGTGCTTTCGGTGGAAACGGACGACTTGTCGGCATTCATCAGTCATTCGACCAGCCTGCCCGACGCGCGCGCACCAGAGTCAGCCCAGCGTCAGCTGCCCGTCGGCCTCGAGCCACTCGAGGCCCTCGACGACCGCCTGCACCGAGGTGTAGCGCGGGGCGTAGCCGAGCAGGCGGCGGGCCTTCTCGATGCTCATCGAGTGGCTACGCGAGGCGTGTTGCCACGACGCGTCGCCGTGCTCGTCGGACGTCTGGTCTCGGAACTCGGCCCACGAGACGAACCGCAGTCGCGCCTCCTGACCGTGGTGCCGGGCGATCGCCTCGGCGAGCCCACGCAACGTGATCGCTCGCTCGCTGACGACGTGGAACGCCTCGCCGACCACCTGCGAGTGCCGCTCGGCGGCGAGCTGGAAGGCCTGCGCGACGTCGTCGGCGTGCACGTGGTGGACGGTCTCGAGCCCGAGGCCGGGCATCGCGATCTCGCGGCCGGCGGCGAGGGCCTCCCAGACGGAGAGGTCGAGGTTGCCGACCGCGTTGATCATCGGCCAGCCCGGACCGGTGATGTGCCCCGGGTGCAACACGATGCTCTGCACCCCGCCCGGGCGCCGCGACTCGCGGAGCAGCAGCTCTTCGATGGCGGCCTTCTGCGTGCCGTACTTGCCGAACGGGGTGCGCTCGGCTTCTTCGGTGATCGGCACCTCGCGGGACGGGCCGTGCACCCACACCGTGCCGCAGTGCACCAACACGGTGCCCGTACCCTGCAGGGCGTCGACCATCCGCCGCGCCGACGCGACCGTGAAGCAGATCATGTCGATCACGACGTCGGCCCCGAGCCCGGCGATCTCGCCCGCGAACGTGCCGTCGGCGTCGCCCGCCTCGCGATCGAGCAGGAGGCGCGTCACGCGTGACCACGCCGCGTGCGGCCGGTACGGCTCGGAGGCCCCGCGGCTGACGGCGACCACCTCGTGGCCGGCCTGGACCAGTCGCGGGACGAGGAAACCACCGACGTGGCCGGTGGACCCGATGACGACGATCTTCACGACGCCACCGCCGACACGATCGAGAGGGACTGGAGCGGACGGCGGGGACGAGGAGTGGCAGCGCTGCGCACGGCATCGGAGGACATGGCCCGACGCTACCCCGCGCCCCCGACACCGGCGTACCCCGCATGGGGGTCACCCGGCGTCCCCCCAAGTGCCCACTGCGCCCGGGCCCCGGATTCTTCAGACTTCCTATGAGGAGCACAGCGGCTCGTCGGATCACCGGGCACGGCCCGCGACGAGCCACCCGCTCCGCGCGTCCCATTCCGGCACGCGCGACCCGACGAGGAGAACCATGACCTTCACCGACCCCCGCGCCCGCGGCACCCGCCGCCGAGTGACGACCGTCTGCCTCGCGGCGTCCCTGACCCTGGGACTCGTCGCCGTGGGCTCCGGCACCGCCGTCGCCGCGCCTCCTGCGTCCGCACCGGCCGCACCCGGCAAGCCGGGCCCCGCGCCGACGCTGCCGGTCGTCGAGGGACCGGTGATGAACTACGTCGTCAACGCGACGAAGGCGAACCCGGGCGCGACCAAGCAGGTCGAGCGTGCGGTCGCCGCCTCCGGCGGCAGCGTCATCGCCGCGTACGCCGATCTCGGCGTGGTCGTGGCGCAGTCGAGCAACACGAACTTCTCCGCCTCGGTGCGCGGCGACAAGGCCGTCTCGTCGGCCGGAGCCACCCGCACCGCCGCGGTCGCCGAGACCGACCCGACCTACGGCGTCGGCACGACGACCCCCGGCCCGGGCAAACCCGTCAGGCCCGGACACCCGGGCGGTCCCGGCAAGCCCGGCGGACCGGGACACCCCGGCAAGCCGAAGGCCGCGACCTCGCCCGAGCAGCGACTCGAAGAGGCCACGACCGTCGTCGCCGACCCCCTCGAGGCCCAGCAGTGGGACCTCACGGCGATCAAGGCCGACCAGGCGCACCAGGTCACCGACGGCAGCCGCGACGTGCTCGTGGCCGTGCTCGACTCGGGCATCGAGGGCGACCACCCCGACCTTCAGCCGAACATCGACGTGGCCGCCTCGGCGAGCTGCCTGACCGGGACGCCCGACGCGAGCTACGCCGCCTGGCAGCCCACGACGAGCGACCACGGCACCCACGTGGCCGGCACGATCGCCGCCGCCCGCAACGGCGTCGGCATCGTCGGCGTGGCCCCCGGCGTGACGATGTCGGCCGTCAAGGTCGTCAGCGACGACGGCTTCATCTACCCCGAGGCCGCGATCTGCGGCTTCATGCAGGCCGCCGCGACCGGCGCCGACATCACGAACAACAGCTACTACGTCGACCCGTGGCAGTTCTGGTGCGGCTCGGACGTCGACCAGGCGGCCGTGCTGACCGCCGTGGACCGCGCCGTGCAGTTCACGCAGAAGAAGGGCATCGTGAACGTGGCGGCGGCCGGCAACTCGTCGATCGACCTCGCGAACAAGACCGTCGACACCGCCAGCCCGAACGACACCACGCCGGTGTCCCGGCCGATCGACTCGCGCTGCCTCGACATCCCGACCGAGCTCGACGGCGTCGTCACCGTGTCGTCGACCACCTCGGCGGGGGCGAAGTCGAGCTTCTCGAACTACGGCGAAGGCGTCGTCGACGTCGCGGCCCCCGGCTCGGCGATCCTGTCGACCGTGACCGGCGGCGGCTACGGCACCAAGTCGGGCACGTCGATGGCCTCGCCCCACGTCGCCGGCGTGCTGGCGCTGCTGAAGTCCACCCACCCGCGCCTGAGCGGCACGGCCCTCACCGGTCTGCTCGAGCAGCAGGCGACGGACACCCCGTGCCCGACCGGCACGACGACCTGCACGGGCACCCCGGCCGACAACGGCTGGTTCGGTGAGGGGATCGTCGACGCCCTGGCGGCCGTCACGAGGTAGTGCTGGCGCGCAGCGGGCACCGGACGGTGAGCACCGCGTAGCGAGCACTGCGTAGCGAGCACCACGCCCGACGGGGCGTCCGACCGGCCCGAGCGGCCCGACGGGCGCCCCGTCCTCGCGCGGACGGGGCGCCCGTTCGCCTCTAGGCTGAGCGAGTCCCAATCGGAGGTTCGATGCACACCTGGCCCGGCAACCCCTACCCCCTCGGCGCGACCTACGACGGCAGCGGCACCAACTTCGCGATCTTCAGCGAAGCCGCCAGCAAGGTCGAGTTGTGTCTGTTCGACGACGACGGCACCGAGACGAGGGTCGAGTTCACCGAGGTCGACGCCTACGTCTGGCACGCCTACCTGCCCACCGTGCAGCCCGGCCAGCGCTACGGCTACCGCGTGCACGGCGAGTACGACCCCGCGAATGGCTCGCGCGCCAACCCGAACAAGCTGTTGCTCGACCCCTACGCCAAGGCCACCTGCGGCGAGATCGACTGGGACGAGGCACTGTTCGCCTACACGTTCGGCGACCCCGACTCGCGCAACGACAAGGACAGCGGCCCGCACATGATGCTGGGCGTCGTCATCAACCCGTTCTTCGACTGGCAGGGCGACCGCGCCCCCAAGTACAGCTACGACGAGACCGTCATCTACGAGGCACACGTCAAGGGCCTCACCGAGACGCACCCCGACATCCCCGAGGAAGAACGCGGCACGTACGCCGGCGTCGCGAACCCGGCGATCATCGACCACCTCAAGAAGCTCGGCATCACGACCCTCGAGCTGATGCCCGTGCACCAGTTCGTGCAGGACAACACGTTGCTCGAGAAGGGCCTCAGCAACTACTGGGGCTACAACACCATCGGGTTCTTCGCCCCGCACGCCGCCTACTCGGCCACAGGCGACATCGGCCAGCAGGTGCAGGAGTTCAAGACGATGGTGCGGGTGCTGCACGAGGCCGGCATCGAGGTCATCATCGACGTCGTCTACAACCACACGGCCGAGGGCAACCACCTGGGCCCGACCCTGTCGTTCAAGGGCATCGACAACGCCGCCTACTACCGGTTGATGGACGGCGACCAGCAGCACTACATGGACTACACGGGCACCGGCAACAGCCTGAACGTCCGCCACCCGCACTCGCTGCAGCTCATCATGGACAGCCTGCGCTACTGGGTCACCGAGATGCACGTCGACGGCTTCCGGTTCGACCTCGCGGCGTCGCTCGCCCGCGAGTTCTACGAGGTCGACCGCCTCTCGACCTTCTTCGAGCTCGTGCAGCAGGACCCGATCGTCTCGCAGGTCAAGCTGATCGCCGAGCCCTGGGACGTCGGTCCCGGCGGCTACCAGGTGGGCAACTTCCCGCCGCAGTGGACCGAGTGGAACGGCAAGTACCGCGACACCGTCCGCGACTTCTGGCGCGGCGAGCCCTCGACCCTCGGCGAGTTCGCCAGCCGCATCACCGGCTCGGCCGACCTGTACGAACGCGACGGACGCCGTCCGGTCGCGAGCATCAACTTCGTCACCGCGCACGACGGCTTCACGATGCGCGACCTCGTCAGCTACAACGACAAGCGCAACGACGCCAACGGCGAGGACGGCAACGACGGCGAGAGCCACAACCGTTCGTGGAACTCGGGCGTCGAGGGCGAGACCGACGACGGCGAGATCCGCGCCCTGCGCGAGCAACGCCAGCGCAGCTTCCTGGCGACGCTGCTGCTCAGCCAGGGCGTGCCCATGCTGTTGCACGGCGACGAGCTCGGCCGCACCCAGGGCGGCAACAACAACACCTACGCGCAGGACAACCAGATCAGCTGGATCGACTGGCCGAACGCCGACCGCGACCTGATCGAGTTCGTCGCCGAGGTCATCAAGCTGCGTCACGACCACCCGACCTTCCGTCGCCAGCGCTACTTCAACGGCCGCCCCGTGACCCGCGGCGAGGGCGAGCCCCTGCCCGACATCGTCTGGTTGACGACCGAGGGCGACGCCATGCAAGAGGGCGAGTGGAACGAGTCCTACGCCAAGGCGATCGGCATGTTCCTCAACGGCAACGGCATCCGTGGCCGTGACGCCCGCGGAGGTCGCATCACCGACGTCAACTTCGTCCTGTACTTCAACGCCAGCGCCGAGACCGTCACCTTCGTCCTGCCGCCCGACGAGTACGCCCAGGGCTGGGAGGTCGTCGTCGACAGCACCGTGACCGCTCCCCCGCCGCCGGCGAGCGCCGCTCCCCGCACCCCGACGGCCACACGCGCCGCCACCACCCCCCAACCGCCCTCGACCCCGCAGTCCCTCTCGGCCCTGCGGGCCGGCGACCGACTCCCCGTGGTGGGTCGCTCGCTCGTCGTCCTGCGCGCCACGGCCGAGGAAGAACTGTGACCCGACACGAACCGACCATGCACCCGCGCTCGACGTACCGACTCCAGGTGCGCGCCTCCTTCGATCTGGACGCGGCCGCCGACCTGGTGCCGTACCTGCGTGACCTCGGTGCCGACTGGGTCTACCTGTCGCCGATCCTCGCCGCCGAGCCGGGCAGCGACCACGGCTACGACGTCGTCGACCACAGCCTGGTGGACCCCGAGCGCGGCGGTGCCGAGGGCCTCGACGAGCTCTCGACGCGTGCCCACGCCGAGGGCCTCGGCGTGCTGGTCGACATCGTGCCGAACCACGTCGGCGTCGCGACCCCGAAGGCGAGCGTCTGGTGGTGGGACCTCCTGACCCACGGCCGCGCGTCCCGCTACGCCGACGCGTTCGACGTCGACTGGGCCGCGGGTGCCGACAAGGTCCTGCTGCCGGTGCTCGGCGAGCCCGCCGCCGCGGACGGCTCGATCGACGGCCTCACGGTCGACGGCGACGAGCTGCACTACTACGACAACGTCTACCCGATCGCCCCGGGCACGAGCTCTCCCGGCGACGACGCCGCCACGGTGCACTCGCGCCAGCACTACGAGCTGGTGCACTGGAAGCGAGCCGACACCGACCTCAACTACCGTCGCTTCTTCGCGGTCAACACCCTCGCGGGCATCCGCGTCGAAGACCAGGGGGTCTTCGCCGAGTCGCACGCCGAGATCGGCCGCTGGTTCTCCGAGGGCCTCGTCGACGGTCTGCGCGTCGACCACCCGGACGGCCTCGCCGACCCCAAGGGCTACCTCGACCTGCTCGCCGCCCTGACCGGCGACGCGCACGTGCTCGTCGAGAAGATCCTCGAGGGCGACGAGCGCCTGCCCGAGGACTGGGCGACGGCCGGCACGACGGGCTACGACGCCCTGGCCGACCTCGACCGCCTCTTCGTCGACCCCAACGGAGCACCCGCCCTCGACGCCCTCGACGCACGCCTGCGCCGGGCCCGCGGGGTCGACGCCGACGAACACGCCGCCGGGGCCGACGAGACGACCGGCGACGAGCCCGTCGACTGGCACGAGATGATCCTCGGCACGAAGCGCGGCATCGCCGACGGCATCCTGGGCAGCGAGATCAACCGCCTCGCCCGGCTGATCGCCGAGGGCGGCACCGTCGACCCGTCGGTGGTGGACGCGCTGGCCGAGCTGGCCGCGGCCTTCCCGGTGTACCGCAGCTACCTGCCGCAGGGTGCCGAACGGCTGACCGAGGCCGCCGAGGTCGCCACGAGCCACCGCCCCGACCTCGCCGACGCCGTCGCGCGCGTCGTCGCGGTGCTGCGCGACGAGTCGCACCCCGCCTCGGTGCGCTTCCAGCAGACGAGCGGCATGGTCATGGCCAAGGGCGTGGAGGACACCGCCTTCTACCGCTACAGCCGCCTGGCGACGCTGACCGAGGTGGGCGCCGACCCGAGCGAGTTCTCCCTCGCGCCCGACGAGTTCCACGCGCGTCAGCAGGTCCGCCTCGCCGAGCGCCCGTTCGGCATGACGACCCTGTCGACGCACGACACGAAGCGCAGCGCCGACGTCCGCGCCCGCATCTCGGTGCTGGCCGAGGTCGCCACCGAGTGGGCGGCGACCCTCGAGCGCCTGCGCGAGCTCGCTCCGGTCGGCGACGGCCCGTTCGAGAACATCCTCTGGCAGACGATCGTCGGCTCGTGGCCCGCGTCGCGCGAGCGCCTGCACGCCTACGCCGAGAAGGCGTCCCGCGAAGCGAGCACGTCGACCACGTGGACCGACCGCACCGACGAGGCCGAGGCCTTCGAAGAGCGGATGCACGCCGCGGTCGACGCCGCCTTCGACGACGACGAGGTGCGTCACGAGGTCGAGCGCATCGTCGACGTCCTCCGCGCACCCGGCTACAGCAACGCGCTCGGCGTGGCGCTGATGCAGCTCACCGGCCCCGGCAGCCCCGACGTCTACCAGGGCGGCGAGCTGTGGGACTTCTCGCTCGTCGACCCCGACAACCGACGCGAGGTCGACTTCGGGCTGCGCCGGCGCCTCCTGGACGAGGTCCGCGGCGGGGCGACGCCGGCGATCGACGACACCGGTGCCGCCAAGCTCGTCGTGACGCACCACGCCCTGACGCTGCGCCGCGACCGACCCGACCTGTTCACGCGGTACGCCGCGCTCCCGGTCCTCGGTGAGCAGGCCGCGTCGGCGGTCGCCGTCGACCGCGGCGGGGCGCTCGCGATCGCGACCCGTCTGCCCGTCGCGCTCGAGCAGGCCGGCGGCTGGGACGACACCGTCGTCCTGACCGCAGGAGGCGCGTACCGCGACGTGCTCACCGGCCGTCGGCACGAGGGCGGTCGCCTCCGCCTGGCCGACGTGCTCGACACGTACCCCGTCGCCCTGCTGATCCCCGCAGAGGACTGACCCCGCCGGGTCGCGCCGCGTCGCGCCCGACTACCGTCGCCCCCGGCGACACGTCACGACATGCCGCTCACCTCCTGACGTGAGCGGCATGTCGTGCCTTCTCGACCTCCCCTCCCCCACCCCTTCCGAACCCGAGGAGACCGATGAGCGTCTACGACGTCTGGGCCCCTGAAGCGACCACCGTGCACCTGCACCTCGACGGCGAACTGCTGCCGCTGACGGCCGAGCCCGACACGGGCTGGTGGCGCGCCCCCGCCGACCTCGACCGGGGCCCGGGCCACCGCTACGGCTTCGTGCTCGACGGCGGCGACTCCCCCGAGGGCGAGACGCCGCTGCCCGACCCCCGCTCGCGTCGCCAGCCCGACGGCGTGCACGGGCTCAGCGAGACCTACGACCCGCGCGCCTTCGCGTGGACCGACGACGCGTGGACCGGCCGCCAGCTGGCCGGCTCGGTCGTCTACGAGCTGCACGTCGGCACCTTCACGCCCGGAGGCACGCTCGACTCGGCGATCGAGAAGCTGCCGCACCTCGTCGACCTCGGCGTCGACCTGGTCGAGCTGTTGCCGGTCAACGGCGTCAACGGCCGCTGGAACTGGGGCTACGACGGCGTCGACTGGTTCACGGTGACCGACAACTACGGCGGCCCCGAGGCGTACCAGCGCTTCGTCGACGCCGCACACGCGGCCGGCCTCGGCGTCGTGCAGGACGTCGTCTACAACCACCTCGGCCCGTCGGGCAACTACCTGCCCCTCTTCGGCCCGTACCTGTCGAGCAAGCACGCCAACACCTGGGGCGACAACGTCAACCTCGACGACGACGGCGCCCACGAGGTGCGCGAGTTCATCCTCGACAACACGGCCATGTGGCTCGACGACTACCACGTCGACGGTCTGCGCCTCGACGCCGTCCACGCGCTCAAGGACGACAGCGAGGTCCACCTGCTGCAGGAACTGGCCGAGCGCACCGCCGCCCTCAGCAGCCACCTACGCCGCCCGCTCTCGCTGATCGCCGAGAGCGACCTCAACGACCCGCGTCTGGTCACCCCGCGCGACGGTGGCGGCTTCGGCCCCGACCACCGCCAGGGCTACGGCCTCGACGCCCAGTGGAGCGACGACTTCCACCACGCCGTGCACGTCGCGCTCACCGGTGAGACGACGGGCTACTACGCCGACTTCGAGCCCCTCGGCGCCCTCGCCAAGGTGCTCACCAAGGGCTTCTTCCACGACGGCACCTGGTCGTCGTTCCGCGAGGCGACGCACGGCCACCCGGTCGACACCGAGCACATGCCGACCTGGCGCCTGGTCGTCGCCAACCAGAACCACGACCAGATCGGCAACCGGGCGATCGGCGACCGCCTGGCCGCGACGCTCGACGACGGGCAGCTGATCATCGCCGCCACGCTGACCCTGGCCGGCCCCTACACCCCGATGCTGTTCATGGGCGAGGAGTGGGGCGCCTCGACCCCGTGGCAGTTCTTCACCTCGCACCCCGAGCACGACCTCGGCGAGGCGACCGCGAAGGGCCGCATCGCCGAGTTCGCGAAGATGGGCTGGGACGAGTCGTCCGTGCCCGACCCGCAGGAGCCCTCGACCTTCGAGAACAGCAAGCTCGACTGGTCCGAGCTCGAGACCGGCCGCCACGCGGTGCTGCTCGACGCGTACCGCCGCCTCGGCGCCCTGCGCCGCAGCGAGCCCGCGCTCACCGACCCCCGCTTCGGCGAGACCGGCGTCGAGTACGACGGCGACGCCCGCTGGCTCGTGCTCACGCGGGGCGACCTGCGGATCGCGATCAACCTCGCCGACCAGGAGGCGCGGGTCGCGGTGAGCGCCGAGACCATCCTGTTCGCCAGCGACGAGTCGATCGTCCCGGGTGCGAGCCTGCTGCTGCCGGCGCACTCGGTCGCGATCGTCCGCTGACGCCGGGAAGGGACGACGCAGGCACGGATGACGCGCGCCCGGGGCTGACCACTCCGGGCGCGCGCGTGCCGCCTTCCGACTAGCGCGTCGACACGTCGCCGCTCACGGGCCCGACCCGGTGCGAGGTGGCGCGGACGCTCGGCAGGCGACGGTGTCGCACGACCAGCTCGACGACGGCGCGGGACCGTCGCCGCAGACCCCACAGGGTCACCTTGGTCAGCGACTCCCGGACGATCGAGCCGCTCATCTTCGAGGCGCCGTGGATGCGCTCGGTGAACGTGATCGGGGTCTCGACGACTCGCAGGCCCGCCTGCAGCGCGCGCCAAAGCAGATCGACCTGGAAGCAGTAGCCGCGCGACTCGACCCGGTCGAGGTCGATCCGGCGCAGCGCCGACGACCGGAACACCCGGAACCCGCCGGTCGTGTCGGCCACCCGGATACCCAGGGCGCCGCGCGTGTACCAGCTGCCGCCGCGGCTGAGCAGCTTCCGACGCAGCGGCCAGTTCTCGACGGCGCCGCCGGGCACCCACCGCGAGCCGAGCACGAGATCGTTCTCGCGCAGCAGCTCGAGCATGCCGGGCAGGTACTCGGGGTGGTGCGAGCCGTCGGCGTCCATCTCGACGAGGGCGTCGTAGCCGCGCTCGAGTCCCCAGGCGAAGCCGGCGAGGTAGGCGGCGCCGAGGCCGGCCTTCTCGGTGCGGTGCATCACGTGCACACGGGGGTCGCGGTCGGCGTAGGCGTCGGCCAGCTCCCCGGTGCCGTCGGGCGAGCCGTCGTCGACGACGAGCACGTCGACCGAGGCACCGGAGGCGAGGGTGCGCCCCACGATCCAGTCGAGGTTCTCGCGCTCGTTGAAGGTCGGAATGATGACGAGGGCGTCGTTCATGGTGGGGTCCTTTCCCGTCGGGTGGGAGTCGGAGGTGTCGGGTGTTCGGGTATCGGGTATCGGGTGTCGGGTGTCGGGTGTTCGGGGCGGGTCGGGGCCCCGAGGTCAGGAGGCGCGGCGTGGGCCACCGGGGCGGCCCCCGGTCACGAGGTCACGAGGTCACGAGGTCACGAGGTCGGCGAACACGATCAGGTTGTCGACGTAGTGCCCGGTGGACCGGTCGAACGTGCCGTCGCAGGTGATGAGCCGCAGCCCGGGCGTCGGGCTGGCACCGTAGACGTCGCTGGTCGGGAACGTCGCCTTCGGGGTTCGCTCGCTACCGGTGACGCGGAAGGTCTCGACCGAGCCGGTGGACAGCGTGACCTGCACCTCGTCGCCGGGTACGAGCTTCGCCAGGTCGACGAAGACCGCCGGGCCGGAGCCCGAGTCGACGTGCCCGGCGATGACGGCGGGTCCGACCGCTCCGGGGACGACGCCGTCCTGGTACCAGCCGGCCGACTGCCACTCCTTCGGCGGGTCGAGCTCGCCCTGCGCCCCGAGCCCGAGGTCCTCGAGTCCGGAGTCGACGCCGATCGACGGGATCTGCACGCGGACGGGCGTCGCGTCCGCCGGCGGCGTCGTGTACGACGGTGCCGCCGGGTCCTGAAAGGCACCGGCCGAACCGCTGGCAGGGTCCGGCGTCGAGTTAGCCGACGACGGTGCCGCGGTCGAGGATCCCGTGTCGTCGGGTCGGTCGGCGACGGCGGCCGCGGTCACCCCGCCGGCGACGAGCACCAGGGCGGCACCGACGGCGAGGGCGGCGGCGCGATGGCCGGCCACGAAGGTCGCGAGGCTCATCCGGTCACCGCCAGGGGCGAGCACGCGCCGAGGCTCGTGCCCTCGAGCTGCAGGGCGGCCAGCGCCGCCCAGGCGCTGCCGTAGTACGTCGGCGTCGACTGCGACAGGGCGTCGGCGGTGCGCAGGTCGGCGGCGGCCCGGTCGTGCTGGCCGTCACCGGCCTCGGCCGCCGCGCGGGCGGCGTAGGCGAGCGGGCTCTGGTCCGAGCCGACCGACTGACCGCCGAGGTCGAGCTGCATGGGCAGCTCGTCGTAGCGCTGCAGCACGGAGGCCATCGACGCGGCGAGGGCCACGTCGTCCGGCTGGCACGACTCGGCGTAGCGCAGGGCGAGCCGACCGGCGTCGTAGCTGTACTGCACGGTGCCCGACGAGCCGTCGGCGCTCGGCAGCGGCACGGTCGTGCCGTCCTGCCGCACCTGGGCCCAGTCGCTCGGCAGGGCCGTCGACGAGAGGATGTTCGTGGTCACGGCACGCGAGCCGGCCTCGAGCTCGGCCCACCGGGGGTCGCCGCTCGCGGCGCCGAGCTGCGCGAAGGTGGCGGGCGAGGCGTACGAGGGGTTGTACGACCACGGGCCGGGGCCCATCGCCCACGGGCCGGGCAGCAGGATGCGGCCGACGTCGGTCGAGACCGTCATCTCGTCGAGCACGTCGGTGCCGAGGTCGACGCCCGCGGTGGTGAGCTCGGGCCGGTCGAAGGTCGAGCCGGCGAGCACGAGGGCCCGGGCCGCGTCGACGTCGGCGTCACTGGCGGGCATGTCGTCGACCACCGCGCCGTCCTTCCACTGCCAGGCGAGCAGTCCGTCGGGACGGACGAGCTCGTCCTCCGTCCAGCGCCAGATGGCGTCGAACCGCTTCTCGTCGCCCACGGCGACCGCGACGAGCAGCCCGTAGGCCTGCCCTTCGCTGACGGTGTCGTCGCCCTGGTCGCGCCGGACGACGCGGCCGTCGTCGTCGACGTAGTCCGCCAGGAAATCCTCGCCGATCTCGGTGGCGGTCCGGGGTTGCGGGGTCGCGGTGCCCGCGCCGGGGGTGCCGGTCGCGTCCGCACCGCCGCCTGCCTGGTCCGTCGACGGGCCGCCCGGCCCTCCGACGACGAGGGAGGCGATGCCGGCCGTGACGGCGAGCGCCACCACGACGGCCGCTGCGAGCAGCGCCTTCGTCTTCTTCGTCATGTCGTTCTCTTCTCCTGCCCGATGGTGCCGGGCGTCGGTCGTGCGGTGGGGCGGGGAGCCGAGGAGGCGCGGTGCGGTGTGTCGCTCACCGCGCCTCCTCGTCCTGCCGGGCCGTGCTCGTCGTGCCGGGTCGTGCGGGTCGTCAGACCCCGAACCAGCCGAGGACGGTGGCCCAGAGGCTCTTCGCCTCGCTCTTCTGCGGGTGCTCGGCGAGGTAGCCGCCGCCGGTCTGGACGCCGCCGACGGGCGCCTGGGCGGTCGCCGCGCTGTCGACCACCGGGACGATGGTGATGCCGCCGGTCGAGTTGTCGAGCACGAACAGCGTGTTGATGCTGCCCGCGGTGAGGTCGACGTCGCTCGTGCCGGTGACCTTCTGACCGGTCAGGTCGAGGGTCCACGGGCCGGCCGCGACCTGGGCGTAGCCGCTGGCGCTGCCGAAGGGTGCGTCCTCGGCGATCGTGGTGCCCGTGCTGGTCGCGACGGTGACGGTCTTGCTCACGTTCGCGGCCTGCACCAGGCGGACCTTCGCCTGGCCGTCGGCCGGGGCCGTGAGGTCGTCCTTGAAGACCTGGGTCTTGAGGGCGTCGTTCGGTCCGTAGGCGACGGCCGTGATCGGCTGGCCGCTGTCGACCGTGATGTTGGCCGTGATGACGGGTTTCGCGCTGGTGGGAGCGTCGGCTGCGGTCATCGCGACCACGTAGGTGCCCGCGGCCAGCGCCTGGTACGGGCTGACCTGACCGTAGGTCACGTCGTCGAGGTCCATCACGACCTGCCCGCCCTTGAGCGAGGTCAGGGTGACGTCCACGGCTTTCGTGTCGGGCGAGAGGTGGCCGACGCGCACCCAGCCGTCGCCGTCGGCGGCGTGGGCGGGCGACGTGCCCACGAGGGCGCCGGCGAGGGCGACCCCGGTGGCGGCGGTGAGGGCGAGCACCGTCAGGAGACGGCGGCGCCGGGTCGGGACGGCGGTGACGGCGGCGGGGGCGCCGGTGGTGCGTGAGAGGGAAGCCACGGAGGCTGGTCCTTTCCGGTCGGGTGTCCCACCCGGGACGGGTGGGACGCGGTGAGGAGGTGCCGGTGCCCGCCCGAGGACGGGCACCGGCGTGGCGATCAGTTCGAGAGGACGCCGGTCGGGGCGACGGCCGAGAAGGTGACGCGCAGTCCGTCACCCGAGGGGACGACGGACTCGGGGACGTAGACGCTGCCCAGGCCCTCGAGCGTCGCCTGCAGCTCGTCGACGGACTGGCCGCCCTGCGGAGTGATGTCGATCTGCCGGAACAGGGCGTCCTGCTCGCCCGGCAGGGCCTCGGGATCGGCGACCGAGATCGGCCCCTGGGCGGCGAGCTGACCGAGCACGATGATCGCGCGGGGGTCGATCCGACCGTCCGAGAGCGCCGTCGACAGGGTCGACGAGATCTGCAGGTTCGGGTTCTGGGCGAGTTCGGCACCGGCCTGCGCGCGGGCCGACGCGGCGTCGTCCGCCTCGGTCTGCGCCTGGGCGGCGCCCTGGCTGTCGATCTGCCGGACGTTGACCTGCTGGTCGCCGTCGCCGAACGAGGCGATGACGGTCGAGTTCGCGAGGGCCTCGCGGATCTCGGGCGAGGTGGGCCCCGAGGTGCGGACCGACTCGGTCTCGAACAGGTAGTCCGAGTCGCGCCAGCCGTTCGGCGACTGCGCCTGGACGGCGCCGTCGGTGTCGATCTTGTAGAACCAGATCACGTTGTCGCGGGCGAAGCCGGCCTTGACCAGGTCGACCCAGACGGCGTCGTCCACCAGCAGGCGGCTGTCCTTCGGCACGTTTGTCTCGACCCAGCTCTCGGCGTTGCGCATGGGCGCGTCGAGGTCGCTGTCCAGGAAGCCGCGCAACTGCACGGCCCAGAGGGGGACGATCGCGACGACGGCCGCGAGGGTCAGGGCGAGCCAGGCGACCGAGCCCGTGCGGGTGGCCGCGGTCGAGATCGCGCCGGCCCGGCGGGCACGGAACGCCTTGACGGCGTGGTCGGTGACGGCCGCGACGAGCAGCGCCGCGAACGGCAGCAGCATGATCACGTAGGGCACCGGCAGGTAGCCGCCGGGGCGGAACATGAACGCGATCAGGAAGACCATCATCACGCCGAGCGGGCGCACCTTCTTGATGAAGACCGCCACGATCGAGGCGAGCGTGCCGAGGACGATGAGCACCTGGTCGAGCTGCCACCACTGCGACACCGTCGCGAAGAACAGGCTGCCGGTGTCGAAGACCGAGCCGCTGGCCTCGCGGGTGGCGAGCTGGAACTGGATGCCCTCGAGCAGGCTCACCCGGCCGGCGCCGGGCAGCAGTTCGCCCTTCACCGCGGCGAGCGCGACGTAGCCGAGGCCGACGAGCACGAGCAGGCTGCCCGCGATCGACAGCGTGTAGCGACGGGTCGACTTGTCGGCCCCACGCCACATCATCCAGGCCAGGAAGGGCAGCGCGAGCAGGTAGGTCTCCTTCGAGAGCACCGCGATGCCGAACGACAGCGAGGCCGCGGCGAAGCCGGCGAGCTGGTACCTCTTGCTCAGGGCGAAGACGAACGCGGCGAGCAGCCACGGGGTGGCGACGTTGTCGAGGTAGACCGTGCGGTGGAACTGCAGGGCCAGCGGCGACACGGCGAACACGAGACCGGCCACGGCGGCCGCGGGACGGCTGAGGCCGAGCTTGCGGCCGAGCAGCCAGACGAGTGCGACCGAGACGACCGTGAAGAAGAGCATCGCTTCACGAGCCGCGAGCACGGCGACGTCGTACCGCGAGAAGGCACCGGTCAGGGCCGTGTAGGCCGAGATCTGCAGCCAGCCGACGGGCGGGTGGTCGTACCAGTAGGTGTAGTGGGTGATCTCGCCGAGGTTCTGGATCGCCCAGGCCTGGGCGGCGTAGGTGCCCTCGTCGTCGATGCGCTGAGGCGAGCCGTCCATGTTGAACGCCATGACGACGGCGGCGATCGCGAGGACGGGCAGCAGCCAGGCGAGGCTCGCGCCGTGCCGACGCAACCACGACGCGGGCTCGGAGCGCCGCGGGTCCTTGGTGGGGACCACGGGGGTGCCCGGACCGTTCGACACGGTGGTGTCGGCCGCTCGGGGGCGGTTCAGCGTGCTGGTCATCGGTCACCTCCGGTCATGGCCATGGCGGGCTCCTGCTGGGAGGCGCGGGGCGCCTCCTCGGGGGTCGTCGCGACCTCGTCGCGGTGCGCTCCGGTGTGCTCGGTCTTCTCCCACGCGTTGAGGCCTTTCAGCTGGCGGAAGACCGCCCGGACCGCAGCCAGCGCGAGGAAGATCTGGTAGGGCAGCAGACCCCAGACGAGACGGAAGTAGTCCCGGGCCCGGACCTTCTGGCCGTAGACCCGCCCGAACTCGCGCAGTCCGGTGAACTCGACGGCCAGCAGCACGAGCGTCGGCGCCAGGGGCACGAACGACACGAGCGCGATGGCGGTCGGCACCTTGGTGGTCAGGATCAGGATGATCGAGACCGGGATCAGCAGACCGGTGGCGGCCTGGATGAACGGCATGGTCAGTAGGTAGCGGGCCATGAGGCGCTGGCGCAGGCGGGGCAGCTTCTTCCACTCGCCCTTGCCGTACACCTGCATGAAGCCCTGGTTCCAGCGGGTGCGCTGTTTCAGCAGCGAGACGAAGGTGCCGGGGGTCTCCTCGCGGGTGACGACCTCGGGGCTGTAGGCCACGACGACCTTGGCCCCGGCGCTCGAGAGGCGGACCCCGAGCTCGCAGTCCTCGGCGAGGCACTCGGCGTCCCAGCCCTCGGACCAGTCGAGCCAGTCCTTGCGCACGAAGACGGTGTTGCCGCCGAGCGGGATGAACTTCTCCTTGGCGTGGAAGTGCAGGCGCGATCGGAACCAGAAGTAGTACTCGAGCACGTTGCGGAGGCTCCACCAGCTGCTCTGGAAGTTCATCAGCTGGACGCCGCCCTGCACCACGTCGGCGTCGGTCTCGGTGAACCGCGAGTCGACGAGCGTCAGCAGGCGGGGGTGCACCTCGTCCTCGGCGTCGAAGACGCCGACGATCTCGCCGCGCGACGACTGCAACGCCAGGTTCAGCGCCTTGGGCTTGTTCTTCGGCACGCTCGAGTCGACGACCACGCGGATGAGCTCGGGGTGACGGGCCGCGGCCTCGCGGGCGACCCGCTCGGTGCCGGGGTCGTCGTGGCCCACGATGGCGATGATCTCGAAGTCGGGGTGGTCCTGCTGGGCGAGACGGTCGAGGGTCTGGCCCATGACCTCCTCCTCGTGCCGGCCGGGGACGAGCAGGGTGAACGAGTGGGCGGCGTCGAGCGGGTTCTCGCTGAACTGGCTGTCGTCGAGGTTGTCCTTCGACCGCCAGGCGTGCAGCATCCACCAGAGGGTCGACACGGCGACGGCGGTCAGCAGGATCGTCACGACGATCAGGGACGAGTAGCCGATCCATTCGAGGGGCGACCAGTCGGGCAACTGGAAGCCGATCATCGACTCGGCGGCGCCGGTCGAGCCACGGTTCGGGACGACCTGCGACGGGTCGGCGGGGGCTTGCGGGGTGAGCAGCGGCGCGGGTTCGCCTGCTGCGAGATGTGATGTCGGGATCTGGGTCGGGTCAGTCGACACAGGATCACTCTCCAGTCAGTGGGTCGGGTGCAGGTGGGTCTGCGTGGTGTTCTGTCGGGTGGGGTCGTCGCTCGGCCCGGGGCCGATGACGGTGGCGAGCGCGGCCGACGCGTCGGGGGTGTCGGCCGGGGTGGTGACCGCGGGCGAGCCGCGGAAGACGAGGTGGCGGTAGGCCAGGTACCGGAAGGCCGTCCCGAGCACGAGGCCGACGCCGTTGGCCGCCACGTTGTCGGCGAGCTGGCTGGTGAAGCCCAGCAGGTAGTGCGAGACGAACAGGCAGGCCGAGGCGATGAGCAGGCCGCCCACGTTGACGAGGCCGAAGGTGACGGCCTCGCGGACGACGGCCTGGTTGCGGCCCTCACGGAAGGTGAGGTAGCGGTTGCCGAGCCAGGCGACGGCCGTGGCGACGAGCACCGAGACGACCTTGGCGCCGATGGGCTTGTCGTCGAGCAGGGTGGCGCGCAACAGGTTGTACACGCCGACGTCGACGACGAAGGCGATGCCGCCCACGGCGCCGAAGGTCGCGAGTTCTCTCACCCGGGCGACGAGGCGCAGGGGTGGTGTCGGGTTCGTCGAGGCGGCACGGTCGGGACGTGCCCCCTGAACGGGGTACTCGGGTTCGGGCATGACACCGGTTCGGGGGGCATCAGGGAATCGGTTTGGTCGGGGTACGCACATCAGGGCCAACTGCCAGAGAGCCGACATCTGCCGTTCATCCGGGGGCGGGTTCGTCGACCCCGACGGGTCGACCGCCACGGATCGGCTCGCTCGACGCAGACGGACCCTCGACCCTCGGCCGCACGGCCGCGAGCTCCACCCCGACCGCCGCCGCGACGGCGACGACGGTGACCAGCCGGTCGGGCACCGAACCGACGACGACCAGGAGGCGCTCCCGACCCGTCGCCCGCCGCCCCTGTTCCGCGGCCGCCTCCGTCGTGCCCCCGACGTCCAAGAGTTGCGAGAGCAGCCAGGGCAGCAGCGGTACCGCCGCGAGCGCGATCACGAGGGCGGGCGCGCCGACCAGGACCGTCGACACGAGCGCCACGGCCGTCACGATCGTCACGCCGGCGTCCAGCAGCGGCTCGGTGAGCACACCGAGGGCACGACGGCGCGCTCTCGGCCGGAGCCGACGCCAGTCGCCCTGGCCGAGCACCTGCAGGCAGCCGCGGACCCACGTCGCCCGGGCACGGGCCAGGTCGCGCAGCCCGCCCGGCGAACGCTCGACGGTGGTCGTCTCGGGCGAGGTCGCGATGACGACGCGGGCCCCGGCCACCGTCATGCGGACGCCGAGGTCCAGGCCCGCCGCGACACGGGTCGCATCCCAGCCGCCGGACCAGGCGAGCCAGGAGTGACGGACGAAGAGCGTGCTGTCCGACAGCGGCACGAAGCCGGCTCGGCCGTGCGAGCGGACCACCGACCGGGACCACCACCACCGGTCGACGGCCGCCCGGGGCGCCCACCAGGGCGTCGCCTCGAGCGCCGGCCGACTGGCGTGCTGGACCGCGTCCGCGTCCGTTCGGGAGAGAACCGAGTCGACGAGGGCGAAGAGCCGGGGGTGCGGCCGGTCGCCCGCCGAGAAGACGCCGATCACGCCGTCACCGACCTCGGCGAGCGCGTCGACGAGCGACGAGGCGACCGCGGGCGGACGCCCGGCGGAGGACCCGGTTCGGACCACCTGGACGCGCCCGGGGTGACGCCGCACGGCGGAGGTCGCGACGTCGAGCGTCAGGGTGTCGTCCGGATGGACGACGACGAGGACGCGCACGTCGGGGTGCTGCTGCCTCGCCAGCAGGTCGAGGGTGACGGCCAGCCCGGCCGGACCACGCGCCGGCACCAGCGCGGTGAAGGCGTGCGCCGGGGGCAGCACCGGGCCGTCGAGGTCGCGGTGGCCGAGTTCCTCCTGCTCGCGGACGAGGTGGAGCCTGTGCACGATGCGACGGATCGACACCAGCAGGACCAGGGCGACGAGCACGGCGAGGAGCAGGAAGCCGGCCCACTGCAGGCTCGACCAGTCGGCCCACGGCAGGGCGGCCGAGGCGTTCTCCACCGGGCCGGCGGGCAGGCCGCCGCGGTTCGGCGCGAACGGCGTGGGCGTCGCGGGCAGCGTCGGCGTGAGGACGGGGCCGGGCGCCGCGAGGGGCGGGGCGGAGGTCACGGTGGTGCTCCAGTCGGGTCGGGTCAGCGGGAGCTCCGGACGCCCGCCCCCGGGTGGGACCGCGACGTCCGACGGATCATGTCCCCCAGGTGGGGGACATGATCTGATGAATCGTCACTGTACGCCTTCCGAGTCGGCCGTACATCCCTTCGCCCCGTCCGCCGTGACGCGTAGCGTGGGGTCATGGAATTCAGACACCTCGGCGACAGCGGACTCAAGATCTCGGAGATCACCTACGGCAACTGGCTGACGCACGCGTCCCAGGTCGAGAACGACGTGGCGACGCAGTGCGTCCGCGCGGCCCTCGACGCCGGCATCTCGACCTTCGACACCGCCGACGCCTACGCGAACACGGCGGCCGAACAGGTCCTCGGCGACGCCCTCAAGGGCGAGCGTCGCGAGAGCCTCGAGATCTTCACGAAGGTCTACTGGCCCACCGGCCCCCGCGGGCACAACGACGTCGGCCTCAGCCGCAAGCACGTGCTCGAGTCGATCGACGGGTCGCTCCGCCGCCTCGGCACGGACTACGTCGACCTCTACCAGGCCCACCGCTACGACCACGAGACCCCGCTCGAAGAGACCATGCAGGCCTTCGCCGACGTGGTCCGTGCCGGCAAGGCCCTCTACATCGGCGTCAGCGAGTGGACAGCCGAGCAGATCCGCGCCGGCCACGAGCTCGCCGTCAAGCACGGTGTGCAGCTGATCTCGAACCAGCCGCAGTACTCGATGCTCTGGCGCGTCATCGAGTCCGACGTCGTGCCGGCGAGCAAGCAGCACGGCCTCGGCCAGATCGTCTGGTCGCCCGTCGCCCAGGGCGTTCTGACCGGCAAGTACAAGCCGGGAGCCGAGCTGCCCGCGGGCAGCCGGGCGACGGACGACAAGGGAGGCGCGGACACGATCAAGCGCTTCCTCACCGACGAGGTGCTCACCGGCGTCGCGAAGCTCGAGCCGATCGCCGCCGACCTCGGCCTCTCGATGGCCCAGCTGGCCATCGCGTGGGTGTTGCAGAACGACAACGTGGCGTCCGCGATCATCGGGGCCTCGCGCCCCGAGCAGGTGGCCGACAACGTCAAGGCGGCGGGTGTGGTGCTGCCGGCCGACGTCATGGCCCGCATCGACGAGGCGCTCGGCGACCTCGCCGAGAAGGACCCGGGCAAGACGGTCTCGCCCGAGCGTCGCCCGGCGTGACCCCGCGGCCGGCCCGACCTCGGCCCGGCCGACACCCCCTCGACATCTTCCGGACACCCCGGGAATGTTGTCCGGCTGGATGCGCTTGCATATACTCGTACCAGCTTCGATGACACGTCATCGACCTCGACCTCGACCTCACAGATTCAGGAGAACACCATGACCATCACCGCAGAGAAGATCCCCGCCGGCACCTGGAACCTCGACCCCACGCACAGCGAGGTCTCGTTCAGCGTCCGCCACCTGGCCATCAGCAAGGTCAAGGGCTCGTTCGAGTCCTTCGACGCCTCGCTCGTCACGGCCGAGGACCACACCGCCTCGAAGGTCACCGCCTCGATCGACGTGGCCTCGGTCAACACCAACCAGAAGGACCGCGACGGTCACCTGCAGACCGGCGACTTCTTCCTCGCCGAAGAGCACCCCAAGATGACCTTCGTGTCGACCAGCATCGAGGAGAAGGGCGACGACGCGTTCCTCGTGCACGGCGACCTGACCCTGCGCGGCGTCACCAAGCCCGTCACCCTGAAGAGCGAGTTCGGCGGCCTCGTCGTCGACGGCTACGGCCAGACCAAGCTCGGCTTCTCGGCCACGACCAAGATCGACCGCACCGAGTTCGGCGTCACCTGGAACGCCGCCCTCGAGGCCGGCGGCTTCACGCTCGGCAACGACGTCACCGTCACGCTCGAGATCCAGTTCACGCTCGCCGCGTAGGCAGCAGCACCCCGAAGGGCCCGCTCTCGCACGGCGAGGGCGGGCCCTTCCGCGTCACCGCGCGAGCACTCGGCGCAGCACCGCGCGCTCCCCCAGCGTCCAGGCCGCACTCGTCACGAGGTAGAGCGCGGCGGCGAGCGGCGCGAACGCCGCGAACAGCACGCTGACGAACGGCAACCAGCGCAGCACGCCCGCCATGCCGGGGAGCGCCTCCTGGCCGGGCCCCGCCGTCGCGACGGTCGCCGGCCCGGTGAAGCGCAGCGTGGCGCGCCGGCTCAGCTCGACGACGATCGCGAGCAGCACGAGCAGCACCAGGTACGGCCAGACCGCCGCGAGCCCCGTCCCGAGCGTGACGAAGAGGTTCGCCCCGAGCGCCGCTCCGCCGAGGGTGTGCGTCAACAGGGTGTTGGCGTGACCGGCGATCTCGGAGTGCGCGAACAGCGAGTAGACGGCCGTGAGCACGGGGGCCTGCGCGAGCGTCGGCAGGCAGCCGGCCAGCGGCGACACCTTCTCGGAGGCGTAGAGCGCCATGAGCGCCTTGCTCCGGGCCTCGGGGTCGGTGATCCGGCGGGTGAGGTCGGCGATCGCCGGGGCGAGTCGACGGCGGGCGATCTCGGCGCGCACCTGCGAGACGCCCACCGGCACGAGCACGAGGCGGACGAGCAGGGTGAGCAACACGACGCCGACGGCGGCGGCCGACGCCCCGGCCACGGGTTCGACGAGCACGCCGAGGGTGGTGACGAGCGACTGCAAGCCGCCGAGGACGACGGCGATCGGGGGGAAGGTGGACAGGTCCATGAGGACTCCTCGGTCAGAGAGACGATGGGTGTCTTCTGGCCGCCGGGGGCGTCGGATCGACGCAGGCGTCGGATCGACACGGATGTCGGATCGACGAAGGCGCTGGTGCGCTCAGGCGGCCGGGACGGCCCGCCCGGGAGCCCGGGACCGCACGTGCCCGCGGGCGTCGGGGTCGCGTCGCCAGACGAGGAGGCGCGTGCCGGCTTCTTCACGGAGCGTCGCCTCGGGCACCGCACCGGCCAGCCCGCAGAGCGTGAGCACCACACGGGCGACGCCGAGCGCGACCACCGCGGTGGCGGCGCCGAGCAGGCCGACGAGCACGACCGCGGACAGCGGCGCCCCGCCGGACGAGAGCACGGCCTCGACGAACGCCGCGAGGGGCGCCAGCATCGAGAGGCCGAGGGTCATGCGCCCAACCTACCCCGCGCCTCCCTGCCGCGACAGGGTCGGAGACCGCCGAACGGACACGGCGAGCGCACTAGCCTCAGGAACAACCTGGCGACGTCCCCGGTTGACGCCGAGAGCCACCGCCCCACCCCGAGAGGACTCCCGATGACCGTCGACTGGATCACCCTGCAGAAGACCGCCCACGACGAGTTCGCCCGCCGCGTCGAGGCCGTGGCCGACTGGGACGCCCCGACGCCCGACACCGAGTGGAAGGTGCGTGACCTCGTGCGGCACGTGACGCGCGAGCAGCAGTGGGTGCCGCTGCTGCTCGAGGGCGGCGACCCCGCCGAGGCCGAGAACTCCATCGAGCCGCTCGGCGACGACCTCGTCGAGGCCTGGCACCGGTGGTCGAGTGCGGCCACCGCCGCCTGGAGCGAGGCCGACCCCCACGCCGAGGTGCGGCTGAGCGCCGACGTCGTGCCCGTGCACGAGTACCTCGCCGAGCAGGTCGCCGACGTCACGATCCACACCTGGGACCTCGCCCGCGCCGTGGGCACCGACGAAGAACTCGACGACGCGCTGGTCGAGGCCGTCTGGGGCGTGTTCGCGCCGCAGAAGGACGCGCTCGAGGCCTCCGGCCTGTTCGCCTCGCCCGTCCCGGTCGACGACGACGCCCCGCTGCGCATCCGCCTGCTCGCCCTCACCGGGCGCGACGCCCGCTGAGGCGGCGCGGGCCCACCGTCCCGGCGCGAGCCCCACGGGGGGGCGTACCCGGCGACGCGACCCGCGCCTCCCGGGGGTTCATCACCCGACCCTGCCAAGGTGGTGGCATGACCGCCCCGATCGATCGCCCGTGGCTGCACAGCTACGCCCCCGACGTCCCCGACGACATCGAGCCCGTGACGGGCAGCCTCGTCGACCTCATCGACGACGCCGTGTCGACGTACCGGCAGAAGCCGGCCCTCGAGTTCTTCGGTCGTGAGACCAGCTACCGCGACCTGGGCGACCAGGTCGCGCGCGCGGCCGAGGGCCTCAGGAGGCTCGGCGTGGGTCGCGGCGACCGGGTCGCCTTGATCCTGCCGAACAGCCCGCAGCACGTGGTGGCGTTCTACGCCGTGCTGCGCCTGGGCGCCGTCGTGGTCGAGCACAACCCGCTCTACACCGACCGCGAGCTGCGGCACCTCTTCGAGGACCACGGCGCCACGATCGCCATCGCGTGGGACAAGCTGGTCGACCGGCTGCGCTCCCTGCCCGCCGACATCGGCTTCTCGACCGTCGTCTCGGTCGACGTGACGAAGGGCATGCCGCTCGGCACGCGCGTCGCCCTCAAGCTGCCGGTGCCCGCGGCGAAGAAGAGTCGCGCGGCCCTGACCGACGGAGCCGAGGGCGACGTCACCTGGCAGGGCCTGCTGGCGAACCGTCCGCTGCGCAAGAAGCACCCGCGCCCCGACGTCGACGACATCGCCCTGCTGCAGTACACCAGCGGCACCACGGGGTCGCCGAAGGGCGCGATCCTGACGCACCGCAACCTGCGCAGCAACGCCGCGCAGGGCCGCGCCTGGGTGCCCGGCCTGGTCGACGGTGACGAGACCGTCTACGGCGTGCTGCCGTTCTTCCACGCCTACGGCCTCACGCTCTGCCTCACCTTCGCGATGAGCATCGGGGCACGCCTCGTCCTCTTCCCGAAGTTCGACGTCGACCTCGTGCTGAAGGCCGCGAAAAAGCACCCGCCGACCTTCCTGCCGGCCGTGCCCCCGATCTACCAGCGCCTGGCCGACGCGGCCCGCGAGCGCGGCGTCGACCTGTCGTCGGCGCGCTTCGCCATCTCGGGCGCGATGAACCTGCCGACCGCGGTCGTCCAGGCCTGGGAGGGCGTCACGGGCGGCATGCTCGTCGAGGGCTTCGGCCTGACCGAGACCTCGCCGGTCGCCCTGGGCAACCCGATCGGGCCGACCCGCCGCGTCGGCACCGTCGGCGTGCCTTTCCCGTCGACCGAGGCGATGGTCGTCGACCGCGACGACCCCGACCCGAGCCGGCCGGTCGTCGCCGGGGCCGCGGGTGAACTGCTGCTGCGCGGACCGCAGGTCTTCCGCGGTTACTGGAACCGCCCCGACGAGACCGCCGAGGCGTTCCTCGAGGGCGGCTGGTTCCGCACCGGCGACATCGTCACGATGAGCGCGGACGGCTACGTCACGATCGTCGACCGCATCAAGGAGCTCATCGTCACGGGTGGTTTCAACGTCGCCCCCTCCGAGGTCGAGGAGGCCGTGCGGAACGCCCCCGGCGTGGCCGAGGTCGCCGTGGTCGGCCTGCCCCGGTCGGGCGGCGGCGAGGACGTCGTCGCGGCCGTCGTGCTCGAACCGGGCGCCTCCTTCGACGCCGAGGCCATCCGTGACGCCTCACGCGGCCAACTGGCCGCCTACAAGGTGCCCCGTCGGGTCGTGCAGCTCGACGAGTTGCCGAAGTCGCTGATCGGCAAGGTGCTGCGTCGCGAGGTGCGCGACCGGCTCATCGCCGCGGGCTGAGCCCCGGGGCGGGTCCTGCCGCTGGGCCCGGTCGGCTGGCCCGGCCGGCGGGGTCAGAGCCGCTGCCACCGGTCGATCGGCCAGCTGATCACGAAGGCCCGTCCGATCACGTCGTCCACGGGCACGAAGCCCGCGTAGGGCCCGGTCTGGTGGGCGCGCGAGTCCGCCGAGCGGTCGCGGTTGTCGCCGAGCACCCAGAGGGCACCCTCGGGCACGGTCACGTCGAAGTCGGTGGCCGAGGCCCGGGGGCCGCCGTCGGCGAGCACGAGGTACGGCTCGTCGAGGGGCCGGCCGTTCACGAGCACGTGACCGTCCGCGTCGCAGCAGCTGACGTGGTCGCCCGGCAGCCCGATGACGCGCTTGACGAGGTCCTGCCCGGCGTCGTCGCCGTAGCCGAGCCACCCGCCCGGGTCCTCGAACACGACGATGTCGCCGCGGTGCAGTGGCATCACGCTCGGAGCGAGCTCGTTGACGATGATCCGGTCGCCGATCATCAGGGTCTGCTCCATCGACCCCGACGGGATCGAGAAGCTGCGCACGAGGAAGGTGCGGACGCCCCACGACAGCAACAGCCCGACCAGCACGATGGCCAACAACTCGAGCAGCCACCGTCCCGTCGAACCCCGCCGAGCCGAGGAGGCGCGGGTCGCCTCGCCCTCGTCGGTCGCGTCGGCGAGGGGGCTGGTGTCGGTCACCGGCTCATCCTGCCAGCGGCCGCCCGGCCCCGCCCTCCCCGGTCAGGGGGCCGCCGGGTCGCGGCCCGACGGCGCCGGGCCACGCGTCAGGCGGCCGTCCACCCGATGCGGTCGAGCCGCGCGAGGGCGTGCTCCTCGGCGACGGGTCGCTTGCCGAGGACTCCCCCGACACCGGCGAGCATGGCCTGGGCCGGCCCCCGGGTGGGCAGGTCGATCGGCCCGACGTGCGGCGCGCGCAGCCCGAGCAGCTCACGGAAGCGCGGCTGCAGGGTGCCCACCGCGCCGTTGAAGAGCACGGGGTAGCCGACCTTGAGCGCGGGGAAGAGAGGCGGGCGCTTGATGAACTTCACGACGTCGTCGGTCCGGGCCGTGCGTTCGAGCACGCCTCGGCGGTCGAAGTCCATGAGCTGCTGCTGCATCTCGGCGACGCTGTGCGGCGGGTTCGGTACGCCCATCAGCTCGCCGGCCGTCGCCCACTCGCGGACGTAGGCGTCGGGCCCACCCGGGATCGGCTCACGGCCCCACTCGAGGTAGGCGGCGAGGAACGAGTCGGCGAAGGCCATGTGCACCCAGCTGAGCAGTTCGGGGTCGTTGGCGGCGTAGTCGTGGCTCACGCCGTTCCGGTCGTCGTACGTGCCGACGACCTTCGTGTGGAGGCGTGACACCCAGTTCGACGCGTGGGTGGCGGCCTCGCGGCTGCCGTACGAGACGGTGTAGATCCAACGGATGGTGCCGGCCAGGCGACCGAGCGGGTCCTCACGGAAGCGCGAGTGGTCGTGCACGCCGGCGAGCGCTCCCGGGTGCAGCGCCTGGACGAGCAGGGCCCGCACGCCGGCCGGGATGGTCGACATGGCACCGTGGACGGCCCACACCGCCGAGCCCGGCAGGAAGAACCCCTCGTCGTCGCCCTTCTCGAGGTCGGTGACCCACTCGGGCGTGCCCGTGTACTGCCCGTTGAAGGTGTACTGCAGGCGGGCGCGGAGCGGTTCGGTCAGAGCGGGCATGCCTCGATCATGCGCCGCGGTAGCTGGACGCTCGCGGCGGACGCCGGGCGCGAGACCCCGCGGACGCAGCCGCGCCTCCTGCGTCCCGGGGCGGGGGCAGGAGGCGCGGCGTGCGTGTCGGGGCGGGCGTCAGTTCCCGTGCGCCTCGATCGAGACGGGCTGCCAGTCGTTCCACGTCTTCAGACGCGACTCGTAGTCCTTCGTGGCGATCTCGAGCGGTGCCTTGCCGAAGAAGATGCGCAGCGGCGGCTCGTCCGCGTCGACGACCTTGAGGATCGCCGAGCGGGTGGCCGTGGGGTCACCGGGATCGGCGGCCGAGGGACGCTTCGACGCGGCCTCGCGCACCTCGGCGTAGGCCTCGAGCTCGTCGCTGCGCGAGGCGGACGGGCCGGACCAGTCGGTCGAGAAGCCGCCGGGCTCGACGAGGGTCACCTTGATGCCGAAGCCCGCGACCTCTTGGGCCAGCGACTGGCTGAAGCCCTCGAGGCCCCACTTCGACGCGTGGTAGATGCCGACGGTCGGGAAGGCACTGATGCCGCCGATGCTCGACACCTGGACGATGTGGCCCGATCCCTGCTCGCGCATGATCGGCAGCGCGGCCTGCGACACCCAGAGGGCACCGAACAGGTTCGTCTCGAGCTGGGCACGGGCCTCGTCCTCGGTGATCTCCTCGATCATGCCGAAGTGGCCGAAGCCGGCGTTGTTCACGACGACGTCCAGGCGGCCGAAGTGCTCGGCGGCCTGCCGGACCGCGGCGACGTCGGCCGCACGGTCGTTCACGTCGAGCTGGAGGGGCAGGAAGGAGTCGCCGTACGCGTCCACCAGGGGCGTGACGTCGTCGATCTTCCGTGCGGTGCCCGCGACCTGGTCGCCGCGTTCGAGGGCCGCCTCGGCCCACTCGCGGCCGAAGCCCTTGGATGCACCGGTGATGAACCAGACCTTGCTCACGATGTGTCGTTCCTCTCTCCGTGATGTCGAGGACCATGCTGCGCCGCGCCTCCTCGTCCACGGTCAGGTTGCCAGGCGGCGTCGAGCCGACGGGGTACGCCCGGCGGTCGATAGAGTGGCCCGGTGACCACCGACAGCGCTCGTCCCTGGCTCGACTCCTACGCACCCGGCGTGCCGCACGACCTCGAACCGGTCGACGGCTCGCTGCTCGACCTGGTCGAGGCCTCCGCCGCGCGGTACCCGAGGGCGGTGGCGCTCGAGTTCTTCGGGGCGACGACCACCTACTCCGAGCTCGTCGACCAGATCTCGCGGGCGGCCGAGGGGCTGCGCAAGCTCGGCGTCGGGCACGGCGACACGGTCGCGATCGTGCTGCCGAACGGTCCGCAACACGTCGTCGCGTTCTACGCGGTGCTGCGCCTCGGGGCGATCGTCGTCGAGCACAACCCGCTCTACACGCCGCGCGAGCTGCGTCACCAGTTCGAGGACCACGGTGCGAAGGTCGCCATCGCCTGGAACAAGGTGGTCGACACGATCCAGGCCTTCCCCGACGACGTCGCCGTCGAGCACCTCGTCTCGGTCGACGTCACCCGGGCGATGCCGTTCGCCACGCGGGCCGCCCTGGCCCTGCCGATCAAGAAGGCCCGCGAGTCCCGCGAGCGGCTGACGACGACCGTGTCGGGCACCACCCCGTGGGAGAAGATCGTCGGCTCGTCGCGCATCAAGGCGAAGCACCCGCGACCGACCACCGACGACCTCGCGGTCATCCAGTACACGAGCGGCACCACGGGTACGCCCAAGGGCGCCCAGCTGACGCACCACAACCTGCTGTCGAACGCCGCGCAGGCCCAGGCCTGGGTGCCGACGATCGAGCGCGGCACCTGCGTCGTCTACGCCGTGCTGCCGATGTTCCACGCCTACGGCCTCACGCTCTGCCTCACCTTCGCCATGAGCATGGGCGCCCGCCTCGTCCTCTTCCCGGCGTTCGACCCGGCACTCGTGCTCAAGGTGATGAAGAAGCACCCGCCGACCTTCCTGCCCGCCGTGCCGCCGATCTACGCGCGCCTGCAGAAAGCCGCGCTCGACGCGGGCGTCTCGCTGAAGGGCGTCGACGTCGCGATCTCCGGCGCCATGCCCCTCTCGGCCGACGTCGTCGAACCGTGGGAGGCCGAGTCCGGCGGCTGGCTGGTCGAGGGCTACGGGCTGTCCGAGTGCTCGCCCGTGCTCATGGCCAACCCGGTCGGGCCGACGCGTCGCGCGGGCACGGTCGGGCTGCCCCTGCCGGGCACCGAGGTGCGGGTCGTCGACCCCGAGAACCCCACGGTCGACGTGCCGGCCGGCGAACGCGGCGAGCTGATCGTCCGCGGGCCGCAGGTGTTCAGCGGGTACTACCGCAAGCCGAAAGAATCGGGCGAGGTCTTCGTCGACGGCGACTGGTTCCGCACCGGCGACATCGTCACCATCGACGACGACGGCTTCGTGCGCATCGTCGACCGCATCAAAGAGCTGATCATCACCGGCGGGTTCAACGTCTCGCCGTCCGAGGTCGAAGAGGTGCTGACCCGGTTCGAGGGCGTGGCCGAGGCGGCCGTCGTCGGCCTGCCGACCCCCGGCGGCGAGCAGGTGGCCGCCGCGATCGTCACCAAGCCGGGTGCCCACGTCGACGTCGCGGCCCTGCGCTCGTTCGCCCGCAAGCACCTCACGCCCTACAAGGTGCCGCGACGCATCGTCGTCGTCGACGACCTGCCGCGGTCGCTGATCGGCAAGGTGCTGCGGCGCAAGGTGCGCGACTCGCTCGCCGAGCGCTGAGACCGCACCCGCGCCTCCTCGTCCGGACGACGGTCAGGAGGCGCGGGTCGCTCCCCTGCGACGCGGTCGGTCGGTCGGTCGATTGATCGGTCTAGGCGGCGCGGTTCAGCTGGGCGAGACGCGGTCCTTGACGCGTCCCTCGGCCAGCCAGGCGAGACGCTGCAGCGCCTCTTTGTTGCGCCAGTGCAGCGGAGGGTCCATCAGGGGCTTCGGCACCAGGCGGCCGGGGCCGGCGACGGCGTACTCGGTCATCGTGACGAAGCAGCCGCCCATGCGGTTGCGGACGTCGATCTCGACCCGGGCCTCGCCCATGGGCCAGCCCTTGGCGTGAAACACGGCGCGGACCGGAGGGTCCCACTCGAGGATCGTCGTCACGTCGTCGATGACCAGCGGCCAGACGCCGAACGAATGGTGGATGGTGGCCTCGACGCTCGGCCAGGTCAGGTCGACCTCGCGGATGCGCGCCGACCCGACGACCCAGCTCGGGAAGAGCCACCCGTCGCTCAGCACGTCGAAGACGTCGTGGGGCGAGGCCTCGATGAAGCGGTGCGTGGTGCTCATCCGTCGATCCTGGCATGATCCCCGCGAGCCGCGCACCCCGTTGACGCACCCTTCCGGGCGTGGATCACATCGGGTGTCGGGCGCCGGCCCGATCTCGGGTGGGCCTGGTCAGGCGTCCAGGCCGAGGTAGGGCAGGCGGTCGATGCCGAACTCGTGCTTCAGCGCACTGCGCGCGGCGTAGGCCCCGCCGAGACCGTGGACGGACGGGCCGGGTGGCGTCGACGACGAGCAGAGGTAGAGGTCGGGGGTCGGCGTGCGCCACGGCTCGGTCGACAGGGTCGGTCGTGCCGCGAGCTGCCAGACGCTCGGCGCCCCGGAGGCGATGTCGCCCCCGATGTAGTTCGGGTCGTGCCGCTCGAGCTCGACGGCCGTGCGGCTGTACGTCGCGAGGATCGTGTCCCGGAAGCCCGGGGCGAAGCGTTCGATGCCCTCGATGACGGTCTCGGTCTGGTCGACGGTCGAGCCGCGGGGAACGTGCGTGTAGGCCCAGAGCGACTGCTGCCCCTCGGGCGCGCGGGTGCCGTCGACGACACCGGCCTGGGCGACCAGCACGTAGGGCGTGCGGGCGTGTCGGCCGGACGCGACGTCGTGCTCGCCCGAAGCGATCTCGGCCCGCGTCCCCCCGAGGTGCAGGGTCGGGCTGCGCCGGGCCTCCTCGTTCGCCCAGGGCACGGGGCCCGAGAGGGCGAAGTCGACCTTGGCCGCCGCGTTGCCGTACCGGAAGCGACGGAGGGCGCGCTCGTACCGTTCGGGCAGACGGCTGCCCGCGATGTCGGCGAGGGCGCGCGCGCTCGTGTCGAAGATCGTCGCCCGCGCCGAGGGCAGCTCGTCGATCGACGTGACGTCCACGCCCGTCGTGATCGTGCCCCCGTGGGCCCGGACGTCGTCGGCCATGGCGTCGACGATCGACTGGCTGCCGCCGGTCGGCACGGGCCAGCCCCGCGCGTGCGCGTGGACGGCCAGGACGAGCCCGGCGGCCGAGGTCGAGAGACTGGGCATCGGACGGATGGCGTGGGCCATCACGCCGGCGAGCATCGACGGGGCCTCGTCGCCCGTGAAGCCGGCGTTCCACCACGGGCCGCTCTGTGAGAGGGCGGCCAGACCGAAGCGGGCCAGGGTCACCGGGTCGTCCGGCACCCGGACGAGCTCGCGCATCGTGAACTTCGACATGCGGGGTTCGCGCTCCACGAGTCCTCGCAGCAGACGCGTCCAGGCGGCCCCGTCGCTGCCCAGACCCTCGGCCGTCCGGTCGAGGTCGCGGTACGCGATGCCGGCCCGACCGCCGTCGAGCGGGTGCGCGTACGAGATCTCGGGCACCGTCAGCTCGATGCGGCGGTCGAGTTGGAAGCGTTGGAAGAACCCCGAGGCGAGGGCCATGGGGTGCACGGCCGAGCAGATGTCGTGTCGGAACCCCGGCAGGGTGGCTTCTTGGGTCCGGGCACCTCCGCCGATGGTGTCCGCGCGTTCGACGACCTCGACGCGCAGGCCCGCCCGGGCGAGCACGACGGCTGCCGCGAGCCCGTTCGGGCCCGCGCCGACGACGACGGCGTCGACCTCGGGCGCGGAGCTCATGCCCGACGCCCCCGGGTCACCCGGCCCACGACGGCAGCGGTGGCGGCCGCGGAGGCACCGAGTGCGGCGCCAACGGTCAGGGCGCGGTGACGGGTGTACCAGACCTGCGGGCTCGTGCTGCGGGCACGGTCGCTGAAGATGCCCCGGGCACCCTGGTCGCCGGCCGTGGGCTCGTAGAGGTTGTCCGGCAGCATGGGTTCGGTCTTGTCGGGCGCCTGCTGGCCCGAGTACCCGCTCTTGGCCAGGTAGACGTCGAGGAAGTTCGCCACGAAGCGGTTGCCGAGGACCGTCATGACGGTCGGCTCGCCGAGCCAGGTGCGGCGTCGCGGCTTGTCGGCGACGTCAGCGATGGCCCGGGCCCCGACCTCGGGCTCGAAGATCGGCGGCACCGGTTGGGGGTGCTCGGGCAGCGTCGACCGCACCCAGTTGAACTGGATCGTGTTGAGCGCCGGCATGTCGACCGTGCTGATGCGCACCGAGCTCTTGTTGTGGATCAGCTCCGTGGTGACCGACTCGGTGAACCCCTGCACGGCGTGCTTCGCGCCACAGTACGACGCCTGCAGCGGGATGCCGCGGTGGGCGAGGGCCGAACCGACCTGGACGACGTGGCCCCGGTCGCGGGGCACCATGAGCGACAGCGCGGCACGGGTGCCGTTGACGAAGCCGAAGTAGTTGACGGCCGTCGCCCGCTCGAAGTCGTCGGGATCGGTCTCGAGGAACTCGCCGAAGACGCCGACCATGGCGTCGTTGACCCACAGGTCGATGGGGCCGAGCTCGGCCTCGACCCGGTCGGCGGCCGACTCGACCTGGGCCCGATCGGCCACGTCGGTGGAGATGCCCAGCGCCCGACGCCCCGCGGCCTCGACGTCGCGGACGGCGCCGTCGAGGCCGTCCTGGCCTCGGGCGAGCACCGCGACGTCCCACCCGCGCGCGGCGAGCTCTCGGACGGTGGCCCGGCCGAGGCCGGCGGACCCTCCGGTGACGACGGCGACTCTGGTGCTGGTCATGGTGCTCCCTGGGGCCTGACGGCGGGTGGTGGGCGGACCCTCGACCGTAGTCCGCGTCGAGGGGTCCGTCCCGGGTGACGCCCAGGTGTCAGATGTCGAAGCCGCCGCCGAAGTCGCCTCCACCGAAGTCATCGAAGCCCCCGCCGAAGTCGCCACCCCCGTCGGCACCGAAGTCCCCGCCACCGTCGCTCGCCGTCTCGGTGCCGGCGTCGGCGCCGCCGTCTGCTCCCCCGTCGCCCTCGGTACCCTGGTCGGCGCCGGAGTCGTCGCCCGCGCCTCCGTCGGCCGTCGCGCCCGCGTCGGGGAGGAACGCGCTCATCAGGGTCGACCCGATCACGTAGCCGGCCACCGTGCCGAGGATCGACCCGCCGATGATCGAGCCCATGCCGGGCCCTTGACGGACGGGCTGGCCGTTCGGGCCGGCCTGCTGCTGGCCGGTCGCACCGCCGCCGAGCGTGCGCTCGAGGGTGCCGGGCCGACGCAGCTCGGAGCGGGTGGCCGCCTGGGCCAGCGAGCCGGCGTCGTCACCGCGCGGTGCCTCGCCGGGGCTCGACTCGGCCGTCAGCTGGTCGAAGACGAGGCGCCGCTGCTCAGGGCTGAGCTTCGCGAACGCCTCGGCGTGGACCTGCTCGATCGTCTCGGGCGGGGCGGTCTTGAGCAGGTAGCGGTACCGCTCGACGGCGATCTCGTCCTCGCTGCGGGCCGGCCCACCGCCGGGGCCGGCGGACTGGATCGGCGGCTGCTGGCCGTACCCCGACTGGCTGTACCCCTGCTGGTCGGACCCCTGCTGCGGGGCGGCGGGCTGCTCGTAGCTCTGCTGGCCGTACCGGTAGCCCTGCGGAGCGGAGGGCTGCTGCGGCTGGCCCTGCTGCGGCTCGCGGCCGAGGAGGCGGTCGAGGAATCCCATGGTGGTGTCCTGTCGGATCGTGTGCTCGGTGCCGCACGCGGAGCGCGACGTCGGTCTGCCCACCACGGTACGGATCGACCCGGCCTGTCGCCTGGACGGCGACGGAGCGTCAGCCGCGAACGTCCTGATCGACGGCGTCACGCGAGGCGTCGTCGACACCGGCCCGACGACGGCGCACCGACCGGACGACGAGGAACACCACGACGCCCGCGATGGCCGCGTACACGACGTAGTCGAGGTACTTCGCGTACCGGTCGATGAGCTCGTACTGGGTGCCGAGGGCGGCGCCCAGGCCGATCAGCAGGCCGTTCCACAGGCCGCTGCCCACGATGGTGAAGATCGAGAAGACCAGCAGGGGCATGCGCTCGGCCCCCGCGGGCAGCGAGATGAGGCTGCGCACGCCCGGGATAAACCGGCCGAAGAACACCGCCGACCGCCCGTGACGCTCGAACCAGCCGGCCGCCTGCTCGAAGTCGTGCCGGTCGACGAGCGGCAGCTTGGCGAGCCACCGGATGCTGCGGTCGAGGCCGAGACCGGCCCCGAGTCCGTAGAGCACGAGGGCGCCCAGGTAGGCACCGAGGGTGCTCAGCGCGATCAACAGCACGATGTTCATCGACCCGGCGCCGGCGAGGAACCCGGCCAGCGGCAGGATGATCTCGCTCGGGATCGGCGGGAACACCGTCTCGACGAAGGTCAGCAGGGCGACGCCCCACTCGCCGAGGGCGTCGATGACGCGGGCGGCGAACCCGACGAGGCCGTCGAGGTCGGCGACGACGTCCCGACTCGAGGACGAGGAGGCGCGGAGGACGGAGGCGGTCGAGGTCATGGGTCCCAGGTGGTCGGTCGGGCGCTCGGGGGCGCAGCGGATCGGCAGCCCCGAGTATGGCGGGGCAGCCTGCACGTCCGCCCACAACGCCGTCACCAGGTCGACTGTCGGGGAACACCTGATCGCAAGGTACATTGACCTGTGTCGGACTCGTTGCCGACGCCGGACACACTCACGAAACAGGACCCCCATGGGATCGCTCATCTACGGCACCTCGGGCATCGAGGTCGAGTTCGAGGACCGCGTGCTCGAACACCTCCAGATCGTCATCGCGACCAAACTGCGCCGACGCGAGTCGTTCTTCTTCTCGTGGCGTGACACGCAGAAGGTCGGTGACGGCCGCAGCAGCATCTGGCTGGACGCCGGCATCCCCCTCTACTTCAAGTACTCAGGCGGTCGCGTGCCGTCGATCAACCGCGACTGGCTCACCGAGTTGACGGCCTCGTCGAACAGCTCGTCCGGTCTCGTGCTCACCGACGAACCCAGCCTCGACAACAGCGTCAAGCGCCGGAGCTGACCCGCGCCGGCTGCCGCCGCGGACTCAGCTCCGGCTGCCGCGCACCCGTCGCACGAGGGCGAGCACGGCCCGCCAGCCCACGAGGAACACACCGAGCACCACGATCGTCACGACCACGAAGCTGAGCTGCACGCCCTGCCCGGCGACCACCCGCAGCAGCACCCCGATCACGGCGGTCGAGACCCAGACGACCGCGCCCGACCGGACGGCCGACAACGGCCAGCGGACCCCCGCCACGCTCACCCAGCCGACGACCGCGCCGACGACGAACGGCCAGAGGGTGCCGAGCAGCCCGGGCAGGTCGAGCCCCTCGGCGTGACTGCGACGCCCGATCACGACGAAGGCCAGGACGGCGACGAGGTCGACGACGATCGACCACCTGGCCCGGCCGGCGTCCCGTCGCCGGGTCGTCGTGGTCGCGGTCGGGGTGGGGCGGGTCATCTCGGGGTCCTCTCGTGGCGTCGGCACCCGCCGCAGGGCGGTCGGTGCCGTGTCAGCGGGACCGCGGCTGCTCGAGTGCGCGTGACAACTCTGCCAGCAGTTCGTCGACCTGCGGGGCCACGAGGCGGTCGATCGCCTCGGCGATGCGAGGGCGGTGCTGCACGAGGGCCAGGCACAGGCTCGTGCCGACGGCCTCCGCGTGATCGCCGGCCAGGGTGATCTCGTGTCGCAGGGCGGCCTTGGCCTCGTCCGAGTACTCGGCCTCGGGCTCGGCTCGCGGGGCGGGTTCGGGCTGGTGTTCCGATCGCACCGCCGGGCCGGGCGCGACCGGCGGGAGCGCGTCGCTCGGCGTCGCCGAGTCGGGCGGCAACAACCAGCCGTCGAGGTCCTCGACGTCGAAGGAGGCGGCACCGAGGTCGGGCTCGGAGGTCGGCCCCGTGGGTTCGCCACCCGCGACGGTCGGGTCGGGCGGGACGAGGCCGTCGTCTGCGGGCATCCCCGCGAGACCGGCGAGCGTGAAGAGGAACGGCTGACCCGGTTCGGGCTCGGGGTCGAGGTCGAGACCCTGGAACTCGGGGTCGAGACCCTGCTCGGGTCGGTAGCCCCGCGCCTCCTGGGCCTCGGCGAGTCGCAGCTCGCGCGTCACGAGCGGCAGGTTGCGGGCCGTGTACTCGTCGACGTCGTCGTCGACGATCTGCCGCATCCGGTTCAGCAGCGCGTGCTGCACGGCGTGCGGGACGTCGTGGTCGAAACCGGCGGCCGTCGCCACGGGCGATCCGAGGCACACCCGGCAGGGTCGCGTGCGGCCCCGGGCGGTGCCGATGTGCCATCGGGGCAGCCAGCGCAGCCAGGCGTCGACGGCAGCGCTGACGCGTCCCTCGATCTGCTCGGCCATGCCCTCGAATCTAGGGCGAAAAGCGGCCCGAGAGCCGACACGCCCGGGCGATTCCCGGGGATCGTGGTCCCGAAGCGGCCTCTCGGGGCCGATGCTCGGGCTCAACCCGACGTGACGAAGTCGATCAGTTCTTCGACCCGGCCGAGCACCGACGGTTCGAGGTCGGCGTAGCTGCGCACGCGCGACAGGATGTGCTGCCAGGCCCGGGCGATGTCGGCCTGGTCGTCGTGCGGCCAGCCCATCGCCTCGCAGACGCCGTGCTTCCACTCGACCGAGCGGGGCACGACGGGCCAGGCGTCGATGCCGAGCCGAGCCGGCTTGACGGCCTGCCACACGTCGACGAACGGGTGCCCGACGACGAGCACGTGACGACCCAGCGGACTGCGGGCGATGCCCTCGGCGACACGGCTCTCTTTCGAGCCCGGCACGAGGTGGTCGACGAGCACGCCGACCCGCCGGTCGGGCCCCGGCCGGAAGTCGCGCAGGACGTCGGCCAGGTGGTCGACGCCCTCGAGGTACTCGACGACGACGCCCTCGACCCGCAGGTCGGAGCCCCAGACCTTCTCGACCAGTTCGGCGTCGTGTCGTCCCTCGACGAAGATGCGGCTCTGACGGGCGACCCGGGCCTTCGCCCCCTCGACGGCGAACGAGCCGGAGGCCGTGCGTGCCCGGCCCTGCGGCGCCGCCCGCGGCACCCGCAGAACGACGGGGGCGCCGTCGATCAGGAACGACCCGGTCATCGGGAAGGCCCGCACCCGGCCCTTCCAGTCCTCGAGCTCGACGGTGCCGGCCTCGACGCGCACGATCGCCCCGGTGAAACCCGACCGGACCTCTTCGACCACGAGGTCGCGGACGGCGTCCGTCGGCGTCGGCGCGGGCTTCGACGATCGCTTCCAGTCGCCGGCGAGCACGTCGGCCCCGTATCGGTCGTCATCCACGGGGGCCTCCGGAGCGGGGTCGGGGTTGGTAGGGGCGGGGCGGGCCCGTGCGCGGGCCGTCCCCGGTCGGCGTCTGGGGCCGTCCGGGCGCACGGCCCGGCCGGGCTGACGGAGCAGGAGGCGCGGTGCCGGTCCGCGGGGTCTCGGCCGTCGGACGCGGGCTCGCGCGCGGCGGACGCGCCGCCGACGAGCCGGACCGGGTGGTCTCGACGACGGAAGCGGACGGCCTCGACGCGACCCGCGCCTCCTGGTCGGACGCGGCCGCACGGGCCGAGACACCCGCCGGGGTCGGCGTGAACCCGGCGGTGAAGACCCAGACCAGACCACCCAGGACGAAGAGCACGTACGCGGCCGACACGGCCGCCGGCAGCCACCACGCGGCGAGGGGCCCGCTCTGCGAGACCATGGCGAGGACGAACAACGCCGCGACGAACCACAAGGAGGCGCTGGTCGCCACGGCGAGGTACCGCGCGTACCGGCGCCTCATCTCGGCCCGGTTCGGCGGTTTCTTCCAGAACGCGGCGTGCGGGACGAGCACGTGGCGGACGGGCGTCACCGCGAGGAACAGCGCCGAGACCAGCCAGGTCACGACGATGCCGACCACGAGGACGGCGCCGAGCAGGACGAGGTCGCCGCGGCTGGCCGCGAACGCCGACCCCCCGGTCTCGCTGAGGTGGACCATCACGACCCGACCGGGCAGGACGCGCGAGGCGACGGCCAACGTCACGAGGACGCCGACGAGGGCGACCGCCACGGGCACGGCGGGGCGCAGACGCGCGACGAGGTTCATCGTGCGCCGCACCCTGCCGCGGCCGTGGTCACGTCGATCAGGCCTGCGCCCGCTCGAGCACCAGCTCGCGGACGCGCGCGGCGTCCGCCTGGCCCTTCATGGCCTTCATGACGGCGCCGATGACGGCACCGGCCGCCTGCACCTTGCCGTCGCGGATCTTCGCGAGCACGTCGGGCTGGCTGGCCAGGGCCTCGTCGATCGCCGCGATCAGCGCGCCGTCGTCGGAGACGACCTTGAGGCCGCGGCCCTCGACGACCTCGGACGGGCTGCCCTCGCCGGCGACGACGCCCTCGAGCACCTGGCGGGCCAGTCGGTCGGTCAGCTCGCCGCTCTCGACGAGCGCGATGAGTTCGCTGACGTGCAGCGGCGACACGAGGCTCGAGGCCTCGACGCCCTGGGCGTTGGCGAGGCGGGCGATCTCGCCGGTCCACCACTTGCGGGCGGCCTGGGGCGAGGCACCGGCGGCGACGGTCTCGACGAGTTCGGTGAGCAGCCCCGAGTTCACGACGTCCTGGAACTCGAGGTCGGCGAAGCCCCACTCGGACTTGAGCCGGCGACGCTGGGCGACCGGCGCCTCGGGCAGGGCGAGGCGCAGTTCTTCGACGAGTTCGCGCGGAGGGACGACGGGCAGCAGGTCGGGCTCGGGGAAGTACCGGTAGTCGTCGGCGTCGCTCTTCGGGCGGCCCGCCGAGGTGCGACCGGTGTCTTCGTGCCAGTGGCGCGTCTCTTGCGTGATCGTTCCGCCCGCGGCGAGGATCGCGGCCTGGCGCTGGATCTCGTAGCGGACGGCACGCTCGACGGAGCGGAACGAGTTGACGTTCTTGGTCTCGGTGCGGGTGCCGAGCTTCTCTTGCCCGTGCGGGCGCAGGGAGACGTTCGCGTCGCAGCGCAGGTTGCCGCGCTCCATGCGGGCCTCGCTGACGCCCAGGGCCCGCACGATGTCGCGGATGGTCGAGACGTAGGCCGCACCGAGCTCGGGGCCCTTGGCGCCGGCGCCGATGATCGGCTTGGTGACGATCTCGACGAGCGGGATGCCCGCACGGTTGTAGTCGACGAGCGAGTACTCGGCGCCCTGGATGCGACCGGTCGACCCGCCGACGTGCGTCAGCTTGCCGGCGTCCTCTTCCATGTGGGCACGCTCGATCGGGATGGCGAAGACCGTCCCGTCGGGCAGTTCGACCTCGACCTCGCCCTCGAACGCGATCGGTTCGTCGAACTGACTGACTTGGTAGTTCTTGGGGTTGTCGGGGTAGAAGTAGTTCTTCCGGGCGAAGCGCGAACTTTCGGCGATCGAGCAGCCCAGGGCCAGGCCGAGGCTGATGGAGTAGCGCACGGCCTGCTCGTTGACCACCGGCAGCGAGCCGGGCAGGCCCAGGTCGACCGGGGTGACGTTGGTGTTGGGCTCGCCGCCGAAGAAGTTCGGGGCGTCCGAGAACATCTTGGTCTTGGTCGCGAGCTCGACGTGCACCTCGAAGCCGAGGACGACCTCGAACTGCTCGAGCGCCTTCTCGTAGTCCATCAGGTCTGCCTTGGCCATCAGATGACTCCCTCGGTGGCGGCGGTCTGCTCGGTCGCGCTCAGGTCGGGCGCGCGCGAGATGAGCGTGTGGCCCCAGCCTTGCTCGAGCAACTGCTCGAGGGCGGCGCCGTAGGTGTACAGACGGGCGTCGCCGCGCGCGGGGGCCATGAACTGCAGCCCCGTCGGCAGACCGTCTTCTTCGGCCAGGCCCATCGGCACCGTGATGCCGGGAATGCCGGCCAGGTTGGCGGGGATGGTCGTGATGTCGTTGAGGTACATCGCCAGCGGGTCGTCGATCTTCTCGCCGAGCCGGAACGCCGTGGTGGGCGCCGATGGCGAGACGAGCACGTCGACCTGGTCGAACGCGGCCGCGAAGTCGCGCTGCACGAGGGTGCGCACCTTCTGCGCACTGCCGTAGTAGGCGTCGTAGTAGCCGGCACTCAGGGCGTAGGTGCCGAGGATGATGCGGCGCTTCACCTCGGGGCCGAAGCCGGCCTCACGGGTGGCGGCCATGACGTCCTCGACGGTGCCGCCGCCCTCGGGGACGACTCGCAGGCCGAAGCGCACCGAGTCGAACTTGGCGAGGTTGCTCGACGCCTCGGCCGGCAGGATCAGGTAGTAGGCGCTGATCGCGTGCTCGAAGCTGGGGGCAGAGATCTCGACGATCTCGGCACCGGCCGCGCTCATGAGCTCGAGGGCCTCCGCGAAGCGGGTCTTGACGCCGGCCTGGAAGCCCTCGCCGTTCAGCTCGCGGACGACACCGACGCGGACGCCCTTCAGGGCGCCGCCGGCGAGACCGGTGCGGGCCGCCTCGGTGAACGACGGCCAGGCGTCGCGCAGCGAGGTGGAGTCGCGAGGGTCGTGCCCGGTGATGACGTCGTGCAGCATGGCGCTGTCGAGCACGGTGCGGCTGACGGGACCGACCTGGTCGAGTGAGCTGGCCAGGGCGATCGCGCCGTAGCGGCTGACCGACCCGTAGGTCGGCTTGACCCCGACGGTGCCGGTGACGGCGCCGGGCTGGCGGATCGACCCGCCGGTGTCGCTGCCGAGCGCGAGGGGCGCCTCGAAGGCGGCGACGGCGGCCGCGGAGCCACCGCCCGACCCGCCGGGGATGCGGTCGAGCGACCAGGGGTTGTGCGTGGGCCCGTAGGCCGAGAACTCGGTCGACGAGCCCATGGCGAACTCGTCCATGTTCGTCTTGCCCAGCGGGACGAGGTCGGCCGCGCGCAGCTTGGCGACGACGGTCGCGTCGTAGGGCGGCACCCAGCCCTCGAGGATCTTGCTGCCCGAGGTCGACGGCATGTCGATCGTGCACAGCACGTCCTTGATGGCGATCGGGACGCCGGCGAGCGGGCCGAGGGCCTCGCCCGCGGCACGACGACGGTCGACGTCGGCGGCAGTGTCGAGCGCGGCCGAGCTGACGTGCAGGAAGGCGTGGACGTCGCCGTCGACCGCCTCGATGCGGTCGAGGTGGGCGCGCGTGACGTCGACCGACGACACGTCGCCGGCGGCGAGGCGGGTCGACAGCTCGGCGGCCGACAGGTGGACGAGCGAGGTGGTGTCGGTCATGGCTACTGCTCTTCTCCCAGGATCGCGCTCACCCGGAAGCGCGAGCCGTCGTGGTCGGGGGCGCCGGACAGCGCCTGCTCGGCCGTGAGCGTCTCGCCCACGACGTCGGGCCGGAACACGTTCTCGAGCGGGATGGGGTGGCTGGTCGCGGGGACGTCGTCGGTCGCGACCTCTCGGACCTTGGCGACGCTGTCGACGATGTGGCCGAGTTCGGCGGTCATCGTGTCGATCTCGGCCTCGGTGAGGGCGATGCGGGCGAGACCGGCGAGGTGCTGCACCTGCTCGCGCGTGATTTCGGACATGCTTCTCTCTCACGTGGTCGTGCGGGGGTACCGCGGCGGGGGTACCGCACGATTCTACGGGGCGGCACCGACGCCGGGGCCCCGGTCCGCCGCAGGGCCCCCGGCCGCTGCGCGGCGGGCCACGAGCCAGAGCCCCGTCCCCGCCGCGGCGAACGCCGAGGCCAGCACGATCCAGCCCGGGGCGCCGAGCCCGATCGCGGTCTGCGTCACCACGACCGGCGCCAGCATTCCCCCGATCGCGGCCCCGGTGCCGTAGACACCCTGGTAAGCACCGGCCCTCTCGGGGTCGGCGAGTTCGAAGCCGAGCCCCCAGCCGCCGGCCGACAGGTGCACCTCGGCGAGCGAATGAGCCGCGGCGGCCGCGAGCAGCACGACGACGGCGACGACGGGTGACCCGGTCGCGGCGGCGGCCCAGAGGGCGCAGGCGACCACCATGAGGAGCCCGCCGACGAGACTGGCGCGACCCGCGCCTCCCACGTCGTGGGTCCCTCGGGAGAGCGGGATCTGCAGGGCGATCACGATCGCCGTGTTCATCAGCAACAGCACCGACACGACCGCCGCCGGCGCCTCGGTGTGCTGGGTCACCCACACCGGGACGCCCACCTCGAACAGGCCGAACTGCACGGTCGTCACGGCACCGAGCACGGTGACCGCGAGGTAGCGCCGGTCCCGCAGCGGCGAGCGCCCCGGAGCCCGCTCGCCACGGACGCGGGGCACGGGAGCCGGATCGACGTACGGCACCCTCACGATCCAGACGACGCTGGCCAGGAACAGCACGCCGCCCACTACGAGGGCACCCCGGTAGACCACGGCGTCGTCGACCACGAGCGCGACGCCCGCCACGGCCGTTCCGATCGCGATGCCGACGTTGGTCACGACCCGCATGGTGGCGCGCGCCGAGACCCTGGCCGGGCCGACGAACGCCCGGGCCAGCAGGGCCGAGCGCGCCGACTGGGCCGTGCCCTGGCTGCCCACGACGACGCAGGCGACCGCCAGGTAGGACGCGAACCCGTCGAGGACGGCGTACCCGAGCAGGCCGCAGGCCATCACCGCGGTCGCGACCACGAGCAGCCGCTTCGCCCCCACCCGGTCGGCGAGGTAGCCGCCGCCGAACGAGGCGACGACCCCGACGGCGCCCGCGATCGTGAGCCCCGCACCGACCGACAGGGCGGAGAGCCCGACCACCCGCGTCATGTAGATGACCGTCAGGGTGAAGAACAGTCCCCGACCGACGGTGCCGACCAGCGTCGAGGCGAGCAGGCCGCGCAGCACCGGGTGCTGGTCGCGGAAACGCTCGAGGGGCCGACGGAGGAGGCGGGGCGTGGTCACCGGTCGACTCTGGACCGCCCCGGCCCGCGCCTCCAAATCGACGGCCCCCGCCGGGCGGCGTCACGCCGGTCGCGCCCGTCAGTCGCGGAAGTACACGTCCTGCGGGCGCACCAGCGTGAGGACCGGTGCCTCGGGCCCACCCCGACCGGGGTCGCCGGCTCGACCGTCGACGAGGTCCCCGTGACCCAGCCCGATCAGGGCCAGGCTGCGCATCGACTCGGTGCCGGCGCGGAAGTAGTCGTTGTGGCCGAGTGCCCCGGCCAGGGCACGGCCCGTCACCGTGTCGGCGCCGCCGCCCATGTGCAGCACGACGGCACCGAAGGACGCCGTGGCCGGGTCGGCCCCGAAGAACCCGCTGCCCGCCACGGGGTCGAAGCTGCCGGCCGCCGCGTAGACGTCGGTTCCGCGGACGGCCAGGTCGCCCGCGTCGGGCACGACGCTGCCGGGCGACCCGAGCAGCACGAGCGAGTCCACCGCGACGCGGCCCGACGACAGGGCGATCGTCGCCGTCGTCGAACCGTACGAGTGCGCCATGACCGACACGCGCGGTTCGTCGTCCGCCCGGGCCGCGTCGAGCCCCTCGAGAGCGCCCTCGAGGTGGGCGGCCCCCCGCTGGGCCAGACCGAGGTCGTAGAAGTTCGTCAGGTCGGGCGTCTGGTAGCCCATCCAGGCCACGACGGCGACGGTCGGCACGGGGCCCGGGCCGCTGCGCCCCAGCAACGTCGCCCAGGTGGCCTGCTCGTCGTGCAGGGCGCCGGCGGTGTTGGTCCAGTCGACGAGCTGGTCCGACACGGTGAAGAGCATGCCGGGCACGAGCACGCTGACGTCGTCGGCCGTGTCGAGGTCGCCGACGGTGACGGCCGCGCGACCGGGCAGGACCGTGTCGAGGGCGACGAGGTGCCGGTCGGCCGTCCCGGCGAAGGGCACGTCGTGGGTCGCGCCGTCGAGGGTCGCCCGCACCTGCTCGAGCATCGCTAGGCGCCGGGGGTCCTCCGGTTGCTCGGCGTCGGAGCCGATGCGCCCGGCGACGGCCGTGGTGGCGTCCCGCAGGAACTGACGGTTGGCGGTGTCGCGCACCGAGTACGGGACGCCCTCGAGGTTGCCCACGACGCCGGGCACGGCGTGCGCGAGGACGATCCGCCGGCCGTCATCCAGGTCGGACCACCAGGCCGCCGCGTCCTCGGGTGGGACCTGGTCGCCGACCACTGCCACGAGTGCCGCTGCATCGTCACCGTCGGCGTCGAGCGTCGCGGCGAACCGCTCGACCCCGGCCGAGGAGGCGCGGGCCAGCTGGTCGAGGCAGGCCTCGGCCGAGAACGTGGTCGCCTCGACCCCTCGGCAGCCGTCGAGCTCGGGCACGGCCCGACCGTCCCGCACCGGGGCGAGCCCGGGGACGTCGCGGACGGACGCCTCGACGAGCGGCGCGGCTGCCGGGCGGTCGACCGTCAGGACCGTCGCGGAAGGCACGGTCGGGGCATCGGCCACCCCGGCGAGGTGGACCGAGGCAGAGAGCATTGCTGCAGCGAGGAACAGCACGTCGGGTCTTCCCCCTCGTCACGTGCCTGTACCCCGGCTCCCTACTGCTGGAGGACGACACGTCCTCACATCTTAGGAAGGCAAAGTGCCCCTGACCAGGGAAATCACGAATCAGACGGAGCCTCGTCCCCCACCTGGGGGACAACGAGAGCCGCCGGGCCCTCCTTAAGGAGGACAGCGAACTGCTCTGCGTCGATGATCCGTACCCCGAGCTGTTCGGCCTTCGTCAACTTCGAGCCGGCCCCCGGTCCGGCCGCGACGAAGTCGGTCTTCTTGCTCACGCTGCTGGCGGCCTTGCCACCCGCCTCGACGATGGCCTCGAGTGCGCCCTCGCGGGTGAAGCCCTCGAGGCTTCCGGTCGCCACGACGGTCACCCCGCTGAGCACGCCCCCTGCTGCCTCGGCCGCACCCGGGCCGGGGTGACCGGGAGTCGTGAACTGCACGCCCGCGGCCGTCCACCGATCGATGATCTCGGCGTGCCAGTCGACGTCGAACCAGGCCAGCAACGCGTCGGCGATGATGCCGCCCACGCCGTCGACGGCCGCGAGCTCGTCGCGTGAAGCCGCCCGGATGGCGTCGAGCGAGCCGAAGTGGTTCGCGAGCGCGCGAGCAGCTACCGGCCCGACGTGCCGGATGCTGAGGCCGACGAGGATGCGCCACAGGGGGCTCGTCTTCGCCTTCTCGAGGTTGGCGAGCATCTCGATCGCCGTCTTGGACGGCACCGAGGTCTCGTCGCCCGCGAACTCGGCCGCGGTGGGGTCGTACGCGCCGTCGCGCTTGGCGCGCTTGCGACGGAACGGGGTGACGAGTTTCGGCTGCCCGTCGGCCTCGAGCTTCTGCATGCCGGTCTCGGCGTCGCGCACGACGACCCGGACGGGGAAGATGTCGGCCATCGTCAGGCTGAACAGGCCGGCCTCGGTCCGGAGCGGCGGCGTGGCCGGCTCGACGGGCTGCGTGAGCGCGGCGGCGGCGACCTCACCGAGGCCCTCGACGTCGAGCGAGCCACGGGAGGCGATGTGCTCGACGCGCCCGCGCACCTGCGCCGGGCAGCTCTCGGCGTTGGGGCAGCGCAGGTCGATGTCGCCCTCTTTCGCGGGCTTGAGCGGGGTGCCGCACTCGGGGCAGTCGACGGGCATGACGAACTCGCGTTCGGTGCCGTCGCGCAGCTCGATGACGGGGCCGAGAACCTCGGGGATGACGTCACCCGCCTTCCGCAGCACGACGGTGTCACCGATCAGCACGCCCTTGGCCTTGACCACCTGCTGGTTGTGCAGGGTCGCCTGACGGACCTCGCTGCCGGCGACCTCGACCTTCTCCATGACGGCGAACGGCGTGGCACGACCCGTGCGTCCGACGCTGACGACGATGTCGAGCAGCGTCGTGTTGACCTCTTCGGGCTGGTACTTGAACGCCGTCGCCCACCGTGGCGCTCGACTCGTGGCCCCGAGCTCTTCGTGCAGGGCGAGGTCGTCGACCTTGACGACGATGCCGTCGATCTGGTGCTCGACCGACGATCGCCGCACCCCGTAGTCGTGGATGAACGCCTCGACCTCGTCGACCGTGTCGAAGACGCGGTAGTGGGTCGAGATGGGCAGACCCCACCCGCCCAGCAGGTCGTAGACCTCGGATTGCGACCGCACGTCGGTCGCGCGCTCGAGTTCGCGCACCGGCCAGGCACCGATGCCGTGCACGAGCATGCGCAGGCGACGCAGGCGCGCGTGCATCAACTCGCGCTTCTCGGGGCTCTTGCCCTCTTCTTTCTGACGCAGCGAGCCGGCGGCGGCGTTGCGGGGGTTCGCGAAGACGCGTTCGCCGGCCTCGCGCTGCTGCGCGTTGAGTTCGTCGAACTCGCTGACCGGGAAGAAGATCTCGCCTCGCACCTCGACGAGCGGCGGGTGGCCGATGCCCTCGAGGCGCTCGGGGATCGTGCCCATCGCGAGCACGTTGCCGGTCACGTCCTCGCCGACGACGCCGTCGCCGCGCGTGGCGGCGGTGACGAGCACCCCGTCCTCGTAGCGCAGGTTGATCGCCAGGCCGTCGATCTTCAGCTCGGTGAGGAACCGCACGCGCTCGGCGCCGGCGTCACGCTGCACCTTGCCGGCCCACTCGGCCAGCTCGTCGTCGCTGAACACGTTGTCGAGGCTGAGCATGCGCTCGGCGTGCTCGACCGGGGCGAACTGCGTGGTCTCGGCCCGGCCGCCGACCGTCTGTGTGGGGCTGTCGGGCTTCTGCAGCTCGGGGTGCGCTCGCTCGAGGGCGTCGAGGCGTCGCACGAGGCCGTCGTAGTCGGCGTCGGCGACGGTCGAGCCGTTGCCCTCGTAGTACTGGTCACGCAGCTCGAGGATGCGGGTCGTCAGCCGTTCCGCCTCGTCTCGCGCCCGGGACAGGTCGTCGGGGACGCCGTCGGTCTCGACCGCGGACCCGGAGGCGGAATCGGTGCCGGTCTCGCTCATCGTCGGCCGTCTCAGGCGATGGCGGCTGCGGGGACCGGCACGGCACTGACCGTGCGGTCGATGGTGCACTGTCCGAGGACGCGGGTGCCGACGTAGACGACGGCGGTCTGCCCGGGGGCCACGCCGTTGAGGGGTTCGCGAGGTGTGATCACGAGTTCTTTCTTACCCTCGACCTCCGACACCCGCGCGACGGCGGGAACCGGATCGGCGTGGGCACGGATCTGCACGTCGCACTCGAAGGCGACCGTCGGGTCGACCGGGGCGAGCCCGGCCCACGTGTACGAGCCACCGGCGATCTCGGCGATGTCGAGCGCCTCCTTCGGACCGACGACGACCGTGTTGTCGACGGGCCGCACCTCGAGCACGAAGCGCGGCTTGCCGTCGTCCGAGGGGAACCCGATGTTGAGGCCCTTCCGCTGGCCGACCGTGAACGCGTGCGCCCCTTCGTGCGAGCCGACCACGGCACCGCTGCGGTCGAGGATCTCGCCCGTCTCGGCACCGACGCGTTCGGCGAGCCACCCGCGGGTGTCGCCGTCGGGGATGAAGCAGATGTCGTGGCTGTCGGGCTTCGACGCGACGCTGAAGCCGCGCTCGGCCGCCTCGGCCCGCACCTCGGCCTTCGAGGGCGTCGCCCCGAGCGGGAACATCGAGTGCGCGAGCTGCTCGGTGGTGAGCACGCCCAGGACGTACGACTGGTCCTTCGCCCAGGCGGAGGCGCGGTGCAGCTCGCGGTTGCCCTGGTCGTCGGTGAGGATGGTCGCGTAGTGCCCCGTGCAGACCGCGTCGAAGCCGAGCGCGAGAGCCTTCTCGAGCAGGGCGGCGAACTTGATGCGCTCGTTGCAGCGCATGCAGGGGTTGGGCGTGCGGCCCGCGGTGTACTCCGCCACGAAGTCGTCGACGACGTCGAGCTTGAAGCGTTCGGAGAAGTCCCACACGTAGTACGGGATGCCGATCTTGTTGGCGGCGCGCTGGGCGTCCATCGAGTCCTCGATTGTGCAGCAGCCGCGGCTGCCCGTCCGGAGCGTGCCCGGCATGCGGCTCAGCGCCAGGTGCACCCCCACCACGTCGTGGCCGGCCTCGACCGCCCTCGCCGCGGCGACCGCCGAGTCGACTCCACCACTCATCGCTGCCAAGACCTTCATCCGACAAGTGTACGCAGCAGGCCTAGGGTGGCGGACGACATGTCTTCCTCCTCCCCCGCCTTCAGCATGCGGTCGGTGGCCCTCGCGGCGTTCCTGCCCGCGGCGCTCTTCGCCATCGGCGAGGGGGCCATCATCCCGATCATCCCCGTCGTGGCGAGCGAGCTCGGTGCCTCGCTCCCCTTCGCCGCCTTCGTCGCCGCGCTCATCCTCGTGGGCGAGCTGATCGGTGACATCCCGAGCGGATGGCTGGTCAGCCGCATCGGCGAGCGCACCGCGATGATCGGGGCGTCGCTCGTCAGCATCGGCGGGCTCGTCACCTGCCTGACGGCGCCGAACGAGATCGTCCTCGCCGTCGGCGTGCTGGTCATCGGCCTCGCGACCGCGGTCTTCGCCCTCGCTCGTCACGCCTTCATGACGAGTTTCGTGCCCGTCGAGATCCGCGCCCGGGCGCTGTCGAGCCTCGGCGGCGTCTTCCGGCTCGGCTACTTCGTCGGCCCGTTCCTGTCGGCCGGGGTCATCGAACTGACCGGGTCCGTCCAGTCGGCGTTCGTCGTGCACATCGTCGGCTGCCTCGGTGCGGCCATCGCGCTGCTCGTGCTGCGTGACCCGTCGGCGGCCTTCGGCGTCCGGCCGGGCCGCGGCACGGAGGACGGCGCCGACCTCGTCGCGAGGGAGGCCCAGGGGCTCTTCGGCACCCTCTGGCGTCACCGCGGCGTGCTGGTGAAACTCGGCAGCGGGGCGGCCCTGATCGGGGCCATGCGCTCGGGCCGCCAGGTCATGCTGCCCCTCTGGGCCGTCAGCATCGGTCTCGGGGCGTCCGAGACCGCGATCATCATCGGCATCGCCGGCGCCGTGGACTTCGCGTTGTTCTACACGAGCGGCCAGATCATGGACCGCTTCGGGCGCCTGTGGAGCGCCGTCCCCTGCATGGTCGGCCTCGGTCTCTCGTACCTCGCTCTGTCGGTCACGCACGACCTCGACGCGAAGGTCGGCTGGTTCGTCACCGTCGCCGTCCTGATGTCCCTGGCAAACGGCGTCGGCAGCGGCATCCTCATGACGCTCGGAGCCGACCTGGCCGACAAGGGCGATCCCGCGCCCTTCCTCGGCGCCTGGCGTTTCACCGGGGACGCCGGCAGCGCGGCCGCTCCGCTCCTCATCTCCGGGGTGACCGCCGTCGTGTCGATCTCGCTCGCCAGCGGGGTGATGGGCGTGCTCGGTCTCGTGGGTGCGGCGATCCTCGTACGCTACGTGCCCCGGTATTCACCGCACGTGCCCCGCTCGAAGCGCTAGCGCCTCCTCGTCCGCCGTTCCGGCCGGGGGCCGTCGTCGGTACACTCGGTCTGCCGCGGGAGTGGTGGAATTGGCAGACACGCAGGATTTAGGTTCCTGTGCTTTCGAGCGTGAGGGTTCAAGTCCCTTCTCCCGCACGACCCATCTGAGGCCCCGGGCACGCCGGCGACCACGACCGGAGAACACCCGATGCTGCCCCTCGTCTCCATCCCCTGGCTCAACCCCGAGTACCTGCTCACGTCCTTCGGCCCGTGGGCCGTGCTCGGCGTCTGCCTGCTGGTCTTCGCCGAGACGGGTCTGCTCGTCGGCTTCCTGTTCCCGGGCGACACGTTGCTGATCATCACCGGCATCCTCGCCGCGACCAACCCCGGGGCCCTCGGCCTGCCGATCTGGCTCATCGCGATCTTCATCAGCATCGCCGCGTTCGCCGGTGGCGAGCTCGGCTACCTGATCGGCCACAAGGTCGGCCCCCGCATCTTCGAGCGGAAGGAGAGCGGGCTGTTCAGCGTCGCCAACGTCAACCGCACGAACGCCTTCTTCGAGCGGTTCGGCCCGATGGCCGTCATCATCGCCCGGTTCGTCCCGGTGATCCGGACCTTCGCGCCGATCATGGCCGGCGTCGGCCACATGAGCTACCGGCGTTACTCGCTGTTCAACGCCATCGGTGCGGTCGTCTGGGGCATGGGCATCACGCTGGCGGGCTTCGGCATCGGGCACATCCCGCCCGTCGCGGACTTCGTCAGCTCGTACATCGACCTGATCCTGCTCGGGGCCGTGCTGGCCACGGTGATCCCGATCGCGATCCACTACTTCCACGGGGTGCACCAGGCCAAGAAGGCCGAGGCCTCGGGCGAGGTCGAGACGCCGCACGTCTCGTCCGCGCCGCACGACGCCTGAGCACCGCGGGCACGCGGGCACCCGCCGGTCGGACGACCCCGAGGAGGCGCGCGCGGCTCAGTTCGCCAGCGCGGCCACCCGGGGTGCGATCGCCCGGAACGCCCGGGAGCGGTGGCTCACCGCGTTCTTCTCGTCCGCGGTGAGCTCGGCCGCGCTGCGGCTCTCGCCCCCGGGGCGGAACACGGGGTCGTAACCGTGCCCGTTCGAACCGACCCGCGCCTCCAGTACCTCGCCGTGCCATTCGCCGTACTCGACGTGCTCGACCCACTCGCTCGCCTCGGGCGGCCCGTCGGGGCCCTCGGCGCCGACGGGCGGCGGCACGACGAGGGCGGCGGCGCACGAGAACCACGCCGAGCGGTCGTCGGCACCGTCGAGCTCGGTCAGCAGCTTGTCGATGTTGTCGTCCGCGTCGCGGGTGCCGGCGTAGCGCGCCGAATGGATGCCCGGAGCACCGCCGAGGGCCGCCGCCGAGATGCCGCTGTCGTCGGCGAGCGCGGGCAGGCCGGTGTGACGTGCTGCCGCACGCGCCTTGATCAGGGCGTTTGCCGCGAAGGTGTCACCGTCCTCGACCGGCTCGGGGCCGTCGTAGGCGACCAGCTCGACGCCCGGCGCCGTCTCGGCGAGCAGCAGCCGCAACTCGGCCACCTTGCCCTGGTTGTGCGTGGCGATGACGACACGGGTCATCGGCCGAGGGCCTCGCGCTGGAAGCGACTCAGGTCGACGGCACCGGCGACGGCGAGGTCGAGCAGGGAGTCGAGTTCGCGGCGGTCGAACGGCGCGCCCTCGGCCGTGCCCTGGACCTCGACGAACGACCCGCTGCCCGTGACGACGACGTTCATGTCGGTCTCGGCCCGGACGTCTTCGACGTAGGCGAGGTCGAGCATGGGCTCGCCGTCGATGATGCCGACCGAGACGGCCGAGACGCTGTCGGTCAGCGGCGTGGCCTTCTGCCCGACGAACTTCTTCTCGCGACCCCACTCGATCGCCTGGGCGAGGGCGACGTAGGCGCCCGTGATCGCGGCGGTGCGGGTGCCGCCGTCGGCCTGCAGGACGTCGCAGTCGAGCACGATGGTGTTCTCGCCGAGGGCCTTGGTGTCGACCACTGCCCGGAGGCTGCGGCCGATCAGGCGCGAGATCTCGTGCGTGCGTCCGCCGATCTTGCCCTTGACGCTCTCGCGGTCGTTGCGCGAGTTGGTGGCCCGGGGCAGCATCGCGTACTCGGCGGTGACCCAGCCCTTGCCCTTGCCGGTCAGCCAGCGGGGCACGCCGTTCGTGAAGGACGCGGTGCACAGCACCTTCGTGCCGCCGAACGTGATGAGGGCGCTTCCCTCGGCGTGGGCGCTCCAGCCGGTCTCGATGGTGACGGGTCGCAGGTCGGTGGTGCTGCGCCCGTCGGCGCGGACGGTCGTGCTCGTGGTGTCGGTCATGGTGCCTTCTCTCGGCGGTGGTGGACGGATGGCGATCGAGGTCGTCGACCCCGGGGGACGCAGGAGGCGCGGGTCAGGTCCGTTCGACGGGGCGCAGGCCCGTGGGCAACTCGATCGCCCCCGTCTCGAGGTGGCCGACGCGCGAGACCTCGGGCCCCAGGAACCGTCGGGCCAGGCGCAGGAACGCCTTCTCGTCGGGCCCGGTGGCTTCGAATTCGTGGTGTGGCTCGCCGCGGTCGGTGCGCTCGAGCCCGTGCTGGACGAGGGTGCGGTAGACGTCGGCCGCGGTCTCTTCCGCGCTGGACACGAGCCGGACGTCGGGGCCCACGACGTACTGCACGGCGGCCGACATGAGGGGGTAGTGGGTGCAGCCCAGGACGAGGGTGTCGATGCCGGCGTCGCGCAGCGGGGCGAGGTAGCCCTCGGCGACGGCCCGCAGCTCGGGGCTCGACGTGTCGCCCGCCTCGACGAACTCCACGAAGCGCGGGCAGGCCTGCGTGGACAACTCGAGGCCCGCGGCGGCCGCGAAGGCGTCCTCGTAGGCCCGCGAGTTGATCGTGCCCTCGGTGCCGATGACGCCGATGCGGCCGTTGCGCGTCTGCTGCACGGCCGCGCGCACGGCCGGCTGGATCACCTCGACCACGGGGATGCCCGCGCCGATCGTGTACCGCTCACGGGCGTCGCGCAGCACGGCGGACGACGCGGTGTTGCAGGCGATGACCAGCAGCTTGACACCCTGGGCGACGAGGTCGTCCATGACGGCGAGGGCGTACTCGCGCACCTGGGCGATCGGCTTCGGTCCGTACGGTGAGTGGGCCGTGTCGCCGACGTACCGGATCGACTCGTGGGGCAGCTGGTCGATGATCGCCCGCGACACCGTCAGGCCGCCGACGCCGCTGTCGAAGACTCCGATGGGTGCGTCCGTCACGACCACGAAGCCTACCCGTCGCGAGCCGCGACCCCCGGGATGACCGGGCCAGCCTAGGCTGGCGAGGTGACCAGCGCACTGTTGACCGACCGGTACGAGCTCACCATGGTGGAGGCCGCCCTCAAGGCGGGCACGGCCCACCGCGACAGCGTCTTCGAGGTGTTCGCCCGACGGCTGCCCGAGGGGCGGCGGTACGGCATCGTCGCGGGCACCGGTCGATTCCTCGAGCTCCTGGCCGACTTCCGGTTCGGCGACGACGAGGTGGCCTGGCTGCGCGAGGCGGGGGTCGTGGACGGCACGACGGCCGACTGGCTGGCCGACTACCGGTTCTCGGGCGACATCTGGGGCTACGCCGAGGGCGAGGTCTACCTGCCGGGGTCGCCGCTGCTGGTCATCGAGTCGACGTTCGCCGAGGCCGTGCTGCTCGAGACCCTGGCGCTGAGCGTGTTCAACTACGACTCGGCCGTGGCCAGCGCGGCGGCGCGCATGGTCTCGGCCGCCGACGGACGCCCTCTCGCCGAGATGGGCTCACGCCGCACGGGCGAACGCAGCGCCGTGGCCGCGGCCCGGGCCGCCTACATCGCGGGCTTCGGCGCCACGAGCAACCTCGAGGCCGGCCGGTCGTGGGGCGTTCCGACGATGGGAACCGCGGCCCACGCGTTCACGCTGTTGCACGACACCGAAGAGGACGCCTTCCGCGCCCAGGTCGACACCCTGGGGCCGGGCACCACCCTGCTCGTCGACACCTACGACATCCCCGAGGCCGTGGCCACTGCCGTCCGGGTGGCCGGGCCGGGTCTCGGAGCGGTGCGCATCGACAGCGGCGACCTGCCGTCGCTGGTGGGGCAGGTCCGCACCCAGCTCGACGCGCTCGGCGCGACGGGGGCGAAGATCACCGTCACGAACGACCTCGACGAGTACACGATCGCCGCCCTGCGCGCGGCCCCGGTCGACTCCTTCGGCGTGGGCACGTCCGTCGTCTCGGGCTCGGGCCACCCGGCCGCCGGCATGGTCTTCAAACTGGTCGCCCGTCGCGGGGACGACGGCGACTGGGTCTCGGTGGCGAAGAAGTCGGCCGACAAGGCCTCGGTCGGTGGACGGAAGTCCCCCGTGCGCGTGATCGTCGACGGGGTCGCCACCCGCGAGCTCATCCGCATCGGATCGTCGGAGGTTGCGGCCGGGGAGCGCTCGCTGCACGTGCCGCTCGTGTCGGCGGGAGAGATCGACACCCGTCATACGGGAGCCGAGGGCGTGGCCCGCGCGCGCCTCCACCGGGCCGCGGCCGTGGCCGAACTGCCCGACCAGGCGCTACGGCTGGGCCGTGGCGAGCCGGTCGTGCCGACCGTCTACGCCTGACCCGGGGCCGACGTCATTCGGACGTCATCTTCTCGTAGATCTCTTTGCAGGTCGGGCACACCGGGAACTTCTCGGGATCGCGACCCGGCGTCCACTTCTTGCCACAGAGCGCCTTGACCGGCTTGCCGCTGAGCGCGGACTCCATGATCTTGTCCTTCTTCACGTAGTGAGAGAAACGCTCGTGGTCGCCCGGGTCGATCGCCTCGTCGTTCAGGAGCTTTTCGAGCTCGCGGTCCATGACGTCGAGGCCGCCGCCTGTCTGCGTGTCAGTCATGCAGACATCGTACGTCGACCTCGACTCAGCTGCGGAGGGCGAACGCCAACAGCTCGGGCGCCCGCCGCGAGAAGACCCGAGCACCGAGGGCCACACCCGCGACCAGCACGACGAGTCCGACACCGACACCGAGGACCAGCGACCACGTACCACCCGCCGGGTAACCCGTGATCAGGCCGCGACCGGCGAACCAGAGCGCGGGTGCCGTCGCGAGGACGGCTCCGCCGATCATGACGGTCTGCGCCCACGCCGCGGTGGCGCCGTTCGACTGCGGCTGCTGGAACGGGTCGTCGTGCGGGCGGACCGTGGCGTAGGGCATGAGTGCCGACACCAGGCTCGACAGACCGAGGCCGCTCAGCAGGAAGCCGGCGCTCACCCCCAGCTCGGACGGCAGGGCCTGCCAGTCGCCGAACAGCCAGGTCGCGACGACCGAGCCCAGCACGACGAGCGGGACACCGATCAGCAGAGGAGGCGCGAGTCGCCCCACGCGGTCCGCCAGACCCCGCGTGTCGGACGCCACGTGCATCCAGAGCGCCGTGCTGTCGTAGGCCACGTCGTTGTGCGGCAGGAATCCCAGGATGAGGCACATGATCGGCACCGGCACGAGGGCCAGCCAGTTCCAGCTGACGCCCGCGATGCCGAGGGGGACGACGAGCAGCGGCAGGAACGGGATGATGACGAGCGACATGCGGTAGCGGGCGTCGCGCATCCAGTAGGTGAGACTGCGGCCGGCGACGGCCCCGGTCGGCGAGGCCCGGACGTACTCGAACCAGCCGAGGCCGTCGCCGTCGTCGACCTCTTCGGGTTCTGGTCGATCGACGAACGCGCGAGCGACGAGTGCCCGCCAGGCGAGCCACAAGGCCACGAGCGTGACGGCGGCGATGGCGACGTCGGCCACGACGCGACCGGTCTGGCCCGCGGCGACGTGACCGGGGAGCGCGAGCGCGGCCCCGAACGGCGTCCAGGCGAGGGCGTCCGCGATGACTCCGGTGCCCGAGCGGCCGGGCAGTGAGAGGCGGACGAGATCGACGATCACCGGCACGGCCAGCAGGGCGACGAGCACGGCACCGACGAGCGCGAGCTCGCGACCGCGACGGGACGTCAGGACGACGCTGTTCAGCGTCGAGGCCACGAGGGCCAGCAACAGCGCGGTGACGCCGGCGAGGAGTGCGCCGACGACGGCCACGGCCGCGACGCCGGTGCCCTCGCCCCAGGCACGGACGTACCCGGTCGAGAGGACGAGCAGGGCCAGTGTGGGCAGGCCGATCACGGCACCGAGCGCCAGGCCGACCGCTGCCCGTCCCTCGGGCACGCCGAGGACGGCGAGACGGCGGGGGTCGCTCCAGGCGGGACGGACGGACGCGAAGGGGACCACGGCGAAGCCGACCAGCAGCAGGGCGCCCCCGCCGACCGCGAGGGCGCGGACGTCGTCGAGGGGCGCGGCGCGCAGGCCGCTCACGAGGCTCGCGACCGCGATGGTGACGATCAGGACGGCGAGCACGGAAGCCACGGCGACGGTCAGGCGACGTGGCCCGAAGCGGACCGTGTTGCCGATCGTCTGGAGCCTCAGTCGGAGAAGTTCTGCAACCATTCCATGCCCTCCGTGACCGCGCGCCCGCCGGCGAGCTCGACGAACCGCTGCTCGAGGGAGCGTCCGGCCCGGACCTCGTCGACCGTGCCGCTCGCGAGGACGTGACCGTCGACGATCACCGCGACGCTGTCGCAGATCCGCTCGACGAGGTCCATGCTGTGGCTCGAGAGCAGCACCGTCCCGCCCCCGGCCACGTAGCGCTGCAGGACGTCCGTCACGGTGGCGGCCGACACGGGGTCGACCGACTCGAACGGCTCGTCGAGCACGAGGACCCGCGGCGAGTGGATGATCGCGGCGGCCAGGGCGATCTTCTTCGTCATGCCCACGGAGTAGTCGCTGACGAGACGGCCGAGCGCGTCGTGCAGGCCGAACGCGGTGGCGAGGTCGGAGGAGCGCTTGCGTGCCGTGACGCCGTCGAGCCCGCGCAGGGTCGCGGAGTAGTAGAGGAGCTGCGCACCGGTCAGCCGGTCGAAGAGTCGCAGGCGGTCCGGGAGGACACCGAGCGACCGCTTCGCCGCGGCCGGGTCGCGCCAGACGTCGGCCCCGAGGACGGTCACCGTGCCGGCGTCGGGTCGCAGGAGACCGGTCACGATCGACAGGGTGGTCGTCTTGCCGGCCCCGTTCGGACCGACGATGCCGTAGAACGATCCGGCTCGGACCTCGAGGTCGACGTTCTCGACCGCGACCGTGCCGCCGTAGCGCTTCATGATCCCCGAGATCGCGAGCACGACGGGGGCCTCGGCGTCGACCGCGCGGGCCGGTCGCACGGCGCCCTCGTCGGCGGGGGCCCGTTCGGTCTCGACGGCAACGCCGTCGGCCTCGGCCTCGGAGAGGTCGACGGCGGTCTCGTCGGGCGCGGTCGTGGCGTCCTCGGCCGGGGCGGTCGACGGTGCGTCACCGGCGAGCGCGTCGTCGAGGGCGACGGCCGATTCCTCTTCGGCGGTCAGGGCGTCACCGAAGTAGTCGTCGGCGGAGACGGGCACGACGACGGTGCCGTCCGTCGTGACGCCCGCGTCGGCGAGTTCGGCGACGACCTCTTCCTCTGCGGCCCTCGCCGCCGCCTCGGCCCGGGCGCGCGCGTTCGCGGCGCGGGTCGCTGCCGCCTTCTTGGCCGCCGCCGACCGGTCGGCGGCGGTGCGCTGCGAGGGCTTGCGAGGCGAGGCGGGCTTGCGGGGCGCCGAGGGCTTGCGAGCCGTCGCGGCCTTCGTCACCGGCACGCGGGGCGTCGTGGCCTCGGTCGTCGCGGCCGTCCCCTCGGCCACGTCCCCCGCGGTCGTCGCGTCGTCGTCCACTGTTTTCTCCCCCTGGTCGGACGCGCCCACCGCTCCGACCGTGTCGTCACCCGGCGTCGAGTCGGGGGCGATGTCACCCACTTCGTCCTCGCGCCGTCCAGCCATCGCCCCACCGTACCAAGGCCACGACGCCGACCCGACGACGGGAGGCGTATATCACGAAAGGGACACGCTTCGGGTCCGCTCCCTGGCTGCCCCTGGCCTCATCGGGTAGTCTGCAACAGCACGACGACGTGTCCAGATCGATGCTCCGCGGTGAACACCGCTCGAACACGAGGCGAATCGCACCCAGAGACGGGTCCGGTCCGCACCGCCGGGGCCACCGCAGAGCCCGTCCCGCACGGGCTCGCCCCTTGTGAGGAGACCAGCGTGAGCAAGAACGAGACGAACCACCGCCAGCAGATCGTCATCCTGGCCGCCGGGCTCGGCAGCCGCCTCGGCCGCTCGCTGCCCAAGGCACTGACCGAGCTCAACGACGGCCGCACCATCATGCAGCAGCAGTTCGACAACATCCGTGACGCCTTCGGGCCCGACGCCCGGGTGACCGTCGTCGTCGGCTACAAGTTCGAGCACATCGTCGAGGCGTTCCCGTCCGCCTCGTTCGTCTACAACGAGATGTACGACCAGACCAACACGTCGAAGAGCCTTCTCCGCGCCCTGCGGGCCAGCGCCTCCGGCGGCGTCCTGTGGATGAACGGCGACGTCGTCTTCGACCCCACGGCCCTCACCCGTGCGGCTCGCCTCGTCCGCGACGACCAGTCGTTCGTCACCGTCAACACCTCCAAGGTGTCCGACGAAGAGGTCAAGTACACGACCGACGCCGAGGGCTACATCGCCGAGCTGTCGAAGCAGGTCAAGGGCGGACTGGGCGAGGCCGTGGGCATCAACTACGTGTCGAAGGCCGACAAGGCGACTCTCGTGCACCAGCTCTCGAAGGTCGACAACCAGGACTACTTCGAGCGTGGCATCGAACTGGCCATCGGCCAGGACGGGCTACGCTTTGAGCCCGTGGACATCTCCGACCTCTACGCCGTCGAGGTCGACTTCGCCGAAGACCTCGAGCGCGCGAACCTGTTCGTCTGAACCGGGCCGTCTCCCGACGGCTGCGTGCCCCTGCGTGATGTCCTGAACGAGAAGGGCGTCCGTGAGCACTGACCTGGCCGAACGGCCCCGTCGCAGCGGCTTCGCGCGGTACCGCCAGACACTCTGGCTGCTGACGAGTCGTGACCTCAAGGTCCGGTACTCCACGTCGAAGCTCGGCTACTTTTGGTCGATCCTCGACCCGCTCGTGATGTCGGGGATCTACTTCTTCGTCTTCTCGGTCGTCTTCAAACGCTCGGTCGGCGACGAGCCGTACATCGTCTTCCTCCTGTCCGGACTCCTGCCCTGGATGTGGTTCAACGGCGCGGTCTCCGACAGCACCCGGGCGTTCATCCGCGAGGCGAAGCTCGTCCGGTCGACCAAGATCCCCCGGACGATCTGGGTGTTCCGACTCGTGGGTTCCAAGGGCATCGAATTCGCCCTGAGCCTGCCCGTCCTGGCCTTGTTCGCCGCCGTGGGAGGGGCGCAACTGCACTGGCAGGTGGTGTTCTTCCCCCTGGCCATGGTCATGCAGACCGTACTCGTCGCCGGGGTGGGACTCATCGTCGCGCCACTCGTCGTGTTCTTCCGCGACCTCGAGCGCGCCACGAAGCTCGCCCTGCGGTTCGCCTTCTACGCTTCGCCCATCATCTACGGCACCCAGGACCTGCCCGAGGGCCTCCACCTGCTGGCCGCGTTCAACCCACTGAGCGGAATCTTCGGCCTCTACCGGTCGGCGTTCTTCCCGGAGCAGTTCGACCTGACCGAGGTGCTCGTCGGCGGGGCCGTGTGCGTCGTGGTCCTGGTCGTCGGGCTGCTCGTCTTCCGAGCGAGCGAGCGTGCCGTGCTGAAGGAGATCTGATGTCCACCACCGGACAGCGCCCCGTGATCCGCGTCGACGGCGTCGGCATCCGCTTCCGCCGCAACCGGCGCGGGCGGCGATCGTTCAAGGACCTCTTCGCCGACAGCAGCAGGCGGTCGCGTCCGGGCGAGTTCTGGGCCCTCCGCGACGTCAGCTTCGAGGTCCAGCCGGGCGAGGCCATCGGCGTCGTGGGACGCAACGGCCAGGGCAAGTCGACGTTGCTCAAGCTCGTGGCCGAAGTGATTCTGCCCGACACGGGCACCGTCGAGGTGTCGGGCGGCGTCGCGCCCCTCATCGAGATCACCGGTGGCTTCGTCGCCGACCTGACGGTGCGGGAGAACGTCTACCTGACCGCCGGCCTGCACGGCATGACCCGCCCCGAGATCGACCAGCGCTTCGACGAGATCATCGACTTCGCCGAGATCGGCGACTTCGTCGACACCCCCTACAAACACCTCTCGAGCGGCATGAAGGTCCGCATCGCGTTCGCCGTCATCTCACGGCTCGAGGAGCCCGTCGTCCTGGTCGACGAGGTGCTCGCCGTGGGCGACAAGGCCTTCCGCGAGAAGTGCTACGCCCGGATCGGCGAGATGCTGGCCGACGGTCGCACGCTCTTCCTCGTGTCGCACAACGAACGCGACCTCAAGCGGTTCTGCCGACGGGGCCTCTACCTCGACAAGGGCGCCCTGGTGTTCGACGGCCCACTCGACGACGCCCTGGCCCGGTACGCCTCCGATCACCCTCCCCGCCCCTCGGCGTAGTGTCGACGCGTGCCCGAACGCAGTCAGCCCCACGACCCCGATCACGCCGCCTCGACGACGGACGCGCAGCTCGCCGCCCGCGACGCCGCGAACTCGACCGAGTACCACTACCAGACGTCGGCGCCCGACCGGTCGGACGACGCCGCCTGGGTGCGCCGCCTCGACAAGCTGCTGGCCGTCCAGCGCCCGGTCGTCGTCAAGCACGTCGCCACGCTGCGTCGCCGTCACAAGAAGGCGACGCCGCAGAAGCTGATCACCATCCTCGAGCGCGAATACCTCGCTGCGGTCACGACCGGCGGGGCCGCCGTCGGGGCCAGCGCGGTGATCCCGGGTGTCGGCTGGGGCGTGTCGTTGGCGCTCTCGGGCGTCGAGACCGCCGGATTCCTCGAGGCGAGCGCCCTCTTCGCCCAGTCCGTGACCGAGGTCCACGGCATCGCCGTCTCGGACCCCGACCGCGCCCGGGCCCTGGTCATGGCGATGCTGCTCGGCGGTCCCGGTGCCAGCCTCGTCCGGCAGTTCGCCGGCGAGGCCATGGGCACCGCTCCGGCCCGGACGGCGTTCTGGGGTGAGCTGGTCACCTCCAAGCTGCCGAAGGCGGCCATGAGCGGCCTGACCGACACGATCCGCAAACAGTTCATCCGACGGTTCGCCGCCTCGCAGGGAGCCTCCGTCCTCGGCCGGGCCCTCCCGTTCGGCATCGGGGCCGTCGTGGGAGGAACGGGCAACCACCTGCTCGGACGCAAGGTCGTCACGACGGCCCGCACGGCGTTCGGTGCGGCGCCGGCCGAGTTCCCGGTCGACCTGTCCCTCTGAGCGGCCGTCTCGTGACGTCCGTCCCGTCGGCGGGTGTGGCTCGGCACGTCCTCCTCGACGGGTCCTCCCCAGGCGGCCGCCGTCCACAGGGATGCGAAACGACCCTCGGCGGTCGCTCCTAGGGTCGACGACATGACGTCGACGACCCTCGCCTACACCGTCCCCTTCACCCTCGACCGCTTCCGCGCACCCCGCGTCTACCGGCTGGTCAACGACTCCCCCGAGACCGTGACCGGCATCCGGGTCACCCTCGTGGGCACGGGGCTGCTCGTCCCCGTCGCGACCACCCGGCTCGATCCCGGCGATTCCGTCGACCTCTGCGTGCTGGGTGTCGAACTGACCCGCAGCGCGATCGCCGTCGTGCGGTGGTTCCGGCCCGACGGAGACGAGTACCTGTGGCGGTTCAGCTTCTGACCCCCGGGGTCGACGAGCCCTACCGGGTGAGGGCCCGCATCAGCTGCTGAGACGAGCCCGTCTCTCGGCGACGTAGTCCGCGGCCGTGAAGGCCTCGAGGACGGGCGGCAGGTGATCGACTCCGAGACCGGTGACCAGGACGGCCGGGTCGACCCCCAGCACCACGGCGAGCCGGACGATCGTGTGCAGGACGGGATTGCCGATACCGCGCTCGATCTTTCCGTAGTTCGACACGTTCATGCCCGCGAGGTGCGCCACCTCGTCCTGGCTCAGTCCGAGCCGCAGGCGCTCGTCGCGGATGCGTTCTCCGAAGAGGCGGGCGGCGTCGGACGTCGGCTCAGGCATGCCTCATGGATACGCTGCTCAGCGTCTGAGATCCAGAGTCCACATCACCGAGACATGAATGCCTCAGCGTCGAGACACTCACCTGAGCCCCGGTCTCGGCGTCAGAGGTCGGATGTCTCCGCGTCGCCGGCCTCCTGGTCGGCGTCCTCGGCCGCACCGGTCGAGCGTGGTTCGTCGAACGAGGGACGGCGTGCGGCGTAGTCGTCGCGCAGCCGCACGAGATCCGCCACCGCGTTCTCGAACCGATGCGTGGCCGCCCCGGGCGACGTGTCGCCGAAGTGACGACGCACCCAGTGCTCGAGACGGCCCTGCGCCTCGGGATCGTCGACGACCCGGTCGACGAGAGAGACGATGTCGCCCGCGCCGTCGGCCGTCAACCACTCGGCGTCGCCGAGGTAGCCCGACTCGTCGACGTCGGCCTCGACGGCCACCGGACGGGTCACGACGAGGGGTCGGCCCGTCGCGAGGCGGTCGTAGACCATCGCCGAGATGTCGGTCACCGCGACGTCGGCCGCGGCCAGTTGCCAGCCGAGTTCGGGCCCCTCGTCGTGGATGTGGTGGGCGCCGGGATCACGCGTGTTGGCCTCGGCCAGCGCCCGGATGATCCCCTCATGGGCTCGCCGGTACTCGGGGTCGAGCACGCCGCTGCGCGGGTGTGCCCGGTAGACGACCCGGTGACGCCCCGAAGCCAGCAGCGCCCGGACGAGGGCGAGGCCGTGCGTGACGATCGACCCGTAGGCGGCCGCAGGACGGTCGCCCTCCCAGGTAGGGGCGTACAGCACGACCAGACGGTCGTCGTCGGGGTAGGGCACCTCGCCCGAGAAGTGGTCGGCTTGGGGCCGACCGATGGGCACGGCGCGCTTGTCGAGGTCGTAATCCCAGAGCTTGGCGGCCAGGCGGTCCTTCGCGGCGTCACCCGCGACGAAGGCGTAGTCGTACGCCTTGAACTGGTTCGTCGTCATGTACATCTTGTCGCTCTCGCCGTGGTTGACAAAGACGTGCCACATGCGGCCGTACCGCATCATCTGGAAGTTCTTGGCGTTCTGGTTGACGTACAGCGTCATGGCCAGGGGCTGAGCGGCGACGAAGTCCTCGAGGTCGGCCACCTTGCGGGCGTAGACGAGGGGCACCGGGCTCTCGTCGAGCATCGTGACCATCGTGCCCGGCGAGCGGACGACGATCGCCACGGGGAAGGTCTCGGCCAGGCGGGCGAGAGGGGCGTACCACTGCCGGATCTGGTACATGTTCACGGTCGTGTCGGCGAAGTACACGGCGACGCGGACCGTGCCCGGAGCGGGCGTCGCCGCGGCCCGTGGGTCGCGCTCGAGCCGGCGTCGACTGCTGCGCGAACGGACGGCGCGGCGGGCGAGGCTCCAGGCGAGCCCCAGGTCTCGGGTCAACGGCACATGCCCTCCTCGGGTCGGTCCGCCACCCCGATCGGCGCCGGACCCCGGAAAGCCTAGAGGACCGGAGGTCGACCGGCCCTGGACATGCGGAGGACCGTTACCCAACCGATGGACCGTCGACCGCCCGGCGCCTCTCGCCACCCCTCCGCCCAGCCCGCGAACCACGGCCGCAGGCGTCGCGGGGTCCGTGCCCACCGCAGCAGCTGGACCGCCGTCCACGACGCCACGTAGACGGGGACGAGCGGCCAGGGGAGGTTGCGCTTGGCCAACCAGACCCGGTTGCGGGCGTTCAGCCGGTAGTACTCGGCGTGGCGCGCCGGGTCGATGGCCGGATGGTTCGCCACGAGCGAGCCCTCGTACCAGGTGCGCCTGCCCTGGGCCCAGACCCGCCACGCCAGCTCGATGCCCTCGTGCGCGTAGAAGTACGGCTCGCCCCAGCCGGCACAGGCGTCGAAGACGTCGCGGGGCAGCAGGGTCGCCCCCTCCCAGACCGAGAAGACGTCGCTCGACCGGCGGGGGTCGCCCTTGCGCAGGCGAGGCGTCCACCGGCGCGGGTTGACGGCACCGTCGGGGTCCACGACCCGTGGCTGCAGGAGCCCGATCTCGGGTCGGGCCCGCAACAACGCGACGGCGTCGGCCAGGAACCGGTCGGAGGGCAGGCTCGCATCGTCGTCGAGGAAGAAGATCCAGTCGCCCGAGACGAGTTCGGCCCCCCGGTTGCGACCGGCGGGGATGCCCACGTTCTCGGCGAGCTCGAGCAGGCGGACCCCGGTCGGCACCTCGACCTCCGCGGTCGCGGCGTCGCGTCCGTTGACCACGCAGACGACGTCCAGGTCGACGTCGCGCTGGGCCGACAGCGAGGCCAGCCCCCGACGCAGGTCGCCAGGGCGTCGCCCCTGGGTCAGGCTCACGACTCCGACCCGGGGCAGGACCTCGCTCAGGAGCGCACCCGCTTCGACGCCATGATCGCGACGAAGTGGCCGACCAGCGCCAGCACCGACAGCGGGAGCAAGGCGACGAGGAGGACGCGGTCGGCGGTCACGCCTCCGACGACGAGGCCGACGAGCGCGGCCAGGAAGACGAGCATGGTCAGCTCGACGGAGTGGTACAGGCGGTGGAACGGCACGAACCGCGCGGCGCTGCGCAGTCGGGACAGGAGGCGCCCGCTCGGCTGCGTCGCGCCTCCTCGTTTGTCTTCGAGCCGATCGAGGCCCGCGTTCGCACGGGCGACGTGGACCATGTCGTTGAGGGCCTTGTTCAGCACGATCACGAGGGCCAGGGCGAAGCCCGCGGTCGTCCAGAGGAAGTCGCCCGGCGTCTCGAACGGGAACCCGGCGGCACGGACGCCCAACACGATCGGGATGAGGGCCTCGGTCGAGTAGTGGCCGACCTTGTCGAGGAAGACCCCGGCCGGCGAACTGGTGCCCCGCCAGCGGGCGACCTCGCCGTCACAGCAGTCGACGAGCATCTGCAGTTGGCCCAGCACGAGGGCGAGCAACGCACCGGTGATGCCCGGCACGAGCAGCGAGAGGGCGGTGCACCAGCCGACGAGGATCATCAGCCCCGTCACGCCGTTCGCCGAGACGCTCGTCTTGAGCAGCCACCAGGTCAGGTAGGGCGACACGTCGCGCAGGTACAACGAGGCCGTCCAGTGCTCGGCGTTCGCACGACTGCGCACCTCGGGAGGCTGGGCGACGCGTCGCAACTCGGCGATCGAACTCGGTCTGGTGGGCAGCGCGGTCATCGGCGGCTACCTTCCGGTCTGGGCGGTGATGTTCTTCGTGAGGTCGAGGAAGCCGAGCACGAAGCCGACGCCCCACCCGAAGTGGATGGAAGGCAAGACTACGAGAAACCAGAGGCGGGTGCGGAGGTCGTCGCCGCGGGCGGCGAGCACGGCAGCCGCGAGGACGAAGACGACGTACACGCCGGGCACGACGAGGGCGAGCGTGGCCCACCCGAGCGGGCTGCCGAGCGCGAGCCCGACCACGCCGACCAGTCCGACCACCAGACCGAGGGCCACCCCGAGCACCATGACGGGCGGCACCAGGTACCGCAAGGTGTTCGCCTTCGGGAACCGCCGGGCCAGTTCGCCCCGCCACAGCCCGGTGGCGACGAACTGTCGGGCCAACTTGCGCAGGCTCGGGCGAGGTCGGTAGGTGACCACGAGCCGCGGGGTGAACCAGACCGTTCCGCCCGTGGCCCGGAGCCGCCGGTTGAGCTCCCAGTCCTGACCGCGCTTGACGCCCTCGTCGAAGAGCCCGACCTCGAGCAGTCGGTGTCGCAGGAAGACGCCCAGGTAAGCGGTGTCGGTCGGGCCTTCGGCGCCGCCGACGTGGTGGGGTGTGCCCCCGAGGCCTACCCTGCTGCCGTAGGCCCGGGCCACGGCCTTCTCGAAGGGGGTGCGCCCGACGGCGGCCATGATGCCGCCCACGTTGTCGGCTCCGCTGCGCTCGAGGGTCTCGACCGCGATGCGCGTGTAGTCGCTCGGCAGCACGGAGTGAGCGTCGACGCGCACCGTGATCGGGTGGACCGACGCTCGGATGGCCACGTTGAGGCCGGCCGGCGTCGAGCCGACGGGGTTGGGGATGCTGCGGACCCGGGGGTCGGCCGCCGCCATCTCGGCCACGACCTCGTTCGTGCGGTCGACGCTCGGGCCGAGGGCCAGGATCACCTCGAACGGGCCCTCGTAGTCCTGGACGAGTAGGCTCTCGACCGCCGCCCGAATCTCACGTTCTTCGTTGAGGACGGGCATGACGTACGAGACACCGGGTCGGGTGGCGTCGCCTGCTTGCATGGATCGCGTTCCTCGGGCTCGTGAGCGCCGGGGAGGCGCGGGTCGGGACTGCGGACGGCCGCAGGGATCGTGGCGAGCTTAGCAACACGCGAACGGGGGCCGAGACGCCGTGGCGTCCCGACCCCCGCCGCACCGACCGGGGCGGACCGTCAGCTGGTCAAGGTGTCGAGGGTGACCTTCGTCGTGTCGGTCGTCCCGTCCCGGACGTAGGTCAGGTCGGCCGTCGCGCCACCGGCGAGGAACCTGACCTGCGCCGTGAGGTCGGTCCGGTCGCTGATCGGCACGCCGTTGAACTCCGTCACGACGTCGCCCTGCCGCAGGCCGGCGTTCTGTGCCGCGCCACCGGGGCTGAGCTGGACGATGAGGGCACCGACCCGGGTGGCCGCCGCGTCGCTCGTGGCGTCGTTCACGCTGGCACCGAGGAGGCCGTGGCTGGCCTTGCCGTTCGCCATGATCTCTTTGGCGACCCGCTGCACGAGGTTCGACGGCACCGAGAACCCGACGCCGATGCTGCCGGACGACTCCCCCGAACTGGCGATGGCGACGTTGAGGCCGATCAGCTCGCCCTGCGAGTTGAGCAGCGCACCACCGGAGTTGCCCGGGTTGATCGACGCGTCGGTCTGGATGACCGGCAGCGAGATGACCGAGCTGGCCTGGTTCTGCGTGGAGCCGTCACCGTTGTTGAACGAGAAGGGCCCCTGGCCGTTGTTGTCGTTCTGCTGGCCCTCGTCGCTGCCGTCCGTCGGCGCCGCCGAGGACTGCACGGTGATGCTGCGGTTGAGGGTCGAGACGATGCCGTCGGTCACCGTGTTCGACAGACCGAGCGGTGCTCCGATGGCCACGGCCGTGTCACCGACGTTCAGCTTCGACGAGTCGGCGAAGTCGATCGGGGTGAGCCCCGTCGCGTCGACCTTCAGCACGGCGAGGTCGACCGTGGGGTCGAGCCCCACGACCTCGGCCGGCAGGATGCTGCCGTCGCTGAGCGTGACGTTCACGGTGCCCGACGCGCTGGCCCCGTCCAGGGTGACGACGTGCGTGTTCGTGACGATGTACCCGTCGTCGCTCAGGATGACGCCCGAGCCGGTGCCACCGGACTCGCCCGCCGTCACGTTGATCGTGACGACCGACTTCGTCGCCTTCGCCGCGACCGCCGTGACGACCGTCGCGTCGTCGTAGTCGTTCACCGTCAGGTCGCGGGACTCACCGGTCGCCGAGACCCCGGCCCCCGAGTCGCGGGAGAGCACCGCGGCGACGCCACCGCCCGCCGCGCCGCCCACGAGGACGCCGACCAGGAGGGCCGCGGCGACGGAGCCCACGCCACGTCGGCTCTTCTTCGGCTTCTGCGGGGGCGCCTGCCAACCCGCCGCCGCGTACGAGTTCGTCGTGTCGTAGGCGAACGCCGACGGATCGGAGGCCTGCTGCTGGTAGGGGTCGCCCTGCTGGTACGCCCCGGGCTGCTGGTAGGGGTCACCCTGCTGGTACGACCCTGACTGCGGGTAGGGACCCGGCTGCTGATGCGAACCGGGCTGCTGGTGAGATCCGGCCGGCTGGTACGAAGCAGGCTGCTGGTAGGAACCGGGCTGCTGGTACGAGCCGGACTGCTGGTACGACGGCGGTTGCTGGTACGAGCCGGGGTGGGGCTGAGTCCGGTCGTGCGCCTGGTCGTGCCGCGCCTCGTCGGCCCCGGACTCGAAGGAGCCGGCCTGCGGGGTGCTGCCGGGCAGTGGCGGAGCACCGTAGGTGACGCCCTGGTCGGCCGGGTACGGCGTCGTGGGCTGGGCGCCGTCGTGCGCGCTCCGGTCGTCGCCCGGGACGCCCTGCGAACCGTCGGCGGTGCCCTCGGGCGTGCGCGGGGCGCCGTCGTCGGTGTCGTCGTGGCGGGGGGTGTCGGTCATGGTGCTCCTTCCAAGCCCTGACAGCCTGGTCGCCCAAGCTGGGCGGATCATACGGCGAGCCTGTGAGCGGACTGCACCCAGCTTATGCGGCGGCTGGACACGACCACCCCGGCACCCGTCCCGCGGAGATACGGTGACGGGATCATGACTCCTCCAGCACCCTGGCAGCGCGCGGCGAACGGCGCGATGCTCCTCGACGGCGCGGGCCGACTCGCCCCCACGATCTTCGCCGAGATGTCGGCCCTCGCCACGGCGACCGACAGCATCAACCTCGGGCAGGGCTTCCCGGACGAGGACGGCCCGGACGAGGTCCTCGAGGCGGCGCACGAGGCCCTGCGCTCCGGCCTCAACCAGTACCCGCCGGGCCGGGGCATGCCCGTCCTCCTCGAGGCGGTGGCCGCCCACCAGCGACGGTTCTACGGTCTCGACGTCGACCCGCAGCGCGAGGTGCTCGTGACCGCGGGGGCGACCGAGGCGCTGGCGGCGACGATCCTGGCGTTCGTCGACCGGGGTGACGAGGTGGTCACGCTCGAACCGTTCTACGACGCGTACGGGGCCGTCATCGGGCTCTCGGGCGGCGTCCACGTCACCGTGCCGCTCCGAGGTCCGGACTCGACGGTCGACGCGGACGAACTGCGCCGGGCCTTCGGACCGCGCACCCGGCTCGTCGTGCTGAACGATCCGCACAACCCCACGGGCAGCGTCCTCGACGACGCGACCAGGCGCCTCCTGCTCGAACTCGCCGTCGAGCACGACGCACTCGTCGTCACCGACGAGGTCTACGAGCACCTGCTCTTCGACGGTGCGGTCCACGTGCCGTTCGCCACCCTGCCCGGCGCGGCGGCTCGGACGATCAGCATCTCGTCCGGGGGAAAGACCTTCAACACGACGGGGTGGAAGATCGGCTGGCTGACCGGTCCGGCGGAGCTCGTCGACCGCATCGTCGCCGTCAAGCAGTACCTGACCTTCGTGAACGGTTCGGTCTTCCAGCCCGCGATCGCCGTCGGGCTCGGACTCCCCGACGCCTACTTCGAGGGGATCGCGCGCACACTGGCCCACAAACGCGACGTCCTGTCCGACGGGCTGCGTCGTGCAGGGTTCGCCGTGCGCGCCAGCCACGGCTCGTACTTCGTGGTCGCCGATGCCGCCCCCCTGGGCTTCGACGACGCGGCCGACCTGTGTCGGCGGCTCCCCGAGCTCGCCGGTGTCGTCGGGCTGCCGATCAGCGCCTTCTGCCACCCGGAGCTCGCCGCCGAGCAGTCGTCCCTCGTCCGGTTCGCCTTCTGCAAGCGCATCGAGGTGCTCGAGCAGGCCTCGGCCCAGCTGGCGTCACTCTCGGTCTGAGCCCTTCCCATAGGGCGGACCGCCGCCGTCACGGCGCGGGACCACGTCGTACCGGCGAAGGGCCAGGGACGGGTTCGTCCGGCGCACGGCCGCGATCCGGTCGGCCGAGACCCTGCCCAGCGCCATGACGTCGACCTCGTCGCCGACCGAGGCGAGGGCCACACCCGTCGGGTCGACGATCGTGCTGCAGCCGACGCCGACGGGCGGTGCGTGGTCCGCCGCGGCGACGTACACGGTGTTCTCGAGGGCCCTGGCCGTCAGCAGGGTCGTCCAGTGGTGCTGCTTGAGCGGTCCGCGCACCCACTCGGCCGGCATCAACACGACGTCGACCCCGGCGTCGACGAGCGTCCGCGTGACCTCGGGGAACCTCAGGTCGTAACAGGTCTGCAGGCCGAAGACGAGCCCGCCGACCTCGAAGGTCGCGGCGACCGCCAAGGGGCCCGGCACGATCCACCGGGACTCCTGCCCACCGAACGCGTCGTAGAGGTGCTGCTTCGAGTACGTGGCGACGACGCCCCGACCGGGCGCCACGGCCACGAGCAGGTTCTCGAACCGCGCCGGATCGGGCGACACGGCGACCAGGCCCGCGACGAGCGCGACGCCGAGCCGATCCGCCAGTGCGGTCAGGTGGCGCACGAACGGCCCGTCCGTGGGTTCCGCGGCCTCGAGGTACGACGGCCCCAGTTCGGCCGAGAAGTACGACGAGTACTCGGGGAAGACGACCACCTGTGCGCCCCGTCGGGCCGCTTCCTCGGCGAGGTCGGTGATCGTCCGCAGGTTGCGCGCCGGGTCGTCACCGGGGGCGGTCTGCACCACCGCGACGACGACGTCGGGCGTGCCGCCGGTGCCGCCGGTGCCGCCGGTGCTCATCGTGCCCACCGCCCGGCCGCCAGCGCGGCCGCCTCGCCCAGCCAGAAGGAGGCGCGGGTCGTCGACTCGAGGACGTCGCCCGCCAGCTGCGTGGTCGACACGACGTCGGCGAAACCGTCGTCGGGGGCTTCGACGGAACCGGCCACGAGGACGATCGGGACTCCGGCCGCGTCGGCCATCCGCCGCACGAGCGACACGGTCTTCCCGGCGGCGGTCTGACCGTCGAACCGCCCTTCTCCGGTGACGACCACGTCACCGTGGGCCAGGGCTTCCGCGAGTCGGACGGCCTCGGCGACGGCGACGGCCCCGGGCTGCAGACGGGCACCCCAGGCGAGCAGACCGAAGCCCGTCCCGCCTGCGGCCCCGGCACCGGGGGTCGCTGGATCGACGTCGACGAGGCTCGCGAAGCGTTCGAGACCCCGTTCGAGCGCGAGGACGTCGTCGGCCGAGGCACCCTTCTGCGGCCCGAACACGGCAGCGGCACCGTCGGGGCCGAGCAGGGGGCTGTCGACGTCGACCAGCAGGACGACACCGTCGGGCGGGAGGGCGATCAGACCATAGAGATCGACCCGGGCAGCCGTGGTGAGCCCGTGGTTGCCGGGGCCGACGGGCTCCCCCAGAGAATCGACGATCCGGGCGCCGAGGGCCGTCAGAGCACCCGCTCCCCCGTCCGTCGACCCGCTGCCCCCGAGGCCGACGAGCAGCCGCACGGCGCCGGCGCCGACGGCCGCGCGGATGACGTCACCCAGACCGCGGGTGGTCGCGTCGTGCGGCGCGGGTGAGGTCAGGAGGCCGAGCCCGCAGGACGAGGCGAGTTCGACGACGGCCGTGCCGTCGGGAAGCGCCAGCCAGGGGGCGTCGACGGGACGGCCGTCGGGGCCCTCCACGACGACCTCGTGGCGGATGCTTCCGGGGACGGCCCGCTCGAACGCGTCCAGGGTGCCTTCTCCGCCGTCGGCGAGAGGCAGCGCGACGATCTCGTCCTCGGGCCGTGACCGGGACCACCCTGCGGCGAGCGCGGCCGCAGCCTCGGACGCATCCAGGCTGCCCTTGAACGAATCGGGGGCGAGGACCACCCGGAGTCTCGACATGCCTCAACCTTGGCATGATCGGCCGCGACGGCACAGAGCCCCGAGAGCCCGACGACAAGACGAAAGCCCCGGTCGCTCGACCGGGGCTTTTGTCTTTCTTGTTGCGGGGGCAGGATTTGAACCTACGACCTCTGGGTTATGAGCCCAGCGAGCTACCGAACTGCTCCACCCCGCGGCACAAGAAGAAACACTAGCACGGCATTCGGACGCCGTCCAATCGAGCCCCCGGACGCGGCCGTCACATCGCCCCGACACGACGAACCCCCTCCCGGCGTGCCGAAAGGGGGTTCGTCGTGTCGGATGTCGCGTGACTACTGACCGCTGGCGGCGACCGCGTCCTCGAGGGCCGTCTGGAGGCGCGTGTCGGCTTCCGCTGCCGCCACCAGGTCGTTCTCGGCGTAGGCCGCGGCACGATCGGTCAGGGCCTGCTGGGCGTCGGCCAGGGCCTGGTCGAGCGCGGCGTTGTCGGTACCCGCCCCCGTGTCACCGGTGTCGGGCGTCGCCGTGCCCCCGTCGGTCGCGCCGTCGCCGGCATCCGTGCCGGTGCCGGTGCCGTCGGTGCCGTCACCCGTGGTCGGTACGCCGTTGTCTCCGGCCGTCGCACCCGAGTTGCCACCGAACAGCGAGTCGAGGGCGCCGTCGAGGGTGTCCTCGAAGGCGATCTTGTCGCCGAACGAGACCAGGATGCGCTGCAGGACCGGGTACGACGTCTCGGAGTTCGACTTCACGTAGATCGGCTGCACGTAGAGCAGACCGCCACCGACCGGCAGGGTCAGCAGGTTGCCCCGGACGACGCTCGTGTCACCCCGGGTGAGGAGTGCGAGTTGGTTCGCCACCGCGGTGTCGGTGTTGAAGTTGTTCTGCACCTGTCCGGGGCCGGGCAACGTGTCGGTGCGGGGCAGGGCCAGCAACGTGAGCTTGCCGTAGTCCGACGAGATCTCACCCGGCGTGGACCCCGCATCGGCGTTCGCCGCGAGGTAGCCCGTCAGGACGTTCCGGGCGTTCTCGCCCGACTGCTGCGGGATGTACGTCGAATAGATCGAGAACGCAGGGTCTTGGTCGGGCAGCTGCAGCGTCAAGTAGTACGGAGGCTGCAACGGCGGGTTCTGCGCGTTGCTCGTCGGCTCGTTGGGCGTGACCCAGGCGTCGTCGCTCGAGTAGAACGAGTCGGCGTCCGTCACGTGGTACGTGCCGAGGATCGCCCGCTGCACCTTGAACATGTCCTGCGGGTAGCGCACGTGCTGGAGCAACTCGGCGGACATGTCACTCAGGGGTGACAGCGTGGACGGGAAGATCTTGTCGTACGTCTGCAGGATCGGGTCGCTGGTGTCCCACGCGTAGAGCTTGACCGAGCCGTCGTAGGCGTCGACCGTGGCCTTCACCGAGTTGCGGATGTAGTTGATGTTGTTCGACGCGTACACCGGGCGGTCGTTGTACGTGTCGGCGATCGCATCGGACAAGGCCTGCGGCTTCGAGTACGGGTACTCGTTCGTGGTCGTGTACCCGTCGACGATCCAGACGACCTTGCCGTCGACGACGGAGGGGTAGGGCGCACTGTCGATGGTCAGGTAGGGAGCCACCTTCTGCACGCGCTCGGTGGGGTCGCGGTCATAGAGGATCTGCGACTGGTCGTTCACCGCGTCGGACAGGAAGATCTGCTCGGACTGGAACTTGATGGCGTAGATGAGCTTCTTGAAGACGTTGTCGAGCTTGGGCCCACCGTCGCCCTCGAAGGTCGTCGTCTCGTTCGTGCCGTTGTCGTTGCTGCCCGACGGGTAGTCGAGCTCGATGTCGTTGCCGCCGTCGCCACCCACGATCGAGTAGGTGGGCGACTCCTGGCCGAAGTAGATCCGCGGCTCGTAGTCGCCGGCGTCGCCGAGAGCGCCTGTCACGGGGATGCCGGACTCGAGGAAGACGGGCTGGCCGTCCGCCGACCGCTGGTTGCCGTACGCCGCCACCACGCCGTAGCCGTGGGTGTAGACGAAGGTCGTGTTGTAGGGGGTGGCCGAGTTGCCGAGCTGCGAGGTGTTCAGCTCGCGCACGGCGATGACCGTGTCTTGCACGTTGCCGTCGATCGTGTACCGGTCGACCGCGAGCTGCTCGGGGAAGCTGTAGTACTGGCGGTACTGCTGCAACTGGGCGAAGGCGTCGGTCACGAGCGCGGGGTCGATGATGCGGATGTTGGCGGTCGTGACGGCGTCGCCGGCCAGGGCCCCGGCCTCGGCGTCGGACTTCGCGTCGTAGGTCTGTTCCTCGACGTCGGCCACGCCGTAGGCCTCACGCGTCGCCTGGATGTTGCGCTCGATGTAGGGCGACTCGACGGTCCGCTCGCTGGGCTCGACCGTGAACCGCTGGACGATCCAGGGATAGATGCCACCGACGATGATGCTGATGATGATGAGCGCGGCCGTGCCGATGACCGGCAGGCGCCAGCGGCCGACGATCGCGGTCACGATGAAGAGGATCGCGACGACGACGGCGATCCCGGCGAGGATCTGCTTGCCGGGGATGCCCGCGTTGACGTCGGTGTACGTGGCACCCGTGAGCAGCTTGTTCGTGCCGTCGGACAGCGTCGCGTACTGGTCGAGCCAGAGGCTCACGCCCTGCAGCAGGAGGTAGACGGCGGCGGTGACGGCCAGCTGGATGCGCGCGACCTTCGAGATGCGCACCTCGCGCCCGGTGAAGCGCAGAGCGCCGTAGAGGTAGCTGGTCGCGACGGCGGCGATGCCGGCGATGAGGACGACGGCCGAGGCGAAGCCGACCGCTGCCTGGTACAGCGGCAATTCGAAGACGTAGAACCCGATGTCGAGCCCGAACTGCGCGTCGGTCTGGCCGAAGGGGGTGCGGTTGATCCACTCGAGGACGGTCTGCCACTGCGTCGACGTGGCGATGCCGGCGAAGAGGCCGAGCACGGCGGGGACACCGACGACGACGGCACGACGCAGGGGCTCGATGACCTGTTGGTAACGATCGAGTTGCGAGTTCAACTTGGCGTACACGGGGCGGAACCGGAAGGCCACCTCGATGCTGATGTAGACCGGCACCGCCATCGCCACGAAGCCCACCGCGAACATCACGAGGCGCGAGATCCACTGCGTCGTCAGCACCCCCGTGAACCCGAGCTGCTGGTACCAGAGGTAGTCGGTCAGCAGCGACGAGAAGATGAAGAAGGCGATGACCAGGGCGGCGAGGACGGCCACCGTGACCAGGACGGGCAATCGGGGCGAGCGTCGTGCGGTTCGCGACGATGCGGGTGACGTCAAGGGTGTGCTCCTGGCTGACGGGGACGTGGACCGCCATCCTACGTGTCGAGCCTGTCCGACTCAGCGTCCCCTTCTCAGCTTTGCGCGGGCTGCACGAACGCTATCGACCGGCCGTGCAGGTGGGCAGCGACGACGTGTCGCCGCCGCCCGCGACCGTCTCGAGGGCCGTGACCGCGTCGTCCAACGTGGCGACGGAGTAGACGTCCAACCCGGAGGGCACGTTCCCGACGACCTCCGAGCAGTTCGTGGACGGCGCGAGGAAGACGGTCGCCCCGGCGTCACGGGCACCGTAGAGCTTCTGCCGGATGCCCCCGATGGCGCCCACCTCGCCCGACGCCGTGATGGTGCCCGTGCCCGCGACCTTCTCGCCGCCGGTGAGCTCGCCCGGAGTCGTCTTGTCGATGATCCCGAGCGCGAACATCATGCCGGCGCTCGGTCCGCCGACCTGGTCGAGCTTCAGCGTCACGTCGAAGGGATACGTGTAGTCCACGCTGACCCCGACCCCGAGCAGCGGCGTGCCGTCGACCTCTTGCGGGGTGACCTGCTCGGTGACGCTCGTCCCCGCCCGGTCGACGACGACCTCGGCCGGCGTCGACGCACCGTTCGCCGCGACGAGGCCGCGGAGGACGTCCACGTCCGCGTCGGTGGCGAGACTCGTGCCGTTGACGCTGACCAGGACGTCGCCCTCGCGCAGGACGCCCTCGGCCGGGCTGCCCTGGGAGACCTGGCTGACGGTCACGGCGCTGGGGATGGCGTACCCCTCGTGGATCAGCGCCGCGGCGATCGCGGACTTCTGCGAGTTCTGCATGTCCACGGCGTTCTGCTCGTCGACCTGGTCGTTCGACACCCCCGACGGGTACACGGCCTCGACCGGGATGACCGAACGGCTGCGATCCGCCCAGGCACGGACGACGTCGACCCACCCCGGCCGGACGTCCTGGTTGCCCTGGACGCTGACGGTCAGGAGGTCGAGCGTGCCCGAGGTGGGGTAGGTCTCGTGGCCCGACACGGTGATGAGCGGCTGGGACGAGCCCTCGTACTCGGCGCTGCCCAGGGTGTCGAACACCGGGCCGGGCTGTTCGATCAGGTACGGCCCCGGCAGCAGGCTCAGGACGACCGCCGACACGACGGCGACACCCAGGAGGGGCCAGCCGATCCGGCTCGCACGGCGAGCCGTCGACGGGGAAGTGCGCGGGGGCGTGAAGAAGGCCACGGAGGGTCCTTTCGGGATCGGCCGGGGAGGCGCGGGTCGCGTTCGCCACGAGCGGAGCGCCGGCCCCGGGGCGGTGGCCGAATCCCAGGATCTTCGTGCGGCCAGCAGCTAGCGTAGTCAGCATGACCGATGATTCGCCGCGCGGGCCTGAGGACGAGTTCCGTGACATGCTGCGTCAGTTCCTGTCCGGCGGTTCCGACATCGATCCGTCACAGCTCGCCGGGGCCGCGGGGCTGCCCGACGACCCGGCCTTCGTGGCCCGACTCATGAGCCAGCTGCAGAACGCCGTCAACAGCAGCGGTGACGGCATCGACTGGTCGATCGCCACCGAGCAGGCGACCGCCGTGGGCGCCCAGACCGCCGTCGCGCCGAGCGCGGCCGAGACCGCCGCCCTCGAGCAGGCCTTCCACGTCGCCGCGCTGTGGCTCGACGACGTCACGTTCGTGGCCGAGCTCACCGCCACGCCCCGTCTGGTGACCCGGGCCGAGTGGGCCCGCCTGACCATGCCCGTGTGGAGCCAGCTCGCCGAGCCCGTGGCCACGTCGATCGCCGACTCCCTCACCGGTGTGCTCAGCGAGCAGGCTCCCGAAGAGATGCGCTCGATGCTCGCCGGGGCCAGCCAGGTCATGCGCAGCGTCGGAGGCACGCTCTTCGCCATGCAGCTCGGTCAGGTCGTCGGCCAGCTCTCGACCGAGGTCGTGTCCGGCGGCGACGTCGGCATCCCCCTGCTCGACGAGCAGCAGGCCGCACTGCTTCCTCAGAACGTCGCCGCCTTCGGCGAGGGCCTCGACATCGAGGCCGACCAGGTGCAGCTCTACCTCGCGGTCCGCGAGCTCGCCCACGCCCGCCTCTTCCGCCACGCACGATGGCTGCGGCTGCACCTCATCTCGTCCATCCGCGAGTTCGCCCAGGGCATCCGCATCGACACGTCCCGGCTCGAAGAACTCGCGGTCGACTTCGATCCCTCGAACCCCGGCGAACTGCAAGAGGCGATGAAGAGCGGTGCCCTCATCCCCCCGAAGACCGACGAGCAACTCGCCGCACTCGCCCGCCTCGAGACGACCCTGGCCCTGATCGAAGGCTGGGTCGACGTGGTGACCGCCCAGGCCACGGCGCGCCTCCCGAAGTCCGCGGCGATCGCCGAGACGGTGCGCCGGCGGCGCGCTGCCGGCGGGCCGGCCGAGTCGGCCTTCTCCACCCTGGTCGGCCTCGAACTGCGACCGCGACGCCTCCGCGAGGCGGCCGTCCTGTGGCAGACCGTGTCCGACGCCGTCGGGGCCGAACGTCGCGACGACCTCTGGTCGCACCCGGACATCGTGCCCACCAGTGCCGACGTCGACGACCCCCAGGCCCTCGTGGCTCGACTGACGTCGAACGAACCCGCCTTCGACGACGTCGACCAGGCGATCCAGGACCTGCTCGACGACACGACCGACGACCGTCCCCGCGAAGGCGACGACGGCTCGGCGATCGAGCCCGACGGGTCGGGGCCCGACCCGGACGCACCCCGGTCCTGACACCCCGCGTCACCTCGGCCTGCGGTCACCTGTGGACAACCCTTGATCCACCCCGGCTCCACGACATGATCGGACGATGCCCCTCGTCCTCGATCCCCGTACCCCCGTCGTCTGGCGTGACCCGTCGACCCTCCAGGTCGGCGTCGACCGTCCGACGCTCGTCCTGAGTCCGGTCAGCAGGCTCGACGAGCGGGTGGTCGCCGCCGTCGCCGCGGGCCACGGAGCAGGCGGCCTGCCCACCCTCGTCGCCCACCTCGGCGTCGACCGAGCCGCGGTCGAGGCCTCCGTCGAGCGCTTGCGACCCGCGCTGGGCGGCGACACCGAGCCGATCGTCCCGCCGACCGTCGTCGTGGGCGGGCCGGGCCCCGTGGCCGATGCCGTCGCGCGCCTCCTGGGCTCCTGCGGGGCCGACGTCCGCCGGGCCCACGCCGATCTGCCTCCGCCGAGGAACGCCACGGGCGTCCTGGTCGGCGGGCACGTCGTCGACCCCGGGGTGGTCCGAGAGTGGGTGAGGTCCGACCTGACGCACCTCGTGGTGCGACTGGGCGATCGTCATGCGCGGATCGGCCCCATGACGGTGCCCGGCACGACGGCCTGCGCCCGGTGTCTCGACCTCCACGCCGGTGAGGCCGACCGCGCCTGGCCCGCGATCGCCGGTCAGTTGAGCGCTCGACCCCTCACCGCGCCTCCGCTGCTGTCCGTCCACGAGGTCGCCACGAGAGCCGCCCGCCGTCTGTGGTCGCGTCTGAGCGGCGCGGCCGGCACACCGGAGGACTCCGAGGTCGAGTCGATCTCGATCGCCGAGGGTCTCGTCACTCGCGCGAACGTGCCGCCCCACCCGGAGTGCGGGTGCGCAGCTCTTCCACGAACCGGCTCACGCGCCGTTCGCCGCCGCGCCCTTGCCCCGACCGGCTCCACGACAGCCGCAGCCGCTCACGCGCCCTCGTGACGCCGACGTACAAGAGGCGGCGTTCCTCGTCGATCGCCGCGTCGTCCTTCGCATAGCTGATCGGGACGAGACCCTCGCTGAGACCGACCAGGTACACGCTGCGCCATTCGAGCCCCTTCGCCGAGTGCAACGTCGCCAGGGTGACCGCGGCCATCGTCGGCTCGTGTTGCCCGGCCTGGCGGGCGAAGAGTTCGTCGACGAACTGGCGGAGTGTCGTCCCGGGCGCCGACGCCTCGGCCAGGCCCATGATCGTGTTCAAGGACTCCCAGCGGTCGCGGATCGCGCCTCTCTGGTCAGGAGCGTCCTGCGTCCAGCCGAGCGACCGCAGGACGTCACTGACGGTCTTGAAGAGCGGCTCGCCCACGATGCTGACCGCCGCGCCCTTCATCATCATCAGGGCCTCTTTCACCTCGCGGAGCTCGAAGAACCGCGTCGCACCGTGGATGCGGGTCGACACGCCGACATCGGCGAGCGCGCGCTCGATCGCCGCGGCTTGGACGTTGACCCGGTACAGCACGGCGATCTCTTCCGGGGCGACGCCCGAGCGGATCTCGTCGGCGATCGTCTCGGCGATTCCCCGGGCCTCGGCCGAATCGCTGGCGTACTCGGTCACGGGCGGCACGGGACCCGTCGTCTCGACTGCCGGGTGGAGGTGCAACGCCCCCGGCCGACCCCGCATGAGCTGGTTGGCCGTGTCGACGATCTGCCGCGACGAACGGTAGTTCTGCTCGAGACGGACGACCGTGGCGTCGTCGTATCGCGCGCCGAACCCGAGCAGGTAGTCCGACGACGCGCCCGCGAACGAGTAGATGGTCTGGCTGGCGTCGCCGACGACGCAGAGGTCGTTCCGACCGCCGAGCCAGAGGTCGAGCAGGTCTTGTTGGAGGGGCGAGACGTCCTGGTACTCGTCCACGACGAAGAAGCGGTACTGCTCGTGCACCTGCTGGGCCACGCGCGGCTCGAGCTCGAGCATGCCGACCGTCGCGAGCAGGACGTCCTCGAAGTCGAGCTGGCGCCGTTCGTCCTTGACGGCCTCGTAGGCCCGGTGCAGGTCGACGGCCTTCTCGATGCTGATCGACGGCGGCAGCGACCTGCCCGGCAGGGCCTTCGCGTAGTCCTCGAGGGTGAGCCGCGAGACCTTCCGCCACTCGATCTCGGCCGCGAGATCCCGCAAGGCCGCCGTGTCGATCTTGAGACGCAACGACTCGGCGGCGTGGGCGAGTGCCTTGGCCTTGCTGTCGAGGAGGCGCGGCATCTGACCGCCCATCGTCTGCGGCCAGAAATAGGACAGCTGGGACAGGGCCGAGGCGTGGAAGGTGCGCGCCGAGACTCCCCCGGCACCCAGGTGACGCAACCGACCACGCAGTTCGGCGGCCGCACGTGAGGTGAAGGTGAGCGCCATGACGCGGTTGGGCGCGTAGACACCCGTCGCGACCCCGTACGCGATGCGGTGGGTGATGGCGCGGGTCTTGCCCGTCCCGGCACCCGCGAGCAGGCACACGGGACCGAGCAACTTCGACGCCGCCCGGCGCTGCTGCTCGTCGAGCCCCGCGATCAGGTCGGCGGCCTCGGTCACTGGTCGATCTCGCCGCCGAACCAGTCCTCGATGATCGCGCGGGCGATGGACGTGCGCCCGGGAAGGACGATCTCACCGAGGCCCGCGACGAGTTCGTCACGGCTGAACCAGCGCAGGTCGAGGATCTCGGCGCCGTCGGGGGTGAGCGTGCCGGGATCGTCGGTGTCGACCTCGGCCCGGAAACCGAGCATGAGGCTCGCCGGGAACGGCCAGGGCTGTGAACCCAGGTAGCGGGGCGACACGACGTTGATGCCGGACTCCTCGAAGATCTCGCGCTGCACGGCGTGCTCGAGCGATTCGCCGGGCTCGACGAAACCCGCCAGCAACGAGTAACGGTTCTGCTCCCACAGGGCGTTCGAACCGAGCAGGAGGCGGTCGTCGGCATCGGTCACGCCGACGATGATCGCGGGGTCGGTCCGGGGGAAGATCTCGTGGCCGTCGTCCGGGTCTCGACGCACCCAGCCCGCCTTGTCGGTGACCAGTCGCCGACCGGTCCGCGGCGAGAACCGGTGGGAGTCGTGCCAGTTCGCCACGGCGACGGCCTCGACGGCCAGGCCGGCGTCGCGCGCGCTCAACGCCGTGCCCGACACTCGCGGACTGCCCCAGGCCGAGTCGTCGGCCGCCATGGACTTGGCGCGCTCGTCGTCGAGGAGTGCCGCCAGGACGGGCGTGCCCACGGGTTCGGCGGCCGAAGGGTCTTTCGAGACGCCGAGGTAGACGTAGTCGTCGGCCGGCGGGACCGACGAGGCCGGCAGGAGGGCCAGGGAATCCGCCGACGCCATGAGGGTGCGTCCCCGCCAGACCGGCAGCACACGGGTGCCCGCCGAGGCGAGCAGTTCGTCGACGACCCCGGCGCGCTCGCGGGTGAGGTAGTCACGGTCGACCTGGTGGCGGGACAACGGGAGCCGGGACGTGAGCGGCGAGGACATCGGACGACCAATCATCGCGAGTTGACAGCGTGGCGCACGGCAGGGCATCGCGTGCGGCGGCCTACCCTGAGGGCATGGCCAGATCTCATCTCACTCTAGCCGCGCTGGCCACGGCCGCCGTCGCGGACCTGGACGTCACGCGCGCGTCACGCCACGGCAGCGAGACGGGTGGCGACTTCGACTCGGCACTCGTCGACGGCCGCGCCGGAGAGCACTGCATCGTCCGTGTCCCCCGGTCGCAACGGGCCGAGGCCGAGCAGTCGGCCGACCTCGTCGCCTTGCGCGCCCTGAGCGCCGGCGTCCGCGGGCGGCTCTCCTTCGACGTACCCGCCTACCGCGGCCAGGCACCGATCGGTCGCACGCGCGGCATCGTCTACGACGTTGTCCCCGGCGAGCACCTGTCGATCTCGCGACTGACCGCGACCAGCGACCTGCCCACGGCGCTGGGCCGTGCCGTGGCGGCGATCCACTCGCTGCCGACGAGCTTCGTGACCGACGCCGGCCTGACCAGTCACACCCCGTTCGAGGCCATGCGGTCCTCGGCGGCGCTGGTCGATCGCGCGGCCTCGACGCGCCTGCTGCCCGCGGCGCTGCTCGAGCGCTGGGAGGCCGCCATCCAGGACTCGGTGCTCTGGCAGTTCCAGCCGACGGTGGTCAACGGCTCCCTCGACGCCGGTTCGGTGCTCGTCCTCGGCGACACCGTCAGCGGTGTGCTCGGCTGGCACGACCTGCAGGTCGGCGACCCCGCCCGCGACCTGGCCTGGCTGCTCGGCGCCCCGAGCCCGACAGCGGTCGACGCGGCGTTCGACGCCTACAACACCGCCCGAGGCACGAGCGACCACCAGCTGCGGCACCGGGCGACCCTGTATCGCGAACTCGACCTGGCGAAGTGGCTGCTGCACGGCACCGGCACCAAGAACACGTCGGTCGTGGACGACGCCGTCGAGATGATGACGAAGCTCGTCGACTCGCTGCCCGGTGATCGACGGGCCGGCATCGGCTCGGGCTCGACCGCCGCCCTCGACGTCGACGGCGTCGAGGACCTGCTCGAGGCGACCGAGCGCCGTCACGTCTGAGACGACGCCTCGACCCGCTGCCAGAGCTCGACGAGTTCACCGCGGTCGGCCACGTGCCGGGGCCGCAGCACCACGTCGTCGGCCACGAAGTAGAAGACCGCGTCGATCTTGTCGGCCGGGATGCCCGTGAACTGGGCGTAGGCCTCGCGGTAGAGCGCCAGTTGGAGCTGCTTGAGCTCGAGATCGGCGTCGTCGGTGGGCGCCTTGCCCGTCTTCCAGTCGACGACCTCGAACCGGCCGTCGCGTTCGAACACGGCGTCGATCTTGCAGATGACGGTGCGGCTGCCGAGGGGGAGGTGGATCTCGAGCTCGACGTCGGTCGGCTCGAGGGATGCCCAGGCCGAGCGCTCGAAGGTCGTGACCAGTTGCTCGAACCTCCTCGCGTCGTCCGGGTCGACCGGCCCGGACCCGGGTGAGCCGACCCGCTCGTCGTCGAGATCGCTCTCGTCTCCCCAGGCGTCCAGGGTCTCGGCACGGCCCGTCGGCCGGAAGCGCTCTTCCACCCACTCGTGGAACAGCGTGCCGAGGCGGGTGGCTCGATAGGGCCGTTCGGGCAGGGGACGACGGAGAGCGGCGGCGACCGCGGCCGGGTCGTCGACGTAGTCCTTGAACCGTGAGGCGGGGATGCGCTGTGGCAGGGGAACCGCCCCGGCGCCCGCTCGCGCGGCGTCACGCTCGAGCAGCAGCAGGTCGATGTCGGACGACCATCTCGACAGCGGCCGTGACCGCTCCGTGTCGGCGGGCTCGTCTCGTGAGCGCCGGTCCACGGCCGCGGCGACCCGTGCCGCGGCGTCCTCGACGACCGCGCGGCGCTGGCCCAAAGGGTCGAGCGGCCAGCTGAGCTCGCGGGATGCGGCGGCCAGGGGGTTCTCGTCGTCGTCGGGTCGCTCGGGCAGGTCGCCGGTCGGCACGAGTCCTCTCTCGGCCAGCTCGACGACGAACCGGCTCGCCGGACGAGGGCGCACGGCGCTCGTCCAGAAGGAACCGCTCACGAGCAGGGCGTCACGGGCACGGGTGAGCGCGACGTAGGCCAGCCGCCGCTCCTCGGCCTGGTGCCGGACGACGAGCTCGTCCTTGAACGCCTTCAGCGACTGGTCGAACTCTTTCTGGTCGGCGGCGCCCCGCCAGCCGAGCACGGGCAGCTCGGCCGCGTCGCCGCGGAACTCGTACGGCAGTTCGCCGAAACCGAGCCACCCCACACCCTCGCGGGACGTGCCGGGCAACTCGCCCTCGACCAGCCGGGGCACCGCCACGACGTCCCACTCGAGCCCCTTGGACCCGTGGATGGTCAGCAATTGGACGGTACCCCGCTCGGCCTGCTCGGACCGCGGCCCCATGTCGTCACGACGCTCGGCTGCCGACAGCCACGACAAGAAGCCCCCGAGCCCGGCGTTCTCGTCGGTCGCGACGTACCCGGCCAGTTCGTCTTCGAAGGCCTGCAACCAGGCACCGCCCGAGGGCGCCCCGGTGGCCGCCGCCACCTCGACGTCGAGCAGCATCTCGTGCTCGACCAGCGTGACGAGGTCGACGAGGTCGAGCCCGGTGCGGCCCCGGAGGAACGCGAGGTGGGAGCCCAACCGCCTCAGGCGCACGAGTCCCTCGTCGCTGAACTCGGCGAGCTGACGATGGGTCACGGGTGCCGTGGCCACGAAGTCCAGGGCGTCGACGATGGACCCGTGCTCGCCGGCGGCGACCGACGCCCGGAACCCGGCGGCGACGTCGTCGTCGAGGCGCTGCTGGGCGTGGTCGTGCGAGAAGAGCCACGAGGCGACGTCGCGCAACCGCGCGATGTCTCGCACGCCGATCCGCCATCGGGCCCCGGCCATCAGACGGATCGCCTCGGAACCGGCCGACGGGTCGTGCAGCACCCGGAGGCAGGACACGAGGTCGACGACCTCGGGGCGTTGCAGGAGGCCGCCGACGCCGAGCACGTGGTACTGCACCCCACGCGCGGCCAGCGCCTCGACGAAGACGGGCATGGTCTTCTTCGACCGGAAGAGCAACGCCGCCGTCCGGCGGGCGGGCTCGCCGTCGACCATGGTGGGGACGGCCAACTCTCGCTGCAGCCACGCCGCGACCTGGTCGGCCTCCCCCGGCAGCGTCTGGTCGAAGAGCAGTTCGACACGACCCTCGGGAGCACCCGGCCGGGGGTGCAGCTCGCCGACGACCGCACCGGCGGACCGTGCCAGCTCGGCCACGACGGTGTTGGCGGCGTCGAGCACGCGCGACGCGTTGCGCCAGCTCGTCGAGAGGCTGAACACGGCGTCGGGCCGGGCCCCGAAGTCGACAGGGAACCGTCCGAGGTTCGCGGCGCTGGCCCCCCGGAACCCGTAAATGGACTGGTGGGGGTCGCCGACCGCCATGACCCCGGTGCCCTCGAAGAGGCGGGACAGCAAGGTGGTCTGCACGACGCTGGTGTCCTGGTATTCGTCGAGGAGCACGACGCGGTAGCGGTCGCGCAGCTCGGCCACGACGCTCGGCGCCGTGTCGCAGACCTCGAGGGCCAGGGCCACCTGGTCGGAGTACTCGACGAGGCCGCGACGAGCCTTCTCGTCGGCGAAGGCCGCGGCGAGGTCGAGCAGCGGCGGGAGGGCCGACACCGCGCCGACGGCGTCGACCACCGACTTATAGGCGCTGCCCTTGGTCGACGGCAGACTCGCGAGGTCGAGGAACCGGTCGGCCAGGCGCGCCACGGGCTCGGGCCCGGTGACGTTCTCGCTGAGGGCGTGGCTCAGGCGGAGGACGGCCTCGGTGATGCCGTCGACGCTGCGGCCGAGCCCGGCGAGGCGCTCGTCGTGGCTTCCCACGACGAGTGAGCGCGCCAGCTGCCAGGCCGACGCGTCGCCGAGCACCTGCGACTCGCTCTCGCGCCCCACCCGCAGCGCGTTGTCACGGAAGATCGCGTTGGCGAACGCGTTGTAGGTCGAGACGGTGGGCACGTCGAACGGATCGACCTCGTCGCCGAGCAGTCCGACGGCGGCGAGCTGCGCGATGCGCCGCTCGATGCGCTCACCGAGTTCACCGGCGGCCTTGCGGGTGAAGGTCAGACCGAGCACCTGCGAGACGCCGACGAGACGGTTGGCGAGCAGCCACACCACGCGGTTGGCCATGGTCTCGGTCTTGCCGCTGCCGGCGCCCGCCACCACGAGGGCGGGCTCGAGTGGTGCCTCGATGACGGCCTGCTGCTCGGCGGTCGGGGTGGGCAGCCCGAGCGCCTCGGCGATCTCGGCCGCTCCGAGCAGGGACGAGGAGGCACGGGTCGTGTCGCCGACGCCGCTCCCGTCACCCGCACGCGCGGCGCCGGCCGCGTCGGCGGCCCGGCCCACGCCCGTCACGAGCCGCTCACCTCGCCCACCACGTGGATGCGGCACGATCCACCGTGGCGGCCCTCGCAGTGGTCGTCGAGGCGGGCGACGAACACCCGTCCCGCCATGTGCTGGGCCGCGGCGACGACCCGGGCCCGGAAGGCCGCGAGTCGGTCGTCGTCGAACGCCCCCTGGGCCGGCTCTCGGTAGAGCTTGCCCCGGACGCCTGACGACACGATGACGAGCTTCGCCCCGCCCGGGGGTGTGCCCTCGGGCACGGCCTCGACCGCGCCGTCGGCGAGGGCGACCTGGTAGCTGCCCAGCTGCGGGTGCTCGGCCACGGCCTGGGGCGACGTCGGGGCCGACCGCCCCGTCTTGAGGTCGACGATGACGGCGGCGCCCTCGCGGGTGCGCTCGACCCGGTCGATCGACCCGCGCAGACGAGCCGGCCCGATGTCGAGGGTGAACGTCGACTCGGCTCCGAGCAGGCTGCCACCCGACGCCTCGAAGTCCCGCAGGTAGGAGGAGAGGCTCTCGGTCATGTCGCGCGCGCGGCGTTTCTCGGACTCGGCGATCCAGGCCGACTCGAACTCGAGCTCGGGCCAGCGTCCCTCGACGGCCCTCCAGAGCGAGTCGACGTCCGTGCCCTCGGCGTGCTCCATGACGTCGTGCAGCACCGTGCCGAGACCCATCGCCGCGTTGGGAGGGGAGCCGCCGAACCGGTCGACGAACCAGTGCAGGGGGCATTCTTCGAACGACCCGAGTTGCGACGGCGACACGGGCACGTGGGCCTCGGGGGCGTCGAGGTCGATGAGCGGCTCGACGGTGGTCGGCTCGAGCAGCCCGTACCAGTCGTCCGGCGACGCCCCGGCCACGCCCTCGTGGGCGAGTCGTGCCAACGCCTCGACCGCGTCGTCGGCCCGGGGGCCGTGAGGCGACGAGACGAGCACGTGTCGGAGGTGCCCCACGAGCCCTCGCAGCGACAGGGGGTGCCCGGCGGGGGCTTCCGGGCAGCCATCGGGCAGCAGCCGGAAGAACGGCGAGGGGCCCTCGTCGTCGTTCGAGGTGCAGGAGAGCACGACCTGTCGGGTGGCGCGTGACACCGTGAGGGCGAACATGCGCAACTCGTCGGACAGCACCGCGGCCCGGGCGTCGGAGGCAGCGGCCGGCTCGTCGTCACGGTCGTCGGACGGGCCGCCGCGGAGCAGCCCGCGCTCGGCCAGGGCGACGAGTTCGTCGGGCGCGAGCAGCCCGCCGCGGATGCGCAGGTTCGGCCACACACCGTCCTGCAGCCGCGCGGCGACGACCACGTCGACCTCGACTCCGACGGCGTTCGACGGCGAACAGACCAGCACCGTCTCGGCCGTCGCCTGTGGCGAGAGCGTGTCTTCGGGCACCTCGGCCCCGAGCAACGAGTCGAGGAAGGCCCCGGCCGGCGCCTCGGGGGTGCGTTCGACGAAGCGCTTGGCGGCCGTGAACAGCGCGACGACGCCGTCGAGGTGACGGTCGGCCTCGGCGGCGACGATGCCGCGACCGTCGCTCTGCGCCGACCATTCGGCCGCGAGTCCGCTGCGCTCCCACAGACCCCAGAGCACTTCTTCGATGCTCGCACCGGTCGCGGCGGCACGACGGGCCGCGTCGAGGCTGGACGAGAAACGCCCGGCACGGGCGGCGAACCTCGAGTCGATCGTGACGAACCGACCAGCCCCCTCGAGGGCCTCCACGAGCAGGTCGTCGGCCGAGCGGACGCCGCCCGCCCCGAGCTCGTCGGCGCGCAGGGCGAGCCTCAGGCGTCGCAGCGAGAGCGGGTCGAAGCCGGCGAGAGGCCCCAGCAGCAACTCGGTCGCGAGCTCGACGGTGAGCTCGTCGCGCCCGACGGCCACGGACGCGGCGAGCAACAGGTGACGTGCTGCGTGCTCGTCGCGCACGGCGCGTCCGGCGACGGAGGTGCGGGTCGGCACCTCGGCGAGCTGCAGCCCCCGCGCGACGCCGGCCACCTGCCCGCCGCTGCGGACGACGACCATCATGCGCGACCAGGGCACCCCACGGACCAGGTGGTGCTCGCGCAGGAGTCGGGCCACCGACGCCACTTCGTGGGTCGGACTGTCGGCCCGGACGGTGACGATCGGGGGCACCGTGGAGTCGGCCCCGTCGGCGACCTCGGAGGGCTCGGAGGGCTCGGCCACCGACGCGGCCACCGCGGCGTGCTGGCGGCCGGCGCCGGCCGTCCCGATCCGGGAGGTGACGCGCTGAACGAGGTCCCGTAGCGGCGGCTGGTGGCGGTGGGCCGTCGAGAGGTAGAGCGTCTCGACGTCGGACAGGCCGAGCCGGGGGCCGAGCCGGCCTAGCACGTCGGGCGTGCCACCCCGGAACGCGCTGGTCGACAGGTCGGGGTCGCCGAACGCGACCACGGCGACGCCCCGCCGGGTCAGGGCGCGCAGCAGCGCCACGGTCGACTCGGTCGCTTCTTGCGCGTCGTCGACGAGGACGACTCGCAGCCCGTCGACGGCCGGGGAGGTCTCGCCGCGGTCGAGGGCGGCGACGGCGTAGTCGACGAGGTCGGCCGAGTCGAGGTGCCGCCCCCGGGCCGCGTCGAGCACGCCCAGGTACTCGTCGCGGAAGTCGGCCACCGCCGCCCATTCGGGCCGGTCGGCCCGTTCGGCGGCACGCCGGAGCCCCTCGGACCCGATGCGGTGCTCGGTCGACCGCATGAGGACCTCGCGCAGCTCCGTCCGGAACCCGCGGAGCCGACGCACGGTCGGGCCGAGCCCGTCGGGCCAGGACGGCCCCGTGCCGTCGAGCTCGTGCCCTTCGAGCAGGGCACGGACGATGCTGTCCTGATCGCCGCCGGTCAGCAGGGTCGGTGCGGGGAGGCCGACGAGTCGCGCCGCGTGGCCGACCACGTCGAACGCGAGCGACGAGACGGTGCGGGCCAGGGGCCCCGGGGTGGGGACGGTGAGCCTCGACGCGATCACGTCGCGCAGCGTCGTGGCCGTCGACCGCGTCGGCGCGAGCGCCATGACGGCCGCCGGGCCCCACGCACGCACCTCGACCCGGTCCACCACGAACTCGACGAGCGTGCAGGTCTTGCCCGAGCCCGGGGCACCCAGGACGGCCGCCGACCGCCCGTCGGGGAGGTCGAGCACGGCTCGCTGTGAGTCGTCGAGAGCCGTCGGCACCACGGCTCGCGTCGGGCCCGGGAGGGGCGAGGAGACGGTCGAGGCCATGTCCCGACGCTACCGGCTCGGACCGACATCGAGGTCGGTCCGGTGGGCGGGCGACGGCCCGAGGCGCAACCGCCTGTGCGCCGACAGTGAACGTGCAGAGCCGGGGCGGCGAGGTCGGTTATCGTGACCACGTGGACATTCGCATCGGCATCACCAACAGCCCCCGTGAGATCAGCTTCGAGACGGCGCAGACCGCCGACGAGGTCGAGAAGGTCGTCGGCGACGCGCTCGACGGCGGCAAGTCGTACGTCACCCTCGCCGACTCCAAGGGCAAGACCTACCTGGTCCCCACCGCGTCGCTCGCCTACGTCGAGGTCGGCAGCGAAGAGAGCCGCAAGGTCGGGTTCGTCAGCTAGCCGTGGAACTCCTCTTCGTCGTCCTGGGCGGCGCCATCCTCGGGTTCGTCCTCCATTACGCGCTGCCCGACGCCGACACCCGCGGCGTCCTGCTCGCGCCGGCCTCCGGCGCCGTCGTGGCGGCGATCGTGTGGGAGGCCCTCACCTGGGCGGGGTGGCCCGCGGACGGCGGCTGGATCTGGGTCGTGGGGCTCGTCCTCCCGGCCGTCGTCGCCTTCGTGGTCTGCCGCGTCGCGGCCGTCCGTCGTCGGGCACGCGACAGTGAGCACTTCGCCCGCCTGGTGCGCTCCGCTTCCTGACACCGCGCCTCCGGTCGGCCGCCTCCGGTGAGAGGTCGACCGGCGAACCCGCGACGACGGGTCTGCCCGAAGCCGACCCCGGGAACGACTCAGGCGGTGAGCCCGAGGGCGTCCATGCGGCGGGTGTGGGCGGCGATGAGTTCGGTGAAGACCGGCTCGAGACGCTCGTCGTCCGCCGACACGTGCGACGCCGAGACGGCAGCGCGCGCGACCAGCAGGGTGTCGCCCACCAGCCTGCGCCCCCAGAGGGCCAGCCGCGACGCGAGTCGCGAGTCGGCCTCGATGGCCGCCGAGAGCTCTCGCACGACGAGCGGTGCGTCGTCGTGGGCCTTGAGCACCGCGACGATGCGCTTGTGGTGATCGGCGGGCAGCCCGGCCGCCAACCGGACGAACACGTCGTTGAGCAGGCCTGCCGCGACGTAGTCGGCGAGGATCGCCTCGTACCAGTCCGTGCCTTCGGTCCGGGCCCGGAATTCGTCGATCGCGGCGATGTGGGGCTCCATCGACTCGGTGGCGTCGTGGCCTGACCGTTCGATCTCGGCCACCAGGCCACGGTGTCGTGCCAACGTCGTCTCGGCGATGCGACCGGTGGTCTCTTTCGCGCGGACGTCGGGGGCGAACGCCGACGAGCGCCCGAGAGTCTCGAAGAGTGCGAGCTCGAGGTAGGCCGCGTGCCCGAGGAAGACCAGCAGGTCGGGGGTGAACTGGTCGAGCTCGACCCGCGCCGCGGGGGTCGGCTTCGCTGCGGGCCGCGGCCACTGCAGGGACGGGACGCCGCGTTTCGCACCTCGACCGGGCCAGGACACCACGCCCACATCTTACGGGGTCCGAGAGGCCGCCCGTCGCGACGGGCTAAACTCCTCGCATCCCCCTATATGAGACAGGGCAACACTTTGACATTCACTGACCTCGCGATCGACCCCGACATGGTCGACGCTCTGGCGTCGAAGGGGATCCTCGAACCTTTCCCCATCCAGACCCAGACCATTCCCCTCGCCCTCGCCGGCCAAGACATCATCGGCCAGGCCAAGACGGGCACCGGCAAGACCTTCGGCTTCGGCCTCCCCATCATCCAGCGCATCGGCCTCGACCCGGCCCCCGGCGTCAAGGTGCTCGTCGTCGTCCCCACCCGCGAACTCTGCGTCCAGGTGGCCGACGACCTCGAGGTCGCCACCGCGAACCGTGCCACCAAGATCGTCAGCATCTACGGCGGCAAGGCCTACGAGGGTCAGGTCGAACAGCTCAAGGCCGGCGCGCAGATCGTCGTGGGCACCCCCGGGCGCCTCCTCGACCTGGCCGGCCAGCGCCTCCTGAACCTCAAAGAGGTGCAAGAGGTCGTGCTCGACGAGGCCGACAAGATGCTCGACCTGGGCTTCCTCAGCGACATCGAGAAGATCTTCCAGCAGGTTCCGGCCACCCGTCACACCATGTTGTTCTCGGCGACGATGCCCGGCCCCATAGTGGCACTGGCCCGCCGCTTCATGTCGAAGCCGATCCACATCCGCGCGACCGACCCCGACGAGGGCCTCACGCAGGCGAACATCAAGCACGTCGTCTACCGCGCCCACTCGCTCGACAAGGACGAGGTGATCGCGCGCATCCTCCAGGCCGAGGGTCGCGGCAAGACCGTCGTCTTCACGCGCACCAAGCGCGCGGCCGCCAAGCTCGTCGAAGAGCTGAACGATCGTGGCTTCAACGCGGCCGCCGTCCACGGCGACCTCAACCAAGAGCAGCGCGAGCGTGCCATGGCCGCCTTCAAGGCGGGCAAGAAGGACATCCTGATCGCGACCGACGTCGCGGCCCGCGGCATCGACGTGAACGACGTCACGCACGTCATCAACCACACCGTGCCCGACGACCACGACACGTACCTGCACCGCGCCGGCCGAACCGGCCGTGCGGGCAAGACCGGCATCGCCGTGACGTTCGTCGACTGGGACGACCTGCACAAGTGGGCGCTGATCAACCGGGCCCTCGACATGGGTCAGCCCGAACCGGTCGAGACCTACTCGTCGAGCCCGCACCTCTTCACCGACCTCGACATCCCCGCCGGCACCAAGGGACGCCTTCGCGCGACCTCCCTGTCGGCGGTCAAGGCGGGTTCGGCCGGCACGCGCGAGCGCACCGGCGGCCCCCAGGGCGACCGAGACAGGGGTCGTGGTCGCGGTCGCGGCGACGCTCCCGTCCGTACCTCGGGTGAGCCCTCGGCCACGGGCCGCGGTGCCGCCCAGGCACCCGACGCGGCGACTCCGGCCGGCGAGGCCACGGGTGAGGCCCCGCGCAAGCGCAGCCGCAACCGTCGCCGCCGCCCGGCGGGCGACTCGTCGTCGCAGCCCCAGGGCTGACGCTCGACCCTCACCGAGGCCCCCTCGACCGTTCGCGGCGAGGGGGTCTCGTGCGTCCGGCCCGTCGCCGTCCGGGACGAGGAGGCGCGGGTCGACTCAGCCCCGGACGGGCACCCACCCGGTCGCCGCGTCGACGATCCGGTCGAGTTGCTCGGGAGCCGTGGTGTTCTCGCCCAGCCGGTTGGGCTTGCCGTCGCCGTGGTAGTCGCTCGACCCGGTCACGATGAGGTCGTGCCGCCGGGCGAGCTCGAGCAGTCGCGCCTTGCCCGCCGTGGTGTTCTCGCGGTGGTCGATCTCGACGCCGAGCAGGCCGGCGTCGACCAGGGCCTCGAAGCCCTCGCTCGAGACGTTGGGCTCGCGCCCCCGGGTCGCGGGGTGGGCGATGACGGGGACTCCCCCGGCCTCGCGGATCAGCCGGACGCCGATCAGGGGGCTGGGTGCCTCGTGTGGTTCGTAGTACCCGGACCGCCAATGCAGGATGCCCGCGAAGGCGGCGCTGCGGTCGGGTGCGTAGCCCTTGGCGACGAGGGCGTCGGCGATGTGCGGCCGGCCCAGCGTCGCTCCCGAGCTGGCCTGGGCGAGGACGTCGCCCCAGGTGAGGTCGTAGTCGGCGGCGATGCGCTCGACGATGCGCTCGGCGCGGTGCAGACGACTGTCGCGGAGGCGTGCCGTCTCGGCGACCAGACCCGGGTGCGCGGGGTCGAAGAGGTAGCCGAGCATGTGAACGCTGTTCAAGCCGAGCCGGGTGCTGAGCTCCATGCCGGGGACGAGGGTGAGCCCCGTCCCGGCGACGGCGGCCGAGGCCTCGGACCACCCGGCGGTGCTGTCGTGGTCGGTCAGGGCGACGGTGTCGAGCCCCGCCCGCACGGCCGACGCGATCAACGCGGCGGGCGCCTCGGTGCCGTCCGACACGCTCGAGTGAGTGTGCAGGTCGACCAGGCGCGTGGGCATCCCCCCATTGTAGGCGGCGCGCTTCCGAGGCGTCCGTGCGGCGCCCGACCTGCGGTCGGGGGTTCCCCTAGGCTCCAGTGGCCATGATCCGTCGTCTCGTCGCCCTCGTCTTCGTCCTCGCCGTCGCCGCCGTGCTGGTGGCCGCCCTCTGGCCCCAGGCCGTCGGGCTGCAGCGCGTCTTCCCGGTCGCTCAGGTGGTGTCGTTCCGCCTCGTCGCCGCGGCCGTGGCGATCGTCCTGACGGTGCTGCTGCTCGTGCTCGGCCTGATCGCGCGACCGATCCGGTCGTTGACGGCGAGTGCGGCCGTGCTGCTGCTCGTGTTCGGCGTCCTCTCGGCCGGCGTCGTGACGGCTCGAGGCCTCGGCCGCACCGACTTCGTCGAGAGGACACCCACCGACGTCACCGTCCTGTCGTGGAACACGCTCGGCGCGGCGACCGGGGCCGACGCCGTGGTCGCCCTCGCGACCGAGGTCGGCGCCGACGTGATCGCCCTCCCCGAGACCCGACAGGAGGTCGGCGTCGCCGTCGCCGAGGCCATGGCCGCCGCCGGCAAGCCCATGTGGGTCCACACGGTGGCCTACGACCAGATCGCGAGCGGCCGCTCGACGACCCTGCTGATCAGCGCCGCGCTCGGCGACTACCAGGTCGCGATCGGCGACGACGGCACCACCGACGCGCGCACGACGCCCGTGCTCCCGACGGTCGTCGCGACGCCCGTGTCGGGCGAGGGGCCCACCATCGTCGCCGCCCATCCCGTGTCGCCGACGCCCGATCACATGGGGCAATGGCGTGCCGGCCTCGGCTACCTCGCCGACGTCTGCCGCTCGGGTGACGTGATCATGGCGGGCGACTTCAACGCCACGCTCGACCACATGGCCGGTCTCGGCTCCGACGGTGGAGCCCTCGGCGCCTGCCGCGACGCGGCCGAGGCCACCGCCAACGCCGGGGTCGGCACCTGGCCGACCGACGTCCCTCCCCTGCTCGGCGCCCCGATCGACCACGTCATGGCGACCGAGCAGTGGCTGCCGACCGGCTTCCGGGTCGTGACCGAGCTCGACGACGCCGGCAGCGACCACCGTCCGGTCGTCGCCCAGCTCAGTCGCACGGGGGCCTGAGCCCGCCGACTGGGCGTCCGGCCCGTTTGGCGGGACAATGGTGGGCATGGCAGATCAGAAGGCGCCGCGCGCGACCACCAACCGCTCCACCACCCCCGGGTCGGACACGTTCAAGGACTACATCTCGTCGCAGTGGGCCGACCGCCCCGACGTCCTGCCCGAGCCGCGCGAGCAGGCGCCGTTCGCCGCCGACCGCCGCGCGCGACTGTCCGCGCTGCACCCGGGCACCCGCCTGGTCGTCCCGGCCGGCTCCGCCAAGGTCCGCTCGAACGACTGCGACTACCCCTTCCGAGCGCACTCGGCGTTCTCGCACCTGACGGGTTGGGGTTCCGACACCGTGCCCGGTTCGGTGCTCGTGCTCGAGCCCACGGCCGACGGGCACGACGCCACCCTGTACCTGCGCGCGAGCGCCGGCCGCGACTCGGACGAGTTCTACGCCAACCCCGAGATCGGTGAGTTCTGGATCGGCCCCCGCCCCTCGTTGACGCAGGTCGCCGCCGACCTGGGACTGGCCGCGCGCGACCTGGCCGACTTCGAGGCCGTGGTCAGCACGGTCGACGCCGAGACCCTCGTCGTCCGTGAAGCCGACCCCGACCTGACCCGTCGTCTCGACGCCGTCGTCGAGGCCGCAGCCGAGCAGTCCCCCGCCTCGGCGGTGGGCGACGTGACACCCGACGACGACGGCACCCCCGGGCGGGCGACCTCAGCCGACCTCGCCCGTGACCTGAGCGAACTGCGGCTCGTCAAGGACGCGTACGAGGTCGCCCAGATGCGCCAGGCGGTGACGGTGACGGGCAAGGGCTTCACCGACGTGATCGCCGACTTCGACGACATCGTCGCGCACCCCCGCGGCGAACGCCTCGTCGAGGGCACCTTCAACCGTCGCGCCCGCGCCGACGGCAACACGGTCGGCTACGACACGATCGCCGCGTCGGGCGACCACGCCTGCGTCCTGCACTGGACGCGCAACGACGGCGTCGTGCGCGACGGCGACCTCATCCTGATCGACGCCGGCATCGAGCTCGACAGCCTCTACACGGCCGACATCACCCGCACGCTGCCCGTCTCGGGCCGGTTCACCGACGTGCAGCGCCTGGTCTACGAAGCCGTGCTCGAGGCGGCCGACGCGGCGTTCGCGATCGTGCGCCCGGGCATCGCGTTCCGCGAGATCCACGCGACGGCCATGAGGGTCATCGCCGAGCGCACGGCCGAATGGGGCTTCCTGCCGGTCTCCGCCGACGAGTCGCTGAAGCCCGACCACCAGTACCACCGCCGCTACATGGTGCACGGTACGAGCCACCACCTCGGCATCGACGTGCACGACTGCGCCGCCGCCCGCCGCGACCTCTACCTCGACGGCGTGCTCGAGCCCGGCATGGTGTTCACGATCGAGCCCGGCCTGTACTTCCAGCCCGACGACCTCACCGTCCCGGAAGAGTTCCGCGGCATCGGCGTCCGCATCGAGGACGACGTCCTCGTGACCGCCGACGGCGCAGAGAACCTGTCGGTCGGCATCCCCCGCACGGTCGCCGACGTCGAGGCGTGGATCTCGCGCGACTGAGGTCCGAAGCCGAAGGGCCCCGGGTGCATCGCACCCGGGGCCCTTCGTCCGTCCGCACCCCGATCAGCGAGGCAGGGTCACCGGCCGCCGGACGACTCGTCGCCGTCCGGGGCCGCCGGGTCGTCGACCTCGGCCTCGGCCGGCGTCCCGTCCCGTCGCCGACCCGTGACGATCGCCACGACCACACCGGCGGCGGCCAGCACGACGATCGCGACGGCGATGCCGATGACGAGACCGGGGTTCACCGAGCCCGACTCGGACGCGGCCGACGGCGTCGCCACGGTGTCGTCACCCGGGGTCGCCATGGTCGTCATCTCGGGCTCGGTCGACGCCGAGGGCGAGGCCGCGTCGGTCTCGTCGCCGGTGGGGGCGCCGGAGCCGCCCCCCGCGCCTCCTGCGCTGCCGCAACTCGGACGGGTCGGCGAGCCGTCCCCCTCGGCGGTGCCCGCGGCGGGTGCGTAGGTGAACGGGACGGCGTCCGACACGGTGTGACCGTCGGCCGAGACCGCCTGGTAGGTCATCGTGTAGGCACCGGGCGCCCCGAGCGCGACGCCGGTCGCGAGGGTCGGCCCCGAGGTGGTCGAGCAGCCGTCCTCGTAGTGCAGGCCCGCGGCGTCGGTCACCTCGAGCACGTTCGAGCTGCCGGTTCCCGAGAGGTCGAGGATCACGTCGTTGAACGTGATCGACACGGTCGCCGGGGACGAGTCGACGGTCGAGCCGGCGGCGGGCGTGCTGCTCACGACGTAGTCGTGCGCCGCGGCGGGGCCCGCCGGCACGAGGGCGAGCACGCCGGTCGCGGCGCCGAGGCCGGCGATCGCGAGAACGCCGAGGAGGCGCGGTGCCTGCAGGCGCGCGGCCGTCACGCGTCCACCCGGCCGCTCGTCGAGGCACCGGACGCCGTCGCCCGGGGCCGACGGGTCAGTGCCACGACCGAGACGACGAGCGCCAGGGCACCGAGGGCGAGTCCGCCGATGCCGAGGCCGATCGCGAGCGGTCCGACCGCTCCGTCGCCGGAACCCGACGCCGAGTCGCCGGAGGTGCTGAGACCCGCGGTCGTCGTGTCGTCGTCCGTCTCGTGCCCGGAGTGCTCGTCGGCCGGCGGGGCGTCGTTGACGTAGAGGGTCGGTGCGGGGTGCTCGGGCTCTTCTCCCGAGGCCGGCGTCGCGTCGGCCCAGTCGACGACCGTGCCGTCCGAGTAACGCTGGTGGGCCGGGAGGGCGATCGACCCGGTGTCGGGCACTGCACCGGCGGAGATGACGAACTCCTGGAACTGACCCGGGGCGATCCGCGTGTCACCTTCGGCCGTCCAGGTCACCTGGGTCGGCGCCTCGGTGATCGTCGTGCCGTCGAGCTCGACCGGCTCGGGCAACGTGCTGGTGGTGACCTCGGTGGTCCACCCCGGCAGGGGCTGGTACGACACCGAGGTGAACGGGGTGTCGGTGGGCAGGTCGACGACGAGTCCGACGGTGCCGGCGGTCGCGGACTCGTTCGGCACCTTGAAGGTCAGCGTCTCGTACGAGCCGGCCTCGGCCTGGCCGGGCTCGACGTGGACGTGGGCCGACGCCGCGAGGGGCGCGGCCAGCGCGAGCAGGGCGGCGGCGCCGAGAGCGGCGGCCGACCGGGCGACGACGGCGGACGGCCGGGGACGGCGGGTCGTGACGGATGCGGGGACGGTGGTGCGGTTCATGGGTCTGGTCCTCTCGATCGCGAGGGCGATCGGTCTGCGGTGCATGACGATGGGGCCCGACGGCGCCTGGGGGAGCGCGCACGACGGGGTCACCGACGACGGAGGTCGACGGCGTGAGGGTCAGGCAGGGCAGGGCGGACCGCGGCGGGGCCGGGCCGTGAGGTGTCGCCGCCCGGGTGGGCGCGGACGGACGCCGGTCGGTGTCGGCGGGCGGCGGACGACGGGCACCTCGAGCCGGTGCCCGGCCGTCAGGAGGCGCGCGACGGTCAGACCGCGGACGGCCAGTCGGACGAGGGCCCACGCGGCACCCTCACCCCGCCGGAGGGCGACGATCGTGACCACGGCTGCGAGGGCGTGGGCCAGCCACATGGCGGGGCCACCCATGACCATGGCACCTGCGACCGCACCGGACACCGACCCGTCGGCGGCCGTCGAGATGACGAGCGCCGAGTGGTGGCCGCCCGTGGCGGAGGCTCCGCCGCCACCCTCGGCGCCGAGTGAGAAGAGAAGGTGGAACGCGACCTGGCTGAGCGCGACCGCGAGGGCCAGCCGCACGGTCGAGAGGTGCACGCCGGCCAGGGCGATCGAGACGGGCACGGCGACGGCGAGAGCGAGGACCACGCCGAGCACGCCGGGTTGCATGCCGCCGCCCGCCACGTGGGAGAAGGCCGCGACCAGGGTCGAGGCGCCGGCGGTCAGCCAACCCCGCGCGAAGCGCTCGGCCCGGGTGGCCGTCGTGGAGGGGTCGCGGGGTGCCATGTCGACACCAGGGTACGTCAGCGGCGCGGGGTCTCTGGACGGGCGAGGATCTCGTGCGCCCGACCGGAGACCTCGGGGTCGACCACGATCTGGTAGTTCGACGCGAGCACCTGGTGGGTCGAGGTGAAGTCGCGGCGACGTCGCGTGATCGCGAAGCTGACGATGCCGTAGAGCATGCCGAAGCCCGCGCCGAGCAGGGCGGCCGCCCCGACGGTGGCCGCGGTCGCCGTCTCGGTCGCGAAGACGAGCATGACGAGCCCGAAGAAGACCCCGAGCCAGAGACCGGTCACGGACCCCGCCAGTGCGGCGCGCCCGTAGCTCAGTCGACCGGTGACGCGTTCGACGGTCTTGAGGTCGTTGCCGATGATCGCCAGCCGCTTGATCGGGAACTCGGCCTGCGACAACCGGTCGACCACGCGCTGGGCCTCGGGATACGTGTCGTAGGTGCCGAGGACGTCGCCCCGCGGCAGGGTGGGCACGATCGGCGGGCGTCGCCCCACGGGGCCCGGGTTCGTCATCCCTGCATTAAACACGGTGCCCCTGCCGAGCCCCCGTCGGCGACGACGGTGCGAGCGACTAAATTGGACGCGTGAGTGCAACCAGAGTCTTCGTCGCCCGGCTGGCCGGTTGCTCCGTCTTCGACCCCGCAGGCGACAAGGTCGGCAAGGTGCGCGACGTGCTGGTGGTCTACCGCCGCACCGGAGCGCCCCGTGTGGTGGGGCTCGTCGTCGAGGTCCCCGGCAAGCGCCGGGTCTTCGTGGGCATCGGCCGTGTCACGAGCATCGGCTCGGGCCAGATCATCACGAACGGTGTCATCACCCTCCGCCGCTTCGAGCAGCGTGGCGGCGAGACCCGGGTCATCGCCGACCTGCTCGGTCGCCGGGTGTCGTTCCGGCACGGCGGCGGTCACGCCACCATCGAGGACGTGGCGATCGACGAGGTGAGCGAGGGCGACTGGGAGGTCGGCCAGCTCTTCCTGCGCAAGCCCAAGACGTCGCCGTCGCCGTTCGTCAAACCGCCCACGGCGTTCGCGGCCTGGGACGACGTGGTCGAAGAGGCCGGGCCCGGCGAGGCGCAGAGCGCCGAGCACCTCATCGCCGCGTACTCCGACCTCGTGCCCGCCGACCTCGCGAACACCCTGCTCGACCTCACGCCCGAGCGGCGCCTCGAGGTCGCGGGCGAACTGTCCGACGACCGCCTCGCCGACGTGCTCGAAGAGCTGCCCGAGGCCGAGCAGGTCGAGATCTTCACGGGCCTCGACGACCACCGCGCGGCGAGCGTCCTCGACCAGATGCAGCCCGACGACGCGGCCGACCTCATCGCCCAGCTGCCCGACGAGCGCACCGAGCAACTCCTCACGTTGATGGAGCCCGACGAGGCCGACGACGTGCGCATGCTGCTCAGCTACGACTCCGACACCGCCGGCGGCCTGATGACGACCGAGCCCGTCATCGTCTCGGCCGACGCGACCGTCGCCGAGGGCCTCGCCCTCATCCGACGCCACGAGCTGGCCCCCGCGCTCGGCGCGGCCGTCTGCGTGGTCCTGCCGCCCTACGAGCCGCCCACCGGCCGGTTCCTCGGCATGGTGCACTTCCAGCGGATGCTCCGCTACCCGCCGAACGAGCGCCTGGGCACCATCCTCGACCAGACCACCGAACCGGTCCGCGTCGACGCGACGGCCCTCGAGGTCACGCGGGTCATGGCGACCTACAACCTCGTCTCGGTGCCCGTCGTCGACTCGTCGCACCGCCTCGTCGGCGTCGTCACCATCGACGACGTGCTCGACCACGTGCTGCCCGACGACTGGCGCAGTCAAGACCCCGACCAACCCCTGACCGCGAGCCGACCGCGTGGTCGCGCCCGTCGCCCCGCGATCGGCCAGAGCACGAGGAGCGACGATGGCCCGCGATAACCGCAACGACGTCCGCCTCGACGCCCCGAAGGGCCTGCGCCCTCGAGTGCTGCCCGGGCGCAAGCGGGTCAGCAGCGACCGGTTCGGCCGGGCCACCGAGTCCATCGCCCGCGGCATGGGCACGCCATACTTCCTCATCGCCCTCACCCTGTTCTGCGTCGTCTGGATGATCTACAACACGGTCGCCCCCGTCGACATCCGGTTCGACAGCGCCGCCATCGGCTTCACGGCGCTGACGCTGATCCTGTCGCTGCAGGCCTCCTACGCCGCTCCCCTCATCCTGCTCGCGCAGAACCGACAGGACGACCGCGACCGCGTGCAGTTCGAACAGGACCGTCAGCGCGCCGAGCGCAACCTGGCCGACACCGAGTACCTGGCCCGCGAGGTCGTCGCCCTCCGCATCGCGATCCGCGACATGGCGAGCAAGGACTTCATCCGGGCCGAGCTGCGCTCGCTGCTCGACGAGCTCGACCGTCGCGACGACGACGAGGCTTCCGGGGTCGAGACGACCCGCGCCTCCTCGTCCCCGTCACGACGCGAGACCCGGCGCGACGGGCACCGTGGCTGAGGCGTCCCCGGCGACCCGGCCACCGGTGCCGACACCGGACGACGTGCGCCGCGCGCTCGGTCGGGTGCTCGACCCCGAGATCCGCAAGCCCGTCACCGAGCTCGACATGATCGGCGACGTCGTCGTCGACGCAGGAGGCGCGGCGACGGTTTCCGTGAAGCTCACGATCGTGGGCTGTCCCGCCGCCGACACGATCGAACGCGACGTCCGCGAGGCCACGGCCTCCGTGGTCGGCGTCACCGGAGTGACCGTCGACGTGACCGTCATGACCAAGGACGAACGACACGCCCTCACCGAGAAGCTGCGGGCGGGCCGCGCGGCGCGGGGCATGCAGTTCGGGCCCGACACGCTGACCCGGGTGTACGCCGTCACGAGCGGCAAAGGTGGCGTGGGCAAGTCCACCGTCACCGCGAACCTCGCCGTCGCCCTCGCGGCCCGCGGCCTGGCGGTCGGCATCGTCGACGCCGACGTCTACGGCTTCAGCATCCCCGGGCTGCTCGGCCTCGTCGGCCCCGACGGCGCATCCGTGAAGCCCACCCGCGTCGACGACATGATCCTGCCGCCCGTGGCCCACGGCGTGAAGGTCATCTCGATCGGCATGTTCGTCGACGACGCCTCGACGGCGGTCGCCTGGCGGGGGCCGATGCTGCATCGCACGATCCAGCAGTTCCTCACCGACGTGTACTTCGGCGACCTCGACGTGCTGCTGCTCGACCTGCCTCCCGGCACGGGCGACGTCGCCATCTCGGTGGGGCAGTTGCTGCCGCACGCCGAGGTGCTGGTCGTCACGACGCCTCAACCGGCCGCCGCCGACGTCGCCGAGCGCAGCGGGCTCGTGGCGCGCCAGACGGGTCAGCGGCTGCTCGGAGTGGTCGAGAACATGGCCGGTCTGCCCCAGGCCGACGGCAGCGTCCTCGAGCTCTTCGGGTCGGGCGGAGGCGTCGAGACGGCGCGCCGGCTGTCGGCCGGGCAAGAGACCGAGGTGCCGCTGCTGGCCAGCGTGCCGCTCAGCCTGGGCCTGCGGCAGGGCGGTGACGACGGTGTTCCGGTCGTGCTCGCCGCTCCTGACGATCCTGCGGCCGCGGCCATCGACGAGCTGGCGGGCCGACTGGCCGTGCGGGCCCGGGGGCTGGCCGGCCGAAAGCTCGGACTCAGCGTGACCTGACCCGGGTCGAGGACTCGGTACGTGCAGAAAGGGCACCTCGCGTGGCGAGGTGCCCTTTCGTCACAGCGTCTCGCCCGGGGGCGGCGACGTGCTCGTGCCGCACCCCAGCACGGGGGCGGCACACGCGGCGACGGCACGCTCAGGAGGGAGACGCACCGACCACCGCGAAGTGGACTACGACCAGCGGTTGTAGGTCTTGGTCGGGATGGCGCGGAAGCCGTCGCGGGCGACCGAGACGAGCGAGCCGGCGATTCCGACGACTGCGGCGATGACGAGGACGATGATTCCGGTGAGCATGGGGGACTCTTTTCTGGCGCGGTTCGACGCGCGGTTCTGCGTGGTGGGATGGATTCGCCACCGAGCCCGGGACCAGGTCGACCGGAGCTCGGGAGCGCTACGACGCGCTCCGGGGACTCCTCAATGATGCGCCTCGAAAAGCGGTAGATCAATCTCACGTTTCTACCGAAACAGGGTAGTTTTGCTACATGGATGTCAAGCGCCTCGAACTGCTCCGCGAACTCGCCGAACGAGGCAGCGTGGCCGCCGTCGCCCGGGCCACCCACCGCACCCCGAGCGCCGTCTCGCAGCAGCTCAAGGTGCTCGAGCGCGAGGCCGGTGTCGCACTGACCGAGCGGGTGGGACGCGGCATCGTGCTCACCGGCTCCGGGCGCGTGCTGGCCCAGACGGCCACCGACGTCGCCGTGGCCCTCGAACGCGCCCAGGCGGTCTGGGACGACTTCATCGCGACCCCGCAGGGCGAGGTCACGTTGGCCACCTTCCCCACGGGCGGACAGATGCTGCTGCCGGGGCTGCTGCGCACGGTGGCCGAGACCCCGGGCCTGGTGGTCGTCGCGAGCGACCACGACCCGTCGATCCGCGAGTTCCCCGAGCTGGCCGCCGACCACGACGTCGTCGTCGCGCACTCTTCCGACGACAAGCCCTGGCCCGGCCGTGGGCTCGTCACCGTCCCCCTGCTGACCGAGCCCCTCGACATCGCCCTGCCCGCCGACCACCGCCTGGCCGGTCGCGCCTCGCTCGCGCCCGGCGACCTCGAGGGCGAGAACTGGATCGGCGTGCCGCACGACTTCCCGTTCGAGTGGGTCTACCGCGAGATCGAGCGGGTGACCGGCAGCCCCGTGCGCGTCGCGCAGCGCTTCAGCGACACCAAGGTGACCGAGTCGCTCGTCGGGGCCGGCCTCGGCATCGCCGTGCTGCCGCGCTTCACCGCCAAGGACGCCCGTGACGACATGGTGCTCGTCCCCCTCGAGAGCATCCGGGCCGTGCGTTGGGTGTCGGCCGTGATGCGGCGCGATCGGGCCGAGCGCCCCTCCGTGCGACGGGTCGTGGACGCCCTCCGGGCCGAGGCCTCCCGGGTGGCGGCGCTGCACGGCGGCGTCTGACACGTCTCCGGGGGCGGCCGTGCCGCGTCCACGAGGCCGGAGGGGCCACGAGGCGGGCGAGGTCAGGAGGCGCGGCGCAGCAGGCGCGTCAGGTCGCCTCGGAGTCGTACGGCGGCACCTCGCCCGTCGCGAGGGGCACGACCTGAGCGGTGGAGCGGCCCCCGGGCAACCCCGCGGACACGGCCGCGGCGGCACCGGCCGTCGCCATGCTCGGCGCCGAGGGCTTGGGAGCGGCGTCCGTGCCGTCGAGCAACGCGTCGCGGATGATGCGCCGCGGGTCGTACTGGCGTGGGTCGAGCTTCTGCCACTCGACGTCGTCGAACTCGGGGCCCATCTCGTCGCGCATGCGGGTCTTGGCGCCGTTGGCCATGTCGCGCACCGTCCGGACGAGCTGAGCGAGCTTCGACGCGTAACCGGGCAGCCGTTCGGGACCGAGCAGGAAGACCGCGAGCACACCGATGATGAGCAGCTTGTCGAACGTCAGACCGAACATGGACACGCATGCAGACTAACCGGTGACGACTCGGGGAACCCCCTAGAGTTGGCCTTTCGAGGAGTGGGTGTGTCGCAGATAGAGTCAAGTTGGAAGTTCGCGGAAGAACTCGTCACCGAGAGCGACGCGATCGCCGAGGCTCGACAGCATTCGCTCGAGGTCGGCGTCGAAGCCGTCTCGCCGGCGGTGGGTGCCCAGCTCGCCGTCGTCGCCGCCGCCTCGAACGCCTCGTCGATCATCGAGGTCGGCACGGGCCTGGGCGTGAGCGGACTCTGGCTGCTCTCGGGCGCCCCCGGTGCCGTGCTGACGACCATCGACCGCGAGATCGAGCACCAGCAGGCCGCCCGTGACGCCTACCTGCAGGCGGGGGTCCCGGCCAGCCGCTTCCGCCTGATCGCAGGCCGCGCAGCCGACGTGTTGCCTCGCATGAACGAGAACTCGTACGACATCGTCTTCGTCGACGCCGACCCCGGCTCGGTCATCGAGTACGTCGAGCACGGCCTGCGACTCGCCCGTCCCGGCGGACTCGTCCTCGTCGCGCACGCGCTCTGGCACGGCAGGGTGGCCAATCCCGCCGTCCGCGACACCACGACCACGGGCTTCCGCACCTTGCTGACCGAGGTGTCGACCTCACCGGCCGTGATCAGTTCGCTCTCGACCGCGGGCGACGGCCTGCTCTCGCTCGTCAAGCGCTGACACGCCCACGCCCTGAGTCGCGCCCGAGCCCATGCGGCGGGCAGCAAGCCGTGGGCAGCAGGCCGTGGGCACACGCACGGACGCCCCGCGCGTCGCTTGTGCGACGGGCGGGGCGTCCGGGGCTATTAAGGAGGTGGCCGACTAGGCACTCACGACGCCGGCGAGGGCGTCGTGCAACTCTTTGGCTTCGTCGTCGTTGACCGACACCACGAGGCGTCCCCCACCCTCGAGCGGAACACGCACGATGATGAGACGGCCCTCCTTAACGGCTTCCATAGGCCCGTCGCCGGTCCTCGGCTTCATGGCTGCCATCAGATAGTCCCCTTTCGCAAGTTGCTGGTCCCATTATCCGTGATTTCGAGCCCCCGACCTAAACGACGCCGTTCGACCACCGATCACGGCGGCGTCCAGTCGTACCCGTTCACCCACCAGCAGTAGTAGAGCCATGCCCACTGGGCCGCCACGAACACGGCGACGAGCAGCGCGCGGTAGACCTTCGAGCGCGGCACCGCGAGCACGCCCAGCAGGGGGAAGAGCGGCATCAGGAGCCGGAAGGTACTGGACTGCGGGAAGAACACGGCCAGCAGGTAGAGCGCGTAGGCGACGCCCCACAGCCTCAGGTCGACGCTCGTCCGGCGCGCCCACGGCGAGAGCATCAGGGCCGTGAAGGCGAGCACGGACAAGACGAGCAGGGCGATGCCGGAACCACCCGGAAACCACCAGTTCGCCCCGTCGACCCAGGGGGTGAACGGCACGAGCGGCCCGTAGCCGATGTACGGCGCCCGCCACGCGAGCTCGGTCTCGGTGTAGGCACCCGGCACGCCGGTCACGGCACCGGCGACGATCAGCCACGCGACGCCGAACACGGCCGTGGCCGCGGCCACCGCCACCACGCGGACCCGCTCGCGCACCGGGAAGGGATCGTCGTACCGACGCCACCAGCGCAGCACCCCGTGCAGTCCGATCGCGAGGGCGAGCGGAAGGGCCCCGGGCCTCGTGAACGACATGATCAGCACGACCGGCAGCATCGCCAGGTACTGTCGCCGCACCAGCAGGAGCAGGCTCGCGCAGAGCAGCAACAAGAACATCGACTCGGCGTAGGCCACCTGCAGCAGCGGCGACAGGGGCGCCACGCAGAACAGGACGACCGCGAACAACGAGGTCGACTCGGGCAGCGAGTGCCGCATGAGGCGGTAGAACAGCAGGGCCGTCCCCGCGGCGCAGGCGACCGACACGACGACGGCGAGCGTCGCGAAGGGCAGACCCGTCAGGGTCATCAGCCCACGGACGACGAACGGGTAGGCGGGCATGAACGCCCAGGCGTTCTCGCCCACGTGACCGTCGCCCGTGATCGGCAGGTCGCTCGGGTACCCCACCACGGCGATGATGTAGTACCAGTGACCGTCCCAGATGGTGGCGAAGCTGCCGTAGTCGGGGCTCGCGAGGGTCCACGCGTTGGCCTGCTGGGCACCGGCGAAGGTGAGGAGCGCGATCGTGCTGACCACGCGCGACAACACGAACACCACGAGCACCCGGGCCCACCACGGCGTGAAGCGGTAGTGCAGCAGGAGACGCCTCGACGGCGAGATCGGTCGTCGAGGGGCGTGACGCGAGAGCGGGGACGAGGAGGCGCGGCTCGCCTCACCGACGGTCACGCCGTCAGCCACGCCCGCAGTCCGCGCTCGTTGTCGAGGATCTGCTGCACGGGCACGCGCTCGTCGTCGTGGTGGGCCAGCATCGGGTCGCCGGGGCCGTAGTTGACGGCGGGCACGCCCAGGGCGGAGAAGCGCGCGACGTCCGTCCAGCCGTACTTGGGCTTGGCCTCGCCGCCGACGGCGCGCAGGAACTGCTGCGCCAGCGGGGCGTCCAGGCCGGGCCGCGCGCCGGGCGCGAGGTCGACGATCGTGACGTCGAAGCCCTCGAAGAGCTCGCGCACGTGCGCGACGGCTTCGTCGGCGCTGCGGCTCGGCGCGAAACGGTAGTTGACGTGCACCATGCACTCGTCGGGGATCACGTTGCCGGCCACGCCGCCCGTGATGCCGACGGCGTTGAGGCCCTCGCGGTAGACGAGCCCGTCGACCTCGACCTCGCGAGCCTCGTAGGCCGCCAGCACGTCGAGGATCGGCGCGGCCTTGTGGATGGCGTTGTCGCCCACCCACGACCGAGCACTGTGCGAGCGGGCGCCGAAGGTGCGGATCTCGGCGCGGAGGTTGCCGTTGCAGCCGCCCTCGACCCCGCTGTTGCTCGGTTCGCCCAGGACGGCGAAGTCGCCGGCCAGCAGGTCGGGCCGGAGGCGCGCGAGGCGGCCCAGGCCGTTCAGCGCGTCGGAGACCTCTTCGTGGTCGTACCAGACCCACGTCACGTCGACGTTCGGTTCGGTCAGCTCGACCGCGAGTCGGAGGTGCACGGCGCAGCCGGCCTTCATGTCGACGGTCCCCCGGCCCCACAGGTACTCGACGTCGCCCTCGGTCTCGTAGCGTGTGGGCACGTTGTCGTTGATGGGCACGGTGTCGATGTGACCGGCGATCACGACCCGCGAGTCACGGCCCAGCTGCGTCCGAGCGACGATCGCGTCACCGTCGCGGAACAACTCGAGGTGGTCGCAGCCCTCGAGCGTGGCCCAGATCTCGTCGGCGACGAGACGTTCGTCGCCCGACTCGGACCGGATGTCGCAAAGCTGCCTCGTGACGTCGACGGGCGAGACGGAGAGGTCGATCGGTGCCATGCGGGCGAGTTTACGGGCCGACGGCACGGGTCGCCTCCGAACCGGCTGGTCGGCGGCTGCCGATACGCTCGGGTCCATGACTTCCGACGCCACCGCCACCGCCCCGACCCACGCCTACGGGTACGGCCTCGCGACCGTCTCGCACGACGGCACCACGCTCGACACCTGGTTCCCCTCCCCCCGGCTCGGCACCCTGCCGGCCGACCGCGACCCCGAGATCGTCCCGGCCGAGCTGGCCGACGCCGCCGGCCCCGACGAGCGCCGGGCGGTGGACCTCGTCCCGGTGACGATCGAGATCGACCTGAGCGCGCCTCCTGCGTCCACCCCCGACGCGTACCTGCGCCTGCACCTGCTGAGCCACCTGCTCGTGAAGCCGAACACGATCAACCTCGACGGCGTCTTCGGGCACCTGCCGATCGTCACGTGGACGAACGCGGGGCCGGTCCACCCCGACGACTTCGCGCGCCTGCGTCCGACGCTGCAGCGTGCGGGCATCGTCGCGACCGGCATCGACAAGTTCCCGCGCATGCTCGACTACGTCTCCCCCGACCGCGTCCGCATCGCCGATGCCTCGCGGGTGCGGCTCGGTGCGCACCTGGCCCCGGGCACCACGGTCATGCACGAGGGCTTCGTGAACTTCAACGCGGGCACCCTCGGGTCGTCGATGGTCGAGGGCCGCATCTCGCAGGGCGTCGTCGTGGGCGACGGGTCCGACATCGGCGGCGGCGCCTCGATCATGGGGACGCTGTCGGGCGGCGGCACCCAGCGGGTGACGATCGGTGCCCGCGCCCTGCTCGGCGCCAACGCCGGCATCGGCATCGCGATCGGCGACGACACCGTCGTCGAGGCCGGACTCTACGTGACGGCCGGCACCAAGGTCGTCGTCGTGGGCGGCACCCCGACCCACGACGGCTCACCGCAGACCGTCAAGGCCGTCGAGCTCTCGGGCCAGCCCGGGCTGCTCTTCCGACGCAACTCGCTCACCGGTGCGGTCGAGGTGCTCCCCCGCAAGGGCCACGGCATCACGCTGAACTCGCAGCTGCACGCGTAGCCGGACGGGGCAACACCACCACGCCGCCTCGACGCCGGAAGGTGGGCACGACGCCAGGTCCGAACCTGGCGCCGTGCCCACCTTCTTGCGTGGTGGCGCGATGCCGACGGACTAGCGCTGCGGCCAGTCGCGCTCGGTCGCGCCCAGGTACAGCTGCTGGGGGCGGCCGATCTTGGTCGTCGGGTCGGTGTTCATCTCGCGCCAGTGGGCGATCCAGCCGGGCAGGCGCCCGATCGCGAAGAGCACGGTGAACATGCGAGGCGGGAAGCCCATCGCCTTGTAGATGACGCCCGTGTAGAAGTCGACGTTCGGGTAGAGCTTGCGCTCGACGAAGTAGTCGTCGGCCAGGGCGATGCCCTCGAGCTCCATCGCGATGTCGAGCAGGTCGTCCTTCACGCCGAGGGACTCGAGCACCTCGGTGGCGCTCTCTTTGACCAGCTTGGCGCGGGGGTCGTAGTTCTTGTAGACGCGGTGGCCGAAGCCCATCAGCTTGACGCCGGCCTCTTTGTTCTTGACCCGCTCGACGAAACGCTCGACGCCCTGGCCGCTGTCTCGGATCTCGGCGAGCATCTTGAGGACGGCCTCGTTGGCCCCGCCGTGCAGCGGCCCGTAAAGCGCGCTGATGCCGGCCGAGATCGACGAGAACATGTTGGCCTGGGTCGAGCCGACGAGGCGCACGGTCGACGTCGACGCGTTCTGCTCGTGGTCTTCGTGCAAGATGAGCAGGCGCTCGAGGGCCTTCGAGAGCACCGGATTGACCTCGTACGGCTCGGCCATCGTGCCGAAGTTCAGCTTGAGGAAGTTGTCGACGAAGCTGAGCGAGTTGTCGGGGTAGAGGAAGGCCTGGCCCAGGCTCTTCTTGTGCGCGTAAGCCGCGATGACCGGCAGCTTCGCCAGCAGTCGCACGGTCTGCAGCTCGACCTGCTCGGGATCGTGCACGCTCATGCTGTCTTCGTAGAACGTCGACAGGGCGCCGACCGCGCTCGACAGCACCGACATCGGGTGGGCGTTGTGCGGCAGGGCGTCGAAGAAGCGACGCAGGTCTTCGTGCAGCAGCGTGTGCCGCCGGATGCGCGCGTCGAAGTCGGCGAGCTGGTCGGGGGTGGGCAATTCGCCGTAGATCAGCAGCCAGGCCGTCTCGAGGTAGGTCGAGTTCTCGGCGACTTGTTCGATCGGGTAGCCCCGGTAGCGCAGAATGCCCTGATCACCGTCGATGTAGGTGATCGTGCTTCGGGCGTTGGAGGTGTTCACGAACCCCGTGTCGAGGGTCGTGTAACCGGTCTGCTTGGTGAACGTCGAGATGTCGATCGACGAGGCACCTTCGGTGCTCGCGACGATCGGGAACTCGGCTGTTCCCCCCGGGAACTGCAGCGTGGCCTTCTGGGCGTCGTTGGCAGTGTCAGTCACCCGGTCAGCCTAGCGGTCAGCTGCCGAGTCGCCCCACGGCGGCGTCGATGCGCTCGTCGGTCGTCGTGAGCGCCACGCGGACGTGACGATCGCCGGCCGGCCCGTAGAACGAGCCGGGGGCGACGAGCACTCCGCGCTCGGCGAGCCAGGACACCGTGGCCCAGGCGTCCTCGCCTCGCGTGGCCCAGAGGTAGAGCCCGGCCTCGCTGCGGTCGATGCGGAACCCGGCCGCCTCGAGGGCGGGCAGGAGGCGCGCTCGGCGGGCCGCGTACCGCGCCTTCTGCTCGACCACGTGGGCTTCGTCGGCCAACGCGACCACCATCGCCTGCTGCACGGGGGCCGGCGGCATGAGGCCCGCGTGTTTGCGCACGGCGAGCAACTGACCGACGACGTGGTCGCAGCCCGCGACGAAGCCCGCACGGTACCCGGCGAGGTTGGACTGCTTGCTGAGCGAATAGACCGAGACGACGCCGCGGAGGTCGTCACCCACGACGCGGGGGTCGAGGATGCAGGGCGTGGGGCGATCGGCCCATTCACCCGTCCACCCCAGCTCGGCGTAGCACTCGTCGCCGGCGATCACGGCGCCGAGTTCGCGCGCACGGGCCACGGCCGCACGCAGGCCCTCGACGCCGAGCACGGCTCCGTCGGGGTTGCCCGGGCTGTTCAACCAGACCAGCTTCGTCGACGCGGGCCACTCGGCCGGGTCGTCGGAGGCGAGGGCCGTCGCACCGACGAGCGCGGCACCGAGCGCGTAGGTCGGGTAGGCGTTCGTCGGATAGACCACCGTGTCGCCCGGGCCGATCCCGAGCCAGAGGGCCATCCCGGCGATGAGTTCTTTCGAGCCGATGGTCGGGAGCACGTTCGCGTCGCCGAGCCCGGTCACTCCACGGCGCCGCTCATACCACTCGGCGATGGCCGACCGCAGGGCCGGGGTGCCGGCCACCTGCGGGTACGAGTGGGCGTCGGTCGCGACGGCCAGGGCCTCGCGGACGACGTCGGGCGTCGGGTCGACGGGCGAGCCGACGCTGAGGTCGACGATGCCACCGGGGTGACGTCGGGCGGTCGCCGCGTACGGCACCAGGGCGTCCCAGGGGAACTCGGGAAGGTCGAGCGCCACGGAGGCCGACCTAGGCGCCGGCGCCCTGGGGGGCAACGCCGAGATCACGGGGTGGTCCTTGGCGATGACGCCGACCTTGGCCGCGCCGCCGGGCGAACCGATCTCGTCGAAGAACTCGACGTTGGCCTTGTAGTACTCGGCCCACTTGTCGGGCAGGTCGTCTTCGTAGTAGATGGCCTCGACGGGGCACACCGGCTCGCACGCACCGCAGTCGACGCATTCGTCGGGGTGGATGTAGAGCGAGCGTTCGCCCTCGTAGATGCAGTCGACGGGGCACTCGTCGATGCAGGCACGGTCTTTGACATCGACACAGGGAAGTGCGATCACGTACGTCACGTCTGGGGGGTTCCCTTCGCGTCGGGCAGGGCGTCCAGCCTATCGTCTGCCGGCTGTGCCTCGACCGAGGAGGCGCGGGTCGAGTCGCCGGGCGGCGTCGCGCCCCCGGCGGCCGGGCCCCGCAACCGCGGCCACCCGAGCACCACGAGGCAGATCAGGAACACCCCGCCGAGCCAGACCAGGGCGGGCGTGTTGTCGGGCACGAGGATCGACCCGCCCGGACTCGCCTGCCACAGGACCACGAGCGCCCCGAGCAGCCCGACGGCGGCGGCGCCGGCCATGGCCCTGGAGCCGAAGACCGACCGGAGACCGGCGAGGAGCGTGAGGCTCATCAGCAGCGCGAGCACGAGCCCGGACCAGACCGGCGAGCCGGCGACGGTGATCGTCGACTGGTGCATCACGGTGCCGATGGTGCCGAACACGGCCCCGGCGGCGAGCGCCAACACGAGCGCGGCGACGCGGCCGCCCGTCGTCATCTGCGCCATCTCGGAGGCGCCCCCGTCGGCTGTCGGCTCGGGCACGAAGCGGAACGACTCGCGGACCGTCACGGGCTCGACGGCCCCGTGGGGGAAGCGGATGCCGGCTTGGCCGCCCGGGAGGTCGACCACCTCGACCTGGCTGCGGTGGTCGCGCAGCGCCGCGAGCTTGCGGGGTGCGACGTGCCGGGCGTCCATCGTGAGCACGGTGACGTCGGTGGCGAGGGCCTCGGCTTCGGCGCCCTCGGCCGACTCGGCGCCGGCCACGATCGCGAAGAACGGCACGCCGACGAGGCGCGCGGCGCGCACGGCGACCCGGTTGGCCCGGACGTGGTCGGGGTGGTGGTAGCCGCCGTCCTCGTCGTAGCTGATGATCGCGGTCGGGCGCACGGACTGCACGACGGCCGACAGGTCGCTCACGACCTCGCCGAACTCGGCGGCACAGAAGGCCGCGGGGTGCAGGTCGGGCGTCGGCCCGGCCACGCCGTCGGACCGCCACACCATGCCGCTGTCGCGGTAGGCCCGTTCGGGGAGGCCGGGCGTGCGGGCTCCCGGCGAACCGAGGAACCGGTGGTCGTCGACGCCGAGGTCGTGCATGGCGGCGGCGATCTCGCCCTCGCGGTGGACGGCGAGGGCGGCCTGGTCGTCTCGGAGGACGGCGAGGTCGTCGGGGATGACCTCGCCCAGTTCACCTCGGGTGCAGGTCACCACGGTGACGGCGGCACCGGCCTCGACCAGGGCGGCGATGGTGCCACCCGTGGTGATGGTCTCGTCGTCGGGATGGGCGTGGACGAAGAGCACGCGCTCGAGCCGCGGGTCGCCGGCGGTCGAGGGCGACGCGGGCGTCGGCGAGGCGGAGGAGTTCATCACTGGACAGGATATGCCGCCCCGCACTACTGTCGGTCTGGCTCAGGGTGCCCTAAGTGAGGTTAGCCTAACCATACCAGCCCGTTCGGTCCCGTTCCGGCCCGGCCTGGCCCGGCGTGGCCCACCGTGAGCCCGATCCCGCCCCTGCTCGACGACGAGCTCCACTCCCCTCCGAGAAAGCCGTCCCGTGCTCGCCAACTACCTCATCGGACTCCGAGAGGGCCTCGAGGCCGCTCTCGTGGTCGGCATCCTCATCGCCTACGTGGTCAAGATCGGCCGGCGCGACGTCCTCCCCCGCCTCTGGCTGGGTGTCGGCGCCGCGGTCGTCCTCTCCCTCGGACTCGGCGCCGTGCTGACCTTCGGCACCTACGGACTCACCTTCCAGGCCCAGGAGATCATCGGCGGCGGACTCTCGATCGTGGCCGTGGGCTTCGTCACCTGGATGGTGTTCTGGATGGCCCGGACCGCGCGCGGCCTGCGCGGCGAACTCGAGTCGGGCCTCGAGCGGGCGCTCGTCGGCGGTGCCGGGGCGATCGTCGCCCTGGCCTTCCTCTCGGTCGGACGCGAGGGCATCGAGACCGCCCTCTTCGTCTGGGCCACGGTGCAGTCGACCGGCGGCGGCGCGACGCCCCTGGTGGGCGCGCTGCTCGGCATCCTCACGGCGGTCGCGATCCAGGTGGCCATCTACCGCGGCGTGGTCCGCCTCGACGTCGCCCGGTTCTTCCGGGTGACCGGCTACTTCCTCGTCGTCGTCGCGGCGGGCGTCCTCGCCTACGGGGTGGGCGACCTGCAGGAGGCGTCCGTGCTGCCGGGCCGCGCCTCCCTGGCTTTCGACGTGAGCGCGGCCGTGCCGCCGACCAGCTGGTACGGCACCCTCCTGCAGGGGCTCGTCAACTTCACGCCGACGCCGAGCTGGCTGCAGGTGGTCGTCTGGCTCGCCTACCTCGCCGTCGTCATCCCCTTCTTCGTGCGCGCGACCCGCCGGCGTCGCCCCGGCACCCCGAGCACGTCCGGCTCGTCCACGACCCGCGGCACGTCCGCCTCCCCGACCACCCCGTCCCCCCGCACCGCAGGAGCATCCCGATGACCGCCAGCCCCCTCCGCCCCCTCGCCGTCGCCTCGGGCGTCGCCGCGCTCGCACTGGCCCTGAGCGGGTGCGTCGCGAACTCCCCCGCCGGCTCCTCCGCGGCCACCGCCGTGACCGTCGACGGCTCCGACGACACGTGCTCGCTCTCGACCACGTCGGTACCGAGCGGCCCCGTCACGTTCACCATGACGAACACCGGCAGCGACAACAGCGAGTTCGAGCTGCTCGCCGAGGACGGCCTCCGCATCATCAGCGAGAAGGAGAACATCGGCCCCGGCACCACGGGCTCGATGACGGTCTCGGTGCCGGCCGGCGACTACTTCACCGCCTGCGTCCCGGGGCTCGTCGGAGAAGGTGTGCGCGCCTCCTTCACGGTGACCGACTCTGGCGCGGCCGTCGAGGCCACGGGCAGCGAGAAGCAGCAGATCGACGCCGCGGCGACGGCCTACGTCGGCTACGTCAAGGACCAGACCGGGCAGCTCGTCACGGCCACCGACGAGTTCCTCGCCGCGTACACCGCCGGCGACGACGAGAAGGCGCGCTCGCTCTACCCCTCCGCGCGGGCGCACTACGAGCGCATCGAGCCCGTGGCCGAGTCCTTCGGCGACCTCGACCCCAAGATCGACTTCCGTGAGGCCGACGTCGAGCCCGGCACCGAGTGGACCGGCTGGCACCGCATCGAGAAGGACCTCTGGCAGCCTTCGGCGGCAGACGACGGAGGCGCGGCGTACGTCCCCCTGACGGCCGACGAACGCACGCACTACGCCGACCTGCTGACGAGCGACACGAAGGACCTCTACGACGAGGTCACGGCGAGCGACTTCACGGTCGGGATCGACACGATCGCCAACGGCGCGGTCGGCCTGATGGACGAGGTGGCCACCGGCAAGATCACCGGCGAGGAGGAGATCTGGTCGCACACCGACCTCTACGACTTCCAGGGCAACCTCGAGGGCGCCCGGGTGGCGTTCGACGGAGTGCGTGACATCGTCGACCAGAAGGACCCCGAGCTGGCGACCTCGATCGACGCGCAGCTGACGAAGGTCGAGACGCTGCTCGCGGGCTACGGCAGCCTCGACGCGGGCTACCCCTCGTACACCGACCTGACCGACGCCGACAAGAAGAAGCTGTCGGACGCCGTCAACGCGCTCAGCGAGCCGCTCAGCGAGCTGACCTCGGCACTGGTCGCCTGACGGTGACGGACGGAAGCGGCCTCTCGCGCCGCGGTCTGCTGGGACTCGTCGGCACGGGCGTCGGAGCCGGCGTCCTGGGCCTCGGGGTCGGGATCGGCACCGACCGAGCCGTCCAGGCGCACGCCGACGGGTCGTCCGGCGCCTCGGCGTCGTACCCGTTCTTCGGTCGACACCAGTCGGGCATCGTCACCGCCGCGCAGGACCGCCTGCACTTCGCCTCGTTCGACGTCGCGGACGGCGTCTCCCGCGCCGACCTCGTCGAGCTGCTGAAGGACTGGAGCCACGCGGCGTCGAGACTCACGGCAGGCCTCGACGTCAGCCCGACGGGTGCCACGGGCGGCAGCCTCCTGGCACCGCCGGACGACACGGGCGAGGCCACGGGTCTGCCCGCCGCCGGACTCACGGTCACGATCGGCTTCGGGCCGACCCTGTTCACCACCGCCGACGGCACCGACCGCTTCGGAATCGCCTCGAAGCGGCCTCCGGCCCTCGTCGACCTGCCGCACTTCTCGGGCGACCAGCTCGTGGCGGCCGCGAGCGGCGGCGACCTCTGCATCCAGGCGTGCAGCGACGACCCCCAGGTCGCGGTGCACGCGATCCGCAACCTCTCGCGGATCGCCTTCGGCCGCGCCTCCTTGCGGTGGTCCCAGCTGGGCTTCGGCCGCACCTCGTCGACGACCCGCGGCCAGACGACGCCCCGCAACCTCTTCGGCTTCAAGGACGGCACGGCCAACGTGAAGGCCGAGGACGTCGACGCGGTGGACGACGGCGTCTGGGCGACCGCGTCCGACGGCGCGGGGTGGATGGACGGCGGCTCGTACCTCGTCGCGCGGAAGATCCGCATGACGATCGAGACCTGGGACCACGCCTCTCTGGCCGAGCAGCAGACGGTCGTGGGCCGCGACAAGGGCGAGGGGGCCCCGCTCTCGGGCGGGACCGAGTTCACGGCACCCGACTTCGCCGCCGCCGCCTCGACCGGTGGCGGTCCGGCCATCGCCCCCGATTCGCACGTCGCCCTGGCGCACCCGCAGAACAACGACGGGGCCACGCTGCTGCGTCGGGGCTACAACTTCGTCGACGGCAACGACGAACTCGGCCGCCTGAACGCCGGGCTGTTCTTCATCGCGTTCAACCGTGACCCGCGGCGGCAGTACGTGCCGATCCAGCAGGCGCTTTCGCGGAACGACCGGATGAACGAGTACGTCAAGCACGTCGGGTCAGCGATCTACGCCGTGCCGCCGGGGGCGTCGCGGGACGGCTGGGTCGGCGAGACGCTCTTCGGCTGACGCGGCTCCCGACGACTCGGGACCCGCCGAGGCCGCGGGACTCACCGCAGGTCGTCAGACGGCCGTGACGACGTACGTGGCGATCGCCTGGCCCTCGCTGTCGGTCGAGACGGTGAGCACGACGCGGTACGCGGCGCCGGTGAAGGTGCCGAAGCCGCTCTCGGCGTCGGTGTCGACCCCCGAGGCCGTGTAGCCGGCGGCCTCGAGCTGCTGCTGGGCGACGGCGAACTGGTCGGCGCCCGAGACGGTGATCTGGGCGACCCATCCGGTGCCGTCGGGGCCTGCTCCCCCACCACGGGTCGTCCCTGGGACGAGCGGCACCTCGGCCGGGAAGCTCGCGGGCAGGGTGCCGTCGGTCGTGATGCCGGCACCGTTCAGCGCCTCGCCGGCGGCGTCCTCGACGGCCTTCTGCGCGTTGCTCTTGAGGCCCTCGATGCCGCTGTCGATCGCGCCACCCACGATGTTGTCGACGGGCGAACCCTCACCGCAGGCGGTGAGACCGGACACGAGGCCGGCCGCCAGCGCGAGCGTGGCGGCGGAGCGGGCGAGGGTCGTCTTCTGGATCAGCACCCCGTGAGGTTAACCGTGGTCGCTGGGGGCGGGCGCAGAACGTGCCGACGATGCACGAAGGAGGCGGCCCGCAGTGGTGCGGACCGCCTCCTCGGCGGGTGGTGCTGTGGAGCGGTGGTGCTTACGCGTTCTGCTTCTTGAGGCGAGCGGTGCTGCGCTGGCGGGCCGACGCGTCGAGCTCGACCTTGCGGATGCGGATCGCGTCGGGGGTGACCTCGACGCACTCGTCGTCACCGGCGAACTCGAGGGACTCTTCGAGCGACAGCACCTTGGAGGGCGTCATCGACTCGAAGTTGTCGGCCGTCGACTGACGCATGTTGGTCAGCTTCTTCTCTTTGGTGATGTTGACGTCCATGTCGTCGGCGCGCGAGTTCTCGCCCACGACCATGCCCTCGTAGACCTCTTCGGTCGGCTGCACGAAGAACGACATGCGCTCTTGCAGGTTGATGATCGCAAAGGGCGTGACGACGCCCGAGCGGTCGGCGATGATCGAGCCGTTGGTGCGGGTCGAGATCTCGCCGGCCCAGGGGCCGTAGCCGTGGCTGATGCCGTTGGCGATGCCGGTGCCGCGCGTGTCGGTGAGGAACTGCGTCCGGAAGCCGATCAGGCCGCGCGAGGGGACGATGAACTCCATGCGCACCCAGCCCGAGCCGTGGTTCGCCATGTTCTCCATGCGGCCCTTGCGGGCGGCCATCAGCTGCGTGATGGCTCCGAGGTACTCGTCGGGCACGTCGATCGTCATGTGCTCGAAGGGCTCCTGGAGCTTGCCGTTCTCGTCGCGACGGGTGACGACCTGGGGCTTGCCGACGGTGAGCTCGAAGCCTTCGCGGCGCATCTGCTCGACGAGGATGGCCAGGGCGAGCTCGCCACGACCCTGGACCTCCCACGCGTCGGGGCGTCCGATGTCGACGACCTTGAGGCTGACGTTACCGATCAGCTCGCGGTCGAGGCGGTCCTTGACCATGCGGGCGGTGAGCTTGTGGCCCTTGACCTTGCCGATGAGCGGCGAGGTGTTCGTGCCGATGGTCATCGAGATGGCGGGGTCGTCGACCGTGATGGTCGGCAGCGGGCGCACGTCGTCGGGGTCGGACAGCGTCTCGCCGATGGTGATGGTGTCGAAGCCGGCGACGGCGACGATGTCACCGGGGCCCGCGCTCTCGGCCGGGTAGCGGTCGAGAGCCTTGGTGATCAGCAGCTCGGTGATTCGGGCGTTGACGACCGAACCGTCGGCCTTGACCCAGGCCACGGTCTGGCCCTTCTTCAGCGTGCCGTGGAAGACGCGCAGCAGGGCGAGGCGACCGAGGAACGGCGAGGCGTCGAGGTTGGTGACGTGCGCCTGGAGGGGGTGCTCGTCGTCGTAGGTCGGCGCGGGCACGTGCGTGAGGATGGCGTCGAACAGCGGCTCGAGGTCGGCGTTGTCGGGCAGCGAGCCGTCGGCGGGCTTGTTGGTCGACGCGGCGCCGTTGCGGCCCGAGGCGTAGACCACGGGGACGTTGAGGATGGCGTCGAGGTCGAGGTCGTCGACTTCTTCGCTCAGGTCGCTCGCGAGGCCGAGGAGCAGGTCCTGCGACTCGGCGACGACCTCGTCGATGCGCGCGTCGGGGCGGTCGGTCTTGTTGACCAGCAGGATGACGGGCAGCTTGGCCGCGAGGGCCTTGCGCAGCACGAAGCGCGTCTGGGGCAGGGGGCCTTCGGACGCGTCGACGAGCAGCACGACGCCGTCGACCATGGACAGGCCGCGCTCGACCTCGCCACCGAAGTCGGCGTGGCCGGGGGTGTCGATCACGTTGATGGTGATCGGGCCGTCGGTCGCGTGCTCGCCGTTGTAGAGCACCGCGGTGTTCTTCGCGAGGATCGTGATGCCCTTTTCGCGCTCGAGCTCGTTCGAGTCCATCATGCGGTCTTCGGTGTCGAAGTGCGCGTCGAAGGAGTTGGTCTGCTTGAGCATGGCGTCGACGAGGGTCGTCTTGCCGTGGTCGACGTGGGCCACGATCGCCACGTTGCGCAGGTCGCTGCGGATGGCAGTCGCCATGGATGTGTTCCTTACGAGAAGAGAGAGGGGGAAGTGGTCGGGTCAGAGCCCGGCGAAGACAGTCTACGGCACATGGTAAAGAGGCCCCTCCGCCGAGGTTTCCCCGGAGGCGAGGGGGACGCTTCAGGTCCCCCACATGACCTCTTGTCACCTTTTCGCCCCGGTGGGAGCGTCGAGTTCTGGGCGAACCGCCCGCCGAACGGAGGACACCATGAAGAAGCGCATCGCATCCGTATTGTTGGGGGTCGGCCTGGTCGCCGGCGCCATCGCTGCTCCCGCGGCCGCCCAAGCGGCGGTCGCCAGCACCTCGCCCGGTTACTCGTCGTTGAACGCCTGCAACGCCGGGGCAAAGACGTACCGCCAGACCGGACTCACCATCACGTCGGCCTGCACGTACTACTCGGGCTCCAAGACCTGGAACTTCACCTACAGCGCCTGACGCCGACCGACATCCGCGACCGCGAAGGGCCCCGCCGGACGGCGGGGCCCTTCGTGGTCGCGGAACGGCTCAGCGGCCGAACTCGAAGTTCGCGCCGGGGATCGCTTCGAGCAGCTCGCGCGTGTACTGCTGGGCCGGGTTCGCGAAGATGTCGTCGGTCGTGCCCGCCTCGACGACGCGACCCTTCTGCATGACGCTCACGTTGTCCGCGATGAGGCGGACGACGGCGAGGTCGTGCGTGATGAAGAGGTAGGTCAGCCCGAGTTCGGTCTGCAGGTCGGTCAACAGGTCGAGGATCTGCCCCTGGACGAGGACGTCCAGGGCCGAGACCGCCTCGTCGAGGACGATGACGTCGGGCTTGAGCGCGAGGGCTCGGGCCACGGCGATGCGCTGACGCTGACCACCGGAGAGCTCGTTCGGGTACCGGTTGACCGTCGACGCGGGCAAGGACACCTGATCGAGCAACTCGCGGACGCGGGCCTGACGACTGGAGCGGTCGCCGATGCCGTGCGTGACGAGCGGCTCGGCGATCGTGTTGCCCACGCTGTACATCGGGTCGAGCGAACCGTAGGGGTCCTGGAAGACCGGCTGGACCCGACGACGGAAGTCGAAGAGGTCTCGGCCCTTCAGTGCTCCGACGCTCTGGCCGCCGACCGACACGGTGCCCGAGGTGATCGACTCGAGCTGGAGCACGAGCTTGGCGACGGTCGATTTGCCCGAGCCGGACTCACCCACGAGCGCCATCGTCGTGCCCCGCGGGATCGAGAACGACACGTCGTCGACGGCCCGCAGGTCGGTCGTCTTGAAGCCACCCTGGCGGATCTTGTAGACCTTCGACAGGTTCGTCACCGAGATGTACTCGGAGTCCTTCTTCCCGGCCTCCTCGCGCTGACGGGCGCGGGCGATGAGCTCGGCATCGTCGGCACCCTCGTCGGAGATCTCGAGCCCGTGGGAGTGCGTGGGCGCGATGCTCGACTGGATGCGCTGGCTGGCGAGCGACGGCGCGGCCGCGACCAGCCGCTGCGTGTACGGGTGCTGCGGGTTGGCGAGGATCTCTTTCGACGGTCCCGACTCGACGACGCGACCCTTGTACATCACGACGAGCTTCTCGGCGCGCTCGGCGGCGAGGCCGAGGTCGTGCGTGATGAAGAGCACCGAGGTGCCGTAGTCGCGGGTCAGGGTCTCGAGGTGGTCGAGGATGCGGCGCTGGACCGTGACGTCGAGAGCCGAGGTGGGCTCGTCGGCGATCAGGAGCTTGGGCCGCGACGACAGGCCGATGCCGATCAGCACACGCTGACGCATGCCGCCCGAGAACTGGTGCGGGAACTGCTTGAGGCGGTCGCCCGCGTCGTTGAGTCCGGCCTCTTTCAGGACGTCGACCGCGCGCTGGCGGACCGCGGTCTTGCCCGTCGCGACACCGTTCGCCCGGATCGCCTCCTCGACCTGGAAGCCGATGCTCCACACGGGGTTGAGGTTCGACATGGGGTCTTGCGGGACGTAGCCGATGTCACGACCGCGGATGGCCTGCATCTCGGCTGCGCTGACCTTCGTGAGGTCCTTGCCCTCGAAGAGGATCTGGCCGCCCGTGACCTCGCCGGTGCCGGGCAGGAGGTCGATGATCGACGTGGCAGTCGTCGACTTGCCCGAGCCGGACTCGCCCACGATCGCGAGACTCTCGCCCTGACGGATCGTGAGGTCGACCCCGCGCACGGCGTCGACGTACCCGGCCTGCGTCTTGAAGCCGATCTTCAGGCCCTTGATCTCGAGCAGGGGCGTCGACGACGAAGCGGTGCCTGCCGTCTCGGGGCGGGTGGAGGTGTCGGTCATCGACGTGCCCTCGCCTTCGGGTCGAGGGCGTCGCGCACGACGTCGCCCATGAGGAGGAACGACAGCACCGTCACGGACAGCGCCGCAGCGGGCCAGAAGAGGGGCATCGGCGCGACACGGAGCGAGTTGCGCGCCGCGTTGATGTCGTTGCCCCAGGACATGGTGCTCGGCGGCAGCCCGATGCCGAGGAACGACAGCGTCGCCTCGGCCACGATGAACGTGCCGAGCGAGACGGTCGCCACGACGATGACCGGGGTGATGGCGTTCGGCACGACGTGCCGGACCAGGATGCGGAAGCGGGACACCCCGAGCGCGGCCGAGGCCGTGACGTAGTCGGCGGCCCGGGCACTGAGAACCGAACCGCGCATGACGCGGGCGATCTGGGGCCAGGCGAAGACCGACAGCACGAGGGCCACGGTGAGGGGCGTCCGCGTCGGCAGGATCGACATCAGCACGATGGCACCGAGGACGGTGGGGATCGCGAAGAAGATGTCGCCGATGCGCGAGACGACCGCGTCGAGCCATCCACCGTAGAAGCCGGCCAGCGAGCCGATCACGATGCCGACGACCGTGACGATGATCGTCGCGATCAGACCGACGGTGAGCGACGCACGGGTGCCCCAGACGATGCGGGCGAACACGTCGGTGCCCTGGAACGTGAAACCGAGCAGGTGGCCGGCCGACGGGCCCTCGTTGCTCCGGGGCAGGTCGGCAGCCGTCGGCGAGACGCTCGTGAACAGACCGGGGAAGAGCGCCACCACGATGACGACGACGATGAGGAACGCCGCGATCCAGAACGTCGGGCGACGCTTCATGGCGTCCCACGCGTCGTTCCAGCTGCTGCGGGGTTTCTCGGACTCGTCGATCGCGTCGACGGCCTTGACGGGCGTCTCGTCGAGATCGGCGACGAAGTGGTCGGCGGACAACGCCGACGAGTCGTTACTTGGCATAGCGGATCCTCGGGTCGAGAAGGGCGTACAGCAGGTCGACGAGGAGGTTGGCGATCATGAAGATGATCACCATCACGGCGACGAACGAGACGACGGTGGGGCCCTCGCCGAGCGTGATCGCCCGGTAGACGGTGCCGCCGACGCCCTGGATGTTGAAGATTCCCTCGGTCACGATGGCACCGACCATCAGCGAACCGATGTCGACGCCGAGGTAGGTGACCACGGGGACGAGCGAGTTGCGCAGGATGTGCACGGTGACGACGCGGCCACGGGTGAGCCCCTTGGCCGACGCGGTGCGCACGAAGTCGGCGCTCGAGTTCTCGGACACGGAGGCGCGGGTCAGCCGGACGATGTACGCGAACGACACCGAGGCGAGCACGATGGCCGGCAGCACAAGTTCGTCCCACGGCGCCTGCGAGCTGACCGTCGTGCGGAACAGGCCGAGCTGGATGCCGAAGACGTACTGCAGCAGGAAGCCGATGACGAACGTCGGCACCGAGATGAGCAGCAGGCTGACGACGAGGGCGCTCGTGTCGAAGAGCTTGCCCTTGCGGAGGCCCGCGATCAGACCGACGACGATGCCGGCGACGGCCTCGAAGAGCAGGGCGAGCATCGCGAGTCGGAAGGTGATGGGGAACGCGCGGATCAGCTCGTCGACGACGGGACGACCGGAGAAGGTCGTGCCGAGGTCGCCGGTGAACAGGCCGCCGATGTACAGCAGGTACTGCACGATGAACGGCTGGTCGAGGTTGTACTCGGCGCGGATGGCCTCGATGACGGCCGGCGACGGGGTCTTGTCACCGAACAGCGCTGCCACGGGGTCACCGGGCAGCGCGAAGACCATGAAGTAGATGAGGAACGTCGCCCCGAAGAAGACGGGGATCAGTTGGAGGAGCCGGCGTCCGGTGTACCAGAGCATCAGGCTTCCTCAGACGTCTGCGCGTGCATCGTTATCGCAATCGTGTGAAGGGAGGGGTGGGTGGGCCCGCCGAAGGGGCCCGGACAGTGCGAACACTGCCCGGACCCCGTCGAGCGTCGGTCGAGCGCGTGAGCGACGACCCTACTTGGTTACTTGGTGATGTTCTCGTAGATCGGCACGGAGTCCCAGCCGTACTCGACGTTGCTCACCGTGTCGGCCCAGACGCCGTTGACGTTCGCGTACCACAGCGGGATGATCGGCAGGTCCTTGAGCAGGACCTCCTGCGCCTTCTGGTACGAGGCGTTGGCGTCGTCGACGTCGCTCGCGGCGCTGCCCTCGGCGAGCAGCGAGTCGAACTCGGGGTTCGAGTACTTGCCGTCGTTCGAGCTGCCGTCGGTGGCCATCGTCGGGTACAGGAAGTTGTACAGCGACGGGTAGTCGGCCTGCCAGCCCGAACGGAAGGCACCGGTCATGGCGCCACCCGAGGCGTCGGTGCGGAACTCGGCGAAGGTCGGGTAGGGCTTGCCTTCGGCCTTGATGCCCAGCGTCTTCGAGATGTTCGCGGTGACCGCGTCCACCCACTCCTGGTGTCCACCGTCGGAGTTGTAGCCGATGGTGAACGTGGTGTCGCCGTAGGGCGAGATCGCGTCGGCCTGGTCCCAGAGGTCCTTGGCCTTGTCGGCGTCGAACGAGAGGACGCTCTCGCCCTCGAGCTTGTCGGTGTAACCGGGGATGACGGGCGAGGTGAAGTCCTTGGCCGGCGTCCGCGTGCCCTGGAAGATGACCTTCGTGACGTCGTCGCGGTTGATGGACATCGAGATGGCCTGACGACGCAGGTTGCCCTCTTCGTCGTCACCGAAGTGCGCGAGGTACTGCGGGATCGTCATGCCCTGGAACACCGCGGCGGGCTGGTTAACGTTCGTGTCGGGGAAGTCGCTCTGGTACGTCTGGAACGCCGCCGGGCCGATCTGGTCGAGCACGTCGAGGTTGCCACCCTGCACGTCGGCGTAGGCCGAGTCGAGCGAGGTGTAGAAGTTGATGTCGAGCCCGCCGTTCTTCGGCTTGCGGTTGCCGTCGTAGTCGGGGTTCGTCTTGAGCTTGATGCCCTGGTTGTGCGTCCAGGCGCCCTCACCGTCGAGCATGTAAGGGCCGTTGCCGACCGGGTTCTCACCGAACGCGGCGGGGTCGGCGTAGAACGACTCCGGCAGCGGCGAGTAGGCCGAGTAGCCGAGGCGCAGGGGGAAGTCGGCCTCGGGGGTGTTGAGCGTAACCGTGAACTCGGTCGGGCTCTCGACGGTGAGGTCGAGGTCGCTCTGCGCGGTGTCGCTGTAGCCCTTGAAGTTCTCGAAGAACGAGCTGCCGGACGAGTTCGCGACGTTGTCGAAGCTCGCCGCCCAGTTCCAGGCCTTCGTGAACGACTCGCTCGTGACGTCGGTGCCGTCGGTGAACTTCCAGCCGTCCTTGAGCGTGACGGTCCACACGGTGGCGTCGTCGCTCTCGATGCTCTCGGCGACCTCGTTCTTGGTGGTGCCGTCGGCGTTGTAGCTGACCAGACCGGCGAAGATCGAGGTGACGATGCGGCCACCACCGGTCTCGGTGGTGTTCGACGGGACGAGCGGGTTCTCGGGCTCGGTGCCGTTCGTCTTGATGATCGCGGAAGCGTCACCGGACGACGAGCTGTCGTCCCCGCTGCCGCTGGCGCAACCGGTGAGGACGAGTGCTGCCGTCCCCACGACGGCGACGGCCGACAGGCCCATGCGCGTCTTCTTCAATGTTCCTCCTGATGCGGGAAAGGACGCAGCACTGTGCCCAGGGGCCGTGCCGCGTTGGATGGTGTGAGCCTAGGCATCCCCTTCGGGCATCACCAAACCCCGACGACAACGGTTACACGACGGAAACCAACTCGCGGGATCGTTGCGTCGGCGCGCAGTTCGTTGCGCGTTGGGCCTGAAGTTCGCATGAATCGGCTGCGAGAAATCCGCCACCTGGCAGGTATTGTTCTCCGCCACCCCGGGAGGCGCGGGTCGGCCCCCTCACGCCGGTCCCGTACGATCACCCCGTGAACCGCCCCCACGACCCCGCCTCCCCCGCGACGCCGCCCGTGGCCCCCGCACCGTACCCGGCCCCCACGACGCGCGCGCGCCTCCGGGTCGAGATCGCGATCGTCCTCGGCCTCTCGCTCGGCGCGTCGGCGGTGTACTCGGTGCTCTCGATCGTGAACCGGCTCACCCAGCAGACCGCGCTCTCGCAGCAGACGGCCACGCTGAACTCGCCGCTGAGCAGCCGCGAGTTCTTCGACCTCGCGTACCAGGTGCTCGGCGTGGCGGTCGACCTCGTGCCGGTGCTGCTCGTGGCCTTCCTGCTGTGGCGCGAGGAGCGGCCCCACCTGGGCCGACTCGGCGTCGACTTCTCGCGCGCGGGCCGGGACACCCTCGGTGGCGTCGGCCTGGCCCTCGCGATCGGCATCCCCGGCATCGGCCTCTACCTCGTGGGCAAGGCCCTCGACCTCACCGTCACGGTGGTGCCGACGAACCTCGGCGAGCACTGGTGGACCGTCCCCGTGCTGCTGCTCTCGGCCCTGCGGGCCGGGGTGACCGAGGAGGTGATCGTCGTCGCGTACCTGTTCGCGCGCCTCCGCGACCTCGGCTGGCGGACGTGGCCGATCATCGTGACGGCGGCCCTGCTTCGGGGCAGCTACCACCTCTACCAAGGGTTCGGCGCATTCGTCGGCAACGTCGTCATGGGCGTCGCGTTCGGCTGGCTGTACGTGCGCTTCGGCCGGGTGCTGCCGCTCGTCGTCGCGCACGTCCTGATGGACGCGGCCGTCTTCGTGGGCTATCCCTGGGCCGCCACCACCTTCCCGACCCTCTTCGGACTTCCCTCCTGACGCCCCGGGCGGGCGCCCCGGACCGTCACGGCCGGAACTGGGTCTTGACACCCGTCCGGGGGGCGAGTCTGATGTACGCACGGGTCGCAGCGATCCGAGCCGGCCACACAGCGTGAGCTGTCCCCCGGGCGTCGATCGGGACGGTCGCCGCTACGTGAACGCCCTCCGCGACACTCGGCGGCCGACGTCCGAGGGACCAAGAGGAAACCGCCACCGCCCGACGGGATCGGGCGGTGACGGTTTCCCGTCCGTGGAGCGGGCGGTGGCCTAGGCGAACGCCTCGGCCGGCGGGCAGTTGCAGAACAGGTTGCGGTCACCGTAGGCCTGGTCGATGCGGCGCACCGGCGGCCAGTACTTGCCGCGCACGAGCGAGCGGACCGGGTACACGGCCTCTTCGCGCCCGTACTCGGCTGTCCACTCGCCGACGACGACCGACTCGGCCGTGTGCGGCGCACCGCGCAACGGGCTCGACTCGGCGGTGTACCGACCGGAGGCCACCTCGTCGGCCTCGCGCTTGATCGCGATCATCGCATCGACGAAGCGGTCGATCTCGGCGAGGTCCTCGCTCTCGGTCGGCTCGACCATGAGGGTGCCCGCCACGGGGAACGACATGGTCGGGGCGTGGAAGCCGTAGTCGATGAGGCGCTTGGCCACGTCGTCGACGGTGACCCCGGTCGCGTCGCGCAACGGTCGCAGGTCGAGGATGCACTCGTGCGCCACGAGGCCGTTCTCGCCCGCGTACAGCACGGGGAAGTGCTCACGCAGGCGGGCGGCGACGTAGTTGGCCGCCAGGACGGCCGCCCCGGTCGCCCGGGTGAGGCCCTCGGTGCCCATCATGCGCACGTAGGCCCAGCTGATCGGCAGGATGCTCGGGGACCCGTACGGAGCGCTCGAGACCGGCACGCCGGCGTGGGCGAGGCGGTCGCCGTCGGCCGCGAGGGCCGCCCCCGTGCGTCGGTCGGCCTGCTGGGCCATCGGGTGGCCGGGCAGGAAGGGTGCGAGGTGGGCCTTGGCCGCCACCGGCCCCACGCCCGGACCGCCGCCGCCGTGCGGGATGCAGAAGGTCTTGTGCAGGTTGAGGTGCGAGACGTCGCCGCCGAAGTCGCCGAAGCGCGCGACCCCGAGCAGGGCGTTGAGGTTCGCCCCGTCCACGTAGACCTGACCGCCGGCCGCGTGCACGGCGTCGGTGAGGGCGACGATGTCGTGCTCGTACACACCGTGCGTCGACGGGTAGGTGATCATCAACGCCGCGAGCTGGGCCGCGTGCTGCTCGACCTTGGCCCGCAGGTCGTCCAGGTCGACGTTGCCGCCCTCGTCGCAGGCGACCACGACGACGCGCATGCCCGCGAGGACCGCGCTGGCCGCGTTGGTGCCGTGTGCGCTCTGCGGGATCAGGCAGACCGTGCGCTCGACGTCGCCGTTCGACAGGTGGTAACCGCGGATCGCGAGCAGACCGGCCAGCTCGCCCTGGCTGCCGGCGTTGGGCTGCAGCGAGACGGTGTCGTAGCCCGTGACCTCGGCCAGCCACCCTTCGAGCTGACCGATGAGGTCGAGGTACCCCGCCACGTCGTCGGCCGGGGCGAACGGGTGCACGCCGGCGAACTCGGGCCAGGTGACCGCGGCCATCTCGGTCGCCGCGTTGAGCTTCATCGTGCAGCTGCCGAGCGGGATCATGCCGCGGTCGAGCGCGTAGTCCTTGTCGGCGAGGTGCTTGAGGTAGCGCATCATGCTGGTCTCGCTGCGGTGGGTGCGGAAGACCGGGTGCGTGAGGTAGTCGCTCGTCCGCAGCAGCGCCTCCTGCAGGCCCGAGGGGACGGCATCGGCGAGCAGGTCGACGCCGAGCACCTCGGCGACGACGCGGACGTCGTCACGGGTGGAGGTCTCGTCGAACGAGAGGCGGACGCAGTCGCCGTCGACGGCGTGCAGCAGGTAGCCCCGGTCGTGTGCCGCGGCGACGATCTCGGCCGCCCGGCCCGGGACGAAGACCTGGAGGGTGTCGAAGAACGAGTCGCTCTCGAGCTCGAGCTCGCTCGCCCCGATCGCGGCCGCCAGGTCGGAGGCGTGGCCGTGCACGCGCGTCGCGATGTGCCGCAGACCCCAGGGGCCGTGGTACACCGCGTACATCGACGCCATGACCGCGAGCAGCACCTGAGCGGTGCAGATGTTCGACGTGGCCTTCTCGCGACGGATGTGCTGCTCGCGGGTCTGCAGGCTGAGGCGGTAGGCGGGCTGGCCGACGGCGTCCTGCGAGACCCCCACCAGGCGACCGGGCAGCTGACGCTCGAGCCCGGTGCGGACGGCCATGTAGCCCGCGTGCGGACCGCCGAAGCCCATCGGCACGCCGAAGCGCTGGCTCGTGCCGACGGCGACGTCGGCCCCGAACTCGCCGGGTGCCTCGATCAGCGTGAGCGCGAGCAGGTCGGCGGCGACGACGGCCAGGCCGCCGTGGGCGTGGGCCGCCTCGACGACGGCGCGGGGGCTCCAGACGGAGCCCGACGCCGAGGGGTACTGCACGAAGACGCCGAACGACTCGGGCAGCTCGGCGGGGTCGAGCACCGAGAGGTCGAGCTCGACGAGCTCGATGCCGACGGCCTCGGCGCGGCCGGCGAGCAGGGCCTTGGTCTGCGGGAAGGTGTCGCTGTCGACGACGAAGACGTCGGTCTTCACCTTCGACGCGCGACGGGCCAGCAACATGCCCTCGACGACGGCCGTGCCCTCGTCGAGCATCGACGCGTTCGCGGTCGTGAGCCCGGTCAGCTCGGCCACCATCGTCTGGAAGTTGATGAGGGCCTCGAGTCGACCCTGCGAGATCTCGGGCTGGTACGGCGTGTACGCGGTGTACCAGCTGGGGTTCTCGAGCACGTTGCGCTGGATGACGGCCGGGGTGACGGTGTCGTAGTACCCGAGACCGAGGAGGCTGCGCGAGACGCGGTTGCGCCCCGCGAGGGCCCGCAGCTCGGCGAGCGCCTCTTCTTCGCCGATCGGCTCGGGCAGCACGCTGCCCTCGACGGCCGCGGCGTGGATCGCGTCGGGCACGGCGGCCGCGACGAGCGACTCGACGCTGTCGTGCCCCACGGCGGCGAGCATGGTCGCCTGGTCGCCCGGCGTGGTGCCGACGTGGCGGTCGACGAAACCGGTGGCGACCTGGTCGGACCAGCCGCCGAAGACGGAGCCGCCCGTCTGCTCGGCGCTCATTCGGCGGTCAGCGCGACGTACTCGTCGCGCGAGAGCAGGCCCTGGCCGTCGGTCGACGACAGGGTGATCTTGATGAGCCAGCCCTCGCCGAACGGGTCGCTGTTGACGAGGTCGGGGCTGTCGACGACGGCCTGGTTTGCCTCGAGCACCGTGCCGAGCGCGGGGGCGAACAGCTCGCCGACCGACTTGGTCGACTCGATCTCGCCGACGACCGTGCCGGTCTCGACCTCGGTCCCCTCGGCGGGCAGGTCGACGTAGACGACGTCGCCCAGCTTGTCGGCGGCGTAGTCGGTGATGCCCACGGTGGCGGTGTCGCCGTCGATCAGGAGCCACTCGTGCTCGGCGGTGTACTTCAGTGTGGTGAGATCGGTCATGGCCGGTCCTTTCGAGGGAGGGGGTGCCTAGGAGCGCTTGTAGAAGGGCAGCGGGACGACGGTGGCGGCGACGGCGGTGCCGCGGACGTCGACGGCCAGCGCGGGACCGCGGTCGACGACGTCGGGGTCGACGTAGGCCATGGCCACCGGGTGGCCGAGGGTGGGCGACAGCGCGCCGCTCGTGACCTCGCCGACGACGGTGCCGTCGTCCGTGACGACGGGGTACCCCGCCCGCGCGGCCCGACGCCCGGTGAGCGTCAGTCCGACGAGGACGCGGGCGCCGGCGGCGGGCTCGACGTTGGAGCGCCCGACGAAGTCCTTCGCGGTGTCGACGACCCGGCCGAGCCCTGCCTGGTCGGGACGCACGTCGAGGCCGAGCTCGTGGCCGTAGAGCGGCATGCCCGCCTCGAGACGGAGCGTGTCGCGGCTGGCCAGCCCAGCGGGGACGAGTCCCCTGGGTCCGCCGGCCTCGGCGATCGCGGCCCACAGCGACGGGGCGGTCTCGGGGTCGACGTAGAGCTCGAAGCCGTCCTCGCCGGTGTACCCGGTGCGCGCGATCAGCACGGGGGCGTCGTCGAAGGTGGCCTGCAGCACGCGGTAGTACCGCAGCGTCGACAGCGGAGCGTCGGGCTGGAGGCGGTCGGCCGTGACGAGTTCGTCGAGCACGCCCTCGCTCTCGGGCCCCTGGACCGCGATCAGCGCGGTGTCGTCGCTCTCGTCGTCGACCGTGACGTCGAATCCGGAGGCGCGGGTCGCGAGGGCCGCGAACGCCGCCTCGCGGTTTCCCGCGTTGGCCACCACGAGGTAGTCGTGTTCGTCGAGGCGGTAGACGACGAGGTCGTCGACGATCCCGCCCTCGGCGGCGAGCAGGAGCGAGTACTTCGCCCGCCCGACGGCGATGGTCGAGAGGGTGCCGGCCAGGGCGTGGTCGAGGAAGGCCCCCGCCTCGGGCCCGACGACGGCGATCTCGGCCATGTGCGAGAGGTCGAAGAGCCCGGCGGCGGTTCGGACGGCGTGGTGCTCGGCGAGGTCGGAGTCGTACCGGACCGGCATCTGCCACCCCGCGAAGTCGGTGAAGACGGCGCCGGCGGCGACGTGGACCCCGTGCAACGGGCTGTAGCGCTCGTCGGGCTCGTCGGGTTCGTCGGAACCCGTCAGGTCGTGGGCGTCGCCCGGCCCCGTGGCGATGCCCTCGGTGCCGTCGTCGGAGAGGACGACGTCGCCGTCGAGCGCGGCGGACGCCTCGGCACCGCGGAGGTCGTCGTCGTCGGGCCCGGGGGCGGCGGGAAGGTTCGAGGCTGCGTCGGACATCGGTGCTCCTGAGAGGGACGGACCGGCCGCCAGGTGTCTCGGCCGGGAACGGTGCCGTGCGGATGGGGCACGACGGGGCAGCCCTGTCCGGCGGTCCGCCGTTCGGGGCTCCCCCTCTGTCATGGGCCTGAGAGCTTCACCGGCCGGGGCCGGTTTTCACCGTGGGCGAGGACCGGCGAGGGGTCTGTCGACCGCCTCGCGCCTCCTGCTTTTCAGAGTGGCCAGTCCGTCGCGGTACGCGTACCTGAGAGATTGGCGGGGAGCTTGCTCCTTCGGTGCCCGGTCGGCGCAGTCTCTGCGCACCGGAGCTCTCCCGCGACGTGTTCGTGGCCCGATGTTCGATTGTGGCGTCAGCCTAGCGTCGTCGTGTGACGCGCAGGTTTCGGGTGTGCACGCGATTCCTGTCGCCCGGACGACGAACGACGCCCCGACCGGGTTCGGTCGGGGCGTCATGGGGTCGTCGTGGGTGGTGTCAGACGGCGCGCGAGGGCTGCCCCGGCTCGGGCGATCCGGCGGCCTCGTGCTCGGCGACGAGCTTGCGGACGTCGTCCGCCAGCTGGGCGACGCCCTCGGGCAGCATCTCGAAGCCTTCACGGTTGCCCGGGTTGACGACGAGGCCGGTCTCGGCCGGGATGGCCTGCACGAGTTCGGCCGCCGGGAGGGTCGCCGAGAACTCGGCCACGCCCTTGACCTGCTCGCCGATCATGTCGACGTGGGTGAAGGCGGCGAGCATCGGCACGCCCTCGCGGTCGAAGAGCACGGGCTGCAGGTCGTTCAGCGACTCCTGCGCGTCGGTGGCCGTGGCGACGACGACCTGGGCGTTGACGAACTCGGCGAGCACGCTGTTCATGTCGCCCTCACCCGCCTGGCCCTTGCTGATGGCCTGCTCGAGTGCGGTCTTTTCGCGGTTGTCCGTGTCGGTCATCCGTCCAGCCTGCCGGGCGAACCTCCGTGTCGGCTCAGCGTCCCGCGTGGTGCGCGGCCCCGCTGATCGCTACCCTGTGCAGCACCCCGCCGTGTCGCACCCACCTCGAGGAGCCCTCGTGCCCCGCAGCCCCCGCCCGTCCCACCGAACCGCCGCGCCGGCCCTGGCCGTCGCGGGCCTGGCCCTCGTGCTGCTCGTGTCCGGGTGCGCCGGCGGTGAGCCGGCCTCGTCGCCGAGCCCGACCAGCACCGCGTCGGTGACGCCCACGCCCACCGCCTCGGACGACGCGACGGCCCTGCCCGACGCCACCGCGCTGCCGACGACCGAGCCGCCCGCTCCTTCCACGGCCCAGGCCCAGGAGGCGCCCCCCGCGTGGCACGCGTGCGTCACGGCGATCGGCCAGCAGTATCCCGACCTCCCGTACCTAAGCGACGTCTGGGCGTACGAGGCCGACGACGTCCGCGACAGCGACGTCGGCGCGATCGCCACCGTCACGATGGGTCACCTCGCCGACGGTCGCCCCGCCACCGAGTGGACCTGCCAGATCTCGGGCACCCCCGATTCGCCCGTCGTCGACTCGGTCTCGCCGGCCGACGTCTGAGCCGCGGTCGCGGTCACCGGTCCGGCTGGGGCGCGACGGCGACGACGACCGTGCCGTCGATCTCGTCGTCGCGGACGACCCGGGCCCGGAGGCCCGCGGCGACCAGCGCCTCCTGCGTGTCGGCGGCCTGACGCTCGCTCGTCTCGAGGACGAGGGTGCCGCCGGGCGCCAGCCAGACGCCGACCTCGGCGGCGATCCGCCGGTGGAGGTCGAGCCCGTCGGCCCCGCCGTCGAGGGCGAGCGGCGACTCGTGGAGGCGCGCCTCGGGAGGCAGGGACGGGATCGCGTCGGTCGGCACGTACGGCGCGTTCGCCGCGATCACCCGGAACCGACCGCGCAACGACACCGGCAGGCCGTCGAACAGGTCTCCTCGGACGACCGTCCCCCGCTCGTCGAGGTTGCGACGGGCGCAGTGGACGGCCGCCGGGTCGAGGTCGGTGGCCCAGAGGTCGAGACCGGGCTGCTCGGCGGCGAGCACGGTCGCGACGGCTGCGGCGCCGCAGCAGAGCTCGAGCACGGCGAGGGGACGGGTCGCGAGACCCCGCGCGGCACCCGCCTCGGCGAGCGCCGCCTCGGCGAGCGCCGCCTCGGCTTGCCGCATGACCAGCTCGGTCCGGCGGCGCGGCACGAAGACACCCGGCTCGACGACGATCCGTCGCCCGGCGAAGGCCGCCCAGCCGAGGACCTGCTCGAGGGGTCGTCCCGCGACGCGATCGGCGACCATCGACTCGAGCGCGTCGCCGTCGGCGGCCTCGTCGAGCAGCAACCGCGCCTCGTCCTCGGCGAAGACGCAGCCCGCGGCCCGCAGGCGACGGGTGACGACCTGCTCACGGTCGGGCTCGGGGATCGTCACGCGACCACGCTAGACCGACGCGTAGGCTGACGAGACCCGACGGCACGAGGGAGAACATGAAGCCGCTGACCGAGAACGACATCCGCGAGTCGTTCGTCAACGCCCTGCCGGGCGACCTCGACCGCCTGCCGATCCCCGGACTGCACGAGATGCTCTGGGAGGACCGCGAGTTCCTGGGCTGGCGCGACCCCCAGGCTCACCACCGGGGCTACATCGTCCACTGGATGGACGACCGGCCCGTCGGTCTCGTCGTCCGGTCGTCGAGCAGTTCGCTGCGCCCCGGCATCGCCGCCATGTGCTCGCTCTGCCACTCGCCCCAGCCGGCCACGCAGGTGCGCCTCTTCACCGCCCCCAAGGCCGGCGAGGCCGGGCTGAACGGCAACACGCTCGGCACCTACATCTGCGAGGACCTCGCCTGCTCGCTGCTGATCCGGGTCGCTCCCCCGCACCTCAACCCGCCCGAGCAGATCGCGCGACGCTCGGCCGGCCTCGCCGAGCGGGTGCAGGGCTTCACGGCCAACGTCATGAAGACCGCCTGACGCGCGGCCGCGCCGCACACCCTCACCGCACCTCCTGCCGACCCCTCCCGTCCCCAGTCCCCCCACCGAAAGGCACCGTCGTGTCCGTCGTCAAGATCAACGCCATCCACGTCCCCGAAGGCTCGGGCGCCGAGCTCGAGAAACGCTTCGCCGCGCGCAAGCACTCGGTCGACGGGGCGGAGGGGTTCGAGGGATTCCAGCTGCTGCGTCCCGTCAAGGGCGACGACCGCTACTTCGTGGTGACGACCTGGCGCAGCGAAGAGGACTTCGCGGCCTGGTCGGCCGACGGCGCGAAGGCCGCCCACGCCCGCCCCGCCGGGTCGGGCGAGGCCCCTCGCGGCCCCGTCGCGACCGGTGCCGACCTGCTCGAGTTCGAGGTCGTCGAGCTCTGATGCCCACATCGCTCGACGTCGAGCCGATGTCGGTCGCAGTGACAGCGATCTCCAGGCTTCACGCGTAGTCTCCTGCCCAATCGCCGTCCCGCTCGGGGCCCGGCGTGAGAGGTCGCGATCGTCATGAAGAAGTCCACCCGCTGGGCCACCGCCGCCGCCGTCCCCGTGGCCGTCATCGCCGCGAGCATCGTGGTCCCCGCCGTCTCGGCCACGGCCGACGTCGACCTGCCCGACAAGACCCCGCAACAGGTGCTGGCCCTCGCCGCCTCGAGCTCGGGGGCGTCCTACTCGGGCACGATCGAGCAGACGTCTGACCTCGGGCTGCCCGACGTGTCGGCCCGGGCCACGGGCGGCGGGTCGTCCGACGCCGCCGGCGCCCTCGAACTGCTGACCGGCAGCCACACCGCCAAGGTGTACGCCGACGGTGCCACGAAGCAGAGGGTGCAGGTGATCGACGACCTCGCCGAGCGCAACGTCATCCGTGACGGATCGAGCGTGTGGGCCTACGACTCGAAGACGAAGGAAGCGACCCACGCGACGCTGCCCGACCAGGGGGCCGTCGAGAAGCCGAGCGCCCTGCCCGACGGCACCGCCGTGCCGCAGACCCCGGCCGAACTGGCCGACCTCGTCCTGTCGTCGGTCGAGCCCACGACGACCGTCACGGCCGACTCCGACGTCAGGGTGGCCGGACGCGACGCGTACCAGGTCGTCCTGACCCCGAAGGACTCCTCGACGCTCGTCGCGAGCGCGACCCTCACCGTCGACGCCGAGACCGGCGTCCCGCTCAAGGTCGTCGTCGCCGCGAAGGGGCAGAGCGACCCGGCCCTGTCGGCCGGGTTCACCTCGGTCGACTTCGGTGCCCCCGCGGCGTCCGTCTTTGCGTTCACTCCCCCGGCGGACGCGACCGTGACCGACGTGACCGTGCCGACCGGCGCCTCCGGACGGTCGGAAGGCGACGCGGCGCACGCCGAGAAGACCGTCATCGGCTCCGGCTGGAGCACGATCGTCGGGGTCACCCCGGCGGCGGGGTCGACCGACGGCACCTCGTCGACCGACGCCGACACCACGGGTCTACTCGACCAGCTGACCACGAAGGTCGACGGCGGCCGCGTGCTCGAGACCTCGCTGGTCTCGGTCCTGCTCACCGACGACGGACGGGTCTTCGCCGGGGCGGTCGACGCCTCGACGCTGCAGGCCGCCGTGGCCGGTCAGTGACCTCCGGCCGGTGAGCCACGACACCGCCGCCGTCCCGGCGTCGACCCTCGACGACGCGTCCCGAGGGGCGTTCGCCGTCGAGACGACCGGCCTGACGAAGCAGTTCGGCCGCCAGCGGGCCGTCGACGGTGTCGACCTCGCGGTGCCGCACGGCAGCGTCTACGGGTTCCTCGGCCCGAACGGCTCGGGCAAGACCAGCACGATCCGCATGCTGCTGGGACTCACCTCGGCGTCGAGCGGCGACATCCGGGTGCTCGGCGGGTCCATGCCCGACGACCTGCGTCGCGTGCTGCCTCGGGTCGGCGCCCTGGTGGAGGGTCCGGCGTTCTACCCGTTCCTGTCGGGCCGGGCGAACCTGCACCGCCTCGACTCGGGCGACCGCTCGGCCCCGGCCGCCACGCGCCGTGCCCGTGTCGACGCCGCCCTCGACCGCGTCGGCCTCGGTCACGCGGCCTCGAAGAAGGCCCACGCGTACTCCCTCGGCATGAAGCAGCGCCTCGGCATCGCGAACGCCCTGCTGATGCCGCGAGACCTACTGGTGCTCGACGAGCCCAGCAACGGCCTCGACCCGCAGGGGACGCGCGAGGTCCGCACCCTCATCCGCTCCCTCGCCGACGAGGGCACGACCGTCTTCGTCTCGAGCCACCTGCTCAGCGAGGTCGAGCAGATGTGCACGCACATCGGCGTGATGAGCGCCGGCCGCCTGCTGACCCAGGGCACGCTCGACGACCTCCGCGCACTCGGCACGCACCGGGTCCGCCTGCTCACGCCCGACCCGGACGCCGCCCGCGACGTCCTCGTCCGCCTGGGACTCGCCCCGGAGGCGCGGGCCCGGCCGGACGCGACGCCCGCGACCGCAGGCGGTTCGGTGAGCGTGGAGGCCGAACTCGCCGTCGAGGGGCTCTCGCCCGAGTCGATCGTGGTCGCCCTCGTCGCCGCGGACGTGCGCGTGCGCGGGTTCGAGGTGGCCGGAGCCAGCCTCGAGGACCGCTTCGTCGACCTGACCGGGGAGGGCTTCGATGTCGCCGGCTGACTCCCGGGACACCCGTCCCGACGCCGTCCTCCCCGCCGACCGCACGCGGGGCGGGCTGGGTCTCGCCCTGCTGGGAAGCGAACTGGCGGTGCTCTTCCGCCGCGTCCGGACGATCGCGCTGCTCGCCGCGCTGGCCCTGATCCCGGTGCTGCTCGCCGTCGCCGTCCGGGTCACGTCGTCCGACGGCGACGGTTCTCGCGGACCGGCCTTCCTCGGCGACATCACGCAGAACGGCCTCTTCGTCTCGCTCACCGCCCTGACGGTGGCGATCCCGCTCTTCCTGCCGCTGACCGTGGGGGTCGTCGCCGGCGACACGATCGCGGGCGAAGCGAGCCTGGGCACCCTGCGGTACCTGCTGGTGACCCCGGTGGGCCGGGTGCGCCTCCTGCTCGTCAAGTACGCGGCCGCGGCGGCGTTCTGCCTCGCCGCAACGCTCGTCGTGGTCGTCTTCGGGGCGATCGCCGGTGCCGCGTTGTTCCCGGTCGGGCCGGTCACCCTGCTCTCGGGGCAGACGATCGGCCTGGGCGACTATGCGCTGAGGCTGCTGCTGATGGCGCTCTACGTGACCATGTCGCTGCTCGGGCTCACGGCGATCGGCGTCTTCGCCTCGACGCTGACGAGCGTGCCGGTGGGTGCCATGGCCGCCACGATCGTGCTCTCGACCGTCGCGCAGATCGTCGATGCGCTGCCGCAGCTGGACGTCCTGGACCCCTGGCTGTTCACGCACCACTGGCTGGGCTTCGCCGACCTGATGCGCGACCCGGTCTCGTGGGACTCGTTCGGTGCCAACGCCCTGCTGCAGGCCGGCTACGTCGTGGTCTTCGGTGCCCTGGCGCTCGGCCGGTTCACCACCAAGGACGTCCTGAGCTGACCCGTCGGCGCGCCGCTGTCGGCGGTCACGGTTACCGTGGATCGGTGTTTTCCCGTACCCGCCGCTCCCCTGTCACCTCTCGACCGGTCCGCCTGACCGTGGCGGCGTCGCTCGCCACGATGGCCATGCTCACCGCGGCCGGCTGCACGTCCACGTCGGTCGACGACGCCGACGGGCGCACGGCCCTCGTCACCCACGAGCAGGAGGCGCGGGTCACCGTGGTCGGCGCCGCCACCGCCCCCGAGAGGGCCGTCGAGGCCAGCCGGGCGATGTTCGCCTCGAGTCCGGTGGCGGTCGTCGCGCCGGACGGGGACGAGGCAGGCCAGGCGGAGGCGGCCGACGAGGCGGAGCGACTCGGCGTGCCGATGCTGCTCGCCCCGGCCGCAACGTCGACCAGGTCCCCGACCGACGACACGTCGACCGACGGCACGTCGAACGGCGACTCGTCGACCGGGCCGTCCGTCCTGGCGGCCGAGCTCGATCGGCTCGGCGTCGAGACCGTGCTGGCGGTGGGCGACGTGGGGGCCGTCGACGGGGCGCGCGTCGAGGTGGCGACCAGCGCCACCTCGGTCGACGTGCCCGACGCGGCGACGCCCCTCGACGACGTCCTCGCCGTCGTGGCGGGGGCCGACGACGTCGCGGCCACGGCCACCGCGCGAGCCGCGGGTGCCGAGGTGCAGGCGCTGCCCGACGGGGTCGTCGACCTGCAGGCGTCCGGCGAGGCGATCGACGCACTGCACGCCTCGACGACGACCGACACGGTCTTGATCGGCTCCTCGTTCTCGACCGTGCGCGACCCCGGGTGGTCGGTCGCCGCGGCCCGATCCGGTGCCCAGCTGCCCGGCGGCGGGCAGCGGTTCTTCCCCGATCGGCGGTTCGTGGCGCTCTACGGGGCGCCGGGCACGGGGACGCTCGGGGTGCTCGGCGAGCAGGACGTCGCCGCGACCGTGCAGCGGGCCGCCGACGTCGCGGCGAGCTACGACGCGGCGAGCGACCGGCCCGTCGTGCCGATGCTCGAGGTCATCGCGACCGTCGCCGCCGGTGCCGCCGGGGACGACGGCGACTACTCGAACGAGCTGTCGGTCGAGAGCATCGAGCCCTACGTCGACGCGGCCGCCGCCGCCGGCCAGTACGTGGTGATCGACCTGCAGCCCGGGCGAGCCGACTTCCTGAGCCAGGCGAAACGCTACGAGTCGCTGCTGTCGCGGCCGAACGTCGGGTTGGCCCTCGACCCCGAATGGCGCCTCGAGGCCGACCAGGTGCCGCTGCGGCAGATCGGCGGGGTCGAGGCGGGCGAGGTGAACGCCGTGTCGACCTGGCTGGCCGACCTCGTGGCGTCGAAGGGTCTGCCGCCGAAGATGTTCGTCCTGCACCAGTTCCGCCTCGACATGCTGCGCGATCGGGCATCGATCGACACGACCCGGCCCGAGCTGGCGACGCTGATCCACGCCGACGGCCAGGGCTCGCAGCCCGACAAGCAGGCCACCTGGCGCACGCTGCACGACGGGGCCCCGGCCGGGGTCGCCTGGGGCTGGAAGAACTTCTCCGACGAGGACGCCCCGATGCTCTCGCCCGAGCAGACGATGGCGGACGTGTCGCCCACACCCGACCTCGTGACCTACCAGTAGCGCGTCGTCGAGGTGGCCCCGGCGACCCGTGCGGACGATTCACCGGCAGGTGGACGAAGATGAGGAGTCCGAAACCGACCGATGGGAACGCAGCACCGTGGCCACGAACGACGAAGTCGACCTGATCATCGACGCCTGGGCTCGCGAGCGCCCCGACATCGACTTCGCACCCCTCGACGTCTTCTCGCGCCTCCGCCGCCTGTCGCGACGCCTCGACCGCATCCGCAGCGAGGCGTTCGCCCACGCGGGCCTCGAGATCTGGGAGTTCGACGTGCTCTCGGCCTTGCGTCGGGCCGGTGACCCCTTCCAGCTCAGCCCGAAGCACCTGGTCACGGCGACCATGGTCACGAGCGGCACGATGACCAACCGTCTCGACCGTCTGGTCGAGCGCGGCCTGGTCGAGCGTCGCGGCGACCCGAGCGACGGCCGAGGCGTGCTCGTCCGCGTGACCGACGACGGCATCTCGCGGGTCGATGCCGCCATGCTGAGCCTGGTCGATGCCGAGAGCGCCAGGTTGCACTCCCTCTCGCCGGCCCAGCAGGCGCAGCTCGCCGACCTGTTGCGCCTGGTCGGCGACGAGTTCAGCTAGCCGCGTCGAGCCGCCCGGAACTCAGCTCGAGAAGGCCGAGCCGGGCAGGTCCTTCTCGCCGTCGACGATTGCACGCACGATGCGCTCGGCCACCGTGTCCGGGTCGAGGGCGGCGCCGAACGACGGGGCCTGCCCCGCCACGGCCCGGGTCGCGAGCCCGGTGTCCGTGTGCCCCGGGCGCGCGTCGAGCACGCGGATGCCGTCGCGCCGGTACTCCCGTCCGGCGGCCGACACGAAGGCCGCCAGGGCCGCCAGGGCCGCCTTCGACGCCGAATACGCGGCCATCCCGACGGTCGGCGCCTCGGACACGACCCCACTGATGGTCACGACGAACGGCTTCCGGCCGGCAACGGCGGACTGCGCGAGCGCCGCGTGGGCATCACGCAGCAACCGGATCGGCCCGAGTGCGTTGGTCGCGACGAGTTCGTCGAGCGTGTCGTCGTCGAGGTCCTTCGCCGCTCCGAAGGCGACGACGCCCGCGGCGACCACGACGCCGTCGAGGCGTCCGTGTTCGTCGAGGGCCGAACGGACCAGCGCCGCGCCTCCTGAGGGGTCGCGCAGGTCGGCGAGGTAGGCGCCGGGCCCCGACAGCGAGTCCGGGCGTCGCGCCGCGCGCACGACGACGGCCCCCTCGTCCTCGAGCATCGCGGCGACGCGCACGCCGAGTCCGCCGGACGCGCCGGCCACGAGCACCACGGCTCCGTCGAGATCGGTCATGTCGCCGACCCTACGCGCGCCGGCCGTGACGTCGCGCGTGAGGTCGCCGGGAGGAGAGGGCACCGCAGGAGGCGCGGGTCGCGTCAGGCGGACGCGCGCACCACCAGCTCGGTCGGCAGCGTCATCGCGGCGGGCTTCTCGCCGTCGATCACCTGCAGCAGCAGGCGCACCATCTCGTTGCTGATGCGGTCGAACGGCTGACGCATGGTCGTCAGCGCCGGTGTCGTCTCGGTCGCGACGCGGGAGTCGTCGAACCCGGCCACGGCGACGTCCTCGGGCACCCGACGACCGGCGGCCCGCAGGGCGTCGATCGCCCCGGCGGCCATGCGGTCGTTGCCCGCGAACACGGCGTCGACGTCGGGATGGTCGGCGAGCAGCGAGGCCATCGCGACGCGACCGCTCTCACGGCCGTAGTCTCCGTGGCGCACGAGCGACTCGTCGAGGTCGTCGCCCAGCTCGGCGCGGTAGCCCTCGAGCCGGGTGATGCCGCCGGGGGTGTCGGCGGGGCCGGTGATCGTGGCGATGCGGCGACGCCCGAGACCGCGGAGGTAGGCCACCATTTCGCGGGCACCCTCACGGTCGTCGGCGGCGACCCAGCCCATCTTCTTCTCGTGTCCGAGCGGGATGCCACAGGCGATCGCCGGCACGCCCGACTCGACGACGTCGGTCAGCAGGCGGCCGCCGCTGTGTGCCGAGACGAGCAGGACGCCGTCGACGTGGCCGGCTCCGATGTACGCCAGCGCCCGCTGCTGCTCGGCCGGCGACCCGGCCATGATCAGCACGAGCGAGACGTCGCGGTCGGCGAGGGCCGCGGCGGCCCCGCGCAGCAGGATCGAGAAGTTGGGGTCCTCGAAGAGCTGCTGGTGGTCCTCGGTGAGCAGGAAGGCGACCGAGCCGGTGCGGTTCGTCGCGAGGCTGCGCGCATGCGGGTTGACGCGGTACCCGGTGGCCTTGATGGCCGCCTCGACGGCGGTCTTCGCCTCGGGGCTGACCCAGCGACCGCCGTTGAGCGCCCGCGAGACGGTGCCCCGCGAGACGCCCGCCGCCGTCGCGACGTCGTCGATGGTCGGTCGTCCCCGACCCGTCGCGCTGCTCACGCGGCCAGCATAGGGTGCCGCCGGCGCCGGGCCCGCCGGCACTACTTGACCGCGCCGGCGGCGAGGTCGACCTTCCAGAAGCGCTGAAGGACCAGGAAGATGGCGATCAGCGGGATGACCGACAGCAGCGCCCCGGTGATGACGAGCGTGTAGAGCGCCGGCGCCGACGCCCCCTGGTTGAGCAGGCCGTTGAGGCCGACCGTCAACGGGAACAGCGAGTCGTCGCCCAGCATGATGTACGGCAGCATGAAGTTGTTCCAGATGGCGACGAACTGGAACAGGAAGATCGTCACGAGCCCCGGCAGCAGCATCGGGACCGCGATGCGACCGAAGATGCCCATCTCACGGGCTCCCTCGGTGCGGGCGGCCTCGATCACGTCGGTCGGCACGGCGGCCGCGGCGTAGATGCGGGCGAGGTAGATGCCGTACGGGCTGATGATCTGCGGCAGCAGCACGCCCCAGAACGTGTTGGTCAGGCCGACGTTCGCCAGCAGGAAGTACTGCGGGATCGCCAGGATGACGCCGGGCACGAGCACGCCCATCAGCAGCACGTTGAAGACGACCTTCTTGCCCGGGAACTCGAACTTCGCGAGCACGTAGCCCGAGAGCGCCGAGACGAAGGTCGACGCGATCGCGCCGATGCCGGCGTAGAGGGCCGTGTTGAGCATCCAGCGCCAGAACAGGCCGTCGCGGTACTGCGTGAGGGCGACGACGTTGTCGAGCAGGTGACCGCTCGGCGCCAGGGTGAAGGTCGAGAAGAGCTCGCCGCCGTCCTTGGTCGAGGCCATGACGACCCAGAGCACCGGGAACAGGCAGTAGACGGCACCGATCAGCAGCAGCACCGTCGAGACGATGCTCGGCCGTTCGGCGTGCAGGCGCGGGGCGGCCGGGTCGCGCGGCACCTTGCCCGAGGCTCGGCGGCCCGTCGAGGAGGCGCGGGTCGGGTCGGGCACCGGTGCCGCCGCGTCGCGGGAGCCGTCGAGGTCGATCGTGGTCATGGTCAGTCCTCCTGGCCGAACGCGCGCTTCTGGACGACCCGGAGGAAGAAGAAGCTGACGATGAAGGTGGCGAGCGCGATGACGACCGAGGTCGCCGCCGCCGAGTAGATGTCGTCGCGGGTGAACGCGTCGCGGTAGACGAGCATGAGCGGCGACCAGCTGGTCGACAGGCTGTTCGTGAGCGGGCGCAGGGTGGTCGGCTCGGCGAACACCTGCAGGGTGGCCACCATCGAGAAGAGCGCGGTCATGACGAGCGCGGGAGCCACCATCGGGATCTTGATGCGCAGGGCGATCTGCACCTCGCTGGCGCCGTCGAGGCGGGCGGCCTCGTAGACGTCGGTCGGCACGGCCTTGAGCGAGGTGTAGATGACGATCATGTTGAAGCCGACGCCGCCCCACAGGGCGATGTTGGCGATCGCGAACAGCACGGTGCCCGAGCCGAGCACGCCGTCGACGTCCCAGCCCAGCCGGTCGAACACGTAGTAGAACGGGCTCACGGCGGGCAGGTACAGGAAGCCCCAGAGCAGCGAACTGATCACGGCGGGCACCGCGTAGGGCATGAAGATCGACACGCGCGAGAAGGCCGTGGCGCGGGTGCGCTTCGAGTCGAGCAGCAGGGCGAAGAGCAGCGCGAGGCCGAGCATGCACGGGATCAGCACGACGCCGTAGAGCAGGACGCGCCCGACACTGGCGGCGAACTCGGGGTCGGTGAGCGAACCGACGTAGTTCTCGAGACCGGCGAAGACCTGGGTCTCGCCGCCCGAGCCGAGCCCGAGGCCGACGACCTGCTTCTTCTGGAAGCTGAGGAACAGCGTGTAGACGATCGGCGCCGCCATGAACAGCACGAAGAGCACGATGCCGGGGGCGAGCATGGCGTAGGGGGTCAGCACCCGCGTGCGGAAGCTGCCGTTGCCCTTGCGCGTCGCGGGCCGGGGCGCCTCGCGACCGGTCGACGACGGCGGAGGGCCGGCACCGTCGGTGCGGGGACTGAGGGGGGTGAGGGTGTCGGCCATGCCGGGTCCTTGGGTCGAGACGGGTGTGACGGGGAAGACGGGTGTGACGACGGCGGGTGGGGCGGTTTTCGCCGCCCCACCCGGTGTCGCTACTTGACCGAGAAGCCGCTCTTGGTCAGGTCGTCGACGGTGATCTTCTGCATGGCCTCGACGGCGTCCTCGAACGCCGCCTGCGTCTTCGCGTCGGCCGCCTTGGCGAACTCGTCGTTGTAGGCGCTGAAGGCCACGTTGACGTTGGGGCCGTACGTGAACGGCGTCACGGACTCCGAGGCCTCGGCCGCGATGTCGTAGAAGTCGTCCTGCTGGCTGAAGAACTCGGGGCTCGTCGTCAGGGCGTCGGCCGCCGCGTCGGTCGCCGCCGGGTAGACGCCGGCGATGTCGGCGAGTGCCGCCACGGCCGTGGGGTCGGTGTTGAGCCAGGTCGCGAACTCGACCGCCGCCTCCTTGTGCTCGGACTGCGTCGTGACGGCCGTGGTCGAGCCACCCCAGTTGCCGTCCGCCGGCTTCGAGGCGTCCCACTGCGGCAGCGGCGCCGCGGTCCACTTGCCGGCGGTGTCGGGGGCGTTGCCGCCCAGCACGCCGGGGGCCCAGACCGAGCTGATCCAGCCGACCTGGCTGCCGTCGTTCAGACCGGCGTTCCACTCGGGCGTGTACATCGGCTTGTTGTCGATGGCGCCGCTCTCGACGAGCCCGCCCCAGTACGAGGCGACCTTCTCCGTCGGGCCGCCCTCGATGTCGACGCCCCAGCTGTCGCCGTCGATCGACCACCACGAGGCGCCGGCCTGCTGCGTGAGCCCGGCGAACCAGCCGGCGTCGTTGGCCGAGAAGGTGCCGAGGTACTTCGACGGGTCGGCGGCGTGGAGCTTCGTGGCCACGTCGGCGTACTCGTCCCAGGTGGTCGGGACGCTCAGGCCGTACTGGTCGAGGATGTCGGTGCGGTAGTAGGCCATCATCGGGCCAGAGTCCTGCGGGATGGCGTAGACGCCGTCGCCCCCGAGGGTCACCGACGACCAGGTGCCCTCCGAGAAGTCGCCCTCGAGGTCGGCGGCACCCTGGTCCGAGATGTCGGCGAGCGCGTCCGAGGACACGAGCGTCGGGATCTTCTGGTACTCGGCCTGGATCAGGTCCGGAGCACCGCTGCCGGCCTTGATGGCCGTGAGCAGCTTGGTGATGGCGGGGTCGCCACCGTCCTGCTTGTTGACGGTGACCTGGATGTCGGGGTTGTCCTGGTTCCAGAGGTCGACGACCTTGTCGAGGTTCGGGGCCCAGGCCCAGTAGCTGAGCTCGACGGGGCCGTCGTCGGCCGCGCCTCCCCCGGCGCCGGAGCACCCGGCGCTGAGCAGTAGGGCGGCGGTCGCGACCGTGGCGACACCGAGACGGCGGAATGAGCTGCGCATTCGTCCTCCTTGAGGAAAGCAAGAGCTGTGGTGGGGCGGGACAGCGCGGGCTTCGGAGAACCACGTCGCTGTGCCTGTGAGCGGTTACAGTTACGCACAGCCCTTTTGGCTTGTCAACACCGATACCGACCCTTTCGACAGTCGATACCGGTGTGTTACAACTGGGAGCGCACACAGTCAAAGGAGATCACCGCATGTCACTCGAGCTCGACGCCCGGCCCACGCCCCAGGCCACCACGACCTGGCTGCCCGGCCGCGCCGACCTGCGCTACGGCGGGGACTACAACCCCGAGCAGTGGCCGCGCGAGGTCTGGCTCGAGGACATCGCCTTGATGAAGCAGGCGGGCGTCAACCTGGTCAGCGTCGGCATCTTCTCGTGGGCGCTCCTCGAGCCCCGCGAGGGCGAGTACGACTTCGGCTTCCTCGACGACATCCTCGGCCTGCTGCACGACGCCGACATCGACGTCGACCTGGCCACCCCGACGACCGTCCCCCCGGCCTGGTTCTGGAAGGCCTATCCCGACTCCCACCCGGTCACGCGTGACGGCGTCACCCTCGGCCGCGGCTCCCGCGGCATGGTCAGCCCGAGCAGCCCCGACTACCGTCGCGCGGCCCTCGCGATCACCGAGCGGCTGGCCGAGCGCTACGCGAACCACCCCGCGGTCGTGCTCTGGCACGTCCACAACGAGTACGGCGCCCCGATCAGCGAGGACTACGGCCCCCACTCGGTGCTCGCCTTCCGCACCTGGCTCGAGGAGAAGTACGTCACCCTCGACGCGCTCAACGAGGCCTGGGGCACCCGGTTCTGGGGCCAGACCTACGGCGAGTGGGACGAGATCGACGTGCCGCGCACCTCCGCCACGGTCGTCAACCAGACCTCGCGGCTCGACTTCGCCCGGTTCACCTCGGACGCCCTGCTGGCCTGCTTCACCGCCGAACGCGACGCGATCAAGCGACACGCACCGCACCTCCCGGTCACGACGAACTTCATGGCCACCAACTGCCCCTCGATCGACTACTGGAAATGGGCCCGCGAGGTCGACGTCGTCGCGAACGACCACTACCTCGTGGCCGAGCGCCGCGACAACCACGTGCTGCTCGCCATGGACGCCGACCTCACCCGGTCGCTCGCCGGCGGTGCGCCGTGGATGCTCATGGAGCACTCGACCTCAGCCGTCAACTGGCAGCCCCGCAACATCGCCAAGCGCCCGGGCGAACTCGCCCGCAACGCCGCGAGCCACCTGGCCCGGGGCGCCGACGCGATCCTGTTCTTCCAGTTCCGGGCGTCACGGTACGGCGCCGAGAAGTTCCACTCCGCGATGCTGCCGCACGCCGGCACCGCGACCCGAACCTGGCGCGAGGTCGTCGACTTCGGCGCCGACCTGGGTCGCCTCGCGGCCGTCCGCGGCAGCCGGGTGGAGGCGCGGGTCGCGATCCTCTGGGACGTCGAGTCGTTCTGGGCCCACGACCTCGAGTGGCGCCCGTCGGTCGAGCTGCAGCACCGCGAGCGCGTCGTCGCCTGGTACTCGGCCCTCTGGCACCTCGGCGTGACGGTGGACTTCCGTCACCCGCACGACGACCTGTCGGGTTACGACCTCGTGCTCGCCCCCTCGCTGTACCTGGCCGACCGGCACACCACCGACGCCCTCGGCGCGTTCGTCCACGGGGGCGGCACCTTCGTCGCGTCGTACTTCTCGGGCGTGGTCGACGAGAACGACACCGTCCACGCCGGCGGAGCACCGGGTGCCCTGCGCGAGGTGCTCGGACTCTCGGTGCCCGAGTTCCTGCCCCTGTACGCCGACCAGGTCGTCACGCTCGACGACGGCACGACCGGCACCGGCTGGTCCGACGACATCGTGCTCGAAGGCGCCGAGGCGGTCGCGAGCTACGTCGACGGCCCGGCGGCGGGAGGTCCGGCGGTCACCCGCCACGCCCACGGCGACGGTTCGGCCTGGTACGTCTCGACGCGCACGACGGGGGCCGACCTCGAGGGGCTCGTCCGGTCGGTGCTGGACGACGCCGGCGTGCCGCTGCCGGTCGAGCAGCCCGACGGGCTCGAGGTCGTCGTGCGCCGCGGGGACGACGTCGACTTCACCTTCCTGGTCAACCACGCCGAGGCCGCGACCGACGTCGCGGTCGGTCGGGGCACCGAGCTGATCACCGGCGACGCCGTCGACGGCCGCGTCGCCGTGCCCGCCGGGGCGGTCCGCGTCGTGAGCCGCCCGCGCGGCTGAGCCGCGACGCGAGGCGACCCGAGGAGGCGCGGTGCCGGCGTCGGGACCGTCACCGCGCCTCCTGCACCCCACCCGTCGAGAGCCCCATCCCGCACCCGCAGCACCCCGCCACACCGATCGTCAAGGAGGACGACGCGATGACACGACCCACCACCACACCCCGGACCCGCATCGACCGGAGGGGCCGGCGCGGTCTCGTCGTCGGCGCCGCCCTCGCCACGGCAGCCTTGGGAGCCGGCCTGCTGTCGGGCGCCCCCGCGACCGCGGCCCCCGGCGGCCCGGCCTCCCGCCCGGTCGTCGTGCAGGACCCCGGCTTCGAGCAGGGCGCGGCGGGCTGGGTCTCGAAGGGGAAGGGCACCACGACGCTCGAGGCGGGTGGGCACGACTCGGCCACGCGCCTGACGCACGTGCTGTCGACGGCCGGCACGGCCACGACCAGCCAGAAGCTCAAGAAGGTCACGCCCGGGTGGTGGACCTTCTCGGCCTGGGTCAAGAGCGGTGGCGGCCTGGCCACGAGCACGCTCTCGTTGACCGGGTGCGGCACCGGCTCGAGCACGGACGCCGCGGGCACGACGGTCGTCCCCTCGACCGAGTCCGACGACGGCTGGCTGCACCTGTCGGTCTCGGCCGAGGTGACGCACAGCCAGTGCACGCCGACGCTCACCACGTCGGGCGCCGCGGGGGCCTGGGCGAGCATGGACGACGTGACCTTCACGCCCGGTCGTGCCACCCGCGACGTGCGGGGCGCCGACCTCTCGGGCCTGCCCCGCAACGAGGACCGCGGAGCCGTCTACCTCGACGCCGCCGGACGGCCCACCGACCCCGTGACGCAACTCGCCGACCACGGGGCGAACATGGTGCGGCTGAAGGTCTGGGTCGACCCGACCGACGGCTACAACGACCAGGACGACGTCGTCGCCATGGCGGCCCGGGTGAAGGCGGCGGGCATGCAGCTGCTGGTGGACTTCCACTACAGCGACCGCTGGACCGACCCGGGCGCCCAGACCATGCCGAAGGCGTGGCTCGGGCTGAGCGCCCCCGAGGTCGCCACGAAGATCCACGACCACACCCGCAGCGTGCTCGACGCCCTGGCCACCGAGGGCATCACCGCGGACGCCGTGCAGGTCGGCAACGAGATCAACCCCGGCATGGTCTGGCCGCTGGGCCAGACCTGGGACGTCGACCCGAGCGACGGCGTCAGCGGCGCGCAATGGGACAACCTGGCGATGTTCCTCACGGCCGGTGCGACGGCGGTGAAGGAGGTCTCGCCGACGACCCGGGTGGTACTGCACCTGACGAACATCAACAACGGGATCGACGGCCTGACCTGGTGGTTCGACGAGGCCACCTCACGCGGTGTGCCGTTCGACCTGATCGGCCTTTCGTACTACGGCTACTGGCACGGCGGGCTGTCGGGCATGCAGCAGGCGGTCACGACGCTGTCCGCACGCTACGACCGCGACGTGCTGATCGTCGAGACCTCGTACCCGTGGACGCTCCAGGACGATCCCGACCACACCTGGGAGAACGTCGTCGTCGACCCGTCACAGCTGGTCGCCGGCTACCCGGCGACGCCCGAGGGCCAGGCCGCGAACTTCCGGGCGATCCAGGACGTCGTGGCGTCGGCCCCCGGTGGCCGCGGCATCGGCGTCGTCGCCTGGGAACCCGCGTGGACGGCGGTCGACGGGGCCGGCTGGGACCCGGACGACCCGACCTCGGGGAACGCGTGGGAGAACCAGGCCATGTGGGACTTCGACGGACGCCCCCTGCCCGCCCTCGACGAGTACGCGGCCGACTGACCCGGGCGAACGCCGGGTGATCCCGGCCGGCCACGTCACGGACCGCGATCGGGGACCCCCAAGATGGGCTCATGCCCTCCTCCCCGCGTCCGCGAGCCCGCGTCGACCGACGCACCGTGTTGCTCGGTGTGGGCGGCGTGGCCGTCCTCGGTGCCGTGGGAGCGGGCGTGGCCCTGCGGACCGCGCGCGTGACCGGGGAGGCGCAGGTCACGCCGACCGCGCCTCCTCGGCCGGTCGACGCCCTGCGGGCCGCGCGTCCCGCCACCGTCGCGCACCGCGGCGGATCACGCGACTGGCCCGAGATGTCGCTGTTCGCCTACCGGCAGTCGGTCGCGGCCGGGGTCGACGCGCTCGAGATGTCGCTCTCCCGCACCTCGGACGGAGTGTGGTTCGGCCTGCACGACGAGACCCTCGACCGCACCTCGGGCACGTCCGGCTTCGTCGCCGCCGAGCACACCTGGAGCGAGGTGCAGCGGTACCGCATCTCGGCGGCCGGGACGAGCGACCCCGGGCAGTCGGACCAGCCCTACGCGCGCTTCGACGAGATCGTGCGCGAGTTCGGCCGCGACCACGCCCTGTTCGTCGACCCGAAGTACGTCGGGGCCGACTTCTACCCCGAGCTGTTCGAGATCGCGCGGACCCAGCTCGGCACGGCCGACCTCACGCAGACCCTGGTCGGCAAGGGCTACTGCACGCAGACCGAGTGGGGCGACCTCGCCACCGCGCGGGGATGCGAGACCTGGGGGTACTACTACGCCGACGAGCTGGCGGGCGATCCCGAGCTGCTGACCCGCACCTCCGGCTCCTGGAGCCTGCTCGGCCTCGACTGGGCCGCCCCGGCCGCCACCTGGTCGACCCTCGCGGCGACCGGCAAGCCCGTGTACGGCCACATCGTGCCCGACCTCGACGCGGCGCACACCGCCCTCGACCACGGCGCCGACGGGCTCGTCGTCTCGGGCGTCACCGAGGTCGTCGGGCCGCTCACGACCGAGGGCTGAGCCCCGACGCACGCCGCGGCTCGCGCGCCGCGCCCCGCGTCTGTCGTCCGCGCGCCCCGCGTCCCGCGGCTCAGGCCGCGGTTACCGCCACACGTTCGGGCCGTTCGGCGTCCGCCCCGAACACCAGACGCCGGGTGGCGACCTTGTCGGCGAAGAACCGGTCGTGGCTGACCACGACGACCGCCCCGGGGAAGTGCTGCAGCGCCCGCTCCATCACCTGGGCGCTCGGCACGTCGAGGTGGTTGGTGGGCTCGTCGAGCAGCAGCACCGAGGCACCCGAGAGCAGGCACTGCGCCATCGCGACGCGGGCCCGCTGACCACCGGAGAGCGCGCCGATGCGCTTCTTGAGGTCGGCCTCGCTGAACTGGAACATCGCGAGGAACCGCCCGACCGACTTGCGCGTCGCGGTCAGGGCGAGGCTGTCGGGCATCGCGTTGACCGAGTGCGTGACGGTGTCGTCGTCGTCGAGTTCGGCCAACACCTGGTCGTACGAGACCACCTTGACCCCGCCCGCCCAGGCGGCCCGACCGGCGTCCGCGCGTTCCTCGCCGGTCAGCACCCGCAGCAGCGTGCTCTTCCCGCTGCCGTTCGCCCCCGTGATCACCAGGCGGTCGCCGCGGCGCAGCTCGAAGGTGAGGTCGTCGAAGAGCGTGCGGTCGTCGCGGGCCTTGCCGAGGCCGTCGACCCGGCAGAGGACGTCCTTGACGTGCAGCCCCGAGTAGATCTCGGTGATGATCTGGTCGACGGGGCGAGGTGCCCGCGACTTTTTCACCTTGGCCAGCTGCTTGAGCAGGTCGCCGCCGTCCTGGCGCTTGGCGGCCTTCGCGGCGTCGCGGCGGTCCGAGATGCCCTCGGCCTCGAACGCGAGCAGCTCGGACTCGTGCACGAACTGCTGCTCGAGGCTCTTCAACCGGAACTGCTTCTGCACGACGTACTCGGCGAAGTCGCCCGGGTAGTCGTGCAGGTGGAAGTTCTCGACCTCGACGATGCGGGTGACGACCGCGTCGAGGAAGCTGCGGTCGTGCGACACGACGACGGCCGCGCCGTGGAAGTCGCGGAACCAGGACTCGAGCCACTCGACTCCCGCCACGTCGAGGAAGTTCGTCGGCTCGTCGAGCAGCAGCACGTCGGGGTCCTCGAGGACGATCTTCGCCAGGGCCGCCCGGTTGCGCCAGCCACCGCTGAGGTCGTCGATCGGGCTGGTGCGGTGCGCGTCGCTGAACCCGAGCACGCTCAGGGCGGTGTCGATGCGGCGCGGGTACTCCCAGCCGTCGACCCGGTCCATCTCGGCGAACAGCTCGGACTGCCGGTGGATCAGCTGGTCGAGGGCGTCCCCGCCGTCGGGGTCCATCGCGACCACGGCGATGTCGGCGTCGATCTGCGCCAGGTCGGCCTCGATCGTCCGCTCGTGGGCGAAGAGTCCGGTCAGCACCTCGACGATCGTCTGTGTGCCGTCGAGCTCGGAGAACTGCGAGAAGTACCCCACCCGCACGCCCTGCTCGAGGGTGACCGTGCCCTCGTCGGGCTGCACCTGGTCGAGCATCAGCTTGAGCAGCGTGGACTTGCCGCTGCCGTTGCGACCGACGATCCCCACGCGCTCCTTCTCGTCGAGGCGGAAGAAGGCCTCGCGCACCACCGGGGTGCCGTCGAAGCGCACGGTCACGTCGTTCAGTCGGATCAGGCTCATGCGTCGATCCTCGCAGGCCGACGGAACACCCGGCGCCGCCCGGTTGTTGTCGTCGGAGGCATCGACGCGACCGCGGGCACCCGACCCCATCCGATCGCACCGACGTCGACGAACAGGAGGCATCATGTCGAACCAGTACCGGAAAGACCCCGAGGCGGTCGCCCGCCTCACCTCGACCCAGCGCCGCGTGACCCAGGGCGGCGGCACCGAACCCGCGTTCCGCAACGAGTTCTGGGACTCGAAGGACGCGGGCATCTACGTCGACGTCGTCTCGGGCGAGCCCCTGTTCGCCTCGGTCGACAAGTTCGACAGCCGCACCGGCTGGCCGAGCTTCACGCGCCCCATCGACGCCGAGCACGTCGTCGAGAAGCGCGAGGGGTTGTTCTTCAAGCGCACCGAGGTGCGCTCCACCGCCGGGGACAGCCACCTCGGCCACGTCTTCCGGGACGGCCCCACCGCCACCGGCGGGCTGCGCTACTGCATCAACTCGGCGGCTCTCCGCTTCGTCCCCTACGCCTCACTCGAAACCGAAGGATACGGTGCCTACATGACGCTCTTCTCCCCCGAATCCACCCCCGCCCCCAGCGGCACGACCGAGACCGCGATCCTCGCCGGCGGTTGCTTCTGGGGCGCCCAGCAGCTGCTGCGCCGCCGACCGGGCATCGTCTCGACCCGTGTCGGCTACTCGGGCGGCAGCGTGCCGAACGCGACCTACCGCAACCACCGCGGTCACGCCGAGGCCGTCGAGATCGTCTTCGACCCGGGCCTGACCTCGTACCGCGAGATCCTGGAGTTCTTCTTCCAGATCCACGACCCGTCGACGAAGGACCGCCAGGGCAACGACGTCGGCGACAGCTACCGCTCGGCGATCTTCTACACGAACGACGAGCAGCGTGCCACGGCCCTCGACACCATCGCCGACGTCGACGCGTCGGGCATCTGGCCGGGCAAGGTCGTCACCGAGGTCACCGCCGCGGGCGACTTCTGGGAGGCCGAGGAAGAGCACCAGGACTACCTCGAGAAGGACCCCTTCGGCTACACCTGCCACTTCGTCCGCCCGGGCTGGGTGCTGCCGAAGCGCGACCAGCAGGTCGCCGCGGGCTGACGCCCGTCAGGCCCTCAGGAGGCGCGGTGCCGGTACCCACCGGCACCGCGCCTCCTGCGTCGGGTCGCCGCTCAGCCCCAGAGGCGCGTGACGATCGAGCCCATGAGGTCGTCCGTCGGGACGTTGCGCTGGGTGACCGTGACGACGACGTCGTCGCGCACCAGGACGGTGTCGGCCATGTCGACGCCGTACATCGGGTGGGTGGTGACGTACTGGCAGAGCGTGCCGCCGTACGCCTCGGAGCAGTCGTAGACGACACCGTCGAGCCAGAACACCGAGGTGGGTTCGCGTTTCTCGGCGAGCCAGGCAGGATAGGCCGCGGCCGTCTCGGCGTCGACCGTGCCGACGTTCGCGAACAGACCCGTGATGTCGGCCCGCACGTCGGCCCAGCCACAGCGCAGCCGGTCGCCGGCGGCCACGACGTCTCGGAGATCGGCGTCGGCCGGAGGCGCGGTGGGGGTGACCGAACCCATCGGACCTCCGAAATAGGCCGGATCGTTCAGCGGGGCGTCCCGCATGGTGGCGGCGTAGGTCGCGGCGTCGACGATGTCGGTGCAGTCCGTCGGGATCGACACCGGGCGGGCCTCGGGCGTCGAGGTGGGAGCAGGCGTCGGAGTGGGCGTCGACGGGGCCGCGGGGTCCGGGGTCGTCGTGGCGGTGTCCGTGGCGGTGGGCCGGGATGCCGGGTCCTTCGTCGCGTCCGCCGGACCGGTCGTCGACGTGCAGCCGACCAGCAAGGCCGCGACCGCACCCGCGGTGGCCAGGCACGCCAGGACCGTCGTCCTGCCGTCAGGTCTCGTCATCGTCCACCCCTTCGTCGGCCCCTTCGTGAGCCCGGGCCTCCGTGGCCCGCAGGACGAGGCTAGGCGCGCAGCCGCCAGGGCACGTCGGTCGAGCGGATGACTCCGAGAATACCTCAGGATCATGTCCGGTCGGACGACCGAGGAGCCGTCGCACCTCGACGGCCTACCCTGGGGCATGCGCATCGACGACCACGGCCCCCATCGCGTCCTGCACGTCGACTCGGCCGGGCCGCGACTGTCCACCGAGACGGACGCCGTCGACCTCGTGGGCGAGGCGTTCGGGGCGGACGCGTCGGTCCTCGTCGTGCCGGTCTCCCGTCTCGACCCGGCCTTCTTCGACCTGAGCACCCGCCGGGCGGGCGAGTTCGCCCAGAAGCTCGTGAACTACCGCCTGCAGTTGGTGGTGCTGGGCGACGTCGGACGCCACGAGGCGGCGAGCGCGGCGTTCCGTGACTGGGTGCGCGAGTCCAACCGCGGGCGGCACGTCTGGTTCGTCCCCGACGAGGGCACGCTGGCCGCCCGGCTCGCCGCGACCGGACCGCGCGGGTGATCGTGAGCCGCGAGTTCGACGCGGTCCTGCTCGCGGGGGGTCGCGCCTCCCGGGTCCAGGGCGCCGACAAGACCGGGTTCACCAGCGGCGACGCGACATTGCTCGACCGGGCCGTCGAGGCCTCGGTCGGCGCCCGCACCCTCGTCGTGGTCGGCCTGCGCGACGGCCGGGTGCCGCCCGCCGGGGCACTGCTGACCCGCGAGGAACCCGCCCGGTCCGGGCCGGTGGCAGCCCTCGCGGCCGGTCTCGACGTCGTCGAGGACGCGGCGCCGTGGACCCTCGTACTGGCCTGCGACGTGCCGCGGGCACCCGAGGCGGTGCAGGCCCTGCTCGCCGGCGACGGCGACGGCGACGGCGAGCGCCGCGACGGCCTGCTGGCGGTCGACTCGGGCGGGCGACGTCAGCCGCTGCTCGGGCTCTACCGGACCGGCGCTCTCGAGACCCGACTCGCGGCGCTGCGAGCCGACGGCCCCCTCGCCGACCTCTCGCTGCGCCGTCTGCTCGACGGGCTCGACCTGCTCGAGGTGCCCGTGCCCGACGAGCTCTGCGCCGACGTCGACACCGCGGACGACGCCGACCGCCTGGGTGTCGTCCGGCGCGAGTCCGACGCGACTGGTTGAGTGTCGACCATGACCGACACACCTGCCGAACTCGACGCCTGGGCCGCACGACTCGTCCGGGCGCTCGGCCTGCCCGACGACTTCGTGGTCGACATCCCCGAGGTGCTCGACCTCGCCCGCGACGCGGCGCACGGCGTCGCCCGCCCGGCCGCACCGCTGACGACGTTCCTGGTCGGTTACGCCGCAGGACTCGCCGGCGGCTCGCGGGCCGAGCTCGACCGCGCGGTCGCGACCGCCACCGCGCTCGCCACGGCCGACCCGGCGTGACGGTCCGGCGGGCCGACTGGCGGGTCGCCCGCGCCGAGGCGGCCGCCGCCGCCCGGGCCCTGCCCCGGGCGCTCGAGACCGTCCCGCTGGCCGAGTCCGCCGGCCGGACGCTGGCCCACGACGTGACCAGCCTCGCGCGCGTGCCCGGCTCCGACGTCTCGGCCATGGACGGCTGGGCGGTCACGGGCGAGGGGCCGTGGCGCCTCGGCCCCTCCATCGTGGCGGGCCGAGTCGCCGACGGTGCCGATCCCCTGCCCCCCGGGATCGCCCGGCCGGTGACCACGGGGGCCGTCGTGCCGACCGGGACGGACCGTGTGCTGCGCTCGGAGTCCGGGCACGTGGCCGACGACGTCCTCACGGCCGACGACGATCCGCGCCGCCCGTCGCACGTCCGTCGGGCCGGGGAGGAGATCGATCGAGGCGACGCCCTGATCGCCGCCGGCACCCTCCTCACCCCGCCGCGCGTCGCCGTGCTGGCCCTCGGCGGGCACGACGCCGTGTCCGTCGTCGTGCGCCCGGCGGTCGCCCTGGCCGTGCTCGGCGACGAGGTCGTGGCCGAGGGCGTGCCCGGACCCGGGACGGTCCGCGACGTGTTCTCGGTGCCGGTGCCGCGCCTCCTCGACTCCCTCGGTGCCGCTCCCGCGACCACGACGCGCGTGCCGGACGACCTCGACGCGACGATCGCCGCGCTCGACCGTCCGGACCGTCGCCTCGTGGTGACGACGGGAGGCACCGCGCACGGCCCGACCGACCACGTCCGCGCAGCCCTCGACCGGCTGGGCGCCGAGCTGGTGGTCGACGGCCTCGCCATGCGTCCGGGGCAGCCCCTGGTCGTCGCGCGGCGGGGCGAGACGCTGTACCTGTGCCTGCCGGGCAACCCGATGGCCGCCTACGTGGGGCTCGTGGTCGTGGGGACCGCGGTGGTGGACGGCCTCCTCGGCAGGCGACCCGCGCCTCCCGGGTCCGTCACGCTCGCCGTCGACGTCGCCCACCCCCGAGCCGGAGCGCTCGTGCAGGCGTACCGGCTGACGCCGGACGGTGCCGTGCCGACCGAGCGCCAGTCGTCCGCGATGCTGCGCGGCCTGGCCGACGCCGACGGGCTGTTGATCGTGCCCGAGGGCGGGGCGCGGGCGGGCGACGTCGTCCCGTCGCTCGGCCTGCCGTGGTGAGACGCGCGCCTCGTCGGCTTTCGGATCCGGGGTTCGAGGGGTAGACCTGACCCATGGCACGCATCACGTCCCGCAAGCCGGTGACCCGCATCACGGTCGGCGACGACGGCACGGCGGGCGTCCGCAAGACCATGGACACCCTCGCCGTCGAGGAGCCGCTCGAGATCCGCGTCGGCGGCACGTCGCTCGCCATCACCATGCGCACACCCGGGCACGACTTCGATCTCGCCGCCGGGTTCCTCGTGTCCGAGGCCGTCATCTCGACCGGTGACGAGTTCTTCGCGGCCCGATACTGCGCCGGGGCCACGGCCGAGGGCCTCAACACCTACAACGTGCTCGACGTCACGCTCGCGCCCGGGGTACCCGCACCCGACCCGAGCCTCGAGCGGGCGTTCTACACGACGAGCTCGTGCGGACTCTGCGGCAAGGCCTCCATCGACGCGGTACGGACGACGTCGCAGCACGAGGTGCTGCACGACCCCCTCGTCGTCGACCCGGCTCTGCTCGCGACCTTCCCCGACCGCCTCCGCGAGGGCCAGGACGTCTTCGAGAAGACCGGCGGGCTGCACGCCGCGGCCCTCTTCGACGGTCGCACCGGCGAGCTGCTCGTCCTGCGCGAGGACGTCGGTCGGCACAACGCCGTCGACAAGGTCGTCGGCTGGGCCGTCAAGGAGGCGCGGCTGCCGTTGACCGGGACCGTCCTGATGGTCTCGGGTCGCGCCTCGTTCGAGCTCACGCAGAAGGCCTCGATGGCCGGCATCCCGGTGCTCGCCGCCGTGTCGGCGCCGTCGTCGCTCGCCGTCGACCTCGCAACCGAGCTCGGCGTCACGATCGTGGGGTTCCTCCGCGGTCGGTCCATGGTCGTGTACTCACGGCCCGACCGGCTCGGCGAGCCCGACGGGACCGAGCCCGCGGCCGACGCGAGCATCCCCGGCGAGGCGGCCCGCGCCTCCTCGTCCTCCCCCGACTCCCCCGGTGGCGCGACGCGCGCCTCCTCGCCCGTGCCCCTGACGATCGGAACCAGACCGTGACCGAGAAACCACCCGTCTCCGACGTGACCGACGCCGACATCGAGGTCGGCCCCCCGCGCGAGTGGGCCGCCGGCGTACCCGGCGTGCTGCACTCGATGGACCCGGCCATCAAGCAGCTCGGGCTGGCCCGCACCGTCAAGCTCATGACGTCGCTGAACCAGAAGGACGGCTTCGACTGCATGAGCTGCGCCTGGCCCGACCCGAACCATCGCAAGGTGGCCGAGTTCTGCGAGAACGGCGCCAAGGCGGTCACCTGGGAGGCCAACCCGGTGCTCGTGCCCGATACGTTCTGGGCCGAGCACTCGGTGACCGACCTGCTCGACAAGACCGAGTACTGGCTCGGCATGCAGGGCCGCCTCACCAAGCCCGTGCACAAGCCGGCCGGCAGCGACCACTACCGCGAGGTGTCGTGGGACGAGGCGTTCCGCCTGATCGGCGACAAGCTGAAGTCGCTCGCCAGCCCGGACGAGGCGTCGTTCTACACGTCCGGCCGCACCTCGAACGAGGCCGCCTTCGCCTACCAACTGTTCGTGCGCGCCTTCGGCACGAACAACCTGCCCGACTGCTCGAACATGTGCCACGAGTCGACGAGCCTCGCCATGGCCGAGGTGGTCGGCATCGGCAAGTCGACGATCGCGTACGACGACTTCGAGCAGGCCGACCTGATCGTCATCCTGGGGCAGAACCCGGGCACGAACCACCCGCGCATGCTGACGGCGCTCGAGGACGCCAAGCTCAAGGGGGCGAAGATCGTCGCGGTCAACCCGCTGCCCGAGGCAGGCCTACGTCGCTACAAGAACCCGCAGCTGCCGCGCGGCGTCGCGGGTCGCGGCACCGAGATCGCCGACCAGTTCCTGCAGATCCGGCTCGGCGGCGACATGGCCCTGCTGCAGGCCGTCGCCAAGCGCGTCCTCGAGGCCGAGGACGCCGCGCCCGGCACGGTGCTCGACCACGAGTTCCTGGCCGAGCACACCGTCGGCCTCGAGGCCTTCCGCGAGCACATCGCGCAGGTCGACGACGACGAGGTGCTGCTGGCGACCGGTCTCGACCGCGCCGAGATCGACGAGCTCGCCGACCGCTACCTGTCCTCGGACCGCGTGATCATCACCTGGGCGATGGGCATCACGCAGCACCGCAAGGCCGTCGACACCATCAAGGAGATCGTCAACCTGCTGCTGCTCCGCGGCAACATCGGCAAGCCGGGTGCCGGGGCGTCGCCGATCCGCGGGCACAGCAACGTGCAGGGCGACCGCACGATGGGCATCTGGGAGCAGGTCTCGGACGAGTTCCTCGACGCCCTGCAGAAGGAGTTCCGCTTCGACCCGCCGCGCGAGCACGGCGTCGACGCCCTCAAGGGCATCAAGGCCATGCAGGAGGGGCGGATCAAGTTCTGGATGGGCATGGGCGGCAACCTCGTGGCCGCGATCTCGGACACCCAGCTCGCCGAGGCCGCGATGCGCGGCACCGACATGACCGTGCAGGTGTCCACGAAGCTCAACCGATCGCACGCCGTCGTCGGAGCCGAGGCGCTCATCCTGCCGACGCTCGGCCGCACCGAGATCGACGTGCAGAAGGCCGGGCCGCAGTTCGTCTCGGTCGAGGACACCGTCTGCTCGGTGCACGGCAGCCACGGCCAGGTGCCGCCCGTCGCGCCCGACCTGCTCAGCGAGGTCGCCATCGTCAGCCGTCTGGCGCAGGCGACGCTCGGCGACCGGGCCGACCTCGAGATCGACTGGCAGGGCTTCGAGGACGACTACGACACGCTGCGCGACCACATCAGCCGCGTCGTGCCGGGCTTCGAGCGCTACAGCGAGCGGGTGCGCAGCCGTGACGGGTTCGTCCTGCCGAACGGGCCGCGCGACTCGCGGACGTTCGCGACGAAGGCCGGCAAGGCGATCATCACGGTCAACGACCTCGAGCGCGTCGAACGCCCCGAGGGCACGCTGCTGCTGCAGACCCTGCGCTCGCACGACCAGTACAACACCACGATCTACAGCCTCAACGACCGCTACCGCGGCATCAAGAAGGGTCGGCACGTGGTGTTCGTCAACCCGCTCGACCTGGACGACCTCGGTCTCGTCGACGGCCAGAAGGTCGACGTGGCGACGGTCTGGACCGACGACGTCGAGCGGGTGCTGCGCGACTACCGCATCGTCGCCTACCCGACGGCCCGAGGGTGCGCCGCGGCGTACTTCCCCGAGGCGAACGTGCTCGTGCCGCTCGACAGCGCGGCGATCGGCAGCAACACGCCCGTGTCGAAGGCGGTGCTGGTGCGCGTGACGCCGGCGGCGGTGCCGGTCGGGGTCTGAGACGGGGCCGCCGGGTCAGCGCGCGGCGGCTCGGACGGCGCTCACCGCGGCGACGACTCCGCCGTCCCAGGGGGCGCCGTGTCCCGGCAGCACCCAGGTCGCACCGGTCTCGAGCAGGGCGTCGAGCGACGCCAGGGCCTGCTCGGGCTCGTCGGTGAACGGAGCCGGTGCGGGCCCGACGTGACCGGTCGTCACGTGGCGCGTGGTCAGGGCGTCGCCCACGAAGACGGCGTCGACGCTCGGGACGAAGACGGCGATGCTGCCCTCGGAGTGCCCGGGCATCGGGATGACCCGAGGCGAGCCCGGCAGGTCGAGGGTCTCTCCGCCGTGCACCTCGACGACCTCGGTGAGCCAGGCGGTCTTCGCCCCGCCCTTGCGCAGGCTGTAACCGGCGAAGCCCAGCAGGGGGCCGAGCTTCATCGGAGGCATGCCGTTCTTCGGCTTCGGTCCGCCTTTCGCCCGGGACGCGTCGGCCGCGTGGACGTACACGGGCACCCCGTGGTCGCGTCGCAGCCGTTCGGCGAAGCCGACGTGGTCGGAGTCGCCGTGGGTGAGGACGACGCCCTTCACGTCGGCCAGGGTGCGTCCGACGGCGGCGAGTTCGGTGACGAGTTCGGACCAGAGGCCGGGCAGGCCGGCGTCGATCACGGTCACGCCCTCGGGCGTGACGACGAGGTAGGCGGCGACGATGTCGTTGCCGATGCGGCGGAGGGAGGGTGCGAGTTCCATGATGGCTACGGTAGTTAGCCATCATGGCTATTGTCAATAGCTATACTCGACGGATGCCCACACCGGACCGCACCTCGCTCGACGCCATCCTCCTCGCCGCCCGCGAGCTGCTCGAGGCCGACGGCCCCGCCGGCCTGACGATGGCCGCGGTCGCGGCGCGGGTCGGTGTGCGCGCTCCCTCGCTCTACAAGCGCGTCGAGAACCGGGAGGCGCTGCTGCGGTCGGTCGCGGAGGCCACCCTCACCGACCTGGCCGCGCGGCTCGACGGGGCGGGGTCGGCCCGCGAGGTGCTCGACACCTTCCGGGCCTTCGGTCACGAACGCCCGGCCGCGTTCCAGCTGGTCATGACGCCCGGGCCCGGCGTCCCCACCGCGCGACGCGAGTTCGGCGCCGCGGCGAGCGCCGCCGCCCTCCGGGTCGGCGAGCAGCTCGTCGGGCCCGCGCATGCCCTCGACGCCGCCCGCACACTCACGGCGTGGGTGGCGGGCTTCGTCATCATGGAACTCAACGGCGGCTTCCAGCTGGGCGGCGACGTCGACGAGGCCTGGGACTTCGGGGCCGGGCGCGTCCTGGCGGCCCTCGCCGCACCTCCTGCGGTCTAGTCCGGCTCGACCGCCCCGACTGCCGCTCCGCTCAGCCGAGCGCCGCGTGCGGGTACGAGGAGGCGCGGTGCTGGAACTCGAGGATCGCCTCGTTCTCGACCCGCCCCTCCGCGATCTCGATGGCCCGGCGGATGGTGTCGGACGACGCCCACGAGGTCGGCCCCTCCATGACGCTGCGCAGGAACGGCAGGAGGGCCTCGCTGATCTCCCACGTCGTGGAGTTCCACAGCAGGGAGGGGCTGTGGTCGACGGCGTAGTAGTTCGTGGTCGCGCCGACGGTGACGAGCGGCTCGGCGAAGGTCGTGGCCCGGGCCCAGTCGAAGCCCATGCCCTCGTCCACCGAGACGTCGACGATCAGGCTGCCGGGGCGGAAGGCGTCGAGATCGGTCTCTCGCAGGTAGGTGAGCGGGGCGTTCGGGTCCTGGAGGGTGCAGTTGACGACGATGTCGGCGGCGGCGAGGAACGGAGCGAGGGCGACCGACCCGTCGGGGGTGTTCACGGTGCTGGCACCGGGCGTCTCGGCGTCGTGCTCGAACTGGAAGATGTCGACCGACGGGATCGGTGAGCCGACGGCGGCGATGTTGCGGTTCGTCAGCACGCGGACGTCGTGGATGCCGTGGGCGTTGAGGGCCGTGACCGCGCCGCGAGCGGTGGCGCCGAAGCCGATGACGACGGCGCTGAGGCGACGGCCGTAGTCGCCGGTCGAGCCGCAGAGCTGGAGGGCGTGCAGCACCGAGCAGTAGCCGGCGAGTTCGTTGTTCTTGTGGAAGACGTGCAGGCCGTAGCCGCCGTCGGGCTGCCAGTGGTTCATGGCCTCCCATGCGATCAGGGTGAGGCGTTTGTCGATGGCGAGCTGGGTGATCTCGCGGTCCTGGACGCAGTGCGGCCAGCCCCAGAGGGTCTGGCCGTCGCGGAGGCCCTCGAGGTCGGCGTCCTGCGGCTTGGGCAGCAGGACGATGTCGTTGTCGGCGACGATCTGTTCACGGTCGGCCAGGGCGACGAGGGGTTCGAGGTCGGCGTCGGGGATGCCGAAGCGCAGGCCGTAGCCGCGCTCGAGGGTCATGTTTGCCCGCAGATCGGCGTCGATGCGGTCGAGGTGGGCGGGGTGGATCGGCAGGCGCCGCTCGTCGGGCTTGCGCGAGGTGGCCAGGACGCCGAGGCGCAGCAGTGCGGGGGTGCCGGAGGTGGTGCCGGTGGGCGTGAAATCCGTTTGGCTCATGCTTGAGAGTAGATGAGTGGCGCTCGCCCCCGAGCCGGAGGGTCAGTTGTTGAAGCGGAACTCCACCACGTCGCCGTCTTGCATGACGTACTCTTTGCCCTCGATGCGGGCCTTGCCCGCTGAGCGCGCCTCCGCGATGGAGCCGGTCTCGACCAGGTCGTCGAACGAGATGACCTCGGCCTTGATGAAGCCCTTCTCGAAGTCGGTGTGGATGACTCCGGCGGCCTGCGGGGCCTTCCAGCCCTTGCCGATCGTCCACGCGCGGGTCTCTTTCGGGCCCGCCGTCAGGTAGGTCTGCAGGCCCAACGTCTCGAACCCGATGCGGGCGAGCTGGTCGAGACCGGACTCGTCCTGCCCGAGCGACGCGAGCAGCTCGGCGGCGTCCTCGTCGTCGAGGCCGATCAGCTCGGACTCGACCTGCGCGTCCAGGAAGATCGCCTCGGCCGGCGAGACCAGCGCCTGCAGCTCGGCCTTGCGCGCCTCGTCGGTGAGGACGGCCTCGTCGACGTTGAAGACGTAGATGAAGGGCTTCGCGGTGAGCAGCCCCAGCTCGCGGATCGGCTCGAGGTCGATGCTCGTGGCCGAGAGCGCCTCGCCGCGCTGCAGGGCATCGCGGGCGGTGACGGCCGTCTCGTGCACGATCGGCTCGACGCGTTTGAGCCGCAGCTCTTTCTCGTATCGGACCAGCGCCTTCTCGACCGTCTCGAGGTCAGCGAGGATCAGCTCGGTGTTGATCGTGCCCATGTCGCTCTCGGGGTCGACCTTGCCGTCGACGTGCACGACGTCGGGGTCGTCGAAGCCGCGCACGACCTCGGCGATGGCGTCGGCCTCGCGGATGTTCGCCAGGAACTTGTTGCCGAGCCCCTCGCCCTCGCTCGCCCCCTTGACGATGCCGGCGATGTCGACGAACGACACCGGCGCGGGCAGGATCTTCTCGCTGCCGAAGAGGCCGGCCAACACCTGGAGGCGCGGGTCGGGCAGGTTGACGATGCCCACGTTGGGCTCGATGGTCGCGAACGGATAGTTCGCCGCCAGCACCTGGTTCTTGGTCAGGGCGTTGAACAGGGTGGACTTGCCGACGTTGGGCAGTCCGACGATCGCGATAGTGAGAGCCACGAGGGTCAAGCGTACCGGCCCTGTCGAGCCGTGCCGTCGGCGTCGAGCCGGCTGGGGACGGAACGGCATCCGACCGTGCCTGGGGAGGCGGTGTCGGAGGCGCGTGAGAGCATGAGTCAATGCCCATCGACTTCACCGCGATCGACTTCGAGACCGCGAACTCGAGCAGCGCCAGCGCCTGCTCCGTCGGCCTCGTCAAGGTCCGCGACGGGGTCGTCGTCGACAAGGTCGGCTGGTTGATCCAGCCACCGGCCGGGCACGACGAGTTCTCCGAGTGGAACACCCGCATCCACGGCATCGTCGCGAGCGACGTGATCGGCGCGTTCGGCTGGGCCGAGCAGTTCGAGCTGCTCGCCGACTTCGCCGGCGACGACGTCTTCGTCGCCCACAACGCCGGCTTCGACATGGGCGTCATCAAGGCGGCCTGCGCCGCCACCGGGCTCACCCCTCCCCCGTGGTCGTACCTCTGCAGCCTGCAGGTCGCCCGCAAGACCTACTCGCTCGACTCGTACCGGCTTCCGGTCGCCGCGACGGCCGCCGGCTTCGACGCCTTCTCACACCACGACGCCCTCGCCGACGCCGAGGCTTGCGCGGCCATCGTCGCCCACGCGGCGCTGTTCCACGGCGCCTCCGACCTCGGCGAGCTCGCGGCCACCGCGTCGGTCAAGGTCAAGGTGCTGCAGCCGGCCGGGGCACCGACGGCATCCGCCGTCCCTCGCGCCGACCGGCGCCCCATGGCCTTCGGCTGAGCCCCTCCGCTCCTCCACGTCGACGCCCCCGCGGCGCGCCGACCTCTCCTGCTCCGTCCGTGGCGACCACCGACCGGTGTCGGTGGCCGCTGCCACACTGCCGTCATGCCCCTCCCGCTCGCCCTGTTCCTCACCCTGCTGCTCGGCCTCGTGCTCGGCGTCGCCGTCGGGATGCTCGTCGCCCGAACACGCGCGGCCGAGGCGACGGCACGCCTGTCGTCCGACCTCGCCGCAGCGCGGGCCCTGGCCGACGCCTCACGCGAGCGCCTCGAGGGTCAGGACGACCAGTACCGACGCCAGATCGCGCAGCAAGAAGACCGCCTCCGCGAGTTCCAGGACCGCCTCCGCGACGTCCGCATCGCCGAGGCCGAGAGGGCACGCGCCGACGGTCAGGTGCTCGTCGCGCTCAGCCCGGTGGCCGAGAGCCTGCAGGCCGTTCAACAGAAGGTGGCCGAGCTCGAGGCCGAACGCACCCTCCAGTACGGCGCCATCAGCGAGCAGCTGCGCACCGCGGCCGAATCGGGCGAGCGGCTCCGCGGGACGGCCGAGTCGCTCGCCTCGGCGCTGAAGTCGAACAGCACGCGCGGCGTCTGGGGCGAGACCCAGTTGCGCAACGTCGTGCAAGCCGCGGGCCTCGTCGAGCGCGTGGACTTCGACGTGCAGACGTCGATCTCGTCCGACGCAGGCTCCGGTCGGCCCGACATGGTGGTGCACCTCCCCGGGGGCAAGAACATCGCGGTCGACGCCAAGGTGCCGTTCTCGGCCTACCTCGAGGCCAGCGCCATCCCCGCCTCCGCCACGGGCGACGAGGGCGCCCGACGCGACCGACTCGTGCGGCAGCACGTCAAGGCACTGCGCGCCCATGTCGACGCCCTGGCGGGCAAGACCTACTGGGCCGGGCTCGACTCCTCACCCGAACTCGTCATCGCGTTCATCCCGAGCGAGTCGCTCGTGTCGTCCGCCCTCGAGGCCGACCCGGCCCTGATGGACTACGCGTTCCAGAAGCGCGTCGCCCTGGCATCGCCCGTGACCCTCTGGTCGGTGCTCAAGACCGTCGCGTTCAGCTGGCAGCAGGACGTCGTCACCGCCGAGGCGAAAGAGCTGTTCGACCTCAGCCGCGAGCTCTACGGGCGACTATCGACCATGGCAGGTCACGTCGACAAGCTCGGCCGGTCGTTGCGCGCCGGCGTCACCGACTACAACCGGTTCGTCGGGTCGCTCGAACGGACGGTCCTCCCGTCGGCCCGTCGGCTCAGCATGCTCGACGAGTCCAAGGTCCTCGCGACCCCGACGACCGTCGAGGAGTCACCGCGCGAGCTCACCGCACCCGAACTGGCGTCGGCACTCGACGAGAGCAGCACCGACCGCGACTGAGCCCGACACGACGAACGCCCGACCGCGGCCGGGCGTTCGTCATGTCGTGAGGCGGCGTGGAGGTCAGGCCTTTTCGCCGTACCACTTCGAGACGAGGTGGTCGGCCTCGACGCGACGGATTGTGCCCGAGTGCGAGCGCAGCACGATGCTCGACGTGCGGATCATGCCCTGCTTGCGCGTGACTCCGGCGACGAGGGCGCCGTCGGTGACCCCGGTGGCGACGAAGTACGCGTTGTCGCCCGTGACGAGGTCGTCCTGGTCGAGCACGCGGTCGAGGTCGTGACCGGCGTCGATCGCCTTCTGGCGCTCGGCGTCGTCCTTCGGAGCGAGACGAGCGAGGATCAGACCGTCGAGGGCCTTGACCGCGCACGCCGTGATGATGCCCTCGGGGGTGCCGCCGACGCCGACGCACATGTCGATGCGCGAGTCGGGACGGGCTGCGTTGATGCCGCCGGCGACGTCCCCGTCGAGCAGCAGCCGGGTCGAGGCGCCCACGGCCCGGATCTCGGCGATCAGGTCGGCGTGACGCGGGCGGTCGAGGACGGCGATCTGCATGTCCTCGACCGCGATGCCCTTGGCCGCGGCCAGGGCGGTGATGTTCTCACCGATCGGACGGTCGAGGTCGATGATGCCGCGGCCCTCGGGACCGGTCACGATCTTGTCCATGTAGAAGACGGCGCTGGGGTCGTACATGCTGCCGCGGTCGCTGACGGCGATGACCGACAGGGCGTTCATGCGGCCGGCCGCGGTGAGGCTCGTGCCGTCGATCGGGTCGACGGCGATGTCGCAGGCCGGACCGAAACCGTTGCCGACGTGTTCACCGTTGAACAGCATCGGGGCTTCGTCCTTCTCGCCCTCGCCGATCACGACGACGCCGTCGAACGCGACGGTACCCAAGAACTTGCGCATGGCATCGACCGCGGCCTTGTCGGCGGCGTTCTTGTCGCCCTTGCCGATGAACGGAGCGGAACGGATCGCGGCCGCCTCGGTGGCCCGGACCAGTTCCATGCCCAGGTTGCGATCGGGGTGCGAATAAAGGGTTCCGGAATCCGTGTCAGCCATGTCGACGACCTTACTCGGATCAGGGCTTACATGAGGCGCGTTTTAATGACATTCTGGATGGCAACCTTCAGCGCGACATTCCGCGTACCTCATCTCGTCGACTCTCGTCGAAAGGCTGTTCATGCCCCCCTCCTTCCCGTGGCGACGCCGAGTCACGGCCCTCGCCGTGGTGTCGACCGCGCTCGCCTCCGGTGCCGTCTCCGCGTCGGCCGCCCCGTCGGTCTCCGACGCCGATCTCACCCTCACGATCGAGTCCTCCGAGGACGGCCACGGTCCGTTCACCCCGGGGGACGACACCCCGGGGGCGGACTCCTCCGCGAACAACGGACGCGTCCGGACGGCGGACGCCGTCACGTGGTCGGTTCTGCTCGGGGCCCGTTCGGGCCGAGCCGACGACGTCGTGCTCGAGCTCGACGCCGTCTCGGGTTCCGTCTTCTCCGACCTGCCCGACCAGTGCGGCGCGGGTTCCCGGGTCACCCCCGAGCACCTCACCTGCCGCATCGGGTCTCTCGAGCGAGGACTCCTCGCCATCCCGATCGTGACCTGGGTGCCCCAGACCGCTCCGGCGAATTCGATCGCCGCCGTCGCCGGGCAGCTGGCCGCGGCGGATTCCGTCCCCGTCCCCGCGACGTCCGACGACGTCGTCGTCAGTGCCGCCCCCCGATGGGACCTCGCGGCGTCGACGGTCGTGCCGGACTTCTCCGAGACGGTCGGGCCCGACGGCGTCACGCCGGGGTTCCGCATCGTCTATCCGGTGCTGCTGCACGGCGACGGGCTGCAGCCCGAACAAGGCACCCTCGGGCTCGAGTCCCTCGGGGGCGGCATCTCGTTCGTCGACGACGTCTCGAGGATGTACGGCTCGAACAGCAGTCCGGCTGTCCTGTCACCCCTCGACGACGCACCCGCCTGCGGGGTCAACACCGGTCAGGTGGCCGGGGCACCGGGCGGTCGAGGCGGTGGGACGGACGCCGTGGTCGACTCCGGCGAGTTCACGTGCACGCAATCCGGTCCGGGTGAACCCGTCACGGTGAGCATCGCCGGCATCGATTCGTCCCTGGCCTCCGTCCCGTCTCGGTCCGTCTCGGGCACGCCCATCACCGGCGGCGTCAAGCCGTACGTCGTCTCCGGCTACGTGAGCCTGTGGGTGCCGCGACCCGCGGCGGGCGACTCCTTCACGGCCCGCAACGTGTACAGGGATCTCGTGGCGTCCTCCGTCTCGGGGCAGTCCAACTACCTCGACGGCTCGGAGCCCTCGAACAACAACGTGGTCGACCGGAACATCGGCGAGTTCACCGGCCTCCAGGGCTCGCAGCGGTACTTCGGAGCCGAGCAGGGCACGGCCACGACCTGGAACGCCTCGGGCAAGTACGACCAGCCCTACGTCACCCCCGGCCAGGACCTCGTCATCCGGGGCACCTTGCGCAACGCCGGCACGACGACCTGGTCGGGCACGAAGCTCTGCACCGTCTTCGACCGGGACGTCCAGTCCCTCCGGCAGGTCGGAGCGAACTGGGCCGTCTCCTCGGACCGCGCCACGACCGGTCGCCCCGCCTTCGCCGCGTTCGGTGCCGACGATCCTTCTGACCTGCGGGACGCCGAGTGCGGCTCCGGCGACGACTGGTACGACAACCCGACCGACGTCCCCGGTGGCCCGGAGGCCGTCGGCAAGGTGGTCTGGTCGTTCGACCACCCCGGAGACGCGACCATCGGCTTCAACGTCTTCGTCTCGCTGCACGACGACCTCCCCGATCTGCAGCGCGTCCGATCCTTCACGAGCGTGCAGCGGGTGACCGACGGACCGTGGGTGCACGACCGCAACCCGGCGGACGAGGCCAACGGCGGCTGGGCGGACTTCCTCACGATGACCGCAGACCTGGCCCGGGTCACCACGAAGGTCGTCGACCCGGGGCACGATGCGGACGACACCCCCGACGCGACCCGTTTCGCGCGCGCAGGCGAGACCGTGACGTTCGCCGTCTACCCGACGGTCACGAACGCCACCGGGAACGGTCTGCCGGGCGACCTCCTGGTCACCGACCTGCTGCCACCGGGTGCGTCCTACGTCGAGGGCAGCGCCTCCCGTCGGCCGGAGTCCGTCGTCGACGAGACGGGTGCCGACGGTGTCCTCCAGCAGCGCATCACCTGGCGCTTCCCGGACGTCCGCCCCAACGACGTCCTGCCGGCCGTGACCTTCGACGTCGTCCTCGGGGCGGCCGTCGGCCCCGTCGTCTCGACCGCCTCCGTGGTGTGGGACCGTGACGTGTCTGACGACCCCCGCAAACAGGCGACCCGGGGGCTCCATGTCCTGGCTGGGGCGGGCTTCAACGTCGGCGAGACCGTCGACGCGGAACGACACGTCCTCGGAGACGAGGTGACGTTCACCCTGCGCTACCAGAACCTGGCGCCGACCGACATGAGCTCGTCCGCCCTGGTGGCCGTCCTGCCCCACGATGCCGACGGTCGCGGAACCGCCGTCGGAACACACGTCGAACTGGTCGGGCCCGTCGCTGCAGCATCGAGCGGCGAGGAGGTGCGATACACGGCGGCCGCCGCGTCGAGCGTCCCGAGCGACCCCGGTGACGACGGACCCACCTGGTGCACCGTCGACCTGTTCGGGTCGGTCGGCTGTCCGTCGTCGTGGGCCGAGGTGACGGCCGTGCGCATCGACACCGACGACGCCGTGGCACCGTCACAGATCGTCCGGCACGACCTGGTGGTCCGGGTGGCCGAGAGTGGTGCTCGAGACGCCGTCCTGGCCTCCGACTTCACTCTTCGCACGCCCGACATCTCGACCGCTCTGGCGTCCCAGGTGGTCTCGACGACGTTCGTGTCGGGCTCGATCGGCGACCAGGTGTGGGCCGACGTCGACGGCGACGGACTCCAGGGCGACGAACCGGGAGTGGCCGATCTGCACCTCGTCCTGACCGGAGTGGACGATCGGGGCGACGACGTCGACCGCGAGACGACGACGGATGCTGAAGGTCGGTACGAGTTCGACGCGCTCCGGCCCGGCACGTACGTCCTCGACGCCGGTGCCGCGAGCCGTGTCTGGACCTCAGCACATCAGGGCGACGATCCCCGGCGAGACTCGGACGTCGACGAGAAGGGCCGGGCCACGGTCCGCATCGACCGGGTCGAGGATTCCGACGGCGACCTGGTGAGCGTCACGTCCACGTCGGACGTCGACGCCGGCCTGATCCCCGACCTGCCCGTGATCGACCCCCCGGTCACCGAGCCTCCGGGCGACGAAGACCAGGGTGATTCCGGCGACACCACGACGCCCGGAGGCGCTGGGCCGGTGGACGCCTCCGACTCGGGATCAGGTCCGCCCCCTGCTCGGCTCGCCTTCACCGGCACGTCGGCAGCCCTCCTCGCGGGCGGTCTCACCCTGGGCATCGCTCTGCTCGCCCTCGGGGTCCTGACGGTCCGCCGACGCCGACTCGAGAGGTGATGCGACGCGGGGTCGGGTGCGACACACGAAGCACCCGGCCCCGCGGTGGTCCGAACGGGCCATGCGGTGGTCCCCGGGGCTCCTCGGCACGGGGCACGAGGCACAGCACCCGTCGGTAGGCTGATGACGCAGCCCGAACCAGACCACGGTCACCGATCGAAGGAGATTCCATGCCCGTCGCAACCCCCGAGCAGTACGCCGAGATGCTCGACAAGGCGAAGAACAAGGGCTTCGCCTACCCCGCCATCAACGTGTCCTCGTCGCAGACGATCAACTCCGTGCTGCAGGGCCTCACCGAGGCGGGCAGCGACGGCATCATCCAGGTCACCACCGGCGGCGCCGACTACTTCGCCGGCCACACCGTCAAGAACCGTGCTGCGGGGGCCATCGCCTTCGCGAAGTTCGCGACCGAGGTCGCGAAGAACTACCCCGTGACCGTCGCCCTGCACACCGACCACTGCCCGAAGGACGCTCTCGACGGCTTCGTGCTGCCGCTGATCGCCGCCTCCGAAGAAGAGGTCCGGGCCGGTCGCAACCCGCTGTTCCAGTCGCACATGTGGGACGGTTCGGCCGTCCCGCTCGACGAGAACATCTCGATCGCCCAGGACATGCTGAAGCGCACCAAGGCGATCAACGCCATCCTCGAGGTCGAGATCGGCGTCGTCGGCGGCGAAGAAGACGGTGTCCAGCACGAGGGCACCAACGACGCGCTCTACACCACGGTGGGCGACGTCACCCGCGTGGTCGAGGCGCTCGGCCTCGGCGAGCACGGCCGCTACATCGCTGCACTCACCTTCGGCAACGTGCACGGCGTGTACAAGCCGGGCAACGTCAAACTGCGACCCGAGCTGCTCGGCGAGATCCAGCAGGGCATCCAGGAGAAATTCGGCACGGCCGACAAGCCCCTCGAACTCGTCTTCCACGGTGGCTCGGGATCGTCCGACGCCGAGATCGCCGAGGCCGTCTCGAACGGTGTCGTGAAGATGAACCTCGACACCGACACGCAGTACGCCTTCAGCCGATCCATCGCCGACACCGTGCTGAAGAACTACGACGGCTTCCTCAAGGTCGACGGCGAGGTCGGCAACAAGAAGCAGTACGACCCCCGCGCCTGGGGCAAGGTCGCCGAGACCGCCATGGCCGCCCGCGTCGTCGAGGCGACGAAGCAGCTCGGGTCGTACGGTCAGTCGGCGAGCTGACCCGCGCCTCCTGGTCGCACGACGAAGCCCCCGAGCGAGTGCTCGGGGGCTTCGTCGTCGAGACGTGCGGCGAGGATCAGTTCGACCCCGAGAAGTAGTCGTTCGTGAAGCTCTGCATCGCTTCGGCGAAGGCTGGATCGCCCATCAGGATGGCCGCCGCTCCGAACCCCTGCACGAGACCGAAGACGACACCGGCGACGAGGGGCACGACGAATCCGAGACGCCCGGCGCGCAGCCGCCGGAGGGTCCACCAGGTCGAGACGGCGAAGAGCGCCACGGCCAGAACGGCCATGACGACACCGAAGGTCTGCAGCGCGGCCGACGAGCCGAACCCCGAGAGATCGAGCCCGAACGTCTCGAACTGGGCGAGCTGCGTCGTCGCATAGCCGGGCACGCGGGCGACGGCCTGGATCGCTCCGAAGGCCCCCAGCCCGATCAGGGCGAACGTCGCCACCCGGTCGATGCGGCGCCCGGTCGTGAGCGCAGGAGGCGCCGTGCGGGTCTCGTCACCGGGGCGGACGTCGGTCGAGACCGCGGGCCGCGCGTCCTGGTCGGCGACCCGCGCCTCCTCGGCGCTGTCGGCCTCGGCCGTGACCGGATTCACCCAACCCTCGGGGGCGTACTCGCCGTAGCGCGGCTTCGGACGGTCGTCGGTCATCGGGTGCGACCGCCGAGGCCGCGCGCGTCGACCTGGCCCGTCGCGTCTTTCCGGAGTTCCTTCGGGAGCGAGAACATCAAGTCCTCTTCGGCCGTGACGACTTCTTGGACGTCGACGTAGCCGGCGTCGGACAGGTCGGCCAGCACCTCGTCGACGAGGACCTCGGGCACCGACGCGCCGGAGGTGACCCCCACCGTCTCGACGCCGTCGAGCCACTCCTGCTTGATCTCGTTCGTGTAGTCGACGCGGTAGGCGGCCTTGGCCCCGTGCTCGAGGGCGACCTCGACGAGACGCACGCTGTTCGAGCTGTTCGCCGAGCCGACGACGATGACGAGATCGGCGCCCTGGGCGACCTTCTTGATCGCGACCTGGCGGTTCTGCGTGGCGTAGCAGATGTCGTCGCTCGGCGGGTTCTGAATGCTCGGGAAGCGCTCGCGCAGACGACGCACGGTCTCCATCGTCTCGTCGACGCTGAGGGTGGTCTGCGACAGCCAGACGAGGTTGTCGGGATCGGCGACGACGAGGTCGTCGACCTCGCCCGGGTTCTGCACGAGGGTCGTACGGTCCGCCGCGTGACCCATCGTGCCCTCGACCTCTTCGTGCCCGGCATGGCCGATGAGGATGATGTGACGGCCCTGGTTGCCGAAGCGGACGGCCTCGCGGTGCACCTTCGTGACGAGCGGGCAGGTCGCGTCGATGGCCTGCAACTCGCGATCGGCCGCACCCTTCACGACGGCCGGCGAGACGCCGTGCGCGCTGAAGACGATGTGCGACCCCTGGGGGACCTCGTCGACCTCGTCGACGAAGATCGCTCCCTGGCTCTCGAGGGTCGCCACGACGTGGACGTTGTGGACGATCTGCTTGCGGACGTAGACGGGAGCACCGTAGTGCTCGAGCGCCTTCTCGACCGCGATGACGGCTCGGTCGACGCCGGCGCAGTACCCGCGAGGTGCCGCGAGCAGCACCCGCTTGCGTCCGTTGACGGGGGTATCCTTTAGCCTGTTCCGCACCGCAGGAACACGCGGTGTCGGCAGGTCGATGGCGAGGGCGCCGTTGGAGATGTGGCTCACCCGACGAGTCTAGGTGTGCCGGACTGGTCACGTACTGGGAGCGACCGCACGAACGGTCGATCGCCCCGGGCCGTCGCTCGTCCTGCCGGTGTCGACCACCCCCTCGAACGGAGCTCCATGACGATCGTTCCCCCTCCTCCCACGGCCGAGTCCCCGTGGCCCGTCGGGCTCCTCGCGAGCAAGGTGCGCGACTGGATCGATCGTCTCGGCACGGCCTGGGTCGAGGGCGAGATCACCCAGTGGAACGTCTCCGGGGGCAACGTCTACGGCAAGCTCCGCGACCTCGAACAAGACGCCACCGTGTCGTTCTCCATCTGGTCCAGCGTGAAGTCGCGGGTGCCCGCCGACCTCAAGCAGGGCGACCGCGTCATCGCCGCCGTCAAGCCGAACTACTGGGTCAAGGGCGGCAGCCTCACGATGCAGGTGTTCGACATGCGTCACGTCGGGCTCGGCGACCTCCTCGAGCGACTCGAACGCCTCCGCCGCCAGCTCACGGCAGAGGGGCTCTTCTCCCCCGAGCGCAAGCGGGCCCTGCCGTTCCTGCCCGGGTGCATCGGCCTGGTCACCGGCAAAGACAGCGACGCCGAGAAAGACGTCCTGCGCAACGCCCAGCTGCGGTGGCCCTCGGTCTCGTTCCGGGTGGTTCACGCGGCGGTGCAGGGCGACCGCATGGTCGGCGAGGTCACGGCGGCGATCCAGCGTCTCGACGCCGACGACGAGGTCGACGTCATCATCGTCGCCCGAGGCGGGGGCGACTTCCAGAACCTGCTCGGCTTCAGCGACGAGGGACTCGTCCGCGCCGTCTCGGCATGCACGACACCGGTCGTCAGTGCGATCGGGCACGAGGCCGACCGGCCGCTGCTCGATGACGTCGCCGACCTGCGTGCGTCCACACCCACCGACGCCGCCAAACGGGTCGTCCCCGACGTGACCGAAGAACTGTCGCGCGTGCAACAGGCGCGCACCCGCATCGGCATGCGTCTGACCTCGCTGGTCGCCACCGAGATCGACCGACTCGAACAGATCCGCAGCAGGCCCGTGCTCGCCTCACCCCAGACCCTCGTCGACGTCCGGGCCGACGAGGTCGTCCGGGCGGTCGCACGGGGTGAAGAACTCGTCGGGCGGGCCGTCGAGAGGGCGCACACCCGGGTCTCCGAGCTCACGGCGCAACTGCGCGCCCTGTCGCCGCAGGGCACGCTGCGCCGCGGCTACGCGATCGTGCAGCTTCCGTCGGGCGGCGTGCTGCGCTCCCCCGACGAGGCCCCCGCCGAGACGCGCCTCCTCGTGACCACCGACGGAGGCGCGGTGGGCGCCGTCAGCACCGGCGCCTCCTCCCCAGGCTCCGACGCGGCGGGCGACTCCTCACCCGTGGCGTCTGCCGCGTCCTCCGTCAGCACCCCTCGTTAGGATCGTCCCGTGGACACCACCCCGACCAGCACCCCGCCCGACGTCTCCTCGCTCAGCTACGAGCAGGCCCGCGACGAGCTCGTGTCCGTCGTGAACGAACTCGAGCAGGGCGCCTCGACCCTCGAACGCTCGCTCGCCCTCTGGGAACGCGGCGAGGCACTCGCCCGGCGCTGCGAAGAGTGGTTGATGGGGGCGCGAGAGCGCCTCGAAGCGGCCCGCCGCCAGGTGTCCGCCGAATGACCTCCCCTTCCGACGGCGGCCGCCGGGGCCCGCGACGTCCTCGTGAGCCCCGCGTCGTCGCCGAACTCGGCCGACCCGAGACCCCTGACGAGACCGCGGCGCGCAAGGCCGAGAACACCCGCAAGCACTATGCGAACCAGACGGCGATCAACCTGACCTTGTCGATCGTCGCCTCGCTCGGCATCGTGCTCTTCCTCGTGCTCGTCGTGGTCCGCCCGAGCGGCACCGTGAATCGTCAAGAGATCGACTACGTGCAGGTCGCGGCACAGGCCCAGGCGAGCGTCGACGCTCCCCTCGCCGCGCCTCCGCTGCCCGACGGGTGGTCGTCGAACGCGGCCGAGGTCCGGTCGTCCACCCGCGACGACGTGCCGACCTGGTACGTCGGGCTCATCACCCCCGACCAGCAGTTCATCGGCCTCGAACAGGGCATCGACGCCAACCCGACCTGGGTCAGCCTGCAGGTGCAGAACGCCGCGGCGACGTCGACCCGGTCGATCGGCGGTCTCACCTGGGACGTCTACGACCGGCGTGACGCCGACGACCCGGGCAACTACGCCTACGCCCTGACCACCACGGTCGACCGTAGCTCGTACGTGCTGTATGGCACGGCCGACGACTCCGAGTTCGACGTCCTGGCCACCTCCCTGGCCGAACAGATCTCCAGCCAAGAAAGCGAATGACGTGACCCGACACGACCCCGCCGCAGGTGTGCCCGCTGCCCCTTCCCCCTCCGAGAACACGGCGGCGACGCCCCGACCCACGGACGTCCCCGCACCCGCGACGGCGACCCGGTCCGAGCCGGGGACGGCGTGGAGCCGCATGGTCGACGGCAACCACCGCTTCGTCGAGGGGGCGCCGCGCCATCCTCATCAGGACAGCGACCGGCGGTCGTCGCTCGCCGCCGGGCAAGAACCCGTCGCCGCCCTCTTCGGCTGTGCCGACTCGCGACTCGCCGCCGAGATCATCTTCGACGTCGGCCTCGGTGACCTCTTCGTCGTGCGCAACGCCGGCCAGGTGGTCGGCGACACGGTCATCGCCTCGCTCGAATTCGCCGTCTCGGTGCTGCACGTCCCCCTCATCGTGGTGCTCGGCCACGACAGCTGCGGTGCCGTCGCCTCGGCCATCGACTCGATCGGTTCCGACGCCGCCCCCGGGTCGGCGTTCCTGGGCGGGCTGATCGACATGATCATGCCGTCGGTCGAGCGTGCCCAGCTCGATCTCGAGAACGGTGCCGACCTCGACCCCCGCACGGTCGGCCAGTTGCACATCGAGGCGTCCGTCCGCACGCTCGTCGACCGGTCCGCCCTCATCGCGTCCGCCGTCGCGGACGGTAAGTTGGCCGTGGTCGGCGCGAACTACGACCTCGCCAACGGGCGGGTCGACCCTTCGGTCGTCGTCGGCCGACTCTGAACCGAGTCGGGGCGAACGCTCCGACGCCCCGCGCCCTCGACGGGCGCAGCAGCCCGGCAGGGCCCGAGGAAAGGACCACGACGTCGTGACCACATCCGAGACCGAGTACCGCATCGAGCACGACACGATGGGCGAGGTGCGCGTTCCTGCATCGGCTCTCTACCGTGCCCAGACACAGCGTGCCGTCGAGAACTTCCCCATCAGCGGGGCCGGCCTCGAGCCCGCGCAGATCGTGGCGCTGGCTCGCATCAAGCGGGCGGCCGCCCTGGTGAACGGCGAGATGGGCATCATCGACCGGCCCGTCGCCGACGCGATCGTGTCGGCCGCCGACCAGATCATCGCCGGCAGCCACCACGACCAGTTCCCGGTCGACGTCTACCAGACGGGCAGCGGCACCTCGTCGAACATGAACATGAACGAGGTGCTCGCCACCCTCGCCGGCACGGTCGACGGCGTCGCCGTCCACCCCAACGACCACGTCAACGCGTCGCAGTCGTCGAACGACGTCTTCCCGACCTCCGTCCACGTCGCCGTCACGGGTGCGCTGCTGCACGACCTGATCCCCGCCCTGGACCACCTGGCCATCGCCCTCGAGAAGAAGGCCTCGGCCTGGTCCGACGTGGTGAAGGCAGGCCGCACCCACCTGATGGACGCCACGCCGGTCACCCTCGGCCAAGAGTTCGGCGGCTACGCACGGCAGATCCGTCTCGCGATCGACCGGGTGCAGAGCGCCCTCCCCCGCGTGGCCGAGGTCCCCCTGGGCGGAACGGCCACGGGGACCGGCATCAACACTCCCCAGGGCTTCCCTCAACGGGTCATCGCCGCCCTCGCGGACGACAGCGGACTGCCCGTCACCGAAGCGCTCGACCACTTCGAGGCGCAGGGCGCGCGCGACGCGCTCGTCGAGGCCTCCGGTGCCTTGCGAGTGCTCGCCGTGAGCCTCACGAAGATCAACAACGACATCCGATGGATGGGTTCGGGGCCCAACGCAGGCCTCGGCGAGCTGCACATCCCCGATCTGCAGCCCGGCTCGTCGATCATGCCCGGCAAGGTCAACCCGGTCATCCCCGAGGCCGTGCTCATGGTCTCGGCACGGGTGATCGGCAACGATGCGACGATCGCCTGGGCCGGCGCGTCCGGAGCCTTCGAGCTCAACGTGGCGATCCCCGTGATGGGCACGGCCCTGCTCGAGTCGATCCGCCTGCTCTCGAACGCCACCCGCGCCCTGGCCGACAAGACCGTCGACGGGCTCGAGGCCAACGTCGAGCACGCCCGTGCCCTCGCCGAGTCCTCTCCCTCGATCGTGACGCCGCTCAACCGGGTCATCGGCTACGAGGCGGCGGCGAAGGTGGCCAAGCACGCGGTCGCCCAGAAACTCACCGTCCGCGAGGCCGTCGTCGACCTCGGGTTCGTCGAGCGGGGCGAGGTCACCGAGCAGCAGCTCGACACCGCACTCGACGTGCTCAGCATGACCCACCCGGGCTGAGCCCCGCCCGGCAGGGCGCCCTGCTCTGCCCTGCCCTGCCGGGCTGAGCCTGACGCGCGGCGCGCCCAGCTCTGCCCTGACGGGCTGAGCCCAAAGCGCGGCGCCCAGCCCGCGCGGCACCCAGCCCGGTTCGGCACCCTGCCCGCGCGGCGCTTCGTCCGGGTCGCCCCGTCAGGGTCGCCGCTCTGTCCGGGTCGCCGCCGCGGCAGGACCAGCAGCCCATCGGGCGTCTCCGACCGGGACGTCGCCGATCGGCGTCGCGCCCGCAGCACGTCGAGGGGGCGCGCGTCCGTCGGTGACGGACCCGCGCCTCCTCGACGTCTCGGTTTCTCCTCTTGCTCTTCCTCGTCCTGTGGCCGCAGTCGAACCGCAGCGCGAACGTCACAGCAGCGTCACGACGGCATCGATGCTGACGTCGGCCGAACGGCCGGCAACGACACACCAGAACGCCGCGAGCAGGCACGGCCCGAAGGGGACGCCCCGACCCGGCGGTGCCGAATCTGCCGCTGGACGCGACCGTGACCGTCGCGACCTCGTGCCGAACCTCTGAACGCCGGCGATGCCGATGGCCAGCGTTCCGGCAAGACCCCAGAAGGCCAGCAGAGCCGTCACGTCGCCCGTCGACAGGAGACCGGTCAACACGGCCCCGAGCTTGACGTCCCCCATGCCCATGCCGCCCGCGAGGGCGGCCAGCAGACCGAACACAGCGGCGGCCAAGGCGAGGGCCAGGCTCGTCACCGCCTGGGCGGGGTCACCCCCGGCGACGCGCAGAGCCGTCGACACAGCCCACGCACCCGCGGCCACTCCGACCAGGACGTTCGGTAGTCGACGTTCGGCGAGGTCAATCCGGACCAGAGCCGGTGTCACGGCCGCGACTCCGAGAAACCCGACGAGCGTCACCGCCCCCGCGTTCGCGCCCGCGAGCGGGGCGGCGTGAGGCGTGACGGCCGCGACCGCGACCGCGACCGCCGACAGTGCAGCCACGGCGACTGCTTCGCGGGCCTGCGTGCGCTCGGACAGCGGCCCACCACCGCGTCGAGCTGCTCCCCGGTCCGACGAGCGCATCCCGTCCGGCGAGCCGTTCCCGTCCACCGAGCGCGTCCCGTCCGGCGAGCCGCCCCCGTCCACCGAGCGCGTCCCGTCCGGCAACATCGTCCCGTCCTGGAGACCGTCCGACGAGGTCATGACGCTCCCGATGTCGAAGCCGTCCCCGGTCCAGGCGGACCCGGGGGCGAGGCGCGTGCTCGAGCCGGCCGAACCAGATGCCACGGGCGTCGCCCCCGTGTCCGCCGGACACCAGGACGGCGGGCACGTCCGCGGGGCTCGACGAGACGGCGTCGAGGCCGTCGGGCATCCCCGAGCACCGTGTGGACGGCCTCGACGACGAGCGGTCGATGGTCGCGCACCATCTCGTAACTGGCTCGAAGGGCGGTCCGACCCTGGATCGTGATGGCCAGGTCCTTCAGCCGATCTGCGTCGAACGTGTCGCCGTGCCAGCTGCGGCCGTCGAGTTCGAGGGCGACGACACCGTCGACGACGACGTCGATGCGACGACGATCCCCCGGGCCGACCCGGGTCTGCGACTCGACCCGGTGTCCCAGACAGACGAAGGTCACCCTCATGACGCTCTCGATGAAGCTCTCGCTTCGGGCGTCGGCCCAGTCGACGATGCCCCTCACGTCGGCCGGTGCCCCCGCGAAGGCCTCGTGCAGTCCGACGACCGAGAAGTGACCGCTGGACAGCGCCCAGTCCAGCAGGGCGACCGCCTCGTCGAGAGGTGCGGCCACGACGGCGTCCACCAGAGCGGTTCGAAGGGGTACGGCCCAGGCCGCCCGGCGTGCGTCGTCCACCGCGTGTTCGTCCCCGTCGGGGTGACGGGACGCCGTTCCGGGTGACGGACGAGAGGGCACCCGCCCGTCGGCACGCCACCGGACCGTCGCGCCACGCCGTGGCCGGAGTCGTGACGCTCCAGGCGGCACCACGACGCTGAGGGTGGGAGCGGCCGTCCACATCCACGCCCCAAATAGGGCCAAGAGCGACGCCCCGGTCAACCTGCCCCCGATGCGCACGGCCTCGTACCTCGCATCACCCGGCGGGAAGGTCGTGTACCAACCTCGACGGGCCCGATGCACGTGCCCGAAGCGCACGGCTGCGGTGAGCATCCGGTCGGTGGCTCCGAGGGCGACGAGATCCCGCTTGTGGAGGACGCCGCCGGCATTCCTGACGTGGGTCGCGATCTGCTGCATGCCCACAGGGTGACGCGACCCGCGCCTCCTCGGCGGTGCGTAGGAGCCCCCCGGTGGAGAAGGACGGCTTCGCGCGAGCTGGGGCCGGGGCGTTCCGCACACCGGCTCGACGGCTCACCGGCACCCACCACGCCGAAGAGCCCGCGCCGCGCCCGCACTGCACCCCCGCCGCGTCCGCGCCCGCGCCGCACCCGCGCCCGCGTCCCGCCCGAGTCTCTGCGCACGTCGGCAACCCGGCCTGCACGGCCCCGCACTCCTCGGCCACGCCCCTTGCCGTCAACGGCCCCACCCCACACTCGCTGGCAAGTCAGGAGAATGCCGCGTGCAGACGTCCATCCGCACTCGAACCGTGTCGACATGCTGAGTTACCGACCCAGTAGGCGGTGGCCGGGCGACGCGCGGATCGCACCGCGACGGGGCCCGTCGCGGACGGCAGAGCACGACGCGACCCCGAACACACCGCGGCCAACTCAGGAGAACGACGACCACGTGCGGCACCGGACACCGTCAGCGCGCCGATCTCCTGAGTTGCCGACGCCGCGCGCCGGTCGCCACCCCCTGGCCGGCTGACGCCGAGCGCACGCGGCACCGCCCGAGCCGCAGGAGGCGCGGGTCGGGTGACCAGCGCCTCCTGCGTCCCCTGCTAAGTGAGGTCGTTCGACTCGAGCATCTCGGTGACGAGGGCCGCGATCGCGGACCGCTCGGAGCGGGTCAGCGTCACGTGACCGAACAGCGGGTGGCCCTTGAGTGTCTCGATGACCGAGGCGACCCCGTCGTGACGGCCGACGCGCAGGTTGTCGCGCTGCGCCACGTCGTGGGTGAGCACCACCCGCGAGTTCTGGCCGATGCGACTGAGCACGGTCAAGAGCACGTTGCGCTCGAGGGACTGGGCCTCGTCGACGATCACGAACGCGTCGTGCAACGACCGGCCCCGGATGTGAGTCAGGGGCAGCACCTCGAGAATGCCCCGCTCGACCACCTCGTCGAGGACGTTCTGGGACACGATCGCACCGAGCGTGTCGAAGACAGCCTGGGCCCAAGGGTTCATCTTCTCGCCGGCATCGCCCGGGAGGAACCCCAGGTCTTGGCCGCCCACCGCGTAGAGCGGTCGGAACACCATGATCTTCTTGTGCTGTTGCTTCTCGAGGACGGCCTCAAGGCCGGCGCAGAGCGCGAGGGCTGATTTGCCCGTACCGGCGCTGCCGCCTAGCGACACGATGCCCACCTCGGGATCGAGCAGCAGGTCGATCGCCAGACGCTGCTCGGCCGAGCGGCCGTGCAGCCCGAAGACGTCGCGATCGCCGCGGACGAGACGTGCCTCGCCGCGGGCGAACACCCGCCCCAGCGCCGAGCCACGATCCGAGTGCACGACCACCCCGGTGTTCACGGGGACGTCCGCGAGCGAACGGGAGGAGATCTTCTCGGACTCGTAGAACGACGCCATCTGCTCGCTCGAGACGTCGATCGAGGCCTGCCCGGTGTACCCGCTGTCGACGACCTGCTCGGCCCGGTACTCTTCGGCGGCCAGTCCGATCGACGCGGCCTTCACCCGCAGGGGCAGGTCTTTCGACACCACCGTGACGGCCAGCCCGTCGGCGGCGAGGTTCGACGCGACGGCGAGGATGCGCGAATCGGCGTCGTTCAGCTGCAGGCCCGAGGGCAGGACCGACATGTTCGAGTGGTTCAGCTCGACTCGCAGCGAGCCCCCGTCGCCCACGGCCACGGGGAAGTCGAGACGGTCGTGCTTCACGCGGAGGTCGTCGAGCAGGCGCAGGGCCTGACGAGCGAAGTAGCCCAGCTCGGGGTCGTGACGTTTGCCCTCAAGTTCGCTGACGACGACGACGGGCAGCACCACGTCGTGTTCGGCAAAGCGGAAGAGCGCCTGTGGATCGGACAGCAGCACCGACGTGTCGAGCACGTAGGTGCGCTGGGCGACCGCCTGGTCACCCCCCGTGGCTGATGCGGTGTTGCGTTCGGTTGAGGTGATGTTCGACGCGGTCACGACCACTCCGTCCTCGGGCGGCTGGGCACCCGGGTACCTTCTGCAGAGACGGCCGCGAAGCAGTTCGAGGCGAACTTTCGTGGCCGTCTCGACCGGGCTCCTTGCCCGATGTGACGAACCTACGACGCGCCTCCGACATCCGCATCACCGACGCGACCGTGTCGTGTGACGATCAGGTGAACGACCCTCATGTGCTGGTCGAGGGTGACGGCCGGTCGAGATCCACCCCGCCCAGCCCTGCCGGGCCCACCCCGCTCCCCCACGGCCCGCCCGGCCTCGTCCGGCCCCGCCGGACCCGCCCTAGTAGAAGACGCTCGTGCCGAACGAGGTGAACGCGCCCCGCAGCATCTCGAACGAGTCGTCGCCCGTGGACACGTGCACGCTCAGCCGCACGGTCGTGTCGCGCACGGTCGCCGTGACCCCGTGGTTGATCAGTGCCGCCGTCAGCGTCGTCATCTGGTCGAGGGCGGGCTCGAGCACGACGATGCCGGCCCGCTCCGCCTCGTCGCGAGGCGAGACCACCGGCACGGCGAACTCGTCGGCGAGGTCGATCACCCGGGTGGCCCGTTCGGCCACGGCTCGCGAGACGGCGGCGACGCCCACGTCGGCGAGGTCCTCGAGAGCCGTGGCGAACCGCGCCTGGGCGATGGGGTCGGGATGCGTCAGCTGGAAGGCCGCGGCACCCGGACGGGTCGGCTGCCGTTCGTGGTACGAGCCGGCGAGGGCCAGATCACTGCCGGCGACACCGCTGAACACCGGGGTCAGGGCGGAGAGCGCCCGATCGCTCAAGGCCAGGAAGCCCGTCCCCCATCCGGCCCGGACCCACTTCTGGCCGCCCGACGCGACGACGTCGGCCACGGCGTAGGGCGCGTCGACCACGCCGAACCCCTGGATCGCGTCGACGACCAGCAACCGATCGCCGATGACCTGACGGATGCCCTCGAGGTCCACGAGGTACCCCGTGCGGTAGTCCACCAGGCTGACGGCGACGGCGGTGACCGAGTCGGTGAGGTGGCGCTGCACCACGGCCGGCGTCACGACGTCGTGATCGAGGTCCATCCAGACCGGCTCGAGCACGCGCAGCGCCTCCGCCGACCGGGTCGCCGCGACGGGCATGCTCGGGTAGTCCCGAGGCGACATCAGCACCTGCCCGGTCAGCCCGAACAGCGTGTGCGTGAGCCCCGCACTCGTGTTCGGCTGGAAGACGACGTGGTCGGGGGCGAAGCCGACGAGTGACGAGATCGCCCGTCCGACGCGGCCTGCTTGCTCGGTCAGGGCGATCTCGGAGCCGAAGCGGGCCCGAGCCTGCACCTCGACCAACGAGCGCTGCTCGTCGGCGACGGAGCTCGAGATGGGTCCCCATTTCGCGAAGTCGAAGTATCCGGGTTCGTCGGTGAACCTCGAGGCGAGGTCGTCGATGGTCTTCACGGTGTTCTCCTAGGCGGGGGTGACTGGTCCACCGTAGTGCCGTCCGTGGTCCGCCGACCCGCGCCTCCTCGTCCCGTCGTCGGCGCAGGCGCGTGCGCGGCCGTGGCGTGGGCCGCCGACAACTCAGGAGAACGGCACGCCCAAACCCCCTCGGGAGGCGCGGCGCAGCCCGATTCCGGAGTTGCCAACACCAGCCCACTCCCGCTGACTCGCGCCCGCGCTCAACGATCAGGCCGCCGGCAACTCAGGGGAACAGCACAACCAAACCCCACCAGGAGGCGCGGCGCAGCCCCACTCCGGAGTTGCCGGCACCAGCCCACTCCCGCTGACTCGCGCCCGCGATCCACAATCGGGCCGCCGGCAACTCAGGGGAACGGCACGACCAAACCCCCGCAGGAGGCGCGGCGCGGCCGAACTCCGGAGTTGCCGACACCAGCCCCGTCACCGAGACAGCAGGCGCGCCTGCGTCAGCTGCCGTAGCGGCGGTGCCGGAGGGCGAAGTCGCGCACGGCCCGCAGGAAGTCGACCTCGCGCAGGTCGGGGTAGAAGGCCTCGACGAAGTAGAACTCGCTGTGGGCGCTCTGCCAGAGCATGAAGTCGCTCAACCGTTGCTCGCCCGACGTGCGGATCACCAGGTCGGGGTCGGGTTGGCCGCCGGTGTAGAGGTGGTCGGCGATGAGCTCGGGGGTGAGGACCTCGGCGAGGGCGTCGAGCGTGCCCCCCGCGGCGTCGTGCGCCCGCACGATGCTGCGCATGGCGTCGGCGATCTCACGCCGCCCGCCGTAGCCGACGGCCAGGTTCACGTGGAGCCCCGTCTTGTCGGCGGTGCGGGCCTGGGCCTCGCGGAGGGCCGAGCAGAGGGACGGCGGCAGGTCGTCGGTCGCGCCGACGTGTTGCACGCGCCAGTCCCGCTGGTGCGAGAGCTCGTCGGCGACGTCGCCGATGATGCCGAAGAGCTCGGTCAACTCGTCGGACTGGCGGTTGCCGAGGTTGTCGGCCGAGAGCAGGTAGAGCGTGACCACCTTGATGCCGAGGTCGTCACACCAGGTGAGGAACTCACTGATCTTCGCCGCACCCGCGCGGTGCCCGTGGGCGGCCGTCTCGAGCATGCGTTGCTTGGCCCATCGCCGGTTGCCGTCGACGATCATCGCGACGTGGTGCGGCAGCTCTTGACCGTCGAGGCTGCGGCGGATTCGGTTCTGGTAGAGGCCGTACAGGACTCCCCTGGCGAGGGGAGAAGGACGGCGCTTTTTCACAGGGCTACGGTAGCCCACGGCGGGCCCTCCACAGAGCCGACGATTCTCAGCCCGCCTCCTCGGACGCTCCCCTAGGCTCGGCCCATGAGCAGCCACACCGACGGAGATCGCGCGGGCTTCCGGGCCGACGAGGCCGACCGGGCCGACGAGGCCGACATCCCGAACCTGCCGTTGCTCGACGACGCCCTCGCTTACCCCGGGATCGAGCGCAAACCGAGCTGGCGTGGCTGGATCCACGCGGCCACGTTCCCGGTGGCGATCGCGACCGGCATCGTTCTCGTCGTCCTCGCTCAGGGCGTGGCGGCGACCTGGGCCTGCGCCGTCTTCATGACGACGTCGCTCCTGCTCTTCGGCATCTCGGCGACCTACCACCGCTTCCCGTGGAGCCCGAACGCGAAACGCTTCCTCAAGCGCCTCGACCACGCCAACATCTTCCTGTTGATCGCCGGCACCTACACGCCCATCGCCGTCATCGCCCTGCCGCCGTCGAAGGGCGTCACCCTGCTCGTGCTCGTCTGGACGGGCGCCGTGCTCGGCATCCTCTTCCGGGTGTTCTTCCTGAACGCGCCACGATGGTTGTACGTGCCGCTCTACGTCCTGCTGGGCGTCGGCGCGTTGGGCTTCATCGTCGACCTGCTCGATGCGAACGTCGCGATGATGGTGCTCGTGCTGGTCGGCGGTGCCCTCTACATCGCGGGCGCCGTCTTCTACGGCATCAAGAGACCGAACCCCGTACCGGGGCACTTCGGATTCCACGAGCTGTTCCACACCATGACGGTGCTGGCGTACCTCTGCCACTGGACGGGCATCCTGCTCGTCGCCCTGGACCCGCCGACCTTCTAGGGCGACGTCACCCGAGCCGAGGAGGCGCGGGTGGCCGCCCCGGCACCGGTCGCGTCGGTCACGAGTCGCCCTCGCGCCTCCTGCGGTCGTCGTCGAGGTCGCCCTCGACGGGGCGAGCCCGCCGATCGGCGTCTCCGGGGAGTTCTTCGTCGTCGAGCGCCGCAGCCGCCAGGGTCGCTTCGTCGCGCTCGGCCTGGATGCGCTCCCGCACCTCGCCGCGGTAACGGGTACGGCGGACCCGTCGGGTCATGTCGACGACGATCAGCACCGTCGCGATCGCGACGAACGCGATGGCGACGAAACCCCAGACGCCGGGCGTGACGGCCTCGTCGGGGATGGTCGACGGCGGCAGGGTCGGGTCGGGCGTCTGCGGCTGGGCGAGCAGACGGGTCGTGACCGTGAGCACCGAGTCGGAGAGCGCGCTCATCGCTGCACCCCGACGAGGCCGGTCTCGGGGTCGACGACGCCCGCGAACAGGTCGTCCTCGGGCAGGTCGGACTCGACGTTCGACTCGACGAGTTGGAAGTCCTCGGTGGGCCAGGCGGCCACCTGCAGGTCGTGGGGCCAGAAGAAGAAGGCGCTGTCGAGCGGCACCTGGCTGGCGTGCGACCGGAGGGCGGCATCGCGCACGGGGAAGAAGTCGGAGACCGGCACGCGGGTCGTGGCCAGGTCGGGACGGTCGCTGAAGCGGGCCAGCATCTCGGTCAGCGACTCGATGAGGGGCGACTCGGGGTCGCTCTCGCGCAGGTGCGTGATCATCGCGCCGATGCGTCCGGCACTGAACATGCGGTCGTAGTAGACCTTGTCGATCTGCCAGGCGTCGCCGGTGGCCGGGTAGCGCTCGGGGTCGGAGGCGTCACGGTAGGCGGCCATCGAGATCTCGTGCGTGCGGATGTGGTCGGGGTGCGGGTAGCCGCCGTTCTCGTCGTAGGTCACCAGCACCTGGGGCTTGAACCGGCGGATGATCGCGACGAGCGGCTCGGCGCTGATCTCGAGCGGGATGGTCGAGAACGAGTTCACCGCGACCGACTCACCCTCGGCCGGAAGCCCCGAGTCGGCGTAGCCGAGCCACAGGTGGTCGATGCCCATGGCCGCCTGGGCGGCCGCCATCTCGTGCACGCGCAGGCCCGCGATGTCTCGCTCGGCGTGAGCGCGGGCCTCGAGCTGCTCGTTGAGGATCGACCCCTGCTCGCCGCCTGTGCAGCTCACGACCAGGACGTCGACGCCGAAGCTGCGGTAGTAGGCGTAGGTCGCCGAGCCCTTGCTGGACTCGTCGTCGGGGTGGGCGTGGACCGCCAGCAGGCGCAGGGTCAATTCTTCCTCGCAATGTGTGCCGGGCAGACGTTGCTACCCTGGGGACAGCTTAATCGGACGGAGATCCGCGTGTTAATCGGACGGAGATCCGCGTGACGTCCACGCCCCGTGTCACCTCACCCTCGTCGCGCCTCGACGCCCGGTACGGACGTTCCCCGCGGGGTCGGCGCCGCCGCCTCGTCGTGGGGCTCTCGATGGCCGTCGCCTTCGTCGTCGTCTTCGCGGCCTGGGTCGTCTTCGCCGCGTTCGACGGCACCTCGTCCCAGCTCGAATCCGCCGACGTGGGGTACCAGGTGACCTCCGACCGCGCCGTCGAGGTGCAGTACACCGTCACCGCGGACACGGGCGAGGCGGTCGATTGTGCGGTCGAGGCCCAGAACAGCGGCTTCGCGGTCGTCGGCTGGAAGATCGTGCACCTGCCCGCCTCCGAGCAGCGCTCGGTGACCTACACGACCTCGCTCGCGACGTCGGAACGGGCGGTCACGGGCTTGATCTACCGGTGCTGGCTTCCCTAGACTGCTCAGAATCGCACGACGAGACCGGCCACTCGGCCGGTCTCCTTTTTTCGGTGGGCGACCTCGCCCCGGCTCCCGGCACCGCGCCTCCTCGGCTCGGATCGCCCGACCGGGTTCGGCCGCCGCACGAAACGGAGACACCATGAGCACTGACAACGAGACCACCTGGCTCACGACGGACGCCCGCGACCGTCTGCAGGCCGAGCTCGACACCCTCAGCGGCGAGGGACGTCGTGAGATCGCGTCGCGCATCGAGGCCGCGCGCGAAGAGGGCGACCTGAAGGAGAACGGCGGCTACCACGCCGCCAAGGACGAGCAGGGCAAGATGGAGGCGCGCATCCGCACGCTGATCAACCTGCTGAAGCACGCGACGGTCGGCGACTCGACGGCCGCCGACGGCATCGTCGGACCGGGCACCGTCGTCACGGCGACGATCGCCGGCGACGAGAGCACGTTCCTGCTCGGCAACCGCGAGATCATCGCCGCCGGCAGCGACCTCTCGGTCTACAGCGAGACCAGCCCGCTCGGGCAGGCCATCAACGGCCTGAAGGTCGGAACGACGACCAGCTACACCGCCCCGAACGGCAAGGACATCTCGGTGTCGATCACGAACGTCGAGACCTACCAGCCGTAGGTCGCCCGACTCGAAGGCCCCCGCTCGACCGGAGCGGGGGCCTTCGTCGTCCCGGGACCCGTGGCGACGATCGCCGTCGCGGATGTCGACGACTCCGGAGGACGACGTCCGGAACGTCCGTCCCGCGCCCGCGTGTCGTCGTTCTCCTGAGTTGCCGACAGGGAGACAGGCCCGTAGGAGGCGCGGCGCGGGTCAGGAGGCGCGGGTCGCGTCAGGAGGCGCGCGTCGCGTCAGGAGGCGCGCGTCGCGTCAGGAGGCGCGCGTCGCGTCAGGAGGCGCGGGTCGCGTCTCGCAGAGGCGGTTCAGAAGTCGACGTTGGGCTCGTACCCGGCGTCGCGAAGCCGTTGCAGCACCTCTTCGACGTGGTCGGGGCCGCGCGTCTCGACGCTGAGCTCCAGCTCGACCTCGCTGATCTGGAGACCGCGACCGTGGCGGGTGTGCAGCACCTCGACCACGTTGGCGTTGGCGTCGGAGAGCACCTCGCTCACCCGGGTCAGCTGGCCGGGACGGTCGGGCATGCCGATGCGCAGCTTGACGTAACGGGCGGCGGCCGCGAGGCCGCGACCGATCACGCGCTCCATCATGAGCGGGTCGATGTTGCCGCCGCTGAGGATCACCACGGTCGTGCCGAGGTCGCGCACCTGCTCGGTGAGGATGGCTGCGATGCCCACGGCACCCGCGGCTTCGACGACGAGCTTCGCGCGCTCGAGCAACACGAGCATCGCCCGGGCCGTGTCGTCGTCGCTGACCGTGACGATCTCGTCGACCGTGTCGCGGATGATCTCGAAGTTGAGCACGCCGGGCTTCGCGACGGCGATGCCGTCCGCGATCGTGGGCTGGGCGTCGATGTCGGTCCGCACGCCGAGCTTCATCGAGACGGCATAGGGGGCGGCGTTGGCCGCCTGCACACCGATGATCCGGACGTCACGACCGGTGAGTGCCGCTCTCTGCTTCAGGGCGCTCGCCACGCCGGCCGCCAACCCGCCCCCGCCGACGGGCACGATCACGGTGTCGACGTCGGGCACCTGCTCGAGGATCTCGAGTCCCAGGGTGCCCTGGCCGGCGACGACGTCGGCGTGGTCGAACGGTGGGATGAACACGGCTCCGGTCGTGTCGGAGAACTCTTGCGCCGCCCGGAGCGACTGCTCGACCGTGTGCCCCCGGAGGACGACGTCGGCGCCGTAGTGTCGCGTCGCCTGCAGTTTGGGCAGGGCCACGCCGACGGGCATGAAGATCGTGGCCGCGATGCCGAGCTCGCGGGCGGCCAGGGCGACACCCTGAGCGTGGTTGCCGGCCGAGGCCGCGACGACCCCGCGCGCCTTCTCGGCGTCGGTCAGCTGGGTCAGGCGGTTGTAGGCGCCTCGGATCTTGTACGACCCGGTGCGCTGCAGGTTCTCGCACTTGAGGTGCACCCGCGAACCGAGCACCTCGGCGAGGTACTGCGAGGTCTCCATCGGGGTGACTCGGACGACCTGCGAGACGCGATCTCGCGCCTCCTCGATCTCGACGAGGGTGGGACCGGCCAGGGTGCGTTCAGACATCGGTGAGGCCTCCGGGCTGCGTGACGTCGTGTTCGACGGGTCGTGGCTGTTGCCGCCACGTGCCCCTAGCGACGTAGGTGATCATGACGTTCAGCACGGCCACGAACGGGACCGCGAAGAGGGCGCCGGGGATTCCGGCGACCAGGGTACCGGCCGCGACGGCGAAGACGACGGCCAACGGGTGCACCTTGACGGCGCTGCCCATGACGAAGGGTTGCAGCAGGTGCCCCTCGATCTGCTGCACGAGGATGACCACGGCGAGCATGAGCAGGGCGACGACCCAGCCGTTGTAGACGAGCGCGATGACGACGGCGACCGCCCCGGTCGCGACCGCACCCACGACGGGCACGAACGACCCGAGGAACACCGCGATCGCGATCGGCGCCACCAGGGGCAGGCCGAGGAAGAACGCCCCCAGACCGATGCCCACGGCGTCGACGAACGCGACGAAGATCTGCACCTTGACAAAGTTCGTCAGGGTGAGCCACCCGGCACGGCCCGCCCCGTCGATCGCCGGACGCGAGACCCGGGGGAAGAGCCTGACGACCCAACGCCAGATCTCGGCCCCGCCGATGAGCAGGAAGATCGTCGCGAAGAGCCCGAGCACGAGCCCCGCACCCACGTGCCCCGCGGTCGACCCGACCGAGAGGGCCCCCCGCACGAGCGGCTGGCTGTCTTGTTGGATGGCGGCGACGGCGTCGGACACGTACCCGTTGATCTGGGCCTCGGTCAGGTGCAACGGCGACGTGAGCAGGAAGTCCTTGAAGTCGCCGTACGAGGCGATCGATCGATCACGCAACGAGGGCCAGCCGTCGACGATCTGGAGCACGACCAGCAGCAGCAGGCCGGAGACCGACACGAAGAACCCCACCAGGACCGACACGACCGCCAGCCACTTGGGCCAGCCGTGCCGCTGCAACCACCCCGACAGCGGAACGAGCAGGGCGGAGATCAGCAGGGCCACCAGGAAGGGGATGACGATGACCCTCAGCTGGGTGACCAGCCAGACGAGGACGCCGGCCACCGCCACGAGCAGCAGGATGCGCCACGACCACGCCCCGGCGATGACCATGCCCCGGGGCACGGACGGATCGGCGACGGCCGTGCTTCCGCTCACCGCGTCGCCCTGCGTCTCGTCGCCGCGCGTGGGGCGGTTCCGCCAGATCATCGCGTCAGTTTATGGCCCTGCGAGGCCGGTCATCTACCCGCCCACATGCCGTTGCGAGCATGTGTCCTCGGGGACGAGACGACACGAGGAGGCGCGGCGCCTGTCGGTGGCCGTCGCTACAGTCGTCCGCGTGCCCCGTCAGCAGCTCTCCCCCGCCCAGGCCCGACGCGTGGTCCTGGCGGCCCAGGGCTTCGGCAGCCCCGTCGACGGCTCCGTGCGCCCGGGAACGCGCCAGCTGAACGGTCTCGTCGACCGCCTCGGCCTGCTGCAGATCGACTCGGTGAACGTGTTCGAGCGCAGCCACTACCTGCCCGCGTTCGCCCGCCTCGGCTCCTACGACCGGGCGACCCTCGACCGCCTCACGTTCGCTCCCCGCGGACGGTACGTCGAGTACTGGGCCCACGAGGCGGCCATCGTCCCGGTGACCACATGGCCCTTGCTGCGTTGGCGCATGCGCGACTACGAGGCCAAGTGGCGGGGCGACGCCTCGTCGTGGTTGTCGACGAGCCCCCGCATGGAGCGCTGGCTGCTCGACGAGATCCGCGACAAGGGCCCGTTGCCCGCGAGCCTGGTCGAGGCCGACGCCGCCGTCTTCCCGCAGCCCGACCGGACCGGCCCGTGGTGGGGGTGGGGTGACGTCAAACGCGGCCTCGAGTCGTTGTTCCGCACCGGTGCCCTGGTCAGCGCCGGGCGTCGGCGGTTCGAGCGCGTGTACGCGCTACCCGAACAGGTGCTCGCGGCCGAGGTGCTGGCCGTGGACGTCGACCGCCACGACGCCCACCGTCGCCTCGTCGCCCACGCGGCCCGCGCCTCCGGGGTGGCGACGGCCTCCGACCTCGCCGACTACTTCCGGCTCAAGGCCGCGGACGTCGCGCCTGCCCTGCGCGAGCTGCACGACGAAGGAGTCGTCGAGCCCGTGGTCGTCCCGGGCTGGGGCGCGACCGCGTGGCTGCATCGAGACGCCCGCGTGCCCCGCCGACTCGAGGCCGACGCCGTGTTGTCGCCGTTCGACCCCGTGGTCTGGCACCGGCCCCGGGCCGAACGACTCTTCGACTTCCACTATCGGATCGAGATCTACACCCCCCGCGAGAAGCGAGTGCACGGCTACTACGTGCTGCCCGTCCTGCAAGACGACCGACTCGTGGGGCGGGTGGACCTCAAGAGCGATCGTCAGGCGGGCGTCTTGCGGGTGCAGTCGGCATGGCGCGAGCGCGACCTCCCGATCGACGTCGAGCGGCTCGCGACGACGCTGCGCCGAGCAGCGGCCTGGCAGGGGTTGGACTCGGTCGAGGTCGCCGACCGCGGAGACCTGGCAGGCGTCCTCCGCGCGACGCTGGCGGGCCGTGCCGATTCGGACGCCGACGTGGCGATCCGCCACCTCGACTAGAAGGTGCCGGCGTTCTGCCGCAGCCGCTGGACGCGGTCGGCGAGTGGAGGGTGGGTGCTGAAGAGCCGGTCCATCACGCCGGGCTTCATCGGATCGCTGATCCAGAGGTGGGACATCGAGGTGTTCTGCTGCTGCATGGGCCGACCGTAGGCGCCGAGCTTCTCGAGGGCTCGGGCGAGACCCTCGGGGTATCGCGTCGTCAACGCCCCGGTGGCGTCGGCGAGGTACTCGCGCTGACGCGAGACGGCCGCCTGGACGCCTGCCGCGGCCAGCGGGGCGATGATCATGGCCGCCAGACCGAGCACGAGGAACACGGGGTTCCCGCCGCCACCACCGTTGTTGTTGGAGTTGCGGTTGCCACCGGACAGGGCGCTGAAGAACGACATGCGCAACAGGACGTCGGCGAGGAAACCCACGGCGACGACGAGGCCGAACACCATGGTCGACACCCGGATGTCGTAGTTCTTGACATGACCGAGTTCGTGAGCCATCACACCCTGCAGCTCGGAGTCGTCCATGATCTCGAGCAAGCCCGTCGTGGCGGCGACGACCGCGTGGTCGGGGTCGCGCCCCGTGGCGAAGGCGTTGGGGGCCGGATCGACCACCACGTAGACCTTGGGCATCGGCATGCCCATCGTGATGCTGAGGTTCTCGACCGTGCGGTAGAGGCGCGGAGCCGTCACGCCGTCGACCTGCTGGGCGTTGCTCATCGAGAGCGCCTGCCCGCTGGCGGCGAAGTACTGGATCAGCGCGTAGACCGCGGCACCGCCGAGCACCAGGAAACCGATCGACCCGTTGTTCCAGATGGCGCTCGCGGCGAACCCCAGCGCTCCGATGATCACGAGGAAGATCAGGACGATGAAGACGGTGTTGCGCTTGTTGCGCGAGATCGCGGAGTACATGGTGTCGAGAACGACTCGGGCTGGGTCAGAACTGGACGCGCGGCGGCTCGGCGATGGCCGAGGGCTCGGAGACCTCGAAGAAGTCCCGCTCGCTGAAGCCGAGACGCTTCGCGAAGAGCGAATTGGGGAAGACCCGGTTCTTGGTGTTGAACTCGCGCACCCCGCCGTTGTAGAAGCGGCGGGCGGCCTGGATCTTGTCCTCGGTGTCGACAAGTTCGGACTGCAACTGGAGGAAGTTCTGGCTCGCCTGGAGCTGAGGGTAGGCCTCGGCCACGGCGAAGATGCTCTTCAGGGCGGTCTGCATGTGCCCCTCGGCAGCCGACGCTTCGGCCGGTGTGCCGGCTCCGATGGTCTCGGCACGCGCCGCGGTCACGTTCTGGAACACCGACGATTCGTGCGAGGCGTATCCCTTGACCGCCTCGATGATGTTGGGGATCAGGTCGGCCCGGCGTTTGAGCTGGATCGTGATGTCGCTCCACGCCTCGTCGACGCGCACCTTGAGGGTCACCAACGAGTTGTAGGTGGCCCAGAGGTAGATGCCGATGATGACCGCGAGCAGGACGATGATGCCTACTGCTACCAGGATGCCGATCGTGGCCGGTTGCATGACGTGTCACTCCTAGGTGGTGGACCGATGACGGCGGGCGCCGGATGGTCGCCCGCGACCTTGGTCGGGTCGTCGGGGGCCGTTGGACACTATAAATGCGCTGCATGTGGGCTCCCTGCCCGTCGAGAGATCTCGGAGCAGACTCCCGACGAGCGCTCGTCCGGGCATCTCCCCCGCGCAACGGATTGACTTGTACCCCGAGAACGTGCTGAATGGGTCACAGTGTTCGAGTCGCCGACCCTGCATCCGACGCGTCCGCCGACCTCGGTCGACGGACGGCTCTTGGTCGTGCCGCGACGCGGGCGACGCGTCGTGTCGACCCTCGCGGCGGTCGTGCTCGGTCTCTCGCTCACCCTGTGGGCCGGCGTCGGTGCCCACGCCGCAGGCAGCCCTACGGGCGCGCCCACACCCACGCCCGCCCCGTCGACCGGCCAGCCCGATCCCGCACCGGTCGCACCGACCATCGGCGACGTCGGCGACCAGGACGTGAACTCCGTCGTGGTCGGCGGCACGGGCACGCCCGGAGCCACCGTGAGGGTGCTCGACCCCCGCGTCCCCAGTCGAGCCCTCTGCGAGGTCGCCCTGCCCACCGGAGGCACGACCGGCGTCCCCTGGTCGTGCACGGTGACACTCCAGGACGGCGCCGACCAGACCCTCACGGTCCGCGACGTCACGAACTCGGCCGTCGTCGGCGACGCGATCAGCGCTCCGTTCTCGGTGCTCGGCCCACCGACGGTCCAGGGCGGACCCGCCATCGGCGGCAAGGTCGCAGGCACCGCCTTCGCGGGTGCCCGCGTGACCGTCGACGGAGGCGCGGCGCCGGTCTCGGTGACGGCCGACGGATCCGGGGCATGGTCCGCCGTGCTCCCGTCCACGACCTGGCCGACCGGCAGGTACACGGTCACGGCGTCACAGTCCTCGGACTCCGTTCCCGCCGTGCCCCGGTCGGCGACCTCGACCGGCGTGGCCGTCACCATCGATCGCGACGCGCCCGCCGCCCCCGTCGTCTCCGCGCCCCGAGCCGGCGAACGAGTCGCCACGCAGCCGCTCGCGTTCGCGGGAACGGGAGAAGACGGTGCGACCGTGACCGCCTACGTCGACAGCACCCCCGTCTGCCAGGCCGCGGTCACCGGTGGATCGTGGCGCTGCACGTCGTCCGACGCGGCGCTCCCCGACGGGAAGCACGTGGTCCAGGCCGCTCAGATCGACGCGGCGGTGAACGTGGGGGCTCCCAGCGCGGGTATCTCGATCACGGTGGTCTCGTCGACCGCGCAACCCGCGCCTCCTTCGTCCTCGGCCGCACCGGCACCGGGGCCCGGTGCGTCGGGCGGTCCGACCGTCCCGACCGAGCCGTCCCCCGGCACGCCCGGGGGGCCGGCGCCCGGAGACGGCTCGGGAGGCAACCCGGGCGACGACGGCGGGGGCCTGCCCGAGGCGACCACGCCGACGACCGATTCCTGGGCGGCGGCGACGACCTTCGGCCGCGACCTGCCCTCCCTCGGCCAGACGATGACCGGTACGGGATGGTTGCTCGCTCTGGGCCTCGCGGCAGCGTTCGTCCTGCTCGTCGTCGCGCCGGCACGCCTGTTGGCCACGGCACTTCGAGGTCGGCTGGCGCCTCGTGGCCCGCGACTCACCGGCCGCAACCGACGCCGTGAACTCCCCACGTCCTTCTCGACCGCCACGCTCGACCCTCGCCTCGCCGCCGGGCTGACCGTCGCCGCCGGGGCCGCCGTGGTCGGGCTGGCAGCCGGCCTCGACGACGAGGTCCGCTACGCGCGTCTGTTCGCCGGGATCGTGATCGGGGTCGCCCTGGTCAACCTGCTCGCCGTCGTCGTCCCCACTCGGCTGATGGCGCGCTCGCGGGAGCGCGAGGCACGCGTCCGCATGTCACCGCGCCTCCTTCTCGTCGCCGTCGTCGCGTGTGCGGTCACCCGGCTGCTCGGCCTCGACCCTCCCCTCGTGCTCGGGGTGGTGCTCGTCGGCAGCATCGCCGCAGCGCCCCGGTCACCGGCGCGCCACGGCCGGACCGACGCGGTGGACGATCGCGAGGCGGGGCTGCTGGCGCTCGTCCAGGTCGTCGCCCTGGTGGCCGTGTCGGCCGCGGCCTGGGCCGTCCACGGGGCCCTGCCGGCCACCGGCGGGTTCGTCACCGAGCTGGCCCTCGAGACGAGTGCGACGGTGTGCCTGACCGGGCTCGGGTCCCTCGTGCTGGCGCTGGTCCCGGTGGCCTCCCTGCCGGGTCGTCGGATCTGGGCCTGGTCGCGCCCGCTGCACGTGGGGCTCACAGTGGTCGGCGTGGCCGCTGCCGCCGCCGTGCTCACAGGCGGCCCCTCGTCGTTCCCGGTCGGAGGGGCGGTCGTCGCCGCCGCCGTCACGGCAGGCCTCTGCGTCGCGGTCTGGCTCTGGACGTCCTTCGTCGAGGTCAGCACCGAGGACGCCTGACCCGGCGCGCCCCTGCCGTCGGACGCGATCACTGCGGGCCCGGCCGACCGCCAGCCCGATGACGGCGGCTCCGCTGACTGCGGTCCGGCGTCGCGCCGCGCCGCGCAACCTGCGACCGTCGCCGTCGGCAACTCAGGAAAACGACGCACGAACGCCCTCGCCGGGCCCGCGAATGCGCCGATCTGCTGAGTTGCCGACAACGCGCAGACGGGGCGGGGCGGGGCGGGGCGCGGCGCGGCGGGACGGGACGGGGCGCGGCGGACGCCGAGGCGGAGTGGCCTCCGGACCAGGCCCCGCCCTAAGACGGCAACTCAGCAGAACGACACCGCAGCGGGCGCTGCGCGCCCCCGAGCACGCCGATCTCCTGAGTTACCGACGCGCGCGAGGGCGCTGGCGGCACGAGGCTCGACGGACCGGGCCGGGCCGCGCCGGGCCGGGCCGGGCCGGCGGGTAGGGCGTGGCGGGCGGGCGACAGGCGCAGCCGCGATCAGGAGGCGCGGGCGAGGTCGACGACACGAGGCTGCGTTCCGCAGGTAGTCGCAGGCACGGGCGGGCCCGTCCGGCGGCGGAGCAGGTGCACCCGTTCCGCCACTGGGCGCAGGTGCCCCCGCAGGGACTCGAACCCTGACTGAAGCGATTTTAAGTCGCCTGCCTCTGCCGATTGGGCTACGGGGGCCCGAGGGACCAGCCTACGAGACGCGGACGCCCGCCACGCTGCAGGCAGCGGGCGGGCGTCTCGGACGTGCTCGAGGGTCACTCGGAGGCGGGCACCCCGTCGGTCGCAGCGGTCGTCTCGCCGGCGGCCGTCTTCTTGGCGGCGGGCTTGCGGGCGGGAGCCTTGCGAGGAGCCTTCGCGGCGGCCTCGCCCCCTTCGGCCGTGCCCTTCTTCGCCGTGCCGTCGTCTTCGACCGGGTTCGCGTACGCGGGACCGGCCTCACCGGCGGGCTGACCGGCACCGACGGATGCGGGCGCGGCTGCCTCGGCGGGCGTCTCGACGGCCGGCTTGGGACGCGAGGCGAACTCTTCGAAGGCTGCCCGGGGACGCTCACGGTTGTCGAGCGAGACGATGTCGCGCCCCAACCAGAAGTTGTTCCACCAGCCGCCCACGACGCGGAACTTGCGCTCGAACGAGGGCATGGCCATGCCGTGGTAGCCACGGTGGGCGGCCCAGGCCGGGAAGCCCTTCATGGCGAACTTGCCGCTCTGGAAGACTCCGACGTTCAGACCGAGGCCGGCCACGGCACCGAGGTTCTCGTGCTTGTAGTCGACGAGCCCCTCGCCGCGGAGCGACGCGACGATGTTCTTCGCGAGGCGCTTGCCCATGCGGACGGCGTGCTGCGCGTTCGGGACGCAGAACCCGCCCACGCCCTTCCCGGTGAGGTCGGGGGTGGCGGCTACGTCGCCACAGGCCCAGGCGTCGGGGACGACGGTCTCGCCGTCGACGATGCGCAGGTCGGCCTTGACGGTGATGCGTCCGCGCTGCTCGAGCGGGAAGTCGGTGCCACGGACCATCGGGTTGGCCATGACGCCGGCCGTCCAGACGATGAGGTCGGACTCGAACGACTCACCGGTGGACAGTTCGATCTTGCCGCCGACCGCCGACTGCAGCTGCGTGTCGAGGTGGACCGTGGCGGCGCGCTCGGCGAGGTTCTTGAGCACCCAGTGGCTCGTCTCGAGCGAGACCTCGGGCATGATGCGGCCCATCGCCTCGACGAGGTGGAAGTGCGTGTCGTCGATGGTGAGGTCGGGGTAGTTCTTGAGCAGGTCGCTGGCAAAGCTGCGCAGTTCGGCGAAGACCTCGATGCCGGCGAAGCCACCGCCGACGACGACGACCGTGAGCAGGCGGTCGCGCTCGGGACCGGCCGGCAGGTTCGCCGCCTTCTGGAAGTTCGTGAGCACCTTGTCGCGGATCGCGGCGGCCTCTTCGATGGTCTTGAGGCCGATGGCCTCGTCGGCGACGCCGGGGATCGGGAAGGTGCGGGACACGGCACCGGCCGTCATGACGATCTGGTCGTACTGCATCGTCCAGGCGTCGCCCACCTCGGGCGTGATGGTGGCGGTCCTGGAGGCGTGGTCCACGCCGGTGACCTTGGCCGTGACGACGTTGGTCTTCTTGAGGTGGCGTCGGAGGGCGACGACCGCGTGGCGGGGCTCGATCGACCCGGCGGCCACCTCGGGCAGGAACGGCTGGTACGTCATGTAGGGCAGCGGGTCGACGATCGTGACCTCGGCCTCACCCGCGCGCAGCCACTTCTCGAGCTTCCAGGCGGTGTAGAAACCGGCGTAGCCGCCGCCGACGATGAGGATTTTGGGCACGGCGAATGTCTCCTTGAGGTGGGGGTGTCGCAGACGACCTTACCCCGACCGCCGCGCACGCCTGAACTGGCGGACCGCGCCGACGGCGACGAGGACGGCCGCTCCGCCGAACACCGTGAAGACGATCAAGGGGATGCCCGTGGACCTCATGGTCTCGACGGTGGGCAGCAGGACCGCCAACGGCTGACCCGGATCGGTCACCGGCGTCGGCACGGGCGCCTCGACGGCCGGGTTCGTCGCCTGCGCCGACGGCGCCGGCACGTCCGCCCGACGGTGCAGGCGGATCCACTCGGCCAGGTCGCCCATCGGGTTCTCGGCGACCGTCGGCACCGAGGCGTCGACGGCCGCCGCGGCGTCGACGAGCCCGTAGCCGTACAGGGGATCGGGCGACGTGGTCCCCTTCGGGGTGGCCGTCGCCACGACGCGATTGATGACGTCGTCGGCGTCCAGCTCGGGGTGGGCACTACGCACGAGTGCGACGATGCCCGCGACGAGAGGTGTGGCCCCGCTCGTGCCGCTCCAGCTGTAGTGGACGTCGCCGGGACCGACACCCACGAGGTCTTCGCTGGGAGCGGCCACGCCGATCGTGATGCCCTGACTCGACGCGTCGAAGCTCGCCGTCCCCTGTCGGTCCACCCCGGCGACGGTCAGGACGCCCGGCATCGTCGCCGGCGCACCCACCTCGGTCGTCCCGCTGCCGCGGTTGCCGGCCGCGGCGACGACGACGACGTCGTGCTGCATGGCGTAGAGGAAGGCGTCGTCCCAACTGGTCGGCCAGTCGAGCGTGTTGCGGGTCAGGGACATGTTGATGACGTCCGCCCCGGCGTCGACCGCCCAGCGCACGGCTCGGGCGATCTGGTCGTCGGAGTCCACGGCCGTCGAGCCGAAGCCCACCGACACCGAGAGCAGGTCGGCCTCGGGCGCGACCCCGATCACGCCGTCGCCGGACCCGGTGCCGCGGCCCGCGACCATCGACCCGACCAGAGTGCCGTGGTTGGGGTCCTCGCCCACCGGCGTCTGGCCGTCGGGCGAGCCGAGCCCCGAGACGTCGGTGCCGCCGACGACGGCGCCCTGGAGTTCACGCACCGACGAATCGACGCCGGTGTCGATCACGGCCACGGTCGTCCCCGCACCACGTGTCGTCTGCCACGCCCTCTGGATGCCGTAGTCGGCGAGCCAGTACTCGGCGTCGCGCACCTGATCGGCCGACGCGGCCGACGCCGGCACGACGGCGGCGACCAGGGCCCCCAGCACGATCGCCACCACGAACCCCCCGGATCGGCGCACGCGCGTCAGGCTCCCCCGCCGATCGCGGGAACGGCGACGGACGGCTGGTCGTCGGCCAGGAAGTCGGGGCACCGGCACACATCGGGACTCCAGGACGCCCGCTCGAGGGCGAGGTCGCCGAACGGGTTGACGCCCGGCCCGGCGGCCAACGAGTGGCCGACCAGGGCGTGCAGGCACTTGATCCGCTCGGGCATGCCGCCGGCCGTCACGTGGTCGATCTCGTCGACGTGTTCGATGCCCTCGCGGTCGGCCAGGTACGCCTCGTGTGCGGCCTGGTACCGGCCTCGCAACTCGGGGTCGGACTCGAGGAGGTCGGTGAACTCGGCCATCACCCCGGTGGCCTCGAGGGTCGACACGGCGGCCGTCGCACCGGGGTGGCACAGGTAGTAGAGCGTCGGGAAGGGCGTGCCGTCGGTGAGACGTGGTCTCGTCGCCACGACGGTGGGTGCACCGCAGACGCAGCGCGCGGCGATGCCGATCACGTCGCGCGCGGGGCGCCCGAGCTGGGCCGTCACGACGCGGACGTCGTGGTCGGTGACGGGGTCGAAGGGGGGCGTGGTCACGGCGTGCCACCTGTCTGCTCGGAGGTCGGGGCGGGCACCTGGCTGCCGCTGATGTCGGGGGCGACGAGTTCGGTCGCGGGTTCGTCGCTGAGGCCGGCGTCGAGCACCGAGGCCGTCATGGCCGCCACCCAGTCGACCTGGGGCGTCTGCAGCGAATCGCTGATCGCCGTGCCGGTGCCCGGAGCCGTGCCGGGGGTCTGAGCCGCGTCGTCGCCCATGACGAGGTAGCTGTACTCGCCGGGGTAGACGTAGAGCAGGCGGTCGCGCGCCTGCGCCTCGATGTACGCCGGATCGCTCCACCGCGCGACGTCCCCCTTCAACTCGTCGACGGACTGCTCCTGCTGCTGGACGTCGTCCTGCAGGGCGGCGATCTGCTGCTGCTGCTGGATCAGGGTGCGCAACGACGGGGCGAGGATGACGACGAACATGACGAGGATGACCAGCATGAGCACGCTGAATCCCGAGAACCGGATGGAGCGCAGCCAGTGGCCCGTCGGCGTCTCGCCGGTCGGCAGGTTCACCGGCACACGGCGGTTCGCGGTCTCACGGGGCATGCGACGAGCCTAAACGACGTCTCTGGGGAACGACGGAGGCCCGCCCCGCGCGAGCAGGACGGGCCCCAAGGAGGCGCGGGTCGCGTCAGGCGGAGAAGCGCGGGAACGCGCTGTACCCGGCGTAGACCGCGGCGTCGCCGAGTTCTTCTTCGATGCGGAGGAGCTGGTTGTACTTCGCGACGCGCTCGCTGCGGGCGGGTGCGCCGGTCTTGATCTGGCCCGCGTCGGTCGCGACGGCGAGGTCGGCGATCGTGGTGTCCTCGGTCTCACCCGAACGGTGCGAGAGGACGGTCGTGTAGCCGCTGCGCTGGGCGAGCGCCACGGCGTCGAGCGACTCGGTCAGCGTGCCGATCTGGTTGACCTTGACGAGGATCGAGTTGGCGGCGCCGGCCTTGATGCCCCTGGCGAGGCGCTCGGGGTTCGTGACGAACAGGTCGTCGCCGACGATCTGCGTCTTCGAGCCGATCTCGCTCGTGAGGTGGGCCCAGCCCTCCCAGTCGTCTTCGTCGAGCGGGTCCTCGATGGTGACGAGGGGGTACGACGCGACGAGGTCGGCGTAGTAGTTCGCGAGGAAGGCCGAGTCGCGCTTCTCGCCCTCGAAGGTGTAGCTGCCGTCGGCGTAGAACTCGCTCGAGGCCACGTCGAGGCCCAGGGCGAGGTCTTTGCCGGGGGTGAAGCCGGCCTTGGTGATCGCCTCGACGAGCAGGTCGAGCGCGGCACGGTTGCTGTCGAGGTTCGGCGCGAAGCCACCCTCGTCGCCCAGACCGGTCGAGAGCCCCTTGGCCTTGAGCTCGCTCTTGAGGGCGTGGTACGTCTCGGCGCCCCACTGCAACGCCTCGGCGAACGAGGACGCGCCGACCGGCAGGATCATGAACTCCTGGATGTCGACGTTGCTGTCGGCGTGCGAACCGCCGTTGATCACGTTGAGCATGGGGACGGGCAGCGTGTGCGCGTTCGGCCCACCGAGGTAGCGGAACAGGGGCAGGTCGGCCGAGTCGGCCGCCGCGCGGGCCACGGCCAGCGAGACGCCGAGGATGGCGTTCGCGCCGAGGCGCTTCTTGTTGTCGGTGCCGTCGAGCTCGATCATGGCCTGGTCGATCAGGCGCTGGTCGGTGGCGTCGAGACCCTCGACCTCGGGGCCGATCTCGTCGATGACGGCGGCGACGGCCTTGAGCACGCCCTTGCCGAGGTAACGGCTCTTGTCGCCGTCACGCAGCTCGTAGGCCTCGAAGGCCCCGGTCGATGCACCCGAGGGGACGGCCGCACGCGACACCGTGCCGTCCTCGAGCAAGACCTCGACCTCGACGGTGGGGTTGCCCCGCGAGTCGAGGATTTCGCGGGCGCCTACGGCGTCGATTGCTGCCACTGGAGAGCTCCTTAGTAGTCGTTCGTCTGGGGACGCGAGGTCCGCGGCCCAGCTTAGCCGCGCCTCCTGCCCTGGTTCGTGGTGAGGAGCCGTCGGCGACGATCAGCCGATCGTACGGACCTCGAGGTCGGCCACCGACTCGCCCCCTCGCACGGTCACGAACCGGCCGAAGCCCGCCGCCGCCAGGCCGTCGAGCTGGTTGGTGAAGTTCTTGGCCTTCTTCTCGAGGCGCACGCGTCGCTCGCCGCCCGCCAGCAGCGCTCGCTGCAGGGCGAGCAACTCGACCGGTTCGACCTTCTTGTCGTAGAGCAGCGCGAGACCCTCGTCGCCGTCTGCCTCGAGGGTCACCAGGTCGACGAGGCGTTCGAACCCCAGCGAGAAACCGGCCGCGGGCACGTCGCTGCCGAGGAAACGACCGATCATGCCGTCGTATCGACCGCCGCCGCCGAGCGAGTAGGGCACGTCGGGGTGGGCGATCTCGAAGATCGTGCCCGTGTAGTAGCCCATGCCACGGACCAGGGTCGGATCGAACCGGAGGGTCGATCCCGGCAACGCCTCACGCAGCGCGACCAGGTCGGCGAACGCCGCGCGGTCGAGCCACGGCGCGTCGTCGGCCTCACCGGTGGCCCAGGAGGCCCCGGCGAGCTGGGTGAGCGCCTCGCCGAGACCGGGAGTGGTGACTCCGAGGTCGACGAGTTCGGCCACGACGCCGTCGACGCCGATCTTGTCGAGCTTGTCGACGACGATCAGCGCCTGGTCGGTGAGCGCTTCGGGCACGTCCCAGTGCGCGAGCATCGCCAGCAGGATGCGGCGGTCGTTCACGCGGATCGTCGTCCCGGTGAGACCGAGGGCGTCGAGCACGGCGGTCGTGGCCTGGATCAGTTCGATCTCGGCCAGGGGCCCGGCCTCGCCCAGGACGTCGATGTCGCACTGGACGAACTGGCGGTAGCGCCCCTTCTGCGGACGCTCGGCCCGCCACACCGGGGCGATCTGCACGGAGCGGAAGACCGTCGGCAGCTCGGCTCGGTGCGACGCGTAGAAGCGTGCGAGCGGCACCGTGAGGTCGAAGCGGAGCCCCAGATCGGCGAGTCCGAGCACGCTCTCGGCCGACCGCAGGTCGTCGAGGTCGAGGCCCCGCCGGAGAACGGCGAAGACCTGCTTCTCGTTGTCGCCCCCCAGGCCCGAATGGAGGCGCGAGCTCTCTTCGACGACGGGCGTCTCGATCTCGTCGAAGCCGTAGGAGCGGTAGACGCCCCGGATGACCGAGAGGACGCCCTCGCGTCGCCTCTTGTCGGCGGGCAGGTGGTCGCGCATGCCGCGCGGCGGGTTGACGGGGGTCGGCATGAGGACATCATCCCAGAGACGTCGAGTCCCCGACGTCGGGACCGACTTGCAGGCATGTCACATTCTACGTTAGGGTTTCTTCGGGTGGTCGGCGCGAATCGGGTTGCGTGTCGGTCACACCTCGAGGCCCTCCCTTCCCTGCGGTGAGGGCCCGGGCCGGGTCGGGCGCCATGCGCTCGGCCCGGCTCCGATTCACCGGACACCCTGCCGAGACCATCAGGCCCCTCCCCCTCCGTGACCCGAGCCAGCCAGGTCAGCGCTGAGGGACGCGCGAGACCAGGATCTCAACCGCCTGCTTGTACGCCGCGGAAGCTCGACGTCCGTCACCCGAGACGATGGCGTCGTACTGCAGACCGAAGAGCGCATCGACGAAGACCCGCGCCGCGACCTTGGCCTCCGCCGGCGGCACCGCGTTCGCCGAGAGCCAGTCGGCGACGTGGTCGACCCACCGACCGACCGCCCCGCGGGCGGTGCCATCGGCCTCGCCCGCCACGGTCTCGAGCAGAGCCGCCTCAAGCTCGAGGCGATGCAGGTCACGTCCCCGCTCGGTGGAGACGTCGTGCCAGACCTTCGCCAGGTGCTTGCTGAACGCCTCGCGATCGAGCTCCGAGACCGCAACCGTGAGCAGGGCGTCGTTGCGGGCGACGACGGCACGGACGATCTCGGCGACGAGCTCTGCCCGGTTGCCGAAGTGGTAGACGAAGACGTACGTGCTGACCCCGAGAGCCTCGGCCAAGGTGCGGAACGACACGGTGGCGAGGGAACGACCCCGGAGGTGCTCGAGGATCTGACCGAGGAGTTCGGGCTTGCGGGTGGGATCAGGCTTGCGAGGCATGGTGCCGCTCCTTCGTGCCGACGAGTCGTACTCGCCCTGCGCGGTCGCCGTCGTCGTAGTGGACCATAACAGACGTCTGCCGTGGCCGACCGGTCGGTCGACCGACAGCCTCAGCGCCCTCGGGACGCCCCGAACCCGGACGATCGGCGGACCGACATGTCGTCTTTTGACATGTCAGGACTCATCCTCTACATTGATGACACCACTCAGTCTCCGCCGGGTCGCTGCCCCTCGGGCCGATCCGCTGGTGGACGAGCGCCGGCCTCGCCGCTCATTCGGGTTGAGCAGGCGACGCCGAGGTGCCCCCTCATTCGGGTTGAGGGGGCACCTGCTCGTCCGGGGCGTCCTCAGATGCCTCATGTTCGGACGATTCGTGCTCTGCCGGTCCCGCCTGGGCCGGTCCAGTCTGGGCCGGTCCAGTCTGGGCCGGTCCCGCCTCGGCCGGTCCAGTCTGGGCCGGCCCCGCCTCATCTCGCCGAAGCAGCGTCTCGCGTTCGCGCACGGCCGCCCGAAGGGCACGCTCGGCGTCGATGCCACGGTCGGTGGCGTCGTCGACCCGCGCGAGCAGTGCCCTGCCCCAGGCGAGCTCGCTCGACCCGGCTCGGGCGACGGGGTCGTCCGAGTCCGACGTCGAGGTCGAGGTCGAGGTCGAGGTCGGCACATGATCCGCCGCAGGCCGTGCCGCGCCCGCGGCCGCCCGACGCGCGTCGAGCTTCTGGGCCCGGGCGAGAGCCGGCTGCCCGACCGGCACACCGTCGTAGGCACTCGTCCGCTGCGACTTCTCGACGGCCTTCGCCGCCGACCAGAGACGGACGATGTCGTCGACCCCGTCGGCCCGGTCGGCCCCGAACACGTGAGGATGACGCCGCACGGTCTTCTCGGCGACGTCGTGGACGACGTCGGCGAGCTCGAACGACCCCGAGGAGGCGCGCGCAGCCAGAGCGCTGTGCAAGACCACCTGGTAGAGCACGTCCCCGAGCTCTTCCCGGAGGTCGTCGACGGTGCCGTCCTCGATCGCCTCGACGAGTTCGTAGGTCTCTTCGACGAGGTAGGTCACGAGGGATCGAGGGGTCTGCGCCCTGTTCCAGGCGCACCCGCCCTCGTCGGCAAGGAGGGCGTCGACCACGCCGACGAGCTCGTCGAGTCGGGCACCTGCCCCGGGCTCGAGACCGCCTCGCGCCTCCTCGTCCGGGGTGCCGCCCGCCCGCCGGGTCGACACGGTCAGTTCGCCGCGGCCGTGTCGGTCGCCGGACGGGCGACCGGGGCGGAGTAGATCGCCGACAGGAGCTGCTCGACCCAGACGATCAGCTCGTCGTCGCTCGGCGCCTGCCCGTGAGCGCGCGGCAGGGGCACGCTGACGGCGTTCGCCTGCGCGAACCACCGCGCACCCGGGTACATGCGCTGCAGCCGGACCTGCATGCTGTCGGGCAGATCGATGCCGGCGACACGCAGGTTGCTGCCCATGACGACCACCTCGCTGAGGCCTGCCTTCTGGGCCGCGCGGCGCAGGCGCGAGACCTCGATCAGGGCGAGCACGGGTGCCGGGGGCTCGCCGTAGCGGTCGGTGAGTTCGTCGAGCACCGAGTCGATCTGGTCGTCGGTCGAGGTGGGCGAGCTGGCCGTCGAGAGCTTCTGGTAGGCCTCGAGGCGCAGTCGCTCGCTCTCGACGTACTCTTCGGGCACGTGGGCGTCGACCGGCAGTTCGAGCCGCAGCTCGGTCTGCCCCTCGGCGACGTCACCGCGGAACGAGCTGACGGCCTCACCGATCATGCGCAGGTACAGGTCGAAGCCGACACCGGCGATGTGCCCGGACTGCTCGCCGCCGAGCAGGTTGCCGGCCCCGCGGATCTCGAGGTCTTTCAGGGCGACCTGCATGCCCGCGCCGAGCTCGTTGTTGGCGGCGATCGTCTCGAGCCGGTCTTGGGCGGTCTCGCTGAGCGGCTTGTCGGCGTCGTAGAGGAAGTACGCGTAGCCGCGCTCTCGGCCTCGACCCACCCGACCGCGCAGCTGGTGCAACTGGCTGAGCCCGTACTTGTCGGCCCGGTCGATGATCAACGTGTTGGCGTTGGCGATGTCGAGGCCGGTCTCGATGATGGTGGTCGAGACGAGGACGTCGAACTTGCGCTCCCAGAAGTCGACCATGACCTGCTCGAGCGTCGACTCGGCCATCTGACCGTGGGCGACGGCGACGCGGGCCTCGGGCACCAGCTCGGCGATCTGGGCCGCGATGCGGTTGATGCTCGACACGCGGTTGTGCACGTAGAACACCTGCCCCTCGCGGAGCAGCTCGCGCCGGATCGCCGCGGCTTTCTGTCGGTCGCTCTCGGGGCCGACGAAGGTCAGGATCGGGTGGCGGTCCTCGGGCGGGGTGGCCAGGGTCGACATCTCGCGGATGCCCGTCACGGCCATCTCGAGCGACCGCGGAATCGGGGTCGCCGACATGGCCAGGATGTCGACGTTCGTCTTGAGCTTCTTGAGGGCGTCCTTGTGCTCGACGCCGAAACGTTGCTCTTCGTCGATGATGACGAGGCCCACGTCCTTGTACGAGATGCTCTCGCTGAGCAGCCGGTGCGTGCCGATGACCATGTCGACCGTGCCGTCGCCGAGCCCGGCGATCGTCTCTTTCGACTCTTTGGCCGTCTGGAACCGGCTGAGGCTGCGGAGGTGCACGGGGAATCCGGCGAATCGGTCGCTGAACGTGTCGAAGTGCTGCTTCACGAGCAGGGTCGTCGGCACGAGCATCACGACCTGCTTGCCGTCTTGGATGGCCTTGAACGCCGCGCGGACGGCGACCTCGGTCTTGCCGTAGCCGACGTCGCCCGAGAGCAGGCGGTCCATCGGGATCGGGCGCTCCATGTCGGCCTTGATCTCGTCGATGGTCGTCAGCTGGTCGGGGGTCTCGGCGAACGGGAAGGCCTCTTCGAGCTCGCGCTGCCAGGGGGTGTCGGGCGGGAACGCGTGGCCCTTGCTCGCCATGCGGGCCGAGTACAACTTGACGAGCTCGACGGCGATGTCGCGGACGGCCTTGCGCGCCTTGCCCTTGGCGGCCGCCCAGTCGCCGCCACCCATCTTGCTGAGCGACGGGGCCTCACCCCCCACGTAGCGGCTGAGCAGGTCGAGCTGGTCGGTCGGGACGTACAGCTTGTCGCCGGGATAACCGCGCTTCGAGGGTGCGTACTCGAGCACGAGGTACTCGCGGGAGTGCTTGACCGCGTTCTTCCCGCCGCTCGACACCTCGCGACTGGTGAGCTCGAGGAACTTGCCGATGCCGTGGGTCGAGTGCACGACGACGTCGCCCGGCTTGAGCTGCAGGGGGTCGACGACGTTCTTGCGTCGGGTCGCGAGCTTCTTCACCTGACGCGAGTCGTAGTTCGCCGAACGGCCGTAGAAGTCGGACTCGCCGAGGACGGCGATCTTGGACTCGAAGAGCTCGAATCCGGCCTCGACGCCACCGGCCACGAGGTGGACGACACCGGGTTCGAGGGTGTCGGGCAGGTTCTCTTCGAGGCGCGCGGCGACCTCGCGCTCGGCGAGCACGTCGCGAGCACGCTCGACGAGGCCTGTGCCGCGGGCCGTGACGACGACGGACCAGCCGTCACGCACGCGCTCGACGACGTGCTCGAGGGCTCCCTCGGCGTGGCCGCTGAAGCTCGGCACGACGGCGGCGTCGACCCGCACGTAGTCACCGGCCGACGCGACGGCCTCGTCGTCGGACAGGACCTCGCCCGAGTCGAAGCCGCTCATCGTGAACCACGACCTGTCGCCGGCCGCCTCCCGCAGGTCGCGGAGGCTGAGGAAGTCGCCCGAGTCGAGGTCGATCGGCGCCTCGGCACCGGCGGTCGCGGCGTTCCAGGCGGCCGACAGGAACTCGCGGTTGGTGTCGGCCAGACTCTGCGCGCGCGACACCACCCGCTCGGGCGAGAGGACGACGATGGAGGCGCCGGCCGGAAGGTAGTGCGTCACCGGCACCAGCCGGTGCACGAGCGCGGGCGCCAGGCTCTCCATGCCCTCGACCGGGATGCCCTCGGCGATCTTGGCGAGCATCTGGGAGAGGCTCGGGAACTCGTGCTGCATCTCGCGGGCGCGTTGACGGACGGGCTCGGTCAGCAGCATCTCGCGGCTCGGAGGCAGCTCGACCGACGAGACCTCGCCGTCGAGGCTGCGCTGGTCGGCCACCGAGAAGCGACGGATCTGGTCGACCTCGTCGCCGAAGAAGTCGACGCGGACGGGGTGCTCGGCCGTGGGCGGGAAGACGTCGAGGATGCCGCCACGGACGGCGAACTCGCCCCGGCGGGTGACCATGTCGACCCGGGCGTACGCCAGGTCGACGAGATGGACGGCGATGCCCGAGAGGTCGTGCCCGCGTTCTCCGACGGTGAGCCGCACGGGGTCGAGCTCGACGAGGTTGTCGCTGAGCGGCTGGAGAGCCGCGCGCACACCGGCGACGACGACGATCGGCCGCACGGAGCCGGGCGCCTCGGCCGCCTCGCGCTGCCAGATGGCGAGGCGTCGCAGGGCGTGGATGCGCTTGCCGACCGTCTCGGCGCTGGGGCTGAGGCGTTCGTGCGGCAGGGTCTCCCACGCGGGGAACTCGATGATCTCGGCCTCGGGCAGGTAACTGTCGAGCGACCCCCGGACCGCCTCGGACTCGCGGCCCGTGGCGGTGACGACCAGCATCGCCTGCGGACCCTCGCGACGGTCGAGCAAGCCCGCGAGCAACGGGACGCGGAGGCCGTCGACGACCGAGAAGTCGGTGCTGCGAGCGGCCCGGTCGAGGGCCGCGGAGAACGTGGAGGCGCGCGAGAGCGCCTGGATCAAGCCCGCGAGTATCACCCGCACGATGTTACGCGGCACCACCGACACCGCGGCCGGGGTTCGCTGACGGCGACACCGGGACAGGGCCCGAGGCGGGCGGCATCCGGCGAGCCGGTCAGCTCTTCGCGGTGTGGAACTTCAGCTGGGCTGCCGTGAGCCCGTCGGTCGCGATCATCTCGACGGCGTCGGCCGCGTCACCGATCAGGAACGGCAGCTCTTTGCGCTCGGTGGACGAGAAGTCCTTGAGGACGAAGTCGGCGGCGGGTTGCCGGCCGGGGGGACGGCCGATGCCGACCCGCACCCGGGTGAACTCGTTCGAGCCGGTGGCGGCGATAATGTCGCGGATGCCGTTGTGGCCGCCGTGGCCACCACCGTGCTTCAGCCGGACGACGTCGAAGTCGATGTCGAGTTCGTCGTGGACGACGATCAGCCGCGACACGTCGAGGTCGTAGTACCGCAGGAGGGCCTGCGTAGGCCCGCCCGAGACGTTCATGTAGGTCGCGGGCTTGGCCAGCACGAAGCGAGGGCCGCCGGGGGCGGTGCGCCCCTCGGCGACCGTCGCGTTCGTGCGATGGTTCTTGAAGCCGGCGGACAGACGGTCGGCCAGTTCGGCCAGCACCATCTGCCCGACGTTGTGCCTGTTGCCGGCGTAGCCGGGCCCGGGGTTGCCGAGCCCGACCACGAGCCACTGGTCGTCGAGTGCCATCGTCGTGGTCGTCGTTCTCTCAGTGGGTCTGCGCCGGCAGGGTGTTCGGGGTGTGCCGTGTTACTCGGAGCGCTCTTCGTCCTCGATGGAGTCGACGTCGCCCTCGGCCTCGGCGGCCTCGCCGTCCTCGTCGGAGACCGCGTCGGTCGTCAGGTCGAGCTGGGGCACCGAGACGGCGAGCACGAGGGTCTCGGGCTCGCTGACCAGGGTCGCGCCCTTGGGCAGCACGAGGTCGGCAGCCGAGACCTGGGCGCCTTCTTCGAGGCCCTCGATCGAGACGACCACGTTCTGCGGGATGTGGGTGGCCTCGACCTCGAGCTCGACGACGTTGAGCTCGACGACGTGGATCGTGCCGGGAGCCGACTCGCCCTCGACGTGCACGGGGACCTGGACGGTGACCTTCTCGCCCTGGCGGACGACGATGAGGTCGATGTGCTCGATGGTCTGCTTGACCGGGTCGCGCTGGATGTCCTTGACGAGGGCGAGCTGGTTCGTGCCCTCGATGTCGAGCGTGATGACGGCGTTGGCGCGACGCGTGATCAGCATGGTCTCGTGACCGGGCAGCGTGACGTGCTGAGGGTCGGTGCCGTGGCCGTAGATGACCGCGGGGATCTGGTCGTTCGCACGGATCTTGCGAGCCGCGCCCTTGCCGAAGCTGGTGCGCACGAGGGCGCTGAGGGTGTTCTGGTCGGACATGTCGTCTCCTTGCAGGGGCCGCGAACGGCCCGGGGGTGTGTGGTCGGTGTCAACTCGAACGCGCATCGCGTGAGGAAGGACCCGCAACCCGAGGGGCGCCGCCCGAGGGACGATCACCGCTGCACGAGTGGTGCCTGAGCACCGAGCGCCTGCCTACCGCGTCGATCACGGGTGCCGGAGCACCCCTCGCCGAGGTTCAGCTACCTAGGCTACACGTCGGCCGGGCGTGTCGCCAACCCGCGCCTCCTCGGTTCGTCCGCCCGCGAGGGCGCCCTCGTCCGCCCGCCAGGGCGCACGGTCAGTGCTCAAGCTCGCCGCGTCGCACGGCCTCGAGGTGGGCCACGACGGCCGCCACGACGTCGTCGGGGCCGGGACGCACGTCGACCTCGAAACCGGCCTCGTCGTCGGCCAACGGCTCGAGGGTCGCGAACTGCGACTCCATCAGCCCGGGCGGCATGAAGTGCCCCTTGCGCTCGCGCTGGCGACGGGCGACGAGGTCGCGCACGCCGGTCAGGTGGACGAACAGGAGGCGCGGGTCGCCTTCGCGCAGGACGTCGCGGTACGCCTTCTTCAACGACGAGCAGGCCACGACCACCGAGTCGTCGCCCGCCGCGGCGATGCGGTCGGCGACGATGTGGAGCCACGGCCACCGGTCGTCGTCGTCGAGCGGGTGCCCCTCGGCCATCTTGCGGCGGTTGGCCTCGGGGTGCAGGTCGTCGGCGTCGACGAACGGGATGCCGAGGGTCTCGGCCAGCAACTCGCCCACCGTCGACTTGCCCGATCCGGAGACCCCCATCACGACGACGGGCGGGAAGGGAGCGGGGTGGGGGTGGTCGGTCACGGACGGCCTTCGATCGGGGAAACGGTTGCGTCAACCCTAGGTGAGCCGCCGCCGAGGGGTACGGACGGTGCCTGTCGGACGCTCGGCGTCGAGGCATAGTCTGCGGGCACCACCGACCGAGAAGGAGGCACCGTGACCGAACACGGAGCAGCATCGCAGTCCACCGCCCAGGCGAACATCGGAGTCGTCGGCCTGGCCGTCATGGGCTCGAACCTGGCGCGCAACCTCGCCAGCCGCGAGGGCAACACGGTCGCCGTCTACAACCGCTCCCCCGAGCGCACCGACACCCTGATGGACGAGCACGGCGACGCGGGGTTCATCCCCTCGAAGTCGATCGAGGACTTCGCGGCCTCACTGCAGAAGCCGCGCACCGCGATCATCATGGTGCAGGCCGGTCGCGGCACCGACGCCGTCATCGACCAGCTCGCCGACGTGTTCGACGAGGGCGACATCATCGTCGACGGCGGCAACGCGAATTTCCAGGACACCCGCCGACGGGAGGCCACCCTCAAGGAGCGCGGACTCAACTTCGTGGGCGCCGGCATCTCGGGTGGCGAGGAAGGCGCCCTGAAGGGTCCGTCGATCATGCCCGGCGGCTCGAAGGAGGCCTACGAGACGCTCGGCCCGATCCTGGCGTCGATCGCGGCCGTGGCCGAGGGCGAACCCTGCGTCACGCACGTCGGAGCCGACGGCGCGGGCCACTTCGTCAAGATGATCCACAACGGCATCGAGTACGCCGACATGCAGCTCATCGCCGAGTCGTACGACCTGCTGCGCCGGGTCGGCGGCCACGAGCCCGCCGCCATCGCCTCGGTCTTCGAGGAGTGGAACAAGGGCGAACTCGAGTCGTACCTGATCGAGATCACCGCCGAGGTGCTCCGCCAGACCGACGCCAAGACGGACGGCCCGCTCGTCGACTCCATCGTCGACCAGGCCGGCTCGAAGGGCACGGGCGTCTGGACCGTGCAGAACAGCGTCGGGTTGGGCGTGCCGGTCGGCGGAATCGCCGAGGCCGTCTTCGCCCGGGCCGTGTCGTCGAAACCCGCCCAGCGCTCGGCCGTGCAGAAGACCCTGCAGGGACGGCCCACGATCCAGGAAGCCGGCGACGGCTTCGAGGACGACGTGCAGAAGGCGCTCTACGCCTCGAAGATCGTCGCCTATGCCCAGGGCTTCGACGCGATCATCGCCGGTGCCGACGAGTACGACTGGGACATCGACAAGGGCGCCATCGCCAAGATCTGGCGCGGTGGCTGCATCATCCGCGCACAGTTCCTCAACCGCATCGTCGATGCCTACGAGAAGGACGCGTCGATCGCGACCCTGCTCGAGGACGACTATTTTGCCGCGGCCGTCCGCGACGGCGAGGACGCCTGGCGCCGCATCGTCGCCAAGGCCGCCCTCTCGGGCATCCCCGTGCCCGGGTTCGCGTCGGCCCTGTCGTACTACGACTCGCTCGCGTCGGAACGCCTGCCCGCCTCGCTCATCCAGGGGCAGCGCGACTTCTTCGGGGCACACACCTACCAGCGCGTCGACGAAGAGGGCACGTTCCACACCCTCTGGTCTGGCGACCGGTCCGAGATCGAGACGGAGCCGTCGACCCACTGACGGATGCCCCGGGGGCGCTCACCGCGCCTCCTGCGTTCTGACGGGCGTGCCCGTCGATGCGGTGCCGCTGCGGCGGCCGGCGTCGACGGGCACGCCCGCTCGTCGTCCCGCCGCAGCGGGCCTCGGGGCTCCCCCACGCCACCCCGCCCACGTCGACAACTCAGGAGAACGACCACCGGAACGGCCCGCAGGAGGCGCAGCGCAGCCGAACTCCGGAGTTGCCGACCACGACGAAGCGGCAGCACAAGCCGAGCCGGGCCGCCATGGCGACGGGACGTTCCGCGTCGCGCGCAGCAGGACCCCACACCACTCCGCCCGCGTCGGCAACTCAGGAGAACGACCACCGGAACGGCCCCCAGGAGGCGCGGCGCAGCCGAGCTCCGGAGTTGCCGACCACGACGAAGCGGCATCGCAAGCCGAGCCGACCCGAGCCACCACTGCGATGGGCCGGCCCGGCTCGCGCACCGCGCGGCTCCACGCCACCCCACCCCCGGGTCGGCAACTCAGGCGAACGACCACCGGAACGACCCGCAGGAGGCGCGGCGCAGCCGAACTCCGGAGTTGCCGATCACGACGAAGCGGCATCGCAAGCCGAGCCGAGCCGGGCCGCCACTGCGATAGGACAGACCGGGCGCGCCACGCAGCCCCCACACCACCCCGCCCACGTCGACAACGCAGGCGAACGACCACCGGAACGGCCTGCAGGAGGCGCGGCGCAGCCGAACTCCGGAGTTGCCGACCGCAGACGAGCGGGCCGGGCCGGGCTGAGCGGGGGTGACTGGGGTGGGAGACCGGGCAGGGCGGAGCGGCCGGAAGCGGGCGCGGTCAATCGGCGCCGCCGGACATCGGGGCGGCCGGAACAGTGCGGGCAGGATGGGGCTAGGCGGCAGCACCGGACGGCGGGGCGGCCGGAACAGCGACGGGCGGGATGGGGCTGAGCGGCGGCGGCGAGGCGACCGGCGAGCGTCAGCGGGGTGGGGCTGAGCGGCGGACGGCGAGGCGGCCGGCCGAGCGTCAGCGGGGTAGGGCTGGGCGGCGGCGCCGGACGGCGGGGCGACCGGCCCAGCGTCAGCGGGGTGGGGCTAGGCGGCGCCGTCGAACATCGAGGTGACCGAGCCGTTGTCGAAGACCTCGTGGATGGCCCGCGCGATCAGCGGGGCGATGGGGAGGATCTCGAGCTTGTCGAACTTCTGGTGCTCGGTGAGCGGCAGGGTGTCGGTGACGACGACCGAATCGATGAACTCGCTGTTGAGGATCTCGGGGGCGGGGTCGCTGAAGACCGCGTGGGTCGCGGCGACCACGACGCCGATCGCGCCGGCGGCCTTGAGCGCCTCGGCGGCCTTGACGATGGTGCGACCGGTGTCGATCAGGTCGTCGACAAGCAGGCACACACGACCCGAGACGTCGCCCACGATCTCGTGGACGGTGACCTGGTTCGGCACCAGCGGGTCACGACGCTTGTGGATGATGGCGAGGGGGGCGTCGAGCTTCTCGCTCCAGATGTCGGCGACGCGGACGCGCCCCATGTCGGGCGAGACCACGGTCAGGGTGGTGTTGTCGAGCTTGGCGCGGAAGTGCTCGAGCAGCACGGGCATGGCGAAGAGGTGGTCGACCGGGCCGTCGAAGAAGCCCTGGATCTGCGGGGCGTGCAGGTCGACGCTCATGATGCGGTGCGCGCCGGCCGCCTTGAAGAGGTCGGCGACGAGCCGGGCCGAGATCGGCTCGCGACCACGGCCCTTCTTGTCTTGCCGGGCGTACGGGTAGAACGGTGCCACGACGGTGATGCGCTTGGCCGAGGCCCGCTTCAGCGCGTCGACCATGATCAGCTGTTCCATCAGCCACTCGTTGATCGGGGCCGAGTGCGACTGGATGACGAAGGCGTCCGAGCCGCGGACGCTCTCGTCGAAGCGGGCGTAGAGCTCGCCGTTGGCGAAGGTGCGGGCGTCGGTCGGGATCAGCTCGCTGCCGAGCTCGGCGGCGATCTGGTTGGCCAGTTCGGGGTGCGCACGCCCCGAGATCAGAACGAGTCGGTTCTCGCCGGTGATCTTGATTCCGGACACGTCACTCGCTCTCCGGCCCCGAGGGGCCAACCCGACCGGGTTCAGTCGGTCGTTCGTTCGGCACGAGCGGCGGCCTCGGCAGCCGCCGAGCCGGGGCGGTTCGCCTCGACCCATCCGCTCGCATTGCGCTGTGGAGCGATGCTCAAGGCCAGGGCACCGGCCGGCACGTCTTTGCGGACGATCGTTCCGGCGCCTGTGTACGCTCCGTCGCCAATCCTAACGGGGGCGACGAAGACGTTGTGCGACCCGGTGCGGACGTGCGACCCGACCTCGGTGCGGTGCTTGTTCACCCCGTCGTAGTTGGCCGTGATGGTGCCGGCGCCGATGTTCGAGCCCTCGCCCACCTCGGTGTCGCCCACGTAGCTGAGGTGCGGCACCTTCGACCCGGCGCCGATCTGCACGTTCTTGGTCTCGACGAACGTGCCGATCTTGCCGTCGGCCGACAGCAGGGTGTTGGGCCGCAGGTACGCGAACGGACCCACGGAGGCGCGGGCACCGATGACCGCGAGGGTCGCGTCGGTGCGCTTGACCGTCGCCCCCTCGCCCACCTCGGTGTCGACGAGGGTCGTGTCGGGGCCGACGACCGCGCCCGGGGCGATGTACGTCGCGCCGCGGAGCTGGGTGCCGGGCAGCAGCTCGACGTCGGGGCTGAGGGAGACGTCGCGGTCGATCCAGGTGGTCTGCGGGTCGACGATCGAGACGCCCTCGCGCTGCCAGTGCTCGACGATGCGGTCGTTCAGGCGACGGGCCGCGGCGGCGAGCTGCACGCGGTCGTTGATGCCCTCGAGGCGCCACGTCTCGTCGATCGCCCGGGCGGCGACGACCTCGCCGGCACCGGTGAGCAGGCCGACCATGTCGGTGACGTACTTCTCGTTCTGCGCGTTGGCCGACCCGATGCGGGGCAGGTGGGTGCGCAGGGCGTCGACCGTGAAGACGTAGGTGCCCGAGTTGATCTCGCGCACGGCACGCTCGTCGACGGTGGCGTCCTTGTGCTCGACGATGCGGTCGACGTCGCCCGAGTCGCGACGGACGACCCGCCCGTAGCCGGTGGCGTCGGGCAGCACGGCGCTCAGCAGCGTCGCCGAGGCGGACGCGGCACGGTGCTGGTCGAGCAGGGCCGTGAGCGTCGCGTGGTCGAGGAAGGGCACGTCGGCGCTGACGACCACGACGTCGCCGGTGAACTCGGCGGGCAGCGCCTCCACCGCTTGTTCGACGGCACGACCGGTGCCGGGCACGTCGTCTTGATCGACCACGAGGGCGTGCGGGGCGGTGTCGAGCACGCTCGCGACGACGAGGTCGCGCTCGTGCCGCACCACGGCGACGAGGTGGTCGGGCTGGAGGGCGCCGGCACTCTCGAGCACGTGCTGGATCAACGGCAACCCCGCCAGGCGGTGCAGGACCTTCGGGGTCGAGGACTTCATGCGCGTGCCCTGCCCTGCGGCGAGGACGACGACGGCGAGCTGGCGTTCGGGCATGGTGCTCCTTGGTGAGGGGTGGCGCGTGATCACCGCCGATCCTCCCACGGGAGGCGACGCGGCCGCGGGTCACCCGCCCGGCGTGGGGACGCGGCCGTCGACGCGACGGGGTGGGGAGGAGTCAGCGCGACCGGACGACGGCGACCGAGCCCGAGATCGCGACGGCGTCCTCGACGAGGGCGACGACGACGTCGGGCACGCCGGTCTTCTCGACGACGGCCTTCCGGGCCCGGTAGAAGAGCCAGCTGCCGACGAGGGCTCCGGACGCCCCGGCGAGGGCTGCCGCCACAGGGGTGCCTGGGCGGCCGGTGCCGGCCATCGCGATGCCCGCGACGGCGCCGGAGACCGCCCGTCCGAACAGCGGCCCGGCACCGACCCGACTCGGCGTGGCCGGGAGCTTGTCACCGACCAGTTCACCGACGCCGGCGGCCACCAGGGCACCGCGACCGATGGGCGAGCGGAACAGGCGCCAGCGCTGCCACCGGCCCCGCGCCTCCTGGACGTCGTGGTTGAGGGCGAGGACGGCGAGAGGCGTCGCCGAGCGCGACCCGCTGAGGACGCCGAGCAGGGCGGCACGGAGGAGGGGCGGCACGGAGCTGGTCTTCGACATGACGGGAGTCCTCGTCGTCAGGTGGACGCCGGGGCGCCCACGATCGGGAGCGGGACGGGACCGACGAGCCGACCGCGACCTGCGACGCTCGGGGCTCCGCCACCAGGATTCGAACCTAGACCTAACAGCTCCAAAGGCTGTCGTGCTGCCGTTACACCATGGCGGACCGCGCGTGCGCGCCGGACCATTCTGCCAGACCGCGACTCGACCGAGGTGACCGCGAGGGGTGACGTGCCCGCCGGGCCGCACCCGCGCCTCCCGCGTCCGAGGACGGCCTCGGGCATGATGGGCGGATGCCCGAGCAGGACGAGGTCGACCGGATCGTCGAGGCGTGGCGCCACGAGCGACCCGACCTTGACTTCGCGCCGCTCCACGTGCTCTCGCGCGTGGGTCGTCTGTCGAAGCACCTCGACCGGGCGCGACGCGAGGCCTTCCACGCCAGCGACCTCGAGTCGTGGGAGTTCGACGTGCTCTCGGCCCTGCGCCGTGCCGGCGATCCCTACCAGCTGAGCCCCAAGACGCTGCTGCAGCAGACCCTCGTCTCGAGCGGCGCGATGACCAACCGCATCGACCGGCTGGTGGCGCGGGGCCTGGTCGAACGCCGCACCGACCCGAACGACGGCCGGGGCATCCTGGTCACGATGACGACCGAGGGGCGCCGCGCCGTCGACGCCGCTATCGAACGACTCGTCACGGCCGAGGACGCCCTGCTCAGCGATCTCAGCGACGACGACCGTCGACGGCTGACCGAGCTGTTGCGCACGCTGAGCCTGACGCTCGGCGGCTGAACGGCTTCTGCCCCGCGCCCTAAGCCCTACGCCAGCAGCTCGCTCAGTTCGAGCCAGCGCACCTCGAGCTCGCCCGTCTTGTGGTCGAGCGCCGTCAGCTTGGCCTGCAACGCGGCCAGGCCGTCGAAGTCGGACTGGTCGAACGACGCGAACTGCGCGAGCAGGGCCTCGCGCTCGCCCGACGCCTTGGCCAGCTTGCGGTCGATCGAGCCCAACTCTTTCTCGGCGTTGCGCTTCTCGGCGCCGGACAGGCCCGACGCGGCGGCCGAGGCCGCGACCGACGCCGAGGCCCCCTGGACGGCCGTCGGGCGGTCGGTCGCGCCTCCTTGGTTCTGGGTCGCCTCGCGACGCAGCTGGAGGTACTGGTCGACGCCGCCGGGAAGGTGCCGGAAGCGACCCTCGAGCACGGCGTACTGCTGGTCGGTGACGCGCTCGAGCAGGTACCGGTCGTGCGAGACGACGAGCAGGGTGCCGGGCCAGCCGTCGAGCAGGTCCTCCATCGCGGCGAGCATGTCGGTGTCGAGGTCGTTGGTGGGCTCGTCGAGGATCAGCACGTTCGGCTCGTTCAGCAGGATGAGCAGGAACTGCAGGCGGCGCTTCTGGCCACCGGACAGGTCCTTGATCGGCGTCTGCAGTTGGGCGCTGGTGAAGCCGAGGCGCTCGAGCAGCTGCCCGGGCGTCATCTCTTTGCCGCCGGTGACGTACGAGGTGCGCTGTCGCCCGATGACGTCGTTGACCCGCTCGTGCGCGACCTCGTGCAGGTCGGCGAGCTGCTGGTCGAGGATCGCGAACTTGACCGTCTTGCCCTGCTTGACGCGCCCCTCGGTGGGCGTGATGGCCCCGGTGACGACCTTGAGCAGCGTCGACTTGCCGGCGCCGTTCACGCCGAGCACGCCGGTGCGCTCGCCGGGAGCGATGCGCCACTCGACGTCCTGCAGGACGCGCTTGTCGCCGAACGAGACACCGACCTCGACCAGGTCGACGACGTCCTTGCCGAGTCGCGCGGTCGCCATCTGCGACAGCTGGACCGCGTCGCGGACGGGCGGCTCGTCGGCGATCAGCTCGTTGGCCGCGTCGATGCGGAACTTGGGCTTGGTCGACCGCGCCGGGGCGCCGCGACGCAGCCAGGCGAGCTCTTTGCGCATCAGGTTCTGGCGCTTGGACTCGGAGGCCGACGCCATGCGGTCGCGCTCGACACGCTGCAGCACGTAGGCCGCGTAGCCGCCCTCGAAGGGTTCGACGATGCCGTCGTGGACCTCCCACGTGTCGGTCGAGACCTCGTCGAGGAACCACCGGTCGTGGGTCACGACGACGAGCGCACCCGAGTTCGGGGACCAGCGGCGCGAGAGGTGCTGCGCCAGCCAGGCGACGCCCTCGACGTCGAGGTGGTTGGTGGGCTCGTCGAGGAACAGTACGTCCCAGTCGCCGACCAGCAGGGTGGCGAGGGCCACGCGGCGACGCTGGCCGCCGGAGAGGTCCTCGACCCGCGCCTCCCACGGGATGTCGGTGGCGAGCCCCGAGATGACGTCGCGGATGCGCGCGTCGCCGGCCCATTCGTGCTCGTCGCGGTCGCCGACGATCAGGCTGCCGACCGTGGCGCCCTCGGGCAGCACGTCCCGCTGGTCGAGCATGCCGATCGTCAGGCCGCGGCGGGTCGTCACGCGGCCGTCGTCCGGTTCGAGCCGGCCGGCGAGCACCGACATGAGCGTCGACTTTCCGTCGCCGTTGCGGCCGACGACACCGATGCGGGAGCCCTCGTCGATGCCGAGGGTCACCCCGTCGAGGACGACCTTGGTCGGGAATTCGAGACGGAGGTTTTCTGCGCCGAGTAGATGAGCCACCACAGAAGCGTAGACGGCCCGGGCCGGGCGGCCGACTCGTTGGTGCGCCGCCGGTGTCAGCCCAGCGACGCCACCCACTCGTCCGAGCCGTCGGTGAACTCCTGACGCTTCCAGATCGGGGTGCGGGCCTTGACCTCGTCGACGAGGGCGGCGCAGGCCGCGAACGCCTCGGCGCGGTGGGCCGACGCCACGGCGCAGGCCAGGGCGACGTCGCCCACGACGAGGTCGCCGTACCGGTGCTCGACCGCGATCGCGACCTCGGGGTGCGCCTCGGCCACGGCCAGCGCGACCTCGCGGATGACCTCGGTCGCGGTCGGGTGCGCCTCGTAGTGCAGGGCCTCGACGCCGCGCCCCTCGTCGTGGTCGCGGACGACCCCCTCGAAGGTCACGACCGCCCCGGAGGCGCGGCTCGTCACGAGCGCGGAGCACTCGGCCACCGACACGGTCACGTCGACGACGCGGGCGAGCAGCACGCGCTCGGAGGCGGATGCTGCGGCGGGTGCGATCGGCGCGCCGGAGCCCGTGGCCGCACCGGCCTCCCGGGCGGGCTCCCCGCCGGGCAGGAGGGTCGGATCGTCGGCGGTCATGCGGCCCCCTCGGGACTGGGATGGCGGTTCTGGGCGTGGTCGACCCCGTGCAGCTGGTCGACCACGTGGTCGAGGACGTCGTCGAGCACGGCGAGCCCGTCGCGCACCCCGCCGCGCGAACCGGGCAGGTTGACGACGAAGGTGCCGCCGGCCACGCCCGCGAGCCCACGGGAGAGGACGGCCAGCGGCGTCGAGACCGCGCCGCGCCTCCTGAGCGCTTCGGCGATGCCGGGCAGCTCGCGGTCAAGCAGGGGCAGGGTCATCTCGGGGGTCGCGTCGGTCGGCGAGACGCCCGTGCCACCGGTGGTGACGACGGCGTCGACGCCCCACTCGAGGGCGGCCTCGAGCACCGCCCCGACCGGTTCGCCGTCGGCCACGACGACGGGGCCCTCGACCAGCCAGCCGCGCGCCACGAACCAGTCGCGGATGACGGGGCCGGTCGTGTCGTCGGCCGTGCCGGCGGCCGCGCGGGTGGAGGCGACGACGACGACCGCCCGACGCCGAACGGTCCCGTCGGCCGTGGCTACGTCTGCCGTAGGCACGTCGCCCGGCTCGTCCAAGGTGTTGCTCATCGCGACCAGTCCCCCGACTTGCCGCCCTGCTTGTCGAGCACCTTGATCTCGCCGATGACGGCGAGCGCGTCGACCGCCTTGATCATGTCGAACAGCGTCAGGGCCGCGACCGACGCGGCGGTCAGGGCCTCCATCTCGACCCCGGTGACGCCCCGGGTCGAGACGCGTGCGATCACGGTGACCTGCGCCTCGGTGGTCTCGAAGTCGACGGTGATCGCGCCGAGCGGCAGGGGGTGACAGAGCGGGATGAGGGTCGGCGTCTGCTTGGCGGCCAGGATGCCGGCGATGCGGGCGGTGCCGAGGGCCTCGCCCTTCGGCAGCGAGCCGTCGACCAGTCGCGCGATCACGTCGGGCCGGGTGGTCAGCACGGCCTGGGCGGTCGCGATGCGCTTCGTCTCGGCTTTGCCGGTTACGTCGACCATGTGCGCGGTGCCGTCGTCGCGGACGTGCGAGAGCGGGGTGTCGGACAGCGCGGTGTCGGACAGCGCGGTGTCGGTCTGCGGCACGTCGGTCTGCGACACGTCGGTCTGCGACACGTCGGCCGGCGGGGTCTCGGTCATCGGTCGGCCTTCTCGTGGGGGGCGGGATCGTCGAGCGCCCAGACCTCGACCCGGTCGCCCTCGTCGACGCGGTCGACCCCGACGGGGATCGAGACGAGCACGGTGGCCTCGGCGTGGGCGGCGAGCAGATGCGAGCTGGGCCCGCCGACGAGGTGGGCGCGGCCGTCGACGTCGACCCGTCCGCGACGCAGCTGGTGCTTGCCGACCGGAGAGTCCACGGGGTGCGCCATGGGCACGGTCCACCGCCGTCGGGGCAGTCCGACGCCCGTGACGCCGTGCAGGGCGGGGCGCAGGAAGGCCTCGAACGACACGAGCGAGCTGACGGGGTTGCCGGGGAAGCAGACGACGGGCAGCTCGCGGTCGTGCACGCGGACGGTGCCCCAGCCCTGCGGACCGCCGGGCTGCATCGCGACCGAGCCGAAGGTGACGCCCGACTCCTCGAACGCGTCACGGACGACCTCGTAAGCCCCCGCGCTGACCCCACCGCTCGTCAGCACGAGGTCGACCTCGGCGGCGTGGCGGGCGACGACGGCGACGAGGGCCGCCGCGTCGTCGGTCACCCGGGCGGTCGTGACGATCACGCCGACCTCGGCGAGCGCCGCGGCCAGGGCGACGCCGTTCGCGTCGTGGATCTGGCCGGGCCCGAGGGGGGCACCGGGTGCGGCGAGCTCTTCGCCGGTCGAGACCAGCAGGAGGCGCGGGCGGCTCCGTACCTCGACCGCGTCGATCCCGGAGGCGGCGAGCACGCCCCACCGGGCGGGTGTCAGTCGCGTCCCGGCCGCGAAGAGCACGGAGCCCGCGGCGACGTCGCTGCCCGCGGCGCGGACGAAGGCCCCGGCGGTGACACCCGCCGGGACCTCGACGACGGCGTCGACCCCGACGGGAGGGAACGCGTCGGGCGAGACCTTCTCGATGGGCACGATCGCGTCGGCGCCGGCGGGGACGGCGGCACCGGTCATGATCGGGGCGGCGGTGCCGGCGCCGAGGTCGGGAGCGGCCCGCCCGGCGGGGATGCGCGCCGCGACCTGCAGGGTCGTGGGACCGGCCGGGTCGAGCCCGGCGGTCGAGACGGCGTAGCCGTCCATCTGCGAGTTGGCGAAAGGCGGCAGGTCGATCGGGGCGACGACGTCGGCGGCGAGCACGCGGTCGCGGTATCGGTCGGAGCGGGCGGCGAGCGCCTCGGGGCTGACCACGAGCGCGTCGACCGGCCGGGCCCGCACGGCGGCCTCGACGACTGCCGTGACCTCGGCGAGGTGGGTCTCGATGGTGCGCACGCGGTTCCTCTCGGGCGATGGTCAGTAGCGTATCGGGGGTGACCGACCCCGCGACCGAGACCGACGTCCCCCAGCCCACCCGCGCCTCCTCGGGGCCGCCGCGCGTCGACGTCGCCGTCATCGGCGGATCGGGGCTGTACTCGCTCTTCGCCGAGGGCGAGGCGACCCGGCACGTCGTCGAGACGCCCTACGGCCCGACCTCGAGCGAGGTGACGATCGGCGAGCTGGGTGGCAGGCGCGTGGCGTTCCTCACCCGGCACGGCGCGGGCCACGCGGTCGCGCCGCACCTGATCGACTACCGGGCGAACGTGTGGGCGCTCGCGTCGCTCGGGGCGAAGGCCGTCGTGTCGTCGTCGGCGGTCGGCGGGGTCAGCCCCGACGTCGCCCCGGGCACCATGGTCGTCACCGACCAGTTCATCGACCGCACCTGGGGACGACGCGACACGTTCTTCGACGTCGAGGGCCACGTGCAGCACCTGATCGCCGCCGACCCGTTCGACCCCGTGCTGCGGGCCGCCGCGATCGAGGCCCTCGAGGCACAGGGCGAGCCGTTCGCCGCGACCGGCACCTGCGTGGTGATCCAGGGGCCGCGGTTCTCGACCCGGGCCGAGTCGCTGTGGTTCCGGGCCGCGGGGGCGCACACGGTCAACATGACGATGTACCCCGAGATCCCGCTCACCCTCGAACTCGGCATGGGAGCCGTCAACATCTCGTACGTGACCGACAGCGACGCCGGCCTGGCCCCGGCCGAGGGCGACGCGCCCGACGCCGACGCCGTGAGCGCCTCGCTCGTCTTCGAACGACTGGCGGCCGCCCAGCCGCGCATCGTCGCGGCCATCGAGTCGATCGTCGCCGCGATGCCCGACGACTACTCCCCGCGTGAGCTGATGCCACCCGACGCGGTGGCCGAGGTGCTCTCACGGCCCGTCTCGGGTCGGAAGGCCGCGCTGTGAACGCCACCCGCGCCTCCTCGTCCGCCGCGTCCGCTGCGTCCACCGACGGTGCGGGCCTGCTGCTCGTCACCGGCGGGGCCGGCTTCATCGGATCGGCGATCGTCGACCTCGCGCTCGACCGCGGCTGGCGGGTGCGCGTGCTCGACTCGCTTCGGCCAGACGTACACGGCGGCGAGCCGACGCTCGATCCGCGCGTCGACTTCGTGCACGGTGACGTGCGTGACGCCGAGACCGTCGACCGGGCACTCGCGGGCGTCGACGCGGTCTGCCACCAGGCGGCCAAGGTCGGGCTCGGCGTGGACTTCCAGGACGCCCCCGACTACGTCTCGTCGAACGAGCTCGGCACGGCCGTCGTGCTCGCGGCGATGGACCGCGCCGGCGTCGACCGCCTCGTCGTCGCCTCGTCGATGGTCGTCTACGGCGAGGGCAGCTACCGCACCTCGTCCGGCGCGACCGAGCGCCCCGCACCCCGCCGGATCGCCGACCTCGACGCCGGCGTCTTCGACCCGCGTGACGAGGCGGGCGAGCTGCTCGAGCCCCAGCTGATCAGCGAAGAGGCCCCGCTCGACCCCCGCAACGTCTACGCCATCACGAAGCTCACCCAAGAACACCTGTCGACCTCGTGGGCGCGCAGCACCGGCGGTCGGGCCGCCGCCCTGCGATACCACAACGTCTACGGTCCGGGCATGCCGCAGAACACGCCCTACGCCGGCGTGGCCTCGCTCTTCCGCTCGGCGCTCCAACGCGGCGAGGCACCGCGCGTGTTCGAGGACGGCGCCCAGCGTCGCGACTTCGTCCACGTCCGTGACATCGCCTCCGCCAACCTCGCGGCCCTCGAGTGGACCGCCGATCGACCGGCCGACACGTTCCGCGCGTTCAACGTCGGCAGCGGCACGGTGCACACGATCGGCGAGATGGCCGAGGCCCTGGCTCGCGAGGCCGGCGGACCGATGCCCGTCGTCACCGGCGAGTACCGCGCAGGAGACGTGCGGCACGTCACCGCGTCGTCGGCCCGGTTGCAGGGCGAGTTGGGCTGGCGACCGAGCGTGACCTTCGAGCAGGGCATGCACGAGTTCGCCACGGCCCCCCTGCGCGCCGCGGTCGTCCGCTAGGCGGGCAGGGCCACTCCCCCCGTTCGGGGCCCGCACCGCCCGCTCCCATGACCTTCATGGGAGCGCGTCCGTACAGTCGAGAGGATGAGCAGCCCCCGAGTCGACGTCGTGCTTCCCTGTCTCGACGAAGAAGGCGCGTTGCCGTGGGTGCTCGGCCGCCTGCCCGAGGGCTGGCACGCGATCGTCGTCGACAACGGCTCCACCGACGACTCCGCCCGCGTCGCCGCGGAGCACGGCGCGACGGTGGTGCAGGAGGCGCGGCGCGGCTTCGGCAGCGCCGCCCACGCCGGTCTCGAGGCCGCCACGGCCGACTACGTCGCGTTCTGCGACGCCGACGCCTCGATGGACCCCGCCGACCTCGTCGCCCTCGCCGCCCCCGTGATGGCCGGTGAGGCCGATCTCGTCCTGGGCCGTCGACGCCCGACCACCCGGGCTGCCTGGCCGGTGCACGCCCGCCTCGCCAACCTCGCCCTCTCGCACCTGATGCGGAGGGCCAGCGGCGTCGCCCTGCACGACCTCGGCCCGATGCGCGTCGCCCGGCGCCGGGCACTGCTCGACCTCGACCTGAAGGACCGCCGCAGCGGCTACCCGCTCGAGATGGTGCTGCGCGCCAGCGAGGCCGGCTGGCGGATCGTCGAACAGGACGCGCCGTACTCGCCCCGGGTCGGCCGCAGCAAGGTGACCGGCACCATCCGCGGCACGTCCGTCGCGATCAAGGACATGTCCCGACTGCTGCGGGAGGTCGGCCGATGACGACCCTCGTGGTGATCGCGAAAGAGACGATCCCGGGCAAGGTCAAGACGCGCCTGCACCCCCCGCTCAGCCTCGAGCAGGCCGCCGACGTGGCCGCCGCCGCCATCCAGGACACCCTCGACGTGGCCCGTCGACTGCCGGCCACGCGGCGCGTGTTGCTCTTCGACGGCAACCGCATGCCCGTCGGCTCCGAAGACTTCGATGTGATCCCTCAGATCGGTGGCGACCTCGACGCACGCCTCGGCGCCCTCTTCGACGAGGTCGACGGGAAGACCGTGCTGATCGGCATGGACACCCCCCAGGTGACGGTCGAGGCCCTCGCTCCCGTCTTCGAGGCGTGGACCGACGACGTCGACGCCTGGTTCGGCCCGGCGAACGACGGCGGCTTCTGGGCCCTGGGCCTCGCCCGGCCGACCGGCGACCTGCTGCGCGGCGTGCCGATGTCGCGGGACGACACGGGTGCCCACCAGCTCCGCCGACTCGCCGACGCCGGACTGACCGTGCGCATGCTGCCCGAACTCGTCGACGTCGACACCATCGACGACGCCCGACTCGTCGCGGCCACCGCACCCGACAGCAGGTTCGCCGCCGCCCTGCGGCACGCCGAGGCCACTGCCCCCACCACCACGAACGGCGTCGCCCGCACGACCGATCCCGCCACAGAAGGGGTCACCTCGTGACCATCGCCCCCGACCGACCCGCCACCTTCGGATCAGGAGGCGCGGAGCCGTACGCGCGCGCCCTGCGTCACGAGGGACTCCTGCAACTCGTCCGCGCGACCGGCGGTGCCGGACGCCCGGCGTCGCCCCCGGCCGACGGGGACGCCGACGAAGCGTTCGACGTCGCGCGCTGGAGCGCCGACGCCGACGCCGCCGACCTCACGACCCTCGACGACGAGACCGGCCCGGTGCTCGACATCGGCTGCGGGCCCGCCCGCATGGTGCGTGCCGCCGTCGAGCGCGGCCTGACCGTGCTCGGCCTGGACGTCTCGCCCACGGCCGTCGCGATGGCCCGCGAGGCCGGCCTGCCCGTGGCCGGTGGTTCGGTCTTCGACCCGCTGCCCCGCGAGGGCCAGTGGAACCTCGCCCTGCTGCTCGACGGCAACGTCGGCATCGGCGGCGACCCGACGGCACTGCTGACCCGCTGCGCCGAGATCCTCACCACCACCGGTTCAATCGTCGTCGAGACCGCCCCCGAGGCGTCGCTCGACGACAGCTACGAGGCCCACGTGGTCGACGACCAGGGTCACGCCAGCGCGACCTTCCCCTGGGCCGAGGTCGGCCGCGAGGCCCTGCACCGCCACGCGAAGCGGTCCGGCCTGCGGATCGCTCAGACCTGGTCGGTCGACGGACGCACCTTCTGCCGCCTGCGCGCCAGGTAGAGCGCCACCAGTCCGGCGGTCAGGGCCGCTATCACGAGCCAGAGCACGGTCAGGCGCAGACCGTAGTCGAACGGCAGCACGGTGTCGTTCTTCGGCCCCTTCGCCTTCGCGACGATCTCGGGCACCACGATCAGCGAGAAGATCGCCCCGACGACGACCGCGCCCTGCACGATCCAGAGGACCGCGGGTCGGACTCGACGACCGGTCCCTCGCACGACCAGCGAGACGACGGCCACCACGGGGGCGAGCACGGCGTCGTGCACGACGACGGAGCCGGCGAGCCAGAGCAGCAGGCCGCCGTACCGGTTCGGGTTGACGGTGTCGGTGAGCACCCAGCCGCCGAGGCCGATCAGGGCGACGCCGAGGGCGATCAGCACCCCGCGCACGACGCGGACGGTGCGCGACGTGCCCGCGCCTCCTGCGCTCGATGCGGCCGAGGGGACGCGCGCGGTCACGAGAGCACCTCGATCGAGCTGAGCCACTTGGTCTGCAGCACGCCGGGACGTCCCGGGGCGATCATGCGTGCCGGGTAGCCGTGGTCGATGCTGAGCGGCTCGCCGTTCAGCTCGAGGGCGACGAGGGTGCGCGGGTCGGAGGCGTACTCGGGGCCCATCTCGGTCACGCGGTAGCCCCCCTTCTTCTCGAGGCTGGTGAGCCGCAGGCCGTGGTCGGTCGGGGCTCCGGCGGCGGCCAGCAGGTCGACGAGGCGGACCCCGCGCCAGGCGCCGGTCTGGCTCCACCCCTCGACACAGGCGATCGGCAGGCGTTCGTCCGCCCCGTCGAACCCGCGCAGCGTGTCGAGCGTGAACGAGGTCGCGACGCCGCCGACCACGACGTCGAGCCGCCAGTCGGGGTCCATGGCCGTCTCGAGCACCTGGGCCGCGGCGGCCGTCCGGTTGATCGGCAGGTCGTTCGGGCCGAGGCCGCGCTGCCGCGGCGCGAAGGCGTTGAGCGGCGAGAACGGGGCGAAGGACTGCCCGGCCGTGAGCGCGACGACTCCCCCGGTGGCGACGCCGGCGGCGGTGAAGAAGCCGCGGCGCGACACGCGCGCCCGCCCCGGTTCGCGGTCGACCTCGTGCGCGGTGTCGATCCAGCGCGTCAACCGGCCGGTCAGCCCCCGGGCGGGAGCAGGAGGCGCGGCGTGCGGATCACGGTCGCGTCGCGTCGCGTCGGCGTCGCGCACGGCACGGAAGCGGGCGAGCTCGGCGGTCGCCTCGCTCTCGGCCACGAACGCGGCGCGGGCCTCGTCCAGCTCGGCCGACGGCTCGACGAAGCGTCCGTCGTCGTCGTAGCTGTCGCGCGCCCGCCAGTAGCGGGTGATCAGCGGCAGCTTCACCGCGATGTGGATCGCGAGCGAGCCGATGATGACGAACGACAGGGCGAAGTGCACCTGCTTGAACGGGAACGGCCACGGGTAGTACTGGTACGTGTTGAGCAGGCCGGTGACGAGCTGCAGGATCGTCGCCGCGACGAACAGGGCGATGGAGGCGCGCTCGAGCACGTCGACCGGGTGCTTGATCGGCGGGTGCTGGAAGAGCTGCGGGAACACCGAGTGCAGCTTCGCCAGCAGCAGCGGGATGCAGGCGATGCCGGCGGTGATGTGCACGCCCTGGCTGACCTGGTAGAGCCAGACGGGACTCGTCGGGAATCGCATCCCGTCGAGGGGCTCCTGCAGGAAGTGGCTGTAGAGGCCGGTCAGCAGACAGATGACGAACGCGGCGCCGAGGAGGCGGCCGAAGACGGTCGCCGACCGGGCGTTGCGGTTCGGTGACGAGGCCGCGCGGCGCGCCTCGTACAGCAGGCGCCTCATGGTGTCGGTCGTCTCATGTGGCTCATCATCTCCGATGCGCACGACTCGGACGGACTCCCAGGGCCGATTCGGCCAGACTGGGGGCGTGCGTACTGTGTTCGCGGCCGTTGCCGTCCTCGGATTGGCCGGGGCGATCGCCTGGGGCGTCGTGAACGTCGGATTCCTCATGAAAGAGCTGCGCACCGACTTCGTCGTCTGGACCGCCGTCTGCTGGGCGCTGTTCGCCGTGGCCTTCGTGCTGCTGCGGCGGGTGCCCGTGCGACACGTCACGGCACTCGTGATCGCGGGCACGGCCCTGGTCGGTGGTGCGGGCCTGACCGGCGTGCCCAACACGAGCACCGACCCGGCGCGCTACGCCTGGGACGGGATCGTGCAGACCGCCGGCGTCTCGCCCTACGAGTACACGCCCGACGCGGGCGAGCTGCGCGACCTGCGGCCGGCGTGGATCTTCCCCGAGTCGACGCCGTTCACGCGCGACGACGGCACGATCGGCGAACGCTGCGGCGAGCCCGACCGCCAGGTGCACCGCGCCTACGACAGCCAGACCGGCGACGTCGTCTGCACGCTGATCAACCGGCCCGACGTGCCGACGATCTACCCACCGATGGCCGAGCTGTACTTCTGGGCGGTGTCCGCCGTGGTCGGCCCCGACGCCGGGTTCTTCCCGCTGCAGGCCATGGGCTTCGTGCTCGTGCTGGGCACGACCCTCGCCCTGCTGGCGACGCTGCGTCGTCGAGGTCTCGACCCGCGCTGGGCGGCGCTGTGGGGTTGGTGCCCGCTCGTGGTCGGCGAGGGCATCACCAACTCGCATGTCGACCTGCTCGGCGCCGTGCTCGTGGTCGCCGCGTCGTTGCTCGTCGCGACCGGTCGGCGCTTCCGCGGCGGCATCGCGCTCGGAGCCGCGATCGCGACCAAGCTCATCCCGGTGATCGCGGCACCCGCCCTGCTGCGCGGGCAGCCCTGGAAGGTGATCAGCGCCTCCGTCGTCACCTTCGCCGTCCTCTACGTGCCCTACGTCGCGATGACCGGGTGGGGTGTGCTGGGGTACCTGCCGGGGTACCTGACCGAAGAGGGCTACGAGGACGGCTCCCGGTTCGTGTTCCTGTCGGCCTTCCTGCCCGACGCCTGGACGACGCCGGTCGCCGTGCTGATCGTCGGCGTCACGGTCGTGCTGGTGTGGGTGAAGACCCCGGCGCACGACCCGTGGCTCGGGCAGCTCGTGATGATCGGCGTGACGCTCGTCACCGTCAGCCCGCGCTACCCCTGGTACGCGCTGCTGCTGGTGCCGTTCGTCGCGCTGACCGGGCGGGTCGAGTGGTTGGCGATCCCGCTCGCGCTGCTCGTCCGCCAGCTCGAGCCGGGCATGGCGCTGCAGCGCGCGTCACTCGCCTCGGCGGTGCTCGTCATCCTGCTCGTGACGCTCCGGCGGGCCGGGCCCGGGTTCACCGACCGGTTGCTCGACGGCATCGAGCGCGACGTCGACCGGGTGCGTCGGGTCGTCGGACACCGACGGTCCGACCCGTCGTCGAGCCCCAGGACCACTCAGACCAGGTAGGCGACGGCGTCCTCGGCGTCGAACGAGAACCGGACGAGGCTGCCCGGCACGAGGTCGAGGGTGGCGACCACGGCCGGCAGGACGTCGGCCGAGACGCCGCCGGCGCGGACCCGGACGACGTCGCCACGGGGTTCGAGGTCGGTGACGACGAGATCGAGGACGTTCGCGGGTGGTGTCGGACCCGGAGCGGCCCCCGTCGTCACGCGCACGGCGCTCGGCCGGACGGCCACCGCCGCCGCCGCCCCCGTCGCGAGCGCGTCGGCGGAGCGGGCGGCCAGCAGGGTGCCGTCGTCGAGCCGGACGCCTCCCCCGTGAGCCGTGCCGGTCAGCAGGTCGAGACCCGCCAGCCCGGCGGCGAACGGTGTGGTCGGGCGTTCGAGGACCGCACGCGTGGGGCCGACGTCGACGACCCGACCGCCCTCGATCACGACGACCCGGTCGGCCAGGGTGAAGGCGTCGAGGACGTCGTGTGTGACGACGACCGCCGTGCGGTCGGCGAGGACGTCGCGAAGGGTCCGTCGCAGGGCGGGCGCGACCGACACGTCCAGGGCGGCCATCGGCTCGTCGAGCAGCAGAAGGTCGGGACCCGCCGCCAGGGCCCGCGCGACGGCGATGCGCTGCGCCTGGCCGCCCGAGAGCTGCGCCGGTCGACGATCGGCGAGCGCCGTGGCGTCGACCCGAGCGAGCCAGTCGGCCGCGCGACGGGTGGACTCGTGGCGCGGCACGCCGGCGCTGCGCGGGCCGAACGCGACGTTGTCGAGGGCGCTGAGGTGCGGGAAGAGCAGGGCGTCCTGCGCGAGCATCGAGATGCCACGTTCGTGCGGCCGCAGCGCGGGCCCGCGTCCTCGGCCGTCGACGTCGAAGAGCACGCGGTCACCCAGCCGGGCCGTGCCGTGGTCGGGTCGCAGCAGGCCCGCGATCAACGCCAGCAGCGTCGACTTGCCCGCACCGTTCGGGCCGAGGACGGCCACCGTCTCACCCTCGCCGACGGTCAACTCGACGTCGAAGCCGCGGTCCTCGACGACCGCCGCGAACTCGAGCGTCACGACCCGCGCCTCCTCGTGGCGACACCGGCCGGCCGGCCGGCCTGGTGCGCGAGGGCGACGACGACGACCGCCACGAGGACGAGCACGAGCGACAGCGCCACGGCGGCGTCGGGGTCGGTCTCGCGTTGCAGGTAGATCTCGAGCGGCAGGGTGCGCGTGACACCCTGCAGCGACCCGGCGAAGGTCAGCGTCGCACCGAACTCGCCGAGGGCCCGCGCGAACGACAGCACGGCTCCCGAGACGAGGGCGGGCAGCACGAGCGGCAGGGTGACCCGCCGCAGCACGGTCGTGGGCCGGGCCCCGAGGGTGGACGCGACGGCCTCGTAGCGCGTGCCCACCGTGCGGAGGGCCCCCTCGAGGCTCAGCACCAGGAAGGGCAGGGCGACGAAGGTCTGGGCCAGCACGACCGCCGTGGTCGAGAACGCGATGGTCACGCCGAGCGCGTCGAAGGTCTGACCGAGCAGGCCGCGGCGTCCGAAGGTGTAGAGCAACGCGATGCCCCCGACGACGGGCGGAAGCACCAAAGGCAGCAGCACGAGCGACCGCAGCACCTTCTGGCCGCGGAACTCGGTGCGGGCCAGCACGACGGCCATGGGGACGCCCAGCACGACGCAGATCAGGGTCGCCGCGACCGAGGTGCGCAAGCTGAGCCAGAACGCGGCGACCGACGACTCGGACGTGACCAGCGGCACGAACTCGGCCCAGTCGACCCTCGACACCATGGCGACGAGGGGCAGCAGCACGAAAGCGGCGCCGAGCGCCGCGACGACCGCGACCCACGCCGGGACGCTCGCGTACGCCCGGCGACGTCGACGGAGGACGCGTCGGGTGGACTCGGGTCGGGTCGCACCGGGCCGGGGCGACAGGGGACGGCGTGTCACGGGGCCGACGTCACGGCGTGCCGAAGCCGGCGTCCTGCAGGACGCCCTGCCCGATCTCGCCGGTGACGAAGGCGACGAACGCCTCGGCCACCGCCGGGTTCGCCGTGTCGGTCACGGGGGCGATCGGGTACGTGTTGACGGCCTGGTCGGCCTCGGGGAAGTCGATGCCCTGCACACTGTCGCCGGCGGCCTCGACGTCGGTGACGTAGACCAGCCCGGCGTCGGCCTCACCCGAGGTGACCTTGCCGAGCACGTCGGTCACCGACGACTCCTCGCTGACCGGCGAGATCGTCACCCCGGTGGCCTTCTCGACCGTCGCCGTCGCCGCCCCGCACGGCACCTGAGCGGCGCAGATCACGGTCTTCACGTCGGGCTTCGCGAGGTCGGCGAAGTCGCCGACCCCGGCCGGGTTCGACGGCGGCACCGCGATCGTGAGGACGTTCGTGGCGAAGTCCTCGGGTGCCGACGAGTCGACGAGTCCGGCGTCGGTCAGCTTCGCCATGTTCTTCTCGTCGGCCGAGGCGAAGACGTCCGCGGGGGCGCCCTCGGTGATCTGCGTGACGAGATCGGACGAGCCCGCGAAGGTCAGCTCGACGGTCGTGCCGGGGTGGGCCTTCTCGAACTCGTCGGCCAGCTCGGTGAACGTGGTCTTCAGCGAAGCAGCGGCGTAGACGGTGATCGAGCCGTCGAGCGCCGAGCCGGAGGCCGTCGGGGTCGCGCTGGTCGCCGGGTCGACGGTCGCGCCCGAGCAGCCCGTCAGGGCGAGCGAGGTCGCCAGCGCGACGGTTCCAGCGAACGCCGCGACGATCGTGGGGGTCCTTCTCATGGGTCAGGCCTTCCCGCCGGGGGTCTCGATGATGACCGTCGTGGCCTTCACGACGGCGATGGCCACCGAGCCGGGCTCGAGGCCCAGCTCGCGGACGGCCTCGCTGCTCATGAGCGAGACGATGCGGTGCGGGCCGCACTGCAGCTCGACCTGGGCCATGACCCGGTCGGCCGTGATCTCGGTGACGACGCCCACCAGGCGGTTGCGCGCCGAGCGCCCCACCTCGGACGGGTCGGCGGGCAGGACGGCGTTCTTCCGGGCGAGCGTCGCGAGCGCGAGGCCGTCGACCACGCCGCGCCCGGCGTCGTCCTTCACGCTCTCGAGCAGTCCGAGGTCGATCCAGCGACGCACCGTGTCGTCGCTCACGCCGAGGAACGCCGCAGCATCCTTGATCCGTATCTGCGTCATGAAGGGGAGCCTAGTTCCGAATGCGCGGACTCGCGCACGCCGCGGACGTCGTCGGACGAACCTCCGACGCCGGGCGCCGTGCGCCGGTGAGCGAACGGAGGCGCGGGTCGCCTCCCCCGGACACCGCACGTTCGGCCCCGCGGGCTTAACCTCGACGGATGACCGTCTCGCTCGGACTGCCCACCATGCCCGGCCGGGCCTCCGCCGACGCCCTGCTGCCCCCGCGGCCGACGAACGACGTGGCACCGGGACTGCTCGACCGCTTCGGTCGGACCGCGACCGACCTGCGGGTCTCGCTCACCGACAAGTGCAACCTGCGCTGCACGTACTGCATGCCGGCCGAGGGCCTTCCTGCGCTCCCCCGTGAGCAGGCGCTCGATGCCGACGAGATCGTGCGGCTGGTCGGCATCGGCGTCCGTGACCTCGGCATCCGCCAGGTGCGGTTCACCGGTGGCGAGCCCCTGCTGCGTGCCGACCTGATCGACATCGTCCGACGGGTCGCCGCGATCGAGCCGCGACCCGAGGTCTCGCTGACCACGAACGCCATCGGTCTGGCGCACCGCGCCCAGGCCCTCGCCGACGCCGGCCTCGACCGGGTCAACGTGTCGCTCGACTCGCTGCACGCCGAGACGTTCATGAAGGTCTCGCGTCGACCGTTCCTCGACAAGGTGCTCGCCGGGGTCGACGCCGCGGCCGCGGCCGGCCTCACCCCGGTCAAGATCAACGCGGTGCTGCTGCCCGGCGTCAACGACCACGAGGCCCCCGACCTGCTCGCCTGGGCGCTGCGCGGCGGCCACGAGCTGCGCTTCATCGAGCAGATGCCGTTGGACGCCGACCGCAGCTGGGACCGCGCCTCCTTCGTCACCTCGCGGGACATCCATTCGCTGATCGCCACGCGCTTCGACCTCAGCCCCGCCGACGTCGAGCGCGACGGTGCCCCCGCCGAGCTGTTCGACGCCGTCGGCCGCGGTGACGACGCCGGACTGACGGGTCGGGTCGGCATCATCGCCTCGGTCAGCGAGCCGTTCTGCGCCGACTGCCGACGCACCCGCATGACCGCCGAGGGCGGCATCCGCAGCTGCCTGTTCAGCGGGGGCGAGACCGGGCTGCGCGATCTGCTGCGCAGCGGGGCGAGCGACGTCGAATTGGCCGACGCCTGGCGCGGCGCCATGTGGGCCAAGCCCTCGGGCCACGGCATCGACGACCCCGACTTCGTGCAGCCCGAACGCACCATGAGCGCCATCGGAGGCTGACATGACGACCACCCACCCCGACACCACCGTCGACGACGGCGCCTCGGCCTCCGTCTCGGCCACCCTGCGCTTCTTCGCGGCCGCCCGCACCGCCGTGGGCCGGGACGACCAGCGCGTCGAGGTGCCCGCGGGCGAGCGCCCGAACATCGGGCGCCTGCTGACCGAGGTCCGCCCCGTCGAGGGTGTGTCGGCCGCGGACTTCCGCGACGTGCTGCTGCGCTGCTCGTTCCTCGTGGACGGCCTGACGACGCGTGACCGCGAGCAGCTCGTACCCGACGGCGCCGTGATCGACGTCATGCCGCCCTTCGCCGGCGGCTGAGCGCTGCCCGCCTAGGGTCGCGTGGGCGCCCCCTGCGCGAGCTGCCATCCGAGCATGCCCCCGTGCAGCACCGACACGTCGAAGCCGTCGCCCGCCAGCAGGTCGGCCGCGGCCCGGGCCCGCGGACCTCGGGCGCAGTAGACGACCACCCGCTGCGACGGGTCGAGCTCGGGCCGCTGACGGGTGCGCGTGCCGTACCCGGGAGCCTGCACGTCACCCGCGATGTGGGCGAAGTCGTGCTCGTCGACCTCGCGCACGTCGAGCAGGGTGAAGGCGGCGTCACCGCTCGCGCGTGCTCCGAGCAGGGTCGACAGCTCGGCGGCGTCGACGTCGGGGCCGACGATGCGACCACGCACCGGCGCGCCGGCGGTGGTCGCCTGAGTCCCCGGGACCGAGGAGGCGCGGCGCGCGTCGTTCACCGTGGCCCGGGCCTCGACCCGGTGCGGGGCACGGGCCAATCGGCTCTCACGCCAGGTGCCGCCCAGGGCGTCGACGGTCACGACCCGGCCGAGCAGCGGCTCGCCGAGTCCGGTGAGCAGCTTGACGACCTCGCTGGCCATGCCCGTGCCCACCGTGCCGCACAGCGGCCCCAGCACGCCGACGTCGGCACAGGACTCGTCCCAACCCGAAGCGGGCGGGGCGGGGTGGAGGTCGCGGTAGTCGACCGCCCGGCCGTCGGGGGCGTCGTCCCAGAAGACGCTGAACTGGCCGTCCCAGCGGTTGACGCTGCCCCAGACGACCGGCAGACCACGAGCGGCCGCGGCGTCGGCCACGAGGTAGCAGGTGTCGAACGAGTCGCTGCCGTCGACCACGAGGTCGTAGTCGTCGAGGAGGTCGGCGGTGCGTTCGCTCAGACGGAACGGGTGGGCGACGACGGTCACGTCGGGGTTCGCGGCACGCACCCAGTCGGCCGCGGCGCGGGCCTTCGGGAAGCCCAGTTGGTCGGGACGGAACAGCACCTGGCGTTGTAGGTTCGACAGATCGACGGCATCGTCGTCGACGATTCCCAGGGTTCCCACACCCGAGGCTGCGAGATATTGGATGACCGGCGCGCCCAGCCCGCCGGCCCCGATCACCAGCACCCTCGACGTCGCCAGACGCCCCTGGGAGCCCAGACCGAACCCCGGCAGGCGCACGCTTCGCGAGTAGCGTTCGCCCTCGGCGGGGTCGCCGCCGTGTCCACCGTCGCGCACGTCGGCACCGTGCACGCCACCGTCGCGCACGGCCGCCCCGTGCGCGTCACCACCCTGTCGCGCGCGAGATCCGCCGAGAGGGGGAAGAGACGACATGACGAACCTCCTGCATCCGGCCGACGGTCGATCGACCGCGCCCACTGTACCCATGACGTCCGACACCGGTCGGGGCACGACCCTCGCGCGCCTCCGGCACTGGCGTCACCTCGACGCCCTGCTGATCGGGCTGCTGGCCGCCGTGATCTCGGGCGCCTTCCTCTGGGTGCCCTCGGTCTGGTACGACGAGGCCGCGACGGTCATCTCGGCCACCCGCAGCTGGGGCCAGCTCTGGCAGATGGTCCAGACCGTCGACCTGGTGCACGCCACCTACTACGCGTTCATGCACCTGTGGTTCGACGTGTTCCCGTACTCGCCCGTGTCGCTGCGCGTGCCCAGCACGATCGTCACGGGTCTGGCCGCCGCCTTCACGGTGGTCCTCGCCCGCACGCTGGCCGACCGCCGGACGGCCGTGGTCGCCGGCCTGCTGTTCTGCCTGATCCCCCGCGTGACCTGGATGGGCGGCGAGGGCCGTTCGTACGCCTTCTCGGCGATGTTCGCCGTCGCCCTGACCCTCGTGCTCGTCACCGCCTCGCGCCGCACCGCCCAGGTGGGCGAGACCCGCACCCGGGCGTCGGCGGTGCGCTGGTGGGTCGCCTACGCCGTGCTCGCCGTCGTCTCGGTGCTGTTCTTCCTGTACGTCGCCTTCGTCGTGGTGGGGCACGGCGTCACCATGCTGGTGCAGTGGCGACGCGAGCGACGCCTGCGCGCCTCCATCGGGTCCGAGGCGGGGTCGCGTGACGCCGCGGTCGCGGCCCCGCTCGTCGGCGGACCGCACGGTGCGCGCGGCTCGTTCCTCGGCTGGTTCGCCGGTGCGGCCGTCGCCGGTCTCGCCAGCCTGCCCGTCGTCTACTTCACGTCCGAGCAGAGCGGCCAGGTCGGCTGGCTCGACCGACCGAGCTTCGCCACGATCAACCAGGTGCTCACGACGCAGTGGTTCTACCAGAACGACCGTTTCGCCGTCTTCGGCTGGATGCTGGTCGTCGCCAGCCTGGTCGTCGTGGTCGCCGGTCTCGTGCCCCGCGCCCGAGGTCTCGCCGAGGTCGTCCTGCCGTGGATGATCGTCCCCACCGTCGGTCTCGTGGGCGTCTCGCTCGTGACCGAGCCGCTCTACTCACCGCGCTACCTGACCTTCGGCACCCCGGCCGTCGCGATCATGATGGCCGTCGCGGTGGCCGCCATCCCCTGGCGGCGGGTCATCGCGCTCGTGCTGCTGCTCGCCCTGGTGCTCACCGCTCCGACCTGGGAGCGTCAGCGACAGCCCGAGGCGAAGGACTCCGCCGCCTGGAACCAGGTGGCCGACCTCGTCGCCGGACAGCGCGCCCTCGAGCCCGCCGGTACGACCGAGGGCGTCGTGTTCGGTCCCGTGCGTCGGCACCCCAAGGCGACGTCGCGCATCATCGAGAACACCTACCCCGCGGCGTTCGAGGGCATGTCCGACTTCACGCTCGAGACCCCCGCGGCCGAGACCGGCGGCCTGTGGGAGGTCCAGCGCCCACTCGAGGACGTCATCGACCGCACCGACGACCTCGACGTCGTCTGGCTGATCACCAGCGACAAGCAGGATTGGCGCCCCCGCGTCACCGCCGACCTCGCCGCGAAGGGCTTCCACGTCGCGGACGAGTGGCACCTCACCCGCACGAACGTCCTCAAGTACGAGCGCTGAGCCGCCGAGACCCCAGGAAGTCGCCGAGACCCCTCTGCGCGCACAGGGGTCTCGGCGACTTCCTGGGGCCTCAGGGCCTGCGGCGGCGGAGTCAGTCGGTGACGACGCGGGCGCCGTGCACGGGGCCCGTGGCGCGGACCACCGTGAGGCGGGCGGCGCTCAGGGCGATCTGCAGTTCGAGGGCGCCGTCGAGGTCGGGCGCGAGGAACGCGACGGTCGGGCCGGAACCCGACACGATGCCCGCCAGGGCACCGTTGCCCTCACCGAGCTCGAGGACGTTCGCGAGGCCCGGCTGGAGGTGCAGGGCGGGCGCCTGGAGGTCGTTGTGCATGGCGTCGGCGAGCATGCCCGGGTCGCCCGCGCGGAGGGCCTGCAGGACGCCGGCGTCGACGACCGGGTGCCGCACCGACCGGATCTCGCCCTGGTGCCGCAGCCGGTGGGCGTCGAGTTCGTCGTAGACGCGGGGCGTCGAGAGGCCGACGTCGGCGACGGCCAGCACCCACTGGAACTGACCCTTCGCCAGGGCCGGGCTGAGTTCGTCGCCGCGGCCGGTGCCGATCGCGGTGCCGCCGGCGAAGGCGAACGGGACGTCGGCGCCGAGCCGGGCCGAGAGCCGCAGCAGTTCGTCGCGGCCCACGCCGGTGCCCCACAGGGTGTCGCAGGCGAGCAGCGTCGCGGCCGCGTCGGCCGAGCCACCGCCCATGCCGCCGGCCACGGGGACGGCCTTGTCGACGGTCAGGGCGACGCCCCCGGGGTAGCCGGTCGTCTCGGCCAGCAGGCGCGCGGCCTTGACGGCGAGGTTGGACTCGTCGGTCGGCACGCCCGACACGTCGATCGACGGACCGCCCGTGACGCTGACGGTGAAGTCGTCGGCGTGACGCGCGCGCACGTCTTCGTAGAGCGACACGGCCTGGTAGGCGGTCGCGAGGTCGTGGTACCCGTCGTCCTGCAGATCGCCGACGGCGAGGAAGACGTTGATCTTGCCCGGCGCACGCGTGTGGACCACGGTCGGGGCGGCCACGGACGTCATGGGTCCAACCTAGTCAGTTCTGGCGATCACCCATGACGCCGAACGCCCGCGTCAACCCCTCTTTCACGGGCTGCACCCGTTCGGGCAGGCGCAGGCTGCCCTGCGTCAACGACACCGAGCACTTCGGACCGTCGGTCGACACCACCCGGAGGCGCAGGGTGTCCCCGTGCGCGAGGGTCCAGTCGGCGGTCGGGCGCGTCGCCGACCGGGCGACGAGCTCGGGCGGGCCCCCGGCGTACCGGGCGAACCGGTCGACGGCGAGGTCGAACAGTTCGAGCGCTCCGCCCCGCAGGCTGCGGCCGACGGTGACCGCGTAGCTGCCGTCGGGCTGACGCCCCGGCGGCTCGACGCCGCGTTCTTGCTCGTAGCGCACCGTGATGCCCTCGGCCCACCACGGCACGACCTCGAACTCGTCGACCAGGAGGCGCGAGATCTGCTCGTGGGACAGTCGCGTCGCCCCCGCGGCGTCGAGCCGCGCGAACCACTCGGCCGCACTGCGCCCCGTGCCCGATCCGAGTCGGGCGTCGCTGAGCCGCTGCTCGACGCGCCCACGCTCGCCCCCGCCCGTACCGGAGGGCACGCCGCCGGAGCCGTTCCTGCGTCGGGGCACGGCTCAGCCGGCCTCGCCCTCGTCGGAGTGCAGCACGGCGGCGACGGACGCCCCGGCGAGGGCGTCGACGTCACTGACCCGGGCCACGGCGAGGAAGTCGTCGACGGTGAGCTGCTCGCCCCGCTGCGTCGGGGCGAGGCCGGCTCGCTCGAGGGCCTCGGACGCCGCGGCGGCCGAGCCGTAGAGGGACGACAGCGACTGGCGCAGCATCTTGCGTCGCTGCTGGAACGCGGCGTCGACGAGGGCGAACGTCGCCCGGCGCTCGAGTTCGCTGCCCCGGGCCGGCTTGCGGTCGAAGGCGACGAGGATGCTGTCGACGTTGGGCACCGGCCAGAACACCTGGCGGCTGACCTGGCCCGCGGCGCGGAACTCGCCGTACCACGCGGCCTTGAGGCTGGGACCGCCGTAGACCTTCGAGCCGGGCTCGGCGGCGAGACGCAGACCGACCTCGGACTGAACCATGACGAGCCCGTGCTCGAGCCCGCCGAAGTGCTCGAGGAAGTGCAGCAGCACCGGCACGCTGACGTTGTACGGCAGGTTCGCCACGAGGTGGGTGGGTTCGTCGGGAAGGGTCGTCACGCGCAGGGCGTCGTCGACCACGACGGTGAGGTCGGCCGCCGGCTGCAGTTGCGCGACGGTCTTCGGCAACTGCTCGGCGAGGCGCTTGTCGATCTCGACGGCCACCACCTTGGCACCCGCCTCGAGCAGGCCGAGGGTGAGCGAGCCGAGCCCGGGGCCGATCTCGACGACGGTCATGCCGGCCGAGACGCCCGACGCGGCGACGATGCGACGCACGGTGTTGGCGTCGTGGACGAAGTTCTGCCCGAGCTTCTTGGTCGGCTGGACGCCCAGCAGGTCGGCGAGGTCGCGGATCTCGGCGGGGCCGAGCAGGGTGGCGCGCGACATCAGCCCTCGACCGTCACGGGTTCGCTGTCCCAGGTGCCGTAGACCAGCTCGGTCGTCGACGAGATCTGGGCGGCCAGCATGGACACGTCGGTGCCGATCGTCTCGGCCATCGACCGCAACGTGAAGGGGATCAGGTACGGCGCGTTCGGGCGACCGCGATAGGGCACCGGTGTCAGGTAGGGCGCGTCGGTCTCGACCATGATCAGGTTGCGCGGCAGCTGCACGAGGGCGTCGCGCAGGGGCTGGGCGTTCTTGAACGTGACCGTGCCCGCGAAGGACGCGTACCAGCCGTTCTCGGCGAGGATGCTCGCCAGCTCGGGCCCGCCGCTGAAGCAGTGGAAGACGGTGCGTTCGGGAGCGCCCACCTCGAGCAGCAGGTCGACCACGTCGTCGTGGGCGTCGCGGTCGTGGATCTGCAGGGCCAGGCCGTGGCGCTTGGCGATCTCGATGTGACCGCGGAAGGCCTCGAGCTGGGCCGCGCGACCGTCGTCGCCGGTGCGGAAGAAGTCGAGGCCGGTCTCGCCGACCGCACGCACGCGCGGTCGGGCGGCGAGCTCGTCGAGCTCGGCCAGGGCGTCGTCGAGGGTGCCCGCGGCGGCGAGGGCGGGGGCCTCGTTCGGGTGGATCGCGACGGCGGCGAGCACACGGGGCTCGCGGCTGGCGATCTCGGCGGACCAGCGGGACGTCTCGAGGTCGGTGCCGACCTGCACGACACCGCGCACGCCCACGGCCGAAGCCCGGTCGAGGTGCTCGCGGTAGTCGAGGGGGCCGTCGCCGTCGTCTCCGACGCCGTCGGCGATCTCGAGGTGCGTGTGGTTGTCGTAGACCGGCACGACGAGCGGCTGAGGAGGCGCGGGGTAGGTCAGGTCGCGCTTCTGACCGTCGGCGCCCGACGAACGGTGTCGGACGTGCGTCGCCGGGTCCCCGGCAGTCGCGGCGCCGCCGGCCGGCCCGCCGGTCGCGCCGCCGCCGGACGTGACGTCGCTCATGCCGCGGGCTCGGGCTGTTCGATGCGCGGGAAGAGTCCGGCGGCGAGCGGCTGGACGTCGGGAGCGCTGGACCACTCGGCCGCCCTGTCGACGGGCTGACTGGTCAACTCGCCCTGCCCGATCGACTGCCACAGGGTGTGCGTGGCCGTCGGGATGAACGGCGACAGCAGCACGGTGAGGGTGCCCAGGCCCCGCAGGGCCGTGGCGAGGACGGTCGCGAGACGCTCGCGCTGCGACTCGTCTTTCGCGATGGCCCAGGGCTCTTGCTCGGTGATGTAGCCGTTCAGCTGGTCGACGAGCTGCCAGACGGAGGCCAACGCCTCGTTGATGGCGAAGCGGTCGATCGCCGCGTCGGCCTCGGCCGTGACGCGCAGCTCGGTCTCGCGTACGGCGAGGTCGGCCTCGGTCAGGTCGCCGGCGACGGGAACGGTGCCGTCGAAGTACCGGGTGATCATGGCCACGACGCGCGAGGCGAGGTTGCCGAACCCGTTGGCCAGCTCCGCCTGGTAGCGGGCCGCGATGTCTTCCCAGCTGAAGTTGCCGTCCTGGCCGAAGGTGATGGCGCGCATGAAGTAGTAGCGGAACGCGTCGGCCCCGAAGACGTCGGTGATCTGCTGCGGGGCGATGCCCGTGAGCTTCGACTTCGACATCTTCTCGCCGCCGACCAGCAGCCAGCCGTGACCGAAGACGTTCTTCGGCACCGGCAGCCCGGCCGCCATGAGCATGGCGGGCCAGATGACGGCGTGGAACCGCACGATGTCTTTTCCGACGAGCTGCACCGCCGGCCAGCGCCGCTGGAACTCGTCGTCGTCGACGCCGTAGCCGATCGCCGTGACGTAGTTGAGCAGGGCGTCGAACCACACGTAGACGACGTGCTTCTCGTCCCAGGGCACCTTGACGCCCCAGTCGAAGCTCTGGCGCGAGATCGAGAGGTCGCGCAGACCCTGCTTGACGAACGAGACGACCTCGTTGCGCACCGAGTCGGGCTGCACGAAGTCGGGCTGGGAGTCGTAGAGGTCGAGCAGTCGCTGCTCGAAGTCGCTCATGCGGAAGAAGTAATTGCTCTCTTGCAGCACCTCGACCGGGATGCTGTGGATCGCGCAGACCTGCTCGCCCTCGTAGGCGCCGGTGCCGGGCACGAGGTCGCTCGGCTGCTTGTACTCTTCGCAGCCGACGCAGTAGAAGCCCTCGAACTCGCCCTGGTAGATGAAGCCTTCGTCGTAGAGCTTCTGAAGGAACTTCTGCACGCCGGCCTCGTGGCGGGCGTCGGTGGTGCGGATGAAGTCGTCGTTGGCGATGTCGACCGTCTGCAGCAGGGGCTTCCAGGCCTCGGTGACGAGCTTGTCGGCCCACTCTTGCGGGGTGACGCCGTGGCTCGTGGCGGTGCGCAGGATCTTCTGACCGTGTTCGTCGGTGCCGGTCAGCAGCCAGGCGTCGTCACCCCGCTGACGGTGCCACCGGGCGAGCACGTCGGCTGCGACCTCGGTGTAGGCGTGACCGATGTGCGGCACGTCGTTGACGTAGAAGATGGGCGTTGCGATGAAGAAGGAGTCGCCGGCGGGCATGGGGACCATCTTAGGTGGGGGCACCGACGTGATGACGCGACCCGCGCCTCCTGCGTCCGCCGTCGGGGACGAGGAGGCGCGGGTCGCGTCGACCGGTCAGGTCGCGTCGTTCTCCTCGGTGCGGTCGTCGGAGCCCGCCCGTTCGCCCGCGTGCTCGCCCGGGTACTCGACGACGTCCATCCCGAGCACGTACTTGCCGCGGGCGTGGCCGTCCTCGAGGTCGCGGTAGGCGTCCTTCACCTCGTCGAGGGGGAAGATGCCGTCGATCGGCACCATGATCTTGTTCGTCGAGATCAGCTCGAGCAGCTCGGACAGGACCGCCTGGCTCGTGGCCTGGGCGCTGCCCTCGGCCTTCACGCCGTGCTCTTCGGCGGCCGCGAAGTCGATGATCGTGTCGATGCGCTGCGGGGCGACGCCGAGCTCGAGCGCGTAGCCGACGTTGCCCTGGCCGAAGCAGTCGACGTAGGCGTCGACGCCCTGCGGGGCCGCCTCACGGATGCGGTCGACGACGCCGTCGCCGTACTCGACGGGCGTGACGCCGAGCTGGCGCAGGAAGTCGTGGTTGCGCTCGCTCGCCGTGCCGATCACGGTGAGCCCGCCGAGGACGGCGAGCTGCGAGACCATCACGCCGACGCCTCCGGCCGCGGCCGAGACGACGAGCGTGTCGCCCTCGGTCGCCTGCACCGCGCGCAGGGCGGCGTAGGCGGTGGGCCCGGTCACGCTGATGCTGCCGGCGACCTCCCACGGCACGTTCTCGGGCTTGGCGACGAGCTCGTCGTGGTCGACGACGACGAACTCGGCGTGCGACGACCGGTTCGCCCAGCCGACGACCTCGTCGCCGACCGACCACTCGTCGACGCCCGCCCCGACCTCGTCGACGACGCCGGCGAAGTCCGTCCCCTGTCCCGACGGGAAGGCCGCCGGGAACGCGTCGTGCACCAGTCCGGCGCGGATGGCCGCCTCGCCGGGGTTCAGGCCCGCCGCCTTGACGGCGACCACGACCTGACCGGCACCCGCCTCGGGCTTCGCCACCTGCTCGACCTTCAGCTCGTCGATGTCGCCGTACTGCTCGAAACGGACCGCCTTCATGCCGTGCCTCCTGATCGTGGTGGGCCGCGCCTCCTGCGGGCACGTGCCTGCATCGAGCTTGCACCCGCCGCCCTGCGAGGGGTACGCGACGCCCTACGTGCGGGGCGGGCGGGCCGCGAGGGCGGCCTGGTAGAGGTCGCGCCTCGACAGTCCCGTGGCGGCGGCGACGTCGGTGGTCGCCTCTTTCAGGCGGGTGCCGTCGGCCACGAGGGCCTGCACCTGGGCGAGTCCGGCGGCCAGGTCGACGACGCGCTCGGGGGCGCCCTCGACCACGATGCAGATCTCGCCGCGCACGCCCTCGGCCGCCCACTCGGCGAGCTCGGCCGCGCTGCCACGGCGCACCTCTTCGTGCAGCTTGGTCAGCTCACGGCAGACGACGACGCGGCGCGAAGCCCCGAGGGCCGTCACGAGGTCGCCCAGCGAATCGGCCAGACGGTGCGGCGACTCGAAGAACACCATGGTGCGGCGTTCGTCGGCGAGCGCGCCCAGCACGCGCAGCCGGTCGCCTTGCTTCCGCGGCAGGAAGCCCTCGAAGCTGAAGCGGTCGGTGGGCAGTCCCGACACGGCGAGCGCGGTGAGCACCGCGGACGGTCCGGGGATCGCCGTGACGGTGACGCCCGCGGCGGCGGCCGCCTCGACGAGCGGGAACCCGGGGTCGCTGATGGCGGGCATGCCGGCGTCGGTGAGCACGACCACGTCGGAGGCGCGGGCCAGCTCGACGATCTCGCCCGCCTTCTCGCGCTCGTTGTGCTCGTGCAGGGCGATCAGGCGGGGGCGGTTCTCGACGCCCAGGGCGCGCATCAGGTGGATCGCCGTGCGCGTGTCCTCCGCGGCGACGACCTCGGCGTTCGACAGCGTCTCGATCAGGCGGCGGCTGGCGTCGCCGAGGTTTCCGATGGGGGTGGCGGCGAGCACGATCACCCGCCCATTGTCCCCCGGCCCCGGACCGCACAATTACGATGGCCCGATGACGACCGGGCCCGAGCGCGAATTCGACGCGCTCGTCGAGACCGACACCGCGCCTCCTGCCCGTCCGGTGGCCGGCGAGCCGGCCCCGGTGCCGTCCGGTCCGCTCGTCGGCCAGGCGGCCGTGACGCCCGTCGGCACGTCGGTCGACGACACGACGGCGGCCCACACCCGAGCGGCTCCCCAGACCCGGCTCGACGCCTGGTGGGGACTCGTGCTGCGCACCCCGGTCAGGAGGCGCGTCTGGGGCTGGGCGGGCCCCCTCGCGGTCACGCTGCTGGCCGCGGCGCTGCGGCTGTGGCATCTCAACTCGCCCGCGACGCTCGTGTTCGACGAGACCTACTACGTCAAGGACGCCTGGTCACTGTTCAACTTGGGCTACGAGGGGTCGTGGCCGGCCGACTACGACCCGACCTTCGCCGCCGGCGGGGTCGACGGGTTCCTCGCCGCACCGTCGTTCGTCGCCCACCCGCCCCTCGGCAAGTGGCTGATCGGCCTCGGCATGGCGGTGGTCGGACCCGAGAACCCGGCGAGCTGGCGCATCAGCACGGCCGTCGTGGGCATCCTCGCGGTCGCCCTGGTCGCGGTCATCGGGTCGCTGCTGCTGCGATCGACGCTGCTCGGCACGCTGGCGGGGTTCTTCCTCGCGATCGACGGGCACGCGATCGTCATGTCGCGGGTGGCCCTGCTCGACAACTTCGTGATGTTCTTCGGCCTGCTGGCCTTCGGGGCGGTGCTGCTCGACCGCCGGCAGAGCGCCCGGCGGCTCGAGGCCTGGCGGGCGAGGAGGCGCGGTGCCGGTCGCGACATCGCCTGGGGTCCTGCCCTCTGGGCGCGTCCCTGGCTGGTGACGGCCGGGCTGATGTGCGGCCTGGCGACGGCCGTCAAGTGGAACGGCCTGTACTTCCTGGCGTTCTTCGCGGTCTACACGGTGGTGGTCGACATGGTGGCGCGCCGCCGGGCCGGCGTGGAGTTCTGGCTGTCGGGCACGCTCTTCAAGCAGGCACCGGTGAGCTTCCTGCTGACCGTCCCCGTCGCCGTGGTGGCCTACCTGGCGAGCTGGACCGGCTGGTTCGTGACGTCGGGCGGCTACTACCGCAGCTGGGTCGAGGACGGCGGCGCCCGGTGGACGGGCGCCCTGGCGTGGGTGCCCGACGTCGTCCAGAACTTCTGGCACTACCAGGCGGGCGTCTACGGGTTCAACGTCGGCCTGCACACCCCCCACGCGTACCAGGCGAACCCGCTCACCTGGTTGCTGATGCTGCGACCGACGAGCATGTACTACCAGGGGTTCGACGAGGGCCAGGGCGGCTGCGAGGTGGCCCGGTGCGGCGAGGCGATCACCTCGGTCGCGAACCCGCTGATCTGGTACGCGGCGGTCGCGGCCTGCCTCTACCTCGTCTATCGCGTGGTGCGGTACCGCGAATGGCGCTACGGGGCGATCCTCGTCGGCGTCGCGGCGGCCTACCTGCCGTGGCTCGCGTTCACCGACCGGACGGTGTTCCAGTTCTACACGATCGCCTTCGAGCCCTACCTCGTGCTCGGTCTGGCCGCGGTGCTCGACATCGTCCTCGGTGGACGCACCGACGATCGGTCCCGTCGACTGAGCGGGATCGGTGTCACGGCGATCGTCGTCGTGGTCGCCGTCGTCGTGTCGGTGTTCTTCTACCCGCTGTGGACGGGGCAGCTCGAGGACTGGGAGTTCATCCGGTTGCACTACTGGATCCCCAGCTGGAAGTAGCCGCCGGGGCCCCGAGCGCTGCGGCCGCCGCCGCTGCCGTCGCCGCTGCCGCCGCCGCGGCCGCGGCCGTCGCCTAGAGCCGCAGGGCGAGCGCGTTCGCCGTGAGACCGGCCGCCGTGCCGCAGAGCAGGACGGTGTCGCCACGACCCAGGCGGCCGTCGTCGAGACAGCGGGCCAAGGTGTACGGCACCGACGCCGAGACCATGTTGCCGTACTCGGCCACGGCGTCGACGTACGTCCCGGGTGCCATGCCGAGTCGTCGCATGGCGATGCCCAGCGCTCCGCTCGCCTGGTGCGGCACGACGAGGTCGACGTCGTCGAGGCCGAGGCCGGCCTTCTCGAAGAACGCCGCGAAGAAGCCCGGCAGCACGGCCAGCATCCCCATCAGCGCCCGCCGGCCGTTCATGTCGAAGAGGTAGTCCCTCGGGTCACCGTCGGCGTACGCCTGCGCCGGGTGCCGCGACAGCCCGCCGCGGAGCTCGGTGTCGTGAGCGTGCGCCGGCCAGGTGCGCTGGAGGCTCGCGATCACGCCCGGCCCCTCGGGGTCGTCGGCGCCGCGGGTGAGGACCACGGCGGCCGCAGCGTCCGAGAACAACTCGAAGCTCTCGCGTTGGCCGGGGTCGAGGAACCTCGAGCCGACGTCGCCCGAGACGATCAGCACGTTCTCGTACTCGCCGTCGGCCAGGTAGCGGGAGGCGACGTCGACGGCCGTCACGAAGCTGGTGCAGGTCGAGTTGACGTCGAACGCCGCAGCCGCGGCACCCGGCGCGACGCGCTCCATGACCAGTGCGGCGGTGCACGGGATGGGCTGGACGCCGGCGGCGCAGGCCGCGATGACGCAGTCGACGTCGTCCGGGCGGAGGCCCGCGCGCTCGAGGGCCTGCTCGGCGGCCGCCGCCAGCATGTCGAGCTGCGAGGTGTGGTCGGCGACCCGGTACCGGGTCTGTGCTCCGAAGGTCACCACCTCGTCGGGCAGATAGGTGCCCCAACCGGCGATCTGGCAGTTCTTCATGGTCGTCCCCCTCGTGTCGACGCGCCCCGGACCCCCGCCGGTGCGCTCCTCAGAGTAGGTCCGACCGGGTCGGATGCGGGTCGTGGGCGAGCAGCAGCAGTGCGCCGGACCGTTCGGCCGCCAGGAGCGACCGGGCCGTGCGGGCCTGCGCGGCACCGTCGTGGGCCACCAGGCGGGGTACGGCACGGAGGCGGGCCTCGTGGCCCAGCAGGTCACGTCCCCAGGCCGCGTCGCCGGCGAGCACGACCCGCCCCTCGACGAGGGCTCCCAGGTGACCCCGGGCGTGGCCCGGCAGGTCGACGAGCAGGTAGCGGTCGTCGTCGAAGGGGTCGGCGACGCGCAGCCCGAACGGCCCGTCGACGAAGTCCGACACGACCGTCGCCCGGCCGACGTCGAACCCGTCGGGCAGCAGCCGCCGCAGCACGCCGTCGCGCAGCCGCGGCCTGCCCAGGGTGCGGGCCACTCCCTCGCTGAGGACGAGCGTCGCGTGCGGGAAGGACCGCAGGCCGCCGACGTGGTCGGGGTGCAGGTGCGACAGCACGACGTGGGTGACCGTGGCGGGGTCGACCTGCTCGGCGATCGTGGCGCCGGCGGGCACGGTCGGCGGCAGGAGGCGCCGGTAGGCCCAGGCCGCGGGCCCGGCCCGCCAGGGCAGCGGGGCGTAGCCGGTGTCGAAGAGGACCCGCCGGGTGGCGGACGTCCAGAGGAACGCCCCCGACGGGAAGACCCGTCGCCCCCGGACGCCACCGCGGGTCAGCAGGCCCATGTCGTGGCTGGTCTCGCCGCAGGCGAAGTACTCGAGGCGGGTCGTCGTCGGGTCGGACGGGTCGGGCACGTCGGCCCCGGGCGCGGCGGCGTCAGGCACGCGCGTACCCCGCGAGGCTCTCGTCGAGGGTGACCTCGGGCTCGTAGCCGAGCAGTCGCCGCGCCTTCGAGATGTCGAGGGTCTGCGAGTGCGCGATGGTCGTGACGGTGTACCGGGTCATCGGTGGCTCGGGGCGCCCCGGCAGCACCGAGCAGACGCCCTCGAGAGCGCCGGCGAGGGCGTAGGCGGCCCGCGCCGGGACGGGTCGACCCCGCAGGGGCAGGCCGAGACCGCGCAGCAGCTGCTCGAGGACCTCGCCGAACGGCCGGGGGTCGCCGTTCGTGACGTTGAACGCCTCGCCGTGCACCCCCTCGGCCGTGGCCGCCAGCCGGACGGCGAGCGCGACGTTCTCGACCGACGTCAGGTCGACGAGCCCGCGTCCGCCCCGCATCAGCGGCACCCCGACCCGGGCGTGGACGCGCAGCAGCCGCGGGACGAGGCTCGGGTCGCCCGGCCCGACGATGCCCCTCGGCCGGAGGACGACGATCTCGGGCGCGTCCGACCGGTCGGCGGCGGCCGACAACAACTCCTCGGCCGCGAGCTTCGAGCGGATGTACTCGTTCATGGGTCGTCGCGCGTCGACCTCGTCCTCGCGGATGCCCACCCGGTCGCGGGGAGCCGCGTAGATCCCCGGCGACGACAGGTGCACGAGACGCCGCGCGCCCACCCGCCGGGCGAAGTCCAGCACCCGGGCGGTGCCGGTCACGTTGGCGTGCTCGAACTCGGCCCGGCGACCCCACGGCGACGAGAGCGCCGCGCAGTGCACGACGACGTCGACCCGGTGGGAGGCGCGGGCGAGGTCGTCGAGGTCGCCCACGAAGGTCTCGCCCCCGCTCGGCAGACGGTCGGCCCGACGGCCCGCCGCGACGACGTCGTGGCCGCGGCGGCGCAGGTCGCGGACGACGTGACCCCCCACGAACCCGCTGGCACCGGTGACGAGGTAGGAGTCCATGCCCGAATGCTAGACGGATCGGTCCCTAGGATCGGACCGTGCGCATCGCCCTCGTGACCGACTACTACCCGCCCACGCTCGGCGGGGTGCAGACCGCGGTGAAGGCGCTCGCCGAGGCCCTCACGGCAGCCGGTCACGAGGTCACGGTCTTCTGCCCGCTGGCCGCGCCGTCCGACGACGCCCGGGTGGTCGCGCTGCCGGTGGCGAGGTGGTTCCGCCCCGACGGCTACCCGTTCGCCTGGTCGCCGCGCCGCGTCGCCGACCGGCTGCGCCGCGAGTTCGTCGAACGCCGCATCGAGGTGGTGCACACGCACTCCGAGATGTTCGCCGCGCTCGGTGCCATCACGGCGGCCCGGTCGCTCGGTCTGCCCGTCGTCCACACGATGCACGGCCGCGTCGACGTCTACACGGCTCACGCCCTGCCCCTCCCCTCGGTGACCACGGCCCTGCTCGGCGCCCTCCACGCGCGGCACGTGAGCCGGCGGGGGCTCCGGGTCGAGCCCGGTTCGCCCTACACGGCGACCGTCTCGGCCCGCCGGATGTGGCGGCTCATGCTCGCCCAGTCCCGGGCGAGCGCCCACGTCTTCGTCCCCTCCGCCCACTTCGCCCGCAAGCTCGTCGACCAGGGCGTGACGACCCCGGTCAGCGTGTCCTCGAACGGACTCCAGCCCTCGGTGCTGGCGGCGATCGGCGAACCCGCGCCGCGCCTCCTCGTCCCCGGCGAGACGGTGACCGTCGTCTGGGTGGGGCGACTCTCGCGTGAGAAGAGGCCCGCAGCGCTGGTCGAGGCCGCGCGCCGACTCGGGTCGGCCGTGCGGGTCGACGTCTACGGCGACGGCCCCGAGCGGCGGGCGCTCGAGCGGCTGGGCGGGCCCGTGACGCTGCACGGAGCCGTGCCGCACGCCGAGGTGCTAGCCGCCATGCGCCGCAGCCACCTGCTCGTCTCGAGCTCGGTCGACTTCGACAACCAACCCATGGTGATGCTCGAGGCGATGGCGACGGGACTGCCCGTCCTGTACTGCGACCCCGACCTCGCCGAGGTGGTGCCGCCCGGTGGCGGATTCGTCACCCCGACGCCCGACGTCGAGGGCATCGTCGACGAGGTCCGTCGGCTGGTGCGCGAACCGGACGCCGTCGGCGCGGCGAGCGCCGTCATGGTGGCCGAGCGCGACCGCGCGGCGCAGCACGTCGACGACGCCCTCGAGGTCTACGCGCGGGTCGTGGCCCGCGGCTGACCGACGACTCCTCCCCCGCAGGAGGCGCGGGTCGGCCGTGTTCCGCCGTGTGACGTCCCGGGTCCCCGCGTGACGCCCAGCGGCTAGCGTGGGGGCATGGCAGATCGTGAGTACGGCTTCCGCACGCGGGCGATCCACGCGGGCAACATCCCCGACGCGGCGACGGGAGCGCGGGCGCTGCCCATCTACCAGACCAGCGCCTTCGTGTTCGACGACACGGACGACGCCGCGGCGCGGTTCGCCCTGCAGAAGTACGGCAACATCTACAGCCGCCTCGCCAACCCGACCACCGCCTCCTTCGAGGAGCGCGTCGCCAGCCTCGAGGGGGGCCTCGGTGCCGTCGCCACGGCGAGCGGGCTCAGCGCCCAGTTCGTCACCTTCGCCTCGCTGGCCGGCGCGGGCGACCACATCGTCGCCAGCGCGAACCTCTACGGCGGGTCGATCACCCAGCTCGACGTCACCCTGCGTCGCTTCGGCGTCGAGACGACCTTCGTGCAGTCCTCCGACCCGGCGGACTACGCCGCCGCGATCCGCCCCGAGACGAAGCTGCTGTTCGTCGAGACCGTCGCGAACCCGTCCGGCGAGGTCGCCGACCTCGAGGGCCTCGCCGACGTCGCCCACGCGCACGGCCTGCCGTTGATCGTCGACTCGACCATCGCCACGCCCTACCTCAACCGGCCGATCGAGTGGGGTGCCGACGTCGTCGTGCACTCGGCCACGAAGTTCCTCGGCGGGCACGGCACCACCCTCGGCGGCGTCGTCGTCGAGTCCGGCCGCTTCGACTGGGACAGCGAGCGCTTCCCGCTCTTCGACCAGGCCGTGCCGAGCTACGGCGGGCTGAACTGGTCGGGCAACTTCGGCGAGTACGCCTTCCTCACCCGGTTGCGCGCCGAGCAGCTGCGCGACATCGGGCCGGCCCTCGCTCCGCACTCGGCCTTCCTGCTCGCCCAGGGCGTCGAGACCCTGCCGTTCCGCATGCAGGCGCACGTGGACAATGCCCGCCAGGTCGCCGAGTGGCTCGACGCCGACCCGCGCATCGAACGCGTCCGCTGGGCCGGGCTTCCCGGGCACCCCCACCACGACCGTGCGGCGAAGTACCTGCCGAAGGGGCCCGGCTCGGTCTTCACCTTCGAGCTGAAGGGCGGTCGTCCGGCCGGCAAGACCTTCATCGAGTCGGTCGAGCTCGCCAGCCACCTCGCCAACATCGGCGACGCGAAGACCCTCGTCATCCACCCGGGCTCGACCACCCACGCCCAGCTCAGCGAGCAGCAGCTCGTCGACGCGGGCGTGCTGCCCGGCTCGGTGCGCATCAGCGTCGGCATCGAAGACCCCGACGACATCATCCACGACCTCGACCAGGCGCTGGCCGCGGCGACGAAAGGCGAGTGACCCGACGTGACCGACACCGTCACCACGCAGCTGACCAACGGGCTGACCTGCGAGCTGCCCTCGTCGTCCCCCCTCGCCAAGCTGCTCAAGTCGCAGCGCACCTGGGTCGGGCCGTCCGCCCGCGAGCGCCAGGCCATCCTGCGGTCGGCGAAGAGCGTCGCCGTCGTCGGCGCCTCGCCGAACCCGAGCCGGTCGAGCTCGTTCGTCGGCACGTACCTGCAGCAGTCGACCGACCTGCGCGTCTACTTCGTCAACCCCCGCGCCGACACGATCCTCGGTCAGAAGGCCTATCCCGACCTGGCGTCGCTGCCCGAGGTGCCCGACATCGTCGACGTGTTCCGCAAGGCCGCCGACATCCCGTCGGTGGTCGACGAGGTGCTCGCGATCGGGGCGAAGACCATCTGGGTGCAGTTGGGCATCTACAACGAAGAGGCCGCCCGCCACGGCGAAGAGCAGGGGCTCACCGTCGTGATGGACCGCTGCATGAAGGTCGAGCACGCCCGGTTCAACGGCGGGCTGAACCTGATGGGCTTCGACACCGGCGTCATCACCGCGAAGAAGGCCGGTCGCTGAGACGACCGACCGGGCCCGTCCACCCGCTCGGGGTCGCTGCACCGCAGACCCTGTGACGCTTCATTGCGGACTCACCGGGCGATGTCACCGGTGGGCGTTACCGTGGCCCGCATGGCACCCGTCCTCACCTCACCCGTCGTCTCGGCGCAGTGGTTGGCCGACCACCTCGGCGCCGACGACCTGACGATCGTCGACGCGACCGTGCTCGTCGACCTCGGGCTCGACGGCGACGACGACCACGCGTCCGTCGCCTACGCCACCGGTCGTGACGGGTTCGAGCGCGACGGGCACGTCCCCGGGGCGGTCCTGGCCGATCTGGTCGCGGAGTTCAGCGACCCCGACTCCGGCCTGCCCTTCACCCGTCCCGGCGCCGCGCGCTTCCAGGCCGCGGTCGCCGCCCTCGGCGTCTCGAACGACAGCACCGTCGTGGTCTACGACACCGTCGACGGCCGCTGGGCGTCCCGCCTGTGGTGGCTGTTCCACGCCTACGGGCACGACGCCGTGGCAGTGCTCGACGGCGGGTGGTCGCAGTGGCTCGCCCACGGCAAGCCCTACGACCTGGGTCGCACCGACCCCGTGCCGGCACGGTTCGCCGCAACCGAACGCCCCGAGCACTGGGTCGACAAGGCCTTCGTCGAGTCGGTCCTCGCCGGCGACGAACGAGCGGCCCTCGTCTCCGGGTCGCCCCGTGACGAGTTCGACGGGACGTCGAGCCGGCTGCCCCGTGCCGGGCACATCCCCGGCAGCGTCAACGTGCCGGCCGAGACCCTGTTGGCCGACGACGGCACGCTGGCCCGCGACCCCGTGCTCCACGACCGCCTCGCCGTCGTCCCCGACGAGCCCCGCACGGTCGTCTACTGCGCCACGGGCGTCTCGGCCAGCGTCGACGCGCTCGCCCTCGCGGTCCTCGGACGGTCCGGCGTCTCGGTCTACGACGGCTCGCTCTCCGAGTGGGTCGCCGATCCGGCGGCACCGCTCCTGCCCGCCGCCGCCTGAGTCCCCGGGCGTCCTCCGGGCGCCCCCGCCCGTCGTCCCGCCCGAGACGCCGCCCGACGCGATCGGGCGGTCAGCCCTCGAGCAGCAGCCCGTCGAGGTCGTCGACGGTCGTGACCGGCAGTCGGCAGACGAAGTCGCGGCACAGGTACGCGGTGGGCACGCGCCCGGGGGCCGAGCGGCCCGCGAACAACTCGAAGCCCGCGTGCTCGAACGCGACCAGCGCCTCCTCGTCCAGCACGGCGACGACGCTGCCGGGGCGGACGAGACCCCGCGCCCGTCGGGCGAGGCCACCGTCGGCGCGGTCCGCACGTGACGGCTCGACCACGACCAGCTGCGTCAGCGACGCCTCGAGCTCGACGAGCAGCCCGAAGGCGGCTCCGTAGGCGAGCGGGTTGTCGAGGGCCGAACCGGCCACCTCGGCGGCGAGCCGCTCGGCGACGGACCGGTAGCGCGCCTCCCCGGTGAGCTGGTGCAGCGTGAGCGCGGCCGCCGCGACCGCACTGCGTCCCGACGGGTAGGCTCCCTCGCTCGGGTCGCTCGACAGGGCCACACCCTGCGAGACGAGCACCGGGTCACCGCCCGAGGGCGCCGCGACGATCCTCGGGTCGGCGTCGTCGAGCAGGCAGGCGTCGACGAACGACCGGGCGGCGACCGCGTACCGGGCTTCGCCCGTCGCCAGCGACAGGGCCAGCAGGCCGGACGCGAACAGGCCGTGGTCCTCGAGGGTCGCCACGGCGTCCGACACGGTCGACCCCACGGAGGCGCGCAACAGCCGGCCGTCGTCCGTCACGTGACGTGCGAGCAGCAGGTCGGCCGCGCCCCGCGCCGTCTCGACCCACTCGGGCCGGACGTGTCGCGCCCCCGCCTCGGCGAGCGCCGCGATCGCCAAGCCGTTCCAGCCCGTGAGCACCTTGTCGTCGACGGGCGGCGGGTCGAGGGCGGCTCGGCCCGCGGCGTCCCGTCGGTAGTAGCCGCCCTCGTCGCGGACGCCGTCGATCGTGCTCTCGCTGTCCTGCGCCGAGCCGAAGGCCCCGTCGGCCGTGCGCAGTCGGGAACTCAGGAAATCGGCGACCCCGGCGGCGATCCGGGCCGGATGCGTGTCGATCTCCTGAGTTGCCGACGTCGGCGCGGTGCCCGACGTGGCATCGGCACCCGGGGCCGCAGCAGCGTCCGGGCCCGCGTCGAGCACCGCCAGCCGCGAGTAGGCGAGCAGCAGCTGGGCGTTGTCGTAGAGCATGCGCTCGTAGTGCGGCTCGGACCAGTCGCGCCGGACCGCGTACCGGAAGAACCCGCCCTCGACCGGGTCGCGCAGCGGCGACGCGGCCATCCGCGTGAGCGTCCGCGACACGAGTTCGAGTGCACCGTCGTCTCCCCCGGCGCCGAGGGCGAGCAACGCCAGCTGGGCCGGCGCCGTTGGGAACTTCGGGGCCCCGCCGAAGCCGCCGTGCTCGCGGTCCTCGTGGGCCGCGAGGCGGGCGACGGCGTGGGCCAGCTCGGGGCGCCCCGGCAGGGCGACCCCGGCACCGGGACCAGGAGGCGCGGTGCCGGTGACCGACGCGGGCCCCGCGGCCAGCGCCTCCTGCACCGCCGACGCGGTCGCGTCGACCTCGGTCCGCCTGGTGGTCCAGGCGTCGGTGACGGCGTCGAGCACCTGTCGGAACGACGGCCGACCCTGCACGGGCACCGGCGGGAAGTACGTGCCGGCGTAGAAGGGCCGACCCTCGGGCGTGACGAAGACGGTCAGCGGCCAGCCGAGCCCCTCGGTGAAGGCGGAGGCGGCGGCGAGGTAGCTCGAGTCGACGTCGGGGTGCTCCTCGCGGTCGACCTTGACCGAGACGAATCCGGCCGAGAGCTGCGCCGCGACCTCGGGGTCGGAGAAGCTCTCGCGCGCCATGACGTGGCACCAGTGGCAGGTCGAGTAGCCGATCGAGACCATCACGGGCACGTCTCGCTCGGCGGCCTCGGCGAACGGCCCCGGCCCCCAGGCGCGCCACTCGACCGGGTTGTCGGCGTGCGACCTGAGGTAGGGGCTGACGGCGTCTCGCAGCTGGTTCGGCATGCGGGCCACGGTAGGCGTCAGCGCGCGGGGACGTCCCTCAGGGGTGCACCGTCGTACTCGCTGAGGGGACGGATCAGCGAGTTGGCCTCGCGCTGCTCGATGACGTGGGCGCTCCAGCCGAGGACGCGCGACGCGACGAAGAGCGGCGTGAAGACCGGGGTCTCGAAGCCCATCAGGTGGTACGCCAGCCCGGACGGGTAGTCGACGTTGGGCTTCAGGCCCTTGCGTTCGAACACCGTCGCGGCGACGACGTCGTAGGTCTCCTTGAGCCCGTCGACCCGATCGTCGCCCTGCTCGCGGGCCCGGTCGACGAGGCGGCCGAGGGCGTCCTCCATCGTGGGCACCCGGCTGTCGCCGTTCTTGTAGACCCGGTGGCCGAAGCCCATGATCTTCTCCTTGCGGGCGAACGCGTCGTCGAGCCAGGCCACCGCGCCGTCGGCCGGTCCGACGCGGTCGAGCAGCTCGAGCGCGGCCTCGTTGGCACCGCCGTGCAACGGGCCCTTGAGGGCGCCGATCGCGCCGACGATCGACGAGTGCAGGTCGGACAGCGTCGAGGCGATCACCCGCGCCGTGAAGGTCGAGGCGTTGAACGAGTGCTCGGCGTAGAGGGTCATCGAGGTGTCGAACGCCTCGACGTCGAGCGCATCGGGCTCGCGGTCGAACACCTGGTGCAGGAAGTCGGCGCTGTAGCCGAGGTCGTCGCGCGGCGGCACCGGCGGCAGGTCGTGGCGGCGCCGCTGGTCGTAGGCGATCACGGCGGGCAGCACGGCGAACAGGTGCGTGGCGAGTCGACGCGTGTCGGCGACGTCGTAGGCACCCGCACCCGTCGTCGGTTCGGGCCGGGCGGCCCCGATGGCGCTGACCGCGGTGCGCACGACGTCCATCGGGTGGGCCGAGGTCGGGATCAGGTCGATGAGGTGCTGCAGCCCGGGGGCGAGCGCGCGGTGCGCGCGGAGTTCGGCGTCGAAGTCGCGCCGCTCGTCGGCGGTGGGCAGCTCGCCGTGCAGCAGCAGCCAGGCGACGTCTTCGACGTCCCGCTCGGCGGCGAGCTGCTGCACCGGATAGCCACGGTAGAGCAGGGAGTTGCTGGCCGCGTCGACCTTCGAGACCGCCGTCCGGTCGACCGTGACGCCGGCCAGGCCCTTGTGGATCTCGGGGCCGTCGGAGGCGGCCGGGGCGGGTGCGGTGATGGTGTCGCTCATGTCACTCCTTCGTGATGAGACGGGCCCGCCGGGACGGGCCGGTCGTGCGCGGCCGGGGCCCCGACACGATCGTCGAGGCTCCACTCTAGGTGGAGGGCACTCCCGACCGGGAGGGGCCCGGGGTCGACGTGACCGGGCGTCAGCTGCCCGAGCGCGCCTCCTGCGGGGTCCCGAAACGGTCGACGAGCTCGCGCTTGAGCACCTTGCCGCTGGGGCCGAGGGGCAGGGCCTCGAGGACGTGGACGATGCGGGGGAACTTGTAGGCCGCGATCTCGTCGGCGACGAACGCGACCAGCTCGTCGGGGGTGGCCGTGGCGCCGTCGCGCAGGACGACGGCCGCCTCGATCTCTTGCCCGTGCAGCTCGTGCGGTACGCCGAAGACGGCCGCCATCGTGACGTCGGGGTGCAGTGCGAGGACCTCTTCGACCTGCCGCGGGTACACGTTGTAGCCGTTGCGGATGATCATGTCCTTCGTGCGGTCGACGATCGTCAGGTAGCCGTCGTCGTCCTTCGTGCCGAGGTCGCCCGTGCGGAACCAGCCGTCGACGATCGCCTTCGCGGTGTCGTCGGGACGGTTGAGGTAGCCGTTCATCAGGTTGTGGCCGCGGATGACGAGCTCGCCGATCTCGCCGTGCGGCAGCAGCACGATCGAGTCCTCGACGTGCTGGTCGGCGATCTCGACGTCGACGCCCCAGATCGGTGTGCCGATGGTGCCGGGCCGCGGCGGTACCCCGACGTGGTTGAAGGTGGCGACGGGCGAGGTCTCGGTCAGGCCGTAACCCTCGTGGATCGGTGCGTCGTACACCTGCTGGAACTTCTCGAGCACCGCGAGAGGCAGGGACGCCCCGCCCGAGACGGCGTAGCGCAGCGGCGGACGCGCCTCGCTGCGGGTGGCGGCGGCGATGAGGGCCATGTACATCGTGGGCACGCCCATGAACACCTCGCAGCCGTGCTCGACCATCGCGGCGAGCGCCGCGTCTCCGTCGAACTTCGGCAGCATGACGATGGTCGCGCCGACCCGGAACCCGGTGTTCATCGTGCAGGTCTGCCCGAAGGTGTGGAACAGCGGCAGCGCACCGAGCAGCACGTCGCCCCGGTGCATGTCGAACGTCGTCATCAGGTTGGTGTTGACCTGCTCGATCAGCGCGAGGTGCGACCCCTCGGCGCCCTTGGGCTGGCCGGTCGTGCCGCTCGTGTAGAGGATCGTGGCGGTGTCGAAGGGGTCGCGGGGAACGTAGGTGTCGAGCGGTTCGGCGGCCGAGGCGAGGTCTTCCAGGCGGTCGGGCGCGGGGGCGGGCTCGGCGGCGCCCGCTGCGCCTGCCGCGTCTGCGGCGCCACCGGCAGGAGGCGCGAGCACGGTGAGGACGTCGACCCCGGCCAGCTGCCCTCCCGCACCTCCTTCGCCGAGCAGCGGCGCGGCGCAGACGAGCAGGCGGGAGCCGCTGTCGCGCAGCACGTACTCGATCTCGTGGCGCTTGAGCAGGGCGTGGACGGGCACGGCGACCGCGCCGAGCGCGAGCGTCGCGTAGTAGACCCGCGGGAAGTCGGCCACGTTCGGGACGAGCATGGCGACCCGGTCCCCGGGGCCGACGCCCCGGGCGCGGAGGGCGCCGGCGTAGGCCAGCGTCTGCTGCCACAGCTCGGCGTAGGTGGTCGAGGTGGGCCCGACGATGACGGCGACGTCGTCGGGGTGGCGGGCGGCCGACTCGGCCAGGATGGCCGCGACCGACGCGGTGGCGTGGCCTCGGGGGCTGGGTGCTGATGACATCTGTGTCTCTCCGTCTCCGTCGACGTGCAGTCTGCCGCGATCCTACGACGCGACGCCCGACGACCCGCCCAGCCCGCGCCTCCTGCACTCGGTCACTCGAGGCCGTAGCTGCCGTCGGCGTACTCGGACCAGTGGCTGCGTCCGACGCCCAGTTCGCTCTGGTTCTTGCCTCGTCGCCCCCGGGCGGTCGACCGCCGGGCATGGCTCTGCCCGGCGAAGGCGTCACCGGGTGCGGGGAGCATGCCCCGCCGGGCTCGGGCCGGGAAGACGTCGGCGCCGAAGCCGAGCTCGCGGGTGGGGGCGTGCTCGCGCCAGGCCGTGCGCAACTCGGCGAGCGAGTCGTCGACGCGGTCCCACCAGTCGTCCCGCAGCCGATACCAGCGCCGCGGGCCGTCGACCAGGAGGTCGACGAATCCCGAGTCGTGCAGGACGGACAGGTGCTCGGAGACCGACGACCAGCCGATGCCGTACGAGTCGTACGCCATGGTCGCGAGGTCGCCCGAGGTCGTCTCGCCGGTGCAGAGCAGGTGGACGAGGTACTGCCGGGCCGGGTGCGCCAAGACGGCGAGGGGGTCCATCGCGCGCTTGCTCACGGCCGGTGACCCGCTGCCGTGGGTCGTCCGCCCCGCCGACCGTCCGCCCGGCGCCACACGCACGGCTCCTGCGGTCTTCCCGGTTTCCCTGATCCGGTACGTACCGGATCAGCACTCCTCGATCCGGTACGTACCGGATCAGCGAAAGTGAGGTGCCAGGTCGTCGGAGGGACGGCCGGACCTCCGCCGGGAGCGTCTCGCAGCGGCCGAGCACGACGGCGGGTACAGGTGCGGGTGCGGGTGCGGGTGCGAAGCGAAAGACGTGTCTGCATGAGGCGACGATGACGGCTCGCCGACCCGCGCCTCCTCGTCCCCCACCGGACCTGTGCAGGACCGACGCGGAGACGCCGTCGGGGGCGACACGACCGGCGCGCCCCCCGCCCAGCCCGGGCGGCTTACGATGGAGGGCTCATGATCCCCACCATCACGTATCCCGCCGAGCTGCCGGTCAGCCAGAGACGCGACGACATCGCCGCGGCGATCCGTGACAACCAGGTCGTCATCGTCGCCGGCGCCACCGGCTCGGGCAAGACGACCCAGCTGCCCAAGATCTGCCTCGAGCTCGGTCGCACCAAGATCGGCCACACCCAGCCGCGACGCATCGCGGCCCGCACGATCAGCGAACGCATCGCCGAAGAACTCGGCGACGAGGTCGGCGGCGTGGTCGGGTACCAGGTGCGCTTCACCGACAAGGTCGGCGCCGACACCCAGATCAAGCTGATGACCGACGGCATCCTGCTCAACGAGATCCACTTCGACCGCGAGCTCGAACGCTACGACACGATCATCATCGACGAGGCCCACGAGCGCAGCCTCACCATCGACTTCCTGCTCGGCTACCTCAAGCAGCTGCTGCCCCGCCGCCCCGACCTCAAGCTGATCATCACCAGCGCCACGATCGACCCCGAGTCGTTCTCGAAGCACTTCGGCGACGCGCCCATCGTCGAGGTCTCGGGTCGCACCTACCCGGTCGAGGTCCGCTACCGACCGCTCGTCGCCGACGACACCACGAGCGACGACGACGGCGACCTCGACGACGACGACGACGACCGCCCCTCGGGTCGGCAGGGCGACCGGCAGGAGGCGCGGACCGGCGACCGCAGGCAGCGTGCCGACGACAAGGACTACCTCCAGGGCATCAACGAGGCCCTCGACGAACTCGCGCGCGAGTCGAGCGGCGACGTCCTGGTCTTCCTCAGCGGCGAGAACGAGATCCGCGACGCCGAAGAGAGCATCCGCGGCCGCAACCTGCCGCACACCGAGGTGCTGCCCCTCTACGGCCGACTGAGCGCCGCCGACCAGCACCGCGTCTTCCAGCCCAGCACGACCGCCGGCACCCGCAGGCGCATCGTCCTCGCGACCAACGTCGCCGAGACCAGCCTCACCGTGCCCGGCATCAAGTACGTGATCGACGCCGGCACGGCCCGCATCAGCCGCTACTCGACCCGGGCCAAGGTGCAGCGCCTGCCGATCGAGGCCATCTCGCAGGCGAGCGCCAACCAGCGGTCCGGTCGCTCCGGTCGCACGAGCAGCGGCATCGCGATCCGCCTCTACAGCGAGACCGACTTCGAGAAGCGTCCCGAGTTCACCGAGCCCGAGATCCTGCGGACCAACCTCGCCGCGGTCATCCTGCAGATGATCTCGCTGAACCTCGGCGACATCGCCGCCTTCCCCTTCCTGCAGCCGCCCGACTCCCGCGGCATCAAGGACGGCCTCGACCTGCTGCGCGAGCTCGGCGCCGTCACCCAGGGCGGCCAGATCACGCGTGTCGGCAAACAGCTCACCCGGCTGCCGATCGATCCGCGCCTCGCCCGCATGGTCGTCGAGTCGAAGACGCAGGGCACGACGCGCGAGGTGCTCGCCATCGTTTCGGCGCTGAGCATCCAGGACCCCCGCGAGCGCCCCCTCGAGCGACGCGCCCAGGCCGACGAGAAGCACTCGCGCTTCCGAGACCCCAAGGGCGACTTCCTCACCCTGCTCAACCTGTTCGAGTACCTCGAGGACAAGCAGAGAGAGCTCAGCGGCAACGCCTTCAAGCGTCTCTGCCGGGACGAGTTCCTCAACTACCTGCGCATCCGCGAGTGGCAGGACGTCTACCGCCAACTCACCCGCGCAGCCCGTCCCCTCGGGCTGCACGTCGGCGAGCGCAGCGCGAACCCCGACGGCGTGCACCGCAGCCTGCTGGCCGGCCTACTCAGCCAGATCGGCCTGTTCGACCCGCAGAAGAAGGACTTCGTCGGCGCCCGCCAGACGAGGTTCCTGATCTTCCCGGGCAGCAGCCTCGCGAAGAAGCCGCCGGCGGCCGTGATGACCGCCGAACTGGTCGAGACCAGCCGCCTGTTCGCCCGGGTCGCCGGCTCGATCGACCCGGCCTGGGCCGAACCGCTCGCACCCGACCTGGTGAAGCGCAGCTACGGCGAGCCCCACTGGGAGAAGAAGCAGGGGGCCGTCGTCGCCTACGAGCGCGTCACGCTCTACGGCGTGCCCATCGTCGAGCGACGGCGCATCCAGTTCTCCCGCATCGACCCCGCCTACGCCCGCGAACTGTTCATCCGGCACGCGCTCGTCGAGGGCGACTGGGAGGGGCACCAGGCCTTCGAGCAGAAGAACCAGCAGCTGATCCGCGAGCTGACCGAGGTCGAAGAGCGCACCCGCCGCCGCGACATCCTGGTCGACGGCGACGCCGCGTTCGAGTTCTTCCAACGGCGCATCCCGGCCGACGTCGCCAGCATGCGCGACTTCGAGGGCTGGTGGCGCAAGGCCAAGGTCGACACCCCCGACCTGCTCACCATGACCGCCGCCGACCTGCTCGGGGACGACGAACCCGACGTCGACGAACAGGGCTTCCCGAGCACGTGGCAGCAGGGCGACCAGACGTTGACTCTGCGCTACAAGTTCGAGCCGGGGGCCGACGACGACGGCGTGACCGTGATCGTCCCGCTACCCCTGTTGCCGCGCCTCCGTCCGGTCGGGTTCGACTGGCAGGTGCCGGGGCTGCGCGACGAGCTGGTCACGTCGCTGATCAAGTCGTTGCCGAAGCAGATCCGCAAGAACGTGGTCCCCGCCGCCGACTGGGCGTCGAAGATCACCGACGAGCTGCCCGACGCACCGCCCGCCGACGTCGACGAGCCGTTCACGGCGACCGTGGCCGCGGCGATCAAGAAGCTCACCTACACGCCCGTCACGACCGACGACTTCGACCTGCACCGCGTGCCCGCCCACCTGCGGGTCACGTACGCGGTGGTCGACGAGCGGGGCCGCACGGTCGGTGCCGACAAAGACCTGGACGCGCTGCAGCATCGGTTGCGCGACGCCACGCGCGACAGCGTCGCCCGCGTCACGCAGGGCGGCGGGCGCGACGAACGCGGCCGCGGCCGGGGTCGCGGACGAGGAGGCGCGGGTGGCGACACCACGCCCGTCGCGCCTCGCCCCACGAGCTCGATCGAGCGCGAGGGCCTGACGTCGTGGGACTTCGACGAGCTCCCCGCCGTCGTCGACACCCGCCACGGCGACACCGTCATCCGCGCCTACCCGGCCCTGGTCGACCACGGCGACTCGGTCTCGATCACGTTGATGGCGACGCCCGCCGACCAGGCCCTCGCGACCCCGAAGGGCGTGCGGCGCCTGCTGATGCTGGCGACCCCGTCGCCCGTGGCCTACGTGCAGCAGCACCTGACGAGCGCCGAGAAGCTCATCCTGGCGACGAGTCCGTACCAGAACACGTCGGCGCTCTTCGCGGACTGCCTCGTGGCCGTCGTCGACGACGTGCTGTTCCGGGTGAAGCCCGACGGCATGGTGATGACCAAGAAGGAGTTCCTCTCGACGCGCGACCGGGTGTCGGGGGCCGTGATGGACCAGATGTTCCAGACCGTCTCGCTCGTCGCCCGCACGCTGACCGCCGCCCGCGACGCCGACAAGGCGATGAAGGGTGCCACGTCGATGACCCTCCTCGCCGCGTTGACCGACATGCGCCAGCAACGCGACCGGCTGATCCGTCCGGGCTTCGTGTCGCAGACCGGGCTCCAGCAGCTGCAGCGCGTGCCGGTGTACCTCGTGGGCATCACGAAGCGCACGGCGAAGCTGCTCGAGAACCCCGGGCGGGACCGCGTCTGGCTGAGCGAGGTGCAGCAGGCGACCGAGCGGTACGAGGCCGCGGGCGGGACGTTCCCGCCCTCCGACACCGCGCCTCCTGCGCTCGTCCGCGCCCGCTGGATGATCGAGGAGTTCCGCCTCAGCCTGTTCGCACAGGACCTGCGCCCGAGCGAGAGCGTCTCGTTGCAGCGCATCGTCAAGGTGCTCGCCTCCGCCTGAGCGGGGCCCCGGGGTCTCGTGGCCGCCACTAGCCTGTGGGAATGCGCGCGACGGTGAAGGACGTGGCGGCACTCGCCGGGGTGTCGCCGAAGACCGTCTCGAACGTGATCAACGGCGTCGTCTTCGTGCGACCCGACACCAGGACCCGGGTCGAGAGCGCGCTCGCCGAGCTCGACTACGTGCCGAACCTCAGCGCGCGCGGCCTGCGCACCGGGCGCACCGGCTCGATCGCGCTGGCCTTCCCCGACCTGAGCACCCCGTACAGCGCCGAGATGACGCACTGGTTCGTCGAGCAGGCGCACGAGCGCGGCTGGTCGATCCAGCTCGAGCAGACCGGCTCGCGGCCCGAGCGCGAGGGCGAGCTGCTCTCGCGGGGCAAAGAACACCTCGTCGACGGTCTCGTCCTCAACCCGATCACGCTCGACGCCAGCGCCCTGTCGTCGGCCGGCACCGGGGCCGCCACCGATTCGCTGCCGCCCGTCGTCGTGATCGGCGAGGTCGAACAGACCCTCGTCGACCAGGTGCGGGTCGACAGCGTCGCCGCGGCCCGCGACATGACGGCCCACCTGATCGCCGCCGGACACCGCCGCATCGCGACCCTGGGCGACTCGGCCGGCGAGTTCGACACCGCCACGGCCCGCGCCCGCACCCGAGGCTTCGAGCAGGCCATGGCCGAGGCCGGGCTGCCCGTCGACCGTGCTCTGCAGTACTCGTGCCCCGAATGGACGTCGGCCGACGCCTTCGCCGTCGTGCGCGCCGCGATCGAGCGCGGCGACCGGCCCGACGCGATCTTCTGCTTCACCGACTCGCTCGCGATCGGCGCCGTCAGCGCGCTGAGCTCGGCGGGCCTGCGCGTCCCCGACGACGTCGCGGTGGCCGGCTTCGACGACATCGTCGACGGGAGGTTCTCCGTGCCGCCGCTGACGACCGTCACCTTCGACAAGCGACTCTTCGTCGACCGCACCCTCGAGCTGCTCGCAGCCCGCATCGCCGACCGCCAGGGCGCGGCCGAGCTCGTGCTGATCCCCCACGAGATCGTCGTGCGGGCCAGCACCCGCGGCCGCGCTTGATCCCGACCGGCCCCGCCCCGCCGCCATTCCGCCACGAAGTAAACACGGCGCCACGCAAAAAAGTGGCGGCGTGTGTACTTCGTGGCGGCGTGTGGCTCCGGCACCGCCGACAGCCCGTCAGGCGGGAACCCAGGAGGCGCGGCTCGCCGACTCGTGCCCCTTGCGATTCCGTTACAACGATGGAATAGTCGCTCTCGTCACACATCACAAAGGAGTGAAGATGACCGAGAACCATCGGACGACCCCGACACCGCGACCGGGCACCACCCGCGGCACCACCACCCCCCGAGGCCTCAGCCGCCGCAGCATGTTGCTCGGCTCGGCAGCCCTCGTCGGTGGAGCGTTCGTCGCCACGGGCCTCTCGGGCTGCGCCCCCGGCGCCGTCACCGGCTCGGGCACGGACGTCGCCCAGCTCAAGTTCTGGCACCTGCTGAGCGGCGGTGACGGCATCAAGATGTCGGCACTGATCGACCAGGCCAACGAACAGAACCCCGAGTTCCACGCGACGCAGACCGTGCTCGCCTGGGGCACCCCGTACTACACGAAGCTCGCCATGGCCTCGGCCGGCGGGCGCGCGCCCGACGTCGCGATCATGCACGCGTCGCGCGTGCCCGGCTACGCCCCCGGCGGCCTGCTCGACCCGTGGGACGTCGACAAGCTCGCGTCGTACGGCGTCCGCGAACAGGACTTCGCCGAGGCGGTCTGGAAGAAGGGCTTCAACGGTGGCGACCTGTACTCGGTCGCGCTCGACTCGCACCCGTTCATCCTGTTGTACAACACCGACATCGCCGCCCAGGCGGGTGCGCTGGGCCCCGACGGCAAGCTCGTCGAGATCACCAGCCCCGAGCAGTTCCTCGAGGTCGCGAACGCCATGCAGCAGGTGACCGGCAAGCACGGCGCCTCGTGGGGCTACCTCAACGACGGTGCCCAGCTGTGGCGCATGTTCTACACGTTCTACAAGCAGCAGGGCGCCGACATGGTGCTGAAAGAGGGCGGCACGGTCGAGTACGACGAGCAGGCCGCCGTCACCGCGCTCGAGTTCATGCAGCAGCTCACCGACGGCACGGCCATGGCCACGGCCAGCGACATCCAGTCGGGCATCGCCGAGTTCGTCAGCGGCGAGAGCGGCATGCTCTTCACCGGCGTGTGGGAGGTCCCGAGCGCCGAGAACGCGGGCATCCCGTTCGACGGCAGCATCATCCCGACGCTGTTCGGCACGCCGGCCGTCTACGCCGACTCGCACGCGTTCGTGCTGCCGCGGCAGAGCGAGGTCGACGACGTCAAGCGCGAGGACGTCTACAAGATGGTCTCGACCATCCTCAAGGACTCCCTCTCGTGGGCGGCGGCCGGGCACATCCCCGCCTACCTGCCCATCGTCGAGAGCCCCGAGTACGCCGAGCTGCGACCGCAGGCGAACTACGCCGAGGCCGCCGACTATCTCAACTACGACCCGCCCGCCTGGTTCACCGGCTCGGGTTCGGACTTCCAGACGTACTTCCTCGACTCGATCCAGTCGGTGATCCTCGCCAAGGACGACGCGGCCGACGGCATGCGGCGGTTCGTCGCGCGCGTGAACACCCAGCTGTCGCGCCCGGCCCCGGTGTGACGGCCATGGGACGCCCCCGCGCCACCGGCCGACCCGACCGACCCGCCCGCCCGACGCCTCTCTCCTACCCCTCCGCACGACCCGACCATCACGACGACGAAGGAGTCGATCTGTGACCTCCACCACGGTCAAGGCCCCCCGGGCCACCGCCGAACGCGCGCGGTCCGACGCCCGCGCGACCGACCGCAGCCGCGCCTCCCGCAAGCGGACCGGCCCGTCCGACAACCGCATCGGCTGGGGCTTCGCCGCCCCGTTCACCGTGCTCTTCGCGGTGTTCCTCGTCTGGCCGCTGCTGCACGGCTTCTACCTGAGCTTCACCGGCCAGAGCCTGACCGGCCAGGGCGGCGAGCTGATCGGCGTCGCCAACTACGCCGAGGCCTTCGCCGACGGCGACATGTGGCGCTCGATGCTCAACACCCTGTGGTTCACGGTGCTCAGCACGATCCCGCTCGTCGTGGTCGCCCTCGTGCTCGCCATCCTCGTTAACACCGGGCTGCCGGGGCAGTGGCTCTGGCGGCTGAGCTTCTTCCTGCCGTACCTGCTCGCCTCGACGGTCGTCTCGCTGTTCTGGATCCAGCTCTACAGCCCGACCCTCGGCCCGATCAACAACGTCCTGGGCACGCTCGGACTGCCGCAGCCCGCCTGGCTGCAGGACCCCGACACCGCCATGATCGCCGTGGTCGCGACCACCGTCTGGTGGACGGTCGGCTTCAACTTCCTGCTGTATCTCGCCGCGCTGCAGAACATCCCCGACCAGCAGTACGAGGCCGCGTCGCTCGACGGCGCCGGACGCTGGCGTTCGCTGCTGTCGATCACCATCCCGCAGCTCGGCCCGACCACCGGCCTGATCGTCATCCTGCAGGTGCTCGCCTCGCTGAAGGTCTTCGACCAGATCTACCAGATGACCACCGGCGGGCCGGCGGGCAGCACCCGCTCGGCGGTGCAGTACATCTTCGACACCGGGTTCACCGGCTACCGCTTCGGCTACTCGTCGGCGATCTCGTACATCTTCTTCGCGGTCATCGTCGTCATCTCGATCGCACAGTTCAGCATCACGGCCCGCAACCGCAAGGGAGCCCAGAAATGACCGCCCCCGCCATCGCCCCCACGTCCGACCTGCGCGCCCCCACCGCCGACCGCGGCCGGAAGGGCCACAAGCCCGGCCAGAAGCCGTTCGGCCCGATGGCCGTCCTCAGCGTGATCATCCTGGTCGTGCTCGCCGTCCTCTGGCTGCTGCCGTTCCTGTGGTCGCTCGCCACCTCGTTCAAGAGCGAGACCGACGCCGCGGCGACGCCGCAGACCTGGATCCCGGCCGGCGGCTTCACGCTCGACGCCTACCGCGGGGTCCTCGAGCAGGGCAACATCCCGGTGTGGCTGTTCAACAGCCTCTTCACGTCGATCGTGATCACGCTGATCGTCGTGGCCACCTCGGCCCTCGTCGCCTACGCGTTCTCGCGCCTCGACTTCCGGGGCAAGAAGTGGCTCTACGTGGCGACGATCGCGTCGATCATCATCCCGCCGCAGGTGCTGATCGTGCCGTTGTTCTACCAGATGCTCGCCTTCGACATGGTCGACACGTACTGGGGCATCATCCTGCCGCAGGCCATCGCCCCGGCCATGGTCTTCGTGCTGAAGAAGTTCTTCGACCAGGTGCCGATCGAGCTCGAGGACGCCGCTCGCGTCGACGGCGCCGGGCGCATCCGGGTGTTCTTCACGATCCTGCTGCCGCTGTCGCGGCCCATCCTCGGGGCGGTGTCGATCTTCGTGTTCATCGGCGCCTGGAACAACTTCCTGTGGCCGTTCATCGTCACGAACGACGCCTCGCTGCTCACGCTGCCGGTCGGCCTGCAGACCATCGAGAGCGCCTACGGCATCCAGTACGCGCAGAACATGGCAGCCGCGGTCCTCGCGGCCCTGCCCCTAATCCTCGTGTTCCTGTTCTTCCAACGCCAGATCATCAAGGGCATCTCGACCACCGGTTTCGGGGGGCAGTGACCCGCCCACCCCGGACCCGACCGCCCTGCCGCACCGCGCCTCCCCGTCCCCACCACACGCACGCCGTTCCCCTCAGCTAGGAGATCCATGTCCACCGCCCGCATCACCGTCGACCGCGAGTTCACCATCGGCCCGGTCCCGCGCCGCCTGTTCGGCTCGTTCGTCGAGCACATGGGCCGCTGCGTCTACACCGGCATCTACGAGCCCGGCCACCCCACCGCCGACGAGAACGGCTTCCGTCAGGACGTCCTCGACCTCACCAAAGAACTCGGCGCGACCGTCATCCGCTACCCCGGCGGCAACTTCGTGTCGGGCTACAACTGGGAGGACGGCGTCGGGCCGGTCGACCAGCGCCCGCGTCGCCTCGACGGCGCCTGGCACACGGTCGAGACCAACGCCTTCGGCCTGCACGAGTTCGTCGCCTGGTCGAAGCTCGCCGGCACCGAGGTGATGGAGGCCGTCAACCTCGGCACCCGCGGCGTCGACGCCGCCCGCGAGCTCGTCGAGTACGCGAACCACCCCGGGGGCACGGCGCTCAGCGACCGGCGCATCGCCAACGGAGCGAAGGACCCGTTCGACATCAAGCTCTGGTGCCTCGGCAACGAGCTCGACGGCCCGTGGCAGATCGGCCACAAGACCGCCACCGAGTACGGCCGTCTGGCCCAGGAGGCCGCCAAGGCCATGAAGTTCGTCGACGACTCGATCGAGCTGGTCGCGGTCGGCAGCTCGGGCCGCGGCATGCCCACCTTCGGCACCTGGGAGCACGAGGTTCTCACCCACGCGTACGACGAGGTCGACTACGTCTCGATGCACGCGTACTACCAGGAGCACGACGGCGACGCGAAGAGCTTCCTCGCGACGGCCGTCGACATGGACGCGTTCATCGAGGAGGTCGTGTCCACCATCGACGGGGTCAAGGCCGCCGGCAAGCACACGAAGCAGGTCGACATCTCGTTCGACGAGTGGAACGTCTGGTACCAGACGGGCCTCGACTCGGACGACCAACCGCACAACGTGTCGAAGGGCTGGCGCGAACACCCCCGACTGATCGAGGACCAGTACAACGTCACCGACGCGGTCGTGGTCGGCACCTTCCTCAACTCGCTGCTGCGTCACGGCGACCGGGTCAAGATCGCCAACCAGGCGCAGCTCGTCAACGTCATCGCGCCGATCCGCAGCGAGGCCGGCGGGCCCGCGTGGCGCCAGTCGATCTTCTGGCCGTTCGCCCGCATGGCGGCGCTCGCGACCGGGCAGATCCTGCGCACCCTCGTCACGAGCGACAAGGTCGAGACCGAGAAGTACGGCGACGCCGACCTGGTCGACGTCAGCGCGACCTACGACGAAGAGGCCGGAACGGTCGCGTTCTTCCTCGCGAACCGCGGTCTCGACGAGGCCGCCGACGTCGAGGTCGCCCTGCGCGGCTTCAGCGGCGGACGCGTCACCCGCGCCGAGGTGCTGGCCGTGCCCGAGGGCGGCGACCGCTTCTCGTCCAACACCGAGAACGCGCAGGACACCGTCGGACTCGTCCCGCTGACCGGCGTCACGGTCGACGGCGGCACCGCGCGCCTGCGCCTGCCCGCCCTGTCGTGGGCGGTCGTCGAGCTCGAGGTCGGCAAGGCCTGACCCACGGACCGACTGACTGCAGGAGGCGCGGTGCCGGTCACGACCGGCACCGCGCCTCCTGCGTCCGGTCGCGTCGGGTGCGCGGCGCGGCCGCGCGGCCCCGGCTCAGCCGTGGAGCCCTCGCTGAGCCGCCGGGTCCGCCTCAGCCGCGGGGCTTGAAGAGGCGGGAGATGCTGTCGCGCACCGACTCCTCGATGGTGTCGGTGAAGCCGTTCGAGAAGCCCAGGGCGTCGTTCGGGGCCGACGCCGCCGTCATCGACTCGACGACGCGCTGGCCGTGGTGGGCCCGTGCCTCGCGCACCGAGTCGAAGCCGAGGCCGAGGTCGGTCGCGGCCCGGGCGAGCAGCGCCTCGCGGTCGTCGTCGGTGCTGGTCTGCGCCTCGGCGAGCGTGCGCACGGACGGGTCGTCGACACCGTCGACCACCCATCGGGCGGCACGTCCCGGCAGCACCCCGGACGGCAACAGGCCGAGCCGCCGCTGCGCCTCGCTGTCACGGATCTCGGAGCGGGCGACGGACGGGTCACGGGGCGTCGGGTCGGGGCTCACGAGAACTACGATACTCGTGGGCATCCGGGGCGGCTGCCCCGCCTTCGAGTCGCGCGCTCAGCTGAACAGCCGTGTGGGCGTCGAGAGGTCGAGCTCGCTCGCACGCAGGTCGTCACCCGACGGTCCGTCGCCCGCGCCACCGTCGTCGAGACTCCGCTCGATGCGCCCCTTCTCGGCGATGCTCGACCGGATCAGGGGCAGGCCGCGCTGGATCGCGTGGCGGATGCGCTCCTGCAGCAGCGGGGCCGTGACCGCGTACTTCTCCGCGCCCCCGGTCGCCGTGAAGTCGGTCGTGTGGGCGTACACGCCGAGCGGCAGCGTGAGGGCCTGGAAGAACCCGAACAGCGGTCGCAGCGAGTGCTCGATGATCAGCGCGTGGCGCTCGCTGCCGCCCGTCGCGGCGAGCAGCACGGGCACGTCGACGAGCGCGTACTGCTCGACGAAGTCGAAGAGGTGCTTGAAGAGCCCGGTGAAGGAGGCGCGGTAGACGGGCGAGGCGACGATCAGCAGGTCGGCGGTCTCGATGGCGACCAGCTCGCGCTCGACCCGCTCGTCGAGCTGGTCGCGGGTGAGCGCGCCGGCGAACAGCGGCCCGAGTTCGCTGACCCGGATCACGTGCGCCTCGATCGGCAGGACGTCGCCCAGGGCCGTGACGATCTCGTGCACGAGGGCGTCGGTCTTGGACGGCGTGCTGAGGGTGCCCGACACGGCGACGACCCGCAGGGGCCGGGTCGGACGCGGGGACGAGGGGGTCGGAGGCAGCGTGGGAGTCATCCCGTCCATGCTGCGCCCGAGGCCGACGTAACACAGGGTGTGTGACGGATCGTGACGTGCGACAGTGTTCCGGTGACACATCAACCAACCCAGGAGGGGTTCGACCCGGCCGCCCACGGCTTCGACCCCGCACGACCCGATTCCGACCTCGCCGCCTCGTTCGGGCTGGCCGCCGACGTCTACGAGAGGGGCCGCCCGTCGTACCCCCTCGAGGCCGTCGACTGGCTGCTGCCCGAGGGCGCCTGTCACGTGGTCGACCTGGGGGCCGGCACGGGCAAGCTCACCCGCCTGCTGCTCGACCGCGCTCCGTCGGTCACAGCCGTCGAGCCCTCGCCCGGCATGCGCGCCACCCTCGAGCAGGTCGTCCCCGGGGCGACGTCGGTCGCGGGGTCCGCCGAGAGCATCCCCCTCGGCGACGACTCGGTCGACGCCGTCCTCGTCGCGCAGGCCTGGCACTGGGTCGACACCGACCGAGCCGTGCCCGAGATCGCCCGCGTGCTGCGCCCCGGCGGCACGCTCGGCCTGATCTGGAACATCCGCGACGAGTCGGTGCCGTGGGTCGCGGAGCTCAGCCGGGTGATGCACCAGCCGCGCGAGCGCGACATGGGGTCGGACGCCCCGGTCGTCGGTGCACCGTTCGGCACGGTCGAGCGACACGACGTCGCCTGGGTGCACGAGCTGGGACGCGACGAGTTCCTCGCCATGATCGCGTCCCGCAGCTACGTCATCACGCTCTCGCCCGACGATCGCGCGGCCGTCCTGCGCGACGTCGAGCAGCTGCTCGACACCCACCCCGACACCCGCGGCGTCGACCTCATCCGCCTGCCGTACGTGGCGCGGTGCTCGCGGGCCGTCCTGCCCTCGTAGGTCGCGCCTCCTCGGCACCTCCCCACCCTGCGGGCCCGCCTCGTCGTCCCCGGACGCGGGCGGGCCTGCAGGGCACGGGCAGCACGCACGAATAGGGTCGGGTCATGGACCAGGAGGCGCGGCTCGTCACGGTCGACCACGCCTGGTCGGGCCGGTGGTCCGGTCGCAGCCTGGTGCGACTCGACGCCCACGGCGTCGTCTTCGCCGGGTCGGCCGACGCGCACGACGCCGACACCCTGGCCGGTGCCGAGCTGCCGCACGTGCCGGGCACCGTGCTGGCCCCCTTCACCGACTCGCACGTCCACCTCGGCCTGATCGACGCCGCGCAGCTGCCCGTCGGCGGCATCTCGCGGGTCGTCGACCTCGGGTGGGACCCGGCGACCGCCCACGGCTGGCTCGGCCGGTCCGGGCGGGACGGCTGGCCCGAGGTGGCCATCGCCGGCGGGCTGATCACCGCACCGGGCGGGTACCCGAGCCGCTCGGGCTGGGCGCCGCCCCGCGCCTCCCTGGCGGTGGGCGGCCTGCGCGCCTCGACCCGGCTGCGCCGCGCGGCCCGGCTCGTCGAACAGCAGCACGCCCTCGGCGCCTCGATCGTCAAGGTCGCCCTCAACACCGACGCCGGGCCCGTGCTCGACGACGCGACGCTCCGGGCCGTCGTCGACGCCGCGCACGGGCTCGACCTGCCCGTGGTCGCGCACGTCCAGGGCGTCGGCCAGGCCGCTCGTGCGGCCGACGCCGGGGTCGACCGGTTCGCGCACACCCCCTTCAGCGAACGGCTCGACGACGAGCTGGTCGCACGCCTGGCCGCCTCGACGACGTGGGTGAGCACGCTGGACATCCACGGCTACGGTGTCGGTGGGGTCGCGCACGAGACGGCGGTCGAGAACCTCTCGCGCTTCCGTGCCGCGGGGGGTCGGGTGCTCTACGGTACCGATCTCGGCAACGGCGACCTGCCGCTCGGCGTGAACGAGCGCGAGCTGCGTGCGATGGGCCGGGCCGGCTTCGGGCTGGCGGGACTGCTCGACGCCCTCGCCCCCGACGTCGCCGAGCCGACCGGCGGTGCGCGGCTGCCGTTCACCCGCGTGACCTGGATCGCGGACGCGCCCCGCGCCTCCGCGTCCTCCGACGAGCGGGCCGCCTGGCTCGCGCGCGCGACCGCACTGACCGCCGACGAGCTGCTCGCCGTCGCCCTCGAGGAGAAGACCCGATGACCGATCCGCTCGCCTACCCCGTCGACTCCACCGACCCCGACGAGCAGGCCTCGGCGCATCCCGCCGGCCCGCTCGACGCCGCCGACCCGCTGGCGTCGTTCGTCGACCGGTTCGTACCGGCCGTCGACGTGGTCTCGTACCTCGACGGCAACTCGCTCGGGCGGCCCGTGACCGCCACGCTGTCGCGACTGTCCGAGTTCGTCGAGGGCGCCTGGGGCACGCGGTTGATCCGTTCGTGGGACGAGCGCTGGATGTCGCTGCCGACCGAGCTCGGCGACCGCATCGCGGCGGCTTGCCTCGGTGCCGCGCCGGGTCAGACGGTCGTGGCCGACTCGACGACCGTGCTGCTCTACAAGGCGATCCGCGCCGCTCTGCGGGCCCGGCCCGACCGCCACGAGATCGTGATCGACGACGACCAGTTCCCGACCGACCGCTTCGTCGTCGAGGGCATCGCGCGGGAGCACGGGGCGACGATCCGCTGGATCGCCGTCGACAAGGCGACCGGCGTGACCGTGTCGCAGGTGCGCGACGTCGTGGGGCCCGAGACGGCACTGCTGCTGGTCAACCACGTGTCGTACCGGTCGGGGTGGCTGGTCGACCTGCCCGCCATCACGACGATCGTGCACGAGGCGGGCGGGCTCGTGCTGGCCGACCTCTGTCACAGCGTCGGCGTCGTGCCGATGCAGCTCGACGAGTGGGGCGTCGACCTCGCCGTCGGCTGCACGTACAAGTACCTCAACGGCGGGCCGGGTGCCCCCGCCTTCGTCTACGCCCGCGCCTCGCTGCTGCCCGAGCTCGACCAGCCGATCCAGGGGTGGATGGGCGCGGCCGACGTGTTCGCGATGGCCGACGGGTACGAGGCGGCGGCCGGCATCCGGCGTTTCGTCAGCGGCACTCCCCCGGTGATGGGCATGCTCGCGATGCACGACATGCTCGACCTGATCGACGAGGCCGGCATCGACGCCATCCGGACGAAGTCGCTCGCCCTGACCGACTACGCCTTCGACCTCGTCGACGCCTGGCTCGTGCCGCTCGGGGTGACCGTCGCGACGCCCCGGGCTGCGGCGGAACGCGGCAGCCACGTCACGATCACGCACGAGTCGTTCCGCGGGATCGTGGCCCGGCTCTGGGACGCCGGCGTCGTGCCCGACTTCCGCAACCCGGACGCCCTGCGCATCGGCCTGTCGCCACTCAGCACGTCGTTCGCCGAGGTGCGCATCGGCATCGCCGCGATCCGGGCGGCGCTGCTCGCCGACTGAGCCATAGCGAAGTCGGGCCGGACGCAGAACAGGCGCCGCCCGGGGTGGGCGACGCCTGCTGCGTGGTGCGGGGGTGGGCTAGAAGTCCCAGTCCTCGTCTTCGGTGTTGACGGCCTTGCCGATGACGTACGACGAGCCCGACCCCGAGAAGAAGTCGTGGTTCTCGTCGGCGTTCGGCGAGAGCGCGGACAGGATCGCCGGGTTCACGTCGGTCGTCTCTTTGGGGAACATCGGCTCGTAGCCGAGGTTCATCAGCGCCTTGTTGGCGTTGTAGTGCAAGAACTTCTTGACGTCCTCGCTGAGGCCGACGCCGTCGTAGAGGTCTTGCGTGTACTGGATCTCGTTCTCGTACAGCTCGAAGAGCAGGTTGAACGTGTAGTCCTTGATCTCTTGCTTGCGTTCTTCGGACGCGCCCTCGAGACCCTTCTGGAACTTGTAGCCGATGTAGTACCCGTGCACGGCCTCGTCGCGGATGATGAGGCGGATCAGGTCGGCCGTGTTGGTCAGCTTGGCGCGCGAGGACCAGTACATCGGCAGGTAGAAGCCGCTGTAGAACAGGAAGGACTCGAGCAGCGTCGAGGCGACCTTGCGCTTCAGCGGGTCGTCACCCGTGTAGTAGTCGAGGACGATCTGGGCCTTCTTCTGCAGGTTGACGTTCTCGGTCGACCAGCGGAAGGCGTCGTCGATCTCGGGAGTCGACGCGAGGGTCGAGAAGATCGACGAGTAGCTCTTGGCGTGCACCGACTCCATGAACGCGATGTTCGTGTAGACGGCCTCTTCGTGCGGGGTGATCGCGTCGGGGATCAGGCTGATCGCGCCCACGGTGCCCTGGATCGTGTCGAGCAGCGTCAGGCCGGTGAAGACCCGCATCGTCATCTGCTGCTCTTCGGGAGTGAGGGTGTTCCACGACTGCACGTCGTTCGACAGCGGGATCTTCTCGGGCAGCCAGAAGTTGTTGACGAGCCGGTTCCAGACCTCGACGTCTTTGTCGTCGTGGATGCGGTTCCAGTTGATCGCGCTGACCGACGTGATCAGCGGGACCGACTTGCCGGTGGCGTGCACCGGATCGGTGATGGTCATGACGTGCCTTTCAGAGGGAAGAGCGAGAGTTCAGGAGGCGCGGGCCGGCTGTCGAGGCCGGCCCGCGCCGGGTGGCGCGAGAGCCGTGAGGCCCAGGGCCTAGAGCATGCAGCTGACGCAGCCGTCGACCTCGGTGCCCTCGAGCGCGAGCTGACGCAGACGGATGTAGTAGATCGTCTTGATGCCCTTGCGCCATGCGTAGATCTGCGCCTTGTTGATGTCGCGCGTGCTGGCCGTGTCTTTGAAGAAGAGCGTGAGCGACAGGCCCTGGTCGACGTGCTGCGTCGCCGCGGCGTAGGTGTCGATGATCTTCTCGGGCCCGATCTCGTACGCGTCGGTGTAGTACTCGAGGTTGTCGTTCGTCATGAACGGCGCCGGGTAGTACACGCGGCCGAGCTTGCCCTCTTTGCGGATCTCGATCTTCGACGCGATCGGGTGGATCGACGACGTCGAGTGGTTGATGTACGAGATCGACCCGGTCGGCGGCACGGCCTGCAGGTTCTGGTTGTAGATGCCGTGCTGCATGATGCTGGCCTTGAGCGCACGCCAGTCGTCCTGCGTCGGGATCGCGACGCCGGCATCGGCGAACAGTGCGGCCGCCCGCTCGGTCTCGGGCTTCCACTCGGTCTCGGTGTACTTGTCGAAGAAGGTGCCCGAGGCGTAGGTCGAGTCTTCGAAGCCGCCGAAGGTGACGCCACGCTCGATCGCGATGGTGTTCGAGGCACGCAGGGCGTGGAACAGCACCGTGTAGAAGTAGATGTTGGTGAAGTCGATCGCCTCGGGCGTGCCGTAGTGCACACGCTCGCGGGCCAGGTAGCCGTGCAGGTTCATCTGACCGAGGCCGATGGCGTGCGACTGGTCGTTGCCGACCTCGATCGAGCGCACCGAGGTGATGTGGCTCATGTCGCTGACCGCGCTGAGGCCGCGGATCGCGGTCTCGACGGTCTTGCCGAGGTCGGGCGCGTCCATCGAGAGGGCGATGTTCATCGAGCCGAGGTTGCAGCTGATGTCTTTGCCGATCTCGTTGTACGAGAGGTCTTCGTTGAACGTGGTGGGCGTGTTGACCTGCAGGATCTCGGAGCACAGGTTCGACATGTTGATGCGGCCCTTGATCGGGTTCGCCTTGTTGACCGTGTCTTCGAACACGATGTAGGGGTAGCCCGACTCGAACTGGATCTCGGCGATCGTCTGGAAGAAGTCGCGCGCCTTGATCTTGGTCTTCTTGATGCGCGAGTCGGCGACCATCTCGCGGTACTTCTCGCTGATCGCGACGTCGCCGAAGGGGACGCCGTAGACCTTCTCGACGTCGTACGGCGAGAAGAGGTACATGTCCTCGTTGTTCTTGGCGAGCTCGAACGTGATGTCGGGCACGACGACGCCGAGGGACAGCGTCTTGATGCGGATCTTCTCGTCGGCGTTCTCACGCTTGGTGTCGAGGAACCGCATGATGTCGGGGTGGTGCGCGCTGAGGTACACCGCGCCGGCACCCTGACGGGCGCCGAGCTGGTTCGCGTAGCTGAAGCTGTCTTCGAGCAGCTTCATGACGGGGATGATGCCCGACGACTGGTTCTCGATCTGCTTGATCGGTGCGCCGGCCTCGCGGATGTTCGAGAGCGACAGGGCGACACCGCCGCCGCGCTTCGACAGCTGCAGCGACGAGTTGATGCCGCGCGAGATCGACTCCATGTTGTCTTCGATGCGCAACAGGAAGCAGCTGACGAGTTCGCCGCGCTGGGCCTTCGCCGTGTTGAGGAAGGTCGGCGTGGCCGGCTGGAAGCGACCCGCGATGATCTCTTCGACCAGGTCGACGGCGAGTGCCTCGTCGCCCTGGGCGAGGCCGAGGGCGGTCATGACCACCCGGTCTTCGAAGCGCTCGAGGTAGCGCTTTCCGTCGAACGTCTTGAGCGTGTACGAGGTGTAGTACTTGAACGCACCGAGGAAGGTCTGGAAGCGGAACTTCTTCGAGTACGCGAGGTCGTTGAGCTTCTCGATGAAGGCGAAGTCGTACCGCTCGATGGTCGCGGCCTCGTAGTACTCGTTCTCGACGAGGTAGTCGAGGCGCTCGCGCAGGTTGTGGAAGAAGACCGTGTTCTGGTTGACGTGCTGCAGGAAGTACTGCTTCGCCGCCTCGCGGTCCTTCTCGAACTGGATCTCGCCGGAGGGACCGTAGAGGTTCAGCATCGCGTTCAGGGAGTGGTAGTCCATCCCCGAGCTGAGACCCTGCCCCGGTGCGGCGATCACTTCGAGGTCATCGACTGCTGCGTCCAAAATTCTTCCAATCCTGTGTGTACGGCTTGTACGTCGTCTGGTGTTCCGAAGACTTCGAAACGGTAGAGAAGGGGAACGTCACACTTGGCCGCGATGATGTCGCCGGCCAGGCAGTAGCCCTCTCCGAAGTTGGTGTTGCCCGCTGCGATCACGCCTCGGATGAGGCGTCGGTTGCCCTCGTCGTTGAGGAACCGGATGACCTGCTTCGGGACGGCGCCTCGACCTTCGCCGCCGCCGTAGGTCGGCAGGACGAGGACGTAGGGGTCATGGACGTGGAGCGGCGGCTCGGACGGGAACAGCGGGATGCGCTGGGCCGGCACACCGAGCTTCTTGACGAAGCGGTCGGTGTTGCCCGAGACGCTCGAGAAGTAGACGAGTTCGTTCGTCACGACGAGTCCTCGCCTCCGAGGTGGTGTGGGGCCGAACCCCGGGTCACGGTGCAACGGGTCGGGCGCGGGGCGCCCGGTCGACTAGTCGACCTTGGCGGCCAGCGCGGCGATCTTGTCGGGGCGGAAGCCGCTCCAGTGGTCGTCGTCGGCGATGACCACGGGGGCCTGCATGTAACCGAGGGCGCGCACCTTCTCGAGCGCGGCGTCGTCGGCGGTGACGTCGAGCACGTCGTACTCGATGCCCTTGTTGTCGAGGGCACGGTAGGTGGCCGTGCACTGGACGCAGGACGGCTTGGTGTAGACGGTGATGGCCATGGGATCCCCTGTGTTCTGGCCGGCCCCTGAGGCCGGATCGGTGGTTCGTGAGCCTGCGGGGCGTGGTGCCCGTGGCGACTCCTCGATACTACATCTAGTGGCCCGGGGTTGTCCCCACAACTAGATGCGGTGTTACACGCCTGTAGTTCGTCTCGGGGAGTTCTCCACAGGGAACCGCACACGTTTTGCACAGAACGAGGGCGGTTCTCCCCGCTTCTGGGCTGTTCTCCACATGTTCGTCCACACCACCGACACTCGTCGATCGCTGTCCCCAGTTCGGGACCACGGCGTGTCGCGCACCCTGGACTCGCTCGTAGACTTGTCCCCTCGTGAGCACCTATTCGACCCTGCTGAAGACGCCCGGCGTCTCGCGCATCATCGCGGCCCAGCTGACCGCGCGCTTCCCGTTCGGCATGCTGTCGCTCGCGTTCCTGCTGCACGTCGAGCACGTGCACCACTCGTACGCCGCGGCCGGTCTCGTCCTCGCCGCGACGAGCATCGGCCAGGCGATCTCGGGCCCGCTCACCAGCCGATGGATGGGCCGCTGGGCGATGCGCCCCGTCCTGACCCTGACGCTGATCGTCTGCCTGATCACGATGGTCACCTTCACCCTGTACGACTTCTCGGTGCCGGTGTTCATGGCACTCGGCTTCGTGACCGGCCTCAGCGTGCCTCCCGTCCAGCCGGCCGTCCGCACCATCTACCCCAAGATGGTCACCTCGAACCAGCTCACTCCCCTCTTCTCCCTCGACGCGTCCGCACAGGAGATCATCTGGGTGGCCGGCCCGGTCATCACGACCTTCGTCGGGACGCAGATCGGCACCCGAGAGGCCATCTGGCTCGCGGCCGCGTTCCTGGTGGGCGGCGGCATCTGGTTCATCGCGTCGCCCGAGGTCGGGCGCGTCCGCATCCCCCGCAGCAAACGGGCCTTCGGCAAGGTGCTCGCGCGGCCGACGGTGCTCCTGGCGACCGTCGCCGGGTTCCTGCTCATCGGCGCCTGCGCCGCGGTCGAGGCGGGCGTGGTCGCGCTCTTCGGCGAGGGCAGTGCCGACTCGGGCATCGCGCTGGCCATCTTCGCCGCGGGGTCGCTGGTCGGCGGCCTCGCGCTCGGCCACGTCCCGGTCGGCCCGTGGGCTCTCGGGCGCCGCATCGCCATCGTCTTCGTCGGCATGACCCTGGCGATCTTCGCGACGGGCCTCTGGCCGATCAGCATCACGCTGCTGATCGCGGGCGTCGGCATCGCGCCCGCCCTCGCCGTCATGTTCGCCATCGTGTCGTCGAGCGTGAAGTTCAGCGACACGGCCGAGGCCTACGGCTGGGCCGGCACCGGGCAGCTGATCGGCTCGGCCCTGGGTTCGGCCATCGCCGGCTTCGCGATCGACCACATCGGAGGCCAGGGCGGACTCATCGTGGCCGCCTGCTTCGCCTTCGTCGGCATGGTCGTCGGCGCCGCGTTCCACAAGGCCCTGCCCGACCTCCGCGGTCGCGACGCGAGCCCCCTGCCCGACACCGAACCGGTGCCGGTCCAGACGAGCTGACCCGCGCCTCCTCGTCCATCGGACGACGGGCCCTGACACACACCGTTCACCGGACGGTCGCCCGTCCCCTGCGACACGTGTCGGCCAAACGCTGGCAGAGTTGAGGGCATGCCCTCCATCGACGTGCCCCGGATCACCCTCAACGACGGCCGCACGATCCCCCAGCTCGGCCTCGGCGTCTACAAGGTCGCCGACGACGAGGCCGAACGGGTCGTCGAGACCGCCCTCGGCGAGGGCTACCGCCACCTCGACACCGCCGAGTTCTACGCCAACGAGAAAGGCGTCGGACGCGCCCTCGAGGCGTCCGGCGTTCCCCGTGACGAGGTCTTCCTCACGACCAAGGTCTGGAACACCGCGCAGGGCTACGACGAGACGCTCCGCTCGTTCGACGAGAGCCTGACGAAGCTCGGCACCGACCACGTCGACCTCTACCTGATCCACTGGCCCGCCCCGAAGCAGGACAAGTACGTCGAGACGTACCGCGCCCTCGAGACGATCCGGGCCGAGGGCCGGGCGCTCTCCATCGGCGTGAGCAACTTCCAGGTCGCCCACCTCGAGCGGCTGATGGCCGAGACGGACGTCGTGCCGGCCATCAACCAGGTCGAGGCGCACCCGTGGTTGCAGCAGCACGAGCTGCGCGCCTTCGACGCCGCGCACGGCATCGTGACCGAGGCGTGGTCGCCGTTGGCGCGTGGGCGCATCCTGGACAACGCGGCACTGGTGCGGATCGGCGCGAAGCACGGGGTCACCCCGGCCCAGGTGACGATCCGGTGGCACCTGCAGCAGGGCCTCGTCGTGATCCCGAAGTCGGTCACGCCCTCGCGCATCCGCGCCAACCTCGACGTCTTCGGCTTCGAGCTCGACACGGGCGACCTGGCCGCCATCGCGGGCATCGAGACCGGCGAGCGCACGGGCTCGCACCCCGACCACAACGGCTGACCCGATCGGGCGCGACGCCGCCGCTCGGTCGCGACACCCCTGCAGGAGGCGCGGGTCCGGTCGGTCGCGCCCGGCACGTTACCGTGGACCGGCAACCCGTCGACGCAAGGAGCACCCCGCATGACCATCACCGCCGCAGCAGACGGATCGGCCCTCGGCAACCCCGGCCCCGCCGGATGGGCCTGGTACGTCGACGACGAGCGGTGGGCCGCCGGCGGCTGGCCGCGGGCCACGAACAACCAGGGCGAGCTCACCGCCGTGCTCGAGCTGCTGCGCGCCACGGCCGGCATCGACGACGACCTGCACATCCTGTGCGACAGCCAGTACACGATCAAGGCCTGCACCGAGTGGATGCCCGGCTGGAAGCGCAAGGGCTGGCGCAAGGCCGACGGCAAGCCCGTGCTCAACGTCGAGATCCTGAAAGAACTCGACGCCGCCCTGGCCGGACGGAAGGTGCGCTTCGAGTGGGTCCGCGGTCACGTCGGCCACGAGATGAACGAAGCGGCCGACGTGCGGGCCCGGGGCGCGGCCACGGCGTTCCAGAACCGCACCGAGGTGCCGTCCGGGCCCGGGTGGCCGGGGGCGCCGGTCGCGACCACCGACCCGATCGCGGCGCCGGCGACCCCGCCCGCGCCTCCTGCGACGCTCTTCTGAAGGACCGCACCGCGAATCGTGCACCGCACCTGATCTAGATGCGGTGCCGTGCACGAAACGCGGCGCCGCGCCGCGCCGGGCCGCGCCCTGCCGGGCCGTGCGGCGTCGTGCCGCGTCGCGTCGCGTCGACGTGCAGCTACATCGAGGGGTGCGTGCTCGACAGGCCACCGTCGACGACGAACTGCGCGCCGGTCGAGAAGGCCGAGTCGTCGCTCGCGAGGTGCAGGGCGAGCCCGGCGACCTCGTCGGGCTTGGCGAGGCGACCCCGCGGGCTCATCGCGCGGAACGCGTCGAGCACCTGCGGTTGGGCCTCGACCTGGCGGCGGAACAGTGCGGTGTCGGTCGGGCCGGGGTGCAGCGAGTTGATGCGGATGTTCCAACCCTCTTGGGCGGCGTGGGCTGCACTCGACCGGGTGAGACCGACCAGGGCGTGCTTGCTCGCCGTGTAGGCCGCGTCGTCACCGAAGCCGAGGAAGGACGTCGCCGGGGCCAGGTTGATGATCGACCCGCCCTCGCCGTCGGGGTTCGCGCGCATCTGCTCGATGGCGAAGCGCGTGCCGAGCATGACGCCGGTGACGTTGACCGCGAAGACGCGGTTCCAGCTCTCGAGCTGGGTGACGTCGATGGACTGGCCCGAGACGATGCCGGCGTTGTTCACCAGGACGTCGAGTCGGCCGTAGTGCTCGGCGATGCGGTCCATGACGCGCTTCCAGTCGCCACCGTTGGCGACGTCGTGCTGGACGAACTCGGCGCCCGTCTCGGCGGCCACGGCCGCCCCGTCGACGATGTCGGTCGCGACGACCCGGGCCCCCTCGTCGGCGAACCGACGGACGATCGCCTCGCCGATGCCCGAGGCTGCCCCGGTGACGATGGCGACTTTGCCGGACAGACGAGACATGGCGACCTCTTCGTGGTGGAACGCGGGTGGAGCTGGTCGGCTGCCGGGGTGGGGCAGGACCCTACGAGATTACCCCTCGACGGGTGACGGTCGGCTCCGCTCGGAGGCCGGCCCGACGGCCGTGACCGTCACGACGGCCTCGCCCCGCTCGTCGCTCGAGGCGAGGTCGACCACGGCCGAGATGCCGAAGTCGTGGTCGCCCTCGGGGTCGGCCAGGATCTGCCGCACACGCCACACCGTGGGCAGCTGCTCGACCTGCAGCATCTGCGGCCCCCGGGCCGCGGCGTCCGTGCCGATGGAGTCGTACTCGTCGTAGTACCGGTCGAGGGCCTCACCCCAGCGGTCGGCGTCCCAGCCCGAGCCCGCGTCGAGGGCGCCGAGGGCGTCCGCGTCGTCCCGGGCTGCCAGTTCGACGCGACGGAACAGCTCGTTGCGCACCATGATGCGGAAGGCCCTCGCGTTGGCGGTGAGGTTGCGCAGCGTCGGAGGCACGATCTCGTCGTGGGCTTCGACCTCGCGCGGGTTCACCATCTCTTCCCACTCGTCGAGCAGGCTCGAGTCGACCTGCCGCACGAGCTCGCCGAGCCACTCGATGACGTCGACCAGCTCGTCGGTCTTGGCCTCGTCGGGCACGGTTTGGCGCAGGGCGCGGAAGGCGTCCGAGAGGTAGCGCAGCACGAGGCCCTCGGAACGGGCCAGACCGTAGAAGTTCACGAAGTCGCCGAAGGTCATGGCGCGCTCGTACAGGTCGCGCACGACCGACTTGGGGCTGAGCGCGAAGTCGCCGATCCAGGGCTGGGAGGCCGCGTAGGTCTCGAACAGGGCCGTCAGCAACTCGTCGAGCGGCTTGGGCCAGGTGACCTCTTCGAGGAGTTCCATGCGCTGGTCGTACTCGATGCCCTCGGACTTCATCGCGGCCACGGCCTCGCCCCGGGCCTTGAACTGCTGTTGCGACAGGATCGGCCGCGGGTCGTCGAGCGTCGCCTCGACCACCGACACCATGTCGAGCGCGTAGGTGGGCGACTCGACGTCGAGCACCTCGAAGGTCGCCAGGGCGAAGGGCGACAGCGGCTGGTTCAGGGCGAAGTTCGCCTGCAGGTCGACCGTCAGGCGGATGGTCGGGGCACCGCCGTCGGGCGAGGCCTCTTGCACGACGACCTCGGCGGTGCGCAGCGTGCGGTAGATCGAGATGGCCTGCCGGGCCATGGCGTACTGCTTGGCGAGCGGCTCGTGGTTGTCGAAGACCAGGGAGCGCACGTTCGCGAAGACGTCGCCGCCGCGTCCGATGACGTTGAGCAGCATGGCGTGGGTGACCTGCATGTGCGAGGTCAGGGCCTCGGGCTCAGCGGCGATCAGCTTGGTGAAGCTGGGCTCACCCCAGGACACGAACCCGTCGGGCGCCTTCTTGCGGACGATCTTGCGCTTCTTCTTCGGGTCGTCGCCCGCCCGCTCGATCTGTTTGAGGTTGTCGATCTCGTGTTCCGGCGCCTGCAGCGTGACCGTGCCCGAGTTGTCGTAGCCCGCGCGACCGGCCCGCCCGGCGATCTGGTGGAACTCTCGGGCGCTCAACTGGCGCATGCGGGTGCCGTCGAACTTGGTCAGCGCCGTCAGCAGCACCGTGCGGATCGGCACGTTGATGCCGACGCCGAGCGTGTCGGTGCCGCAGATGACCCGCAGCAGGCCGCGTTGCGCGAGTTGCTCGACCAGGCGACGGTACTTGGGCAGCATGCCCGCGTGGTGCACGCCGATGCCCGAGCGCACGAGGCGGTTGAGGGTCTTGCCGAAGCCCGTGCTGAACCGGAACCCGCCGATCAGCTCGGCGATCTCGTCGCGTTGCTCGCGGCTGGCGACCTTGATGCTCGAGAGCGCCTGCGCGCGCTCGAGTGCCGCGGCCTGCGAGAAGTGGACGACGTAGACGGGTGCCTCGCCGGTCGAGAGCAGCTCTTCGACCGTCTCTTGCACGGGCGTCTGGGCGTAGAAGTAGTGCAGCGGCACGGGACGCTCGACGCCGGTGACCCGCGCGACGGGCCGCCCGGTGCGCCGCGCCAGGTCGTCGGTGATGCGGGTGACGTCGCCGAGGGTGGCCGACATGAGCAGGAACTGCGCGCGCGGCAGCAGCAACAGCGGCACCTGCCAGGCCCACCCGCGCGACTGGTCGCCGTAGAAGTGGAACTCGTCCATGACGACCTGGTCGACGACCGCGTCGGCCCCGTGCCGCAGCGCCAGGTTCGCGAGGATCTCGGCGGTGCAGCAGATGATGGGCGCGTCGGCGTTGACCGACGAGTCACCGGTCACCATGCCGACGTTCTCGGGCCCGAAGAGCTCGACCAGCGCGAAGAACTTCTCGCTGACCAGCGCCTTGATCGGGGCCGTGTAGTACGAGCGCCCGCCCTGGCTCAGGGCGACGAAGTGCGCGCCGGCCGCGACGAGCGACTTGCCGGTTCCCGTCGGCGTGCTGAGGATCACCGACGCGCCGCCGACGAGCTCCATCATCGCCTCGTCCTGGGCCGGGTAGAGCGGCAGCCCGCGTGACTCGGCCCACTCGGCGAAGGCCGTGTACGCCGTGTCGGCGTCGTACGAGTCCGCACCCGGCGTCGACGGGAGCAGGGCGGCGAGGGGGGCGGCGGGAGCGGGCGACATGATGAGTCAACCCTGCACCATCGACCGGGCCGATGGCGACGACAGCGGACGGGTCGTCCGACCGCGGGGGCGAGACGACGCCCCCGCGGTCGGTCCCCTGCCTCGTGCCCTGAACCTCCACGAGGTGAGAGGAACTCAAGTAAATCACGAGGAGGCGCGGCGCGCGACCCCGAGGAGGCGCGGTCCACGACGACTCCCGACGACGCGCGGATGACGACGGCCCCCGGGACGAGAAGAGGGCACGCCCCGGTCGACGAGCAGAACTCGGACCAGGGCGTGCCCACCGGACCCACGGCCGAGGACCTCACGAAGTCGGATCAGGAGACCACGCTGCGTTCGACGGCCGCTTGTCGGGAACGGGCGCCCCGGTAACCAGCCGGTGAGCGCACTACACCGTACCTCGGACGGCTCCCGAGGCGGTGGGTGACTTCCAGGTGATTGACCCACCTCGTAATCCGGATGAAACACCCGACGGCTAGCGTCACGGATGAACCAACTGGTTCACATTCTCACGACGGGAGCCCCCGATGACCCGCACCACGTCGCTCGCCCCGGTCGAACGCTCGGCGTTCGCCGCCTTCCCGAGCGGGGTCGCCGCGCTCGCCGCGACCGGGGTCGACGGCCCGGACGGCATGGTCGTCTCGAGCTTCACGGTCGGGGCGTCGTTCGACCCGCCGATGGTGACCTTCGCCGCGCGTCAGGACTCCGCGACGTGGGCCCGCCTGCGCACGGCACCGAGCCTGGGCGTCTCGGTGCTCGCCGCCGACCAGGGCCTGCTCTGTCGCCAGCTCTCGTCGCGCACCCGGGCCGCCCGGTTTGCCGACGTCGACCACGTCGTCACCGACGACGGGGCCGTCCTGGTGTCGGGCACCCCGCTGCGGCTCGAGTGCGTCGTGCACCGCGAGGTGCCGGCCGGCGACCACGTCGTCGTCATCTTGCAGGTGCTCGGTGCCGAGGTCGACGACACGGCCGCACCGCTCGTCTATCACGGCACCGCCTTCCACTCGTTGCAGCCGATCGGCTGACGCGCCCGAGCGCGACAGCTCCGAGTCGCCGAGGCCCCGAAGGGCCGACGTGCCGACGTGCCGACGGCTCAGGCGATGCGCCCCGGACCACCGAGCAGACCGTCGACCTGCTCGACGGCGCCTTCGACGGCGGCCTCGTCGGCCGGGGACTCGCCGTGCAGCTCGACGGGCTCGGGGCTGTCGCCGTGCACGGCTGCCGGGTCGGTGCGCTCGTCGGCGTCGTGGTCAGCGGGGTTCGTGGGCGTGCTCATGGGGGCCTCTCTCGGGGGCCGACGCTCGACCCCGGTCAGCTCGAAGCTACCCGGCACCTCCGACACGGCTCCCAGCGGACCGGGACCGGCACCGCGCCTCCCGGGTGTCGAGACGGAGTCGACCGGACCACCCGCGTCCGACCACGGACGGCCGCCGACTAGTAGACACGAGGGAGGCGCGCAGCCCGATCCGCGCACCTCCAGACCCGCCGGGCGCCCGGCAGAAAGGGCCGACGATGTCGTCTCCCCGCACCCCCACCACCCGAGTCGCCGTCACCGGCGGCAGCGGCAAGCTCGGCCGTGCCGTCGTGCGCGACCTCGCCGAGCACGGCTACGAGGTCGTCCTGCTCGACCGCGTGCCCAGCCCCGACCCCGTCGAGGGCGTCGTGTTCGTCAAGGTCGACCTGACCGACTACGGCCAGGTCGCCCAGGCCCTGACGAGCGTCGACGACCGGTACGACCACATCGACGCCGTCGTGCACCTCGGCGCGATCCCGGCTCCCGGCCTGGTGCCGAACGCCGCCCTCTTCACGAACAACGTGACGTCGAGCTACAACGTGTTCGCCGCCGCCCGCGCGGCGAAGATCCGCAACGTCGTGTGGGCCTCGAGCGAGACCCTGTTGGGCATCCCGTTCGACATCGACCCGCCCTACCTGCCGCTCGACGAGGAGTACCCCGTGCGCCCCGAGTCGTCGTACTCGCTCGGCAAGGCCGTCGAGGAAGAGATGGCGCGGCACTTCACGCGCTGGGACCGCCAGCTGAAGCTGATCGGCCTGCGCTTCTCGAACGTGATGGACGACGGCGACTACTCGGAGTACCCCTTCGACGAGACCCCCGAGAAGCGCACCTTCAACCTCTTCTCGTACATCGACGCCCGCGATGGCGCCCAGGCCGTGCGCAAGGCGCTCGAGAGCGACCTCGTCGGCTTCGAGGCGTTCATCATCGCCGCGTCCGACACCGTGATGAACACGCCGACGGCCGTGCTCGCCGAGCAGTACTGGCCGCAGGTCGAGAAGCGCCGGGCCGTCGAGGGCGTCGAGCCGCTGCTCAGCAGCGACAAGGCCCGCGACCTGCTCGGTTTCGTGCCCGAGTACTCGTGGCGCGAGTGGGGCGAGCGCACGGGCAACCACCGCGGCTGACGTTCGCTCCCCGCACCGACGACCCGCGCCTCCTGATCCGACGGACCAGGAGGCGCGGGTCGCGTCAGGAGGCGCGCGTCACCCCTCGAGCACCACCGTCGCCTCGAGCGGCAGCTCGGCCACCGACGAACCGACGTGCAGCGTGAACGCGCCCGGCTCGTGGGCCCAGGCGCCGTTCCGCCAGTCGGCGAAGGCCCGGGCCGGGACGCTCACCTCGACGCGACGCGTCCCTCCGGCCGACACCACGACGGGCGCGAACCCGACCAGCCAGAGCACGGGACGATCCACCACGGAGTCGGCGCGCGACGCGTAGACCTGCACGACGTGCTTGCCCTCGCGAGCACCCGTGTTGGCGACGTCGACGGCCACCTGCACCGTGCCTCCCACGGTCACCGACGGCGTCGCGTCGAGGCCCGACAGCGACCAGCTCGTGTAGCCGAGGCCGTGCCCGAACGGGTAGGCCGGCGTCGTCCCGGCCTTGAGCCAGGCGCGGTGGCCGATGTGGATGCCCTCGTCGTAGACGACCTCGCCGTCGACCGGGGTGACGTCGATGACGGGTACGTCCGCCTGGGTGGCGGGCCAAGTCGTGGGCAGGCGGCCGCCGGGCTCGACGGCACCGGTCAGGACGTCGCCGAGCGCGTGGCCGTACTCCTGGCCGCCGAACCAGGTGAGGAACAGCGCGTCGACCTCGTCACGCCAGGGCATCGTGACCGGCGACCCCGCGTTGACGACGACGACCGTCGTCGCGGCGGCCGCGGCCACGCGCGAGACGAGCTCGTCCTGACGTCCGGGCAGGTCGAGCGAGGTGCGGTCGAAACCCTCGGACTCGACCTTGCTGTTGGTCCCCACGACGACGATCGTCAGGTCGGCGGTCGCCGCGGCCGCGACGGCCTCGTCGATCAGCCCGGACGGGTCGCCGTCGTCGGGCTCGATGCCGAAGGTGTAGCTCAGGGCTCCGCCGAGCGCGCTCGCCCCGATGGTGTGGTCGATCACGACGTCGATCGGTCGCCCCTCGACGACCGCCACGGCGGCCGACTGCGACGGCGGCGCGAGGAACGCCGCACCGAGGTCGTCGCCGACGGCCTCGCTCGTGCCGTCGAGCACGACCTCGCCGTCGACCCGGATCACCGAGTGGCCGACCGAGGCCACGCCGAGCAGGATCTCGCCCGTGACCTCGGGCGTGTACCGGGTCGAGAACCGCACGGTGTCGCTGCGCTCGATGGGGGCGTCGCCGCCGAACCAGACGAGCGCGGTGGCCCGGCGGTCCTCGGCGAACAGTTCGTCGTCGCCCGAGCGGAACGACACGCGGACGCCGGGTTCGCCCGTCTCGGGGTTGGTGATGCGGTCGAGGGGCAGCTCGGCCACCCCTTCTTGCACGACGGCGCCGACCGAGTACGTCACGGTCGCGTCGGGGAAGGCCTCCTCGATGCCCTCGATCGGCGTGACGACCTTCTCGGGCAGCACGGTCGCGCTGCCGCCGCCCTGGGTGCGGGCGAAGCGGGCGTTGTGGCCGACGACCGCGATGGACCGCACGGTCGAGGGGTCGACCGGCACCGCGCCTCCTCGGTCGTGGGCCAGGACGGTGCCGGCGGCCGCGGCCTCGCGGACGAAGGCGATGCCGTCCTCGACGGTCGTCGGCGTCGCGGCCACCGGCTCGAAGCCGTCGAGGGCGCCGACCCGGGCGGCGAGCTGCAGCAGGCGCAGCACCTTGCGGTCGATCGCGTCCTCGGACACCTCGCCCGCCCGCACGGCGGCGACGAGGGCGTCGCCCCAGGGGCCGTCCGGGCCGGGCATCACGAGGTCTTGCGAATGCTTCGCGCTCTCGACGCTGCGGACGCCCGTCCAGTCGCTGACCACGACGCCGTCGAAGCCCCACTCGCTGTTCAGCGGGGTCTCGAGCAGCTCGTTCTCGGTCGCGGTGACGCCGTTGATCGAGTTGTACGACGACATGACCAACCAGGCGTGCGCCTCGGTGACCGCCTTCTCGAACGCCAACAGGTAGAGCTCGCGCAGGGCCCGGTCGCTCACCACGGTGCTCGCGGTGAAGCGGTCGGTCTCGTAGTCGTTCGCGACGTAGTGCTTGGGCGTCGCGCCGACGCCGTTGTCCTGCACGCCGTGGACGTACGCGGCGGCGAGCTCGGCGGTGAGGACGGGGTCTTCGCTGAACGCCTCGAAGTGCCGACCGCCGAGGGGCGACCGGTGCAGGTTGATGGTGGGGCCGAGCACGACGTCGACGCCCTTGCGGCGGGCCTCGACGGCGGCCGCGGCACCGTAGCGGCGGGCCAGGTCGGGGTCCCAGGACGACGAGAGCGAGGAGGCGCTGGGCAGGTTCAGGGACGGCGAGCGTTCGTCCCACACCTCGCCGCGCACCCCGCTGGGGCCGTCGCTGACCAGGATGCGCCGCAGTCCGATCTTCTCGTTCGGATGGGTGGTCCAGAAGTCGCGACCGGTGAGCAGCTGCACCTTCTCGTCGAGGGTGAGCCGCCCGAGGAGCTCGGCGAGTCGGGCCTGGTCGTGTCGTGTCTGGTCGTCGGCCGCGTCGCCGTCGCTGTGGAGGGTCATGACGTGACGCTACCAGCGAAAACCGAGCGACGGTGGGTTTCGGGCCGGACCCGTGACGGTCGCGCTAGCCTGACGGCATGGCACAACGGGGTTCGTACGCGAAAGGCGTGGCCAAGCGCACGGAGATCCTCGACACGGCGCTCGACGTGGTCGCCCGCAACGGTTTCCGCGGCACGTCGGTCAAGGAGCTGGCCGACTCGGTCGGCCTCAGCCAGGCCGGGCTGCTGCACTACTTCGACAGCAAGGACGAGCTGTTCACGGCCATCCTCCGCCGACGCGACGAGGTCGACCACGCCCTCGCCGACCAGCACGTCGACATCGTCGAGCAGCTGATCGCGGTCATCCGGCACAACGCCGACGTGCCCGGGCTGGTCCAGCTGTTCGCGAGCATGTCGACGGCCGCGACGAGCGACCCGAGCCACGCCGCCCACGCCTACTTCGTCGAGCGCTACGCGTCGATCCGCGCCCAGGTCGCCGCGGCGATCACCGTCCGACAGGAGCGGGGAGAGGTGCCGGCGGGCGTCGACCCCACCCGCCTCGCGACCGTGCTGCTCGCGGTCAGCGACGGCATGCAGATCCAATGGATGCTCGACCCCGCCACCGACATGGCCGAGCACGTCGAGCTCGTCTGGAGCCTGGCACTGGCGGCGGTGGCGACTCCCGCCTGACGCGCCGGACCACAGCCCGGCACGCCCGTCGGGCTCAGGCCCGCAGCATGCCCGTCGTCACCAGTTCGCGGACCTGCGGCAGCAGCTCCGCCCGCAGCGCGGCCTCGTCCGCCCCGAGCAGCTGGGCCAGCGCGCCGACGATGGCGCCGACGCTGAGCTCGCCGTCGCAGGCACCGACCAGCGCCGACAGGGCCGTGCCCGAGTCGACCGTCCGGGCGAAGCCGCCGCCCTGTCGCAACGAGATGACCGTGGGGTCGTCGTTGCCCGGCCAGTAGTGCCGCTCTTCGGTGACGTCCCCCGCGACGACCAGCCGACACGCGGCCAGCTGCTCGTCGTCGAGGTCGCGCAGCAGCTCGATCGCGTCAAGCGTGCCGAGCAGGTGGGCGCCGAGTCCGACGTCGTTCTGTCCGAGACCGCCGAGGAGGCGCTCCGTGCGCACCACGGGCAGGCTCGCGTCGTCCACGGGCCGGCGCACCGTGAGGTAGCCGAAGCCGACCTCGACGACGCCTCGGGCCTCGAAGTCACCGAGCCACGCCTCGTACAGGCGCTCGAAGTCCGCCGAGCCCGGTCGGGTGCCGCCGTCGCGGATCCAGGTCTCGGAGTACGCGGTCGGGTCCTGCACCTCACGCTCGACGACCCAGACGTCGACGGGCACGCCGCCCCGGGCCGCCCAGTCGGCGACCGAGTACGCGCCCCTCTTGCCGGCGACCGCACCCGCGCCTCCGGACTCCCAGTTGCCCAGCAACTGCGCGACGCCGCCCGGCGCGAGGTGGCGGCCGAGGCCCTCGACGACCGAGGCGACGAGGTCGTCGCCGACCATGCCCCCGTCGCGGTACTCGTACTCGGGCACGCCCTCGGCCCGCGGCGTGATGACGAACGGGGGGTTCGAGACGATGTGGTCGAAGGTCTCGCCGGCGACGGGCTCGAAGAGGCTGCCGAGGCGCAGCTCGATGCCGTCGACCAGGTTGAGCGCGGCGTTGAACGCGGCGTAGTCGAGGGCGCGCTGCGAGATGTCGGTGGCGACGACGTGCCGCGCGTGCCGGGCCGCGTGCAGGGCCTGGATGCCACAGCCCGTGCCGAGGTCGAGCGCCCGGTCGACCTGGCGCGAGATCATCAGGCCGGCGAGCGTGGCCGAGGCTCCCCCGACGCCCAGCACGTGGTCCTCGCGCAGAGCCCCCTCGACGACGAGTTCGCCGAGGTCGGAGGCGATCCACCAGCTCGCCTCGCCCGAGGAATCGACGAAGGCGTACGGGCGGAGGTCGACGAGCGCACGGACCGAGTCGCCCTCGCTCGCCACGAGCCCGAGGGCGACCGCGCCCTCGGCGCCCAGGGTCGGCAGGGCGTCGGCGACCGCGTCGAGGCCCTGCGGGTAGCCGAGCACGAACAGCGACGCCAGCGTGGCGGCCGGACGCACCGACGCGTCGCGCGCGGCGCTGCGGGCGAGGGCACGACGGGCGGCGACCCGCTCGCCGCGGAAGAGTGCGGCGCCGGCGTGCGAGCCCCAGGCGTCGGCACCCTGCAGCCGCTCGACCGTGAACCCGGACGACGCCAGGTCGGCCCTCAGCCGTGCGAGCAGCTCGGGGTCGGTCGAGAGGTGGGGTGTCGAGGCGTCGGTCGAGGTCGTCGGAGGCACCCGACCATCATGGTGCAGGAGGCGCGGCGCCGGTCACCGGGGACGCCACGGAGCCCCCGTCGAGGGTCGACGGGGGCTCCGCCCGGAACGGGCCGGTGGACGCGCGACGGGTCAGCTGGTGAAGACCACGTCGTCGTAGTCGAACGACGGGGACATCTGGAAGACGATCTGGTCGGCGTCGGCCACGGAGAACACGACGCGGTAGGTGATGGTCTGGCCGGCCGGGACGACCGTCGTGGGCGAGCTCTCGATGTCGGAGTCATAGACCTTGCTGGCCTCGACGCCGCCCGAGGTGGCCGTCTCGTAGGGCATCGGCTCGAAGTTCGCGTCGGTGCCGTTCTCGATGGTCACGGTGAAGATCACGGAGGCTGCCTGGTCGGCGCCGCTCGAGTACTCGCCGGGCGTGTACGCCTCGGGCGCCGAGACCGTCACGGCGATGCCGTCGTCGTAGGTGAAGGTGTCGCCGAAGGCGTTGTTCTCGGCCGAGGCGTCGCTGTCGGCCGACCCGGAGTCACCCGAGTCGATCGAGCCGCTCGTGGGCAGGGAGTCGTTGACGGCCTGGACGGAGGCGAGCCCGATGACGATTCCGACGATCACGACGGCGATGCCGATGAGCACGCCGAGCCCCGACACGATCGTGCCGATCAGGGCGAGCATGCGCGCGCCCTTCTTCTTCACGAGGGCGATGATGCCGAGCACGAGGCCGACGATCGCGGGGATCGCGCCGAACCCGACGAACGACAAGAGCAGCCCGACGCCGCCGACGACGATCGAGGCGATGCCGAGCCCGTTGCCGCCCTGCGATGGCTGAGGGGACTGGCCGTAGGCCGGTGCACCGGTCGGGGCGCCACCGTAAGGCGACTGCTGGCCGCCGTAGGGCTGCTGCGACTGCCCACCGTAGGGCTGCTGCGGTGCTCCGTAGACGGGCTGGGGTGCACTCGGCGGGGGCGTCGTGCCGTACGCCGGCTGCGGGGGCTGGGGTGCCGACGGCGGAGGCGTCTGGTCGCCCCGTCCGTTCTCGTCGCGGGGGTCACGGGGCTCGTCGGACGAACCGTAGGGCGGCTGCGGAGTGCTCATGAGGCAAGCATGTCGTGACTCGGGAGTTCCGACGAGCCGAACAGGCTGCGCGACCCGTTTTCGTTACCGATCTGTCGTATTTGATTCACCCTGCGCAACCTCTCGTCGGCCGCGCACACCCCGGCGGTGCTCAGGCGGGCGACACCGAGATCTCGAACTCGCCGTACATGTGGGCGGCGTCGCGGAGGTGGTGCAGGGCCTCCTCGGCGTCGAGTCGCGAATGGTACGGCCCCCGGGCCGGCGCTCCGGGCAGGGTGCTCGCGTAGGAGTACTGCAGGTACCAGACCGGGCGTTCGTGTTCGTCGTGCTGAACGATGCTGACTGCGAGGGACATGCCCGGATGCTACGACCGGCCCGTCCGGGCCGCACCCGCTCACAGCACATCCATCAACTCGCCCGGGACACCGCCGAGCCGAGACCCCAGGAAGTCGGCGAGACCCCAGGATGCGCCATGGGGTCTCGGCGAGTTCGTGGGGTCTCGGCGGCGGCCGGCATGCGAAGGGCCCGGGTCGTGGTCGACCCGGGCCTTCGTGTGGTGGAGCTAAGGGGATTCGAACCCCTGACCTTCTCATTGCGAACGAGACGCGCTACCAACTGCGCCATAGCCCCAGAAACTGCTCTGCCACGATAGCACCTCGTCGACCGACGGATGAACCCGGGCCGGGCGCTCCGCGGGTCAGACGGCGCGACGCCGCTGCAGGGCTTCGTCGAGCGAGAAGTCCGACTGCGGCAGGTCGTCGATGATGCCCATGCGGGCGAAGCGACTCGGGGGGCGAGGGGGTGCGACCGGCTCGACCCGCGCCTCCTCGGCGGGGGCGGCGGGGGTCGCGGCGGGTGCAGGAGGCGCGGCGGCGGTCACCGGAGCGCGTCGCGTCGACTGCAGTGCGGCCTCGGCCCGGGCGGCCTCACGCAGGGCGTCGTGCTGTGCGGCACGCAGCGACTCGACCGAGCGACGGGAGTCCCGCTGCAACTCGGCCGCGGCGGCGTCCGCCGACGCGGCGGGGGCGGGACGCTGTCGCCCGCGCCGCAGGTAGAGGGGCTTCGGGACGGGCACGGGCGTCCACAGCCGTGACTCGGCCGAGGCCTCGTCGTCGCGGACGACGACGCCGTCGCCCATGACGCCCGAGAAGTCCTTGAGCGGCTGCGCCACGGGCGCGACCACGGCTCGGCGCGCCCGGGCCTGCGACACGGCGGCCAACTGCGTGAGCATCGCGACCGCACCGGCGCCGAAGACGAGGCCGGCGACGACGAGCACCCAGGACGACGTCAAGCCCGCGGCGACGCCTGCGACCACGGCGACCACGCTCAGGACGAGCACCACCGTCGAGACCAGGCGGGAGCGTCGGAGCCGACGGGCGGCGAGGGCGGGATCGCGGTCGGCGGCACGCAACACGGGGGCGGCCGCGGCGAGCTCTCGGGTGACGGCACGCTGACGCGCTGCCTCGTGCGCACGCCTCAGGGCCTCGCGCCGCGCCTCCTCGTGTCGCAGGATCTTCTGCGCGTCGGCGACCGATCGGGCGTTCGCCTCGATGCGCACCTCGTCGGGTACCTCGGCCGTCTGGGCGAGGATGCGCAGGGTCTGCTGCAGCCGCACGGCGTTGCGTTCGGTCGCGAGGTACTCGCGTCGACGCTGCCAGGTGGGCACGAGGTAGACGAGCCAGAGCGCGGCGACGAGAGCGAGGACGACGCCTCCACCCCACGACTCGATGTTCATGGTGACCAAGGTATGAGCGGGCGGGCCCCGGAGGCCGCTGATCGACAGGTGTGTCCGCGTGTCGCGGCACGGATCCGCCTCACGGCCCGACGGACGACCCGAGCGGGCGGAGTCGCTACAGCGGCAGCGTGCGCCCGGCTTCGGCCAGGGCGTCGGCCGGCACGCTGCCCTGCCCGACCGGCACGGTGCCCGTGGTCCAGCGACGCAGGACCCCCTCGGGAACCTCTTCGGCGACCAGGGCGAAGCAGAAGTGGTCGCGCCACGACCCGTTGATGTGGATGTACCGCCGTCGCAGACCCTCGTAGCGGAAGCCCAGCTTCTCGACGACGCGCAGGCTGGGGGCGTTCTCGGGCCGGATGCAGATCTCCATGCGGTGCAGGCCCAGGGCCCGGAAGCAGTGGTCGGTCGCGAGTGCCACCGCGATCGGCGTCGCGTTGTGGCCCGCCGCGGCCTGGGTGACCCAGTAACCGATGGTGGCCGAGCCGAGCGAGCCGTAGGCGATGCCCGAGACGTTGAGCTGGCCGACGAACCGGCCGTCGAGCTCGATCGCGAAGGGCAGACCGAGCCCGGCCCGGGCGTTGGTCTGCAACGAGCGGATGCTGCCGCGCACGTCGTGGCTCGTGAAGCCGTTCGGGTTGGTGGCTTCCCACTGCCGCAGCCACGACCTGTTCTCCATCAGGGCCTGGTCGAGGTCGCGGGTGTCACGAAGACGGAGGGGGCGGATGGTCACCGCCCCCTCCGTCAGCGTGGGGATGTTCGTCACGGAGCGTGTCGCCTGCTTACTTCTCGAGCCCGGCGGTGAACTCTTGCAACCACGGGCGCAGTTCGCCACCGATGTCGTCCCGGTCGGAGGCGAGCTGCACGATGGCCTTGATGTAGTCGAGCTTGTCACCGGTGTCGTAGCGACGACCACGGAACACGACGCCGTACACGCCGCCGGTCCACTCTTCGGCGCCGGCCATCTTCATCAGGGCGTCGGTCAGCTGGATCTCGCCGCCCTTGCCCGGCTCCTGCTTCTCGAGGACGTCGAAGACCTCGGGGCGGATGACGTAGCGGCCGATGATCGCCAGGTTCGAGGGGGACTCGCCCTGTGCCGGCTTCTCGACGAGGCCGGTGACCTTGACGACGTCGTCCTCGTCGGTCTTCTCGACCGTGGCGATGCCGTAGAGGTGGGTCTGCGACGGGTCGACCTCGAGCAGGGCGATGACGGTGGCGTTCTTCTGCCCCTGCACCTCGACCATGCGCGTCAGCAGCGGGTCGCGGGCGTCGATGATGTCGTCACCGAGCAGGACGGCGAACGGCTCGCGTCCGACGTGCATCTTGGCGCGGAGCACCGCGTGGCCGAGGCCGAGCGGGTCACCCTGACGCACGTAGTGCATGTCGGCGAGGTCGGTCGACTGGTTGACCTTGGCGAGCTTGTCGTGGTCGCCCTTCTTCTTCAGCGTCTCTTCGAGCTCGCTGACGTGGTCGAAGTGGTTCTCGAGCGCGTTCTTGTTGCGCCCCGTGATCATCAGCACGTCGGTGAGGCCGGCGCTGACGGCCTCTTCGACGACGTACTGGATCGCCGGCTTGTCGACGACCGGCAGCATCTCCTTCGGCATTGCTTTCGTGGCGGGCAGGAATCGTGTCCCCAGGCCCGCGGCGGGAATGACTGCTTTAGAAATCGTGAAGCCCATGCGGGTCAGCGTATCCATCCCCGACGTTTCGCGGAGGTTAATAGTCGGACGGTTAAGCTCGACGTCATGACTGACGACGTCGGCAACGCCAAACGCGCCCTGCGAGCCGAGATCCGCCAGAAGCGTCGCACCCTGGGTGCGCACGAGAGGGAACAGACCACCGAGGGCATCACCCGGCACCTCACCGACCTCGCCACGGGCCTGTCGGTGCGCTCGATCGCCGCCTACCTCTCGACCGACGTCGAGCCGAACACGCGTCCGTTCCTCAACTGGGCCTTCGCGAACGGCATCCGCGTGCTGTTCCCGATCACCCGGGCCGACGGCCTGCTCGACTGGGCGGTGGGCGACGGCGAGAGCGAGACCCGCGGCCTCTTCGACCTGCCCGAGCCCGTCGGCGAGGTGCTCAGCCCGATGGCGGTCAACGACGTCGACCTGATCGTCGTTCCCGCGGCCTCGATCGACCACGGCGGCATGCGCATGGGCTGGGGCCGGGGCTACTTCGACAAGACCCTCGGCTCGATGGAGCGCCGCCCGCCCGTCTATGCTGTGGTGTTCGACCCCGAGTACGTCGAGTCGGTGCCCCGAGAGCGGCACGACCAGCCCGTCGACGGCGTCGTCACCCCCTCCGGCATCCACGAGTTCTAGACTCGCCTTCCCTCAGGAGCGCCTCCGTGCCCACCTACTCGTACCGCTGCACCGAGTGCGACAACGCGTTCGACATCGTGCAGTCGTTCACCGACGACACCCTCACGGTCTGCCCGGTCTGCGAGGGCAAGCTGCGCAAGGTCTTCAGCCCCGTCGGCGTGACCTTCAACGGGTCGGGCTTCTACCGCACCGACTCGCGCTCCAAGAGCACGTCGGGCTCGGGGTCGTCCGGATCGGGCGACAAGGCGTCGTCGTCCGGCTCGTCCGAGAAGAGCTCCGGAGGCGCGAGCGGCTCGCCCACGTCGGGTGCCTCGGGCAGCGGGTCGGGTTCGTCCTCGTCCGGCAGCGGCTCGTCGGGCTCCGGCTCGAGCTCGTCAGGCAGCGGCTCGTCCGGCTCGAGCTCGTCGGGCTCGAGCTCGTCGGGCGGTTCCTCGAGCTCGTCCTGACCGGACCGAGGCGAGCGACGGGATCACCCGAGCGCGCCTCCGTGGTTTGCTGGACGTCGAGAATCCCCTCTCGCCGGATCATAAGGAGTCGCCCGTGAAGGGTTTCAAAGAGTTCATCCTGCGCGGCAACGTCATCGACCTCGCCGTGGCCGTCGTCATCGGAGCGGCCTTCACGGCCATCGTGACGTCGCTCGTGACCAACGTGTTCAACCCGCTGATCGGTGCCGCGTTCAACGCGACCATGCTCGACGAGGCGCTCATCGTCACGATCCCGACTCTCAACGGCGGCGAGGCCCAGCTGAAGTTCGGCGCCGTGATCGGGTCCGCGATCCAGTTCCTGATCATCGCGGCCGTCGTCTACTTCGTGCTCGTGCTGCCGGTGAACAACCTGCTGAAGCGCACCTTCGCCAAGCAGAAGGCGGAAGAGACCCCGGCCGACGTCCCGCCGACCGACGTCGAACTGCTCAGCGAGATCCGCGACCTGCTGCGTGCCCAGGCCGCACCTGCCGTCGGCAGCGGCTCGCACGCCGCGCCCGTGCTCGAGTCGCGCGACCCGCACAGCGAGAACGGCCCGCTCGGCAGCCGCTGAGACCGCCGCGACGAACCCGCCACGAGAGATCTCGTGGCGGGTTCTTCGCGTCCCGGAGGGCGTCGACTCAGCCCCAGTGCGGAGGGACGTCGGCACGCAGTCGCTGGTCGTTCTCGCTCGAGCCCTGCCGACCGGGTTCGGGCGCGGGAGTCGGGTCGCTGCCCGGCACCGGATCGGTGGTCACACGACGCCCGGCCCGTCGACGCACCACCAGGGGGCGCTGCTCGACCGACTCGAACTCGTGAGGGGCGTCGCCGTCGGACGCCGCGCCTCCTGCGGTCATCGACGGTTGACGTGCTGGCTGGCCGACAGGGCCGGCACCTCGTGCGTGTGCGAGTCACCGATGCCGAGCACCTCGGCGACGCGCTCGGCGACGGCGTCGGGATCGGTGAAGAGCTGGAACGCGTGCACGCGGATGTAGTGCCAGCCGAGCCGCCGCAGCACCTCGGGACGTGAACGCAGCGACTCGCGCAGGCTGGTGCGCGAGAGCGTCGTGTCGGTCTCGATCGTGACGCAGACGCCGTCGTGGGCGGCCACGAGTCCGAGCTTGCCCCGGTGGCCGAGCGCGACGGGGATGCCCTTGACCTCGAGCCGGCGGGCCAGGTCGACGAGCATGGGCTCGCTGTCGTCGGGGACGTGCTCGGCCGACGTCCGGGCCTGCACCTCGGTGAGGATCTCGCTGAGCGCGACCGTCCCGTGACCCATGCGACTCGAGTCGATGTCGCCCGGTTGGAAGCAGGTCACGATGACCATCGAGCGACGCGCACGCGTCATGGCGACGGCCAGCAGTCGCTCGCCACCTGGCTGGCCGAGCGGACCGAAGTCGCTCAGCACGCGGCCGTGCGGGGTGCGGCCGTAGCCGATCGAGAACACGACGTGATCACGGCTCTGCGCGACGCTCTGCTCGAGGGTGGCGATCATGAACGGTTCGCTGCGGTCGCCCACGACGAACTCGGTCAGGTCTTTGTGGCCCGAGACCGCGGTGAGGACGGCCTGCTGCACGCGGATGGCGTGCTTGGCCGACGCCGTCAGCACCATGAGCGACTCGCTCGGACGCGTGCGGGCGTGCTCGAGGACGAGGGACACGACGCGATCGACCTCGGCGTCGACGCTCTCGACGGCGCCGGACTCGGGGTCGGGGACGGCGGTGCCGCCCGAGACGTAGTCGAGCGCGATGCTGCCGTGGCCGAGGAAGCTGCCCGCCCAGGGCAGGGACTCGATGCGCCCGCCGTAGAAACGACGGTTGACGAGCTCGGCGAGGTCTTCTCCGCCGGCACGGTAGCTGCGCGTGAGGGAGAGCGTGGGGAGCAGGGTCGCGAGGCGCGCGAGGGCACTTTCGGAATGGGACGCGGCCAGGGCCTCTTCGTCGGCGTCGACGGGCGGTTTGCCCGGCACGACGCCGATGTCGAACTCCGACGGCGTCTGGGTCACGGGGTCGCCGAAGGCCACGGTCTGTTTGCCGCGACGGATCGCCCCGACGTTCTCGGCCAGGGTCGTGGCGCCGGCGTCGACGAGCACGACCGTGTCGAACGGCACCGTGTCGGCGATGGTGTGGACCTCGTACGGTGACGCGACCCAGACGGGTGCGATGGCCCGGGACAGGTGCGGGGCCGCGTCGTGCAGCAGACGGGCGGTCAGGTGGCCCTGACGCAACAGCCCCTTGAGGGCCGAGGCCTCTTCGGGCCAGTCGACCAACCCGATCTTCCAGTTCTCGGCCAGCAGCCACGCGAGCAGCTGGGCGCTGCCCGCGGCGTGGGCCTCGTCGACGAGGCGGAAGTCGGCCTCGAGCCGGTCGAGCATCGCGGTGTTGGCGCCGAGCAGGGCACGGTCGGCCTCGAGCAACGACTCGAGTGCCGAGCGCCACCAGGCGAGCTCGAGCTCGGCGGCGACCTGGTGCTCCGGCACGTGGCGGTTGGCCAGGTCGGTGATGAGCGGGGTCAGTTCGAGATCGCGCAGGGTCGTCATGAGCTCGGTGCGCTCCTGCAGGTTCTGCAGGACGTCGCTCTCGGCGGCGAGGGCCTCGAGCCGCTGCTGCAGCTCGACGATGCCGATCTCGGTCAGCCCGTCGTCGCCCGTCAGGCCCAGGGGGCCGTCGAGTCGTTCGAGGTCTTGCGACACCTGCTGGTGCAGCACGTGCGTGTCGGCGATGCCCGTGGGGACCTCGGGCGGGGTGCCGGCCGACACGTAGCGCTGCCACACGACGCGTTGCTGCTGGATGCGCTGGAGGGCGCCGTGCAGGTCGGCGATGTGGACGCCGGGTCGCACGTACTCGCGGGCGAGCTTCTTGAGCCGACGACGGTTGGCGCTCGACATGTCGGGCGCCTCGCGCTTGGGCGCCGTCGCGGCGACGAGTTCGGCGACCGAACGGTCGAACACCACGGGCATGAACTTGTCGAGGGTGTCGCGGATCTCGGTGAGCAGGCGCAGGTAGACGCCGAGCTCGGAGACACTCTCGAACGGGCGCATGCGGGTGCTGCCGATGACCTCTTCCGCGCGCTCGAGGAGGCGGGGCAGGTCGCGGTGGTGCAGGTTCTTGGCGAGCTGGTGCGCGTCACCGGCTCCGACGCTCTCGGTGAAGCGGGCGCCGTACCAGGGCGAGTCGCCCGGGCCGTACTTGAACTCGCCCAGGTTGGCGGCACCGACCATCGTCTCGGCCACCCGCCCACGGCCGTCGACCATGGCGGCGATGCTGCGGCGGCTGAGGCGGGCCGTGGTCGCCGGGGCGGCGGGCAGCAGGGCCAGCCGCGAGAGCTCGGTGAGGCAGTCGAGCACCGAGACGCCGAGCTCGGGGTCCCGACGGCTGAGTGCGCCACGGTAGTCGACGAGCACCTTCCGGAGGCGCACGAGGGCGTCGTCGACTTCTCCCATCTGAGGGTGGGTGGCCTTCTCGTTGCGGGAGATCGACCGGATCACGTCGCGGCGCAGCGTGGTCGGGCTGACGGCGACACCCGGCAGGCCGACGTCGGCGAGACGACTCGTGATGCCCCGCAGCGTCGCCCGGCGGGCGCTCACCACCAGGACGCGCTTGTTCTGCGACACGAGACGGCCGACCGCGTTGACAATGGTCTGGGTGCCACCGGTGCCCGGCAGGGTCTTGACGACGACCGAGTTGCCGGCGGCGATCTGCGCCACGACGTTCTCTTGCTCGGGGTCGGCGTCGAGCAACAAGGTGTCGGTCTCGGGGCTGCGCTCGTCCTGCGGCGTCGCCGTGGTCGGACGATAGGCCTCTTCGACCTGGCGGATGGCCATCGGGTTGCCGGCGAGCGCGTCGAGCACGGGGTGCCCCAGCTCGCGGGCGTCGAGGGCCATCTCGGTCGAGACCTCGGCGAAGGTCGAGACCACGAGTCGCGGCTGGACCGTGAACCACTCGAGGTGGGCGGTCAGCCCGCGGAGGCGGTCGATGACCGGGTTCGGCGTGAACGACCCCTCTCGACTGGCGAGGGAGACGAAGGACTCGGCGTCGAGCGTGATGCCGAACTGGTCGTGCAGGGCGTCGACCAGCGCCGGGTTGAGGAAGGGCTCGCCGAGCAGCTTGACCTCGAAGTCACGCCCGTGGCGCCGGATCGCCAACGGGCGCAGCAACACGGGGGCCCGGAAGTCTTCTCCGGCGAAGGACCAGGCGGCGACGCCGATGGCCAGGTGCACGGCATCGATGCCGCGGACCGTGCTGAGCTCGAGCCCCTTCGCGGCGATCTCGCCGGCCGCGGCGCGGGCCGTGCGCAGGGCGAGGTCGTCACGGATCAGGCTGGAGAGCAGGGTCGTCTTGCCCGTGATGAACTGGGCGAGGCCACCGGGATGGGTCGTGCTCAGCTCGATGCGGGACCGCTGCGAGTCACCGAAGTGCAGCAGCGTGGAGGGGCCGCCGACCCGTCGCAGGGACTCGCGCCAGGTGTTCCAGACGGGCTCGGCCACGTTGCCCAGGGACTGCCCCGGGTGACCGAGGCTGACGGCATGGGGTGTGATCACGCCCGTGGGCGCGCCGGTCGGGACGGCGACGGAGTCGTTCTCGTCGTCGTCGTTGTCATGCTGTCTGTCGGCTCGCCACACCCTGACACCTTAAGCGGTCCGCCCCGACAACACCCGGAGGACGGGCGGTTCCGCCGCGAGTCGTCACGGTGGGCCGCCCACACGTCGGTGGGCCACTCGGCGACACCCGATGCCGATCCGTGGTCGTGTTACAGCATTCGTCATGATGCGCGACACGGACGGTTACGTGAGTTGTCGTCATAACCGTGCGCCACCACGTCAACGTACAGTACGGTCATCACGGGGGCTATTCAATGAGCCGACACGACACCGTGTCTCGACATCAGGAGCGCACATGCCTTTCGAACAGAAGTACAGCGACGAGACGCGAGAGAAGTCGCTCGCCCGGGTGCTCGAACGTCGCGAGGCCGAGCCGGGCAACCGGGCGATCATCCGCGAGACGGCGTCCGAGTTCGAGGTCGGTGAGCAGTCCCTGCGCGGGTGGATCCGGGCCCACGAGCGGTCGATCGCCCCGACGCCGGCACCCGACGACGCGGTCGAGAAAGAACTCGACGTCACCTCGGACGACGACGAGGCCGCCCCCTCGACCGCGGCAGCCCCGCGCCGGGGTCGGCCCCCGGGTTCGGGATCGGCCGCCACGGCCGAGCGCGTCGCCGAACTCGAGGCCGAGGTCGCCAAGCTGCGTCGCGACCGCGAGGCCCTGAAGAGCGCCATGGCGGTCCTGCTGGCCGACTGACGCGGCACTTGTGCCGGGCCGCCACCCGGGAACGACGAGAGCGCCCGACCCCGCGACTGCCATCCGGGGCCGGGCGCTCTCGTCTGCTCGATGCACGATCGAGACGGACCGGCGCGACCGCCCGGTCTCGGAGGGGGGAACGAGACTCTCGGGCGGCCGCACCGACTCGTCCAGCATGCCATGTTGCATTTCACATGTCAAACGGTCGGCGTGATCAACGGCGGGGAGGCGCAGGTCGGCTCGGCGACGCAGGGCGCCCCTCGGTCGGGGTGCGGCCCTATGCTGTCGCCACGCAGAGCGCGCGCACCACTTCCTGCAAGGGGACCCACATGGCAGGCACCTTCGTCGTCACCCAGGACGCCTCGGGCGAGTACCGCTTCGACCTGACGACGGGCAACGGCGAGGTCCTCGCCTCGTCCGGGGGCTACAAGCAGAAGGGCTCGGCGATGAACGGCATCGACGCCCTGCGTCGGACGGCCGTCGACGCCGTGGTCGACGACCGGACGGACGTCCCCGTCCCGGGCCACGCCGACTGACCACGGCCCCACCCCTCGGTCACCCGGGGCGGCCGCCGGTGGCGACGGGGCGCGTGGGGTCGTTCGACCAGGCGCTCCACGAACCGGCGAAGAGCACGGGGTCGAACCCGGCGATCGTCGCGGCCAGGGCGTTGTGGGCCGCGGTGATCCCCGACCCGCAGTAGACGGCCAGGGGCGTGGCCGGGGTGACCCCCGCCTCCTCGAACCGGGCGCGCAGCGCGGTGGCGTCGACGAACCGACCCGTGGAGTCGAGGTTGCCCGCCGTGGGCAGGTTGACGGCACCCGGGACGTGACCGGCCCGCGGGTCGACCGGCTCGACGTCGCCGCGATAGCGCTCGGCGGCCCGACTGTCGACCAGCACGCCGGTGCCCGGCCAGGCGGCTGCCGCGTCGGCGTCGATCACGGGCCACGGGTCGTCGCCGAGGGTGACGTCGCCGGGCACGACCTCCGCGTCGCCCTGCTCGAGGGGCAGGCCCGCGTCCGTCCAGGCCGCGAGTCCCCCGTCGAGCAGACGCACGTCGGCGATGCCCGAGGCCCGCAGCAGCCACCACGCGCGAGCCGCCGACTGTCCGCCGAGGTCGTCGTAGACGACGACGGCGTCGCCGTCGCGGAGCCCCCACCGCCGGGCGGCGGCCTGCAGGTCGGCCCGGTCGGGCAGCGGATGCCGACCCTCGACGGGTTCGCCGTGCCGGGCGAGCTCGGAGTCGAGGTCGACGTAGACCGCGCCGGGCAGGTGCCCCTCGCGGTGGGCGGGACGGCCGTCCGGCCGGTCGAGCCGCCACCGGACGTCGAGCAGGCGCACCGCTCCCCCACCCGTCAGGGTCGCGTCGAGCTCGGCGGCGGTCACCAGGGGATGGTTCATGCCGACGAGGCTAACGGGCACCCCACAGGTGAGGACTTCTCGACGTCGAAGGATCGGGCGGCCGGAGACCGGTCGGTCCCCTAGCGTGAGCCCCATGACCGACCACATCGTCCTCGCCGGGGCCAGCGGCTTCATCGGGCAGCACCTCGCCGCCGCGTTCCGCGCCGAGGGCGCGCGCGTCAGCCTGATCGGCCGGCACGGACCCGACGCCTCGTGGGGCGACACCGCCGCCATCACCGCGCTGCTCGACGGGGCCGACCTGCTCGTCAACCTCGCCGGCAAGAGCGTGAACTGCCGCTACGACCCCGAGAACCGCGCCGAGATCGTGCGCTCGCGCGTCGAGACCACGCGCGAACTGAAGGAGGCGGTGCTCGCGTGCACCGCGCCTCCTCGGGTCTGGATGAACTCGTCGACGGCGACCATCTACCGGCACGCCGAGGACCGCCCGATGACCGAGTCGGGCGGCGAGATCGGCTCCGGGTTCTCGGTCGACGTCGCGACGGCGTGGGAGGCCGAGTTCTTCTCGGGCGAGCTGCCCGCCACCCGCCGCGTCGCCCTGCGCATGGCGATCGTGCTGGGCGACGGCAGCTCGCTCGTCCCGCTGATGAACCTCGTGCGGGCGGGTCTCGGCGGGCCGCAGCTCGACGGCCCCTGGCCTGCCACCCGGGCACGACTCGCAGCGGGCACGTACCACCACGAGGGTCGTGGCGGTGGGCGGCAGAAGTTCAGCTGGATCCACGTCGACGACGTGCTCGGGGCGATCCGGTTCGCCCGCGACGACGAGTCGGTCGACGGCGTGCTCAACCTGTCGTCGCCGAACCCGAGCGACAACCGCACCGTGATGCGCACCCTGCGCCGCGTCCTCGGCGTGCCGTTCGGCCTGCCCGCCTGGCGCTGGATGCTCGAACTCGGCACCGCCGTCCTGCGCACCGAGACCGAGCTCGTGCTCAAGAGCCGGTGGGTGCTGCCCGAGCGCCTCGTCGACAGCGGGTACGAGTTCGTCCACCCGCACCTCGACGAGGCCCTGAAGAACATCGTCGCCGGGAGGCGCGGCGCGGTCTGAGCGCGGCGGGTCTCGGGCGCCTGGTCTCGGGCGCCTGGTCGCGGGCGCCTCGGGGAGCCGGCCCGCGCCTCCTCCGCTCGCCCGACCTCGATCGCGCGGCACCGCACCGGCGGCGGGCGTCGCGGTGTCGTCGATCCGGTACGGACCGGATCAGCCCGAGAGCCGGACCGGCAGGGGCTCAGGTCTGCGGCCGTAGCTGAGGCGGCGGAGCAACCACTCGGCGGGGCCGTCACGCCCCGCTCGCTCGAGGGCGACCGCCACGACGACGGTCACGAGCCAGACGCCGACGGCGATCAGACTGACCCGGAGGGTGCCCGCCCCGACACCGAGCCCGAGGGCCCACGGAGCGAGCAGGGGGACGAACAGCACCGACTGCAGGAGGTAGCAGGTCAGCGAGCGCCGGCCCACGGCCGCCAGGGCCCGCACCACCGGGCCGGTGACGACCGGGCCGGTGACGACAGGGCCGGTGACGACCGGGCCGGTCGCGGCCGAGGAGGCGCGGGTGCGGTTCGCGACGAACCAACCGACCGCGCCGAAGAAGCCCAGGGCGCCCGCGACGCCGCTGACCCCGTGCAGGATGCCCAGGAGGTAGAGCGCCCACCACGGCGGCTGCCAGACCTGGACGGCGGCGAGCACGAGGGGCACCGCGCCGAGCACGCCGGCCGGGAGGCCGACGAGCGTGAGACGACGGAACAGGCCGAGGTTCTCGACGGGGCGCTCGAGCACCTGACGGCGGCCGAGCAGGGTGCCGATGACGGCGAGCGGCACGAAGGTCGCCGCCACGAAGGGGGCACCCAACACGAGCGCGAGCAGGGCCACCACGCGCCAGAGCAGCGCACCGAGGAACGTGCCCGGATCGAGGCCGGGCAGGCCGGCGTCCAGTGACCCCTGCGGCAGCCCGTCGAAGCCGGCCGTGACGACGAAGACGACCGCGAGCGACCAACCCAGCACCGTCAACGTCGTGTCCCGGGCCGCGAAGAGCAGCGCGAGGACGATGCCGAGGCAGCCGTAGCTCAGCAGGATGTCGCCCTCGAACAGGAGGACGACGTGGGCGGCGCCGAAGACCGCCAACCAGAGGCTGCGACGTAGCAACAGGGATCGCGCCCTGCCGTACGGCACACCCCGTGCCGCCTGGCGCCGGATCATCACGGTGAAGCCGTACGCGAAGAGGATCGTGAACAGCGGGAAGGCGCGGTTGTCCACGAGGAGGCCGACGAGCACGTCGACGACACGATCCCCCGCGGTGCCGTCGACCGGCCGGGCCAACGGGCCCAGGTCGCGGCCGCCGATGTAGTACACGCAGTTCGCGAGGGCGATGCCGAGCAGGGCCAGACCCCGGGCCAGGTCGGGGGCGAGCAGGCGCTCCTCGGAGCGGGTCGGGCCGCTGTACGCGACAGCGACAGGGGCCGGGTCGACGCGGAGCTCGGGCGGGGCGGAGGACGGCAGGGGTTCGGACGCGGGGCTCACCCTGTCCAGGGTGCCTCAGGGCGCCGGCCCGCGCCTCCTTCGCTCGGTGGACCGGGCAGCTTCGACAGGGGACGCGACGGCCGCCGGGCGGGCACCGGGTCAGCGGAGGACGGAGCTGAGCAGCAGGCTCGTCTCGCTGTTGACGACGCCCTCGACGCTGCGGATGCGCGCCAGGACCCGGTCGAACTCGCCGAGCGACGACGTGCGCAGCTCGGCGACGAGGTCCCAGCCGCCGTTCGTCGTGTGGAGCGACGCCACCTCGGGGAAGCCCCGCAGCTGCCGGATGACGTGGTCCGTCGACCGGCCCTCGATCTCGATGAAGCCGATGGCGCGGATCAGGTCGGGGTCGTCGGCCTCACGCACCCGCACGGTGTAGCCGAGCACCGTGCCCGTCGCCTCGAGCCGGTCGAGCCGCGAGGTGATCGTCGCCCGCGTCACGCCCAACCGTCGCGCGAGGCTCGCCGCCGACTCGCGCGCGTCGACCCGCAGGGCGGCCAGGAGGCGCCGGTCCAGTTCGTCGAGATCCGCCATGACCCGAAACGTACAGCACGAGTACGCAGACCGGGTGATCGAACGTGCGAAATGGCGCTCGATGGTGATTGTGGCTGCACATCGCCCAGTCCTAGCGTGGTGCCACCCGGACGCGACGACCGAGCCGGGCCGAGCAGGAGGAGGTCGCCGTGGTGCGCTTCGTGGACGTGCAGAACATGATCCGATGGGTCACCGACCGTGGCGTCGGCCCGATCACCAGCGGCATGGTGACCGCCCTCGAGCGCGACTTCGCCCGGTGGCCCGCCTTCGACAAGTCGCCCCGCGTCGCCTCGCACAGCCCCATCGGCGTCATCGAGCTGATGCCCGCCAGCGACAGCGAGACCTACGGCTTCAAGTACGTGAACGGCCACCCGTCGAACCCCGGCCGCGGCTACCAGACCGTCACCGCGTTCGGCGTGCTCGCCGACGTCGACACGGGCTACCCGACCTTCCTCGCCGAGATGACGATCCTCACGGCGCTCCGCACCGCCGCCACGAGCGCCATGGCCGCCAAGCGCCTCGCCCGGGCCGACTCGCGCGTGCTCGCCCTGATCGGTGCCGGCTCGCAGGCCGAGTTCCAGGCCCTGGCGATGCGCGCCTCCCTCGGACTCGAGACGGTCCGCGTGTTCGACGTCGACCCCCGCGCCACCGCGAAGTTCGTCCGCAACCTCGAGCCGCTCGGGTTCGACATCACGGTGTGCGCGAGCCCCGGCGAGGCGGCCGACGGCGCCGACGTCATCACGACCTGCACGGCCGACAAGCAGAACGCGGTCGTGCTGCCCGACGAGGCCGTCCGCCCCGGCGTGCACGTCAACGCGATCGGCGGCGACTGCCCGGGCAAGACCGAGCTCGACCCCGCGACGCTCCGCCGGGCCGACGTCTTCGTCGAGTACCCCGAGCAGACGCGCGTCGAGGGCGAGATCCAGCACCAGCCCGCCGACTTCGCCGTGACCGAGCTGTGGCAGGTCGTCGCCGGGCAGCGCCCCGGGCGCACGAGCGACGAGCAGATCACGATCTTCGACTCGGTCGGCTTCGCCATCGAGGACGTCTGCGCCCTGAAGTACCTGCGCGAGGACGTCGTGGGCACCGACTACGCCGTCGAGATCGACCTCGTCGCCGATCCCGACGACCCGAAGGACCTGTTCGGCCTCGTCGCCGCCCGTCGGCCCGTCGGCGTCTGAGTCGTCGGCCACCCCGGACCGGCACCCGCCGCACGAACCGCGCCGAGACCGTCGTGACGACCCTCGCTCCCCCGCCCTGCGCCTCCTCGCCGCCCTCGACCGTCGTGGCGACGACGGCGCCCCCCGCACTCCGCGCTTCCTCGCGCGCCCGAAGCGCTCACGAGGAGGCGCGGACGACCGTCCAGTCCCCCGCCGCGGTCGTCATGGTGCGGCCGCACCACTTCACGCCGAACCCGCAGACCGCGGCCGACAACGCGTTCCAGACTGACCCGGCCGACGTCGACGCGACCCGGGTCGAGCTCGCGGCGCGCGCGTTCGACGAGGTGACCCGGGCGGCCGAGGCACTGCGCGCGGCGGGCGTCACGGTGCACCTCGTCGACGACGAGCGGACCGACCGGCCCGACGGGGTGTTCCCGAACAACTGGTTCTCGACGCACGTCGACGGCCGGGTGGTGCTGTACCCGATGCACTCGCCGAACCGCCGCAGCGAGCGACGCACGGACGTCGTCGGCCTGCTGCGCGAGCGGTACCTCGTGACCGAGGTGCTCGACCACTCGCCGCTCGAACGGCGTGGGATCGTCGTCGAGGGCACCGGCGCGCTCGTCCTCGACCACGTCGAGCGCGTCGCCTACGTCGCGCTCTCGCACCGCGCCGACCGGGCGGCCGTCGCCCGCGTCTGCTCCGACCTCGGCCACGAGCCCCTGACCTTCACCGCGACCGACGCGACGGGCGTGCCGATCTACCACACGAACGTCATGATATGCGTGGCGTCGCGGTTCGCCCTGGTCGGCCTCGAGTCGATCGAGTCGACGAGCGAACGGAGGCGCGTGGCCGAGCGCCTGTCGGCCTCCGGACGCGAGGTGGTCGCCCTGACCCGCGCCCAGCTCGGCGAGTTCGCCGGCAACGCGCTCGAACTGCAGGGGGCCGACGGGCCCGTGCTGGCGATCTCGGCACGCGGGTGGGCGTCCCTGACGCCGACGCAGCGCCGGACGATCTCGCGGCACGCCCGACCCTTGCCGCTGGAGGTGCCCACGATCGAGCTGGCCGGCGGGTCGGTGCGCTGCATGTTGGCCGGGGTGCACCTGCCGCGGCGGCCGCCGCCTCTGGCGCCGTTGCCGCCTGGATGACGCCTTGATGACGCCTTGCTGACGGGGTGAGAGCCTTGCACGCACTGCAGCTTCTCAGCACTGTCACGGTCGCTTGAGGGCACGCCCCCAGCGGACCCCCACGTACCGTCTTCTCAGGAGCCTTCTCCGCTGTTCGACCGATCGCGCCGCGCAGCCCGACCCGCCTCATCAGCCCGACCCACCCGGAGCATCCCCGTGGACGTCTCACTGACCACCTGGCTCATCACGATCGCCGTCACCATCGCGTTCTTCGTGTTCGAGTTCTTCACCCACGTGCGCAAGCCGCACGAGCCGACAATCGGCGAGTCCGCCCGCTGGTCGGCGTTCTACATCGGTCTCGCGCTGCTCTTCGGCGTCGGCATCGGATTCGTCAGCGGCTGGGGCTTCGGTGGCGAGTACTTCGCCGGCTACCTCACCGAGAAGGCGCTCTCGATCGACAACCTGTTCGTCTTCCTGCTGATCATGACCGGGTTCGCCGTGCCGCGCATGTACCAGCAGAAGGTGCTGATGATCGGCATCGTCATCGCGCTGATCATGCGCGCCGGCTTCATCGCCGCCGGCGCCGCCCTGATCGAGAACTTCTCGTGGGTCTTCTACCTCTTCGGCGCCCTGCTCTTCGTGCTGGCCTACCAGCAGATCAAGGGCGACCACGGCGGCAACGCGGCCGACAACGCCTTCGTCAAGATCGCCCGCCGCGTGCTGCCCGTCGACGACGAGTTCCACGAGGACAAGTTCACGGTCAAGAAGGGCGGCAAGCGCTTCGTCACGCCGCTGCTGCTCTGCGTCATCGCGATCGGCTTCGTCGACCTGGTGTTCGCCCTCGACTCGATCCCCGCGATCTACGGGCTCACCAACGAGGCGTACATCGTCTTCACCGCCAACGCCTTCGCCCTGATGGGTCTGCGCCAGCTGTACTTCCTGATCGGTGGACTGCTCGAGCGTCTCGTCTACCTGTCGCAGGGTCTTGCGATCATCCTCGCGTTCATCGGCGTGAAGCTCGTCTTCCACGCCCTGCACGTCAACGAGGTGCCGTTCATCAACGGCGGCGAACCGCTGCTCTGGGTGCCCGAGATCCCGATCTGGTTCTCGCTGCTCTTCATCGGCGCCACCATCACGGTCGCCACGGTCGCCAGCCTCGCCAAGACCCGCGGCGACGCCGAGAAGGCCAAGCGCGACCAGATCGACGGCGAGAAGGTCACGGTCGCCAAGGACTCGGACGACCCGACTCGCCACTAGGCCTCGGCGTCGGGCCGGCCCGACGACGCCCCGCACCGCGTTTCGTGCACGGCACCCCGACTAGTCCGGGTGCGGTGCACGAAGCGCGGTGCGGTGTCGTGTTGAGGGCTCCGCGTCCCCACGACGCGGAGCCCCCGGGCCCGTCACCCGCTGATCACGGGCGGCGGGAGTCGTCGGCCCCGTCAGCCAGCCGGCGTGCCTGCTGCGCCCGCGGTCGGCCCGGCCGCGTCCGCGGTCGGCGCGGCAGCACCGGCGGTCGGCCCGGCCGCACGTGCGGTCGGCACGACAGCGGCAGCGGCGGCCTCGAGTCGGGCGCGCAGGGCGGCCAGCTCGTGGCGCAGCGCGTCCGGCAGGGTCGACCCGAAGCGGTCGAAGAACTCGGCGGTGAGGTCGCACTCGGCGAGCCAGGCGTCCGGGGGGACCGCGAACGACTCGGCCAGCGCCTCCTCGGTGAGGTCGAGACCGGTCAGGTCGAGGGCTCCCGGCGCGGGGGCGAGGCCGAGCGGCGTCTCGACGGCGTCGGCGCTGCCCGCCAGGCGACCCGCGATCCAGGCGATCACCCGCGAGTTCTCGCCGAAGCCTGGCCAGAGGAACGAGCCGTCGGCACCCTTGCGGAACCAGTTGACCTGGAACACCCGCGGCGCCCGGTCGCCGAGCTCCGCCCCGAGCCGCAGCCAGTGCGCGAAGTAGTCGCCCATGTCGTAGCCGCAGAACGGCAGCATGGCGAACGGGTCGCGCCGCAGCTCGCCGACGACGCCCTCGGCCGCCGCGGTCTGCTCGGACGCCACCGTCGCGCCCACGAACACGCCGTGCTGCCACGATCGCGCCTCGGTCACCAGCGGCACGTTCGTCGCCCGTCGCCCGCCGAAGACGATCGCGTCGAGCGGCACGCCGTCGAACGCGTCCCAGTCGGGACTGAGCGACGGGCACTGCTCGGCCGGCGCGGTGAAGCGGGAGTTCGGGTGGGCGGCCGGGGACGAGGAGGCGCGGGTCCAGTCGTTCCCCTGCCAGTCGGTCAGGTGCTCGGGCGCCTCGTCGGTCAGCCCCTCCCACCAGACGTCGCCGTCGTCGGTCAGCGCCACGTTCGTGAAGATCGTGTTCGCGTGCAGGGTGCGGACGGCGATCGGGTTCGACGCCTCACCCGTGCCGGGGGCGACCCCGAAGAACCCGGTCTCGGGGTTCATCGCCCACAGACGGCCGTCGGCGCCGGGCTTCATCCAGGTGATGTCGTCGCCGAGGGTCTCGACGCGCCAGCCGGGCAGGGTGGGCTGCATCATCGCGAGGTTGGTCTTGCCGCAGGCCGACGGGAACGCCGCGGCGACGTGGAGAGCCCGCCCCTCGGGGCTGGTGACCTTGATCAGCAGCATGTGCTCGGCGAGCCAGCCCTCGTCTCGCCCCATCGTCGACGCGATGCGCAGCGCGAAGCACTTCTTGGCCAGCAGCGCGTTGCCGCCGTAGCCCGAGCCGAACGACCAGATCTCGCGCGTCTCGGGGAACTGGGTGATGTACTTCGTCTCGTTGCACGGCCAGGCCACGTCGTCGCGCGCGGTGCCGTCGACGTCGCGCAGGGGGTAGCCGACGCTGTGCACGCCGCGCACGAACGGCACGTCTCCGTCGGCGCCGCCGAACGCGGCCAGCGGCTCGGAACCGACGCGCGCCATGATGCGCAGGTTGAGCACGGCGTAGGCCGAGTCGGTCAGCTGCACGCCGAGCTGCGACAACGGGCCGCCGACCGGGCCCATGCTGAACGGCACGACGAACATCGTGCGTCCGCGCATCGAGCCGGCGAAGTACGGCCGGAGTTCGCGCGTCATGGCACCGGCCTCGCGCCAGTTGTTGGTCGGGCCGGCACCCGCGGGATCGGTCGTGCAGATGAAGGTGCGATCCTCGACGCGGGCGACGTCGCCGGGGTCGGTCCGGGCGAGGTAGCTGCCGGGACGCAGATCGGAGTTCAGCGGGATCAACGCCCCGCTCGCGACGAGGTCGGCCGTCAGTCGCTCGGCCTCGGCGTCCGAGCCGTCGATCCACTGCACGCCGTCGGGTTCGAGCAGGTCGACCTGCTCGGCGACCCACGCGACCAGGGCGCGGGGAGCCCACGACGGGGCGGGCACGTGGCGACGGCGCGCGGTCCGTGCCCAGTCGGTGCTCGGCGCCGAGCGCGGGACCGAGGAGGCGGGGGTCGCGTCGCTCGAGGAGGCGCGGGTCGCGTCGCCGAGGACGCCGGGGTCGAGGGGTCGGGTGGTGATCATCGCGTGGCCTCCAGGGTCAGGTCGAGCAGGTCGTCGGTCGGTTCGGTCAGCGGCGCCGCCGCCGACCGGGATGTACTTCCCTCTTCACCTGATCCGGTACGTACCGGATCAGCCCGGGAGGGGGATGTAGTCCGGGACACGTCGAGCGTCGCGGGTGCGGCCGCGTCGGCCGAGCCGGAGGCGGCTCGGGCCGGACGGGGCAGGGACGGGGGCGTTCCTCCGGCGAGGTGCTCGAGCAGGCGGACGACCTGGCAGCTGTAGCCGAACTCGTTGTCGTACCAGACGTAGAGCACGACGGGGCGGCCCGAGCCGTGGCCGCCCGCCCCGTCGCCGCCCCCGTCCTCGTCGCCGTCGCCGTCCCCGGACACCACCGTCGCCAGCCCGTCCACGACGCCCGCGTGGCGCGAGCCGACGAAGTCCGTCGACGCGACCTCGGGCGACTCGACGTAGTCGATCTGGCGGCGCAGGGGCGAGTCGAGAGAGGCCCGACGCAGGTGTGCGTTGAGCTCGTCACGGTCGACGGGCGTCCTCAGCCGCAGGTTCAGCACCGCGACCGAGACGTCCGCCGTGGGCACGCGGATCGCACTGCCGGTCAGGCGCCCGGCGAGCTGCGGCAACACCTCGGCCACGGCCTTCGCCGCCCCCGTCTCGGTGAGCACCATGTTGAGCGAAGCCGACCGCCCCCGCCGGTCACCGGGGTGGAAGTTGTCCGTCAGGTTCTGGTCGTTCGTCACCGCGTGCACGGTCTCGACGTGTCCCGACTCGACGCCCCAACGGTCGTCCAGCACGGCCAGCACCGGCGTGATCGCGTTCGTCGTGCAGGACGCCGCGGCGACCACGACGTCGTCACCTGCCGTCTCGTGGTTCACGCCGAACACGACGTTCGGGATGGCGCCCTTCCCGGGGGCCGTGAGCAGCACGCGCGACGTGCCCCGCGCCTCCAGGTGTCGTCGCAGCGACGGCTCGTCGCGCCACCGACCCGTGTTGTCGACGACGATCGCGTCACGGATGCCGTACCGCTCGTAATCGACCGTCGCGGGGTCGTCCGAGTAGATCACCTGGATCGTCGTGCCGTTCGCCACGATCGTGTCGGCCGCCTCGTCGACGACGATGGTGCCCGCGAACGGGCCGTGGATCGAATCGCGGCGCAGCAGGCTGGCCCGTTTGACGAGGTCGTCGGCCGAGCCCCGACGCACGACGACCGCCCGGAGCCGCGCACCGCCGCGGTCGCCGGCGTGCTCGATCAGCAGCCGTGCGACGAGCCGACCGATGCGGCCGAAGCCGTAGAGCACGACGTCGCGGGGCGGGGGCCCGCCGTCGCCCCGGCGTCCGACCACGTCGGCGAGTTCGGCATGCACGACGTCGACGAACGACCGGACTGGCTGCTCGTCGCGGGCGGCCCGGTGCCGAGCGCTCAGCCGGGCGAGGTCGATCGACGCCGGGCCGAGCTCGATGCCGTCGAGCAGCTGCAGCACCGCCAGGGTCTCGGCGGAATCGAGCACGTGGTCGTCGAGCTGGCGGGCGAAGCGGTGCAGCTTGAGCACGCCGACCGGCGACCGGTCGAGCAGGCTGCGTCCGTGGATCGACACGACCACGCCGTCGCGGCGCCACAGCCGACCGATCACCGGGATCATCGCCTCGGCGAGCGCCATGCGCCCGGCCCACTCGGCCTGGCGGTCGTCGTACCGGGCGGTGGTGTCGCCGAGCGGCTCCGGGGCGGCGGTGGGGGTCGGTGCCATCATCTCTTCTCTCGTCGTCGAAAGGGGTGCTTCTCCACGATGGAGGCCCGCTCTCTTGATCTGCAGATGCCCGGTGCGTAAAGATCAGGTGTTCTTTCGCGATCGTCAAAGAAGACCGCCCGAGAGGGGTGCCCCGTGGTCGATGCCGACCCCCTGCTGCTCGGCCAGGCGGTGCGGCACGCCCGCACGGCCCGTGGCCTGACCCTCGACCAGCTCGCGGCGCGGGTCGAGGTCAGTGCCAGCCAGCTGTCGCTGATCGAGACAGGTCGTCGCGAGCCCAAGATCGGGCTGGTCCGGGCGCTGGCGACGGCCCTCGACGTGCCCCTCGCGACGCTGCTGGCCGCCGAGCCGCCGAGCGAGCGGGCGGCCCTCGAGATCGAGCTGGCTCAGGCGCAGCGCGGGACGCTGTACCGGTCGCTCGGCCTGCCCGACGTGAAGGCGAACAAGGGCATGAGCACGCCGGTGCTGCAGACGATCCTCGGGCTGCACCGCGAGCTCGCCCGTCGGCACAGCGAGGCCAGCGCCACCCCCGAGGAGGCGCGGCGGGCGAACACCGAACTGCGGCTCTGGATGCGCGGGCGCGACTCCCACCTGCCCTACGTCGAGGAGGCGGCGGCCGACCTGCTCCGCACCGTGGGCCACACCTCGGGTGCCCTGTCGCACAGCAGCGTGAGCCGCATGGCCCGCGGCCTGGGGCTCGAGATCATGCACGTCTCCGACCTGCCGCACTCGGCCCGCTCGGTGATCGACCTGGCCAACGGGCGCATCTACCTGCCACCCGCCTCGATCCCGGGCGGTCACGGCCTGCGGGCGCTGGCCCTGCAGGCGATGGCGCACCGTCTGCTCGGCCACGAACGGCCCTCGACCTACGCCGAGTTCCTCAAGCAACGGCTCGAGATCAACTACTTCTCGTCGGCCTGCCTCATGCCGCTCGGTGCGGCGGTCGAGTCGCTGCAGAAGGCCAAGGCACAGCGCGACCTCTCGGTCGAGGACTTCCGCGACGGCTTCGGCGTCACCCACGAGGCGGCGGCGATGCGCATGAGCAACCTGCTGACCTCGCACCTCGGCATCCGCATGCACTTCCTGCGGGTGACGGGCGACGGGGCGATCGCCAAGGCGGCCGAGAACGACGGGCTGCCCCTGCCGACCGACGTCACCGGGGCCGTCGAGGGCCAGCTGGTCTGCCGTCACTGGGCCGCGCGCACGGCTTTCGCCCGGACGAACCGCACCACCGAGCACTACCAGTACGACGACACCCCGGCCGGCACCTTCTGGTCGGCGTCGCAGACCGGCACGACCGAGCACGACGAGTTCTCGATCACGGTGGGCGTGCCGTTCGCCGACGCGAAGTGGTTCCGCGGACGCGACACCGAGCGTCGCGAGACCTCGACCTGCCCCGACGAGTCGTGTTGCCGTCGCCCTTCGGCCGGGCTCACGGCGAGGTGGCGCGACGCCGCGTGGCCGAGCGCCCGCCTGCACGCGCACGTGCTGGCACCGTTGCCGTCCGGCACCTTCCCCGGCGTCGAGGACACCGAGGTCTACGAGTTCCTCGACCGGCATGCCGACTGAGACGCTCGCGCTGCTGCTCGGCCGGTGGGCCGTCACGCGCGAGATCGACGACCACCGCACCGGCGAGCGCGCCCGCTTCGACGGGACGGCGACGATCGAGGAGGCGCGGGCGGGTTCCGACCTCGTGGCGACCTACGACGAGTCCGGCGAACTGATCGTGGCCGATCGGCGGACGCCCGCCACCCGGCGGCTCGGCTACGCGGCCCGGGGTGACGGCTCGCTCGACGTGCGGTTCGCCGACGGCCGGCACTTCGTCGACCTCGACCTGCGCTCGGGGACCTGGGAGGCGCACCACCCGTGCGCACCGGACAGCTACCTGGTCGAGACCCGGGTGCTCTCGCCGGTGTCGTTCGAGGAGCGGTGGACGGTGCGCGGCCCGGCCAAGTCGTACGACGCGCTCACGACGTACGAGCGGCTGCCGACGCATCCCGCCACGAAGTGAACAACCCGCCACACGTTTGCGTGGCGGGTTGTTTATCTCGTGGCGGGGTGGCGGGCCGGCGCGCGGTGTCGCGGTCGGCGCGCCGGGTGGAGGGCCGGCGGCGGCGCGGCGGTGCCGAGCTAGAGCTTGGCGGCGAGCTCGGCGTCGGTCGGCTCGACCAGGTGGCTGCCGTCGGGGAACACCACGACGGGGATCTGAGTGCGACCGCTGACGGCGTAGGCGCGATCGGCACCGTCGGCGACGGCCTCGAGGTCGACGTAGTCGTAGGCCACGCCCTCGCGGTCGAGCAGCGCCTTCGAGCGGCGGCAGTCACGGCACCACTCGGCGCCGAACATCAGGATGCGGTCGGGGGCGGTGTCGGTGCTCATGGCGACCAGGGTACGCGCGGTGACGGGGCGCGGGCACGCCACCCGCGCCTCCTCGTCCTCGACGGGCCGCGGCGAGCGCCCGCTCGCCGCTCGCCGCTCGCCGCGAGCGAACGGCGTTCGGTTTCTCGTTCGGGGGCCTTGCGAGCCCCGGGGGGTGGCATGTCACACTGGATGAGCGCCCTCGTCGTGGAGTGGCAATCCCCCCAATCCACCCGCCAGCAGCATGGCCCGCGACGAGTGTGCTGCATCGTGCAGACCGGGGTCGACCACGAGTCGGCCGCCGACGTCCACGATGCCCCCGACGAGATCATCGTCGTGCGCACGCGCCACGGACCCGGAGGCAATCCCGTGACCGACACCCTTCTACGCCCGCCCGAGACCTCGAGCACGCCCGCCGTGCGCACGCCCGCCGCGGGCACGTCCGCCGCCGCGCCTCCCCGCCGCTCGTCGACCGGGCACCCGCGCGACACCCGCCCCACGCCCCAGCCGCACCGCCTGACCGCCTCGGGCGTCGTCGGAATCGCCGTGCTCGGGCTGGCGACGTTCTTCGCGATCACCACCGAGCTGAGCCCGGTCGGACTGCTCTCGACCATGAGCGCCGACCTCGGCGTGAGCGAGGCGCGCATGGGCGTCGTGGTCACGGTCTACGCCGTGGCCGTCGCCGCGCTCGCCCTGCCGCTCACCTGGGCCACCGCGCGGTTCCCCCGCAAGGCCGTGCTCGTCACGACCCTGGTCGGCTACACCGCCTCGAACCTGATGGTCGCGCTCGCGCCGAGCTTCGGCGTGCTGCTGACCGGCCGCGTGGTCGGCGGCATCGCGCACGCCCTGTTCTTCTCGGTCGCGTCGGCCTACGCGACGCGCATCGTGCCGCCGCGCCTGGCCGGACGCGCGATCGCGTTCGTCTACTCGGGCAGCTCGCTGGGCTTCGTCGTGGGCGTGCCGCTCGCGACGACGGTCGGCGACCAGCTCGGCTGGCGTCCCGCCGTGGGTGCGGTCGCCGTCGCCACCGCGGTGCTGGCCGTCGTGGCCGCGCTGTTCCTGCCGCACGTCCAGGGCGAGTCGTCGCCGCACGTCGGTTCGGTGCGGTCGTGGGCGCGCTCGGGACTGTTGGCCGTGGTCGTGGCCGACCTCATGCTCTTCGCCGGCCACTACGTCGTCTACACCTTCATCGGCCCGTACCTGACGGGAGCCGGCCTCGGCGAGGACCTCGTCGGCGGCGCCCTGCTCGTGCTCGGCGGTACGGGCGTGGTCGGCCTGCTCGCGGCCGGCGCGTTCGTCGACCGGGCCCCTCGCCAGACCCTGATCGTCGCGGTCGCCGTGATGATCGGCGCCCTCGCGGCCCTGCCGTTCGTGCACGGCTCACTCGTCGGCACCTTCGTCGTCGCCGGCCTGTGGATGGCCGCCAACGGCACGACCGGCACCCTCTTCATGGCCGCGGCGATCCGCACGGGCGGGGTCAGCCCGGACATCGCCGGCGCACTGATCAACGCGGGCTCGAACGTCGGCATCGCCGCCGGTGCCGCGATCGGCGGTCAGGTCTACGGGATGTCGGGCCTCGCCACGGTGCCGTTCGCGGCCGCGGCGATCGTCGCGATCAGCCTCGTCGTGATCGTCGCGGGCCGACGTGGGTTCCCGCGGACCGGTCACGCCCAGGCGAACCTGTCGACCTCGTCGCTCGCGGTCATCACGTCGTCGGTGGCGGTCGTCACGACGTCGATCCCGACCGTCGGCCAGGGCCGAGGCGGGCGTCGCCCCCGCCGCTAGGACACCAGGAGGCGCGGGTCGCGTCCTCGGCACCGCGACCCGCGCTCGGTCCGCCCTTGTACCCCGATGTCCCCCACAAGGCGGACGAAATCACCCCTGCTCTGGGGACTCCATTCGACAAACAAGAAGCTTTATTGTCGAAACATCCACTTCCGTGGAGCCCCCGTTCCCGTGGGGGCGACGCGCGGGCGCCTGAACCCCCGCGTGTCGAGCAGGACCGACGTCCGACCGGATCCGACCCGGCCGGACGCCCCCACCCGAGGACACCACCAGCCCATGTCGCTTCTCCGCGCCTCCGTGCGCCCCCGTCGTCGCGCCCTCTCGTTCGCGGCCTTCGCCACCGCCTCCCTACTGGCGGCCGTCGCCGTGACGCAGGCCGTCGCGCCGGCACCCGCGCTGGCCGCGGCCGCGCTCTCGTGCGACCAGAACACGATCTACGCCACGGCGGGCCAGGGCCAGTTCGTCGCGATCAACGTCGCCGCGAACACGGTGTCCGACGTGATCGCCGGGTCGGCCACGCCGTTCTCGCCCGCGAACAACGGTCTCGGCGTCGGACGCAACGGCCTCGACGCCTACGCCTTCACCAACGGCCAGGCGAACAACTCGAACGGCAACACGCTCGCACGCTACGACTCGGCGGCCGGTGCGGTCACGACCGTCGCCAACGCCAACCCGTCGGGCGCCCCCGCCTCGACGCTGCGCGGTGCGGTCAACCCGGTCACCGGCATCTACTACTACGCGACCGGTGGCGACCCGGCCACGATCTCGGCCTACGACCCCAAGACCGGTGACAAGATCGGCGTCGTCGGTCGCATCCCCGGCCTGCAGGCCGGCAACGGCGACTTCGCCTTCAGCACGCAGGGGCTGCTCTTCGTCGTGGCGAGCAACGCGGTCTACCGCCTCAACGACGAGACGATCCCGACCACGGCCGGCACCACCTCGCTCGCCGCCACCAAGCTGACCGACCTGCCCACCGGCACCAACAGCCCGGGCATCGCGTTCTCGTCCGACGGCTACCTCTACGTCTCGTCCGGCATGCAGATCATCAAGCTCGACTCGAGCTCGGGTGCCGAGGTCAGCCGCATGACCACGCCGGCGATCAGCAACATCGCCTCGTACACCGACCTCGCGAGCTGCAACTACGCCAACACCCTGACCGGCAAGGCGGATGTCACGGGCCGCTGGAAGTCCGGCGACCAGTTCGCGCTCAAGGTCGACGGCGGCAACCTGTCAGCGCCCTCCACCGCGACGACGTCCGGCAACGCGACCGGGGTCCAGGCCCAGAAGGCCGGCGCCGCACTCGCTATCCCGGCCCGCACGTACACCGTCTCGCAGACGGCGGGCAACAGCACGACCCGCCTCGCCGACTACTCGACCACCTACCGGTGCGCGAACGTCAACGACGACGCGACCGTCGCCTCCGGCTCGGGCAACACCGCGCAGTTCTCGTTCCCCGCCGCGACGAGCGCCGACGGCACCGACGTCGTCTGCACCTTCGTCAACACCGTCTCGGCGTCCTCGGCCGCAGCCTCCGACGACTCCGGGACCACCGCCTCCGGAACCACCCTGACCGTCGGCGCCCCCGGCGTCCTCTCCAACGACGCCGGCACCGACCTGACCGTGACGTCGAACACGCAGCCGGCGAACGGCCGGGCCACCGTCGCGGCCGACGGCTCGTACACCTACACGCCCGCGAAGGGCTTCTCGGGCACCGACACCTTCCAGTACACGACGACCGACGGAGGCGGTGGCACGTCGACCTCGACGGTCACGATCACCGTCACCCCGGCCGGCAGCGACGACGTCGCGACCGCTCGCGCCGGCCAGGCCCTCGTGGTCGACGCCGCCTCGGGCGTGCTGTCGAACGACTCGGGCAGCGGTCTGACCGCCGCCGTCGCGACCGGACCCTCGCACGGCTCCCTCGTACTCGGCCGGGACGGCTCGTTCCGGTACGTCCCGGCGGACGGCTTCTCGGGCACCGACACCTTCACCTACACGGCGACCGACACCGAAGGCCGGAGCACCACGAGCACCGTGACGCTCACCGTGCTGCCCACCGCCGTCGACGACACGGCCACCGCGGTCGCAGGGACCCCGACGACCATCGCCGGCAGCGCCCTGACCGCGAACGACGACGGCATCGACACCAAGGTCACCGCCGTCGGGACGCCGGGTCACGGCACCGCGTCGGTCACCCCCGCGGGCGACGTGCTCTACACACCGGCCGACGACTTCTCGGGCACCGACACCGTCGACTACACCGTCACCGACGGCAACGGCGGCACCGACACCGGCACGGTGACCGTGACCGTCGCGCCTCGCGCCTCGGCCGACACCGTCGACGCCGTCGCGGGCTCGCCCCTGGACGTGCCCGCCGGGCGTGGACTGCTCAGCAACGACGGGGGCAGCGGCCCGCTCAGCGCGGCGCTCGCCACGGCCCCGACGAACGGCACCGTCGTCGTCAACCCCGACGGCTCGTACGTCTACACGCCGGTGAAGGGCTTCTCGGGCACCGACACCTTCACCTACACGCTGACCGACACGAACGGCGTGACGAGTACCGGGACGGTCACCGTCGCCGTCGCCCCGAAGGCCGTCGACGACACCGTCACCGTCGTCGCGGGTGGCAACGCTCACGTCGACGGTCCCGGCGTCCTCGGCAACGACCTCGGCACCGGCCTCAGCGCCGCGATCGTGACCGGCCCGCAGCACGGCACCGCGACCATCGCCCCGAACGGCGAGTTCGACTACACGCCGGCACCCGGCTTCTCGGGCACCGACACCGTGACCTACCAGGCCACCGATGCCGCCGGCCGCACCGCGACGGCGACGGTGACGATCACCGTGAAGCCGGTGGCCGTCGACGACCAGGTCACCACTTCCTCCGACACGACCGTCACCACCGCGGCTCCCGGCTTGCTCGGCAACGACCTCGGGACCGGGCTGCGCGTGACCGACCACGGCACGCCCGCGCACGGCACCGTGACGGTCGACCCGGACGGCACCTGGAGCTACACGCCGGATGCCGGCACCTCGGGCACCGACTCGTTCGAGTACCGGGTGACGGACGCCGCAGGGCAGACCGCGACGGCTCGCGCCTGGGTCGTCGTCGGCGACCTGGCCATGGCCGACCGGGGCACCGCGACCGCCGGTCGCGACCTGACCGTGCCGGCGAAGGACGGCCTGCTCTCGAACGACCGCGGCACCGGACTGACGGCCGCGCTCGACGGAACCCCGCGTCACGGCGACGTGACCGTCGCGAAGGACGGTTCGTACGTCTACACCCCGACGAAGGGCTTCTCGGGCACCGACAGCTTCACCTACACCGCGACCGACGCCGAGAAGCAGACGAGCACGGGCATCGTGACGATCGTCGTCCTGCCCGACGCCGTGGACGACGGGACCTCGACGAAGGCCGGCACCCCGGTCACCGTCGCGGCGCCCGGCGTGCTCGGCAACGACCTCGGCACCGACCTGCGCGCCGAGCTCGTGGAAGCCCCGGCGCACGGCACCGCGACCATCGCGGCCGGCGGCACGATCAGCTACACGCCCGCCGACGGCTTCTCGGGCACCGACCGACTGACCTACCGCGCCACCGACGCGTCCGGTGGGTCGGACGTCGCCACGGTGACGATCCACGTCGGACCGATCGTCGTCGACGACTCCCCCGCCGGAGGCACCACCGCCGACCAGCCCCTCGTGGTGGACGCCGACCACGGCGTGCTGTCGAACGACACGGGCACCGGCCTGACCGCGACCGTCACCGACCAGCCGAAGGCCGGCACGGTCACGATGGCACCCGACGGCTCGTACACCTACACGCCGAAGCCCGGTACCTCGGGCAAGGACTCGTTCGGCTACGAGGTCACGGACGGCAACGGTCAGACCGGCACGGGCATCGTGACGATCGTGGTCAGCCCCAAGGCCGCCCCCGACGTCGCCACGGTCGTGGCCGGTGACCGTGTCACGGTCGCCGCACCGGGTGTGCTCGGCAACGACGTCGGAACCGGCCTGACCGTCACCGCGGCGACCCCGGCCGCGCACGGGACGGTCACGATCGCGCCGGACGGCACCGTCGACTACACACCGGCCCCCGGCTTCTCGGGAGACGACATCGTGGTCTACACGGTCGGCGACCGTGACGGCGGCAGCGCCACGGCGACGGTCACCGTCACGGTGACGCCCCGCGCCCTCGACGACCGCTACTCGACGCCTGCCGGCACCGCGCTCTCGGTGCCCGCCCCGGGTCTGCTGGTGAACGACCTCGGCACCGGCCTGACCGTGACGGGCGTCGGCACCCCGGCGCACGGCACGATCGACACCCGGTCGAACGGGTCGTTCGTCTACACGCCGGTCGCCGGTTTCTCGGGCACCGACCGGGTCGAGTACACCGTGACCGATTCGGCCGGCCGGTCGACGAAGGCCACCGCGACCGTCGTCGTCGGCGCCCTGGCCGTCGACGACACCGGCAGCACGCGCGCCGGCACCCCGCTGACCGTCGACGCCGGGCACGGCGTGCTCTCGAACGACTCGGGCAGCTCGCTGACCGCGACGCTCGACGCGGCACCGACGCACGGCCTGGTCGAGCTCGCTCGCGACGGCTCGTACGTCTACACGCCGAAGGCCGGCTTCTCGGGCACCGACGCGTTCACGTACACGGCGACCGACGGTGAAGGACAGACCCGCACGGGCACCGTCACCATCACGGTGCTGCCGACGGCGGTCGACGACGCGGCCTCGACGCCGGCCGACACGACGCTGACCGTCGACGCGCCGGGCGTGCTGGGCAACGACCTCGGCACCGGCCTCCGCGTCACCTCGACGGGCCCCGCCGCTCACGGCACGGTCACGATCGCCCCCAGCGGTCGCCTGGTCTACACGCCGACCGCCGGGTACTCGGGGAAGGACCCCGTGACCTACACGGTCACCGACCGTGACGGCGGCACCGCGACCGCCACGGTCACCATCACCGTGCGCGTCAAGGCCGTGAACGACTCGAACAGGACGATCGCCGGCAAGCGACTCGTCTCGGGCAGGGTCGGCGGCGTGATGCGCAACGACGACGGGTCGGCCCTCTGGGTCGCCCTGGCGTCCGAGCCGTCGCACGGCACCGTGTCGCTCGACCTCGACGGCGCATACGACTACATGCCGAACGCCGGCTTCGTCGGGGTCGACACCTTCGACTACACGGCGACCGACGAGGCCGGACAGACCGCCCGCGCCACCGTGGACATCACGGTGCTGGGCGCGGCCGTCGCGGTCGACGACCAGCAGCGCGGCACGACCGACCACCCGGTCACCGTCGACGTCACGGCGAACGACGCCCCCACCGAGGGAGCGACCTTCGACCGCGGCACCGTCGTCATCGTCGACCCGGCGACCGGTGACGGGGTCAGCACGCTGACCGTGCCCGACCAGGGCACCTGGACGGTCGTCGACGGCGACGTCGTCTTCACCCCCGCGGCGGGCTTCGACTCGAAGGCCTCGGTGCAGTACCGCGTGACCGACACGGCCGGCGAGACGGTCCAGGCCGTCGTCACGGTGTCGTTCCCGATGATCCTGTCGGCGACGCAGCTGGCCTTCACCGGCAGCGCGTCGGTGCTCGGCATCGCCGCCATGGCCCTGCTCGGGGTCGCCCTCGGCCTGGCGCTCTCGCGTCGCGGTCGTCGCGTGGTCGGCCCGATCCGAGGCCGTCGCCGGGCCGAGTAGCCCTCGCCACACCGACGTCCCCGTCCGCTCCCCCCTCCTCCCGAGGCGGCGAGCGGGCGGGGACGTCCGTCGTTCAGGAGGCGCGGTGCGAGTCCCCGAGGACGACGACGCGAATTCTGCGACCCGGCCCGTGGGCTGAGCCGCTAGCGCTGGCTCGTCGCGGCGTACCGCTCGGCGAGGGCGGCGAACGCGTCCGCCAGTTCTGGTGGACCGAGCACGTCCATCGCCACGTCGAACCGCCCGAAGGACGCCGCGAGTGAGCCCCACGACCAGGAGCCCGCCTCGAGGGTGCACCGCTGGTCGTCCACCGCGATCACGGTTCCGTCGCCGGCGAACGGCAACACGTCGTGTGCCGGCAGGTGCAGGACGACGGTGCCGCGGCAGGCCCACTCGTCGACGTCCGACCCCTTGAAGCGTGCCGACACGAAGGCGTCGACGTCCCCTCCCGGGACGGTCCTCGGGGTGAAGCGGGGCCCGTTCGGCGTTCGCGGGCGAACACGGTCGACGCGGTGGAGCCGCCAGTCGTCGCGGTCCAGGTCCCATCCGACGAGGTACCAGCGGCCGTGGGACGCGACCAGGTGGTGCGGCTCGACACGGCGGGGCGGGCGGAGCTCTCGACCTCCACCGACCGCTTCGTCGTCACCCGCGGCATCGCGTGCCGGGTAGTCGAAACGGAGGGTCTCGTGGTCCCTGACGGCGTCGGACACCGTCACGAGTACGTCGAGGGAGACGGGGTTCGGGGGCGCGTCGCCGGGACGCCCGACGGTGGTGACGTGCAGGGCGTCGAGGCGATGACGCAGCCGGGAGGGCATCACCTGCCGGATCGTGGCGAGGGCACGGATGGCGGCCTCGCCGATGCGGGCATCGATGCCGGGTGCGGTCTGCAAGGCGACGGCCAGGGCGAGGGCCTGGTCGTCGTCGAACAACAACGGGGGCAGTTCGCTGCCGGCGTCCAGTCGGTAGCCGCCGTCGACGCCCATCGTGGCGTGGATGGCGTAGCCCAGCTCGCGCAGTCGGTCGACGTCCCGTCGCACCGTCCGGTCGCTGACGTCCAGACGGGCCGCGAGGAGCGACCCCGGCCAGTCCCGCCGCGTCTGCAGCAAGGACAGCAGGTTCAGCAGTCGTGAAGTCGTCGTCACGGTTCTGACTTTATGCGCGATCTAGGCCAGAACCTGACCTACATGCCGGGAAAGCTTGACCCGTCGAGCCACACCGGCCTGATCGATCAAGGAGCAGACATGACCATCCAGACGACCACCCACCTCAACTTCCGTGGCGACGCGCGCCAGGCGCTGGAGTTCTACCACTCCGTGTTCGGCGGCCACACCGTCGTCAACACCTACGCGGACTTCGGCATGCCGGCCGAGGTGCCCGGCTCGGACAAGGTCGTGTTCGGCCTCGTCGCCGCCGAGAACGGCTTCCGCGTCATGGGTTACGACATCCCCGGCGAGACCGAAGGACCGATCGCCGGCGGCGGTTCGACCCGCCGGGAGAACGGCACCACCATCACCGACCAGGCCCTTTTCGTCTCGCTCGGCTCGGACACCTTGGAGGAACTCCAGGGCTACTGGGACGCCCTCGCGGTCGACGCCGTCGTCGTCGAGCCGTTGGCCGCGTCGGCGTGGAGCTCGGGCTTCGGCATGCTGACGGACCGGTTCGGTGTGACCTGGAGCATCAGCGTCACCGCCTGACGCCCGCCCGGTACGCGGTCGGTCATCGGACGATCTCGAAGCGCTCGAGCACGACCACACTCGACTCCTCGACCGTGAAGTCGTCGCCCGACTCGTCCTGCATCTCGGCCGAGGACCAGAAGCGAACGTGAGCCGCAGGTGGTGACGAACTCGGCGCGCTGGGATCTCAGGGGGCTGGTGTGGGATCGGCCCTGATGTCGGGAATCCTGGACGATCTGGAGCCCCTGGATCTCAAGCGCACGGCCCTGTTCACGCAAGATGCCCATGGCCTCTACCGCCGCTTCGGATTCGAACCGCTCCTCGACGCCGACTCATGGATGCTCCGATGGGGTGCAGGCTTCGGTCCCCGACCACCAGAGTGACCCTGGTGCGTCGGACGGACCACGCGCTCCCCTGGGACCACGTCGTGGGGCTCGACGTCGATGAGACGGCCCTCATGATCGTGCGTCAGCATGTGGGCATGAGCACCATCACGTCGCCGCGCACCCGGATACTCGTCGTCGACGACGACCCGGCGATCGTCTTCGGCCTCCGCACGGCCCTCGAGGCCGACGGGTACGACGTCGTCACGGCGGCCGACGGCGCCGAGGGGCTCGCCGCCGTCGCGCGGACGGACCCGGAGGTGGTGGTGCTGGACGTCTCCATGCCCGGTCTCGACGGGCTCGCGGTGTGTCGCACCCTGCGGGCGCAGGGCGACCGGGTGCCCGTCCTCGTGCTCACCGCCCTCGACCACCCCCGTGATCGCGTCGAGGGCCTGGACGCGGGGGCCGACGACTACCTGGGCAAGCCGTTCGACCTCGACGAGCTGCTGGCCCGGGTGCGTGCGCTCGTGCGACGGGCGTCCCCGATCCCGCGGGAGGTCGTCGGCTTCGGCGACCGCACCCTCCATCCGGACGATCGCGTGCTGACGTCTCCCCGCGGCACCGTCGCGCTGACCCGCATCGAGACCGCGATCCTCACGGCGTTCTTCTCCTCGCCCTCACGCGTCCGGACCCGGGACGATCTGGTCGACGCCGTGTGGGCCGACGACGAGGCACCGCGGTCGAACGCGCTCGAGGTCTACATCAGCAGCTTGCGCCGCAAGCTCGACGAGGCGGGCGAGGGCCGGCTCATCGAGACCGTCCGCGGGGTCGGCTACCGGATCGGTGCGGGTCGGTGACGAGGACGTCCCTGCGCACGCGACTCGCCGTGGTCGTCGCAGCGACGGTCGCCGGGGTCGTCCTGCTGGTCGCCGCCCTCACGTTCACCTTGGTCGGCCACCAGGTGACCAAGGGGCAGGACGTGTCGTTGCTCCGGGAGGCGACTCGCATCCAGCGGCTCATCGACGCGCAGGCGGACTACGTCGCCTCCGGGTCGGACAACTGTCGGTACACCTCCGAGCCCGGGTGCACCCGGGTGGTGTCGTCCGAGGACCGACCGTTCGACGACGGCACGGCCCTCGCGGTCACCGGAGCAGCCGTCGCGGTCGCCCGCGGGGACCGCGACGCGGCCTACGACACGGTCGTCGCCGACGACGTCGAGGTGCGCACCATCGTGCTCCCCACACGCGGCGACACGGCCGTGATGGTCGGCGTGCCCACCGAAGCCACCGACGAGACGATGAGACGTGTCGGAGCGGGCCTGCTGGCAGGAGGCGCGGCAGGCGTCCTGCTCTCGGCTGTCGTCGGGTGGCTGGTCGCGACGGTCGGCCTCCGGCCGGTGGCCGATCTCGCCGCCTCGATCCGCCGCGTGGCGAGCACCCGAGATCCCCACGACCGAGTGGAGATCTCCCGCGACGACGAGCTCGGACGGCTGGGCTCGGCCTTCAACGCCATGCTCGAACAGCTCGCCGCGGCCACCACCGCCCAGCGGCAGCTCGTCGCGGACGCGTCCCACGAGCTGCGGACACCGTTGACGACCCTCCGGACGAACATCGCCCTGCTCGGGCGGGGCGACGCCCTGGCACCCCCGGTACGAGAGCGCCTGCGCGTCGACGTCGAGCGCGAACTGCTCGGCATGCAGGACCTCGTCGACGATCTGGTCGAACTGGCTCGAGGAGACGACACGGAACCCGATGCACACCCGGTGCCGGTACGGCGGTCGATCGATGCGGCAGCGGCTGCCGCCCGTCGTCACTGGCCCGACGTGACCTTCGACGTCGTCGACGACGACGACGCCGGTGAGGTGCGGGTCTTCGCCGACCCCGACCGTCTCGAGCGGCTCTGGAACGTGCTGCTCGACAACGCCGGCAAGTACGGTCCCCGGCCCGGCCGGGTCGAGATCGCGGTGACCAGGACGGCCTCGTCCGTGCTGGTCCGCGTCGTCGACCACGGTGCCGGCATCCGCGAAGACGACCTTCCGCGCATCTTCGACCGGTTCTACCGGTCACCCCACGCCAGCCGGTTGCCGGGGTCGGGACTCGGCCTCGCCATCGCGCACCAGACCGTGCAGCAAGCCGGCGGCGACATCGCGGCGTCGACGACGGACGGCGGGGGCACGACGATGACCGTGACGCTTCCCGTCGCCACGGACGAGTGATCGCGAGGGCGAGGCCGACTTAATCCTGACCTCATCGCCGCCGTCGAGCATCGGGGCATGACCTCGACGACTCCCCTCAGGATGGTGATCGGCGCCGGCGGCACCGGCGGCCACATCTACCCCGGCCTCGCCACCGCCGACGCCGTGCGCGCCCTGGTGCCCGATGCCGACATCTCGTTCTCGGGCACCGACCGCGGCCTCGAGACCACCCTCGTGCCCGCCGGCGGTTACCCCCTCCGGACGGTTCCCATGACACCCCTGGCTCGAACTCGGGACTGCAACCTGGCACTGTTCCCCCTGCACCTGGTCCGAAGCGTCCGGCTCGCGATGCGGCAGCTCCGCGAGGACCGGGTCGACGTCGTGCTCGGCATGGGCGGCTACCCCAGCATCCCGGTCGTCCTCGCCGCTCGCCTGGCGGGCATCCCGTGTCTGGTCCACGAGTCGAACGCGGTGCCGGGGCGGGCGAACCTGCTCGCGGCACTCATGACGCCTCACGTCGCCACGGGCTTCGATCCGGCCCACGCGTCCTGGTGTCGACGGGGTGCGTTCCCCTCCGGCGGCCGCGAGGTGAGGCATCTCGGCATCCCCCTGCCGTCCGCCGTCGCGTCGGCCGATCGGCGGCGTGACCGAGAGGAAGCGCGAGCCCACTTCGGAGTGCACGCAGGACAGCGGTTCGTCATCGTCAGTGGAGGCAGCCAAGGGGCGGAGAGCCTGAACCGGGCGTCCTTCGACCTGGCGACCCGATGGGCCGACCGCGACGACGTCCGCCTGCTCGTCAAGGCCCGGGCAGGGCAGACGGACGAGGCCCGACGTCGCCTGCGTGCGACGGGCGGCGACCGCGTCGCGGACGTCGTGTCGTACATCGACCGGATGGACCTCGCCTACGTGGCCGCAGACGCCGCCGTCACCCGATCCGGTTCGGCCTCGGTCGCCGAGCTGCAGCACCTCGGCGTCCCTGCCGTGCTCGTGCCCTACCCGCACGCCCCGGGCGATCACCAGACCCACAACGCCCGCGAGCTGGTCGACACGGGACAGGCCCGCCTCGTCGCCGACGAGCACCTGACGGTCGACTCCCTCGAGCGTGCCCTCGACGACCTCGCCTCGTCACCGGCGCCGGCGCCCAGTCCTCGCCATGTGGGAGCCGCCACGGGGCTCGCGGCGTGGGCCGTCGACCTGGCCCGGGCCGGGCGTGTGCGACGGGGCCGGGTTCCCTGGGCCGACTCACCGGCACGGTGGCCGTCGACCACCGCCGCGACCCCGTCGGCCTCACGGCTCCACGCCTCCTCCGCTCCCCCGTCATCGCCCTCGACCACGACCACCCCTGCTCGGAAGGACCACCCATGACCCCCCATCACGACGCCTACGCCGGCCGGACCGTGCTCGTCACGGGAGCCGAAGGCTTCATCGGTTCGACCCTCGTCGACGAACTCCTCGCCGCCGGAGCCCACGTGCGTGCGCTCTGCCACTACAAGCCCTACGGCACGCTCGGATTCCTGGCGAACGTGCTCGACGACCCGCGGGTCGAGGTGGTCTCGGGCGACGTGCGCGACGGCCACCTCGTCGACCGGTGCGTCGAAGGCGTCGACCTGGTGTTCCACCTCGCAGCCCTGATCGGCATCCCCTACAGCTACGAGGCGCCGGACTCGTACGTCCAGACCAACGTCGTCGGCACGCACAACGTCGTCGCCGCATGCCGGCGGCACGGAGCACGCATGGTCCACACGTCGACGTCGGAGGTCTACGGCAGCGCCCGGGCCGTGCCGATCGACGAGCAGCACGTGCTGCAACCCCAGTCGCCGTACTCCGCCTCGAAGATCGCCGCCGACGCGATCGCCTTGTCGTACTTCCACTCGTTCGACACCCCGGTCGCCGTGTGCAGGCCGTTCAACACCTACGGTCCGCGCCAGTCGACGAGGGCCGTCATCCCCGCCATCCTGGCCCAGCTGCGCACCGGTACGACGGAGATCCGGTTGGGATCGCTCACGCCGACCCGGGACTTCACGTACGTCACCGACACCGCCCTCGGGTTCCTCGCCGTCGGCGCCTCGGACGCCGCCCTCGGCCGCGCCGTCAACCTCGGCACCGGCACCGAGATCTCCATCGGCGACCTCGCCGAGACCCTGATCGACATCTCGGGTCAGGAGGCGCGGGTCGTGTCCGACGACTCCCGGCGGCGCCCCGACGGCAGCGAGGTCGACCGACTGCTCTCGGACAACACGCTCGCACGCGAACTGACCGGATGGGCACCCACCGTCTCGCTCACGGACGGATTGGAACGAACGTGGCGATGGGTGCTCAGCCGCGAACGAGAGGACGGCCGCTATGTCGTGTGACGAGACGGCCCGCGACGGTGGACGCGCCTCCGCCGGCGTTCGCCGTCACCGGCTGACTGCTCTACCGGCACGACACGAGTGACCTGACCACACCCGTCACGACAGGCCCGCCGCGCCGGGCGGCCCCGCGGCCCTCTCCCCCAGAAAGTGGCTAGCTTCGACGAGTAATGCTCACCCAGATGTCGAGGAGACACCGATGACGAACCCCACCCCGTACACCGGCGCGAACGTGCCCGCCTCGACGACCAAGAAGACGATGGGCGTCCTGTCGCTCGTCTTCGGCATCGTCAGCATCGTCCTCTGCCTGTTCCTGCCCGTCCTGTGGATCTTGCTGGCCATCGCGGCCGTGGTGCTCGGCTTCCTCTCGCGCAAGAGCGAGCCCGCCGCCCGCACCATCGCGACGGTCGGCATCGTGCTCGGCTTCGTCGGCATCCTGGCCAACATCGGCTCGATGATCGCCGGCGCGCTCATCATGACCCAGGGCCTCTGACCCGGGTCACGCACCTCGTCGAGTGGTCCCGAACCGTCCTCCGCCCCCGAGCGGACGACGGCTCGGGGCCACTCGTGCGTCGTGGGCCTCGGGCGCGCCCGCGGGGTACGCCCCGGAGTCCCCCGGCGTAGCGTCCAGGGCACCGCGAACCAGAGAGGACCCCGCATGACCCGCGACCAGTACACCTTCGCCGACCCGCGCACGCTCTACCCGACGATCAGCCCCGAGGTGCAGCACCAGGAGGAGCCCGGCCTGCAGTCGCAGATGACTCCCGTCCCCGACCTCGGCGAGGAGACCTACCGCGGCACGGGACGCCTGCAGGGTCGCAAGGCCCTCATCACGGGTGCCGACTCGGGCATCGGCGCCGCCGTCGCGATCGCCTACGCCCGCGAGGGTGCCGACGTCGCCCTGAACTACCTGCCGAGCGAGCAGTCCGACGCCGACCACGTCATCGCGCTGATCGAGGCCGCGGGACAGAAGGCCGTGGCTCTCCCCGGGGACCTGACCAGCGCCTCCTTCTGTCGTGAACTCGTGCAGAAGGCGGTCGACGGACTCGGCGGCCTCGACGCCGTCGTCAACGTCGCCGGCAAGCAGGTCTGGCAGCAGGACATCGAGGACATCACCGACGAGCAGTTCGACCTGACCTTCCGCACGAACGTCTACGCGCCGTTCTGGATCGTCAAGGCCGCCGTGCCGCACCTCGCCCCCGGCTCCACGATCATCAACACCGCGTCGGCCGAGGCCCACACGCCCGCCCCCGACCGCCTCGACTACGCGGCGACCAAGGGCGCGATCAACAACCTGTCGAAGGGCATGTCGCAGCAGCTCACCTCGAAGGGCATCCGCGTCAACGTCGTCGCGCCCGGCCCGACCTGGACCGTGCTGCAGGTGACCGACGGCGTCGACCCCGAGTCGCTGCCCGAGTTCGGCTCGAGCGAGGCCCCGCTCGGCCGCGCCGGCCAGCCCGCCGAGCAGGCACCCGCCTACGTGTTCCTCGCCTCGGCCGAGTCGAGCTTCGTCGCGGGCGAGACGCTCAACGTGAACGGCGGCATGGTCTCGCCGTAGCCCGACCGACGACGAAACCGAGGAGGCGCGGGTCGACTGCACCGCGCCTCCTCGGCTCGTCGAATCCCCGGCTTCCGGCGGGTCAGGCGGGCAGCGCCACCGCGAGGTACGGCGCGGTGCGGCTGCCGGTCGCCCCGGCCACCTGCTCGGGCGTGCCGACGGCGAGCACGCGCCCGCCGGCGTCCCCTCCCCCGGGGCCCAGGTCGATCACGTGATCGGACGCCGCCACGACACCCATGTGGTGCTCGACCACGACGACGGTGTTGCCCGCGTCGACCAGCAACTGCAGCTGGGTGACGAGCAGCTCGACGTCGGCCGGGTGCAGGCCCGTGGTCGGCTCGTCGAGCAGGTAGAGCGTGTGTCCGGTGCGGGCACGCTGCAGCTCGGTCGCGAGCTTGATGCGCTGTGCCTCGCCGCCCGACAGCTCGGTCGCGGGCTGGCCGAGCCGCAGGTAGCCGAGCCCGACCTGCCGCAACGTCTCGAGAGCCCGGGAGGCGCTGGTCACCTCGGTCAGGAACGTCGCCGCCTCGTCGACCGTCATCGCGAGCACGTCCGCCACGGTGGCGCCGTGCCAGGTGACCTCGAGGGTCTCGGCGTTGTAGCGGGCGCCGTGGCACTCGGGGCAGGGCGAGTAGCTGCCGGGCAGGAAGAGCAGCTCGACCGAGACGAACCCCTCGCCCTGGCAGACCTCGCAGCGGCCTCCGGTGACGTTGAACGAGAAGCGTCCGGCGCCGTAGCCCCGGGACCGCGCCTCGTCGGTCGCGGCGAAGGCCTGGCGCACGGCGTCGAACAGGCCCGTGTAGGTCGCGAGGTTCGAGCGTGGCGTCCGGCCGATCGGCTTCTGGTCGACCTGCACCACGCGGTCGACCCGCTCGTGGGCGGTCGCCGTCTCGGCCAGCACGCCGCCGACCAGCGTCGACTTGCCCGAACCGGACACCCCCGTGACCGCGGTGAGCACGCCGAGCGGCAGGTCCACGTCGACGCCGTCGAGGTTGTGCCGGGTGACGCCGCGCAGCTCGAGGGTGGCGGTCGGTTCGCGTCGGACGGGCGACCCGCCCTGGGCGTGATCGGAGACGGAGGGGTCGAGGAAGCGCCTTGTGACGGAGTCGGCGACCCCGGCGAGCCCGGCGACGGGCCCGCTGTAGAGCACCGCGCCTCCTTGGCTGCCTGCCCCCGGGCCGACGTCGACGACCCAGTCGGCGCGGCGCACGATGCTCATGTCGTGCTCGACGACGAACACCGAGTTGCCGCTCGCCCGCAGCCGTTCGAGCACCTCGACGAGGGACTCGGCGTCGGCGGGGTGCAGGCCGGCGCTCGGCTCGTCGAGCACGTAGACGACGCCGAACAGGCCCGAGCGCAGCTGCGTCGCGATGCGCAGCCGCTGCATCTCGCCCGGTGACAGGGTGGGCGTCGCGCGGCCGAGGCTGAGGTAGCCGAGCCCGAGGTCGTCGAGCACGGTCGTCCGCGCCAACAGGTCGGAGGCGATGCGGACGGCGACCTCGGTGACCTCTCCCGAGGACGCGTTCGACACCGCGGCCGACGCGCTCGTCAGGGTGGCCGTCGGCCGCAGGACGTCGCCCAGTTCGGCGATCGGCAGGGCGTTCAGCTCGGCGATCGTGCGGCCGGCGAAGGTCACCGCGAGCGCCGCCCGGGTCAGGCCGCTGCCGCCGCAGAGCGAGCAGGGCCCGCTCTCGACGTACTGCAGCACCTTGGTGCGCTGGGTCTCGCTCTGCGAGTCGGCGAGGGTGTGCATGACGAAGGCGCGAGCGCTCCAGAAGCGGCCCTTGTACGGCTTGGCGACGCGGTCGCGCTGGGGGGTCACCTCGACCACGGGCTGCTCGTCGGTGTAGAGCAACCAGTCGCGGTCGGTCTGCGGCAGGTCGCGCCAGGGGCGGTCGATGTCGTAGCCGAGCACGCTCGTGACGTCGCGGAGGTTCTTGCCCTGCCAGGCTCCCGGCCACGCGGTGATCGCACCGTCGCGGATGCTCAGGCCGGGGTCGTGGACGGCCGACGCCTCGGTCACCTCGTGCGCGATGCCGAGCCCGTGGCAGCGCGGGCAGGCTCCGGCGACCGTGTTCGGCGAGAACGAGTCGGACTCGAGGCGGTCGGCCCCGGCCGGGTAGCTGCCGGCCCGCGAGTAGAGCATCCGCATCGAGTTCGACAGGGTGGTCAGGGTGCCGACGGTCGAGCGCGAGCTCGGGGCGCCCCGGCGCTGCTGCAGGGCGACGGCCGGGGGCAGGCCGGTGATCTCGTCGACGTGCGGGGCGCCGCCCTGGGCGATCAGCCGTCGCGCGTAGGGCGCGACCGACTCGAAGAAGCGGCGCTGCGCCTCGGCGAAGATCGTGCCGAACGCCAGCGACGACTTGCCCGAGCCCGAGACGCCGGTGAAGGCGACGATGCTGTCGCGCGGGACGTCGACGTCGACCGCGCGCAGGTTGTTCTCGCGGGCGCCGCGGACTCGGACGAAGCCGCGGGCGTGGACGTCGGCGGGGACGGCGGTCGGGGCGGTGGTCGTGGCGTCGGTCGGGGCGTCGGGCACGTCAGGAGGGGCGGTGTCGGGCATTCGGTCGATGCTACGGGTGTCGGCGGCGGTCGGGCCGGGTCGGGTCGGGCCCCAGTGTCGGTGGCCCGTCGTAGCGTGTGCGCGTGCCCGAGCCGATCGCCGCCTGGTGGGCGCGACGCCGGACGTCGCGCGGCCTCGCCGTGCCCTATCCGGTGGGCAGCTACCGCGAGGCCTGGGCGTCGTACCCGGTGCTCGTGCGGCAGTACCGTCCCGAGCACAACGGCGGCATCGTGCTGAGCCAGATCCCGCCCGCGGCCGACGTGTGGCTGTGCTGGCTCTGCGACGCGGGCCACGTGTTCGTCGCCACCCCCGACGAGCAGCGGCACCGGCCGGGGCGTGAGCGCCGCCGGTCGTCGTGGTGCCCCGAGTGCAGCAAACTCGCCGCCCCGCGCGCTCTGCCGATGCGGCCGCCGATGGCGCCGGCGGCGGTCGTCCGCGCGCAGGCCGCGGGCGTGCCGGGGCAGGACTCGGGCGCACCCGTACAGGCCGCGGCTGGGCCAGGTCGGGCCGGGGCGGCCCGGAGCCCAGGAGGCGCGGTGCCGGTGGACCCGTCACCCCCGCCCCGGCGTCGTCGCGCCTCGAGCACGGGCCTCCCCTCGACGACGCCGCGGGCGGCACCTCCTGGTCCCCCGTTCCCGGCCGACCCCGCCCGTCGGCCCGAGCAGGCACCACCCCTCGCCTCCTGGTCCACCACGGCACGCCGGTCCGAGTCGGCACCGCCTCTGGGCTCGACGTCCGCCCCGCGGACGGACGCGACCCGCGCCTCCCGGCCGGACCCTGTCGGCCAGCCGACCCGCGCCTCCCGCACCGGCCGCGTCGCCCGGCCGACCCGCGCCGCCCGGCCGGTGTGCGACAAGACGCCGGCGCTGCCGACCGGCACCCCGTTCGTCAGCGCGTGTGCCCCGAAGCCGGCGTCGGCGGTCGAGGCCGAGCTGCGGGCCGAGCTGACGGCCCGGCTCGAGTTCGAGCCCGGTCTGAACGCCGTGCGCGTGGGGCGTCCGTTCTTCGACCACGTCGAGGTGTGGCCCGACATCGTGCTGAGCGAACTGCGGGTCGCGATCGAGTACGACTCGACCGGGCGGCACGGGCTCGAACACGTCGGGCACCGCGAGACCGCCGACCGACGCAAGGACGCCGCGCTACGGGCCGCGGGCTGGGAGGTCGTGCGACTCCGGACGGGCAAGCTGCCCCCGCTCGGACCGCACGACCTGCAGCTGTCGGGGCTGACCCGGCAGACGGTGCCCCTGCTGCTCGACGAGTTGCGCGCCATCCGCGGCCCGCTGCTCGTCGACGCCTACCTCCGCCGCTGACGCCGGCGCGCACCCGGAGGGCAGGGCGCAGCCACGACACCACACCGCGTTTCGTGCACGGCACCGCATCTAGTCGCGGTGCGATGCACGAAACACGGTGCGACGAGGCCTAGGGCCCGGCACGGACCGGGGTCAGCCGCGCAGGGCCAGTGCCTCGCTGCGCCAGCGGGCGTAGAGCTGCCACGGGTCGTCGACGCCCTGCGCGAGCGCCGTCACGTGAGCGTCGAGCTCGGTGCTGCGTGCGAACCACTCGGTGCGTCCGAACCGGGAGGCCGCGAACTGCCCGTGCCTCCGCCGTTCGACGAGGCGGTCGCCCCGCTCGAAGGCCAGCAGTTCGTCGTGCCAGAGCGTGCCGAGGCGCTGCCGGGGGTTCGACGACGTGCCGATCTTGATGCGGTCGTCGAACCGGATGTAGTAGACGACGTCCACCCGCACGACCCCGAGCTCGCCGTCGGGCACGTCTCCCTGGCGCCACTCGCAGACGGCGCAGAGCCACCCCGAGGGCCAGTGCACGCCGAGCCGTGACCCGCACGCGAGGCAGGGCGACGGCAGCAGGTCGGTGACGCCCTCGCCCGAGGCCTCGAGCGAGGCCACCCAGTCGGCGGCGAGCGCAAGATGCCGGTCGCAGAGCGGCACGGGCGACGACGGATCGACCGGACGACCGCAGGAGTCGTCGGCGAGCCGACCCGTGCCTCCTCGGCAGTCGTCGGGTCGGGGTGTCGGGCGGGTCATCCCCGCAGGCTAGGCGTGGCCACCGACACCAGGTCGGCGGGGCGAGATGTCATGACGTGCCGCTCATCTCTGAAGGTGAGCGGCACGTCGTGACCTCTCGCCACGACGGGAGCAGGGCCCGGCCGGTTCAGTCGTGCTCGTGGTCGATGCGGAGGCCGAGCGGGTGCGGCCCGAGCAGCAGCCACACGGCGCCAGCCCCGAGCGGGAAGAGGACGGCGGCGACCGTCCAGACCGTGCGCTCGAGCTGCGTCGTGTCGGCACGTCGCCGCACGGCGCGCACGATGCTGACGACGATCACGAGGTACACGACCGCCACGACGATCGCCACCACCGCCGGCCCCCAGTCGCCCCATGCACTCATCTGCCCAGCCTAGGGCGCTGCCGCCGGACCGGCCTCAGTGCGCGCTGAGCAGCGCCAGCACCGCGTCGTACCGCCCCTCGGCCTCGGCGTTGCGCAGGAACTTCACGCGCTCGACCAGGATCTCGTGGGCGTCGGGCTGCGCCTCGAGCAGCGCCATCGTCTCGTCGAGGTACTCGTCGAGCGGCATGGCCGACGGGTCGTCCTGCTGACCGAGCAGGGTGGTCTGCACGGCCGGCGGCACGAGCTCGACGACCTGCACGGACGTGTCGGCGAGCTGCACGCGGATGCCTTCGCTGAACGAGTGGATCGCGGCCTTGGTCGCGTTGTAGGTCGGCGTGATCGGCAGCGGCACGCTCGCGAGCCCCGACGACACGGTGACGATCGAGGCGGCGGGCTGCGTCTGGAGGAACGACGTCCACGCCGCGATCAGTCGGATCGGACCGAGCAGGTTGGTCGTGACGGTCGCCTCGGCGGTGGCGAGGAAGTCGCCGGTCGTGACGTCTTCGGTCTGCATGATGCCGGCCATCGCGACGACGACGTTGGTCTCGGGCCAGCGGCGCTGCACCTCGGCCGAGACGTCGACGACGGCCTGCGGGTCGGTGGTGTCGAGCTCGACGGCCTCGAGGCCCGGGTGGTCGCGGACGATCTCGTCGAGCAGCGCCCGGCGTCGGCCGGCCACGACGACGGTGTTGCCGGCGGCCTGCAGGCGCAGGGCGAGGCCCAGGCCGATGCCGGACGTGGCGCCGGGGATGAACACGGTGTTGCCGCTGATCTTCACGGTTGCTCCTTCGGGTGTGCCGCGCTCGGCGCGGCCGGTGGTGGTCGTCGCCCCGACGACGGTCGGGGTGACGACCACCACTCTGACCCGGGGAGGCGCGGTGCGGCAGAGAGCGCTCGTCCAGGGATCGGTGCTCCCTGGTTGGCGAGTGCCGCGGCTGACAGCATGGGGCCATGGACCGCGCCGACCTCGCCGACTTCCTCCGCCACCGCCGCGAGGCGCTGCGACCGTCCGACGTGGGGCTGCCCGAAGGCGTGCGTCGGCGTACCGCCGGACTGCGTCGCGAAGAGGTGGCGGGGCTCGTCGGCATGTCGACCGACTACTACGCGCGGCTCGAGCAGCAGCGCGGCCCGCAGCCGTCCGAGCAGATGCTCGTCGCTCTCACCCGGGGGCTGCGACTGAGCCTCGACGAGCGCGACCACCTCTACCGCCTGACCGGCCACCACCCGCCCCGCCGGACGCGAGGCGGCGACCACGTCAGTCCCGCGTTGCGGCGGGTGCTCGACCGGTTGGTCGACACCCCTGCGCTCGTCCTCAGCGACCTGGCCGAGACGCTCGCGCAGAACCGGCTCGCGGTCGCCCTGCTCGGTGACCAGATGCGGTACGAGGGGCTTGCCCGCAGTGCGTTCCACCGGTGGTTCACCGACCCGGCCGAGCGCGCCTCCTACCCGGTCGAGGACCACGCGCACCAGCTCGAGCTGCAGGCCTCCGGGCTGCGGGCGGCGCTCAGCATGGCGGGCGGCGGGGGCCGACCACGAGAACTCGTGGAGGCGCTGCTCGCGTCGAGCGAAGAGTTCGCGACGATCTGGGCTCGGCACGCCGTGCACCAGCGCTTCGACGACCGCAAGACGCTCCTGCATCCCGAGCTCGGCCGCGTCGAGGTGGACTGCCAAGCTCTCTTCACCGAGGACCAGTCGCAGACGCTGCTCGTGCTGACGGCGACGCCCGGGTCCGACGACGACGCCAAGCTGCGGTTGCTCGACGTGATCGGCGCGGAGCGGTTCGCCGAGCAGGGCTGACGGCTCTCGACGCCCCGGCCTGTTCCGCACCCGCGAAGATGGACGCACGCACGACGACGTGACACCGAGGAGACCGCATGTCCACGCAGACCCCGAGCACCCTGAGCTTCCCCGCCGCGACGGCCGTCCCGTTGCGCGGCGGTCCGACCCTGCGCTGGGGCGTGATCGGCCCGGGCGAGATCGCCGGCGACTTCACCGACGCCCTCCACGCGCACACCGACCAGCGCGTGGTCGCCGTGGCCTCCCGCAGCCTCGACCGGGCCGAGGCCTTCGCCCGCACCCACGGCGTCACCGCGGCGCACGGCGACCAGGAGGCGCTGGTCACCTCCCCCGACGTCGACGTCGTCTACGTCGCCACGCCCCACACCCGCCACCTGCCGGACGCCCTGACCGCGATCCGGGCCGGCAAGCACGTCCTGATCGAGAAGCCGATGGCGACCAGCACGGCCGAGGCCGACGAGATCTCCGCCGCGGCGAGCGCCGCCGGTGTCCTCGCGATGGAGGCGCTCTGGACGCGCTACCTGCCGCATACGACCGTCATCGCCGCGCTGCTCGCCGACGGCGCGATCGGCGACGTGCGGCTCGCGACCGCCGACGTCGCCTGGGCCAACGACCTCTCGGCCGGCGGACGCATGACCGATCCGGCGCTCGGCGGCGGCGCGCTGCTCGACATCGGCGTCTACGCGTTCTGGTTCACCCAGTTCGCGACCGGCCACCCCGTCGAGTGGCACGCCGCCGGTTCGACCCGGGCCGACGGCGTCGACCTCGACGCGGCCGTCGTCACCCGCACGGCCGACGGGGTGCTCGCCACGGCGGCGACGAGCCTGCTCACGACGTCGCCCGGGCTCGGCACGATCTCGGGCTCGACCGGGTCGATCCGCACCCTGCAGAACCTCGTCTTCCCCGCGACGTTCGAGCTGACGACCAATGCTGGGTCGGCCGTCTGGAGCGACCCGACCGTCCCGACCGGCCGCCAGGGGCTCGCCTACCAGGCGACCGCCCTCGCGTCCTACGTGGACGCCGGGCTGCGCGACTCGCCCCTGCACTCCCTGGCCGACTCGAGGTCGCTGCTCGCGACGATCGAGGCGACCCGCGCCTCCTTGACCGTCGTCTGAACCGGCCGAGATGTCACGACTCGCCACTCACGTCCCGAGGTGACCGGCACGTCGTGACATCTCGGCAGACGAGAGCCGGAGGCGCGGCTCAGCTCGGCGGGGAGGCGCGGCTCAGCTCGCGACCGGAGGCACCGACGCGACGGCGATGTCGTGCCCGTCCGCGGCGCGGATCTCGACCGACGCGACGTCGGACCGCAGCACGGCGGCGTTCAGCCGACAGTCGACGCGCACGTCCGACCCGAGGAACGCACCGGACTCGTACTCCCGCCCGTCGCCGCCGACCACCACGACCGTGAACGCCGAACCCGTCGGCAGGCCGTCGACGCTGAGGACGGTCTCGGTGCCCCAGGTGTGGGCGACGAGGTCTCCGTCGAGGTCGACCCCGTCGGGCTGACCGACGAAGTCCACGTGCTCGACGGCGCCGAGGCTGCCGGCAGGGCCAGCCACCACCGTGTCACGAGGCGTCGCGAGCAGGACTCCTCCCCCGGCCCCGATCGCCAGGCACGCGGCGGCGGCCACGGCGATCAGCAGCGGGCGACGGCCCCGTCCGGACCGGGCCGCGGCGACGTGGGGCCCGATGTGCGTGGCCGGCGCCTCGTCAGGCGCGGTGCCGGTGCCGGTGCCGGTGCCGGTGTCGAGAGCGACGTCGGCGTCGAGCGGGACGTCCGCGTCACGAGAGGCCGGGGCCTCGGCGACGTGTCCGAGGGCATCGATGCGCTCGCGCAGCCGGTCGCTCGGAACCACGTCGTCCCAGCGACCGAAGCCCGACAGTCCGTCGACCATCACCCCGAGCGACGCCAGCTCGGCATCGATCGACGGGTCGGCAGCCCGGAGCGCGTCGAACTCGACGCGTTCGCTCGGCGAGAGGTCGTCCGCGAGCGCAGCGGCCGTCAACTCGTCGCGACGGGCGTCGCCGTCACCGGCCCCCACCCCTGGCGTGCGGTCAGTCATCGGTCGTCTCCTGGTCGTCGAGGTGGGTGCGGAGGGCGCGCAGCGCGTGGAACACGCGGGTGCGGAGGGTCGCGACGGGGACGCCCGTGCGCTCGGACACCTCGCGGTAGCTCAGGCCCTCGAGGTGGACGGCCACGACGGCGGCCCGGTGGTCGTCGCTCAGCCGGGCGAGCCCCTCGGCCATGCCCAGCCGTTCGAGGGGGTCGGCCACGCTCGCGACGGGGTCGGGGGCGTGCTCGAGGGGCACCACCGACGGCGTGCGCGTCCGTGCCCGGTGCACGTCGAGCACGACGCGGCGCTCGATGGCGAACAGCCAGGTGCGGACGCTGCCGCGGTCGGCGTCGAACGAGTCGCGGGCACGCCAGGCGCGCACGAAGGTCTCTTGCACGCAGTCCTCGGCCAGCGTCCGGTCGCGGAGGGCGTTGACGGCGAAACCGAGCAGCGACGAGCCGTGCTCGACGAACGCGGCGCGGACGTCGAGACCGGACGACCCCTCGCTCATCGGGCTCCGATCTGCCGCGCGGCCCGGGACGGGGCCCGCGCGACCCATGACGGCGATCATCCGCCTGCCCTCCAGCCTATCCACGCCGATCGCGGATGCCGACGGGGTGTACGTCCGCCGCGCCTCCCGCGTTCATCGGACCGGCCACGAACTTTCTCGCGACCGACGTGAACGCATCGGCCCCGCCCGACGTAGGCCCTGTCGAGCGGCACCCGCCCGGGCGCCGCCCCGTCGAGAGGACCCGGAGCATGCCGAAGATGACGCGCACGACCAAGAAGACCGCCATCCGCACCCTGACGATCGGTGGTGCCGCCGCGACCGCCGTCACCCTGTTCGGCGTGACGCCCGCGTTCGCCGAGACCGAGGTGCCCGAACCGTCGACCTTCACGAGCGCCTACACGGTGATGGCGACGCCCGACCAGGTCATCAACAACGACGGGGTCGCCACCCCGGGCGAGCCCGGCGCGACGGGGACGTTCGACTTCCGCGTCAACAGCGACACCGAGGTCATCTGCTACGACATCACCCTGCGCGGCGTGACCGGCGACTACCAGAGCCCGGCGAAGACCGCGACGCACATCCACGAGGCGGCACAGGGTCAGGCCGGCCCGCCGCGCATCGCGTTCCCGAACCCGGTCGACCGCGGGGACGGCACGCGCACGAGCAGCGGCTGCCTGCAGGGGCCGTTCACGACTGGTGTCATGAGCGCCGCCGGGGCCGACACGGGCGCCGGCTTCAGCCTGAAGCAGCTCGAGGCGAACCCGGCCGGCTTCACGGGCGACTCGCACACGGCCACGTTCGCGGCCGGCGTCGTCCGCGGCCAGCTGACGCAGGTGCCCGTCGGAGGCGTCGACACCGGACTCGGAGGCGCGGCCACCGAGAGCGCGTCGGCCGGCGGTCTCGGCCTCGCGGCCGGCGGCGCCGGGGCCCTGGCCCTGCTCGGTGCGGGTGCGTACGTCCTGACCCGTCGTCAGCGCGCGGCCCGGGCCTGACATGGGTCGCTCCCTGCCCTCGGTGGTCGTCGTCGCCGCCGTCGTGCTGGCCCTGACCGGGTGCGCGGCGCCCGGGGCGGTCGCACCGACGGCGGCACCGACCCCGGGGGCGGGGGCGAGCGCCCCGGCGACCGCGGCTCCGTCGGCGACCGGCACCGCGCCTCCTGCGGTCGCCGAGGGCACCGGGGTCGTCGCCGAGGGCGTCGCGCCGGCCGCCGTCTCGGTGCCCGCCATCGGACTCGACGCCCCGTTGATCGACCTCGGCATCGCCGACGCCGGCGCCATGGAGGTGCCCGTCGACGCGCACGACGTCGGCTGGTTCACCGGCGGCGGCAAGCCGGGCGGGCGCGGTCCGACGGTGATCGCCGCCCACGTCGACTCCGCGTCGGGCCCGGCGGTCTTCGCGCGGCTCGACGAGCTCGTCGTCGGCGACCGAGTCGACGTGACCACGGTCGACGGGGGTGTCGTGAGCTACGCCGTCACCGAGGTGGTCGACGTGCCGAAGGCCAAGTTCCCGACCGCCCGAGTCTTCGGGGCGCAGCCGACCGACCAGCTGCGGCTGATCACCTGCGGCGGCGTGTTCGACCGTGGCTCGGGCCACTACGACCAGAACCGGATCGTCTTCGCCGAACCGGCAGCCTGATCGCCCGGCCCGGGCCTACAACACCCCGGGAGGCGCGGCGCGGGTCGGCCGCGCCAGGCTCGCCACGAGGTGCTCGACGAGCGGCACGGTCCAGGCCACGTTCGCCGCGATGCCCCGGTTCGGCTCGTCGTCGGGCTGGTGCAGGCGGTGCAGGTCGTTGAAGGTCAGGAAGGCGCTCGGCACGCCTGCCCGGTAGAACGACGCGTCGTCCGTGCCGGTCGTCGGCGGGAACCGGGTGACGAGTTCGAGGTCGGGCCGGGTGGCCGCGGCATGCTGCAGCAGTGCGCCGCGGAACGCCGTCGAGAACGCCTCGGGGGCCCCGAACGCCTCGACGAACGACCCACGACCGAGCCCGTCGACGTTGAGGACGTAGTCGATCGCGTCGAGCTCATCGGCCGAGGCGCTGTCGACGAAGTGCCGCGAGCCGCCCAGGTGCCACTCCTCGGCGGTGAAGAACACGAGACGGACCGATGCGACCGGCGCGGACGCCGCCCACCGTTCGGCGAGCTGCAGCAGGGCGATCGTGCCGCTGCCGTTGTCGTACGCGCCGACCGTGTTGAAGAACGAGTCGTAGTGCGCGCAGAGCAGCACCGACCCCTCGCCCGTGCCGGGTACGTCGACGATCAGGTTGTCGCTCGTCGCGGCCTCGACCGGACCGCTGTCGGCCTCGACCTCGAGCTCGACGGGCTTGCCGTCGGCGATCCACTCGGTCAGCTGCAGACCGTCGACGCGGCCGAGGGCGAGGTGCGCCACGTCGTGGTCCGACCCGGACGGCAGCGGCTGCGGTGCCGCGGGTCCGTCGTCGCGCGCGTGCAGGTAGGCCAGCACGTCGCCGTCGTCACCCCGCACGACGAACTTCTGCCAGACCATCGAGTCGCCCCAGAGTCCCTGCGGGCCGACGGCCTCGACCGTGCCCCGGCGAGGCCCGTCGGTCGAGCCGCTCCAGAGCATCGGCCAGGCGGGCAGGTCGCGGGCGATGGGCTGCTGCACGGTGACCCGATGCACGCGACCGGGCTGCCAGCCGGGCAGCGTCACGGGCTGCCGTGCCACCGGCCACCCGACGGCGGTCAGCCGCTGCTCGAGCCAGTCGGCGGCGGCCGCGATGCCGGGAGTGCCGTGGAACCGGGGGCCGTGCTGCACCAGGGCGACGAGGTCGTCGTAGGCGCGGTCGGCGGGATCGGTCGAGCCGGGTTCGGTGTCGTGGGTCATGTCGTTCCTCACGGGGACGGGGACGGAGTCGGGGTCGGGGTCGGAAGCGGGGTCGGGGTCGGAGGCGGGGCAGGCGACGGTGCCGGCGCCGGCGCAACGGTCGGCGACGCGACCGACGGACCGAGGAGGCGCGGTGCGGCCCCCCGGGCGGCCTGCGCCACGGTCGGCGCGGGCACCCCGAGCAGGTGCTGGGCCACGCGGGCGACGTCGTCCGTCCGCCCGCGGAACCACCAGCTGCCGAACCGGTCGGTGACCGGCTCGGGACGTGGGCCGAGCACGGGCGTGCCCCGGGCCTCGATCTCGGCGAACCCGCCGAGCCCGCCGTCGTCGTCGTACAGGTGCAGGGAGTCGCCCCGGACGCCCGGCGACGGGTCGGGCTCCTCCGAGTACTCGGCCGACGGGTCGCTGTGGCTGCCGCGCACGAAGAGCACCGCCCGGTCGTCGGCCGGGTCGCCGACGGCGCGCACGTACCCGAGGCGTCCGGTGACGTGCGGTGCGGCGAAGCCGATCTTGAAGCGGTCGGCACCGGTCAGCGACACGGCGATGCCGCCCGGCACCTCGGCGAGCAGTTCCCCCACCGGTTCGTAGTAGTCCGTCACCTGGGCGTCGGGCACGGCCGCAACGAACGCCGTGCCGCCCGCCCGCACCTGGTCGAGCATCCACGACTCGGCCTCGTGCGCGCCGTCCGAGGTGATGCCGAGCCGCACCTCCGTCACGTAGCCGCCGTACTCGACGGCGTCGACGAGGGGTGTGCCGTCGGGGCCCGCGGCCGACGCGCCGCGCAGGTGCCGCAGCGGATGGGCCGCGGGCCGCACGACCAGCGTCAGGTCGGCGCGGACGTGCCCGGGCGGCGCGGTGAACGCCTCGAGCTCGGCGACCCGCGACAGGGTCACGCGGTCGCCCGTGCGGTCGAGGTCGTGACGGCCCGGGTCGAGCGACGGTGGCATCTCGTAGCTGCCCCAGTAGTCGTCCCGGTCACGGATCATGTAGGCGATCTCGGGGCCGATCCAGACCCGGTCGCCGCCGACGTTCCAGTCGCCGCCGCCGAGCAGCGCGCCGAACGCGTCGTCGTCGGCGAAGGCGTCGGGCAACCAGTTCTCGGCCTCGCCCGCGGCGAAGAACGGCCCGTAGACGCGGCCCCCGTAGGACGAGACGACCACGGTGGCGTCGGGTCCGACGGCCAGCCGTTCGAAGGCGATCCCGGCCGTGGTGAGACGCGCCTCGACGGCGGCCAGGTCGACGACGGGGCCGGTCACGCGACGACCTCGGTGAGGGCGCTCGCGTGGAAGGCGTCCTCGGCGCGCAGCATGGCGACGAACCAGCGGTCCAGCCGGTCGTCGGTCACGTCGGCGGGCAGCTCGTCGACCAGCTGGTGCAGGAACGCGACCTGGGCACGGAAGCCGTCGGTGACGTGCAGCTCGATCCACCGCTGCACGTCGCCCGCTCGCGGCACCGACCGCTCGGCGGCCCGCGTGCACCACTGCAGGTAGAGGGTCTCGGCCGCCGCGAGGCTGGTGACGACCCCGGCGTAGCCGCCCTCGTCGAGCGCGGTCGTCACCGTGGCCTCGAGCACGGAGGCGCGGGCCAGCAGAACGGGCAGCCCTGCCTCGTCGACCGGTCGCGTCGCGCGCAGGTCGGCGAAGTAGGCGCTCTGCGGTCCGACGAGGTCGACGACGGCCTCGGCGTGCCGCTCGGCACGCGACCAGTCGGGCTGCTGCCAGAGGCAGTAGCCGGCGAGGCGCGCGGCCGTCCGGACGAACGCCTGCTCGATCGCGAGGTACCGGCCGAAGGCCGCGTCGTCGATCGTGCCGTCGGCCATCCGGGCCAGCAGCGGCACCGACGCGGAGGCGTCGAGCTCGGCCGAGCAGCGGGCGACGAGCGCCGCCGCCCGGCCCGCGCCGGGGCCCTCGGGCCGGGTCGGGATCGCCACCGTCAGCGGCTGGTCAGCCACGACACGATGCCGTTGAACACCTTGGCGTAGCCGTCCCACTCCTCGCAGAACGCCGGCGGCGCCCAGTGCGGCGAGCAGTCGCTCGTGAAGACCGCCGTGCGCCCCGCGCCGGCCTCGCCGACGACGACGAGCGGGTCGTCGCCCAGGCGGGCGAGTTCCACCGCCCCGGGCTTCACGACGGTGCGGTTGTAGCCGAGCAGCAACGGCCACTCGGTGCCCGCGCCGCCGAGGGCGGGGTGGTCGGCGTCGAGCACGGTGGCGACGACGCCGGCCGGGCGCTCGACGCGGTCGTCGCCGATCAGCAGCTCGACCGGCAGCACGTCGGCGATCTCGGTGCGGGCGTAGCCCGCACGGCCCTGCCAGCCCGAGAACGACAGGTAGCCGCCGATCATCAGCAGCGCGCCTCCGGTCTCGACCCAGCGGGCGAGTTCCTGGACGCGGTCGCGACCGGGGATGCTCTTCTCGAACACGGCGGGAGCGAGCTGCAGCGAGTTGACCCCGATGTCGGACAGCACCACGACGTCGTAGGCGTCCAGCGCCTCCTGGGTCTCGGGGAACTCGGTCGACACGAGGTGGGCCGGCAGGTGGACGACCTCGTGGCCGCCGGCCTGCAGGGCCGTCCGGAGCTGCGCGACGCCCTCGGTGTACGAGTGGGCGGTGAACTCGTCGACGCCCTTGGTGTGGGTGGTCGCGGTGATCCAGCTCTCGCCGGCGATGAGGATGCGGGACATGGTGGGGCCTTCCGGTGGTGACGGGACGGTTCGGGACGAGGAGGCGCGCGCGGCTCGGTGCCGCGGCGTCGCCCCTCAGCGGGTCAGGGCCGCGCCCTCGAAGAGGTCGCGGACGTTGCGGGTGCCGACGCCGTGCACGACCTCGGCGTCGACGCCGAGGTCGGTCAGTCGGTCGAGGAACACCGCGGGGACGTACGAGAGGCCGTTGCCCCCGTGCTTGCGCAACATGCTCTTGAGGAAGAGGTCGTGGCTGAAGAGCAGACGGCGGCCGAACCCGGCCGAGACCAGGCGGGCGATCGCCGTCGCCGTCTCGACCGGCGAGGGCGACTGCCCCTCGCCGGGCAGCGAGAAGCGGTACGGCATGCCGATCATGTCGAACTCGAGCCAGACCCCGCGCTCGGCGAGGCTGCGCTGGTAGTCGGGGTCGCTGCCCGACGGGTCCATGTGGCAGAGGACGACCGCCGTGGGGTCGACGCCCTCGTCGCGCAGCACGACGTCGAGCACGCGACCGCCGTGCCGGACGAAGCCGGGCAGGTGCACGAACATCGGCAGGCCGGTGTCGCGCTGCAGGAGGCACGCCGCTCGGAGCGAGCGCTCCTCGCGCTCGGTGAAGCCCGGCGAGACGCCGATCTCGCCGATCACGCCCGAGCGGGGCACACCGGTCTCGGCCGGATCGGACCGGTACTGCGCGACCAGGCGGGCGGCCAGGTCGTCGACGGTGTCGCGGCCCGTGGCCTCGGGGTGGAACCGCTCGAGGTACCAGCCGCCGCCGGTGACGACGTTCACCCCGCTGCGGCGCGAGATCTCGGCGAGGCGGCGCGGGTCACGGCCCTGACCGTCCGAGGTCAGCTCGACGACGGTGCTTCCGCCGAGCTCGCGGAAGGCCACGAGCTCGTCGACCGCGTCGTCGTCGCCGTCGAGCACGCAGTTGTCGCGACAGGCGAGCGGGCGGTCGCGCAGCAGCCAGGCGATCTCGGGCGTGACCGGCGCGTCGAACAGCTCGGGAAAGTCGGGGTCGGGCTCGAGCCCGCCCTCCTCGATGCTGTTGATCAGGTGCTCATGCGGCAGCGTGTAACCGAGGCGGTCGCTCGGCACGGGGCCGGTGACCGTCTGCACGTCGACGACCGTGGTCGTCTCGACGCCGAAGCCGCCGACGCGGCTCATCGGGTCACCCGCTTGCGCACCAGGTCGGTGAACGAGCCGCCGCGCAGGTTGATCCAGATGACGACGATCAGCAGGCTGCCCGTCACGATGGGCACGATGTAGGGGCTCAGGCCGAGCAGCGTGAGGCCGTTGGTGATGACGCCGGTCAGGATGGCCCCGATCGCCGTGCCGATCACGCTGCCCTTGCCGCCGAGCAGGTTCGTCCCGCCGATCACCACGGCCGTGATGACCGTCATGGCGAAGTCGACGCCCGAGTTGGCGTCGCCCGACCCCAGGCGGGCCGCCGTGATGATGCCGGCCGCGCCGGCCGCCGTGCCGCTGAGCACGAGGGCCATCATCTTGACGAAGCGGGTGTCCACGCCGGCCCGGCGGACCGACTCCTCGTTCGAGCCGATGCCGGTGATGTACTGGCCGAACCGCATGCGCTGCAGCCCCACGATGCCGACGCCGACGATGATCAGCGCGAGCCAGGCGGGGTAGCCGAGCCCGAACAGCCGGCCCTGGCCGACCTGGGCGAAGATCAGGCCCGAGCCGATGGCGATCGAGTAGCCCTTGGTGATCAGCAGGGCCACGCCCCGCACGATCGACATCGTGGCCAGGGTGACGATGAAGGACGGGATGCCCTGGTAGCTCGAGAACCAGCCGTTGACCAACCCGCACAAGGCGCCAACGGCCAGGCAGATCACGATGACCAGCACCGACTCGAGACCGGCCCGCAGCAGCACCGCCCCGATCACCGACACCAGCGCGAGCGTCGACCCGACCGAGAGGTCGATCATGCCCGCCGTGATGACGAAGGTCATCGCGACGGCGACGATGGCCGCGGGTGCCACCTGCACGGCGACGTTCCGCAGGTTCGTGCCGGTGAGGAAGGTCGGGGTCGCCACCGAGAAGACGACGATGACGACGAGCGTCACGACGAGCATCAGCAGAGTGGACTTGTTGACGCGTTGCAGGGCTTCCCAGCGGCGCTCGCGCACGTCGGCGGTGCCGGGGCCGCGCCCGGGCTCGGGGCCGTCGGTGCGGGTGGGGTCAGAGGTCGTCGCGGTCATGCGGCAGCGCTCCCTTCACGGGTGATCATGTCGACGAGCGACTCGATGGTGAGGTCGTCGATGCGGGCGTCGTCGACGCTGCGCCCCTCGTACATGACGGTGATGCGGTCGCAGACCCGGAAGAGGTCCTGCAGCCGGTGGGTGATGAGGATGACGCCGACCCCTCGGGCCGCGACCTCCTTGATGAGGCGCAGCACCGACTCGACCTCGGTGACCGCGAGGGCGGCGGTCGGCTCGTCGAGGATCAGCACGTCGGGGTCGACCGACGCGGCGCGCGCGATGGCCACCGACTGGCGCTGACCACCCGAGAGCTGCGAGATCAGCTGGTGCGTGGAGGTCACGCGGACGCCGAACTCCTTCAGCACCGCCGTGGCCTCGGCGTGCATCGCCCCGACCTTGAGGAAGGGCCCGACCCGCGGCTCGCGGCCGAGGAACAGGTTGGCGGCGACGTTGAGGCTGTCGCAGAGGGCGAGGTCCTGGTAGACGATGCCGATGTCCTCGGCCTGGGCGTCGCTCGGGGACTGGAACCGCACCTCCTTGCCCTTGATGCTGATGCGGCCGCCGTCGTGCTGGACCGAACCGGCGAGCACCTTCATCAGGGTGGACTTGCCGGCGCCGTTGTCGCCGACCAGGCCGAGCACCTCGCCGCGTGCGAGGCGCAGGTCGACGCCGCGCAGGACGTCGACGGCGCCGTAGGACTTGCGGATGCCCTCGAGTTCGACGAGCAGGTCGCCGGTCGTGACGTCGGTCATCAGCCCTCCAGGTAGTACGAGAAGTCGGCCAGGTTGTCGGGTGTGACGATCGTGATCGGCACGTCGACGGTCGCCGGCACCTCGGCGGTGCCGCAGGCGAGGTTGATCGCGGCTTTGGCGGCCTCGTAGCCGAAGCCGAAGGTGTCCTGCTGGATGACGGCCTCGACGTAGCCGTCCTGCAACCCTTCGACGGCCGAGGGCGAGAGGTCCCAGCCGACGATCTTCACGCGGTCCTGGGCGCCCTGGCTCTTGACCGCGGCGATGGCACCGTTCAGGGCGGGCTCGCCGGTGGCGTAGATGTACTCGAGGTCGGGGTTGCCGGTGAGCAGGTTCTCGGCCGCGGCCTGGGCGTCCTCGTTGACGTTCTGGCCGTCGACGATCGTGCCGATGGTCATGCCACCGGCCTCGACGGCGTCGGTGAAGCCGTTCTGCCGCTGGATCTGGATCGCGCTGTTGAGCGCGCCGACGACGCCGACCTCGCCCTCGCCGCCGGTGATGTCGAGGAAGGCCTTCCCGAGCTGGGCGCCGCCGTCCTCGTTCGCCGTGCCGACGTACGAGTCGATGGCCGAGGCGTCGTCGACCGAGCCGTCGGCGGCGACGACCGGGATGCCCGCGGCCTTGGCCGCGGTGAGGGCGGGGACGAGCGCGGTCGCGTCGACCGGGTCGACGATCAGGGCGTCGACGCCCGAGGCGACGAGGTTCTCGACGCCCGAGACCTGGGTGGCGCTGTCGTTGTCACCGCTGACGATCTGCAGGTCGGCGCCGGCCTCGTCGGCGACGTCCTGGACGCCCTCGTTCATCTGGGTGAAGAAGGCGGTCTGCTCGTTGATGTCGACCATGCCGAGCTGGAGGGTGCCGCCGCCGTCGGGCGCGCAGGCCTGGGGGACGTCGGTGGGGGCCGGGCGGGTCGAGGTCGAGCCGCCGGATGCGGAGCCGGAGGCGGTGGTCGAGGACGAGTCGCAGCCGGCGAGGGTGCCGATGGCGATGGCGCCCACGGCGAATGCGGCGAGGACGGTACGGGTCGTGGGCATGAGGAGCCTTCCTGGTGAGGACGAGGTGGAGCATGCGGGACTGGCGAGAGGGCGATCTCGGTGGGGTCGAGATCGATGGGCAATCGATTTCCGTCGGGAACTGCGTCAAGAGTGACGCCTTCGTGTTTCGAGTGTCAACACCTTTGTGTTTCCGACGTGTAAAAGAGATCCGGGGTGGGCAATCGGTTTCCCGCGAGGGGACGATACGATGACGGCATCACCCGTCGCCCCCGGCGGCCACGCCCTGAGGAGCCCATGAACGCCGTCACCATCTCGGACGTCGCCCGCCGGGCGGGCGTCTCCCCCGCGACGGTCTCGCGCGTCATGTCGGCCTCCCGTCCCGTCGGCCGCGAGATCGAGGGCCGGGTCCGACAGGCGGCCGACGAGCTGGGCTACTCGGGCAACGGCATCGCCCGCGCCCTGCGCACCCGACGCACCGACACGGTCGGCATGGTCGTGCCGAGCATCCTCAACCCGTTCTTCACGACCCTGGTCGACAGCCTCGAGAGCGCGCTGCACGGCGAGGGGAAGCAGCTGTTCCTCTGCGACTCCCGGCAGGACCCCGCCGTCGAGGCCGAGCACCTGCGGTCGCTGATCGAACGACACGTCGACGGCATCGTGGTCAGCCCCGTGCACGACACCGAGAGCGCGGCCGCCGTCGCCGCGTCCGCCCGGGCCGTGCCGTTGGTGCAGCTCGACCGCCGGGTCGACGTCCCCGGCACGGACTGGATCGGCCTCGACGACGCCGAGGCGATGAAGCTCGTCCTGACGCACCTGGCCGAGACCGGTGCCCGCTCCGCCGCGTTCGTCACCTCCGAGCTGACGAACTCGTCGACGACCCTGCGCCTCCGGGGTTTCCGACACTGGTCGGCCGAACTCGGCATCCGCGAGGTGCGCGACGGGGTCGTGCTCGGCGACTACTCGGTCGACAGCGGCGACGCGGCGGCCCGCCGACTGCTCACCTCCGACGACCGCCCGGACGCCATCGTCTGCGCGGACGACCTGATCGCCATGGGCGTCCTGCGGGCGGCCCGCGAACTCGGGGTGTCGGTGCCCGACGAGCTGCAGGTCACGGGCTTCGACGACATCGTCTTCGCCTCGTACGTGACCCCGGCCCTGACGACCCTCGCCCAGCCCACCGACCGCATGGCCGGCGAGGCGCTGCGGCTGCTCTCGCTGCGCGGGTCCGACGACGGCGGACGAGGAGGCGCGCGCGTCTCGTTCGCGCCCCGACTGGTCCGACGACAGAGCACGCGATCGACGGCTTCCGTGCCCGCCTGACCCGTGTCGTCCTGACCCGTGCCCGCACCCGCCTGACCCGTCCGGGCCGCCGGGTCCGCCTGCCGTCGGCTGCCGGTCAGTGCTCGGCAGCCCACCGTTCGCCGACGCGACCGAACTGCTCGACGGCTCTCAGCACCGCGTCGACCGACACCGACTCGTCCACCGTGTGCACGACGGTCGGGTCGCCCGGGCCCCAAACCACGACGGGCACCCCGTCGTCGAGCGAACGCACGAGCACCGAGGCGTCCGTGAAGTACGAGGCGGGCGCCTCCGAGACCGGGGCGTCGAGTCCGGCGAGCCAGGGATGGTCGCGCGGGGTCCACACGGCGGCGAGGTCGAGGTCGACGCCGACGTCGGTCACCTCGGGCTGGGCCCGCCACCAGGCGACGAGCTCGCCGACGTCGTCGCGCACGACCCGCAAGTCGATGCGCACCTCGCAGACGTCCGGCACGATGTTCGGCACGCTGCCGCCCGAGACGACGCCCACGTTGACCGTCTCGCGGCCGAGGTCGGCGTGCGCCGAGAGCGGCAGGTCGTCCAGGCGCCCGAGCACGGCCACGAGGTCGAGGATCGCGTTGTGGCCCCGCTCGGGCGTGCTGCCGTGCGCGGCGACGCCCGAGGTGCGCACGGTCAACCAGAGCGCGCCGCGGTGGCCGAGCACGACCCGCCCGTCGGTCGACTCGGGGATCACGACGGCTCCGACCCGGAGACCGTCGAGCAGGTCGACGACGGCGGGGGCACCGAGGCAGCCGACCTCCTCGCCCGTCGAGACGGCGAGCGCGACGGGCGCGCCCTGACGCAGGAGGTCGCGCACGGCGACGACCGAGGCAGCGAGGCCGGACTTCATGTCGGACGTGCCGCGGCCGTGCAGGCGGTCACCGACGACGGTCGAGGCGAACGGGTCGTGGGTCCAGGCCGAGGCGTCGGTCACCGGCACGACGTCGGCGTGGGACGCGAAGACGAGCAGCGGCCTGTCGGCGGCGACGACCGCCGGCGAGACCAGGAGCGCCGTGGGCTCACCGTCGTCCCCGGGGGCGAAGGCGACCCGCGCCTCCTCGACGCCCTCGAACTCGAGCGCGACGCGGCGGAGGACGGCCGCCTCGCCGGGCGTGCCGCTGGTCGAGTCGATCGCGACGAGGTCGCGCAGCAGGCTGAGCACGGGCACCTCGGACGGCTTCGGGGCGGTCATGCCGTCACGCTATCGTCACGGCAGGGCCGGCAGCGCCCGCTCGTCGAGCCAGGGTCGCAGCAGGGGTCCGACGGGGTGGCCCGAGACGCGCGTGGCCAGGGTGACGAAGTCGGCCGTGGTCGCCACGCGATGGCGGTGCTCGGCCGTCCAGGCGCGCAGCACGTCGTAGAACGACTCGTCGCCGACCGCCGAGCGCAGCGCGTGCACTGCGAGCGCGCCGCGCTTGTAGACGCGATCGTCGAACATCAGGTCGGGGCCGGGGTCGCCGACGACGACGTCCTGCGGCGACTCGAGCAGTCGGGCGTGCGCCCGGGCGGCGAGCGACGCGGCCGACGGTCCGCCCGAGGCCTCGGACCAGATCCACTCGGCGTAGCAGGCGAAGCCCTCGTTCAGCCAGATGTCGCGCCAACTCGTGAGGCCCACGCTGTTGCCGAACCACTGGTGCGCCAGTTCGTGCGCGATCAGCCGACGCGACCCGCCGGCCCCGTCGGCATGGTTCGCGCCGAAGATGGCGAGGCCCTGGGCCTCGAGCGGGATCTCGAGGTCGTCGTCGGTGACGACCACCGAGTACGACGCGAACGGGTACGGGCCGAACCGCTCGACGAAACAGGCCATCATGTCGGCGACCTCGCCGAAGTCACGACCGATCCGCGACCGCATCGACGGCACCCCGGCGAAGACGCCGGGCACCCCCGCGAGCACGACCGGGACCAACTCGTAGCGGCCGATCTGCACCGTCGCGAGATACGACGCCGTGGGCTCGGGCTGTTCGTAGACCCACGTCGTGCGGCCGGACCGCGTGTGCCGACCGGTCAGCTCGCCGTGGGCGACGACGGCGTAGGGCTGCTCGGTCGTGACCTGCACCCGGTAGGTCGCCTTGTCGGCCGGGTCGTCGTTGCACGGGAACCAGGTCGGTGCCCCGTTCGGCTGCGACGCGACGAGGGCGCCGTCGGTGAGCTCCTCCCAGCCGAGGGTGCCCCAGCGGGTGCGACGTGGCGCGGGCGAGCCCGCGTACTCGACGACGACCTCGACGGGCTCGCCGGGCACGGTCGCGTCCGGCAGCGTCACCGTCAGCTTCGTCGCCGACTGGGCGTGCCGCGCTTTGTGCCCGTCGACCCGCACCTTCGCGGCACGCAGGCGGAGCAGGTCGAACACGAGCGTGCGCCGAGCCTCGGTCGGCACCACCGTGATCGTCGCGACGCCGTCCAACCGGTTCGTCGCGACGCGGTACCCGATCTCGAGGTCGTACGAGCGCACGCCGTAGCCGTCGTTGCCGCTCTCGGGCGTGTAGCCGTCCGCGGTCGCTGCGGAACCTGTCACCGGCTGACGGCGTGGTAGTCCGCGAACGTGACGTCCCGCCACGGGCCGATCGGGTTGCCGCTCCACCGGCTGCCGACGGGGACGACCTCTCCCCGCATCACGAGCGAGGCGGGGCCGACGGTGGCGTGCTCGCCGAGGCGGGCCGCGGGCAGCACGACGCTGTGGGGGCCGAGGGTCGATCCGGCGGCCAGGGTGACGATGTCCATGCTCATGATTCGATCATGGAACAGGTGCGTCTGCACGACGCATCCTCGATTCACGGTCGAGGCGTCGTCGAGTCGCACCAGGTCGGCCTCGGGCAACCAGTAGCTGTCCGTCCACACGCCTCGGCCGATCGAGGCCCCGAGCGAGCGCAGCCACCAGACGAGAGCCGGGGTGCCGGCGGCCGCGTGGGCGAACCAGGGGGCCGCGCACATCTCGGTGAAGGTGTCGGACACCTCGCTGCGCCACACGAACGACGACCAGAGCGGGTGCTCGCCGGCCCGGATGCGCCCGACGAGCGCCCACTTGGCCAGCGTCGTGACACCGGCGGCCGCCGCCCCGACGGCGAGCATCACGACACCGCTGAGCGCGGCCGTCGCACCGACCCCGATCGCGTCGACCAGCGCCCACAGCCCGACGACCAGGCCGAGGCCGATGCCGCAGGTGACGACGACGGGCACGATCCGGCTGAGCTCCCACGCGATCCGGGCCACCCGCAGGTGTGTCGCCGGGCGGAAGGTGCGGGTCTCGTCGGCGACGGCGACCGTGCGGCGCAGGCGCACCGCGGGCGAACCGAGCCACGACGACCCCGCCTTGGACTTGCGCGGAGCCGACGAGAGCACGGCCACCAGACCGTCCTTCGGCACCTTGTGGCCGGGGGCGGTCATCCCCGAGTTGCCCAGGAACGCCCGCCGACCGATCTCGGCCCGGGCCACGCGCAGCCAACCGCCGCCGAGCTCGTACGACGCGACGAGCGTGTCGTCCGCCAGGAAGGCACCGTCACGCACCGTGGTCATCGACGGCAGCAGCAGGACGGTCGACGCCTCGACGTCCCGCCCGATCTCGGCACCGAGCAGGCGCAGCCAGACCGGCGTGAACAGGCTCGAGTAGAGCGGGAACAGCAGGGTGCGCGACAGGTCGAGCAGGCGTTCCGTGCTCCAGACCTGCCAGCCGACCCTCGACCGCACCGCGAAGGTCCCCTCGGTCACCCCCAGGGCCCACAGTCGGGTGAGCGCGACGACCAGCACGGCGGACACCAGCCCGGCCACGAGCGTGCCCGGCACCAGGAGGGCGAGGGCGCGCCACCACGCGTCGATCAGCGAACTCGCACCCCGCACACCGAGCGCGACGAGCGCGCCTCCTGCACCCACAGAGACCACCGGCAGCAAGGCGATGACGATCGCCGACGCCCCGTAGGCGACGAACCAGCGGGTGGGCGAGGGCGGCCGACCCTCCGGCCACCAGGCGCGGGTGCGGCCGATTCGCTCGGCCGGCGAACCGGCCCAGTGCTGTCCCGAGGGCACCCGTCCGAAGACCGCCGACCCGGGCGCGATCGAGGCGTTCTTGCCGATGCGGGTGCCGGGGAGCAGGGTGCTGCGCATGCCGATCGTGCTGCCCGCACCGATGCGGATCGCCCCGATGCGCACGACGTCGCCGTCGATCCAGTGGCCGGCCAGGTCGACCTCGGGCTCGATCGACGCCCCGCGACCGATGCGCAGCATGCCGGTGACGGGCGGCAGGGCGTGCAGGTCGACGTCGGGCGCGATGCGGGCGCCGAGGGCACGCGCGTAGTAGCTGATCCACGGGGCGCCGGCGAGCCCGACCGCCCCGATCTGGTGGGCGACCTGCTCGGCCAGCCAGAGTCTGAGGTGCACGCTGCCGCCGCGCGGATGATCGCCCGCCTCCACCCCCCGCAGAAGGAGGCGCGAGGCCAGGACCGAGATCGCCATGCGTCCCGGCGGGGTCACGAACACGACGATCGCGACGACGAGCAGCCGGCCGTCGACCGCGGGCAGGGCGTCGAATCCGCTCCACCAGCGCAGCACGGTGCTCGCGGTCAGGGCGTAGGTCAGCCAGCGCGCGCCCGACAGCACGAGGAGGGGCACCCCGAGCAGGGTCTGCAGCCATTGCGTGCGTCGCGGGGTCGGCACCGACCGGTGGTACTCGGCGGGAGGGGCGTCGTCGTCGAGGTCCGCCACGGACAGGGCCTCGGCCAGGGCACCGAGGCGGGGGTGCGAGTAGATCTCGGCGACGGTGAACTCGGGGTCGAGCTCGCGCAGCCGGGCCACGAGCTGCGCGGCGGCCAGTGATCCCCCGCCGAGGTCGAAGAAGTTCGCGTCGGCGTCGGGGACGGGCACGCCGAGCACCTCGCGCCAGCGTTCGGCGACGAGCTGCTCGACCGGGGTCATCGACCCGGCACCGTCGGGCCCGCCACCGTCACCGTCGCCACCGGTCGTCGCGTCGACCAACGGCCACGGGAGCGCGTCGCGGTCGATCTTGCCCGACGTCTTGGTCGGCAGATCACCGGTGACCAGCGCCAGCAGCGGCACCAGGGCGGCCGGGAGCTCGTCCCGGAGACGGGCGAGGGCGGCGCCTCGGTCGAACGTCTCGGCCGACGCGACCGCGAGGTAACCGACGAGCACCTGGTTGCCGGCCGCCGTGGTCCGCACCGCCGCGGCGGCGCCGCCCACCCCGGGCAGGGCCTGCAGCGCGGTCTCGATCTCACCGAGCTCGATGCGGCGACCACCGACCTTGACCTGGTCGTCGGCCCGCCCCTGGAACACGAGCCCGGCCCGGTCGAACCGCACCAGGTCGCCGCTGCGGTAGGCGCGATCCCAGCCGAGCTGCTCGTGCGGGGCGTACTTCTCGGCGTCCTTGGCGGGGTCGAGGTAGCGGGCCAGGCCGACGCCGCCGATGATCAGCTCGCCGATCTCGCCCTCGGCGACGGGCTCGCCGGCCGCGTCGACGACCGCGACGTCCCAGCCGTCGAGCGGCAACCCGATGCGCACGGTCTCTCCGGCCCGGACCAGCGATCCCGTGGCGACGACCGTCGACTCGGTCGGCCCGTAGGTGTTCCACACCTCGCGGTCGTCGCCGACCACCCGGTCGACGATCTCGGGGGGCAGGGCTTCTCCGCCGAAGATCAGCAGCCGCACGCTCTCGAGGGCCTCGTCGGGCCAGAGGGCGGCGAGCGTCGGGACGGTCGACACGACGGTGATGCCGTGCGTGACGAGCCACGGACCGAGGTCGGCCCCGGACCGCACGAGGCTGCGCGGGGCCGGCACCAGGCAGGCGCCACTGCGCCAGGCGAGCCACATCTCCTCGCACGAGGCGTCGAAGGCGACCGACAGCCCGGCCAGCACCCGGTCGCCCGGTCCAAGGGGTTCGACGCCCGGCGACGACAGGAACATCCGCGCCTCGGCATCGGCCAGGGCGGCCGCCGAACGGTGACTCGCGGCGACGCCCTTCGGCGTGCCGGTCGAGCCCGAGGTGAAGATGACCCAGGCGTCGTCGGACGGGGTCGGCAGCCGGTCGGCGTCGGCGAGCGCCTCGCCCCGTCCGCTGACGTGGGCGGCCGATGCGGCGAGCACGAGGCTCGCGGGTCGATCGGTGTCGCGCGGGGTGAAGCGGCCCCCGGCCGAGACGATGCCCACGATGCCGGCCTCGCCGAAGACCAGCGCGGCCCGCTCGTCCGGGTCGTCGGCGTCGACCGGCACGTAGGCGGCCCCGGCGGCCAGGACGGCGAGGATCGTCAGGTAGAGCGACGAGTCGCCCGACGGCATGCGCACGCCGACCCGGTCACCGCGTCGCACGCCGGCGTCGGCGAGCGCGCGCGCGGCGGCCTCGACGCGGACGACGAGTTCGGCGTAGCTCAGGGCGCCCCGTTCGTCCTCGAGCGCCGAGGCGTCGGGGTGGGCGAGGGCGGTCGCCCGCAGGACGTCGACGAGGGTGCGGGCCGCGGGGGCGTCGGGCGAGCCGGCGATCACGCCGGGCAGGGTCTGGCTCACGGCCGCACGCTAGGGACGTCAGGTGACACGTCGGTGAACACGGGGCGGGACAGCCCGACGCCGGCGACCGCGAGGACGACGTCGGCCACCGATTCCACGTCGTGGACCGTCCCGCGACGACCGTCCGTCGTCGTGCCGTCGGGCACTCGGGACAGCCGGATCGCCGACATCGCGGTCGTCAGGCCCTCCCCGGTCGACTTGAGCAGCGCCTCCTTCCGCACCCAGGCGCGCAGCACGTCGACCTCGCCGTCCTCGGGGGTCACGTCGGATCGGAGGTGCTCCAGCGCACCGGTCGGGCGGGCCCGTTCGACGTCGACGCCGACGGGCGCCCCGGCCCGCAGCGCCACGGCCGCCCAGCGACCGCTCCGGCTGAGGCTCACGTGCAAGTCGCCCGGCGACCGCAGCACCGGACGACCGTGCCGCCCGCCGCAGCGCCGGCACGGCTCCCGGTCGAAGACGAGGCTCGCGGCGTCGCGGCCGGTGCAGGACGAGACCAGGAGGCGCAGCGCACGATGGGCGGCAAGGTACCGACGAGCGTCGGTCGCGTCCGCGAAGGCCGCCGCCCGGGCCGACTCGTGCTCGTCGCAGACCTCGACCGCCGACGTCCCACCGGCGCGGGGACGGCGGTCGAGATCGAGATCGAGGTCGAGATCGAGGTCGAGGTCGAGGTCGAGCAACCACACCCGTGCGTCGGTCATGGCCAGCGAGCCTAGCCCGCGTCGATCCAGCGCTCAGGGTCCGTTCACCTGCAGTTCTCCTGGTGGGGCGACGATCGGGCCCGCGTCCGCGACCGTCCCGACCGGTCCGCGGCGGCCCACCACCCGCTCCGCTCACCCGAGAGGCCCCGACCTTGGCCAAGAAGATCCCGACAGCCCTCGCCGAACTCGTCCACGCCCTCGAGCACCACGCCGAGGTCGTCACGGCGAAGTCCTCGTCGTCCAAGCGACTCGGTCGCGCCACCGCGAAGCTGCGACGCGCCTCCGCTGCATACACCGAGGTGGTGGCCGCGCGGACGGGGCAGCCCAACCCGTTCGTGGACTTCCTCGACCCCGAGACGATCGAGTCGCTCCGCGCCGAGCGGGACCGCATGGCGAACGGCAAGTCGACACACGTCGACTGACAGTGGTCCCAGGCGGTCGTGCCACGCTCGGACCCACGATTTCCGCACGTTCGAGAGAGGGGCCGATCCCGTGGCCGACCAGAGGAAGCTCAAGAAATCCGCCGCCAAGGCCTACGACAAGGCCGAGGACGCCGTCACCGACGCCCGGACGGCCGTCGCCGAGGCCAAGCGCCGCGCGAAGAAGCTGGCGAAGAAGGCCCGCCCTTCGGTGAAACCGCTCGAGAACGCGCTCGACGACGCCGCCGCCGGACTGAAGGACGCGAAGAAGACGGCGAAGGGCGCGGGCCAGGCCTCGAAGGGGGCGTCGTCGACGCCGTCGTCCGCCACCCCGGCCGAGCCGCGCTCGATCTACACGCCGCCCCTGCCCGAGGTCGACGAGACCACCGTGCAGCTGCCCGACGGCCACGACGCCCACGTCGACCTGCACGCGCAGACGCTCGTCGCGCTGCGCGCCCTCGCCCGGACCAAGGGCATCACGAACGTGTCGCGGTACCCCAAGGCGACCCTGATCGAGAAGATCGAGCAGGCCTGACCCGGCCGTCGGCCCGCCGAGCGGGCGTGTTCGGGCGACACGGGCGTGTGGACTCGCCCGTCTCCGACGAACACGCCCGCCCCGCAGGCGGCGGCACGCCCGTCTGCAGGCGGCGGCACGCCCGCCCGCGCGAGCGCGACCACGTCCACCCCATCCACGCCGCCTCACTAGGGTGAGGACATGACGCGCGCTCAGCTCATGGTCCCGTACCGGTTCGTCTTCGGCGCGCTCGCACTCGTGGCCGTCGCCGCCCAGTTCGCGAACACGCTCGAGAACGACTACAGCGTCGTCAACTTCTTCTCGTTCTTCACGAACCTCAGCAACCTGTTGGCCGTCGTGGTCTTCGTCGTCGGTGGCGTCCGCACCCTGCGCCGTCGCCCCGGCAGCCGTGTGTGGGACACCGTGCGGCTCATCTCGGTCGTCGACATGGTGTTCGTCGGCCTCGTCTTCAACGTCCTGCTGACCGACGTGGCCGGGGGCGTGCTGCCCTGGGTCAACGTCGTCGTGCACATGGTGATGCCCGTCGCCGTGCTGGTCGACTGGCTCGTGCTGCCCGCCGGTCGCCGCCTGCCGTGGTCGGCCGCCGCCATCGGGCTCGTCGTGCCCGTGGCGTACAGCGTGTACTCGCTCGTCCGCGGCGCCGTCACGTCGTTCTACCCGTACCCCTTCTATGACCCGGAGGCGCTGGGCGGCTACGGCCCCGTGGCGGTCTACATGGTGGTGCTGCTCGTCGCACTCGCCGTGCTGTCGCTCGCGCTGGTCGGTCTGGCGCGCCTGGCCGGCCGCTTCTGGAAGCAGCGCTCGCGCCGCTGACGCGACCCGCGCCTCCTGCGCTCCGCACGTCCCGCCGCCGCCGCTGCCGCACGTCCAACCATCCACCCCGCCACGAAGTGGACACCACGCCACGTCTTGTCATGGCGCGGTGTCCACTTCGTGGCGGCGTAGGCCCCCGGAGCATGCAGCCCGAGCCAGCGCGCGGCCCGGGTCCGCTCAGCGGTAGTGCTGCTCGCCGCGGGCGGCCGCCGCGACCACGTCGCGGATGCGCGCCGCGCGGGTCTCGGGCCGCTTGAGCGAGGCCAGCCGGAAGTACACCCGGAACCGCTCGGTCTTCGTCAGCGACGCGAAGTGGGCGGCCGCCGCCGGGTCGGCGTCGAGTGCGGCCTGCAGGTCGTCCGGAGGCGCGGCGTCCTTCTGCCGGTAGGCGGCGTCCCAGCGCCCGTCGGCCTTCGCCCGGTCGACCTCGGCCTGCCCCGCCGGGGTCATGCGCCCTTCGGCGGTCAGGCGGGCGACGTGCTCGCGGTTCACCTGGGACCACGGGCTGTTCTTCCGCCGCGGTTGGAACGCGGTGAGCGTGAAGTCGTCGTCGAGCCGACTGGTCTGGCCGTCGATCCAGCCGTGGCAGAGGGCGACGTCGAGCGCCTCGGACCAGGTCATGCCGGGCCTCGTCGACCGCACCTTGCGGAGCGTCAGTCGCACCCCACCTGCGTCGGGGTCGCCCTCGAGGTACTCGCGCCACTGCTCGACCGTCACGTCGAGCACGGGCTTGTCCGCGAAGCTGACCATGCGGCGACCCTACCGCCGCAGCGGGAGGTGACGACCTGCCGCTCACGTCCGTGGGTGGGCGGCACCTCAGGACATCTCGCCCCGACCCACCCGGCGCGACGTACCCCTCAGCACCCCTCCCCTAGCCTGGCGGGATGGACCTCATCGGGTGGATCACCGACATGGGCTCGTCTCTGCCGACCCCACTCGTCTGGGCGTTGGGCGCCCTGTTCGCGTTCACCGAGTCGGGGCTCGGCCTCGGCGTCTTCGTGCCGGGCGAGACGATCGTGCTGCTGCTCGCCGCGACCTTCGACGACCCTTGGCCGGCGGTCGCGTTCTTCGTCTCGGTCGCCATCGGCGGCTCGCTCGGCGACCACGTCGGCTACCTGCTCGGCCGCCGCTTCGGCACGGGGTTCCGGGACACGCGCATCATCCGCCGGATCGGCGTCGACAGCTGGGACCGTGCCGTGGCCGTCCTCGAGCGGCGAGGGGCGGCCGCGGTGTTCCTCACCCGCCTCGTGCCCGTGGTCCGCACCCTCACGCCGGCGGCGGCCGGGGTCGCGAAGGTGCCCTACCGGTCGTTCCTGCCCGCGTCGTTCGGCGGGGCACTGACCTGGGCCGCCGTCTACGTCGGCATCGGGTTCCTGCTGCGGTCGTCGCTCGAGGCGGCGCAGGAGTACCTCGGGCAGTTCTCGTCGTGGGCGCTGATCGGAGCCGCGGTGGTCGTCGCGATCGTGTTCGTCGTGCGGCTCGTGCGCCGGCGTCGCGCGGCCGCAGTCGACACGGCGGACGGCACGGTCGACGAGACGGTCGCGGCCGACGACGCGGAGGCCCGCGACGACGCGGGGGCCCGCGACGACGCTGAGACCCTTGACGACGCAGTGGACGAGGAGGCGCGGGTCGACGACCGCGGACCCGTCGCGTCCGCCGTCCACGCGGCCGGGCACGCCGTGGCCGATCCCGTCGTCGCGGGTGCGGCTGCGTCGGGCGAGTTCGTCGCGGAGCACCTGTCGTCCCGTCGGCTCGGAGCCCTGCGCCACCGCCTCTTCGAGGTGGACGACTGGCGGACCGTGCCCAACGCGATCACGGCTGCGCGCCTCCTGCTGTTGCCGGTCTTCGCCGGTCTGCTGATCGCCGAGCTCTGGTGGCCGGCCCTCGTGGTGATCGCGGTCGTGTTCGCGACCGACTGGCTCGACGGGTTCGTGGCCAGGCGCACCGACTCCGTCTCGGTGCTCGGGTCGTGGCTGGACCCCGTGGCCGACCGGCTGACCGTCGTCGTCGTGGCCGTGGCGTTCGCGACGGCCGACGTCTTCGGTTGGCAGGAGGCCGTGCTGCTGATGGTGCCGGACGTGCTGCTCGCGATCGGAGCGGTGCTGGCCTTCCGCGGCGACCCGGCGCTGCCGGTGTGGTGGGCCGGGCGGCTGCGCACGGGCCTGTGCTTCGTCGGCCTGGCGGTGCTGCTGCTCGGGGTGGCGCTCGACGGCCCCGAGTGGACGGCCGTCATCGGCGTGGGGTACCTGGTCTTCCTGGTCGGACTGGCGTTCCACTACGTGTCGGCGGTGCACTACGCGCGGGTCATGCTCGTCCGTTGGCAGCGAGCCGTCGCCGAGCGTCCGGCCTGACGTCGGGCCGGCTCGACATCGGACCGGGCCGACCGACCTGGCACCGTCAGAGCCCGAACAGCAGCCGCAGCCCGAGCGCGACCATGACGACGGCGATCACCGCGTCGAGCACCCGCCAGGCGACCGGCTTCGCGAACAGGGGACGCAGGAGGCGCGCGCCGAACCCCAGCGCCGAGAACCACACGAGACTCCCCGCGATCGCCCCGGCCGCGAACCACCAACGCAGCTCGGGCGGCTGGTGGTTCGCGACGGAGCCGAGGAAGACGATCGTGTCGAGGTAGGTGTGGGGGTTGAGCCAGGTGAAGGCGAGGGCGCCGAGGACGGCCGGGACGACCCGGGCGGGCGTGACGACGCGCGCGGCCGGTGGGCGGGGACCCTGCGCGACGGGCGGGGTGCCGTCGGCCGGCACCGCGCCTCCTGCGGTGACGCCGACGCGAGCCGACTCCGGCGCGACGTCGACCGTCAGCGCTCCGACCGGGCGGATCGCCCGCTTCGCCGCGAAGGCGCCGTAGACCAGCAGGAACCCGGCCCCGACGAGCTGGACGACGACCACCGCCTGCGGAGCGGCCTCGACGAGCGCTCCGACCCCCGCCACCCCGGCGCTGATCAGCACGGCGTCGCTCACGGCGCAGACCACGACGACGGGCACGACGACCCGGGTCACGGCCTGGAGTCCGACACGCAGCACATAGGCGTTCTGGGCACCGATCGCGACGATGAGGGCGAGGCTCGTGCCGAAGCCGAACAGGACGGCGGGCAGCACGGTCGCGAAGGTCATGACGCCACGCTAGAGCCGCCCCGACGTATCGCGCCAACTCATGTTCGCGATGCTGCATAACCTCTGCTCATGGCCCGTTTCGCACTCGACCAGCTGGACACCCTGCGCACGATCGTCGACGAGGGCACCTTCGAGGCGGCCGCGCGACGCCTGCACGTGACGCAGTCCGCCGTGTCGCAGCGCATCAAGCAGCTCGAACGTGCGGCCGGGCAGGTGTTGTTGCGTCGGACGACGCCGGTCACCACGACCGACGCCGGCGACGTGCTGCTCCGCCACGCCCGCCAGGTCGACCTGCTCACCTCGGACGCCCTCGCCCGGCTCGGCGGTGGTCGGCCCGACGGAGGCGACGGCGCCGACGACGCATCCGACGATCCCGTCCCCACGACCCTGCCGATCGCCGTCAACGCCGACTCGACGGCGACCTGGTTCCTCGACGCGGCGGCCGCCGTCCCGCCGACCGTGCCGGTGGTGTTCGACCTGCGCCGAGCCGATCAGCAGCACACGGCCGAGCTGCTGCGGTCGGGAGACGTGCTCGCCGCGGTCACCGCGACCCGCGAGCCCGTGCAGGGCTGCAGCTCGGAGCCGCTCGGCGTCATGCGGTACCGCGCCGTCGCGAGCCCCGGTTTCGTCGAGCGGTGGCTGGGCGGCGAGCCGGACGACCCCCAGACGGCGGCCCGCGGGCCGCTCGGCCACGAGAGGCTCGACCGTGGGCCGCTCGACCACGGAAGGCTCGACCGTGCCCCGATGGTGGTCTTCGACCGTACGGACGACCTGCAGCACGACTTCGTGCGACGCCTCACGGGCCGTGAACCGCTCGCGCCCCGGCACCACGTGCCCGCGTCGGCCGACTTCGCCCGGGCCGTCGTGCTCGGCCTCGGCTGGGGCATGCTCCCCGAGGCCCAGGCCGGCCCCGAACTCGACGGCGGCCGCCTGGTCGAGCTGGCGCCCGCCGACCCGGTCGACGTGCCCCTCTTCTGGCAGCGCTGGACCCTCGCCTCGCCCCTCCTCGACGCCGTCACCGACGCCGTCCGCGCCACCGCCCGCCACGCCCTGCACCCCTGACGCCTGCCCGCTCCACCCCGCCCGCACAGGGGGCCGAGTGGGCAGAAGATGCTTCTCGGCGCCCCACGAAGAGCATCTCCTGCCCACTCACCAGATGAGGTCGGGTGAGGCGGGGCCGGGGTCGGGGCCGAGTGGGCAGAAGATGCTGCTCGGCGGCCCACGAGGAGCATCTCCTGCCCACTCGATCCGGACGGTGGCAGCCGGGCCCGCCACCTTCCCGAACCCGACGGGCGACCGACCTGACGGACGACCGACCCGACGGGCGAGCGACCCGACGGACGGCAGGAGGCGCGGAGCCGACCGGCACCGCGCCTCCTGTTCTCGAGAGCTTCGCGACCTACAGCGTCGCGAGCGCCTCGTTCAGCGTGTGCGACGGGCGCATCACGGCCTCGGTCTTGGCGGCGTCGGGGTGGTAGTAGCCCCCGATGTCGACGGCCGTGCCCTGGGGTGCGATCAGCTCGGCGACGATCGCCTCTTCGGCCCCGCCGAGGGTGGCGGCCAGCCCGGCGAACGCGGCGGCCAGTTCGGCGTCGCCGGTCTGGGCGGCGAGCTCGTCGGCCCAGTACTTCGCCAGGTAGAAGTGGCTGCCGCGGTTGTCGATCGAGCCGAGCTTGCGGCCGGGCGACTTGTTCTCGTCGAGGAAGGTGCCGGTGGCACGGTCGAGCGTGTCGGCGAGGATCTGCGCCCGCGCGTTGTCGGTCGACGTGGCCAGGTGCTCGAAGCTGACGGCGAGCGCGAGGAACTCGCCCAGGCTGTCCCAGCGCAGGTAGTCCTGCTCGACGAGCTGCGAGACGTGCTTCGGGGCGGAACCGCCGGCACCCGTCTCGAAGAGGCCGCCGCCGTTGATGAGCGGCACGACCGAGAGCATCTTGGCCGAGGTGCCGAGCTCCATGATGGGGAACAGGTCGGTCAGGTAGTCGCGCAGCACGTTGCCGGTGACCGAGATGGTGTCCTCGCCGCGGCGGATGCGCTCGAGCGAGAACGCCATCGCGTCGACGGGCGAGAGGATCTCGATCTGCAACCCCTCGGTGTCGTGCTCGGCGAGGTAGGTGCGTACGAGCCCGATCAGGGTGGCGTCGTGGGCACGGGTCTCGTCGAGCCAGAACACGGCGGGCGTCCGGCTGGCGCGCGCACGGGTGACCGCGAGCTTGACCCAGTCGCGGATCGGGACGTCCTTCGTCTGGCAGGCGCGCCAGATGTCGCCCGTGGCGACCTCGTGCTCGATCAGCGTCTCGCCGGCCTGGTTCACGACGCGGACGGTGCCGTCGCCGGGCACCTCGAAGGTCTTGTCGTGCGAGCCGTACTCTTCGGCGGCCTGGGCCATGAGGCCGACGTTCGGCACCGAGCCCATGGTGGCGGGGTCGAAGGCGCCGTTCGCGCGGCAGTCGTCGAGCACGGCCTGGTAGATGCCGGCGTAGCTCGAGTCGGGGATGACCGCGAGGGTGTCGTGCTCGCCGCCGTCGGGGCCCCACATGTGACCCGAGGCGCGGATCATCGCAGGCATCGACGCGTCGACGATGACGTCGCTCGGCACGTGGAGGTTGGTGACGCCCTTGTCGGAGTCGACCATGGCGAGGTCGGGCCCGTCGGCGAGCCCAGCGTCGAACGCGGCCTTGATCTCGGCGCCGTTCGGCAGCGCCGCGAGGCCCTGCAGGATGCCGTTGAGGCCGTTCGCCGGGTCGAGCCCGGCGGCCTTCAGGTCGGCTCCGTACTGCTCGAACACCCGCGGGAAGAACGCACGGATCACGTGACCGAAGAGGATCGGGTCGCTGATCTTCATCATCGTGGCCTTGAGGTGCACCGAGAACAGGACGCCCTCGGCCTCGGCCCGGGCGATCTGTGCGGCGAGGAACTCGTGCAGCGCGGCGACGTGCAGCACGGTGCCGTCGACGACCTCGCCGGCCAGCACGGGGATCGACTCGCGCAGCACACGGGTCTCGCCGTCGGCGCCGACGAACTCGATGCGCAGGGTGTCGTCGGCCGGGATGACGACGGTCTTCTCGTTCGAGCGGAAGTCGTCGACGCCCATGGTCGCGACGTTCGTCTTCGAGTCGGCCGTCCAGGCGCCCATGCGGTGCGGGTGCTTGCGGGCGTAGTTCTTGACCGACAGGGGGGCGCGGCGGTCGCTGTTGCCCTCGCGCAGCACGGGGTTGACCGCGCTGCCCTTGACCTTGTCGTAGCGGGCCTTGACGTCGCGCTCTGCGTCGGTCGACGGCGAGTCGGGGTACTCGGGGAGGTCGTAGCCCTGCGACCGGAGTTCTGCCACCGCGGCCTTGAGCTGCGGCATCGAGGCCGAGATGTTCGGCAGCTTGATGATGTTGGCCTCGGGCGTCTTCGCCAGGGCTCCGAGCTCGGCCAGGGCGTCGCCCTGGCGCTGCTCGTCGGTGAGGCGCTCGGGGAACTGGCTGATGATGCGGGCCGCCAGCGAGATGTCGCGGGTCTCGACGTCGACCCCCGCGGTCTTGGCGTAGGCCTGGATGATGGGCAGGAACGAGTAGGTCGCCAGCATCGGCGCCTCGTCGGTCAGCGTGTAGATGATCTTCGCCATGCGGCAGGTGCTCCCTCGTGGTCGGGCATGCGTGTGCTCGGTGGTGCTGCCCCTACGCTACCGCGCAGAAGTCTCTCGACATGAAGATACATGCCGCGTCTGGACGGCCCGTCCGCGCGGCTCAGGTCGTCCGCGTCGCCGGGCGCCACATCGCGGCGGGCGTCGCACCGGGCAGCCCCGGGATCGGCCCCAGCTCGACGAAGCCCATCCGCCGGTAGAGCGCCCGGTTCCGCTCGGTCGACGACTCGAGGTACGCGGCCTCACCGCGCTCGTCGACGGTCGCGAGGCGGTGCTCGATCAACGAGGTGCCGACGCCGAGCCCCCGAGCCGCGTCGCCGACCGCGATCTCGCCGAGGTACCAGTGCGGCAGCCGCGGGCGGGGTGCCGCCAGCGTCGACTGGTGGCGGGCCGCCGGCACGAGCCCGCCGAGCCCGAGCGCGCGCAGGTACCGCGGCAGCTGCCCGAGCTCCGCCCACGCCACCGGCAGGCGCAGCGCCGACGACGCTCGGGTGCGCGGCGCCTCCCAGACGGCCGCGCCCACGACGTCCCCGTCGCCGTCGACGACGGCCACGTCGACCGCACGACGGCCCGTCGGGATCGAGCGCATCATCGCCGCGAAGAGGTCGACCAGGCGCGCATGGCGACGTGGTCCCCGCGGGACGAACCCGAGCATGACGGGATCGTCGCGGAACCCCTCGGCGAGCACGGCGGCGGCGGAGTCGAGCTGGTCCGGGCGGGCGGCGCTGATGGTCACGTCGGGCATGGTGCCTCCTGAGATGGAATCGTCAGAACTGACGAATTCGTCAGTCATGACAGAATGTAGCCAGACATCCCGCCAGACACGTGAAAGGCCCCTGTGAAACCGGACGACGAGGAGGCGCGGGTCGACGCCTCGAGGACGTCCCGCCGCACCCGCGAGACGCGTCGCAAGCTGGTGGAGGCCGGCGTCGCCCTGCTCCGACGGGCCGACTACGCCGCCGTCCCCGTCGCCGAGATCACGCAGCTGGCGGACGTCGGCCTCGGCACGTTCTACAACCACTTCGCCGGCAAGGACGAGTTGTTCGACGAAGCCGTGCAGAGCGTTCTGAACGCGCAGACCGAACGGATGGCGGCGCTCGGGCACACGGCCGACTCCCCCGTGACGACGGCGGCGATCGCGATGCACGTGGTGCTCGGGCTGGCGCAGAGCGACCCGGCCGTGGCCGTGGTAGTCGCGCGCAACGGGCTGCGCCTGCTCGACGCCGAGGCGGCGCTGGTGCCGCAGGCGCGGGCGCTCGTCGAGGCCGGGCAGGCCGCGGGGTCGTTCGCCGAGCTGGACGTCGACCTGGCGCTGTCCCTGGTCGGCGGCAGCCTCCTCGGCGGACTGCACACCTGGTGGTCGAGCCCCGAGCTCGTCACCCCCGGGTGGACGGTCGAGCTGGTCGCCCGCGTGCTCGTCACCCTCGGGTGCGACCTCGAGGACGCGCGCCGCGCCTCCTCGTCCGGTCTCGACCGGGTGACCGGGCGCGACGCGGGCTGACGCACCGGGGCGAACCGACCCGAGCCGGGCCGAGTCCACCCGGGCCGCGCCGGGCCGAGCCCGATCTCCGACGATCGGCGAAGATGGTCCGGTGACCACTCCGGCGCCCGCGACGAGCATCGAACCCCGCCCCTACGACCACCCCGACGTGCAGCTGCTCGTCGAGGGACTGCAAGAGCTGTACGTCGAGATCTACGGCGGGCGCGACGACAGCCCGATCGACCGCTCCGAGTTCGAGCTGCCGAGGGGCACGTTCGCCGTGGCCTACGAGACCGGCGAGCCCGTGGCCCTGGGAGCCTGGCGCCTGCTGCCCGACGGCCGCGCCGAGCTGAAGCGGATGTACGTGCGGCCCGACCGTCGCGGGCAGGGGTTGTCCCGGCTCGTGCTGCACTGGCTCGAACGGTCGGCCGCGGACGCCGGCGTCGCCGACATGGTGATCGAGACGAACGTGGCCCACGACACCGCGATCCGCCTCTACGAGTCGGCGGGCTACCGACCGATCGCGGCCTACGGCCACTACGCGGACGACGCGGGGACCGTCTCCCTCGGGCGCAGCCTGATGGGCGACACCGCAAGGGGCACCGCGTGACGAGTGCCCCCGCCCGGACGCGAAGGAGGCGCGGTGCCGGGGTCACCGACACCGCGCCTCCTCGAATCGTCGCTACTCGACGGTGATCGACTGGGCCTTCATCGCGGCGATGGTCTTGTCCTGGCCCGACTTCAGGGCGTCGAGCAGGGTCCCGTCACCCGAGGCGGCAGCCCCGAAGCCGTCCGAGATGTCGCTGTAGGTCTGCGTCATCGTCGGGCCCCACGTGAAGGGCTGGATGTTCTCGGCGGCCTTCGCGAAGTCCTCGTAGATGGCCTGGTCGCCGTAGAACTCGACGCCCGAGGTCAGGGCCGGCAGGTCGGCGCCGGTCGTGGAGGCCGGGTAGAGGTTGGCCTCCTTGTTCAGCGCCTCGAGCGACTCGGTCGAGGTGTTCAACCACACGAGGAACTTGGACGCCTCGGCGGGGTGCTCGCTGCCCTTGAAGACGACGTTCGACGATCCGCCCCAGGCGGCCGACGCGGACTCGCCGTCCTTCCACTGCGGCATGGGCGCGACGGCCCACTTGCCGCTCGTGTCGGGGGCACCGCTCGAGATGGTGTTGGCACCCCAGACGGCCGAGACCCAGGTCCAGTCCTGGTCGGTGTTGTAGGCGTTGTTCCACTCGTCGGTGAAGCTCGGCAGGGTCGTGACGAGGTCCTTCGAGATGAGGTCCTGCCAGTAGGCGGCGACCTTCGTCGAGGCCTCGTCGCCCATGTCGACCTGCCAGGTGCCGTCCGCGGTGTCGAACCACTGGCCGCCGGCCTGCGAGACCAGACCGGCGAACTGGTTCACGTCACCCTTGGCGAAGTTCGTGATGCTGCCGCCCAGCTCCTTGATCTTCACCGCGTCCTCGGCGTACTGCTCCCACGTGGTGGGGACGTCGAGGCCGGCCTGCTCGAAGAGGTCCTTGCGGTAGTACAGCGCCATGGGGCCCGAGTCCTGCGGGATCGCGTAGACCGAGTCGGCCTCGCCGAAGGTGACCTGGTTCCAGAGGCCGTCGGCGTAGTCGGCCTTCGCGTCCGAGACGCCGTCGCACGAGGCGATGTTCGCCAGACCGTCCTGCACGCGGAACGCGGGCAGCGTGTCGTACTCGACCTGCCCGATGTCGGGGGCGTTGCCGGCCTGCAGCTGGTTGAAGAAGTTCTGGTAGGTGCCGCTGTTGCCGTTCGGCACGATCGAGACCTTGACCTGGATGTCGGGGTTCTCCTCGTTCCAGAGCGCGACGACCTTGTCCATGTTCGGCACCCAGGTCGTGAAGTTGAGGGTGACGTTGCCGTCGGAGGGCTCGCACGAGGCGGCCTCGGCGGAGCCGGAACCCCCGTCACTGCCGGAGCTGCAACCGGCGAGGGCGATGGTCGAGACCACGGCGGCTGCCGCGATCGTGAGGACTCGTGATTTCTTCATCTGGATTCCAATCGGGGTGCGGAGCCGGGAAGAGCCGGCCACGGGAGGGAACGACGTCGTTGCCTTGCGGAGTGGAGGTCGAGGAGGTGCGGGTCGGTGGAGCAGGACGGGTCGCTTACTTGAGGCCGCCGGACCCGAGGCCGCTGCGCCAGAAGCGCTGCAGGCTGAGGAAGGCGACGAGCAGGGGGACGATCGACACCAGTGCGCCGACGAGCACCAGGGTGCGCAGCTCGGGGTACTGGCTGACGTTGGAGTTCCAGGTGTAGAGGCCGAGGGTCACCGGGAAGAGCTCTTGCGAGCGCAGCATTACGAGCGGCAGGAAGAAGTTGTTCCAGATCGCGACGAACTGGAACAGGAACACCGTCACGAGGGCGGGCGACATCAGCCGGATCGCCACGGTGAAGAACGTGCGCAGTTCGCTCGAGCCGTCGATGCGCGCGGCTTCGACGATCTCGTCGGGGACGCTCGACGCCGCGTAGATGCGGCTGAGGTACACGCCGAACGGGCTCACGATGCTGGGCAGGAACACCGCCCAGAAGGTGTCGGTCAGTTCGACCTTGCTGAAGATCAGGAACAGCGGCAGCGCCAGGGCCGTCGCCGGCACGAGCACGCCGCCCAGGAAGATGTTGAACAGCGCCTCGCGACCCCAGAAGCGGTACTTGGCCAGGGCGTAGCCGCACATCGCCGAGAGGATCGTGCCGAGCGCGCCGGCGACCGTCGCGTAGACGATGCTGTTGAGCATCCACCGCGGGAAGATGCCGTCGTTGTACGTGAACAGCCGGCCGACGTTGCCGACGAAGTCCTGCGCCGACGTCGGCGAGAACCAGAGGGCGGCGCTCGAGTTGAAGTTGTCGAGCGTCTTGGTCGACGACACCAGCAGCCAGAAGATCGGCACGAGGAAGTACAGGGTGAAGGCGCCCATGATGACCATGGCGGCCGTTCGCGACATCACGCTCTCACGGGGCCCCCCGCCCCGTCGACGTGCAGGGGTCGTCGCGTCGTCGAACGACTGGGCGGGACGGATGGGAGCGTCGACGGTCACTGGTCGGCCTTCCGCTGGGTCAACCGGAGGAACCCGATCGAGAGGATGAACGTGGCGACCGCGAGGACGACGCTGAACGCCGCCGCGAGGTTGAAGTTGGGCACCGAGGACGTCGAGTACACGAGCATGTTCGGCGTGAAGGTCGACGAGATGGTCGACGTGAACTGGCGGAAGACCAGGGGTTCGGTCAGCAGCTGCAGGGTGCCGATGACCGAGAAGACGGCGGTCAGCACGATCGCCGGGACGACCAGCGGGATCTTGATCGCCACGGCGATGCGCCACTGCGAGGCCCCGTCGAGGCGGGCCGCCTCGTAGATCTCGGTGGGGATCGCGAGGAGCGACGAGTAGATGATCAGCATGTTGTAGCCGACGAACACCCAGGTGACGACGTTGGCCACGGCCCAGAGCACCGTGCCGCCGTCGAGGAGGCCGGCCCGCGACGTGACGGCCGAGAACGGCGAGAGGCTCGGCGAGTAGAGGTAGCCCCACATGATCGCGGCGATGACGCCCGGCACGGCGTAGGGCGCGAAGAACGCGAGACGGAAGAACCGCTTGCCGCGCAGCAAGGGCGAGTCGAGCAGCAGCGCGAAGAGCAGCGCGAGCAGCAGCATCACCGGGACCTGGACGACGCCGAAGAGCAGCACCCGGCCGATGGACGACCAGAACTCGGTGTTCTGGAAGACCAACGCGTACTGCGAGAGGCCGCCGAAGACCTGGGTCGGGGCGCCGAACGTGCCCTCGCGTTCGACCTTCTGCAGCGACTGGAAGACGGCGTAGAGGATGGGTGTCAGGTAGAACGCCGCGAAGAGCGCCGCGAAGGGGACGATGAAGATCGCGATCGCCTTGCGGTACCGGAACGGCTTCCGCGGTCTGGCCGAACGCGGGGACGGCGGGGCGACGACGGCGGGCTCGGCAGCAGTCTGGGTCACACGGGGCCTCGGCTTCTTCGGCGGGTGTCCTTCACGAACGGCCGGAGGCCCTTCGACGGCGAAGGTTCACAGGGTTTCTGTGATCGTTCCCAGAGCGGGGCCCGAAGGATCGGGCAGCACTTTCTGGGAACGTTCACAGAGCTAAGCCCACGGCCGCCGGTTTGTCAAAGCGGAGGGGCCGACCGTGATCGTACGGTTACCCAACCGGCCGTCCGTCCTTCGTCCTCCGGGGAACGATCCCGTGCGTCCCGGGCTCCGCTAGGGTGACCGACATGCCCGGTCCGAGATCTCCGCGTCGGCGTGCCACGATCCACGACGTGGCCGCCGAGGCCGGCATCTCCCGGGGCACCGTGTCGCGCGTGCTGAACAACGAACCGTACGTCTCGCACCAGGCGCGCGAGGCCGTCGAGGCCGCCGTGGCCAAGGTGGGCTACGTCCGCAACGCGGCGGCGCGCAACCTCGTCACCCAGCGGTCACGAGCGATCGCGCTGATCGTCCACGAGCCTCATTCGGTCGTGCTCGACGACCCGAACATCGGCAACATCCTGATCGGCACCAACTCCGTTCTATCCCAGGCCGACCACCAACTCGTCACGCTGATGATCGACTCCCAGCGCGACAGCGACCGCGTGGTCGAGTACCTGCGCGGCGGCTTCGTCGACGGGGCGATCATCCTGTCCGCCCGGACGGGCGACCCCATCTCTCAGGCCGTCGCCGAGCTCGGGCTGGCGGCCTCGTTCGTCGGCCACCCGAGCGACGCTCCCGACATCCCGTTCATCGGCATCGACAACCAGGCCGCCGCCGAGGCGATCGTGCGCCGACTCGTCTCGACGGGACGCACCCGGGTCGGCATGCTCGCCTCCGGGCTCGACCGTGACTCGGGCGAGGACCGCCTCGCAGGTTTCCGTGCCGCGCTCGGCGACCTCTTCGACCCGGACCTCGTGGTGCGCAACCCGTTCTACAGCTACGCGGCCGGCGTCGACGGCATGACCGAGTTGCTCGCGCGGGACCCCCGGGTCGACGGGGTCTTCGCGGCGTCGGACGCCGTCGCCGCCGGGGCCCTCGACGTCCTCCACCGGCGCGGGATCTCGGTGCCCGGCGACCTCGGGATCGTCGGCTTCGACGACAGCTCCTGGGCACTGCGCTGCACGCCGCCCCTCTCGACCGTGCGCCAGCCCGCCGAAGAGCTGGGCCGGCGGGCCGCCCGCCAGGTACTCGACCAACTCGGCGGGGCCGACGGGACGCGCACCGGGGTCCTGCTGCCGACCGAGATCATGTGGCGCGAGAGCGCCTGACCCGCACCCGGCGCGACACCGGCGGCGCGACGCGACGAGCCCGGATCACGTCGGTCGGCGCAGCGCCGTGGCGAACCCCCGCAGCGCCTCGGCCACCTGTCGACGCGCGGCCGGCGTGAGCCCCGCCGTCATCTTGTCCTCGACTCCGCGGACGGCCGCGCTGGCGACCGTCAGCTGACGTCGCCCCTCCGCCGTCAGCTCGGTCGGCAACGCCCGCCCCGACGGCGCGCGGTCGGCTCGCCGCACGAACCCGTCATGCTCGAGCGCCTGCAGCAGGACGTTCATCGACTGACGGGTGACGAAGGCCCCGCGGGCGAGCTCGGAGTTCGACAGCCCGGGCCGCTGCGCGAGCAGCTCGAGGCACGAGTAGTGCGTGATGGTCATGCCGAGCGGACGCAGCTCGGCCTCCATGGCGGCGCGCAGAGCGCTCGACGCCTCTTTCAGCAGGTAGCCCACCGAGGTCTCGAGGTCGATCGCCGATCCGACTTGACTCATGTCAGTAGTCTGACATAGGTTCCTAGATGTCAGCTAACTGACACTCACCTCCGACGCGAGAGCAGGCGCACCATGACCGCCACCGGTCCCGACTTCATCTCCCTCCAGGTCCGCGACGTCGAGCGCTCGGCCGCGTTCTACGAAGCACACCTCGGTCTCACCCGGCAGGACGGCCCGCCGCACGCGGTCGTCTTCGCCACGACGCCGATCGCCTTCGCCGTGCGCGGCCCGCTGCCCGGCGTCGACCTCGACGCGGCGCCGCTCGGTCGCGGGGTCGGCCTCTGGCTGCTCGCCTCCGACGCGCAGGCCATCCACGACGCCCTGGTCGCCGCCGACGTCGAGATCGCCACCGCACCGGTCGACGGCCCCTTCGGCCGCACCTTCACCTTCGTCGACCCCGACGGCTACCAGGTCACGCTGCACGACCGCGCGTGACGCTCGGCGCCTCCGGCCCAGGCGGAGGCCCAGGACGAGGAGGCGCGGCGCACGGCCGCCTCGAGGGTCACGCCGGCCGCACGGCCGTCACTCGTGGACGTCGTCGTCGTCCTGGGTGCTGAGGTAGAGGCGGTGGCTCGTGACGATCAGCGAGAGCCAGCCGATGCCGCTGACCCAGCCGACGGCCACGTCGGTGAACCAGTGGGCCCCGAGCAGCACGCGGGACAACCCCACGACGCCGGCCGTCCCGGCCGCAGCCCCCACGAGGGCGACCTGCGGCGCCTGCTTCTCCTGCCGCAGGGCGAGGAGGTAGGCGAGCACGCCGAGGATCGTGGTCGTGTTCAGGGTGTGGCCCGACGGGAATGACGGGGATTTCTCGTACGGCGGGATGGCTTCGTGCCGGTCGGGCCGGTTGCGCTTGATGAGCTTCTTGCCGACGACCGTCATGGCGAGCGAGCCGGCGCCGGCCGCCACGACGAGGGCGACGGGGCTGGGGTGGCGGTCCCGGAAGCCGAAGGCCGCGGCGGCTCCGACGGTGACGGCGGGCAGGACGACGGGTCCGAAGACATGGGCGATGGCGGCGGCCGTGCCGTTCGTCGCCGGCGAGCGGAGCTTCTTCGCGCGCTCGAGCGCCGGCCGGTCGAGGCTCTCGATGCCATCGCGGCCCGTCACGCCGTCGTAGATGTAGGCGGCCCCGGCGGTCGCGGCGATCGCGATGCCGCCCCCGACGGCGAGCGTCGCGACGAGGGCGCGGCGCGCGCCGACCTTCTGCGCGACGGTCTTGTGCCGCGACGCGAGCCGCTGGCCCGGCCTCGATCGCCACTCGGTGAGGTCGCGGCGACCGATCTGCCGGTCGTAGCGGGTCGTGCGGGCGTTCTCTGCGGCGGTCGGCATGAGCCCACTCTGGCCCTTCCCTGACCCCGGCCTCCAGGTAGCGTTACTCCCGGTCGTCTGAGCTCGGACGGACACTCCCGGTGGCGTGTGGACCAAGCGCTCCCCCCGACGCAGGCTCGGCGATGTCGGCACCGTTCCCACCAACCGGAAGGCTCCTCATGGTGTTCTCGATCACCCTCCTCGCCCTGGGGCTCGTCGGCATCGTCGGCGGAGTCCTGATCGTCCGGCAGCGGGACGGCGGCAGCGCCCTGCCGGGCGTGGCGATCACCGCGTTGGGAGCAGTGGCGGCTGCGCTCGGCATCGCACTCCTGGCCCTCCCCGAGCTTCCTGCGTAGCCGATCGGCGCCGGCGAGGAGTGCCCCTGGACGGGCGCGCGAAGCGCGGGGCCTCAGGGGTTCGAGTCCCTCCCGGGGCATCGTCGCGAAGCGACGTCAGGTGCCCCTGGACGGGCGCGCGGAGTGCGGGGCCTCAGGGTTCGAGTCCCTCCCGGGGCATCGTCGCGAAGCGACGTCAGGTGCCCCTGGACGGGCGCGCGGAGTGCGGGGCCTCAGGGGTTCGAGTCCCTCCCGGGGCATCGTCGCGAAGCGACGTCAGGTGCCCCTGGACGGGCGCGCGAAGCGCGGGGCCTCAGGGGTTCGAGTCCCTCCCGGGGCATCGTCGCGAAGCGACGTCAGGTGCCCCTGGAGGGACTCGAACCCCCAACCCTTTCCTTAGGACGGAACTGCTCTTCCATTGAGCTACAGAGGCTGACAGTCCGAGTCTACCGAAGCCGCGCCTCCTGCCGTCCGGCCGACGAGACCATTGCACCGCGCTTCGTGCAGTACACCCCGACTAGTCGCGGTGTGATGCACGAGACGCGGTGCGAAGCAGTCCGACCGCCGGCCCGCACGAGGCAGGCCGAGCCTCACGCGGCCGCGAGGTACTCGTCCCAGTCCGCCTGCGTCCGCTCCATGCCGCGCACGACCCAGCCGACCCCGTGCGGCGGCTTCGGCGTGAACAGCAGCTCCCAGCCCATCTCGTGCGGGGTGCGGTCGCTCTTGAGGTTGTTGCACTTGAGGCAGCACGCGACGAGGTTCTCCCAGCTGTCCGCCCCACCCCGTGACCGTGGCTGCACGTGGTCGATCGTCGTCGCCGAGCGCCCGCAGTAGGCGCAACGGTGCGAGTCACGCCGCATGACGCCCCGCCGCGAGACGGGGATCTGCCGCGTGTGCGGGATGCGCACGTACCGCGTCAGCACGATCACCGACGGGCGATCCCAGGACGTCACCGCCCCGAGCACGGGGTGCTCCGCATCGGCGGCGACGACGGTCGCCTTCTGGCTCATGACGAGGACGAGGGCCCGCCGGTCGGAGACCACGGCGAGGGGCTCGTAACCGGCGTTCAGGACGAGAGTGCGCATGCTTTCCCTTTCGAAGCACCCTGGACGGCTTCCAGGGATTCGATCTCTCGGGGTGGCGCAGGCCCAGCAGGCCCGCCGATACGAAAAAAGCACCGTCACGGGGACGGTGCTCTGTCACATGGCGGGGTGTCGTATGTGCTCGTGCGACAGCGCACCCATGGTGCGGGTGGCGGTCGAACGAGGCATCTGACGCTCCTGGTCTCAGCGGAACTCCGAGATCGCCAGGCTAAGCCCCGAAGAGCCGCTCTGCCAAGGGGCAGGGCGGCTCTTCACAGGGTGTTCAGGCGCAGGAGGCGCGGGTCACCTACGCCCCGTAGCGCACGTAGTGAACCGCGGAGGTCCACAGCGGTCGCACGCTGACCGACCCACCGGGCTTGGGTGCATCGAGGATCATGCCGTTGCCGGCGTAGAACCCGTCGTGTGACCCGTCGTCGAAGATGATGACGTCCCCGGGCTGCGCCTCGGCCGCCGAGATCGGCGTGCCCATCGCGCCCTGACGCGTGACCGAGTGCGGCAGCGAGATGCCGTACTGCGAGTACACGTACATGACGAAACCCGAGCAGTCGAAGCCGGCCGGGGTCGCTCCGCCGAAGACGTAGGGGGTGCCCACGTACTGCAGGGCCGTGTTGTACACCGCACTGAGGCTGAACGCACCGGGCGTCGCCACGGCGCCGCTCGCCGAGGCGGCCACGTTCTCGGCAGCCGTCGGTCCGGTGTAGCTGGCGTAGCTCGCGGCCAAGGCGGCACGCTCGGCCTCGCGCTGGGTGGCCAGGGCCGCCGCGTTGAGGTCGGCCTGCGACGTCGCGGTGTAACCGTCGCGGGTGGCGTCGGCCAGGGCGACGTCGTCGGCGACCGCGACGCTCTGGGCGTGGCTGGTCGAGACGCTCGTCGACGCCGCGCCGACGCTCGGGTCGTTCGCGGCGGCGGGGTTCGACGCGAAGGCCGGCAGGGCCATCGTGCCGATCAGGCCGGCGGTCAGGGTCATCACGGTCACCGAGACCACGCTGCGCTTGACCGACGGGCGGCCCGAGCGGGCGGCGGGTGCGGCAGCGGCCTGGGCGCGGCGCAGCGACGAGCGGGTCGGCAGGTCGGCGGGGGTGCGGGTGGCGACGGTGCGGTTCGGGCGCACGTCGGGGGTGTGGTCTGAGCCGGGGAGGGTCAAGAGGAAGGGTCTCCTGCATCTCGACAGCTTTCGGGAAGCTGTCCCGTCCGTTCGTTCGTATCGCGACGACACACGGCAGGAGACGGGCGTGAGAGACGTCCTGCCACGGGTCCGGCGGCCGGTTCAGTGGCCTGGGGACTCAGCGACTGTAGCCGAGCGAACCCTGGGGAATCATCCTCGAGAGGGATATTTGTAACGAATCGGTAAACGAGTGCGTGATCCGGCGCAGATCGCAGGAGGCGCGGGGCACGAACGCAAGAATCCCGCGCGACCCGTCGGGCCGGTCAGAACTCGGTGGGTGGGTCAGAGCCCCACGTAGATGTGCTGCGCGACCTCGGTCGGCAGTTCGAGACCCTCGTCGTGACCTTCGACCTTGACGAACACGTACGACCCCGCCGAGCGGAGGGTCGCGATGCCGCCGGGCAGCACGCCCGCGCCCTGCAGCTGCTGCAGCAGCTCGGGTTCGAACTGGACGGGCTCGGCCAGGCGACGGATCGGACGAGTGACGCCCTCGGGGTGCTCCGCGAGCACGGCCACGAGGTTGACCACGCCGTCGAGGAAGCGCCCCGCGGGTGAGTCGCCGAGTTCGTCGAGCCCCGGGATCGGGTTGCCGTAAGGCGACTCGGTCGGGTGGTCGAGCATGTCGAGCAGGCGACGTTCGACCTGTTCGCTCATGACGTGCTCCCACCGGCAGGCCTCGTCGTGGACGTAGGCCCAGTCGAGGCCGATCACGTCGGCGAGCAGGCGCTCGGCGAGACGGTGCTTGCGCATGACGTGCGTCGCCTTGGCTCGCCCGTCGTGCGTGAGCTCGAGGTGACGGTCGCCGGACACGACGACGAGACCGTCGCGTTCCATGCGGGCGATGGTCTGCGACACGGTCGGACCGGAGTGGCCGAGACGCTCGGAGATGCGCGCACGAAGCGGCACGATGTTCTCTTCTTCGAGGTCGAGGATCGTGCGCAGGTACATCTCTGTGGTGTCGACGAGATCGGTCAACAGGGGCCTCCCGGTGGAACACGTGGACTACCCCGTCAGCCTACCGGCTGCACGCTGGGCCCCGCGCCGCGTCAGTAGGATCGAGCGCATGGCGGACATCCGGATTCCCACTGACCTCTTGCCCACCGACGGCCGCTTCGGCTGCGGCCCCTCGAAGGTGCGGGCCGCCCAGCTCGAGCACCTCGTCACCGCCGGGGCGACGATCCTCGGCACCTCGCACCGCCAGGCGCCCGTGAAGGACCTGGTCGGCCGCGTCCGCGCCGAACTCGGCGAGCTCTTCCGCCTGCCCGACGGCTACGAGGTCGTGCTGGGCAACGGCGGCTCGACCGCCTTCTGGGACGCCGCGGCGTTCGGCCTCGTCGAGAAGCGCGCCGAGAACCTCTCGTTCGGCGAGTTCGGGTCGAAGTTCGCCAAGGCCAATGCGGCCCCCTGGCTCGAGGCCCCCCACGTGATCACGGCCGAGGGCGGGTCGTTGGCCGAGGTCGAGGTGCTCGAGGGCGTCGACGTCTACGCCTGGCCGCACAACGAGACCTCGACCGGCGTCATGGCGCCGGTCACCCGGGTCGCCGGCGACCCCGGTGCCCTCACCGTCGTCGACGCGACGAGCGCGGCGGGCGGCATCGACTTCGACGCCTCGCAGGCCGACGCCTACTACTTCGCCCCGCAGAAGAACTTCGCGAGCGACGGCGGCCTCTGGTTCGCGCTCTTCTCCCCCGCGGCGATCGAGCGCGTCGAGCGCATCGCCGCCAGCGGCCGGTACGTCCCCGAGTTCCTCAGCCTGAAGAACGCCGTCGACAACTCGCGGCTCGACCAGACCCTCAACACGCCCGCCCTGACGACCCTGCTGCTGCTCGAGGACCAGACCCGCTGGATGCTCGAGAACGGCGGCCTCGCCTGGGCCGACGCCCGCACGCGCGAGTCGTCGTCGGCGCTGTACGACTGGGCCACCGCCTCCGAGTACGCGACCCCGTTCGTCGTCGACCCGTCGCACCGCTCGCAGGTCGTCGCGACCATCGACTTCGCCGAGTCGATCGACGCGGCCGCCATCGCGAAGGTGCTCCGCGCCAACGGCATCGTCGACACCGAGCCCTACCGCAAGCTCGGCCGCAACCAGCTGCGCGTCGCGACCTTCACGGCCATCGAGCCCGACGACGTCCGCCAGCTGATCCGGTCGATCGAGTTCGTCGTCGACGCCCTCTGACCGATCGCCCGCACGACGAAGGCCCCGACACGATCGTGTCGGGGCCTTCGTCGTGATCCGACCCGGACGCAGGAGGCGCGGGTCGCGTTCGTGGGACTACTTCCGTCGCCTGCTCAACGGGTCCTCGTCCTCGCCGTCCCAGTCGTCGTCGTGCGACTCGTCGTCGAGGTCGGCCTCGGGGTGCGCGGCGGGGACGACGGGTGCGTCCGCCGGAACGGAGTCGTCGGAGTCGTCGTCGGAGTCGCCGGAATCCTCGACGAGGTCGTCGATGTCGACGCCGTCCACGTCACCGCCGTGCACGATCGACCCACGCTCGTCGTCGGAGTCGTCCTCGTCCTCGTCGTCCGAGTCGTCCTCGGAGTCCTCGTCGTCGTCTTCGGACTCGTCGTCGTCCTCGTCGCCGTCGTGCGCCTCCTGGGCCTTCATCTCGGCGAGACGGTCGGCCCACGGCACCCAGTCCGGAGCGAGCAGGGCGCCGTCGCCGGGCATCAGCTCGGCCTCGAGCACCGAAGGCTCTTCACCGTCGAGGTGGGCGACGCTGACCGTCCAGTGCCAACCCGGGTACCCGGGGAGGAGGGTGGCGAAGCGCACCGACGTGACACCGGGCTCGTCGTCGACCGGGTCGGCCTCGGCGCCGATGGTCTCGTCGGGCGTGATCTCGGTCAGGGCGCGGCGGGCGAGCTCGGACCAGGGCGTGCGCGTGGCGGCCTCAGGCATCGAACGAGTCCGCGACGGTGCGCAGCAGCACGGCGATGCGGGCGCCGTTCTGCGGGTAGCGGCCGTGGCGCAGGTCGCCGCCGGCCTTGTCGAGCACCTTGACCAGGTCCTCGACGATGACGGCCATGTCGTCGGCGGAGCGACGGTTCATCTTGGCGAGGCTCGGGGCGGCTTCGAGCACCCGGACCGACAGGGCCTGCGCGCCGCGCTTGCCGTCGGCGATGCCGTACTCGAGGCGGGTTCCCGCCTTGACACCCACGGTGCCGGCGGGCAGGGCCGACGCGTGGAGGAAGACCTCTTGGCCGTCATCGCTGCTGATGAAGCCGAAGCCCTTCTCGTCGTCGTAGAACTTGACCTTGCCGGTGGGCATGACTGGACCTCTCGTGAAGACGGGTGACCCTGGGGGTGGGTCGCCCCAGCTTAGATCGCCGGGTAGGGCCGCACCGCACTATCGTTGACCCGTGGCCAAGAAGATCGAACCGAGTGCGCCCTCTGACGTCAATCGTACAGAGCGCGTCCTCCTCTTCATGATCCTCGCCATCGTCGTCGTCTCGGTCCTCGCGTTCTTCACGAGGTTCGTCGGCGTGGCGACGGGTGTCACCGACTTCACCGCGGGCGTCTGGCCCGCTCTCACGATCCTGCCCCTCATCGGGCTCCCGATCGCCTTCGCGATGCTCCTGGCATTCGTGGTGGCGAGCGCCGTGCGTCGCAGCCGCGACTCACGGGGCACCAGACGGTAACCGCAGACCCGGGCTGCACGACGGCTGGAGGCCTCGACCATGGCTAGTGCACTCGACCTCGCGGGCGTCCTGCGCTCCATCGGCGACGACGACCTGCTGCGCCGACTCGCGCGGCGACAGGTCCGGGCGTCGGGCGTCCACGACGCCTTCGACCTGGCGGACGTCCTGCTCGAGCCGGCCAGCGTGCGGGACGCACTGGCCCACCTCGACCGCGTCGCCCTGATCGTGCTGCAGGTCCTCCGGGTGCCGGGCGACGTCGACGCGGTCCACGATCGCATCGACGCCGCCTTCGAGGTCGACCGCGAGACGGTGTCCGCCGCGCTCGACCGCGTCGACGAGGCGTTCCTCGTCGTCCGCCGCGGCGACTCCGTCGCGACCCTCGACGCCGTGGCCGAGCGCCTCGACGACGACCCCGCCCTGACCCTCGACGTCCTGACCTCCGCCCGACCGCCGGTGGTGCTCGAGGCCGTCCTCGACCAGGCCCGCGACGACGCCGACGCCCGCTCGGCCGAGCGGCTCTACGCCGTGGTCATCGAGGTGGCCGAGATCCTCCGCGCCCTCGAGCAGTCGCCGGCCCGAGAGCTCGCCAAGGGTGGCCTGGCGCTGCCCGAGACGAGGCGGCTCGCCGAAGCCGCCCGGATCGACGTCGACGACGTGGCGACCGTGCTCGCCATCGCCGTGCGGGCCGGCTTGGCCGCTCCGAGCCCGGACGGCTGGGTCGTGGCCGCCGACGCGACCGACTGGCTCCGCGCCTCCTGGCCCGACCGGTGGCAGACGCTGACACGGGCCTGGCTGGGCTCGCTGCCGGCCGAGATCCTCACGGTGCTCGAGCAACGCGTCGACACCTCGTGGGGGCTGCCGCTGCGCGAGTTCTCTGACTGGTCCTACCCGGCCGGGGGCAGCTGGATCACCGATCGCATCGCCGCCTTCTCGCGCAGCGCCGAGGTGCTGGGTCTGACCTCGGACGACACGCCCACCTCGGCGGCCGTGGCCCTGTTCCGCGAGGGTCCCGCCGCCGCCCGCTCCCGCGTCGCCGCCCTGCTGCCGGACGCGGTCGAGCAGGTCTACCTGCAGCACGACCTCAGCGTCGTGTCGCCCGGGCCCCTGTCGCCGGCCATCGACGCCAGGCTCCGCGTCATCGCGGTGGTCGAGAGCGCGGGCCTGGCAGCCACCTACCGCATCACCGAGGGCGGACTCCAGCGCGCCCTGAGCGAGGGCGAGACGGCCGAGACGCTGCGCGAGTTCCTCGCCGGCATCTCGTCGACGGGCATCCCCCAGCCCCTCGACTACCTGATCCAGCAGAGCGCCGAACGACACGGGCGCTACCGCGTCCGCGCGATCGCGCCTGGCAGCGCGCCCGCGGGCGTGCCGGGCGACGCGCTGTCGCTCGTGGTCGCCGACGACCGCGCGAGCCTCGACACGCTCGAGGTCGACCAGTCGCTCTCACCCCTCGCCCTCACCCGCGTCGACGCGACGACCGTGGCGAGCCGGTTCGAGCGGGACACCGTCTTCTGGTCGCTGAGCGACGAGCGGTACCCCGTCGTCGTGGTCGACGAGGGCGGCGCCGAGGTCGTCCCGCCGTCCCGTCGCCGACCCCGACGACCGGCCCCGGTCGAGACGCGCGACCCGCTGCGCGAACTCGTCCAGCGCCTGCACACCGACGCCGGCTCCGGTGACGAGTCGACCGACCGTGCCTGGATCGCCCGCCAGCTCGACGCCGCCGTCAAGGGGCGGCTGACGGTCACGGTGACCGTCGCGATGCCCGACGGCAGCACCACCACGCTCGACATGGAGCCCACCGGCATCGGCGGCGGACGCGTCCGTGGGCGCGACAAGAAGTCGGACGTCGAGCGCACGCTGCCGCTCAAGAACGTGGTGGCGGTCGCGAGTCGCGACTGAGGCGGGCGGCCCTCGGCGGCCGACCCGCGCCTCCTCGTCCACGGGCGGCCCCCGCCCGGCTGTGAGAGGCGGCAGGAGGCGCGCCTAGACTCGTCCCTCATGACCGGACCCCTGATCGTGCAGAGCGATCGCACCGTCCTGCTCGAGGTCGCCCACGAGCAGGCGGAGGACGCGCGGCACGACCTCAGCGTCTTCGCCGAGCTCGAGCGCGCCCCCGAGCACGTGCACACCTACCGCATCACCCGACTCGGGTTGTGGAACGCACGGGCGGCCGGGCACAGCGCAGAAGACATGCTCGGCACGCTCGAGAAGTACAGCAAGTTCCCGGTGCCGCAGAGCGTCAGCGTCGACATCGCCGAGACCGTCGCGCGCTACGGCCGCATCGTCATCGAGCGCGACGGCGACCAGTTGCTGCTGCGCGGCACCGACAGCTCCGTGCTGAGCGAGGTGACCCGGGCCAAGAAGGTCGGCGAGTTGCTCGGCGTCAAGCGGGCGGACGACCTGTGGGAGCTCCTGCCCTGGGCCCGCGGTGAGGTCAAGCAGCAACTCGTCAAGCTCGGCTGGCCCGCCGAGGACCACGCCGGCTACACGCCCGGCACCCCCCACGCGATCGACCTCGACGAGAGCGACTGGCACCTGCGCGACTACCAGCAGAAGGCGATCGACAACTTCTTCGAGGGCGGCTCGGGCGTCGTCGTGCTGCCCTGCGGCGCCGGCAAGACCCTCGTGGGTGCGGGGGCCATGGCGGCCGCCGGGACGACCACGCTGATCCTCGTCACCAACACCGTCTCGGCACGGCAGTGGCGTGACGAGCTGCTCAAGCGCACGTCGCTGACCGAGGACGAGATCGGCGAGTACTCCGGCTCGGTGAAAGAGGTCAAGCCGGTCACCATCGCGACCTACCAGATCCTCACGGCCCGCCGCGGGGGCAAGTACACGCACCTCTCGCTCCTCGACGCTCTCGACTGGGGTCTCGTGGTCTACGACGAGGTGCACCTGCTGCCCGCGCCGGTCTTCAAGCTGACCGCCGAGTTGCAGGCCCGCCGCCGCCTCGGCCTCACCGCCACGCTCGTACGCGAGGACGGTCGCGAGAGCGACGTCTTCAGCCTGATCGGCCCCAAGCGCTTCGACGCCCCCTGGAAAGAGATCGAGGCCCAGGGCTTCATCTCGCCGGCCTCGTGCTACGAGGTGCGGGTCGACCTGCCCCAGGAGGCGCGGCTCGAGTACGCGGCGTCCCCCGACGACGAGCGCTACCGGCTGGCGGCCACAGCTCCGGCCAAGCTCGACGTGGTCAAGCACCTCGTGGAACGGCACGCCGGCGAGCAGATCCTCGTCATCGGCCAGTACCTCGACCAGCTCGACGAGCTCGCGGCGGTGCTCGACGCCCCCACGCTGACCGGCAGCACGCCCGTCGACGAGCGCGAGCGCCTCTACCAGCGCTTCCGCGACGGCGACCTCAAGGTGCTCGTCGTCTCGAAGGTGGCCAACTTCTCGGTCGACCTGCCCGAGGCGACCGTGGCGATCCAGGTCAGCGGCTCGTACGGGTCCAGGCAAGAAGAGGCGCAGCGACTCGGGCGTCTGCTGCGTCCGAAGAAGTCGGGCCTGCCGGCCTCGTTCTACACGCTCGTCAGCCGCGACACGGTCGACCAGGACTTCGCGCAGAACCGCCAGCGCTTCCTGGCCGAGCAGGGCTACAGCTACACGATCCTCGACTCGCCCGTGGTCGCCGCGTGACCGACGAGCAGGGTGCCGACCTGCCCCTGGGCGACGACGAGCTCTGGCGCGACAGCCTGCGCCGGGTGTTCGCGGCCGACCAGGCCCCGTTCGCGACCTTCGGGCCCCTGGTCGCCTCCCTCGACCACGACGCCATGGAGTTCCGCGGCCAGGTCGCCCGGTTCGCCGAGTGGGACCCGTCGGTCGTCGTGTCGGTCGCCCGGACCTACGAGGTGCAGGGCGGGCTCCACGCGGGGGCGACCCTCAGCATCGTGACCTGGAGCCCCGATCCCGAGGTGATCGAACGCAGCGACCTGCTCGCCGGGTCGCCCGTCAAGGACCACCTGTTCGCCGGCCTCACCGCGATCGGTGCGACGGACGACGCCTCCGAGGCCCAGGTCGTCGCCGCCTCCGTCGAGGAGTTCCCGGGGTGGCAGATCACCCGGGCCTCGGGCTACACGGCGGTGCTCGAGCGGCGTGAGGGCGTCGACTTCACCCTGGCCGTGCCCGACGAGCTGCTCGAGCTCACCACGCGCGTCGCCCTGGTGCCCAACGTCGAGTGGTCCGACCCCGGCGCCTGAGCGTCCTGCCGTCTCGGCCGCCTGAGGGCTGCCGCTCCGCCCACGTGCGGGTGACGCTCCTCCGGCTCACAGGAAACACCGAGGAGGCGCGCAGATACTTGGGCGCATGAGTGACGGCCCCAAGATCCTGATCGTCGACGACGAACCGAACATCCGCGACCTGTTGACCACCAGCCTGCGTTTCGCGGGCTTCGCCGTCCGTGCGGTCGGCAACGGTGCGCAGGCGATCTCGGCGGTCCTCGAAGAAGAACCCGACCTGATCATTCTCGACGTGATGCTGCCCGACATGAACGGGTTCGGCGTGACCAAGCGCCTCCGCTCGTCGGGCTACACGTCGCCCATCCTCTTCCTCACGGCGAAAGACGACACCGAGGACAAGATCACGGGCCTCACCGTCGGTGGCGACGACTACGTCACCAAGCCCTTCAGCCTCGACGAGATCGTGGCGCGCATCAAGGCGATCCTCCGGCGCACGATGAACGAGGACGAGGATGCCATCATCCGTGCCGGCGAGCTCACGATGGACCAGGACACCCACGAGGTCACCATCGGCGAGACGGCCATCGAGCTCAGCCCCACCGAGTTCAAGCTGTTGCGCTACCTCATGCTCAACCCGAACCGCGTGCTGTCGAAGGCCCAGATCCTCGACCACGTGTGGGAGTACGACTTCAACGGCGACGCCGGCATCGTCGAGAGCTACATCTCGTACCTGCGTCGCAAGCTCGACCAGTTCTCGACCGAGCCGATCATCCAGACCAAGCGCGGCTTCGGCTACATGCTCAAGGCCTCCAAGGCCTGACACACCACCTCCGGCCCGTCCATCCGTCGCAGCCCGACCGCCCCGAGCGGTCGGGCTTCGTCGTGTGTGCGGTGACGGGCGGGGTGTGCCCAGCCGTCTCCGATAACGTCTGACCTCATGCACGCTCGCCTCTCGCAGTGGTGGAACGAGATCTCCATCCGCACCAAGATCACCGGCATCACGGTGACCCTGGTCACCCTCGGCCTCGTCGTCGCCGGCCTCGGCACGATGACCGTCCTCAGCACCTACCTGATGGGGCAGGTCGACACATCCCTGCGGAACTCGGCGACCAACTTCACCAGCGCCTCGTTCGACCAGGCGGACTCCCGATCGTGCACCGTGAACTTCGCCGGCTTGACCAGCAGCTACGTCGCGATCCTCGACGACGAGGGCGACCTCATCTGCGACACCCGCTCACAGCTGTCGAGTGCCACCGACGCCCCCGACCTCTCCGGCGTCGGTGTCGCCGGCGCTCCCCTCGACGAGGCCTTCAACCGGTACAACGCGACCCGTGACAACGAGTGGCGCCTCTTCGCGCACGCGGCCAACCTGCGCTCGACCGACGCCCAGGGCGGCGTGACGACCGTGCCGGCCGTCATCGTGGCCGGCACGAACCTGGCGGGCACGAACGCCACCATCGGGCGCTTCGGCGGAATCTTCCTGGGGTTCGGTCTCTCGGTCGTCGTGCTCGGCGCCGCCCTCACCCGCCTGCTCGTCACGTCGACCTTCGCACCGCTGCGCGACGTCGAGGCCACCGCGGCCCGCTTCGCCGACGGCGACTTCACCCAACGACTCGACTCGACCACCCCGAACACCGAGGTGGGACGACTGAACCGGTCCCTGAACACGATGCTCAACCGCATCGACAGCGCCTTCGACGACCGCGCCAGGACGATCGACCAGATGCGCCGTTTCGTCGGCGACGCGAGCCACGAACTCCGGACGCCGCTCGTCTCGCTCCGCGGCTACGCCGAGCTGTACCGCATGGGTGCGCTGACCAAGCCCGAGGACGTCGCCCAGGCCATGGACCGCATCGAGAAGGAGGCCATCCGCATGGGCGTACTGGTGCAGGACCTCCTCGCCCTCGCCCGTCTCGACGAGTCCAAGCCGCTCGAGCTCGGTCCCGTCGACCTCGTGCAGCTGGCCCGCGACTCGGCCCTCGACACCATGGCGTCCAACCCCGATCGAGACATCGACGTGATCGTGCTCGAGCCCGTCCTCGCCTCGGCGCAGGCTCCGACCGACGGCGACGAGACACCGGCCGACGGACGCTCCCCCGAGACCGCGCCACCGGCCGCGAGCACCCCGGCCACAGGCACCTCGCCCACGGATGCCTCGCCCGGCGCGACGGGTGCGATCTCGTTCGCGGGTGCGACCCTCGCCCGCCTCCGCAGCCTGAGGGCGAGGGCCGTCCGCAACGGCGACACGGCCACCGCCGCCCAGCTCCAGGACGAGGTGCAGAAGTTCGAGGCCCCGGCCATCGTGCACGGCGAAGAGAACAAGATCCGCCAGGTCATCACCAACCTCATGGGCAACGCCATGCGGTTCACCGAGCCGGACAGCCCGATCGAGCTCGTGGTGCAGTCCGACCCCGGGCGCGGAGTGGCCACCGTCGCCATCGTCGACCACGGCGAGGGCATCCCGCCGCAGATCCGCGAGAAGATCTTCCAGCGCTTCTGGCGTGCCGACTCGTCGCGCACCCGCGACACGGGCGGCAGCGGCCTCGGCCTCGCTATCGTGTCGGGCATCGTCGCGGCCCACGGCGGCTCGGTGGACGTCGACGACACCCCCGGGGGTGGAGCCACGTTCCGCGTCGCCCTGCCGCTGATGCCCGCCGACGCGGTCACCGCGGCCGAGCCCGCCGCCGCGACCGCCTAGCCGGGCCGACCCCGGCCCGCGGCCCGCGCCCGCCGCCGCGCGCCCTGCGCCCCGCGCCCCGCGCACCCCGCACCGCGCCCCGCACCACGCACCACGCACCACGCACCACGCACCACGCACCACGCACCACGCACCACGACGCCAGGAAGTGGACACCGCACCACGTTTTCTCGTGGCGTCGTGCCCACTTCCTGGCGTCGTGCGCATTTCGTGGCGTCGTCCGGAGCCGGCCGGACTGCGGGACACGTCCCTCCCCCGGCAACGCCGAAGGGCGGCTCCCCCGGAGGGGAACCGCCCTTGAGCGTGTGCGCGGTGTGAGCCGCGCGGCTGCGGACTAGAAGTCCATGCCACCCGAGGGGTCGCCGGCCGGGGCCGGGTTCTTCTCGGGCTTGTCGGCGACGACGGCCTCGGTCGTGAGGAACAGACCGGCGATCGACGCGGCGTTCTGCAGAGCCGAACGCGTGACCTTGGCGGGGTCGATGATGCCGGCGGCCAGCATGTCGACGTACTCGCCGGTCGCGGCGTTGAGGCCCCAACCGATGTCGAGCCCGCGGACCTTGTCGGCCACGACGCCGGGCTCCATGCCGGCGTTGAAGGCGATCTGCTTCAGGGGAGCGTCGATCGCGACGCGGACGATGTTCGCACCCGTCGCCTCGTCGCCCTCGAGCTGCAGGTTCGCCAGAGCGGTCTTGCCGGCCTGGATGAGGGCGACGCCACCACCGGCGACGATGCCCTCTTCGACGGCGGCCTTCGCGTTGCGCACGGCGTCCTCGATGCGGTGCTTGCGCTCTTTCAGCTCGACCTCGGTCGCGGCACCCGCCTTGATGACGGCGACGCCACCGGCGAGCTTCGCGAGACGCTCCTGGAGCTTCTCGCGGTCGTAGTCGCTGTCGGTCGCCTCGATCTCGCTGCGGATCTGACGGACGCGGCCGGCGATCTGCTCGTCGTCACCGGCACCCTCGACGATGGTCGTCTCGTCCTTGGTGATGATGACCTTGCGGGCACGACCGAGCAGGTCGAGCGTCGCGTTCTCGAGCTTGAGACCGACCTCTTCGGCGATGACCTGACCACCGGTGAGGATCGCGATGTCCTGCAGCTGCGCCTTGCGACGGTCGCCGAAGCCGGGGGCCTTGACGGCGACCGACTTGAAGATGCCGCGGATCTTGTTCACGACGAGCGTGGCCAGGGCCTCGCCGTCGACGTCTTCCGCGATGATGAGCAGCTGCTTGCCCGACTGGATGACCTTGTCGACGATCGGCAGCAGGTCTTTGATGTTCGAGATCTTCGAGTTGACGATGAGCACGTAGGCGTCTTCGAAGACGGCCTCCTGGCGCTCGGGGTCGGTGACGAAGTACTGCGACAGGTAGCCCTTGTCGAAGCGCATGCCCTCGGTGAGCTCGAGCTCGGTGCCGAAGGTGTTGCTCTCTTCGACGGTGACGACGCCCTCTTTGCCGACCTTGTCGATCGCTTCGGCGATGAGTGCACCGATGGTGGGGTCGGCGGCCGAGATCGAGGCCGTGGCAGCGATCTGCTCTTTGGTCTCGATGTCCTTCGCGTCGGCGAGCAGCTGGTCGGAGACGGCCTGGGCGGCCTTCTCGATGCCGCGTTTCAGCGAGATGGGGTCGGCACCGGCCGCGACGTTGCGCAGACCTTCGCGGACGAGGGCCTGGGCCAGCACCGTCGCGGTGGTCGTGCCGTCACCGGCGACGTCGTCGGTCTTCTTCGCGACCTCTTTGACGAGCTCGGCACCGATCTTCTCGAAGGGGTCGTCGAGCTCGATCTCTTTGGCGATGGAGACGCCGTCGTTCGTGATGGTGGGGGCGCCCCACTTCTTTTCGAGCACGACGTTGCGACCACGCGGGCCGAGCGTGACCTTCACCGCGTCGGCCAGGATGTTCAGGCCACGCTCGAGGCCACGACGGGCCTCTTCGTCAAAAGCAATGATCTTAGCCATGTGTGTTTTTCGTCCCTCCCGGACGTCATGAAGCAGAAGCATTGGCACTCACGTGTCGCGAGTGCCAGCAACGATTCTGGCACTCGCCCGATGAGAGTGCAAGTGACGCGGCAGGGCCCGGACGCACGAGCACGCCGCCACGGCGGACCGTGACGGCGTGCGGCGAGGGAGTGGGTGCGTCGAGGCGCACCGACGGGCCTCAGGCGAGCCGGACGGACTCCGCCTGCGGCCCCTTGTCGCCCGTGCCGACCTCGAACACGACGGCCTGGCCCTCTTCGAGGACCTTGTACCCGCTCATGTCGATCGCGGAGTAGTGCACGAAGACGTCCTGGCCGTCTCCCTCGACGGTGATGAAGCCGAAGCCCTTCTCCGCGTTGAACCATTTCACGGTCCCGTTTGCCATGGTGTCGCTCCCCTTGCTGTGGTGGTACGGCGCGTGCGGTGCTGCAGAGCCGGGTCGTCGACGCAGTCATCTGCGAGCCCGGACGGGACAGCCTCACTCGTGCAGAACACCAGGTCGGCGAGCCGTGGGGGGCGACCAATTCCAGATGCTAGCCACGGGAAAAGCGGAAGAACACACCTCGAACGAGAAACACCCGCTGAAAACGAGGATTTCACCGGTAATTAAACGCGGGCGTAACACGGGAGGCGCGGTGAGGGCCCGACGGGACCCGCGCCTCCTCGGATCGGGCCGGCGGGGAGGGCCCTGTCAGGCGCTGTAGTCGGCCCCGAGGACGATCGTGACGGCGGCACCCGGGAAGGCGTCGCTCGCCTCGACGTCGGTGATGCCGAGCTGCTGGGCGAGCCCGAGCGCCGCGGCCTCGTCGTCGGCCGCCGAGTAGTAGACGGTGGACGTCGCGACGCGCTCGCTGGCGTTGCCCTGGGTGCCGACGACCCAGCCGGCGGTCTCGAGCCGCTCGGAGGCCGAACCGGCGAGCCCGGCGGTGGCCGTGCCGTTCAGGACGGTGATGGTGGTGACCGAGGGGTCGACCTGCGAGGGGTCCGTCAGCGGGGCCACAGTCGGCGTGGCCGTCGGGGTCGCCGTCTCGGTGTCGGGCGCCTCGGCTTCGGCGGTGCTCGACGACGACGGGTTGACGAACTGGAAGCTGTTGTTCGCGACCCCGAGGTAGACGACGCCGGCACCGACGAGCACGCCGACGGCGAGGGCCGCCCAGGCGAAGCCGATCCAGCCGCTGCCGGGGCGCTTCTCGGCCCGGTGGGCCCCGACACGGTCGAGGTCGGCGGGGACGTCGTCGAACCGGTCTCGGTCGAATTTCGGCATGCGTGGTCTCTCGTGGGTCAGCGGGTCGGACCGAACGAACGAGTCGATCGGGCGTCGCGGCGGGCGACTCGCAGGCGCTGCAGGCGGCCGACGAGCATGGGTGCGTACGCCAGTGCAGCGGGTCGGTCTATGAGCGAGTTGAGCAACTGCTGGTAACGGACGACCCCGAGGCCGAACTCGCGACGGATCGCGGCCTCCCGGGCGCCGGCCGAGGCGGGGGCACGCTGCTCGAAGTCGAGGACGGCGCGGTCGCGTTCGGACAGCACGCTCGAGCGCACGTCGTCACCTGTCGCGTCCTCGTCCATCGTGGCGGCCCTCCCCTGGGTTCCGGGTCATCCTATGGGCGGCGCCCCGACCGATCGCGGAGGCCGAGGGCGTGGTCCGACAACGCGCCCACCCGCCCGGGGCACCGCCGGTCGCCCGGTGCGGGGAGCCGACTCGCGGTCAGGCCCTGAGGTGCAGCCGCGTGCCGTGGGCGTCCCCCACGCCCAGCACCCGGCCGTCGAGGGCGAGGGCCGCGAACGCGTCGTCGGGAGACACCCCGGGTGGCACCTCGGCGACCACGTCCGTCAGCAGGTCGCGCCGCTCGTACGAGATCCACCGCGCACCCAGCCGGCCGACCTCGTCGACGAAGGCCTGGCGCCGCCGACCCGGCAGGTAGACGAGCGTGCCCGTCGAGACGACGACCGGCGTGGCGCCCGTCGGGGCCTCGTCCACGACGGCGGCGAGACCGTCGACGGCGTCCGCCGCGACGAGCCGAGGAGGCGCGGTGCGGGCGAGCGCGACGGCCCGCCGTAGCAGGTCCCGCCGGTCACCTCGCTCGGGCGGCAGTAGGGTCTCGAGCCAGGCCACCTGCTCGGGGTCGAGGACGTCGACGGGGTCGAGGTCGATGCCCGCCCGCCAGACGACCTCGGGCAGCCGTCCCGTCGGCAGCTCGGCCCGAAACCGGGTCACCCCCTCGACGACGATGTCGATCCCGAGCTGCACCGTGCTCGACGTGTCACCCCAGGTCCGGTCGCCCGATCGGTAGCCGTAGCGGTCGACACCGAGGCAGAGGCCGGCCGAGGCGCCGACCTCGATGAGGGCGATCGGGCCCGGCACGCGGTCCAGCGCGATCGACAGCGGGGCGCAGCGGCGCACGTCGTTGGTCTGGGTGAGTCGCCGACCGAGCTCGGCCACGACGTCGTCGGAGCGGGCGAGCAGCCAGGGCCTCAGCACCGACCAGGACCCGTGCGGTGCACCCAGCCACCGGCAGACCGCGAGGACGAGGACGGGCTGGCGCCGCGCCTCCTCGGCCCGGTCGACGACGGCGAGCGCCGCCGGGTCGCCCGCGATGCCCCGCGCGAGCTCGGCCTGCGACGGCGACCTCTCGCGGTCGAAGGCGAGGGCCGCGGCCAGGAAGCGGTCGGAGGTGCTCACGACCAGGAGTCTGACAGCCCGGTGGGGGCCGGGGAATCGTCCACCGGTCGACCGTGTTGAATGAGGAGTCCCGACAAGCAAGGAGATCATCGTGGCGTACAAGATCGAGAAGACCGACGAGCAGTGGCGCGAAGAGCTCGACGCCGAGCAGTACTCCGTCCTGCGGGAGGCCGCCACCGAGCGCCCCTGGACCGGTGAGCTGCTCGACGAGAGCCGTGCCGGCGTCTACGCGTGTGCGGCGTGCAGCGCCGAACTGTTCAAGAGCGGCACCAAGTTCGACAGCGGTTGCGGCTGGCCGAGCTTCTACGAGTCGGTGAACCCGGACGCGGTGCAGCTGATCGAGGACAACTCGCTCGGCATGACCCGCACCGAGGTCCGGTGCGCGAACTGCGGCTCGCACCTGGGCCACGTGTTCCCCGACGGCTTCGGCACGCCGACCGGCGACCGGTACTGCATGAACAGCATCTCGCTCGACTTCAAGGCCGCCGAGTAGTGAGCGCCGTCGCCGACGCCGCCCGGCGTCGACGGTCACGGTCGAAGGTCACCGACGTCGCCCCGACGCACGAGCAGCTGCTCGACGCCGTGCGATCGGCGGCGACGGTGGCGGACCACTCCGAGCTGCGCCCCTGGCGGCTGATCGAGTTCCGAGGCGACGACCGGCTCGTCGTGGGCCGCTCGCTGGCCGACGCGGGCGGGGCCGAGGGCCACGCCCGCGACAAGCTGACGCAGAAGGCGCTGCGCGCTCCCCTGATCGTCGCGGTGGTCGTCTCACCGCGCGAGAGCCGCAAGGTGCCCTACTGGGAGCAAGAATCGGTCGCTTCGGGTGTGGCGCACCTGCTGTCGCTCGTGCTCGACGACGAGGGCTGGGGCGTCTTCTGGCGTACCGGCGTCCTGACCCGGGCCCCCGAGGTGGCGACGGCGCACGGCCTGCGCGACGGAGAACAGCTGCTGGGCTGGCTCTACGTCGGCGGTCGTGACGGCGACGACGCCAAGCCGCGCAAGTTGCTCGACCCCGAGCAGTTCGTCAGCACGCCGTAGTCGGTCGGTGCCCCTGCGGGCACCGACCCGGTCACCAGGTCTTGTGGCTGTTGCCGATCACCGTGATGGGCAGCCAGAACGAGCCGGTCATCAGGACGATGCCCCCGAAGAAGACGAAGGCGTTGGGTTCGCCGGAGCCGAACGAGTAGGCGAACAGGGCGAAGCTGACGAAGAGCAGGGCGAGCGAACCGATCGCGGTCAAGATCGTGGACAAGGGGGCTCCTCAGGTCGGTGCTTCTGGCGGGCGCGGTGCGCTCCGTCTACTTCACCACTTCCCGGCCTCGGAGCGCCAATCCTGCACCGACCGCATGTCGGGACGGTTCGTGTGATCGCCCGCCGCGCGTCGATGCCCGGCCCGGACGTCGACCATTCCGACGGGCGATCGGCATCCTGTACATTGGTCCGACGAAAAGAAATGCCGCCTTGGCGCAGTGGTAGCGCAGTGCTCTTGTAAAGCTCAGGTCGTCGGTTCGAATCCGACAGGCGGCTCCGACGAAGCACTTCTTCTGACGAGGGCGGCTCAGCCCTCGAGGGCGACGAGCAGGTGACGCAGGCCGTCCGCGACGGCCGCGCGCGCCTCCTCGGGCAGGGCGGCGAGCATCGCCCGCTCATCGGCGAGCTGCACCTGGAGCACGCGGTCGATCAGGTGACGCCCGGCGGCGGTCGGTGCGACGAAGTAGCCACGGTGGTCGGCAGGGTTAGCCGAGCGATCGACGAGGCCTGCCGCGAGCAATCCCTTGACGCGCTTCGTGACGGCCGGCGGCGACAGGAGCGTCTCGTCGGCCAGTTGTGTCGGACTCATCGGGGCGTCTCGTCGGGTCAGGGCCGCCAGCAGGTCGAAGTCCGCCCGCCCCAGGCCGAACTCGGCGAGCAGGTCGTCGCTGCGCCGCTGCACGATGCGGGCGAGCCGGTTCACCCTGCCGATGACCGGGATGGCCGAGACGTCGAGGTCGGGCCGCAACTCGCGCCACCGGTCGTGGACGTCGTCCATCACGTCGCGGGGCCCGGGATCGGTCATGCTCTTGAGCCTACCGATGGTTCACGAGTAAAGTAGTAGAGAGATCATTCACCCGTGAAGCAGTTCGACGACGAGCGCCCACGCCGCGTCGACCAGAGGACCGCTCCATCACGACTACGACCCCCACCCACCGCCTGCTGCCGCACCCGCGCGACCTGGTCCGCTTCGGCCCTCACGACGGGGCACACCGCCCCGCAGCCCGCGTCGCCGTCGCGGTGCTCGTGCCGATGGTCGTGCTCGCCATGATCGGGCACGTGGAGTGGACGCCCTACGCCGTCTTCGGGGCCTTCGCCTCGGCGTTCGGCCGAGGGCTGCCCCGCTTCCAGCGGCTCGAGATGCAGCTCGAGGCCGGGCTCGTCCTCGTCGCCTGCGTGGTGCTGGGCACCGCGCTGGCCGCCTCGTCGGCCCCGGTCTGGGTGCTCGTCGTCACGATCGGTCTCGTCGCCGGCCTCACGTCCGCCGTCTCCGACCTGCGCCGCTGGAGCCCGCCCGGCCCGCTCTTCTTCGTCTTCGGCCTCGGCGTCTCGGCGTTCGTCCCCGCGACCGCGTCGACCGTCGCGGTGGCCGCGGTCGTCGCCCCGGCGAGCCTCGCGCTCGCCCTGCTCGCGTCGGTCGCGGACGTGCTGCTGCCCGCCGGCCGCCGCGCGCTCGCCACCGTCGACGGACGCCGATGGAGGCGCGGCCCCCGCCCCCTGGACGGCCGACGGACGGTCGTCCACGCCGCCGTCTGCCTGGTGGCCTCGATCGCGGCCGGGCTGATCAGCCTCGGTCTCGGCGTGCAGAGTCCGTACTGGGCGATGGTGTCGGCCGTGGTGCCCGTGGTGGGGACCGCGACGGCGGGCCAGCTCGTGCGGGCCGGCCACCGCCTCCTCGGCACCCTCGTCGGGGTCGGCCTCGCCGCCCTGCTGCTGGCCTGGCAGCCCGGGGTCGCGGCCCTGATCGTCGCCTTCGGCGTGCTGCAGTTCGCGACCGAGCTGCTGATCGTCCGCAACTACGGGTTGGCGCTCGTGTTCATCACGCCCATGGCGCTCGGCATGCGGGCACTCGGCGGCGCACCCGTCGACGTGGGCGCCCTCGTGGCGGCCCGCACGGCCGACACCGCCATCGGGGTGGGCGTGGTGGTCGTCGTGCTGCTCGCGACGCACCGACTGCGGCGGCCCCGCCCGGAGGCGACCGTCTGAACGGGTGGCCGGGACGGCACCCACGCTGCGGTCAGACCTGGCGCGCCCTCGCCCGACGGCCGTCCTTGCTCCACCAGACCAGGTCGGCGACGCCCTGCGCGACCAGCAGCACGGCCACGACCAGGATGATCACGGTCAGCGCCTGGACCGGCACCCCCGAGGCGATGTTGAGCACCTGCACGACGAGGCCGAACAGGCCGATCAGCACCTCGAACACGGCGGGCACCACGGCGCCCGTCTTCGTCAGGGTGAACCAGGGTCGCCGCAGGTCGCTCATGCACCCGAGGGTACAAGGTGCGCGGGCTACGATCGCCGGGACCCCGATCCGCCGAGGAGGCACCGTGCGACGACGCGACGTCCACGTCGACCCCGACGTGCCGAACTGGCTGCTCACCAAGCGCGGCGGCATCGCCCTGCCCCTCGTCACGACGTTCTGCGCGCTCGTCGTGATCGCGAGCATCGTCGCCGCCCTGACGGTCGGCAGAGGCCACGTCACCGTCGTCACCGTGATCGTCCTGGCTGCCGGCCTGAGTGCCATCACCTGGGCCGTGGCCGACCTCGTCTGGTGGACGCGTGACGACCGGCGCCGCATCGTCCGGCTGCCGCGCGACCCCGAGGCCTGACGCCGGAACCCCCGGTCACATGCCGTTCAGGGCATGGACGTGCCCCGTCAACCTGGCAACCACCCAGCGTCCGTCGCCGTAAGCTGGCGGATGCACCGAACCGGTGCCCACGACGTTCGGCTCCGCTCGCGACCCCGCGCGCGCGTGCAGCCCCACCCCGCCACAACTCGACAGGGAGTTCCGTTGAACGGAAACGCTACGACCCGGCACAGCAACGTCGCGTTGCTGTCGGTCACCAGCACCATGGCCGACCGGGTCACCACCTCCGAGAGCATCGACGAGAAGCTCGCCCCCGTGCTCAAGCGCCTCAAGCTGCCGACGGGTCTGCTGCAGCGCGTCGCCGGCGTGTACGAGCGCCGCAACTGGAGCACCGGGCAGAGCTTCGACTCGGCGGCGATCGACGCGGGCAAACGCGCGATGGCCGAGGCCGGCATCCGCCCCGACCAGGTCGGCCTGCTGATCAACACGTCGGTCACGCGCCCCCACCTCGAGCCCTCGGTCGCGGTCCGCCTGCACCACGGCCTCGGCCTGCCCTCGTCGGCGACCAACTTCGACATCGCCAACGCCTGCCTCGGCTTCGTCAACGGCATGACCCTCGCCGCGCAGCTGATCGACGCCGGCCAGATCGACTACGCCGTCATCATCGACGGCGAGGACGCCGACGACGTCCAGGTCAACACGATCGACCGTCTGCTCACCAAGGGCTACGGCCGCGACGACTTCATGAGCGAGTTCGCCAGCCTCACCCTCGGCTCGGGGGCCGCCGCCGCCGTGATCGGCCGTGCAGACCTGCACCCCGAGGGCCACCGCATCGTCGGCGGCGTCACCCGTGCCGCCACCGAGAACTACGACCTGTGCGTCGGCAGCGTCGACGGCATGTTCACCGATGCCAAGGCCCTGCTCAAGCGCGGCATGGAACTCGTCGTCTCGGCCTGGAAAGAAGCCAAGCGCGACTGGAACTGGCAGCGCATGGACCGCTACATCATGCACCAGGTCAGCGACGTGCACACCGGCGCCTTCGTCAAGGCCGCCGGCATCGACAAGAAGCTCGTCCCGCTCACCTACCCGACCCTCGGCAACGTCGGCCCGGCGTCGATCCCGATCACCCTGGTCGAAGAGAGCAAGACCCTCAGCAAGGGCGACCGCGTGCTGCTGATGGGCGTCGGCTCGGGCATCAACACCGCGATGATGGAACTCGCCTGGTGAGTCGGCTCCCGCGGTCCGCCTCCGCCACGGCGCCGGCGTCACGTCCCCCCGCGGGTCTCGACGGGCTCGACCCGTCGTGGTCGCGTCTCGTCGACGTGCCGTACGGGCTCGGGGCACACCGCGCCTCCCGCACCTGGCACGTCCTCGACAACGCCGAGGCGCTGGCCACCGTCGGTGCCGAGCCGGTCGGCACCATCCTCTGCGTGCACGGCAACCCGACCTGGTCGTACCTCTGGCGCCGCCTCGTCGCCCGCACGGTCGAGACGGCCGCCGCCGGGGGGCCCGCCTGGCGCGTCGTCGCGGTCGACCAGCTCGACATGGGCTTCTCCGAGCGCACGGGCTCGCCGCAGACGCTGGCCCGCCGCGTCGCCGACCTGGGCGACCTGACCGACGCCCTCGAGGTCACCGGGCCCGTCGTCACCCTCGGCCACGACTGGGGCGGCGTCGTCTCGATGGGCTGGGCCGTCGACCACCCCGACCAGCTCGCCGGGCTCATGCTGCTCAACACCGCGATCCACCAGCCCGAGGGCGAGAAGATCCCGGCTCCCCTGCGCCTCACCCTGGCCCGCGGCGTGCTGGGCCGGGCGACCGTCGGCACGACCGGCTTCCTCGACGTGACCCTCGGTCTCGCCCACCCGCCGCTCTCGCCCCAGGTGAAGGACGGCTTCCGGGCTCCGTACCGCCAGGCCGACCGCCGCGGTGGCATCGGCGGCTTCGTGGCCGACATCCCGGTCGACGCCGAGCACGTCAGCAGCCCAGAGCTCGACCGCATCGCCGAGGGCCTGCGCGAGCTCACCGTGCCGGCCCTGATGCTCTGGGGCCCGCGCGACCCGATCTTCTCCGACCGGTACCTCGACGACCTGGTCGACCGTCTGCCGCACGCGGACGTGCACCGCTTCGAAGGCGCCGGCCACCTCGTCGCCGAGGACGTCGACTACGCCGGGGCCGTGCTCACCTGGCTAGGCGACCGGCTGCCCGACGGCGCAGCAGCCGTCGACGCCCCGGCCGGAGCCGCCGCCGTCGCCGCCGAGGAGGCGCGGGTCGCCTCCCCGCAGGACCGCCCGCTCTGGTCGTACCTCGACTCCCTGGCCGACAGCGAGGCCACCGCGCTCGTCGAGATGGCCCCCGCGGGTGCCGACGGCCCGCGTTCGGTCAGCTGGAGCCTGCTCGCCCGTCGCGTCCACGAGATCGCCCTCGGTCTGCGCCGGCACGGCGTGCGTCCCGGCGACCGCGTCTCGCTGCTCGTGCAGCCCGGTGCCGACCTGACCGCCGTGCTCTACGCCTGCGTCCGTCTCGGTGCCGTCGTCGTCGTGGCCGACGCCGGGCTCGGCGTGCGCGGCCTGACCCGCGCCGTCCGGGGCGCCTGGCCCGACCACGTGATCGGCCAGCTGCCGGGGCTCACGGCGGCGACCGCCCTCGGCTGGCCGGGCCGCAAGATCTCGACGACGACGTTGTCGCCCGTGGCCGCTCGAATGCTCGGCGTCGAGGCGTCGCTGCCCGAGATCGCCGCCCTCGGCCGCCGCGCCCACGGCGCCCTCGCCGAACTGTCCGACGCCCCCACGGCCGACGCCGAGGCCGCGATCCTGTTCACCTCGGGCTCGACCGGCCCCGCGAAGGGCGTCGTCTACCGGCACGGCCAGCTGACCGCCCTGCGCGACGCCCTGGCCGCGCAGTACGGCGTCGGTCCGGGCACCGGCCTGGTGGCCGGCTTCGCCCCGTTCGCCCTGCTCGGCCCCGCCCTCGGGGCGACGAGCGTCACGCCCGACATGGACGTCACGAAGCCGCGCACCCTCACCGCCCGTGCCGTCGCGGCCGCCACGTCGGCGGTGGACGCCACCGTGGTGTTCCTCTCCCCCGCCGCGCTCACCAACGTCGTCGCGACGTCGGACGAGCTCGACGCCGCCGACCACCGCGCCCTGGCCGGCGTCGAGACGTTCCTGTCGGCGGGTGCGCCCGTCTCCGAGACGCTGTTGGCCGCGGCCGGCGACCTCATGCCGAACGCGACGCCCCACACGCCCTACGGCATGACCGAGGGCCTGCTGATGACCGACGTCACGCTCGAGGGCGTGCGCTCCGCGGCGGCCGACCGGTCGGCCGCCGTCGCCGCGGGCGCGCCAGACGCCGGCGGTGTCTGCGTCGGGCTGCCCGGCGCGACCACGACGGTGCGGATCGCTCCGCTCGACGACGCGGGCCGCGCCTCCTCGGCGTTCACCGACGACGCGGGCGTGACCGGCGAGATCGTCGTCTCGGCGCCCCACGTCGAGGACCACTACGACCGTCTCTGGCTGACGCACCGCATCAGCCGCCTGGGCTCGACCGCCGAGACCCGCTGGCACCGCACCGGTGACGTCGGGCACCTCGACGCGCAGGGTCGACTCTGGGTCGAGGGCCGTCTGCCCCACGTGATCACGACGGAGACCGGCGTACTGACGCCGGTCGCGTCCGAACAGGCCGTGGAGGCGCGGGCCGGCATCGCCCGCGCCGCCGTCGTCGGCATCGGCCCGGCCGGCACGCAGCAGGTCGTCGTCGTGGCCGAGACCATCCCCCCGGCTCGTCACCCGGGGCTGGCGTCCGCGGCCCTGGCGGCCTCGGTCCGCTCGGCCGTGAAGTCGGCGTCGGGTCGGCCCGTGGCCGCGGTGCTCGTCGTGCCGCAGCTGCCGACCGACGTGCGACACAACAGCAAGATCGACCGCACCGGCCTCGCCGCGTGGGCGACGTCGGTGCTCTCCGGCGGTCGGATGCGCCGCCCGTGAGGGTGCTGGTCACCGGGGCGAGCGGCCTGCTCGGCGGCGCCGTCGCCCGGGCCGTCGCCGATGCCGGGCACGAGGTCACCACCTTCCAACGTCGGGCCTCGGGCGTGGCCGACGCCCGCGACGTGCTCGGGTCGATGACGAACCCGCGAGCCGTCGCCGCCGCCGTCCGCGACCAGGACGCCGTCGTCCACCTCGCCGCGAAGGTGTCGCTCACGGGTGACGCCGCCGAGTTCGAGGCCGTCAACGTCGGGGGCACGCGCTCCCTCGTCGAGGCGATGCGCGCCTCCTCGGTGTCGCGGCTGGTCTTCGTCTCGTCGCCGTCCGTGGCGCACGCCGGATCGTCGATCGTCGGCGACGACGCCCTGCCCGCCTCGCCCGGCCATGCCCGCGGGGACTACGCCCGCACCAAGGCCGCGGCCGAGCGCGTCGCCCTCGGGGCGGCCGACGCCGACCTGCGCGTCGTGGCCGTCCGCCCGCACCTCGTCTGGGGCCCGGGCGACACCCAACTCGTCGAGCGCATCGTCGACCGTGCCCGCTCCGGGCGCCTGCCGCTGCTCGATCACGGCGCCGCCCTGATCGATTCCACCTACGTGGACAACGCGGCGTCCGGCATCGCCGCGGCCCTCGAGCGCGTGGACGAGGTCAGCGGCAAGTCGTACGTGATCACCAACGGCGAGCCCCGCACCGTCGCCGACCTGATGGCCGGGATCTGCGCGGCCGCCGGGGTGCCCGCCCCTCGGCTGCGGGTGCCGGCCGGGGTCGCCCGTGCCGCGGGTTCACTGGTCGAGCGCGTCTGGGCCGTGCGACCGGGCACCGACGAACCACCCATGACGAGGTTCCTCGCCGAGCAGCTGTCCACCGCGCACTGGTTCGACCAGCGGCGCACGCAGCACGACCTCCGCTGGACGCCCGCGGTGAGCGTCGACGAGGGTCTGCGCCGGCTCGCCGCCTGGTACGCCGCCGGGCAGCCCGCCGTCTGAGCGGCGGCCACCCCGGACCACCCTCGAATCGGCGGGTTCCCGTCGTGCCCGGCAGGTCGACGATCACCCGCCACGAATGACGCGAACCCGCCGACTCCCGAGGGGGTCGGCGGGTTCGGACGTCTGCGTGCGCCGGCAGGGTCAGATGACGGAGGCGCTCCACGCGTCGGGGTTGCCGAAGCGGTGCGCTGTGATCGCGACGGCCTGCTCGCGCAGGAACGGTAGCAGCTCGAGGCGCCCGGTCGGCATGACGGCAGCCGCGAACACGGCCACCGACGGGTCGCCGCCCAGGGCGTCCGCTAGGGCCGAGGAGGCGCCGGTCACGTCGCCCGCGTCCGTCACCAACCGCACGCGCTCGGTCGACAGGCGCCCCGCACGCACCCGGCCGTGCCAGGCGGCGTCGTCCTCGTGCACGACGTCGGAGGCCGCGAGGCCGAGCGCCCGGACGAGGGCGCCGGGCAGCTCGACCGACGACGACACCGTGAGCGGCGCACCCGAGCGCAGGCCGGCGAGCAGCACGCGGACCACGTCGGCCGGGGCGGCCCCGTCGGCGGCGCGGATGGTGACGGGCAGCGGGCGGTAGCGCAGCAGGTCGCGCTCGAGGCCGAGGTCGCTGACGTCACGGGCGACGCCGAACTCGGTCGTCCAGAAGTGCTCGTCGCTGGCGGCGGCGGCCCGCAGGTCATCGGAGGCCGACGCAGCCGACGCCCCGAGCAACGGCGACGCGGCCTCGAGGGCGGCCAGGGCCTCACGACCCGGGCGCGCCTCCTGCGGTTCGGTCAGCGTCGTCGGCTGCCACGAGCCGAGGTGCACGAGGTAGTTCGGTCCACCCGCTTTGGCGCCGGCGCCGACCGAGGACTTCTTCCAGCCGCCGAACGGCTGTCGCCGCACGATCGCCCCGGTGATGCCGCGGTTGACGTAGAGGTTGCCCGCCTCGACGCGGTCGAGCCAGGTGGACAGCTCGGCGGGGTCGAGGGTGTGCAGGCCCGCGGTCAGGCCGTAGTCGGTCGCGTTCTGCAGCTCGATCGCCTCGTCGAGGGTCTTCGCCGTCATGATGCCGAGCACCGGGCCGAAGTACTCGGTGAGGTGGAACTCGCTGCCCGCGGCGACGCCGGCGCGCACGCCGGGCGACCAGAGGCGTCCGGTGTCGTCGAGTCGCTTCGGCTCGACCAGCCAGCTCTCGCCCGTGCCGAGGGTGGTGAGGGCCCGCTCGAGCTTGCCGTGGGCCGGCTCGACGATCGGGCCCATCTGCGTCGTGGGGTCGGAGGGCAGGCCGACGCGCAGGGTCGACGCGGCGTCGACGAGCTGGCGGCGGAAGCGCTCGGAGGTGGCGACCGAGCCGACGAGGATCACCAGGCTCGCCGCCGAGCACTTCTGGCCCGCGTGGCCGAACGCCGACTTGATGACGTCGGACGCGGCCAGGTCGAGGTCGGCGCTCGGGGTGACGATGATGGCGTTCTTGCCGCTGGTCTCGGCGAGCAGGGGCAGGTCGGTGCGCCAGCTGGTGAACAGCGCGGCCGTCTCGAAGGCGCCGGTGAGGATGACGCGGTCGACCGACGGGTGCGACACGAGGTGACGACCGAGGTCGCCCTCGTCCACGTCGACCAGCTTGAGCACCTCGCGGGGCACGCCGGCGTCCCAGAGGGCCTGGACCATCACGGCACCGCTGCGCTTGGCCTGACCGGCCGGCTTGATCACGACGCTGCTGCCCGCGGCGAGCGCGGCGAGGGTCGAGCCGGCCGGGATCGCCAGCGGGAAGTTCCAGGGCGGCGTGATGAGGGTGAGTCGCTCGGGGACGAACGTCGCGCCGTCGACCCGGTCGAGTTCTTCGGCGAGGTGGGCGTACCAGTTGGCGAAGTCGATGGCCTCGCTGACCTCGACGTCGCCCTCGGCGACGGTCTTGCCGGTCTCGCTCGCGGCGACCTCCATCAGGTCGGCACGGCGCGCCGACAGCGTGGCCGCGGCCTCGCGCAGGACCGCGGCCCGACCCGCGCCTCCGCGAGCCGCCCAGTCGGCGGACGCCGCGACGGCCTCGGCGACGATCGCGTCGAGGGTGGCCTCGTCGGTCACCCGGGCGGACTCGATCAGCTCGACGCCCAGGCGCGAGTCGGCCGAGCGGGCGGCGATCTCGCGACCCCAGGCGCGGTTGTCGGCCAGGGCGGGGTCGGTGTCGGGCTCGTTGTCGAAGCCGCTGCCGGCCTCTCGGGGCTGCAACGCCTGAGCTGCGTCGAGGCGGCTCTGCACGCGGTGCGGCGCCGGGGTGTCGCCGTCGACCTCGGCGAGCGAGGCGAGGAACCGGCCCTTCTCGCGCTCGAACATGGCCTCGTTCGAGGCGAGCTCGAAGACGGCGGACATGAAGTTCTCGCTCGAGGCGTTCTCTTCGAGGCGGCGGATCAGGTAGCTGATGGCGACGTCGAACTCACGGGGGTGCACGACGGGCGTGTAGAGCAGCAGACCCCCGACGTCGGCCTTGACCAGTTCGGCCTGTCCCTCGGCCATGCCGAGCAGCATCTCGAACTCGACCCGGTCGCTCACGCCACGGGCCTCGGCCAGCAGGTGGGCGAAGGCGATGTCGAACAGGTTGTGGCCGGCGACGCCGACCCGGACGGAACGGGTGCGCTCGGGCGTGAAGGCCCAGGTGAGCACGCGCTTGTAGTTCGTGTCGCTGTCCTGCTTGGTGCCGTAGGTCGCGAGCGGCCACTCGTGCACGGTCGCGTCGACGGTCTCCATCGCGAGGTTCGCCCCCTTGACGATGCGCACCTTGATCGCGGCCCCGCCGGCGTCGACCCGCTCGGTCGCCCACGTGGTGAGGTGCTGCAGGGCGCCCAGGGCGTCGGGCAGGTAGGTCTGCAGGACGATGCCGGCCTCGAGGCCCTTCAGCTGCGGCTGGTCGAGGAGGCGCGTGAAGACGGCGATCGTCAGGTCGAGGTCGCGGTACTCCTCCATGTCGAGGTTGATGAACTTCGGCTTCGGCGACCGGGCGGCGAGCTCGTACAGGGGGGTGAGCTTCTCGACGACGCGCTCGACGGTCTCGTCGAAGGCCCACATCGAGAGCTGGCTGACGATGGACGAGACCTTGATCGAGACGTAGTCGACGTCGTCGCGGGCGAGCAGCGCCCGGGTGCCGGCGAGGCGGTGCTCGGCCTCGGCGTCGCCGAGTACGGCCTCGCCGAGCAGGTTGAGGTTCAGCCGCGTCCTGTCTTTCTTGATGTTCGCGATCGCGGCACCGAGCTTGGCGGGGCGGGCGTCGGCGACGAGGTGGCCGACCATGCCGCGCAGGACGCGACGGGCGATCGGCACGACCACGCCCGGCAGCACGGGCGCCATGACGCCGCCGAGGCGCACGGCGGAGCGCATGTGCCACGGCAGGAAGGCCGGTGCCTGCTTGGCCAGGGTCGAAAGGTTGCGGGCGGCGACGCCGAGGTCTTCGGGGCGGACGACCCGGTCGACGAAGCCGATCGTGAAGGCGAGTCCGGACTCGTCCTTGAGGACCTGGGCCAGCAGATGGGCCGAGCCGGTGCTCGGGGCGCCGGACGCCTCGTGCGCCCAGCGGCGGGCGAGGGCGACGGCGTCGTCGCCGATGCCGACGGGCAGGAGCTGTTCAGCGGTGGACGGCCCCGCCGTCTCGTCGATGGTGGTCATGGGATGAATGTAGGGCGGAACTTGCCACCTGGCAAGGTTTGACACGAGACCGTAACGTGCGCCGCGCCTCCTTCTCCACAGGGGGCCGATCGGCACTGGCGGCGGAGGCCGGACAGCGCTACCTTGGGCGCGTTCAGGCGGTGCACAGCGGCCGCCAAGACCGACCCGTCTGCGGATGGACGGGCCCCACGCACCGGGAGCACCCATGGCGATGATCGAGGCACGCGGCCTCACGAAGACCTACCGGTCGAAGTCGGGCCCGGTCCACGCCCTGACCGGGCTCGACCTGATCGTGCCCGAGGGCACCGTCAAGGCGCTGCTCGGGCCGAACGGCGCGGGCAAGACGACGGGCGTCAAGATGCTCACCACGCTCGAACGGCCGGACTCCGGCACGGCCACGATCGCCGGGCTCGACGTCGTCGCCGACGCCCAGGCCGTGCGCCGCTCGATCGGCGTCTCGGGGCAGTACGCCGCGGTCGACGAGAACCTCACCGGCTTCGAGAACCTCGACATGATCGGGCGGCTGTACCACCTGGGCAGCCGCGTCAGTCGAGACCGTGCCCGCGAGCTGATCGACGTCTTCGACCTGGCCGCCGCGGGCGACCGCCCGGTCAAGGGCTTCTCGGGCGGCATGCGACGACGCATCGACCTCGCCGGGGCGCTCGTGACGAACCCCCGCGTGCTGTTCCTCGACGAGCCGACGACGGGCCTCGACCCGCGCAGCCGCCTCGCGCTGTGGGACATCATCACCGGGCTCGTCGACGGTGGCACGACGGTGCTGCTGACCACCCAGTACCTCGAGGAGGCCGACCGGCTGGCCGACGACATCTCGGTCATCGACGGCGGGGCCGTCATCGCCGAGGGCACGGCCGACCAGCTCAAGGCCCAGGTCGGCGGGCACCGGCTCGTCGTCGCCCTCGTCGACGAGGCGCGGGCCGACCAGGCGGTCGAGGTGCTCCGGCGCCACGGCGACTCCGAGCCGGCCGTCGGGGCCGACGGCCGTCAACTCGAGGTCGCGGTCACCGACGGCCCGACCGCCCTGCAACGGACGCTCGCCGACCTCGGTGCGGCCGGCATCGAGCTGCACGACGCCGGCATGCGACGCCCCACCCTCGACGACGTCTTCCTGCAGCTCACCGGCCACCGCGCGGCAGACGACCACGCGGCAGACGACCACGACTCCCCCGACGACGACCCGACCGGCGGTCGGGGTCGCGGTCGGCGCGGTGCGAAGAAGAGAGAGACACGGGCATGACCACCATCGGAACCCCCTCCGCCCTCGCGCAGACGCTCGTCCCGTCGACCGACACGGGCGTCGGCACCTGGGCCTCGGACGGCTGGACCGTCACCAAGCGCAACCTGATCAAGGTCAAGCGCTCGCCCGACATGCTCATCTTCGCCGTGCTGCAGCCGATCATGTTCGTCCTGCTCTTCAGCCAGGTCTACGGCGGCGCCATCGCCGTCCAGGGCACCGACTACACGCAGTTCCTGATGGCGGGCATCTTCGCGCAGACCGTGGTCTTCGGCTCGACCTTCTCGGGTGCCGCGATGGCCCAAGACCTGAAAGAGGGCATCATCGACCGGTTCCGCACCCTGCCGATGAGCCCGTCGGCCGTGCTGATCGGTCGCACGAACAGCGACCTTGCGCTCAACACGATCTCGATGGTCATCATGATGCTCACCGGCCTCGCGGTCGGCTGGCGGGTGAACGCGTCACCGGCATCATTCGTGGGCGGGGTCGCCCTGCTGCTGCTGTTCAGCTACTCGTTCAGCTGGGTGATGGCCCTGCTCGGCATGAGCGTCAAGACGCCCGAGACGATCAACAACGCGTCGTTCATGATCCTGTTCCCGTTGACGTTCGTCTCGAACGCGTTCGTGCCGAGCGACACGCTGCCCACGGCGCTCCGCGTCTTCGCCGAGTGGAACCCGGTGTCGTCGCTCGTCCAGGCGGCCCGCACCTCGTTCGGCAACCTGGGCGCCACCCCGGTGCCCGACATCTGGACGATGCAGCACCCCTACGCCACCGTCCTGCTCGGCATCGCTGTGATGCTCGTGGTCTTCGTGCCGCTGTGCATCCGCAAGTTCCAGCGCATCAGCGCGAAGTAGCGGGCGCCGGCCACCGGCCACCGGCCACCGAGCGTCCACCGAGGAGGCGCGGGTCAGCCCGTGTGCCCAGCCGCCTCGCGCACGGCGGCGTCGAGTTCGCTCGTCGGCACCGTGAGGACGCTCCCGATCACGAGGCGCATCAGGGCGGGGACGTCCACGGCGTCGCGCTCGTACAACCACTGCAGCTGCAGCCCGTCCTGGACGGCGAGCACGACGCGGGCGGCCGACTCGGCGGTGTAGCCGTCGCGCAACCAGCCGCGAGCCTGCGCGAGCCCGAGGTAAGCCGAGGTCGACGAGACGATGCGCTCGTAGTAGTCGGCGTAGTACTGGTGCGCCGGGTGGTCGGGTGAGGTGGCCTCGGCCGACGCCGTGATGAACAGCGAGATGACGACGGGCACGTCGACGTTGTACTCGGCGAGCGCGACGAGCTCGTCGACCCTCATGCCCCCGTCGTCGTCGAAGTGGCGTCGCAGTCGTTCGTCGCGCCGACGGAGCACGGCCATCAGCAGCTCGTCCTTCGTCGGGAAGTAGTGCATCAGCGACTGGTGCGAGACGCCGCACCGGCGCGCGATCTCGCGCAGGGTGGCGCCGTGGAACCCGACCTTGCCGAACACCGGCAGGGCGGCGTCGAGGATCGCCTCGCGCTTGGCGATGCCCTTGCGGTACCGACCGGGTTCGCGCACCACGCCGACCGGCGGGACGTCGGTGACGTCGGCGCGGGTCGTGTCGGGCTCGGAGGCGGGGGCGTCCATCGGGGCCAGCCTAGGTCGTCCCCGCGCGGATGACGACGCCTCAGGACGAGGCGTCCGCACACGGTGCGTCGGCATAGAGTTCAGCGGTGCCGTGGTCGCTGCTGAGAACGCCTGCCTTCCGGGCCCTCTGGGTCGGGCGCCTGTTCTCGTGGGTGGGCAGCGGCTTCGCGCCCCTCGCCATCGTCTTCGCGGCCATCGACCTGGGGGCCGACGCCGTCGACCTCGGGCTCGTGGTCGTCGCGCGGTCGGTGCCCAACATCGCCCTGGTGCTGGTCGGCGGGGCCCTCGCGGACCGGTTCTCCAAGCGCACCGTCGCGATGGCCTCGTCGTGGCTGTCGGCGGCGTCGCTCGTCGTGGCGGCCACCCTCATGCTGACGCAGACCGAGACGTTGCCCACCCTCGCGGCGGTCGGCGCGGTGAACGGCGCCGCGGCCGCCTTCTTCGGCCCCGCGACGAGCGCCCTGCTGCGCGAGACCGTGCCCGACGACCGCCTCCGGGACGCGACGGTGCTCAGCCGCGTCGGCATGAACGTCGGATTGGTGATCGGCACGGCGGTGGGCGGCGCCGTGGTCGCGACCGCCGGGTCGGGCGTGGCCCTGGCCGTCGGGGCGGTCGTCTTCGCGGTCGCGGCAGTCGTGTTCGTGGTGCTGCCTCGGGACGGCGCCCGCGCCTCCGGAGGGACGTCGGTGCTCGAGGACCTCGGCAGCGGGCTCGGCTTCGTCTGGCGCACGCGCTGGCTGGTCGCCACCGCGGCGCTGGCGTTCACGTTCCAGTTCGCCTTCGCCGGCGGGGTCCAGGTGGTGGGCCCGCTCGTGGCCGACCAGTCGTTCGGTCGCCTGCTCTGGGGGTTCGCGGGGGCCCTGCAGACCCTCGGCCTGATCGTCGGGGCGTACTGGGCCGGTGCGCTACGCGGACGGCTCCGGCTCTGGGCGGCCTGCCTCGGAGCCGCGGCGCTCGCCCTGCCGCTCGTGTTGCTGTCGTTCGCCTACGGCACCGACCCGGTCGTGTTCGACCCGCTGCACTGGTTCTTCTGGATCAGCCTCGGCCTCTTCGCCGCCAGCGTCGGGCTCGAGGTCTTCACGGTGCCGCTCGACGTGGTCGTCCAACGGCAGGTGCCGGGGGCCTACCTGGGTCGCGTCTTCTCGTGCCTGACGTTGGCCTCCTTGGCCGGCGTGCCCGTCGGCGAGGTCGTCGTCGGACCGCTCACCGAACTCGTCGGCACGCCGGCGACGCTCGCCGTCCTGGCCGGCCTCGTGGTCGCCGTCGCGGTGGCCGTGTCGCTCAGCTCACGGGTGCGACGGGTCGACGCCGGCCAGGAGGCGCGGGTCAGCTGAAGTCGCCGCGCTCGATCGCCTCGGCGTACTTGCGGACGTCCGGGCCGGGCTCGTAGTCGATGAAGCGGTCCTTGACGGCGTCGTTGATCGCCTTGAAGGACTCCTCCCACGACTCGCCCGAGTGGGCGGCGGCGGCGTCGCGGACGGCGTCGCGCAGCACGTTGTCGGCGTCGGTCAGGATCTTGTCGCGGGCTTCGTCGTTCCAGCGCACGTCGTTCAGGTCGGCCATGGTGTTCTCCTCGTGGGGTGGGGCGGTGGTGGGTGGGGTGCTGCTGCTACTTCTTCTTCGGGCTCAACGACGAGCCCTTGTGGGCGGCCTTCGCCCCGCTCTTGTCGCTCTCGACGACGAAGTACGGCTCGTCGTCCGAGGCCTTGAACTTCTGCCCGTCGAGCTGGAACTCCTTCACGCGCTTCTCCACGACCGTGCCGTGGGTCTCGCCCTGGGGGGTGTTCCAGGTGACGTGGTCTCCCTTGCTGAACGACATCGCGCCTCCTTGGTGTGTCGATCCGACCGTCGGCGTCCGGTGCCGCGCGGTGGTGGCGTGGACGGTACCCCGCCCGCGCCGACCCGCCACCCAGCGTCACGGGGTACACGGTGCGGCGATCTCCGGTCGGGCGGCGGCCCGGCCCGCTCAGACCGAGAAGCCGCCGTCGGCCTTGAGCAGTTGGCCCGAGATCCAGCGACCCTCGGGCGACAGCAGGAAGCGCACGACCCGTCCGATGTCGGCGGGCGTCCCGAGACGACCGGTCGGCTGACGCTCGATGCCGCTGGCGCGGATGGCGTCGTCCATCCACCCCGTGTCGATCGGGCCGGGGTTCAGCACGTTCGACGAGACGCCCAGGTGCCCGAGCTCACGCGCTGCCGCGACGACGAGCCGGTCGAGGGCGCCCTTGCTCGACCCGTAGGGCAGGTTGTGGACGACGTGGTCGCTGGTGAGGGCGACGATGCGCGCCCCGTCGTCGAGCCGGTCGGCCGGGGGCAACTGCTCGGCGAATGCCTTGATCGCGAGCCATGCCGCCCGCACGTTGACCGCGTAGTGCGCGTCCCAGCTCTCGAGCGTCGTGTCGAGGATCGACGAGTCGACGCTGTGCGAGTGCGACAGCACGAGTGCCGTCACGGGGCCCAGGTCGTCGTTCACCGCCCCGAGGAGGCGCGCGGGAGTCCCCGGGTCCGCCAGATCCGCCGGGTACACGGCCACGCGCGCACCCGTGGCCTCGAGCTCGCCGACGAGCGAGCCCACGTCGACGGCCTTGAGGCCCCAGGGCATGGCGGCGTCGTAACCGTCCCAGGTGGTCAGTGCGAGGTCCCAGCCGTCGCCGGCGAGCTCATGGGCGATGCCGTTCGCGATCGAGTTCGTGCGGCCGGCACCGGTGAGCAGACAGATCTTCTTCGACATGCGGGTCTCCTTCGACATCCGCTCAGTTTGTCAGACCTGTCGGAGGCGGAGGGGTCGGCGCGAGAGGGGTCAGCGCCCTCGGCGGGGTCGGCTGCGGCCCGTGCCGCGCTGCGGCCCACGGCCCTTCGGCGGGGTGCGCTTCGGCTTCGCCCCGCGCGGGTCGGGAGCCGACCCCTTGCGGGCCGCGGCCTCCTGCTCGGGTTCGTCGCGCCTCCTCGATCGCGAGCTGCGGGCCGTGCGGCCCCGCACGACCCCGATGAAGTCGTCGAGGTCGTCGGTGAGCTCGCCCTCGGGCCAGACCAACGCGATCGTGGTCGGCGACAGGTCGGCGACGTAGCGGTAGGTCACCTCTTTGCGAGCGTGCAGCCGGGCGAGCGACTGCGGCATGACGGCGACGCCGGCCCCGGTCGCGACGACGGCGACGGCATCGGCGAGCGAGAGGGACGGGTCGAGGTCGTGCCGGTGCTCGTCGGCGAACGCGGCGGCCTCGACCTCGTCCTCGACGCCGGCCGCGGCGACGGCGTGGTCCTTCGGCACGACGACGACGGCCCGTTCGTCGTAGAGGCGGATGACCGACAACCCCTCGACCTCGATCGGCAGGCGGGCCAGGACCATGTCGACCCGGTCGTCACCCCGGGCGTCGTCGAGGGCGGGCACCGCGTCGGCGTCGGCGAGCGGCACGAAGGTCAGCGGAGTCTCGGGGCGGCGTTCCTCCCACAGCCTCGACCACTTCGACAGGGTCACGCCGGGGACGACCCCGATGCGGAACGGGGCGCGGGTCGGCTCGGTCGTCATGGGTCGAGGGTATCGGCCCGGTACCCTGGGCAGATGACCTCCGACGCGCCGTCCGGCAAGCAGCCGCAGACCCTCAAGCCCTTCACGGCCGCCAAGAAGCTCGGGGTGTACCTGCCGGCCACGCCCGCCGAGTTCCAGGCCGCCCCCGTCACGCGCGAGGCCTTCGCCGAGCTCAGCACGAACCCGCCCGAGTGGCTGTCCGAGCTGCGCCGCACCGGCCCCCACCCGCGGCCCGTCGTCGCCCAGAAGCTCGGCATCTCGACCTCGGGCCTCGCCCGGGCCGGCGTCGACGACGTCATGACGACCGACGAGATCCACGCCCTGCTCGACGAGATGCCCGACTGGCTGCGCACCGAACGCGGCATCCACGCCGACGTGCGCGAAGAAGAACTGCGCGTCAAAGAGCGCAACGCCGGCCGCGAGGTCCTCCGCAAAGAGCGCGAGGCGAAAGAAGCCGCCGAAGGGCACTGACCCCCGCCCTGCGCTACCGTCGGCGACATGTCCTTCAACGACGACGCGCGCCTCGACGGCAGCAAGGTCAAGCGGCGCGGTCGCGGTCGCACGGTGGGTGTCGCCGGCGGCGGCATCGGCATCGTCGGCCTGATCGCCGTCTTCCTCATCAGCCAGGCCACCGGCGTCGACGTGTCGGGGCTGCTCGGCGGCGGCATGGCCGGCGGCGGCGCCCAGCCGGTCAGCGAAGGCGACCTGTCGTCCGAGTGCACCACCGGCGCGCAGGCCAACGACAGCGTCGACTGCCGCATGGTCGGCGCGGCCGACTCGCTCGACGCGTACTGGGCCGCCGAAGCCCCGGCCCTCGGCGTCACCGACTACCGCACACCCGACTTCTTCCTCTTCAGCGGTTCGACCGACACCGGCTGCGGCGGGGCGACGAGTGCCACGGGCCCGTTCTACTGCCCGCCCGACGAGGCCCTGTTCGTCGACACCGACTTCTTCGAGCAGCTGCGGTCGCAGTTCGGCGCCAGCGGCGGCCCCCTCGCCCAGATGTACGTCGTCGGCCACGAGTGGGGCCACCACGTCCAGCAGCTGACCGGTGCCTTCGACCGTGCCGACCGCAGTGGCACGGGGCCGGGCTCCGACACCATCCGTCTCGAGGTGCAGGCCGACTGCTACGCCGGGGCCTGGGTCGGCGCGGCCTCCACCGTGCAGGACACGAACGGCACCACGTTCCTCGAGCCCGTGACCGACCAGCAGGTCGCCGACGCGCTCGACGCGGCGGCCGCGGTGGGCGACGACCGCATCCAGTCCGCCAGCGGCGGCCAGGTCGATCCCGACACCTGGACGCACGGCTCGGCCGAGCAGCGCCAGAGGTGGTTCGAGACCGGCCGGAGCCAGGGCGCGACGGCCTGCGACACGTTCTCGGTGCCGACCGACCAGCTCTGACGGCGAGGCCGATCCGCGCCTCCTGACCGGCGACACCGCCGCCGCCGGCACGGCGCATCCAGGCAACTCGAAGCGAGCCCGCCGGACGACGACGACCTCGAGGGCGCACAATTCACTCACCCTCGCGACGGCACAGGCGCCGCCGCGACGACAGCAGTGGAGGCGCGTCATGGCACGACCGGGCAAGGCCATCGAGTTCGACGGGTACGGAGACGTCGCCCAGCTGCACTTCGTCGAGCAGCCGCTGCCGACACCGGCCGACGACGAGGTCGTCGTCGAGGTGATCTGCGCGGGCCTCAACCACATCGAGAACTTCATCCGTCAGGGAGACTTCGTCGACCGGCTGCCCCTCGACTTCCCGGCCCGTGAGGGCTCGTGCTTCGCCGGCATCGTGAAGAAGCGCGGCGCGGCGGTGCGCAACTTCTCGGTCGGTGCCGAGGTGATCGGCCATGCGGTCGGCGGCGGCGCGCACGCCACCTACATCGCGGTGCCGGCGAGCGCCGTCGTGCCCAAGCCGCAGCACGTCCCGTGGGAGGTCGCCGGAGGGCTCTACCTGGCGGGAGCCACGGCGTACGACACCGTCCGCAGCCTGCACCTCGGGCCGGACGACGTCGTCGTGATCACGGCCGCGGCGGGTGGCGTGGGCCACATCGAGTGCCAGCTCGCGCTGCAGCTCGGCGCCAAGGTGATCGGCACCTGCAGCCCGGGCAACCACGACTACCTGCGCTCGATCGGCGTCGTGCCGGTCGACTACGGCGAGGGCCTGCGCGAGCGCATCGACAAGGCCGCGGGCACCGACCGCCACGTGACGGCGTTCATCGACAACTTCGGCGGGGACAATCCGGCGCTCAGCGCCGACCTCGGCGTGCTGCCGACGCGGTTCAGCTCGAGCGAGGACCGTCTCGAGCGCGAGATCCGCTTCATCGGTGCCGAGCGCGACGACACCGAGCCCGCGATGATCCTGTCGGCCCTGGCGAAGCTCATCGCCGAGAACAAGCTGCGCGTGCTCGTCTCGGGCTTCTACCCGTTCGACTACATCGCCCAGGCGTTCGAGGACCTCGCCGAGCAGCACTCGCGCGGCAAGGTCGTCGTGGGCATGCAGCCGGTCGAGACCGGAGCACGGTCGCACTGGTACCTGTCGGGCAAGGCTCGGGCGGTCGCCGAGTCGCTCGGCTGAGCCTCCGCCGACAGAGCGCAGGAGGCGCGGGTCGGCAGACCCCGCGGGCGTCAGCGGGGCAGCCGCAGCAACGCCCCCGGAGCCCTGACCGTCGCCGCCGCCACGTCCATGGCCCGCTCGAGGGCGGCCGACCAGTCGACCGAGCCCGGTTCGCGCCGCTCGGCGAGCAGCGAGGCGACGATCGACGCGAAGGTCGCGTCGCCCGCGCCCATCGTGTCGACGACCTCGCCCTCGGCCGACGAGATGCCCCGCGTGAGGGCGGTGCCGTCCGTCCCGTCCGCCGACGCCGCCAGCACCAGGCTCGCCCCGGCCGAGCCGCGGGTCGCGAGCACTCCCCCGGTGCCCGCCGCGATCAGCGCCTCCTGCCAGTCGTCGAGGGAGCGCCCGGCGACGAGTTCGGCGTCGTCGTCGCCGATCTTGACGAGCAGGGTCGAGGCCGCGACCCGCTCGAAGCCGGCGGCGAAGTCGGCGATCTGGGCCGGCCCACCGGGCAGGAACCCCGGCCGCGGGTTCGGGTCGACGACGAGCCGCACGGGGTCGGTGCCGACCACCCGCAGCAGCCGCTCGGTGAGCGGAGCGTCGTCGAACGGGTAGGAGCTGACGGCGACCACGGGGGCGTCGTCGAGCACGGCGAGCTGCTCGGGCGAGAAGTCGAGACCGCGGGCGACGGCGGCGTCGGTGAAGACGTAGCTCGGCTCGCCGTCGACTCGCAGCGAGACCGCCCGACCGGTGCCGAGGGGGTTGATCGTCGCGACGAGTTCGACGCCGTGCTCGGCGAGGAAGGCGCGGATCGACTCGCCGTCGGCGTCGTCGCCGATCGAGGCGAGCAGCGTCGTGGGGACGCCGAGGCGGCTGAGCCCCACGGCGACGTTGAGGCCGGCCCCGCCGACGTGGTCGGTCGAGCCGTCGTCGGTGCGGAGTTCGTCGATGAGGGCGTCGCCGAGAACGACGACCCGACCGTCGGTGGTGTCCATGGGGGTGCCTTTCGTCAGCGTGCCGGCAGCCACCCTATTCCGGCACGCTGTCGGGTCGCACTCCCCCGCTACGCTGGCCGACGTGACCGATTACGCACTGGCCGTCGACGTGGGCGGAACGAAGGTCGAAGCGGCGCTGGTCGCCTCCGACGGAACCCTCCTCGACGGCAGTCGCGACCGACGCCCCACCGGCGCCGGGTCGACGTCCGACGAACTCGCCGAGGCGGTCCGCGCGGTCGTCGCACACGCCCTCGACGCCCTGCCCGACGGTGACGTGCTGGTCGGGGCGGGCATCGGCAGCGCCGGGCCGGTCGACCTCGTGCACGGCACGGTGTCGCCGATCAACCTGCACGCCTGGCGCGGTTACCCGCTGCGCGAGCAGGTCGCGGCCCTCGCGGCCTCGACCCTGCCCGACGCCGCCCCCGTGACCCTGCGGCTCGACGGCGTCAGCCTCGCCCTCGCCGAGCACTGGGTCGGCGCCACGCAGGGCGCCGACAACGCCCTGGCCATCACCGTTTCGACCGGCGTCGGCGGCGGCCTCATCGTCAACGGCCGCCTGCTCTCGGGCGGCACGGGCAACGCCGGTCACATCGGCCAGATCCAGATCGCCGACCGCCCCGCAGGCGAGAACGCCTGGGCGGCCACCCTCGAGGTCATCGCCTCGGGCCCGAACGTCGTCGCCTGGGCCCGCGAGCAGGGCTGGCAGGGCGAGCGCGGCGAAGACCTGGCGGCCGGCTACGTCGCGGGCGACGAGATCGCCGTCGCGGCCGTCCACCGATCGGCCAACGCCGTCGGCGAGGCCGTCTCGTCGGTCACCACGCTGCTCGACCTCGACGTCGTCGCGATCGGCGGCGGGTTCTCGCGCGTCAGCGACGACTACCTCGACCTGGTCCGGGCCACCGTGCACGAGGCGCCGGTGAACGAGTACGCCCGTCGCGTCCGCGTCGTCCGCTCGGGCCTGAGCGACGAGAGCCCCTTGGTCGGGGCCGCCGCGCTCGTCTGGCGGGCCGAGCTGCTCGGCTGAGCCGCGCCTCCTGCGGTCGGTGACCTGCGCCTCCCGGGGTCGGTCGCTTCTCTGGGAACGACCGTCGGCGGCCCGGCCTAGGCTGGGTTGCATCCCACAACGTCGTCGGAATCCGTCGCGCCCTCGAGGCGCGCACCACCACCGCACCACCACTCGCAGAGAGGTCATCTCATGCCCACCACCGTCCCCGTCCTGCTCACGCCGTCCGCCGGCGCCCCCTTCGAGCACTCCACCGTCGAACTGCGCGACGTCGGCCCGAACGACGTCCAGATCGACATCGCGTTCGCCGGCATCTGCCACAGCGACATCCACCAGGCCCGCGAAGAGTGGGGCAAGGCCATCTTCCCGATGGTGCCCGGCCACGAGATCGCCGGCATCGTCACCGAGGTCGGCTCCGACGTCACCAAGCACAAGGTCGGCGACCGCGTCGGCATCGGCTGCTTCGTCGACAGCTGCCGCGAGTGCGAGAACTGCCTCGCGGGCGAGCAGCAGTTCTGCGTCAAGGGCAACGTCGCGACCTACAACGGCCGCCAGTACTCGGGCGAGCCCACCTACGGCGGCTACGCCAAGCAGATCGTCGCCGACGAGAACTACGTGCTGTCGATCCCCGAGGGCATCGCGCTCGACGAGGCCGCGCCGCTGCTCTGCGCCGGCATCACCACCTACTCGCCGCTGAAGCACTGGGGCACGGGCCCCGGCACGAAGGTCGCGGTCGTCGGAATGGGCGGTCTCGGTCACATGGCCGTCAAGATCGCGCACGCCATGGGCGCCGAGGTCACCGTCATCAGCCAGACGCTGTCCAAGCAGGACGACGGCCTCAAGCTCGGCGCCGACCACTACTACGCCTCGAGCGACCCCGAGACCTTCGGAAAGCTCAAGAACTCGTTCGACCTGATCATCAACACGATCTCGGCCGACATGGACATCGACGCCTACGCCCGCACCCTGCGCCTCAACGGCACGATGGTGTTCGTCGGCCTGCCCGAGAACCCCCAGTCGTTCCGCGCCGGGTCGCTGATCGGCGGCCGTCGCAGCCTCGCCGGCTCGAACATCGGCGGCATCCCCGAGACGCAAGAGATGCTGGACTTCTGCGCCGAGCACCACATCGGCGCCGAGATCGAGACGATCGGCGCCGACGAGGTCGACGAGGCCTACGAGCGCGTCGTCGCCAGCAAGGTCCGCTACCGCTTCGTGATCGACACCGCGACGATCTAGCACCTGCCTGCACGCACGAAGGCCCCCTCCCGCCACGGGAGGGGGCCTTCGTCGGTGCGGGTCGCGGCCGGCGTCGGACGGGTCCGGGCCTACCCGGCGGGGGTGTTGAACCGGCGCAGCCACCCGGCGAACTCGGCGAGCTCGTCGTCGGACCAGCCCTCGACGTGGTTGCGGAACACGGCACGGTTCTCGTGCCGCACCTCGAGCATGCGGCTCTCGGCGCGCTCGGTGCTGCGCAAGGTCATGACGCGTCCGTCGGCCGCATCGGGCACCACGTCGACGAACCCGGCCTCGCGCAGCAGGGTGACCTGCCGGCTGACCGCGCTCTTGTCCATCGCCATCGCCTTGACGATGTCGCCGGCGCTGCACGGCTGGTGCTTCATCACGTACCGCAGCACGTAGAAGGCCGTGGGGGGCACGTCCGGGTCGAAGCGCGACGCCGCTGCCGCGATCGTGCGCTTGGCCTCGACCATCATCGAGCCGATCTCGTCGACCACGCCGGCCATGAGGCCCTCACGCCCGTCGTCGTCAGGACCCGGGAGGCGCGGTGCGGCCTGGCCAGGCCCCTCGGCCCCGAGGAGGCGCGGTGCGGCCCGGTCGGCAACATCGCCCCGCGAGGGGCGCGCCGCGTCGAGCACCGCGCCCTCGGGCTGGCCGTCAACGGTCGGCTGCGACATCTTTCTCCTCGACCAGGGACGAGAACACCGGGCTCTCGGCCAGTTCGTCGGCGGGCACCGGGTGACCCGCCACCTCGGCGGCGCCCGTCGCGATGATCGTGTCGATGGTACCGGTGGCGGTCGTCGTGTGGCTGTGGTGACGGCGCTGCGCCTCGGCGACGCCGTCCCCTCCGTCGACGGGCGAGACCGGTGCGGGCGAACCGGAGAGGCCCGAGGTCGGGGCGGACGCCGTGGCGGTCGGGGCGGACGCCGTGGCGGGCGTGGAGGCCGTCGCCGGGGCGCTCGACACGGCGGGGGCCAGGCCGGCCGTGGCCGCGACTCCCTTGGCGGCCGGGGACGCGGCGTTCGCGTCGACCGGAGCCGCGCCTCCGTCGTTTTTCTCGGAGGCGGCAGCCGACGTCGGACCGTCGGTCGGGCCGTCCGTCTTCGCCGCCGCGCGCTGGAGGCCGGTCTTGGTGCCGAGCTCGACGTTCGGCAAGAGGCAGACGAACACGATGGTGATGATCGCCAGAGGGGCCGCGATGAGGAAGACGTCGGCGACGCCCTGCCCGTAGGCCGATTCGATGATCGTGCGGATCGGGCCGGGCACGGTGCTGAGGTCGGGGATGCTCGTCGAGCCGCCGCTCCCGAGCGCGCTCGGGTCGACCCCGGCGTCGGCCAGGCCGTCGCCGATGTAGCCCGAGACCTTGGTGCCGAGCACGGCGCCCATGACCGAGACGCCGATGGTGCCGCCCAGGCTGCGGAAGAACGCGACGCTCGACGAGGCCGCACCCACGACGCTGACGTCGACCGAGTTCTGCACGACGAGCACGAGGTTCTGCATCACCATGCCGATGCCGAGCCCCATCATCGCCATGAAGACGGAGACGATCGCGAAGTTCGTGTCGTACTCGATGGTCGACATGAGGAACAGGCCGGCGGCGAGCAGCACCGAGCCGACGATCATGTAGGGCTTCCACTTGCCGTACTTCGAGATGAGCGCACCGGCGACCATCGACGAGATGAGCAGGCCGAGCACCATCGGCAGGGTCAGGATGCCCGCCATGGTCGGCGACTGACCGCGGGCCAGCTGCATGTACTGCCCGAGGAAGACGCTGGTGCCGAACATCGCGACGCCGACGCTGAGCGAGGCGACGACCGCGAAGGTGAAGGTGCGGTTCGTGAAGAGCGTGAGCGGGATGATCGGCTCTTTCGAGCGGAACTCCACGACGACGGCGAGGGCGAGCAGCACGGCCGCACCGACGCCCATCAGCCAGCTGGTGGTCGAGGCCCACTCGAACTGCTTGCCGCCGAGCGACACCCAGACGAGCAGCAGCGAGACGCCGCCGGCGATCAGGCCGGCGCCCCAGTAGTCGACGACGACGGCCTTCTTGGGCTTCGGGGGCAGGTGCAGGGTGCGCTGGATGACGATGAGCGCCGCGACGCCGACGGGCACGCCGACGAAGAAGTTCCAGCGCCAGCCGATGCTGTCGGTGAGCACGCCGCCGAGCAGCGGGCCGCCGATGGTGCCGACGCTCATGACGGCGCCGAGGTAGCCCATGTACCGGCCGCGCTCACGCGGGCTGATGATGTCGCTCATGACGACCTGCACCAGGGCGGTGAGGCCGCCGGCGCCGAGACCCTGGAACACGCGGAACGTGATCAACGTCGCGGTGTTCTGCGAGAAGCCGGCCGCGACCGAGGCGAGCACGAACAGGACGAGCGCGACCTGCAGCAGCACCTTGCGGTTCGTCAGGTCGCTGAACTTGCCCCACAGCGGCGTGCTGACGGTGGTCGCCAGCAGGGTCGCGGTGATGACCCAGGTGTACGAGGTCTGGCTGCCGTTCAGGTCGCTGACGATGCGCGGCAGCGAGGTCGACACGACGGTCGACGAGAGGATCGCCACGAGCATGCCCATCAGCAGGCCCGAGAGGGCCGTGAGGACTTCGCGGTGGCTCATGCCGGGCGCTTCGCCCGGTTCGTGGGGTGCCGCGGGCTTGGTACCCGCGGCGGTCGTGGTCTGCGACAAGGTGCGCTCCGGTGGTTCGAGATGGTGAGGGACTGACCGCCGTTGGTCGGGTCCTTTGGTTGCAGAATGTCAACCATACGCTTTCGTTGACGATCCGCAACCATTTCGCTGCAGTTGCTGCAGAAATCTTTCTCGAACCTCGCGACGCGGTCGCGGGGGGAACGCAGGAGGCGCGGTGCGAGAACTCCTCGCACCGCGCCTCCGTCAGGGTCTTCCGGGTCAGCGGACCTCTTCGGGCCGCTTCTGCCGGAACATCTCGGCCGGCTGGTGCTCGCCGTTCCAGACCTGGGTGATGCCCCAGACGACGGCCATGAGCGGCACGGCGATGACGGCACCGACGACGCCGCCGAGGATCGTGCCGGCGGTCAGGGCGACGAGGATGACCAGGCCGTGCAGCTGCAGCGTGCGGCCCATGAGCACCGGCTGCAGGAAGTTGCCCTCGAGCTGGTTGACGACGACCACGATGCCGACGACGATCAGCGCCTGGACCGGGCCGAGCGCGACGAGGGCGACGAGGGCCGCGAGGATGCCCGCGGCCGTGGCTCCGACCAGGGGGATGAACGCCGTCAGGAACACGATGACCGCGAGAGGCAGGGCCAGGGGCACCCCGACGATCCAGAGGCCGACGCCGATACCGATCGCGTCGACCGCGGCGACCGTCGCCGTACCGCGGACGTAGCCACCGAGCGTCGTGACCGTCTTGTCGCCGATGCGACGGGCCCGGGCGTAGTTCTCGCCCTTGAACGGGCGGAGCAGGAACTCCCAGATGGCCGGGCCGTCCTTGAGGAAGAAGAACAGCACGACGATCATCAGGACGAGACCCGTCGCGAAGCTGCCGACGGCCGAGGCCCCGGCGAGCGCCCCCGAGCCGAACTGCGAGCTCGTGACGAAGTCGACGGCCGCGTTGCGGACGTCGTCGATCTGCTGGTCGCTGATCGAGAAGGGCAGGGTCGTGATCCAGTCCTGCAGCTTGTTGAAGCCCGAGGTGGCCGAGTCGGCGAGCGAGCTGGCCTGGCTCTCGACGGCCCAGACGATCAGCCAGGCGACGAGCCCGAGGATGATCAGCACGGCGAACAGGCAGATCAGGGTCGCGAGCACCGAGGGCACCTTGTGCCGCCGCAGGAAGGCGACGACCGGCAGCATGGCCGACGCGAAGATCAGCGCGAGCAGCACCGGAAGGGTGACCAGGCTCAGGCTGAGGAAGACGTAGATGACTCCGATCGCGACGATCAGGACGGCGATGATCTGCACGGCGCGCGTGGCGAGCGTGCCGAACGCGTCGGCCCAGAGGGAGTGCCGGACGGCGGCGTCCTCACGGGCCACCTCGGCTTCTTGGCTGCGGAAGAGTCCCACGGTGTCGTCCTCGTTTCTGGTGGTGCGGGGGGTCGAGAGGGGTGCCGGCGGGGCGCGGTCGCATGCGTCCGGTGCCGGTGGGCCGGAGGAATCGTCGGGGGTGATCGGCCCGACTAGGACAGCCAACCCCGTCACGAGAATATCGGGCCGGATCGGTGCCCTCACGACTCGGCGCGCGCCTAGCGTGGAGGGCATGCCGACCTCCGTCCTCGTCGTGTCCGACACCCACGTCCCGCAGAAGGCCAAGGCCGTGCCGGGGGTCGTCTGGACCGCGGTCGAGCGGGCCGACGTCGTCGTGCACACGGGCGACTGGACCGGCGAACCGCTGCTCGACGAGTTCGAGGCCCGAGCGCGCCTCCTGATCGGGGTCTGGGGCAACAACGACGGCGACGGGCTGCGCGCCCGCCTGCCCGAGGTCGCCCGCACGACGATCGAGGGCGTGCGCCTCGCCGTGGTGCACGAGACGGGAGCCAAGGAGGCGCGCGAGCGACGAATGGACCGCCTCTTCCCCGAGACCGACCTGCTGCTGTTCGGGCACAGCCACATCCCGTGGGACACGACGACGCCCGCGGGCCTGCGCCTGGTGAACCCGGGGTCGCCCACGGACCGCCGGCGCCAGCCGCACGCCACCTACCTCACGCTGACCCTCGACGCAGGCGAGGTGCGCGACGTGGTGCTGCACGAACTGCCCGTGGCCGCACGCGACCGTACGGGGGTGCTTCCGCACCCCCGCATGACGACCTAGCCGGCGGGCGTCTCGGCAGGGGCCGCCGGTTCGGCCGGGGTCGGCGACGGGCTGGCCGTGCCCGACTCGGTGTAGCTGTTGCCGGCGGCCGTGACGACGAAGCTGCGGAACTCCTGCACCGTGAACGGCCGGCTGCCGTCGTACTTCTGACCGTTGACGAGGACCGTCGGGGTGCCCGTCAGGGCGTCGAGGTCGCTGTTGGGCAGAGGCCCGTCGATGGCCCGCTGTGTCGACGCCGTCACCCACGAGCCGAACTCGTCGTCGTCGATGCACCTCGTGATGTCGCTCGCCTTCGTCACCCCGTCGACGCCGGTCGCGATGTCGGCGAGCTGCGAGTCGTCGAGACCACGGGTGCCCTCTTCGGGTTGCTGCTCGAACATCGCGGTGTTGAAGTCGAAGAACGAGTTCGGCGAGTAGTTCGCCACGCAGGCCGCCGCGTTGGCCGCCCGGTTGCTGTACTTCGTGCCGAGGGACTGGTTCGTGAGGATGGCGACCGGGTGGTACTCGACCGTCGCCGCCCCCGACTCGACGAGCCCGCTGATGTAGTCGTTGTTGGCCTGCTCGAACTCGCCGCAGATGGGGCAGAGGTAGTCGAGGTAGACGACGATGTCGACCGTGTCGCTCGACGCCGTGGTGGCCGACGCCGTGGGTTCGTCGTCGGGGCCCAGGGCCCCGGTCTGCACGGCCTCGAAGCCCTGACCGATCTTGATTCCGTCGCTCGCCATGTTGGCGGGGCCGGGGCCGGCCGGACGGATGCTGTTCGTGATCACCAGCACGACGCCCACGACGATGGCGATCACCACGAGGGCGAGGCCGCCCTGCAGCGCCCACTTGCCGGCGCGTTGGCGACGCTTCTGCTTCTGACGGGCGAGCTGGGCCTTCTGGCGGGCCGCCGCGCGCCGCTGGTTCTTGGTCAACGACGAGTCGTCGGGATTCAGGTCAGTCATGGGGCTCCGGTGCGCGACGGCCTCGCATGGTCGCGTCGAGCGGGTGGTGGGGACGGTCGCCACGAGTCGTGGCCACGAAACATGGTACGAGGCGAGCCTGGCAGAAGTCCGCCAGGCGCGGGCGAGAGAGGGTGGAGGAGAGGCGCTCCCGTGGCGATCCGAGAGATTTTCATGGCATGCTGATCGGTGGTGGTCACCGCAGACCTCTGAGGTTGATCACCGTCCATTCACAACGGATCGTCCGGCACGTACCTGCCGGTGAAGGAGAAGATCATGGCGTCAGTCACGTTCAGCAAGGCAACTCGTCTCTACCCCGGCTCCACGCGAGCCGCGGTCGACGGCATCGACCTCGAGGTCGCCGACGGCGAGTTCCTCGTGCTCGTCGGCCCCTCCGGCTGCGGCAAGTCGACCACCCTGCGCATGCTCGCGGGCCTCGAAGAGGTCAACTCGGGTGACATCTACATCGGCGACCGCAACGTCACCGACGTCCCCCCGAAGGACCGCGACATCGCGATGGTGTTCCAGAACTACGCGCTGTACCCGCACATGACGGTCGCCGAGAACATGGGCTTCGCCCTGAAGATCGCCGGCGTCGGCAAAGAAGAGCGCGCCACCCGCGTCCTCGAGGCCGCCAAGCTGCTCGACCTCGAGCCCTACCTCTCGCGCAAGCCCAAGGCCCTCTCCGGTGGTCAGCGTCAGCGCGTCGCCATGGGCCGCGCGATCGTGCGTCAGCCCCAGGTGTTCCTCATGGACGAGCCGCTGTCGAACCTCGACGCCAAGCTCCGTGTGCAGACCCGCACCCAGATCGCCTCGCTGCAGCGTCGCCTGGGCGTCACCACGGTCTACGTCACGCACGACCAGACCGAGGCCCTCACCATGGGTGACCGCATCGCCGTGCTGAAGGACGGCGTCCTGCAGCAGGTCGGCACGCCGCGCGATCTGTACGAGAAGCCGCAGAACGTCTTCGTCGCCGGCTTCATCGGTTCGCCCGCCATGAACCTGCTGCCCGCCGACGTCGTCGACGGCGGCATCCAGTTCGGCACCGCCGTCACCGCGGTCGACCGCGACACCGTCGGCCAGGCCAACGGCAAGAGCGTCACCGTGGGCGTCCGCCCCGAGGACGTCGTGGTCAACACGACCGGCGAAGGCCTCGCGGTCACCGTCGACGTCGTCGAAGAGCTCGGCGCCGACGGCTACCTCTACGGTCACACCGAGGTCGACGGCAACCGCGTCGACGTCGTCGTCCGCGTCGACGGTCGCAACCACCCCAAGCTGGGCGAGACGATCTACGTCACCCCGCAGGCGCACCACGTGCACGTCTTCGACACCGAGAGCGGCGAGCGCCTCGGCGACAAGGCCGTCGTCAGCGCGTAGCACCCCGTCGGGTCGGCCCGTCGAGTCCGCTCGGAGCACTCCTCCGATCGACCCGGCGGGCCGTCCCGCGTTCCGGCCCCGCGCCTCCTGACCTCCCCCCGCCGCCTCGCCTCAGGCGACGATCCCCCGCACGAGAGGCCCTCATGCCCGACTCCCTCAACATCACCTCGGCCACCGCCGACCCGGCGCTGCTCGACCTGCCCTGGTCCCTGCCGCTCGACGAATGGCCCGACGAGGCCATCGCGACCCTGCCCAAGGGCATCTCGCGGCACCTCGTGCGCTTCGCGCACCTCAGCGGTTTCGTCATCGCGATCAAGGAGACGTCGGGCGAGATGGCCCGCGGCGAGTACGAGATGCTGCGCACGCTGCAGCGCATGGACATCCCGTGCGTCGATCCCCTCGCCGTCATCACCAACCGCCAGGACGCCGACGGGTCGCCGCTCAACCCGGTGCTCGTCACCCGGCACCTGAAGTTCTCGCTGCCGTACCGGGCGCTGTACTCGCAGACGCTGCGCCCCGACACGGCCCGTCGCCTCGTCGACGCGCTGGCCCTCCTGCTCGTCCGGCTGCACATCATCGGCTTCTACTGGGGCGACGTGTCGCTTTCCAACACGCTGTTCCGCCGTGACGCCGGGGCGTTCGCCGCGTACCTCGTCGACGCCGAGACCGGCAAGCTCTACCCGGGCGGCCTCTCGAACGGTCAGCGCGAGAACGACCTCGAGGTCGCCCGCGTCAACATCGCCGGCGAGCTGCTCGACCTCGAGGCCGGCGGTCGCCTCGACGACAATCTCGACCCGGTCGACGTGAGCAACGGCATCGTCGCCGCGTACCGCAGCCTCTGGACCGAGCTGACCGGTGCCGAGACTTTCGACAGCTCGGAACGCTGGCGCATCAACGACCGCGTCGAGCGCCTGAACGACCTGGGCTTCGACATCGAAGAACTCGCGATCAAGACGGCCGAGGGCGGCAGCCAGGTCAAGATCCAGCCGAAGGTCGTCGACGCGGGGCACCACTCGCGCCGCCTGCTGCGGCTCACCGGCCTCGACGTGGAGGAGAACCAGGCCCGTCGCCTGCTGAACGATCTCGACGCCTACCGCATGCGCACCGACCAGTCGGACTCGGACGAAGAGATGATCGCCCACGAGTGGGCCTCGCGCGTCTTCGAGCCCGTCGTGCGGTCGATCCCCCGCGACCTCCGCGGGCGACTCGAACCGGCCGAGGTGTTCCACCAGCTGCTCGAGCACCGCTGGTACCAGTCGCAGGCCGAGAACCGCGACGTGCCGATCGCCGAGGCCCTCACCTCGTACATCAACGACGTGCTGCGGCACCGTCGCGACGAGCAGATGGTGATCGAGCCGGCGACCGAGTCGATCACGCTGCCGGAGGCCGCCCGGCTCGAGGCCGACGAGGCCGACGCCGACGAGGACTGGCGCAGCAAGGTCTGAGGACGCAGGAGGCGCGGGCCGGCGACAGCCGACCCGCGCCTCCTCGAGGCCCCGCGTCTCGCGGGTGCCCGTGCCTACTTCTTCTTGCGCTCGGCGCGCAGCTTCGAGATCTCGTACAGGGTGACCGAGGCCGCGATGCCGGCGTTCAGCGACTCGACGGCACCGGAGATCGGCACCGACACGATCGCGTCGCAGGTCTCGGCCACGATGCGCGACAGGCCCTTGCCCTCGCTGCCGACGACGACCACGATCGGGCGGTCGGCGAGCTCGAGGCCGGGCAGCATGACGTCGCCGTCACCGTCGAGGCCCACGACGAACACGCCCTGCTCTTTGAACGACTTGAGGGTCTGCGTCAGGTTCGACGCCATCGCGACGGGGATGCGCGCGGCCGCACCGGCCGAGGTCTTCCAGGCCGACGCCGTCAGGCCCACCGAACGACGCTGCGGGACGATGACGCCCTGCCCGCCGAACGCGGCCACCGATCGGATGATCGCCCCGAGGTTGCGCGGGTCGGTGATGCCGTCGAGCGCGACGAAGAGCGGCTTCTGCTGACGCTTGACCGCGGCCTCGAGCATGTCGACGGGGTGCGCGTACTCGTACGGCGGAACCTTGAGCGCGACGCCCTGGTGCACGGAGTCGTGCCCGGTGATGCGGTCGAGCTCGGGGCGCATGACCTCGAGGATCGGCAGGCCGCGACGGGTGGCGAGCTGCAGGATCTCTTTGGTGCGCTCGTCCATCTCTATGCGGGCGGCGATGTAGAGGGTCGTCGCCGGGATGCGCGTCCGGAGGGCCTCGACGACCGAGTTGCGACCGGTGACCATCTCGTGGTCGTCGGCCGACTTCGGACGGCGTCGGGGTGCGTCGGGTCCGCCGCGACCGGCGATCGGCGACCCGGCGCGGGGGCCGGCTCCGCCACGACCGCGCGCCGCCTCGAGCCGGTCGCGCGCCGCCTTGGCCTTGCCCGCGGGGTGGTAGGGGCGGTCCTCGGCCGCGGGAGTGGGCTTCTTGCCCTCGAGCGCCTGGCGCCCCTGCCCGCCGCTGCCGACCTGCTTGCCCTTGCTGCCCTGCCGCACGGCACTGCTGCCGGGACGGCCCTTGCGTGCTCCGCTGGTGTTCTTCACTGTTCGAGGCTCCAATGCGACCCGCTGGGGGTGTCTTCGATGGTGATGCCGGCGCCCGTCAGGACGCCTCTGATCTCGTCGGCCCGCGAGAAGTCGCGATCGGCCCGGGCTTGCTGGCGTTCGGCCAAGAGTACGTCGACGAGCGTGCCGAGCGCGCGGTGCGCGTCGCCCTCGTCTCCGGCGCGCCACTCGGGCGCCGTCGGGTCGATGCCGAGCACGGCCACCATGGCGGCCACGTGCTGCCAGGCGCGCGCGGCGGTGTCGAGGTCGCCGTCGTCGAGGGCCACGTTGCCGGCGCGCACCGTGTCGTGCAGCACGGCCACGGCCTGGGGGACGTTGAGGTCGTCGTCCATCGCCTCGCCGAACTCGTCGGGCACGACGCGGGCACCGACCCCGGCGAAGCGCGTGTCGGCGAGGCGGCGCTGTGCCCGCTCGAGGAACGTCTCGACGCGGTCGAGCGCGGCCTCGGCCTCGAGCAACGCGCCCTCGTGGTAGTCGATGGTCGACCGGTAGTGCGCGGCGCTGAAGAAGTAGCGCACGACCACGGGCCGGGCCTGCGCCAGGAAGTCGGCGGCGAAGATCGAGTTGCCGAGGGACTTCGACATCTTCTGGCCCTCGACGGCGACGAGGCCGTTGTGCATCCAGTGCGAGGCGAAGCCCATGCCGGCCGCGGTCGACTGCGCGAGCTCGTTCTCGTGGTGCGGGAACCGCAGGTCGAGCCCACCGCCGTGGATGTCGAACGCCTCGCCGAGGTACCGGGCCGACATCGCCGAGCACTCGATGTGCCAGCCGGGTCGCCCTTCGCCCCAGGGCGAGGCCCACGAGGCGGACTCGGGCTCGTCGGCCTTGTGGCCCTTCCACAGCGCGAAGTCGCGGGGCTCGCGCTTGCCCCGGGGGTCGGCGTCGGTGGCGGGCGCCATGTCGTCGATCGACTGGTTGGTCAGGGCGCCGTAGGTCGGCCAGCTGGCGGTGTCGAAGTAGACGTCGCCCGAACCGTCGGGGGCGACGTAGGCGTGCCCCTTCTCGAGCAGCGTCGTGATGATCTGCTGCATCTCGCTGACGCTGGCGGTCGCCCGGGGCTCGTAGGTCGGCGGCAGGATGCCGAGCGCCTGGTAGCCCGCGGTGAACTCGAGCTCGTAGCGGTAGGCGCGAGCCCACCACTCTTCAGTCGTGTCGGCGGCCAGCGCGAGGATCTTGTCGTCGATGTCGGTGACGTTGCGCACGAGGGTGACGTCGAGGCCACGGTAGGTGAACCAGCGGCGCCAGAGGTCGTAGACCAGGGCCGAGCGCAGGTGCCCGATGTGGGGCGACGACTGCACGGTGGGTCCGCAGACGTAGAGCCCGACCTGGCCGGGCACGAGCGGGACGAAGTCGACGAGCGTCTGCTGACGGGAGTCGTAGAGCCTGATGGTCACGTGATCAGCCTATTTGACGCAGCTTCTGCCGTGTCGCCCGCGGACGACCCGTCGCGCGCGACGAGCGCCGTCGCGATCACGGCCACGCCTTCGCCCCGACCGGTGAAGCCGAGCCCGTCGGTCGTCGTGGCCGACACGCTGACCGGCGCCCCGACCACGCGGGTCAGCTGGTCCTGCATCTCGACGCGGCGGGAGGACAGCCGGGGGCGGTTGCCGATCACCTGGACGGCGACGTTGACCGGTGCGGCCCCCGCCGCCGCGAGCAGCTCGAGGGTCGCCGTGAGGAAGACGTCGCCCGACGCCCCGGCGAAGCGGGGGTCGTCGGTGCCGAAACTCGACCCGATGTCGCCGAGACCCGCGGCCGAGAGCAGGGCGTCGACGATCGCGTGGGCGACCGCGTCGCCGTCGCTGTGGCCCGCGAGGCCCGCTTCGCCCGGGAAGTGCAACAGCCCGAGGTGCATCGGCTGCGCCGCGTCGAACGCGTGGACGTCGGTGCCGACCCCGGTCAGGAGGCGCGGGGCCGGTCGACCGGTCGCCTCGCGCCCCGGCCCGGTCGCCTCGCTCTCGGCGACGATCGTCTCGGCCCGTCGCAAGTCCCACGGGGTGGTGATCTTGAAGGCCACGGGGTCGCCCGCCACGATGCGGACGCGCCGGCCCGCGGCGGCGAAGAGCGCCGCGTCGTCCGTGTGCTCGACGGATGCCGTCGCGTACGCGTGGTCGAGGGCGGCGCGGGGGAAGCCCTGAGGCGTCTGCATGGCGACGAGTTCGCTGCGGTCGACGGTGTCGACGACGAAGGCCGCGTCACCGTCGACGCGTTTGATCGTGTCGGTCACCGGCAGGCCCGGGACGACGCCGTCGCCGGTCGCCTCGACGGCGGCGGCGACCAGGTCGAACTGGGCGGTGGGGGTGAACGGTCGGGCACAGTCGTGGACGAGCACGGTCTCGACGTCGGGCCCCAGGGCCGTCAGGCCGGCCGCGACGGACTGCTGGCGCGTGGCACCACCCACGACGACGGAGGCGTAGCCGCGGGCCGGGCCGGCGACGGCGTCGACGAGGGTGCGGGACTCGTCGACGAGTGCCGCGGGCACGACGACGACGACCTGTGTCGGCACGACCGACGCGAAGACCGCGTCGAGCGAACGTTCGAGGATGCTGCGCCCGGCCACCTCGACGAAGGCCTTCGGCCTTCCGAGGGCGAGGCGCGTGCCGCTGCCGGCCGCAACGACGACGACCGCCCGACCGACGCCGGACGGGGTGTGGACCCCACCGTCGTCGACCGAGCGGTCGTCGGGAGTGCTAGGACGCAAGGACCTCGTCGAGAACGCTCGACGCCTTCTCTTCGTCGGTCTTCTCGGCGAGCGCGAGCTCGCTGATCAGGATCTGACGAGCCTTGGCGAGCATGCGCTTCTCGCCGGCCGAGAGGCCACGGTCCTGATCGCGACGCCAGAGGTCGCGGACGACCTCGGACACCTTGATGACGTCACCGCTGGCGAGCTTCTCGAGGTTCGCCTTGTAGCGGCGCGACCAGTTGGTCGGCTCTTCGGTGAATGGGGCGCGGAGCACGTCGAAGACGCGGTCCAGCCCTTCTTTGCCGATGACGTCTCGCACGCCGACCAGGTCGACGTTGTCTGCGGGTACTTCGATGGTCAGATCACCCTGGGTGACGCGAAGCTTGAGGTACAGCTTCTCTTCGCCCTTGATGATCCGCTTCTTGACTTCTGAGATTGTCGCTGCCCCGTGATGCGGGTATACAACGGTCTCGCCGACCTCGAACTGCATGAATCAGGCTCCATTCTGCGACACCCAGGATACCATAAGCCAGCGTTGGTAAGGCTGCCCTAAGGAACCGACTCCCGTGGGCGCGGATAAGCTGGACGACGTACGTTTGTCGTGACGCTGATCCTGGAGGACACCTGTGCGAGCCCCAACCCTGAAGTCGCGCGGCTTGACGACGCGGTTCGTCTCGGCCGCCGCCGTCGGTGCCGCGGTCGTCCTGACCGCCGCCGGGTGCAACTTCATCAGCCCGCAGGCCACCACCAAGCAGTACGACGCGAGCGACGGCACGAGCGTGAACGTCGGCGACATCCAGGTGCGCAACGCGATCGCCCTCACCGCCAGCGAGGGTGACGGCGGCACCGCCAGCCTCAGCATGGTCGTGCTCAACACGAGCGACGAGGCCGCCGAGGTCTCGTTCGAGTACCCCACGACCTCGGGCAAGAAGACCCAGACCGTCGAGGTCGACGGCTCGTCGCAGGTCTCGCTGGGCACCGAGCCCGGTCAGGACCAGTTCCTCATGGAGTCCCTCGACTCCGACCCGGGTGCCCTCGTCACGATCTTCGTCCAGTACGGCACCGAGACCGGCAAGTCGTTCGTCGTGCCCGTGCTCACCGGCGCACTGGGCGAATACGCCACCCTGCTGCCCTCGCCCACGCCGTCCGCCGAGGCCACGCCCTCGTCGACGCCGTTGCCCGAGGCGACCGAGCAGGCGCCGTCCTCGTCGCCGACGCCGTAGCATCCCTCCCCCGTCAGCCGAGAGGCCCGGCCCGCCGTGTGCGGTGCCGGGCCTCTCGCGTCCGACGCGCACCGCGCCTCCTGGGCCCTCGACGCGGTCCGAGCGGGCCGTCGGCCCGTGCCCCTGGTCAGGCCTCGATGCGGTACCCGAGGCCGCGCACGGTGACGAGCGCCTTCGGCTCGGACGGCACGGCCTCGATCTTCGAGCGGATGCGCTTGATGTGCACGTCGAGGGTCTTGGTGTCGCCGAAGTAGTCCGACCCCCAGACCCGGTCGATCAGCTGACCACGCGTGAGCACCCGACCGGCGTTCCGCATGAGCAGTTCGAGCAGCTCGAACTCCTTGAGGGGCATGGCGACGTCGTCACCGCGGACCGTCACCACGTGCCGCTCGACGTCCATGCGGATGTCGCCTGCCTCGAGCATCGAGTCGGACAGGTCGTCGGGGTCGACGCGGCGGCGCAGCACGGCTCGGATGCGGGCGAGCAGCTCTCGGGTCGAGTACGGCTTGGTGACGTAGTCGTCGGCACCGAGCTCGAGACCGACCACGATGTCGACCTCGCTGTCCTTCGCGGTGAGCATGACGATCGGCACCTGGGACTTGGTGCGGATCACGCGGCAGACCTCGGTGCCCGGGATGCCCGGGAGCATGAGGTCGAGCAGCACGAGGTCGGCACCGGTCTTGTCAAAGGCGGTGACGGCGGCCGGGCCGTCCTCGGCCACGCTCACCTGGTAGCCCTCGCGCTGCAGGATGTAGGCGAGCGGCTCGCTGAGGGACTCTTCGTCCTCGACGATCAAGATGTGGGTCATCGGGTCTCCATGGTCATCGTGTCTCCTGGTGCTCTGGTGCCGAGGCGGCCGTGGTCGGGATCGATCGGGTGTCGGGGTCGACGTCCGCGGCCGGCAGGCGCAGGGTGAAGGTCGACCCCTTGCCGACCTGCGACCAGACGCGCACGTCGCCGCCGTGGTTCTGCACCACGTGCTTGACGATGGCGAGCCCGAGGCCCGTGCCGCCGGTCCGTCGCGACCGGGCCGGGTCGACCCGGTAGAACCGCTCGAAGACCCGGTCGAGCTCGTCGTCGGGGATGCCGTAGCCCTGGTCGGTCACGGAGATCTCGACCACCCCGCCCGTGTCGAGGGTGGCCCCGATGCCGACCCGCGACCCGTCGGGCGAGTAGTTGATGGCGTTCGCGACGAGGTTGTCGACGGCCGTGACGAGCATCGCCTGGTCGCCGTTCACGTGCGCGTGCTTGCCACCCCGGACCACGAGGTCGATGCCCCGCGCCTCGGCACCCACGCGGTTGCGGTCGACGGCGGTGTCGACCACGGTGCGGACGTCGACCGAGTCGCTGGTCTCGAGCGCGTCGGTCGCCTGCAGACGCGACAACTCGATGATGTCCTGGGTGAGGCGACCGAGCCGGCCGGCCTCACGGGTCAGGCGGGCGGCGAAGTGGCGCACCTGCTCGGGGTCGGCCGACGCGGACTCGAGCGCCTCGGCGAGCAGGCCGACGGCGCCGATGGGCGTCTTGAGTTCGTGGCTGATGTTGGCGACGAAGTCACGGCGCATGTCGTCGAGCCGGCGCCCCTCGGTGCGGTCCTCGGCGAGCACCAGCACGAATCGTCCGCCGAGTGCCGCGGCCCGCACGTGCACGGCGATGGTGGCCTCGCTGCCGGGCAGGCGCGGCAGGGTGAGTTCTTCGACCACGGGGTCGCCGTGCCGACGCACCGCGTCGACGATCGTCTCGACCTCGGGGTGCACGAGGTGCTGCTGGGCCGAGACCAGTCCGAGCTGGCGCGCCGCGGCCGAGGCCTTGAGCACGTTCCCCGAGGGGTCGACCACGAGGCCGGCCGACTCGAGGGCGTCGAGCACGGCGTCGATGCCGTCGGGCAGGGCGACGTCGACGAGCGCCGCGGCACGCACGGCTCGTCGGTGGGCCGAGACGACGACCACCACGATCGCGGCGCCGACGACGACCCCGAAGGCCAGCGACAACGGCACCAGCCAGGCGGATTCCATGTCGTTCACAGTAGTGACCCCCCGGCGGGTGGACGAACGGGGGTCGCCCCATCCGCTGTACTTTGGTCAGAGTTCAGGCGGTGATCACCGGTCGTTAACCTTCACCGGAGAGCATCGTCGGGACTGTGCGGGCGACTCTGCCCCCACGTCACGAGCCGAGCGTGCGTCCCGCACGTCGCTCACAGCCACCGTGCTCCCAGGGCCACCGAGCCCCCACGACGAGAGGGTCGAACACGACATGCGCGAGGTATTCCAGCAGGAACTCCTGGAGGTGCAGGAGCGTCTCGTCGAGATCGCCGGCCTCGTCGCCGTCTCGATCGCGAACGCGACCACGGCCTTCAACGAGTCGAACGTCTCGTTGGCCGAGCAGGTCATCGCCGACGACGACAAGATCGACGAGCGCGCCATCGCCCTCGACGAGCTGGCCATCGACATCCTGGCCCGCCAGAACCCGGTCGCCCGCGACCTGCGCATCGTGGTCAGTGCGCTGCGCATCAGCGCCTCGCTCGAGCGCATGGGCGACATGGCCGAGCACATCGCCCAGCTCGCCCGCTACCGGTTCCCCGAGAAGGTCGTGCCGAAGTCGCTCCGCCCGACCTTCAAAGAGCTGGGCGAGCTCGACGTCGCCATCGCGAACAAGCTCACCGAGCTGCTCACGACCGAGGACGTCCGCCTCGCCGAAGAGATCCGCAACGACGACGACCGCATCGACGAACTGCACCTCAGCGTCTTCGACAAGGTCCTCGGCGAGACCTGGAAGGGCGCGGCCGTCGACACGGTCGACTCCACCCTCGCGTCGCGCTATCACGAGCGCTTCGCCGACCACGCGGTGTCGATCGCCAAGAAGGTCCAGTACCTCGCCACCGGCGACTGGGTCGCACCCGAGGTCTGATCGACTGCTGACCTGCAGGAGGCGCGGTGTCCGTTCGACGGGCACCGCGCCTCCTGCATTCGGTCGGGGCCTCCGCCGTCCGCGAGGATGGGGGCATGGCTTCAGTCGCGATCCTCGTCAACGGTCTGCCCGGATCGGGCAAGACCACCCTCTCGGCCACGCTGGCCGGCGTGCTCGGCTGCCCGCTGCTCGCGAAGGACCCCGTCAAGGAGGCGCTGGTCGACCTGGCCGGGCCGATGATCGCCCCCGAGGCCCTCGGCGGCATCGCGATGGACACCGTCTGGGCGATGGCGGGCGAGGTCGAGGCGGGCGTGGTCGTCGACGCGTCCTGGCACCGGGACCGCGACCTCGAGTTCGCGCGGGCCGGCGTCGAGCGTGCCGGGTCGCCCCGCACCGTCGAGGTGTGGTGCGACGTCGACCCCGAGGTGGCCCTGCAGCGCGTGGTCGACCGGCTCGCGGCCGGCGGCCGTCACCCGGCGCACGGCACCGCCGAGTCGGCCCGGGTCGCCTGGCCGACGTGGGTGGCCGGTGCCGAGCCCCTCGGGCTGTGGCCGGTCATCCGCGTCGACACGAGCGCGCCCGTCGACATGGACGACCTCGTGATGCAGATCAGCGCCCGATTCGTCTGAACGCCGAAGCGCCCCGCGACCCCGAGAACGGGGCGCGGGGACGTCAGGAGGTGCTACTTCTTGCCCTGGTTCGCGACCGCGGCGGCACCGGCGGCGGCGGCCTCGGGGTCGAGGTAGCGGGCCGGGCCGGTCGGCACGAAGTCGTCGTCGAGCTCGTAGACGAGCGGGATGCCCGTGGGGATGTTCAGCTCGGCGATCTCGTCGTCGCTGATGCCGTCGAGGTGCTTGACCAGCGCACGCAGCGAGTTGCCGTGTGCGACGACGAGGGTGACGTCGCCGGCGGCCAGGCTCTCGGTGATGTCGCTGTGCCAGTAGGGGAGCATGCGCTCGATGACGAGGGCGAGCGACTCGGTGCGCGGGGCGTCGATGCCGAGTTCGGCGTAGCGCTTGTCGTGGGCCTGCGAGAACTCGCTGTCGTCGTCGAGCGGGGGCGGCGGCACGTCGAACGAGCGACGCCAGGTCTGGAACTGCTCGGGGCCGTACTGCTCGAGCGTCTGCGCCTTGTCTTTGCCCTGGAGCGCACCGTAGTGGCGCTCGTTGAGACGCCACGAGCGCTTGACGTCGATCCAGAGGCGGTCGGCCTCTTCGAGGGCGATGTCGGCGGTCTGGATCGCCCGGGTCAGGCGCGACGTGTAGAGGATGTCGGGCAGCAGGTCGGCTTCGCGCAGCAGCTCGCCGGCACGCTTGGCCTCGCGGCGGCCCTGCTCGGTGAGCCGCACGTCGACCCATCCGGTGAAGAGGTTCTTCGCGTTCCATTCGCTGTTACCGTGACGCAGGAGGATGAGGGTCGAAGTCATGCCGCCAGCGTATCGCGACGGCCCGATGGCAGACTTGGCGCATGCCCATCGGTTCCGTCACGCGCGGCACGACCGGCACCAACCGCCTGCGGCGCGTCGATCGCTGGATCGCCGCGCACCCGTCGTTCCGGCGGGCGGACGACCCGCTCGTCGTCGACCTGGGGTACGGGGCGAGCGCGACGACTCCCCTCGAACTGCACCAGCGCCTCCTGAAGGTGCGTGACGACGTCGAGGTCGTGGGCATCGAGATCGAGCCCGAGCGCGTCCGACTGGCGAGCCTGTCGGCTCGGCCCGGCGTGAGCTTCCGGCGAGGTGGCTTCGAGGTGCCGCTCGACGGCGACCGGCGACCGGCGGTGATCCGGGCGTTCAACGTGCTGCGACAGTACGACGAGGCGCAGGTCGCCGACGCCTGGGCGCTCATGACGGCACGGCTGCAGCCCGGTGGCGTCCTCGTCGAGGGCACCTGCAACGAGGTGGGGCGCGTGGCGAGCTGGGTCGACGTGACGCCCGTGGGGCCGACGACCTTCACGATCTCGCTGCGGCTCGCCGGGCTCGAGCTGCCCTCGATCGTGGCCGAACGGCTGCCCAAGGCGTTGATCCACCGCAACGTCCCGGGCGAGCGGGTGCACGACCTGCTCGTCGACCTCGACCGGCAGTGGGCGGTGGCGGCCCCGCTCTCGGTCTACGGACCGGTCCAGCGGTGGCTCGCGACGGTGCAGGGGCTGCGCGACGCGGGCTGGCCGGTGCAGGGCGGGCGGTCACGGTGGCGGCTCGGCGAGCTCTCGCTGCCCTGGGCCGCGGTCGCCCCACGCGACTGACCCTGGGCGGGACTCCTCAGACGCGGGCGAGCCGCGCTCGGGCCTCGTCGTGGTCCAGTCCGGTGGCCATCAGGAGGTCGACGAGCAGCGGGCGCAGCATCAGCACGACCATCGCCTCGGTCACGGGCGCGCCGGGCAGCACGACCGTCGGGTCGAGTCGACGGGCGACGGCCGACAGGGCCTCGCGGGCGACGGGCCGCTGCTCGACGTCGTGCACCGAGCGGCCGAGTACGGCGACCGCGCGCGAGGTCGACTCGAGCAGGTCGGCCAGAGCCGACCGGTCGACGCCGTCGCCGAGCTGCGTGTCGAGCCGCCGCGCGACCACCCGCAGGTTGCGCACGGCGAGGTCGACGTAGCGCCGGACGGTCGCCTGCTGCCGCAGATCCGGCAGCCGAGACCGCAGGAACGGCGACAGTCGGGCGATGGACTCGGCCGACTCGAGGGTGGACGACCAGTCGTCGAGCACCGGCTGCGTCGACCGCAGCCGCTCGAGGGCGTCGTCGGCCCGCGGGGCGTCGTCGGTGCGGAGGGCGCCGACCAGCGCCGCGAAGGCCCGGTCGACCTCGTCGAACAGGCGCCGGGCGTCGTGGCGGGCCAGGCCGACCGGGTCACGGGGCACGATCGCCGTGACGAGCAACGCCACCGCTCCCCCGACGGCGCCGTCGATGCTGCGGACGAACGCCCCGCCGTCGGGGTCGGGCAGCAGCATGACAAGCATGGACTGGGTCGCGGCCGCCGCGGCGAAGGCGCTGCTCGACGAGAAGAACCGCGCGACCAGCAGCGTCACGAACAGCACGAGGGCGATCTGCCACAGCCCCTTGCCCACCACCATCAGCAGCACCTCGCTGAGCGCGATGCCGATCAGCACGCCGACGGCGTTCTCGAGCACCCGTCGCGGGCGGGCGTCGCGGGCCAGGCCGAGGGACGAGATCGTGATGGTGACGGCCAGCAGGGGGATCGCGTGCCCGAGCCCGTAGTGCGTGATGGCGTAGGCCCCGGCCACCGCGAGCACGATCTGGACGATCGCCGGACCGGACGCGATCGTGCGCGCCGTCGCGTCGCGCACGTCGAAGGACGAGGAGGCGCGGTGCCAACCGCGTCGCAGCCCGCCGCCGCGCGTCGGCCCGGTCACGACCGGGCCCGGGTGCACTGCCTCACCGGGCCGTCAGCGGCGGACGGCGCCGAGGCGCGGCAGCCGGGGAACACCCGCGGCGGCACCGGCCGAGGCGGGCACGACGATCTCTTGCGCGGCCGCGATCATCAGGTCGTCGACGACGACGGCCAGTGGGGCGGACTCGTCGGTGCCGCGCTTGACGAGCGCGAGGGCGACGGGACCGAGCTCGTGGTGCAGGGCGACGCTCGTGACGTGACCGACCGACCTGGGTGCGGTCGCCTCGGTGACGGGCACCGCGCCTCCTGCGGTGTCGGCCTCGTCGGAGGCGCCGCCCGCGACCGGGGCCAGCACGACCTCGGCACCGCGCTCGGGCAGCACGCCGTCGCTGCCGTCCAGGTGGAGCATGACGAGCCGCCGCGGCGGGTGGCCGATGTTGTGCACCTTGGCGACGGTCTCTTGACCGCGGTAGCAGCCCTTGGTGAGGTGCACCGCGCTGCGCATCCAGTCGAGCTCGTGCGGGATGGTGCGCTCGTCGACCTCGGTCGAGAGGCGGGGACGCCAGGCCTCGATGCGCAGGGCCTCGAGTGCGAGGGTGCCCGCCACGGCGAGCCGCTCGGCCGGGAGGGCCGCGAGTGCGTCGAGGTCGGAGCGTCGGACGAGGCTCTCGCGGTAGGTCCAGTCGTGCCCCGGGTGACGGTCGGAGTCGGCGTAGCTGTGCCCGCCGGCGGTCACCTCGTGCCAGGGGTCGACCCAGACGAGCGCCGTGTCGTGCGACGTCATGACCGGGACGAGCGGGTCGGCGCCGTCGCCACCGCCGAGCAGGTCGTGCATCGAGCCGATCGTCGCGACGTCGCCCGTGCGGTCGGCGACCTCGACGCGCAGCATGAAGCGCATCCGGTCGAGCCAGGTGCCGAGGGGGTCGACCTCGGAGCGGTCGACGAGCAGCCAGGTGGTCTCACCGTCGTCGAGGACGCGGGCTGCGTGCTCGAGACGTCCGTTGGCGTCGAGCAATAGGGTCTCGGTCGAGACTCCCGGCGCGAGGGCGACGAGGGCTTGGCTCGTCAGCGAGTTGAGCCAGCTGAGCCGGTCGGGCCCCGTCACGGTCAGCACGCCGCGGTCGGACAGGTCGACGACCGCCGCCCCCCGGGCGAGCAGGCGCTGTTCGCCGAGTGGGTTGCCGTAGTGCGCCGCCACGCCCGAACCGTCGTCGACGAAGCCGTCGCGCGACGAGAACGGCGAGACCACGGGGCCCGTGGTCTCGAGGGTCGGGTCGCCGACGTCAGTCAACGCGCGCCAGCTGCCCGGATGCGTGAGAACGCAGCTCTTGGCCGAGGGCCGCGATGTCCCACGCCCAGAAGAGCTTGCCCTCGACGAGGCCGTACATGCGGGTGGCGGCCGAGTACTCTTTCGCGTTGCTCGACCGGACGACGGCGTCGGTGGCGAGGTCGATGCGCGGACCCTTGACCCGACCGAGGTAGAGCTCGTTGACGCCGGTCGGGTGGGCGATCTGCACCTCGAGGCCGAAGCCGTCGTCGGGCGTGCGCAGGATCTCGACCGCGCGGGCCGAGGTGAACGGCTGGACGCCGACGCCGGGCAGCATGCCCGGGCCGCGGTCACCCGGCTCGGCCGGGCGTTCGAGGCGCCAGTAACCGGTCTCGCTCGTCAGAGGCGTGTGCTCGTCGTCGAGCAGCCAGGTGAACGAGCTGTAGTTGAGGAACGGCAGGCCGTCGTGGCTGAAGCTGATGCGCTGGCCGAACTCGTGGGTGCGACGTTCGGTGCCCGGTTCGGCGTCGGGGTCGCCCTCGCCGATCTTGTAGTCGACGACGCCGGTGCCCTGCCAGACGCCGATCAACCACGAGAGGGGGACGAGCTCGGACGGCAGGTCGGTGGGGATGTCGATCATGGAGCGGTCAGCGCTGACCCTTGAACAACTTGAGCAGGACGACGACCGAGACGAAGCCGATGGCGAGGGTGGCGAGGCCGAGGAGCCCGATGTAGAACACCTCGAGTGCGAGCAGGGAATCCATGTCGTCGAGCCTACCCGGCGACCACCGACGTGCCCAGTCCTTCGGGGCGACCGTTCAGACGAGCCGTGGGGCCGGTGGTCACACGAGCGCGAAGACGCCCGTCACGACGGCTAGGATGACCAGGCTGCCGCAGGTGCTGAGCATCGTGCGCGACACCAGGCCGTCCTTCTGGCTCGTGGCCAGCTGCAGCACGAAGGTGAGCACGATGGCCCCGCCGAGGGCGAGGACGACGTGGTCCCAGTACTCGGAGGCGGGCGACCGCAGGCCGATCAGCACGGCCACGACGAGCGTGGCGGCCCAGACCGGGACGACCGTGATCGGCTTGAGCCGTGCCGTCGTCGCGTCGACGTCTCGTTCGCCTGCCTGCACCGTTCGTCCCTCGTTCGTGTCCGCCGTTCTGCCGACCTGCCCTAGCATCGGATGGTCGGAGTGGCGGGGTCTCATGTTTTAGACTGCTCGACAGTACATTCACTGGAGGTCGTGTGGCGCAGCTCTTGGTACTGACCTCAGCGGGCGGCCCCGACGTCCTGCCGTCGCTCGCTCTTCTCAGCCACCGTACCCGGCAGATCCCGGCCGAACCCGCGCAACTGGTGAACGCGCCCTCGAGCGACCTGATCTTCGTCGACGCCCGCGCCGACCTCGCCAGCGCCAAGTCGCTGTGCAAGATCCTGCGCACCACCGGCGTCACGGTGCCGCTCGTCCTGGTGCTCACCGAGGGCGGGCTGACCGCCGTCAACAGCGAGTGGGGCGTCGACGACGTCATCCTCGAGACCGCCGGTCCCGCCGAGATCGACGCCCGCATCCGCCTGGTCACGGGTCGTCTCGCGCAGTCGCAGAACGGCTCGAAGATCCACGCCTCGGGTGTCGTCATCGACGAGGCCAGCTACTCGGCCAAGGTGCACGGCCGACCCCTCGACCTCACCTTCAAAGAGTTCGAGCTGCTGCGCTTCTTCGCCACGCATCCGTCCCGCGTCTTCACGCGCGAGCAACTGCTCAGCGAGGTCTGGGGCTACGACTACTTCGGCGGCACGCGCACGGTCGACGTGCACGTCCGGCGCCTCCGGGCCAAGCTCGGCGACCTCGAGTCGCTGATCGGCACCGTGCGCAACGTGGGCTACCGGTTCAACGTCTACGACGACGACGCCCAGGCGGTCGTCTCGTGAGCACGGTGGCGTGGTGACGGGCGCGGCCGACGCGACCCGCGCCTCCTTCGTGCCCACGCTCGCTCGCGCGGCCACCGAGGCCGACGGCAGCCCGCCGTTCTCCGACCAGACGCTGGTCGACGTCCGGTCGGGCGTGGCGACCGTGGTCGGCGATCCGCACGCCGCAGCGGTTCTGCGCGACGGCGAGGCCGAACTGGTCGTGCACCCCGACGACCGCCGGCAAGGGCGCGGTGCCGAGCTGCTGCAGCGACTCGTCGACGAGACCGAGGGTCCGCTGCTGCTCTGGGCCCATGGCGACCACCCGGGCTCGCGCGTGCTCGCCGCGCGCTTCGGCCTCGCCGAGACGCGGCGCCTGTTGCAACAGCGTGCCGACGTCCCCACCGAGCCCCGCACACCCCGCCTGCGTGACGGCGACCGGGTCGCCTCGTTCCGACCGGGCGTCGACGATCGGGCCTGGCTCGACCTCAACGCCCGGGCGTTCGCCGACCACCCCGAGCAGGGCTCGCTCGTCCAGTCCGACCTCGACGCCCGGCAGGCCGAGCCGTGGTTCGACGCCGGCGACTTCGTCCTGCTCTGGCGCGGTGACGAACTGCTCGCCTTCTGCTGGCTGAAGCTCGACGAGGGTCAGCCCGGTGAGTTCTACGCGGTCGGCGTCTCGCCCGACCACCAGGGCGAAGGACTCGGAGGCGCGGTGGTCGACGCCGGGTTCGCCCGCCTCCGCGAGCGCGGGGCCGACACCGCGGCGCTGTACGTCGAAGGCGACAACACCGCTGCCCTCCGGCTCTACGCGGCTCGCGGGTTCACGGACCACGCGGTCGACGTGCAGTACACGCTCACGCGCTGAGCGCTGCCCACGGAGGCCCGTTCTCGATCGGGGGGTGCGCGCCGATCCGGTCCACCGATATGCTGCGGGTCGGATGACAGCGATCGAGGGGGCATCATGACCGATCAGACCAGACCGAGCGGCGACCACCAGGGGCACGACGGGCCGCCGCCCGAGGAACAGCAGCACCAGGGGCAGCAGCACGAGGGGCAGCAGCACGAGGGGCAGCAGACTCAGGGGCAGGGGCACGAGCCGGCGGCAGCGCCTGCCGCGTTCCCGTACCAGGGCCTGCCGTACGGGCAGCAGCCCGAGGGGCAGGGGCAGCAGCCGTCCGGCTACGGACACCAGCTCTACGGTTCGGCGCCGCAACCGGGCGACCACGGACAACCGCAGGGTGCGTACGAGCAACAGCACGGCGCGTACGGACAGCCGCAGGGTGCGTACGAGCAACCCCACGGCGCGTACGGACAGCCGCAGGAGGCGCCCGGGCAGGATGCCCATGGCCAGCCGACCCAGCAGTTCGCGTACGCGCAGGCTCCGACTCCCCCGGCACCGAGGACGCCCGAGCAGGCCGCGCGACGTCGGCGACTGCTGATCGGCCTCATCGGCGGAGCGGCTCTGCTTCTCGTGCTGGTCGTGGCGGGTGCCGTGACGTTCGCCACGATGAGCGCCTCCCACCGGCCCGAGGCGACCGTCCGCGACTACCTCGGCGCGGTCCAGGCCGGAGAGGTCGAACGTGCCCTGGCCCTCGACGGCACCGAGGTCGCCGACGGCGACGTCCTGCTGACCGACGACGCCTACGCCGCGGCCGACGATCAGGTCGACGGGTTCCAGGTGGGCGCCGTCTCGACCGACGGAGACGACGCGCAGGTCGAGGCCGTCGTGCACCGCGCCGACGGGTCGACCCACGCGCAGGACTTCACCCTCGTGCGCGACGGGCGCGATCTGCTGTTCTTCGACCGTTGGGCGCTCCAGCCGGTCGACCTCGGCACGGTCTCGGTGCAGGTCGCCGGCCCGGCGTCGGCCGAGATCGCCGTCGACGACACGCCCGTCACACGGGGGTCCGACGGCTCGGTGAGCCTCAAGGCCTTCCCCGGCAGCTACGAGGTCGCCCTCGCCGGCGAGAACGAGTCGTACTCCGCCACCGCCGCCACGGCCGTGGTCGAGGGTGCCGACGTCGCCGCCCAGCCGACCCTGCTCACCACCACCCTCACGCCGGCGGGCACCACGGCGGCGACCGCCGCCGTCGACGCCTGGGTCGCGGGCTGCATCGCCTCGACCGACCTGCGTCCGGAGGGCTGCAGCTTCGGCCTCTACGACACGGAGTCGGGCCGGTACACGCTGTCCGGACAGAAATGGACCCTCGAGTCCGCGCCGCAGTTCACCGTCGGTGACTGGCAGGACGGCGGCTGGACGGTCAGCACGACGACACCGGGCTCGGCCTCCTTCACCGCCCAGGGGGTCGACGCCGCGGGCAACAGCGGCGTCTACGGCTCGCTCGCACCGGTGCCGGTGCGGGTGGGCGGCCTGATCAGCGACGTGACCGCCGACGGCGCCACCTTCACGTCGAGCGTCGCCACTCCGCTCACCTGAACCGAGGGGTACAACCGGGGTACATGAACGGCTCGGCGGGGCTTACTCCAGGGGGCCGAGCGGATCTGCCATCGCGCTCACAGCACCGTGGAGTGGATTGAGGCACCGCGCACGGCACGCATCCCATCGTCAGGAGAACACCATGAACCCCGTCAAGTTCCTTTCCGATCTCGGCCTCCAGAGCAAGCACGCCTACTGGGGAGGCTTCGCCTCCATCGTCATCGCCCTCGTGGCCTGGATCGCCTCGCAGGGCAAGGACTCGTCCGACAAGGCGCAGTCCGACCGCTGGGGCATCTTCATCGGCCACTGGGCGCCGACCTTCTTCGCCCTGGGCCTCGCCCTGAAGAACGAAGAGAAGTAGGCACGACACCACCCGCACGACGACGCCCCCGCCGACCCGGCGGGGGCGTCGTCGTTCGCCCGACCGCTCCTCCCCCGGCCGCCGGGTATCCACACGTCATCTCGCGTTTACCCGGGACGACGCTGAGAGGCGGTCGGGGGTGGCACGATGGTGCGATGGACAGCAGCGAACCCCGCGTCGACGGCGCCGGCGTCACCCCAGACTTCCTCGACGACTTCGACGAGATCGTCAGTTTCGAGGACGGCACCCTGCCCGCCGAGCGCTACCTCGACCGCGAGCTGAGCTGGCTGGCGTTCAACCAGCGCGTGCTCGAACTCGCAGAGGACCCGACCACGCCGCTGCTCGAACGAGCCAACTTCCTGGCGATCTTCGCGAGCAACCTCGACGAGTTCTTCATGGTGCGCGTCGCCGGCCTGAAGCGCCGCATCGCGACGGGCCTCGCCGTGCCGACCAACGTGGGGCGCGGGCCGAACGAGGTGTTGGCCGACATCAACAAGAAGGCCCACGAGCTGCAAGAACGTCACGCCCGGGCGTTCCTCGACCTGGTCAAGCCCGACCTCGACGACGCGGGCATCCACATCGAGAACTGGTCCGACCTCGAAGAGGCCGACCGGGTGCGCATGCGCGAGATCTTCGCCGAGCAGATCTTCCCGGTGCTCATGCCGCTCGCGGTCGATCCGGCCCACCCCTTCCCCTACATCTCGGGGCTGTCGCTGAACCTGTCCATCCGCGTCCGCAACCCCAAGACGATGCGACAGGAGTTCGCGCGCCTCAAGGTGCCGCAGATGCTGCCGCGCTTCGTGCAGCTGCCCGACAACGACAGCGGGCGCGTGCGGTTCATCCCCCTCGAGGACCTGATCGCCAACCACCTGCAAGACCTCTTCCCCGGCATGGAGGTCGTCGAGCACCACGTGTTCCGCGTCACCCGCAACGAGGACGTCGAGGTCGACGAGGACGAATCCGAGAACCTCATCCAGGCCCTCGAGCGCGAGCTGCTGCGCCGTCGGTTCGGTCCGCCGATCCGCCTCGAGATCACCGACGACATGGACCCGGTGACCCTCGAGCTGCTCGTGCGCGAACTCGACGTGACCGACCAAGAGGTCTACAAGCTGCCGGCCCCCCTCGACCTGGCCGGCCTGTTCGAGATCACCAAGATGGCGCGGGCCGACCTCAAGTACCCCAAGCACCTGCCGACCACGGCCGTCCAGCTGCAGCAGACCGAGCCGAACATGAAGCCCGACATGTTCGCCAGCATCGCGCGGCAGGACATCCTCGTGCACCACCCGTACGAGTCGTTCGCGACCAGCGTGCAGGCGTTCCTCGAACAGGCCGCCGCCGACCCCAACGTGCTGGCCATCAAGCAGACGCTGTATCGCACGAGCGGTGACAGCCCGATCATCGAGGCCCTCATCGACGCCGCCGAGGCGGGCAAGCAGGTCCTCGCGCTCGTCGAGGTCAAGGCGCGGTTCGACGAACAGAACAACATCACCTGGGCGCGCAAGCTCGAGAAGGCCGGCGTGCACGTCGTCTACGGCCTCGTCGGGCTCAAGACCCACTGCAAGCTCGCCCTGGTCATCCGCCAGGAGAAGGGCACGCTGAAGCACTACACGCACATCGGCACGGGCAACTACAACCCGAAGACCAGCCGCATCTACGAAGACATGGGCCTGTTCACCGCCGACGACCAGGTCGGCAAAGACCTGACCCGCCTCTTCAACGAGCTCTCGGGCTACGCGATCGAGAAGAAGTTCAAGCGACTGCTCGTGGCTCCCCGCTACCTCCGTCGCGGTCTGCTCAAGCAGATCCAGAACGAGATCGAGAACGCGCAGGCCGGGCGCCCCTCGGGCATCCGCATCAAGATCAACTCGATCGTCGACGAGCAGATCATCGACGCGCTCTACAAGGCGAGCCAGGCCGGCGTCCCCGTCGACGTCTGGGTGCGCGGCATCTGCACGATCAAGCCGGGCGAGCCGGGGCTCAGCGACAACATCCGTGTGCGGTCGATCCTCGGGCGCTACCTCGAGCACAGCCGTCTGTTCTGGTTCGCCAACGACGGCGACCCGCAGGTCTTCATCGGAAGCGCCGACATGATGCACCGCAACCTCGACCGTCGCGTCGAGGCCCTGGTGCGCCTGACGCAGGCCGACCACCTCACCGAGGTCGCCGACCTGTTCGAGCAGGCCATGTCGGAAGAGACCGCCTCCTGGTGGCTCGAGTCCGACGGCACCTGGACCCGCCACGCCCGTGACGCCGAGGGCCGATCGCTGACCGATCTGCAGAACGCCCAGATGAAGGCCATCACGCAGCGGAAGCGCTCCAAGCGATGACCGTCACCTCGACGACCGTCGTCGCCGCGGGCGCCGTCTGCTGGCGGCTGGTCGAGGGCAAGGTCCGGGTGCTGCTGATCCACCGCGACCACCACGGCGACGTCTCACTGCCCAAGGGCAAGGTCGACCCGGGTGAGGCGACGCCCCAGACGGCCGTTCGAGAGATCCACGAAGAGACCGGCTACCGCGTCACGCTGGGCGCCCCGCTCGGCACGGCCGAGTACCTGCTGCCCGGCGGTCGCGACAAGGTCGTGCACTACTGGTCCGCCGAGGTGACCGACGAGTCCGTCGCCCAGGCCGGGGCGTTCACGCCCAACCACGAGGTCGCCGCCATCGAGTGGGTCGGCATCGACAAGGCGAAGGCGATGCTGACCTACGCCCGCGACGCCGACGTGCTCCAGCGCTTCGCCGACCGGGTGAGGACGGGCAGGGCTCGCACCTTCCCGATCGTGGCCCTCCGTCACGCCAAGACGACGTCGCCGTCCGACTGGCACGGCTCGGACGCCACGCGCCCTCTGCTGCCCCAGGGCCGCCGCCAGGCGAAGTCGGTCGCACCGGTCATCGCGGCCTGGGCCCCGACGCGCATCGTCAGCAGCACGGCGGCGCGGTGCCTGGCCACGCTCGAGCCCTTGTCCGAGCTGACCCGGGTCGGCGTCCGACAGACCGACGCGATCAGCCAGGACGCCTTCGAACAAGGCACGGACGACGTCGCCGGGGTCGTCAAGAAGCGACTCAAGAAGAAGGTCGCGGCCGTCATCTGCAGCCACGGCCCCGTGCTGCCCGAGGTCATCCGGCAGATCTCGCTGGGCACCAAGGGGGGCGACCGCATCGACCTGCGCCGTGCCTCGTCGCTCGGCACGGCCGAGTTCACGGTGCTGCACGTCTCGGTCGACGACACGGCGCTCGTCGCGATCGAGACCCACGGCCCGGCCGCCTGACCCGCGCCTCCTCGGCTCCCCTTCGTCGTCGAGACGGTCGGCCCCCGTCTGCGACGGGCGGGGGCCGACCTCTGTCGGGACGCGCTTGTCCCGGCCGATGTTCCCCCCTCGTTCACCTTCCGTTCACCGGGGCAGGCGACCGTGGTTAACCCGTCGCCGTAGCGTCTCGCACGGGTCGGCACCTGGCCCACAGCACCCAGCCATCACATCCCGAAAAGGACCCCCCTGTGAACTTCAAGCGCACCGGCAGCATCGTCGCGATCGCCGCGGTCGGAACCATGCTCCTCGCGTCCTGCGCCAGCAACGAAGGCGGCGCCTCGCCCTCGGGCGACGCATCGGCCAGCGACCTCTCCGGCTCCATCTCGGGCATCGGCGCCTCGTCGCAGCAGGCTGCGCAAGAAGCCTGGGTCGCGGGCTTCCAGACCGCCAACCCCGACGTCACCATCAACTACGACCCGCAGGGTTCGGGTGGCGGCCGCGAGAGCTTCATCTCGGGCGCCGCGGACTTCGCCGGTTCCGACCGCGCGTTCAAGACCGACGAGATCTCGTCGAGCACCTTCGCCGGCTGCACGCCCGACACCGGCATCGTCGAGCTGCCCGCCTACGTCTCGCCCATCGCGGTCGTCTTCAACCTCGACGGCGTCGACGAGCTCAACCTGACGCCCGCCACCATCGCCGGCATCTTCAGCGGCAAGATCACCACCTGGGACGCCGCCGAGATCAAGGCCGACAACCCCGACGCCGACCTGCCCAGCACGGGCATCACCGCCGTCCACCGCTCGGACGACTCGGGCACCACCGAGAACTTCACCGACTACCTCCACGCCACGGCGGCCGACACCTGGACCGAAGAGGCCGACGGCACCTGGCCGACCGCGTTCGGCGGCGAGGGTGCCTCGGGCACCACCGGCGTGATCGACGCCGTCACCAACGGCACCGGCACCATCGGCTACGCCGACGCCTCGCGCGCCGGTGACCTCGGTGTCGCCAAGGTCAAGGTCGGCGACGACTTCGTCGGCTACTCGGCCGAGGCCGCTGCCGCCATCGTCGACGAGTCGCCCGAAGAAGAGGGTCGCACCGACGGTGACATCGCCATCGAGCTCGACCGCACCTCGACCGCCGCGGGCGTCTACCCGATCGTCCTGGTCAGCTACCTGATCGCGTGCGAGTCGTACGAGGACGCCGCCAAGGGCGAGCTCGTGAAGGCGTACCTCTCGTACGTCACCAGCGAAGACGGCCAGAAGGTCGCGGCCGACGCCGCCGGCTCGGCCCCGATCTCGAGCACGCTCTCGGGTCAGGTCGCCGACGCCATCGCACTGATCAAGTAACACGGCACCACCCCGGGGGCCCGGGAACGCACCGCGTGCGTTCCCGGGCCATCGGCCTGACAGGCACCACGCACCACCCCCAGCACCACGCACCACCCCCCGAACCCCACCCGAGCCTCCGGAGGACCCCGTCCGATGACCGCCCCCGCCACGACCTCGGCCCCCGCCGTCGTCCCGAAGCCCAAGCGACGTCCTGCCGACCGGATCTTCTCGGGCAGCACGGTCGTCGCCGGTGGTCTCATCCTCGCGATCCTCGCGGCCGTCGCGCTCTTCCTCATCGTGCAGAGCATCCCGGCCCTCACCGCGGCTCCCGAGGACGTCTCGCTCTCGGGCTACCCCGGATCGTTCTGGCAGTACGTCGGACCGCTGGCGTTCGGCACGGTCTACGCCGCCGCCCTCGCCCTCCTGATGGCCCTCCCCGTCGCCATCGGCATCGCGCTCTTCATCTCGCACTACGCGCCCCGCAAGCTCGCCCAGGGACTCGGCTACGTGATCGACCTCCTGGCCGCCGTGCCGTCGGTCGTCTTCGGCCTCTGGGGCAGCATCGTGCTCGCCCCCGCGATCCAGCCCTTCTACGACTGGCTGGTCAGCACGTTCGGCTGGTTCCCGCTCTTCGCCGGCCCCGTCTCGGGCACGGGTCGCACCCTCCTGACCGCCTCGATCGTGCTCGCCGTGATGATCCTGCCGATCATCACGGCCCTGAGCCGCGAGGTCTTCCTCCAGACGCCGGTGCTGCACGAAGAGGCCGCCCTGGCCCTCGGCGCCACCCGCTGGGAGATGATCCAGATCGCCGTTCTGCCGTTCGGCCGCCCCGGTGTCATCTCGTCCGCGATGCTGGGCCTCGGTCGCGCTCTCGGCGAGACCATGGCGGTGGCCCTCGTGCTCTCGCCGGCGCTCGTCATCAACCCCGCGATCCTGACCTCGACGAACTCCTCGACGATCGCGGCGAACATCGCCCTGCGGTTCCCCGAGGCGCACGACATCGGCATCAACACCCTGATCGCGACCGGCCTCGTGCTGTTCGTCATCACCCTGATCGTCAACTCGATCGCCCGCTACGTCATCAACCGCCGCAAGGCCTTCTCGGGAGCGAACTGATGGCCACCACCACCGCCGGCGTGCGCCGGTCCAGCCCCTCGGTCAACGCCCTCACGACGGGCCGTCTGCCCAAGGCCGCCCCGTTGGTCATCCTGCTCGGCAGCTGGGTCGTCATGGGAGTCGTCTTCGCGCTGCTGAACGCGGCCGGCGTCACCGAGTCCTTCAACTGGGTCGGGGCGATCATCCTCGGCACCGTGCTCTACGCCGTGCTCGTCTTCGTCGTCGCGATGCAGATCGAGGGCATCCGCCGCGCGAAGGACCGCGTCGTCACGACCGCCGTCAGTGCCGCGTTCATCATCGCGCTGGTCCCGCTGGTCTCCCTGCTCTTCACGGTCGTGACGTCGGGCTCCAACCGGTTCGACGCCGACTTCTTCGCGATGTCGATGCGCAACGTCGTCGGAGCCGGCGGCGGTGGCCTGCACGCCATCACCGGGACCCTGCTGATCACGGCCCTGGCCGCGGTCATCTCGGTGCCGATCGGCCTGCTGACCGCCATCTACCTCGTCGAGTACGGCCAGGGTCGTCTGGCCCGCGCGATCACGTTCTTCGTCGACGTCATGACGGGCATCCCGTCGATCGTCGCCGGCCTGTTCGCCTACGCCCTCTTCGTGATCTTCTTCGGCGAAGGCGTGCGCATGGGCGCCGCAGGCTCCGTGGCACTCGCCGTCCTGATGATCCCGGTCGTCGTACGCAGCACGGAAGAGATGCTGAAGCTCGTGCCGAACGAGTTGCGCGAGGCCGCCTACGCCCTCGGCGTGCCGAAGTGGCTGACCATCGTCAAGGTGGTCATCCCCACCTCGGTCGCGGGCATCACGACCGGCGTCATGCTGGCCATCGCGCGCATCATCGGTGAGACCGCTCCGCTGCTGATCACGGCCGGCTTCACCGCCAGCATGAACTACAACCTCTTCGACGGTCGCATGCAGTCGCTGCCGGTGTTCGCCTACAGCTCGTACGTGAGCCAGGGCACCGACGCGGCGGCCTTCATCGACCGGGCCTGGACCTCCGCCCTCACCCTGATCCTGATGGTCATGGCGCTGAACCTGCTGGCCCGCCTGATCGCCCGCGTGTTCGCCCCCAAGCTCGGCCGCTGACCCGGCCGCCCCGACCCGTACTCGACCCCGGCCCCCGTCCGGCTCCCACCCCGAAGGAATCACCGTGTCCAAGCGCATCGAGGTCAACGACCTCAACGTCTACTACGGCAAGTTCAAGGCCGTCGAAGACGTCAACATCACCATCGAGCCCCGCACGGTCACCGCGTTCATCGGCCCGTCGGGCTGTGGCAAGTCGACCTTCCTCCGCACGCTCAACCGCATGCACGAGGTCATCCCCGGCGCCTACGTCGAGGGCGAGGTGCTGATCGACGGCAACGACCTGTACAGCCCCGGCGTCGACCCCGTGCTCGTCCGCCGTCAGGTCGGCATGGTGTTCCAGCGCCCCAACCCGTTCCCGACGATGAGCATCCGCGACAACGTGCTCGCGGGCGTCAAGCTCAACAACCGCCGCATGTCCAAGAGCGACCAGGACGGCCTCGTCGAGTCGTCGCTGCAGGGCGCGAACCTCTGGAACGAGGTCAAGGACCGCCTCGACAAGCCCGGCTCGGGCCTCTCGGGCGGTCAGCAGCAGCGGCTCTGCATCGCACGGGCCATCGCGGTCTCCCCCGACGTCGTGCTGATGGACGAGCCCTGCTCGGCCCTCGACCCGATCTCGACGCTCGCCATCGAGGACCTCATCGAGGAGCTCAAGCAGCAGTACACGATCGTCATCGTGACCCACAACATGCAGCAGGCCAGCCGCGTCAGCGACAAGACGGCGTTCTTCAACATCGCCGGCACCGGCAAGCCCGGCAAGCTGATCGAGTACGACGACACCGCCAAGATGTTCTCGAACCCGAGCGTGCAGGCCACGGAAGACTACGTGTCGGGTCGCTTCGGCTGATCCGGCACCGCGCCTCCTCGGGGTGAGGCGCACCCGCACGTCGCGCGTAGGCGGGGCGGGCACGAGAAGAGGCGGTCCACCGGGTGGTGGACCGCCTCTCGCGTGTGGTGGCAGGTCAGGCGGGTCGGGTCAGGCGTGCCGGGTCAGGCGCTGGGGATCGCGACGACCGGGTCGCTGGTCGGCGACGACGATCCACCCGCGGGCTCGACCGTGATGCCGACCGTGTCGCCTGCGTTCATCTCGCCCTTGAGCACGTGCGTGGCCGGGGCGTTCGACGAGGCGTCGAAGGTGCCCGCGGGCACGGCGCCGTCGTCGTTGATGTACCAGAGCTCGTAGGTCTGGTCGCCGGGCAGCGAGGTCATCCCGTCGACGACGACGGCCGAGCGACCGAGTTCGTTCGACCAGATGAGTGTCGCCTTGCCCCCGGTGCTGACGTCGGCCACCGAGCGCTGGAAGTCGCTCGCGGCGTAGATCTCGTCGATGCCGGAGGCCTGCTGCTCTTGCTGCTGGCCGGACTGACCGAGGCCCTCGACGAGGGCTCCACCGCCGAAGAAGAGCGCGGCAGCCGCGGCGGCCGCACCGAGGACGGCGACGGGACGCGTGAACCAGCGACGGTGCGCGGCCCCGGTCGGTGTGAGCACGCGGGCACCCTCGGACTCGCTGGGCTCCATCTCGGGGGCGGGAGTGCGCTCGACGCGACGTTCGTGGTCGTCGTCACCCGCGCCTCCTGCGGTCGTCGCGATGTCGTGGTCTGCCGTCGGGGCCGTCGCCGTGAGCGGCGCCCGTTGCGGCGTCGACGCGATGAGGTCGAGCACGCTGGCGCGGAGCTCGGCCGACGGGGTGACGGGCCGGGCCGCGTGGGCGAGCAACAATGCGGTCTCTCTCAATTCGGCCACCTCCGTCCTGGTGTCGTCGTGCTGGTCTGATGTGTCGTCGAGGAGGGCCTCGAACGCGTGTCGTTCGTCGTCGCTCAATGCGTCGAGCACGTAGGCACCGGACAGGTTGTCGGTGTCGACGTTCGTGGTGCCCGCGTCGTCCGCGTGGCGGTTTCGCGTGGGCTCGTCGTGGTCGGTCACGAAGCCACCCCCATCTCGTCGCGCAGACGGATCATGCCGTCGCGCAGTCTGGTCTTGACCGTGCCGATCGGCACGTCCAACAGTTTCGCGACCTCGCTGTGGCTGAGGCCGCCGTAGTAGGCGAGCTTCACCGCCTGCCGTTGCAGTTCGGTGAGGCGTCCGAGTGCCCGCTCGACCCGCTCGTGCTCGATGCGGATCTCGACGGACTCGGTGACCGAGTCGTAGTCGGTCTCGAGGTCGCGCACGCCGATCTTCAGGTCACGGTCACGACCGGCCTGGGAGGCGCGGATGCGGTCGACGGCCCGGCGGTGCGCCATCGTGAGCATCCAGCTGGCGGCGCTGCCCCGGGTGGAGTCGAAGCGCGTGGCGTTCTGCCAGATCTCGAGGAAGACCTCTTGGGTCACCTCTTCGGACTGGGCGTGGTCTTTGAGCAGCCGCTTCACCAGGCCGAGCACGCGGGGCGCCGTCTGGTCGTACAGCGCGGCGAAGGCGGCCTGGTCGCCCTGTGCGACTCGCGGCAACAGTTCGTCGGGAGTCGACGGGGTGTGCCCGGTCTCGGGCGTCTCTGTCTCTCGGGTCACGAGTTCGAGCATGTCAGGGTTCACCTCCGGTCGCACTGTTCGTCGGTTCGTGGCTCGCGATCCGGGGCGGATCGTGATGTGGGGCGGGTGGTGCTTCGTGGTGCGGTGTTCGTTGTGCCGTGTTCGTGGTGCGGTGTTCGTGGTGCAGTGTTCGTGGTGCGGGCGGGACCCCCTGCGATGCGGCCGTCTGGGATGGCGTTCAGGTCCGGTGCATCGCAGGGAGACCAGACCGCCGACGCCCGAAACTTAGGGAGGACGGGTGTCGGCGGGGGATCGTGGATCCCTCACGTAGATGGTTCGGCACCGGGGGCCGGGCGGATTGGGCGAACATTCGCGTGTGGTCGTGTCGCCCGGTCGGTGCTCCGGGCCGAACCCGACCGGCGGCGGACCGTGAGGCGCGCCGAACCCGACATCCGGGCCCGTACGCGCCGCTCACTTTCCCGTCGCAGCCGTCGAACACTGGCCGGTTGTCGCGATGTGCACAACGTGGGCGAAGCCGCGCGAGCGCACCCGGACGGGACGAGGAGGCGCGGGTCGCGTCACGAGGAGGGCGACGGTCGGTCGTCACGCCAGCTCTCGACCGAGAGCTCGTCTCGGGAGGAAGAGGTGCCGGACCGCAGAAACGCCTCTCGGCGCGAGGCCGCTCGAAGCGGCTAAATTTGGAGCCCGGGGTTACTGCGGCCCGACCAGAGAGACTTTACCCGTCTCGGGCCGAGCGGTCCGACGAGTTCGCGTCGTGCGAACGCCGCACGGGTCCGCGCGTGTCGAGCCCGCCCGATCGCCTGCAGCCCGGCTCGGGATCAGGACACGCGCTGAGCGTCGATCAGTCGAGGCTGTCGTCGCGCCACAGGTGGGCGCAGGCGACGAGGTCGACCCCGAGTTCGCTGAAGCGCAGCGCGCGGCGCGTGAGTTCGCCGGCGCGGTCGGACCCGGCGGCGTCCTGGTCGTCGGCGACCGAAGTGGCTCCGGCGGCGGCGAGGCGGCAGAACGCGGCACCTCGCTCGAGCGCGATGGCGAAGTCCCCGACGAAGACGCCGCGGAGGATCAGGTCGGCGAGCTCGAGGATCTCTTCCGGGCTGGCCGGCGCCGGGGCCCCGGCGACGACCGGGTCGATCGTGGTGGCGACCTCGACCCCGCGCTCGAAGAGCTGGGTGACCTCGACCGGGTTCTGCCGAATGACGGCCCGCACGAGGTAGATGCGCCACAGGGCGCCGGGCAGGCTGTGCGGGCTGGCCCGTGCCCACAACTCGGCGACCGCGTCGATGCCGTGCTGGTCGGTGAAGGTGACGAGCCGGTCGAGGATCTCGGGGCTCGGGTCGTGCTTGACGCGGGCGACGAGGGCCGAGGCCGACTCGTGGGCGACGCGGTTCATCGTCGCGGGGTCGTCTCCGCCCTGGAAGGCTTCGAACTCGGACCCCGAGAACTGGGTCGGGCGGTGGAATGGTCTCGGCACCGGACCCACGATAGGCGCGACCACCGACACCGAGCCGGACGTTCGCCCACGGCACCACGGTCGGCACCCGGCGACGCCGGCTCCACCGAGGAGGCGCGGGTCGGCCTGGCGACCGGGAGGCGCGGCATCCCGTAAACTGGACGCGCACGGGCCTCTAGCTCAGTTGGTAGAGCATCGGACTTTTAATCCGCGGGTCGTGGGTTCGAGCCCCACGGGGCCCACCTGTATCCGTCGCAGTCCCTGCGATGTTCGACATCGTCCGGCTTTCGAGCCCGCGTTCCCGCGACTCCAGAGGCGGCTTCCCGCCACCCGGGAAGGCGGGGCCGACGTCGCACCCGAATGCGGCGGCCCCACCACGAGAGACTGAACCCGAATCCTGTCCCCCGATTTCAGGTGGGTCCCACCCACCTGGTACGCGCAGAACATACGCCCTCAAGACGTCAGGTGTCGGCTTTTCTGTCGAGGACGAGAGAAAGCGCCCCTCCGGTTCGGGCCGGGAGGGGCGCTCTGCCTCCCCGCGACAGGTGTCGGGCAAGCCGTCTGGGTCGCTACGGGGTACGTCAGGGTCAGGGGGGCCCTGGGGAGACAGCAGTGAACGGTACGCGGACGCACGCCGACCGGTCCCAGCTTCGCGCAATCCGGACAATGCGCTCGCCGGTCCACCACGGAAAGGGCCGCTAGACGCCGGTCGCCCGGTACCGCACACCCCAGCTGCCCGTCCAGGTCTCGCCCGGGTCGAGCCAGCGCAGACCCTCCCCCGAGGCCAGCGCGTTGGCCGGTGCCGTCATCGGCTCGGCGGCGACGGCCAGCCCCTTCACGCCATCACGGGGGAAGTTGCGGGGCGTGAACACCTGCACGTACTCGAACGAGGCGTCCTGCCAGAGCTCGGTCGCCGAACCGTCGGGGGCCGTGAACGTCGTCGTGCGCACGCCGTCGGCGTCGGGCTCGACGTCGCGGTAGCCCGTGTCGAGGTCGAGGTCGCCCAGGCGCGGCCCCTGCGACAGGTCGAACTCGGTACCCGCCACGGGTGACGTGCCGACCGGGATGCTCGCCTCATCCGTCTCGTACCGCGTCGCCGCCGCCAGCGTGACGATCAGCGTCGCCGGGTCGTGGTCGCCCACCCGGAAGAACGGGTGCGACCCGACGGCGAACGGGGCCCGGTCGGAGCCGACGTTCGTGATCGTGTGCGTGACGACCATGCCGTCCGCGACGAGCTCGTGCCGCACGGTCGTGTCGAGCTGGAAGGGATAGCCGTGTTGCGGGAACACCGTCGCCCCGAGCGTCACGGCGTGGGGCTCGCGCTCGACCACCCGGTAGGCCGTGTACCGCAGCAGCCCGTGGCTGGCGTTGCCCTTGGCCGGCTCGGTGAGGTCGAGCTGCTGCTCGCGCCCGTCGAGCGACCACCGGCCGCCGGCGACGCGGTTCGGCCAGGGCACGAGCGTGATGCCGCAGGCCGAGGGCGGCGCCTCGTCGGCGCCGAACGTCTCGGTCAGGGCGACGCCGTCGACGGCCAGCGCGCGGATGCCCGCCGCCACCTGCGTGACGACACCCGTGACGTGGTGCCCCTCGTGCTCGAGGGTGAGGTCGTACTGCTCTCCGGTCGGGTTGCTCGTCGTCATCGTTCCAGTCTTGCTCTCGAGTGTCGGCGGCGTCCGGGATCTCGTGCGGCCCCGTGGTGAGGACCCCTGGACTCAGGGACGCGAGGGGGCCGGGTCGCGAGGAGGCGCGTCGACCTCGCCCGCGCCTCCTGCGGTCACGACGGCGAGGCCGGCTCGACGCAGCTCGGCGACGGCACCGTCGTCGGCGCCCGCCGTGACGAGCCCCTCGAAGGTCTCGAGCGGCCCGATGACGCCCAGGTGGGCCTCGCCGAGCTTGCTGCCGTCGGCCACGATGAACGACCGCCGGGCCGTCTGGGTCATGAGGCGCTTGAGGTCGGTCTCGGGCAGGTTGACGTTGGTCACGCCGTGGGTCGCGTGGACGCCGGTGCAGCCGATGAACGCCAGATCGGCCGTCACGCTCGCGAACACGCTCGTCGCCAGTGGATTGACCAGCGAGTGCTGCAGCGGTCGCAAGGTGCCGCCCGACACGATCACGGTGAACCGCGGCACCGCCTGCTCGAGCGCGAGCGCGATGGTGAGGCCGTTCGTCACGACCACGACCCCCTCGAGGTCGTGCCGCTCGAGCAGGGCCAACGCGATCTGCGTGGTCGTCGTGCCGACGTCGAGCACGACGCAGTCGCCCGAGCGCACGAGCGACGCGGCCTCGACCCCGATGGCCCGCTTGGCCTCGGTCGAGACCGAGCTCTCTTCTTCGAACGGTCGCTCGGCGGGCCGGTCGACGGACAGCGCCCCGCCGTGCACTCGCGAGAGCAGACCGTCGGCCGCGAGGCTCTCGAGGTCGGTGCGGATCGTCACCTCGGACAGCCGGAACTCGCGCGCCAGCTCGGCCGTGCGGACGAACCCGCGACGCCCGACGAGGTCGGCGATGCGGTCGCGACGCCGCTCGCCCGGCAGCGGCGCGGACTGCGGCACCGGGGGCGGGGTCGAGTTGCCGTTCACCCGGCTAGTTTCGTATGCTTTCACGTACTTTCGCAACTGCAAATCGTGGTCGCGAGTGCCCCGAACTGAAGGAGGCGCGATGTCGTCCATCACGAAACGCGCGACGGTCCTGTCCGACGGTCGCGAACTCATCTACTTCGACGACGCCGACACCACGCTCACGGCCGAGCGACGCGTCGACGCCCGTACGCTCGACCCGCGTCCCGACACGGCGACCATGCGACAGGACGTCCTCACCGGCGAGTGGGTCTCGATCGCCGCGTCGCGGCAGAACCGCGTGTTCCTGCCCCCGGCCGAGCTCGACCCGCTGGCGCCGGCCAGCGAGACGAACCCGTCCGAGATCCCCGACGTCTACGACGTCGCCGTCTTCGAGAACCGTTCGCCGTCGTTCGGGCCGCTGCTCGAGAGCGACGACGCCCCCGAGGGCCTCGACGACCTGACCCGCATCGGCCTCGAACGCACCCTCCGCAGCGTCGGCCGGTGCGAGGTCGTCTGTTTCAGCCCCGAGACCCACGGGTCGTTCGCCGACCTGAGCGAGTCGCGCGCCCGCACGGTGGTCGAGGCCTGGGCCGACCGCACGGCCGCCCTGTCGGCCCTGCCCGGCATCCAGCAGGTGTTCCCGTTCGAGAACCGCGGCCAGGCCATCGGCGTCACCCTGCACCACCCGCACGGCCAGATCTACGCCTACCCCTACGTCACACCGCGCACGACCCGACTGCTCGACAGCATCGAGACGTACGGCCCGACCCTGTTCGCCGACCTGCTCGACCGCGAACGCTCCGGCCCGCGCGTCGTCCTCGCGGGCGAGCACTTCACGGCCTTCGTGCCGTTCGCCGCGCGCTGGCCGATCGAGATCCACCTGCTGCCGCACCGCCACGCCCCCGACTTCGCGGCGCTGACCGACGACGAACGCGACGAGCTCGCGGTCATGTACCGGCGCCTCCTGCGCGGTGTCGACGGCCTGTACGACGACCCGACGCCCTACATCGCCGCCTGGCACCAGGCCCCCGTCGGCGTCGGCCGCGACACCGTCCGCCTGATGCTGCAGATCACCTCGCCTCGTCGGGCCGAGAGCAAGTTGAAGTTCCTGGCAGGCTCCGAGGCGGCGATGGGAGCCTGGGTGGGCGACCTCGTCCCCGAGGTGCAGGCCGACCGAATCCGAGAGGCGATCGAGCGATCATGACCGACACCACCACTCCCCAGGGCTTCAGCGAGGTCTTCGACACCGAGGTCGCCGGGCGCTGGTCCGCCCCGGGCCGCGTGAACCTCATCGGCGAGCACACCGACTACAACGACGGCTTCGTGCTGCCCTTCGCCATCGACCGTCGCACCACCGTCACGGTCGGCCGCCGTGACGACCGCCTGCTGCGCGTTGCCTCGTCGTTCGAGGGCGGTGTGCACGAGGTGTCGCTCGACGACCTCGACCCGGCCTCGATGTCGGGCTGGTCGGCCTACGCCCTCGGCATCGCCTGGGCGTTGTCGGTCGCGCCCGACCGGGCCGACTCCCCCGCGTTCGCCGCGGCCGGGGGCGACCTCTCGACTATCGACCTGTCGGGCGTCCCGGGCCTCGACCTGTTCGTCGAGTCCGAGGTGCCCGTCGGTGCCGGACTCTCGTCGTCCGCCGCACTCGAGTGCTCGGTGGCCGTGGCCTTCGCCGAGCTCTGGTCGCTCGACGTCAACCGCTCGGCCCTGGCCGCGGTCGGACAACTCGCCGAGAACGAGGTCGTCGGCGCCCCGACGGGCATCATGGACCAGTCCGCGTCACTGCTCGGCAAGGCCGACTCAGGGGTGTTCCTCGACTGCCGCAGCCTCGACGCCGACGTCGTCGACCTCGGCTTCGCCGCCGCCGGCCTCGAGGTGCTCGTCGTCGACACCCACGTCGAACACGCGCACGCCACCGGCGGCTACGTCGAGCGCCGCACGTCGTGCGAGAAGGGCGCCGCCACCCTCGGCGTCGACTCCCTGCGCGACCTCGACGCCGACGACCTCGGTCGGGCCGAAGAGCTGCTCGACGACGAGACCTTCCGTCGCGTCCGCCACGTCGTCACCGAGAACCAGCGCGTGCTCGACACCGTCCGCACGTTGCGCACCGACGGCCCGCGCTCGATCGGCCACCTGCTCGACGCCTCGCACGTCTCGATGCGCGACGACTTCGAGATCTCGGTGCCCGAGCTCGACCTGGCCGTCGCCACCGCCCAGGCCACCGGTGCCGTCGGCGCCCGCATGACGGGTGGCGGTTTCGGCGGGTCGGCCATCGCGCTCGTCCCCACCGAAGCCCGTGCCGACGTCGAGGCCGCGATCGTCGCCGCCTTCGCCGAGGCCGGCTACACGGCTCCGACCGTGTTCACCGTGCACGCCGCCGAGGGCGCCCGCCGCGACGCCTGACGCGACGCTGCCCCCGAGACGGGCACCGCACCACGAGACGGGCACCGCACCACGAGATGGGCACAGCACCACGAGACGGCCACCGCACCACGAGATGGGCACAGCACCACGGGAAAACCTGGCGCTGTGCCCATCTTCTGGCGTGGTGGGGCAGCGGCGGCGTTCCCCGCCACGAGGTAAACACCCCGCCACGACATCAGGTGGCGGCTTGTTTAGTTCGTGGCGGGATGAGGGCACGACCTCGACGCAGCACCACGCGGACTCCAACCGCACCACGGGATGAACACCGCACCACGCGACGAGCCCAGCACCACGAGACGGTCACAACACCATGCGATGGGCACAGCACCAGGGGAAAACCTGGCGCTGTGCCCATCTTCTGGCGTGGTGGGGCAGCGGCGGCGTTCCCCGCCACGAGGTAAACACCCCGCCACACGATTGCATGGCGGCATCTTTAGTTCGTGGCGGAATGAGGGCACGCCCCCGACCCAGCACGACGGGGATGACGACTGCACCACGAGTCGCCCACAGCACCACGCGACGAGCCCGGCACCACGGGATGAACACCGCACCACGAGATGGGCACAGCACCAGGGGAAAACCTGGCGCTGTGCCCATCTTCTGGCGTGGTGGGTGAAGCGGGGGCGTCAGGGGCGCTCGGCGGCCTCGACCACGTTCTTCAGCAGCATGGCCCGGGTCATCGGTCCGACCCCACCCGGCACGGGCGACTGGAAGCCCGCCACCGCGGCGACCGCGGGGTCGACGTCTCCGCGGAGCTTGTACTTGCCGGTCTCTTCGTTCAGCACGCGGGTGATGCCGACGTCGATCACGGCGGCTCCGGGCTTCACCCAGTCCGGCTTGACCAGCCCGGCGACCCCGGCAGCGGCCACGACGATGTCGGCCCGGCGCACCTCGGCGGCCACGTCGACCGTCCGCGAGTGCGTCAGCGTCGCCGTCGCCTCGAGACGGGTCAGCAGCAGCCCGAGCGGGCGCCCCACCGTCAGCCCCTGCCCGATGATCGTGACGTGGGTCCCCGCGATCGGGATGTCGTAGGCGTGCAACATCTCGACGATTCCGCGCGGCGTGCACGGCAGGGGCGTGTCGATCGAGCCCTTGCCACCCGGCACCGCCAGCACGAGCTCGCCGAGGTTGACCGGGTGCAGGCCGTCGGCGTCCTTGGCCGGGTCCATCAACTCGAGCATCGCCGTGGGGTCGATCCCGGCGGGCAGCGGCAGCTGGATGATGAACGCGGTGACCGCGGGGTCGGCGTTCATCGTCAGGACGGCCTGACGGATCTCGGCCTCCGTCGCCGTGTCGGGCAGGTCGATGCGGATCGACTCGATGCCGACCTCGGCGCAGTCACGGTGCTTGCCCGCGACGTACGACAACGAGCCGGGGTTCGCCCCGACCAGGATCGTGCCGAGCCCCGGCGCGATGCCGCGGGCCTTCAGGGCGTCCACCCGGAGGCGCAGGTCGTCCTTGACGGCAGCCGCCAGAGCCGTGCCGTCGATCTTCACCGCGGACGAGTCGTCGCCGGCGACGAAACGGGTGCGCTCGACGCCCACCGCACCCCGTGACGAGGCTTCGACCCCGACGCCCGCCTCGACCTCGACGCCCATCGGAGCCCCGGCCGTGACGTCAGCGCTCACGCGTAGAGCGGGAACGCGTCGGTCAGTGCCTTGACACGGGCCGCGAGGGCCTCGATGTCGGGCGACGGCATCAGCGTGAGCGCGATGATGTCGGCGACCTCGGCGAACTCGTCGTCCGAGAAGCCGCGGGTGGCGAGCGCCGACGTGCCGATGCGCACGCCCGAGGTGACCATCGGCGGGCGAGGGTCCCACGGCACCGAGTTGCGGTTCACTGTGATGCCGACGTCGTGCAGCAGGTTCTCGGCCTGCTTGCCGTCGACCTCGCTGGCGCGCAGGTCGACGAGCACCAGGTGCACGTCCGTGCCACCGGTGAGCACGTCGACCCCGGCGGCCTTGGCGTCGGCGGCCGTCAGACGGGCGGCCAGAGCCTGGGCGCCGCGGATGGTGCGCTCTTGACGGTCCTTGAACTCGGGCTCGGCGGCGAGCTTGAACGCCGTCGCCTTGGCCGCGATGACGTGCATCAGCGGGCCGCCCTGCTGACCGGGGAACACGGCCGAGTTGAGCTTCTTGAACAGCGGCTCGTGGTTCGAGAGGATCACGCCCGAGCGAGGACCCGCGAGGGTCTTGTGCACGGTCGACGAGACGACGTGCGCGTGCGGCAGGGGCGACGGGTGCAGGCCCGCGGCGACGAGGCCGGCGAAGTGCGCCATGTCGACCCAGAGGTAGGCGCCCACCTCGTCGGCGATGGCGCGGAAGGCCGCGAAGTCGAGCTGACGGGGGTAGGCCGACCAGCCGGCGATGATGACCTTGGGCTGGTGCTCGATCGCCTGGCGACGGACCACGTCCATGTCGATCAGGTAGGTCTCGGGGTCGACCTCGTAGGCCACGGCCTTGTACATCTTGCCCGAGAAGTTGAGCTTCATGCCGTGGGTCAGGTGACCGCCGTGCGACAGCTCGAGGCCGAGGATCGTGTCGCCGATGTCGGCGATCGCGGCGAGCACGGCGGCGTTCGCCTGGGCGCCCGAGTGGGGCTGCACGTTGGCGAAGTCGGCGCCGAACAGCGACTTGGCGCGCTCGATGGCGAGGTTCTCGGCGACGTCGACGAACTCGCAGCCGCCGTAGTAGCGGCGACCCGGGTAGCCCTCGGCGTATTTGTTGGTCAGCACCGAGCCCTGCGACTCGAGGACGGCTCGCGGCACGAAGTTCTCGGACGCGATCATCTCGAGGTAGTCGCGCTGGCGCCCGAGCTCTTGCTCGAGGACGGCGGCGATCTCGGGGTCGACGACCGAGAGCGGCTGGTTGAAGGTCGACGGCTGGCGGTCGGTCGACTCGGCGGACGAAGCGGCGGTCTGGTCGGAGATGGTCACGGAGGACTCCTTGGCACACGGGACGGACGGGGGTCGGATGTCGTGGCCCAGGCGTACGGCCACGCTCGTGTGTCAGTCGCTCCCCGATGGTGACCATCTGAACGCCAGTCGCGACCCGCCCAGCATAACAAGACGACCTCCGAGCGGGAACCCGCTCGGCGACCGTGTGACACCCTGGACGGGTGAGCCTCACCCTCGACGACACCCGCACGGGAACGGAGGCCGACCCGCGCCTCCTGACCTCGCCCGACACCCCCTGGGTGACGCTCGTCTGGGACGACCCGGTCAACCTGATGACCTACGTCACCCACGTCTTCGAGACCTACTTCGGCTTCGGCCGGGCCGAGGCGAAACGCCTGATGATGCGCGTGCACACCGAGGGCCGTGCGGTCGTCGCCACGGGCAACCGCGAAGAGATGGAGCGCCACGTCGAGGCGATGCACGACTACGGCCTCTGGGCGACCCTCGCGAAGCAGGACGAGGCGTGACGCTCGTGCCGTTCGTCCGCCCGCGGGGCGGCGACGAGATCCGCGTGCGGCTCGACGCCGACGAGCGGGCGCTGCTCACCGACCTGGTCGGCCAACTGGTGTCGCTGCTCGAGAACGGGGACGAGGGCGATCCGGCCCTGGCGCGCCTCCTGCCGGCGGCGTACCGCGACGACGCCGAGGCGGCCGCCGAGTTCCGACGGTTCACGGCCGACGACCTGACACGGCGCAAGCTCGAGAACGGCCGCGCGGTGCTGGCGGTGCTCGGCGAACCGGGCTCGACGCTCGACCGTGTCGCGCAACAGTCGTGGCTGCGCACCCTGAACGACCTGCGCCTGACCCTCGGCGAGCGCCTCGGGGTCACGGGTGACGGCGTCCCTGCGAGCGGCGACCGGCAGCTGCAGGCGATGGGCCACGTCTTCGACTGGCTGGGCTACCTGCAGGAGGCGCTGCTGCGGTCCCTGCCCAAGGGCTGACCCGGCGCCCTGCGTTCCGACGCGCGACGCGCGACCTCGAGTCGCGAGGGGCTAGCGGTTCTCCTTCGGGAACACGACCCAGAGCACGAGGTACACGAGCACCTGCGGCCCGGGCAGGATGATCGACAGCACGAAGATCAGCCGCACCAGGAAGGCGCTGATGCCGAAGCGGTTCGCGAGGGCGGCGCAGACTCCGGCGATGATCTTGCCGCGGCGGGGACGAGTGAGGGAGGCCATGCCCCCGAGCATGCCAGCCACGCCTGCCCGACGCCCGGGAGCCGCGGCCGGACGGCTCGCGGCCGCCGCCCTAGGATGATGCCGGGGGCAGACAGGTCGGCCCCGTCGTCGTGTCGAGGCAAGGGGAAGCAGTGGCGCAGTCGCGGTCCGGTGACGCCCTCGGCGCGTCGTACCGTCTGGTCGAGCTGATCGGGTCGGGCGCCGCCGGCGAGGTCTGGCGCGCGACGGTCGCGCCCGACGTCGACGAGGTCGCCGCCAAGCTGCTCAAGCCCGAGCACGCGGCCGATCCCGGCCTGGTCGAACGCTTCGTGCGGGAACGCTCCGTGCTCGTCTCGCTGCGCCATCCCGGCATCGTGCGCGTCCGCGACCTCGTGGTCGAAGGCGAGCGCCTGGCCATCGTCATGGACCTCGTGCCCGGCGGCTCGGTCGGCGACGTGGTCGCGGCCGACGGCCCCCTGGCCGCCGCCGACGCCCTCACCGTCGCCGCCGAGGTGCTCGACGCCCTCGCCGCGGCCCACGCCCTCGACGTCTCGCACCGCGACGTCAAGCCCGACAACGTGCTGCTCGCCGAGACCTGGCGTCCCGGGCTGACCGGTGCGGTGCGCGTGACCGACTTCGGCATCGCCTCGGTGGTCGGCGAGCGCGACCGCCAGACGACGGGGCTGCTCGGCACCCCGCAGTACATGGCCCCCGAGCTGATCAGCACGGGTCGATCCGGGCCCGCGGGCGACGTGTACGCGACCGGGGTGATGCTCTACGAGCTGCTCGCCGGCCGCACGCCCTTCGCCGGCCCCGGCACCGACTTCTCGATCGCCTACCGGCACGTGACCTCGAGCCCGCCCCGCATCGACGTGCCCGACGACGTCTGGGCCGCGGTCGAGGCGATGCTCGCGAAGGACCCGTCCGCCCGACCGGCCGCCCCGGTCGCCGCCGCGCGCCTCCGTCGGCTGACGAAGGCCCATGCGGGTCTGGCCGCCCTCCCCCGGGCGACCGCCCCGGACGGCTTCGACGAGATCGAGCGACCGGCCACGATCGTGCGTGGTGCCGCGGCCGGCTCCGTCGCCGGAACCGGCCCGGACTCCCCCGACGGAGGCGCGGGTCGAGACGACCACGCACCCCGCGACGGCGAAGCCGCGGACCAGGAGGCGCGCCCCGACCTGGGCACGAACGGCTCGGCGACCGTCGTGCGGCCCCTCCGCCGCCCGGTCGTCGCCCCCGCTCCGGTCACGGAGGCTCCCCCGACGACCCGGGTCGAGGCCCTGCTGCGGCACCGCCCGGAGTGGCTGACCAACCGCGTCGCGGCGTGGGGTGCCGGTGGCATCGTGGTGGCCGCCGCCCTCGTCGTCGCGCTCGTCGTGCTGGTGCCCGGCTCGTCGGCCCCGAAGCCGGACGGTGGGCCCGGCGCCGAGGCGGCCCGGTCGAACCAACAGGACCCCGCCCTGCCGAGCGGTCTCGGGGTCAGCCGGACGGCGACCTCCGATCCCGACGCCGGGACGGTGACGCTCACCGTGACCTACTCGGCGCAGGCCGCGCCGCTGAGCGGACCGCTGCTCGAGGTCGTGCCGGGGGCGACCGAGGGCGACAGCTGTCCGCCGGTCGACTGGCGCGCGCCCTCGGGCACGGTGTCGGCCGCGCGCAACCAACCGTCGCTGACGGGGTTGACGGTGGCCTGTGGCTGGACGTTGTCCGACCTCGAGGTGCCCGCGGGCGGCCGGGTCGAGGTCGAGGCGACGGTGCCGCTCGAGCTCGCCGACGCCGCCGCGCTCGACGAGTGGCTGCAGACGGCCTCGACGGCCACGGCCGACGCCGTCTCCGACCCGGCCGTGACCGGGACGGCCTACCCGGTGCAGCGTCTGGTCGACGTGCAGGTGTCGACCCCGTCGCGCACGGTCAGCCAGACGACGTTGCCCGTCACCCTGCTGCCGGTGTGGCCGAGCGGCCCCGACCAGCTCAACCCGCTCTACGCGAGCCCGAGCACGGGGTCGCCGTCCACGATGCTGACCGACGTGGCCGGCGGCGAGAGCGGCGTCCGGTTCTCGGACGGCTGCTCGGGAGCGCTGGCCGTCTCGTCCGACGGCCTGGTCGTCACCGCGTTGTCGGTCGCCCCGCAATGCGTGCTGCGCGCGACGGTCGGCAACTTCACGAACCTCGAGAGCCCGACGTTCGGCATCACGACCCGCGAGTGACCCGCGGGGCTCACCCGACGAACGACGGCGCGGTGAACCTCCGAGCCACGGGCGCCGACGCCCGTCAGGCGCTGGGGCTGATGGTCTGCACGAGCCGCACCGCGCCTCCGACGCAGGCGTAGCCGCGTCCCGTCGTGAGGGCGACGGGCGCACGCCGCGGCAGCGTCACGCCGAGCAGCTCGCCGTCGTAGTCGACGTCGGGCTGCAGCAGCACACCGCAGCGGGCCTTGCGGACGGTCTTCGTCCAGTGGCTGTAGAGGGTGCGCAGGTCGGCCGAGCGCCCGGCGGCGATCACCGTGAGCTTCGACCGGTTCGACGACAGCAGCGACGCGATCGCCTGGTCGGTGTCGTCGAAGCGCTCGGCGTCGTCGACCAGCAGCACGACGGGGCCGCGTTCGAGGCGCAGCGAGGCGAGCAGGGCCGGCACCTCGTCGGCTCCGACGGCGACCCGGTCGAGGGCGGCCGAGGCCAGCGGCGAGCGTCGGTCGACGATGGCCCAGAGTGCGGGCCGGCCACCCGGCGAAGCTGCTGCCGAGCCCCCCGGCAGCGACCGGATCGACTCGGCGAGGGCGCACAACACGGTCGACTTGCCCGACCGCGCGGGTCCGGCGACGAGGACGTGCTCGCCCTCGTAGACCTCGAGCGTCGCGGGCGTGAGGTCGTCCTCGCCGAGGCCGATGGGCAGCAGCCACGGCTCGCCCGAGAAGTCGGGGGCGACGTCGAGCTCGTCGACGCGCACGTCGTCGGGCAGCTGTCCGATGGCGTTGGCCTTCTGCGGCGTGCCGGCCCAGCGCTCGCGCACCCGGGCCACGGCCTGCTCGAGCGTGCCCGGGGGCGTCGCCACGTGCATCTGCAGACCGGTCAGCGCGCTCACGCAGCGCCCCGGAACGGCCGCGGGGACGCTGCCGCCGCGGATGCCGTACGTCGCGTAGTCGTACTGGTCGGCCAGGCGGAACAGCCACTTCTGCGTGGTCACCTCGTCCATGGCCGACGGCACGGCCTTGGCGCGCGTCGTCGAGACCGCGAACGAGAGCCCCAGCCCCGGACCGTCGGCGTAGACGCGGTACAGCACGTCGAGCAGCTGCTGGCCCTCGTAGTCCTGGTACTCGTCGCGCAGGGCGGCGAGGCCGTCGAGCAAAACGATCGCGCGCCTCCTCGTCCCCGGTGCGGCACGGCGCAGCTCGAGCTCGGTGCGCAGGTGCCGGAGGAACCGCGCCTGCTGCTCCTTCGCACCGGCGCCCGTGCCGACGTAGGCGACGGTGTGCGGCAGGTCGGCCAGCGGGGCGAGCCCGCGCGAGCCGAGGTCGAGCACGTAGAGGTCGAGCTCGTCGGGCGGGCTCTCGAGCGCCGTGGTCAGGGCGATCGTGGCGAGCGTGGTCGTGGTGCCGCTGCCGGCGATCCCCATCAGCATGAGGTTGCCCTCGTCGAGGCGCCAACCGGCCGGACTCTGGCGTTGCAGGTCGGGCTCGTCGACGAGGGCCGCGGCGACCAGGGGGCCGCGGACTCCCCCGACGACGGGGACCGGGGCCGAGGCCGGGACCGGCGCCGAGGCCGGGGCCGTCTCCGACACGGGACTGTCAGATGCGCCCGCGCCGTCCTGCGCCGTCTCGAAACCGGCCAGCGCGACCCGCTCGCCCAGCGCCTCCGGCCAGACCTTGCGCGGCGGCGCGAAGCCCGCCTCGGCGTCGGCCTTCACGATCGCGTCGATCAGGAGGTCGAGGTCGTTCGCGTCGGACGCCCGGGCCTTCGGAGGCGCGGGCGGCCGGTCGGGGACGCCGAACGTCCCGATCGGACGCACCTCGACCGGCTCGGCCGCGACCGTCTGGGCGCGACCGGTGACGAGGGCGGTCTGCACCGGCGTGATGTCGTCCTGGCCGAGCTTCACGTAGGCGCGGCCGGTCTGGGCCCGGCCGATGCCCGCGGCCGCGGGGACGCCGATCACGTTGCTCGAGTCCTCGCGGCTCTGCACCCGCAGCGCCACGCGGAGGTTCGTGTTGGCCAGGATGTCGTCGTTGACCACGCCGGCGGGCCGCTGCGTGGCGAGGATCATGTGCACGCCGAGCGTGCGCCCGACGGCCGCGACGCTGACCAACGAGGTCAGCACGTCGGGGAAGTCCTTGGCGAGCATCGCGAACTCGTCGACCACCAGCAGGAGGCGCGGCATCGGTTCCGCAGGACGCGTCGCCAGGTACGCGTCCAGGTTGTCGACGTCGTCGCCCGCCTGGGCGAAGACGCGCTGGCGGCGCTCCATCTCGGCCTCGAGCGAACGCAGGGCGCGGTCGGCGAGCTGCTCGTCGAGGTTGCTGATCGTGCCGATGGTGTGCGGCAGGCGTTCGCAGGCCTTGAACGCGGCCCCGCCCTTGAAGTCGATCAGGACGAAGTTGAGGCGGGTCGGGTCGTTGCGCGCCGCGAGGCCGGCGACGAGCGACCGGAGGAACTCGCTCTTGCCCGAACCGGTCGTACCGCCGACGAGGCCGTGCGGGCCGTCCTTCACGAGGTCGAGGGTGAGCACGCCGGTCTCGGCCGAGCCGATCGGCGTCGAGACGCCGGACGGCTCGGACCAGAGCGTGCGGATGGTCGCGGCGTCGGCCGCCTCGGTGCCGAGCAGCTCGGGCAGGCGCACGAGGGAGGGCAGCGAGGCACCGGGCACGATCAGCTCGGGGTCGTCGAGGTGGGCCAGGTGGCGAGCGCAGTCCTCGGCGTCGGCGAGGGCGACGCCGGCCAGGACGACGTCGTCCACGCGCGAGCGGTCCTCGGGGCGGTGGACCGTCGCGGCGGCGTCCTCGCCGACGACGATGACCGAGGTGCAGGCGGCCGGCAGCTGCTCCTCGGTGGTGGCGATCACGATCCCGCTGACCCGGTGGGGGCGCTCGTGCGGACGCAGCGTGAGGCCGGGCACCGAGCGGCCGTGGCCGAGCAGCGACCGGGCGGGGGCGTCGCGCCCCTCGGTCAGCACCTCGCTGTCGAGGACGACGAGCAGGGCCGGGGTCGGCAGCTCGTCGACCGACTCGCGCAGGCCGCGGAGGATCGACGCGCTCGCCTCGCGCTGGTTCGACATCCACCGTTCGCCCGTGCTGCTGCCGGCGCGGCGGGTGTGCGGCAGCCAGGACGCCCACTCCCAGTCGGCCTCACGACCGCGGTCGCAGAACACGCCGACGGTGAGGTCGGCGGGGCCGCCGTGCACGGTCGCCTGGGCGAGCAGGCTGCGCGCCAGGGCGAGGGCGCCTGCGCGGTCGCCGACGATGCCGACCACGCCCGCGTCGGTCAGGTCCACGACGACCGGGGCGGCCGGCAGACGGCCCGCGGCCAGCGCCTCCTTGACGGCCTCGTCCTGCCTAGAGACGCCGCGGTCGTCGACCTGCGGGCGCCAGGGCACGTCGCCGATGCCGGCGTGCAGGGCGAGGAAGTCGTCGTCGGCCGCCCGCCGCTGCCAGAGCTGCGTCGTGGGCAGGGCGGCGCGACGCAAGACGGTCGCGGGGTCGGGCGCGAGCTCCTGTCGACGCCGCACCTCGTGGGCGGCGGCCGTCGCGATCTCGCCGCGGAAGTCGTCGACGGCCGCGTCGAAGCGCTCCTCTTCTTCCTTGAGGTTCTTCTTGCGGCGCTGCTTCTGCTCGAACCACATGCCGATCGCCATGACCGGGCTGAGCAACGCGAAGAGCGCGAACCGGGCGTCGCCGAGCAGCAGGACCATCGCCCCGGCCAGCACCAGCGGTGCGGCGACCGTGATGATGCTGAACTTCGAGGCGGGCGGGACGTCCTTGCGCGTCGGCGGGAGCACCGGCTCGGTGTCGTCCACGCGACCGGGGCGGGGCGGACGGTTGAACGGTGCGGTCGCGGCGGGGGTCAGGTTGCGCAGGGCGCCGGGTGCCGGGGCGGGCGTCTCGGCGAGCTCGGGCCGCACGATCAGCACGGCACCGCCGACGAGGACGGTGGTGGCCTCGTCGACGTGCACGCCGTCGGCGTCGACGCGTTCGCCGGCGACCACGGTGCCGTTGGTCGAGCCCGCGTCGCGGATGCGGACGCCGTCGGTCGCGGCACGGTCGCCCGCCCCGGCGTCGTCGCCCGCGTCGGGGTCGCCCTGGTCGAGCTCGATCGTGCAGTGCTCCCACGACGCGCTGGCGGTGGGCAGTACGAGGTCGGCCTGGGGCGCGCGGCCGACGACGAGCGGCCGACCCCGGGGCACCTCGACGACCGGGCCGACGGTCAGGCCTCCGGCGAGGGTGACGCTCCAGCCGGTGACTCGGGCCGGCCGACGGCTGGGCGTGCGGGCGACGCGGGACCCTTCGAGCAGAGTGAGCTCGCGCAGCGGCGTCGCCACCGGGACGGCCGAGCCGTCGACGTAGAGGTCACCGTCGGCGGCGACCGTGGCCCCGGTCGACTCGACCAGCTCGGCCAGGGTGGCGGCACCGCGCCACCGGTCGACCTCGACGCTCTGCCGCTGGTCGTCCAGCTCGATCACCAGGCGCATGCGGGTCGTCCTCTCGTGCGGTCGGGGCGGCGTCGGGGCGACGCGCTGCGGGTCGGCCGACCGGCCCGCGGGGGTGTCAGTTCGTGGCCGGGTCGGCGAACCAGACGATGCGCGACTCGCCGTCGGCGGTCGGTCGCAGTCCGAGCGGCTGCGACGAGGCGTGCAGCACCTCGAGCTCGCCGCCGCCGGCGGCCGTGCCCGCGGTGAAGTCGAGCGCGGGGCCCGCGACGCCGTCGGCCGCTCCGAGCGAGAGCGACGACAAGGCGGAGGACACCTCGGCGGGGTCGACGCTGTCAGCGGTCGCGACGGCACGGACCAGGGCCACGACGGCGTCGTGGCTGCGCGAGTCGGCCTGGGCGGCGACCGCCGAGAAGGGTTGGTCGTCGGTCAGGTTGGTCGCCGCGTCGTCGGAGGCGAGCACCCGGACGGCGCCGAGGTAGGCCGACATCGACCGCCCCGCGGCGTCGGAGCGCAGCGCGACGGCGTCGTCCGAGTCGACCCCGACCGTGACGAAGCCGCTCGACAGGCTGCCGCCGCCTGCGCTCAGCGCCGTCGAGAAGGCGGGGCTCGTGGCGTCGGGGGTCAGCAGCACGGGCACCCGGAGGTCGGTGGCCTGCAGCGCCGAGACGAGGCCTGCCTGACGCGCGGCCGAGCCGCTGAGCACCACGGCGTCGGACGGGTCGGTGACGGGCTCGGGAGCCTCGGTCGTGGCGTCGGGGTCGTCGAGCGGCGCCGCGGAACCCGTCAGTCGGGCGACCTCGTCGGCGACGGCGTTGTCGTCCCCGATCGTCGACGCCGTGAGCACGCGGGCGACCTCGACGCCGACCGGTGAGCCGCCCCCGAGGTCGACGACGAGCGTGCTCCGGGCGTCGCCCAGGGCCGCGGCGAGGGCCGCCCCGGTGGTGGCCTGCGACGGAGAGGTCGACCAGGCGCCCGAGACGCCGTCGGCTTCGTCGGACGCGCCGTAGGGCAGCACGACGGGCACGCCGGCATCGCTCGCCGCGTCGAGGGCACCCGAGACGTGCGGCCCCGCGGAGGCGACGACGATGCCGGCGACCCCCTGGTCGACGAGCGACTCGACGGCCGCTCGGGCGCCGTCGACCGTGCCGCCGTCGTCGACGGTCACGAGCGAGACGTCGGTGCCGCCGAGCTCGAAGCGGCGCTCGGCGACCCGGGCCCCCTGGGCGGCACCGTTCCACTCGGACCCCTCGCCCTGACCGAGGGTCAGGACGACGCCGAGCCGGGTGTCGTCGGGCAGGCCGGAAGCGGTCAGCGCGACGGGCACCGATGCCGGCACGGGGGCCGCCTCGGGTTCGCGGTCGGCGCGGACGGCGACCCCGGCGGCCACCGAGGCGGCGGCAACCACGGCGACCCCGGCCGCGATGGCGACGAGGGTGCGGCGCGGGGTGCGCCGACGGCCCGTCGCCGTGTCGCCGACCTCGTCGGTGGTCGTCTCGGAGGTCACGTCGTCGGCCGCGTGGCTCATCGGGTGGCTCCGATCGTGAAGGCATAGAGCGTGGTCGACGTGGCGCCCGAGGGGACATCGAGGTGGAAGGCGGGCAGGCTCGCGGCCGCCTCGACCGACGCCGTGAACTGCGCATGGCGCAGCATGATGCCGGCGATGTCGTCGGCGCGGACGTTGGCATAGCCCGAGGCGTTCTTCGAGGCGAGGGCCAGCTGGTAGTCGGCGGTGTCGGCCTTCGCGGCGCTCGTCGCCATCGCCCCGAGGATGCCCGAGCCGTCGACCTCGCGGTCGCCCAGGTCGAGCAACACGGCGGCGAGGTCGGCGGCCAGCAACGTGCGGGCGCCCTCGACGTCGCGGGTGGACGACGCCGTGCTCTGGCCGATGCGTTCGAGCGACGCGGCGGTCTGCTGGTCGAGGGCCGCGGTGAGACCCGCGGTCTGCTCGCCGAGGGCCCCGCGCTGCTGCTCGATCGTCGCCTTGGAGTCACCCACGACGACGTCGGACGTCGACGAGAGACCGGCGATCGAGCGGTCGAACGCGTCGACCACCGACTGACGGCTGATCGCGCCCTGCTCGGAGACGACGCGCACCTGCTGACCGACGACGGCCTTCACCTGCGCGTCGGCCTCGCCGCCGGCGCTCTCGAACGCGTCCTCGACCTGCTGGGCGAGGGCGTCCTGCTGGGTCTTGACGTCGTTCAGGCGGTCGAGGAGGCGCGCTCCGTCGGTCAGGGCGGCATCGGTCTCGGCGCGCAGTCGGTCGACCGAGCCGCCGACCGAGCCGTCGTTGCCCTCCACCGCGTCGTCGACGTCGTCCACCGCGTCGCGCAGCGTCTGGACGCGCTCGTCGAGGGCCGCCAGCGAGGCGCCGAGCCCCTGCGTGGTGTCGCGGGTGTCCGTCGCGGTGACCACGGCGTCCCACGCCGCGGCCTGGTCCGTCAGGCGGGCGTCCATCGGTTGCGAGTACGGGAAAGGCGGCCGGAGGGTGGCGGGCTCGGGAGCGGGTTCGCCCGACCCGTCGTCGGCGACCGGGCAGCCCTGATCGGTCAGGTACGACCGCAGGCGCTCGACCTGGTCGAGCGAGAGACCGGTCTCGTCACCGTCGGCGCGCACGACCTCGCAGAGCTCGTCAGCGATCCCGGCGTTCTGTGCCTGCATCGAGCCGAGCGTGTCGGCGTCGCCGATCTGCTGACGGGCCCGCGAGGCACGGTCGTGCAGGTCGCTCACCTGGCCGCGGACCGTGCCCGCACCGGTCGCGACCGACTCGACGGCCGTGTCGAGGGCGGCCAACGACGTCGCCACGTCCGCCCGCGAGGGGTCGGTGGCGAGGCCGGAGAGCTCGGTCTGGATCGCCGTCAGGTTCGCCTCGAGGTCGGTGTAGCGGTCGATGGCGTTCTGGGCGAGCTCGGGCTGCAGCGAGTCGGCGAGGTCGGTCCCCTGGTCGACGAGGCCGATGAGGGAGTCCGTGACGAGGTACGACGACGCGAACAGCGAGCAGGTCAACGACTGCTGGTCGACACACGACTCGAGGTCGGGCTCGGCCGGGCCCACCGTACGGTCGAGGGCCGCGGCGACCTCGTCGCGGCAGGCCTCGTTCGACTGGGCGTATCCGTCGAGCTGCGCCGACACCTGCAGCAGGCTGCCGTAGACGCTGGAGGCCTGGGCGGGCGGGGCGACGACCGTCGCGCACCCCTCGCCGTCGAGCGTCACGGTCGGGGCCGTCGCCGTCGTGTCGCCCAGCAGCGAGTCGACGCTGGCGACCGTCGTCTGCAGCTGCGACCGGACGGTCGACTGGGTCGACGTGACCGTCGAGCCGAGGTCGGCCTCGAGCGACGTCAGCTGCCCGGTGAGCCCCTGCATGGTGCTCGCCAGCGACGAGCTGCTGTCGCGCAGTTGCTCGGCCGTCCGGACGCCGAGGGTGTCGGACGTGCTGACCAGGTTGGTGCGCACCTCGGTGATGGTCTCGCCGGCGCGGCTGAGCACGAGGTTGACGTCGGACACCAGGTCGATGGTGCGCTGCTGCAGGGCCAGGTCGGAGGTCGGGCTCGAGTCGAACGCCGACGCGAGCACGCCGTCGACCGAGAGATCGGTCGACAGACCCGCCTGCGCGGCGAGGTCGAAGGTCGGAGCCGCGAGGTCGTCGGCGTCCACGACGAGGTGCAGCGTCGTGCTCGCTCCCGAGCGGGGCGGGGCCAGCAGGGCGCCCCACTGGACCACGGCGTCGCCCGAGGCGTCGGCGCTGACGATGCCGTCGGTCGTGGCACCGCCGGCCGAGGAGTCGGTCACGACGGCACTCGGCGAGACCCCGGTCAGCACGGTCGAGGCCGCGATGCTGAGCGGTGCGCCGACCAGGGCCGGATCGGTGCGCGAAGTGCCCGCCGCGTCGTAGGTCAGCTGCTGCGGGGCGACGGTGAGGTTCTCGACGGTGAGGTCGATCTCGACCCGGCCGTCGTGCCCCTCGAGGTCGGCCAGGTCGGAGCCGGAGCCGTCAGCGGTGCGGTACGACGTGGTGACGCGGATCGGCAGGTCGTCGGCGACGTCGGACGGCGTGTACACGGTGGTCGCGGACGAAGACGTGCCGGTGCTGTCGTCGACCGAGATCGCGGTGCTGTCGACGGCGGTGATCGATCCGTCGCTCGACAGCGACGTCTCGACGGTCTGCAGGAGGCGGGTCGGGGTGGCGACCGCGGGCGTGGCCGAGGTGCAGCCCGTCGCCACGACGGCGACGACCCCCACGACGCCGACCAGGGCGAACGCCCGGCCGTGCTTCCGTGGCGCGACGACGCCGTGCGTCGCTCGGTTCGAGCGCGCGACGGCGCCCTTGTGTGGTGCTCCCCAGGTCATGACGACCAGTCCCCTCGTGATGACAATCCTTCCGCCACCCTACTGGAGACCCTCCACAGACTGATCGGTCGAGCACCCCCAAGATGAGGTACTGTCGGACGCGTTCGAGCCCCCGGGGGAGGTCTCACGCGGGGGCGTCATCAACCACAGGGGAGTCCCACATGTCACGCGTTCTTTCGACCGAGCAGGCCAAGACGGCCATCAACCAGGTGCAGGGCATCATCAACGGCGGTTTCACCGACCAGATCAGCCAACTCGACGCGCAGGGCCGCATCCTGTCCGACCCCAACGTCTGGGACGGCCCCCTCGCTGCGACCTTCCGCGGTTCGACCTGGCCCGAGACCAAAGCCGCCCTCGACAAGGCCAAGACCGAACTCGAGCAGCTCCGCACCCAGCTCGACAAGATCTCGCAGGACATCTTCTCCGCCGGCGGCGGCGCCTGACCGGAGAGCACCACCCGGCGCGCAACACCGCCAGCACCACGCACCACCAGCATCACCGGACGTCCCCGCCACCCGACGCAACACGCTCGGGAGGCGGGGACGTTCGACCACGGCACGGTATCGAGGGGGAGAACACCGTGGCTGATCCGGACGGCAACGAGCCGGTCCCGTTCGACGACGCGACCGCCGACGCGCTGACGGAGGCCTTCGACGCCGCCGCCGACGACCTCGTGGCCCATCCGATGAACATGACGAAACACCTCCAGCTGGCCGCCCTGCTCGATCGCTTCGCTGAACTCGTAGACGCCATCGGCGAACGCGAATTCGCTGCTCTTTATCGCGATCACGCTCAGGCCCTCCGGGTCCTGTCCGACCAGGCGGAGGTGAAAAGCATCGGCACCGACATCGTCGCCAGCCTCCGCGTCGGCTCAGGCACCCTGGCCGACCGGTACCTGATCCACGCAGACGGCACACCGGACGTCGAACGCTCGCGCGAGTACGTCGTTCTGGTCGATGACATCCGGAGGCGCGCGAAACACATCCCCTGACGAGCGAACGTCTACGCGAGGGTGGGCAGCGAGATCCTGGTCCAGGATCGCGTGCTCATCATCGGCGCTGTCGTCCTGCGCGTTAGGGCTTTGCCCCGGGCAGGGAACCTCAGAGGACAAGGCTGGAAGGAGGACGTGTTCGCGAAGTGTGAAGACACCCAGCCCAGATCGTCGGCTGCGAGCCGCGATGTATTGGGAGTCCAGATGGAATCGAATGAAACCGCTCGTCCGCACACCGGTGACGCGTTCACCATCCCTCTTGGTGGCGGCAAGTACTACCTCGCTCACGTCATGGCAGACCACGGCCTGAACCAGAACTACGTCGTCGTTTTCGACGTCGTGGTCGACGACCGTGATCGAGCCATCGATGGTTTGCAGGGAGCCACCCCACTCTTCTCCGCTCTCGTCCTCGACACGCTTTTCACCGAGGGCCGGTGGGATGTCATCGGCAGGTCCGACGGCGATCCGAACCGGTACCTGCCTGCTTACCGAGTGAGCACGGCTCCCGACGAGTGGTACGAAGAGAGCTTCGACGCGAGGCGACGGCGGCTCGCCTCGGTCGTCGAGATCGAGGCCCTGCCCCTGCGCACGACCTGTTCCCCGACTGAGCGATCTGCCACGGGATTCAGGCAGAAGCAATCCACACGATGCGGAAGGACGCGCGCTGTGAACTTGACCCAGGGTGACTTGTTCACCATCCCGGTGGGTGACGGCACGGCGTACGTGGCGCATGTCGTCGGCGTCCTCAGGAAGAAGAACTTCTACTTCGTCGTCTACGACTTCCGAACTGACGAGACCTCGGCCGAACGCGACGCTGAGGAAGCGCTTCAGCACGACGTGGTTCTCGCTGGTCAGACGATGAGCACGTTGTTCGTCGACATGGGTTGGCAGGTCGTTGGAACAGCCCCCGTCGATGCAGACAGATGGCTTCCCGCGTACAAGGTGACCATCGGCGATGCAGACTCGTGGTTCGTGGTGGATTTTTCCGAAGAACGTCGCCGGCCTGCGACAGCCGAAGAAGTCGAAGATCTGCAGTTCCGGACGACGAGAGCCCCGGCGGGAATCGCTGCAGCTGTCCGCGCCTTGGCAGGCACGGCCCCCTGGGAGGATCGCTTCGACGAGCTGCTGCCCGCGGACGCCCAGCGCGCCGCCACCGTCTTCCGGGCCGCATCCGAGCCGCCAGGTGACCACCCATGACACCCGGCGGCGTCTTCACCTTGCCACTGAGGGCACCCCGACAGACCTGTTCGTGCCAAGATCGGGTCCGGGGCCGCTCGACGGGGGCGAAGTCCCGACGAGCACGGACGCTCCGACCCACGGCCGGCACCCAGGGGGGACCATGAGCACCGACCGCACCTCGGCACCGACCGAGACGAGACCCCGGCGGCTGACCCCGACGACGGCGGTCGCGATGCCGTCGTCCACGCGCCTCCTTCTCTCGGCCCTGGGATTCGTCGCCGGCGTCGCCATCGCCCTTGTGGGCGGTGCCACGCCGGGGCTCGTGATCACCCTCGGGCTCGTGCTCCTCGCCGCGTCGTTCCTGCTGGGCCGGCTGCGCGACCGGACCCGGGCCACCACGATGCCGATCGTCCTGGCCAGCACCGCGAGCATCCCGATGGTCTCGTCGGGACCACCGAACATCCTCATGGTGCTGACCTTCGCTGGCGCCGCCCTGTTCGGTCACGCCCTCGGCACGGCCAGCCGCGCCCGACACGAAGCTCGCGAATCCGCAGCCCTGCCGTCCGACCCCGCCACCGTGCCCGGCCGCACCGTGTTGCTGTGGCGCATGGGACGCGAGCAGTTCGAGGTGATCGACCCGTCCGAGAAGCGGCTGCGCACCGTGATCCGGGGGCCGAAGGGCAACGTCCCGAGCAGCATCGAGCTGCGCCGCGACACCGCCGGGCTGGACGTCCTGCGGCCGGCCGACGTCCCCGTCGCCGTGCTGCACACGATGGACGTCCGCACGGGTCCCTGGTACGAGATCGTCGACGCCGTCGCGGCCCCGGGCCCCGGCCAGCCGGTGCCAGCCAACCCCTCCCCCGCGGCGTACCGCGACCGGGCCGTCGCGGCGGCCGTCCATTTCAGCCGTACCGGCGGCCCGTTGCCCTCGGCCCCGTGGGCCCCGACCGCCCGCGGCTGAAAGACCAACAGACTGTTCTGCACCCTCGGCACGATTTCAGGCTAAAGTCGAGCCGTTCGAGCCTCGGGGGCGCGTCTCGCTCACCGGCCAATCCATCAGGGGGTAACCATGTCACGCGTTCTTTCGACCGAGCAGGCCAAGACGGCCATCAACCAGGTCCAGGGCATCATCAACGGCGGTTTCACCGACCAGATCAGCCAGCTCGACGCCCAGGGCCGCATCCTGTCCGACCCCAACATCTGGGACGGCCCGCTCGCCGCCACCTTCCGCGGCTCGACCTGGCCCGAGACCAAGGCCGCCCTCGACAAGGCCAAGACCGAACTCGAGCAGCTGCGCACCCAGCTCGACAAGATCTCGCAGAACATCTTCTCCGCCGGCGGCGGCGCCTAGGCATCACCGCAGACACCGGCTGCTCCCCACGGGAGCGGCCGGTGTCTCCTGCCTCCGCGGCCTGGGGACGCGGCGGCTGATCGATCCATCTGCACCGGGGGAAACGACGACATGACCGATCTGCACGGCAACGAACCGCTGAAGTTCAGCTTCTGGGCGGCCGACAACCTGAAATCGGCGTTCACCAACGCCGCGACCGACGTCGAGGGGCAGACCGCCTCGCGCGCCGCGGCGGTGACCACGGGTTCGCAAGAGTTCGCGGGGCTGTTCGCCGACCTGTTCAAGGAGAACGCCGACACCGCCGCGGTGGGTGCGTCCGGTCTCTGCCAGACCCTCCGCGAAGCCGCGGACTTCGTCGACCAGATCATGGAGTCGGCGAAGCGGGAGAACGCCCGCCGGCGAGAGGCGCGGGAGTACTACGAGCGCCTCGAGGCCCGCAGCGGCTGGGACAAGTTCATCGACGGCTTCGACGGCGTCGAGCAACCCCCCACCACGAAGAAAGAGGACCAGCTGGTCCTCAGCTCGACCTACGTGCCGCCGGCACGCGAGGTCCCGACGGGCGGCGGCTCGGCCGGGCCCACCTCGTCGGCCCTCCCCGCGAACCTCCGGTCCTTCTCCTCGACGACGACGGCCCTCGACGGCGAGCTCGCCTCGCGGCCGGGCACGCTGACCGCCGCCCTCGACACGTTCGCGACCCAGTGCGACTGGGGCTCGTTCACCGCCGACGGCCTCGTGCGAGCCCTCTCGGACTGGCTCGGCGCCAACGCCAACGATGCGGCGTGGGCCACCACCGTCGCCGACAAGTTCGCCCAGGCCGGTGGTGAGGGATCGGTCTCGACGCTGTCGAACGCCGCCATCGCGGCCTCCCTGCAGGCCTCCGGCATCGCGCTCGGCCGCGACGACCTCCTCATCGAACCGACCCAGGCCTTCGGCGGGGCCCCCACGAGCGGCTACTCGGTCGACCCGGTGAACACGACCACGGGCAACTTCCTCGAGACCGAGGTCGACCTCGCGTTCTCGGGCGCGAACAGCACACTGCGCCTCAGCCGCATGTACAACAGCCTCGACCCGCACGTCGGCCTCTTCGGCCCCGGCTGGGCGTCGGTGCTCGAGACACGCCTCACCCTCGACGACGAGGGTGCCGCGTTCACGATGGCCGACGGCCGCCAGGTGCTGTTCCCGCGGCTCGGCGAGGGCTGGGACCGCGGCGTCGGCGAGAATTTCTGGCTCGCCGCCGAGGGCTCGACGCTCGTCGTCCGCGACAACGCCGGCAGCCGGTGGCGCTTCACCCCGTCCGGCCTCTGGCTGGGCAGCGAAGGAGGCGCGGGTACGGCCGTCGAGGTCGCCCGCCACCCCGACGGCCTGCCCGCGCGCCTCACCCACGCCCGCGGACGCTGGATCGAGATCGACTACGTCGACGGCCGCGTCGCGGTCGCCACCGGCTCGGACGGCCGCCGGGTCGAGTACGCCTACGACGACGCCGGCCGCCTGGTCGGCGCGACGAGCGAGGTCGGCACCCGACGCTACGGCTGGAACGACGCGGGGCTGATCGAGAAGGTGACCAGCGCCTCCGGAGTGGTCGAGGCCGTCAACACGTACGACGACCGCGGACGCGTCGTCGAGCAGCTCACCCCGCACGGTCGCACCGTGCGCTTCGCCTACTTGCGCGGCCGTGTCACCGTGGTGTCGGACACCGACGGCAGCCGCTCGAACACCTGGATCTCGGACGCCAAGGGCCGCCTCGTCGGTGTGCTCGACACCGACGACCACCGCCAGTCGATGAGCTACGACCCGCACGGCAACCTCGTCTCGGTCGTCGAGCGCGACGGGTCGACGACGGTGCACGGCTACGACGACCGCGGCCGCAAGGTCCGCACGGTCACCGCATCGGGTGCCGACCTCACCTGGGGGTACGACGACCTCGACCGCGTCACGACCCTCGTCACGGAGTCGGGCTCGGTGGTGCAGTACGAGTACGACGGCGACGACCGCGACCCGTCGGTGATCGTCGACCCCGAGGGCGGGCGGTCCGAGCTGATCTGGCGCGACGGTCTGCTCGAGCGCGTGGTCGACCCGACCGGAGTCACGGTCGTCTGCGTCTACGACGCGTTCGGCGACCTCGTCGCGACCACGAACGCCGTGGGCGACGTCGCGCGGATCGAGCGCGACCACACGGGCCGACCGGTCGTCGCCACCAGCCCGTCCGGTGCACGGACGACCTTCACGTACGACGCCGCGGGGCTGCTGACCGCGCGCCGTGACCCCGACGGGGCGACCTGGCGGTTCGAGCACGGGCCCGGTGCCCGGGTGACGGCCGTGGTCGACCCCCTCGGTGCGCGCACCGAGTACGGCTACGGCCCCCACGGCGAGCTCGAGACCACCACGGACCCGCTCGGTCGCGTCGTCTCGCGGCGGTTCGACGATCAGGGCAACCTGTCGGCGATCGTCCTGCCCGACGGCGGCGAGAACCGCTTCGGCTGGGACGCTCTCTCGCGGCTGCGGACGGTCACCGACCCGGCCGGTCACGACTGGACCCGCGAGTACGACGTCACCGGCGCCCTCACCGCGACCGTCGATCCCACCGGCGTGCGTCAGGAGGCGCGGGTCGACCAGGCGGACGGCACCGGCACCCTGCGCGACGCGTTCACCACGACCACCGTCCGGTTCGACGAATACGGCCGCCCCGTCGCGACCGAGGCGCCCGACGGATCAGCCGAGCTGACCACCTACGACCGGTGCGGACGCGTCGTCGAACTCGTCGACGGCGAAGGCGGCCTCACCCGCCTCGAACGCGACCTCGCCGGACGCGTCACCGCCGTCGTCACCCCCACCGGCGCCCGCACGACCTACGAGTACGACGCCTGCGGACGCGCCGCCGCGAGCACCGACCCGCTCGGAGCACGCACCACCCTGACCTACGACGCCGACTCCCGGGTCGTCGCCCGCACCCTGCCCACCGGCGAGGTCGAACGCATCGACCACGACGCCGCCGGACGCATCGTGGCCCGCCGGGTGCCCGGCCAGGGCACCGCCCGGTTCGGCTACGACGCCGCCGGACGACTCACCTCGACCCAGGACACCCGCTACGGGCAACGCCGCTTCCGCTACGACGCCGCCGGCCAACTCGTCGAAGCCGTCAACGGACTCGGTGGGGTCACCCGCTACGAGTACGACCTGCGCGGCCGCGTCGTCGCGATCACCGACCCGCTCGGTAGTGTCACGCGTCGCGAATACGACGCGGCCGACCGTGTCACGAGCGTCGTCGACCCCCTGGGCCGCACGACGACCGCCGAGTACGACGCCGCCGGACGGCAGCTGCGGCAACGCGACCCCGACGGGCACGTCACCGAGTGGCTGCACGACGCCGCCGGACGACCGGCGACGACGAGCGTCGACGGGCGCGAGACGAGCACGGTCAGCGTCGACCCCGTCACCCGCGCGATCACGGTCACCGACCACACGAACGGAGCGGGCCACGACGTAGAGCACCGGCTCGAGTACGACCGGCGCGGTGGGCTCGTGCGTCGTTCGCGAGGCGACTCGGCGATCGCGTGGGAGTACGACGCCGACGGCCGCCGCACCGCGCGCGTCGACCCGGACGGCACCCGCACCGAGTACCGCCGCGACCTCGCGGGGCGGGTCGTATCGATCGTGCACGCCGGAGTCGAGTCGACCGTGTCGTACGACGCCTCGGGCCGCATCGTCGCCTCGACCGGCGGCGACCTGCTCCAGGCGTGGTCGTACGACGACGGCGCCCTCGCCGAGCACACCACCACCGGCGTCGACGGCGCCACGACGACCACGATCACCCGCGACGCGTCAGCCCGCATCGCTCGCATCGACGGCCCCTCGGGCACGGTCGAGTACGGCTACGACGACGCCTGCCAGCTGACGACGCTGCGCACGGGCTCCGGCGGCCTCGCCACCTGGACGTACGACCTGGCGGGCCGTCTCGTCGCCGAGACCCACGACGGCGTCACCACGACGTCGACCCACGACGCCGCCGGGCAGATCACCAGCCGCGACCTGGCCGATGGGCGACGGGTCGAGTACGTCCACGACGGCCTCGGCCGACGCGTCCGCGAGATCGCCGACGACGGCACGTACACCGAGTACGCCTGGTCGGCCCTCGGCTGGTTGACCGACATCACGCGCCGCGACGCCGACGCCCGAGTGGTCGAGCGCACGTCGCTCTGGGTCGACGCCCTGGGCGAGCTCGCGACCGTCGACGGAGCCGACGTCTGGTGGGACAGCGCCAGCCCCCTCCCCTCCCTCGTCTCGCTCGGCGGTTCGTCGGTGACGACGCTTCCGGGAGGCGCGACCCGCGTCGGCGAGGACTGGCTCGCCTCGGCCTGGCGGGGTGCCCACGCGACCGACGCGACAGACCCCTGGGGCGCCGACCGCGCCTCCTCGACGGCCGGACCGGAGCTGCCCGGTGGGATGACGCTCACGGCCACCGGTGGTCTGCAGGTCGCCGGGCTCGACTGGCTCGGGGCCCGGGTCTACGACCCGACCGCCCGAGGGTTCCTCTCGGTCGACCCGCTCGCACCGGTGACCGGCGCGGCCTGGGCGGGCAACCCGTACTCGTACGCGGGCAACGACCCCCTGCACGCCCTCGACCCCCTCGGACTGCGGCCGGCCACCGACGCCGACCTCGCTGACTACGCGAAGGCCACCCAGGGCGCCTGGGCCAACGCCGGCGACTGGTGGGACGACAACTGGGAGTACGTCGTCGCTGGTGCCGCCATCGTGGGAGGTGTCGCGCTCATGGCCACGGGCGTCGGCGGACCGGCGGGCATCGCGTTGATGGCGGCGTCCGGCGCCCTGCTCTCGGGGGGCATCTCGGTCGCCTCGCAGAAGGCCACCACGGGCGAGGTCGACTGGAGCAAAGCCGGGACGGACGCCCTGATCGGGGGCGTGCTCGGTGGGGCGAGCGCCGGTGCCAGTGCGTTCGCGAGTGCCTTCGGTGGCCGTGCTGCGAGCCTCCTGAGCAGCGGGGCCAGCCGCGCAGGCTCGGCGTTGACGAATGCTGGAGGCCGCGTGGGCTCCGCAATGGCCAACGCCGGCCAAAAGGCGTTCAGCGCCACGACCCGGGCCGTCACCTCTCAGATCGGCAGGAACACCATCTCCAATGCCGTCGTGGGCGGTGCCGGCAACGTGGGGACTTATTACGTGACGACCCCGCAGAGCGAGTGGGACCTCACGGATGCCGGCGGATCGTTCGTCGGCGGGTTCGTGAGCGGTGGCCTCACTGCGAACGCCGGGGCAGCAGCCGACGCTCTGCCCGCGGCCATGTCCGCCCTCCGGCCTGTGGTCCGATACGGCATCGGCAGTCTCGGGAGCGCCGGCGGCGGATTGGCGGAGCGAGGGATAACGGGTGATGACTACTCGGTCGCCGATATCGGGTTCGACGTCGTCGGTGGCAGCGTGATGACACACTTCCCCGGCGCAGCGGAGTTGGGTGCCACGAACGTGGCCGCCCACGTCGGAACGGCTTGGGCCGGTCAGCATGCCTCATGGATGATGGACGGCACGCAGTTCGTGCTGGAACAGACAGGAGCCCTCCCGTGACCACAGACGTGACGACCACGGACGCCGACCACGACCACGACCACGACCACGGTTTCATGAACCGCATCAGGCTCGTGAACGGGATCGCGGCGCTGGTGGCCACGGCCCTGCTGATCGTGGTCCTCGTCCAGGTGCCCTGGACGACCACCGTCACCTACAACAGGCTGGCGAGGGAGTTCGGCGTGCCGGTGTACTCGCTCGTCGCGATCCCGATCGTCCTCACGATCACGTGGTGGCGAGGAAAGACGCCGGCGAGCGCGCCCGCCCCCACCCGACCGCAGAAGATCCTGGCGATCGCCATCCTCGTCCCGTTCCTCGTCCTGTTCCTCGGCGCTCAGGCCGTGCTCGCCCAGGCCTACCTCCAAGCAGGCGGCGCCTGGTGACGGCAGCGCGAGCGCATCCTCCCCAGGACATCGTTGCGAGACCCGTCGAGGATGCATGAAGCTGGGGATCGTGGGCCCAGACCGACTGGTAGAAGCAGCCGAGGCAGACCGCCTTCGCAGTCGGACGACTGGGTCATGAAGAATACGACTGCACGAGCCAAGAAACCGCTCACGCCGGTGGCAGCTGTCATCGCTGTCGCCGGGGTGGTCGTCGGAGTCCTGGTGACGGTCACGGCTGCCGGCGCGGGGCTCGTGCCAACGCTCGTGACCCTCGTGGCCGGCGTCGCCTACGGTGCGCTCATCTTCGCGTTCCCGCCTCGGAACCGGGCCGTCGCCATCGGGGCGTTGCTTCTCGTCCCGCTCGTGCTCATCGCCATCGTCGCCCTGCAGGACGTCGTGGGGTCCGTCCAGTACGCCTGGATCTTCGGCGTCATCGCCGGAGGAGTCTTCGCCGGATACTCCTGGCGTTCGATGCCCGGCGCCGAGAAGCGGGGATGAGGTCCCCCAAACGGTCGAAGAACAATTTGATCGTCGCCGCGATCGTCCTGGGTCCACTCATCATCGGCGTGGGCCTGTTCGTCGTGGCTCCCACCGCACTCATCCGGTACGACGAAACGCATCAGACCGACGTCACGTGCACGGTGACGTCCGCGGAAGGCGGGGTCCGCTCCTCGGTCTCCCGGATCGGAGCAGGCAGCTCGCGGGCCCAGGTCGAGATCCGCACCGACGACTGCGGAGTCCTGCTACTGCAGGAGGGTGTCACCGAAGACAACAGTGCCGAGATCGCCGCTCGGCTCACTCCGGGTGGCCACTACGTGTTCACGATCGGTGAGGGATCGTGGTCGGCCCGTGGTGCCTTCGAACTGTTCGGCAAGTCACCTCTCGTCTACGGTTATGCACCCGCGACGCAAGGTTGACGAGGGCCCCACGCGTCGAGCCGCGCCGCGCCGCCTCGAGCCTCAGCTCAGCGGCTCGTAGGGCAAGACCGTCCCGTTGCCGCACCGGACGGAGTCCGACGTGCCGCTGACCGAGTAGATGACGTTCGGGTACCAGCGGGTCGGCTCGACGTCGGCCAGGGCTCCCGTGCTCTTCGGGTAGACGGCCGTGACGACGTCACCCGAGGCTGTGGCCGCGTCGGGCACGTCGACCCGCTCGCCGTCGACTCCGACCGTCACGGTGGCCGAGCGGAAGGTGCCGGCGCTGTAGTCCGACGACAACACCGTCTCGTAGTCGCCGCTGAGGACGAGCATGAACGTCGCGTTGTCCGTGTCGCCGTCGACGGGCAGTCCCGTGAAGACGACCTCGTAGGCGTCGGCCGTCTCGGTCAGCTCGACCGTCCCGGTCACGCCACCCTCGAGGTCGCACGACGCCTGGCCCGGAGTCGCCGCCGGGGTCGAGGCGCTCGTCTCGGCGGAGTCACCCCCTCCGGCCGCCTCCTCGGACGAGCCCGCCGAGCACCCGGCGAGCAACACGCTCAGCGCCACGGCCCCGATCGCCCCGAAGGCCCGCGTTCGCGTGTTCGTCGTCGTCGACATGGTGGTCTCCCCTACAAGTGGCTTGTCGCGGCCGGATGCCGACCGCCCCGTCGACGCTAGCAGCCCAGGACAGACCGGTCCGGTGACGACAGAGGACCCTCGGTCAGGACGGCAGCGCCGCGACCCACGCCCGGAAGGACTCGAGCTCGGCCCCGCGCAGCACCACGCTCGGCGGGGCGTCCACCGCGGCCCCACCGACACGAGCGAGACCGACCGCAGGAGGCGCGGGTGACGCCACCCGCGCCTCCTGCGGTACGCGAGAATGGCCGGATGAGCGCTTTACTCGTGGCCAAGGGCCTGGCCGGTGGCCACGGGCACCGCACCCTGTTCGACGACCTCGACCTGACCGTCGCCCCGGGCGACGTCGTGGGCGTGGTGGGCGTCAACGGGGCCGGCAAGTCGACGTTGCTGCGCCTCCTCGCGGGGGTCGACGAGCCGCAGGCCGGCACGATCACCCTCAACCCCGGCGACGCCTTCGTCGGCTGGCTGCCGCAGGAACACGAGCGTGTGCCCGGTGAGACCGTCGCCGACTACATCGGCCGCCGCACCGGCAGCACGCAGGCGACCGCCGAGATGGACGCCGCCGCGGCAGCCCTCGGCGACCTCGATCCGGCCCCGCGCCCCGACGGCCTCGAGCCGGCCGACGTCTACTCGACCGCCCTCGACCGGTGGCTCGCCAGCGGCGCCGCCGACCTCGACGAGCGTCTGCCCCAGGTGCTCGCCGACCTCGGCCTCGACCGTGACGGCGACGGAGCCGTCGGCCTCGACAGCCCCATGACCGGCCTCAGCGGAGGCCAGGCCGCCCGCGTCGGCCTCGCCGCCCTGCTGCTCAGCCGCTTCGACATCGCGCTGCTCGACGAACCCACCAACGACCTCGACCTCGACGGCCTCGAACGACTCGAGCGCTTCGTGCAGGGGCAGCGCGGCGGCATCGTCCTCGTCAGCCACGACCGCGAGTTCCTCGCCCGGTGCGTCACGAAGGTGCTCGAACTCGACCTCGCGCAGTCGTCGAACCGGGTCTTCGGCGGTGGCTACGACGCCTACCTCGACGAGCGCGAGACGGCCCGCCGTCACGCCCGCGAGGCCTACGACGAGTTCGCCGAGAAGAAGGCCGACCTCGTCGGTCGTGCCCGGACGCAGCGCGAGTGGTCGAGCCAGGGCGTCCGCAACGCGATGAAGAAGGCACCCGACAACGACAAGATCCGCCGCAAGGCGTCGGCCGAGTCGAGCGAGAAGCAGGCCCAGAAGGTCCGCCAGATGGAGAGCCGCATCGCCCGCCTCGACGAGGTCGACGAGCCGCGCAAAGAGTGGCAGCTCGAGTTCACCATCGGCGCGGCCCCCCGGTCGAGCTCGGTCGTCTCGACCCTGAGCGGGGCCGTGTTCCGCCAGGGCGATCCCGCCACGGGCGAGTTCGTGCTCGGTCCGGTGTCGCTGCAGGTGGACGGTGGCGACCGCATCGGCATCACCGGCCCGAACGGCGCCGGCAAGTCGACCCTGCTGCGCGGCCTGCTCGGCCGGCAGCAGCCGAGCGAAGGAGGCGCGAGTCGCGGAGCCAGCATCGCCGTCGGCGAGATCGACCAGGCCCGCGCACTCCTGGCCGGCGACGTGCCGTTGGCCGACGCGTTCGAGGCGCTCGTGCCGGACTGGCCCCAGGCCGAGGTGCGGACGCTGCTCGCCAAGTTCGGGCTCAAGGCGGACCACGTCTCGCGCCCGGTCGACGAGCTCTCGCCCGGCGAGCGCACCCGGGCCGGCCTCGCCCTGCTGCAGGCCCGCGGCGTCAACGTGCTCGTGCTCGACGAACCCACGAACCACCTCGACCTCGCCGCCATCGAGCAGCTCGAGCAGGCCCTCGAGTCGTACGACGGCACACTGCTGCTCGTCACCCACGACCGGCGCATGCTCGAGACGGTCCGGCTCGACCGCCACTGGAGGGTCGAGGGCGGCACCGTCACCGAATCGTGAGCCCGCCGACGACGCTGCCGGTGAACGACTCCCCCGGGCCTCGACTACCGTCGTCGTCATGACCCGAACCACCCGACTGGTCGCGGTCGCCGTCGCCCTTGCCCTGCTTACGGGCTGCACCGCGAACCCGACAACCCCGAGCGAGCCCACGGGCGGCGCCTCCGCGGACGGGACCTCGTCTGCCCTGCCGACCCGCGCCTCCTCGGAGCTCGCCGACTGGGCCACCGCCCTCGACGACCGTGACGACTACTCCGCCCGCTGGGTCGCCGTCGGCGACTCGATCTCCGAGGGCATGGGCGCCTCGACCGTGGACTCCCGCTGGATCGACCTGACCCTCGACGGCCTGCGCGAGCGCTACCCGACCGACGACGTGCCGGGCGGGGTCGGCTACCGGCCGGCCGCGTTCGCCGTCGCTCCCCCGGCGTCGACCTGGGCGCGCTGGGCCTCGAGCAGCGAGGGCTCGGTGTCGGCCTCGTCCCGCACCGCCGACCTCGGTTACCGCTCGGTCACGCTCGGCGCCGGCGCGACCACGACGTACCCGTTCACGGGCACCGACCTCGACCTCTGGTGGTCGAGCGGCCGCGGCACCTTCAGCTACACGGTCGACGACGGCGACGCGGTCGAGGTCGACACGCGCGACTCGATGGCCACCAGCGGCATCTCGTCCGTGACCGGGCTCGACGCGGGGGCCCACACCGTGACCATCCACGCCGAGACGCCCGTCGACATCGAGGGTCTGACCGCCTTCGACGGGGATCGCGACCGCGGCATCACGCTCTTCGACTCGTCCCGCTCCGGCGCCACGGCCCGCACGTTCACGGCCGACCTGCCCGGGTACCTCGACTCCATCGCCGCGACGAAACCCGACCTCGTCACGATCACGCTCGGCGCCAACGACGCGTTCAGCCGCACGCCGGACCAGTTCGAGGACGACTACCGCACCCTGATCGACGGCCTGCAGAGCCTCGACGACCCGCCGTCGGTCATGCTGATGGGCGAGTTCGTGCCCGGGACGAACCTCACCGAGGGACTGGCCGGGGACGCGTCCGAGTACGACGCGGTCGTGCAGCGCCTCGCCGACGAGACCGGCAGTGCCTACATCGACCTCGCGGACGCGCTGCCGGCCGACGGGGTCGCCTCGCTGCTCTCGGCCGACGGGGTGCACCCGAACGACGCCGGCCAGCGCGTCATCGCCGACTACGTGCTTGAGCAGCTCAGCGTCCGCTGAGCCGCGGCTCGGCACGGCACGGCTCGGCTCGGCTCGGCTGGGCGTCGCTGCGCCGAGTGGGCAGAAGATGCTGCTCACCCGTCGGCGAAGAGCATCTTCTGCCCACTCGGCGCCCGTGCCCGCCCGCGCTCGCCCGCACGTGACGTCGAGTGGGCAGGAGATGTCGCTCGCAGCCGGACGGAGAGCATCTTCTGCCCACTCGAGCGACGTGTCGGCAGAGGAATGGGTGGACGAGGAGGCGCGGGCGCGTCACGAGGACGGCGCCCGCCCCGGCGCGGCTCAGTCGAAGAGGCCGTAGGCGGCGTCGAGCGTCTCGTCGGTGCTGAGCGGGGCGGCGTCGCCCGCACCCGTCGCCGTGACGGCGATCAGGCCGTGCGGCGAGAGGATCGTGCTGGCCGAGGCCGTGATGCCCTGCTGCGTCACCGTCTGCGAGAACGCCTGGCCACCGAACGCACCGACGCGCGAGTCCTCGACGGTCTCGACTCCCTCGGTGCCCTCGATCTGCGAGGTCTGGGCGCTGATGTCGTCGGCTCTGAACTCCTGGCGCTGGGCGAGGACGACGATCGCCGTCACGTCGGCCGCGTCGGTGGCCTCGGTGGTCGGGGTCGCCCACTGGCAGTTCGCCTGGTCGCCCGAGAACGTGCTGTCGTCGCGCAGCTCGAGGCCGTCCACGACACCGCCGAGCGCCGAGCCGACGTCGTCGCAGCTGGCGAGGTCGTCGAAGGTGCCCTCGCCGGACGCGGTCGACCCCGAGCCGCCCGAGCCGGCCGACGACCCGCCGGAACCGGCGTCGTCACCGCCACCCGCGCCTCCTGAGGTGCAGCCGGCGAGCAGCAGGCCGAGGGCGAGCACGCCCGTGGTGGTGGCCGTCACGGCCGTTCTGCGCATGGTCGTGGTCATCGGGGACTCCCTCGTGATCTGCCGCGGGCTCGCTGCGCCCGGTGCTGACGTCACCCTAACGAGGGGCGCCTCCGAGGACCCCGACGGGGCCGACTCGACCGCCGCCGCCAGCGCCGCCAGCGCCGCCGCCACAGCCGCACCGCCGATGTGCCGTCGAACCACACAGGTGCGTGGTTCGACGGCACAGGGGTGGTTCCACTCCGACCGGTGCTCGCGAGGGGAGGCGATGGCCCGGCCCCGACGCCGACGCCACCGCGCCGCGCGTCACCAGGTCGTGCGGGTGCGCTCCTGCTCGACGACGGCCTCACGGTCGGAGAGCCCGCGCAGCCCGGCGAACTGCTGACCCATGCGCGGGTTGCCCGCGAGCACCGGCTCGACGCGGTCGAGGAACGCCCAGTACCCGGCGGTCACCGGGCAGGCGTCCTCGCCGAGTCGCTTCTTCGGGTCGAACCGGCACGAGCCGCAGTGGTCGGTCATGCGGTTGATGTAGGCGCCACCCGACGCGTACGGCTTGGTCGCGACGATGCCGCCGTCGGCGTGCTGCGACATGCCCACGACGTTCGCGGGCATCACCCAGGGCGTGCCGTCGACGTACATGTCGACGAACCACTGGTTGAGGGCGGCCGGGTCGACCCCGCGCTGCAGGGCCCAGTTGCCGAGGATCATCAGCCGCTGGATGTGGTGGTTCCAACCGTGCCGTCGCAGCCCGTCGAGCGTGTCGCCGAGGCACTCGGCCTCGACCGCCTCGACGTCGAGCCCGGCGAACACCTCGGGCAGGGGCTGCGTCGCCCCGAGCGCGTTGCTCGTCGTCGCGAAGTCCTCTCCGAGGTGCCAGTAGAGGTGCCAGACCCAGTCGCGCCAGCCGACGATCTGCCGGGTGAACCCCTCGACGCTGCGCAGGGGGGCGTCGCCAGCTTGGTACGACGCGACGGCGGCCTCGACGACCTCGCGCGGGTCGAGCAGTCCGAGGTTCATGGGGGCGCTGAGCAGCGAGTGCGCCATCGTCCAGTCGCCCGACAGGGTGGCGTCCTCGAACGGGCCGAAGTCGGGCAGCCGCACCTCGACGAAGTCCGCCAGGGCGGCCGTCGCCTCGGCCCGGGTCGCGGCGAACCGGCGAGGCGCGTCGTCGCCGACGAGCCGGACGACCCCCTCGCGCTCCCAGCGCTCGAGGTCGGCCCGCACCTCGGCGTCGATGTCGTCCTCGGCGGGCCACTCCTGCGGCGGCAGGCCGAGGGTGGCGGCACCCTTCGGCGGCTTCTCGCGGTTGTCGTGGTCGTAGTTCCACTGGCCTCCGACGGGCTGCGGACCCTCCATCAGCAGGCCCGTGCGCTGGCGCACGGCCCGGTACCAGTCCTCCATCAGGAGGCGCGGTGCCGGTCGACCACCGGACGCGCCGGTCGGTCGACCCGCGCCTCCTCGACGGGCGTCGTCGGCGTCCGCCGTCGCCCCGCCGGACCGGCCCGAGCCGCGACCGCCCTGGCGACCGGCGGCCCACTCGGCGAACTCGGCCTCGCTCGAGACGAAGCCGCGACTCGGCAGCACCTCGGCGCCGACCGACCGCACGAGGCGGCGGGCCCGGTACGACGTGGGATCGATCACCTGCAGGTCGTCCCGCCCCTCGAGGGCCTCGGAATAATGTTCGACCTGCCGGAAGTCGACGCGGTCGCCCAGCTCCGCCGCCCGGTGCCGGATGGCGGACAGGATCAGCTGCAGTTTGGCGCGGTGCAGGGTGCGACCCTGCCACGACGAACGGCTCTCGATCAGCAGCATCGGGTCGCCGTCGTCGAAGTGCGGGCCGAGCTGGTCGAGGAAGATCCACCGGGTGCGCTGCATGCCCCGACAGTAGACGCGGGCACTCAGCGGGTTGCCAGCATGTTCACCGTGACGAACGGGGTGGACCCGGCGTCTCATTGACGTGCAGCCCGGGTCGCCCCGGTTCGCCCGGGCCCGGCCCGGTCGGGTCACGGCCCCGACGGACCACGGCCCGCTCGCACGACGACCACCGCACGACCATCCGTACGACTCCCCCAGCCGAAAGAGGACCCGAGATGTCGAACACCGCCACTCCCACCACCGCCACCACCAGCTCGCGCGTCGACGGCGTCGCACGCGTCGACGGTGCGTCGACCGTGTCGTCCGACGCCGCGGGCACCACGCAGATCGCCGACGGCGTCGTCGCCAAGGTCGCGGGCATCGCCGCCCGCCAGGTGCCCGGCGTCCACTCGATCGGTGGCGGCGCCTCGCGTGCCGTGGGTGCGCTGCGCAACGCCGTCGGCCAGCAGGACCACGGCCAGGGCGTCAAGGTCGAGGTCGGCGAGACCCAGGCCGCGGCGGACCTCAGCATCGTCGTCGACTACCCGCTGTCGGTGCAGAAGGTCGCGGACGACGTCCGCCGGGCCGTCGCCGACGCCATCACCCAGCTGGTCGGGCTCGAGGTCGTCGAGATCAACATCGAGGTCAGCGACATCTTCATCGCCGGCCAGGACGACGACGACAAGGGCGACAAAGCCGACGCGCAGCGGGTTCAGTAGTAGCTGCGGCGGTCGTCCCGACACGATCGTCTCCCGCACCATCGCGGGCCGCACCCCACCGAGCCGACCGGCTCGACCGCACGACCCGTGCACCATCGCCCCAGGAGGCACCCCATGGCATCACTGCTCCGACGCTTCGCCCCGCTCATCGTGGGCTTCGTCATCAAGAAGATCATGAACAAGCGCGGCGGCGGCAACGGCCAGGCCGGCGGCTACCAGCAGCCCGGTCGGCGCCGCTGACCCACCGCACGCCCCGCAACGCCTCGGACGCAGGAGGCGCGACTCACGCGAGTCGCGCCTCCTGCGTCTTTCGTCGTCCCGGGGGGCGGCATCTCTCCCGCCTTGATCCGGTAGGTACCGGATCAAGGCACCGACGATCCGGTACGTGCCGGATCAGGGAAAGCGCGGTCGTCCTGCGGTGCTGACGGCGAACGCCGAGGCCGGCAGCCCGAGCGGCGCGCGGCTCAGGCGGTGCGGCGGGCCGAGCGGCGCGCGGCTCAGGCGACGCGGCCGGCCGAGCGGCGCGCGAGCAGGCGGTCGCTCGCGAGCACCGCGACCAGCACCACCGCGGCCACCACGATGTAGAGCACGGGCAGCGAGTCGAGCCCGGACCCGTCGAGCACGAGCGCGCCGATCAGCGCTCCTCCGCCGATGCCGGCGTTGAAGCCGGTCGTGTAGAACGCGCTCGCCAGGTCGCGCATCCGCTCGGGGGCGACCTGCAGCATGCGCGTCTGGAACAGCGGCGGCAGCGCCCCGAACGTCACGCCCCACAGCACGAACGCCACGAGCGACGGCACGAGCATGCCCTCGAACAGCAGCATGCCGGTCACGGCGAGCCCGACCACGGCCACCCCGATGGGGATGCTCACCCGCGGCCGCGCCCCGAGGAACCAGCCGACCATGCCGAGTCCCACGGCCCCGGCGATGCCGAACGCGAAGAGCCACCCGGCGAGGCCCTGCTCGGGCACCCCGGTCGACCGCACGAGGTACGGCGTGATGTAGGTGAAGAACGAGTAGTGCCCGATCATGAACACCGCCGTGATGACGCAGCTCAGCACGACACCGAGCACGCTCGGCTTCGGCAGCGCGCGACGACGACGGACGGCAGCACCCGTCGGAGGCGCGGTGCCGTCGACCAGCGTCGGGACCGCGTCGGTCACCGGCTCCGGCGTCGACTCGTGCGCCGTGCCCCGACCGACCGGCGGCAGGAACTTGTAGACGAAGACCGCGCCGAGCGCCATGAGCCCGGCGAGGATGCCGAACGCCTCACGCCAGCCGAGGGCCTGACCGAGCGCCGTGCCGAGCGGGACGCCCAGCACGAACGCGAGGGTGCCGCCGCTCATCGCGACCGCGAGCGCCCGGCCGACCTGGGCCCGCGGCACGAGGTGACCGGCGTAGGCACCACCGATCGCCCAGAACATGCCGTGGGCGAGACCACCGAGCACGCGGCTCGCGAGCACGAGCTCGTAGGTCGGCGCGATGGCGGTGAGGCCAGCGCTGATCGCGAGGACGACGATCAGGCCGACCACGATCAGGTGCCGGGGCAGGCGGCGGGTGAGGTGGGTCAGTCCGGTGCTGGTGAGGACGACCGTGAAGGCGAAGACGCTGACGAGCAGGCCGATGCTCGACTCGGTGACGCCGAGGTCGGCGCTCATCTCGGGCAGCAGGCCGGTCGGCAGCATCTCGCCCGAGATCGAAAGGAACGTGGCGACGGCGATGGCGATCAGGCCGGCCCACGGGAAACGGGCGGACGGGGTGGACGTGGGCGCCGTGGGGCGCGGGGGTGCGAGTGTCATGGAACCTGGGGTGGTCGGCGGGCGCCGTTCTCTCGACCCGATGGCGGCCACGGGCCGGCTGATCGTGACGATCTGTCGGCGGCACGGCCCTCGCGACTCGTGCCGCTGGTGACCGTGGGTGACTCGGGGAGGATGGTGATCCCGACTGCGCGCTGTCGTGCACGCCCGGGGCCGGGAGTACCGCCCGACCGAGGTCGAGTCTACCCGCTGCCGACCGGCCTGGCCAGGGGCCCGGCGTGCGGCACCGCACCGGGTTTCGTGCACCGCACCTCGTCTAGTCGCGGTGCGGTGCACGAAACGCGGTGCGGTGGCGTCAGGAGGCGCGGGGCGGGTCGGGCCGCGGGGGCTCGATTCCGGCGTCGTCGACCGCGTCGGGTGCGCGGTCACGCGCGCGGTCGCGGTCACGGTCGCGGTCGCGCTCGAGGAAACGGGCGCTCGGCGGCTGGGTCTCGCGGGCGAGCAGGAACACGACGACGATCTGCAGGAACGGGATCAGCGCCCCGAGCCAGAACCAGCCCCACCCCCAGGCCCGGGCGCCGTGCAGGCGCCGGATGGTCAACGTCGCCATGGGCACGAAGGTCATCAGGCACCACAGCCCCCAGACCAGGGCGACCCAGGTCATGCCTCCCCACGCCGGGCCCGCGGGCCCGAACGGTCCGATCGAGAACTGCCCGACCTCGAGGGAGGCACCCTGGCTCAGACTGGCGCCCGGGCCCGCACCGGCCGGGCGACCGAGGACGACGACCGGCCAGGGCGCGAACAACGACGAGCCGTAGGCCCCGACGGACCACGAGACCACGCTCGCCCCGCGCACGAGCGACCCGACGCCGAGGTTGACCACGAGCCCGAGCACGGTCTGGAAGAGCGAGATCCACCAGAACTCGGCGCGGCCCGCCCGGGCGTGCACCACGTAGGCGTTGCCGACGAACCGGCGCACCGCCTGCATCGGCGTGGCCCCGGGCAGCGGCAGCCGGTCGACCTCGAACCACGAGCCGCTCGTCGCGCCTGCCGCCGTGCCCCCGTTCGTTCGGCCTGCTGCCGTGCCCCTGGTCATCCGCACGACGGTACGCCGACCGTGCCCGCGCCTCCATCCCCCACGCGGACGAGATGTCCCCGACGCAGCGTCGCACCGCGTCTCGTGCAAGGCACCTCGACCCGTCGCGGGGCGGTGCACGACACGCGATGCCGCACGGTCAGGAGGCGCGGGTCCGGTCCGCAGCGGAGGGACCGACGGGCGCGTCCCCGGGAACGCTCACCGCGCCTCCCGCGTTGACTGTCAGCATGAGCGCCGCGACCCCCGACCCGAAGACCTGCCGATCGTGCGGACGCACCATCGAGTGGCGCAAGAAGTGGGCGTCGAACTGGGACGAGGTCGCGTACTGCAGCGACGCGTGCCGCAAGCGCAAGGTGACGGCCCAGGACCGCGAGCTCGAGCAGCGCATCCGTGACCTGCTGGCGGCCCGGGCGGCGACCTCGACGATCTGCCCGTCGGACGTCGCGCGGTCGCTGCACCCCGACGACGAGGACGCCTGGCGCGGCCTCATGGAGCCCGTGCGCCGCGCGGCCCGACGCCTGGTCGCCGCGGGCGAGGTCGACATCACGCAGGGCGGGTCGGTCGTCGACCCGTCGACGGCGAAGGGTCCGATCCGCATCCGTCGGCACCGGTCGTGAGCCTCGCGGCGACGCCGTGAGCGGGACGCGCGGGCCGAACGACGGGGATCAGACGGGCTGCAACGCCGACCAGGGCTCGGCGGGCAGGTCGACGCCGACGGGATCGCCGGGTCGCACCTCTCCCCCGGTGAGCACGACGCCCATGACGCCCGCCTTGCGGACGAGTTCGCCCGCCTCGTCGCGTCCGACCACGGCCTTCAGCAGGCCCGACTCGAAGCGGTCGATCTGCAGGCACGGGTTGCGGAGTCCGGTGATCTCGACCCGCGCCTCCTGACCGAGGGTGAGCACGGTGCCGACGGGCAGGCCGAGCAGGTCGACCCCGTGCGTGGTGACGTTCTCGCCGAGGTCGCCGGGCCCGACGTCGTAGCCGTGGGCGGCCAGCTCGGCGAAGAGCTCGGCGTGCATCAGGTGCACCTGCCGCAGGTTGGGCTGGTTCGGGTCGCGGGCGACGCGAGAGCGGTGTTGCACCGTGCGTCCGAGGTGGGCGTCGCCCTCGACGCCGAGCCCGGCGAGCAGGGTGACCCGCTCGACGGGCGGCTTGCTGAACCGGTGGGCGTCGTCGACGTTGACCGAGAGGACGGAGGCGCGGGTCATGTCGCCCAGTCTGCCCGCGTCGGGTGCCGGGGTCGAGGGTGCGGGTGCCCGGGCGGGGTCGGCGTCGGCGTCGGCCGGGGTCGGGGGCTGGCCCGGGTGGTGTCGCACCGCCGAATGGACATCGCACCGTCGAAACAGGCGGTGCGACGTTCGGTCGGCGGTGCGACGAGGGCCCGGGGTGCCTCGGGTCGGCTCTGCCTGCCGGGGCGCCGGTCAACGGCAGACGTCGTGCAGGTGGTGCACGGGGTCGTGCACGAAGTAGCGGGCGAGCGAGTCGACCGTGAAGGCCGAGCCGTCGCTGCGCAGGCCGGTGCGACCGAGCTGGTCGTCGGGCACCGACTCGAACGCGTCGGCCACGACGGCGGCGGCGGCCGCGAGCTCGTCGGCCACCACCGCGGGCTGCTGGGCGGCGTAGTCGTCGTCGAGCGCCGTGGCGTCCTGGTCCCAGTTCGCGAAGGTCGGCGCGTCCTCGGCCAGCATCAGCCGGAGGCGCGTGTCGAAGATCCGGAACACGTCGCGCACGTGCGCCCCGTACTCCAGCGGCGACCACGTGGCGTCGTCGGGCCGGGTGCGGGCGTCGGGCCGGGCGAGCTCGGCGGGCCAGGCGGCGGCGTTCTCCCGGACGAGGCCCGGCACGTCGCGGAACGCGACCTCGGCGGGGTCGAAGCCGCAGTCGGCGCAGGGGCGTTCGAGCACCCAGGTCCAGTTCTTCGTGTCGGGAGTGATCGGCATGGGACCGACGCTAGGACGCAAGGCCCGGCACGCACCATCGAGATCCTGCCGACGTCGGTGCCCCCGGCGCCAACCGCGACCCCGCGATGAACCCGGTTTCGAACCCTGCACCCAGTTGCTACCGGGTGCGCGGTTCGAAACCGGGTTCATGGCGGGGCGGGGCGGGGCGGGGCAGGGCAGGGCGGGGCAGGGCAGGGCGGGGCGGAGCATGGCGGGGCGGGGACGTGCTCGCAGGACGGCGGCTCGTGCCGGGGCCGTCGCACGACCGACATCCGCCTCCGGGATGACGTCGGCCCCGCGACCCGCCACTAGCGTCGACCCATGACGAACACTCAGCACGAGGGCCGGCTCGCGGGGGCGGCGGCGAACCTTCGGCGGCGGGTCGACCGCCGCGAGGTGGCCTGGGTGATCGCCACCACCGCGGCCCTGCTCGTCATCGGCGGGGCACTCTTCACCGTGACGGCCTCGGCCGGCCGCGTGGTGGCGTCGTTGCTCGAGCTGCCGGCCGCGCTCGCGCAGACCTCGCTCGTGCCCTTCGTCGTGTGGGCCGTCCTGGCCGTGCTCGTCGCGTGGCGGTGGTCCGACGTCCCCGCGTCACGCCGGGCCTGGCTCTACGTCGCCGCGGCGGCCGTGGCCCGGGCCGGCGTCGAGCTCACCGTCGGGTCGGGCATCACGTCGGGCCTCCGGGCGGGCTTCTCCCTCTACACGCTGCCCACGGTCGTCTTCGTCAGCCTGCCGTTCGTCACGACCGTCGGCCTGGCCTCCTTCGTCGTGCTCGCCGCGCGGTCGGGCCGTGGCAGCGGCGACGGGTCGTCCGGTGCCGGAGCACGGCCCGCCGAGCGCGCGCCCGGCGACGGAGCACGTCCGGCCGAGCACGCGACCGTCGACGCCCCCGCGGCCCGGGCGCCCCGACACCTCGTGCACCGCGTCGCCGTGATCGTCGAGGCGCTCGCCCTCGCGGCGGGCATCGTGCTCACGCTCTCGCTCGCCGGGCAGTGGTTCTCCGCCGAGTTCAGCCTCCTCGGCTCACCCGTGACGGTCAGCGAGGAAGCCGCACAGAGCTGGCTGACGACCCTCGTCGCCTGCCTGGCATGCCTGGTCGTGGCGCTGTTCGCCGCGATCACCGCCGGGCACCGAGGCGTCGTCGTGGCGACCGTCGTCGTCGCCGGGCTGGTCGTGATCGGTGCCGTCGGCGCACCCGTCCCCGGCGACCGGTGGGAGTCCCCCGCACCGCGCCAGGAACCCCTGCCCGCGAACTACACCCCGTGCTACAGCGGCAGCGGGAAGTGCAACTGAACCCAGGTGAAGCCGGGTCAGGCGGGCGCGTCGACGTCGCGGCCGTCCCAGAGGTCGGAGCAGTCGACCGGGTCGGCGGCGTGGGCTCGCAGGTACGGGCCCGCCCCGCGATCCCCGGTGAGGGACGCCGCGAGAGCCGACCAATGGGAGCGACCGACCACGACGGGGTGACCCGGGCGTCCGTGGAAGACGGACTGGCGCAGCGCAGCCTGGCCCAGCGGTACGTCGGCGGCCGGGGGTGACAGCAACCGCGCGACGGCGGACGACGGCAGACCCGGGTAGTCGACCAGCGTGATGACGGCGAGCCGCGCCTCCTCGGGGTCCCCCGCGGCGAGCGCCTCCAGCCCGGCCCGCAGGGACCCCGCGAGGCCGTCGGCCCAGTCGTCCGCGACGACGACCGACACCCTCGCCCGACCGTCGACCCCGAGGAGGCGCGGGTCGGCGGCCAGCAGCGCTCGCGCCTCGGTCGCGCCCGCACCGAGCACGACGACGACGCGGTCGCAGCTCCCGTCGAGCAGCGTCCCCACGGCCCGGGTCAGCCAGGGCCCGCGCTCGTCGACCACGAGCGCCTTGGGGCGGCCCATGCGCGTCCCGGCACCGGCCGCGAGCAGGAGGCCGACCGTCGCGGGAGGCGCGTCGGCGGTCGTCGGGCGGGCGGCGTCGGGCATGCGATCAGGCTAGTCAGGCCGTGCGCCGGGGCCGATCGTCCGACGGTCCACGCGGCGAACGTCCGGCGGCGCGGTGTGCCCCGGGGCCCGGGCCGTGGCACCATCGAGACCTGGCGCCACCCGACGCCGCCCCCGAGGAGTCCCGTGTTCGAGATCGCCGACCGCCTGCTGGCGCGACTCGACGCCGGCGAGCGCCTCGCGGTCGCGACCGCCGTGTCGGTCGTGGGCAGCGCGCCCCGGACCGTCGGCACGTCGATGGCCGTCACCGTCGACGGCACCGTGATCGGCAGCATCTCGGGCGGCTGCGTCGAGGGCGCGGTCTACGAGATCTGCACGCGGGTGCTCGACGACGGCACGCCGCAGCTCGAGACGTTCGGGTTCAGCGACGAGACGGCGTTCGAGGTCGGGCTCAGCTGCGGCGGGCGCATCGAGGTGCTCGCCCGGCTCGTCACCCCCGACGACGCCGAGACGATCGCCGCCCTCCGCGACGCGGCCGCCGGGCGGGAGGCGTCGGCCCACGTCGTACTCGGACCGGTCCGCACCGGCGAGGTCGTGCCGACCGTCGACGACTGCGAGGGTCTGCGGGTCTTCAGCGAGCGCTCGGTGCCGCCGCCGCGCCTCCTCGTCTTCGGGGCGGTCGAGTTCGCCGTCGCCCTCTGCAACGCCGGGGCGGTGCTGGGCTACCGCGTGACGGTGTGCGACCCGCGCCCGGTCTTCATGACCCGCGAGCGTTTCCCGTCGGCCGACGAGGTCGTCGTCGAGTGGCCGCCGAACTACCTGGCGCGCACCGAGGTCGACGAGCGCACCGTGATCGCGGTGTTGTCGCACGACGAACGGTTCGACGCCGACCTGGTCGAGGCGGCGCTGGCCTCGCCCGCGGCGTACGTCGGGGCGATGGGTTCGCGGACGACCCACGACCGCCGCATGGCCGCACTGCGGTCGCGTGACGTGGGGCCGGACGCACTGGCCCGCCTGCACTCCCCCATCGGGCTCGACCTCGGCGCGAGCACGCCCGAGGAGACCGCCGTGTCGATCCTGGCCGAGGTGCTCGCCGTGCGTTCGGGTGCCTCACGGGCCCCGCTGCGCGACCGTGACGGCAGCATCCACCTGATCCGCTGAGGCGAGACCCCAGGTACTCGCCGAGACCCTCGTGCGCGCACGGGGGTCTCGGCGACTTCGTGGGGTCTCGGTGTCAGTACCGCGTCGGCAGGCCGGCGAGCAGCTTGTCGGGTTGGATCGGCAGGTCGCGCACCCGGATGCCGGTCGCGTGGGCGACGGCGTTGGCCACGGCGGCGGCCGCGCCGACGTTGCCGATCTCGCCGATGCCCTTGCCGCCCATCGGGGCGAGGTGCGGGTCCTCCTCGTCGAGCCACTCGACCTCGATCGAGCCCACGTCGGCATTGGCCGCCACGTGGTACGTCGCGAAGTCGTGGTTGCCGTAGTCGCCCTGGGTCGGGTCGAGCATGCCGTGCTCGTGCAACGCCATCGACAGGCCCATGGTCATGCCGCCGACGAACTGCGACCGGGCCGTGCGGGCGTTCATGATGCGCCCGGCCGCGAAGACGCCGACCATCCGCGGCACGACGACCTCACCCGAGTCGAGGTCCACGCGCGCCTCGACGAACTGGGCGCCGTAGGCGAAGCGCGAGTGGTCGCTCATCGCGGCGATGTCCTCCTCGATGTCGACGACGACCTCGAGACCTTCCGGAGGCACGGGCTGGCCCTGCGAGAGCAACTCGGTCACCTGCCGACTCGCCTTGGTCACCGCCCACCCCCACGACGCCGTGCCCGACGAGCCGCCGGCCACGCCTGCGGTCGGCAGCCGGCTGTCGGCGATGTGCAGGTCGACCAGGTCGAGGGGCACCCCCAGCTCGGCCGCGGCGATCTGCGCCATCACGGTGCGGGCCCCCTGGCCGATGTCGGTCGCGTTGACGCCGACCTCGAAGCGACCACCCGGCAGCGCGGTGACCCGGGCACCCGCGGGCATCACGCTCGCGGGATACGTCGCGGCGGCGACGCCCGTGCCGACCAGCCAGCGTCCGACCCGGTGCACGGCCTGACGCGGGTCGCGGCCGTCCCAGCCGAACAGCTCGGCCCCACGCCGCAGGCAGTCGACGAGGTGCCGGCTGCTGAACGGCTGCCCGGTGTGCGGGTCGACCTCGGGCTCGTTGCGGACGCGCAGCTCGACCGGGTCGAGGTCGAGCTTGAGCGCCAGCTCGTCCATCGCGGACTCGACGGCGTAGATGCCGGGCGCCTCGCCGGGCGCACGCATCCAGCGCGGCGTCGGGACGTCGAGTCGGGCGAGCCGGTGCGTCATCAGACGGCTGGGAGCGGCCCACAGGTGGCGGGTCGGCTCGGCGGTCTGTTCGGTGAACTCCTGCAGCGTCGACGAGTGCGAGTACGTCTGGTGCGAGAGCGCCGAAAGGTGCCCCTCGGAGTCGGCGGCGAGGCGGATGCGCGAGATCGTCGGCGTGCGGTAGCCCGCGATCGCGAACATCATCTGTCGCGTGTAGGCGACCTTCACCGGACGACCGGTGAGCATGGTTCCGATCGAGGCTAGGACGACGACCGGGCGGGCCGAGCCCTTCGAACCGAAGCCGCCGCCGACGTGTTGGGCACGGACGCGCACGGCGGACGGGTCGAGCGAGAACAGCGTGGCGAGAGACGTCGCGACGCCGCTCGTGCCCTGGTTCGAGTCGAGCACGTCGAGCTCGCCGTCGGACCAGGTGGCGACCGTGGCGTGCGGCTCCATCGGGCTGTTGAACAGGGCCGCCGTCTCGTACGTCTCGTCGATCACGACGGACGAATCGGCCATCGCCGCGTCGACGTCACCCTGCGAGGTGTCGGTCTCGAAGCCCGCGTTGACGGTCTCGGGGGCGTAGAGGCTGGGGTGGTCGGTGCTCAGCACGACGTCGATGCCGCCCTCGTCGTACTCGAAGGCGAGCGCCGACGCGGCCTCGCGGGCGGTGTCGAAGGTGTCGGCCACCACGAGCGCGACGGGCTGGCCGCGGTAGGCGACCTCGGCCGACTGCAGGACGAGCAGCTCGCCGTCCTCGGCGTCCTCGAGGTGTGGAGCCTGCTCGTACGTGATGACGTCGTGCACGCCGGGCATCGCGAGCACCTCGTCGCGGTTCGAGCCGGTGATCGTGCCGGTCGTCACCGTCGACTGCACGATCCAGCCGTACAGCACGCCGTCGGGCGTGTGCTCGTAGGCGTACCGGGCGGCACCCGTCACCTTGTCCCGACCCTCGAGCCGGGCGACGGGGGCGCCGAGACCGGTGGGGACGCTCGTGTCGACCGGCGTGACGACGTCGACGGCGGTCACGACGCGCTCCCCTCGGTGCCGGTGGCATTCCGGGTGCCGGGCTCGACGTCGGCCGCGACGCGACGGGGCGACCCGTTGGCGCCGGTCGGGCGGAACGGCGACGGGTCGACGTCCTCGGCCGGGTCGTCACCCTCGTGGTCGAGGCCGGCGAGCTCGCTCAGCACGCCCACGACGAGCCGGGTCAGCAGCGGCACCTTGAAGGCGTTCTGCTCGGTGGTCGTCGCGGCGGCCAGCTCGAGTTGCGCGGCGGCCGCGAACGAGGCGGGCGTCGCCGGAGAGCCGACCAGCGCCTCCTCGGCCTTGCGGGCACGCCAGGGCACGGGCGACGCGGCGCCCAGGGCGATGCGCACGTCGGTCACGAGACCGGCCTCGTCGACCGAGAGGGCGGCGGCGACCGAGCCGAGGGCGAAGGCGTACGACCGGCGGTCACGCGCCTTGCGGTACGTGGAGTTCGTGGCGACCGGCAGGGACGGCAGCTCGACCGCGGTGATCAGCGCTCCGCCCGGCAGGTTCGTGTCGCGGGTCGGGTCGTCGCCCGGCTCACGGAAGAACTCGTCGATCGGCAGGCGCTGCTCGCCCTCGACGGTCTCGAAGACGACGACCGCGTCGAGCGCCGCGAGGGCGACGGCCATGTCGCCCGGGTGCGTGGCGATGCAGAGGTCGTTGACGCCGAGGATGCCGAGTTCGCGCGACAGCCCGGCGACGGCGCCGCAGCCCGTGCCGGGTTCGCGCTTGTTACAGGGCTTCGTGGTGTCCATGAAGTAGGTGCACCGGGTGCGCTGCAGCAGGTTGCCGCCGGTCGTCGCCTGGTTGCGCAGCTGACCCGAGGCCGCGCTGACGAGGGCCCGTGTCAGCGCCGGGTAGCGGGTGCGGACGAGAGGGTGCGCGGCGAGGTCGCTGTTGCGGACCCCCGCGCCGATGCGGAGGCCGCCGTCGGGCAGCTCGTCGACCCCTCCGAAGTCGACGCGGCTGACGTCGACGAGCAGGTCGGGCCGCTCGACGCCTAGCTTCATCAGGTCGACGAGGTTCGTGCCGCCGCCCAAGGGCTTGGCGTTCGGGGTGCGGTCGAGGGTGGCGACGGCGGAGGCGACGTCGGTCGCTCGCTCGTACTCGAAGGTCTTCATCGGGTGGCTCCCTCGGTCGCATCGGCGTCGTGCGCGCAGGCCGCGTCGTGCACGGCCGGGACGATGTTCATGTAGGCCCCGCACCGGCACAGGTTGCCGCTGAGACGTTCGCGGACCTCCTCGTCGTCGAGGTCGATCTCGCCGTTGGTGATGTCGGTGGTGACGTGGCTCGGCATGCCGGCCCGCGCCTCCTCGAGCATGCCGACCGTCGAACAGATCTGGCCCGGCGTGCAGTAGCCGCACTGGTAGGCGTCCCGGTCGAGGAACGCCTGCTGCACCGGGTGCAGGGCGTCGCCGTCGGCGAGCCCCTCGACGGTGGTGACGTCACTGCCCTCGGCGCTGACGGCGAGGACCAGGCAGCTGTTGGTGCGTCGCCCGTCGACCAGGACCGTGCAGGCGCCGCACTGGCCGTGGTCGCAGCCCTTCTTCGAGCCGGTCAGATCGAGGCGCTCCCGCAGGGCGTCGAGCAGAGACGTGCGGTTGTCGACCTCGAGCCGGCGCGGGCTGCCGTTGACGTCGAGCGTGATCGTCGTCGTCGGGACGCCGGGCGGGTTCGCGCCCGCGCTCGGTGGACTGGTTTCTACGCTGACCTGGGACACCATGCGTGCACGGTATGCCCGGGGGCAGGCGGGTGCCCATGTGCTGTCCCGTTTGCGAAGCGCAGGGCGGCGGGAGGTGCCGAGGAGGCGCGGGTCGGCCGCCGCAGGCGGCCCGCCGACCGGCACCCCGCGTCAGTCGGCCTTGCCCGGGCGGACCTTCGCGGTGTCGGCGACGTCGATGCGGGTGACGCCGTCACCGCGGTCCTCGGTCGTGATGCGCGGGGCTGCGTCCGACTCGTCCGACTTCGGGGCGCGGGTCAGCTGGTCGTGCCGCTTCTCGTCGTCGGTCATGCCGGTCGGGTCGTGGTCGACCTCGTGCCCCGGGCTCGTGTCACGGCCGGCGCCGTCGGGACCGGGGGTCTGCGTGTCGTCGCTCATGCGCTCGACCGTACCCGCGCCTCCTCGTCCGCGGAGCGCGTCACCCGCGACGCAGCCGCTCGACGGCGGACGACAGCACCGGCAGGTCGTGGTCGACGGTGTGCGCCACCACGGAGTGCGAGGTGTCGAAGTACCGGTGGGCGAGGAAGTCACGCATGCGGGCGACGTCGGCCCAGGGGATCTCGGGCGCCTTGCTCGTCGTCTCGGACGAGAGCCCCTTCACCGCCTCGCCGATCTCGATGAGGCGGACCCGCACGGCATCGAAGACGAGCCCGTCGGTGAGGTCGCCACGTCGCCGATGAGCCTCGACGGCGGCCAGGGCGGCGGCGATGTCGTCCAGCCGTGCCCGATCGTGGCGGCTCACAGGGCGACCCCGTCGCGCGAGACCGCTTCGGCGACCTCGGGGGTCAGGCCGTCGCGGGGCACGACGTCGACCACGACCCCGGCGATGTCGCTCGCCCGACGCGCAGCCGCCGCCAGCCCGAACAACCCGAGGCCATCGGGCAGGTCGACGACGACGTCGAGGTCGCTGTCGGCGCGGTCGTCGCCTCGGCTGACACTGCCGAAGACCTGGGGCGAGCCGAACCCCTCGTGCGCGAAGAACGATCGCAGTTCGGCACGGCGTGGTTGCACGCTGCGCCCCACGGGCCCGACGAACGGGGACGCGGTCGTGGACGTCCGAGGACGAGACGGCGTGAGCGTGAGCGCCAGGTCGAGGCCTGACGCCTCGAAGAGACGCTCGAGCACGGGCAACGACGGGGTCTTCGAGCCGTTCTCGTACCTCGACACGGCGCTCTGCGGCAGCCCTGCCCTCCGCCCCACCTCGCCTTGCGTCAGCCGCGCGGCGACCCGTGCCTCGCGCAAACGCGAACCAACATCCGTGGTGATCATGATCGAACTATATACGATCGTGCATGGCGCGCGACGAGACCCCAGGAACCTGCCGAGACCCTCGCGCGCGGCGTGGGGTCTGAGCGGGTTCCTGGGGTCTCGGCGGGGGCGCTACCGGGTGAGGACGGCGAAGCCGCCGGGCTTCACCAGCACGAGGCTGCGGCCCTGCACGTCGCGCTGCTGCACGAGTCGGCCCTGCGCGTCGTACGACGAGACCGACGACCGGGTGCCACGGACGCCGACCGAGGCCGGCAGCGGCAGCCGGGACGTCGACGACAGCAGCTCGGTCGTCGTCGCCCGCCCGTCGGCCGCCGTGCCCGCGAGCACGAGTCGCTGGACGAGCGGCCGCACGATCAGGCCGTCGACCACGGTCGCGTTCCGCCCGGCGGTCACGGTGATCGCGGTCGCTCCCGCACCGATCGGCACCGGGAGCGTCTGGGGCAGCAAGGCCCCGGAGGCGGCGGTCACGCCCTGCGCCCCGGCCTGCGTCGTCAGCGTCCCGAGGGGCACGCGTCCCGCCTTCCAGACCGACGTCGACCGCACTCCCTCGGCGGCCAGCAGCACCGGCTCGACGTGCCGCAACCCGGAGCCCGCGGGCACCGCGATCGTCGCGCTCTGCCCGGGCTCGAGCCGCAGGGCCGAGCCGCCGCCGTACTGCGACTCGCCCGTCCACGCCGAGTCGGGCGTGACGACCGTGCCCGTCGTGGGCGCCGCCGTCTCGGCCTCGACCACCGTCAGGCCGTCACGCGACGTGACGCTCGTCAGCCCTTGCGCCTCGGCCGAGACGTCGGGCGCACCGTCGAGCGCGATCATCGACAGCAGGCCGTGGATCGTGCTCTCGGCACCGCTGTTGCGGTTCACCGTGCCGTCGGCCTGCACGCCGTCGAACGTCACGCCGGTGGCCGGGTCGTAAACGGGGGTGCCCGAGCGGTTCGTGCCGAAGTACCAGCTCGCGGCGACGGCCGCGATCCGCTTCAGGCCCGGCGCACCCGCACCGGCGCCGGCCACGGCGAGCGCCGACTGCAGCCGCGAGTCGGCCCCGTAGGCGATCTGCGTCTGGTCGACGGGCGTCGGGTACCAGGCGTTGTCGGGCCCGCTCGCGGTGAGCAGCGTCGTCGTGAACGACGTCTGGTCGAGCACGGCGGGCTTCAGCAGGTCGGGTCGGCCGAGCACGGTCGACGCCCGGGCCAGGGCGACGGGCATCTGCGACGACCAGGCGTGCCACATCGAGCGGGATTTCGCCCAGGGCAGCACGGCTCCGTACGGCCAGGTCTGCCCGTCGCCGGACGACATCGCGGCGACGCCCTCGGCGAGCTGCGTCAGCGCGGTGCGCGAGGCCGCGTCACCCGGCACGACGGCCGAGTAGGCGGCCAGCCCGAGGACGGCCTCGGCCGACGCGTCGGCACCGGAGCCGATCAGCCACGCGGGCACCTTCGCCCCGTCGGCCACGTCGTACTGCCCGTAGCGGGCGAGCGTCTCGCGCTTCAGCGCCGTCACGCCGAGCTGCAGACGCTGCTGCAGGAACGCGGCGAACTCGGGGTCCTCGTCGGCGAACGCGGCGTATCCCTCGCCGAACGCCCAGATGCTCCGGGCCAGCCAGTAACTGTTGCCGCTGTCGGAGGGGTCGGGCAACTCGACCGGCACCGGGCTGCGGTTGAAGGTGCCGTCGGGCTGCATCCAGAGCACGACGTTGCCGGCGTCGTCACCGGTGGTGGTCTGGAAGTACGCGGTCGCGCGCAACAGCTCGTACGCCTTGTCCCGGCTCGCCTCCGAACCGGTCTGCTGCCAGTCGCGCAGGTACACGACGGCCGTCCGCGAGACGTCGTCGCTGTTGTAGGCGCCCTGCCCCCAGTACCCGGTCGCGGGGTCGAGCGGACCGCCGCCCACCCGGGCGAAGGTGCCACCGTCGCGGGCGTCGGCGTAGGTCCACGGCACCGTGAGCGTCGGCTCCGTGCTCTGCCGGTAGGTCGAGTGCCCGGCCTCGGGCGCGGGCGTCGTCCGGTCGAGCAGGAAGTCCAGGTGCGCCAGGTTCGTCAGCGGCGCGACGGCCGGTGCGGCCGTCGGGACGGCCGGCGCAGCCGTACCGCTCGGAGCAGCCGCCGGACCAGGAGGCGCGGCGGCAGCCGGCAGCGCCCCCGTCACCCCCAGCACGGTCGCCAGGGCCGCGGCCAGCGCCGCGCCAGTCCATCGTGAGTTGCGTGCGATCATCGTCGACCGCCTCCTTCTTGTCAGTGGTCCGTGGTCGTCGTCGGGCCGTGGTCGACGTCGGGCTGTGCTCGACGTCGGTCCGTGCTCGACGTCGGTGTGCGAGGGGCCTCAGGCTCGGTCGAGGCGAGCGACGCCGATCTTCGAGTCGGCCATGCCGTAGAACACGTACCGGACGCCGTCGACCTCCTCGATGGCGGTCGGGAACACGACGTTCGGCACGATGCCGTCGCGTTCGTCGGCGGTCTCGGCCTCGAGCAGCGGCACCTCCGACCGGGTGACGACGCGGGACGGATCGTCGGCGTCGAGGATGATGCCGCCCGCCGCGTAGTTCACGTTCTGCTGCTGGGCGAACGCGTCGTCGATCACGCCCGTGACGCCGTGGTGCAGCAGCAACCAGCCCTCGTCGACGCGCAGCGGGGGCGGGCCGCCACCGATCTTCAGCTCCTCGAACGCGAACTCGGGGCCGGCGACGAACCGGTGCTGCCCCCAGCGCGCCAACGCCCGAGGGTCGGCGGCGACCGCGTCGACCGGCACGTAGCTGATCCAGATCGAGTGCCGCCCGTCGGTGACGCCGGCCGGCAGCGGGCTGCCCTCGCCCGGAACGGTCGCCCCGATGTGCCACATCGGTCGGTGGAGCACGGCGAAGCTGCGCACGCCGTCGGGCGCGGTGACCGGCGACGGGAAGAACACGGTGTCCTTATTGTGGAACAGTCCGAGGTCGGTGTCGAGCTCGTCGACGTACTCGAAGGTGGCCGGCCCGAGCCGGCGCCAGTCGCGCAGGTCGTCGCTCACGGCGACCGCGGTGCGTGGCCCGAGCGGCCCGTAGGCGACGTACGTCATGACGTGCAGCCCGAGTTCCTCGATCCACGTGACGCGGGGGTCCTCGACGCCGGCGTGGGTCGCTCCGCGTTCCCATCCGCGGTCGGGGGCGAGCACGACGCCCTCGCGGGTCACGCCCACGGGCACGCCGTCCTCGACGACGACCCGGGCCAGTCCGACCCGCGACACGTTGCCCGTGGCGACGAGCCGCGGCAGCAGGTAGAGCTCGCCGTCGGGCCCGCGCCCCGAGCCGGGGTTGAGCACCCCCTCGGCCTCGTCGGGCGAGTCGGGGTCGGGCGTCATCACGACGCCCAGGCGGGTCAGTCGGTACGGGAAGTCAGCCATGGGAGGCCCTTTCGAGAAGCGACGGAGGCGCGGCGCGAGGGGGATCGCACCGCACCTCCTGCGGTGGGGGCCGCCGGCACGGCGACCCGGTCTGGAGGCGGGGAGCCGAGGAGGCGCGGCGAGCGGTGGTCGGGCACCGCGCCTCCTCGGGTGGTGGGCGGTCGGTCAGCCCTTCACGCTCGAGCCGACGTCGGTCGAGATGAAGTAGCGCTGGAACACGATGAACAGCAGCACGACCGGTGCGGCCAGGACGACGGCGCCCGCGAGGGTCGCGCCGAACGGGTTCGCCGCGGTCGCCGCCACGTTGCTGATGTAGTTCGCCAGCGACACGGCGAGCGGCTGCATCGACGCCTCCTTGGTGATGAGGAACGGCCAGAGGAACTCGTTCCACGGGCCGATGAAGGTCAGCAGCAGGGCCGTGACCAGCGCGGGGCGCACGAGCGGCAACGCGATGTTCCACAGCAGCCGGAACTCGCCGGTGCCGTCGATGCGTGCCGCCTCGAAGAGCTCCTTCGGCAGCTGCAGGAAGTACTGCCGGAAGATGATCACCGCCGTCGAGTTGATGGCGAACGGCAGGATCATGCCGAGGTAGTTGTCGCTCAGCCCGTAGTTGCGCGCGATGAGCACGTACAGCGGGATGATCAACAGCTGGAACGGCACCACCTGCACCAGCAGCGCCAACGCGAAGGTGACCCCGCGACCGCGCCACTGCAGTACGGCCAGCGCGTAGCCGACCAGCACGCCGAACACGAGGGTGCAGGCGAGCACGCCGACCGTGAAGATGCCCGAGTTGAGCAGGCCGCTCAGCAGCCCGATGCGGCTGTCGATCGCGGCGTAGTTCTCGACCGTCAGGTTCGACGGGTGCGGGAACGCCCCGGCCACGGTCGGGTCGGGCTTGGTCTGCAGCGAGCCGATCACCATGTAGTAGAACGGGAACAGGAACGCCAGGGCGCCGAGGGCGAGCACGACGCCACGCGACGTGGTCTGGGCCCGGGTCAGGGGCGGCTTCTTCGCGATCCGCCGGGGGCGGGCGGTGGTCTCGTCGGAGACGGTCATGTCAGTCCTCCTTTCCGCCGGCGAACCGGTTCTGCAGCAGGGCGATGACCAGCACGAGGATCACGAGCACGACGCCGATCGCGGCGGCCTGGTCGGGGTTCCCCTGCTCGATGCCCTTCTGGTACATCAGCAACACGGGCGAGGTCGACGCGCCGTTCGGCCCGCCTCCCCCGGTCAGCAGGTACGGCTCGGTGAAGAGGTTCGCCCCCGTGACGGTCGAGACGAGCAGCACGAGCACGGTGGCCGGCCGCACGCCCGGGACGGTGACGGTGAAGAACGACCGGATCGGGCCGGCACCGTCGCTCGAGGCCGCCTCGTACAGCTCTTTCGGCACGTTCTGCAGTGCCGCGAGGTACAGCAGGATGTAGAACCCGAGCTGCTTCCACGTGACGAACAGCGCGATCGAGGGCATGGCCCACGCCGAGTTGATCAGCCACGACGGGGTCGGGGCCAGCGGTCCGAGCAGGTTGTTCACCAGGCCGTCGCCGTTGAACAGGAACAGCCAGACCGCGACGACGGCGACGCTCGCCGTCAGGTACGGCACGTAGAACGCCACCCGCAGGAAGCCCCGGAAGTGCGCGACCTTGTCGAGCGCCGTGGCGAGCACCATGCTCAGCACGACGGTCAGCGGCACGTTGATCACCAGGAAGACGCCGACGTTGCCGAACGAGCGGATGACCGCGGGGTCGGTGAACGCGGTGACGAAGTTCTCGAGGCCGACGAAGGGCCGCGCGACGACGGCACCGGGCGCCGTGAAGAAGTAGTCGTGGAACGCGATGTAGACCGCGTAGACCAACGGGTACGCGAACACCGCCAGCACGAACACCAGGTACGGCGCGCTGAACAGCAGGCCGAGCGGGTGCTTGCCGAGCAGGCCGCCCCGCCGACGCCCGCGCGGGTCGTCGTCGCGGCGACGGCCCGCCCGGTGCCCGGAGCCGGGACCCCCCGAGGAGGCGCGGTGCGCCTCCTCGGCTCGTCCGGCGGTCGGCGACGCTGCCGCCGCCTCGTGCACGGTGGACACGATCAGCCCTGGGCCGCGAGCTCGTCGATCTTGTCCGCGGCGTCCTTCAGCGACGAGTCGACGTCACCCTTGCCGAAGATCACGCTGCTCGACCAGGCGTCGCGGAACGCCTGCAGCTCGGCCACGGTGTTCGGGCCGGCCGGCACCTCGACGGTGCGGGCCGCCTGGTCGCCGAAGAGCGCGTACGAGGGGTTCGCGTCGAAGTAGTCGGCGTAGGTCGAGGCCAGGTCGGTGCGGATCGGCATCTGGCCCGTGGTCTCGAGCAGGGCGCGGTCCTGGTCGCTGCTGGTCGAGAACTTCAGGAAGTCCCACGCCGTGCCCTGGTTCTCGCAGGCCGTGTACATGCCGACGTTCTTCGCGTCGCTGAACGTGTAGGTCTCGTCGGCGCTCGTGCCGTCCTTGGTCGGGACGGGCACGGCACCCCAGTTGACGTCCTCGTACACGGAGACGGCCCACGGCCCCACGATCGACATCGCGGCCTCGCCGTCGGCGAACGAGTCGCCCGTGTACTGCTCCTGGCCGGCCAGTCCCTGCTCGTAGAGCGAGCGCCAGAAGGTCGCGACGTCCTCGCCGGCGGTGTCGGCGAAGGTCGCCTTGCCGTCCTCGACGAGGCCGGTGCCGCCGGTCTCGGCCGCGTAGAGCGGCATGAAGTCGAACTGCGACTGGAAGAACTCGCTCGTCGGCGCCGGGTGGATGGCGTATTTCGAGACGCCCGCGTCGACCAGGGTCTTCGACGTCGCGAGGAAGTCGTCGTAGGTCGACAGGTCGGGGTTCTCGGCATCGAGGCCGGCCTTGGTGAAGAGGTCCTTGTTGTAGAAGATCATCACCGGGTTCGACTTCCAGGGCAGCTGGTAGTACTTGCCGTCGGCGTCCTGGTACTGCTTTGCGAGGTCGCCGCTGCGCTCCTCGATGTAGCTCGCGCCGTCGTCGAAGCTCGACAGGTCGACCAGGCCGCCCTGCTTCTGGAACTGCCCGACCGCGCTGGGGGCGGTGTTGTAGACGAGGCAGGGAGCGTTGCCGGCCGTGATGGCGGCGCCGATGACCTCTTCGCTGGACTTGCCGGCGGGGATCTCCTGCCCCTTGACCTGCTCGTCGGGGTGGTCGGCGTTCCAGGCCTCGACCATGGCCTTGCCCCAGGTGACCTCCTGCTCGTTGTTCGAGTACCAGATCGTGATGGGGCCCTTGGCGGTCAGGGCGTCGCTCGAGGCTCCGCCGCCACCGGAGCAGGCGGTCAGGCCGAGGGCGGCGACCAGGACGGTCGCGCCGAGGGTGGCACGGCGGGTGAAGCGTGTGCGTCGTTGCACGATGTTCTCCTTGGGTGGGGTGGTGCTGCGGGTGTGACTAGGGGGTCGTGTGCGGTGCGGGGGTGTGCGAGCCGGCGGGGTCGGTGCGGGCTGCGTCGGCGCGGTAGAAGTACAGGTCGCGGCGGCCGGCGGGGGCGTCCCAGCCCTGCGTGAAGGTCCAGCGGCCGCCGATCTTCTGCAGGCCGCCCCAGCTGAGCGAGCCGCCCGGCGTCAGGGCGAGCTGGTCGACCGGCCGTTCGACGTCGTACAGCGCCTGGCTCGCCGCGAAGACCCCGTCGACGTCGTGGAAGACGTCGAGCACGAGGCGGCCGTCACCCGTGACGATCGCGGCGGCGACCTCGTGCAGACGGCCGCCGACGCCCGTCAGGTCGAGGTACGGCACGGGCTCGAAGGTCCAGTGGCGCAGGTCGTCCGAGCGGCCGACGTGCAGCACGCCGTCGAAGCCCTCGCTGACGAACATGAGGTAGTCGCCGGCGTCGTCGCCGGTGCCGCCGAGGCGGACGGCGTTCCCGTGCTCGTCGCGCGGGATCACGGCGCCCTTGGCCCAGAGCCGCGTCTGCTCGTGGTCGGCGATCGGCCCGAGCTTCTGCCAGGTCACGAGGTCGTCGCTGACGGCGACCAGCATGTCGATGCCGACCGCCTGGACGGGATAACCGGGGCTCGGGTGGGCGACCCGCGCCTCCTCGGTGATCGGGAAGACGCCGTTGTAGAAGAGCCAGAAGCGGCCCTCGGCCCGGTAGACCTTGGGGTCCTCGGTGCCGAACAGCTCGTCGTCGAGGGTGGGACGGACGACCGGGTTGGCCGGGTCGTCGACCCAGGCGGCACCGGGGGCGGGTTCGCCGTCGGGCGTGAGGGCGAGGGTGGCGTGGCCGATGCGGCTGCCGAGGCTCTCCTTGCGGGGCGAGGCCCGGTAGAAGAGGTGCAGGGTGCCGTCGTGCTCGATCAGGCTGGGGTTGTAGAGGGATTCGCTCGTCCAGCCGAGGCCGTCGGGGTCGGGCCACTGGCCGTCGAGCGTGAAGGTGAACGCCGGGTCGACGGCGAAGGGGCCGACCGCCCAGTCGGTGCGGGCTGGGCCGTCGGTGCCGGCGCGGCCGGCGGTGTCGGCGCGGCCGGCAGACTCGTACGCGGCGGGGCTCGAGAAGGTCAGCTGCGAGAGCGCGCCGGTCAGCTCGTTGCGGTGGACGAGGGCCTCGTCGAGCACCGTCCGGAGGCGCTCCCGGGTCAGCGGGACGAGGTACGGCTTCGAGGCGGCGCGGGCCACGTCGACGTCGCCGGTCGTAGCGTCGGCGGTCGTCGCGTCGGCGGCGCTGCTCGTCGCATGGGCGCTGGTCGCGTCGGCTGTCGTCGTCATCGGGGCACCCACTTCGTCGTGTGCGGTCTCGCTCGTCTACCGAAACGTTTCGGTAGACCGAGAAGCTAGCACGGTGACGGCCCGACCGGAACCCCCTGCAGCTCGCCTCCTGTCGCACCGCCGACTGAACGTCGCACCGCGCACTTCCGCGGTGCAACGTTCAGTCGACGGTGCGACCCGCCGGGTCCGGCCCGCGGGCCCGGGGTCAGCGGACGGCGGGGCCCGTCGACGCGCGGACGAGCAGCCGCGCGGGCTCGATCTCGGCATCGGTGACGGTCTCGCCCTCGACGGCCGAGAGCAGGAGGCGCGCCGCCTCGGCCCCGATCAGCCGCGGAGCCGTCGTCAGCGTGGTCAGCCCGGGGCGCACGTACGACCCGAGCTCGATGCCGTCGAACCCGGCCACGCTGACGTCGCCGGGGACGCGGACCCCGAGCCGGTCGAGCTCGGTCATGAACCCGATCGCGGCCAGGTCGTTCGCGCAGAAGACGGCGGTGGGCCGGCCGTCGACCGGTGCGTCCGGGCCGAACAGGCGAGCCGCGGCCCGGGCTCCCCCGTCGTAGGTGAAGTCGGCCTCGACGACGACCCCGGGGTCGTGCCCGGCCGCCACGAGGGCGTCCCGCCAGGCGGCTCCGCGGCGCCGCGAGTGCACGAACCGGGTGGGCCCGGCGACGTGGGCGAACCGTCGGTGCCCGAGCGTCACGAGGTGGTCGACGAGCTCTCCGATGCCGGCCGAGTCGTCCTGCCGCACGGCGGGCAGGGGGAAGTCGCCGGCCGGGTTGACCCCGACGGCGGGCAGGTCGAGCTCGCGGACGAGGTCGACGCGCGGGTCGTCCACGGTCAGCTCGTTGAGGACGACGCCGTCGACCCGACGCCCGGCCGCGAGCCGGCGGTAACGGTCGAGCGGCTCGTCCGCCGCCGACCCCATCTGCAGGATGAGCGCGTACCCGCGCGGGTCGAGCACCGATTCGAGCCCGCCGATGAAGCTGCCGAAGAACGGGTCGGACTCGAGCACGAACGGGTCGCGATGCACGACGAGACCGACGGTGAAGGCCCGCTTGGCACTGAGGCTGCGCCCCCGGACGCTGGGCACGAAGCCGAGGTCGTCGGCGGCCTGGCGGATGCGCGCGCGGGTCTGCTCCGAGACGCCGGGGCGACCGTTGAGGGCGCTGCTGACCGAGCTGATCGCGACGCCGGCCCGGGCCGCGACCTCGACGATGGTGACCCGCTCTGCCACGCCGCGCCTCCTCGTCCTCGCCTGTGCCGATGCGCCTGTGCGCCCGCCGCGCCTCCACGATGCTACTGACCCGCCGTGGTCGCCACCCTCGCGTGGCCCGCCCGGCCCTAGGGTCGGGGCATGCTCATCGTCTCGCTCGTCGCGGCCTCGCTCGCCGCCCTGCTGCACCTCTACATCTTCGTGATGGAGTCCTTCCTCTGGACCACCCCCCGCGTCCGCGCGACCTTCGGCATCACCGACGACGTCCAGGCCGAGCACACGAAGCCGCTCGCCTACAACCAGGGCTTCTACAACCTGTTCCTCGCGATCGTCACGATCGTGGGCGTCGTCCTCGTCGCCGGAGGGGCAGGAGGCGCGGGCAGCGCTTTCGAGGCATCCGCCGCGGGCACCGCCCTGCTGGTCGCGGGCACGGGGTCGATGCTCGCCGCCGCGCTCGTGCTGCTCTTCTCCGACCGCACCAAGGCGCGGGCCGCCCTCACGCAGGGGTTCTTCCCGCTCGTCGCCCTCGTGACCCTGCTGATCTCGTCGTACTGACCTGCCCGTCCGGCCCCGTCGGCCGCACTAGCCTGGGCGGGTGACCGACGTGACCGACGCCACCCGCGCCTCCTCCGCTCCCGACGCCCCGACGACGCACTGGACGCTGACGCTCGTCTGCCAGGACCGGCCCGGCATCGTCCACGCGATCAGCGGCGCCGTAGTGCAGGCCGGCGGCAACATCACCGAGTCGGCGCAGTTCTCGAGCCACGATACCGGCACGTTCTTCATGCGCCTGCAGGTCGAGGCCCCCGGCGAGCGCGACGCGTTCGAGGCGGCACTGGCACCCGTGCTCGCGCACTACGACGTGCAGGCGAAGCTCGACGTCGTCGGACGTCCGACCCGCACACTCGTGTTGGCGAGCAAGGCGGCGCACTGCGTGAACGACCTGCTGTTCCGGCAGCGCGCCGGCCAGCTGCCGATCGAGGTGCCGCTGATCCTCGCGAACCACGACGACCTGTCGGGGCTGGCCGAGTTCTACGGCAAGCGGTTCGAGCACCACCCGGTCACCGACCCCGAGTCGAAGGCGGCGTTCGAGGCACGCGTGCTGCAGGTCGTCGACCGGTACGACGTCGAGCTGGTCGTGCTGGCGCGGTACATGCAGATCCTCAGCCCAGAGCTGTGCGCGGCGCTCGAGGGGCGCGCGATCAACATCCACCACTCGTTCCTGCCCGGGTTCAAGGGCGCGAACCCCTACCGCCAGGCGCACGCCCGCGGCGTGAAGCTGATCGGTGCGACGGCGCACTTCGTCACGAGCGACCTCGACGAGGGGCCGATCATCGAGCAGAACGTCGTGCGCGTCGACCACACCCGCAGCGCCCCCGAGCTGATGGCGATCGGCCAGGACGAAGAGAGCCGCACCCTGACCCAGGCCGTCCGCTGGTTCGCCGAAGACCGCGTGCTGCTCGACGGCGCCCGCACCATCGTCTTCCGCTAGACCCGCTCGGGCACAGGCCTCGTCGGCTCCGACCCCCGCCCGTGCGCCCGGCAACCGGCGCCCGACGCCGAGTGGGCAGAAGACGTTGCTCACGGCCCCGTGACGAGCACGTCCTGCCCACTCGACCCCGTGTCACGGGTCCCGGCCCGTGACCGCCCGACCGTTCGGCCGACGAGTGGGCAGAAGATGCTGCTGTCGCGCCCGCAAGGAGCACTTCCTGCCCACTCGTCGCTCCGCAGCTCGATCCGGTACGGACCGGATCACAGGCAGGCCGCACAGCACACACCGGCCGTACGCTGGACGCGTGACTCCGACCGACCCCGCCCCCTCTCCCGCCCCGGCCCGAGGCGGCCCGGTCGACGCCCTCGACGTGGTGCGGTTCGTCACGCTGATCCTCGCCTTCCTCAGCCTCGGGTTCTGGGGCTACCTCGCCTGGCCGTTCCCGTTCCCGTCGCTGGCGTTCATGATCGGTGCGCCCCTGTTCGCGATCGTCGTGTGGGGCCTCTTCCGGTCGCCCCGCGCGCCCGTCCCGACCGATGCCGTGGGCAAGGCGCTCGTCGAGATCGCGATCATGGGTGCCGTGGTCGCGGCCTGGGCCATGCTCGGCTACCCCGTCGTCGCCGTCGCGTTCGCCGTCCTGGCCGGCGTCACGGGCGTCCTGGCCTTCCGTCGCGAGAACCGCCGGGGGGCCCGCCGATGACCACGACCCTGTTCACGGACGCCCGCAAGGTCGACGCCGACGGCGAGGTCGACGGCTTCTGGATGCTCGTCGACGGCGACGTCATCGTCGCCACCGGTTCCACGGTGCCGGGGTCGCGCGCGGCGGCCGGGGTGACGGGCGGGGTCGACGCGGCCCGCGCCTCCTCGGCGACGTCGGGTGCACCCGACGACCCGACCGCAGGAGGCGCGGTGCCGCCCCCGGCGGACGTCACGGTCGACCTCGCGGGCGCCACCCTCACCCCGGGACTGATCGACCTGCACACGCACGGCGGAGGCGGGCACGCCTTCGACGGCGGGCCGGACGATCTCGACTCCGGTCTCGCCCTGCACCGCCGACACGGCACGACCCGTTCACTGATCAGCCTCGTCGCGAACCCGGTGCCCGTGCTGTCCCGGTCGCTCGGGCTGGTCGGCGACCTCATGCGCCGTGACCCGCTCGTGCTCGGGGCCCATCTCGAGGGGCCGTTCCTGGCCCCCGACCGGCGGGGAGCCCACGCCCCGCACTTCCTGCTCGAGCCCGACGCGGCCACGGTCGAGAGCCTGCTCGAGGCCGGCGACGGCATCACGCGGCAGGTCACCATCGCCCCCGAACTCCCCGGCGGGCTCGACGCGATCGACCGGCTCGTCAGCTCGGGCGTGGTCGCCGCCGTCGGGCACACCGAGGCGGACTTCGACCTGGCCCGCGCGGCCTTCGACCGGGGCGCGAGCCTCGTGACCCACGCGTTCAACGCCATGAACGGCATCCACCACCGCGACCCGGGGCCGCTCGTCGCGGCGGTCGGCGACGAGCGCGTGACGATCGAGCTGATCCTCGACGGCGTGCACGTGCACCCGGCCGTCGCAGGCCTCGTGCTGCGGTCGGCTCCGCGGCGGGTCGCCCTCATCACCGACGCGATGGCCGCGGCCGGAGCCGCCGACGGCGACTACCGCATCGGCGAACTCGCGGTCACGGTCGAGCGCGGCGTCGCCACGCTCACCGGCACGTCGACCATCGCGGGCTCGACCCTGACGCAGGACGCCGCCCTGCGCATCGCGGTCCTGCAGGCCGGGCTCTCGGCCGTCGACGCGGTCGCGGCGCTGACGCTCGTGCCGGCCCGCGTGCTCGGCCTCGATGCCGGGGGCAGGCGAGCGGGCACGCGCGCCCCGCAGGCCGGCGTCGCGCGCTCGGCGCAGGACTCGGCGCAGGCCGGCGTCGTGCGCTCGGCGCAGGGCTCGGTGCAGGCCGCCGGGGGCCGGCCGCCGCTCGGCCGGCTGGCCCCCGGGCACGCCGCCGACGCCGTCGCGTGGCGCGACGACTGGACGGTCGCCCGGGTCTGGGCCGCCGGCCGCGAACTGCCCGTCGGCTGATCCCCGGTACGGCCAGCCCCGCCCTGCCCGACCCCTCACGACACGGCACCGCGTTTCGTGCACAGCACCGCGACTAGGTGCGGTGTCGTGCACGAAACGCGGTGCAGTGAGACGCAGCCGCGGGTCGTGGGCCTCAGCCGAGCGCCCTAACCCTTCAGGTCGGGGAAGTCCGCCTCGCGCCACTCGGCCGCAGCCCGCTCGCCCGACCGGGCCAGCGCCTCCTCGCGGTCGCGCAGTTCGACGCGGCGGATCTTGCCCGAGATCGTCTTCGGCAGCTCGGCGAACTCGACCCGCCGCACCCGCTCGTAGGCGGGCAGCGACACCCGGGCGTGCGCCAGGACGGCCCGAGCGGTCTCGGCGTCGGGTGCCCACCCCTCGGCCAGGGTCACGTACGCCTTGACGATGTTCAGCCGGGTGTCGTCGGGCGCCGGCACGACCGCGGACTCGGCGACGGCCGGGTGCTCGATCAGCATGCTCTCGACCTCGAACGGCGAGACCTTGTAGTCCGACGACTTGAAGACGTCGTCGGTGCGGCCGACGAACGTGATCATGCCCTCGGAGTCGCGCACGGCCACGTCTCCGGTGTGGAACAACCCGTCGCGCATGGACGACTCGGTGCGGGCGGCGTCGCCGAGGTAGCCGGTCATCAGGTTGACGGGCCGCGTGGTGAGGTCGAGGCAGACCTCGCCCTCGTCGCCGACGACGCCCGTGACGGGGTCGACCAGCACGACCTCGACGCCGGGCAGGGCGCGCCCCATCGAGCCGGCCTTGATGGTGCCGCCGGGCGCGTTCGCGACGATGGCGGTCGTCTCGGTCTGCCCGTACCCGTCGCGGATGTCGAGACCCCAGCCCTGCTGCACCCGCCCGATCACCTCGGGGTTGAGCGGCTCGCCGGCCGACAGCGCCTCGCGGAGCGCGCTCGGCCGCGAACCCAGCGACGACTGGATCAGCATGCGCCACACGGTCGGCGGTGCACAGAACGAGGTCACCCGGGCGCGCTCGAGCTGGTCCCGGAGCTCGGCCGGCCGGAAGCGCCCGTAGTTGTAGACGAACACGGTGGCCTCGGCGGTCCACGGCGCGAAGAAGCAGCTCCAGGCGTGCTTGCCCCAGCCCGGCGACGAGATCGTCATGTGCACGTCGCCCGGCTGCACGCCGAGCCAGTAGGTCGTGGTCAGGTGCCCGACCGGGTACGAGGCGTGCGAGTGCACGACCATCTTCGGCTTGCTCGTCGTGCCCGACGTGAAGTAGACGAGGCAGGCGTCCTCGGTCGCGGTCGCGACGTCGGGGCGAGCCCAGGAGGCGCGGTGCGAGTCCCCGAAGGACGTCCAGCCCGCGGGCGCCTCGTCGCCCTCGGGGACGACGGCGATCCGCGTGACGGCCTCGACCCCGTCCACCCCGGCGAACGCGGGGGCGTCGGCCGCGTTGGCGATCACGTGCCGGACGAGCCCCCGGTCGATGCGGTCGGCGAGGTCGGCGCTGCCGAGCACGGTCGACGTCGGCAGGATGACCGCGCCCACCTTCATCACGGCGAGCATCGCCTCCCACAGCTCGACCTGGTTGCCGAGCATCAGCATGACGTGGTCGCCCTTCGCGACGCCGAGGTCGTGCAGCCAGGCGGCGACCTGGTCGCTGCGGCGGCGCATGGCGTCGAACGACACCCTCTGCTCGGAGCCGTCCTCCTCGACGATCCACAGCGCCGTGCGGTCGTTGTCGCGGGCGATCACGTCGAACCAGTCGGTCGCCCAGTTGAAGCGGTCGCCGACGTCCGGCCAGCGGAACTCGTCGCTCGCCCGGTCGAGGTCGTGCCCGAGCCCCAGCAGGTGGTCGCGGGCCGCCCGGTACGCGGCGGTGGCCGGGGCCTCGGCGGGTGTGGGTGCAGCGGCGGGTGCGGGTGCGGCGGCGGGTGCGGCGGGCGTGTCGGCGGATGCGGGTGCGTCGGACATCCCGCCATCATGCACCCCGCCCCATGCCGACCCCGGCATGGGCGTCCCTGCCCCTCGACATCCCACGACGTCTCGCTCGTGTTCATGGGCAAGCGCACGTCGTGACAGCTCGAGGGGCCGGAGCAGGGGCAGGAGGCGCGGGCCGGGCGACCGGGAGAGCCCGGCAGGCGGGCGGGCCGCTCGCCTAGGGTCGTGACATGACGACCGACGCGACCCGCGCCTCCTCATCCGCAGCCACGTCCGCACGCTCGCGGCCCGCCCTCGAGATCGCGGTGACGAGCGCCGCCGGAGCCGTCACGGCGCGCGACGGCGGAGCCGACCGCGTCGAGTTGTGCAGCGCCCTCGAGCTCGGGGGCGTCACCCCGTCGCAGGGACTGGTCGAGGCCGCCGTCGCGACGGGGGTGCCCGTGCACGCGCTGGTGAGATGCCGTCCCGGCGGATTCGTGTACGACGCGGACGAGCTCGACGTGATGGTGCGCGAGATCCGGGCGCTGGTGCGGTCGGGCGTGGCCGGCGTCGTCGTGGGCGCGCTGCGCGAGGACGGCTCGCTCGACGTCGACGCCGTCCGCTGGTTCGTCGAGGCCGCGCTCGACGCCGCCGCCGCACCGCACCCGAGCACGACACCCCAGGAACTCGCCGAGACCCCAGCTCGCGCCCCGGGGTCTCGGCGACTTCCTGGGGTCTCACCGCTCCAGATCACCGTGCACCGGGCCGTCGATCGAGCGGCGGACCCGGTCGCGGCGGTGGCGGCCCTCGTGGGGCTGGGCGTCACGCGGGTGCTGACGTCGGGCGGGGCGTCCCGGGTCGGGGCCGGTCTGGCGTCGGGGATGCTGACGCGCATGGTCGAGGTCGCCGGCGACGTGCAGGTGATGGCCGGGGGCGGGGTGCAGCTCGGCGACGTCCCGACACTCGTGGCCGCGGGGGTCGACGCCGTGCACCTGTCGGCGAAGCGGGCGCAGGCCGTGCGCGCCTCCTCGTCCCGGTCGGGGACGACCGTGTCGCTCGGCACCGAGGCGTCCACCGACTCGTGGTTCGAGACCGACCCCGAGCTGGTCCGCGCCGCCCGTCACGCCCTCGACCAGGCCTGACGCCGCGGCCGACCGCGACACCGCCGCGCACCGGCGACGCGACCCGTCCCGGTGAGCCGACCCGCGCCTCCCGACCCGCGCCTCCTGCCCGCTCCGGCCCACCTCGACGACCACCCCCGGTCGCGGGGGTGCACAGTGGAGCGATGACATCGACGTCCCTCCTCGTGATCGGCGGCACCGGGCAGATCAGCGCCTCGGTCGTGCGACAGGCCCTGCGCGACGGCCTGGCCGTGGCCGTGCTGAACCGCGGCAGCACCACGATCCGGCCCGTGCCCGCCGGTGTCGAGCAGCTCGTCGCCGACGTCCGGGACGAGGAGGCGCTGGTCGCCGCCCTGAACGGACGTCGCTTCGACTCGGTGGCCGACTTCCTGACCTTCACGCCCGACCAGCTCGCGTCGATGCTGCGGGTCGTGGCCCCGCTCACCGATCAGTACGTGTTCATCGGCTCGGCCTCGGCCTACCAGAAGCCCCCGGTGACGCTGCCGATCACCGAGGCGACCCCGTTGTTCAACCCGTGGTGGTCCTACTCGCGCGACAAGATCGCCTGCGAACGCCTGCTGCGCGACGAGCACCTCGCCGGGCGGGTGCAGGCGACGGTCGTGCGCCCGTCGCACACCTACGACGAGACGGCCGTGCCGTTGCTCGGCGGCTGGACCACGATCGAGCGCATGCGACGCGGCGACCCGGTCGTGCTGCACGGCGACGGCACCTCGCTCTGGGCGCTGACCCACTCGGCCGACTTCGCCCGCGCCTTCGTCGGGTTGCTCGGGCACCCGGGAGCCCTGGGCGAGGCCTTCCACATCATGTCGCCCGAGCTGCTCACCTGGAACATGATCGCCCGCGACCTCGCCGACGCCGCGGGGGCGTCGCTGCACGTCGTCCACCGCACGACCCAGGTGCTGACCGACGAGGTGCCCGAGTGGACGGCCGACCTGTGCGGCGACCGCAGCCATCCGGCCGTGTTCGACACGTCGAAGATCCGCGCGTTGGTGCCCGGTTGGGAGGCGCGGGTCCCCTTCGCCGAGGGAGCCCGCCAGATCGTCGCCTGGCACGACGCCGACGCCTCGCGCCGCGCCATCGACCCCTGGGTCGACGACGCCTACGAACGGCTCGTCGCGCTCTAGCCCGAAGGCCCGGGTCCGGGGCGGCGCGGGGTCGTCACCCGCGCCGGCCGGTGCTCGTCACCTAGGCTCGATCCGGGCGAGGGGAGACGGCCATGCGGCTGAAGCTGACACTGATCGACGGGGACGACGCCCGGCGAGGCGACGACCGGGCGCGCGACGTGGCGGTGACGGTCGACATCACGGCCAGCATCGGCGACATCGCCGGGTACCTGGTCGAGTCCGACCCCGACGCCTCGCGGGCCGCGAGGCCGACGATCCCGACGCTGCGCATGTGGGTGCCCGGGTCGACGACGTCCCGGCTGCTGAACCCGCTGCTGACCGTCCACGAGTCCGGGTTACGGTCGGGGTGCACGATCGAGGTGGTCGCGAGCGACGACCACCGCATCGGCGACGACCGCCTGGCGGTGCCGGTCGCCCTGCTGCACGTCACCTCGGGCCCTGTCACGTTCCTGGGCGGAACGAGCGACGACTACTTCGTGACCAGGAGATGAGCACCATGACACCTGGAAGGCGTGGCGCTCTGGCCACCACCACGGTCTGCCTTTTGAGTCTCGTGCTCGTGGCGTGCGGCTCGAGCGCGCCGAAGCCTGAGGGGGGCAATCTCGGTCGGACGCGGCTGCCGCCGTCGAAGCCGCAGGCTTCGACCAGGTCGAGGTCACCGTGTCGAAGGCGATGAACGGCTTCCAGTCATCGACCACGACGAACCTCTACGTAGCGATCCCCGCGGGCGCGACCGTGGAGGACCCGCCGGCTTTGGTCGAGTTCCTGCTCCGGACGGCCTGGTCCGTCTCCGACCAAGAGCCGACCCGATCGATCACGGTCGGGTTCAAAGGGGCGACCACTCCGAGCGACTGGGTCGCTCTGGGTACCGACGCCGGGCTGCCGCTCTCGGACCTCACCGACCAGGCGTCCCCCTCCCTCGATGCGGACGACGCCGCGGCGACGTTCGGCCCGTGGCCGGGCGACGTGCCCCAGCTGCCCGCCGGAGCGATCACTCTCCCCTGAGACATCTCTGGCCGCGGCCGCACCACCGTCGCGTCGTCGAACCACCCACGGGCGCGGTTCGTGGACGCGAGCGTGGTGCGACCTCGGTCCCGGGTTCCGGCGCGCGCCGCACCCGCGCGACCTGCGTCCCGGGCGACCGACCCGCCGTCACGCCGCCGACTGAACGTCGCACCGCCTACTTAGGCGGTGCGACGTTCAGCCGGCGGTGCGACGCAGCGCGGCCGCGGCCGTGGGCGACGAGGCGCGAGCCACGTCAGCCGCCTCCGACCCGGCCCGCACCGCGACGGGCAGCGTCAGCCGGAACACCGCGCCGGGCCGCCCGAATCCGGGGGCCTCGCAGACCAGGTCGCCGCCGTGGGCGCGGGCGAGACCGCGGGCGATGGGCAGCCCCAGGCCCGCGCCTCCGTCCCCGGACCGTCGGGCCTCGTCGAGTCGCACCAACCGGTCGAACACCCGCTCGCGGTCGCCCGCCGCCACGCCCGGGCCGTCGTCCGAGACCAGCACCGAGACCTCGTCGACCCGGGACGCGTCGAGCCACAGCGTCACCTGCCCCGTGCCACCCGTCGCCCGGGCAGCGTTGTCGACCAGGTTGCCGACGATCTGCGAGACCCGCCCTGCGTCGGCGGTGACCACGACGGGCCCGTCGGGCAGCACGACGCGCAGGTCGAGCGACGGCCGTCGCAGCCGCTGGCGTTCGACGTCGGCGAGCAGCGACGCCCCGAGGTCGACGGGGGCGACGTCGAGCGAGATGCCTTGGTCGACGCGCGCCATCAGCAGCATGTCGTCGATCAACCGGGAGGCGCGCTCGGCCTCGCGCACCACGTGCGTCGCGAGCCGTTCGCGTTCGTCGGCCGTGCCGGGTGAGCGCACGAGGGTGTCGGCCGCGGCCCGCATGCCGGCGACGGGGGTGCGCAGTTCGTGGGCGGCGTCCGAGACGAACGCCCGCACGCGCGTCTCGGCGTCGAGGGCCGTCCGCTCGGCCCCCTCGACGCCGTCGAGCATCTCGTCGAAGGCGACGGCGACCCGACCGATCTCGGTGTCGCGTCGGGCCGGGCGCAGGCGGCGACCGCGGTCGCCGTGCGCGATCGACCGGGCGACGCTCGTCATCCGGTCGAGCGGTCGCAGGGTCGCCCGCACCACGAGGGCGAGGCCGATCGCCGCGATCAGCAGGAAGGCCGCGGAGGCGCCGATCATCACCCAGCGCAGCTGCACCAGGGTCTCGCCCACCGACCGCGAGTCCGTGGTCAGCGTGATGGTGGACCCGTCGCTGAGCTGCGAGACGAGCGTGGTCACCTCGTCGTCGCTCCGCACCTCGGACGAGGTGACGGTCGTCGCGTCGGACGAGGAGGCGCTGCCCGCGTCCCCGGAGTCGGTGCCGGTCGACGAGTCGGTACCGTTCGAGGAGTCACCGTCGGTGCCGGTGGCGTCCTCGGCGTCGGTGCCCGCGCCTCCTGGTCCGTCGGCGGGGCCCGAGGCCGGGCCGCCGCGACCGGGGCCTCCCTCGCCGAGTGAGAGCGGACCGTCGCGCAACTGGTCGGGGCTCGGGCCGGCGACGATGGCGTCGCCGTTCGCGTCGCGGATGACGACCGAGAGTCCCTGGGCCGAGAGCCGGTCGGCGAGTTCGTCGCCGTCGACCGTGCCCACCAGGGCAGCGGCGGCCGCGGCACGGTCGGACAGCCGGTCGACGACCTGGGCGCGGAGCCGCTGGCCGAGGGTGAGCTCGACGGTCACGGCGAGCGCCGCCAGCAGGACGGCCAGCAGCAGCAGCACGGCGACGACCGTGCGGACGCGCAACGAGCCGGTGCGCAGCCCGGGGACGGCGGTGTCGGGGGCCGGCACCGCGCCTCCTCGGGGGTGGTGTCCCGTCGAGAGCGCGGCGGGGCGGCGGCGCGTCACGCGCTCATCCGGTAGCCGAGACCGCGGACGGTGTGGATCAGGCGGGGGCCGCGGGTCTCCATCTTGCGGCGCAGGGCGCTGAGGTGCACCTCGACGAGGTTGGGGTCGTAGTCGTCGTAGCCCCAGACCTGGGTGAGGATCTGCGTCTTCGAGACGGTGCGTCCGCGACTCTCGGCGAGGAACCCGAGCAGGCGGAACTCGGTCGCCGTGAGGTCGAGCGGTTCGCCGCCGCGCGTGATGCGGGCCGCCTCGGGGTCGACCACCAGGTCGCCGATCTCGATCACCGAGGGGATGCGACCGCGGCGGCGGAGGACGGCCGTGACCCGCGCGATCAGCTCGGCGACGGCGAACGGCTTGACCACGTAGTCGTCGACGCCCTCGGAGAAGCCGCGCAGCCGGTCGTCGACCTCGTCCCGGGCGGTCAGCATGACGACGGCGGCGTCGGACGAGGTGCGGATGGTGCCCGCCAGGCGGATGCCGCTCGCCCCGGGCAGCATCCAGTCGAGCACGACGAGGTCGGGCACGAACGCCTTCAGCTGTTCGGGCAGGTCGGAGCCGTCGGCCAGACCGTGCACGGCGAAGCCCTCGGCGCCGAGCGCGGTGACGACGGCGGTGCGGATGGTCTCGTCGTCGTCGATCACGAGGACGCGGGCGGGGCTGAGCATCTTCCGCACTGTAAGAGCCCTCGGTGGGCGGAAGCTATGGACGGGCTGGAGGCGCGGTGTGGGTCGGGTCGTCCGTGACGTCGGGGTCGAGGTCGGGGTCGGTGTCGAGATGGGGATCGAGGCGGGCGAGGACGAACGGATCGACGCAGCCCCGGGCGAAGCCGCGGATGCGGCGGTCGATGTCGCGCTGCAGGAGGACCGCGCCGAAGCGCTCGGCCACCGGCGCCAGCCATCTCGGCTTGCACGAGAAGTTGTAGCGCCACACGGCCTCGGTCGAGGTCGGGTCACCGTCGACCTCGCGGAACCGCCATCCGCCACCGAGGCGCTCGAAGAACCACGACCCCTTCGTCATCTTCATGCCGACGTTGGTCGGCGGGTTGTACGAGACGTACTCGCTCTCCATCCGGAACCCGAAACGCTGCACGGTGAACGTCCGGACCCCTTTGGCGGCCCGTGTCGCTCCGCCGACGAGGTACTGGCGACGGATGAAGGGGTCCCATCGTTTGCGTGCCTCCCCCTGGGTCTGGGACACCGCGAAGGCGACGCGCACGTCGACGGGGACGACACACCGGGACTCGACGACAGGCATGGGCTCATCGTCGCACCTCGGGCGGTCGGGCGACGGCTCGCGACCGGTCAGTGGTCCAGAGCGCGTCGACGATCGTTCGAGTCGTAGTGTTCTCCCCACACGGGGGTGCAGTCGTACCGCCCGGAAGAAGGGGGACTCCATGTCGGACATCATCTCGGTCGCGGAGCACAAGAAACGCGTCCGCTTCAGGCTCCGCCTCCAGTTCGTCGCCTTCGGCGCGGCCCTGGTCGGCCTGATCTGCTTCGGGATCGTCCTGCAGGCGAACGTGCAGAGCGCGGTCCTCGGCGGCATCGGTCTCGCCGGTCTCGGCGTCGCGATCATCTTCTACGTGTGGTCCCTGATCTACGGCTTCATGATCGCCGCGAAGCGACCCACGCCCCCGAACCTCCGCTAGCGACGTCGGTCGCCGCCCAGACCCGCAGGCGCGATCCCGCCCACCAGGGAGTCGCCGCGCAACGCCGTGACGGCGTGGAAGGATCGAGACCGACCTGTCGACCCCGAAATCCGAGGAGCACCGTGCTCGCACGCGACGTGACCGAGAAGAGATTCACTCCGACCCGCTTCCGCGAGGGATACGCGATGGACGACGTGGACGCGTTCCTCGAGCGCATCCATGCGACCCTCACGGCCTACGAACAGGGGACCGCCGTCGAGGTCCTGGCAGACGTCGACGTCGTGAACGCACGATTCCAGCCGACGAAGTTCCGGGAGGGGTACAGCCAGGACGAGGTCGACGATTTCCTGGACGAGGTCGTCGTCGAACTGCGGAGGCACGAGTCGGCCGGGGGCCGCTGACCGCGCCCAGCTTTCGCGTCAGCCGCGCCGTCGCGTCAACCGCGGGCGTGGCGCACGTACGCGACGATCGCGTTGGCGTGACCGTGACCCAGGCCGTGCTCGGACTTCAGCCACGACACCACCTGCATGTGCGTGTGCTCGTCCTCGTCGAGGCGTTCGGCGGTCAGGTCGAGCCACTCCTGGATCGGCCGACCATGGGCGCGCTCGATGCCCGGGAAGTACGACGCCGGGCCCGTGACCTTCTGGCCGGCGGCTCGGGTGCAAGGACTCGTCGATTAGACATGCGCGGACGGTAGCACCCGGGCGGAGCTAGCCCGCTGTCTGCTAGTTACGAAAATTGTGAAGAGCCTCCGCGATCGGCACCCCAAGGTGAAGTGACTTCCCTTCATAGCTGAGCTAGGAATCATCCTCGACTTCAAGAGCCCGTGTTACAACTACCGATTCGCCCGGAGTTACGTAGACAGAGACATCTGAAGCTTCAAACTCGCTTCCCACCAATGTCTTGCGGCGCCGAACCCGCGTCGATTCTAGAGCTGCTGCTATGGAACTCACGCCGGAGGCAGATGGAACAAAGTCGGTGACCGTTCCGACGGAAAAGGAATCTGCAGCGATCGATATGCGCAGACTGACGCGAGTCAGGTGCACCTCTCCAAGCTCTTCCCCTGTGTCCGGGTCTGTGACTTTGACGATTCGGCGCACCTTCGCCGCATCGCCTACACGAACCCCGTTGGCGGCACCAACATTGATCGCCAACTGCGACGGGCTGACGATAGTCGCACTCTTACCGACGGCAACTTCTACTTCATCCTTATTCATTTCGCTTCCTCTTTGTCGAGTGCTTCCGCCGATAAGGAAGCGTGGGTTGGCTCGATGGATAAATCGGGCAAGGCGATTGTCTCCAGGACGATGTCCCTAGGCGGTGTGCTATCAGTGAGCACGCGTTCGCTCAGGGCACTCCAGAAAGCAGGCATGGAAGGCTCCACGCAGATGAGATAGGCGATGCCTCGGCCAAGGTCGATTTCAGCTACTTCAACAATTCCCCGCAATTGACCTGTGCGCCCGACGAGTAATTGGTACCTCGAAGTCAGAGGAGGGACGCCTTTACTCGTTTCGACTACAAGGCTAATTTGCCCGTCGTAATCCTCGAGTTGGACTATCTCAGGGATAGCTACGGACGTGGCAAGGAATTCCCCGACCGCTTCTAGTCGTCCTCTTGCAACCCCTTCGGCTGACGCCGTCTCGACTTCCCCGGACAACATGTCGAACTGTTTCTTCGATTCCTCGAGTTTCAGCCCCGTATCTCTTGCTTCAGTCTCTAGCTGCTTGATCCGAGACACCAGAGATGGATGAGAGCGCCAAGCCCTGAAGACAGCAAGAACATGAGGCAATACAAGCCGAGATGCTGCGAACACGAAGCTGAGTGCAATGACCACCCAGAAGATCCACTCGAGCTTGAGCGCAGCGGCACCTAGGTACAGACCGACCACGGTCGCTAAGGCGAAGAGAGACTGGGTGAAGAAAGAAAGGTAGCGCTTCACTCGAACGCCCCTTCATGTCACTGATGATAGATACGCCTTGGGTCAGTCATTAAATTATATCTCACAACGAACATCCGGAAGAACCTAAGTCGTTGGGAGACGACGCATCTTCGAACTGCATCCCCACGGTGATGACCTTTCTCTCTCCCGCGAGTCGCCAGCGACTTAAGCCCCGCTTCAGATTCGGTTCCGAGAGTGGTGTGTGCCGGCGGGAACGCCCCGACCGCCAGCCGCCTCGCGGCTCGCCCGGCACCCGACATCTGGAGACACCATGGCGAAGGACACCACCCCCGACGGCCGCGACGACCGTCGTGACGAGAACACCCCCTCGCAGGACGACGCGTGGGCCGAACGGCTGCGCCGCGAGGACGAGGACCAGGACGCACGCGCCACCACCGAGCTGCCGGCCACGGCGCCCGGGCAGCCGACGGCCCCGACCACGCCGATCGTCGCCGACGACCAGCGCACCCGCGAACTGCCCGCGGACGGCAGTGCGTTCCGGAGCGCGTCGTCGGCGGAGGCCGCCGGGACGACCACCCGTCGCCGCCCCACCAAGCGCCTGCTCGTCGGCATCGGCATCGCGGCGGCCGGGCTCGCCCTGGTCGGCACCAGCACCGCCGTCGCGGTGTCGAACGCCGGCAGTTCGACCAGCGCCTCGTCGACCGCGACGCCGGGCCAAGACGACGCGGCGAACCAGGCCGACGGCTCACGACAGGAGCCCGGAGGCCGAGGCTCCGACGACGGCGCCACCGGTGCGCCGACGGACGCGCCGACCCCGCCTGCTGCGGGCGACGAATCGGACGGGAACGCTCCGGCCGAGGGCACCGGCCCCGATGGGAAGGCCCTGCCGACCCCGGGCACCGGCCCCGACGGTGAGGCCCTGCCGACCCCCGGCACCGGCCCCGACGGCAAGGCCCTGCCCGAGGCCCCCGAGGGCGGCCCTGCCGACGGCGGACCGGCGGCAGGCGGACCGAAGGGTGGCGGACCGAAGGGCGGCCCGGGCCACGGCCCCGGTGAGAAGGGCGGCCCGAAGACGGACTCCGGCGACACCGAGGACGACTCCGACCGCCCCACTCCGCCGACCGACGCGCCCACCCCTCCCGCCGACGCACCGACGCCCGCACCCGGTACCGACGAGGGCTCGGGCTCGTAGGCCGCCGGCCGCGACCGACCGGACCGCCCGACGCCGGTCGGAACGGCCCGACGCCGCTCAGAACCGCGTGGTGATGCTGCCCTCGACCACGGGTGGCACACCGCGGCGGTCGGCCGAGCCCCGCACCGTGGCGATCTCGTTCCACTTGTCGATCGTGGTGCAGGGGTGCGAGACGCCGAGCCGCACCAGGTCGCCGACCTGCAGCCCCGACGTCGGCTCGAGCCGCAGGAAGGCGTGCTGGTCGTTGAGCGCCGACACGTGCGACCCGTCGAGCACCCCGGGGAGGCGCCGGTCGGCCGCCTGCGGACGCCACGCCTCGAGCGCCACCGGGAACCCCTCATCGTCCGACGTGTCGCGACGCCCGACGTTGAGCAGGGCGAGCCCGGGCTCGGGACGGGACACCACGGACGCCCACAATTCGAGGGCCGGCAGGAACGACGGCTCGGTCGACGCCACGCCGCCGGGCCCGGTTCGGGGCGAACCGGCGGACTCGGCGGACGGCCCCGCGGGCCGCTCGGCCCCGAACCCCTCGGCCGCTCCGTCGACCCCGGTCAGTTCGCCGTCGGTCGGCCCACCCATCTCGCGATCGGCCTGCGACCCCGCGGAATCGTCGCCGACGACCACCGTGACGTCCGCGTCGACGCCACCCGCGCCTCCTGCGGTCGTCGGCATCGTGTCACGGGCGAACGGTGTCAGCCGGCGGTAGAGGTCGTGGTCGTGGGCGACGTACGAACCGGACCGCAGCACGACGCGCGTGCGCGGCCCCTGCAGCCCCGACGGGTCGTGCCGGTCGCCGAGCACGGCGACGACACGGTCGAAGTAGACGCTGCCACCGGCCGTGAGCACCACGTCGTGACCGGACGACAGCCACGGGTCGAAGGCCGGGGCACCGATGCCGTCGAGCACGTCGAGGAGACCCCGCAGGTAGTCGTCGACCACGGCGATGCCTGCCGCGTCGACGTCGTGGGTGAGGGCGCCCTCGTAGCCGGCCACCCCGGCCAGCACGAGGTGCGATGCGGTGGAGACGGCCTCGGCGACGAGCAGGGCCTCGCGCACCGACCGAGCACCCGTCCGACCGAGCGAGGACCCGAACTCGACCAGCACCGCGAGCGGACGCTCGGCCTCGGCCCGCGCCAGGGCGGCGTCGACGAGCCGCACGGTCTCGACCGAGTCGACCCACATGAGCACGTCCGTGCCGGGTGCGGCGAGCGCCGCCAGGGTCGCGGGCGCGAACGCGGTGCCGGCCAGGACGACGGTCGGCACCCCGGCCTCGCGGGCGACCGCGACCTGGAACGCCGTCGCGAGCGTGATGCCCCAGGCCCCGGCGTCGAGCTGCCGCCGCCAGATCTCGGGCGCCATGGTCGTCTTGCCGTGCGGCGCCAGGTCGACCCCGGCCTCGCGGCACCAGGCGGCCATGGTGTCGACGTTGTGGGCGAGGGCGTCGAGGTCGATCGTCAGCAGGGGGGTCGCGAGGTCGATCAGCGGGACGGGCCGGGGTTCGCGGCCGAAGCCGACCTTGGTGATCGAGGTGACGGCGGGGGCGGACGGGGTCGAGGGTGACGTGGTCATGGTGCCTTCCGACGGGGCGGGTGGGGTGGTGCTGCGGTCAGGCCGTGTGTCGGTGCCTGACGGTAGTTTTGCAGTCACCCCCGACACACGACACATCACGTCGGTTCCACAGACCATCGATCAGAGAAGAGCAGACCTGTGAGCGAGAAGACCGAAGTCCGCACCGGCGGCGCCCCCACCCCCATCTCGACCTTCTCGCAGGGCGTGCTGAAGAACGGCTTCCTCAGCGTGTCGGGCCAGGGGCCGCAAGACCCCGCCACCAGCGAGTACCTGCACCCCGGCGACCTGACGTCACAGACCGTCCGCACGCTCGACAACGTCAAGGCGATCGTCGAGGGCGCCGGCGGCACGTTCGACGACGTCGTCTCGCTGCGCGTGTTCCTCACCACGCGCGACGACTTCGCCGAGATGAACGCCGCGTACGAGACCTACCTGCTGCAGAACGTCCCGAGTGGCGTGTTCCCCACCCGCACGACGGTCTTCGTCGGGCTGCCGAACGAGGCCATGCTCGTCGAGATCGACGCGCTCGCGATCCTCGGCTGACGTCACCGCAGGAGGCGCGGGGTCAGTCGGCCGCGCCCGTCACGACCACGGTCTTCCGTGACCACGTCGCGTCGGTCAGCTGGGCCAGCATGAAGCGCGCCACGTCGGCCCGGGTGACGTGGATGCCCGCCCCACGGGGCAGCCGCTCCCCCGTCGCGAGCGACCCGGTCGCCGGGTCGTCGGTGAGGCGCGTCGGGTAGACGAGGGTCCAGTCGAGGCCGCTCTCGCGCACCTCGGCGTCGGCGACCTCCTTGGCGGAGTAGACCTTGCCGAGCACGGTGTGGAAGAACATCTTCTGCAGCGTGTTCGCGTCGGCCTGGCTGTCGCCGACACCGAAGGCCGAACAGACGACGAGGCGGTCGACCGCCGCGTCGCGCATCGCCGGCAGCAGGGCGCGGCCGACCTCGACCTCGACCGGGTGACGGATGTTCCGCGAGCCGACAGCATTCAGCACGGCGTCCTGCCCGGCGACCGCGGCGCGGACGTCCTCGGCCGAGGTCGCGTCCCCGGTGAGCACCCGGACGCCGTCGGTCACGTCGAGGGTGGACGCGTCCCGGACGAGCACCGTCACCTCGTGCCCAGCCGACAGGGCGACCCGCAGGACGTGGGAGCCCGTGCCCCCGGTCGCTCCCAGCACCAGAATCCTCATCGCGCCTCCTGTCGTTCAGGAAAGCGAACACCGCCCGGCCAAGAGCGGGCCGAGAGCAGGCCGAGAGCTCCACGGCCGAACCTTCACCCGCTCGAACCCGACTCCCGGGCACCCCGGATGCGCGCCGAACCCGACCCCGGGCACCCCAGATGTGTGCAAATCCCGACATCTTCGGGCCGACACGCCGCTCATCTTCCCTCCGAGGCGGCATGTCGCCCGCCGGTTGTCGCGATCTACACACGTCGGCGGCAACCCCGGGGGCGAGGGGGCAGGGTCAGCGGAGGCGGCGGCCGGCGGCCCAGAGGCCGATCAGCCCCGAGGGGCCGAGGCGAGGCGTCGCGTAGGTGGCCCGGTCGGCGTAGGCGGCAGGGTCGATCAGCTGCAGGTCGGCGACGGCCCCGGGGGCGATGCCGAGCGCGCCTCCTGCACGACCGGCGCCGGCCGCGCGACCGACGGTCGAGCCGCCACCGCCCAGCCCGAACCGCGAGGAGGCGCGGGTCGACAGGCGCGCGATCGCCTCGCCTCGGGACAGCACGGCCCTCGGCCCCGACCCGGCGTACTCGTCGAGCACGCGCGAGAACGTGCCGTACAGCCGCGGGTGCACGGTGCCGGTCTCGCGCGGCAGACCGTCCGACCCGACCAGGGTGTGCGGCCAGGCCAGGGCCGTCCGCATGCCCTCGAGGTCGGTGTGGAACACGATGACGGTCAGGGCACCCCGTTCGGCGAGGACGAGGTCGGCGAGCACCTCGCGTGGGTCGGCACCGACCGACGCGGCGATGTCGGACAGCGGCCGTCCCTCGAAGCCCGCGTGCTCGGCTCGCGTGAACCCCGCCAACGAGATCCGTGCGGGGCCGATCGCGGAGTACTGGTTCTCGAGCGTCGATCCGGCCCAGGGCTCGAGCAGCCCGTCGAGCACCTGACGCCGCGAGCGCGTGCCGGGCCGGAGCGCCTCGAGCAGGCTCTCGACCCCGCGGTCGGCCGTGGACGGAGGGAACAGCGACGCGACCGTCGTGCTGCCCGCGTCGTAGGGGTAGACGTCCGCGCTGACGTCGACCCCCGAGTCCCGCAGGGCGTCGAGGCGCTCGACGATCGCGGGCATGCCGCCGACGTTCCGCGGTCCGGTCACCTTGAGGTGGCTGACGTGCACGGCGGCCCCGGTCTCGCGTCCGAGCGAGGCCAGCTCGTCGATCGAGTCGCGGAGCCCGTCGGCCTCGTTGCGGACGTGTGCGACCAGCAGCGCGCCGCGGATGGCGCACTCCCGGGCCAGCGCCACGAGCTCGGGCCGGTCGGCGGCGTCGCCGGGTGCGTACATGAGGCCGAGTGAGACGCCGAGGGCCCCGGCGTCGAGTGCCTCGCCCACCGACGCCGCGACGAGCGACCGCTCGGTGGCGTCGGCCGGGCGTCGCTCGAAGCCGAGCACGTCCGCCCGCAGCGGTGCGTGTGGCACGAGGGTCGCGGCGTGCAGGCCGAACCGCCCGTCGGCGTCGCCCTCGGCCAGCGTCCGGACGTAGTCGGCGAACGTCCCCCATCGCCGTGCCGGGAACCCGCCCAGCACCGGTCGCGAGTAGTCCTCGAGCGAACGGTCGTCGGGATCGGTCGGCGACGGTGCGACGCCCTGGCCGCAGTTGCCGACGATCGTGGTCGTCACGCCCTGCCCGGTCTTGGGCGCGACGCCGCCCGGGCGGAACAGCGCCGCGTCGTCGTGTGCGTGCACGTCGACGAACCCCGGCAGCACGTCGAGCCCGCTCGCGTCGACCACCTCGACACCGTCCGGAGTCCCGGACGAGGAGGCGCGGTGCCCGCCGCCGACGGACGTCACCGCCCCGGCACGCTCGCCTCCACGGCCCGTGCCCTCGGCGCCCGTGACCGACGCCCCCGCCCCGACCCCGACCGCGGTGACCACCCCGTCGCGCACGACGACGTCCGCGACGTGACCCGCGCCTCCGGACCCGTCCCAGACCGTCCCGCCCGCGAGCACCAGCGTCGTCACGAGGGCACCGCCGCCGTCACGAGAGCACCGCGGTCATCGAGAGGGATGCCGAGCTATTCGAAGCGCTGCCACACGGGCTTGTTCGCGTACGTGTAGCGGTAGTAGTCGGCCAGCTGCAGGTCGGCCGCGGCGGCCTCGTCGACCACGATCGTCGCGTGCCGGTGCAGCTGCAACGCGCTGCCCGGGCACATCGCGCTGAGCGGCCCCTCGACCATGCCCACGACGGCCGCCGCCTTGGCCGACCCCTGCGCCACGAGCACGACCTCGTGCGCGTCGAGGATGGTGCCGAGCCCCTGGGTCAGGCAGTGCGTGGGCACCTGCGACGGGTCGTCGAAGAAGCGCGCGTTGTCGGCCCGGGTCTGCGGCGCGAGCGTCTTGATGCGGGTGCGCGAGGCGAACGACGAGGTGGGCTCGTTGAAGCCGATGTGCCCGTTCGCGCCGATGCCGAGGATCTGGATGTCGATGCCGCCCGCGTCGACGATGGCCTGCTCGTAGTCGACGACGGCCGCCTCGATGTCGCTCGCTCGGCCGTCGGGCACGCGCACCTTCGTCGCGTCCATGCCCAGCGGCACGACGACGTCGCGCTCGATCACCGACGCGTAGCTCTCGGGATGCTCGAGCGGGATGCCGACGTACTCGTCGAGCGCGAACCCGGAGGCGCGGCCGAAGTCGAGCTCGCCCGCCGCGACCCGGGCCGCGAGCGACGCGTAGATGCCGGTCGGCGACGACCCGGTCGCGAGGCCCAGCACGGCCTCGGGCTCGCGCTGCACGACCGACGCGATCTTGAGGGCGGCGACGCGGCCGACCTCGTCGGCGTCGCGGACGATGATGATCTCCATGGGGGCTCCTTGCTGACGCGGCGTCAGGTGATGTTCGCCACGACCGACGCGATGTACGCCTCGCGTTCTTCCCGCGAGGCCGGCCGCCCGGGCACGCCCGGACGCTGCTGCCACGGTAGCGGCCCCGACTCGTGCCGGTACTCGACGCCGATGGCGTCGAGGCGTCCGAGGTGCACGGCGAGGCGTGTGGAGAAGTCGTCGAAGTCCCGCGGTTCGGTCGTCCAGAGCGCCTCGGCGACGGCGCACAAGCGCGGGAAGGCGAAGAAGTCGACGGTGCGGGGCGAGTCCATGTGCTCGGTCCAGATGTTGGCCTGACCGCCGAGCACGTGGCGGGCCTCGGCCTCGTCCAGGACGGCCGGCACCGGCTCGAACGCGTACACGTCGGCGAGGGTCAGCGGGATCGACACGGGGATCGGCTCGTCCGGGCCCTCGGACTGCCGGTAGTCGAGGTAGACCTGGTCGTCCGGGCAGGCGACGACGTCGTACCCGCGTCGCGCGGCCGTGACGGCCCCGGTCATGCCCCGCCACGACGCGACCGTCGCGCCGGGCGACATCGTCGCGTTCCCCTCGAGGATCTCGTCCCAGCCGAAGGTGCGTCGTCCGGCGGCCGTCAGATGCGCGTCGAGCCGGCCGATGAACCACGCCTGCAGCTCTTCCTCGTCGGCGAGGCCGCGGTCGCGCATCAGCTCTCGTGTGCGGGGGTCGGCCTGCCACTGGGCCTTGGGGCACTCGTCGCCGCCGATGCCGATCCAGGTGCCCGGGAAGAGCTCCATCACCTCGTCGAGCACGTCGGTGTAGAAGTCGACCGTCGACTGCTCGGTGTTGAGCACGTCCTCGAAGATGCCCCACTCGGTGCCGACGGCGATCTGCCGGGGCGATGCCACGGGCGTGCCGCCGACCTCGACCGCCCCGACGCCCAGGTGCGGGTACGCCGTGATCGCGGCCATCGAGTGGCCCGGCACGTCGACCTCGGGCACGACCGTGATGTGGCGGGCGGCGGCGTAGGCGACGACCTCGCGGATGTCGTCCTGGGTGTAGAAGCCGCCGTGCGGCCGACCGTCCTGGGTCGCGTCCGGCCCGGCCCCCACCTGCGTCGACTCCCGCCAGGCACCGACCGAGGTGAGGCGCGGGTACTTCGTGATCTCGATGCGCCAGCCCTGGTCCTCGGTGAGGTGCCAGTGCAGCGTGTTCAGCCGGTGCAGCGCCATCAGGTCGACGAAGCGCAGCACGTCGTGCTTCGGCAGGAAGTGCCGGGCGACGTCCAGGTGCGTCCCCCGCCAGCCGAAGCGTGGCCGGTCCTCGACGTCGACGGCGGGCACCACCCAGTCGACCCCGGTCACGAGGGCCGACCGGTACACCGCCGCGGGCAGCAGCTGACGCAGCACCTGTGCCCCGTGGAACGCGCCGGCCGCGTCGCCACCGGTGATGCGCACCCCGGCGGGTCGCGCCTCCAGGCGGTAGGCCTCGGCTCCGAGCGATGGATCGAGGTCGAACGAGATGCCGGTGCCGTCGGCGCTGCCCTCGCGCAGCGGCAACCCGGTCGCCGGGCGCAGCGCCTGCTGCAGCCAGGCGACGACGCCCGCCAGCTCGTCGGGCGCCGAGACGCGCGTCGCCGCGTCGAGGCGGAACGCCCCGGAGGCGCGGGTCAGTCGAGCAGGACGCGGCACGATCGCGACCGGTGCGGTCTCGGGCGTCCCGGTGCCGGCCCGCGCGGTGGTCGAGGGGGTCGAGGGTGCGTTCGTCACGGGGTCAGCCCTTCACGGCGCCGGCGGACATGCCGGTCACCAGGTTGCGTTGGATGATCATGAAGAAGACGACGACCGGCAGCGAGAACAGCACCGAGGCCGCCATCTGCCCGCCGAAGTCGGTGCCGCTGGTGGGCGTGCTGAACGAGGCCAGCCAGACCGGCAGCGTGTACATCGACTGGTCCTTCATGAACGTGTAGGCCACGAGGTAGTCGTTCCACGCCGCGATGAAGGCGAAGATGCTGGTCGCGATCATGCCGGGCAGCACGAGCGGGAACATGATGCGCGTCAGCACCTGCCAGGTGCTCGCGCCGTCGAGCTGCGCGGCCTCTTCGACCTCGACCGGGATCGCCAGGAAGAACCCGCGCATCACCCAGATCGAGAACGGCAACGTCGACGCGACGTACGCCAGGATGAGCCCGCCGTAGGTGCCGAGCAGCCCGAGGCTGTTGAAGATCAGGAACTGCGGGATCAACAGGGCCGTCGCCGGCAGCATCTGCACGATCAGGATGAACACCATGATCGTGCGCCGCCCGCGGAACCGGAACCGCGACAGGGCGGCCGAGGCGAACAGGCCGAGCACGATCGAGAAGACGACGGCGCCGACCACGACGATCACGCTGTTGCGCAGGTTCGTGAAGAAGTCGGACTGCGTGACCGCGACGACGAAGTTGTCGAGGGTCGGGTTCTGCGGCCAGAACAGCGGGGTCGCCGTCATCACCTCGGGGCGCGGCTTGAACGCCGTGTTCACCATCCAGTAGACGGGGAACAGCCAGACGAGGCTGAAGACGATCGCGATCGCGTTGCTGACCCAGCGGGGCTTCCGGCGGCGCCGGGTCGGGCGGGCGCTCGACGGGCGGCCGGTGCCGTGGCCCGAGCGCGCCTCCTTGGTTCTCTCGTCGCGCGCGACGGTCTCGGTCGTCGTGGTGCCGACGCCGGCGGGTGCGGTCGTGGTCACAGGTCTTCTCCGGATCGGACGAGGTTGCGGACGTAGAACGCGGTCAGCACGACGAGCAGCAGGGTGGTGACCACCGAGATGGCGGCGCCCTGCCCGATGTCGAAGCCGACGAACGCGGTGACGTAGGTGAAGACGCCGAGGGTCGAGGTGGCGTCGTCGGGGCCGCCGGCCGAGACGAGCCAGATCTGGTTGAAGACGTTGAAGTCCCAGATGATCGACAGGATCGTGATCAGCAGCAACGTCGGCTTGAGGAACACCAGGGTGACGGTGCGGTAGACGCGCCACTCGCTCGCACCGTCGAGTCGCGCGGCCTCTTTGTACTCGAGCGGGATCTGCGTCTCGGCGGCGTACATGGTCAGCGCGATGAACGGCACGGCCTGCCACACGATGAGCAGCCAGATGCTCGTGTAGGCGAGCGCGGCGTCGTTCGACCAGTCGACGTTGGTCATGTCGCCGAGCAGGCCGGTCTGGGTGAGCAGCCAGTTGACGACGCCGTAGCCGGGCTGGAACAGCCACTTCCAGACGATCGACGACGCCACGTTCGGCATCGCCCAGGCGAGGATGAGCACCACCGTCACCGTGTAGCGCATCGGCGTGCCGAGCCGGGTCAGCAGGTGCGAGACGCCCGTGCCGATCAGGACGCTGCCGCCGACCATCGCGGCCGTGAAGACCAGGGTGCGGACGAGCGACCACCAGAAATCGGTGTCGGCCAGCAGGGTCGCGTACTGCTGCACGCCGACCGAGTCGTACGCGCCGGTGAAGAGCGAGCGCTGGTCGTAGTCGGTGAACGAGGTGAACACCAGGAAGACGATGGGTGCGACCGTGACGGCGAGCAGGACGATGCCCGCGGGCGACAGCAGCCAGAGCGGGGCGAGCTGACGCTTCTTCCCCGGCCGCACCGGAGCCTTCCGCTCGTTCTTCGGACGCCGGCCGCCCTTCTGGTCGGGCGCCGCGCCGGGCGGGGTCTCGGTGAGACCGGGGGCGATCGAGAGGGCCACGGTTCCTCTTTCGGTTCGAGTCCAGGAGGTGCGGGTCGAGGGGGTGGGAGCGTCGCGCGGTCGGATGGTCGCGCGACGCCCCCGGAGGCAGCAGGTGCTGCCGGTGCTGCCGGTGGCTCGGCGCTAGTCGTTCAGCGCTTCGTCGGTGGCCTCGTCGAAGGACTTGGCAGCCGCCTCGGGCGACTTCGAGCCCGAGACCACCGAGGAGAAGAGCTGGTTGATGCTCTTGTCGCCCTCGAGGGCCGCCCAGTTCGCGCTGGCCGGCGTGGCCTTCGAGTTGAGCGCGGCGTCGAAGAAGCCCTTCTGGATCGGCGTCACCACGCTGCCGGCCGCCTCGATGCCCTCTTCGCTGTTCGGGATCCAGCCGTCGTTGCCCACGACCCATTCGCTCTGGATGTCGGGGCTCGTGGCGATCTTCGTCCACTGCAGGGCCAGGTCGGAGTTCTGGCTCTTGGCCGCGATGCCCCAGTCCGAGCCGCCCAGCATGACCGGCTGCGTCTCACCCGACCTGCCCGGCATCGGGAAGGTGCCGAAGTCGTCGTCGGTCAGGGCGGGGTTGGCCTTCTGGATCAGGTCGATCGAACCGTTGGTGTGCAGGATCGTCGCCGTCTTGCCGTCGGCGAAGACCTGCGTCTGGTCGGGGGCATCGGTGTCGAGGGTCTGCGACGCGGGCGTCGAGTAGGCGTTCTGGAACTCGGTGAAGTCGGCCAGGCCCTGCTGCGCCTCGTCGCTCTCGAGGCCGGCCTTCCAGGTGCCGTCGCTCGAGGTGGCGATGTCGCCGCCGGCGTCCCAGACGAACTGCATGCCCGCGTACCAGTACTGGCCGGGCAGGTAGAAGGCCGAGAAGTCGGACGCCGTGTTGGCGGCCTTCACCTTGTCGAGGTCGGCCGTGAGCTCGTCGTAGGTGGTGGGGGCCTCGGTGATGCCGGCCTCGGCCCACATCGTCTTGTTGTAGATGACGGCGCGGGCACCGGCGAAGCCCGGCACGGCGTAGAGGGAGTCGTCGACGGTCGCGGGCTCCTCGAGACCGGTCAACCAGGTCTGCCCCTGCTTCAGGTCGTCCCGGTACGGCGTCAGGTCGAGGAGCGCACCGTTGGCGGCGTAGCTGGCGACCTGCGTGTTGCCGAGGTCGAGCACGTCGGGCGGCGTGCTGGTGGCGAGCGCCGTGCTGATCTTCGTGGTGATGCCGTCCCACTGCTGGATCTGGACGTCGACGTCGGCGCCCGTCTGCTCGGTGAACTCGGCGTTGATGGCATCGATCGTCTCGGGCGTGTAGTCACCCGTCATGACCCAGACCGTCAGTGTCTTGCCGTCGCCCTTGGTGGTGGGTACGGCCTGGGGCTCGTCGGACGAGCTGCCGCCCGTGCCCGAGCTCGAGCAGGCGGTCAGGGCGAGTGCCGCGGCCAGGCCCAGGGCCCCGACCGCCGTGTAGCGTTGGATTCGCAATTTCATCTCCTCGTCGTCGAAGCGGGGATGCCGCATCGCTGTGGTCCCGGCCCGCGCTCGCACAAGCGTCGGGTCGGGAATGCGGCACGGGCCGGGGCCCTCGCCGCCTCCGGGGGTGGGCCCCCGAGGTCTGTGGTGGGGCGTTCGCCCCGGGCCGCCGACGAGCCGCTCGCCGGGGTCACGTCAGCCCCAGTTCGGCCTGCAGCACGAACGACGCCGCACCCCGCAGGGCGAGGTCGGTGCCGCTGCCCGCGATGCTCATGGTCAGGCCGTTGCTCACGGCCGACAGCGTGCGCTGCCGCACGGTGTCGCGGGCGGCCCGCAGCAGGGCGCCCTCGACCAGGTCGGCGGGGCCCGACAGCACGACCTCGTCGATGTTGAGCGCACTGATGATGGGGGCGAGCACGAGGCCGAGCGCGCGCCCGGCGTCGTGCAGCACGGCCCCCCGCGATCCCTCGTCGTGCTGCAGGAGGCGCGCCCTCAGCTGCGGGGCGGCCAGCACCTCCTCAAGGCAGCCGCGTCGACCGCACGCGCACACGTCACCGTTCTCGTCGACCGTCACGTGCCCGATCTCACCGGCCGAGAACTGGTCGCCCTCGACGAGCGAGCCGGCGACGACCAGCCCGACGCCGACACCGTGGTCGATCGTCACGACCATGAGGCTCTGCCCGGCCGGGGCTCGCCCGGCCACACCCTGCCCGGCCGTCTCGCCGAAGGTGCGGATGCCCACGGCCGCGGCGTTGGAGTCGTTGCCGACGTGGACGGGCAACCCGACGTGGTCGGAGAGCCGGGACCGCAGGGGCAGGTCGTACCAGCCGAGGTGGACGGCGGTGCGCACGACGCCGTCGTGGTCGACGATGCCGGGGGTCGCGACCCCGACACCGAGCAGTGGGCGGGTCGTGCGCGAGCCGAGGTCGTCGACGAGTCGTTCGACCAGGGACACGGCGGCCTCGCCGACGGCACCCTCGAGCTCGACGCCGGCGCGCTCGACGACCCCGCCCCTCAGGTCGACGACGGCCCCGACGAAACGGTCGGCGTTCGACAGGTCGACCGTGACGATGTGGAAGGCGTCCGACTCGATGCCGACGAGCGTCGCCGGTTTGCCGACCCGGGCGTCGTCGCGGACGCCGAGCTCGCGAGCGATGCCGTCGTCGATCAGTTCGGCGACGAGTGCGGAGACGGTGGGGCGCGTCAGGCCCGAGCGACGAGCCAGGTCGGCCCGGCTCATCGAGCCGTCGCGGTAGAGGGCCTCGAGGACGAGCGAGCGGTTGTGCGCGCGGACGGGCGGTTGCTGCTGCCGGGTGATCGTCGTGGTGGTCACGGGCGCGTCCTCTCGTCTCGGCATCGTCGCCGACCTCGGACCCGTTCGCAGGGCCCGTCGGCAGCGGTGCCGGGTGGCGTCGCCGTGGTGGCGTGCCGTTAGTAAATGGGCCTTACAAACACGTGTCAAGGTGCGTGGCGGCGAGTTTACGCACACGAAACACCGGCGGTCAACACCCGAAACATCGCGACCCCCTCCTGCCGGACCCCTTGCCGGGACCTGGTTCGTAAGCTTTACTAACAAACATGTCCACGCCCGCCTCCGTGTCCGTCGCCGCGCCTCCCGGCGCTCTCGACGACGCGCGGGCGGGTGCCTCCGGGGCCGGATCGACGGGGCGGCCGTGAGGGTCGGCCTCGACATCGGCGGCACCAAGATCGACGCGGTCGTCGTCGACGGGTCCGGCGCCCCCGTCCACCGTCTCCGCCTGCCCACGGGGTTCGGCCCTGACTCCGTGTTGGCGAACGCGGCCACGGCGGTCAACTCGTTGGCGGACCGCGTCGGCGTCGCCGTCGGGGCCTTCGAGTCGGTCGGCGTCGGCATCCCCGGCTTGGTCGACGGCACCACGGGGCGTGTGCGGCACGCGGTGAACATCGGCTTCGACGACGTCGCCGTGGGGTCCACGTTGAGCGCCCGGCTCGGGGTGCCGGTCCGGGTCGAGAACGACGTCAACGCGGCGGCCCTGGGCGCGTACCTCGCCATGTCGCTGTCGGGTTCGGTCGGCTACCTCAACCTCGGCACCGGCCTGGCCGCGGGCCTCGTCGTGGACGGCGAACTCTGGCGCGGCTCGCGAGGCGTCTCGGGCGAGATCGGGCACGTCCCCGTCGACCCCGGGGGCGAACTCTGCCCCTGTGGGCAGCGCGGGTGCCTCGAGACCGTCGCGGCCGGCGCCGCGGTGTCACGTCACTGGCCGACCGAGGGGGCGTACCCGGCCGTGGCGCTGTTCGCGGCGGCCGACGCCGGCGACCCCGAGGCCGTCCGCGTGCGTGCCGACCTCGCGGCGGGGGTGGCGGCCGCGGTGCGCCTCCTCGTCCTGACGACCGACGTGGACTCCGTCGTGATCGGGGGCGGGCTCAGCAACCTCGGTCGCCCCCTGCTCGACGACGTCGCCGGTGTGCTCGACCGCTGGGCGGCGGGGTCGCCGTTCCTCGCCTCGCTCGAGCTCTCATCGCGCATCGAGCTGCTGCCGCCGGGGTTCCCCGTGGCGGCCGTCGGTGCGGCGACGGTCGGAGCCCGCGGGTCGGCCACGGCGACCGCAGCCGCCGTCTGACCGCCGCCACGGCGCTCTGCCCCCACGCCCCTGCGTTGCCACACCGCCACACCGCCACACCGCCACACCGCCACACCGCCACACCGCCACGAGATGGTCACCGCACCAGGCGAAAACCCGGCGCTGTGACCATCTCGTGGCGCGGTGCCCGCAGGTGCTGCGCTAAGCCCGGGCCACCCGCAGCGTCACGATCTCGAACGGGCGCAGGGTGAGCTCGACCGCGGCCCCCGCCGTCCAGCGGCCCGAGCCGGCGGCGCCCTCGGCCAGCTCGCGCTCGATCAGGTCGGTGCGCCATGCGTCGCCGAACCCGCTGGCGGCGTCGACCGTGACCGTGGTCGCCGCCCGCGCGCCCCGTGCCTCGTAGAGCCGCACGATCAGGTCGCCCGAGCGGTCCTCGGCCAGCTTGACCGCCTCGACCAGCACGGCGGGCGACGACGACGTGACGAGCGGTGCCACCGCAGCCCCGGACGATCCGTCGACCCGCCGGACGGGCAGGTTGAGGCGGTAGCCCGCGGTCGCCGCCTCGAGCACGTCGGGCGCGACCCGCACCGACGAACGCAGCACGTGTCGGCCCTGGTCGGCGTGGGGGTCGGGGAAGGTCGGGGCCCGCAGCAGCGACTGCCGCACGAGCGTCGTCGTGCCGCCGTCACCGCCGTCGGCCGAGTCGCGGGTGCTCCGGGTGATGTCGTGGCCGTACGTGGCGTCGTTCGCCACGGCCACGCCGAAGCCGGGCTCGGCGACGTGCACCCAGCGGTGCGCGACGGTCTCGAACCGGGCGAAGTCCCACGACGTGTTCTGGTGGGTCGGGCGCTGCACGTGGCCGAACTGCACCTCGGAGGCGGCCCGGTCGGCGTGCACGTCGAGCGGGAACGCCAGCTTGAGCAGCTTCTGCCGCTCGTGCCAGTCGACCTCGGTCTGCACGTGCAGCTCGGCCTCACCGTCGTCGAGCCACCAGCGCTGCACGATCGTCGAGTCGCCGACGCGACGGGTCACGACGAGGGCCCCACCGTCGGCGACGACCGATTCGGCCTCGACCAGGTCGGTGCGGACGTTCTTGTAGGCCTGGTCGACGTCCCACGCGTCCCATTGGTTGGGGGTGTCGCGGAAGAGTTGCAGCAACCCGAGCCGTGCGCCCGGGGCGACGAGGTCGCGCCCCGACGTGGTGTCGACGAGCGAGGCGACGAGGCCGTCCCCGTCGAACACGGCGCGCACGAGCCCGTTGTCGAGTACCCAGCCGCCGTCGGAGGCGACCGGTGCCACCGACCCGACCCCCGCCTCCTGGGCCTGACCCGAGGCCGAGCCGGCCGAGGCGTCGACCCCGGCCGCCGGGACCGGCCCGGCGTTGAACGTGGTCGTCGCCGACCCCGACCCGGCGAGCGCCCGCTGGGCCGACCCGATGATCGCCTCGAGCTGCTCGGCGACCCGGGCGTAGTGCCGTTCGGCCTCGTGGTGCACCCAGGCGATGGACGAGCCGGGCAGGATGTCGTGGAACTGCTGCAGCAGCACGACGTGCCAGATCTGCTCGAGCTCGTCGTAGGGGTAGTCGAGCAGGCGGCGCGCCGTCGCCGTGGCGCTCCAGAGCTCGGCTTCGCGCAGCAGGTGCTCGCTGCGGCGATTGCCCTGCTTGGTGCGGGCCTGCGAGGTGTAGGTGCCGCGGTGGAACTCGAGGTACATCTCGCCCGACCAGACGGCCGGGTCGGCGAGTTCGTCCCGCGCCTGGGCGAAGAAGGAGGCGGGGGTGCCGACGGTCACGCGCGGTGAGCCCTCGAGGTCTGAGGCCCGTCGTGCGGCCGCCATCATCTCGCGGGTCGGGCCGCCGCCGCCGTCACCCCAGCCGAACGGGACGATCGAGACGTTCGAGTACCCCTTCTCGGCGTAGCCGCGCTCGGCGTGGGCGAGCTCGGCCGGCGAGAGGTCGGAGTTGTAGGTGTCGACCGGCGGGAAGTGCGTGAAGACCCGGCTGCCGTCGATGCCCTCCCACAGGAAGGTGTGGTGCGGCATGCGGTTCGTCTCGTTCCAGGACTCCTTCTGGGTGAAGAACGAGCTGGCGCCGGCGGCGCGGGCGATCTGCGGCATGGCACCCGTGTAGCCGAACGAGTCGGGCAGCCAGACCTCGTCGGCGTCGACGCCGAACTCGCGGAGGAAGAACCCCTTGCCCGCGACGAACTGACGGGCGAGCGCCTCACCGCCGGGCATGTTCGTGTCGGACTCGACCCACATGCCGCCGACGGGCACGAACCGGCCCTCGGCGACCTTCTGCTTCACCCGCTCGAACAGCTCGGGGTAGTGCTCCTTCAGCCAGGCGTACTGCTGGGCGCTCGAGGCGGCGAAGACGAAGTCGGGGTCGTCGTCCATCAGCGCGACGACGTTCGAGAAGGTGCGGGCGACCTTGCGCTGCGTCTCGCGGACGGGCCAGAGCCAGGCCGAGTCGATGTGGGCGTGCCCGGTCGCGACGACCCGGTGGGCGCTCGCGTTCGCCGGCGCCGCGAGCACGTCGGCGAGCGCGGCCCGACCGGCCGTCGCCGACCCCGCGACGTCGGCGTGGTCGACGACGTCGCACATCCGGTCGAGGGCCCTCAGGATCTCGTGACGTCGCGGCGAGGTGAGCTCGAGGGTGCGCATCAGCCCGACGAGCGTCCAGACGTCTCGATCGAGTTCGGCGACGACCTCGTCGCGTTCGGCGAGCACGATGCTGCGCAGGGCGTAGATCGGGGCGTCGCCGGCTGTCTCGGGGTCGCCCAGGGGGGTCTCGCCGTGGAAGTCGTCGCCGCCGATGTCGGGGTTCGACGCGGCCTCGACGTAGACGTCGATCGTGCTGCCCGGGGTCACGCCCGCACCGATCGCGGTCAGTGGCACGTAGCCGTTGTACGGCTCGATCGCCTTGACGATGGTGCCGTCGGGTCGCCAGACGAGGCCCTCGGCCTGGAACCCGGGCTGGCGGATGCTGAAGCCCAGGTCGACGACGAGCTCGAGGGCGGTGGCGGGGTCGGTGCCGAAGTCGTCGGGCACCGTCCCCGTGACGTGGAACCACGTGGTGCCCCACGGGCGGCTCCACGGCGAGCCGACGGCGAACGGCTCGTACGTCTGCGAGACGGCCTCGGCGAAGGGGACCGGCTCGCCCGGCGCCTCCCAGGCCGTGATCGTCAGCGGGACGGCCCGACGGTAGACCGCCGGTGTGATGCGGTCGCGGACGAAGCGGTCGATGCGGGCTTCGACGAGGACGGTGTTGTCGTGCATGGGATCAGTCTCCTGACGGGCGCGCCGAGGCGCACGGTGGGGCGGGTCGTTCTGTGGATCGGGAGGGCGGCGGAGGCACTGGTGGGGAGGCGCGTCACCCCTTCACGGCACCGGCCAGCGCGTTCGAGCCGCCGAGGGTCCGCGAGACGAGCACGTACAACGCGATGACGGGCACCGAGTAGACGATCGAGAACGCGGCGAGCTGGCCGTACGCCACCGAGCCGTACTGCCCGAAGAAGTTGAAGATGCTCACGGCCGCGGGCTGCTTGTCGGGGCTGAGCAGCAGCACGAACGGCACGAAGAAGTTCCCCCACGCCTGGATGAACACGAAGATGAACACCACGGCGATGCCCGGCCGCATGAGCGGCACGACGATGCGCGTCAGGGTCGAGAACATCGAGGCCCCGTCGGTCCACGCGGCCTCCTCGAGCGAGATCGGCACCGAGTCCATGAAGTTCTTCGCCATCCAGATCGCCATCGGCAGGCTGGTCGCGGCGAGGAAGAACACCGTGCCGCCGATCGAGTCGATCAGGTTCAGCGAGACGAACAGGCTGTAGACCGGCACCATCATCGCGGTGATGGGCAGGCCGGTGCCGAAGAGGATGCCGTAGAGGAACGGCTTGTTGATGCGCATCCGGTACCGCGAGAGCGGGTACGCCGCGAGGATCGCCACGACCACGGTCACCAGGGCGCAGCCACCCGACACGATGAGGCTGTTGGCCAGCGGCACGAACGAGATCTCGGGCGTCAGCACGGCGGTGAAGTTGTCGAGAGTGAACTGAGACGGCACCTTGGCCGACAGCGTGGCCGACGGGTCGAACGAGGCCAGCAGCAGCCAGACGAGGGGCACGGCGAAGCAGATCGCGATGACGATCAGCACGGCGTTCGAGACGGCCTTCATGCTGCGGCCGCTGGGTGAGGTCATGCCCATGGTCAGTCGACCTCCGGTTTCAGGGCCCTGATGTAGATGATCGAGAACACCGCTCCGACGAGCAGCATGATCGTGGCGATGGCCGTGCCGAAGCCCAGCTGCGAGAACTGGAAGGCCTCTTGGTAGGCCAGGATCGGCAGCGTCGTGCTGTTCGTGCCCGGTCCGCCGCCGGTCATCACGTAGATCAGCGTGAAGACCGAGAGCGTCTGCAGCGTGGTCAGCATGAGGTTGGTCGAGATGCTGCGTCGGATGACCGGCAGCGTGATGTAGACCAGGCGTTGCCAGCCGGTGGCGCCGTCGACCTCGGCCGACTCGGTGATCTCGGGGGGCACCTCCTGCACGGCCGCCGAGTAGACGAGCATCGAGAACGCGGCGCCGCGCCAGATGTTGGCGAGGATCACCGAGAGCATCGGCATCGCGTAAAGCCAGTTGGCGCCCGTGACGCCGAACCACGACAGGACCGTGTTGAGCGTGCCCGCGTCGTTGAAGAACGCGTAGGCCGCGAAGGCGGCGACGATCTCGGGCAGCACCCACGCGGCGATCACGAACGTGCCGACGATCGAGCGCACGACCTTGTGGCCGTTCCGCATCAGCAGGGCGAGTCCCAGGCCGACGACGTTCTGGCCGACCACGGCCGAGAAGAAGACGAAGGCGAGCGTCAGCAGCACCGACTTCGGGAAGTCCGGGTCGGCGAAGAGCTCGGTGTAGTTGCGGAACCCGATGAACTCCGACCCGCCGGCGGCGTAGCCGGTCAGCGAGGCGTCGGTGAACGAGCCGTAGAAGCTCGAGATGACGGGCCCCAGCAAGAACAGGGCCAGCAGCACGAAGGCCGGGACGAGCGGCAGGGTGCGGGCACCGGTGCGCAGGGCGCGCGCCTTCGACGCGCCCGCCCGACGACCCGGCTTCTCACCGTGGGGCCCGGGGCCGGGCCCGGAGGCCCCCGGTCGGCCGCTCTCACGGCCGACCGGGGTGGGGGCGATGGTCGCCATCCGGCTAGTCCCCCGCCTTCTGTGTCTGGTCCTCGCCGACGATGCCGACGAGTTGGTCGTCGAACGCGGCCGCCGCCTCCTCGGGAGACTGCTGCCCCGTCATGACGGCCTCCATCGCGACGGTGATCTCGTTCGAGATGCGGCTGTAGTCGGTGGTCGCCGGACGGAAGTGCGTCACCGGCACGATCGACGAGAAGAACTCGAAGGTCGGGTTGCTGCCGACGTACTCGGGGTCCTCCGCGACGTCGCTGCGCACCGCGATCTGGCTGGCGGCGATGTCGTAGCTCTGCGAGCCGTCCTTGTCGAGGGCGTCGGCGATGAACTCGAACGCCTTGTCGGGGTTCTTCGTCTTCGAGCCGACGGCCAGCGTCCAGCCGCCCGACATGCTCGTCGCGCCCGGCTTCGCACCGTCCTGGGTGGGCATGGGCGCCTGGCCCATCACGTCGTTCCACTCGGGCCACGGGTTGGTGCCGGTCTCGAGCCAGGTGCCGCTCATCCACGAGCCGTCGAGGGCGATGGCGAGCTTGCCCTGCGGAAGCCACTCACCACCGACGATGGTGGCGATGTTGGTGTCCAGCGCCTCCTCGGGTTTCGGTCCGATGCCGCCCTGGTAGACGTCCTCGATGAAGCCGAGCGAGTCGACGAAGCCCTGCGAGTCGGTGAGCCACTTGCCGGTCTCGTCGTCGTAGAGGGTGCCGGTCGGCGTGCCGTAGAGCAGCATCTCGAAGCCCTGCATGGTCGCGCCCTCGCCCTGCGGCTTGCCCGAGTAGACGTTGAGCGGGACCACGTCGGGCACCTTCGCCTTGACCGTCTCGGCCGCGTCGAGCACGTCCTGCCAGGTCTTCGGCTCCCACGGCACGGGGAGGCCGGCCTGCGCGAAGAGGTCCTTGTTGTACCAGAGGGCCCGCGTGTCGGTGCCCATCGGGATGCCGTACGTCTTGCCGTCCTCGCCGACGCCGGCCTCCTTGGCGTTGTCGTAGAACTCGTCCCAGTCGTCCCAGGCCTCGGTGTACTCGTCGAGCGGCAGCAGGTATCCGGCGGCCGCGTCGCTCTTGACCTTGAACGTGTCCTCGTACATGACGTCGGGTGCGGTGGCCGCCGACCGGTTCATCAGCGCGAGCTTCGTGAAGTAGTCGTCGTTCTGTGCCGCGATGGGCACGAACTCGACCTTCATGCCGGGGTTGGCCGCCTCGAAGGTCTTGGCGGTCTCCTTCATGTGGGCGTCCATCTGGGTGAACGTGCCGAACTTCTGGTACGCGACCTTGATGGTGTCGGAGTCGCCGCTGCCGGCACCCCCCGAGCAGCCCGAGGCCAGCAGGGCCGTGGCGACCGCCGCGGCGGCGACGGCCAGTGCGCGCTTGCGCCCCCGGGCCGAGGTGAACGTGCGTGACATGGTGCTCCTTTGCTCCAGTCGCGTCGGCGCCGGGCTGCTCTGCCCGACCGCGATTCGATTACTACATCGTATGGAGTAACTCGTGTCAAGATCCTTGCGCGCAACGGTCCGGTAACGACGCGACGGCCGAGGAGGCGCGGGCCACGACCGCAGGAGGGGCGGGTCCTGACGCCCCGAGGCGCTGGTCGACAAGCGCAGGAGGCGCGGCTCGGCCCCGTCAGGCGCGGATCAGCAGGGCGGACGGTCGCGGCGAGAACGTCTGGTCGAGCACCAGGCAGGCCGCTCCGACGGCCGCGACGTCGATGCCGATCGACGACTCGACGAGCCGGATCGGATGCTTCGGGACCAGCGCCGGGTCGTCGCGGAGCGCGGCCGGCAGCACCGCGAGGACGTGCCGCGACAGTGGCGCCCAGAACGGCCCGCCGAAGACGACCTCGTCGAGGTCGAGCAGGTTGACGATGGTCACCAGGGCCCGGGCCAGGTGTCGCCCGGCCCCGTGCAGCACGTGCAGGGCCCCGGCGTCGCCCGCGTCCGCCTTGCCGACCAGGGCGACGAACGCCTCGTCGATGCGACGCATGTCCACGTCGTCCCCGCTGCGTGCCGCCTCGGCGAGCGCGTCCTCCGACACGTCTCCCTCGACCAGCACCCCCGTGGCGACGGCCTCGCGCACGAGGGCGTGCGGCGTGATCAGCTCGCCCACGCAGCCGATCCGCCCGCAGGTGCAGCGGTGACCGTGGTCGTCGACCATCACGTGCCCCGAGTCCCCCGCGTTCGCACTGGCCCCGCGCAGCACGTCGCCGCCGAGCACGAGCCCGGTGCCGTAGCCGGTGCCGTAGTAGACGAAGGCGAAGTCGCTGCGCTCACCCGCGCCTCCGTCGCTCAGCCAGAGCTCGGCGACCGCGCAGGCCGTGACGTCCTTCTCGAGCAGGACCGGCAGGCCGGTGGCCTCGCTCAGCGCCCGGCGCAACGGCACGTGCCGCCAGAGCGGCATCATCGGCGGATCGAGCACGAGGCCGGGCCCGATGTCGACCGGGCCGGGCGAGGCGATGCCGACCCCGAGCAGCAGGTCGCGGTCGACGCCGCTCGTGACGACCAGCCCGTCGATGGCCCGCGCCATCAGGGCCACCACCTCGTCGGGTTCGCTGGCGGACGGGGTCAGCTCGCGGGCGTGGGCGACGACCGTGCCCACGAGGTCGAGCAACACGAACGTGAGCACGGCGGGGTCGACGTGCACGCCGACCGCGAAGCGCCCCCGCGACTCGAGCTGCAGCATGGTGCGGGGCTTGCCGGGGCCGCTGATGACGGTGCCGCTCTCACGGATCAGGCCCGACTCGATCAACCGTCGCGAGACGTTCGTCACGGCCTGGGGGCTGAGCCCGGTGCGCCCGGCGATCTCGGTCCGGCTCAGGCCCGTGCTCTCCCGCCGGATCGCGTCGAGCACGACCGACCGGTTGTAGCCGCCGATCGCCGGCAGGTTCGTCCCGCGGTTCATTCTCGTCATCATCCACGACGTCCGGGGTCGCGCGCAGACCGCGCCCCGTCATCCGCCCGGCGGTGGTGCCCGTCGGGACGCGCCGTTACCCTGAATCCATGTCTGGACTGCGCCTCGAAGAACTGTCCGCCGCCACCGTCGTCGCGGCCAACAACCTGACGCTCAAGCCGGGGCAAGAGCAGTTCGTCGCCCCCGTCTCGCACTCGATCGCCGAGGCCTACGTCAACCCGACCACCGCTTGGCCCCGCGTCGTCGTCGACGACGACGACACGGTCGTCGGCTTCATCATGGGCAACTTCGACGCCGAGGCCGACGACGAGGCGCTGCGCAGCTGCATCTGGCGCATCAACGTCGAGGCCGACGCCCAGGGCCGGGGCATCGGGCGGTTCGCCGTCCACGCCCTCGCCGACGAGGCCCGCAGCCGCGGCTTCGACCGGGTCACCGTCATCTACGAGCCGGGCGACGACGGGCCCGAAGAGTTCTTCCACCACATCGGCTTCGAGGTCATCGGCGAGACGCCCTACGGCGAGCACGTCGCAGGGCTGACCCTGGCGTCGTCGCAGGTCTGAGCCGGCACCGCGAGAGGCCGACGTCGTGACACCGGACGGGCCCGCCCCCGGCGACGAGCCCGGGTCCGCCACCGGGACCGGGCTCGGCCTCGAACCCGACCTCGACGCGGGGCCGGGACGCGCAGCCGGCTCCGGGCCGCATGCCGACGACTTCGTCTCGCGGGTGATCGCCGTGGTCGAGTCGATCCCGCCTGGCCACGTCATGACCTACGGCTCGGTCGCCGCGGCCCTCGGCTCCCGGGCCTCTCGCGGCGTCGGCCAGGTGATGGCGTACGCGGGGGCCGACCTGCCCTGGTGGCGGGTGATCCGCGCCTCGGGCCATGCCCCGCGCGACCACGAGCAGCGGGCCCTCGAGCAGTACCGCGTCGAGGGCACGCCTGTGCTGTGGAGCCGGTCGGGTACCTTCCGCGTCGATCTCGAGCGCGCCTCCTACCGTCCCTGACCGGGCAGACGCTCGCGACCGGACCGACTCTCGTGACCGGACCGGGCGGACTCGTCGGAGACGGTCGGCCACGACCGCCCGACTCCCCCGGACTCGCCCGCCGACGCTCGGGCGGCCTCAGCGCGTCCGGTCGTACGGGGTCGTCGTCGACACCGCGACCAGGCCCGACCGTTCGAGGATCGGACGCGAGTCGTCGGTCGAGTCGCTGTGCACGAGGGCCTTGCCCTGCGCGAGGGCGGAGCGCGCCCGTGCGGCGGTCAGCGCCCGGTAGATGCCGCGGTGGCGGTACGCCTCGAGGGTGGCACCGCCCCAGATGCCGACGAAGTCCGTGCCGGGGACGGGCTCGAGTCGGCCACCGCTGACCATCCGACCGTCGACCTCGGCGACCCAGAGCTCCATGCCGTCGTCGCGACCCAGCCGCGAGAGCAGCGCGTCGGCCATCCGCGCGTCGACCGCTTCGCCGAACGCCTCGTCGACCATCGCGCTCATCGCCCGAACGTCAGCCTCGGTGGTGACCCGACGGACCGTCACCCCCTCGGGTGCATCGCCGAGACCGGCCAACGCCGTGAGCGGCCCGATCATGATCGACTCGGGCTCGCCGGGCTCGAAACCCGAGGCCACGAGCGCGTCGTGCAGCCCAGGCGCCCGGTCGTGGCCCCGCGTCTTCCACTCGACCCGGGTGATCTCGGCGTCGGCGTCGAAGTGCTCGACGGCGACGGCCACGAGCGCGCGCACCGCGTCGGCGTCGGCCTCGCCGAGGTCGCGGTAGGTGACGAACCCGCGGCCACCGGCGAAGGTGACGAGCCGCAACGGACCGTGCCGCGTGACGTCGATCGCACTCGGCGTCTCGGCGTCGGTGCGGAGTTGCTCGTCGTAGGCCTGCAGGTAGGTCGTCGCGTCGATCATCGGGGACACGCTAGCCGAGCCGCGATCTCACACGAGCGAGTCGCGCCACGCCGCGTGCAGCTGCGCGAAACGGCCGGTGCCCGCGATCAGGTCGTCCGGGGTGCCGTCCTCGACGATCTTGCCGTGCTCCATCACGAGTACCCGGTCGGCGATCGCGACCGTCGACAGGCGGTGCGCGATGATGACGGCGGTGCGATCGGCGAGCAGGGTCTGCAGCGCCTCCTGCACCATGCGCTCGGACGGGATGTCGAGCGACGCCGTCGCCTCGTCGAGGATCAGCACGCTCGGGTCCGCGATGAACGCCCGGGCGAACGACAGCAGCTGACGTTGCCCGGCCGACACCCGGCCGCCGCGCTTGTTCACGTCGGTGTCGTACCCGTCGGGCAGGGCCTCGATGAACTCGTGCGCCCCGACCGCCTTCGCCGCCCGCACGATCTCGTCACGTGTCGCGTCGGGCTTGCCGAGCGAGATGTTGTCGGCCACCGACCCCGAGAAGAGGTAGGCCTCTTGCGTGACCATGACGATCGCGCGGCGCAGGTCCTTCGGGTGCAGGTCGCGCAGGTCGACGCCGTCGAGCGTCACCGCCCCGCGCGTCGGGTCGTAGAAGCGCGAGATGAGCTTCGCCAACGTCGACTTGCCGGCCCCCGTCGACCCAACGAGGGCGATGGTCTGACCCGCGGGCACGTGGAGGTCGAAGCCAGGCAGCACGACCGTGTCGGCGTTGTAGGCGAACTCGACGTCGTCGAAGTGCACCTGCCCCTTGGCGTCCCACAGGTCGACCGGACGCGTCGGGTCGGGCACGCTCGGCTGCTCCTCGAGCACGCCCGAGATCTTCTCGAGCGCGGCCGACGCCGACTGGTAGCCGTTGTAGAACATGGCCATCTCTTCGGCCGGGTCGAAGAACCGCTTCGCGTAGAGCGCCACCGCGAGCAGGGCGCCGATCTCGAGCGAACCGTCGATCACCCGGAAGCCGCCGAAGAGCACGACGGCCGCGAGGGTCGCGTTGCCGATGAGCACCAGGCCCGGGTCGAAGGTGCCGAACAACGTGAACACCTTCGAGTTGGCCTGCCGGTAGTCCTCGACGTGACCGGCGTATTCCTTCTCGTTGCGCGCCTCCTTGCGGAAGGCCTGCACCGCGCGCATGCCCGTCATCGTCTCGACGAAGTGGACGATGACGCGGGCGCTCGTGACGCGGGTGGCGCGGAACAGCTTCTGCGAGCGCACCTGGAACCACCGGGTCAACGCCACGAGCGGCACGAGCGCCACGGCGAGGACGAGGCCGCTCTGCGGGTCGAGCGCGACGAGGGCGACGGCGGTGAAGACCATGTACAGCAGACCCGAGACGAGCTGGTTGATGCCCGAGTCCAGCAGTTCTCGGATCGAGTCCAGGTCGCTCGTCTGGCGCGAGATGATGCGGCCCGACGTGTAGGTCTCGTGGAACTCGAGGCTGAGCCGTTGCGTGTGCAGGAACAGACGCTTGCGCAGGTCGAACAGGATCGCCTGGCTGATGCGCGCCGACAGCACCGTGTACTGAGCCATCAGCACCGCACCGATCACACCGGTCACCAGGTAGGCGACCACGACGAGGATCGCGGGCGCCCAGTCCTGGTCGTCCATCAGCGCCGGCAGGGCGGTGTCGATGCCGATCGCGATCAGGGCCGGCCCCGCGACCTGCGAGGCCGTGCTGATCACGACGACGACGCCCATCAGTGCGAGACGCCAGCGCAGCGGGTGCACGAGCGAGCCGAGGAGGCGCAGCGAACGACGGCGCAGCCTCTTGCTCTCGTCCTTGGTGAAGTTCTCGCGCTCTTCGCCGCGGACGCCCTGCGTCGTCGAGCCCTGCTCGGCGCGCTTCTCGGCGGGGGTGCGTCCGTCGAGCGCCTCGCGCTCGACGGGGCCGTCGGCTGCTGCCGGACGGTCGGGACGGTCGTCCTCGAGTGTCGTGTCGGTCATGCGAGCACCTGCTCTCGGCTGGTGGTGGAGTCGTCGTCGAGCGACGAGATGACGTAGCGGTAGTGCTCGTTGCTCGCGATGAGGTCGGAGTGGCGGCCCACCGCGGTGACCGTGCCGTTCTCGAGCAGCGCGACCCGGTCGGCCAGGGTGACCGTCGACGGTCGGTGGGCGACGATCAGGGACGTCGTCGACGCGAGCACGCGCCTCAGACCGGCTTCGACGCGCGCTTCGGTGTCGACGTCGAGGGCCGACAACGGGTCGTCGAGCACCAGCACGGCCGGGCGGGCCGCGATGGCGCGTGCCAGCGCGAGGCGCTGGCGCTGTCCGCCGGACAGGCTGAGCCCCTCTTCGCCCACCCGGGTGTCGACGCCCTCGGGCAATCGTTCGACGAAGTCGGCCTGGGCGATCTCGAGGGCCTCGCGCATCACCCGGTCGGCCTCGTCGGGGTCGTCCGCGAGATCGGGGCGACCGAGCAGCACGTTGTCGCGCACGGACGCGCTGAACAGCGTCGCGTCCTCGAACGCCATGCCGATGTGACGGCGGAGTTCTTCGCGACTGAGGTCGCGGACGTCGACGCCGTCGATCAGGACCTGCCCGCCGGTGACGTCGTAGAGCCGGGACACGAGCGACAGGAGCGTGGTCTTGCCCGAGCCGGTGAGACCGACGAGGGCCATCGTCTCGCCGGGCTCGACGACCAGGTCGACCCCGTTGACCAGGTCGGAGAACTGGGCCGGTGAGTCCTGGTAGCGGAAGTGCGTGCCCTTGAACTCGAGACGGCCGCGGGGTTCTGCGATCGTCGACGGGTTCTCGGGGTCGGTCACCGTGTTCTCGCTGTCCATCACCTCGAAGTAGCGGTCGACGGCCGTGCGGGTGTCGAAGGTCATCGACAGCAGGAAGCCGATCGACTCGACCGGCCAACGCAGCACGGTCGCGGTAGCGAAGAAGGCGAACAACTGGCCGACGGTCAGCTGACCGTCGGCGGCGAGCCACACGCCGCCGAGCAGACACAGCGCGAAGGCCACGTCGGGCACGAGCAGCAGCCAGAGCCACAGTTTCGAGATGGCCTTCGCCTTCTCGATCTCGGTCCCCCGGAGGTCTTCGGCCTGCTTGGCGAACTCGCGCAGCGAGTGCTTGCCGCGACCGAAGGCCTTGAGGACCCGGATGCCGTGGACGCTCTCTTCCACGCTGGTCGCCAGGTCGCCGACCTGGTCCTGGGACCGACGGGCGACGATCGAGTACCGCTTCTCGAAGGCGAAACTGACGAAGAACACCGGCAACGACGCGACGAGGAAGACGAGGCCGAGCACCCAGCTGTACCAGAACAGCACGACGAAGCCGACGACGATGGTGAGCACGTTGACGACGAGCAGCACGACGCCGAACGCGAGCCAGCGACGGATGAGGCTCAGGTCGCTGACCGACCGGCTCAGCAGCTGACCGCTCTGCCACCGGTCGTGGAACGCCACCGGCAGGTCTTGCAGCTTGGCGTACAGGGCGTTGCGCATGGTCGCCTCGACGTGCGTGCTCGGGGTGAGCACCAGTCGTCGACGAGCACCGATCATGATCGCCTCGGCGACGCCGAGGCCCAGCACGACGGCGAACGCGGGCCACACCTGCGACCGGTCACCGCTCGACAGCGGTCCGTCGACGAGCAGCTGCAGGACGAGGGGGATCAGCAGGGCGACGACGGCGGCGAGGAGGGCCGCGACCATGCCCAGCACGATGCGGGGCAGGGCCGGTTTGACGTAGGGGTACAGCCGAGTGAGCGACTGCACCGTCGAGGGGCGCTTCGCGGTGTCGGGCGGACGGGCGGACGAGAACTTCTGAGACATGGGTGATCCAAGTGTCGTGATCTGGCACAGGCGACGGCGCAGAGCGCTGACCCGTTGTGGAGAAAGGTGGTGCGGCGACCGTCCGGGGAGGACGCATGGTCGCGCGGTCGCGCCCGGGACGTCGCCGGGCGTAGGTGTCGGAGTGGTGCCGGTGGGCGGCGGACCGTCTCGTCTAGATGATCGGCGCCGGGCTCGGATACGCCGAGGAGGCGCGACCCACGCGAGCACCGTCGGTGGCCGTGCCCACCGTGGTCAGTGTCGTCGTCGTCATCATGTCCTCCTGAGTGTCGTCGTCCGTCCGTGCGGTCGTGTCCGACCGGCTGTGAGCAGCCTTACAGGATATGCGTGCCGTCGACTCCGCCGCAAGACGGAATCGTTCGGATCAACGGACGACGCGACCCGCGCCTCCGGGACCTCGTCGACGACGACCTAGTGGAAGAAGTGGCGCTCGCCCGTGAAGTACATGGTGACGCCGGCGGCCTTGGCCGCGGCCACGACCTCGTCGTCGCGGATCGACCCGCCGGGCTGCACCACCGCGGCCACACCCGCGTCGAGCAGCACCTGCAGGCCGTCGGCGAAGGGGAAGAACGCGTCGGACGCCGCGACCGACCCGGTGGCGCGCGAGCCGGCGCGGTCGACGGCGAGGTGGCACGAGTCGACGCGGTTGACCTGGCCCATGCCGACTCCGACCGAGGCGCCGCCCGAGGCGAGCAGGATCGCGTTCGACTTGACGGCGCGCGAGGCCTTCCAGGCGAACTCGAGGTCGGCACGCGTCGCGGCGTCGGCCTCGTCACCGGCGACCAGCGTCCAGCCGTCGGACGTGAAGCCGTCGAACCGGTCGGCGTCCTGGACGAGCAGGCCACCCGAGATCTGCTTGACCTCGCGGACGTCGCGAGCGAAGTCGGCGGGCAGGGTCAGCAGGCGGATGTTCTTCTTCGCGCTGAGGATCTCGACGGCCTCGGGGTCGAACGCCGGGGCGATGACGACCTCGGTGAAGATGTCCGCGACGGTCTCGGCCATGGCGCGCGTCACGGTGCGGTTGGCCGCGATGACGCCGCCGAACGCCGAGACGGGGTCGCAGGCGTGGGCCCGCTGGTGCGCGTCGGCGATGGCGTCGACGGCGTCGGGCGAGGCGACGGCGATGCCGCACGGGTTCGCGTGCTTGATGATCGCGACGGCGGGCTCGTCGAAGTCGAAGGCGGCGCGCAGGGCGGCGTCGGCGTCGACGTAGTTGTTGTACGACATCTCTTTGCCGTGCAGCTGCGTCGCCTGCGCGATGCCGTGCGCCCCGGGCGTCGCGTAGATCGCCGCGGCCTGGTGGGAGTTCTCGCCGTAGCGGAGGGTGTGCTGCACCTCGGCCGAGAGGGTGACCGTGCGTTCGAAGCCGGCCCGCGCCTCCTGCTGGTCGACGACGGACGAGGAGGCGCCGGTCGCCCCGGCGGACGCGTCGGCCTCGGCGCGCACACCCACGTGTGCGGCGAAGTACGCCGCGACTGCCGTGTCGTACGCGGCCGTGTGGGCGAAGGCCTCGCCGGCCAGGCGCTGACGCTGGGCCAGGGTCGTGCCACCGAGCGTGAGTGCCTTGACGACCTGCGGGTAGTTCGTCGGCGAGACGACGATCGCGGCGTTGGCGTGGTTCTTCGCGGCGGCCCGCACCATGGCGGGCCCGCCGATGTCGACGTTCTCGATGACGGTGGGCACGTCGGCACCCGACGCGACGGTCTCGACGAACGGGTAGAGGTTGACGACGACGAGCTCGAACGCGGCGATGTCGAGTTCGGCCAGCTGGGCCTCGTGCGACTCGAGACGCAGGTCGGCGAGGATGCCCGCGTGCACCGCGGGGTGCAGCGTCTTGACGCGCCCGTCGAGCGACTCGGGGAACCCGGTGACGCTGCTGACGTCGGTGACGGCGTGGCCGGCGTCGCGGATGGTCTGGGCGGTCGAACCGGTGGACACGATCTCGACGCCGGAAGCAGACAGCGCGGCGGCGAGGTCGAGCAGGCCCGTCTTGTCGCTGACGCTAATCAACGCCCGTCGCACGGGGACGGCGTCACGGTCGCGGTAGAGGCTGGGGTCGATGGCGTGGCCGCTCATGCGGTGGGCTCCTGTTCGAGAGAGATCGTTCCGTTGGCGATGTCGAGCACGGTCTGCACGAGCAGTTCGCGCTCGACGACCTTGATGCGGTCGTGCAGCGACGACTCGTCGTCGCCGGGCAGCACCGGGATGCGGCGTTGCGCGAGGATCGGGCCGCTGTCGACGCCCTCGTCGACGACGATCACGCTGGCGCCGGTCTGCTCGACCCCGGCCGCGAGCGCGTCACGCACGCCGTGCGCCCCGGGGAACTCGGGCAGGTAGGCGGGGTGCGTGTTGATCAGGTTCGGGGCGAGGGCCGCGACGACCCGCGGCGGCACGAGCCGCATGAACCCGCTGAGCACCACGAGGTCGGGCTGCCACTGCTCGACCTGGGCCAGCAGCTCGTCGCCCCAGGCGGCACGGTCGGCGAAGTTCGAGAAGGCGACCGAGAAGGTCGGCACCCCGAAGTGTTCGGCGTGCTCGAAGCCGTCGGCCTCACGGTCGGCGCCGACGGCGACCACTCGGGCCGGGTACTCGGCGTCGCTCGCGGCCTCGAGCAACGCCCGGAGGTTCGAGCCGCCACCGGAGATGAGCACCACGAGCTTCAGCACCCGGCAAGCCTAGCGGGCCGGGCACGCGCACCGTGGGGCGGCGGAGACAGGGGTCCGTCGTGAGGCGGACGACGACGACGTCAGCGCGTGATGCCCTCGATGCGCTCGGTGTCGTCACCGTCGGGCCGGGGGGTGGGTACGGACACGGGCCCGGTCGTCGCGGTCGTCGCGGTCGTCGCGGTCGTCGCGGTCGAGTCGACACCCGCATCGTCGTGCCGCTTCGTCCGGGACCTGTCCGGCGTCGTCTCGGCCCGCGGACCCGCGAACCTCGGCGGCGTCACGACCATCGCCAAGACGCCGGCGACGGCGAACTCGAGCGCCGCGAACCCGCCCACCAGCAGCGGGTCGGGTCCGACCTCGGTCAGTCGCCCGGGCCCGGCCGAGCCCGAGGCCGCCCAGGCGAGCAGGCCCAGCAGCACTCCCCCGACGAGCCCGCCGACGACCGCGACGACGATGCGGCGGACCAGGTCGTCGACTCCGTGCCCGGCGAGCATCCGCTGCAGCTTCGGCCTCAGCAGCGTCGCGCAGACGTACGCGGCGACGACCGGCACCAGCAGCCCGACGAACCCGAACGTCAGGTCGGCGGTGGGCAGGGCGCCGAGGAAGGGGATCGCGGGCATCGGACCGACGGCGGTGCCGAGGGGCGAGATCGACGACCCGGTGCCGATGGCGAAGCCGGGGCCGACCAGCCACGACGCCGCCCAGACGACGACGTCGGGGAGCAGCGCCAGTTGTCCGAGCGTCAGCGCGAGCCCGCCGAGGAACCCGCCGTGCGCGCCTTCGTACAGGGTGATGATCTCGGCGTAGTTCGTCACGATCAGCACCGAGACGATCAGGGCCGACACGGCGAGCACGGTCGATGCGGCCACGGCCCCGAGACGCAGCCCGGCGGCTGCGATGCCGGTCACCTGTCCGGGCAGTCGGGACAGCAGGCCGATGACGGCACCGGTGACCGGGTCGGCGGACTCGCCCCGACGGCGGCGCGTGACCTCGGCCATGGCCACGACGGGCACGGCGTAGACGAGCGTGGGCAGCAGGGTGCCCTGCCACAACGACGGGCGCGCGAGCTCGTGCTGCGCCGAGGCCGCCAGGGCGAGGGACAGCAGGGCGAAGGTGCCGATCGTGACGAGCACACCGATCGTGCGGTGGGCCGTCTCGGCGGCGGCACGGCCGGCGCGGACCCCCATCAGCACCGTGAGCAGGGCGAAGCCGAGCGCGGCCAGCGAGACGACGATGGGGGCGTCGGCCCCGGCGATGCCGGTCGCCGCGGCCGCGTCCGCACTGAGCTGGACGGTGAGGTCGGCGCCGTGCCCGACGAGCCACGAGTCGACGGCCGCTCGCCAGAAGACGATCCAGTCGATCTGCAGGCCGTACTGGAACGCCCAGAGCGAGGTCAGCACGACGAGGGGGATGCCGACGCCGATGGCCACGACGAGCAGGGCTTCGAGCGCGGAGAAGAGGGCGGTGACTGGGCGGTTCATCGCGAGCGACTGTACCGGTGCCGACCGGGGCCGGCCTGCTGCCCCGCCGCCCACGACGACGACACCGGTCGGCACCCGTGCCGCGCCTGCACCGGGCCACACGGACGACGACGGGCGTGTCCGTCGTGACCGGGCGTCCGAGGACGACCGGCCGTGACGAACACGCCCGTCGAGGAGGCGCGGGTCGGCCCCTAGAGGGAGGCGTAGACCTCGCGGAGCAGCGCCGCGGTCTCGCTCGGCGTCTTGCCGACCTTGACGCCGGCGGCCTCGAGTGCCTCTTTCTTGGCCTGGGCGGTGCCGGCCGAGCCGGATACGATCGCCCCGGCGTGACCCATCGTCTTGCCCTCGGGGGCCGTGAAGCCCGCGACGTAGCCGACGACGGGCTTGGTGACGTGCGCCTTGATGTAGTCGGCGGCACGCTCTTCGGCGTCGCCACCGATCTCGCCGATCATGACGATCGCCTTGGTGTCGGGGTCGGCCTCGAACGCCTCGAGGGCGTCGATGTGGGTCGTGCCGATGACCGGGTCGCCGCCGATGCCGATGGCGGTCGAGAAGCCGAGGTCGCGCAGCTCGAACATCATCTGGTAGGTCAGGGTGCCCGACTTCGAGACGAGCCCGATCGGGCCCGAGCCCGAGATCGAGGCGGGCGTGATGCCGACCAGCGACTCGCCCGGCGTGATGATGCCGGGGCAGTTCGGACCGATGATGCGGGTCGTGCCGCCCTTGGCCTTGGCGAGGGCCCAGAACTCGGCACTGTCTTGCACCGGGATGCCTTCGGTGATGACGACGACGAGCGGCACCTCGGCTTCGATGGCCTCGACGACGGCGTCCTTGGCGAACGCCGGCGGCACGAAGACGATCGAGACGTCGGCGCCGGTCTCGGCGACGGCCTCGGTCACGGTGCCGAAGACGGGGAGCTCGACGTCACCGTGGGTGACGGTCGTGCCGGCCTTGCGGGCGTTGACTCCACCGACGACCTGGGTGCCTGCCTTGAGCATGAGGGCGGTGTGCTTGGTGCCCTCACCGCCGGTGATGCCCTGGACGATGACCTTGCTGTCCTTGTTGAGGAAGATCGACATTGTTCTCTGCAGTCCTTACTTCGAAGCCAGCTCGGCGGCCTTGTCGGCAGCCTCGTCCATGGTCGCGACGACGGTGACCAGCGGGTGCGCCGCCTCCGCCAGGATGCGTCGACCCTCGTCGACGTTGTTGCCGTCGAGTCGCACGACGAGCGGCTTGGTGGCCGCGTCGCCGAGGATGCCGAGGGCGGCGACGATGCCGTTGGCGACCGCGTCACAGGCGGTGATGCCACCGAAGACGTTGACGAAGACGCTCTTGACCTGGGCGTCGCCCAGGATCACGTCGAGCCCCGCCGCCATGACCTCGGCGCTCGCTCCGCCGCCGATGTCGAGGAAGTTGGCGGGCTTCACGCCGCCGTGCGCCTCGCCGGCGTAGGCGACGACGTCGAGCGTCGACATGACGAGCCCGGCGCCGTTGCCGATGATGCCGACCTCGCCGTCGAGCTTCACGTAGTTGAGGCCCGCGGCCTTGGCCTTCGCCTCGAGCGGGTCGGCCGCGTCGGCGTCCTCGAGCTCGGCGTGACCGGGGTGACGGAACTCGGCGTTCTCGTCGATCGAGACCTTGCCGTCGAGGGCGACGATGTCTCCCTGCTCGGTGAGGACGAGCGGGTTGACCTCGACGAGGGTGGCGTCCTCGCCCTCGTAGACCGCGTAGAGCTTGACCAGCACGGGCGCGACCTTCTCGATCAGCTCGTCGGGGAACCCGCCGGCCTTCGCGATCTCGGTGGCCTTCGCCAGGTCGATGCCCGAGCGGGGGTCGACCTCGATGCGCGCCAGCGCGTCGGGCTTCTCGACGGCGAGCTGCTCGATCTCCATGCCGCCCTCGACGCTGCAGAGCGAGAGGTACGAGCGGTTGGCGCGGTCGAGCAGCACCGAGAAGTAGAACTCGCGGGCGATCTGGGCGCCGCCGGCGATCATCACGCGCTTGACGACGTGGCCCTTGATGTCGAGCCCGAGGATGTCCTTCGCTGCTGCCTCGGCGTCGTCCGGGGTCTTCGCCACCTTGACGCCGCCGGCCTTGCCGCGGCCGCCGACCTTGACCTGGGCCTTCACGACGGTGACGCCACCCAGCTTCTCGGACGCCGCTCGCGCCTCCTCGGGGGTGTCGGCCACGATGCCCGGCAACACGGGAACCCCGTACTGCTCGAACAGGTCTCTGGCCTGGTACTCGAAAAGATCCACGCTGTTCTTCCAATCCGCATCGCTGCGTCGTCTCACCATGATCCGTCTCGACATCGAGCCATCTCGACATGAAGACATATGGGCCAGCGGTCAGCCTAGCGGGCGACCCGAGGGGTACGCCGAGCGTCGCGTCTGCTGTGAGCATCGGCGGCCACCGATGACCTGGGGAGTAGACGAGAGGCATCCCGACAGAACGAGAAAACGGAGACACGCATGTCGAAAGAGAAGAACCTCGCCACGCAGGAACGCCTCGGCGAGATCCTGACCGCCCGTGAGATCGACCGCCTCGGCGAGGGCTTCCACGCCGACGTCGTCGACCACGACCCGGCCCCCGACGCACCCGCCGGCCTCGCGGGCATCCAGGCCTTCTGGACCGAGTTCTTCGCGGCCTTCCCCGACGCCGACCTCGGGGTCGAGACGCTCGTCGCCGACGACGAGAACGTCACCGCGGTCTTCACGATCTCGGGCACGCACACGGGCACGTTCCAGGGCGCCGAGCCCACGGGCAAGTCGTTCACCGTGCGCGGCATCCAGGTCGGCCGCTTCGACGAGGACGGCCTGCTGGTCGAGCGCTGGGGCGCCACCGACGAGGCCGGCCTCAAGCAGCAGCTCGGCCTGGCCTGAGCCGCTTTCCCACCACCCCGCACCGCCTTCGGAAGGACGCATCATGAGCGACATCAACACCCCCGCAGCATCGGGCGACCAGCCCTACGATCAGGCCGACGAGTTCGCCGAGTCCGAGCAGATCGCGACCAACGACGCCGTCGCCGGCGAGACGGTCTTCCCCGGCGTCGGCGAGGGCAACGACGGCCCGACCGGCGGCGCGCCCCGCGAGGGCTCGCCCGAGTACGCCTCGAACGACCTCGAGGGCGACGAGATCGACCTCGACGAGACCGAGTGACCTCGGTCACCACCGTCTGACGACGCCCCCGCCGCACCTCGCGGCGGGGGCGTCGTCGCGTCGCGGCGGGGCCGTGGTCGCGTCACGGCTCCTCCCCTGGCGGTCGCCGTCGTCATCCGCGCACAGGAGGCGCGGTGCCGCCCTCGGCAGCCGGGGTCGCTGCCCGATCGTCGGTGCATGACTTCACCACACAGCGCCCTCCATCCCCCCAGACGGCGCCTCGCCCTCGCCCTCGCCCTGCTCTTCTCCGTCGTCGTCGGCCTGCTCGGCCACGCCCCGGCCGCCGCCGTCACCGGGACGGGACTCGGCCCGGGCCACCTCTGGCGCGGCGACAACGCCTCGTGGCTCGGCACGTACCGACTCGACGACGGCACCCAGGCGTTCTGCCTCGAAGCCGGCAAGAGCTCGCCCGTCGGCAACCACTACGACACGACCACGGTTGGCGACGTGATCGGCGTCTCGACCGACGGCCACGCGCGCCTCGCCTACATCGTCCGCACCTGGGGTGGCACGACCGACGCCGACACGGCCGCCGCGGGACAGCTCGCGGTCTGGACCATCACCGGCCTGAACGGCCACACGCAGCGTTACTACGCCGGCCGTGCCAACGAGCGGTGGCCGATCGTGCTCGAACGCGCGAACCAGATGCTCGCCGAGGCCTCGTCCGCCGCGTCGAAGTCGGTCGCGGCATCGATCACCGTCGAGCTCTCGGACGACGGCACGGGGCTCATCCGCCCCGACCTCACGGTCGACCGCGTGACGGGTGGGCCGACGGCCCTCGAGCCCACGCATGCGGGCACGGTCACCCTGGACGGAGCCGTGTTCGAGGACGGTTCGACCACGGCCCTCGTCCGCAACGGCGAGAGCGTGCCCGTCACCGCCACCGGTGACGCTGCTCAACTCATCGTGAACGCCTCGGTCGAGTTCGTCGACCTGCCGTACGGACGGGTGACCACGGTGGGGAACAGCCCCGCAGGCTCGCAGATGATCCTCTTCTCGGGCGGGGTGGCGGCCTCGGCTTCCGAAGCCGCGAGTGTCGAGCAGTTGTCGCCCCTTCCCTTCCGACCGAGCGTCTCGACGGTGACCAGCGACAGCCTCGCCGAGGCGGGGACCATCGTCACCGACCAGGTGACGCTCGGCGTGCGGCCCGGTGACGGGCTCTTGGTCGCCCCACAGCGCATCGCGAAGGGCGTCGGCTGCAATGGAAACATCATCCTCATCGCTGAGGAGGTCGACAGCGGTGCGCTCGCGGCTGGTCACGGGCAGTCCGTCAATGATTTTAACGTCCGCAGATTCGAGAGCACGCCACGATTAGACGACGGTGCCCGCAGAGGTCTGACGACGGCCCACTACGAGCATCCTGTAGGAGGCCGGATAAACGTCACCGATGCCGTGGAGCTTGCCGCAGCCGCAGAAGCGAGGACGGCGTCGGGCCTCGACGCCGCCGTTCGTTCCGGTGCGAGCATCTGGGGGTTCGTCGATAGCCGCACCGCCCGTAGATTATTCAACGGCTTCGTGTGCGCTGCCGTGATTCGGCGCACGCCGTAGTGATTGATTCGTTCTAATATACCAGAGCGGAAGCGATATGCGAGGTTCGCTCGTGCAACGCCACTGCTACGGGCCTGCGCGGTCGCCGATATGCCCTATGGGCACTCGGCGATGTTAGCGACGCGCTGAGCAACAGAGGGCGGTGGCGTAGTTCGATATTATCGCCCAATTACATTCTGCTAGTAACGAGTCACCTTTCAAAGACACGGTTTGTGTCCTGACAAGCGACTAGACAGACCCATCGGCCCCAGTCTTGGAGTGCGGCTAGCTGCCGCAAAGGCCGCCTACCACTAGCCGTTGCTTCTGTTCCACCTGGGCTCGCCAGCGCGAGCACTCTCGCTCCGGGCTTCTTCCAACTCCTGAACGACGCTAGCAAGCTCACTCGACAGCTCCCGCTCACGTTTCTCCAAAGTCTCGACTTTCTTGGCGAAGTAAACCCTGTTCGACTCTTGCTCCTGCGCCTCATCAAATTGTATTTGCTCGGCGGGATCGAAAGATTCACCGTGTTCCATGTTGTAGCCGTTATTCCTCATGCCCTCATTCAAGCGTTAATCGGGAGTCAATGCCTAGGAATTCGCAGAAGTATTTGCACAAGCGAAACGGCCATCATCTTTGAGGTTTCTCGCGCCAGACGGCTCAGATGCGCACGTCCGATACCAAACTGATGCTTGCCCGATCAGGCCTTTGACACTCACCGCGAGAGGATGAAGCTGGCGGTGGCCGCCAAGCCGGACAGCTGAGTGACTACTCACATTCATCGTCCGAGGGGAGGAAGACTTCCACTGTGGAAGACCAAGCGTGAGAGGGTCCTCGCCCCCCGGTGCTTGTGTATTCCTGCGGCCCGTAATCGTCAACGAGCCTGCGCCGAAGCTCTTCATCAGGCTGTGGGGTGTTGGGAATCAGCGATGTACGGAGCGCCCCGTTTTCCTCTATCTGCAGTAGGTACTGGCCATCGTCCTGCTGCGAATACCAGGCACTCACCCGAGTGCCTGCATGCTTTTCAGCAAAGACCTGAGCGCTCGCATGAACAAGGCCTACTTCGCGCCCTGGCATGGCGCTCTTCGCAGCGCCGTCCCGTGGGAACGGGTCGATGACCCGAAGCCGCGCGTCCGGTCGAATCGTGCTGCTGAGAAATGTCCGGGTGGGCAGGTCACTTGCGGGGAACGAATAACCAATGATGTCAACCTGATCGGCGGCACGTAGGGCCTGGGCCGCCAGTCGCCACTGGGTGACTAGACCCGATCTTCCGTAGTAGCTGTTCTTGATGCTGGTGGGAGGCACTAGGAACGGCTGCAAATCGGCGAATAAAAATTCAGACCGTGTTCGCGCATGGGGTCGTGGGTTGTACACCATCTGCTCAGTAAGGGGCGCATTACTACCTCCGTGCCACCAATTGACCGACCCGTGAAGCTTGAGTACGGTCGGGACCCTACGCCGGGGTGGGGCCTCAGAGAGGAACCCTGACGAGCCGATGGGGTGCCTTTCAGTCAGGGGTGCGGCGTAGAACGCAGATGCTGTGTGGGCCCACCCAACCCTCGTAAAGGCCGATTCAAGCAACGTGTCGTAGTTAAAAGTCAGGACGGTTACATTCTCGTGAGACCACTGCCAGGACATGCGATCGAGCCAGCTTGGCTGGGTTTGGTCCGCGTGCTCTTGCGCCTTGATGATGACGTCATAGAGCACATCTATTGCTTTGGAGAATAGCGCCCGATTACCTTGATTCTCGCTGTCGCTGAGCCACGGCTGGTCACTCGCGAGGTAAGCGAGCCACGCCTCGACGTCATCACCGAACGGTTCAAAGACCGTGTCACGTAGGTGCAGCCTGCTTTCAAATTGGTCCCGCAGGTCAACCATGAGCGGCATGCGCTCGCTAATGGCTCGCGAAAATCCCGCTCCTAAGACAACGACTTTCTTCACGGTCTTATTCTTGCTCTGCTGTCTGCTGTCTGCCAGAGGTGCAAGGCGCAGTCGCCAGCGGTCATTGGAGGCACTCAGGAGGTTGACGCCACCATCGCCCGACCCGAGTACCAGCAATACAGTCAACGCTGCTTTGACGCGTCACACAGCACGCGAAGAATCGTCACCGCGCTCTGGAACTAAGTTCAGCCGCCCCTCTTGTTCCACGGGCACTTGCACGAACGCGCCGAGGCACGCCTGCCTGACGGGCGGCGGTGTACTCCCTTGGCCGAGACACGATGCCGGGCAACGTCGGCATCCTGGACCTCGACACCTTCACTTGGACGGGGCTCTACCCTGTTAGACCGTTGTTCGAGGAGCAGCGATCTAGGCGACGCAATGCCCTCCGTGGAGCGGAAACCGAGGACACTTCACGCCTGAACCTGGCCGCGCAGCTCACCACAAATTTAGGCCTTTGCGGCCCGGAGCGTGTTGACGAAACGAGAAGTCTCACTGCGACGCTTGGCCTTGCTAAGCCCGAGCGGGCCTAACGACGGCCACGCCGGCTGCTCGAGCCCAAGCCCGGAAATAGCCACCAATGCTGTGCGTCACGCTTGGGGTCCAATTTGCATCTATCTCGCGCCGAAGCGTGGCGCCAATTTCAGCGGGTTTGACACCCGGATCAGCTTCTAGGTGGGCTAACCCCGCAGCCCCACCAGGTCGGGCCATAAGAAGTTTTCGAAGCTCGGCTGGTTCGACCGATCCGCCTGCATCCACAAGAGATGGCACGTGCAGCGCCACTCGACCTGTGCCATCCACCACGACCGCACCAAGTGCGGCGAGAGTGCGAATGGCGCCTCGCTCGCACTTCTTCTCCGGAGAGATGATGACGTCTTCCCCACGCCCGAGCTTCGCAAGCAGTTCGAGGCTCGCGCGAGGAGCAGATTGAGGTATGCCCGGACGTGAGCGCATGGCTGACCGTGTCGAAAGAAGACGCTGCGCACTCGTTCGGGCGGCCCCTGGTTGGACCAGGAACCTGTTCCCCTGCCGGGAGGTCAAACCTGCGTAGTCGAACCACGAAAGGAACACCCGCGCGTAGGTAGCCCACGTGCTTGGCCTACCCGAAACGGCGGGGAACAAACTGGGGAGCATCGCACCGAAGAGTTCCGCATTGACGTAGCCATCATGCTTCGTCGCCAGTTCCACGAGCGCACTGTAGGCCTTGTGGCGCCTCAGGGAGCTTGCAACGCGGCTAAGTACGGCGGCCTCGGGATCGGACGCGCTCACCACCTCGGACACAAGCTTGACCATCAGTGGCTCGTAGACAGCAATTCCGAGAAGGCGCAGTTCTCTCGAAAGGTTGAAGATGACGTTGTCGCTCGTGTTAAGCCCTGCGGCGAGGACGCTGACAGACGAGCTTCCGCCATTCCCCATGACCAGGGGCAGCATGCGTGCAACCTGGTTAGGTGCGAGCCGCAAGATGTACGAGTCTTCAAGGAGCACACGGCCGGTGTTTAGATAGTCACGGAACGTGTCCCAGTAGGTGTCGAGCCGGTCACCTACCTGAACGATGAGTCGTCGGTCGACAAGAGATTGGACAGCGTCTGGCGCGTATCGCTCCGTCACTTCGCCGGCGGGTATCGGTGCATAGCGGGCGATGTGCCGAAGGATCTCTACGGATTGAGGGCCAAGTTCAGCGAGATCAGCATCAAACAAAGTCTGAATGTTTAGAGCCTCGGCCAGAAGCTGTTCTGGACTTGAACCACTGCGCAGCTCACGGAGAACATGATCTGCGAGTTTCTTGAGTAGCCAAGGCAGTCCCTGGCTGTACTCACGCAGGCGAGTTCTAAGGTCGAGCCCAAGACTGACGCCGGCCTGAACCTGGAGTCGGCTGAGAATCGTTCCGACTTCTGCGGAACCGAACGGTTCCACGATTATCGTCCGAGCTACGCTTCGAATTTCGTCGCGGAGCTGATACGGGTAGCCCTCTACCCAACCCACGAGATCGGTCTTCCAGGCAAACCCCAGAATGAGCGGACCTTCGACTAATCGTGCACTCAGCGCTAGATCGCGGAACGCCCTCGTAAGAGATTCGGACTGAAAGACGTTCTCAAACTGGTCAAAGAAGACCAAAACCGGCTTTTTTGGATCGGCCCACTGAGCCCTACTTACGGTTTCGATTCCGCTGACCAGGCTCGCCCAGTTGGCCTCATCGGGCATGACAAGGACACCCTTGGAGGCCGCCTTTTCTACTGCCTTCCGGAGGACCTCGACTATGTAGCGAGGGCTTGAAGCCGTGCGGGCATCCATGACTGTGGCGGAACCGCCCATTCGGTCTATCTGCTCTGCGAACTTGAGAGCCAGACTGCTTTTCCCCCAGCCAGATTGAGCATTAAGAATCAGCGTTGTTTGTTTGGTGCCGACTTCTCCCCCTAGCTCTCCCAGCGCGGTCTTGCGACCGACGAAAAATTTGGGGCCGGCGGGTAATTGGTACTGAAAGTCCTCAACGGAAGAAGCCACAGGAACGAGCACAACGGATTCCGGCATCGATTCGACTGGGGGTGGGCCTGAATGCGCCCGAGCATCAACAACTGGTAACCCCTGGGCATAACTATCTGCTGCAATCAAGTCGATTGTCGGGGCGGGGACGCGTCCGCTAGACGCCCACGTTAGAACTCGCCGCGGGGTCCTCGTGTGTTCATCGATCTCAATCGCAGCGCAGACCGTGGCTTGCTCCGTAACCACGATCGCAAGGTCGCTTAGGTTGTCGACCCCTTCCGGAGCCGTGGAAATGAGGCCCTCCATCCTCAGCGCCTCCACGATCGCTTCCGCGTCCATGTAGCGGAAGTGCTCGTCCTTGTCTCGGATGGCCCGTGCGGAAGCTCGACCGTCTTGAGTCAGGCCCGGTAGGACCATCATCAAGCCAAAAACTCCGGGTTTGGAGAGCCTCTCGACGTTCAGCTTTCCGTAGAAATTTGTCAGTTCCTTCGCCGCGACCGCGCTGGTATAAGCCTTGCATTCAGCCATGACCACCCGCCCGTCAAACCGAGTGGCCGTCACAACGTCGAGTTCGATGCCGTTCGAGATCACGTTAAAAGTGCTCGTCGTCGGCTTCTCGTACCCGTAAGCATGAAGCAAGCTGCCAACGAACTTCTCGAAAAGGTGCCCACGCGCGTTCGACACGGCTGCCGGGCTTTCGCCTGTCGCCAGAACGAGAACGGTAGTTGGTCGGAGAGCAAGCCCAGTCACGTGGACAGTAAACAGCACACTCGAGGCTTAGTCGACTGACAGCACGCATAACATCACGCGAGGCGCAGGCGCGAGAGTCAATTCCCGCGTTACACGGCGACCCTCTAGTCTCGAAGCGTCTAGTGCGCGCCTTCTAGTGTCACGTGCTCTGTAGCTGAAGGGGGACAGTTGCGATTCTTCTTAGGTACACCAAAGCAAGAGCCGGTGCCGGCGCCGGGACTTTATCTGCTGATTGACTCCTGGAATGACTGGTGGAAATGGGAGACGCTCTTCCACTTATCTCATGTCTCGGATGATGGGAAAGTAACGAGCGTCGGATACGTCAAGTTCGGTTCTGCAGCCTTGGAAAGCGGTACTCCCCCGCTCCCCGACAGCTTCGAGCAGCTCGACGACGAGTTCTTTAGCCTCGGCCAAGACCGGGATTACTACGAGAATCTGAGCAGTCTGGGAGGATCGATAAGGGACCAGGTACTCCAGGCGCTCAAGGATGTTGCCTTTGATACTTCTCTCTTCGATGCCCATCGCTCAGAGCCGGTCATGGGCAACTCGCTGCTGCGGAACGTGCCACCGTCGGTAGTAGTGGGCCAGTTCGCCCGGCTAAGCCACGGCGGAGTGCCCCTCACTGCGTATTCGTTCCTGTATAGGGCGCCCGATTCCAGCCGTCTTCAGGGCGGAAGACGACGCCCAAAGTCGACCTCCGGCAGCAATTTGGAACTCGCCTTCGAGGTCCAACCGGAATCTTTCCCACCGACCAACCTCCATGTCCTCATCGGGCGCAACGGTGCGGGGAAGACAACGCTTCTCAACGCCATGTGCCGCTCTCTTATTCTCGGTGATCCCGATGAGCACGGCAGCTTCGAGGGCACGAGCGACGGGGAGGGCCTCTTCGCAAACTTGGTGTCCGTCACCTTTAGCGCCTTCGACCCGTTCACGCCCCTGCAAGACCGGCGGGATCGATCGGAGGGAATGCGGTACTCATACATCGGCCTCAAGAGGCGTTCCGGGCCCGTCGACGACAGGCAGGCGCCAAAAACTCCAGAGCAGTTATCGGCAGACTTCGCACAAAGCGCTCTCAATTGTTCAAGCGGCCCCAAGCTGGATCGTTGGTCCAGAGCCCTAGATGTTCTCGAGGCGGACCCCCTTTTCGCTGAAGCGAATGTCTCCGACCTGACCGCATTTGCGGATAGTCCAGAAGATCTTCGTTCCGCCGCCCACAAGTTGTTCGGAAGACTGAGTTCCGGTCACAAAATCGTGCTTCTGACAATCACACGGCTGGTGGAGACTGTTGAGGAAAAGACCTTGGTCTTGCTTGACGAACCCGAGGCCCATTTGCATCCGCCGCTGCTCTCGGCATTCACCCGCGCCCTGTCGGATTTGCTCATCGACAGGAATGGCGTTGGCATCGTTGCCACCCACTCGCCAGTCATCCTGCAGGAGGTTCCCCGCCGGTGCGTCTACATCATCCGCCGAAAGGGAACCGTCGTTAAGGCCAAGCCTCCGCGTGAGGAAACGTTCGGTGAGAACGTCGGAAAGCTGACTCGAGACGTATTTGGACTGGAAGTCACGGCTTCGGGGTTCCACCGACTCATCCGAGAGGAAGTTGAAGACGGCCGGTCCGCTCTGGAAATCGTTGAGAAGTTCAAGGGCGAGGTCGGATGGGAAGCGCGCGCCCTAATAGATGCTCTCGTCGATACACGGGATGCGCGCAGCACTTCGAGTGGGGTCGGCGAAGCACCGTGATGGACTACTTGGCACCACCCACGACCTCCGCACGAGAGGCCTATGAATTGTGCATCTCTCGCATTCGCAACGCGGAACTTGCTCGAAGAGCTGCAGATGCGGTTGACGAGATAGACGCCGCTGCTTCTGACTTCATCTTGTCCGTTCAAGCCGGCCAAACACACCTTGTCCCCACCCCGACAAGCATTGGCCCCGGCGGGCTCACAAAACGAGAAATGGTGGCCATGTATGACGATCGCATGGTGGACGAGGACGCTCCTGGGCGCCCGATCTATCAGGCGATCTACGATTCCGCCGATTGGTGCCCCATGTGCGGCCACCGGGATGTGGCCTCCGTTGACCACTACCTTCCAAAGGCCCACTACCTCGCACTGGTTACGGCCCCCGCCAATCTGGTTCCTGCTTGTTCCGTCTGCAATAAACGAAAGAAGGATCGGCAAGCCGCAGTTCCTGACGAATTGTTCCTCCATCCATATTTCGAGGACATTCGCCGAGATCCCTGGCTCGTCGGAAGCGTGCCGGACGAGATGCAACGATCGATCGTATTCTCTGTCCGACATTGCCCGACGTGGTCGACGACTTTGTACAACCGAGTCCGATTCCAGTTCGACGAGCTGGGTCTGGCTGAACTATTTGCGGCCCAGGCCGCAGACGAACGGAGTGGGATCAGGGACGAATTGACGTGGCTGCTGAATAGTGGCGGTCCAGATGCAGTGCGAGAGGCGCTACGCCGGAGATCAGGGAGCCACAGGGCGCACCGCTACAACTCGTGGAATGCCGTGGCATACGACTCGTGGGCATCCAGTTCGTGGTTTAGGTCGGGCGGGTTCCGCTAGAGCCACGAGTCAAGCCTCTACCCCACCCCGGATTCCTCGTTCTGGACACACCCATGCTGACGTACAGAGACCCCGAGATCGGCGCAGACAACGCGCCGCAACACGATGCCGCCGAAGCAGCGACAGGCGGCGCCTCGTCTGACCTCGCCACAATAGGCAAGGACGCTTTCGACGGTCTCTCGCGCCTTCTACGCCTACCTCACAACGAGCGACCTACGGACCGTGGAACTCAGGAATCGGACCCCGCCTAAGGTCGATGACGGGGTCAGCGCGACCATTTTCCTCTTTGGTAGTAGCGAGGTGGGCCGGCAGGGCTTCTATCCGACGAGCACGTCCCCCTAACCCCCCTGCCCTAATTGACAACTTAGCGGTGCGTTGTGGTCCCACCGCTAACGAAGGGCGTCTTGATCGCCCGCTAAAATTCCCTCGCACACCCGGCCAGGCGGCGGTCAACTAGTGTTACACGTCGGTCACAGGCAGCTGCCACGCGAGAGCTGTGGGTCGCGATGATGAAGCTCATGCCATTTGCTTGCAGGGATGTGAAGAGATCTAGGATTTCGCCCTCTGTGTCCTCGTCGAGTGCACCGGTAGGTTCGTCTGCAAGTATTAGAGCGGGACGCTTCACGATCGCCCTCGCAATCGCGACGCGCTGTGCCTCCCCACCGGAAAGCCTGGTGACTCGCTTCTTGCTCATCCTGTCGAGACCGACTAAACCCAGAGCTTCAACCGTTCGGGCTTTTGAGTCCCGAAGCCCGCGCGCGCCGAGGCGCACATTCTGCTCAACACTAAAGTCATCAAGCAAGTCGTAGGACTGTGAGATCAACCCAATGTGCATGCGTCGATGATCGGCCAGCGGATCGAGGCGCTTAGGCTGAAGGACACACTGGAAGACATACGAACCGTCATAACGAGCGTCTAAGCCGGCGACCACTCGGAGCAGCGTCGTCTTGCCGCTGCCACTTCGCCCAAGAAGTGCGACCGCACGTTCGTCAGATGACATGGTGAAGTCCAGGCCTTCGAAGAGACGGCGCACAGAACCGTCGGGCTCGCGAACACTTTTCTTGATGGACTGCAACGCGAGGAGTTCGGTCATAGTTCGCTCCTTGGGTGGTATTGGATGTCGTGTTGCAGCCACGAGCGGCGGTGCAACATTTCCGCTGCCGAAAACAGGGCGATGAACCCGAGGCAAAGCCTTAGTGCACTGGAATCGTGATTCGGCAGCAGCTGCGTGATTGTCAGGAATGCGACTGTGAGCGCGGCGTACTCAACCGCAACGATGGCGAGCATTGCTCGCAGCAGGTCACTACGACTCTCTCCGAGCTGCCAGGCAACGCGAATTCGCCGTTCGCGGCGTCGGATGGCACTGCTCGTGAGGACGGCGCTCACGACTACTGCTGCGGCCGCCACTAATATCTCAATTGTGACCACTAAAGCGAAGTTCTCTTGAACCAGCGCGCGGACCGAAGCGAATTGTGTCAAGTAACCCGGCACGCTTAGCAAGGCGTAATGGTCGAATTGTGAGGATGTCGCCGCTGATTCAAGTGCCCTGAAAACGGCTCCACTAGGTTGCGCTTGATCAACGGCGATGTTGGCATTCAGCATCGCGAAAGCGAGAATGCCGTAGAAGTCTTGATGCGCAGTCGCCATACCTGTGATGCTTTTGGGGTATGGAACGACTAGATAGTCGTCCAGAAAAAAATTGAGGTTCTCCTGATAGAACATCGAGGCGCTCGGAGGCAGGAAGCCTGAGACCCTCATTTGGGTGGGCTTAGAGTAGTAGTCGACAGTGAGTTGATCGCCGACAGCATATACACTTTTGTAGTTATCCCCTAGGAGCACTGGAATTGATGCCCCGTCGTAATTAACTCCGTCCCAGTCAAGCTCGGTGCCGTCTTGCTCGGCGAGATTGTAAAAGTCAAATGTGCTGCGACTCAGCTGCATGGACTTAACGTTCACAACGCTCTTGCCGAGGATGGGATCCTCATAAGGCCCCTGGGTTCTTGCCCCAGTTCCGTATCCGTGCTCGAAGGTCTCACCGCCGGCAAAGTCGGCGACCGGCATAGCTTGGTCGAATGCAGAGAGCAGCTGGACACCGTCGGGAGCGTTCTGTTCGAGGTAGTCGTAGAAACGGGTGACCTTCTCGATGTTCGCTAAATTTCGCCGGTACCCTTCGAACAGTGCTGGATCGGTCAGTCGATCGGTCAGGCTGTACATGTCCACCTTCGCCGACTCATCAAAACTGCGAGATATTGCAGCCTGAGTTGACGTCGAGAAGCTCATTACATTATATATGCTAGTCATGAGGAAGGCGAGCACGAAAGTTTTTGCCACAGAACGTCCATAGGTGCTGCGCAACAGCGACGAGGCCTTCATGGTTCGCTTCTCCACAAGGAACCGCCGAGAACCCCCGCCAAGACAAGGACGCATAGGGCCAGAGGGACTGCCGCGGAGGCGCCGAACGCCACGGGTGAGCGCAGCGCACCCGCCATCGCGAGGGCTATCGACCAGACCGCGACAAAGAGTGCGGCCGCCCACAGAGCAATTGGGAGGATGGCTAGCAGCAGCACACGCATGCGCCGAAGACCTAGCTGGTAATGCAGTGTCGCGACAGGCCTAGAGAAGTTTGCGATGATCAGCCCGGACGCACTTGCACCGACGAGAGTGAGTCCCCACCCACAAACGATCAAGATCGGCGAAACATAGTCAATATTGGTGCGTTGATCTGTCCTTCCGTCAATCGATGTAGCCCCAGTCGTCCCAAAGCCATCCAGGCTTTCGATTCCCCCCTCAATATCGACGAGGACAGGCCCGTCGATATCGACAAGGCCTCGGTCCTGAAGCAGAACGTCGTGGGCGAGCCCACTGTCAGCACGAACACCGAGCCGACCGACCACCACGAATGCCCGACCGTCGTAATCTATGTACTGCCGCCCGTGATCCGAACGGGCCCCCACTTGGTCACCGATGAGAGCAACGCCCTCCTCGCCTTCGCGAATTTGCCTGCCTTCATGAATAGGCAACGGCGCCGGATGGCCGAGCGTGCGAACTGCTCGAAATCTTCCGCTGTCGTCCAGATCCGTCAACAAGCGCCCAGAGACTTCAACCCCAGCGTTCTCGAGCCCATCAAGATTTTCGAACGAATCGAGCTTTACTGCCGTCGCACTGCGAAGGTTGCCCCCCTCGAGCGCAACCGCGCCGCGAACTGCGGCGTACACACTTAGGCCGGCACCGAGCGCGCTGAACAGTGACAAGAGCATCACGCTTAAGAAAAGGTTTCGCTGGGCCATGAGATTCCTCCGGGAGTGGATGGTGATCAGGGCGGAAGGGCGGGCGCCCTCCCGCCCTGAGGGCCTACCTGCCGTAGTAAGTGCGAGCTGAGCCTTTACCGAGGTTCGGGGTGGCCTTCAACCAAGGTGAAATCGCCTGGGTGCCATTCGTGCCCCACTGACGTCCCGAGCTTGTGGCAACCGATCCACTTCTCTCCATCTGAGCCGTTGTGTAGTGATACACGCCTACCCACGTCGTCCATCCCTTGGCACGTTTATTCGTGGTGCCGCTGACGACTTTCTCCTCGGCTTGACCCGTGTGTCGTACTGAAGCGAAGGGAGCCACTTCGCTGACGCTCAGTTCACTCGGGGCCGTCGAGTAGGCGCCAGAGCCCTCCTGCCATCCCCCCAGGTCGGCGGCGCTCGCTGCGCCAGCCGGAAGGGCAAGGGCCCCGAACGTGATCGCAGCAACTGCGAGCGAAATATTGAATTTCTTCATCTGGACTTTCCAATCATTTTGGTTACCTCGGGCAAGGAGATAGGCCTCGAATTCGGCCCGACGTGGAGCATGGTCGGACGACTGAAGATTCCCCAGCAGCGCACTCAGCTGCGCCGATACATTCATACTAGATAGATTGCCCATTGGGCAAGAGGGCCGTGACGGGAAAACCTCTCCCCCGTGCCCCCGCTGAAGCGACGAAAGGAGGCGACCTTGCCCACTCCGCAGGGGTTCCCATAAGCGCTCAGAGAGCCGCCTTGCCGAGGCGCTTTGGCATCACTCCCCTTTATGCAGGAACTGCAACCTTGAAATTTGCCCACCAGAGAACACCTGACGAAGGGATCGATGTACTCCCTACTAACAGGAGAGACTTACCGGCGTACGCGAGCCCCTGGTCATCGCTTTGCCGAGAACGGATAGGCCACTTGGCCACAGGACACACTCCGACTCATCAGAGACCGCCGGCATGGAAACACTCGAGAAAGTTCAGAAATTCATGGTCGCCTTCCTTCGCCGCATCGTCTAAGAAATGAGCCGTCGCGGCTGGCCTCGAACTTGGCCCCGCTGTCCCCGAAGTGACTTCAGCCCGCCCCTCGCAGTCGAGCCCCTGGAACGCCGGAATTGCTTGAACAGACTCTGGGGTAACGCTCCCCGAGCCGACGAGGTTGTCGATCTGCGACTTCATCTGGCCCAGCTGGTCTTCGATCGCGCGCTGCCCGTTCCGCAGCTGGGTGGCCTGCGTACGCAGGTCGTCGTAGGTGACGGTGACAGTGGCCATGAGGTGATCCCCTTCTTCTGAGATGCCGACCGGACGGTCGGACCTGACCAATATGTCATGCCTGATAGTTTGCGTAACGGTTCTCCACAGATCGGAGTCGACATGCGTCGCAAGAAGGACAAGCCCAGGAGGCGCGAGCAACACCCGACGCCGCCTCCGGTGATCACCGCCGAGACGATTCGTGAGCAACGCGCCGCAGGGCTGCTCTCGCGCATCACCACGCTGCCCCTCCGGCCGCCCGCGCCGATCGTGACGTCCCCTCCCCCGCCGGCCCGCGCCTCCTCGGGGTTCGTCGTCGAGGACCACCGAAGCGGGCCGGCGCAGCTCGCCCCCGTCAGCCCCGAGAGCACGGCACCGTCCGCGGACGCAGCCTTCGCGCCCCTCGCTGCCCCGATCCCTCAGGCGCCGCCATTGCCAGTCAGCACCCCGAGGCAGTCAGCCCCCGATCAGCCGGTCGGCGGTGACGCGGTAGCAACCGTTCCCGATCTCGAGGCGACGACGCTGCGCCCTCGGCACTACGGCCTTCGCCTCCCGGACGAGAGCGTCGTTCCCGTCACACGACGCGCGATCGTGGTCGGGCGCCGAACCGACCGCCCCCTGCCGCCACCGACCGACGCCGATGTCGTGGCGCTCGACGACGTCGGCCGATCGCTGTCCCGCCACCACGTCTCGATCGCGATCGGCGTCGACGCGGCCGTCTGGGTCACCGACCTCGGTTCGGGCAACGGCACCACCCTCGTGTCGACCACCGGCGAGGCCACCGAACTCGACGCACACACCCCGACCCGCGCACGGGTCGGATCGCTGCTGTCGATCGGCGACCACAGCGTGACGGTTGTCCGGCACCGACCCGAGAGCGACACGACCCACGCCCTGCTGCCTTCCAGGCCACGAGACGGGAACTCTTGCGAGAACGCGGAAGGGCGCTAGATGTTCTCGATCGGCGCGACCTTGATCAGTAGCTTCTTGCGACCGGCGCCGTCGAAGAGCACCTCGGCGATGCGGCGGGCGCCGATGCCGGTGACGGCCATGACGCGACCCTCGCCGAAGTCGACGTGCGAGATGCGGTCGCCTGCCTCGAGCTCCATGTCGCCGTTGTCGCGCACGGTGCCCGTGACCCGGTTGGCCCACTCGGTCTTCGGCTTCGTCTTCGCCGCCGCCGTGGCCCGGTCGTAGCTGCCCGAGCCGTAGCCGCCCGACGCCCGGGGCGTCGCACCGCGGTTGCCGTCGCCACCCTCGCGACGGGCGTTGAGCGCCCGCGGCTGCGTGCCCCCGCGGCTGGTGGCCATGCCCGGCGACTGCTTCCAGTCGATGAGCTCGACGGGGATCTCTTGCAGGTACCGCGACGGCATCGCCACGTTGACCTCGCCGAACTGCGCCCGCGTCATCGCGAGGGACAGGAACAGCCGCTGTCGCGCACGCGTGATGCCGACGTAGAACAGTCGTCGCTCTTCGGACGGACCGCCGGGCTCGTTCGCCGACATGCGGTGCGGCAACAGGTCTTCTTCGACACCGGTGAGGAACACCGCCTCGTACTCGAGCCCCTTGGCGGTGTGCAGCGTCATCAGCGAGACGGTGCCGCTCGTGTCGTCGAGATCGTCGGCAGCAGCGACCAACGTGACCTCGGTGAGGAAGTCGAGCAGTGTGCCGTCGGGGTTGTTCTTCTGGAACTCTTTGGTCACGGCGACGAGCTCGTCGATGTTCTCGGCGCGGGCCTCGTCTTGCGGGTCACGCGACGCCCGCAACACCTCGACCAGGCCGCTGCCCGCGATCAGGGCGGACAGGATCTCGTGGACGGGCGCGGTCGCCGCCGTGGCCTGCACGTCGTCGAGCAGTTTCGCCAGACCGGTGATCGCGCCGGTGACCTTCGGCCCGAGACCGAGCTGGTCGGCGTTGCGCATCGCGTCACGCAGCGGTGCCTCGTTGGTGTCGGCCCAGCGCTGCATCGCGGTCTCGGTCGCCGGACCGATGCCGCGTTTGGGGACGTTCATGATGCGCCGTAGGGCGAGCGGGTCGGCCGGGTTGGCGACGGTGATCAGGTACGCCATGGCGTCCTTGATCTCGGCACGCTCGTAGAACTTCGTGCCGCCGAGCACGCGGTACGGGATCGCCGAGCGGATGAAGATCTCTTCGAGCGCACGCGTCTGCGAGTTGGTGCGGTAGAAGACGGCCATGTCTTTGTAGTCGGTGCCGGACTCGTGCAGGGCCGCGATCTCGTCCGCGACGAACTGGGCCTCGTCGTGACCGGTGTAGCCGGTGAACCCGACGATCTTGCTGCCGGCGCCGACCGTGGTGAAGAGGTTCTTGGCCTGACGATCGAAGTTGTTCGAGATGACCGCGTTGGCGGCGTCGAGGATGTTCTGCGTCGAGCGGTAGTTCTGCTCGAGCAGGATGACCTTCGAATTCGGGAAGTCGCGCTCGAACTCGACGATGTTGCGGATGTCGGCGCCGCGGAACGCGTAGATCGACTGGTCGGAGTCACCCACCACGGTGAGCGACGCCCCGGGGATGCCGCCGCTGCCGTCGCGCATCGACTGGACGAACTGGCCGCCGCGCTCGAGCTCGTCGACGAGGTCGGCCTGCACCGGGCGGGTCAGCTCGCGGATGAGCGAGTACTGCGCGTGGTTGGTGTCTTGGTACTCGTCGACCAGGATGTGCCGGAACCGCCGCTGGTACTGCGCCGCCACGTGCGGGAAGGCGCGGAACAGGTAGACGGTCTGCGCGATGAGGTCGTCGAAGTCGAAGGCGTTCGCCCGCTGCAGCTCGCGGGTGTACTGCCGGAAGATCTCGAGGAACATGACCTCCTGCGGGTCGTTCATGTTGATCTGGCGCGAGTACGACTCGACGTCGCTGAGCTCGTTCTTGAGCTTGGAGATCTTGCCCGACGCCATGCTGACGGTGAGGCCGAGCTGGTCGGCGTCGAGCTCTTTCAGGATGCGCTTGAGCAGCGCACGCGAGTCGGCCGAGTCGTAGATCGTGAAGCTCTTGGTGAAGCCGAACTGCTCGGCCTCGCGCCGCAGGATGCGCACGCACGCCGAGTGGAACGTGCTGATCCACATGCCCTCGCCGGCCTGGCCGACGAGGTGCGCCACCCGCTCGCGCATCTCGGCCGCGGCCTTGTTGGTGAACGTGATGGCGAGTATCTGGCTGGGCCATGCCTCGCGCGTCGCCAAGAGCCCGGCGATGCGGCGGGTGAGGACGCTGGTCTTGCCCGAGCCGGCACCGGCCACGATCAGCAGCGACTGCCCGCGGTACTCGACCGCCTCTTTCTGCTGGGGGTTCAGACCGGCGGTCAGAGGGTCGCCGGAACCGCCGGCAGCGTCAGAGGGCTCGAGCACGATCGTCATGGCCCGTCGAGTCTAAGCGCGACCACCGACATGGCGAGAGGGTGCGGGGCGACCACGGTCGCGAGCGACGTCGAGCGAGGTCAGCGGGACACGAAGGCGACCCGCGCCTCCTCGGCGAGCTCGGGTTGGTCGGCGAAGACTCCGTCGACGCCGAGCGCCATAAGCGAGGTGTACTCGGCGCGCCAGTCGCCGAAGGCCGCCTTGCCGCCGGGGCCGCGGTTGGCCTTGGCCAGGAACGCGTTCTCGGCGCGGAGCGTCCAGGTGAAGACGTCGAGGCCGGCCGCGTGCGCCCGGTCGACGACCCGGCCGTCGGTCACCCCCCGGGCGTCGACGAGCGTCTGCTTGTCGAGGCTGACGCCGTGCAGCCCCGCGTCGACGAACGACTCGAGCGACTCGGCGTGCAGCTGGTCGCGGTAGCCCACCGACGTCCGCCCCGACGCGACCAGGTCGGCCGCGACGCCGGCCTTCTCGAGCAGGTAGACGAGCCGGGCCCCGAGTCGCTGGTCGGCGAGCCGACCGAGCACGGTCTGCTCGAACGACTCGATGGTCAGCCGCGGGTCGTCGACCCATCGCCGCTGCCGCAGCTCGTCGGCGAGCAGCTCGCCGAGCGGCAGGCCGATGGAGTCGAAGTAGGTCGCATGCTTGACCTCGGCGACGAGGCCGACCGGGCGATCGGCGGCGTCGAGCAGGTCGAGCAGGTCGCCCAGCCGCTGGATGCGCCCCTCGCCGTCGTGCGCGGCGCTCTCGGGCCGCAGCTCGGGCAGCCGTTCGCGGATGCGCAGCGTGCTGAGCTCGTCCCAGGTGAAGTCCTCGGTGAACCAGCCCGTGACTTTCGTGCCGTCGATGGTCTTGGTCGTGCGTCGGTGCCGGAACTCGTCGTGCTCTGCGACGTCGGTCGTGCCCGAGATCTCGTTCTCGTGCCGCAGGACGAGCACACCGTCGCGCGACGCGACCAGGTCGGGCTCGATGGCATCGGCCCCGAGCTCGATCGCGAGACGGTAGGCGTCTTCGCCGTGCTCGGGTCGGTGACCGCTGGCGCCGCGGTGGGCGATGACGAGAGGCGAGGTGGACACCCGGCCACGCTAACCGGCGTCCCCGTGCACGGCCCGAGCCGCCCGACCGCCTGTGGAGAGACGAGGAGGCGCGGCCCCTGGGGACGAGGCGTCTCACCCACCGCAGACGCAAAAGATGCACGGCACGCACGTTCGCCCTGCGAGAATGCGGCTCTCATCAGGCAGATCTTCAGCCATTCGTTGCACGACAGGCGTTAGCCTCATCTGTACGGAAACGCCTTCGTGAACCTACGTGGGCGGTCCACACATCCCTAGCGATCAGAAGAGGAACCCCTTGGCATTCTCGAATCCCGGCTTCAGTCAGTCGCCGGCCTTCTCGAAGAACGGCGGGCCCGTCATCCGTCAGCAGCAGGGCGCAGCCCAGCCGGTCGAGTACAACGGCATGACCGCCGAACAGCTGCAGCAGCTCTACTCGCAGCCGGCCGCCGGTCCCACGCAGACCGACCGCATGACCTACGAAGACACGATCTCGAAGACGCTGCTGGCATTCGGTGTCGTCCTCGTCTTCGCCGCCGTGGGTTGGTTCGTCCCGGCTCTCGCCTTCGTGGGCGCCATCGCCGGCTTCGTGCTGGCGCTCGTGAACATCTTCAAGAAGAAGCCGTCCCCCGGCCTCGTGCTCGCCTACTCGGCGGCACAGGGTCTGTTCGTCGGTGGCATCTCGGCCATCTTCGAGGCCCAGTTCGACGGCATCGTCACCCAGGCGCTGCTCGGCACCGCGGCCGTCTTCGTCGTCACCCTGCTGCTCTTCAAGAGCGGCAAGGTGCGCGCCTCGGCCAAGGCCACCAAGATCTTCCTGATCGGCATGGTCGGCTACGCCGTCTTCTCGCTGCTCAACCTCGGCCTGATGGCCTTCGGCGCCAACAGCAACCCGTGGGGTCTGCGCGGGTCGTTCGAGATCGCCGGCATCCCGCTCGGATTCTTCCTGGGCATCCTGGTCGTCCTCATGGCGGCGTACTCGCTCGTCCTCGACTTCGACCAGGTCAAGACCGGCGTCGAGCGCGGCGCACCCCGCATCTACGCCTGGTCGGCCGCCTTCGGCATCGTCATGACCGTCATCTGGCTCTACGTCGAGATCCTGCGCATGCTCGCCATCCTGCGGGGCAGCGACTAAACACCAGGGCGTCACCAGCACCACCCCGAAGCGGGGCTCGTTCCGAGAGGGACGGGCCCCGCTTCTGTGTGCCGGGGGGCGATGGTCGAGTGGGTAGAAGTTGCTATTCACGGGCGGATGAGGAGCATGTTCTGCCCACTCGTTAGTGTCCTGGCCCGGGACGACGGAGAGATCCAGGAACACCGTTCCCCCCTCGGACATAGCAAAAGCCCCCTCGGGCAGATGTCTGCCGGAGGGGGCTTCGCGTCACTGCGCTTCGCGAGAGGTCTCCCTCACTCCACGTTCGCGGCTACTGGTGGGCACCGGGGTCGCAGGCTCCCCCGGAAGGATCAGGCCTCGGCGCTCCGCGCCGAAAACGGCCCGGTCACTGCGCTTCGCGAGACGTCAGCCTCACTCCACCTCGGCGGCTACTGGTGGGCACTGACGGCGCAGAGCGCCGCCAGAGTGACGCTTCGCGTCACTCCCATTCGATCGTTCCCGGGGGCTTCGAGGTGACGTCGAGCACGACTCGGTTGACGCCGTCGACCTCGTTCGTGATGCGGTTCGAGATACGGGCCAGCACGTCGTAAGGCAAACGCGTCCAGTCGGCCGTCATGGCGTCCTCCGACGACACCGGACGCAGCACGATCGGGTGTCCGTACGTGCGGCCGTCGCCCTGCACACCCACCGATCGGACGTCGGCGAGCAGCACCACGGGGCACTGCCAGATCTCGTCGTCCAGGCCGGCCGCGGTCAGCTCGGCACGCGCGATCGCGTCGGCCGCACGGAGCAGCTCGAGACGCTCGTGCGTGACCTCGCCGACGATGCGGATGCCGAGCCCGGGGCCGGGGAACGGCTGGCGACCGACGATGACCTCGGGCAGACCGAGCTCGCGGCCGATGGCACGGACCTCGTCCTTGAACAGGGTGCGCAGCGGCTCGACGAGCTCGAACTGCAGGTCTTCGGGCAGCCCGCCCACGTTGTGGTGGCTCTTGATGTTCGCCGTGCCCGTGCCGCCACCGCTCTCGACGACGTCGGGGTAGAGCGTGCCCTGCACGAGGAACTTCACGGCCGAGTCGCCCTCGGCCGCGGCCTCGAGCACGAGTGCCTCGGCGGCGGCCTCGAAGCTGCGGATGAACTCGCGGCCGATGATCTTGCGCTTCTGCTCGGGGTCGGTCACCCCGGCGAGGGCGTCGAGGAACTGCTGCTCGGCGTCGATCGTGACGAGCCGCACACCGGTGGAGGCGACGTAGTCCTCTTCGACCTGGCGACGCTCGTCGGCCCGCAGCAGACCGTGGTCGACGAAGACGCAGATCAGCTGGTCGCCGACGGCCTCGTGCACGATCGCGGCGGCGACGGCCGAGTCGACGCCACCCGACAAGCCGCAGATGACGCGCGCGTCACCGACCTGCTCGCGGATGCGGGCGACCTGCTCGGCGATGACGTTGCCGCTGTTCCAGTCGGCGGGGATGCCGGCGGCACGGTGCAGAAAGTTCTCGAGCACGGCCTGGCCGTACGACGAGTGCTTGACCTCGGGGTGCCACTGCACGCCGTAGAGCTTGCGGGCGTCGCTCGAGAAGGCGGCGACGGGGGTCGAGGCGCTCGAGGCCAGGACGTCGAAGCCCGCGGGGGCCTTCGACACCGAGTCGCCGTGGCTCATCCACGTCGTCTGCGAGGTCGGCTGGCCCGACAACAGCGTGCTGTCACCCTCGGCGAGCGTGACGTCGGTGGCGCCGTACTCGCGCTGGCCGGTCTGCGAGACCTCGCCGCCCAGCGCCTTGGCCATCGCCTGGAAGCCGTAGCAGATGCCCAACACGGGGATGTCGAGGTCGAAGATGCCCGCGTCGATGCTCGGCGCACCCTCTTCGTAGACGCTCGACGGCCCGCCGCTGAGCACGATGCCCACGGGGTTCTTCTCGGCGATCTCGGCCGCGGTGATCGTGTGCGGCACGATCTCGCTGTAGACGTTGGCCTCGCGCACGCGGCGGGCGATCAACTGCGCGTACTGGGCGCCGAAGTCGACCACGAGCACAGGGCTCTGGGCGGTCTCGGGCGCACGCTCGGCCGGTGCGGGGGCCGTGGCGGCGGTCGTCGCCGACGCCTCGGCGGTCTCGGGTGCGTCGGTCACGCGGGGGCTCCCTCGGTCGTGGGGGTGGTCTCGGCGGTCAGGGCTTCGTACTGCCGCGTCGCGAGCTTGGTCATGTGGCTCTCGACGAAGAACGAGAGCAGGGGCACGACACCGCCGAGGGCGATGAGGAAGAACCGCGAGAACGGCCACCTCATGAGGCTCCAGAGGCGGAAGTCGGCGAAGAGGTAGACGACGTAGAGCCAGCCGTGGGCGATGAGGATGGCCGTCGAGAGGTTGAAGCCGGTGGTCGAGTCGACCGGAACGAGGAACCCGCCCTGACCGCCGAGCTGCATCTCGAGCTGAAGCGGCGTGTACTTGAACACCATCTCGAAGATGAGCAGCAGCAGCATCACGCCGGTGACGTACGCCGAGATCTTGTAGAACCTGACGGCACCCGGGATCTTCGGGATGTCGCGTTGCCGGGGCTTCAGAGGCATGGGCACGATTCTAGCCGCGCCCGTCGATGCGCCAGGACGGCACCTGTCGACGTCGAACGAGGCCGACCCTCCGCCCGGCCGGGGCCGAGACGCGAGGGGTCAGGAGGCGCGGGTCGGCTGGGTCGCGCCGCGCGCGTCCGCCTCGGCCCGCGCCTCCTCGGCTTCTTCGTGCTCGCGCTCGAACGCGTCGCGGACGAGCCGGAACCAGAGGAACACGGCGAAGCCGGCGAAGACGACCCACTCGATCGCGTAGAAGACGTTGAGCCAGTTGAACTGCACGTCGGAGGCCGGCGGAGCGGAATCGATCTCGCTCAGCGAGGCGGGCGCGACGTCGGAGACGACGTAGCCGCCGTAGACCTGGCCGTCGAAGCCGGGCCACTCGTTGATCAGGGCGGCCACCGAGACGACGGTCTGCGCTCCGCTCTCGAAGTCGCTCTCGGTCGGCGACTCGGACGGGAAGTAGCGGCCCTCGACCGTGACGGTCGAGGTCGCGGCCACGGACGGCTCGGCGGCCTCGGCACCCTCGCGGGTCGCGGACCAGCCGAGCCCCACGGGCAGCGAGGCGCCGTTGGCGGCGTCGACGAAGCGGCCGATCAGCCAGTAGCCGGTCTCGCCGCCGTTGACGCGGTCACCGATGACGGCGAAGTCGTCGGGGTCGAACTCGCCGGTGACGGACACGCGCTGGGCGCCGAGCGAGTCGGCGAAGGGCGTCTGCGGGGTGGCGACGGACGACAACACCTTGCTGGTCTCGGTCTCGGGGTTGACGACCTGCACGCTCTCGACGCTGCGCTCGATCTGCCAGTGACCGAGCCAGGCGAAGATGCCCGCCACGACCAAGGCGAGGCCCAGCAGCGCGATCCACCGGGGCCGGCGGGCGACGTGCCACATGGTCGCGGGCAGCGGCTCGCCGTCGACGCCGAGGAGGGCGGGGCGCTGCTCGGTCTGGGTCACGGAGGCGATCGTACCTCCCGTCGCCCACGAACCCGCTGGGACGGTAGGGCGCGGGTCAGTACTCGGGGTCGCGACGGCGCGTGGCCCGCTGGTCGCTCTGCTGGCCGGCCTGCTCGGCCCAGATCCGGGCCTCGTCGGCGTCCATCGCGTCGAGGTCGTCCAGGTCGTCGTCGTCAGTGCCGTCGACGTCGTCGCCCTCGGCACCGCGACGGCCCGCGGCGTCCCGCCCTGCGGCGGCTCGTGCCGCCACGGCCCGGACCCGCTCGGTCTCGCGCTCGTCGTCGTCTTCGGTGACCTCGGTCTGCTCGAGGTCGTCACCGGCGAGCGCGGCCTCCATCAGGGCGATCTCGTCACCGCTGCGTGCCTCGCGTTCGAGGCGACGAGCCTCGGCTTCGGCGCGCTCGGCCTTCTTGCGCGACCGCAGCAGCACCGAGCCGATGCGCTCGCTGTTCGAGGCGAGCACGGGGCCGAGCACCGCCATGATCAACACGTACAGACCGGCGAACGGCTGCAACCGCTCGTCGAGACCCGCGCCGGCGGACAGCGTCGCCAGGATAAGCGCGAACTCTCCCCGGTTGACGAGGATGACCGTCGTGTTGATGCCCGCCTGCGGCCCCAGCTTGTTCAGCCAGGCGACGAACTGCCCCGCGCCGACGTTGAGCAGCACCGTCATGCCCACCGCGATGGCCACCGGGCCGAGCACGCTCGGGAAAAGGGCAGGGTTGAGCCCGAGGCCGAAGTTCAGGAAGAAGAACGCCCCAAAGACGTCGCGCATGGGCAGGGCGAACTGCTCGACCCGGTTGCGGAACTTCGTCGCCCCGATGATCAGCCCGATGAGGAAGGCGCCGATCGCGTCGGTCACGCCGAGCACCTCGCCGAGGCCGGCGAAGAGCACGGCCAGGCCGAAGAAGAGCACGGTGAAGAGTTCGTCGTCGCGGGTGCGCATGAGCCTCGACACGACGCGGCCGCCCCATCGGGCCACGCTGAACATCACGACGAGGAACGCGAAGGCGATGCCGAGCTTGAGGATCACCGGCCCGGGGTCGGTCTCGCCGCTGAGCACGACCGAGACGATCGCGAGGTAGATCGCGATGAAGATGTCTTCGACGACCGTGACGCCGAGGATCATCGGCGTCTCGCGGTTGGCCAGGCGGTTCAGCTCGATCAGCAGCTTGGTGACGATCGCGCTCGACGACGTCGCCGTCATGCCCGCGATGATCAGCGCCTCGCGGGTGCCCCAGCCGAGCATGAAACCGAAGATCAGGCCGACGCCCATGTTGATGGCGATGTAGCTGCCACCCGAGACGATCAACCGCCCGGCGTTCGAGAAGAACTCGTCTTGATCGAACTCGAGGCCGAGGTTGAACAGCAGCAGGATCAACCCGAAGATGGCGATCAGCTCGATGTTGTCGGACTCGAAGCTGAGCGGGAACCACCCCGTGTTCGTGCTGGCCAGCAGGCCGACGATCATGTAGATCGGGATCGACGGCAGGCCGATCAGCTTGCCGGCGCGGCCGAGCACGTACGCGATCAGCAGCAGGATGCCGAGGACGATCAGCTCTTCACCCAGGTGCATCGGCCTAGCCCCCGGGCGGCGCGTCGACCGGCGAGCGGTGCTTGAGCTCGCCCGTGCGGTAGAACGAGAACGCCTTGGCGACCTTCTCGGGCGACCCGGCCACGACGAGCGTGTCGCCGGGGAACACCTTGAAGTCGCCCGACGGCGCCGGGTTGGCCGCATCGCCACGGACGACCGCCACGACGGTGAGGCCGACGACGCCCTTGGCGCCGAGGTCGCCGAGCGGCTGCCCCGCGATGTGGTCGTCGTAGTCGACCGTGAACCAGTCGATGCTGAGGCCGGGGATCTGGTCGAGGGCCGACAGCGACTCGGTGATGCGCGTGCCGCCGAGGAGTTCGGCGAGCGTGTGGGCCTCGTCCTCGCTGAGACGCAGCGAGACCTTCTTGACGTGGTCGCCGTCGACGTCGTCGCTGAACGTGATGAGGTCGCTGTGACCCGAACGGTGCGTGATCACACCGCACTTGCCGCCGTCGTCGGTGATGAAGGTGTGCAGCACACCCACGCCGGGGAGCTTGACTCGACGCACGTCAACCATGGTTCGTCTCCAGTGGACTCGGGGGCAGTCGTCTCAGCCTAGCGGCGGGTTCGGCCGCGGCAGCCGGGCTGCTCGTGGTGGGGAGAACGTCGCCCGGCAGCATGTTGTTCCCGACTCGCACGACCGAAGCCGACCCTCGGTCGCAGGCTCCCTCGGCGCTGGGGTCGCGGATCGCTTCGCGATACCTTCAGCCCCACTGTGCAGGAGGCGCGGTGCCGGACGAACCGGCACCGCGCCTCCTGCAGGTGGTCGCGCGAGCGACCGCGGGGTCAGCCCTGGCGACCGCCCGGGCTGGACGCCGAGGTGTCGTCGCCCGGCGTGCCGGCGGGCTCGGTGACCTTCTCGCCCGGCTTGGGCGCGCCTCCCTGGTCGGCACCGGCGACGACCATGTCGTCCTCGTCGAAGCCGAAGGTGATGTCGGGCGCCTCGAGGCGGACGCGGTCGGCCGACTCGTCGTCGGGCTCGAGCTGGCTCGCCCGCTCGGCCGCGACGCGCTTGAGGTAGTTCGCGACCTCGGCCTCGGCTTCGTCGTCGCTCCAGCCGAGCACGCCGGCCATCAGCTTGGCGGCGACGGGAGCGGCGGACTCGCCGCGGTCCCAGGCCTCGATCGAGATGCGGGTGCGGCGCGCCAGGACGTCTTCGAGGTGCAGGGCGCTCTCGTGGCTCGCGGCGTAGACGACCTCGGCCCGGATGTAGTCGTCGGCCCCGGGCAGGGGCTCGGCGAGCGAGGGGTCGTCGCGGATCAGGTCGAGGATCTCGTCCGTCGTCGTGCCGTAACGGTTGAGCAGGTGCTCGATGCGCACCTTGTGCACGCCGAAGGCCTTGGCGATCTTGCCGCGTTTGTTCCATGCCGCGTGGTACCCCTCGGCGCCGATCAGCGGGATCTCCATGGTCGTGCTCGACGGGATGCGACCGTCGAGGGCCGCGACGGCCTCGTCGATGGCGTCCTCGGCCATGACCCGGTAGGTGGTCCACTTGCCACCGGCCACGACGACGAGCCCGGGCACGGTGTGGGCGACGATGTGCTCACGCGACAGCTTCGACGTCTGGTCGGACTCGCCCGCCAGCAGCGGACGCAGACCGGCGTAGACGCCCTCGACGTCGGCACGGGTGAGCGGCACGGCCATGACCTTGTTGACGTGCTCGAGGATGTAGTCGATGTCGGCCGCCGTGGCCGCGGGGTGGGCCTTGTCGAGGTCCCAGTCGGTGTCGGTCGTGCCGACGAGCCAGTGGCGGCCCCACGGGATCACGAAGAGGACGCTCTTCTCGGTGCGGAAGATCATGCCCATGTCGGAGTGGATGCGGTCGCGCGGGACCACGAGGTGCACGCCCTTCGACGCGCGCACCTTGAACTGACCCCGCTCGCCGACCATCGCCTGCGTGTCGTCCGTCCAGACGCCCGTCGCGTTGACGACCTGCTTGGCCCGGATCTCGAAGTGCTCGCCGGTCTGGTAGTCGTGGGCCTTCACGCCGACGACCCGCTCGCCGACCTTGACGAAGCCCTCGACCCGGATGCGGCTCGCGGCGTGGGCGCCGTAGCTCGACGCGGTACGTACCAGCGACGAGACGTAGCGGGCGTCGTCGACCTGGGCGTCGTAGTAGGTGAGGCCACCGACGACCGCGTCCTTGGACAGGCTCGGGATGGCGCGCAGCACCTGCGTCTTGCTGAGGTGGCGGTGGTGGGGAACGCCGGGCGGGCGGCCTCCGGTCCAGCTGAAGATGTCGTAGAGCGCCATGCCGGCGCCGATGTAGAACCGCTCGTAGACCGGTTTGCTCAGCGGGTACAGGAACCGCACGGGCTTGACCAGGTGCGGCGCGAGACGCTGCAGCAGCAGGCCTCGCTCGATCAGGGCCTCGCGGACGAGACGGAAGTTCAGTTGCTCGAGGTAGCGGATGCCCCCGTGAACGAGCTTCGACGAGCGACTCGACGTTCCCGAGCCCCAGTCACGGGCCTCGACGATGCCGACGCTCAGCCCGCGGGTCACGGCGTCGAGCGCGGAACCCGCTCCGACGATGCCACCCCCGATCACGAGGATGTCGAGTTCTTTCGTCTTCAACGCCTCGACGGCTGCGGCCCGTTCGTCGGGGCCGAGCTTCGTGGAGAGCGAAACGGACGCGGACTTGGCCATGCGAGCCTCCATCGTTGGATTCGGTCGGCCCGGTCTCTCGACCGGACCACCCCATCAAACGCTAGTGAGGCTGGTAGGGGGCCACAACCACTTCGACGCGCTGGAACTCTTTGAGATCGCTGTAACCCGTGGTCGCCATCGAGCGTCGCAGCGCACCCATGATGTTCGACGTGCCGTCGACCGTCGTGGCCGGGCCGTAGAGGATCTTCTCGAGCGAGCCGATCGTGCCGACCTGCATGCGGCGACCGCGGGGCAGCTCGGGGTGGTGCGCCTCGGCGCCCCAGTGGTAGCCGCCACCGGGCACGTCGTCGGCCCGTGCCAGCGCGGCACCGAGCATGACGGCGTCCGCACCGCAGGCGATGGCCTTGACGAGGTCGCCCGAGGTGCCGAGGCCCCCGTCGGCGATGACGTGCACGTAGCGTCCGCCCGACTCGTCGAGGTAGTCGCGGCGTGCGCCCGCCACGTCGGCCACGGCGCTCGCCATGGGTGCGTGGATGCCCAAGGAGGCGCGGGTCGTGCTGGCTGCGCCGCCCCCGAACCCGACGAGGACGCCCGCGGCACCGGTGCGCATGAGGTGCAGCGCGGCCGTGTAGGTCGAGGCCCCGCCGACGATGACGGGGACGTCGAGCTCGTAGATGAACTTCTTGAGGTTGAGCGGCTCGCTGCTCTTCGAGACGTGCTCGGCGCTGACCGTCGTGCCCCGGATGACGAAGAGGTCGACGCCGGCGTCGACGACCGTCTGGTACAGGTCTTGGGTGCGCTGCGGGCTGAGGGCACCGGCGACGGTGACCCCGGCTGCCCGGATCTCGGCGAGGCGGTCGCGGACGAGCTCAGGCTTGATCGGCTCGCTGTAGATCTCTTGCATGCGGGCGACCGAGTCGTCGTCGGAGAGCTCACGGATCTCGGCGAGGACCTGTTCGGGGTCGTCGTACCGCGTCCAGACGCCCTCGAGGTCGAGGACGCCGAGGCCGCCGAGCTGGCCGATGCGGATGGCCGTGGCGGGGCTGACCACCGAGTCCATGGGCGCGGCGATGACCGGCGACTCGAACTGGAACGCGTCGATGGACCAGCCGACCGAGACGTCGCGCGGGTCGCGCGTACGCCGGCTCGGAACGATGGCGATGTCGTCGAACGCGTACGCGCGGCGGGCTCGCTTGGAGACGCCGATCTCTACCTCAGTCACCGTGCCACCCTACCGGAGCCGGGGGTCGAGCCCCCGGCCCGGCGGCATCACCGGCGGTAGTTCGGGGCCTCGACGACCATCTGGAGGTCGTGCGGGTGGCTCTCTTTCAGGCCGGCCGCGGTGATGCGGACGAACTTGCCCTTGGACTTGAGCTCGGCCACGGTGCGCCCGCCGACGTAGAACATCGACTGACGCAGTCCGCCGCTGAGCTGGTACACGACGTTGTTGAGCGCGCCGCGATAGGGCACCTGGCCCTCGACGCCCTCGGGGATGAGCTTGTCGTCGCTCGGCACGTCCGCCTGGAAGTACCGGTCCTTCGAGTAGGACGTGTTCTTGCCGCGGGTCTGCATCGCTCCCAGCGAGCCCATGCCGCGGTAGTTCTTGAACTGCTTGCCGCCCACGAAGACCAGGTCGCCCGGGCTCTCGTCGCAACCGGCGAGCAACGAGCCCAGCATGACCGTGTCGGCGCCGGCCACGAGGGCCTTGGCGATGTCGCCCGAGTACTGCAGCCCGCCGTCGGCGATGACCGGGACGCCGGCCTCGCGTGCGGCGAGGGACGCCTCGTAGACGGCCGTGACCTGGGGCACGCCCACGCCCGCGACGACGCGGGTGGTGCAGATGGACCCCGGCCCCACGCCGACCTTGATGGCGTCGGCGCCGGCCTCGATCAGCGCCTGGGCACCGCTGCGCGTGGCGACGTTGCCACCGATCACGTCGATGTGCGCGAAGCTCGGGTCGGCCTTGATGCGGCGGATCATGTCGAGTTCGCCCGAGCTCTCGCCGTTGGCGGTGTCGACCACGAGCACGTCGACCCCCGCGTCACGCAGGGCGCCGGCGCGCTCCCACGCGTCGCCGAAGAAGCCGATCGCGGCGCCGACCCGCAAGCGGCCCTCGTCGTCCTTCGTGGCGTCGGGGTACTTCTCGCTCTTGTCGAAGTCCTTGACGGTGATGAGGCCGCGCAGGTGCCCGGCCTCGTCGACCAGGGGCAGCTTCTCGATCTTGTGCTGCGCGAAGATGGCGATCGCCGAGTCGGGGTCGACGCCCTCGGGTGCGGTGATCAGCGGGGCCTTCGTCATGACGTCGCGGACGAGCGTCGTCGACATCTCGAACGGCGAGACGAAGCGCATGTCGCGGTTGGTGATGATGCCGACCAGCGTGCCGTCGCCCTCGACGACCGGGAGGCCCGAGACGCGGAACTGCCCGCACAGCGCGTCGACCTCGGCCACCGTGGCGTCGGGCGTCGTCGTGACGGGGTTGGTGATCATGCCCGACTCGCTGCGCTTGACCTTGTCGACGTGCGCGGCCTGGTCGGAGATCGAGAGGTTGCGGTGGATGATGCCGATGCCGCCCTGGCGCGCCATGGCGATGGCCATGCGCGACTCGGTCACGGTGTCCATCGCGGCCGAGAGCAGCGGCACCGCGACCCGGATGCGCTTGGTGAGCTGCGACGAGGTGTCGGTCTCGCTCGGGATGACGTCGGTGCGGCCCGGAAGCAGCATGACGTCGTCGTAGGTGAGTCCGATGAATCCGAACGGGTCCGGCTGGTCCATGAGTCCCCTTCGAAGGAGCGAGATGAGGGTGGGTGGGTTGGCACCGGTTCGCCGTCGAGTCCGGTAGTCGATATTAACCCAGCCCGCGCCTCCTGCATTCCTGTCGGGCGCGTCCCTCGCGGACGACCAGGAGGCGCGGCGCGGCCCCCGGGGACGCAACGGAACGGCACCGTTACCGATCCGACACACGGAAGATTCGTGATTCTCGCTCGACATGGGGGATTCTGTACCGACTCCACTCCGTCTCGCACCTGAAACATGCTCGACACACAGCGGAGTTACTGTCAGCGACGACGACGCCCCGGGAGCAGAACGAGACCGCCCGAATCTCGACGGGGCGCTTCCCACCAGGAGGTTTTGTGAGACTCTCGACGACCATCGCGTCGCGGCCACGGCTGCGGCAGTCCCTGATCGTGACGGCCTCAGCCGTACTGCTCGGGCTCCTGGCGACCTTCATGGGGGCGTTCGCCCCGATGGCCGCCCACGCCGCGGCCGCCGCCTGCACCACCGACGCGACGACCGGCTGCATCCAGGGCACGATCAACGACAGCGAGCGGGAGCCCGCCTCGGGCGTCGACGTGATCGCGACGAACGCGACCGGCGACGAGCAGACCGCGACCACCGACGACACCGGTCGATGGAGCATCGCGGTGACCGAGGCCGGCAGCTACACCGTCACGGTCGACCAGGACACCCTGCCCGACGGCCAGTTCCTGGTGAACGCCGACAACGCCGAGCGCACCGTGACCGTGAACCTCGGGGCCACGGCGAGCGCCCTGTTCGCCCTCACCGCCGAGGAAGGCGCCACGAGCGGCGAGGCGGCCGCGACGAGCTTCAACTGGGACCGCTTCGCGCAGCAGTTCGCCTCGGGCATCCGGCTCGGCCTGCTGCTCGCCCTCGCCGCCATCGGCCTGTCGCTGATCTACGGCACGACGGGCCTCAGCAGCTTCTCGCACGGCGAGCAGGTGACCCTCGGCGGTCTGCTGGCCTACTCGTTCACCTCGATCGGGATGCCGCTGATCCTGGCCGCGGTGCTCAGCACGGTGATCTGTGCGGCCACGGGCTACCTGCAGGACCTGGCGATCTGGAAACCGCTGCGGAAACGCCGACTCAGCCTCACGCAGCTGATGATCGTGACCATCGGCCTCTCGATCGCCCTGCAGTACGCCTTCCAGTACTTCTACGGCGCCGGCACCGTGCGCATCGACCGCGACAACCCGACCACCGTGGACTTCCTCGGCGTGACCCTGACCGTCCAGTCGTACGTCGCGATGGCGATCTCGGTGGTCGTGCTGGTCGGCACGGGACTGTTCCTGCTGAAGACCCGCACCGGACGCGCCACCCGCGCCGTGTCGGACAACCCGGCCCTCGCCGCGGCCTCGGGCATCGACGTCGACCGCATCATCCGCCTGGTCTGGACGCTGGCCGCCGGCCTGGCCGGCCTGTCGGGCGTGATGCTCGGCCTCGTGCTCAACGGCGTCAACTGGATGACCGGTCTACAGATCCTGCTGCTGATCTTCGCCGCCGTCACCCTGGGCGGCCTGGGCACGGCCTTCGGCGCCCTGGTCGGCTCGCTGATCATCGGCATCATCGTCGAGCTGACCAACATCTGGTTGCCCGGCGACTTCAAGTACGCGACGGCGCTGCTGATCCTGATCCTGATCCTCGTGTTCAGACCACAGGGCATCTTCGGGCGAAAAGAACGAGTGGGCTAAGGGGACACGACCATGTACTTCATCGAACTCCTGCGGGCGCTGAGCGCCGAGGCCCTCGCGCCCACGACGGCCGCCTTCGCCATCGCCGCGATCGGCCTGAACATCCACTTCGGCTTCACCGGCCTGATCAACATGGGCCAGGCGGCGTTCCTGCTGCTCGGCGCCTACGGCTTCGCCATCTCGATCAGCAACGGTCTGCCCCTCGGGCTCGCCGTCATCATCGCGCTGCTCTGCTCGTTGGTCTTCGCGCTCATCCTCGGCGTGCCGACGCTGAAGCTGCGGGGCGACTACCTGGCGATCGTCACCATCTGTTCGGCCGAGATCATCCGGTACGTGGGACGGTCGAGCATCCTGACGACCACGACGGGTGGCTCGAACGGCATCCCCGGGGCCTCGTACCGCGAGGCCTTCACCGCCCTGTCGCCCCTGCCCGACGGACAGACGACGATCCTGTGGTTCACCTACGAGAACAACGGCGTCAACGGCTGGTGGATCCGCATCGCCGGCTGGAGCATCGTCGCCCTGCTCAGCCTGCTGGTCTTCCTGCTCAGCCGCAGCCCGTGGGGCCGCGTGCTGAAGGGCATCCGCGAGGACGAGGACGCCGTGCGCAGCCTCGGCAAGAACGTCTACTCGTACAAGATGCAGGCCCTCGTGCTCGGTGCGCTGATGGGGTCGCTCGCCGGCATCATCTACGTCCTGCCGAGCTCGGTGCAGCCGGACAGCATGGGACGGTCGATGACCTTCTTCATCTGGACGGCCCTGCTGCTCGGTGGCGCGGCCACCGTGTTCGGCCCGGTGCTCGGAGCGATCCTGTTCTTCGTCACCCGCCTGCTGGTGCGGACCCTCGCCGGCGACTTCATCCCGTCGAACATCATGAACGGCCAGCAGGCCGAGCAGTTCTCGTACATCCTCGTCGGCATCGCCCTGATGCTGCTGATCATCTTCAGGCCACAGGGCATCCTCGGAAAGAAGAAGGAGTTGGCGTTCAGTGTCTGACACCTCGAGCACCACCAACGGACCGGCCCCGAGCGGCAGCACGCTGCCCCGCCGCGAGGGCTACGACTACGACCGCAGCGTCCTGCGCTCGAAGCTCACCACGGTCGAGAGGACCCCGGGGTCGGCCAAGCCGGACCCGATCCTGACGGTCGACAACGTCGTCCGACGCTTCGGCGGGATGACCGCCGTCGACGTCGGCCACGTCGAGGTGCAGCGCGGTGCCATCACGGCACTGATCGGCCCCAACGGCGCCGGCAAGACGACCTTCTTCAACCTGCTGACCGGCTTCGACAAGGCCTCGTCGGCCCCCACGGCGTTCAAGCGCAGCGGCCCGGGCATCGCGAAGTGGGTGTTCGAGGGCAAGGCCATGGGCAACGTCGGCGCCGCCAAGGTCGCCCGCTCGGGCATGGTACGCACGTTCCAGCTGACCAAGGCGCTCTCGCGGCTCACGGTGATGCAGAACATGCTGCTCGGTGCGAAGGACCAGCCCGGCGAGAACTTCTTCGTCGCGATCGTCGCGCCGCTCTGGCGCAAGCGCGAGCGAGAGATCGAGGCGAAGGCCGAGGACCTCCTCGCCCGGTTCAAGCTGCTCGAGAAGAAGGACGACTTCGCCGGCAGCCTCTCGGGCGGCCAGCGCAAGCTGCTCGAGATGGCCCGCGCCCTGATGAGCGACCCGGCCATGATCATGCTCGACGAGCCGATGGCCGGCGTGAACCCGGCGCTGACGCAGTCGCTGCTGGGGCACATCCAGAGCCTGCGTGACGACGGCACCACGGTGCTCTTCGTCGAGCACGACATGCACATGGTCCGTCACATCTCGGACTGGGTGATCGTCATGGCCGAGGGTCGCATCGTGGCCGAGGGCCCGGCCGACACGGTCATGGACGACCAGGCCGTCATCGACGCCTACCTGGGTGCGCACCACGACACCGACCTGGGCGACGACTCGCTGCTCGACGACGCCACGCTCGAACAACTCGAAGAAGAGGTGGCGCGCGAGGACGCGGCCCGCGCGGCCGAGGCGACCAGCGCCTCCTCGTCCACCGGCGGCGTCGCGGGACGCGACCTGCCCGGCCACCCCGACCCCTCGACCCCGCAGGCCACGAACGCGGCCGACGACCAGCTGTCCGACGGACGGCAGAGCGGAGACAAGCGATGAGCACGGCACAGGACGGCGCGGGTGCCACCACCGCCCCCAAGCACCCGGGCACCGAGAAGTTCGCCGGCGTCGAACCGGTCATGAACGCGACGGACCTCGTCGCCGGCTACCTGCCGGGCGTCAACATCCTCAACGGGTGCGACCTCGTCTGCTACCCCGGCGAGCTGATCGGCATCATCGGCCCGAACGGCGCCGGCAAGTCGACGCTGCTCAAGGCGCTCTTCGGCCAGGTCAAGATCCACTCGGGATCGGTCACCCTCGGCGGCACCGACATCACGAACCTCAAGGCCAACAAGCTGGTCGAGGCGGGCGTCGGCTTCGTCCCGCAGACCAACAACGTGTTCCCCTCGCTCACCATCGAGGAGAACCTGCAGATGGGCATGTTCCTGCGGCCCAAGAAGTTCGCCGAGCGCCTCGAGGTCATCTACGACCTCTTCCCGGTGCTCGCCGATCGTCGCGGCCAGCGTGCCGGATCGCTGTCGGGCGGCGAGCGCCAGTCGGTCGCCATGGCCCGGGCCCTGATGATGGACCCGAAGGTGCTGCTGCTCGACGAGCCGTCCGCCGGCCTGTCGCCCGTGCGCCAGGACGAGACGTTCATCCGCACCCGCCGCATCAACAAGGCCGGCGTCTCGGTGATCATGGTCGAACAGAACGCCCGCCGCTGCCTGCAGATCTGCGACCGCGGCTACGTCCTCGACCAGGGCCGCAACGCCTACTCGGGCACCGGCCGCGAGCTGGCCGACGACCCCAAGGTCATCGAGCTCTACCTCGGCACCCTCGCGAAGGACGTCGACGCGTCCTGACGCCCCCGGTGGCACCCTGAGGCCCCGATCACGCCCTGGCGTGGTCGGGGCCTCGTGCGTGCGCCCGGCGGGGCGTCGGGGCTGGGCGTCAGGGCGGGGCGCCGGGGCTGCGCACCGCGTGTCGTGCAGCGCACCCGGTCTCGACGCGGTGCGGTGCACGGAACGCGGTGCAGAGGGGAGCGCGGCCCCAAGGCCGGCGGGCCCGGGACGAGGAGGCGCGGTGCCGGGGCATGCCGTCTTGCACACCGCGTTTCGTGCAGCACACCGGGTCTCGACGCGGTGCGGTGCACGGAACGCGGCGCAGAGGGGAGCGCGGCCCCAAGGCCGGCGGGCCCGGGACGAGGAGGCGCGGTGTCGGAGGACGCGGACGTCGCGACCTGCCCGTGGTCCGGCTCCGCGCCTCCTGGGCACGCCGAAGGGCCCGGCACGATGACTCGTGCCGGGCCCCGGGTGGTGCGAGGTGCTGTTATTCGACCTTGCCCTCGATGCCGGTCTGGTAGACGGGCTTGTTGTCGGCGTCGAAGGTGTAGACGCCGATCGAGGCGGACGACGGGTCGTTGTTGTCGTTGAACGGTCCGATGCCCGAGGGGCCGGTGTAGTGGATGTCGTCACCGGCGTCCAGCGCGGTCTTGCAGTCCGCGTACGTGGTGCACTCGGTGCCGCCGTTCGCGCCGGAGACCGCGGCCATGTTGGCCTGGATCGTCCCGGCGTCGGTGCCGCCACCGGCCTGCGCCGCGAGAGCGGTCAGGATGACGGCGTCGTACGACTCGGCCGCGTACGAGAAGTCGGCCAGTTCGCCGCCCTCGCTCGCCTGGTAGCCGGCCACGAGCTTCGACTTGAAGTCGGCGCTGGCGTCGGCACCGGGGATCGTACCCTTGGCGCCCTCGAGGGTGCCGGGCTCGAAGTCGGCGCTGTAGTCGGCCGTGTTGCCGTCGGACATGTAGACCTTGCTCATGTCCCAGCCCTGGCTCTTCAGCTCGGGGACGATCGACTTGGTCTCGTCGAAGGCGAGGATGACGATCGCGTCGGGCTCGGCGGCGATGGCCGCGGACACCTCGGACGAGAACGTGGTCTGACCGGGGGGGAACTCCTCGCCCTTGCCGGTGCCGCCGTAGACGACGGTGCCGCCCGAGCTCTCGATCGACTTCTGCGTCGAGTCGCGGAGACCCGTGCCGTAGGTGTCGTTGAAGACGAGGAACGCGACGTTGGCGTTGCCGTCGGCCGTGATCTGCTGGCCGAGTGCCGAACCCTGGACCGAGTCCGGCGGAGCGGTCCGGTAGTAGTACGACGAGTAGCCGCTGAGCGAGCTCGCCGTGTTGGCCGGCGAGATCTCGATGATGCAGTTGCTGGTGAGCTGGTCGACCACGTTGAGCGTGACGCTCGACGATTCGGCACCGAGCACGACGGGCACCTTGGCGTCGATCAGCTCCGTCGCGGCGTTGCTCGACACGGTCATGTCGTTGCTGTCGCCCGAGTCGGTGCTGGTCGAGATCTCGGCGGGCTGGTCGAGAACGCCGCCCGCGGCGTTGATGTCGCTGATGGCCAGGTTCGCCCCCGCGATGGCGGGCGGGCCGAGGTAGGCCAGGGTTCCGGTCAGCGGCAGCATGGTGCCGATCGCGAAGGGATCGGTGCTGGGCGTACCGACCTCGCACTTGGCGGCGGGATCGGCCTTGGCCGACGACGACGACGACGCGTCGTCAGAGGGAGATGCCGTCGAACAGGCAGCGAGCAGCACGGAGGCTGCGCCGGCGAGAGCCAGTGCTCGGAGGGCGGTGCTGGATCGGATCATCCGTGGAACCCTTTCGTGGACAGCGGCAGTGCAGCCCGACCGGTGGCGGTCGAACCTGCCGCGATTGGTCCGAAACTAGGGGTCGAATGTTTCTGGCGTGTGTTCTCGACGTCAAAGTGACGTTTCGTTAGCCATTCGTGACTTTGCGAGGGATGGTCGCTTCTAGGCGGTCGGCGCCACCGCGAGCGGACGACGTGACCGCCGCCCCGCACGCACCATGTCGACGGTGAGCACGATCGAGGCGACCCAGACGATGGCGAAGCCGACCCATCGCGCCGTCGACATGTGCTCGCCGAGCACGACGACCCCGACCACGAACTGCAGCACGGGGGCGACGTACTGCGTCAGCCCCACGGTCGTCAGGGGCAGCCGACGCGTCGCCGAGGCGAAGAGCAGCAGCGGCACGGCCGTGATGACGCCCGTGCCGACCGTGGCGAGGGTGTGCCCGACGCTCACGGTGCCCAGCACGACGCCGCCCCCGAGGCCCGTCACGTGCAGCACGATCAGGGTGACGGCCGCGAAGGGTGCGATCCACAGCGTCTCGAGCGTGAGCCCGCCGACCGCGTCGACCCGACCACCGACCTGCTTCTTCACCAGGCCGTAGAGCCCGAACGAGAACGCGAGGACGAGCGAGATGAACGGCGGCCTGCCCGCCCCGATCGCGATCACGAGGACGGCGACGGCGCTCAGCCCGACGGCCACCCACTGGGTCGTGCGCAGACGCTCGCGCAGCACCACCACGCCGAGCAGGACCGTGACGATCGGGTTGATGAAGTAGCCGAGCGCCGCCTCGACCACGTGCCCGCTGAGCGTCGCCGAGATGAAGACCGTCCAGTTGACGACGATGAACGCCCCCGCCAGCCCCATGGTGCCCACCACGCGGGGCTGACGCAGCAGGGCCAGGAACGACCGCAGCGCCCCCGTCACGACGAGCAGCACCGCACAGAAGACGAGCGAGAACAGCACCCGCCAGGCGACGATCTCGAACGGGCCGGCCGGGGCCAGCAGCAGGAAGTAGACCGGCAGCACGCCCCAGAGCCCGTAGGCCCCCAGGGCGTAGGCCAGACCCGCCCCGCCGGCCCCGGCGACGCCGAGCCCCGAGGTCGGGGCGGAGGGGGACGAGGAGGCGCGGGTCGAGGTCACCAGGAGACTCTAGGTGGCTGCGCCCACCACCGGAACGGCCACTCCTGCCACCGTGGATCGATCGACGGACGATCACGCCTGGGGACGAGCGGACGCTCGCGGCCACGTCGCCGACACGACGAAGGCCCCTGCCGGAGCAGGGGCCTTCGGGACGGCGACCGGGGTCGCGGAGCACGGCCGGAGCCGTGCCGAGGTGCTAGCGGACGATGACCGCCAGGACGTCGCGAGCCGAGAGCACGAGCAGGTCTTCTCCGCCGTACTTCACCTCGGTTCCGCCGTACTTGCTGTAGATGACCTTGTCGCCGGTGGCGACGTCGAGCGGCACGCGGTTGCCGTTGTCGTCGATGCGGCCCGGGCCGACCGCCACCACTTCACCCTCTTGGGGCTTCTCTTTGGCGGTGTCGGGGATCACGAGACCCGAAGCAGTGGTCTGCTCGGCTTCGACCTGACGAATGACGATGCGATCTTCGAGCGGCTTGATGCTGACCGACACGGGTGACCTCTTCTTTCTCGGTGCTACGAAAACATGGGGGCTGGCACTTGCCGGGGGCGAGTGCCAGAACAACTGTAGGACGAGACTGGCACTCGGTCAATCCGAGTGCCAACGCGTCGGCCCGCGTGCGTCACACTGGACGACATGGATTCCTCCGAGCTGCTCGAAGTCCTCTCGCCCGAGGGGCTGCGGCTGCTCGACTCGCTGCCGACGGGCGGCGCCTCCGGCGACGACGTCGTCGGCACGGTGGCCGCGTTGCGCAAGCAGGGCCACTCCCCCGCCCTCGTGTCGGCGGTGCTCACCCAGGCCCGGCTCCGTGGCCGCGCGGTGGCCAAGTTCGGCGAGTTCGCGAGCCGCATGCTGTTCACCGAGGCGGGCCTCGAACAGGCCACGCGCCTCCCGGTCGCCGCGCGCCATGCCGGACGCTACGCCGCGGCGGGCATCGGCAGCGTGGCCGACCTCGGCTGCGGCATCGGTGGCGACGCCCTGGCGTTCGCCGCGCTCGACCTCGACGTGCTCGCCGTCGACCGCGACGAGGTCACCGCGGCCGTCGCCTCGTACAACCTCGCGCCGTGGCCGTCGTCGCGGGTCGAGCAGGGGGACGCCGCGACCACCGACCTCGGGGGCGTCGAGGGCGTCTTCCTCGACCCGGCGCGACGGACGGCCGGCCACGCCGCCACCAAGCGCCTCGCCGACCCGGCCGACTGGTCCCCCGGCCTCGACGTCGCCTTCGGCTTCGCCGACCGCCTGCCCACCGGCGTGAAGCTCGGCCCGGGCGTCGACCGCGAGCTGCTGCCGGCCGACGCCGAGTGCCAGTGGATCTCGGTCGACCGCGACGTGGTCGAGGTGGGCGTGTGGTTCGGTCCGCTCGCGCGGCCGGGAGTGGGCCGGTCCGCACTGGTGGTCAGCGCCTCCGGGGCGTCCGAGCTGACGGCCGCCGCCGACTCGGACGACGTGGACCCGGGCGACCTCGGCGAGTACCTCTACGAGCCCGACGGTGCCGTCATCCGGGCGCGCCTGATCGGCGACCTGGCCCGGTCGATCGACGCCCGCATGATCAGTCGCGACATCGCCTGGCTGACGACGGAGGCGCGGGTCGACACCCCCTTCGCGCAGGGTTTCCGCGTGCTCGAGACCTTCCCGCTCGACGAGCGGACGCTGAAGCGCGAGCTGCGGGCGCGGGGCATCGGCCGCCTCGAGATCAAGAAGCGCGGGGTCGACGTCGATCCCGCGACGTTCCGCAAACGACTCTCGTTGCAGGGCACCGGATCGGCGACCCTCGTGCTGACCCGGGTCGCGGGGCGGCACACGGCCCTGCTCTGCGAGCGCCTGGTCTGACGCCGGGCGGGTCGGTGAGGCTGACTGCGGTCAGGCGACCGTCGCGACGGGATCGGTGGGGCCGACGGCCGGTCGGCGTCTCTTGAACTTCATCGTCGGCCGTTCGACGAGGTGCCAGCTGAGGGTGGCCACGGCGAAGGTGGCCGCCAGCGACACCAGGGCGAAGAGCGGAACGCCCCATGCCGCCGCCCCCGCCGTCGCGAGCAGCTGCTGGAGCGGGAAACCGTAGATGTAGGTGCCGTACGAGATGTCTGTGCGGATCGACGCCCTCGGGTGTGTGACGAGCGCGCCGACGCCGAGCGCGAGGTATGCGAGCGGGAGCGCGGCCACCAGGCCGTAGTCGGGCAGGGCCGACGAGGCCAGCACGATCACGGCGGCCAGGACGAGCAGCCAGGGCCGGACCGGGATGCTGTTCCGCCAGCGGTAGACCAGGGCCCCCGCGACGAAGACGATGCCGAAGCGCGACCCGTTGGTCAGGTACCAGTTGTGGATGCCGCCGTACGTGCTCGCCGCCACGCCCACGGTGCAGAGGACGTAGGCGGCGGGAAGGGCCCAGCGCGAGCGCAGGAGGCCGACGACACCGAGCAGGAGGACGCCGAGGTAGCAGGCGAACTCCCAGCCGAGGGTCCAGAGGGAACCGTTCCAGGCCCCTTCGACCGGCGTGCCGAGGGGCGTGCCCGCGATGTCGTACTGCCACACGCGCAGGAGGCCGTTGCGGACGACGTACGAGACGGCGTCGCCCACGAAACCGTCCGGCGCGGGGACACCGCGGATGAGCAGCGACACCGGGGCGAAGACGGCGGCGGTGAGCACGAGACACACCCAGAACGCCGGGAAGATCCGGAGCACACGCGCACGCAGGAATGCGACGACCTGCGGAGTCCTCGACCACGACATGACGATGAGGTAGCCCGAGATCGCGAAGAACACGTCGACCGGCAGGCGCGACGCGAGCTGCCGAGCGGGCTCGAAACCGATGTCGTGGCCGGTGAGGGGGACGGAGTGCCAGATGACGACCGCGGATGCCATGACGAGGCGGATCAGGTTGTACGCGTTGCGCCGCGGATCGAGGACGTTCCCGAGGACGTCGGCCCGGTTCCGGGCCTGGGCAGGGTCGACGGCGGCGTGGTCGCGGGCAGGCGCGGACATCGGTCCTCCGTGTCGCATTCGGGTGCCGGGGAACGGTTCGGGTGGTGGCAGGCCACGATAGCTCGTCCCGACCCCGGGGCACCTCGCCCGTGCCGGCTTTCCGCCCCCGGGTTCACCCGCAGAGGAGGGGCGACAGGGCGAGGGGCGGCTGCCTCAGGGCGAGGCAGCCGCCCCTCGTCCGGTCGAGAGGGGTCAGTACCCGCCGTAGTAGTCGGAACTCGACGAGAAGCCGGCGATGAAGAGACCGAAGGCCACCCAGCCGATCACGATCAGGACGACGCCGGCGTAGCCCACGATCAGTCCGGTGAGCCAGAACCCGCGGGCGTGACGCTCACGCGACATGCCCAGGTGACCGAGCACGACGCCCGCGATGGACGCCACGATCGAGAGCCCGAAGGTGAAGGGTGCCAGCACGAGACCGGCGATCGAGCCGATCATCGAGAGCAGGCTGAGCAGTCGAGGGGGCTGAGCGGCACCCGCCGAGGCGTACGGCGGGTAGGGCGAGCCGTAGGGCTGCTGACCGTACTGTGCGCCCGGCTGGCCCTGTTGGCCGTACTGCGCGCCCGGCTGGCCCTGTTGGCCGTACTGCGCGCCCGGCTGGCCCTGTTGGCCGTACTGCGCGCCCGGCTGGCCCTGTTGGCCGTACTGCGCACCCGGCTGGCCCTGCTGGGCGAACGCCTGCTGACCGTACGGCGCACCGGACTGACCGGAGGGCTGCTGACCCTGGGACTGCTGGCCGTAGCCCGACTGCTGCCCGTAGCCAGGCTGCTGGCCCTGCGGCTGGCCGTAGCCCGACTGCGGGCCCTGCGGCGGCTGGCCGTAGGCCGACTGCTGGCCGTACCCGGACTGCTGACCGTAGCCCTGCTGCCCGTACCCTGCCGGCGGCTGCGCACCCGGCTGGCCGTAGGGCGGCCGGGGCGGCTGGGGCGCACCCGGCGGGACCTGCCCCGGGCGGGACTGCGGCGCCGGAGCCCCCTGGGGTGCGCCGTAGGGCGCCGACCCCGTCGGAGGCACCCCGGCCCCGCCGTACGGCGACGACGCGGGCGGCTGCGAGGCGTACGGGGACGACGCGGGCGGCTGCGTGGCGGGCGGCTGGGACGCGGCCCCCGGGAAGACGGTCGGCGGCAGCGGCGGCGAGGCGGTGGCCGCACCGCCCCCCTCGGACGGGCGCGTGGGAGGCGCGGTGGGTGCCGCGGGCGGCGTCGGCGCCGAGGGCGCGGTCGGCGCCGAGGACGGCTTCTCGGGGGTGGTGTCGTCGGTGGCCATCAGCTGCCTTTCGCGAGCGGTGCGTCGGTCGTGCCGCCGGAACGGCCGGTCACGCCTGTGACGGTCGCGTCCCGGGACACGAAAGGGCCCGCACCACGCGGTGCGGACCCCGTCATGCTAGCGAGGGTCGTGATGAGCGGCCCCTGGGAGGCGACGCCCGACGACGCGAGGACGACCTACGAGTTGTAGCTGCCGTCGTAGAGGTCGGGGTTGCTGGCGATGGCGCCGAACACGACCACGAGCAGGATGATGCCGATGATCGTCAGAGCGACGACGACGTAGCCGAGGATGAGACCCGTCAGGGCCATCCCGCGGCCCTCTTCGCCCCGCTTCTTGATCTGGCTCAACGCCATGTGGCCGGTGACGATGGCACCGAGGGCCGTGATCGAGGTCAGGAAGCCGGCGATGCCGAGGATCATCGAGACGAGGGCGAGGGTGTTGCGCTGACCGGGGCGAGCGCCGTTCTGCCCCTGGTAGGCCGGCTGACCACCGGAGGGCTGCCCCGGGTAAGCCGGCTGTTGGCCCTGGTACGGGTTCTGCGACGAGGGCTGGCCGTGGGGGGAGGGGTTCTGGTCGGTCATCGGGAGACGTCCTTCTGGTGAGGTTCGGCCGGTGACGGCCGCGGTCGGTCGAGCGCCCATGCTATCGGCGACGGTCGGCCTGCGGCCGAGGACGGGCCTCCTAGGCATCGCCTCGGGGTTCAGACCGCCTGGACCGTCGTCACGGGCAACGTCGAGTCGGCCCCGAAGTCGAGCGGCGACGGTGCCCGGCCCCGCGACACGAGTTCGGCGCCGAGCGCCGCGATCATGGCGCCGTTGTCGGTGCACAGCGAGAGGGGCGGCACGCGCAGCTCGACCCCGGCCGCCGCGCACCGTTCGGCCGCGAGCTCGCGCACGCGGGCGTTGGCGACGACTCCCCCGCCGAGCAGCAGGCGGGGCACGCCCCGGTCGGCGCAGGCCGCGAGCGCCTTGGTGAGCAGGACGTCGGCGACGGCCTCGCGGAAGCTGGCGGCGACGTCCGCGACCGGCACCGCGCCTCCTTCGCTGCGACGCTGTTCGACCCACCGGGCGACGGCCGTCTTGAGGCCCGAGAACGAGAAGTCGTACCGGTGCTTCGCCAGGTCTTTCGGCAGGGTCAGCCCCCGCGGGAAGCGGACGGCCCTGGGGTCGCCGCGTTCGGCGACGCGGTCGATCTGCGGCCCGCCGGGGTAGGGCAGGCCGAGCAGGCGGGCGACCTTGTCGAAGGCCTCGCCCGCGGCGTCGTCGATGGTCTCGCCGAGCAGTTCGACGTCGTCGACGAGGTCGCGCACGTGCAGCAGCGAGGTGTGGCCGCCCGAGACGAGCAGCGCGATGGTCGGCAGCTCGAGTTCGCTGCCGTCCTCGCGCAGCACATCGGCTCCGACGTGGCCGACGAGGTGGTTCACGGCGTAGAGGGGCTTGCCCGTCGCCAGGGCGAGGGCCTTGGCCGCGCCGACGCCGACCATGAGCGCCCCGGCGAGCCCGGGCCCGCTCGTCACGGCGATCGCGTCAAGTTCGGCCGTCGTGACGCCGGCCTCGGCGAGCGCCGCGGCGAGGGCGGGTTCGAGTGCCTCGAGGTGGGCGCGCGCGGCGACCTCGGGCACGACGCCGCCGTAGCGGGCGTGTTCGTCCATCGAGGACGAGATGACGTTCGCGAGCAGGGTGCGGCCGCGCACGATGCCGATGCCGGTCTCGTCGCAGCTGGTCTCGATGCCGAGCACGAGGGGCTCGCGGACGACCGGCTCGGCGACGGCGGACGAGGAGGCGCGGGTGACGGTCACGGGCGGACGTCCTGTTCGTCGAGGGGCGCGTCGCCGAAAGGCTCGACGGGGCCCGGTGTGGTCTCGGTGGCGGCCGGCGGGACGCTCAGTCGCATGACGACCGCGTCGACCCCGTCGGGCATGTAGTAGCGCGTGCGGACGGCGATCTGCTCGAAGCCGAGCGTCTCGTAGAGGTGCTGCGCCCCGGGGTTGTCGGCTCGCACCTCGAGGAACACCTCGCGCACCCCGCCCTGACGGGCCTCGGTGAGCAGCTGGGTCAGCATCGCCCGACCGAGCCCCTGACCCTGGTGCTCGGCGAGCACGGCGATGGTCTGGATGTCGGCCTCGGGGGCCCCCTTCAGTGCCAGCATGCCCGCGTAACCGATGACGGTGGTGTCGTCCTCCTCAGCCGTGGCGACCAGGTACCGACCGCCGGGGGCGGTGAGCTCGTGCGTCATGCTCGCCCGCGACCAGGCGTCGGTCGCGAAGGTCGAGGTCTCGATGGCCATGATGCCGTCGAGGTCGTCGAGGGTGGCCGTCCGCAGCAGGACGCTCATCGTGTGACCGGCTTGGGACCGGCCGACGGGGTGACGTCGGGCTCGCGCAAGTACAACGGCTCGGCGTCGGCGAACGCGCGACCGTGCTCGAAGAGCCGCTCGGCCAGCATGCCCAGGGCGGCCGCCGAGACCGTCGTCGCGTCGGGGTCGGTGCGCGGCCAGGACGAGGAGGCGCCGGTCGCCTCGTCGAGGTCGGCCGGCCTCACGAGGGCGGGGCCGGCCACGAGCACGGGCAGGCCGTCGTCGTCGAGCCCCGACCACGAGCTGTACGCCACCTCGCGGCGGCGGGCGTCGGTGACGACGACGAGCGGCGCGTCGACGGGCCCGCCGGCGGTGCCGACGGAGCGGCCGGCCACCGCCGAGAGCCGCTCGAACGCGACGGCGTCGTGGCTGCCGACCGACAGGCACGGCACGCCGGCGCCGAAGGCGAAGGCGCGGGCGGCGGCGATGCCGACGCGCAGGCCCGTGAAGGGGCCGGGGCCGCGACCGGCGACCACGGCCGAGAGCTCGGCCGGGGCGACGCCGGCCTCGCGCAGGGCGTCGTCGATCAGGCGGCCGATCACCTCGGCGTGACGCCGGGTGTCGGCGACCGTGTGCTCGGCGAGGACGCCGCCGTCACGGTCGACGACGGCGACGGACGAACCGGCTGAGGTGTCGATGGCCAGGATCACGGGGTCAATCGTAGGCGGTGTCGGGAAGCCGACCCGCGCCTCCTGACGGGTGACGGAGCCCGGCCGGGGCCGGGCTCCGTCGGGTCGGTCAGAAGGCGCCGATGCGTCGCGCCGTCCCGGGCTGGCCGAGGAGCGCGGCGATGTCGGACGGCAGGGCCGACACGATGCCGAGCGACGAGGTCAGCAGGCTCGTCATGCCGCCGAGGTCGAGCACCTGCTGGGTCTCGACGTTGCGCCAGGACGAGTTCTTGGCCGACAGGGCGACCGCGGTGTCGAACCGGGTGACGGTCTTGTTGTCGCCGCCGCCCCAGCCGACCAGCGTGGCCTGGGCCGCGGTCCGGCGCTGGTTGAAGGCGTTTCCCGAGACGGTGATGCCCATCGAGTCGGCCGACCGGTTCGTCTTGCTGTCGAGCACGAACACCTGGTACCGACCACCGCTGCCGAAGGCGTTGTTGGCGATGGTGATCTTGCCGGTCACCCACGTCATGGTGGGGTCGGGGATCGGGCGGCGGCGGTCCTGGCCGGTCGGGGCGGTCGCCTGACGGCGCTCGTCCTGCGTGACCTTGATGCCGAACTCGCTGAAGCCGCCGATCGAGTTGTTGTAGACCCGGACGTCGTCGGTGTCCATGATCTGCAGCCCGGCCTTGCCACCGGTGATGACGTTGTCCGCCACGACGGCCTTGCTCGAGAGCTCGAGCTGGATGCCCGTCCACTCGTTGCCGTCGACCGTGTTGCCGGTGACCTTGCTGTCGTACACCGATTCGTCGAGCCACAGGCCCGAGCTGTAGTTGCGGCTGATGTCGTTGTTGGTGACCGTCACGCCACGGGACCGGGTGATCTTGACGCCGCCCGACACGGGCGCCTCCTTGAAGCGCTGCCAGTTGTTCTGGCGCACGACCGAATCGGTCAGTTCGAGGTCGTAGGAGGCGTTGGTGCCGACGCCGAGCAGGCCGCTGCGCTCGACCGTCAGGTGACGCAGACGCCCACCGTTGTTCTCGAGGTTGATGCCGATCATCGCGTTGTCCTGGACGACCAGGTTCTCGGCGGTGCCACCGGTGTTGCCGAAGCGGATCGCGCCCTTGTCCGCGTTGGGGGTCGCGTACCGGCGGATGCCGAGACCACGCACCGTCGAGTCGGGCGACTGCACCCAGATCGCCTGCTGCTTGTTGCTGATCCGGAGTTCGTGACCGGCGGGGTCGCTGCCGATCAGCACCCGCCCGCCGGCGGGGTCGGGCGCGAAGGTTCCGGGAGCGAGCTGCGAGGGAGCCACCTGGGTCAGCTGGACGCCGTCGAGGAAGACCTGGTCGGGTCGGGCCGCGTAGGGGAACGAGGGCGAGACGAAGCGGGGGTTGTCGACCGAGCCACCGATGTCGGCGGACGGGAAGAACGACCACGGCGTGCTCCAGCCCGAGCCCGACCGCTGCCACGTCGAGACCGGCACGGAACCGTCGAGCCACACGGCCTCCCGGGGGAAGGACTGGATCGTCAGCTTCTTCTGGAACGGGACGACGACGCCCTCGTTGTAGGAGCCGGCTCGCAGCACGACCGTCCCCCCCGAGGGAGCCTTCGCGATCGCGGCCGCGAGGGTGCGGAGCGGGGCCGCCTGCGTGCCCGCCGCCGAGTCGTTGCCACTCGGCGAGACGACGACCGCGCCCGCCGGGACCGCGTAGGACGCGCCACCGACCGGGAGCGAGCCCTGCGAGACCGCGGGGACCGGGGCCGGCGTCGTGGGCGCCGGAGTGGTGGGGGCCGGGACCGGGGCCGGCGTCGTGGGCGCCGGGACCGGTGCGGGCACCGGGACGGGCTCGGGGGCCGGGACGGCCGTCTGGGGCGAGCTCGTGACGACGAGGTCGTCGAAGCTGGTCTCGACGGGGGCCTTGTTGCCGGTGCTCGCGTACTGCCAGATGCCGACGGCGCCGGGAGCCGCCACCCGGTCGGCGGCCGAGTCGCTCACCGACACCTGCCACGCGGGCTCGGCCGATCCGCGGACCCAGGCCTTGCCCTGGACGGACACGGTGGTCGTGCCCACCGCCCGGAAGGCGACGGCCACGGTGGACCCGGTCGTCACGGTCGAGGGCAGGTCCGCGCGACCGAGCGCGGTCTCCTTCCCCTTCCAGACCTTGGTCACCACGAGCACGGCCTTGCCCGAGGCCGCCAGCTCGAGGCGGCCGCGATAGGCGGACCCGTCGGCCTGCCGCCGCAGCTCCCAGCCCTGGTAGAGGGAGGCCGCCGTCTTGGGCAGGGCGATGTGCTCGCGGACCTCGACGTCCTGCACGGACACCGACTTGAGGGTCGCGGTGGCCGAGGCGCCCGGCGCGAGGCCGGAGATGGTGGAGACGCCCCGGGCCACGGAGAAGGCCGCGGTCGGGCTCGACCATGTCGTCCACGTCCCACCGGCGTCGGCCGGACCCCAACCCCCGCTGATGGTGCGGCCGGCGGCGTCGGAGGCGACGGTCGTCGGAGCCGAGGAGGCGCTGGTCGCGGGCACGAGGACGGCCGCGAGACAGGCGACCGCGGTCACCAGGGCGCCGGCGACGGCGCGTGAGCGGGTGGGCGGGTCGAGCCGGGGCGTGGTGGCGCTGGACATCGGCGCTCCTTTCGTCGTGGTGGAGTACTGATGATCGCGTCGCGACACCCCCAGGACGGGGGCTTGCGGAAGTCGGATCGGAGGAGGCGGATCGGACCCGCTCCGAGGACAAGACGAGATCTTGTTACATTCAGGCGCAGTCCGCAACCCTCCGTCAGCCCCCGTCGTGGTGGCTCCCCCTCGGGTGGCAACCGTCCGAGGGGCACCCGGACTGGTGCCGTCGACGGATGCGGGGTCGCCTAGAGTTCACGCATGACGCAGCCGCGACTCGACCCGAGCGTCCGGACGACCACCCCGTCCTGGACCCCGTCCCTCGTGGCGTCCGAGTCCCGCACCTGGGTGCGCGTCCTGGCCGCGGCGGCTCTCGTGGTCCTCGGGATGCGCTATCCCCTTCCCCAGGGCGTCCAGCTCGGCTTCGTCGTCGCGGTGGCGCTGCTGCCCGTCTGGTGGGGTGCCGTGCGCCGCCGCCGGTGGGGGGTCTCGTTCATGGCGGTCGGCGCGCTCGCCGCCGTCGCCGGCGTGTGGCTCGGCATCGCCAACGCCGTCGACCACGAGGTCGACCGCGCGTCGGCCGTCCCCATGACGGTCCTGCTAGTCGGCGCCCTGCTGGGCATCGGGTTGTTCCTCTGGGCCAGCGACGTCCTGGGGCCGCAGTGGGCCACCCTCTTCTTCGGCGTGGGCCTGGCGCTCCAACTCACGCCGACCACGGCACTCTTCGCCAGCAACCCCTGGAAGTTCGGCTTCGCCCTGCCCGCGACGGTCATCATCCTGGCGCTGGCCGCCCGACTGGGCCGTCGGTGGGAGCTCACCGCGCTGCTCGTGCTCACCGTCGTCGCGGCGCTCAACGACTTCCGCTCGGCCTTCGGGCTGCTGCTGCTCGCGGCGATCCTCGTCTTCGCCCAGATGGCGATCGTCCGTCCGCACCGTCGGCCGTCGGCGCCCGCGGTGCTGGTCGGTCTCGCCGCCCTGGGGTTCGCCGTCTTCCAGCTCGGCCAAGCACTCATCCTGGACGGCTACCTCGGCCAGGCCGCCCAGTCCCGCAGCGTCGAGCAGCTGCGCGTGTCGGGGTCGCTGATCCTGGGCGGACGGCCCGAACTCGCCGCGACCCTCGCGCTGATGCGCGACCACACCTGGGGCTTCGGCGCCGGCGCCGTCCCGACGCCCGAGGACATCCGCGTCGCGAAAGAGGGGATGAGCAGCATCGGCTACCAGCCGAACAACGGCTACGTCGAGCGGTTCATGTTCGGCGGCAACTTCGAGCTGCACTCGATCGTGGGCAACCTGTGGTCGCAGTCCGGCGTCGCGGGCCTCGTCCTCGTCGCGTTCATGCTCGTCGTGCTGGCCGTCGGCATGGCCCGGCGCATCGCCGAGGGGACGGCCAGCGGCATCATGCTCTACGCCTCGGTCCAGAGCATCTGGAACGTGTTCTTCTCGCCGTTCTACGGTGCCCTGACCACCCTGATCCTCGCCGTCGGCCTCGCGTTCCTGCCGCTGGCCCGCCGACGGACGGACGACGATCCGGGGATGCCGTCCGAGGTCCCCGACGACGTCAGGGCCGCGCCCACTCCTCGACCGCAGTCATCCCGCCCGACCACCGGCTGACCCGGACGAACCCCTCCCTGGCCAGGACCTCGTCGTCCTCGAGCCCCGTCGGCGGGTCGTCGGGCTCGACGACCCAGAGCCGGTCGACCTCGGTCAGGCGGGACCGGTCGGAGCCGAGCGGCCACGAGGTGCCCCTCAGGCTGTCCTCGTCGAGTGCGTCGGACCGCCTCGTCACGTCGACGAGCCCCTCGAAGGCCTCGGGGTAGGTGACCTCGACGTTGTCGGTCGTCCGCCGGACGACCGTCGCCGTCCCGTCGTCGAGGGGAGCGAAGTAGACCCCGTCTCCCGGTGCCGATCCGCGGTCGACCACCGCCGAGGCCTCGGCCCAGTCCGTCCCGCTCTTGCCCGTCACCTGTCGCTGCGAGGCGTAGACGGGGACGCAGAGCAGCACGACCGCGACGACCGCGACCACCCGCGCCGCCCGGCGACGCAGCGCGAGAACGCCCAGCCCGACGAGCGCGGCGCAGACGGGGGCGGCGAAGGTGAAGTAGCGCGGGTTGTAGAGCGGGCTGACGGTGAGGCTGTAGGCCACGACGACGACCGTCGGAACGACGAGGACGGGCACGAGCGCGAACAGGGCCCGGCGCCCGTCACGTCGGCGACCGGCCACCACCGCGAGCACGATCAGGGCCCACCCGACCAGGGCGAGCCCCAGCGAGGCGAGCGCCCAGGGTTCGGTCGGCGACGCGGTCGACGTCACCCGCGTCGGCGTCCCCCCGAGGAACCACTGGTTCACGACCACCCCCCGTGCGATCTGGACCAGGCCCAGCCGGTTGTCGCCCAGCTGCCCCTGTTGCCCCGCCGCGAGCAGCACCACCGGCGACGCCGCGAGGCCCCCTCCCGCCGCCGCGACGAGCCAGGCGAGACGACGACGGATCGTGACGTCCCGGGCGACGACGACCGTGACGGCGTGCGCGACCGCGAGCAGGGCGACGTAGATGTTGAGGGCCGTCCCGATCCCGAGGAGAGCGGCGTACCCGACCCAACGACCCGCGCCTCCTCGGCGGAGGGCGACGACGAGGAGGACGGTCGCCCACACGGCGAAGGCCGCGCTCGGCCCGAACGACCGTGCCTCGATGCCCATCCAGGTGATGCGCGGCAGGACGATCGCCACGACCGCCCCCACCACGGCCGCGTCCGGGCGGCCGAGGACCACGAGCAGACGGTGCACGCCCACGACCGAGACGCCGACGGCGATCGCGCTCGGCAGCCGGAGGGCGAACGGCGAGATGCCCGCGACGCTCGTCCAGAGGTGCATCACGAGGTAGTAGGCGGCGTGCACCGCGTCGATGCGCTGCACCAGGGCCCAGAGCTCGGGCAGCGACCGGGTGGCGGCCGAGACCGTGGCGGCCTCGTCGGTCCAGAGCGACACGGTCGACGAGCCGACCAGGGCCACGGCCGTGCCGACCAGACCGAGCGCGAGCGGGACGCCGATCGAGGAGGCGCGGGGGCGTCGCGAGGACGCCGGCGACCCGGTCGGGCGGGTCGTCGTCGGGGTGGTGGTCGTCATGGCCGTCCTCACGCGTGGCCGACCGCGAGCCGTCGCCTCGGGCGAGGGAGAGGGCGACCGGACCGACGGGTCGGGTGCGGGTGGCCCGGAGTGCTGGCATGCTAGCAGCGGCCCTGGACCCCGCCGGCGTCCGGCGGGACGGGCCCACCCGAACGAGGAGCCGCCATGTCGTCGGACGACCAGACGCCCACCGAGCCGACCACCCCCCGATCCCGCCGACGCCTCGTCGTCGTCGCCGGCGCCGTCGTGGTCCTGCTCGCGCTGCTCGTCGCCTTCGTCATCGTGCCCGCCGTCTCGGGCGGAGGCGACGAGCCGGGCGCCGCCGGGACGACGTCGGGGTCGCCCTCGGCCGCCGCGCCCTCGGAAGGCGGCACGACGGCTCCGACCGACACCGCGCCTCCTGCGGCGGGCCCCGACACACCCGAGTCACCACCCGTCGGCCTCGACGAGTCGCCCTCCGTCGTGGACGGGGTGACGGTCCGGGTGAAAAGCCTCGACGGCGTCGACGGAGAGGCCACGTTGCCCGGAGAGGTGTCGGGCCCCGCGGTCCGCGCCGAGCTGGAGGTGTACAACGCGTCGACGGCCCCCGTCGACCTGTCGACCGTCGTCGTCAACCTGGCCTACGGCACCGGACGGACACCGGCCAACACGTTCTCGACCGGGACTTCTTCGTTCCCGGCCTCGGTCGCGGCCGGCGCCACCGCCACGGGCGTCTTCGTGTTCGCCGTGCCCGCCGACGCGCAGGACGACCTGCGGCTGACCTTCGACTACGCCGTCGACGTGCCCGTCGTCGTCTTCGAGGGATCGACCTCGTAGAACCCCTGTACCCACAACGGGGGCCATTGTCCCCCCTTGGGGGGACCTTATAGTCGTCAAGCCATCGGTACCCGAATGCCGATGTCGCCTACCCGACCCGAATGAGGCCTCCCCATGGGAAGATCTGTCTCGTCGCGCCTTCGCCTGCCCGCGATAGTCGCTGCGTCTGCTGTGCTCCTGTCCGTCCTGGTCGGAGTGCAGCCCGCTGCGGCCGACTCCGCCCCCGCCGACCCGACGTCGCCGTCGACCCCGGCGACCGTCACGGCCGACGCGCTGCCGGCACCCCAGATCGACGGCTCGGTCTTCTCTCAGGTCATCGTGGGCAACACCGTCTACGCCGCCGGCAAGTTCACGAAGGCGCGCCCGGCGGGTTCCCCCGCGGGCGTCAACGAGGTGCCGCGCAGCTACCTCCTCGCCTACGACATCACGACCGGTGCGCTCTCGACGACCTTCGCGCCCGTCATCGACCAGCAGGTGAAGGCGATCGCGGCCTCTCCGGACGGCAAGCGCATCTACATCGGCGGCGCGTTCACCAAGGTCAACGGTGCCAACAAGTACCGACTGGCCGCCCTCGACCCGACCACGGGTGCCGTCATCAGCGGCTGGAACCCGGGCACGAACGCGTCGGTCAACGCCATCGCCGCCGTGGGTCCGAACGTCTACTTCGCCGGAGCGTTCTCGAGCGTGGGCAAGGACACCCGAGTGAAGGCCGCGGCGGTCACCGCCTCGAACGGCACCAACCTGCCCTGGGCTCCCCAGATCGCGAACGGCGACGTGCTCGGCCTCGTGACCAGCCCCGACGGGTCGAAGATCGTCCTGGGCGGTTCGTTCGGATCGGTCAACGGGTCGGCCCAGCCGGGCTACGGCCTCGCCATGGTCGACTCGTCGACCGGAGCCAACCTGCCCCTGCAGGCCAACGACGTCATCCGCAACGGTGGTGGCCAGGCCGCGATCTACAGCCTGAGCGCGACCGCCAACGGGTTCTACGGTTCGGGCTACACCTTCGGCGGCGGCGGTCGACTCGAGGGCGCCTTCAAGGCCAACTGGAACGGCGACCTGTCCTGGGTCGAGGACTGCCACGGCGACACCTACTCGGTGGCCGCCAACAGCACCGCCGTCTTCGTCGCCGGCCACCCGCACTACTGCGGCAACATCGGCGGCCAGCCGCAGACCGATCCCTGGACCTTCCAGCGCGCGATGGCCTTCAGCGACTCCGCGACCGGCACGGTCGGCAACGACCCCTACGGCTACTACAACTTCGCCGGCACCCCGGCCCCGAGCATCCTCAACTGGTTCCCCGACTTCGCCACGGGCACCTACACCGGCCTGAGCCAGGGCCCGTGGAGCGTCGCCGCGAACGACAAGTACGTCGTGTACGGCGGTGAGTTCCCCTCCGTCAACGGCAAGGCGCAGAACGGCCTCGTGCGCTTCGCGGTGTCGAGCATCGCACCGAACAAGATGGGCCCCGAGGCGTCGGGTGCGCTCTTCACCCCGAACCTCGTCTCGCTGTCGTCCGGAACCGTCCGCGTCAGCTGGCAGTCCAACTGGGACAAGGACAACGCGAACCTGACGTACGCGGTGTACCGCGACGGCGACCTCACGAACCCGGTCTACACGACCACCTCGGCCTCGACCTTCTGGAAGCGCCCCGCCCTCGGCTTCGTCGACAAGGACCTCGCCCCCGGCAGCACCCACGGCTACCGCATCCGCGCCACCGATCCCCTGGGCAACACCGTCCTCGGCGACGGCGTGAACGTCACGGTGACCGCCGACAAGGTCTCTCCCTACGCCAAGCAGGTCGCCGCGGACGGCGCCACGTCGCTCTGGCGCCTCGGCGAGAAGAGCGGCTCGACCGTCTACGACTGGGTCGGCTACGACGACCAGCAGGCGCAGGGCGGCGTGACCCGTGGCGCCACCGGTCAGACCACGTCCGACCAGGACGGCGCGAGCACCTTCTCGGGCACGGACACCGGTCTCTCGTCGACGGCGTCGGCGATCACCGGCCCGCAGACCTTCACGGTCGAGGCCTGGTTCCGCACGACGTCGACCACCGGCGGCAAGATCGTCGGCTTCGGCAGCAACCGCACCGGCAACTCGAACTCGTACGACCGGCACCTCTACATGGACCCCCGGGGCCGTGTCTCGTTCGGCGTGTACCCGAACGCCAGCCGCATCATCACGAGCCCGACCGCCCTGAACGACGGCCAGTGGCACCAGGTGGTCGGCACGTTGAGCTCGACCGGTCAGTCGTTCTACGTCGACGGCAAGAAGATCGCGACCGACGCCGGGACGACCAGCGCCCAGGACTACACGGGCTACTGGCGCATCGGTGGCGACAACAACTGGGACGGTGCTCCGTACTTCCAGGGCGACATCGACGACGTGTCGGTGTACCCGAAGGCCCTGAGCCCCCAGCAGGTCGACGGCCAGTGGGTCGCCTCGGGACGCACGAGCAAGCTGCCGACGTCGCCCACGGATGCCTACGGCGCCCGGGTGTTCCAGGACGACCCCGAGGCGTACTTCCGTCTCGACGGCGACTCGTCCGGCATCGCAACCGACTCCTCTCCGGTCGGCACGAACGGCGTCTCCACCGGCGGGCTGACGACCGGTGGTCCGTCGGCCGTCGGCGGCACCGGCCGGTCGGCGACGTTCAACGGGCAGGACGCCGGGGTGGCCACCACCACCTCGTACGACACCCCGAACAACTACACGCTCGAGACCTGGTTCAACACGACGACGACCTCGGGTGGCAAGCTGATCGGGTTCGGAAACCAGCAGACCGGCTACAGCGGCAACTACGACCGTCACGTCTACATGGAGCAGGACGGGCGCCTGCAGTTCGGCAACTGGACCGGCCGGATGAACCTCGCGAGCAGCACGGCGAGCTACAACGACGGTCGCTGGCACCACGTGGTCGCCACGCAGGGGTCCGAGGGCATGAAGCTCTACGTGGACGGCGCCCAGGTCGGGTCGAACCCGACCACCGCGTCGGACGGCTACCGCGGGTACTGGCGCCTCGGCGGCGACAGCTCGTGGAACTCGGGCTCGGGATACTGGGCCGGCAGCCTCGACGAGGCCGCGGTCTACGCACGCCCCCTCGACGCCACGACGGTCGCGCAGCACTACGCGCTCGGCGCGAACAAGCCGAACGCGGCTCCCGTGGCCACCTTCTCGTCGGCACCCACCGGCCTCGGAGTCGCCTTCGACGGCAGCACCTCGGCCGACGGCGACGGCTCGGTCGCCTCGTACGCCTGGGACTTCGGCGACGGAAGCGCCGCGGCGTCGGGGGTCAAGCCCTCGCACACCTACGCGGCGGGCGGCACGTACACGGTCACGCTGACCGTGACCGACGACCGAGGAGCCGTCGGCACCTCGACCGCGACCGTGACGGTGACGGCGCCCCGCGTGAACGCGGCGCCCACCGCCTCCTTCACCTCGACAGTGGACCACCTCGTCGTCGCCGTCGACGGAACGGCCTCGTCCGACGCCGACGCCGACGGTGGCATCGCGTCGTACCGCTGGGACTTCGGTGACGGCACGGCCGCAGCCACCGGCTCGACCACCGGCCACACCTACGCCGCGGCCGGCACCTACACCGTGACCCTCACGGTGACCGACGGCGAGGGTGCCACCGGCACCTCCACCGGCACGGTCACCGTCGCCCCGGCCCCGCCGGCGAACGTCGCCCCCACGGCGTCGTTCACGAGCACCGCGACGGGTCTGGCGGTGTCGACCGACGCGTCGGCCTCGACCGACCCCGACGGGACCGTGGCCGGCTACGCCTGGACCTTCGGAGACGGCGGCACGGCCACCGGGAGGACCGCCTCGCACACGTATGCCGCTGCCGGCACGTTCACCGTGACCTTGACGGTGACCGACGACAAGGGAGCCACCGGCACCTCCTCGGGCACCGTGACGGTCGCGCCGATCCCCAACGCGGCCCCCACGGCATCGTTCACGACGGCGACCGACAAGCTTTCGGTCTCCGCCGACGGACGCGCCTCGAGCGACTCGGACGGCACCGTCTCCGCCTACGCCTGGGACTTCGGCGACGGCGGCACGGCGACCGGCAGCACGGCGAAGCACGACTTCGCCACCGGCGGCACGTACACCGTGACCCTCGTCGTGACCGACGACAAGGGGGCCACGGGCACCCGCACCTCCACGGTGACGGTCACCGCGCCTCCGGTGGTCACGGCGGTCGCGCAGGACGGCTTCGGCCGCTCGGCGACGAACGGTTGGGGCTCGGCCGACGTCGGCGGCGCCTGGACGCGCACGGGCCAGGCCTCGCAGTACTCGGTCGCGAACGGCGTCGGCACCCAGTTCCTGGGCGCCGCCGGCTGGAACACCTCGATGGCCCTGACCGGTGTCAGCTCGATCGACAACGATCTGCGGACGAGCGTCAGCCTCGACAAGGCGGCGACGGGCGGCGGCACCTACGTGTACGTCACCGGTCGCAAGGTCGCCGCGAACACCGAGTACCGGGCGGCGCTGCGGTACCGACCGGACGGCTCGGTCGTGGTCGCGCTCACGGCCTTCAAGGGGTCGACCTCGGGCACCGCCCTCGTGTCGGAGACCCTCGTGCCAGGGAAGGTCGCCCCCGGGGCGAAGATCAACGTGCGCCTCGAGGTCAGCGGTTCGGGCACGACGACGATCCGCGCCAAGGTCTGGGCGGACGGCGCCACCGAGCCGACGGCGTGGACCGTGTCGGCCACCGACACGTACGCAGGGCTGCAGGCTCCCGGCTGGGTCGCCCTCGGCGCCTACGCCTCGGGCAGCACCACCAACGCCCCGCAGACGGTCTCGTTCGACGACCTGAGCGTCTTCAAGCCGTGACCGGCGTCGTCCCGGGGCACCCGAGCAGGCTCGTCGTCCAGCAGTCGTTCCCCCGACCGCGACCGACGACGAACCCCTACCTCGTGATGCTCCGGGACGCCGTCGGCGCGGTGCCCGGGGTCGAGGTGCGCACCTTCGACTGGAAGGGCGCGCTGCTCGGCCGTTACGACGTGTTCCACGTGCACTGGCCCGAGATCCTCGTCTCGGGGCAGAGCCCGCTCAAGGCGCTCGTGCGTCAGGCGTTGACCGTCGCCCTGGTGACGAAGCTGCGACTGACGCGCACCCCGATCGTCCGCACCGAGCACAACCTCGAGCTGCCGAGCGGCATCTCCCGCCGCGAGCGCGTCCTGCTGCGCTGGATCGAGCGACGCACCACGCTCTGGGTGCGGCTGAACGACGAGACGCCCGAGCACCCCGACGCCCTGGGCGCGCTCATCCCCCACGGCCACTACGTCGACTGGTTCGCCCGCTGGCCGTGGCCGTCCCGCGAGGCCGGCCGGGTGTCGTACTTCGGCTTCATCCGTCGCTACAAAGGGGTCGACGGCCTCGTCCGGGCCTTCCGTGGCGTGCGTGGCGACGACCGTCGACTGCACGCCGCCGGCAAGCCCTCGACGCCCGAGCTGGCCCACGGCCTCGAGCAGCTCGCGGCCGACGATCCCCGGGTCAGCCTCGACCTGCGGTTCCTCGACGACGAAGCCCTCATCGACGTGGTGCGCCGGGCCGAGCTCGTCGTGCTCCCCTACCGCGAGATGCACAACTCGGGCGGTGTGCTGACGGCCCTGTCGCTCGGCCGGCCCGTGCTCGTGCCCGCCAACGAGGTCAACGCCCGCCTGGCCGACGAGGTCGGTGCCGACTGGGTCCGGCAGTACGCCGACGACCTCGGTCCCGACGACGTCGAGCACGCGCTCGACGCGGCCTCGCAGCTCGACGACGACGCCCGCCCCGACCTGTCGGCCCGCGACTGGGACCGTGCCGGCGAGGCGCACGTCGCGGCGTACCGTCGTGCGATCGCGGCCGTCCGCGGTCGAGGCGTCGTCGACGGACGTCGGGTCCGCCCGTGAGGTCAGCCGTCGACGCGGCCGTACTCCCGGTACCCCGCGCCCCACGCGCCCGCCACCATGCCGGCGCCCCGGGCCATCGTGCGGATGCCGCGAGCGCGTTGCCCCAGCGACCGTCGCCCGAGAGGGCGGGACACCGTGCCGAGCGCGTACCGGCCCAGCCCGCCGACGACGCGCACGCCGCCCTTGGCCGACAGCCGGAGGCGCGTGCCGAGTCGCGAGGCCCCTCGCGCGGACAGCATCACCGAGGTGAGGCTCCAGCCGTTGCCGCTGCTGTAGGCGCGTTGCACGACCCAGCGCCGCGTGACCCGGTGAGCGGGGACGACGTCCGTGACGACCGCCTCGGCGCACCACAGGATCGCGCCGCCACCCGCGACCAGGCTCCGCGTGAAGAGGGTGTCCTCGCCGCCGAGCTGACCGAGCGCGACGTCGAACGTCAACCCCTGGCGGCGCACCTCGGCGAGGTCGAGCAACAGGTTGTTGGTCGCGGCGACGTCGACGGACGTGCCGGTCGCGAGTCGGCGGCGCACGAAGAAGCGTCCCTCGACGATGAACGGCTCGGGCTCGACCTCGTACTCGCTGCGCACGGGGCCGACGACGGCCGCGGCGCCGGTCTCGGCCTGCAGGGCGACCAGCGCGTGCAGCCACTGCTCGGACGGCCGCTCGTCGTCGTCGATGAAGACCAGCAGGTCGCAGTCGCCGCTCTCGGAGAGCGCCCGGTTGCGGGCCGAGGCGATGCCCGGGGTCGCCTCCACGACGTAGTCCACCGTCACGGGCTCGGCATCGTCACCCGGGCCGGCCGCGGCGAGCGCGACCGCCTCGACACGCTCGCGCCCCGACCCGCTCGCGTCGTTGTCGACCACGAGCACGCGCGCCTCGACGCCGAGTCCGCGCACGCCGCGGGCCTGCTCGACGAGCAGCGGCAGCACCGCGTCGAGATCACGCGGCCGGCGGAAGGTCAGCACGGCGATCGTCAGGAGGCGCGGGGCGGTCGGGTCGGTCGTCACGGCCCCCAGCATGTCAGGTCGGTGACCGGCGTCGGGTCGCCCACCGCGCCTCCTGCGGGTGGACGGGGGACGAACCGTGGGTGAGTCGCTCGCCGGCCTCTCGGTGGTCGTCGTCAACTACGGCTCGACCGACCTGCTGCGGCAGAACCTCGCACCCGTCTCGCGGGTGACCGAGGGCCTCGTCGTGGTCGTCGTCGACAACTGGTCCGGTGCGGCGGAGCGTGCCCGGGTCACCGAACTGGCCGCGGCCGAGGGCTGGCACCTCGTGGCACCCGCCGGCAACGAGGGCTTCGGCACCGGGGTCAACCTCGGCGTCGCCCGGGCCCGCGAGGCCGGGGCGCGCCACCACGTGCTGCTCAACCCGGACGCCGTCGCGGACGCGCGGGCCCTCGCCGCCCTGCACCGCGCCTCCTCGTCCGAACCACTGACGATGAGCGCGCCGACCGTGTTGCGCCCCGACGGCAGCGTCTGGTCGGCCGGCAGCGACCTGTACCTGGACGACGGGCGCATCCGGTCGCGACGGCGACGGCTGCCCGGCGCCCGCGTCGAGGAGTGGCTGAGCGGCGCCTGCCTCGTGCTGAGCGACGAGCTGTGGCAGCGTTGCGGCGGCTTCGACGACGACTACTTCCTGTACTGGGAGGACGTCGACCTGTCGCGCCGCGTCGTCGGTTCAGGAGGCGCGCTGCGGCTGCTCGACGACGTCACCGTCGTCCACGCCGAGGGCGGCACGCAGACCGCCGGCGGGGCGGACCGGTCGGGGCAGGCGAAGTCGGCCGGGTACTACCGCCACAACATCCGCAACCGTCTGCTGTTCGCAGCGAAGCACCTCGGGGACGACGACCTGCGCCGGTGGCGACGCCTGACCCCGCGCATCGCGTGGGAGGTGCTGCTGCAGGGCGGGCGGCGGCAGTTCGTGCGGTCGCCGGGCACGCTGCTCGTGGGGCTGCGGGCCGTGCTCGAGGGGCGTCGCATCGTGGCGGCCGAGCTGCGGCGCCGTGCCGCGGCGCCGGGAGCCCCGTCGTGACGGCGGCCGCGGGCACCACGCAGGCGCCGCCGAGGCCCGGTCGACTGCACTGGGTCGACGTGACGAGGGGGCTCGCCGTCCTGCTCGTCGTCTTCTACCACGTCGTGATCGCGCTGAAGGTGGACTCCGTGGCCGCGCCCGCGTGGGCCGTCGTGCTGAACGACGCCCTGGCACCCTTCCGCATCCCGACGCTCATGTTCTGCTCGGGCCTGTTGTTGGCCCGCTCGCTCGAGAAGCCGCCGAGGCCGTACCTGGTCGGCAAGCTGAGGCACATCGGCTGGCCCTGGCTGGTGTGGACGACCGTGATCGTGGTGTTCCTGTGGGCGGGCAGTTCGGTGGCCGGTGACGGCAACTACGGCCCCGGTCGGCTCGTCGAGCTGGTGCTCTCCCCCACGACCTACACCTGGTACCTCGCGTACCTGTTGGCGTTCTACGTCGTCGCCCTCGTCGTCCCGGCGGCGGTGCGCTCGGCTGCGGTGCCCGTGCTGCTCGTCGTGAGCGTGCTCGTCCACGACGGCGACGGCTGGACCCGGGTGACCTTCCTGCTGGCGTTCTTCTTCCTGGGCGACGCGGCGGCGCGCCACCGGGACGCCTTCGAAGCCCTCGCCCGGCGTCGCGTCGTCGTCGCGCTCGGGGCCGTCGCGGCGCTCGGCACGGCCGTCGCGTCGACGCAGCTGCCGGGACTCCGCTACGACCTCGTCGCCGCGATCGGCGTGGTGGGACTCGTCCTCGTGGCCGTCCCCCTCGGCAGCCGTCTCGCGTCGACCCCGGTGGGCAGGGGGTTGAGCGCCATGGGCCGCGACTCGATCGTGTACTACACGACCCACTGGATCGTCGTCACCCTCGGCGTGCACGTCCTCGGTGCGCTCGGACTGCACCAGGGCACCCTCATGATCGTCCTCTTGCTGGTCGCCGGCCTGGCCGCCCCGTGGGTGATGGTGCGACTCTCGCGCCGGTCGCGACTCGTCGCCGGACTGTACGCCTGGCCGGCACGACGACAGACCCCCTCCTCGAAAGCACGGCCATGACCGCCACCCCCCTCCCCGCCGTCCCGGTGCACCGTCGCATCCAGGGACTCGATCTGCTCCGCGGCGCGGCCATCCTGCTCGTGCTGCTGAGGCACTCGTGGCCCGACCTGTTCGGCGGGGCGGGCATCGTCGGCGTCGTCGTGTTCTTCACGCTCAGCGGTTACCTCATCACCGGCCTGCTCGCCGACGACGTGCGGCGGTTCGGTCGCATCCGCTACGGGCGGTTCTACCGCAACCGGTTCTTCCGGTTGATCCCGGCCCTTCTGTTCGTCCTCGTCGGTCTCGTGGTGATGGAGGGGCTGCTCGACGTCTCGGACACCCGTCGCTTCGTGCCCCGCACGATCGGCGTCGCCCTGACCTACACGATGAACATCCCGCTGTTCAACCACGGCAGCCCGAACTTCAGCCACCTGTGGACCCTCGCCAACGAGGAGCAGTTCTACCTGGTCTGGCCGCTGATCGTGTTCGTCGGCGTCCGCTACCGCAAGCTGCGCCTCCTCGTCGCGGTCACCGCCGTCGTCCTCGTCGTGCTGCTGGTCGCCACGGTGGCGTGGCACCGGGACGACATCGGGACGATCTACAACTACCCGACGACGTGGACGATCTCGATGGTCGTCGGCGCCGCGGCGAAGCTCGGCGAGCCACGCCTCGACGCCCTGATCGGTGGGCGACGAGCCGCTCCGGCCGCTCTCGTGGGCGCGATCGCGCTGGTCGCGATGTCGCTCGTGCCGGACGCGAAGGACCATCTCGTCACGTACCTCCTGGGCGGTGCCGCCATCGGCGTGAGCACCGTCCTGGTGGTGTGGAAGCTGAAGGGGTGGGTGGTCGTGCCCCGCGGGCTCGGGCCGCTGGTCGCACTCGGCACGATCTCTTACGCGGTCTACCTCTGGAACTACCCGATCAGCTGGTGGCTCCGCGACGGCGGAGCCCCGGAGGTGCCCTTCACGACGGTCGTCCTGTCGATCGCGGCCGGCGTCGTCAGCTGGGTCGTCGTCGAGCGCCCCGTGGCCGGGCTCAAGGCGCGGCTCGAGACGCGTGCGACCGACGGGACGAGGCGACCCGAGCCCGTTCCGACCGCCCGGAGCTGATCCGCTCACCTGCGGTCGGCGCTCCCTCTGCGCAGAGGCCGGTGATAAATTTACCAACCGTCGACATGAGGTCTGATAAATTTATCGCCATGCGATCTCCCCTCACGAACCCGTTCCAGGCAGGCTCCGACGTCGTGCCCGACGTGTGGGCCGGTCGAACCGAGCAGTTGAGCGACTGGCACCAGATCCTGCGCCCCCGTCGGCACGCCGGCCTGTACGAGACAGGACGGACGATCCTCGGCGAACCGGGCACCGGCAAGTCGAGCCTCGTCCGCCGCATCGCCCGCGACGCCGCGGAGGCCGGCGACTGGGTCACGCCGCAGCTGCGCATGCCCACCGGGGCCGATCCCCTCAAGATCATCGCCTCCGCCGTCCTGCGACTGGCCGACCGCGCCGGGCTCCGCACCTCGACCCGCAGGGGCGTCCTCGACCTGCTCGCCAGGGTCGAGCAGGTGGCCGTGACCGGCTTCTCGGTGACGACCCGCGGCGCCGACGGCCCCGAGCCCTTCACGGCCCTCTTCGAACTCCTCGTCGAACTGGGTCAGGCGGCGATCGAGCAGGACGCCGTCGTGATGATCCACGTCGACGAGGTGCAGAACATCGGCGACGAGGCCGCCCTCTCACAGCTCCTCATCGCCCTCGGCGACGCCCTGTCGCACGAGGTCGAGGTCACCGTGCCCGGCGGAGGCACGGTGTCCCGCCACCTGCCCGTCGCCGTCTACCTCACGGGCCTGCCCGACTTCGAGGACATGGCGGGTGCTCGGAAAGGGGCGACCTTCGCCCGACGGTTCCGCACCGTCACACTCGGCCCCCTCGACGAGGGCGACATCCTCGAGGCACTCCAGCCCTTCGTGATCGCGGGGTGGGAGACCGCCGGCGACCACGGCGCCGTCGAGACCGTCCGCATGGACCCTGCGGCGGCGAAGGCGATCGCGGCCCTCAGTTGCGGAGAGCCCTTCCTGTTCCAGCTCGCCGGCCAGCGGGCGTGGAACGTCGCGACGGCACCCGTCGTCTCCGAGGAGGACGTCGTGGCCGGCTGGCGCGGAGCCGAGAGCGAGGCGTCGGCCCACGTCGAGCGCATCCTGAACCGCCTCCCCCCGCGCGAACACGAGTTCTTGAGGGCGATGGCGTCGCTGCCCCCCGCAGAACGCACCCTGAACGCGATCGCCGAGGCGATGGGCCTGGCCTCGGGCACCCAGCTCGGGCCCACCTCGCAACGGCTCGACACGGTGCGTGGCGTGGTCAGCCGGGGCAAGCCGTACGCGTTCCGCAACCGTGCCGTCGAGGCCTACCTGACGACGGACTGGCCCCGAGCGGGCTGAGTTCGAGCGGGCTGAGTTCGAGCGGGAGCCGCCGCTCCTCGCGCAGGGCGGTGCGTCCCGCGATCTCCGACCATCGGTCGATCCCCGCCCGCCGGACGCTTCCTAAGCTCGACCCATGAGCACAGCCACCGTACGGCCAGAGACCGCGACGCCCGCGACCGACGACGGCGACGGGGCGGTGGGTGACCCGAGGCCGTCCCGGGCCCGTCGGCTCTGGGCGGGGTCGTGGCGCCTCGGCGTCGCCCTGATGACCGGGCTGGTGGCCTTCGCCGTGGTCTGGCCGTCGACCGACATGAGCGGCTGGAGCGACGCCCGGGTCGGGGCCAGCATCGTCGGTGACGTGCTCGCCGGTTCGGCCGCCCTCGTCCTCGTCCCGTTCCGCCACCGGGCACCGTTCGCCGTCACCCTCGTCGTCGTCGGTCTGGCTTCGTTCTCGACCCTCGCGGTCGGAGCCGCCGCCCTGGCCGTCGTGTCACTGGCCACGCGCCGACGCCCCGGCGAGATCGTGGCCACCGGAGCCGTGTTCGTCGCGGCCACGGTGGTCGCGGAACTCGTCGTGTTCCGCTCGACCGACGACGGAACCTCCGTCGGGTGGACGGCCGTCGTCCTCGGTGCCATCGTCCTCGCCTACGCGCTTCTCGCGCTAGTCGGCGTGGTGATCGGATCGCGACGCGCCCTCGTCTCCTCGTTGCGCGAGCGGGCGCGCCTCGTGGAGCGCGACCAGGCGCTGCGCGAGGAGCGGGCCCGCGACGGAGAACGGGCCCACCTGGCCCGCGAGATGCACGACGTCCTCGGGCACCGGCTCTCCCTCGTCGCCCTGCACGCCGGGGCGCTCGAGTACCGGGGCCGCGACCTCGACCCCGACGAGACCGTCGCCGCCGCGGCCGTCGTCCGGGCCGAGGCCCACTCGGCGCTCTCCGACCTGCGGGACGTGCTGGGGGTGCTGCGCGACCCGGAGGCGGGCGGGGCCTCCGAGGTCACCGTCACCGCGCCTCCTCAACCCACGCTGCTCGAGCTCGACGCCCTCGTCGACGAGGCGCGTGAGGCGGGGTCGTCGGTCACGTCCTCGATCGACGACTCCGAGCGTCTGGCCGAGGTGCCGACCACCGTCGGTCGACACGCCTACCGCATCGTCCAGGAGGCCCTGACGAACGCCCGGCGGCACGCTGCCGGACAGCCGATCCGGGTGTCGGTCGCGGTCGCCACGACGGACGTCGTCCGCATCCGCGTCACGAACCCCGCACCCGACGTCACGACCGAGAACCGCACGGGCCACGGCCTGGCCGGGCTGGCCGAGCGCGTGCGCCTGGTGGACGGCCACTTCCGGGCGGGCCCCGACGGGGACGGCTTCGTCGTCGAGGCCGACCTGCCGTGGACGCGATGACCGGCCAGCGTCCGGTCCGGGTCGTGGTCGTCGACGACGACGCCCTGGTGCGGTCGGGACTCCGCCTCATCCTGGGCGGGCACGTCGACGTCGAACTCGTGGGCGAGGCCGCGGACGGACTCGACGCCGCCGACGTCATCGCCCGCACGGCACCGGACGTCGTGTTGATGGACATCCGCATGCCCCGCTGCGACGGGCTCGAGGCGACCGAGCGCGAGCTGGCCCGACGACCCGACCTGCGGGTGATCGTGCTGACGACCTTCGAGGCCGACGACCTCGTGCTGGAGGCCCTGCACCGCGGGGCACGCGGATTCCTCGTGAAGGACACCCCGCCGGGTGAGCTCGTCGACGCCGTACTCGCCGTCGCCCGGGGACGCTCGATCCTGTCGCCGACCGTGCTCGACCGCGTGATCGCCGCCGCCACCCGGGCCACCGGCCCGGACGAGTCCGGCTCGGCCGCCGATGCCCGGGCCCGACTGGCCCTCCTGACCGACCGCGAGAGAGAGGTGGCCGTCGCGGTGGCCGAGGGGGCGTCGAACGCCGAGATCGCCGCCGATCTCTTCGTCAGCGTCGCCACCGTCAAGACCCACGTCGGCCACGCCTACGACAAGCTCGCCGTCGGCAACCGGGTCCAGCTGGCGCTCGTCGTCCGAGCGGCCGGCCCCGACAGCACACGGCCCGTGGCGACGACGACCGACTAGCGGAGCCCGGGCACGCCGCCGAGCAGAGCCGGACCCGAAGCCCTCAGCCCGCGACGAACTCCGCCAGCGACGCCGCCAGGTGCCGCGTCGTCAACCGCTCCTCGACGAGGGCCCGCCCGGCCGCGCCGAACGCCCGGGCCTCGGCCTCGTCGCCGAGCAGCCGCAGCACGTGCGCCGCGAGCGCCGACGCATCCCCCACCGGGGCCAGCAAGCCGGTGCGTTCGTGCTCCACGTAGTCCTCGATGCCCGGAGTGTTCGTCATCACGACGGGCCGTCCCGTCGCCATCGCCTCGAGGCTGACCGTCATGCCCGACGCGTGCAGGTTGTCGCGCGTCGCGACGGCCACGACCGAGGCCCGTGCGTACAGCTCGGCCAGCTCGCGGTGCGAGACGTGCGGCACCACGGTGACGCCCTCGGGCGGTGCCGCGTCGCTCGTCGTCTGCACGACCAGCTCGACGTCCGGCCGCGCGGCGTGCACGCGCTCCAGCGTGGCGAACAGCGTCGCGGGGTCCCGGTCGCGGTCGCCCCCGATGCTCAACACCATCGGTCGCGAGGGCCACGGTCGCGCCGCGAAGAACTCCTCGTCGACCCCGAAGGTGAAGAACCCGACCGGCGGACCGTCCTCGCCGACGAACCGGCGCAACGGTTCGACCTGCCCCCGGCTGATCACCCAGAGCCCGCTCATCCGTCGCAGGACGTCGCGCATGCGCCCGAGGTCCTGCCCGCGCTCGACCCGGTCGGTCACCCAGATCACACCCGTGTACATCCGGTCGTGGGGCCGCGTCAGCAGCATCCGCCGCGCGACGTTCTCGTCCCAGGTCACCCCGACGTCGCTCGACGGGACCCCGGACGAGGAGGCGCGGCGCGGCACCACCCGGTCGCGCAGCACCTGCAGGCGGCCGGGTTCGGTGACCGACGCGATGCGCGCCTCCGGGGCCGAGTCGCGCAGCGCCTCGAGGCCGTAGGGCCAGAGGCCGGGCCGGCGTCCCGCCGCGTGGTCGGCGGCCCAGCCGGCCACGTCGCGTTCGTGGGCGAAGAGGACCTCGATCACCGCGCCTCCTTCTCGTCGTCACCGGTACGGCCGTCGCGCGCATGCTCCTCGGCGGCCCGCTCGGCCACCGCTCGTTCGGCGATGGCCTGGTCGGTCGCGGTCTCGTCACCACGCTGCTCGTCGACGTCGAGGCCCGCCGTGCCCACCGCGGCGTCGTCGTCGACGCCGGAATCGTCGCCCGAGCCGCCCGCACCGCCCGCCGCGGCCTCGGCCCGACGCCGCCCCAGGTCGCGCGACACGTACCAGAGGTTCGGCACGAGCTGGCAGAGCGCGACAGAGATCGCCGAGCCCAGCACCGGCCCTGCCGCACCGACCAGCCCGATGAACCACCACGACAGCCCGAGGTTGAGCGGGACCATCAGCACGATCGGGAGCACCTGGAAGACCAGTCCGGTCTTGTCGGTCATGTACATGCCGACCGGGTACTTCGCCGCCTGCAGGCCGACGAACACGACGAAGCCGACGAGCATCCAGCCGTCGAGCGTGATCGCCCCGCCCGAGACGAACCGCGCCAGGAACGGGCTCAGCACGGCGAGCGCGGTGCCGAGCACGAGTCCCCCGAGCAGGAACCACAGGGTCGGCACGGTCGGGGACTCCACCCGCCCGGCCGACCGGGCCGCCGCGTAGACCGGCCAGAGCGCGATGCCTGCCGCGGCGACGGTCTGCAGGACGATGCCGAACAGCTGCGAGGCGAGGTTGTACTGCGCGAGCTCGTCCGGACCGGCGAGGTGGCTGAGCAGCAGGCGGCCCGTCTGCATCGCGACCGGCAGCGCGATCATCTGCACGAGCATCGGCCAGGCGAGGCCCAGGGCGGGTACACCACGGTAGCTGCGGACGCGCGGCACGAGCTTGACGGCCTGTCCGATCTGCGGGGACAGCGCGCGGGCCGCCACGATCAGGCAGATCACCGAGACGAGGCTGTTGGCCACGTACGAGACGACCGCGAGGTAGCTGCCGATCGGCGCGCTGAACATGACGGCCGAGCCGATCGCGAGCAGCATGAACGGCGCCACGACGGCCTGGCTGGCCACCTGCGTGCTGGTCTTCTTCAGCCCCACGAGGATGCGCTGGCCGACCGTCAGCGGGATCACCAGGCCGAACACCGCCAGACAGAGACCGGCCGCGAGCGAGCCGCCGTCGGGCAGCAGCCCCTCACCGAGCAAGACGGGCCACCAGCCGGCGAGCGTGATGATCAGCGCGACCGCGACCATGATGCCGCCCGACACCAGCAGGACGCGGAAGGCCGTGACGATCGAGCGCTTGACGAAGTCGTCGGTGCGGACCGACGACGACCCGGCCACGGCGTTGATCACGATCGCCGCGATGCCGAGGTCGGCGAAGGGCAACAGGGTGGGGAACGTCGAGAGCAGTCCGTACTGGGCGTAGGCGTCGGTGCCGAAGTTCTGGATGATCATGCGGCTCGTGATGATGCCGAGCACGCCCGACAGCCCCATCACGATCACCTTGATCGCCGCGGTCGAGCCCACGGCGGCCATCGCGCCGCCCCGCCGAGGACGACCGGCCGAGCCCGTCGCCGACCGGCTCACGAGGCGCGCCCGAACAGTCGGTCGTCCGCGGCGAGGCGTCCGTCGCGGTCGGGCAGGTCCGCCAGCACGTCGTCGGCGGCGCGGCTCGCGTCGAGCGCCGCGACGATCGCGTCGGCCAGCACCTGAGGGGAACGCGGGTCGGACGCGACCACGTGGCCGTGGACGTCGAGCCAGTCGGCCAGGCCGGTCTCGGTCGTCGTCACGACGGTGCAACCGTGCGACAGCCCCTCGACGATCGGCAGTCCCACCTGCTCGCGCCAGGTCGGGCTCGGCTGCGACCAGAGCACGAGCACGCGCGCCTCGTCGAGCACGGAGTGGATGCGCGGGCGCGCCGGGTCGACCTCGACGGCGACCGAGGGCTCCGTGACCGACAGGGCCCGCGCCTCCTGCTCGAGGGCGCCCTTGCCGAGCAGCGTGAGCGTGGCCTGCGGGCGGGCGGCGACGACGAGCGGCCACGCCGCCGCCAGCACGCGCAGTCCCTTGCGCTCGACGAACGAACCGACGAACGCGACCGAGGGCGGACGGACCCCGCCGCCGCGGGCGTCCTGGTGACGCGTCGGCAGCGCGGGCACCGAGGCCACGGAGGCCCGGGGCGACGGAGAACCGAGGAGGCGCGTGTACGTCTCGCGCGCCGCCTCCGTCCCGAAGACCACCCGGTCGAGTCGACGCCAGACCGCCCGGGCCAGCACGCGTTCACCGCGTCGGCGCAGTCGCGTCCGCAGCCGGGGAGCGGTCGCCGACGTGAACGGGTCGGCGTTGCCGATCAGGTAGCTCACCACGGTGGTCGGGCGGCCGGTGATCCGACGTCGCACCGCCAGGGCCGCCAGCACGAGCGCGGTCGCGGGCAGGCTCGACGTCATCAAGGGCTCGTTGACCTCGAGGGTCTCGACCTCGGACCTCGCGATCAGCCAAGCGGCGCGCACCGGGCCGGCCGGCACGAGGTCGAGGCCCTCGGCGAGCGAGGCGTCGAAGTCGTACCGCGTCACCCGGTAGACGATGCTGGCCGGGGCGAGCTCGTGGGCCCGTTCGAGATGCGCCGTGCGCAGCGACTCGTACAACCGGACGGCCGGGAGGCGCGGTGCGGCCCCCCGGGACGGCCGAGCGACGGTCACGGCGCGTCGACGCCCCGACCGCCGGCCGGGCGGGAGGAGATCGGAGCCTTCGGCGCCGACGGGCCGCCACCGGCACGCTGTGCGCTCTCGGAGACGCCGTCGAGGACGATGCCGAGCACGGGCACCTGGACGCCGGTCAACGCCCGGGCGGCCTGGACCAACTGGCCGCGGGACGAGTGGCCCACCGTGGCGACGAGCACGACGCCGTCGCTCAAGCGGCCGAGCTCGAGGGCGTCGGACGAGCTGAGCACACCGGGGGTGTCGACGATGACCACGTCGTAGCGCTCGCGCGCGGACTCGACGAACAGGGCCATCGACTTCGAGCTGAGCAGCGGGCTGGGGTTCGGGGGCACCTCGCCGGTGGGGATGACGTCGACCCGGTCGCGCCAGGGCGTGACGGCGTCGGCGAACTCGAGACGCCCCACGACGACGTCGGTCAGGCCCGTCTCGTCCGACACGGCCGCGAGGTCGGCGAGTCCGCCGCCCCGGAGGTCGGCGTCGATCACGAGGACGGACTGGCCGCGTTCGGCGTAGGCCAGCGCCAGGTCGAGGACGACGGCCCCGCGGCTCTCACGGTCGTCGGTGCTGACCGACGAGACGGCGATCGTCCGGGCGACCGCGTCCACGTCCGAGAACTGGAGCTGCGCACGGATGCGACGGAAGTCGTCGGCCGCCGCGCCCTGGGGCTCGTCGGCGAAAGCCAGGCTGCCGCGGCGACGGCGCGCGACGCTGCCGAGCACGGGGGCGACGCGCAGCTCGTCGACGTCGGCCGTCGAGCGGAGGCGCGTGTCGACCACGGAGCGGACCAGGGCGAAGACGATGCCCAGGGCCGCACCGATGGCGAGCCCGGTGAGTGCGATGAGACGACGGTTGGGGCCCGCGGGCGAGTTCGGCGGCGTGGCCTCGGCGATGGGTGCCACGCTCAGCGTCGACAGGCCGGCCGCGCTCTCGGGCGAGAGCGATCGGGCCTCGTCGCTGAGCGACCGGGTCACGGCGTTGGCGATGTCGGCCGCCCGCTGACGGTCGGAGTCGACCACGGTGACGTCGATGATGACGGTGTTCAGCGGGTTCTCGGCCGTGACCTGCCGGGCCAGCTGGACCGGGGTGAGGTCGAGCCCCAGGTCGGAGATGACCGGTTCGAGGACGACCGTCGACGTGGCCAGGCGGGTGTAGCTCTGCACGAGGTTCTGCGTGTACGACGAGCCCTGGAGCAGCTCGTTCGGGTCGGAGCCCTCGGCGGCGGAGACGAAGACGCTGCTGGTCGAGCGGAAGCTGTCGGGTCGTGTCTGGGCGTAGCCGTAACCGGCCGCACCGCCGAGCAGGGCGAGGACGAGGATGACGGGCCAGCTCTTCACGAGCGCGCGCCAGTAGTGCTGAGGATCCAACTGACACTCCCGGGTTAAGTGGTTGAACCTGGCGAGCATACCCGCAGCGAACGGGGGCCATGACCCCCCGACGGGGGCGCCCCGGCGGCCGCACGCGTGGGATCACCCGCTCTCACCCGCTGACCGCCCGGTGGGGGGATGCGCGGCAAGCCGCCCTCGGCCGGCGGCCGAGTCAGCGGACGGGCAGCTCCACACCCACCCAGCGCGGCCCGTGCGGGGTGATCGTCACCCGGCGGGGTTCGTCGGGCTCGTCGGGCTCGTCGACGGGATCGCTCGAGGGGGTGACATCCCGGGCACCCGTCGGTCGCTCGATCACGACGTCGAGCCACGAGTCGGACACCCCGTCGAGCAGCCCCGCACCCCACTCGACGACGACGATCGAGTTCTCGAAGTCGAGGTCCAGGTCGTCGAGCTCGGCCTCGCCCGACAGCCGGTAGGCATCGACGTGCACCAAGGGAGTGCCCGACGCGGTCGGGTGCGTGCGCGCCAGGACGAACGTCGGGCTCGCCACCTGGCCGCGGACCTCGAGCCCCTCGCCCAGGCCGCGCGTGAAGGTCGTCTTGCCGGCACCGAGCGGTCCGGTGAGGACCAGCAGGTCACCCGCTCGCAGCAGGCCGGACACCCGACGTCCCAGCGCCTCCATGGCGTCGGCGTCGGCGACGGCGAGCTCGACGGGACGGCCCGGGGTGGTCACGGGCGGCCGCCGACGTAGACGCGCGGCACCCGGGCGCCGACGCGGCAGGCGACCTCTTCGGGAATCGTGCCGGTGGCGTCGGCCCACTCGCCGATGGTCATCTCGCCCCGGTCGCCCGGCCCGAACAGCACGACCTCGTCGCCGACCGCGACCGGGTCATCGCCCATGTCGACCAGGAACTGGTCCATCGCGACCCGGCCGACGATCGGCCGCGGCGCACCGTTCACGACGACGTGCACCGCCCCCTGCGCCCGGCGGCTGACGCCGTCGGCGTAGCCCAGGGGCACGAGCGCGAGCGTCGTGTCGGACGGAGCACGGAAGGTGTAGTCGTACGAGACCCCGGTGCCCGCGGCGACGCGCTTGACCTTGACGACGGACGCGCTCAACGTGAGCACCGGACGCAGCCCGCGGTCCGCGGCGGTCACGCCCTCGGTCACGGGGATGCCCAGGCCGTTCGACCCCATGCGCACCATGTCGAAGCGCCGCTCGGGGTGCTCGAGCGCGGCCGAGCTCGACGACATGTGCCGCTTCTCGACGGTGGCACCGAACGCCTCGGCGTCGGCCACGGCCTTCTCGAACACCCGGGCCGCGGCCTGGTCGTCGGCCTCGCTCGTCTCGCTGACGTGCGAGAAGATGCCGCGCAGGCGGACCACGCCCTCGTCGCGCAACTCGACGGCACGGGCGACGAAGGCCGGCCAGTCCGAGGGCAGGCAGCCCTCGCGGTGCAGCCCGGTGTCGATCGTCAGGTGGAGGAGGGCGACACCACCGCGTGCCCGCGCGACGGCAGCGACGGACTCGAGCTGGTCGAGGGTCGACACCCCCAGGTCGACGTGCAGGTCGACGGCGGCCTCGAGGTCGTCGGACGGGCTGAGTTGCCAGGCGAAGAACGAGGCGTCGCCTCCGATGCCCAGGCGTCGCATCCTCAGGGCCGGCGCGAGCTCGACCGTGCCGAACCAGCGGATGCCCGCTGCCACGGCCTCGGGCACGAGCACGTCGGCCCCGTGGGAGTAGGCGTCGGCCTTGACGATGGCCAGGATCTCGACCGGGTCGAGACGGGCGATCAACGACTCGAGGTTCGCCCGGTACGCGGCCAGGTCGACCGTGGCCCGGCGCAGGGACGTCGCGGCGCTCATGCGGTGTACCTCCGGGTGAGGCCGGCGGCCAGGCACGCGACGACCTCGTAGGTGATGCCGCCCATGGCGTCGGCCCAGTCGGCGGCGGACTGCCGACCCAGCGCCGGGTCGCCGAACAGCACGACCTCGTCGCCGATCTCGACGGGGTCGTCGCCCACGTCGATCACGAGGGCGTTCATCGCGATGCGCCCGCGGACCCGGTAGGTGCGCCGGCCGATCGTCACGGACGCGCGCTCGCTCGCGGCCCGGTCGATGCCGTCCGCGTACCCGGCGGGCACGATCGCGATGGACGTGTCGCGCTCGGGGCGGAAGAGGTAGCCGTAGGAGACGCCCTCGCCCGCCGGGATGCGCTTGACGGTGGTCACCGGTGCCGTGACGGTCATGGCCGGACGCAGGCCGAGCTCGGCGGACGTGCGGTCGGGGTAGGGGCTGAGCCCGTAGCTCGCGAGACCGAAGCGCACCATCGTGGCCCTCGAGCCGACGTAGTCGAGCGCCGCCGCCGAGGCGGCGACGTGCAGCAGGGGTGGCCGAACGCCCCGCTCGTCGAGCATCTGGGAGGCGCGGGCGAAGCGGGCCGTCTGCAGGCCGTCCTCCTCGGACGAGGCGTTCGACACGTGGGTCATGAGGCCCTCGACCGGCACGACGGCGGCGTGAGCGGCCGCACGCTCGAACAGCTCGGGCCACTCGGACTCGACGGCCCCGTTGCGGCTCAGGCCCGTGTCGATCGCCAGGTGGACCGCGCGGACGCCGGCCGCCACGGCCGCCTCGAGCTGGTCGACGCTCGACACCGCCGGGGTGATGCCGAGCGCGGCGGCCTCGACGAAGTCCTCGTCGGGAGCGTGCAGCCAGGCGAGCACGGGCGCCTCGACACCGGCTCGTCGCAGGGCCACGGCCTCGGTCAGGTCGGCCACGCCGAGCCAGTCGACGCCGGCCTCGACGAAGGCCCGGGCGCACTCGACGGCACCGTGGCCGTAGGCATTGGCCTTGACGACGGCCATGACGGCCGCCGGTGCGACGGCCGCCCGCAGCACCTCGACGTTGTGTCGCAGCGCAGCCGTGTCGACGGTGATGGTGACGTCGTGGGTCATCGGTCTGCCCCTTCGTGGTGTGCGTCGTCGTGGTCGGCAGCGCCGCGGCCGTCGCCTTCGGCTACCACGTAGGCGACCGCCACCCCGCCGTCGTGGCTGAGCGACAGGTGGAGGCGCGCGACGCCCCGCGAGTCCGCCAGCGACCGTGCTCCCCCGCTGAGCACGAGCGAAGGGGCTCCCTGGTCGTCGGAGACGACCACGACGTCGTGCCAGCGCACCCCGGTGGAGCCGCCCAGGGACTTGATCAGCGCCTCCTTGGCGGCGAAACGGGCCGCCAGCGATTGGCGCCCGCGCGGGCTGCCGTCACGCAGGACGAGTTCGTCGGCCCGGAACAGTCGCGTCGCGAGTGCCGGGGTGCGCTCGATCGAGCGGCCGAAGCGTTCGAGGTCGACGACGTCGACGCCGATGCCCACGATCACGTCCTCACCCGCCTGATGCCCTGCCCCGGCTGCACGACCCGTTACTCGACGGTGACCGACTTGGCCAGGTTGCGCGGCTGGTCGACGTCGAGGCCCTTGGCGGCGGCGAGCTCCATGCCGAAGATGTGCAGCGGCACGACCGACAGCAGGGGCTCGAAGAGCGGGGCCGCCAGCGGGATGTGCAGCACCTCGTCGGCGAAGGGCAGCACCGCGGCGTCGCCCTCTTCGGCGATCGCGATGACCCGGGCGCCGCGCGCACGGATCTCTTGGATGTTCGAGACGACCTTGGGGTGCAGCGATCGCGGGTCGCGCGGGCTGGGGACGATGACGAAGACGATCTGGCCGGGCTCGATCAGCGCGATCGGGCCGTGCTTGAGCTCGCCGGCGGCGAAGCCCTCGGCGTGGATGTAGGCCAGCTCTTTCAGCTTGAGCGCCCCTTCGAGGGCGATCGGGTAGCCCACGTGGCGACCGAGGAAGAGGACGGACCGGGTGTCGGCCATCCAGCCGGCGAGGGTCTTGATGCGCTCGGACGACTCGAGCACCTGCTCGATCTTGCCGGGGATCTCGTGCAGGTCGGCGACCTGCTCGGCGATGGCCTCGGTGCTGAGCGTGCCCCGCAGGGTCGCCAGGTGCAGGCCCAGCAGGAAGAGCGCGGTGCCCTGGGCGACGAACGCCTTGGTCGACGCGACGGCGACCTCGGGGCCGGCGTGCGTGTAGAGCACGGCGTCGGACTCGCGCGGGATCGTCGAGCCCTGGGTGTTGCAGATCGAGAGCACCTGGGCACCCTGCTCGCGGGCGTACTTGACGGCCATCAGGGTGTCCATCGTCTCGCCCGACTGGCTGATCGACACCACGAGGGTCTTCTCGTCGAGCACCGGGTCGCGGTACCGGAACTCGTGGGCCAGCTCGACCTCGACGGGCACGCGGGCCCACTGCTCGATGGCGTACTTGCCGAGGATGCCGGCGTAGGCGGCGGTGCCGCAGGCGATGACGATGACGCGGTCGACGGTCAGCAGGCGTTCGCGCACGCCGTCGAGCTCGGACAGGGTCACGGCGCCGTCGGCGGTGATGCGGCCGAGCAGCGTCTTGGCGACGGCCTCGGGCTCTTCGCTGATCTCTTTCGCCATGAAGCTGGACCAGCCGCCCTTCTCGGCGGCCGAGGCGTCCCAGTCGACCTCGAACTCGGTCGTCTCGACGGGCGCGCCGGTGAAGTCGACGACCTCGACCGAATCGGGACGGATCGTCACCAACTGGTCCTGCCCGATCGACATGGCACGACGGGTGTGCGCGACGAAGGCTGCGACGTCGCTGCCGAGGAAGTTCTCGCCGTCACCCAGGCCGATGACCAGGGGCGAGTTGCGGCGGGCGCCGACGACGACGCCGGGCTGGTCGGCGTGCACGACGAGCAGCGTGAAGGCGCCGTCGAGGGTGTTGACGACCGTGCGCAAGGCCTCGGTCAGGTCGCCGGAGGCGCGGTAGGCGCGGGCGACCAGGTGCGCGGCGACCTCGGAATCGGTCTCGCTGAGGAACTCGACGCCCTCGGCGAGCAGCTCGGCCTTGAGCTCGGAGAAGTTCTCGATGATGCCGTTGTGGATGAGGGCGAGCTTGCCGTCGTCCGACAGGTGGGGATGCGCGTTCTCGTCCGTCGGGCCACCGTGGGTCGCCCACCGGGTGTGACCGATGCCGGTCGTGCCGTCGGTCAGCGGCGTCGCCTCGAGGTCGTCGACGAGCATCTGCAGCTTGCCGGCTTTCTTGCGGGTCCCGAGGTCACCCGCGGCGTCGATCACGGCGACTCCCGCCGAGTCGTACCCGCGGTACTCGAGTCGCTTCAGGCCGCCCAGCAGTACCTCGACGCTCTTGTCACCCGCTCCGACGTATCCCACGATTCCACACATGCGGTCGATCCTAGAGGTTCCCGTCCGAGAGCCCGGCGGGCCGTGCCGACTCGCGCCGACCCCGGACCGGTAGCCTCGTGCGCATGGCCGAAGCCAACCCGACGACCACGCCCTCCGCCGTGCACGCGAGCCCCTTCGTCGAGATCGGACGCGACGCCTGGGCCGACCTGGCCCCGACGACGCGCCTGCCGCTGACCGAGACCGAGATCGTGCAGCTGCGCGGCCTCGGCGACCGTCTCGACATGCGCGAGGTGCAGGACGTCTACGTCCCGCTCAGCCGCCTCCTCAACCTCTACGCCGCCGGCGCCCGCAACCTGCATCGGGCGACGAGCGACTTCCTCGGCGAACGCGCCCAGCGCACGCCCTTCGTGATCGGCGTCGCCGGGTCGGTGGCCGTCGGCAAGTCGACCGTGGCGCGCCTCCTGCGTGAACTGCTGAGCCGCTGGGACGACACCCCGCGCGTCGAGCTGGTGACCACCGACGGGTTCCTCTACCCGAACGCCGAGCTCGAACGCCGCGGCATCATGAGCCGCAAAGGTTTCCCCGAGTCGTACGACCGCCGCCACCTGCTGCGGTTCGTCTCGCAGGTCAAGAGCGGTGCCGAAGAGGTGCGGGCCCCGTTCTACTCGCACACCAGCTACGACATCATGCCGAGCGCCGAGGTCGTCGTGCGCCGGCCCGACATCCTGATCGTCGAGGGGCTGAACGTGCTGCAGCCCGCCGTCGCCGGTCGGCTCGCCCTCAGCGACCTGTTCGACTTCACGGTGTACGTCGACGCCCGCACCGGCGACATCGAGAACTGGTTCGTCGACCGGTTCCTCGCTCTGCAGAAGAGCGCCTTCACCCAGGAGCGCTCGTTCTTCCACCGCTTCGCCGACATGAGCGAACCCGAGGCCAGGTCGTTCGCCTCGGGCGTCTGGAAGTCGGTCAACGAGCCGAACCTGATCGAGAACGTGCTGCCGACCCGGTCACGGGCGACGCTCGTCCTGCGGAAGGCCGCCGACCACAAGGTCAGCTCGGTCTTGCTGCGCAAGATCTGACCCGAGGCGACGACGCCGCGCCCCGATCAGGGGCGGGGTCCGGTCAGGAGGCGCGGGTGGCGTCACCGCGACGACGCACCCCGTGCGCCGCGCGGCTCAGAGGGCGAGTCGCTCGCGGACGACGTCGGCCAACGCGTGGGCGACGCGGTCGGCGGTCGCCTGGTCGGCGGCCTCGACCATCACGCGCACGACGGGCTCGGTGCCCGAGGGACGGAGCAGCACGCGGCCGGTGTCGCCGAGCTCGGCCTCGAACCGGCGCACGGCCTCGGCCACGCCCTCGTCGGACGCGGCTCGCGAACGGTCGACGTCGCGCACGTTGATCATGATCTGCGGGAAGACCGTCATGACCGAGGCGAGTTCGGCCAGGCTCTTGCCGGTCGCGGCCATGCGGGCCACGAGCGAGAGGCCGGTGAGGATGCCGTCGCCGGTGGTGGCGTAGTCGGCGAAGACGATGTGGCCGGACTGCTCGCCGCCGAGGGTGAAGCCGTGCTCGTTCATGTCCTCGAGCACGTAGCGGTCGCCGACCTTGGTCTGACGGACCGTGATGCCGTGGTCGGCCATGGCGCGGATGAGGCCGAGGTTGCTCATGACGGTCGCGACGAGGGTGTCGCCGACGAGCGCGCCGCGCTCTTTCTGGGCCAGGGCGATGATGGCCATGATCTGGTCACCGTCGACCACCGCACCCGTGGCGTCGACGGCCAGGCAACGGTCGGCGTCGCCGTCGTGCGCGATGCCGACGTCGGCACCGTGCTCGAGGACGGCCTTCGCGAGGTTGTCGAGGTGGGTGGACCCCACGCCGTCGTTGATGTTCACGCCGTCGGGGTCGGCACCGATCAGGGTGACGGTCGCGCCGGCGTCGGTGAAGACCTCGGGCGAGACGGCCGAGGCGGCCCCGTGGGCACAGTCGAGGACGACGTGGATGCCGTCGAGCCGGTTCGGCAGGGCACCGAGCAGGTGCAGCACGTACCGGTCTTCGGCGTCGGCGAAGCGGCGGATGCGGCCGACGTCGCCACCGATGGGCATCAGCTGAGGATCGGCCATGGCGGCCTCGATGCGGTCCTCGACCTCGTCGGGCAGCTTCGTGCCGCCGAAGGCGAAGAACTTGATGCCGTTGTCGGGCGCCGGGTTGTGCGAGGCACTGATCATCACGCCGAAGTCGGCGCCGATGTCGTCGACCAGGAAGGCCGCGGCGGGGGTCGGGATGACCCCGGCGTCGAGCACGTCGACGCCCGAACTGGCGAGCCCGGCGCAGACGGCGGCGGTGAGGAACTCACCGGAGATGCGGGGGTCGCGCGCGACGACGGCGACGGGTCGCCGTCCCTCGGCGCGGCGGGCATCGGCGTGATGCCCCTTCGTGAGCACCACCGCGCTCGCCTGGGCGAGGCCCAGGGCGAGCGCGGCGGTCAACTCACGGTTGGCGAGGCCTCTGACACCGTCCGTACCGAACAAACGCGACATCGCGAGACCTGCCTTGTGTGGTGCTGGTTAGCGCTTCGAGAACTGCGAGGCCTTGCGGGCCTTCTTGAGACCGGCCTTCTTGCGCTCGATGACGCGGGCGTCACGGGTGAGGAAGCCGGCCTTCTTGAGCGTGGCGCGGTTGTTCTCACGGTCGATCTCGTTCAGCGCACGGGCGATGGCGAGACGGAGGGCACCGGCCTGACCCGAGGGGCCACCACCGGTGACCTTGACGGCCACGTCGTACGAGCCGAGCAGGTCGAGGACCTTGAACGGGTCGTTCATCAGCTGCTGGTGCAGCTTGTTGGGGAAGTAGTCCTCGAGGGTGCGACCGTTGACGACGATCGTGCCGGAGCCGGGCGTGAGGCGCGCGCGGGCGATGGCCTCTTTGCGACGACCGACGGCGGAACCGCCGACGCTCAGCACGGGGCGGGGCGTCGCGGCGGCCTCGGGGGCCGAGCTCTCGGTGGTGAAGCTCTCGGGAGCCTGGTCGATGGAATCTGCGATCTGAGCCACTGTGTGGGGGTCCTTAAGTCTGAAGGCGGACGCTACTGGGCGACCTGGTCGAGGGTGTAAACCGTGGGCTGCTGAGCAGCGTGGGGGTGCTCGGCACCCGCGTACACCTTCAGCTTCTTGATCTGGGCACGGCCCAGCGAGTTCTTCGGCAGCATGCCACGGATGGCCTTCTCGACCGCACGGGTGGGGTGCTTCTCGACCATCTCGGAGTACGTGGTGGCCGTGATGCCGCCCGGGTAGCCCGAGTGACGGTAGTAGAGCTTCTCGGCCAGCTTGGAGCCGGTGAGGGCCACCTTGTCGGCGTTGATGACGATGACGAAGTCGCCCATGTCCATGTGGGGGGCGAAGGTCGGCTTGTGCTTGCCGCGCAGCAGGGCTGCCACGTGGCTCGCGAGGCGGCCGAGCACGACGTCGTTGGCGTCGATGATCAGCCAGTTCGGCTGAACGTCAGCCGGCTTGGGGGAGAAAGTGCGCGTCACAGTAGTGCTGCTTTCTGGTCGAGGTGAGAGGTTCGTGAATCCCGCTCCGTTGCCGTTGTCACCGCAGAGGCGATGAGAACGAGTCAGGTGGAGGGCTCAACTTCGGGCGAAAGCGCGCAGTTGCGCAGACACCAAGAGGCAACGTTACCCGAGACAGGCGTGACGGTCAACCGCCGCCTCCCTCGCGCGAGGAAGTCACTCCCCCAGCTGATCGTGCGACCGCTTCACCTGCGTCAGGGCCACCCGGGCGGCCATCTCGTCGTCGGGCGGGTAGCCGACCTCGACCATCGTGAGCCCGTGGGCGGGCACGACGCGGAACTCGCCGTTGCGCTGGGCCTCGCGCCGGACGCCCACCGCACGATGCGCCTCCATCGCTCCCTCGCCGACGGCGACGCAGGCGCCCACGAGGTTGCGCACGAGGTTGTGGCAGAACGCGTCGGCCTGCACGGAGGCGACGAGCACGCCGTCGGCCTCGCGCCTCCACGAGAACTCCTGCAGCTCGCGGATGGTGGTCGCGTAGTCGCGGTGCCGGCAATAGGCGGCCCAGTCGTGCAGGCCGAGGAGGCCCGCGGCGGTGGCGTTCATCAGGTCGAGGTCGAGGCGCTGGTCGTACCAGAGCGTGTGGCTGCGTCGGGTGGGGTCGCGCTCCGCCCCGCGGTCGGCGATACGGTACTCGTACCGTCGCCAGAGGGCGCCGAACCGGGCGTGGAAACCAGGAGGCGCGACTCGCGCACCCGAGATGACGATCTCGTCGGTCGCGCCCGCGAGCCCGTTCAACCGCCGGGCCAGCACGGTCGGGGCGTCGAGCGGCGACCGGTCGCGCATGCCGCGGTGCGGTTTCTGCAACTGGGCGATCTGGGCGTCGGTGAGGTCGAGGTGCACCACCTGCCCGCGCGCGTGCACGCCGGCGTCGGTGCGGCCCGCCACGGTCACGGTCGGCACGTCGCCCAGCCGGCGGAACAGCGTCTGCAGCGCGGCCTCGATGTCGCCCTGCACCGTGCGACGGCCGGGCTGCTCGCTCCAGCCCGAGAAGCCGGTGCCGTCGTACGCGACCCCGAGACGGAGGCGCGTCAGGGCCGGGGCGTCGATCGTCACCCGACGATCCTACGGGGCCGTCACCGCGCCTCCTCGGCCTGTCGGTCGGTCGGACGACGACGGCGGTCGCGACCCGGTCACCCGGGTCGCGACCGCCGTCGGGCGTGTCCGCCTAGCCCACGCGGGAGGCGCGGCGCCGGACCACGAGGACCGTGCCGCCCATCGCCATCAGCACCAGGGCGAGCGCGAGCCACCCGGCCAGGGGCGCGGAACCCGTGAAGGCCAGCGAGCCGTCCGCGGTCGGTGCCGCGGTGCCCGGCGAGACGGCGCCGGGAGCACCCGGCGTGGTCGGGTCGGCGCCCGCACCGGGCGTCGCGCCCGGGTCGGTCACCGGCGGCACCGGGTCGACGGGAGCGGCGAGCAGCGACACCCCGACGACGACCGGGTCGTGGTCGCTCGAGCGGAACTGGTCGGCCTGGTAGAGCTGCTTCACGTTGTAGTTGAAGCGGCTGTACTCGAGGCCGATGCCCTCACCCGAGTTGATGTTCCAGATGTCCACGCCCGTGACGGCCTCCGCCGCGGCGGACGAGGCGAGCACGTGGTCGAGCGAGCCACTGAGGCCGCTGAACACGTAGCTGTACTCGTCGGTCCCGGTGGAGCCGAGGTCGACGTAGCCCGCGGCCCGCAGCACCTGGATCGGGTCCTCCTGGCTGTAGGCGTTGAAGTCGCCCAGCAGGAACACCTTGTCGGTGCCGGCGGCGGCCTCGCGTTCGGCCGCGAAGGCGACCAGGGCGTTCGCCTGGTTCACGCGCGAGCCGTTCGAACCGCCCTGGCCGTCGCCCTGGTCGGCGTCCGGGCCCGAACCGCTGCCCTTCGACTTGAAGTGGTTCGCGATCGCGACGAAGGTCGACTCGGCGTCACCGCCGACGGGACGGAAGGCCTGCGCGAGCGGCTGGCGTGCGTTGCTGAACGCGGCGGAGCCGGTCAGGATCGTCGACCCGCCGACGGGTTCGGCGACGGCCTTCTTGTAGATGAAGGCCAGACGGATGACGTCCTCGTTGGCGGGCAGCGCCTCCGGTGAGCGCGCGTAGTCCCAGACCTCGCTGCCGGCCGCGGCGTTGAGCGCGCCGACCAGGGTCGCGAGCGCCGAGTCGCGGTCGTCACCGAAGCGAGCGGAGTTCTCGATCTCCTCGAGCGAGACCACGTCGGCACCCAGCGCGTTGATCGCCGTGACGATCTTCACCTGCTGGCGGGCGAGGTTCTCGGCGTTCGCGGCACCGCGAGCGTCGCAGCCGCTGTTGACGGTGAGCGGGTTCCCCGCCCGGTCGTCGTAGAAGGTGCACCCGGGGATCGAGTCACCCGTCGTCGTGAAGTAGTTCAACACGTTGAAGCTGGCGAGCTTCACATCGCCTCCCACCTCGCGCGGGGCGTCGGTGCGGATGTCCTCGAACGTGACCGGCAGGTCGCCGTAGGCGGTGTCGCCGGTGAGGCGGGCGGTCGGCTGGTACTTCCAGGCCGAGTTGCGGAAGTCGAACACGACCGGCTTCGTGAAGGCCACGGAGGCGCCCACCGTCACCGGGTCCTCGTTCGAGAGGTAGGGCACCGGGATCGACTGGTTGGCCGCCGTGAAGAAGTTCGTCGTGGCACCGTCGTCGAGGGTCACGGCACGGGCCGCGTTGTCGGCGACCACCGCCGCGTAGCCGGCCGAACCCGGACGCGCCACCTCGGTGGGCTGGATCAGCGGCCGGTCACCCGAGGCGAGCTTCACCTCGCCGTACTGGTTCGTCGTGTAGGTGTCCGCGACGGTGAACTCGCCCTGGGGCAGTACGAGCATGCTCTCGAGCGTCTCACGCTGGGCGTCCGTGGCCGGCAGACCGACGGTCGCCGCCCGCGGTGCCACGACGGTCGAGGCGTCGAGCGTCCTGAGCGACGACGCACCGGTGACGGTGATCTGCGTCAGGCCGAAGAACTCGGTGACCGTCCCGTCCACCTCGACGTAGTCGCCGACGGCGACCGAGGAGGCGGTGCTCGCGGAGTACACGAACAGTGCGTCCGACGCGACGTGCGTCGACAGGTCGAGCGCGCCTCCGGTCCCCGGGGTCTGGATGACGTAGCCGTCCAGCCCGCCCGTGGGGTAGGTCGCCGTGACGATGCCGCGCGTGGTCACCGTGCGACCGCCGAGCGGACTCGTGCCGGTCACGCCCTGGATCTGCGCGATCGTGACGTCGGCCTCGGGGGTGGGCTCGGGCTGCGGCTCGGGCTCGGGGCCCGGCTCGCTGCCCGTGCCGCCGGAGTTCTGCGGGGTGACGGTGGTCTGCGTCGAGAAATCGGCCGAGTTGACGTCGGTGTCGACCCCGCCTGCCCGGGCCAAGGAGTTCGGCGTCTGGTTGGTGCCCGTGACAGGAGCGACCGACGTCTCGTAGGTGTTCGACGTGCCGTAGCCGAGCAGGTCGACGACGCCTGGCGTGCCGGCGGTGATCGAGCCGGGGGCAGGCGCCACGGGTGTGGTGGCGTTCGACAACACCAGCGTGCCCGTCGTCCCGCTGGGGTTGAGCGAGACGCTCGCGTCGGGCTCGGGCAGATCCGCTCCCGTGGTGCCGTTGCCCGGGATCGCGACGAGGAAGTACCCGTCGGCGGCGATCGTGCCGGTCAGGGCTGCCGACGAGAAAGCTCCGGCACCCGTCGCCGGGCGGTACTGCAGCGACCAGCCGGCCAACGACACCGATGACGACGTGGGGTTGTACAGCTCGACGAACTTCCGGTTGAACGGCTGGTTGGCGCTGCCACCCTTCAGATACGCCTCGTTGATGACGATGCCGGAGCCGCCGGGGGCGGCGACGGCCGCGACCGGTACGAGGGGGCCGAGCAGCAGCGAGAGTCCGGCGACGAGGGCGGCGGTGCCCAGTGCGGTGTGTCGAGGTCGGGGTGACATTGGTTCCTTCGGTGATTCGTAAGAGGACCCTGTGAATCTAGAGCCCTCGTCCACCCGGCGGGTTTCGCCCGTGTGTCCCGCAGATGAACGACACCCGTTGTGGGTACGACGAAGGGCCCGCCACCTCACGGTGACGGGCCCTTCGGGTGGTGCGGGTGGCGCTACTTGGCTGCTTCGTCGTCCGACTTGGCAGCGGCGTCCGCCTCGACCTCGTCGGCCGCAGCCGTCTCGGTCTCGGTCTCGACGGGAGCGGACTCCTCGACGGTCTCGGTCTCGTCGACGGGAGCCTCGGTCGGCTCGTCGTCGGCGGGCTCGGTGACCGGAGCCGCCGTGGCGGTGGTCTTCGAGTTCTTGACCTTGGGGCTCACGGGCTCGAGGACGAGCTCGATCGACACCATCGACGCGTTGTCGCCCTTGCGGAAGCCGAGCTTCGTGATGCGGGTGTAGCCGCCGTCACGGTTCTCGACCAGCGGAGCGATCTCGGTGAAGAGGATGTGCGCGGCCTCTTTGTTGTTGCGCAGGGTCTGCATGGCGCGACGACGCGAGTGCAGGTCGCCACGCTTCGCGAAGGTCACGAGACGCTCGGCGACGGGACGGAGGCGCTTGGCCTTGGTCTCGGTCGTCTTGATCGTCTTGTGCTCGAAGAGCGAGGCGGCCAGGTTGGCCAGCATGAGGCGCTCGTGCGCCGGGCCGCCTCCGAGGCGGGGTCCCTTGGTGGGCTTGGGCATTGTCTGTTCCTAAAGTGAGTCGAGAGTGGAGGGCGTCGGGCGGAGAGACCTAGTTGGTGGTCTCTTCTTCGTCGTAACCGCTGTAGAAGTGGGCTCCGTCGAACCCGGGGACCGTGTCCTTCAGCGAGAGGCCGAGCTCGACGAGCTTGTCCTTCACCTCGTCGACCGACTTCTGACCGAAGTTGCGGATGTTCATCAACTGGGTCTCGGACAGGGCGACCAGCTCGGACACCGTGTTGATGCCCTCGCGCTTCAGGCAGTTGTAGCTGCGGACCGACAGGTCGAGGTCCTCGATCGGGGTCTGCAGCTCGCTCGACAGGACGGCGTCGACCGGCGCGGGGCCGATCTCGATGCCCTCGGCGGCGGTGTTGAGCTCGCGGGCCAGACCGAACAGCTCGGTCAGCGTGCGACCGGCCGACGCGATGGCGTCACGGGGCGAGATCGACGGCTTCGACTCGACGTCGACGACCAGACGGTCGAAGTCGGTGCGCTCACCGGCACGCGTCGCCTCGACGCGGTAGGTGACCTTGAGCACGGGCGAGTAGATCGAGTCGATCGGGATCTGACCGGCTTCGCTGAACTCGCTGCGGTTCTGCACGGCCGACACGTAGCCGCGGCCACGCTCGATCGTGAGCTCGAGCTCGAACTTCGCCTTGTCGTTCAGCGTGGCGATGACGAGCTCGGGGTTGTGGATCTCGACACCGGCCGGAGCCGAGATGTCGGCGGCCGTGACCTGACCGGCACCCTGCTTGCGGAGGTAGGCCGTGATGGGCTCGTCGTGCTCGCTGGCGACGACCAGCTGCTTGATGTTGAGGATGACCTCGGTGACGTCTTCCTTCACACCGGGGACGGTCGTGAACTCGTGCAGCACGCCGTCGATGCGGATGCTGGTGACAGCAGCGCCGGGGATCGACGAGAGAAGCGTGCGGCGCAGCGAGTTGCCGAGGGTGTAACCGAAGCCGGGCTCGAGCGGCTCGATCACGAAGCGGGAGCGGAACTCCGAGATGTTCTCCTCGGTGAGGGTGGGGCGCTGTGCAATGAGCACTGATTATTCCTTTCGGCGAAGAGTCCGCTATATGACTCTTGGCGGTACGACAGGTGGCTGGCCCGTCGGGTCTGTTGAGTTGTGGGCACCTCGGGCGAACACGCGGGAGGCGGTGCTGACGCGGGGGTGCCCGCCGCCCCGGCGGACCCCGGTGACGGGGTCCGTGCCGGGTGCGGCGGGCGGTAACTCAGTTAGACGCGACGACGCTTCGGCGGGCGGCAGCCGTTGTGCGCCTGAGGGGTGACGTCGTTGATCGAACCGACCTCGAGGCCGGCGGCCTGGAGCGAACGGATCGCCGTCTCGCGACCCGAACCCGGGCCCTTGACGAAGACGTCGACCTTCTTGACACCGTGCTCCTGCGCCTGACGGGCAGCGGACTCGGCGGCGAGCTGGGCGGCGAACGGGGTCGACTTGCGCGAACCCTTGAAGCCGACGGCGCCGGACGAGGCCCAGCTCAGGACGGCGCCCGAGGGGTCGGTGATCGAGACGATCGTGTTGTTAAACGTGCTCTTGATGTGGGCCTGACCCACGGCGACGTTCTTCTTCTCTTTGCGGCGGGGCTTACGCGCGGCCGTCTTCGGTGCTGCCAATTTTTTCTCCTACAACCTTGAGGGGCGTACGGCGGGAGCCGAGGCCTATCGAGCCTTCTTCTTGCCAGCGACGGTGCGCTTCGGGCCCTTGCGGGTACGAGCGTTCGTCTTGGTGCGCTGGCCGCGGACGGGGAGGCCACGGCGGTGGCGGATGCCCTCGTAGCTGCCGATCTCGACCTTGCGGCGGATGTCGGCGGCCACCTCGCGGCGGAGGTCGCCCTCGACCTTGTAGTTGCCCTCGATGTAGTCGCGGAGCAGGACGAGCTGGTCGTCCGTGAGGTCCTTGACGCGGATGTTGCCGTCGATTTCGGTCTCGGCGAGAGTCTTGAGCGCGCTGGTGCGGCCGACTCCGTAGATGTAGGTCAGTGCGACTTCGACGCGCTTGTCGCGCGGGATGTCAACGCCTGCTAGACGTGCCATGATGGCCTCTTTTCAGAGATGGTGGAGGTCTGTCACAGCACCGGTGCCCGGGCCTCCGACCCGGGGTGTCCCCCGCCTCCGCCCACCCTGTCGGGTGACCGTGACGAGTTCTGGTGCTGCTGGGAGGGTGTTGCTGTGTGACCCGGCACGGCCGGGTCGGCATCGGCACGCCGCCGGAGCGGCGGACGAGTCAGCCCTGGCGCTGTTTGTGGCGCGGGTTGCTCTTGCAGATGACCATGACGTTGCCCTTGCGGCGGATGACCTTGCAGTGCTCGCAGATGGGCTTGACGCTGGGGTTGACCTTCATCGTTGTTTCCTTGATCTCGCTGGCTTCGTGCCCCACGGGTGCGTGGGGCCGTTCCTTTCCAGCACGCCCTACTTGTAGCGGTAGACGATCCGGCCGCGGGTCAGGTCGTAGGGGCTGAGCTCCACGATCACACGGTCTTCGGGCAGGATGCGGATGTAGTGCTGCCGCATCTTGCCGGAGATGTGCGCGAGGACCCTGTGTCCGTTAGTCAACTCAACGCGGAACATCGCGTTGGGCAGAGCTTCGATCACTGCGCCTTCGATTTCGATGACACCGTCTTTTTTGGCCATAGCCTCACTGTCGCTAAGAATAGGGGTGTTGGTCGTGCGGGGATGCGATGCCCAGGCGCGCAGAAACGCACACGGAACACCAAAGATCGATCCTAGGTGATGCCGGTATAGTTCAGCAACCCGGCTGGTCAACCCGACACGCCGGAGCACCCGTCGACCTCCGCCGACCACGTCAGTCGTCGTCTCGTCGGGTACGCGTCACGACTGCCGGGAGCACCATGCCTGACCGCTCGACCACCCCCTCTGCCCCTCGGGGGGTCGCTCGCCACGGTCGACTCCGCCGCCGAGGACCCGTCCGCATGCTGCTGGCCCTCGTCGCCGGGGCGATGGCCGTCGTGCTCGTGAGCGGCGTGTCCGTCGCGGCGATCGCGGTCCGCACCGCGACCTCCGGGGTTCAGACCGTCTCGCTGGGCAACGAGGACGAGGTCGCCGGGGTCGATATCTCGGCCATCCAGGGCGGTGCCAACATCCTGCTGGTGGGCAGCGACGAACGCGACGACGGCAGCCAGGTCGACGCCGGCGAGGTGGACGGCATCCGCAACGACGTGACGATCCTGGCCCACCTCTCGGCGGACCACACCCAGCTGACGGCCGTGAGCTTCCCCCGTGACCTCATGATCGACGTGCCCGAATGCGTCGGTGAGGACGGCCAGGTCTACCCTGCCGAGGACTACGTGCAGTTCAACACGACCCTCGGCCGCGGTGGCCTCTCGTGCACCGTCAAGACGGTCGAGGGCATGACCGGGCTGGCGATCCCCTACGCCGGCAAGATCACCTTCGACGGCGTCATCGAGATGTCGAACGCGATCGGCGGGGTCGACGTCTGCGTCACGCGGACGATTCGCGACACCGACTCGGGCATCGATCTGGCCGCGGGCACCCACCCCTTGCAGGGTGCCGAGGCACTGGCCTTCCTGCGTACCCGACACGGCGTGGGCGACGGCAGCGACATCGCCCGCATCAGTTCGCAGCAGGTCTTCCTGTCGTCGATGATGCGCAAGATCATCTCGGGCGGCACGCTCGGCGACGTGACGACGCTCTACAAACTCGCCTCGGCCGCTCTCAGCAACATGACCCTGTCGTCCACCCTCAACTCCCCCGACACGCTCGTGCGCCTGGCCCTCGCACTGAAGGACATCCAGCCCGCCGGGATCGTCTTCATCCAGTACCCGGTCGTCGACGACCCGCGCGACTCGAACCGGGTGGTCGAGTCCACGACCGACGCCGCAGCCCTCAACGCCGCTCTGAACGCCGACGAGAAGTTCACCCTCGGCGACGACAGCGCGGGACGTGGCTCCGTCGCGGACGGGACGGCACCGGTCGCGACCACGGCCCCCGCTGCACCCGAAGCGACCTCCACGCCGTCCGACGCGACCTCGGGGTCGGCGGCACCTGCCGACCCGGCCGCGACGGCCGCGCCGACCACCACGCTGCCCTCGACGATCACGGGGCAGTCCGCGGCCGAGGCCACCTGCAGCGTCGGCTCGTCCCGCTGAGCCGCAGCGCGCCTCCTCGGCGTCGCCGAGACGGACCGAGGAGGCGCGGGTCAGGCGATCGGGACGGGCGTCACACCCAGCGGCGCCAGGCCGGCTGCACCACCGTCGCGTGCCGTGAGCACCCAGATGCCGTCGGCGTGCACCGCGATCGAGTGCTCCCAGTGCGCGGCCAGCGAGCCGTCGCGCGTGCTGACGGTCCACCCGTCGTCATGGGTGACCGTGTCGATTCCGCCGGACGTCACCATGGGCTCGATGGCGATCACCAGGCCCGGCCGGACGGCGGGGCCACGTCCGCGGACGCGGTAGTTGAAGACGGGCGGGTCCTCGTGCATCGACCGACCGATGCCGTGACCGGTGTAGTCCTCGATGATGCCGTAGTCGCCCTGCACGTCGATGTAGTCCTCGATGGCGCCACCGACCTCGTTGAGGTGCGAAGCGGACGCCAAGGCGGCGATGCCGTGCCAGAGGGACTGCTCGGTGACCTCGTTCAGGCGACGGCGCTCGGCCACGACGTCGGGGCGGTCGGCGTCTTCCAGGACGAAGGTGCGTGCGCTGTCACCGTTCCACCCGTCGAGTTGCGCGCCGCTGTCGATCGAGACGAGGTCGCCGGCCGCCAGGACGCGGGAGCCCGGGATGCCGTGGACGACCTCGTCATCGACCGATGCGCACACCGTGTGGCGGTACCCGGGCACCAACATGAAGTTGGGTTCTCCCCCACCGTCGCGGATGGCGGACTCGGCGACGGCGTCGAGCTCGAGCGTCGACACGCCCGGTCGCACGACGGACTGGACGGCATCGAGAGACGCGGCCGTCAGGAGTCCCGGCGCGACCAGACGTCGGAGTTCGTCGGCGGTCTTGTAGATGCCGGAGCGGCGGAACGCCACGAGATCAGGAGGCCGAGGCGACGGACGTGAACCCGCGGGAGGCGAGGGCCGACTCGATGCGCCCGGCGACCTCGTCGATGCTGCCCAGACCGTCGACCTCGACCAGCAGGCCACGCTCTCGGTAGGTGTCGATGAGGGGAGCGGTCTCGCGGAGGTAGACGTCCTGGCGGTGGCGGATGGCGTCTTCGGTGTCGTCAGAACGGCCCTGGTCGAGGGCACGCTTGCGGAGACGCTCGACGATCTCGTCACGGTCGGCGACGAGCTGGACCACGGTCGTCAGGGACTGCCCCTGCTCGGCGAGGTGCTCGTCGAGGAACTCGACCTGCTGCAGGGTGCGCGGGTAACCGTCGAGGAGGAAGCCCTCGGCCGCGTCGGCCTGCGACAGCCGGTCGGAGATGAGCTCGTTGGTGAGGCTGTCCGGGACGTAGTCGCCCGCGTCGAGGATCGCCTTCACCTTGAGGCCGAGTTCGGTCTCGTTCTTGACGTTGGCGCGGAAGATGTCACCGGTCGAGATCGCCGGGATGCCCAGCGAGTCGGCGATGGCGACCGCTTGGGTGCCTTTGCCGGCCCCGGGGGGACCGACGATGAGGAGGCGCGGGCTGAGTCGGGTCTCAGCGGCGCTCATCGGAGCAGGCCCTCGTAGTGACGCTGCTGGAGCTGCGAGTCGATCTGCTTGACCGTCTCGAGACCGACACCCACGATGATCAGGATGCTGGCGCCTCCGAAGGGGAAGTTCTGGTTCGCACCGACCGTGGCCAAGGCGATCAACGGGATGAGCGCGATGATGCCGAGGTACAGGGCGCCGGGAAGCGTCACACGCGTCAGCACGTAGTCGAGGTACTCGGCCGTGGGGCGACCGGCGCGGATGCCGGGGATGAAGCCGCCGTACTTCTTCATGTTGTCGGCGACCTCTTCGGGGTTGAAGGTGATCGCGACGTAGAAGTACGTGAACCCGACGATGAGCGCGAAGTACAGCACCATGTAGAGCGGGTTGTCACCCGAGGTGAGGTTCGCCTGCACCCAGCTGACCCACGCGGGCGGAGCCGTGCCGTCGGAGGGCTGGTTGAACTGTGCGACCAGGGCCGGGAGGTAGAGCAGCGACGAGGCGAAGATGACCGGCACGACGCCCGCCATGTTGACCTTGATCGGGATGTACGTGTTGTTTCCGCCGTAGGTTCGCCGGCCGACCATGCGTTTGGCGTACTGGACGGGAATCCGCCGCTGGGACTGCTCCACGAAGACGACGAGCGCCATGATGATCAGACCGACGGCGATGACGAGCAAGAAGATCTCGAAGCTGCGCGACTGGGCGATGCTCCAGAGGGCGGTCGGGAAGCGGGCGGCGATCGAAGTGAAGATCAACAGCGACATGCCGTTGCCGATGCCGCGCTCGGTGATGAGTTCGCCCATCCACATGATGAGGCCGGTGCCGGCGGTCATCGTGACGACCATGAGCATGACGGCGTACCAGGCGTCGTTCGTGATCAGCTGGCTGCACTCGGCGATGCCCGACGAGCCGAACAGGGCGCCGGAGCGGGCCACCGTGATGAGGGTCGTCGACTGGAGGACGCCCAGGGCGATGGTGAGGTACCGCGTGTACTGCGTGAGTTTCGCCTGCCCGGACTGGCCCTCTTTGTAGAGGGTGTCGAAGTGCGGGATGACCACTCGCAGCAACTGCACGATGATCGACGAGGTGATGTAGGGCATGATGCCCAGCGCGAAGACCGACAGCTGCAGCAGTGCGCCACCGCTGAACAGATTGACGAGCTCGTAGAGACCCGAGGTGCCCTGGTTGCCGGCGAGGCAGGCCTGGACGTTCTGGTAGTCGACGAACGGCGCGGGGATGAAGCTACCCAGCCGGAAGAGCGCGATGATGCCGAGCGTGAACCCGATCTTGCGACGCAGGTCGGGGGTGCGCATGATGCGCGCGACAGCTCTGAACACGTGGGGCCTCCCGGTATGAAGGATAGACGACTGATGGGGGTGGCCCTGATGGACCACCCCCTCAGGTGATTTTTACTTGCTGACGGACCCGCCGGCGGCGACGATCTTGTCTTCGGCGGAGCCGGAGACCTTGTCGACCGCGACGGTGAGCTTGACGCTCAGATCGCCCTGTCCGAGGACCTTGACCTTCTCGTTCTTCCGAACGGCACCCTTGGCGACGAGGTCACCGACGGTGACGTCACCACCCTGGGGGTAGAGCTCGTTCAGCTTGTCGAGGTTGACCACCTGGTACTCGACGCGGAACGGGTTCTTGAACCCGCGCAGCTTCGGAGTACGCATGTGGAGCGGCATCTGGCCACCCTCGAAGCCGACCTTGACCTGGTACCGGGCCTTCTGACCCTTGGTGCCACGACCGGCCGTCTTACCCTTCGAGCCCTCACCACGACCGACGCGCGTCTTCGCCTTCTTGGCACCGGGAGCCGGACGAAGGTGGTGCACCTTGAGCACCTGGGGACGCGCGACGTCGTCGGAGGACGTCGTCGAGGCGGGAGCGACCTTGGTGGTCGACCCCGTCGAAGCAGCGGCCTTGTCGGCTGCCGGCTTCTTGGCTGCGGCCTTGGGAGCTGCTGCCTTGGTGGTCGTCGCCTTGGGGGCGGCGGCCTTCTTCGGGGCGGCCTTCGCGGCGGCCTCGTTCTTCTCGTCAGCCATTAGTCAATCTCCTCGACCTTCACGAGGTGGGCGACCGTGTTGACGTAGCCGCGGTTCTGCTTGGTGTCCTCGCGAACGACCGACTGGCCGATGCGCTTGAGGCCCAGGCTCCGCAGCGTGTCACGCTGGTTCTGCTTCTCGCTGATTACGGACTTGATCTGGGTCACCTTGAGGTTGGCGGCCATCAGGCACCTGCCTTCTCGGTTGCGGCGGTACGAGCTGCCTGCTCGGCACGGACCATGAAGGCCGGCATGACAGCGTCGATGTCGAGTCCACGACGGGCGGCGACGGCGCGCGGCTCTTCGAGCTGCTGCAGCGCCTCGACCGTGGCGTGGACGATGTTGATCGTGTTCGACGAACCGAGCGACTTGCTCAGGACGTCGTGCACGCCGGCGCACTCGAGCACGGCGCGGACGGGACCACCGGCGATGACACCGGTACCGGCCGAAGCCGGACGCAGCATGACGACGCCGGCAGCGGCCTCGCCCTGCACGGGGTGCGGGATCGTGTTGCCGATGCGCGGGACGCGGAAGAAGTTCTTCTTGGCCTCTTCGACGCCCTTGCTGATGGCCGTGGGGACCTCTCGGGCCTTGCCGTAGCCGACACCGACCAGGCCGTTGCCGTCACCGACGACGACGAGCGCGGTGAAGCTGAAGCGACGACCGCCCTTGACGACCTTCGACACGCGGTTGATCGTGACGACGCGCTCCAGGAACTGGCTCTTGTCGTCACGGTCGCCGCGTCCGCGGCCACCCTGGTTGCGGTCACCGCGACCCTGGCCGCCACGGCGGTCGGTGCGACCACCCTCGCGGTTGTTCGACTCCGAGCCGGCAGCGGTCTCGACGGGACGCTCGACGACGGCCTCAGCCGGCGCCTTGGTCGCTTCGGTCTCTGCGGGGGGAGTGGTGTTCGTAGCGTCGCTCACAGGTTCAAACCAGCCTCTCGGGCGCCTTCGGCGATGGCCGCGACGCGTCCGGCGTACTTGTTGCCGCCGCGATCGAACACGACGGCCTCGATGCCCGCAGCCTTCGCACGCTCGGCGACGAGCTCGCCGACCTTGCGGGACTTCGCGGTCTTGTCACCGTCGAACGTGCGCAGGTCGGCCTCGAGGGTCGATGCGCTGGCGACGGTGAAGCCCTTGCTGTCGTCGACGACCTGCACGAAGACGTGCCGGGCCGAACGGGTGACGACGAGACGGGGGCGCTCTTCGGTGCCCACGACCTTCTTGCGCAGGCGGGTGTGACGGCGCTTGGTGGCAGCCGACTTGCTTTTTCCTCGTGTACCGAGACCCATGATTACTTACCTGACTTTCCGGCCTTGCGGCGGACGACCTCGCCGGCGTAGCGGACACCCTTGCCCTTGTAGGGCTCGGGCTTGCGCAGCTTGCGGATGTTGGCAGCCATCTCGCCGACGGCCTGCTTGTCGATCCCGACGACGGTGAGCTTGTTGTTGCCCTCGACCGTGAAGCTGATGCCCGCGGGCGGCTCGACGGTGATGGGGTGCGAGTAGCCCAGGGCGAACTCGACGTTCGAGCCCTTGGCCTGGACGCGGTAGCCGGTTCCGACGACCTCGAGGCCCTTGGTGTAGCCCTCGGTGACGCCGATGATCTGGTTGGCGATCAGGGTGCGCGTGAGGCCGTGGAGCGAACGCGACTCGCGCTCGTCGTCCGGACGGGTCACGACGACCGTGCCTTCTTCGATCTTGGCTTCGATGGGGCTCTTGACGACGAGCGACAGCTCACCCTTGGGGCCCTTGACGCTGACGGCCTGGCCGTCGATCTTCACGTCGACCCCGGCAGGGATCGAGATGGGGAGTCTTCCGATTCGAGACATGACGAGTTACCACACGTAGGCGAGGACTTCTCCGCCTACGCCCTTCTTCTGGGCCTCACGGTCGGTCAGCAGACCGGAGGAAGTCGACAGGATGGCGACACCGAGGCCACCGAGCACCTGGGGGATCTCGGTCGACTTGGCGTAGACGCGGAGGCCGGGCTTCGACACGCGCTTGATGCCCTTGATGGAGCGCTCACGGGCGGGGCCGTACTTGAGGTCGATCGTGAGGGTCTGGCCCACGCGGGCGTCTTCGACCTTCCACGACTCGATGAAACCCTCGCGCTTGAGGATCTCGGCGATGTGGGACTTGAGCTTGCTGCTCGGGAGCGACACGGTCTCGTGGAAAGCCGAGTTCGCGTTGCGCAGTCTGGTCAGCAGGTCTGCGACCGGATCTGTCATCGTCATGCGGTTTGTCACTTTCTCGTCCGGTTTCGACATCCGGTACACCGGGTGCCGACCTGGGCGATCGATTGGTCGACGAGCGGTTCTCGTCGACCTCAGGGGAACGGCCGGCAACTCTTCGAGAGAGTTGCCGACCGGACGATCTTAGTTGGCCGAGTCGGCCGAACGGAACGGGAACCCGAGCGCCTTGAGCAGCGCGCGACCTTCGTCGTCGTTCTTGGCGGTCGTGACGACGGTGATGTCGAAGCCACGGACGCGGTCGATGCGGTCCTGATCGATCTCGTGGAACATGCTCTGCTCGTTGAGACCGAAGGTGTAGTTGCCGTTGCCGTCGAACTGGCGGTCGCTCAGACCACGGAAGTCACGGATGCGCGGAAGCGCGAGCGACAGCAGTCGGTCGAGGAACTCCCAGGCGCGGTCGCCGCGGAGCGTGACGTGAGCACCGATGGGCTGGCCCTCGCGGAGCTTGAACTGCGCGATGGACTTGCGAGCCTTGGTGACCTGGGGCTTCTGGCCGGTGATGGCCGTCAGGTCCTTGATGGCACCGTCGATGATCTTGCTGTCGCGAGCGGCCTCACCGACACCGGTGTTGACGACGATCTTCACGAGTCCGGGCACCTGGTGCACGTTCGTGAAGCCGAAGTCCGACTTCAGCTGCTCGATGATCTCGGCGCGGTACTTGGCCTTCAGCCGCGGGAGGGCCGTGGCGGCCTGCGTGGTGGTGTCGGTCATCAGAGGTTCTCACCAGACTTCTTGGCGTAACGGACGCGAACGGTCTTGGACACGCCGTCCTTGGTGACCGTCTCTTCGCGGAAGCCGACGCGGGTCGGCTTCTTGGTCTTGGGGTCGACGACGGCGACGTTCGACACGTGGATCGGTGCCTCGTGCGTCTCGATGCCACCGGTCTTGGAACCGCGCTGGGTCTGGCCGACACGCACGTGCTTGGTGACGAAGTTGACGCCTTCGACGACCACGCGGTTGCGCTCGACGAGCACCTCGAGGACCTTGCCCTGCTTGCCGCGGTCTCCGCCGCGGGCCTGCGAGGCACCGGTGATGACCTGCACGAGGTCACCCTTCTTGATGTTTGCCATGACTTAGATAACCTCCGGCGCCAGCGAGATGATCTTCATGAACTTCTTGTCGCGGAGTTCGCGACCGACCGGTCCGAAGATGCGGGTTCCGCGGGGGTCTCCGTCGGCCTTCAGGATCACTGCGGCGTTCTCGTCGAACTTGATGTAAGAGCCGTCCGGACGACGGACCTCTTTCTTGGTGCGAACGATGACGGCCTTGACGACGTCACCCTTCTTCACGTTGCCACCGGGGATGGCGTCCTTCACCGTGGCGACGATCACGTCACCCAAGCCGGCGTAACGACGGCCGGAGCCACCGAGGACGCGGATGGTGAGGATCTCTTTTGCCCCAGTGTTGTCGGCGATCTTGAGGCGGGATTCTTGCTGAATCACTTGTGTCTCCTTCTACGCAAGCAGGCCGCGAGGCCTACTTCGCCTTCTCGAGGATCTCGACCAGGCGCCAGCGCTTGGAGGCGCTGAGCGGACGGGTCTCGCTGATCACGACGAGGTCGCCGACACCGGCCGCGTTGGCCTCGTCGTGGACCTTGACCTTGGACGTGCGGCGGATGACCTTGCCGTACAGGGGGTGCTTCACGCGGTCCTCGACCTCGACGACGATGGTCTTCTCCATCTTGTCGCTGGTGACGTAGCCGCGACGCGTCTTGCGGTAGCCGCGGACCTCGACGGCAGCCGAGTCGACCTCGGTCTTGTTCTCGGTGGCCATTACTTGCTCTCCTCGGCGGTCTCGTCAGCCGTCTCGGCCGGCTTGTCAGCCTTCTTGGTCGACTTCTTGGCAGCCTTGGGGGCCGCCTCGACCGGGGCGGGGGTGGCACGGATGCCGAGCTCGCGCTCACGCAGGACCGTGTAGATGCGAGCGATGTCGCGCTTCACGGCACGCAGGCGGCCGTGGCTCTCGAGCTGGCCGGTGGCCGACTGGAAGCGGAGGTTGAAGAGTTCTTCCTTCGCCTTCTTCAGCTCATCGACGAGACGCTCGTCTTCGAATGTGTCGAGCTCGACAGGACGGAGCTCCTTGGAACCGATCGCCATTATGCGTCGCCCTCCTCGCGCTTGATGATGCGTGCCTTGAGGGGCAGCTTGTGGATTGCGCGAGTGAGCGCCTCTTTGGCGATCTCCTCGCTCACGCCGCTGAGCTCGAAGAGCACGCGACCCGGCTTGACGTTCGCGACCCACCACTCGGGCGAGCCCTTACCGGAACCCATGCGGGTCTCGGCGGGCTTCTTCGTGAGGGGACGGTCGGGGTAGATGTTGATCCACACCTTTCCGCCACGCTTGATGTGACGCGTCATCGCGATACGAGCGGACTCGATCTGACGGTTAGTCACGTAAGCGGGCGTGAGGGCCTGGATGCCGTACTCACCGAAGCTGACCTTGGTGCCACCAGTGGCCTGGCCACTGCGGCCGGGGTGGTGCTGCTTGCGGTGCTTGACACGACGGGGGATAAGCATGGTTACGCCTCAGCTCCTGTGGTGGCGGGTGCCTTCTGCTCGCGGGGAGCGCGGTCGCCCCCGCCGCGGCGGGCGCCGTCACGGTCGTTGCGGCGCTCGGGGCGAGACGACTTCTGGTTCGCCTGCTCGCGCGCGAGCTCCTTGTTGGTGATGTCGCCCTTGTAGATCCAGACCTTGACACCGATGCGACCGAAGGTGGTCTTGGCCTCGTAGAAGCCGTAGTCGATGTTGGCGCGGAGGGTGTGCAGGGGGACGCGACCCTCGCGGTAGAACTCCGAGCGGCTCATCTCGGCGCCGCCGAGACGGCCCGACACCTGGATGCGGACACCCTTGGCACCGGCACGCTGAGCACCCTGGAGCCCCTTGCGCATCGCGCGACGGAACGCCACGCGAGCAGCGAGCTGCTCGGCGATGCCCTGGGCGACGAGCTGGGCCTCGGCCTCGGGGTTCTTGACCTCGAGGATGTTCAGCTGGATCTGCTTGCTCGTGAGCTTCTCGAGGTCGCCGCGGATGCGCTCGGCCTCGGCGCCACGACGACCGATCACGATGCCCGGACGGGCGGTGTGGATGTCGACGCGGACACGGTCACGGGTGCGCTCGATCTCGATCTTGGCCACGCCGGCGCGGTCGAGCGAGGTCTTGAGCAGGGTGCGGATCTTGACGTCCTCGGCGACGTAGTCGCTGTAACGCTGTCCCGGCTTGGTGCTGTCGGTGAACCACCGCGACACGTGGTCGGTGGTGATGCCCAGACGGAAGCCGTACGGGTTGACTTTCTGGCCCATTACTTGCTCGCCTTCTTCGTAGCGTCGGCAGCCTCGACCTCATCAGGCGTCGAGAGGACGATCGTGATGTGGCTGGTGCGCTTCAGGATCTTGAAGGCGCGGCCCTGTGCACGCGGCTGGAACCGCTTGAGGGTGGCGCCCTGGTCGACGAATGCACGACTGATGTACAGGTCCTGCTCGTCGAGGTAGCTGTTCGAGGCGTCCGCCTTGACCCGAGCGTTGGCCATGGCCGACGCGACGAGCTTGTAGACGGGCTCGCTGGCGCCCTGAGGCGCGAACTTCAGGATCGCCAGAGCCTCGGCGGCCTGCTTGCCGCGGATCAGGTTGACGACACGACGGGCCTTCATGGGGGTGACGCGGATGTGACGCACGCGTGCGATCGACTCCACCATTTCTCTCCTCCTTCACGTCGCCGCGTTAGCGGCGACGACCCTTCTTGTCGTCCTTCACGTGACCACGGAAGGTGCGGGTGGGCGCGAACTCACCGAGCTTGTGGCCGATCATGCTCTCGGTCACGAACACGGGGATGTGCTTGCGTCCGTCGTGCACGGCGATGGTGTGCCCAAGCATGTTGGGGACGATCATCGAACGGCGCGACCAGGTCTTGATGACGTTCTTGGTGCTGGCCTCGTTCTGCGAGACGACCTTGCGAAGCAGGTGGTCGTCAACGAAGGGGCCCTTCTTAAGACTGCGTGGCATCTTCTACAACTCCTACTTACGCTTCTTGCCAGCGTTACGACGACGGACGATGAGCTTGTCGCTCTCTTTGTTGGGGTGACGCGTGCGGCCCTCTTTCTGGCCCCACGGGCTGACCGGGTGACGTCCACCGGAGGTCTTGCCCTCACCACCACCGTGCGGGTGGTCGACGGGGTTCATGGCGACACCACGCACGGTCGGGCGGACGCCCTTCCAGCGCATGCGGCCGGCCTTACCCCAGTTGATGTTCGACTGCTCGGCGTTGCCGACCTCGCCGATCGTGGCGCGGCAGCGGGCGTCGACGTTGCGGACCTCGCCCGACGGCAGACGGAGCTGCGCGTAGGGGCCGTCCTTGGCGACGAGACGCACCGACGCACCGGCCGAGCGGGCCATCTTCGCGCCTCCACCGGGCTTGAGCTCGATGGCGTGGATGACGGTACCGACCGGGATGTTCTTGAGCGGCAGGTTGTTGCCGGGCTTGATGTCGGCGGCGGCACCCGACTCGACGACGTCGCCCTGCTTCAGCTTGTTCGGCGCGATGATGTATCGCTTGGTGCCGTCCACGAAGTGCAGGAGCGCGATGCGAGCCGTGCGGTTGGGGTCGTACTCGATGTGAGCGACCTTGGCGTTGACGCCGTCCTTGTCGTTGCGACGGAAGTCGATCACGCGGTACTGGCGCTTGTGGCCACCACCGATGTGACGGGTCGTGATGCGACCGGCGTTGTTGCGGCCACCGGACTTCGAGAGCGGGCGCAGCAGCGACTTCTCGGGCGTCGAACGCGTGATCTCCGCGAAGTCGGCGACCGACGAACCGCGGCGACCCGGGGTCGTGGGCTTGTAGTTACGAATTGCCATGATTTATGCCTCTGCTCCCTAGCCGACAGCCGTGAAGATGTCGATGGAACCGGACTTCAGCGTGACGATGGCGCGCTTGGTGTCCTTGCGCTTGCCGGTGCCGAAGCGGGTGCGACGGGTCTTGCCCGTTCGGTTGAGCGTGTTGATGCTGTCGACCTTGACGTCGAAGATCTTCTCGATGGCGAGCTTGATCTCGGTCTTGTTCGAACGCGGGTCCACGAGGAAGGTGTACTTGCCCTGGTCGATCAGGGAGTAGCTCTTCTCGGAGACGACGGGCGCGATGATGACGTCGCGGGGGTCTTTTCCGTAGCCGCTCATGCGGTGGCCTCCTTCTTGGTCTTCGAGGCGACGAAGCCGTCGAAGGCGCTCTTCGTGAAGACGATGTCGTCGCTGACGAGGACGTCGTAGGCGTTCAGCTGGTCGAACGTGATCACGTGGACCGTGGGCACGTTGCGGACGCTCTTGAGGGTCAGCGTGTCGTCGCGGTCGGTGACGACCAGGACGTGCTTGCTCGAGGCGATCGACGCGAGCAGGTCGAGGGCGACCTTGGTCGAGATCGAGTCGGCGACGAAGCTCTCGACGACGTGGACGCGGGCGCCACGAGCGCGGTCGGACAACGCACCGAGCAGGGCTGCGGCGATCATCTTCTTGGGGGTGCGCTGGGCGTAGTCGCGGGGCTGCGGACCGTGGACGATGCCACCGCCGGTCATCTGAGGAGCGCGGATCGAACCCTGACGGGCGCGGCCGGTGCCCTTCTGCTTGAACGGCTTGCGGCCGGCGCCGGAGACCTCGCCGCGACGCTTGGTCTTGTGCGTGCCCTGACGGGCGGCGGCCTGCTGGGCGACGACGACCTGGTGGATGAGCGGGACGTTCGTGACGACGTCGAACAGCTCGACGGGGAGCTCGACCGTGCTGGTCTTCTGGCCCTTGGCGTCGACGACGTCGACCGAGGTGGCCGATGCGGTAGTGGTGGCCATGAGCTACTTCCCCTTCACGGCGGTGCGGACGAAAACGATGCGGCCACGAGCACCGGGGACGGCGCCCTTGACGAGCAGCAGACCCTTCTCGGCGTCGACGGCGTGCACCGTGAGGTTGAGGATGGTGACGCGCTCGCCACCCATGCGACCGGCCATGCGCATGCCCTTGAAGACACGGCTGGGGGTCGAGGAGGCGCCGATCGAACCGGGCTTGCGGTGGTTGCGGTGCGCACCGTGCGATGCGCTGACGCCCTTGAAGTTGTGACGCTTCATGACACCGGCGAAGCCCTTGCCCTTGGAGGTTCCGACGACGTCGACCTTCTGGCCGGCTTCGAAGGTGTCGACCGTGAGCTCTTGACCGAGTGCGTACTCGGCGGCGTCGGCGGTGCGGACCTCGGTGAGGTGGCGGCGGGGCGTGACGCCCGCTGCGTCGAAGTGACCCGTGGCGGGCTTGTTCGACTTGCGGGGGTCGATCTGGCCGGCCGCGATCTGGACGGCGGTGTAGCCGTCCTTCTCGAGCGAGCGGACCTGGGTCACGACGTTCGGGGCGATCTCGACGACGGTGACGGGGACGAGCTTGTTGTTCTCGTCCCAGACCTGGGTCATGCCGAGCTTCTTGCCGAGCAGGCCCTTGACGTTCTTGGTGGTGCTGATGGTCATGGTCGCCCCCCTACAGCTTGATCTCGATGTTGACGTCGGCAGGCAGGTCGAGACGCATGAGCGAGTCGACGGCCTTCGGCGTCGGGTCGACGATGTCGATGAGGCGCTTGTGCGTGCGCTTCTCGAAGTGCTCGCGCGAGTCCTTGTACTTGTGGGGCGAACGGATCACGACGACCACGTTCTTCTCGGTCGGGAGCGGCACGGGGCCGACGACCGTAGCGCCCGCGCGGGTGACCGTGTCGACGATCTTGCGCGCGGAAGTGTCGATGACCTCGTGGTCGTACGACTTAAGTCGGATGCGGATCTTCTGTCCCGCCATGTGTGACTCTCTCTCGTTCGGACGTCGCGCACCTCGGGGGCCGCCTGACGCTGTTCGCTGGGCGAACATCTGTTGGCACTACGTGTCTCTCGCGTACCGCTGTTCTTGTGTCAATCCATCTGCCGAAACCGGTCGGTGCCCGCGAGGAAGGACCCGGGGAGGGCCATCTTCGCCACCGCCACCTGCACCCAGGGCTTCGCCCCGGCGCACCGCGACCGATGGCCACGGCGATGGTTTCGTTGTGAGATGTGTCCTGCTACCCGCGGCCCAGACGCCTTGCGTCTGTGCACTGCCTGGCAGTGATCCGACACCCGGCGCAGAGGCCAGGCTCGAAATGTTGAACTAGACGATTTTGCCACACGCCTGCATTTGCTGCAACCCGGGCGTGTCGCGGATCTCAGACCGCTTCGACGACCGGGGCCGGCCGGAACCACGGCGGGTAGACGGCGACGCGCGGTGCGTCGGCACCCAGCTCGGCGAGCGTGTCCTTCACGGCGTCGCGGACCTTGTCGTTCGGGACGCCCACGAGGGTCACCGAGGAGAAGGGCACCGAGCCGGGGACGAGCACTTCGGGTCCGAGCAGATCGGGGTCCTTCAGGCTGAAACGGCGGACCATCGACGAGGCGTCGTCCAGTCCCGCGGCCGCGCGGACGCCCTCGACGGCTGCGTCGCCCTCGGTCACGACGAAGTCGTCGCCGAGGGAGGCTACGGGCACGACGAGCATGACGAAGTCGATGGCGCGGGCCTCGCGTGCGGCATCGGACCATTCGTAGCCCTCGGCGCCGGTACGGACGGCGTCCCAGGCGGTCGCGTGGGGCGACAGCGAGAACGGCACGTGGGCGGCGACGGGCTGACCCGAAGCGGTCGTGACGGAGGCGCGGAGGGCCCGCGTGGCCTCGGAGCTGACGTCGAGCACGGGAGTCGCACCCGCCTGCAGGGCACCGGCCTCGAGGATGGCGGGCAGATTCGACACGTGGGTCCAGTGGTAGGCACGCTGGGTCGAGAACTCGGGGACGGGAGTGGCAGCCGACTGGGCGGCCACGGCCACGGCGGCCGAGTCACGGGCGAGCGCGGGCGTGCTGCGCAACGACTCGGGCTTGCGGTTGGAGGGGCGGCGGCGGGTGGTGACCGACCGTGCGGCGGTCGAGGGCATGCCGTCGGCGACGCCCTCGCGCTTGCGGGGAGCACAGATGTCGCACAACTCTCGCTCGAATCCGTGGATGCACTCGTCAGTCACTGCAGTTGTTCCTCTCGGGCGCCCCGAACGGGACGCGACCCTCTAGGTTACGTCACGACGGGGGCCGCCCGCAGACCGAGGGCGACGACGGCAGCCCGCGGGCTCAGCGGAACAGCAGGGCCCGGACCTCGGATTCTGCCGCGTGCAGGCGGGCCGGGTCGATGGTCTCCCCGTGACGGTACGCGTCGACCAGTCGGGGATCGACGTACGAGGACTTCGCGATGGCCGGGGTGTTGCCGAGCACGGCGGCGGCGTCGCGCATCGCCTGCGCGAGGGACCTCGCCTGGCGGGAGGCCGCCGCCTGCGGCCCGGAGCGGGCCAGGCTGACGGCGGCGGCGACGGTCCCGTGCAGGGTGCGGAAGTCCTTCGCGGTGAACTCGTCACCCGCCTTGTCCTTGACGTACTCGTTGATCTCGGTCGCTCGCAGCGGGTGCCAGGCCGCGCGCGCCTCCTCCGCTCCCCCGACGTCGGCCTTCCAGGCGAGCAACCGGGCCCGCCCGCCACGCCGTTTCAGGCTGCGGACGACGGAGGCCAGGTCGGCGTCGCGGATCTCGGAGTCCCAGTCCTGACCGCTCTTGCCGGGGAAGGCAAGCGACACCGTGTCGCCGGAGACGGTCGCGTGAGCACAGAGCAGGGTCGAGAGCCCGTGGCTGCCGTGCTCCTGCGCGTAGCGCTCGGACCCCACACGTAGGGAGCCGGTGTCGAGCATGCGGAAGGCGGCGGCCAGGACGCGCTCTCGCCCGGCACCGTCGAGGCGGAGGTCGCGCGTCACGAACCGGCGGGCGGTCGGCAGCGACTCGGCGAGGGCGAGGGCACGGTCGAACTTGATGCGATCCTTCTGCTCACGCCAGGTCGGGTGGTAGATGTACTGACGCCGACCTGCGGCGTCCACGCCCGTGGCCTGGATGTGGCCGTTGTCGTACGGCGAGATCCAGACGTCGGTCCAGGCCGGTGGGATCGCGAGGTGCTCGATGCGGCCCCGTAGTTCGACGTCCGCGACGGCAGTCCCGTCGGCGGTGCGGTACGAGAATCCTCGTCCCGCTCGGACCCGGGTCAACCCGGGTCGACTCGAATCGGTCCTCCGGAGGCGCGGCATCGGTCGAGTGAACACCGCCCGTCGCCGAGGGGGCTGGGCGGGGTACAGCGAAGCCCCCGTCGGGGAGACGGGGGCTTCGCCGGGGACGACCTACTGGTTGCCGAGCTTCTTGTCGGCCTGCTCTTTCGCCTGGCGGATCTTGTCGGTGTGCTTGCCACCGGTGGCCTTGTCGGCCGCGGACGCGACGGCGTCGAGGATGTTGTCGCTGACTCCCTCGGCCTTCTCGCTCTTGAGTGCGTCCTGCACCTTGCCGTCCTTGAGGAAGGCCTGGGCCTTCTTGGTGATGTCGTCGAAGCCTGCCATGACGTCCTCCCGTCGGCGCCGGACCGTCCGGCGTCCGTTCCATCGTGCTCCGGGAACGCGAAAGAGGTCAGACCCCGAAGGGCCTGACCTCTTTCGTCAGATCAGCAGTTCTGCGTGAACAGGACTTACTTGTTGATCTTGGTGACCGTACCGGCACCGACCGTGCGACCACCCTCGCGGATGGCGAAGCGCAGGCCGGCTTCCATGGCGATCGGCTGGATCAGCTGGACGCTGATCTCGGTCGTGTCGCCGGGCATGACCATCTCGGTGCCCTCGGGCAGCGTGATGACACCCGTGACGTCGGTGGTGCGGAAGTAGAACTGCGGGCGGTAGTTCGCGTAGAACGGGTTGTGACGGCCGCCCTCGTCCTTCGAGAGGATGTAGACGTTCGCCTCGAACTCGGTGTGCGGCGTGACCGAACCGGGCTTGACGACGACCTGGCCGCGCTCGACGTCTTCGCGCTTGGTGCCACGAAGGAGCAGACCGGTGTTGTCGCCGGCCTGGGCCGAGTCGAGCAGCTTGCGGAACATCTCGATGCCGGTGACGGTGGTCTTGACGGTCGGGCGGATGCCGACGATCTCGACCTCTTCGTTGACGTTGAGCTGACCGCGCTCGACACGACCGGTGACGACGGTGCCACGACCGGTGATCGTGAAGACGTCCTCGATGGGCATGAGGAAGGGCTGGTCGGTGGCGCGAACGGGCTCGGGCACGTTCTCGTCGACGGCGTTCATCAGCTCGGCGACCGTCTCGGCCCACTTCTCGTCGCCCTCGAGGGCCTTGAGAGCGGAGACCTGGACGATCGGGGCGTTGTCGCCGTCGAACTCCTGGCTCGAGAGGAGCTCGCGGACCTCGAGCTCGACGAGCTCCATGATCTCTTCGTCATCGACCATGTCGGCCTTGTTCAGGGCGACGACGATGTAGGGCACGCCGACCTGGCGAGCGAGCAGCACGTGCTCACGCGTCTGGGGCATGGGACCGTCGGTGGCGGCGACGACGAGGATCGCGCCGTCCATCTGAGCCGCACCGGTGATCATGTTCTTGACGTAGTCGGCGTGGCCGGGAGCGTCGACGTGAGCGTAGTGGCGCTTCTCGGTCTGGTACTCGACGTGCGAGATGTTGATCGTGATGCCGCGCTGCTTCTCTTCAGGCGAGTTGTCGATCTGGTCGAACGCCGACGCCGTGTTGAGGTCGGGGTACTTGTCGTGCAGGACCTTGGTGATCGCCGCGGTGAGCGTGGTCTTGCCGTGGTCGACGTGACCGATGGTTCCGATGTTGACGTGCGGCTTGGTCCGCTCGAACTTGGCCTTAGCCACTGTGGGTCCTCCTCAGGACTCGGTTGCGGTGCGGCCGGGGGCCGGGTCGATGACCCGGCCTACCGGACGCCTCGCGGATTGGTGTGTGTACATGTTACGTGGTCGTCGGACGACCACGCGGTTCAGGACTATTCGCCCTTGTTCTTCTGGATGATCTCTTCGGCGACGGCCGAGGGCACCTCTTGGTACGACTCGAACGTCATCGAGTAGACGGCCCGGCCCGAGGTCTTCGACCGCAGGTCTCCGACGTAACCGAACATCTCCGACAGCGGCACGCTGGCCCGAACGACCTTCACACCACTGGCGTCTTCCATCGACGAGATCTGCCCGCGTCGCGAGCTGAGGTCGCCGATGACGTCGCCCATGTATTCCTCGGGCGTACGGACCTCGACCGCCATGAGCGGCTCGAGGAGAACGGGCTGGGCCTTGCGAGCCGCCTCTTTGTAGGCGATCGACCCAGCGATCTTGAACGCCATCTCGGACGAGTCGACGTCGTGCGCCGCACCGTCGAGCAGCAGCGCGCGGACGCCCACCGTCGGGTAGCCGGCGAGCACGCCGACCTGCATGGCGTCCTGGATGCCGGCATCGACCGAGGGGATGTACTCGCGGGGGATGCGGCCACCGGTGACCTTGTTGACGAACTCGTAGGTCGACTCGGCCGTGACCTCGAAGGGCTCGAGAGCGATCTGCACCTTGGCGAACTGACCCGAACCACCGGTCTGCTTCTTGTGGGTGTAGTCGTAGCGCTCGATGCCCTTCTTGAGGGTCTCGCGGTACGCGACCTGGGGCTTGCCCACGTTGGCCTCGACGTTGAACTCGCGCTTCATGCGGTCGACCAGGATGTCGAGGTGGAGCTCGCCCATGCCCTTGATGACCGTCTGGCCCGTCTCGGCGTTGAGCTCGACGCGGAACGTCGGGTCTTCTTCGGCGAGCTTCTGGATGGCCAGCGACAGCTTCTCTTGGTCGGCCTTGGTCTTCGGCTCGATCGCGACCTCGATGACGGGCTCGGGGAACGTCATCGACTCGAGGACGATCTGCTCGGACGGGTCGCACAGGGTGTCACCGGTGGTGGTGAACTTGAGCCCGATGACGGCGTAGATGTGACCGGCGGTCACGCTGTCGACCGGGTTCTCCTTGTTGGAGTGCATCTGGAAGATCTTGCCGATGCGCTCTTTCTTGTCCTTGGTCGAGTTGATGACCTGGGCGCCGGACTCGATCGAACCCGAGTAGACGCGGACGTAGGTGAGGCGACCGAAGAAGGGGTGCACCGCGACCTTGAAGGCGAGAGCCGAGAAGGGCTCGGTCGACTCGGGCTTGCGGATGATGATCTTCTCGGCGTCGCGGACGTCGTGACCCTCCATGGGAGGCACGTCGAGCGGCGAGGGCAGGTAGTCGATGACCGCGTCGAGCATCGGCTGCACGCCGCGGTTCTTGAAGGCCGAACCACAGAAGATCGGGTACAGCTCGGAGTTGACCGTCATCTTGCGGACGGCACCCTTGATCTCGGCGATCGTGAGCTCTTCGCCACCGAAGTACTTCTCGAGCAGCACGTCGTCGGACTCGGCGACCGTCTCGAGGAGCTTGGCGCGGTACTCGGCCGCCTTCTCCTTGAGGTCTTCGGGGATCTCTTCGATCTCGTACTTCGCACCCAGCTCGACGTCACCCTTGGCGTCGCCGCGCCACGTGAGGGCACGCATCTCGACCAGGTCGACGACGCCCTCGAAGGAGCTCTCGGCACCGATCGGGAGCTGCATCACCAGCGGCTTGGCGCCGAGGCGGTTGATGATCGTGTCGACCGTGAAGTAGAAGTCGGCACCGAGCTTGTCCATCTTGTTGACGAAGCAGATGCGGGGCACGTCGTACTTGTCGGCCTGACGCCAGACGGTCTCGGACTGGGGCTCGACGCCCTCTTTGCCGTCGAAGACGGCGACGGCACCGTCGAGCACGCGGAGCGACCGCTCGACCTCGACCGTGAAGTCGACGTGACCGGGGGTGTCGATGATGTTGATCTGGTTCTTGTTCCAGAAGCAGGTCGTCGCAGCCGACGTGATGGTGATGCCGCGCTCTTGCTCTTGCGCCATCCAGTCCATCGTGGCCGCACCGTCGTGGACCTCACCGATCTTGTGGGTGATGCCCGTGTAGTACAGGATGCGCTCGGTGGTCGTCGTCTTGCCAGCATCGATGTGAGCCATGATGCCGATGTTGCGGACCTTGTTCAGGTCGGTGAGCACATCTTGTGCCACGGGTTCCTCCGAAGGGATAGGTGGGGTAGTTGGGGGGACGAGGAGGTGCGGTGCGCGTCGTGCGCACACCGCGCCTCCTCGTGCCGGTTACCAGCGGTAGTGCGCGAAGGCCTTGTTCGACTCGGCCATCTTGTGCGTGTCTTCGCGACGCTTGACAGCGGCGCCGAGACCGTTCGACGCGTCGAGGATCTCGTTCATGAGACGCTCGGTCATCGTCTTCTCGCGACGAGCCTTGGCGTAGCTGGTGAGCCAGCGGAGGGCCAGGGTGTTGGCGCGGTGGGGCTTGACCTCGACGGGGACCTGGTAGGTCGAACCGCCGACGCGACGCGAGCGGACCTCGAGGGTCGGGCGCACGTTGTCGAGCGCCTTCTTCAGCGTGGCCACCGCATCTTGGTCGTTCTTGGCGGTGACGCCGGCGAGAGCACCGTAGACGATGCGCTCGGCGAGGCCCTTCTTGCCGTCGAGGAGGATCTTGTTGACGAGCTGGCTGACGATCGGCGCACCGTAGACCGGGTCGGCGACGACAGGGCGCTTGGGCGCGGGTCCTTTACGAGGCATTACTTCTTGTCCTTCTTCGCACCGTAGAGGCTGCGAGCCTGCTTGCGGTTCTTCACGGCCTGGGTGTCGAGGGCGCCACGGACGATCTTGTAGCGCACACCGGGGAGGTCTTTCACACGACCGCCGCGCACGAGCACCATCGAGTGCTCTTGCAGGTTGTGGCCCTCGCCGGGGATGTAGGCGGTGACCTCGGTGCCGTTCGAGAGCTTCACACGGGCGACCTTGCGGAGCGCGGAGTTCGGCTTCTTGGGGGTGGTGGTGTACACACGCGTGCACACGCCACGCTGCTGGGGGTTGGACCGCAGGGCGGGGGCCTTGGTCTTGACGACCTTCGGCGTACGTCCCTTGCGGACCAGCTGCTGAATAGTTGGCACTGGTTCTCCTCATCGGATCTCGACGCTGTTCTCTCGAACACGCCGAGTCGCGCTGCTCTCGCATCGCTCTGCTCTGTCCGGCTGATCAGCCGGCATCCTCGTCTCGGTGGCCGAGACGGTCTGCCCGTCTCGGCCGCGAGGTCGAGGGGGCTTTTATTCGGGCGCGCGGTCAGGCGCACACCCGAAAGAGCTTATCTTGCGGTAGTGCCTTAATCAAATGGTCGAGGGTCGGCGTGCCCCGGGTCGATGCGGGACACGGCGAGCGTGCCCCCGACGACGAGTCCGGCGCAGATCGCCGAGCCGATCACGAAGGGCGACACGGCGTACCGCGCGGCGAAGAGCAGCACCCAGACGAGTTCCTCCCGCACGAGGCCGTAGACGACTCCCCCGACGGCGAGCATCAGGACGTACACGAGCGCTGCGGTGACGATCGCGACGACGAGGAGGCGCGGTGCGGGTCCTCCAGGGCCGGTCACCTCGTCACCGGTGCCGGAGCGCGTTCCGCCCGCGGTGCCCGGGCGGGCGAACACGGCGGGCTGCGCGGGGAACGTGCCCCGCACCTCCGGAGCCCTGTCGTCGCGGGCGTCGGAGAGTGCCGCCGACCGTAGCAGCGACAGCAGCACCACGAGCACGGCGGCGGCGACCATCAGTGGGCCGAGCAACGTGCCGGCGTCGGGTTCGTCGATCGGGTCGCGGTCGAGCAGCAGCGCCTCGAAGCCCGCGACCATGATGACGAGCGCACCGAAGAGGACGGTGCCCATGACGGCGTAGACGGCTCGGGACATCCTTCGAGGCTACGCGCCCGCAGGAGGCGCGGTGGCCCGCCGATGCGCCACCCCGCCACGATGTGGACACGCCGCCACGTTTTCTCGTGGCGGCGTGTCCAGATCGTGGCGTTCTGGGGCGGGCGGTGGTCGGGACCCGGCCTGAGGCGCTTCGCGCTACTGGCCGGCGGCGGTGTCCGAGCTCGTGCCGTCGGTGCCCTCCGCCGTGGCGGCGGGGGTCTCGGCGGCCTGGTCGGCCTGGGTCGCTGCGGCGTCCTGGAGGACGTAGACGAGGCCGCCGACGGTCCACTGGTCGGGGACGCCGGTCGCGTCGCCGGCCTCGGAGCTGCCGGTGCTGGCGAACGTCGTCACGAGGAAGAGCCGCGACCCGCCCTGCAGCTTCGACAGGAAGTCACGGGCCTGGGCGTAGCTGCCCTGGATGCTGACCGTGATCGGGATCGACGAGAAGTTCGTCGCGGTGACGAGCGGGTCGGTCACGAGGTCGGGGGCGGTGGGCGCGGCCGGGGCGGTGGCGGCGGTCCCGCCCGAGTCGGATGCCGCCTCGTCGGTGGCGGCGGGTGCGGCGACGTCCGTGGTCGTGGGCTCGTAGACCGTCGCGTCGGACGAGGTGAATCCCGTCACGGTCGTGCCCGAGGCCCCGGCCAGCTGGTCGAGTTCGGTCAGGAAGGACGACAGGGCGGCCTGGGACGGCACGGACGTGTCGAGCGTCGCCAACTCGGACTTCAGGTCGGGGAGCTTGGCGTTGTCGGTCTCGAGGGTCGCGAGGCTCGCGCGCAGGGTCTCGTTCTGCGCCTCGACGCTCTGCTGTTGCGACTCGGCGGACGAGGCGGCGACGAGTTGCGGCTGCACCCCCACGAGGAATCCGAGGGCCAACACCACGACGCCGGTCAGGGCGGCGGCGATGAGCATCATCCGGTTGCGGTCCATGGTCACTCGCCGGCTTTCTGGTCGAAGCGGCCCGAGAAGGCGTCCGCCGTGATGTGCATCGTGATGTCCGCTTTGTAGACGCCTTCCTCGAGGGTCACCGAGCCCGGCTGGGCGTCGGCGAAGCCGGGGAGGGTCGCGAGGCCGTTCAGCCAGTCGGGCACGGACGGCAGGGTCGGGCTGGTCGCCTGGAAGGTCAGGGTCGCGACCCGGGCCCCCTGGAGCGGCGCGGTCGGCTGGGTGTACTGCACGAGGGGCGAGGCCTGGTCGAGCGAGACGCTGATGATCGTCACGCCCACGGGCAGGGTGCCCTGCACCTTCTCGAGGTAGGTCGGCCAGTCGATGTCGGTCGAGCCGCCGACCTTCTGGGCGGCCTCGACCAGGTCGAGCTGCCCCTGCGTGGTCTTGAGGTCCGCGTACTTCGTCTGGGACATGAGGAGGGACTGGGTCTCGCCCTGGGCGGTCATCAGCCCGTCCTCGGCCTGCATGCGCTGCAAGAACGCCGCGCCCGAACCGATGCCGACCACGATGGCGACCACGACGACGCCGGCCCAGACCCGATGGGTCAGGGCGGCGGCGCGACGCTCGGCGCGGACCTCAGGAGGCAGCAGGTCGACGCGAGGCGCGCCTCCTACGGTGATGCCGATGTCTTTCCCACGGGTTCTCATGCTGCGCTCCCCAGGGCCAGGCCGAGGGCCACGGTCAGGTCGGTCGACCGCGACCGCAGGGCGGTCTCGTCGAGGTTCTTCGCGAAGCCCACCGTCGCGAACGGGTCGGCGAGGGCGACCGGCAGGCGGGTGACCTCACTGAGCGCCTCGGGCAGGCCCGGCAGGGCCGCTCCCCCACCGGCGATCATGATGCCCGCGACGGTCTCGGTCGGGCGGGTGTTGACGTAGTACTGGATCGTGTTGCGCAGGCTGCCGAGCAACTCGTTGACGGACTCGAAAATCGCGGCCGACGCGGCCTGCTCGTCGGGAGTCGTGACGGTCGTGGCGAGGCCGCGGCCGAACTTGATGCCCTCGGCGACCTGGGACGAGACCTCGAGCTTCGTCGCGACGGCCTGCGTGACGTCGTCACCGCCCGAGGGGATGATGCGGACGAACTGCGGGACGCCGTCGGCGATCATGATGACCGAGGTCGTGCTGTGACCGATCTCGACGAGCGCGACCGTGCCCGCGATGCGCGGGCGGGTGACGAGGAGGCGCGTGTTCGAGAACGGGATCAGGTCGACCCCCAGCGTGGTCAGGCCGGCGAGCTTGCTGGCCTGCACGTTGCCGAGGACCGCGTCCTTGACCGCCGCGATGAGCAGCCCGTGGACGACGGGACCGTTCTCGCCGAGCCCTTCGGCGTAGGGGTAGAAGTCGAGCAGGGCGTCGGCGACCGGGACGGGGAGCATGTCCTGCACCTGGAACGGCAGCATCTCGCGGATGCGTTTGTGCGAGGCCTTCGGCACCGTCATGTCGCGCGCGAGCACCCGCTGGTTGCCCATGCCCAGCACGACGCGCTTGCTCTTGAAGCCCCCGGCCGACCACAGCTGCTTGAGCGTGCCGGCCATGGTCTGCGACTCGATGACCTCGCCGCGGCTCGCGGCACCGTCGGGCAGGGCGACCTCGCTGAACCGGACGATGGTCGGCTTCGCCTTGTCGACGTCGGCGACCTCGACCGCGCGCACGAAGCGGCTGCCGATGTCAATGCCCACGATGTTCTTGCCCATCAGTTCTGCTCTCTGTCAGCTCGCCGGCTCATGCCAGGCCGAGGAGGGTGAGGTACGCCGTGGCGACGGTGCCGCCGGCGAAGACGCCGACCCAGGTGCCCGCGAGCATCCAGGGGCCGAAGGGGATGCCGCCCGTGCGATGCACGCGCCGGGTGACGAGGAGGACGATCGCGAAGAGGCCGCCCAGCAGGAACGCCGCGAAGGCGCCCACGGCGAACTCGCCCCAGCCGAGCCAGGCGAGGTACAGGCCGAGCACGCCGGCGAGCTTGACGTCGCCGAAGCCCATGCCTCCCGGGTACGACAGGGCGGCGATCAGGTAGAAGGCGAAGAGGGAGGCCAGGCCGATGGCGGCGCGGACGAGCGCCGACCAGTCCCCCACGAGGATGCTCGAGGCCGCCAGGAGCGCGCCCCCGACCGCGTAGGACGGCAGGACGATCGCGTTCGGCAGTCGGTGGTGCTCGAGGTCGATCACGGCGAGCGCGACGCTGACGCCGGCCAGCCAGAGGAACGCGACGAGCGCCAGGAGGCGCGACACGAGCGGCAGCGCCTCGGTCGGGACGTCGACGAGCGGCCACAGCCGGGCGGCGACGAGCACGAAGAACAGGCCGGTGGCCAGTTCGACGATCGGGTACCGGGCCGAGATGGACGTGCGGCAGTCGCGGCACTTCCCGCCGAGGGCGAGCCAGCTGACCACGGGGACGTTGTCACGGCGGCGGATCGGCGTCGAGCAACTCGGGCAGGCGCTCGCGGGTCGCGCGATCGAGATCCCCGCGGGGACGCGGTACACGACGACGTTGAGGAACGAGCCGATGAGCAGACCGAAACCACCCGCCACGAGGACGGCGGTGACCCACGGGGCCGCGATCACGTCGCGGCCCCGGTCGACGTGAAGGCGGCCTTGACCTCGGTCTGCGTGGTGACACCGTACGAGGTGGTGACCGGGCTGAGGAACTTGGGCGGCGCGAGGTACCGCAGGCGCGTGTCGTAGGTGTAGGCCTTGATGTAGCCGTTCGACCCGCTGCGGACGACGCCACGGTAGGCCTGCGAGATCGACCCCTTGATGGTCAGCGTGCCCCGGTCGCCACCGCGGCCGTAGTTCTGCACGAGGAACGAGTGCTGGACGGAGATGATCGCGGCGTCGATCTCACGGTCACGGTCGCCCAGCATCGAACCGCCGAAGACGTTGACCGGGTTGTGCACCCAGGTGACGCCGTCGGAGGCCAGGCCGAGGATGTTCGTGCTCGCGTTCGTGGACGCGTAGGTCAGGTCGCCCGTGACGTAGAGGTAGTTCTTCGCCGCGATGGTCAGCTGCCCCTGGAAAGCGCCCTTGACGAAGGCGTCCCCGCTGCGGGCACCGTAGGCGCAGGCCCCGGAGCCCGGACCGCCGGCCGTGTTCGCGATCGGGACGGACTCGCCGGCCAGGGGGTAGCCGACGTGGTTGTTGGAGCACGAGGTCTCGGTGAGGTCGCCGGTGGAGGCCCACGCGTTGACGTTGGACTTGCCCTTGCCCGACGCGGGCACGGGGATGTCCTGGACGTAGACCAGGTTGTTCGCGGGCACGGTGATGGTCGCGCCGTCGGTCGAGCCGAGCTGCCCCTTCCCCGTGCCCGGTGTGCCGCACTCGGCCGGGGCGCTGCCCTCGGTGGCCTCGGCGTTCGCGAGCCGCGTCATCTTCGAGTACGGCGACTTGACGGTCATCTTGCCGTCGGCGGTGAAGACGATGTCGGTCGGCCCCGTGTAGAGGCAGCCGGGGCGCGGCACCTCGGCGGGGATGTCGGTGCGGGTCTCGCGCACCTTGTCGTTGTTGGTGTCGGGCATCTGCACGGTCGCGACCTGACCGGGAACGCCCTTGTCGAACGTCTGGCCCGAGCAGGCACTGTTGTTCGAGTCGACCTTGGCGTACGTGCGTCCGAGGGTCGGGTCGGCCGTGGTCACGACCTCCTTGAAGGTCGCCGAGCAGACGCGCATCGTGTCGTTGGAGTGTGCCGGCCCGTAGATCGTGTCTCCACCGCTGAACGCGATCTCGCCGCAGTCGTCCCCCTGGGTGCGTCCTTCCCAGGCGTGCTTGGTGCAGTCCGCGTTCGTGCTGCGGGTGAGCGTGGGGTCCTGGGACTCGATGTCGGTGAAGTACAGGTAGTCGATGAAGCCCTTCTGGCGAAGGTCGGCGATGACCGACCGCGTGGCCGAACCGACCTTGCCCGTCGAGCGGATGCGCAGGGCGCCCGACCCGACGTACTTCGAATTGTCGACCTCGTAGCGGAACTGCGCGAGGTCGGTGCTGCCCGGCACCGAGGCCCACGAGCCCGAGGGGCCCGACCCGAACGCCTTGTTGGCCTGACTGCCCGACGGCAGGGTCAGCTTGCTGGCGGTCGCCTTGCTGAACGGGGCGTCGGAGTCGCCGTACTGCTGGTAGCTGTTGTCGTTGGCGAGACGCGACTGGTACTCCTCGACGCCGGCGTAGGCCGCGGCGAGGGCACCGTTGACGTCCTGGTCCCCGTCGGCCTTCTTGAGCCCGCTGGTGGCCACGGTGAGGGCGGTGGCGGCCATGATGACGAGCACCATGCCGAAGATGAGGGTGATGGCCATGGCCATGCCGCTCTCGGCGGACGGGCCGCCCAGGCCGAGACGGGTGCGCAAGGAGGTCATGTCGTCGCCCCTCCGGCGAGGTTGGACAGTGAGACGGTGTTCTGCAGGGTGACCGCCTGGCTCGACATCGAGCTCGTCCGGTCGATGGTCAACGAGATGGTCACCGCGGCGATGGAGGGCAGCTGCGACGCCGTGAGCGCACCCGAGGCGTCGGGGGTCAGCGCCTTGCCCGTGAAGTCGAGATAGGTGAAGAGCGGCGCACCGCTGCTCGCGGCCGTGACGACGGTGCCGCCGAGGGCGCGCTTGGTCGCCGGCGAGGTGAACTGCCAGAAGTCGGTCTGGAGGGGCGTGGCCACGACGGTGGACGAGCTGAGGGTGCGGTCGGCCTCGACGCGGAAGGTCACGCGCCGCGGCACGGTGGTCAGGGAGTCCGCGGTGTTGACGGCTGTCGTCAGAGTGAGGCTCTCGGTCGTGGCGAGCGTGAACGACGACGCCTCGGTGCCGCCGGGTTGGGCGATCGTGCGGGCGGCGCGGATGGTCCGACTGAGGTCGTTCAACCCGTTCGAGGCGACCCTGGTGTTGGCGTCGATGAAGCGGGCCTGGGCCGTGGCTTTCGTCAACGAGACGAAGGTGGTCGAGACGACTGTGAGGACGATGCCGAAGACCATGATCGCCACGAGCAGCTCGGCCAGGCTGACGCCCTCGTCACGGCGGGCCCGGGCGATGAGTCGCCGCAGCGCGGTCACTTGGCGGGCCTCGGGTCGAGCGTGACGACGTTGGCGGTGCCGCCGCTGCCACCGAAGATGGCCCCGATGATGCTGCCGATCAACCCGCTGATGGTCAACGACCGGAGGTTCGAGGTCGACGTGCCCGAGCTGATCGCCCAGGTGCCGTAGGGAAGGGCGATCGTCACCTCGTTGGCCGGCGTCTTGTTCTTGACCGTGAAGGAGTAGGTCTGTGTGGCGGCGCAGCCGGGGTCGCCGTTGAGGGCGGTGGTCGACCGGGCCTGGATCAGGGTGTCGCTGCCCGCGGCGAGCTTCACCGTCGTCACGCCCATCGGCAACGGGTAGGCAGCGGTCTTGTCCGACGCGGCGACGAACGGCTGGCGCGTGGCCGTCTTGCCGGCGGCGTTGGCAGGCCACGAGGCCGGGTCGGGTGAGAGGCAGCTGCCGCCGGTCGTGCCGACGGGCAGGTACGTGCCGGCGATCAGCTGGTAGCCGGTCGTCAGGGGGAAGAGGTAGGCGTCGCTCACCGGGCCGTTGAGCACGTACGCTTCGGGCCCGCCGAGGACGGTGGTCTTGAGGTCGTTCGGCAGCAGCACGGTGCCGCCGGTGTAGTTCGAGGCGTAGCCGAGTTCGAAGTCGTCACCCAGGTCGTAGGTGAACGAGACACCGGCCGTGTCTCCCTTGACGACGACGGTTCCCGTCTTGAACGGCGCCGGCTGCTGCCGGGAGTCGCGGTAGGGCGCGGCGTCGGCCCGCGAGACGGTCACCTTGTAGGAGCCCGGAAGCACCTTGATGGCGACCGCGCAACCGTCGGCGTTGGTCGCGCCGGGCTTGGAGCCGGAGGTCAGCGCTTTGCCGGGGGTGGTCGAGGCGGTGTCGGGCTCGACCGTGACCACGACGCCCGAGACCGGGCCACCCTTGGTGTCCTTGACCCCGATGACGATCGTGCCGGTGTCCTGGTCGTTGAGCCGGCTGTTGGGGGCGAGGATCGTGTCGCTGCGCACGGGCGAGGTGGTCTTGCGCATGCCCGACCAGGTCACCGCGACCTGCAGACGCTTGTAGAACAGCGAACCGTTGCCCGACGCGGAGGCCGGGGTGCAGGTCGCGTCGACGCCCGTGGTGGTGATCCAGGCGGCGGTCTGGGCCACGGTGAACGTGGTGCCGTTGACGACGGTCGTCGTCGTGCCCGAGGCCACCGCGACGACGTCCGTCACGGCGCGGGCGACGTCGACGGCCTGTGCGGCGAGGTTGGTGGCGACCTCACGGCTGCGGTTGTCGCTCGAGATGGTCAACGTGGTGCCGACGGCGACGATCGAGCCGACCGTGATGATCGCGAAGACCAGGAGGGCGACGACCACCTCGACGATCGACAGGCCGGCGTCGCGCGCCTCGGGGTCGAGGGGACAGAGACGGGCGCTGAGGCGCTGCAACATGGTGGTTCACCTCCCGGTCGGGTCGAGGGCGTTCATGTCCTGTAGCAAGGACGTTGGAAGAGGCGGGACGAGGACAAGCCGCCGTCCCGCCTCAGGGGCGAGCTGAAGGGCTAGGAAATGGTGCAGGCCGTCTCGCTGACACCGGAGTTGCCGGTGGCGTAGAACTTCTTGTTTGTCGAGCTCGTTCCGATGATGCAGAAGGAGTCCGTGGACGACTTGCCGAACTTCAGCTCGGTCGTGTTGTCGCTGATCGTCGCACCAGCACCGGCCCAGTCGGGAGTCGTCGCGGTTCCCGCAGCAGGTTTTGCCGTCTGGGTGAAGGTGGCAGTGGCGGGCAGCGTGCTTGTTGCGTTCGTCTGCAGGCTGATGATGGCCGTCTTGAGGTTCGTGACGTCGCTCTTCACGGCCGAGTCCTTGGCGTTGTTCTGCACGCCCAGGTACACCGGGATGGCGATCGCGGCGAGGATGCCGATGATGATCACGACGACGAGGAGCTCGATCAGGGTGAAGCCCTTGTCCTTGTCTTCGGCGAGGTTCTGGCGGCGGGCGCTGAGCTTGCCCATGAGGGTGAAGTACATGTCGCTGGTCCTGTTCGGTCGGGTGCGGGGTGGTTGTCTCGGTGTTCGGGTAGGCGGTCACCGAGCTCCCGCCGGGATCGATGGTGCCACCTGGGAAAGTGCCCCAGAATCCCTTGGAAGGGGGGTTTTGGGCCGCGACACGGCCCCAGTTCGGGTATCCCCCGAAAGGCCGAAAATCGCTGGTCAGCACCCGTTCGCGGGGTAGACCGGGCCGTCGCGAGACGCCCGGCACGAGAAGGAGGCGCGAGCCGGCCTCGTGAGCCGGGCCGCGCCTCCTGCGGGGGTGCCTGATGCGCTACTTGATCAGCGACGTGATCTGGAAGATGGGCAGGTAGAGCGCCACGATCATGCCGCCGACGACGACGCCGAGGAAGGCGATCAGCAGGGGCTCGATCAGGGCCGTGAGCGACTCGGTCGTCGACTTCACCTCTTGGTCGTAGAAGTCCGCGACCTTCTCGAGCATCGTCTGCAGCGAACCGCTGTCCTCACCGACCGAGATCATCTGCGTGACCATCGAGGGGAAGACCCCCGACTCGGTCAGCGGTCCGGCGATGGACTCGCCCTGCCGCACCGACTCGGCCACCTTGACCAGCGCCTCCTCGAGGACGTAGTTGCCCGACACCTCACCCACGATGCGCAGCGCCGTGAGGATCGGCACGCCGGCCCCGATCATGTTCGAGAAGTTGCGGCTGAACCGTGCGATCGCGATCTTGCGGAACAGCGCACCGAAGACGGGCAGCCTCAGCTTGAGCGGGTCGAGGAACGCCCGCACCCTGACCGAGTTCTTGTTCGTCCGCCACCAGATCGAGAACGCGATGCCCACGACGATGCCGGCCGGCACCACGTACGGCATCGCCCGCGAGGCGTAGACGAGCATCATCGTCGGCAACGGCAGCTGCCCGCCGAGGTTCGTGAACATGTCCTGGAAGATCGGGACGATGAACAGCAGCATCACGACGACCGCGACGAGCGACATGACGAGCACGACGACGGGGTAGGTCATGGCCGACTTGATCGTCGACCGCAGCGCCACCTCTTTCTCGAAGTTCTCGGCCGTCGACTCGAGCGCCTTGTCGAGGAACCCACCGGTCTCGCCCGCCTTGATCATGTTGATCATCAGCGGGGGGAAGTCCTTGTCGTGCTTGCCGACCGCGTCCGAGAACGAGACGCCGGTCTCGACGTCGTCACGCACCTCGGCCATGATCTTGGCCAGCCGCTTGTTCTCGACCTGGTCGGCGAGGATCGTCAGGGTGCGCAAGAGCGACAGCCCCGAGCCGATCATGGTCGCCATCTGGCGCGACATGACCGCGATGTCCTTCATCTTGACCGCGCGGTCGCCGAGCCCGGGGATCGACACCTCGCGCTGCAGGCCCGTGCCGGCGCCCGCCTCGCTGATCGAGATCGGCTGCACGCCCATCGTGCGCAGGCGGGTGATGACCGCGCCCTCGCTCGACGCGTCGACCTTCCCCTTGACGACCTTGCCGGCCCCGTCACGCCCCTTGTAGGCGTAGGCGACTGCCCCGGCCATCAGGCGGCCCCGCCCGAGAACGAGTCGCCGAAGTCGATGCCGCTGTCGAGGCCCTGACTCTCGGACTTGTTGATCACACGCGTCACGAGACGGTCAAACCCTTCACGGTCGTGCACCTTCTCCATGGCGGCCTTGTGCGTCACGACGCCGGTGTTCACCAGGTCGGCGAGCTTCTGGTCCATGGTGTGCATGCCGAGGTCACGGCCCGCCTGCATCGACGAGGCGATCTGGTAGGTCTTGCCCTCGCGGACGAGGTTGCCGATGGCGGGGGTCATCATCATGATCTCGGTCGCCACGACCCGGCCCCGCCCGCTGGCCTTGGGCAGCAGCGTCTGGCAGACGACGCCCTGCAGCGTCGAGGCGAGCTGCGTGCGCACCTGGTCCTGCTGGTACGGCGGGAACACGTCGATGACACGGTCGATCGTCTGCGCCGCGCTCTGCGTGTGCAGGGTCGCGAACACCAGGTGGCCGGTCTCGGCGGCGGTCAGCGCGACCGAGATGGTCTCGAGGTCGCGGAGCTCGCCGATCAGGATGACGTCGGGGTCCTGCCGCAGCACGTGCTTGAGCGCCGCCGCGAAGCTGTGCGTGTCGTGCCCGACCTCGCGCTGGTTCACGAGCGACTTCTTGTGCTGGTGCATGAACTCGATCGGGTCCTCGACCGTCACGATGTGGTCGGCGCGCGTGCGGTTGACGAGGTCGATCAGTGCCGCGAGGGTCGTCGACTTGCCCGAACCCGTGGGGCCCGTGACGAGCACGAGACCGCGCGGCAGCTTGGCGAAGGTCGACACCGACTCGGGCACGCCCAGGTCGCCGAGCTGCTTGATCTCGGTCGGGATGAGCCGGAACGCCGCCCCCAACGAACCGCGCTGCTGGTAGAAGTTCACGCGAAAACGCGCCTCGTCCGAGAGCGAGTAGGCGAAGTCGAGCTCGAGCTCGTCGTCGAACCGCTGCTGCTGCTCGGGCGTGAGCAGGCTCTCCAGCGCCGTGCGGACGATGGCCGCATCCCAGACGGTCCCGCCGGCGAGGGCCGGTCGCAGGGCGCCGTCGACGCGGATCGTCGGCATCGCGTCGGTGGTGACGTGCAGGTCGGACGCGTTCTGCAGCACGACCTGGATCAACGCCGAGACGAGCCCGGCGTGCGCGTGGTCGCGCGGGTGGCGGTGCAGCTCGATGCCGTGGAAGTCGGCCGCGTCCTCGGGGGTGGTGAGGACGGCGGTCGGCGCGTCGGCGGCGACGTGCTGCGGGGCCGGGGCGTCCCAGGGCGCCACCGCGGACGGGGCCGCCGGGACGCCGTCGGCGGCCGGGAAGACGACGCCCTCGGCGGCGAACGGCGAGGCGGACGAGCTCGTCGCCGTCGTGCCGGCCGTCGCCGGGATCGCGACGGTGGGGGCGGTGGCGGCGAGGTCCGTCGCGGAGCCGGCCCGCGCCTCCTGCGTGGGGGTCGCCTGAGCCCGGGAGGCGCGGATCGGCTCCTCGAAGCGGGGGTCGACCCAGCCGGCTCGCGGCGTGGACGGCAGCACGTGGCCGGCGGGCGGCGGGCTGAGCGGTGCCGGGGAGGCTGCCGTGGGCCCTGCGGCCGCGGGCGGCGTGAGCACGGAGGAGGGCGCGGAGACCGACGACGGGGCCGCGGCCGACCGGGGCAGGACCGGCGAGGGGCCGGTGTCGGGGACGAGCAGGGCCTCCTGGTCGGCGAGCGCGGCCTTGTCGACCAGGGCCTCGGCCAGCCGGGCGGCGCGACGGCTCGAGGGGGCGCGCGTCGGCGTCCACCCCATGACCGGGTCCTGTCCACCGTCGAGGCTGTAGACGGGCGCCGGGGCGGCGCCGCCGGCGGACGCGGGGGCGGGCGGGAAGGGCGACGCCGAGGACACGTCGGCCGGAGCCGGCGACGGCGCGGTCGCCGTGGTGGCGGCGGCCGTCCGGATCTCGTCGCCGGGACGCCCGGGGGTCCAGCTTCCGGGAGCGGCGTCGGCTGCCGCGTCGTCGGGGAGGTCGTAGATCGAAGCGCTCATGAGAGGGCCTCCTCGTTCTCGGTCCGGGCTCGGCCGGAGACGGGCGTCACGCGACGACCCGCAGGATCTCTTCGACGCTGGTGAGGCCGAGCTTGGCCTTCGCCCAACCGTCCTGACGCAGGCTCAACATGCCCTGCTCACGGGCGACCCGGCCGATCTCGGCGCTGGACGCGCGGGCGACGGCGAGGCGTTCGATCTCTTCCGAGACGCTCATCACCTCGTGCAGGGCGATGCGACCGCGGTAGCCCGTGTTCGAGCACTGCTGGCAGCCCACCGGCTGGTACACCGTGGGGTTCTCGTCGGGCCCGACGCGGAACTTCAGATGCGCCAGCTGCAGCGGCGAGTAGGCCGTGGGCGTCTTGCACCGGTCGCAGAGCCGACGCGCCAGGCGCTGGGCGACGACGCAGTCGATGGCCGACCCCACGAGGAAGGGCTCGATGCCCATCTCGGTGAGGCGGGTGATCGCGCTCGGGGCGTCGTTCGTGTGCAACGTGCTCAACACGAGGTGGCCGGTGAGCGACGCCTCGATCGCGATCTGCGCCGTCTCGTGGTCGCGGATCTCGCCGAGCAGGACGACGTCGGGGTCGGACCGCAGGATGCTGCGGAGCGCACTCGCGAAGGTCAGGCCCGCCTTGGGGTTGACCTGCACCTGGTTGATGCCCTTCATGCGGTACTCGACCGGGTCCTCGACCGTGATGACGTTGATCTCGGGACGGGCGACGGCGTTGAGCGTCGTGTACAGCGTCGTCGACTTGCCCGAGCCCGTGGGGCCGGTGACGAGGATCATGCCGTAGGGCTTCGAGTACGACTCGGCGTAGACGTCGAAGTTGCGCTCGAGCAGGTTGAGGTCGCGCAGGCTCATCGAGGTGTTCGAGTTGTCGAGGATGCGCATGACGACCTTCTCGCCCCACACGGTCGGCAGCGTCGCCACCCGCAGGTCGATCTGGCGCCCGCCGTGGCGCACCGACATGCGGCCGTCCTGCGGCTTGCGGCGCTCGGCGATGTCGATCTCGCTCATGATCTTGAGACGCGAGATGACGCCGTTCTGGATCGCCTTCGGTGCTGGCTGCATCTCGTGCAGCACACCGTCGATGCGGTAGCGGATGCGCACGTCGGTCTCGGACGGCTCGATGTGGATGTCGGAGGCGTGGTCGGTGATCGCCTGGCTGACGAGCAGGTTGACGAACCGGACGATCGGCACGTCGTCGTCCGGGCCGTCGGTGATGTCGGCGGCCGTCTCGTGCGCCCTCTCCTCTTCGAGGGTCGACGTCAGGTCGTTCAGCTCGTCGTCGGCGCGGAGGTAGCGGTCGATGGCGGCGCGGAGGTCGTTCTTCTCGGCGACGACGGGGTCGACGCCCATGCGCAGGCCCGCGCGGACGTCGTCGATGGCGAAGACGTCGCCCGGGTCCTCCATGGCGAGGATCAACGAACCGTCGCGCACGCCGATCGGCAGGACCTTGTGCCGTCGGCACACGGCCGCGGGCACCATCGTCACGGCCGAGCGGTCGACGGGGTAGTCGATCAGCTCGACGAAGTCGAGGTCGGCGGCGGTGGCCCGGGCCCGCGCCACCTGCATCTCGGTGACGACGCCTCGCGAGAGGAGGTCGCGGATCGACGCCTCTTCCTCGGCCGGGCCGCGCGGGATCACGTCGAGCTGCTCGATCGGCAACAGCCCGTGCAAGATCAGGATCTCGGTCATGGAAGCCACGCGTACCTCCTCGGAAGTACAGGGCCTCGGGGGTAGGACGACGAGGCCGTTCGACGCTCGGGGTCGGGACCGAGCTTGCCTCACGCTACGGCCGGGACGTCGTCGCCGGCACGTCCCAGAGCGGGTGCCCCTCGAAGGGGTGCGGGCCCGCCCGCGTGACGACGAAGGGCCTCGGTCCGCACGAGGTGCGAGCCGGGGCCCTTCGAGGCGAGGCCTTCAGGAGGCGCGGTGCGGGTCAGACCCTCACCGCGCCTCCTTGCGGGGTTCTCAGTTGTAGGTGCCGGGCGTGAAGTCGTCCGAAGAGAACGAGTCGAAGTCCACGAAGCTCAGGTCGGCTTCGTTGAACGATGCATCGTCGGTGAAGACGCGGTTGGGGTACCGCTCCGCCTTCGCCTCTTCCGTCGCCTCGACCGACACGTCGCGGTAACGCGACAGGCCGGTGCCCGCGGGGATGAGCTTTCCGATGATGACGTTCTCTTTCAGACCGACCAGCGGGTCGCTCTTGCCTTCCATGGCCGCCTGCGTCAGGACGCGGGTCGTCTCTTGGAAGGACGCGGCCGACAGCCACGACTCGGTCGCCAGCGAGGCCTTCGTGATGCCCATGACCTCTTGGCGAGCGGACGCGGTCCGCTTGCCCTCGGTCAGTGCCGCACGGTTGATCTCGTTGTACTTCGACCGGTCGACGAGCTCACCGGGCAGCAGGTCGGTGTCGGCGTGGTCGACGACGGTGACCTTGCGGAGCATCTGACGGACGATGACCTCGATGTGCTTGTCGTGGATCGGCACACCCTGCGAGCGGTAGACGTCCTGGACGCCACCCACGAGGTGCTGCTGCACCGCACGGACGCCCTTGACGCGCAGGACCTCTTTCGGGTCCACCGCACCGGCGATGATCTGCTCACCGAGCTCGACGTGCTGACCGTCCTCGACGAGGAGGGTCGAACGCTTGAGCACGGGGTAGATCACTTCTTCGTCGCCGTTGTCGGGCTGCAGGATGACGCGGCGAGCCTTGTCGGTGTCCTCGATCGTGATGCGACCGGCCGAGTCGGCGATCGGGGACGCACCCTTGGGGGTACGCGCCTCGAACAGCTCGGTCACGCGAGGCAGACCCTGCGTGATGTCGTCAGCCGAGGCCGAACCACCGGTGTGGAAGGTACGCATGGTCAGCTGCGTGCCGGGCTCACCGATCGACTGGGCCGCGATGATGCCGACGGCCTCACCGATGTCGACCAGGTTGCCGGTGGCCAGCGAGCGGCCGTAGCACTGGGCGCAGACACCGACGGCGGCCTCACAGGTGAGGACGGAGCGGACCTTGATGGTCTCGACACCGGCCGCGACGAGCTCGTCGATCAGCACGTCTCCGACGTCGGCGCCGGCCTCGGCCAGCACCGTGCCCTTGGCGTCCACCGCGGCTGCCGCGAGCGACCGTGCGAACACGGTGTTCTCGACGGTCGCGTCGCGCACCATGACGCCGTTCGCGTCGGGTGCGGCGATCGGCATCTCGAGGCCGCGCGAGGTGCCACAGTCGTCTTCACGGATGATGACGTCCTGCGACACGTCGACGAGACGACGGGTCAGGTACCCCGAGTCGGCCGTACGGAGGGCCGTGTCGGCCAGACCCTTGCGGGCACCGTGCGTCGCGATGAAGTACTCGGCCACCGACAGACCCTCGCGGTACGAGGAGATGATCGGGCGGGGGATGATGTCACCCTTCGGGTTGTTCACCAGGCCTCGCATGCCGGCGATGTTGCGCACCTGGAGCCAGTTACCACGTGCCCCGGACGTCACCATGCGGTTGATGGTGTTGTCGATCGGGAAGTTCGCCCGCATCTCGGCGGCGACCTCGTTCGTGGCCTCCGTCCAGATCTTGATCAGGTCGGCACGACGCTCGGCGTCGGAGATGAGGCCCTTGTCGAACTCGGACTGCACCGCCGCGGCCTGCTTCTCGTAGCCCGCGACGATCTCGGGCTTGCGCGGAGGCGTGAGCACGTCGGACAGCGCGACGGTGACACCCGAACGCGAGGCCCAGTAGAAGCCCGCGTCCTTGATGTTGTCGAGGGCTGCCGCGACGGCGACCTTCGGGTAGCGCTCGGCGAGGTCGTTGACGATCGTCGAGAGCATGCCCTTGTCGGTCACCTGCTGGACGAACGGGTAGTCCGCCGGCAGGTTCTCGTTGAAGAGCGCACGACCGAGGGTCGTCTCGAGCAGGATGTCCTGCCCGACCTCGTAGCCCTCTGGAGCTTCGCCCTCGGCGAAGTGCACGCCGTTCATGCGGATCTTGACCATCGCGTTGAGGTCGAGCGAGCCCTGGTCCTTGGCGAGGATCGCCTCGGCGACCGACGAGAAGGCACGGCCTTCACCCTCGGCACCTTCGGTGACCGTCGTCAGGTAGTGCAGACCGATGATCATGTCCTGTGCGGGCAGGGTCACCGGGCGGCCGTCGGACGGCTTCAGGATGTTGTTCGAGGCGAGCATCAGGATGCGCGCCTCGGCCTGGGCCTCGACGGACAGCGGCAGGTGCACGGCCATCTGGTCACCGTCGAAGTCGGCGTTGAACGCCGCGCAGACGAGCGGGTGCAGCTGGATGGCCTTGCCCTCGACCAGCTGGGGCTCGAACGCCTGGATGCCGAGACGGTGCAGCGTGGGCGCACGGTTCAGCAGCACGGGGCGCTCACGGATGATCTCTTCGAGGACGTCCCAGACCTGCGGACGCGAACGCTCGACCATGCGCTTGGCCGACTTGATGTTCTGAGCGTGGCTCAGGTCGATCAGGCGCTTGATGACGAACGGCTTGAACAGCTCGAGGGCCATCTGCTTGGGCAGACCGCACTGGTGCAGCTTGAGCGTCGGGCCGACGATGATGACCGAACGACCCGAGTAGTCGACGCGCTTGCCGAGCAGGTTCTGGCGGAAGCGACCCTGCTTTCCCTTGAGCATGTCGCTCAGGGACTTCAGGGCGCGGTTGCCGGTACCGGTGACGGGACGACCGCGACGACCGTTGTCGAACAGGGCGTCGACGGCCTCTTGCAGCATGCGCTTCTCGTTGTTCACGATGATCTCGGGGGCACCGAGGTCGAGCAGGCGGCGGAGGCGGTTGTTGCGGTTGATGACGCGACGGTAGAGGTCGTTCAGGTCGCTGGTCGCGAAGCGGCCACCGTCGAGCTGCACCATCGGGCGCAGCTCGGGCGGGATGACCGGGACGACGTCGAGGACCATGGCGGCCGGCGAGTTGCCGGTGGCCAGGAACGAGCTGACGACGCGCAGGCGCTTGATGGCGCGGATCTTCTTCTGACCCTTGCCCTCGGAGATCTGCAGGTGGAGGTTCTCGGCCTCGGTGGTGAGGTCGAAGGCCTCGAGGCGCTTCTTGATCGCCTCGGCGCCCATGTGGGCCTCGAAGTAGATGCCGAAGCGGTCCTGCAGCTCGTGGAAGACGGCGTCCTCGGGCTTGAGGTCGCCGACCTTGAGGTTGCGGAAGTCCTCCCACACGCGCTCGAGGCGGTTGATGTCCTCGTCGAACGACTTGCGCGTCTGCGACATCTCTTTCTCGGCGCCGTCCTTCGCACGACGCTTCTGGTCGCTCTTCGCGCCTTCTTCCTCGAGGACGGCCAGGTCGTCCTCGAGCTTCTTCAGGCGGTCGGCGATGCGCGTGTCGCGCTGCGACTCGAGCTGCTTGATCTCGAGGCGGAGCTCGTTCTCGAGTCCGGGCATGTCGGCGTGACGGCCCTCTTCGTCGATCGAGATGACCATGTAGGCCGCGAAGTAGATGACCTTCTCGAGGTCCTTCGGGGCCATGTCGAGCAGGTAGCCCAAGCGCGAGGGGACGCCCTTGAAGTACCAGATGTGCGTGACGGGGGCGGCGAGCTCGATGTGGCCCATGCGCTCACGACGCACGGACGACTTCGTGACCTCGACGCCGCAGCGCTCGCACACGATGCCCTTGAAGCGGACGCGCTTGTACTTGCCGCACGCGCACTCCCAGTCACGCGAGGGCCCGAAGATCTGTTCTCCGAAGAGACCGTCCTTCTCGGGCTTCAGCGTGCGGTAGTTGATGGTCTCCGGCTTTTTGACCTCACCGTGCGACCAGGCGCGGATGTTCTCGGCAGTGGCGAGGCCGATCCGCAGCTCATCGAAAGTTGTTGCTTCGATCAAAATTTAATCCCTTGTCAGATGTATCGACGTGTCGTTGTGGGAAGGGGGCTTAGATCTCGTCGACGTTCGACGATTCGAAGCGGGAGGAGATGTTGATGCCGAGCTCTTCGGCGGCACGGAAGACCTCGTCGTCCGTGTCGCGCAGGCTGACCGTCTGGCCGTCGGCCGAGAGGACCTCGACGTTCAGGCACAGCGACTGCATCTCTTTGATGAGGACCTTGAAGCTCTCGGGGATGCCGGGCTCCTGGATGTTCTCGCCCTTGACGATGGCTTCGTACACCTTCACGCGGCCGAGGATGTCGTCCGACTTGATGGTCAGGAGCTCTTGCAGCGCGTACGCGGCGCCGTAGGCCTCGAGGGCCCAGACCTCCATCTCACCGAAGCGCTGGCCACCGAACTGTGCCTTACCACCCAGCGGCTGCTGCGTGATCATCGAGTACGGACCCGTCGAACGCGCGTGGATCTTGTCGTCGACGAGGTGGTGGAGCTTCAGGATGTACATGTAGCCGACCGAGATCGGGTTCGGGAACGGCTCACCCGAGCGACCGTCGAACAGACGCGCCTTGCCGGACGAACCGATCAGACGCTCACCGTCGCGGGTCGGCAGGGTCGAGTCGAGCAGACCCTCGATCTCGCGCTCGGCGGCACCGTCGAACACCGGGGTGGCGACCTTCGTGCCGGGAGCGGCGCTGAGCGCCTCTTCGGGCAGGTTCTTCGCCCACTCCTGGACGCCTTCGACGTTCCAGCCCTGCGCCGCGATCCACCCGAGGTGGATCTCGAGCACCTGGCCGAAGTTCATGCGACCGGGAACACCCAGCGGGTTGAGGATGATGTCGACCGGCGTGCCGTCCGCGAGGAAGGGCATGTCCTCGACGGGAAGGATCGTCGAGATGACGCCCTTGTTGCCGTGACGACCGGCGAGCTTGTCACCCGCGGTGATCTTGCGCTTCTGGGCGATGAACACGACCACGCGCTGGTTGACGCCCGAGCCGAGCTCGTCGTCGCCGTCCTGCGAGTCGAACACCTTGACGCCGATGACCGTGCCCTGCTCGCCGTGGGGCACCTTCAGGGACGTGTCGCGGACCTCACGGCTCTTCTCGTTGAAGATCGCACGCAGCAGACGCTCTTCGGCGCTGAGCTCGGTCTCGCCCTTGGGCGTGACCTTGCCGACGAGGATGTCGCCGGGGCGCACCTCGGCACCGATGCGGATGATGCCGCGCTCGTCGAGGTCGGCCAGCAGGTCGGGGCTGACGTTGGGGAGATCACGGGTGATCTCTTCCTTGCCGAGCTTCGTGTCGCGGGCGTCGACTTCGTACTCTTCGATGTGGATCGACGAGAGAGTGTCGTCCTTGATGAGGTTCTGCGACAGGATCATCGCGTCCTCGTAGTTGTAGCCCTCCCACGGCATGAACGCGACGAGCAGGTTCTTGCCGAGTGCGAGCTCGCCGTTCTCGGTCGCGGGACCGTCGGCGATGACCTCGCCGACCTCGACGCGCTGGCCGGCGTCGACGATCACACGGTGGTTGTAGCTGGCGCCCTGGTTCGAGCGGTCGAACTTGCGCAGGAAGTAGTCCTGCGTGCCGCCGTCGTCGAGCTGGACGGTGACGACGTCGGCCGACACCTCGGAGACCACGCCCGCGGCGTCGGCGGTGACGACGTCACCGGCGTCGATCGCGGTGTAGCCCTCCATGCCGGTGCCGACGAGGGGGCTCTCGCTGCGGACGAGCGGGACGGCCTGACGCTGCATGTTGGCACCCATGAGGGCGCGGTTCGCGTCGTCGTGCTCGAGGAACGGGATCAGCGACGTGGCCACCGACACCATCTGGCGCGGCGAGACGTCCATGTAGTCGACCTCGGCCTTGTCGACGAGCTCGACCTCGCCGCCCTTCTTGCGGACGAGCACCTTGTCGTCGACGAAGTCGAACTTGTCGTCGAGGGGGGCGTTCGCCTGGGCGACGACGTAGTCGTCTTCTTCCGAAGCGGTGAGGTAGTCGATCGTCGTGGTGACGTTGCCCTTCTCCACGCGACGGTAGGGCGTCTCGATGAAGCCGAACGAGTTGATGCGCGCGAAGGACGCGAGCGAACCGATCAGACCGATGTTCGGGCCTTCAGGGGTCTCGATCGGGCACATGCGGCCGTAGTGCGAGGGGTGGACGTCGCGGACCTCGACGCCGGCGCGCTCACGCGACAGACCGCCGGGGCCGAGCGCGCTCAGGCGACGCTTGTGCGTCAGACCCGAGAGCGGGTTGTTCTGGTCCATGAACTGCGACAGCTGCGAGGTGCCGAAGAACTCCTTGATCGCGGCGACGACGGGGCGCACGTTGATCAGGGTCTGCGGCGTGATCGCCTCGATGTCTTGGGTGGTCATGCGCTCGCGGACGACGCGCTCCATGCGCGACAGACCGGTGCGGACCTGGTTCTGGATCAGTTCGCCCACCGCGCGGATGCGGCGGTTGCCGAAGTGGTCGATGTCGTCGACGTCGAGGCGCAGCTGGACGGGCTCGCCGTCGCGCGTGCCGTTCATCGTCTTCTCTTCGGCGTGCAGCGACACGAGGTACTTGATCGTCGCGACGATGTCGTCGACGGTCAGGACCGAGTCGCCCAGGGGCGCGTCGATGCCGAGCTTGCGGTTGATCTTGTAGCGACCCACCTTGGCCAGGTCGTAGCGCTTGTGGTTGAAGTAGAAGTTGTCGAGGAGCGCACGCGCGGCCTCTGCGGCGACCTGCTCGCCCGGACGGAGCTTGCGGTAGATGTCCTTGAGCGCCTCTTCCTTGGTGAGGATGGCGTCCTTCTCGAGGGTGGCCTCGATCGAGGCGAAGCCCTTGAACTCCTCCATGATCTCTTCGCTCGTCAGGCCGAGGGCCTTGAGGAAGACGGTCACGCTCTGCTTGCGCTTGCGGTCGATGCGGACGCCGACCTGGTCGCGCTTGTCGATCTCGAACTCGAGCCAGGCACCGCGGCTCGGGATGACGCGAGCCGAGTAGATGTCCTTGTCGCTGGTCTTGTCGGAGGCGCGCTCGAAGTAGACGCCCGGGCTGCGGACGAGCTGCGAGACGACGACACGCTCGGTGCCGTTGATGATGAACGTGCCGCGCTCGGTCATGAGCGGGAAGTCACCCATGAAGACCGTCTGGGTCTTGATCTCACCGGTGAGGTGGTTCATGAACTCGGCGTTCACGTAGAGCGGCGCGGCGTAGGTCTTGCCACGCTCTTTGCACTCGTCGATCGTGTACTTGGGCTCTTCGAGTTCGGGAGCCGTGAACGAGAGCTGCATGGTCTCGCCGAGGTCTTCGATCGGCGAGATCTCTTCGAAGATCTCTTCCAGGCCCGAGTGGAGGGCGAGGTCGGTGCGACCCTGCTCGGTCGCCTCGGCGAGGCGGTCCTTCCAGATGTCGTTGCCGACGAGCCAGTCGAAGCTCTCGGTCTGGAGCGCCAGCAGGTCGGGGACCGTCAGCGTGTCGGTGATCTTGGCGAACGAGAGCCGCGATGCGTTGCGACCGTTCTTGGGCGAGTTGGTGGATGCGTTGTTCGCAGCAGCCAAGGAAGTAACCTCCGTGGACCCCGTCGGGTCATCACTGTCGGACAGTATGTGGTGAGTGAGTGAACGGCCCTACCCGGCGGACACCATCCACCCCGCCGTCATATTCGGGGGTGGGTGTCTCGAGACGTTGTCGACCGCAATATGACGACAGGACGCACGGGGAGCGCAAAGGTCCATACTAGGTCGCCCCGGACACGCCTGGCAAGCCCTGTCGTTGACCTTTCGCTCGAGCTTCGGTATAACCCGGGCGCATGCACAGGCATTCCACGGGATCGGGGGCCGCGCGCGCCTCCTCGTCCCCGGGATGGGAGGCTGGAGGCATGGCCGCACAGCACGACGATCCACCCGTCGAGATCTCGATCGGGGCGGGCCTCGCCCGCGTGGACGAGGACCGGCACCGCCCTGGTTCGTACACGCTCGTCGTCGACGGCACGCCCCAGTCGCACGTCGACCTCGACGACCCGACGCACCTGGCCTTCGAGTACGTCCGACGGATCGGGCACGCGGTCGACCTGCTGCCCGAGGGGCCGGTGACGGCGCTGCACCTCGGCGCCGGCGCCCTGACCCTGCCGCGGTACGTCGAGGCGACCCGGCCGGGCTCGCGCCAGCAGGTGATCGAGCTCGAGGCCGACCTCGTGGCCCTGGTGCGCGAGACGCTGCCGCTGCCACGCGGGGCCTCCATTCGGGTGCGCTACGGCGACGCCCGCGAGGTCATGGTGAAGCTGCCCGCCGGGCTGCGCGGCACGGTCGACCTGCTGATCGTGGACGTGTTCGGCGGCTCGCAGATCCCCGCGCACGTGACCTCGCTCGAGTTCTACACGGCGGCGGCCGAGTTCCTGTCGCCGACCGGCATGCTGATCGTCAACTCGGCCGACGGCGCGGGCCTGGCCTTCGCCCGGGGCCAGGCGTCGACGCTCGCGACCGTGTTCGAGCACGTGGTCGCGGTCGCCGACCCGGCCACGCTCAAGGGGCGCCGCTTCGGCAACGTCGTGCTGATCGCCTCGCCGTCGCCGCTGCCGACCGACCGCATGCCGCGGCTCTACTCGTCGGACCCGCTGCCGGCCAAGGTGGTCCACGGCCGCGAGCTGCGCGACTTCGTCGCCGGGGCGCCCGTCGTCACCGACGCCACGGCCGTGCCGTCGCCCGAGCCGTCGCGGAGCGTGTTCGGGGCGCGGTGATCACGCTCCGGTCGAACCACTGGGCCGCCCCCGTGGCGCCCACGACGGCGACCGTGGCGAGGACCGTCGCGACGACGACGGGGACGACGTTCGGCAGGGTGGGCGTCACCGGCACCCTGGTGACCACGGCGAGCGCGAGCGAGAGGCCCGTCGACGTCGCCACGACGAGACCGACGGGCAGCGTGGCCGTGAGCACGACGACCAACCCCTCGGCCAGGGCGATCCGTCGCGCGACGGACGGTCGTGCCCCGTGGGCGGACAAGTGGAGTCGGTCGGGGTCGCGGCGAGGGCCGCGGAGCAGGGTGGAGGCGGCCGCGCCCGCGAGCGCCACTGCCGACGCCGGCCCGAGGGCCAGAGCCGTCTGACCCCATTGGGACGCCGAGGCCCCGGCGGGTGCGGCTCCGAGCATCACACCCAGGTCGAGCGCTGACCCGGTCGCCATCACGAGACCGACGAAGAGGCCGACGGTCACCGTCGTGGACACGCCGGCTACGGTCCCGGCAACCGCCCGGGCCCTCGTGATCCGCCAGACGACTCCTCTGCCGTCGGGAACCAGTCGTGTCCAGCGCCGAACGAACCACGGCGTGAAGCACGGGTACAGGAGGACGAGGGAGACGACCGACACGACGCCGACCGTCGAGTCCAGCGCGAGCAACCGGAGTGACGGCGTGAAGAACGCGAGCTCGGAGAACGCGGCGACGTCGGCCTGGTCGAAGAACCCCGCGCCGGACGTGACGGCCGCCGTCAATCCGTCCCAGACGAGGACGAGGGCCACGACGGGCAGGACGAACACGAGCCACAGGGCGGCGACGACGACGATCCGACCTGCGGACGGGGCGGCGGCCGCCGTGCTGTCCGCCCCGTCGCCGCGGAGGACCCGAGCCGGGAGGCGCACCGAAGCCCTCGAGGCTGCCGAGCGCGCCGACAGCAGGGACAGCGCCACGACGGACGCAGCGCTGCACGTCCACGACAGGCTGCCGCCGACCAGCAGCACGGGCGAGGGGACGACGACGTCGAGGGAGGGACGGACCAGCGCCAGGACGAGGACGTGGGCGAGTGGCGCGGCGAGCACCGCCCCGAGGACGGCACAGCCACCTGCCCGGGCGAGTGCGAGACGAACGACGCGCCTCGGACCCAGCCCTGCGGTCGACAGGAGGGCGCTCTGTACCTCGTCGCCGCGCACGGCGAGTGCGTGCACGCGGATCAGGGCGACGACCGTCGCCATCGCCGTGGCGACGACGACAGGGCTCACGTCGGCGTCCACCGGATCGGGCTCGATCCGCCTCGTGATCTCGGAGGTCACCGTTAGTCCCAGCACGAACGTCAGGGCCGAGGTCGAGACGAAGGCGACGATCGTGGCGGCGAGGGCCGCCCGGGGGTCTGCGCGGATCGACCTCCAGGCCAGCCAGACCGTCATGCCGTGCCAGTCGAACGGAAGAGGGTCTCGAGCCCCTCCGGAGTCGGACCGGTCACGTCATGGCGCACCCGGCCCCGGTCGACGAAGACGACGCGACCGGCAGCGGACGCCACCCTCGGATCGTGTGTCACGACGAGGACCGCCGCGCCGGCACTGGAGCGGATGCGGATCATCTCGACCACGGCGTCGACCGACCTCGGGTCGAGCCCGTCGGTCGGTTCGTCGAGCAATGTGATGTGAGGCGGCTGGACGGCGACCCTGGCCAGTGCGACCCGGCGCCTCTCGCCACCCGACAGACCCTCGGGCAGTTCGTCGGACCTGTCGGCGAGTCCGACGCGACGAAGGGCGTCGTCGATCACGTCGGCCGGGGGCCTCTCGCCGCGGATGCGATGGAGGAGTTCGACGTTCTCCCGGACCGTCAGAGCGGGCAGGAGGTCGTCCCCCTGCAGGAGGAGGGCGACGTGATGAGCCCGCACCCACGCACGGCCTGCGGCGTCGAGCGCCTGGATGTCGCCACCGAGGACGTCGACGCGACCCGTCGAACAGTCCTGCAGCCCGGCCACGCACCCGAGGATCGACGACTTGCCGGACCCGGAGGGCCCCATGAGCGCCACGGTCTCACCCCTCGCCACGGTGAACGAGATCTGCTCGAGGACGGGGCGCCGCGCCCCCTTCGCGTCCACCACGTCGAGGCCGACCCCCCACAGCGACACGGCCGTCATCTGGTGCCTCCGCGGAGGAACAGGTAGTCGGGCAGGGCATCGAGGATCGTCGACCTCGCCGACTCGCCGACGACGCGGTCGGAGGCAGCTGGCGAGAGGCATTGGACGCGACTGTCGTGCATGCGACGAAGGTAGCAACATTCTTATCCACAATGTCAGATCGGCCCGAGATCGGCATCCTCTCGGGCACCCCGCCACGATGTGGACACGACGCCATGCGAAAAGGTGGCGGTGTGTCCATTTCGTGGCGGCGTGAGGGTGCGGCGGCGTGACGGCATGAGCGCGCGACGGCACGAACGCACAGCGACCCGGTCCGGGAACCGTGGGGCCGGGCGGCGGGGCTACTGGTCGGCGCGGGGGGCGGGGGCGCCGAGGGCGGCGCGGAGGCGGGCCTCGGCGTCGTCGGGGGCCTTCGCCGCCTCGACGTTGGCCTCGGTCACGGCCTTGATGACCTCTTCGCGCTGGATCTTGACCCCGCGCGGTGCGTCGATGCCGATGCGCACGCCGTCGCCACGGGAGTCGAGCACCGTGATGACGATGTCGTCGCCGATCACGATGCGTTCTCCGACCTTGCGTGTCAGCACCAGCATCGGGCCAGCTTACTGAGCGCGGGGCGCTCCGGTCGCGACGACAGGCAGGAGGCGCGGGTCGGCGGGCCCGGGACGGCGCCGGCCACGAGGCACGACCGCGGGAGGACGCCCACCGCAGGAGGCGCGGCTCAGCGGCCCGCGCCTCCCTCGCGCCAGCCCACCGGCACGCCGAGCAGGTGAACCGTGCCCGGGGTCGCCGTGTCGTCCTCGCCGACCACCGCGGCCGCGACCACGGGCGCGACCGCCCGGACGGCCTCGACCCAGCGGGCCGTGTCGTCGTGCTTGCGGCCGACGTCGACCGCGACCCAGACCTGGTCGGCGGCGATCGCCTCGAGGGTGGCGGGAGCGGCGGCGTCCCAGGCGAGGGCCGTCACGACGGCCGAGTTCTCGTGCACGCCGGTGGCGCGGGCCAGGATGCCGCTGCGTCGATCCGACACGTCGACCGAGCGCAGCCCGAAGGTCGACGCCATCTGGGCGGCCACGCGGAAGGCGTCGCCGGGGCGGCCGACGACCACGACGAGGTCGCCTGCCCCGCGCGACACGTCGGGGGCGGTCGGCACACCCGGGGAGGCCACGGCTCGGGCCTGCGCGGCGAGGGCGTCGGCGGCGGCCGCGAGCGAGGCGGCCGTGCGGCGGGGAGCGGCCCCGTGCGGCGCGTCGGGGTCGGCGGCGTCACCGTCGGCGAAGGCGGTGGGACCCGCACCCACGGCACCAGCGCCGGCACCCCCGCCGGCGCCGGCGGCGGGCGCGATGCCGTTGAAGGTGAGGTCGTCCATGATCGAGGCGAACGCGTCGGTGCGCGTCGAGACGTCGGCCGGGGCCGCGACCGGCACCGCGCCTCCTGCGCTCGACGGCGAAGCCGACGCCCCACCCGCACCCGCCGCGGCGGCAGCGGCGCGGGCGGCCCGACGCGGGCTCACGGGCACGGCCGAGCCGGTCAGCACGTCGTCGAACCCGTCCCGGACGGGCGTGCTCGACGCGACGGCGCCACCGGGGGCCATCGAGGCCGACCACGCGGCCCGGGGCGCCGGAGCCCCCGACTGCAACGCGTCCTCGGCCTCGTCCGCCGACGCCAGCAGCGCCGCGATGCCCGCGCGTTCGGCGGGCACCGGCGTCGTGATGCGCACCCGGGCGACGGGCAGGTCGACGGCGGGGTCGGGCACCTCGACCGTGACCTCGTAGTGCTTGCGGGCGAAGAAGCCGGCGACTCCCCCGACGGTGACCTTCTGGGCCGCGACGATGCGGGCCGAGGCGCCGTGGGTCGCCCGCACCTCGCGGCGCAGCCCGTCGAGCGTCTCGCCGGTCATGACGATCGTGGTCGCCATCTCAGGCCACGATCGAGTCGGTCGCGCGGACGACGCCGACGGTCTCGATGGTCGAACCGGCGGCGGTGGCCTCCTGGTACGACAGCACGGGCAGGCCGTTCTGCTGCGCCGACACGAGCCGGTGGATGGCCGGCCGCAACGCCGGAGCGCAGACCAGCACCGCACTGAGACCCTGGGCCTCGACCGACTGCACGGCCTCGCGCAGCGACCCGAGCACCTGCTCGACCCGGTGCCCGTCGAGCAGGATCTGCGTGCCCTGGTCGCTCGGCCGCAGCCCCTCGAGCATCGACTGCTCGAGGGTGGGGTCGATCATGATGACCCGCAGCACGCGGCCGTCGAGATACTGCGCCGTGAGCGCGGGCCCCAAGGAGGCGCGGGCCGCCTCGACGAGTCCCTCCGGGTCGGTCGACACCTTCGCCCGCAGCGTCAGCCCCTCGCAGATCCGCGCGAGGTCGTTGATCGGGATGCGCTCCGACAGCAGGCCCTGGAGGACGCGCTGCAGTTCGGCGAGCGACAGCATGTTCGGCACGAGGTCGTCGACGGCCGGGGCGTTGACCTGCTTGACGCCCTCGGTCAGCACGCGGACGTCCTCGCGGGTGAGCAGTCGGGCGGCGTTGTCGGCGATGATCGACGACAGGTGCGTCACCAGGACCGAGACGCGGTCGATCACCGTGGCGCCGGTCATCTCGGCGCTGTGGCGCATCTCGGCGGGCACCCATTTGCCGGCGAGGCCGAAGACCGGCTCGACCGTGGCCGTGCCGGGCAGTCCGTCGAGTGAGTCGCCCAGGGCGAGCACCGACCGGGCCGGGGCCTGGCCGCGGCCGGCCTCGACGCCCGCGATGCGGATGGAGTAGGTGGCCGGCGGCAGGTCGACGCTGTCCCGGGTGCGGACGGGCGGCACGACGATGCCGAGGTCGACCGCGATCTTGCGGCGCAGCGCCTTGACCCGGCCGAGCAGGTCGTCCGACGCTCCCCCGACCATGTCGACGAGGTCGGGTGCGAGCAGGATCTCGAGCGCGTGCACCCGCATCTGCTCGAGCAGGTCGTCGGTCGTGTCGGTGGGGGCGACGACTGCCGCCTGCTGCTCTGCGAGGGCCGCGCGCGCCTCCTCGGCCTTGGCGGCCACGCCGAGCCGGTAGGCGACGACCAGCAGCGCCCCGCCGATCAGCAGGAAGGCGACGATCGGCATTCCGGGGATGAAGCCCATGCCGATGGCGGCGGTCCCGGCCACGGCGAGCGCGATGCGCGACTGCCCGAGCTGCGACGCGGCCTGCGCGCCCATCTCGGTGTCGGCGCCGGAGCGGGTGACGATCATGCCGGTCGAGACGGCCATCAGCAGGGCGGGGATCTGCGTGGTCAGACCGTCGCCGATGGTGAGCAGCCCGTAGTGCGACAGGGCGTCGCCGATGGCCATGCCGTTCTGCAGGGCGCCGATCGCGATGCCGCCGACCAGGTTGATGATGATGATGATGATGCCGGCGATCGCGTCGCCCTTGACGAACTTCGACGCACCGTCCATGGCGCCGTAGAAGTCGGCCTCGGCACTGACGTCGGCGCGGCGCTGCTTGGCGACCTCGTCGGTGATGAGACCGGCGTTGAGGTCGGCGTCGATGGCCATCTGCTTGCCGGGCATGGCGTCGAGGGTGAAGCGCGCGCCCACCTCGGCGACGCGCTCGGCACCCTTCGTGACGACCACGAACTGGATCACGACGAGGATCAGGAAGATCACCGAGCCGATGATGATCGAGCCGCTCACGGCGACGTGCCCGAACGCCGCGATGACGTCGCCCGCGTAGCCGTCGCCGAGCACGAGGCGCGTCGAGGCCACGTTCAGCCCGAGGCGGAACAGCGTCGCCACGAGCAGCAGGGACGGGAACACCGAGAAGTCGAGCGGCTTCTTGACGAACAGCGTCGTCAGCAGGATCACCAGCGCCAACAGGATGTTGAGGATGATGAGCACGTCGAGCAGCGGCGCGGGCACCGGCACGACGAGCAGCAGCACGATGCCGACGATGCCGACCGGGACGGCGAGCTTGGGCAGGGTGGACTTCATCGGGTGCCTCCAGAGGTGGCGGGGCGGACGGAGCGGGAGAGCGCAGGAGGCGCGGTGCGGGACGGCGCGGAGGTCGCGCCGGTCGCGGTGCCGGTCGCGCCGGTCGCGGCCTCGCGGGCGATGCGGAGGCGGCGGGGCACGGCGTCGGCCTCGAGCGACTCGGGCGCGAGGACGCCGGCCACCTCGTCGGCCGTGGTGACGCGGGGCGGCGTGTGCGTGCCCTTCAGCGTGCCGCGGGCCTTGAGCGCCATGACGAAGGTGAGCACGCGGGCGACCGGCGTGTAGAGGTCGACGGGGATCTCGTCGCCCAGGCCGCAGGCGGCATGGAGGGCCCGGGTCAGGGGCACGTCGACGACGAGCGGGACGCCGTCGGCCGTGGCCTGTTCGCGGATGCGGGCGGCGACCGTGCCGGCGCCCTTCGCGACGACGCGCGGCGCCGACTTGCCGGGTTCGTACTTCACCGCGACGGCGTAGTCGGTCGGGTTGACCATGACGACGTCGGCGTCGGCGATGGCCCCGATCATGCGGTTGCGGCTCATCGCGAGCTGACGGGAACGCCGCTGCGACTTGACCAGGGGGTCGCCGTCGCTCGACTTGTTCTCGTCCTTGACCTCTTTCTTGGTCATGCGCGTCTTCTTGCGGTTGCGACGCATGACGACGAAGACGTCGGCGAAGGCGAGCAGCAGGCCGGCCGCGATCGCGGCCTTGATGAGGATGCCGGTGCCGACCTTCGCCTCCGCGAGCACGGCCGAGACGCTCAGGCCGCCGCCGCTCATGAGCACGGGCATCAGGCCCTGGATGGCGAACCAGAGCACCAGGCCGACGACGGTCGTCTTGATCAGCGCCTTCGCGCCGTTCCACAACGCCTGCGTGCCGAAGGTGTTCTTCAATCCGTTGAGCAGGTTGAACTGCTCGTAGTTGCCGGTCATGCGCTTGATGTGCACGCCGCCCTGCACGATGGCGGTCGCGAGCACGGCCACGCCGACGACCGCGAGCATCGGCCCGATCGTCGCCCCCATCGAGCCCGCGCCCTGCATCAGCTCGGTGACGACCGTGGACGAGTCGGGGTGCGTGATCGCCTGACGGATCGAGAACATCTGGTCGACGCCCGCCGAGGACGCCCGCTCGATGGTCGAGGGGATCATCACGGCGGCGGCACCGACGCCCACCCAGGCGCTGAGGTCCTGCGACCGGGACAGCTGGCCCTTCGAGTGGACCTCTTTCATCCGCTTGTCGGTCGCGGCCTCGGAGCGCTCGCCGGAGTCGTCCGCCATGTCAGCCCACCCCCAGCAGCATGTCGGCGGCGTCGCCGGTCAACGAGGCCACGACGCCGGGCAGCGCGAGGAAGACACCGCCGGCCAGCATGACCGTCATGAGGATCTTGAGCGGGAAGCCCATCGCGTAGGCGTTGAGCGCCGGCGCGACGCGCGAGAGCAGTCCGAGGCCGACGTCGGCGAGGAACAGCACGACGCAGAGCGGCCCGGCGATCTGGATGGTCGAGAGGAAGAGTTGGCTGACGCCGGTCGTCAACAGCTCGACCGGTCGGGAGAGGTCCATGCCGAGTCCGAGCGGGACGGCGTCGAATGACCGCGTGAGCCCCCCGATGATCAGCTGGTAGCCCCCGGTCGCGAACATCAGCGCGAGCGCGGTCATCTGGAACAGCCGGGTGAACTGGGCACCGTTGACCATCGACTGCGGGTCGAACGCCTGGGCGAGCGTGAAGCCGCCGAAGAGGTCGATCAGGCTGCCGGCCGCCTGCACCGCGGCGAAGGCGACGAACACCAGGAACCCCAGCACGGCGCCGACGACGAGCTCGAGCACGAGCGCCATGACGAACGGCCCCGTCTCGAGCGACACGTAGCCGGGGGTGACGCGCGGCGCGACGGCGAGCGCGAGCCCGATGCCGAGCATGGCCTTCACCCGCGCCGGGAACGCGCGGTACGAGAACGGAGGCGCGATCACGAGGAACGCGGTCATGCGCACGGCGGCGAGGAGGGTGGCCTCGAGCCAGCTCAGGTCGAACGACACGGTCGGCCCCTACCCGCCGCTGAGCAGCTGGGGGATGCGGTCGAACACCATGGTCGTGAACGACACCATCTCGCTGATCATCCAGTGGCCGGTGACGATGAGCGCGATGCCGACGGCGACGGCCTTCGGCACGAACGAGAGGGTGACCTCCTGGATCTGGGTGATCGACTGCAGCAGCGAGATCGCGAAACCGACGACGAGCGAGGTGATCAGCACGGGCGCGGCGAGCTTGCCCGTGATGATCAGGGCCTGCATGGAGAGGTCGAGGACGGCGTTGGAATCCATCAGGCACCCACCTGGTAACTCTCGATGAGGCTCTTGATGATGAGACCCCAGCCGTCGACGAGGACGAACAGCAGGATCTTGAACGGCAGCGAGATCATCACCGGCGGCAGCATCATCATGCCCATCGACATCAGCGCGGCGCTGACGACGAGGTCGATGACGAGGAAGGGGATGAAGATGACGAAGCCGATGATGAACGCGGCGCGCAGCTCGCTGATCATGAACGACGGGATGAGCGTGAGCATGGGCACGTCGGCCTGGCTGGCGGGGTTCGGCTGGTTCGCCGAGCGGGTCATCAGCGCGAGGTCCTCTTCGCGGGTGTGGGCGAGCATGAACTCGCGCAGCGGGGCGATGCCGGCGTCGATCGCGCCCTGCAGGTCGAGGCGGCCGTCGAGGTAGGGCTGCACGGCGTCCGTGTTGATGTGGGTCAGGATCGGAGCCATGATGAACAGGCTCAGGAACAGGGCCAGCCCCGCGAGCACCTGGTTCGGCGGGATGGACGGCAGCGCGAGCGCGTTGCGCGTCATCGCGAGCACCACGAAGATCTTCGTGAACGACGTCATCATCAGCAGCAGTGCGGGCGCGACGCTCAGCAGCGTGATGCCGATCAGGGTGACGACGGCCTGGCTGGGTGCCCCGTCGGGGCCGTTGATGTCGATGTTCAGGCCGCCCGAGCCGGTGCCGTCGGACGTCGTCTGATCGGTGTCGGTGAAGTCGGTCGGGGTCGTGCCCGTGGTGCCCTCGGTGCCGGTGCCGTCCGTGGCCGGGGCGGTGGGCGCGGTGGGGGCCGTCGGCGAGACGGGGGCGGCGTTCGCCTGCTGACCGATCAGCATGACGAGGGCGGACGCCACGACGAGGGCGAGCAGCGTGACGACGACCGCGCGGGCGAAGCGCGTGTCGGCGAAGCGCACGGGCACGGCCACCACCGAGCGGCCCAGGGGGGCTCCGTGCAGGCCGTCACGCAGCGTCGGGCGGACGAGCCGGCACAGGGTGGACGCGAAGGAGGGGCGGGTCGGGGACGCGGACGACCGGCGGCCGGTCATCCGACTCGTCCGCTGCGCAGCACGGCTGCGGCCTGACGCCACGTGTCGGGGGCGAGGATCGAGCCCTCGAGCGACTTCGCGGCCCGCCCGGTGCGGCGGTCGGCCGGGTCACGAGGCGCACGGCCGCGGAGACCGGCCGTCGCGGCACGACGCGCGGCACCGCGGGGGCGGAGCAGCTCGGCAGGGGTGGCGGAGGCCGACGCGAGGGACGGGGTCGTGGCGAGGGCCGGGGCCGCCGAGGTCTCGGCCGACAGCACGGCGGCGAACGAGGCCGAGGGCGCCGGGGTCGCGACGGGCGCGATCGGGGTGACCCGCGCCTCCTGCACCGGGGTCGGCTCGTCGTCGGGCGCACCCGACGGGACGAGCGTGAGAGGGACGGCCTCGACGGGACGGTCGGCCGCAGCCAGGACGGTCACCGACGACTCGGTCACGCCGAGCACGAGGCGCTCGCCCTCGACGTCGACCACGACGACGCTCGCCTTCGCGCCGACGCCCTGGCGGGCGACGACCGAGACCGGTGACGTGGCGCGGGTGCCCGCGCGACCGCCCTTCACCAGGCGCTTCTGCAGCACCCAGAGCAGGGCGAGGACGACGCCCAACGAGAGGACGACCCGCAGGCCGACGACGACGGTGTCCACGATCAGGCGATGCCGTCGGCGACGTCGAGGATCTTGGTGATGCGGACGGCGTAGTCCTGGTCGACGACGACGACCTCGCCGTGCGCGATCAGGCGGCCGTTGAGCAGCACGTCGGCGGGGGCCCCGGCCGAACGGTCGAGCTCGATGACGGCGCCGGGCTCGAGGCCCAGGACGTCGCGGACCGACATGCGGGTGCGGCCGATCTCGACCGTCAGGGCCATCTCGACGTTGTTGATGCGGCCGAGGTTGCCGGTCGAGACCGAGCCCGGGGTCGGCACAACGGGCGACGATCCGCCGATCGTGCCGGTCTCGCGGAGGCGCAGCGCGAACCAGCCGGCGGGCTGGCCCGCGGCGGTCAGCTCGAAGACGACGGTCTCGGGGTCGGCCAGCAGGGCGTCGGCCGACTCGCGGCGGCTCTCGCCCAGCACGCCCGTGCCGAGCACGCCCGTCGCGGACTCGAGCGCGGGACGCAGGACGTCCGAGACCGAGACCATCGGGTTGTCGGTGCCCGCGGCGGCGGCGAGCTGGTCCATGTCGGCCAGCAGGACCGCGGTGTCGGCCGAGACGGACCCCACGAACGACGTGACCACGACGGACGAGCCCGCGAGGCGGAGGCCGTGCGCGGAGGCCGGGTCGACGGCCACGGCACGCAGCGGCGTGGGCGTCGGCAGCTGGGCGACCAGCGCCTCGGCCGCCGCGGTGTGCAGGGTGATGGTCGTGCCGGTCATGAGGTTCCTTCTTCGGTGCCGGTCAGGGAGGTGGAGACGACGATGCCGGCCAGACGGGAGCCGGCGGCCCCGACGGCGGCGCGGCCGACGGGCTGGCCGTCGACGCTGATCTCGAGCGGGCGGTGCTGCGGGTGGGGCAGCGGCAGCAGGTCGCCGACGGCCAGCCCGAGCACGACGCTCGGCAGCACCGCGGCGGGGGCGAAGGTCAGCGAGACGCCCACCGGCACCGAGGCCAGCTGGGCGCCGAGCAGCTCACGCGCGTCGGCGGCGTCGATCGTCGGGTTGGATTCGCCGAGCTGCGACAGCAGGACGTCGGCCGGGATCGCGACCGTGCCGGGCGCCACGCGCTCGCCGACGCGGATCTCGAACGAGGCCACGATCATCAGGTCGGACTTCTGCGCGGCCTGGGCGAACTGCGAGTTGTACTGGAACCCGCCGACGCTGATCGGGTCGGCGAGCATGGTGCCGAACGAGTAGCGCAGGTCGTCGAGGGCATCGTCCATCAGGCGGCGCACGAGGGCCTGCTCGATGGGCGTGAAGGTGCGCTCGGGCAGGCTCGCCGGCCTGGCGGCCCCGAGCATGTGGCTGACCCAGGTGAGCGCGGCCGACGACGGGAACTGGATGACGGCCTTCGCCGAGACGCCCTCGAGGGTGCAGAGCACCATCGCGGTGGTCGCCGGCAGCGACGAGGCGTACTCGTCGTAGGTGAGCATCTGCACCTGGTCGCAGGTGACCTGCGAGAGCACCCGGACCTTGGCGGTGAGCTGCGTTCCCCACTGCCGTGCGAAGGTGTCGAAGGCCAGCTCGAGGACGCGCGAGTGCTCGCGGGCGAGGGTCGTCGGACGGCGGAAGTCGTAGACCTCGACGGTCTTCTGCGGGCGCGTCGACGAGCCGACCGTCGCGGTCGGTGCGCTGCTGCCCGTCGGGGCGTCGAGGAGTGTCACGGACGGAGCTATCGGCCCGCCCCACCTGAGCGTTAGCCCAGGACGGCGTGTACCCCCCGGACTGGGTTGCCGTCGTCGAGCTCCGGGGCCGGTGTCGCGCTACCGGGCCGGGAGGGGCCGGGAGGGGCCCGGCGGAGGTCAGTGGCCCGAGGACTCCTCCTTCTTCTCCGTCTTCTTCTCCGTCTTCTTCTCGGTCGTCGTCTCGGTCGCGGTGCCCGCCTTCGACGTGTCACCCGACTCGGCCGTGGTCGAGGTGCCGGCCGCCTGCTCGACGGTGGGGTTGCGACCGTCGGTCACCGCGCCTCCTGCGGCCGCCGCCGCCTGCTCGAGCTGCGGCAGCAGCGCGCTCACCGCGTCGGACTGGTTCGACAGGACGACGATGTCGACCCGACGGTTCGACGCGAGGTCGGCGTCGGTCGTGCCGGTGCTGAGGGGACGTGACGAGCCGAAGCCGACCGACTGGATGTGGTCGGCGCCCACGCCGCCTCGCTCGACCAGGTCGCGCAGCACCTGGGTGGCGCGGGCGGACGAGAGCTCCCAGTTGGTCGCGTACGGCGCGGTCGAGCTGCGCTGGTCGGCGTGGCCCTCCACCGAGACGTCGTGACCCGAGGTCTTCAGGACCGGGCCGATGGCGTTCATCACGGTGACGGCCGTGCCGCTGAGGTCGGCGCTGTTCGTGCCGAAGAAGGTCTCGGAGCCGATCAGGCGGACGGTCAGACCCCGGTCGTCGACGGCGAACTGGACGTCGGCGCTCAGCCCCGAACCCTCGAGGTTCGCGGCGATCGCGGCCTTGATGGCGGTGAGGTCGTCGAGCTCGCCCTGGGCCGCGACCGTGGCAGCGGCGGCCTGCTCGGCGGTCTGGGCCTCACCCGAAGCGGCGGCCTTGCTCATGTCGGTCTCGTCGCCCGACGAGTAGCCCTTGCCCTCGGCCGTCACGTCGGCGGCGTTGACGACGGTGCCCGAGGCCGTGTCGACCTTGCCCACGTCGGTCTGGCCGAAGCCGGTCGCGAGCGAGTTGCGCAGGGCGATGTACTTGTCCTGGTCGACGTTCGACATGGCGAACAGCACGATGAACATGCACATGAGCACGGTGATCATGTCCATGTACGAGGCCATCCAGCGCTCGTCGGGGTGCTCGTCCTCGGCGTGCCCCTTCTTCTTGCGCCCACCACGTGCCCCGCTCATGCGGCCAGCCCCTGGTCGTCGCCGCCCTTCTTCGCGCCGGCCTTGGCCTTGCCGCCCTTGCCGCCCTTGCCGTCGCCGCCTTCGAGCGCGTGCGTCGGCACCATCGCCTTGAGGCGTTCGCCGAGGAGGCGCGGCTGGCTTCCGGCCTGGACCGCCAGGACCCCCTCCATGAGCAGCGTCATGCGCAGCTCGTCGAGGTCGGCCAGCTTCTTGAGGCGCGCACCGAGCGGCAGCCAGAGGAAGTTCGCCGTCAGCAGGCCCCACAGGGTCGCGACGAAGGCCGCGGCGATCATGTGGCCGAGCTCGTCGGGCTCGGCGAGGTTCTCGAGCACGTGGGTGAGGCTGACGACCGTGCCCACGATGCCGACCGTGGGGGCGTACCCGCCGAGGCTCATGAAGAACTTGCTGGCGGTGCGGTCGGCGGCGAGGCGGGACTCCATCTCGTCCTCGAGCAGGATGCGCAGCTCTTCGCCGTCGGTGCCGTCGGCGATGTTCTGCAGCGCGCCCTTCATGAAGGGGTCGTCGAGCTTCTCGGCCTCCTGTTCGAGCGAGAGCAGGCCCTCGCTGCGGGCCTTCTCGGCGAGCGACACGACGCCGTCGATGACCGACTGCGGGGGGACGACCTTGCCGGTGAAGGCGCGGGTGATCTTCTTGAAGCTGAGGATCGCGTCCTTGATGGTCGTGCCGGCGATGCCGACGCCGATCGTGGCGCCGAAGACGAGGATGATCGGGGCGGGCAGGAGCAGCCCGGCGATGCTGACGCCCTCGAGCTGGATCATGCCGAAGAGGGCGCCCAGCGCGAGGACGATGCCGATGATCGTTGCGGGATCCACGGTCAGCGTCCCTGCGTGGTGTCGGCCGTTGCGGCCGGCGCGGCCGGCGCGGTCGGGGCGGTCGGGGCGTGCACCGCGGGAGCCTGCACGGCGGGACGGAACTCGGTGACGCGACCCGCGCCTCCTGAACCCGACGAACCGCGGACGATCCCGAGCTGAGGGCCGGTCGAGGTGCGGTTGCCGAGCGACTGGCTGGCCGGGGCGGTGGCCGACGGCTCGTCGTAGGCGAGCGAGACGATGCGGGCCCGGTAGCGGGCGATCATCTCGATGACCTCGGCCATCGGCTCGGTGACGACGTACTTCGCGCCGTCCACCATGATCAGGACCGTGTCGGGCGTCTCGTGGATGCGCTCGATGAGGTCAGGGTTGACAGCGAATCTGCTGTCGTTGAGTCGCGTGACGACGATCATCGGCCCGTCCTAGGTCTGTGTCTCCTGCCGCCATCCGTGGGGCAGGTGTCGCTGCTCGTCCTGAGCTGCTACGGGTGACTATCGGCCGGGGGTGGCGGGGCGTTAGGTGCCGGTTGTCGGTGTGTGCCCTCTCGCGCTTCCCGTCGCGCGGCCCGTGGGGCGACCCGTTGTCCACAGGCAGGTCGTGGCGGGCCGAACAGTCGGTATGGTGTGTGACATTGCTCATATTGACGAGGGGAAACCGCCGTGGCGCCGTACATGGACATCGATCTGGAGGCGCTGGCCGCGTTGGCCCGCGACCTCCAGACCCTGCACACCGACCTGTCCTCGGGCAGCGCCGGTGCCTCCGGTGAGGGCGTCGGTTCACCCCGCCTGCAGCAGGCCGTCACCGCGTTCGTCGACGATTGGGCGATCGCCCGGGGCCGCATGCTCGAGTCGATCGCGGCGGTCGGCGCCATGGCCGAGGGCGCGGCGAAGACCTTCACGCAGGCCGAGGACGAGCTGGCTGCCGCGCTGGCCCCGACCGACACGGCGGGTGTGGCATGAGCCGCCCGTGGGACTGGAGTCCGCTCGACCTGGCGTCCGACCCCGTGCCCGGTGACCCGACCGACATCCGGTCGTCGGCGGTCGCGGCTCGGGCCACGAGCACGTTGATCGAGACACAGTCGAGGCGGCTGCGTCGGTTGGCGAAGGCCGAGGGGTGGGACTCCGAGTCGGGCCGCACCTTCACGACGTCGGCGGAACCGCTCGCCGACGCGATCGACAAGGCGAAGCAGCGCTACCTCGACCTCGCCACGGCGCTCGACACCTACGCGGACGGTCTCGAAGAGCTGCAGCGCCAGGCGGACGCCGCGCGCCTCGACGCCGACGAGGCGAAGGAGGCGCGGCGCACGGCCGACAAGTTCGTCGTCCCCGGCGAGACCGACCCGTTCGAGATCGACCGGCAAGAGGCCGCCCGGACGCGGGCCGTCGACCTCGCCGACACCGACCTCGCGGACGCGAAAGCCGTCATCACCCGCCTGGTCGGCACCGGGGGCGACACGGACGGCGAGTACGGCGCCCTCAACGACCGGGCGATCGCCGCCATCCGCCTGGCCGGCGACGACGAGCTGCGCGACACCTGGTGGGACGGAGTGAAGCAGGTCGTGCACGACGCCCGCGGGGTGCTGGGGGCGATCAAAGACGTCCTGAATGCACTTGGGCCTCTGCTGGCGGCAGTCGGCCTAGCAGTAGCGTTGCTGGGCGGACCCATCGGGTGGATCATCATCGCGGGAATCGCCGTAGCTGCGGCTTCGCTGGCAATCACGTCGGCGCAGGCGATGGCGGGGGACGCAACACAAGAGGACGTCATCGCCGACCTCATAGGACTCGGGATGGCCATCGTCGGCCTGCAGTCGCTGAACGCGATGAAATTCGCCGTCGCCGGTGCTACCCGGAGCATCGCGTCGTCGGCAGCCAGCCGTGCCGGTGCGGCCCGCGCGGCATCGGTTCCCGCTCGCAAAGCCGAGTCGGCGAGGAAGGCCGCCGAAGAATCAGCAGAATCGGCAGTTTTCCGCTCAGCAAACGCCGCAGCTAGACACCCCGGCGTCATCACGGCGGACAGCCTCCTGACTGGAGGGTGGGCGGAGCTCTGGAGCGTGTTGCGCCTCGGGCGGGGAGGTCCTGCGGCCTCGGAGATGAGGGCAAGGGGAATCACCTGGGCCCTCGCGGGAGGAGCTGCCAACGCTTCCGATTTGGTAGGGGCGACACGTGAAGTGCTGACCCTACTGCCGGACATCCGTGACGGTTCCTACTGGACGACCAAGCACTCCCACGTTCAAGTCGGTTCCCTATGAGCCGTCGCGGATACGCGCTGACCCTGCCCAAAGCCTGGCAACGAATCGGACCACATGACGATTTCGACGAGATCGCCGAACGCATCATCAAGTCGTCGACAGCGCGCGAGCCGGCCAGCGACGGAGCCCAGAGCACTCTGCGTAGGCGGCAAGCCACGAAGCTGTTCAAGAGCGCCATCACACGGGCCTTTGCTTCCGGTTGTCTCGAAGTCTTCGCATTTGGGGGCCCGTCGAGGACAGGCATTCTCCCCATGACTCTGTCGACGACCGTCGTACACACAGGCATCGCACTGTCGGACGGACAGATTCAGACTCTGGGCCTTGCAGAAGACGAAAGAGAGCCAGCCGGTCGGACCTCATTCACATGGCTCGAGACGCCTGCGGGCCCCGTGGCACGACTTCTCGTCCGTCGCGACATGACGCCCCAGGAGTGGGCGGGAGAAAACCGCAGGCAAACGCGTCGGTTGGGTGACGAACTCGACTTCAGTGTCGCGGTCGACCATCGAGTGGCTCCGAGCATGTCGTCGGCCAGGATCAGTTTCATCTCACGCATACCCGGCGCGCCGACGACACTTCTCGTCCTCTTGTTCGACACGTCTGGTCCGGCTCACCTCGGCGCACACCTCGCTCATGCGGACAGCATCGTCTCGACACTGCGTTGGACGGAGCCCGTGTGAGCACAACTGTCATCCGCGCTTCTTCCGAGAGCTGCTTTATCGGTGCACGTGCGGGCTTCACCTCAATTCGCCTCGACCCGACAGGCTCTGTCTGGGCCGACTCAAGGAGTCACCCGCCCCGACTACTGACACATCGAGCGGAGATCCGTCGACTCGGCTGGGCTAGCGAGACCGACGGGGACGTCTTCTTGCGCCACTGCGGCCCCGAAGGTGCGGTGTGGATCGAGACGCACGACCAGGTGCTCGTCTTTCCGCTCGACGAATGGTGGCCCGGGCATTCCGTGGACGACCACGAGCGGATGATGGCTAGTTCCGGCTTTGCCGGGCTATTCCGTCAGCTGGGCAAGGCACCCCGCCAGTGGCACGAGCTCAAGCGGCCCCCCAAATCCGATCCGTCCGATGCACTTTTGGTCTCGACCAGCATCGACAAGAACCGACTTCGTCTGGCCCGACTGCATGCCCTGACCGCATTCATTGCAAGCTTGTCGTTCGTCGTGACCTTGGGACTGTCCATTGCCGCCGGTCTCGTGGAGGGCCTGCGCCCTCTGGCAAGCCAGCTCGGCGTCATTACCAGCATCTGGTGCACGTCCGTCGCTCTTGTTGCTCTTGCTCCGGCTCTGGCGTGGGCGCGATGGCCCCGGCGACAGCCGTCTTCCAGCTCCTCGGACTCAATCCGAGTAGCCACCAATCGAGGCAGGGTGATGCTTGTCCGTCGCGGAGGGCAACTCGTCGTCGTCGATGCAGTAGGCACACAGACGACGTGTGATCTCGCATCGGAGAGAAACCAGCATGCTTTTCCCGGCGAGCTCACGACGTGGGGCTTCGCCGACGGCGGTTCGATAGTTGTTCTCGACCGAACGAGGCAGCCACGCATTCGCCTGCTGCCCGCCCGTCGCGCCCCATTCGACCAATACCGAGTAAGCGAATCGCTTGGCTCTTTCGGCCTGCAGCGCACCGAGCTCTCCGATGACGACCTCGCGCGTTCGAGGGAACTCGAGCCCGTAGGTGGCAGCGCTGCCGGGCGCCAAGCCCTCTTCGGCGCAGGTCCCTGGCGCACACCGACGCTCGTCACGGCGCTGCTCCCAGCGTTTTTCATCGGCGCCATCGCTCTGCCGCTAGCCGTCGGACTGGTCGACTCGCTCGATGCCGACCCGATCTGGGCCGTGCTGGCCATCGCCTCGACCGCACTCTTCGTCGTCACCTACGTATCGATCGCAGCGTGGGCGCTTTGGCAGGACCGACTCCGCTGAGCCCCCACGCACCCAACACAACCCGTCCGAACAGAAAGAACAACGATGACCACCACGTCCCTCTCCTCCGCCGTCACCTACCGGCCGACATGGTCGCACTTCTGGGCGAAGGCCAAAGGCCGGCTCGTCCTCATCCCCCTCGCCTTCCTGATCGGCTGGAACCGCATGGGAATGACCGTCGTCCCGTACCTCCTCGTCCTGCTGGTCGTTCTGGCGGCCGGTCTGTGGATCTACCTCCGGACGACGAGCATCACCGTGTCCGACACCGCGGTGACCAGACGTGGGTGGGGGCGCACCACGATCGTCGAGTTCGACGGCTCACAGCGCGGCATCCTCTGCACTCTCAACATGGGGGTGCAGAACCTCGCATACCTCGCCGTCCGGAACGGCACAGGCCGCCGACTCGTCCTCACCGAGGCCAACTGGCCCGGAGAACAGCTGCTCGAGATCGCCCAGCACGCACGACTCACGATCATGCCGGCCGATCAGGTCTTCTCTGGCAAGAACGCCGCCGCCATCGTGCCCGGGGTCGTTCCATTGACGACCCGACGTCCGGTGCTCTGCGCCCTCGTGGCGCTCGCCGGCCTGATCGCCGTCATCGTGCCGATCGCCATGGTGATGGCCGGCGCAGCCTGATCGCTGAGGGAGGACACCGCCGAGTGGACGTGACACCGCGGCGTGCGGCGGCGGCTCGTCCACTCGACGGTGCGGCAGGCTGAGTAGCAGGCGCGCGGCGCGTCACGTGCGCGAAACAGGGGGCTGGCAGGATATGCCGGTGACCCACGAACCCCTCGACGAGTCGCGCCCCGGCACCACCCCCGCCGCCCGCGCCGACGACGTCACCCGCACCTCCTCCGCCACCCCGACAGCGAGCACGTCCCGCGCCGCGAGCGCCGAGCGGAACGCCGTCGGCAGCGACGACGGGCCTGCCCCCGAGTCTTCCCCGGCCGGACTGCCGGACGCCGCGACCCCCGACGCCGCCGCACCGGCTCGTCACGGCATCGACGACCCCGCCCTGACCGGCTCGATCAAGACCGTCGACACCACGAAGCACACGCTCGCCGAGAACGTGATGGGCGTCGTGACCGGGGTCTTCCTGGCGTCGTTCGGGCTGTTCCTGCTGAAGACCAGCGGGGCCGTCTCGGGCGGCACGGCGGGCCTCGCCCTGCTCACCAGCTACGCCACGGGCTGGACCTTCGGCGTGCTGTTCGTCCTGGTCAACGTGCCGTTCTTCGCACTCGCGGTGTGGAAGAAAGGCTGGCCGTTCACCCTGCGCACGGTGTTGACCGTCGTCATGCTGGCCGCGTTCTCGTATCTGCACCCCCTGATGTTCGACATCGACGGCATCAACCCGATCTACGGCACCCTCGCCGGCAACCTGCTCGTCGGCGTCGGCCTGCTGATCCTCTTCCGCCACGGAGCCAGCCTCGGCGGGATCAACATCCTCGCCCTCGTCCTGCAGGAACGCGCAGGGCTGCGCGCCGGCTACGTCCAGATGGGCTTCGACGTGCTCATCGTGCTGACCTCGCTGACCGTCGTCTCGCCGTGGATCGTGCTGCTCTCGGCCCTCGGCGCCGTGGTGCTGAACCTCGTCCTCGCGATGAACCACAAAGCCGGCCGGTATGTCGGCCACACGTGATCACAACTTTCTGCCAGACTTTCGTGCACGACCGGTCTGTTTGAGGCATTCTCGTCTCGAAGCGGTCACTCTCGTCTTGCACGTCCCCGGACGTCACACCACCTAGGAGCCCTCATGTCCAACAACACCGCCATGCCCCAGTCCGCCGGCACCGCCGCGGGCTACAACGTCCTCGCGATCGTCGGGTTCATCCTGGCCTTCGTCTTCAACATCGCCGGGCTGGTCGTCAGCCTGATCGCCCTGTCGAAGATCAAGAAGACCGGTGAGCGCGGCCGCGGCCTCGCCCTCGCCGGCGTCATCATCAGCATCGCGTCGATCATCTTCGGCATCATCTACATCGCGGTGATCCTGCCCGCCATCATGAACTCGATGCCGACGACCTACTAGGTCGATCGGCCCCGGCACACCAGCCGGGGAGCACAGGAGGCGCGGTGTCTGCAGAGCAGGCACCGCGCCTCCTTCGCGTCCCGGGCGGGCGCTCCGCCCGACACGGGTTCCGCCTCGCGAGGGATCGCGGACGTCGGTGGCCGCCGTTAACGTGTGGGCATGCGACGGTGTCTCGGCGAGGTGGACGGCACACGCGTTGTGCCTTCCTCTCCGGGGCTACCCCGGGGCACGCAGATCGACCACGGCACCGCTCCGCAGGCCGGTGACCGCGCTTCGCGCGGCGCGCGGCCCGCACCGATGCACGAGTCGCCGAGGCACCGCCGCACCCCGCGGATCACATCCACCTCGGCACGAGCGGCACCAGGGGCACGCCCGGCTCGCGCGCGCACGACCGTGAGCCGCTCGACCAGCGGCCGGACGGGCTCCGAGTGAGCGCCCGCTCCCCCGCCGCCGCCGCGGGCGCACGCGAGCCCGATCCGGGCCCCGACGCCGTGGCGACCGCCCTCGCCGACGCCCTCCTCGGCGCGGAGTGGTCGGTCCGCGGGCTCGCTGCCGCAGCCGGCGAGGCGATCGACGGGCCCGCCCGCTTCTGGCGTCCACTCGCCCGGGGCCTCGTCCGCACCCTGCCCCGGGCACCGCACGACGACCCCCGCACGCTCGCCGCCCTCATCCGCCGCGACCCGGCCTTCACCGAGGCGGTGGCCGAGGCGGGTGCGCGCGGCCGTCCGCTGCGCATCGTCCACCACGTGCCCGTGACGCACGGGGCGCGTTCGGCCGACCCGCGCCTCCTGCGTCTGGGCACCGTGGCCGACGTCGCCCGGCTGCTGCACCTGACCGTGGGCGAGCTCGACTGGTTCGCCGACCCCGGCCGGTGGCACCGCCGCGTCGAACGCGGCCCCCTGCAGCACCACCGGTACGAGTGGCGGGCACGGCCCGGACGCACGCCACGGCTGCTCGAGGTGCCCGGCTTCCGACTGCGCGACCTGCAACGCGTCGTGCTCGACGAGGTGCTGGCGGCAGTGCCGCTGCACGACGCGGCGCACGGGTTCGTCCCCGGGCGCAGCGCGGTCACGGGGGCCCGGCGGCACGTCGGCCGTGAGGTCGTGATCGCCCTCGACCTGACCTCGTTCTTCGCCCGGGTCACCGCCGGGCAGGTGTTCGGCTCCCTGCGCCGCGAGGGACTGCCCGACGCCGTCGCCCACGTGCTCACCGGGTTGTGCACGACCTCCGTGCCGCCGGGCGTGCTGTCGCGCATGCCCCCGGGCGGCGACCCCGACCAGCGGTTCGCCCTGCGCCAGGCCCTCGCGGTCGCGCATCTCGCCCAGGGCGCGCCGACCTCGCCCTCCCTCGCGAACGTCGCCGTCCGCCGACTCGACTCGCGGCTCGACGGGTACGCCCGGGCCGCCGGCGCGACCTACACGCGGTACGCGGACGACCTCGCGTTCAGCGGCGACGGGACGCTCGCGGCGCGGGCCGACGCGTTCGTGCGGGGCGTGGGACGCATCGTCGGCGACGAGGGACACGAGCTCAACCCGGCCAAGACCCGGGTGCGCGGGGCGGCCACGCGACAGGTCGTCACCGGCGTCGTCGTCAACCAGGGCACCAACACGGTGCGCTCCGAGTACGACCGGCTGCGGGCCGTGCTGCACAACGCCGCCACCACCGGGCTCGAGGCGCAGAACCGGGCCGGGCACCCGGACTTCGCCGCCCAACTGTGGGGGCGCATCGGTTGGGTCGAGCAGCTCAACCCCGGGCGCGGGGCCCGGCTGCGAGCCGCGTTCGCGCGCGTCCCCCGCTGACCGGCACCGCGCCTCCGGACCGGCACCGCGCCTCGTGCGGGTGTGGTGCACGGTGCGCGGAACGAACAACGCACCGCGTCTCGTGCAGCGCACCCCGTCTAGATCGGGTGCGGTGCACGAAACGCGGTGCGAAGAGTGCCTCGGGCGGCAGCAGCAGCGGCAGCGGCAGCAGCGGCAGCGGCAGCAGCGAGCAGCAGCGGCTAGCGCTTGAGGTTCGTCAGTTCCTGCAGCACCTCGTCCGAGGTGGTGATGATGCGGGCGTTGGCCTGGAAGCCGCGCTGGGCGACGATCAGGTTGGTGAACTCCTGCGAGAGGTCGACGTTCGACATCTCGAGCGAGCCGCTGGCCAGCGAGCCGACGCCGGGCGAACCGGGGGCGCCGACCGTCGCGGCACCCGAGTTGGCGGTCGCGCGGTAGCCCGAGTTGCCCTCCTTCTCGAGGCCGCCGGGGTTCGTGAAGGTCGCGAGCACGACGCGACCGAGGCCGACCGTCGAACCGTTGCTGAACTGGCCCATCAGCGTGCCGTCCTTCGACAGCGAGAAGCCCTGCAGGGTGCCGGCCGCGCGGCCGTTCTGCTCGGTGATCGACGTGGTGTTGAGCGCCGCGAAGCCGGTGATGCCCGACAGGTCGACGGTGACGCCGTTGAGCCGCAGCGACGCGGCACCGGTCTGCTTGCCGTCGGTGAAGGCCATGGAGGCGGTCGCGCCCCCGTTGCCGTCGGTCGCGGAGGCGTCCCAGCCGGTCGTCGTGCGGGTGAAGGTGAGCGTCAGGGTGCGCTCGAGGCCGTTGGCGTCGAACACCTTGGTGTCGCGCACGATCTTGTCGCCGACCGCCGACTCGCTCGGCAGGTTGCCGCCGACCGTGGCGCTCGAGGTCGCCGTCGCCGGGGCCGCGGCGTTCAGGGGCAGCGTGATGTCGCCGAGCGCGCCTCCGTCGTTGATGACGCCGTTCGTCGCCGAGTAGCCCTGCACGATCTTGCCGTCGGACGACACGAGACGACCGTCGGCGTCGAAGTCGAACGCACCCGAGCGGGTGTAGACGGTGTCGTTGCCGAGGCGGGTGACGAAGAAGCCGTCACCCGAGATCATCAGGTCGGTGGCCTTGCCGGTGGCCTGCGCCGACCCCTGCGCGAAGTTCGTCGAGATGCCGGCGACCTGCACGCCGAGGCCGATCTGCGCGGGGTTCGTGCCGCCGATGCCGGTCTGCGGGCCGCCGGCGCCCTGCGTGATCTGCGACAACGTGTCCTGGAACTGGGTGGTCGACGACTTGAAGCCGGCGGTGTTGACGTTGGCGATGTTGTTGCCGGTGACGTCGAGCATCGTCTGGTGCGAGCGGAGGCCCGAGATGCCGGAGTAGAGGGAGCGGAGCATGGGTGCTGCCTTTCAGCTGGGGAGAGATCTGGAGGCGCGTCCTGCGCGGGTGGTGCCGGTCGCGTCCTGCTCCCGGTGCGGTTCGAGGGGTGGTGCGGGTCGTGCGGGTCGTGCGGGTGGTTCGGGTCGTGCGGGTCGTGCGGGTCGTGTCACGCCTTCGTGGTGGCGATGCCCGAGATGAGATCCAAGGCGACCTCCTTCCCGCCGACCGAGACCTTGGGGACGGCCTCGGCGAACGACACGCTCGTGGCGGTGCCCTTCACCTCGACGCCGTCGGGGCCCGTGTAGCTGACCTCGCGGCCGACGAGGTTCGACGCGGCGATGCGCATCTGCAGCGAGAAGTTCTCGTTGGCCGTCGTCGTCTGGGCCGTGACCTGTTCCATCATCGCCAGCTGGGTGGTCTGCGACATCATGGCGTTGGTGTCCATCGGGGTCGACGGGTCCTGGTTCTTCAGCTGCGTGACGAGCAGCTTCATGAACATCTCGCTGTCCATCGTGTTCGCCGTCGCACGGCTCGAGCCGCTCTTCGCGGCGTTGGCGGCGGCGATCTGGGTCGCGACGTCGACGGTTCCCGATATCTGGTCGATCGAGGGCATGGGGTCTCCGGTTCAGGCCAGGACGTCGAGGGACGTCGAGAGGGACGAGGAGGCGCGGGCACGGTCGACCGCACCCGTCGCGTCGAGAAGGTCGGTTCCGTCGCGCGGCGCGCGTCCGGTGCGGGTGTCGGCGGTGCGCACCTCGGCGGCGTCGCGAGCCTGCCGACCCGGCCCGCCGTCGGCACCGGTCTGGGCCCCGAGCGAGCCGGGCTGACCGGAGCGGTCGCCCCGGGCGTCGGACGGCTGGTTCTGGGACGAGAGGTCGACGCTGGTCTGGTGACCCGCGCCTCCCGGGTTCGACGCCGCCGCGAGGTCGCGACGCAGGTCGCCGAGGATCGCCCGCACGGCGTCGCGGCCGGCGTCCGATGCGGCGAACATCTCGACGTGCGTGCCGTGCGCCGAGACGTGAGCCCGGACGGTGACCGGGCCGAGCGCCTCGGGGGCGACGTCCACGGTGACGACGTGCACCCCGGGACCCGCCGCGGCGAGCGTGAACAGCGGGCGCGCGAGCTGCTGGGTCAACGGGGCCGGCTGCGCCGCGGCCGGCGTCGGAGTCGCGGACGAGGAGGCGCTGGTGGCGGAGGCCGCGGACGTCGCGACGGTCCCGGGGACGGTGAGCACGATCGGGTCGACGGGGGCGGTCGCGGGGGCGGTCGCGGCGGCCGAGGCGGTGGCGGGTGACGGCGCCGTCGTCGTCGTCGAGGCGGAGGGGGTCGCCGTGCCGGACGGGCCGGACGGGCCGGACGTGACGGACGTGACGGTGGCGGGCGACGAGACGGGACGGCCGTCCGACGCCGTTGCCGCGGAGGGGGCAGGTCTCGGGATCGCTGATCCGGTACGGACCGGATCACCGGCGACGGGCAGCGCCTCGGAGCGGTCGGCCGATCCGGTGGGTACCGGAGCGAACGGACCGGCAGGGGCCGAGTCGACAGACGTGCGGACCGCACCCGTGCCGGAGGGCGCGGCGGTCGCGGCGGCGGCTGCGGCTACGGGCGCGCCGGGCGTGGCAGCGGTCGCGGCGGCGGTGCCCGGGGTGGACGCCGTGGTGATCGGAGCGCTCGCTGCCGCGGCGGGAGCGGCGACGGCAGCAGCTCCCGCGGAGGTGGTGGTGAGTGCCGACGCGCCGAGGGCCGAGCCGGCGACGGACGGGTCGGCCGATCCGGTACGGGCCGGGACGAGGTCGGAGACCGGCCCGGCGACCACCGACGAGACGGCCGATCCGGTACGTGCCGGATCGAGGTTCTCGGCCGAGGCGCCGGAGGAGGTCGACGCTCCGGTGCGTACCGGATCGGCGAACGCGGAAGGACGCAGCGACACGGCGCCGAGGGCGGGAGCCGCAGCGCGGACAGTCCCGACGGCGTCCGCCGCCCCGAGCGACCCGGCCGGGCCGGAGGTGCCGTCGCCGGCGGCAGCGGCAGCGCTGGCGACAGCGACGGGCAGAGGCGTCGCGATGCCGGATGCCGTGCCGTCCGACACGGTGGGCCCGCCGTCGGTCGTCGACATGGGCTCGGCGGCACCGCTCGCGGTTCCGGGCTCGGCGGCACCGGTCGATCCGGCGGTCGGCGCCGAGGTCGCGTCGGCGAGCGACCGGCGCCAGGGCGCGACGGACGCGGGGTCGAGCGACGACGTGGCGACCGTCGCGTCCGAGGCAGGGGGCGAGGCGTTCGGTGCGACCGGGGCGTTCCGGTCGACGGTACGGGCGTCACGGTCCACGACCCGGGCGTCGCGCCGGTCGGCGGCCCGCGAGGCGTGCTCGTCACGCATGGCGGCGCCGAAGCCGGCGGCCGCACGGTCGGCGTCGCGGGCAGCACCAGCACCGGCACCGCCTGCTCCCTGCCCGCGCGACCCGACGGGAGCGCGCAGCGACGAGGCCTCCGACAGGGCGGGAGGAGCGAAAGGAAGGGTGCGGGACAGGGTCACGAGGCCACCCCCGCGCTCATCAGCTTCTGGAGGGCAGCGGTCATCAGGTCGGTCCCCGACGAGGACGCGCTCGACGCACCGGCCGCACCGGAGAGGCCGGAGAGACCCGACAAGCCCGACAGACCCGACAGACCCGACAGGCTCGACAGTGCCGACGACGCGCCCGAGGTCGACGCCGCACCCGTCGCGCCCTCGGCCGGGACGATGCGCCGGATCGTGCTGAGGTCGGAGTCCTTGTACCAGTTGTCGACGATCTGGACGTCCTTGCCCGGGCGGGGCGCGTGCAGCACCTTGCCGTCGCCGAGGTAGATCACGATGTGGCCCTCGCCCTTGGGCACGAGCAGGTCGCCGGGCTTCGCCTCGGCGAGCGACGACACCTCGGCGCCCATCTTCGCCTGGTCGGGCACGACCCGCGGCATGCTGACGCCGAGGTCCTTGAACACGGTCTGCACGAGGCCCGAGCAGTCCATGCCCGTCCGGTCCTCGCCGCCGAACACGTACGGCACGCCGAGGTACTTCTTCGCGGACTCGACCACGTCCGAGCCGTCGGCTCCGCTGCCGCTCGCCACCGACCCGGCCACGGCGTCCACGGAGGCGCTGGTCGCCGTCGCACCCGTCCCGGACGTGCCGGCGAGCGCGTCGGCGAAGGCCGTGGCCGACGTCGCGGACGCGGCGGTGGCCGTGGCGGACGTCGCCGCACCGGTGGTGCCGGCGCGCAGCTGGGCGATGGTCGCCTGGATGTCCTGGATTCGGGACAGGACCTCGGTCACGGGACTCACGCCGCGCCTCCTGGGTTCTCGGGGTCGGGGCCGGACGGCGAACCGTCGGGGCGGGGGCGCGAGGCGATCTCGTCGAGGGCGATCTGCTCGTCGCGCAGGTCGGCGGCCGCCTCGGCCACCACGTGCTTGTGCTCGAGCTTCTCGAGGCCGATCGCCGCACGACGGGCCTCGTTGAAGGCGGCCTGCGCGGCGTCGGCGTCGGCCTGACGGCGTTGCGTGACCGCGTCGAGCTCGGCGAGCATGCCGCGCGACGAGGCCCGTGAGGCGGCGAGCGCGCTCAGCATGGCCGCGTCGGTGACCTCGGACGGCTCGTCGGCGAGGGTGCGCTTGGCGCGCACGCGCTCGTCGGCGGCCTCGCGCAGGCGGTCGTTGGCCTCGGCGAGGACGGCACCGGCCTGGTCCTGCTGGGCGTGACGCAGCCGAAGCAGGCCGAGCAGCGAGAACGGACGTGCCATCAGATCGCTCCGAACCGTGAGGTGAGCGAGGCGAGGGCGTTCCACGAGTCGGCCGAGGCCGCCCGGTCGTCCATGCCCTGCTGCAGGAACGCGTCGATGGCGCCCTGGTGGTCGACCGCCGCGTCGACGAGCGGGTTGGTGCCGCGCTGGTACGCGCCGACGTCGAGGAGGTCCTGCGCGGCCCGGCGCGCGGCCATCACCTTGCGGAGCGTCGTCGCGGCGGCGCGCTGCGGCGGACTGGTCACCTTCGAGGCGACGCGCGAGACCGAGCCGAGCGCGTCGACCGACGGGAAGTGCCCGGTCACGGCCAGCTTCCGGTCGAGCACGACGTGCCCGTCGAGGATGCTGCGGGCGGCGTCGGCGATCGGTTCGTTGTGGTCGTCGCCGTCGACCAGCACCGTGTAGAGCCCGGTGACCGAGCCGATGCGGTCGGTCCCGGCACGCTCGAGCAGGCCGGCCAGCACCGAGAACGTCGACGGCGGGTAGCCGCGGGTCGCGGGCGGTTCGCCGACCGAGAGGCCGATCTCGCGCTGGGCCATCGCCACGCGGGTGAGCGAGTCCATCATCAGCACGACGTCGGCACCCTGGTCGCGGAACGACTCGGCGATGCGGGTCGCGACGAACGCGGCGCGGAGGCGCATCAGGGCGGGCTCGTCGCTGGTCGAGACGACGACGATCGAGCGGGCGAGGCCCTCGGGGCCGAGGTCGTCCTCGAGGAACTCCCGCACCTCGCGGCCGCGCTCGCCGACCAGGGCGATCACGCTGACCTGGGCGTCCGAGCCGCGGGCGATCATCGACAGCAGCGACGACTTCCCGACGCCCGAGCCGGCGAACAGGCCGACGCGCTGGCCCTTGCCGACCGTGGTCAGGGTGTCGAGCACGCGCACGCCGAGCTGCAGGGGCGTGTCGATGCGCGCCCGGTGCATGGCGGACGGGGTCTCGTGGTCGAGCGGCACGAGCTCGACGCGACCCCCGTCGGCACCGACGAGCGGGCCCTTGCCGTCGATCGGCCGACCGAGCCCGTCGAGCACGCGCCCGAACAGGCCCGTGCCGGTCGGGACGATCAGCGGACGACCGGTCGAGCGCACGGGCGTGCCGGTCGTGATGCCGGTCAGGCGGCCGAGCGGCATGCACCGCACGCCGTCGGGCGTGGTCGCGACGACCTCGGCGAGGTTCGAGCCGACGTCGGTGCCGCCGGACGTCACGGTCGTGTCGCCGACGGCGACGATCTCGCCGACGGCCGCGTCGAGGCCCTGCACGGTGAGGCCGAGGCCCACGGCCGAGCTGACCCGGCCCACGCGTTGCGGGCGGGCCGCCACGCGTGCGGCGGCGAGACGGGGGGCGAGGGCGGACGGCACGCGCGGACGGCCACCGTCGACGACGGCACCCGTCGACACGAGGGCAGGAGGCGCGGTGAGGGTCACGAGACGCCCCCGTCCGACGCCGGGTCGCCGAGCAGCGCCGTCCGGGCCCGGTCGAGCGCGGTGCCGAGTCGGGCGTCGACCTGGCCGATGCGCCGTTCGGCCTCGGCGTCGCCGCGGGCCAGGGTCGCGTCGGCGACGAAGGCGATGTCGGCGGCCACGGAGTCGCGGGTCGCGGCGTCGAGCTGGGCGAGGTCGGCCGGGTGCAGACGGACGGTCACGACGTCGCCGGGATCGGTCACGGCGAGGGCGCGGGCGACGGCCGCACGAGCGGTGCGGCCGATGCGCGGGTCGACCGTGTCAGCGGCGCCCCGGGCGGTGGCGTCGACCCCGTGCGACCCGTCGTCGACGGACTCGGAGGCGCGCAGTTCGTAGCCGAGGACCGCCTCGGCGAGCTCGAAGGCGGTCGCGACCAGCGCCTCCTCGGCGTCGTCCAGGACGGGCGCGACGCGGGCGTCGAGCGCCCGGGCCGACGTGGCGAGGGCCTCGACGGCCGAGACGGTCGCGGCCTGGAGGCGGTGCAGCAGGTCGGAGTGCTCGGCCTCGAGGACGGCCCGGCGAGCGGCGAGCTCGAGCTCGGCGGCGCGGAGGCCGGCGGCGTACCCGGCGGCGTGACCTCGGGCCTCGGCCCGGGCGTCGTGGGCCTGTCGGGTGGTGGCGGCGTCGGACCCCGGCAGCGAGACGGACGGGTAGCTGACGCGCGCGAAGGCCGGGGCAGCGCCCTCGGGGGTCATCACGGAGTCGAGCATCACGAGCCGTTCGGCGTTGGGGGTGACGGCCGATCCGTGGCCAGGGGTGAGGTGAGCGATCCGTGCTCACCGGCGACTCTCGACGCGCGTCGGGCGGGCGTTAGGGCTTGCCCCGAAGGGGGGCCGCGTCGCGTGCCGAACCCGACCCGCACCTCCCGGCCCGGCGTGCCGAACCCGACCCGCACCTCCCGGCCCCGCGTGCCGAACCCGACCCGCACCTCCCGGCCCCGCGTGCCGAACCCGACCACGTCGGCCCGACTCGCCGCTCACCTTCATCAGCAGCCGGCGTGTCACCCTGCCGTTGTCGCGATTTGCACAGGGAAGAGGGAAAGGGCCGGCGGGCGCGAGAGGAGGGGCGGGTGGGGTGGTCGGTGGGGGCCGGACTACTCGACGAGGGCGTCGTCGTCGGAGCGGTGCATGGTGATCGCGCCCATCGCCTCGAGTTCGCGGATGGCGCGCACGACCGACGCCCGCGCCTCCTCGATCTGCGACTTGCGGACCGGACCCATCGACTGCAGCTCGTCGTCCAGCAGCTCGCGGTTGCGCTCGGAGACGTTGCCGCGGATGACCTCGGTGACGGCCGACGGTGCGCCCTTCATCGCGGTGGCGAGGATCGCCGCGTCGATGCCGCGCAGCACCTGCTGGATGTCGCGCGACTCGAGCTTGACGATGTCCTCGAAGGTGAGCATGCGCGAGCGCACCTCCTCGGCCAGCTCGGGGTCGCGTTCGTCGAGGCCCTCGAGCAGCGCCTTCTCGGTCGCCACGTCGCTGCGGTTGAGGATCTCGATCAGCGGCTGGATGCCCCCGACGACCTCGACCTGCTCGCGCGGGGCGACGACGGCGCCGGCCCGCACCTTGAGGGTGGCCGCGACGATGCCGACGGACTCGGGGGTGGCCGTGCCCATCGTCGCGATGGCCTGGGCGACGTCGGCACGCAGTTCGACGTCGAGGCCCGACATCACGGCGGAGGCCTGCTGTGGTCGCAGGTGGGCGAGCACCAGGGCGATGGTCTGCGGCAGCTCGCCGTCGAGCAGCGTCACCACCTGACCGGCCTCGGCCTCGTCGAGGAACTCGAACGACTTGCCGGCCATGTTGGACGCCATGCGCTCCATCACGCCGGCGGCGCGCTCCGAACCGAACGACGCCTCGAGCAGACCGACGGCGACGTCGTGCCCGCCGCGGCGCTGGTAGCGACCGCTGACGCTGAGGTCGTGGAACTCGGCCACGGTGGCCTCGGCGATCGACGGGTCCACGCGACGCAGGCGCACGATCTCGGCCGCGATCTCCTCGGCCTCGACCTCGCTGAACTCCTTCATGACCGCGGCCGCACGGGCCTGGTCCATCTGCATCAGGATGACCGCGACCTTCTGCGGTCCGGTCAACGGCTTGCCGACCCCGGGGGCCGCCGGGGCGCCGAAGGTGGTGGGGACGAGGCTCATGCGGGCTGCCGGTCGTCCATCAGGCCGCGCAGCAGCTCGGCGGTCTTGCCCGGGTCGCGCTCGGCCATCGCGTCGATCTCGGCGCGGCGGCGCTCGGCCGAGACGAACTCGGGCGACGGCGTCGGGGCGTCGACGTCGAGCAGCTCGGTCTTCGCCTCGCCCATGCCGGGCAGCGTGAGCCGCGAGGTGGCGACGGCGTCGTCGAGCGACAGCGGCATCGTGGCGTCCCAGGTCTGGGCACCGTTCTGCGGGGCGAGCTCGCCGAGGTCGACGTCCTCGCGGTCCTGGCGGCGGCTGCGGCGGGCGAAGACGATCAGGCCGACGATGGCGGCGATCGCGATGGCCGCGACGATGCCGACCGTGCGGATGGTGCCCCACATCGCCTCGCTCGCGCTCGCCGCGTCGGCGGCCTTGAGCGCCTCGGCGGCGGCGTCCGCGGCCGAGGTGTCGAAGTCGACCTGGGCGACCTGGACGGTGTCGCCGCGCGCGGCGTCGATGCCGGCGGCGGCGCCGACGAGGTCGCGCACGCTCTGCATGTTGACCCCGTTGGCCGCGGCCGAGTTCAGCGCGACCGAGACCGTCTGCCGGCTGACCTCGCCGGCCGGCACGTTCAGGCTCTCGGTCACCTTGTCGACGGCGTTGTTCTTGGTGGTCGACTCGTTGGTGTATCCGCCGTCGGCACCGGTGCCCGCGGTGGTCGTGCCGTCGGCGGCGGTGCCGTTCGGCACCGCGATGTTGTCAGGGCCGAGCACGCCGGTCGCGCCGGTGCCGTTCGCCCCGTCCGCCCCCGAGCCGTACTGCTCGGTGGTGCCCGACTCGTTGAGGGCGATCGGCCCCGAGGTCGGCTGCGAGAACGACTCGGTCACCTTGGTGCCCGAGCTCTGGTCGAGGTCGGCGGCCACCACGACGGACGAGTTGCCGGGGCCCACCATCTTGTCGAGCATCGCCTGCACCGACGCCTGGACCTTGGACTCGTAATCGCTCGCGTCGCCGCCCGCGCCTCCGACCGCTCCGCTGCCGACGGCCGACAGCACCGTGCCCGAGGCGTCGGTGACGGCGACGTCGGTCGCCTTCATGCCGTCGACGGAGGCGCTGGTCAGGTTGACGATGGCCTGCACCTGCTTGGAGTCCAGCGTCGCGCCGGCCTGGGTCTCGACGAACACCGAGGCGGTCGGGTCGCGCTGCTCGGCGACGAACACGGACTCCTCGGGGATCGCGAGCTGCACGCTGGCGTTCTTGACGCCGTCCATCGCCTTGATCGTGTTGGCGAGCTCGCCCTCGATCGCGCGCTTGTAGGTGACATTCTGCTGGAACTCGGACGAGGTGACGCCCATCGTGTCGAGCAGCGAGTAGCCGCCACCCGAGCTCGCGGCGGGCAGTCCGGCGGCCGCGGCCTTGAGGCGCTCGTCGTAGACGACGTTCTCGGGCACGAGGATCGTGCCGCCGCCGGCGGTCAGCTGGTACGGCACGCCGTCGGTCTGCAGCAGTTCGACGATGGCGCTCGCGTCGGTCGGGTCGATTCCGCTGAACAGCGGCGTGTAGGTGGGCTTGCCCAGCCAGCTGACGAGCGCGACGATGCCGAGCACCAGGGCGGCGAGCAGGATGACGGCGATCGTGCGCTGCGCGACCGTGAAGCTCTGGAGGGCGGCACCGAGCTTGGCGAGCTGGCCCTTGACGGCGGTGGGCATCAGGCCTGCATCCTCATGATCTCGTTGAAGGCGTCGACGCCCTTGTTGCGGACGGCGCTGACCAGCTCGAGCGTGACCTGGGCACGCGTCGCGGCGATGGTCGCGTCGTGGATGTCGGTCAGGTCGCCCGTGACGGCCTTGACCGCGAGGGTCTTCGACTCGGACTGCAGCTGCTGCAGGCCCTCGACGGCACCGGTCATGGTCGCGCCGAAGGTCGCGCCCGAGACCGAGGAGGCGCCGGTCGCGCCGGTCGCGCCCGTCACGTCGGACGCTCCGCCGGCCTTCATGAGCGCGCTCACGTCGGCGTAGCCGCTCTGTTGCACGGCCCCGAGGGCCTGGATTCCTGCGATGGGCATCAGCCACGTCCGATCTGGAGTGCGGCCTCGTAGGCCGTCTTGGCACGGTCGACCACGGCGGCGTTGGCCTGGTAGCCACGCTGCGCCATGATCAGGTCGCCCATCTGGGCGCCGAGGTCGATGTCGGGCATGCGCACGTATCCCTCGGCGTCCGCGAGCGGGTGGTCGGGGAGGTACGTGACGCGGCCGGCTTCGCTGCCGTAGCGGTCGGCCTTGACGAAGACGCCCGAGGTGCCGGCCCCCTCCTGCACCTCGACGTAGCGGGCCTGGAAGGCGGTGTCGTCCATCGACTTCACGGTGTTGACGTTGGCGATGTTGTCGGAGACGGCGTCGAGCCACTTGCGGTGCACGGTCAGGCCGGTGCTCGCGATGCCGATCGCGTCGAAGGCGGTCATCAGTTCGTCCGGAACGCGGCGCGCACGGCCGTCAGCTCGGAGTTCATGGCCTGCGTGGCGAACTGGTACCGCAGCACGGTGTCGACGTTCGACAGGGTCTCGGTGTCGAGGTTGACGTTGTTGCCGTCGAGGCGCGTGGGCTCGAGGCTGCGTGACGTGGACGCTTGGACCGCTCCGCTGCCGGACGCGACCGACCTGCCCAGCGCCTCCTCGAACTGCACCCGCTTGGCGGTGTAGTTGGGGGTGTTGACGTTCGCGATGTTCGCGGCGATCGTCTTCTGGCGCAGCGAGAGACCGTCGAGGGCGCTCTGCAGCGCCGCTTGCGTCACGGATTCGAGTGGCATGCCTGTCCCGGTGGGGTCGGTGGAGTGCGGGGGCCGATCCGTGGCCGGGGTGTGCGAGCGATCCGTGCTCACGGCGCTCTATCGGCGGGGCGCGGGGCGGCGTAAGCGGTGCGCGGGCAGCTGCCCCGTAGTGGGGGCGCACGCCCGCTGCTGCTAGCGTCGCGCCCAGGACCGGGGGACGGAGGCGCGCGCATGGACGAGGACGGCCGACGGCTGCTGGGCCTCGGGGACGAGCACGCCCCAGACCCGGACGAGAAGATCGTCGTGGACGACGACGAGGCGGCTGCGGAGGATACTCTGGGCCGCCGGTCGGTCGGTGCCATGGTCGGGCTGGTGTTCCTCGCCCTCGTGGTCGCGGCGATCGCGGTCGGGGTCGTGCTGCCCCTCCTCCTGTGGCCGGTCGGCTTGTGGATCGGCCTCCAGCAGCAGCCCGCCGAGATCGTGTCGCTCTGGTGGTTCGTGGGCCTCCGTGGGTGACCGCCGAGTGCTCTGCCTCGTGGTGCTGGGCCTCGCCCTCCTCACGGCGTGCAGCACGGGAACGACGGGCCCTCACGATGCGGACGACGGATTGACCCTCGAGGAGACCGGCGCGGTCGCCACGGAACTGATCGACGGCCTCCAAGCCCAGATCGACCCGACGCTCGTGACGAGCGTCGAGACCCAGGAGGACAGCGCGGCGGCGATCGGCGGCTCGGCGGACGACGCCGACGGCAGCATCCAGGAGTGGCGGGTGCTGCGGTACGTGAACCTCGTGCCGGACGCACCCCAGCTCGAGATCGCCGAGTCGGTGATCGACGCCCACGTCTCGGACGGCTGGACGGTGGGTCTCGACCGTGAGACGTCGAACGCAGGAGGCCGCTGGGTCACGTTGACCTCGGACGACGGCCGCTACGACGGCTTCGAGCTGACCGTCCAGGCCGGCGACGACGGTGCGTCACCCGGGCAGAACTACGTCCTCCTCGGCGTCGTCGGACCGACGGTCGAGACCGATCCCTCCGACTGAGCCGAGCCGCGCCTCCTCGGCTGAGCGTTCGACGAGGAGGCGCAGTCGCACCGCCGACTGGACGTCGCACCGCCGAAGTGGGCGGTGCGACGTTCGGTCGGCGGTGCGGTGCGGCGGCGGGGCGACGGGCAGGAGGCGCGGGTCGCGTCATGGGCGCGGGTCGCGTCAGGGGCGCGAGTAGCGGTGCTCGGGGCGGCCGGTGGTGCCGTAGCTGAGCTTCATCGTGACGAGGCCGTCGGCGGCGAGCGCCGCGAGGTAGCGCTGGGCCGTCGCGCGAGAGACCCCGACCCGGGCGGCGACGTCCGCCGCCGAGAGCTCGACCGGCCCGACGTCGGCCCCGCCGACGGCACCGGCACCGGCCTCCGCGCCGAACTGCTCGAGCACCGCCTGCTCGGTCGCCGACCGCGACGGCGAGGCCGCCTTCGCCGCGTCGCCGGAATGGAGGATGCGCAGGGCCCGTTCGAGCGCCTCCTGGTCGACGGCCGTCCGCTCGTCGAGCACGTTGCGGTACCGCTGGTAGGCGCGCAGCCGGTCGACGAGCGTGCCCGACGCGAAGGGCTTGATCAGGTAGCCCAGCGCCCCGCGCCGCAGGGCCCGCCGCACGGTCGCCGCGTCCGACGCGGCGCTGAGCACGAACGCGTCGACGTCGACCTCGCGCAGCAGGTCGAGTCCGCTGCCGTCGGGCAGGTGCACGTCGAGCAACAGCAGGTCGACGGGCCGTTCGGCCAGGACGCGACGCACCTCGGCGACCGTCCCGACCGGGGGCAGCGCCCGCAGGCCGGGCAGCTGCTCGACCTGTCGGCGGTGCAGGTCGGCGACGTAGAAGTCGTCGTCGACCACGAGCACGGTGAGTTCGGTCGTCACGGGGTGGTCCTCTCGGAATCGCGGGGGTCGCCGCCGGTGCGCGGGTCGTGCCGGTCGTGTGATGCAGCGGTGGCCGAGGAGGCGCGGGCCGGTTCGGACCCGCCCGTCCCCACCGCCTCGCTCGAGACCGCGCCCACGAGCCTCGCGCAGAAGACCGCACCGTGCTCGTCGCCGCCCGGCGAGCCGAGCCAGACGTCGCCGCCCCTCCGTCGGGCGATGTCGCGCGACAACGGCAGCCCGAAGCCCAGACCGTGCACGCGCGTGGGGTCGACATCGCCGGGCCCGGCGTCGGGGTCGTGCGGCACGCGGTCGAACAGCAGCCCCGCGTCGGCCACGCCGTCGCCCGAGTCCATCACCGACAGGTGCAGGTCGGTGCCGTCGTCCAGCACCTCGACCTCGATCCAGGCCGGGGTGACGCGACCGGCCACGGCGGCCCGGACCGCGTTGTCGACCAGGTTGCCGAGCACGGTCGTCACGTCGCCGGGCTCGACGACCGACCCCGTGACGAACGTCTCGGGCCCGAGCTTCAGCAGCACCCCGCGCTCGGCGGCCTCGACGCCCTTCGCCCCGAGGAACGCCTGCAGGTACGGCTCGGTCAGCCGGTCGGCGTGGGCGACCGGGTAGCGCAGCGGCCCGTGGTCGAGCACGTCGGCGAGGTAGGCGCGGGCCTGCTCGGCCCGACCGAGCTCGAGCATCCCCGACAGGGCGTGCAACCGGTTGGCGAACTCGTGCCGCTGCGCACGGAGGGCCGTCGTCATCGCACCGACGGCGTCGAGTCGACGGGTCAGGGCCTCGACGGCCGTGCGGTCGCGCACCACCGCGACCCGGCCGAGGTCGACCCCGTCGCGCGACACCGGGCGCACGTCGACCAGCAGCACGTGGTGGTCGACCACGAGCGTGGTGTCGGTCGTGGTGCCGGCCGGCGTTCCTGCCGGGGTCACCTCGACGTCGCCGTGCCGACCGCTCGAGCCGAGCAGCGCGACGAGCCCCTCGGGCAGGTCGAGCCCGTCGAGCGGCTGCCCCACCACGGCGCCCGCGTCGAGTCCCAGCAGTCGAGCGGCCTGGTCGTTGCACACCGTCACCACGCCGTCGCGCGACACCGCGAGCACGCCCTCGCCGACGCCGCCGAGCACGGCCTGCTGGTTCTGCACGAGGGTCGACAGCTCTTCGGGCTGCAGACCGAGGGTCGCCCGGTCGAGCCGCCGACGGATCAGGACCGACGCGACGACGCCGAGCGCGAGGGCCAGCACGGCCACCCCGACGACCGGCAGGGCGTCCTGCACGAGCGTGTCGTAGACCCGGGTCGGCGCGTAGCCGACGCTGACCTCGCCCACGACGTCCGCCGCGCCGCCGGCCGAGGCCCCGGGCGCGTACACCGGCACCTTCGCCCGGGCCGAGTCGCCGAGCGTGCCCCGCTCCCACGCGACGACCTCCTCGCCCCGCAGGGCCGCGTCGGGGCTGGTGCTGACCCGCTCGCCGATGCGGGAGGGGTCCGGGTGCGCCAGCCGCACCCCGCGATCGTCGGTCACGACGACGAAGAGCGCCCCGGTGCGCTGCTGGGCCGCGACCGCGGTGCGCTGCAGGGCTCCCCCGGCCAGCGCCTCCTGGTCGATCTCGGTGCCGTCGACGCTCAGCAGCGCGACCTGCTCGCGGACGTCGGCGTCGCTCGCGACGCTCTGCGCCACGGCGAGCGCCGTCGACTCGGCCTCGCGGGCCAGGCGCTGGACGGCGATGGTCGCGAAGACGGCGCTGGTCAGCAGCACGATGGCGGTGACGACGGCGAGCTGCAACAGCAGCACCTCGGTGGCGAAACGTCGCTTCCGGAGGCGCGGCGTCGCCCCCTGCCCCGGCTCGCGTCGCGCACCCGCCCGACGGCTCGCCGGCGTGCGGCGTCCCCGTGGTGAGCTGTCGTCGGTCACGCCGCCAGGGTACCGGGCATGGCCGACGCGCCCCGCGCCTCCTCGCGGCCCCGCCCTGCCCTCGCGCACGCGCCGCACCGCGTTTCGTGCACCGCACCTCGTCTAGATACGGTGCGGTGCACGAAACGCGGTGCCGAGCCGGGGCGGGTCGGGGTCGGGCGGGGCGGGGCGGGCCGTGCGTCCTGAGCAGAACGCGCAGAACGGTGCCAACGCGCGATAGTCGGCCAATGCGCACAAGCGCGACGGGGCTGCCCGGCCGCGGCTAGCGTGCCCGGACACACGAACCGGACGAAGGAGTCCTGATGCTCGTCATCCTCGGTTATCTGATGATCGCCACCTTCATGGTGCTGATCATGACCAAGCGGCTCTCGCCGATGCTCGCCCTGATCATGGTGCCGACCATCTTCGGCCTGTTCGCGGGCGCCGGCCTCGGCATCGGCGACATGGTGATCGAGGCGATCGGCGACCTGGCCCCGACCGCGGCGCTGCTGATGTTCGCGATCATGTACTTCGGGCTGATGATCGACGTCGGGCTGTTCGACCCGCTCGTGCGGTTCATCCTCCGCGTGACCGGCAACGACCCGGCGAAGATCGTGCTCGGCACGGCACTGCTGGCCGGGGCCGTCTCGCTCGACGGCGACGGGTCGACCACGTTCATCGTGACGACCGCCGCCATGCTGCCGATCTACCTCAAGCTCGGCATGAGCCCGGTCGTGCTGACCTGCGTCGCAGGCCTCGCCAACGGCACGCTCAACATCGTCCCCTGGGGCGGGCCGACCGTGCGCGCCGCCGCCGCCCTCAACGTCGCACCGTCCGACATCTTCGTGCCGCTCGTGCCGTCGCTCATCACGGGCCTCGTCATCGTGTTCGTCTTCGCCTGGCTGATGGGCCTGCGCGAGCGCCGCCGCCTCGGCACGGTCGAGCTCGGCGGCTCGGTGCTGGCCGCCGCGGCCGAGAAGATGTCACCGCTGTCGCGCGAGCTCGCCACGGCCGCCCGAGGCGGCGGACCGGGCAAGGCCGGTGTCGGCGTCTCGATGTTCACCAGCCCCACGGTCGCGCTCGGCCTGCGCGGCGGTCGCGCCGACGGCAGCCGGGCGGACGCCCCCGGCGAGCGCGCGATCGACAACCCCGGTGGCCCGGCCGGCACCGACAGCGAGAACGGCACCCCGATGAGCGGCACCCTGGCCGACACCATGCTCGACCCCACCCGCGAGACCCTGCGCCCCAAGCTGATCTGGTTCAACTTCGCGCTGACCGTCGTCGTGATGGTCCTGCTCGTGCTCGACCTCTTCCCCCTGGCCTACGTGTTCATGGTCGGCGTCGCGGTCGCGCTGCTGATCAACTTCCCGAAGGTGAAGCAGCAGTCGGCCGAGATCGTCGCCCACGCGCCGAGCATCGTCGGCGTCGTCTCGATGGTCTTCGCCGCCGGCGTGCTGATCGGCGTGCTCAACGGCACGGGCATGGTCGACGCGATGGCGCAGTGGCTCGTCCAGGTGATCCCGAACGAGATGGGCCCGTACCTGGCCGTCATCACGGGGCTGCTCAGCCTGCCGCTCACCTTCTTCATGAGCAACGACGCCTTCTACTTCGGCATCCTGCCCGTGCTCGCCCAGAGCGCCGCGGCGTTCGGCATTGAGCCGGTCGAGATGGCGCGCGCGTCGGTCATCGGCCAGCCCGTGCACCTGCAGAGCCCGCTCGTGCCGGCGATCCTGCTGCTGGTCAGCCTCGCGAACGTCAACCTCGGCGACCACCACAAGAAGGTCCTCTGGCGGGCGGCCGTCGTCTCGGTCGTCATGCTCGTGGTCGCCGTCGTCGTCGGGGTCATCCCCTTCGGCTGAGGCTGCGGCCGGGCCGGGCCGGGCCGGGCCGGGCTGGGCCGGGCCGGGCCTTGCTCTGCCTCAGCCGGTGGCGTCGAGGTAGACCGGGCGCGACGGCTCGTGCGACGCCTCGACCGTGCGGACGGCGCCGAGGTGCTGCAGCACGGCGGCCCGGGCGGCCTCGAGGCGGCCGATGACGCCGCGCTGGCGCTCGGCCAACGAGGAGGCGCGGGTCGCCAGGTCCTGCGGCAACGGGCCCAGCCCCGTGGGGGGCGTCCAGCGTCGGGGAGGGGTCGGCACCGTCGCCGTGTCGGCGTCACCTGCGGGAAGCGAGGCGTCCGCCTCGGCGACCAGCGCCTCCAGCTCGTCCAGGGCCGCGCGCCAGGCGGCGTGCGTGCGTTCGGTCCTAGGCGACACCGAAGCCTCCGGACAGGCCCGGGACGGTCGAGGCGGCACCGGCCTGCAGCGAGGCCGCGGCCTCGTGCCACGCCTGGCGCAGCGGCTCGAGCAGCCCGGTGACCTCGCGGGTCTGCGCGACGTCTCGGTGCACATTGGCGTTGACCAGGGCGGTCGACGTGTAGGTGTACAGGGCGAGGAGGCCCTCGCCGCCGTCCCAGACGTCGATCTTGAGCGACGACGACAGCTCGGCGATGATCGCCTGGGCGTGCAGCAACTGCTCGGAGGCGGCACCCCAGTTGGCGGCGACCTGCGCGGCCTCGGCGCGGGACAGGTCGAGCATGAGGCGGTCGTAGAGCATCGTGACGAGCTGCACGGGCGTCGCCGACAGCACGGCGTCGCTCGTGTACCGGGCGCGCTGCTTCTGCACGACGGCCGAGGGGCCGGCCGAGGCCGCGGCGAAGGCGGCGAACGAGGTGGCGTCCATCAGCTGCTGCTCGTCGAGAGGGTGGCGAGCTGGCTGGTGATGTACTTCTGCTGCGCGGTCAGGGCGCTGAGCGAGGTCTCGAGGGCCGAGTAGGTCTTCTGCAGGCTCGCGCGGCGAGCGGAGAGACGGTCGTCCCAGTCGCTGACGCGGTTGTTGAGGTCCTTCACGACCGACTGCTGCCCGGTGATGACCTTCGTCAAGGAACCGTCGAACTTGTCCGACACGGCGGTCGACGTCGAAGCGACCCGCGCGGCGATGGCACTCATCGTGGCCTGCACCTTCGCGGGGTCGGCGGCGAGCGCGGCGGCGAACTTCGTGGCGTCGACGGCGAACTGGCCGGTCTTCGCGTCGATCGAGATGCCGATGGTGCTCGGCGACTGCCCGTCGACCGGGCTGAGCACGGCGTCGGTCAGTCGCTGCGTGATGCCGCGGGTCGTCGAGTTGCTGCCGAAGACGCCGGCGGTGACCGTCGTCGTCCCCGTGGAGCTGGTCGACGTCGTCGCGGCGCTCCTGGCGCTGATGAGACTCAATGCCCCGTTGACACCGGCGATCAGGTCGGTCGCGACCTTCGTGGCGGCCGTCGCGTCGCGGGCGATCGCGAGGTGCACCGGCTCGGTCGTCGTGGCCGAGACGGTCACCGAGACGCCGGGGATCACATCGGTGAACGTGTTGCTGCTGCTGCTGACGACCTGCTCGGCCGCCGTCCCCGCCCACAGCGTGATCGAGGCGTCACGAGCCTGCGAGATGACGGCGGCGCCGGGCTGGGCGATCAGGTCGGGTGCGGTGCCGGCGGCCACGTCGGCGGCGGTGCCGCGGAAGACGTCGAAACCGCCCTCGGTGCCGCTCTTCTGGCTCGACAGCTGGAGGCGGTACTGGACGGCACCCGAGGCGTCCTTGCCCGAGGCGACCTTGACGGCCGAGACGCCAGCGGCGGAGGCGTTGATCGCCGTCACGACGTCGTCGAGCGACGAGGAGGCGGCGGTCACCTCGGTCTTCGTGCCGGCGGCCGAGACGAAGGTGAGCGTTGCAGGCGAGTCCGGCCAGGCGGTCATCGCCGCGGTCACGGCGGTCTTCGACGAGGCGGTCGAGCCGACCACGAGATCGATCGAGCCGGAGACGGCCCCGGCCGCGGTGGTGGCCGTGACGGCCGTCGAGCTGCTGGTGGGGGTGAAGAGCGAGAGCGAGCCGGCCTTGGCGGTCGAGGTCGCGAGGGTCGCCAGGTCGGCGATCCGGGTGTTGAGCCCCTGCAGGGCCGTGACGAGCGTCTGCCCGGCGGTGGCCTTGTTCTTCAGGATGGTCTGGGGCACGGCCTCGGACTGCATCAACGTGTTGATGAGAGTGGTCGTGTCGAGCCCGCTGACGAGTCCGTCGATGCCGAGCGAGGCCATCTGGTGCTCCTGTCGAGGTGGGGTGTCCGGGGTCGGACCGTGGGGCAGATCGAAGTGGGGGGGAAGTGCTGAGACCGGGTGGCCCGACGGTGCAGGATCAGCTGCACCGTCGAGGCCACCCGGTCTCGAACCGCTTTGAGGTGGTGGGTCAGGCCCGAGCTGGGAGCACGGGACCCTCCTCGGCTACGACTAGCGGAGGAGCGACAGCACGCCCTGGGTGCTCTGGTTCGCCTGGGCCAGCATCGCGGTGCCGGCCTGGCTGAGCACGTTCGAGCGGGTGTACTTGACCATCTCTTCGGCCATGTCCACGTCGCGGATGCGCGACTGAGCCGCCGTGAGGTTCTCCTTCGCGACGTTGGTCGACGCGATGGAGTGCTCGAAGCGGTTCTGGACGGCACCCAGCTCGGAACGAGCCGTGGACACGTTCTTGATCTGGGTGTCGATGGCGTCGATCGCCTTGAGGGCGTCGCCGGCCGAGCCGAGGCCTGCGGCCGTGGCGGCACCCGTCGGGTCGGCAGCCTGGGCCGCGATGCCCTTGACGACGGTGGCGACCGCAGCGATGTCGGTCAGCTTGACGTCGATCTGGTCGTTCGCAGCGGTCGAACCGGCACCGACCTGGAACGTCAGCGACTTGTCGCTGTCGAGCAGGTTGATCCCGTTGAAGTTCGTGGACCCCGAGATGCGGTCCAGTTCCTTGCCGAGCGACGCGACCTCGGTCTGGATGGCCTTGCGAGCGTCAGCGTTGTTCGAGTCGTTGCCCGACTGGACCGCCAGGTCGCGGACACGCTGGAGGATCGAGTGCACCTCGGTGAGGCCACCTTCAGCGGTCTGGACGACCGAGATGCCGTCCTGGGCGTTGCGTGCGGCGACGGTCAGTCCGCCGACCTGCGAACGCAGGCCCTCGGAGATCGCGAGGCCGGCCGCGTCGTCAGCGGCACGGTTGATGCGGAGGCCGGACGAGAGCTTCTCGAGGCTCTTCGACAGGTCGTTCTGCGTGGCGTTCAGGTTGCGGTACGTGTTGTTGGCCGCGAGGTTGGTGTTGATCTGCATACCCATGGTGTTCTCCTCCGTGACTGGGTGGTGTTCGTCGGCCCATCCGTGGGCTGACACCGGCTACTGTCGGCCGGTCGACCGCGGCTGTAAGTCAGCCGCAGAAGTTTTTTCGGGCGATCTCAGACCGCCGTGCTGACGACGACCGCGTCGGGCTCGCGCATGGCGCGGGCGATGCCGACGGCGGCATTGGTGGCGACGCGCGACAGGTACGCGCTGCGGCGGGCCGGCGCGGTCTTCGAGACCGGCGTGAACTCGGCGTCGGGGTCGTCGGCGTAGTGCGACTCGAGGGCGTCGCGCAGCAGGCGGACGGCCTCGGTGCGCTGCTGCGACACCGCCGAGTGGGTGATGCCGAGCTCGTCGGCGATCTCGGTGACGGTGCGGTCGCCGAAGTAGACGCCCTCGACGATCAGGCGCATGCGCTCGGGCAGGGCCTCGACCGCGGCGGCGACATAGCGGCTGCGCTCCGACACGAGCAGGTTCTCCTCGGGCAGCGGCAGGTCGGCGGCGAGGTGGTCGGCGACGGTGTCGTCGAGTGCCGAGACGGTGCGGGCCGCGTCGGTCAACGCACCGGCGGCCGTCTGGCGGTCGACACCGAGGGCACCGGCGATCTCGTCCACGCTCGGGGCGCGTCCCAGGGTCGCGGTGAGCGCCTCCTGCACGGCGAGGGTCTCCTTGATGCGCTTGCGCGTGCCGCGGCTGGCCCAGTCGCCCGAGCGCATGTCGTCGGCGAACGCGCCGACGATGCGGGTGCGGGCGTAGGCGCCGAACGGGATGCCGAGGGTGGGGTCGAAGGCGTCGGCGGCCTGCACGAGGGCGACGGCACCGACCGAGGCGAGGTCGTCGCGGGACAGGTGGGTGGCGCGGGCGCACACCTCCGAGACGAGGTAACCGACCAACGGCAGGTTCTCCACCACCATGGCGTTGCGTTCGGTGCGGTTCATCGCGACTCCCAGTGCGAAGGGGACCTCTGTGGTCCGGTGACGGTGACTCCGGGCGCGACGAACGGCCCTCTGATCAGGGCACGTCGACAGGGTTCGCCGAGGAGGCGCGGGTCGCCCGGACAGGTAGGGGCGGGACCGCGGATGGTGCGCTGCGACCGACCCGTCGGGGGCCCGTCGCTGCTCTGCAACGCTATCGAGCAGGAGGGGGGTGGCGGCAGGCCGGGACTGCCCCCAGTGCGGGGGAACGGTCGTCATCCCTTCGGGGGACACACCCCGTGCCCCCACCCCCGGACTGGGTCGGAACGCCCCTAGCTTCGACCGCTCCTTTAAGGCTAGGAGCCCGGACGAGGACACTCGGGCCCGCCGCTAACGCACGCCGCGCCTCCGCCGATAGTCCCCGGTGCAGAGGACGTCAGGCACTCCTCGCCGACGACCGACGAACCCGACGCACCGACGCAACCGACCGAGGAGGCCCCCATGGGCGCGAACGAACTCTCCGCGCTGCTCTGGCGAGAGCGCGAGCTGCTCGAGCTGCTGACCTTCAAGCTCGAGGAGGAGCAGCTGCTGCTCACCGCGGGCCGCAGCCGCTGGATCGACCACGCCACGCGTGAGGTCGAGCAGGTGCTCGGTCGCCTGCGGTCGGCGGGCCTCGAGCGCAGCGTCGAGGTGTCGGCCGTCGCCCGCGAGTGGGGCACCGACGAGGAGGCCCCGCTGCGCGAGATCATCTCCGCGGCCCCGGCCGGCCCGTGGGGCGAGATCTTCACCGCCCACCTGCGCGCCATGACCGAACTGACCGGCCGCATCGCGCAGCTGCGCGACGAGAACGAACGATTCCTCCGGGCCGCCGCCCGCGCCACGCAGGAGACGTTGGCCACCGCGTCGACCGGCCCCGCGACCGCGACGTACGACGCGTCCGGCCAGACCGGGCACGCGAACTCGGCCAGCGCCTCCGGCGGTCACCTCTTCGACGGGCGGCTCTGACGTGGCGAGCACGTTCGGCACCCTTAACACGGCTTACCGCGGGCTGACCGCGGCCCGGACCGGGCTCGACGTGGTCGGCCAGAACATCGCCAACGTCAACACCGAGGGCTACACGCGCCAACGGGTCACCCAGTCCTCGATCGAGGCCGCGGCCCGCGTGGGACTGTTCTCGACCGGCGCGCAGCCCGGACAGGGCGTGTCGGTCGACGGCATCGCCCGCATCGGCGACCGGTTCGCCGACGCGCAGGTGCGCGGCGCTGCCGGGGCCGCCGGTTACCAGGGCGTGCGCGCCTCGGTCACCGCCGCCCTCGAGTCCTCCCTGAACGAGCCGAGCACCACCGGCATCGCCTCGCAGCTGACGAAGTTCTGGTCGGCCTGGCAGGACGTCTCGAACGACCCGTCGTCCGCCGCCCCCGCCGCCGTGCTGCTCGGCCAGGCGAACACGATCGCCCAGACCCTCTCGACCGGCTACAAGGCCGTGGACGACCAGTGGACCTCGCAGCGTCAGCAGCTCGACGGTCTCGCCTCGCAGCTCAACTCGGCCGCGACCCAGGTCGCCGACCTCAACGTGCGCATCCGCACCGCGACCCAGCAGGGTGTCAGCACCAACGAGCTGGTGGACGCGCGCTCGGCACTGACCGAGAAGATCGCGACGCTCGCCGGAGGCACGGTGCGCGACAACGCGGACGGCACGGTCGACGTCCTGGTCGGCGGCAACGCCCTGGTGTCGGGCGACTCGGCCCGGCAGGTGAAGGTGACCGGCGACTACACCCTGGCCACCGCCTCCTCGGGGGTCTCGCTCGAATGGACCCACCGCCCCGGCGACCCGATCTCGCTCGACGGCGGCAGCATCGCCGGCTCGCTGTCGGTGCTGGCCCCGGCCGCTCCCGGCGGCACCGGCGGCGTGCTGGCCGAGGCCGCGGCGAACTACGACGCCCTCGCGACCCAGCTCGCCGCCCAGGTCAACGCGGTGCACTCCACGGGGACGACGGCCGACGGCACCACGGGTCACGCCTTCTTCGGGTTCACCGCCGGGGTGTCCGCCGCCCGCGGCCTCACCGTGCTGCCGACCGGCGCCTCGACCATCGCCTCGGGCAACGGCACGGGCGGGGCCCTCGACGGCTCGGTCGCCCGGGCCGTCGGCCAGATCGGCCTGTCGGTCGGCTCGCCCGATCGCACCTGGGGCTCGATCGTCAGCACGATCGGGGCGACGGCCCGCACCGAGGCCGACCGTTCGACCCTCACCGACCTCGCGGCGACGTCCGCCAAGGGTCGCCAGCTCTCGACCGCCGGGGTCAGCCTCGACGAGGAGAACGTCAACCTGCTCACCTATCAGCACGCCTACCAGGGCGCGGCCCGGGTCATGACCGCGATCGACGAGATGCTCGACACGTTGATCAACGGCATGGGACGGGTCGGGAGGTAACCGATGATCACCCGCACCACGAACCAGATGGCGATGCTCACCGCGCAGCGCAACCTGCAGACCAGCTCGTACCGGGTCGACCAGGCCCAGCAGCGCGCGTCGACCCTGGACCGCATCGCGAAGCCGTCGGACGATCCGGCCGGCACGGCGGACGCGCTGCGGGTCAAGGCCGAGCAGGCGGCGAACGTGCAGTTCTCCCGCAACGTCGGCGACGGCAACGGGTGGCTCTCGCTGGCCGACTCGGCGCTGTCGTCCACCGACGACGTGCTCAAGAAGGTGCGCGACCTCACGGTGCAGGGCGCCAACACCGGCGCGCTGTCACAACCCGCGCTCGACGCCATCGCAACCGAGATCGACGGCCTCAAGGCCGACCTGCTCGCGGTGGCGAACACCTCGTACAACGGTCGCAGCGTCTTCGCCGGCACGTCGGACGCGGGCGTCGCCTTCCGCCCCGACTTCAGCTACACCGGCACCCCGGGCTCGTCGGTCACCCGCCAGATCGGCGTCGAGACCAGCGTGCGCGTCGACGCCGACGGGGCCACCGCCTTCGGCACCGGTGCCGACTCGGTCTTCAGCATGCTGGACCGCATCAGCAGCGACCTGCGGGCCGGCGTCAACGTCGGGACGCGGCTCACCGAGGTCGACGCCCGGTTGACGGCCGTCCGCGGCGTACAGTCCGACATCGGGGCACGACAGTCCCAGATCCTGAGAGCCGAGGACACCCTCTTGGACACCAAGACCACGCTCGAGGCGCAGCGCGCCGGCATCATGGACCTCGATCTCGGCCAGGCCGTGCTCGAGCTCCAGATGCAGAACACCTCCTACCAGGCAGCCCTCGCGGTCACCGCCAAGGTGCTGCAGCCCACGCTGATGGACTTCCTCCGATGAGCGCGAACGCCGCCCGCGAGGTCGCGGGCTCCGTCGTGACGTTCGTCGCGCCTCCGTTCGGTCTCGAGCCGTTGACCGACTTCTCGCTGGAGCGCATCGACGGTGCCCCCGGACTCCTCGCCCTGCGGGCGAGCGGATCCGAGGTGCGACTGTTCGTGCTCGACGCGTCGGTGCACCTGCCCGACTACTCGCCCGTCGTGTCGGACGACCAGTCCGCCACCCTCGACCTGCAGGACGCCGCCGAGGCCCTGCTGCTCGTCGTCGCGACGCCCGCGGCGACCGGCATGACGGTCAACCTGCTCGCGCCGATCGTGGTCAACGTCCGCACCGGGGCGGGTGCCCAGCTGATCCTCGAGGGCCAGGACTGGCCGCTGCGCGCCGAGCTGAACCCGCGCGCGTAGGCCCGCGCATCCCGGGCGCCGGGCTGGGCACCGGCTGCGAAGCCGGTCACGGTGTGGTGACGACGGATGCGGTCGCGCTGGTCGTCCGCTTGCCTTGATCGCAGGAGGCGCGATCATGATCACGACACCCCGCACCACACGGCACCGGCTCGCCGTCGGCACGATGGCGGCCGTCACCGCCGTCCTGCTCGTCGGCTGCACCGCCGGGGCCGACGCCACGGGCTCGGGCGGCCGGGCCGCCACCCGCCCGGCGTCCGAGACCCCGACCGACCCGACCGACGCCGCCGGTCCCGGCCCGGTCGCAGCGACCACCGACGCGACCGCCGTCACCGTCGCGGCCGACGCCGAACCGACCGACGTCGCCACCGACCTGGCCGCCCCCTGGTCGGTCGTGCGACTCGACACCGGGTCGTCGTTCGTCAGCCTGCGCGACACCGGCACGGTGCTCGAGCTGCTCGCCGACGGCAGCACCCGAGAGGCCGGCACGATCGACGGGGTCGTGCACGAAGGCGAGGGCGGACTGCTCGGCCTGGCCGTGCTCGCCGGGTCGCCGTCGTACCTCTACGCCTACGCCACGACCGCCGACGACAACCGCGTCGTGCGCGCGCCCGTCACGGGCGAGGCCGGCTCCTACGGCCTGGGCGAGCAGGAGGCCGTGATCACCGGCATCCCGAAGGCGAGCAACCACGACGGCGGCCGCATCGCGTTCGGCCCGGACGGGCTGCTCTACGTGACGACGGGCGACGCGAACCAACGGCCGAACGCCCAGGACCCCGGGTCGCTCGGCGGCAAGGTGCTGCGCGCGACCCCGGTCGGCGGCGTGCCCGACGACAACCCCACGCCCGGGTCGCTCGTCTACTCGCTCGGCCACCGCAACCCGCAGGGCATCGCCTGGGACGCCACCGGTGCCGCCTGGGCGGCCGAATTCGGGCAGAACACCTACGACGAGCTCAACGCCCTCGAGCCCGGGGCGAACTACGGCTGGCCCGAGGTCGAGGGACGCGGCGAGGTCGCCGGCTTCTCGAACCCGGTGCTGCAGTGGTCGACCGACGACGCCAGCCCGAGCGGCCTCACGGCGGTCGGCACGACGTTGTACCTGGCCGGGCTCGGCGGCGAGAAGCTGTTCGAGATCCAGGTGGTGCCCGGCTCCGAGGCCGTGCCGACCGAGCTCTTCGCCGGAGATCGGTCGCTCGGCCGCATCCGCGACGTCCTCCCGGGTCCCGACGGCACCCTCTGGCTCGTGACGAACAACACCGACGGCCGCGGCACGCCGAGTGCCGGCGACGACCGCATCGTCAGCGTCCCCCTCACCGCCGTCCCCTGACCCGCGGGTCGGCCCGCGTTCGGCACGCGACCCGAGGAGGCGCGGGTCGACTTCTCCACACGGGCCCGTGACACTCGCCTCCACGCTGCGCGCCGCGCGGCCTGTTCGGGGGCCGGGCGGTTACCCTCGTACTCGATGAGCCAGCACGACCGACCCGACACGACAGCACCCGGCAGCGCCCGCCCCCAGACCGTGCCGCCGGGGTTCGCCGCACCCGTCGTGCGCGGCATCGGTGGCGCCGGCGGATTCGACCCCGTCAGCCTGCGCACGGCCGTCGACGTGCCCGCCGCCGAGGCCCGCCTCGCCGCCCTGGGCCAGAGCCGCAGCACCGCCGCCCTCGGTGAGCGCGCCGACCTGTTGCGCCTGCTCGGCCGCCTCGACGAGGCCCTCGCCATCGCCGAGGAAGCCTTCCGCCTGGCGCACTTCACCGGCGACCGGGCCGACTCGACGGCCGCCCGCATCCGTCGGGCGCACATCTTCCGCGAGCAGGGCAAGCTCGACCGCGCCCTGAACGACCTGCACACCAGCCGCATCACGGCCGCCACCGAAGAGTGGCGCGAGCTCGAGGCCGCCGCCGCCGAGCTCGAGGGCTACACGCTGTACGACCTCGGCCGCAACGAAGAGGCTCGCGAGACGCTGGCCAAGGCACTCGAGGCGTACGAGGCGTCAGGCGCTCCGCGCGACCGCACGAACGGGCTGCGCGTCGCGATCGAGGGCGTCATGCGCGCCTACCTGAGCGACACGGGCCCGCAGCCACGGATCGAGGCCCCGGCCGTGGGTGACACGAACCCGGTGCCGGTCCAGCCCCTGACGTCGGCGCCGCCGGTCTCGCCCGCGGCCCCGGCCCGGACCCAGGTGCCCCGCTTCGACGGCATCGCCGCGCTCTACGGCGGGTCGCCCGCGCCCGCGTCCGCTCCCGCCCCCGAAGCGCCGCAGAGCACCGAGGGCACGACCTCCGACGTCGACGCCGACGGAGGCGCGGTGCCGGTCCGTCAGCCCATCGACGCCGCGCGCACCGCCGCGATCAGCTTCGATCCCGAGTCGATGCCCGACGAGGCCGCCGCGTCGCCCGTGGCCGAGGCCGCCGCGGCCCGGGCCGAGAAGGTCGCCGCGACCGCCCCTGCCGCACCCCGCGACGGTGGTCTCTGGGGCAAGATCAGCCACCTCGCCGAGCGTGCCGCGGGTCACCGAGACCGCGACTCCGACGAGTTCGACGCCGAACGTCGTGGCGACGACGAGGGCCGCACCGCCGAGCGGCCCCGCACCGGCGGTACCGGCGTGACCGGGGTCGTCGACGGCCTCCCGCGCGACGACGAGCCCACCACCTGGCCGTTCCCGCGGCGCTGACCCGCGCCTCCTGACCTCGACGTGGCCGACCTCGACCGGGTGCGGCGCTGGGCCGCCGCGCTCATCGACCTGCACCTCGACCCCGCCGTGTGGACCTTCGGCTTCGACAACGCCAAGACCCGCGCGGGCCTGTGCAACTACACGACGAAGCGCATCACGGTCTCGCGGCACCTCGCCGGCCGATACGACGACGACGAGATCCACCAGGTGCTGCTGCACGAGGTCGCCCACGCCCTCGCCGGCTCGCGCGCCGGTCACGGCCCCCGGTGGAAGGCCGTCGCGACCGACCTGGGCTACGTCGGCTCACGCCTGCACGACGGAGCCATCGCCAGCGAACTCGCCCCCTGGGTCGGGGTCTGCCCGGCGGGGCACGAACACTACCGCTACCGGCAGCCCGCGCGGCCGCTCGCCTGCGGGCGGTGCTCGCGTCGGTACGACCCGGCCCACCTGATCACCTGGACCAAGCGCGAGGTCTGACGCCGCGCCTCCCGGGCCGTCGTCCGCCCCCGCGGCTGCCCCCGCCCCTGCCCCTCGGAGCAGGGACAGGAAGGCCGAGGAGGCGCGTAACCGGTTAGGGTGGTCAGGTGCAGACCGGACAGTGGCTCAGATCCGACACCGACACCCGGTGGTTCTTCGACTCGGGCGCGCTCAGCCTCGACTTCGCCTACCTCGGCGGGTTCCGTGCCGGGTCACGCTTCGGCCCGGAGTCGGGCCTCGACCTGCCCGCCGACGGATCGACCCCGTGGGACGGCCTGCTGCTGCCCGCCGACCTCGACGACTGGATCGGCGAACGCTTCGACGGCATCGCGGGCTCGGCGGGCGACCGTGAACTCGCCGACGCCCGGGGCCTGCGCGACGCGATCGCCCGGCTCGCGGTGGCCGCGGCCGACGCCACCTCGACGGACCCCGACGACGTCGACACGCTCAACCTGTTCGCGGCGCTGCCCGACGTCCCGCCGTCCCTCGAGGGCGGCCGACGCCAGGCCGGGGCGGGGCGCCTGCGGCTCGGGCAGGCGATGGCGTCGGTCGCGCGCGACGCGGTGACCCTCTTCACGACCGTCGGCTTCGGAGGCGGACCGGACTCGCGCCTCCGCCGGTGCACGAACGAGGCGTGCGGGCTCGTCTTCTTCGACGAGTCGCGCGCCGGCAGCCGCCGCTGGTGCTCGATGCAGCGGTGCGGCAACCGCGCCAAGGTGCGGGCACACCGCGCCCGGGCCGCCCGCGCCTGACCCTCCCTCGGCCGAGGTCGGAGTCGCGCACGCTGATCGGCCGCTCCGCTCGGCCAACCCGTCCGGCCCGCTCGGCCACCACCCGAGCCCGCTGACCCGCTCGGCCTCCGCCCAGGCACCCAGCCCGGCGTGCCGCCCGGCACCCGGCACCCGGCACCCGGCACCCGGCATGCTCTCCCCGCCACGAAGTAAACAACCCGCCACGTGATCGCGTGGCGGGTTGTTTATTTCGTGGCGGCGTGAGCGGTGCGGCTCCGAACGGGGCCCACGGTCGACGATCGACGGACGACGGGCGACGACAGGTCAGTCGACGACCGAGACGTCCTTCCAGAAGGCGACGTAGCCCGAGTAGTCCTTCCCGACGCGGTCGAACGAGGTCGGGATCGGCGTCGGGTAGCTCCAGGCGCGGTCCTGCAGCAGGTCGTCGCCCGACTTCACGCTGAAGTACTGGGTGTCGCCCTTCCACGGGCAGTGGTACTGGGTGGGGCTCTCGGTCAGCAGGTCGGAGTTCACGCTCGCGGGCGGGAAGTACCAGTTGCCCTCGATCGAGATCAGCTCGTCTTTCGGGGCCTCGGCGACGACGGTTCCGTCGGTGAGCACTGCCTTCATGGTTCCTCCTGCGGGTCGGGGCGACGTTCGGGTCGCTCTGGCCGCAACGCTACGCCGAGGGGATGAATTCCTCGCGGGAGCCCTCACGGACGTCGGTCACGACCGCCACGGAGGACGAGGAGGCGCGGGCCGCGTCGACCACGTCGCCCCGGTCGGTCGCGGCCAGCTCGGTCGCCGAGGCCGAGGCCGTCAGCAGGTGCGACGAGGCCCGGGCGAGCGCCCCGGCGGCGGCGCAGGCGACGGCCGCCTCGGGTGACGAGAAGTCGATGCCGACCGCTGCGAGCGCGTCGACCACCGCTCCGGCGGCGAGCTGGTCCTCGACGGCGGGCCGGAACCCGCCGGCTTCGACCGCCCCCGCGGCGACGATCGCGACGAGGGCGCGGTCTCCTTCTCGGGTCTGACGATCGACCACATGCCGGGCCACCTCGGCCGCAGCACCGGCGCCGGTGACGACGAGGACGTCGGCCCCGCTCGCGACCTCGGGCAGCGCGGCGACGACGCGCACGGTCTCGTCCCGCGACAGGGTGCCGTGCCCGTCGAGCACGTCGACCACGACGACGACGTGCGCCCCGGGGGCGATGCGGGCGGCTCCGGCCACGCCGTGGTCGAGCCTCACCTGATACTTCTGCTGGCCGTGCGAACTCATCGGACCAGCGTAGGCAGCCGCGCTCGGACGTCGCCCGTGCGTGACGCGACGTGACATCCGATCAGGCGGCGGGAGTTGGATCGGGGCATGCACGTGCAGCTCAAACTCCGCCTCGCCTGCCCCGTCGACGTCGCGACCGACGCCCTGCGCGACCCCCGGGTGATGGTCGCCGTGACGAAGCCGCTGGTCGTCTACCGGTCCGAGTCGCCGTCGGGCTTCCCCGACCGTTGGACCGAGGAGGCGCACCCGGTCTCCGCGAGCATCCTCGGCGTCCTGCCGCTCGGCAGCACGCACGTCGACCTCGACTGGCACGAACGGGACGGTGCGTGGATCCAGCGTGACACCGGTCGCGGCACGAGCGGCCAGTTCGCCCGGATGCGCATCAACCACCGGATGGCCGTCGTGCCGGACGGCCCGGACCACACCTTGTTGCGTGACCGGCTCGAGTTCCACGCCGGGCCGTTGGGCCTGCTGCTCTGGCCCGGGCTCTGGGCGACGTGGCAGTGGCGCGCGCTGCGCATGAAGGCGCTGGCCCCGACCTGGCGCGGGGCGCCGACCCACCCGAAGCACGTCTGACCTCGGCACCGTCACCGGCACCGCAACGAGTCGGCGCCGCACCGTGCTGGCACCGCACCGTGCTGGCGCCGCGCACCGCGTCGGCGCCGCAGCAGGACCGTCCCGCACGGCGTCCGCGTCACCCGACGCCGTCCCCGCAGCCGCGTCAGCTCCAGAAGCCGGCGTGGACGGCCGAGGCGTCGTCGAACAGGGCCGGCCCCGACACGGACACCGCGCCTCCCCCACGGGCGAAGACCTCGCGGCAGGGCAGGTCGAGCGTCGACTCGCCCTCTTGCTCGGTGACCATGCCGAGCAGCTGCTGCTCGGCGAGCGCGTAGACGACCCGGCCGATGCCGGCCCAGTGGATCGCGCCGGCACACATCGCGCACGGCTCGGTGCTCGTGTAGAGGGTCGCGGCCTTGAGCGTCGGCTTGTCGAACCGCTGCGCGACGAGGCGGACGAGGTTCGTCTCGGCGTGGCCCGTCGGGTCGCCCTCGGTGACGACCGTGTTCTCGGCCTCGACGACCTCTCCGTCCGCCGTGAGCAGCAGGGAGCCGAAGGGATGGTTGCCGTGGTCACGGGCCTGCTGCGCGACCTCGATCGCGCGGTGCAGCTGCGCGAGGTCGGCCGGGGTGACGGTGGGATCGGTGGTCGTGGTGTCGGTCGTCATGGGGCGAGCGTAGCCACGGGGCGCCCATCGTCGCGGCCGGGACGGGGCGCCGTGGACGGGCGACCCGCCTGTGAGGGAGCCACGGGCGGCGGGGCGACCGCCTGCGTACGGTGGCAGGGGTGACCGACCCGACCCGCACCTCCTCGTCCACCGGCGAGACCGCCCCTGACACCACAGCCGACGCCCCTGCCGAGACCACCGGCCCGACGCCCGCCCAGGGCGCGCTCGACATCGCGTCGTGGCGGCGGACGATCCACGGGCTCTACCGTGACGTACGCGAGGCGACCGACCTGGCGGCGGCCCACGACCTGTGGCGACGCACCCGCGACGAGCTGTTCTCGACGCACCCCTCGACTCCGCTGCTGCCCGAGGACCGCCCCGACTTCACCGGCCTGCCGACGAAGCCGTACGACCCGGCCTGGCGTTTCGAGGTGGTGGTCGAGCCGGCCGCACCGCGACGCATGGTGGTCGAGACCGGCACCGACGGCGACGTGCTCTTCGACCTCGTCGGCGTGGTCGACGTGCCCGGCGTCGGCAGCCTCGACGTGTGGAAGCTGGCGCAGTACGCGGGCGGCCTGTTCATCCCGATCAAGGACGCGCTGGCAGGCAAGCCCGGCGGCACCTACGGCGGCGGGCGCTACCTGATCGACTCGGTCAAGGGAGCCGACCTCGGCGCCGGCGGCGAGCCCGGCACGATCGTGCTCGACTTCAACTTCGCCTACAACCCGAGCTGTGCTTACGACCCGGCCTGGGCCTGCCCGCTCGCGCAGCCGGGCAACACGGTCGCGGTCGAGATCCCCGTCGGCGAGCGGTACGGGCGCGCGGTCTGACCGGCCCCTGCGGACGGACGCGCACCTAACCCTTGGGCTGGGTGTCGACCTCCACCGCGACGCTGTAGTCGTCACCGCCGTCGCCCTCGCACAGGCGTGCAGACCACACCCGTCGCGTTTTCCGGCCCCAGCCGCTAGGCTGGGGTCACTTGCGAGCCGGTCCGATCGGCTCCCTGCGTCGTAGCACGCCCCTCACCGCCTCTCCGCCCTGGCACACACCCAGGCAGAACAGCAGGCGCGCGAAGCTCACTCTGCGGCGAAACGATCGTGCACACCTGCACCGTCGCCACACCTCGAGCCCGGCTACGACAGCCGTTCTCCCGGCACTGCCCCGCCCTCGTGCGAGCACGTCCCCGACGTGCCCTCGCACCAGCAGGCGGCCAGGCAGCCTCGGCCCGGCTCGACACCGATGCCCCGAAAGGTGCACCACATGTCAACGAACACCCTCGACACCGAGAACACCGACGCCACGACCGTCGACGAGGCGGCCGACACCGTCACCTTCAGCTCGCTGGGCGTGCCCGCCCCGATCGTGAAGTCCCTCGCCGCGGAAGGCAAGACCACCGCGTTCCCGATCCAGGTCGACACGCTGCCCGACACCCTCGGCGGACGCGACGTCCTCGGCCGCGGCAAGACCGGCTCGGGCAAGACCCTCGCCTTCTCCATCCCCATGGCCGCGCGCCTCGGCGGCAAGCTGGCCGGCGGCAACCGCCGCGCCGGTCGCCCCCTCGGCCTGGTCCTCGCCCCCACCCGCGAGCTCGCCACGCAGATCGACGCCGTGCTCGCCCCGCTCGCCGAGGCCTACGGCATGCGCACCACCACCATCTTCGGCGGCGTCTCGCAGAACCGTCAGGTGCAGGCCCTCAAGGCCGGCGTCGACATCATCATCGCCTGCCCCGGCCGCCTCGAAGACCTCATGAAGCAGGGCTTCGTCAAGCTCGACGCCATCGAGATCACCGTGCTCGACGAGGCCGACCACATGGCCGACCTGGGCTTCCTGCCCGGCGTCACGCGCATCCTCAAGGCCACCCCGAACGACGGCCAGCGCCTGCTCTTCAGCGCCACCCTCGACAACGGCGTGGACAAGCTGGTCAAGCAGTTCCTCCACAACGAGGTCCTGCACTCGGTCGACGAGGCCAACTCGCCCGTCGCCAAGATGACCCACCACGTCTTCGAGACGCCCGACGTCGACAGCAAGAACGCGCTGATCCAGAAGCTCGCCGGCGGCCAGGGCCGTCGCATCCTCTTCATGCGCACCAAGCACCACGCCAAGAAGCTCGCGAAGAAGCTGACCGAGTCCGGCATCCCCGCCGTCGACCTGCACGGCAACCTGTCGCAGCCGCAGCGTGACCGCAACCTCGCCGCCTTCCAGGACGGCTCCGCCCGCGTCCTCGTCGCCACCGACGTCGCCGCCCGAGGCGTGCACGTCGACGACATCGAGCTCGTCATCCACGTCGACCCGCCGACCGAGCACAAGGCGTACCTGCACCGCTCGGGCCGCACCGCCCGTGCCGGAGCCGAGGGCGACGTCGTCACCCTCGTCATCCCCAGCCAGAAGCGCGACGTCGCCCAGCTGATGAAGAAGGCCGACATCCGCCCGACCATCACCGCCGTGACGCCGAACTCGCCCGAGGTCGACGCCCTCGTCGGCCAGGTCGCCGCCTACGTCAAGCCCTCGCCCAAGGCTGCCGTCCAGCAGCAGCAGGGTGGCGGCGGACGCTCGCAGGGCGCCAACGCCCAGCGCAAGCGCGCCGCCCGTCAGGACTCGCAGGGCAACCCCATCGCCCGTCAGGACCGTTCGGGTCGCCCCAGCCAGGGAGGCGCGGGTCGCGGTTCCGACGCCGGTCGCGCCGGTGCCGGTGCGGGTCGCTCGGGTGGCTCGCGTGACGGCGGCCGCCAGGGTGGCCGCGACGGAGGTGCGCGTCGCGACGCCGCCCCCCGCGGCGGCGCCTCGACCTTCTACTCGACCGAGTCGGGCCGCGGTTCGTCCACGCCCGTCCGTGACGACGCCCGTGGCGCGCGTGACGGTGCTCGTGACGAGACCCGTGGCACCCGCCAGACCGGTCGCCGCGCCCAGAGCAGCGGCACCCAGAGCGACGGCGGCCAGAGCCGCACCAACGCGGTCCGCAACGACCAGGCCGAGTTCGCCGCGTCGCTCGGCGGCTCGCGCGAGGGCGGCCAGCGTGACGGCGGCCAGCGCAGCGGCGGACGCCGCGCCTCGTCCGAGGGCGGCCGTCCCGGCTCGCTCAAGGTCGGCGGCCTCGTCGGCGGCAAGGCCCGCACCGGCGGCGGCCAGCGCGGCGGTCGCTGACCCGACCCGCTGCCACACCCCCGAACCGGCGTGACACCCTCTGATCCGAGGGTGTGACGCCGGTTCGGGGGTGTTGCGCTGCCACCCACATCAGCGCACCCCGGCACGGGCGAGGGCCCGCACCATGGGCTCGGCGCGCAGGGCGTCGCCCCAGGTCCACCGGACGACCGTGCGCACGCCGGGCAGCGCCCGCAGATCGTCCTCGCGCCGCTTCTCGTCGATCACGACCTGCTCGGGACTGCGCCCGGCCCGCATCCGTTCGTCGCGGTACTTCACCTCGCCGTCGAACTCGCCGATGACGCCGAACTGCGGCCACCAGAAGTCCGCGAAGCCGACGAGGGGGCCCGTCACCGGGAACCGGGCCTGCAACTCGGGCCCCGCGAGCCCCGCAGCCCTCATGCCCGCCCGGCTCAGCGACTCGCCCGGCGACTCGGACCGCTCGTCAGCGAAGGCGACCGCGACCGCCGCCCGTCGACGCCCGGGCACCCCGGGCCGGGCGGCCAGTGCGGCCTCGAGCGCGGCCCGGTCGTACGCCCCCACGTGCAGCCCGTGGTCCAGCACGACGGTGGCCCCGCGCAGATCATGCCGGCGCACGCTGTCGATGGCCGCGCGGGCGGCACCCACCACCGGCAACCCGTCGACCGTGTCGATCTCGCCGTCGCCGAGGGGCGCCGCGTGTTGGTGAACCGACCCGGTCACCTTGTCGCGAGCGCGCTGTCGTGCCACGACGTGCACCTTTCGAGGCCACTCACCCAGCAGCGGAAACCCCCGAACGGCGAGGGCAGACTCGTGCGAGACGACGGCGTGCGGTCCGAGCCGGGGCAGCACCGCGTGCACGCGGGCGGTGTGCTTCGACGCGGCGTCGAGCGACCGCCAGTCGTCCGCCCGGACGTAGACGCCGGCGGCGAGCCGCACCGCGAGGCCACGTCGCGCGTCCCGCTCGATGGACGAGGCATCCACGCCGTCGTCGACGAGCCGGGAACGACGGATGAGCAGTCCTGACATGTCACGCATCGGTTCAGCTTGGCCGAGCGCCGCGAGGAACGCGAGCCGCGCCTCCTCGCCTGTGGAGGAGTGCCGGGCGACACCCCCGAACCGGCGTGACACCCCGCGATCCGAGGGTGTCGCGCCGGTTCGGGGGTGTTGCGCGCCGGGGCTAGTGCAGGGCGCCGACGGAGGCGAGGGCGCTGCGCAGCAGGGTGCCGCGGCCGCCCTCCATCTCGGCGGCGACCTCGTCGGAGGCGGCCTGGTGCGGCGTCAGCCAGGTGAGCTCGAGGGCGTCCTGCCGCGGGTCGCAGGTGCCGGTCACGGGCACCACGTAGGCGAGCGACACGGCGTGCTGACGGGGGTCGGTGTAGACCGACGAGCCGGGCAGCGGGAAGTACTCGGCGACCTGGAACGGCACCGGCGACGGCGGCAGCTGCGGGAAGGCCATCGGCCCGAGGTCTTTCTCGAGGTGACGGAACAGGGCGGTGCGCAGGCTCTCGCCGTACATCACCCGGCCCGAGACGAGCATGCGCGAGATCGACCCCTCGTCGGAGGCGCGGAGCAGCACTCCGACCTCGGTCACGACCCCCATGCCGTCGGTGCGCACGGGCACGGCCTCGACGTAGAGGATCGGCAGGTGCTGCCGCGCCTGGAAGAGCTCGTCCTCCGAGAGCCAGCCGGGATTGGGGTCGGGGTCGGGTGTCCGCACGGAGCTCATGGCCCATTCTTACCGGCTCGACGGCCCGATCGCGTGACGTGACGCTACGGGCGAACAGCACCGGCCCCGATGTCGCCACCCGTCGCTAGGCTCGGCCCATGGTGCAGATCGACCCGTCCCTCGTCCAGTGGTCCGCCGTCGAGGCCGAGCGCGACGGGCGGCCACTGCTCGTGCTGCTGCACGGCGTGGGCTCGCACGAGGGCGACCTGATCGGCCTCGCTCCCTACCTGCCGCAGCACTTCGTGGCGGCGTCGCTGCGGGCACCTCTGCCTCACGGTGACGGCTTCTCGTGGTACCCGCTCTCGACGCCCGGTGCGCCCGACCCGGGTGCCGTCGACGACGCGGCCGACGCCGTGCTCGCCTGGCTCGACTCCCTGGCGACCGCTCACCCGAGCGTTAGCCTGCTCGGCTTCTCGCAAGGCGGTTCGCTCTCGCTGCAGCTGGTGCGGCACGCGCCCGAGCGGTTCGCGTTCGCCGCCGTGCTCGCCGGGTTCGTGGTCCCCGCCGCAGGTGACGACGCCACGCTCGAGCGCGCAGCCGCACGGGACGACGCCGTGGCGGCCCTCCGCCCGTCGGTCTTCTACGGTCGCGGCGACGTCGACCAGGTCATCCCCGCCGACGCCGTCGAGCGCACCTCGGCCTGGCTCGAGGCGCACGCCGACGCCGAACAGACCGTGTACCCGGGTCTGGCCCACGGCATCTCGCAAGAAGAGCTCGACGATCTCAACGCGTTCATCGGCCGCGTGACCGCCGCCCCGGTCGTCGACGCCGACGCACCCGTGTCGGTCGCCGGCGCCGACTCCACCGACTGATCCGCGGCCCGCCCCGGCCCCTCACCCCCGACGAACGAAGGAGGCGCGCGATGGCGACGCTCTCGGTGTCCGGTTCCGCCACCCACCGCCACCGTGCCGAGCGCGGTGTCGTCCACCTCACCGTGGGCTTCGACGGTGACGACCGCGAGAAGGTCGTCCGCGACACCGCCGCCGTGCACTCCCGCCTCACCGAGCAGGCGACGGCCTGGCGCCGCCAGGAGGCAGCCACCTGGTGGAGCGCCCGGAGCGTCACGGTCGCGGTCGAGACCGAGGCGGCGACCGACCGGGGTGACGGGGGCGACACGACCCGCGCCTCCTCGGGGGTGCGGTTCCGCACCCGGGCCGCCGTCGACGTGCGGTTCAGCGACTTCGACGCGTTGGCGTCGTGGGTGGGCGACGTCGCTCTCGAACCGGGCGTGACCGTCGACCGGATCGAGTGGTCGCTCAGCCACGCCCGCCGACCCGAGGTCGAGAAGGCCGTTCGGGTCGCCGCCGTCGCCGACGCCGTCACCAGGGCCGGCGACTACGCCGAGGCGCTCGGGCTCGGGCAGCCGACGCTGCAGTCGGTGTTCGAGCCGGGGCTGCGGCCGGGTGCTCCCGGTGGCGGCAGCCCGTTCGGCCTGGCCCGAGCCGTCGCGACGTTCTCGTCGGGCGACCCCGTCACCTTCGACCTGCACCCCGACGACATCGAGGTCTCCGCCGAGGTCAGCGCCGACTTCGTCGCCTGAGCCGCCTGCTCCCCCGCGTCGCGGCCCTGCCCCTGCCCCTGCCCCTGCCCCTGCCCCTGCCCCTGCCCCGGTATCACCGTCTCGGTGTGCAAATCGCGACAACCGGACTTCGACACGCCGGGCGACGGCGGACATGAGCGGCGCGTCGTCGCGGCGATGTCGGGTTGTGCACACCCAGGGGCGTGCTGCCGGTCGGGTTCGGCACGCCAGGGGCGTGCTGCCGGTCGGGTTCGGCACGCCAGGGGCTCGCCACCGGTCGGGTTCGGCACACGCCGACCCGAGCGGCTGGTCCGATTCCGGTTCCGGCACCCCGGGGAGCCGCGCCGCCTGTCAGCCCGGCGCCGCAACTCAGAGCGGCCGGTGCCACACCCCTTCGACGCCGATCGGCACGAACCCGACGGCTTCGTTGACGGCGAGCATGGGACGGTTCTCCTCGGCGTTGAACGTCAGCACGGCCGGCCGGCCCGGCTTCTCCACGGCCAACCGGTCGAGGTTCGCGACCTTCACCAGCCAGCCCAGCCGGTGCCCGCGGTGCTCCCGCCGCACGAGGGTCATCTGCTGCATCGCTGGCCGCGCCGCGTCGTCGGGCACCGCGAGGTCGGAGCACGCGACGAGGCGGCCCGTCGGCACGTGCTCGACCGCCGCGGTCAGCGAGGCACGCCCGCTCGTGGCCCGTCGCTGCTCGGCTTCGACGAGGCGTTCGACGGTCCAGACGTCCTCCGGCTCGGGCACGTCGCCCATCGGCGCGTCGGTGCTCAGGGCGGTCGCCATGGCCGCGACGTCGGACTGCCAGCGCCGGGGAGTGGGGCCCGACCAGGTGTGGACGCGGTACTCGTCCCCCGCCGCGGCGAGCGCCTCGGAGCGGATCGCGGCCAGCGCCTCCTCGTCCACCGGCAGCGGCAGGCGGCTGATGCGCTCGACCTGGCCGAGCGCGTAGCCGCGCGAGAGCGCGAACCGGACCTCCGAGGAGGCGCGGGGCACCCAGCCGTGACCGGTCGAGGCCTCGAGGCGGTCGGCCGGGGCGGTCGCGGGGGCCGAGCCTGCGGTGGCGCCCTGGCTTGCGGTGGCGCCCTGGCCCGAGGCCCCGCCCTGGCCGGACGCCACGTCCTGGCCCGAGGCGACGCCCTGGCCGGAGGCCACGAAGGCGATCGCGTCGGTGCGGCCGGCGGCGCGGGCGACGGCCTCGAGGTGGTCGAGCAGGGCCGTGCCGAGGCCCCGGCGGCGGTGCTCGGGGGCGACGGCGACCCAGAGCCAGCAGGTCGTGACCGCCGGGTCGGCGAGCGTCTCGTAGGTGGCCTGGCCGACGATGCGGCCCGCGGCCCGCACCACGAACAGTCGCCGCGGCGTGAACGGGTCGTGCCACTGCGGCAGCTGTTCGGCCGGAGCGAAGTCGAGGTCGCCGAAACCGAGCACCTCGGTCTGGACGGCGTTCTCGAGGGCGATCGCCTCGACGTAGGCGGCGACGCGCGCGGCGCGGTCGGCGCGGTCGGGGGCGGTGTCCGCGTCTGCGTCGCGGTCGGCGGCGGGACGGGGCTCGAGCGTGCGGGGAACGACGAGTTCGTCGATCACGATGTCGGTCACGGGGGCTCCGGGGTCGAGGCGGGGACGTCGTCCGCCGCCCGGCAGGGCAGCCGACCAGACTAGCGCCGTCATCCGCAGCCGCGCCAGGGGGCGACGACCCGACCCACGAGGCGTAGAACGGGTCGATGAGCGACCCCTTCGACCTCGACCGGTTCGTCGACGCGCAGGACGCCGGCGGCACCCACGACCGGGCCCTCGCCGAGCTGCGCCGGGGGCGGAAGTCGTCGCACTGGATGTGGTTCGTCTTCCCGCAGATCGCCGGCCTCGGCCGCAGCGGCATGGATCGCACCTACGCGATCCGTTCGCTCGACGAGGCGCGGGCCTACCTCGCGCACCCCGTCCTCGGCCCGCGGCTGCGGGAGGCGGCGGGTCTGGCCGCAGCAGCGGACGCAGCGAGCGTCGACGACCTGATGGGCGGGATCGACGCCCTCAAGCTGCGGTCGTCGATGACCCTCTTCGGCCGGGCCGACCCGTCCGAGCCCGCGTTCCGGGCGGTGCTCGACCGGTGGTTCGACGGCGTCGAGGACGATCTGACCGTCGCCCTTCTCTGAGTCCGGCGACCGCCGTCCTTCGGTCGACGGCTCGTCCCCGGACGAGGAGGCGCGGGTCGCCCCCCACAGGCGCCGCGCCTCCCCTGCCGGTGTCGGCACCCACGGCTACGCTCGTCGGCATGCCCCCGCTCTACCCCGAGATCGAACCGTACGACTCCGGCCTGCTCGACGTCGGTGACGGCCAGCACGTCTGGTGGGAGGAATGCGGAGACCCCGACGGCAAGCCGGTGGTCTTCCTGCACGGCGGGCCCGGCAGTGGGTCGTCGCCCGCGCACCGCCGCCTGTTCGACCCGCGGAGGTACCGCATCGTGCTGCTCGACCAGCGCGGGGCGGGACGCAGCACGCCGCACGCGGGCACCTTCGGCACCGACCTCTCGACGAACACGACGCCGCACCTCGTGGCCGACCTCGAGACGTTGCGCGAGCACCTGGGCATCGACCGCTGGCAGGTGTTCGGCGGCTCGTGGGGGTCGACCCTGGCGCTCGCCTACGCCGAGACCCATCCCGACCGGGTCACCGAGCTCGTGCTGCGCGGCATCTTCACGCTGCGACAGAGCGAGCTCGACTGGTTCTACGAGGGTCCGGCGTCGAACGTGCTGCCCGACCGGTGGCAGGGCTACCTCGCCCCGGTGCCGGTCGACGAACGCCGACCGGGCGGACTGATCGAGGCCTATTCGCGTCTGCTCGCCGACCCCGACCCGGCCGTGCACGGGCCGGCCGCCGTCGCGTGGTCGTCGTGGGAGGCCTCGGCGATCACCCTGCTGCCCCGACCCGACCTGGTCGAGCGGTACTCCGACCCGGCGTTCTCCCTGGCCTTCGCCCGCATCGAGAACCACTACTTCGTCCACCGCGGCTTCCTCGACGAGGGCCAGCTCATCCGTGACGCGCACCTCGTCGCGCACATCCCGACGGTCATCGTGCAGGGTCGCTACGACCTGTGCACTCCGGCGACCACGGCCTTCGACCTGCACGCGGCCCTGCCCGACGCCGAGTTCGTCCTGGTCGACGACGCCGGGCACGCGTTCGACGAGCCTGGCATCCTCGACGCGCTGATCGCGGCGACCGACCGGTTCGCCGACGCACCGACCGCAGCCGACGACGAGGTGACCCGATGACCGTCGTCCTCGCCGGTTGCGGCGACCTCGGCACCGAGGCCGCCCTGCGGTTCGTCGCCCTCGGGCACCGCGTCCTCGGCCTCCGCCGCTCGGCAGGCAAGCTCCCGGCCTCGATCGAGGGCGTCTCGATCGACCTGAGCACCACCCGCCCCACGCTCCCCGCCGACACCGAGGTCGTCGTCGTCGCCCTCTCGGCCGGGTCGCGCGACGTTGCCACCTACCGGGCGTCCTACGTCGACGGTCTGCGCACCGTCCTCGACGCACTCGACGAGGCCGGGGCGGTCGACGCCCGGGTGCTGTTCGTCTCGTCGACCGCCGTGTACGACGTCGACGACGGCAGCGTCGTCGACGAGGCGACTCCGGCGACGGGGGCCTCACCGACGGCCGAGGTGATCCTCGAGGCCGAGGCCCTGCTGCACGAACGTCGGCCCGACGGCGTCGTGCTCCGCCTCGGCGGCATCTACGGTCCGGGCAGGGAACGACTCATCACCCAGGTCCGCGACGGCGAGGCGAGACTGGCCGAGCCGGCGGGCAGCTCGCCGCACACGAACCGCATCCACCGGGACGACGCGGCGACCGCGATCGTGCACCTCACCACCACCCCGGAGCCGACCGACGTCCTGTACGTGGGGGTCGACGACGAGCCGTCGAGGCTCGACGACGTGCTGACGTTCGTGGCCGACGAACTGGGGGTGCCCGTGCCGCCGAGCGCGCCTCCTCGGGGCCGTCAGGCGGGCGGCGACAAGCGGTTGTCGAACGCGCGACTGCGCGGCTCCGGGTTCGACTTCGCGTATCCGACCTTCCGCGAGGGGTACCGTGCCGTGATCGCGGGCGAGGGCGTCCGGCACCCCTGAGCCGGGCCCGCCCGGCGCACGAGAACGCCGCCCGGCGAACGGGGCACCGAGGTGTTCGACGGTGTCCGGTCCACTCGACGGCGTCCTCGAGGGTGGGTCGGCGATCTAGTGGATCGGCGTGCCACCCGTCACGGCGATGGTCTCACCGCTGATGTAGCTCGACTCCTGGCTGGCCAGGAACACGAACGACGGGGCCAGCTCGACGGCCTGGCCGGGGCGACCGTAGGCGGCCTCCGAGCCGAAGCTCTCGATCTTCTCGTTCGGCACGAACGCGGGCTGCAGCGGCGTCCACACGGGGCCGGGCGCGACGCCGTTGACGCGGATGCCGCGCTCGGCGAGCTGCTGGGCCATGGCGCGGGTCCAGTTCGCGATGCCGGCCTTCGACACGGCGTACTCGGCGAGGTCGGGCGACGGCTGGAAGCCCTGGATCGACGAGGTCGTGATGATCGACGCCCCCGGCTTCAGGTGCTTCGAGGCGGCCTTGGTCAGCCAGAACAGCGGGTAGATGTTGGCCTTGAGGACGTGGTCGAGCGTCTCGGTCTCGAAGTCGTCGATGCTGCTGACGGTCGGCATGACGCCGGCGATGATCGCCAGGATGTCGAGGCCGCCCAGCTCGGCGACGGTCTTCTCGACGATGTCCGCGTTGGTCTGCTCGACCTGCAGGTCACCGGGCAGCAGGACGGCGGTGCGACCGGCGTCTCGGACGAGCGCGGCGACCTCTTCGGCCTGCGACTGCTCCTCGGCGAGGTAGCTCAGCGCGACGTCTGCTCCCTCGCGGGCGAAGGCGATGGCCGTGGCGCGACCGATGCCGCTGTCGGCACCGGTGACGAGGGCCTTGCGGCCGGCGAGGCGACCGCTGCCGACGTAGCTGGTCTCGCCGTGGTCGGGCTCGGGCTTCATGGCGTGGACGTCGCCGGGAGCGCTCTGCTGCTGGTGCTCGAAGGGCGGCTGCGGGTACTGGGTGACGGGGTTCTGCGGGGTGTACATGTTGTCTGCCATGTCCCCCGGTGTACGCGGCGGCCGGGGTGCGCCGGCCCAGCTTGTACCCCTGCCCGGAGCGACGTCGCGGGTCGCAGCACGCCGAGCCGAGCCGAGGAGGCGCGGCGCGGCCCCCGGGGAAAGATACGGTGGTCGCGTGCCCCTGCTGCCACTGCCTTCCGAGACTCCCCGTCAGGTCCTGCCCGCCTGGGTGCTGCGCGCCGACCGCCGGGCCGCCAAACGCATCAACTCGGTCCGAGGGGTGCCGGTCGTCGACCGCAACCTCAGCCGTCTCAGCCACTTCGCCGACCACGGGCTGTTGTGGGCCGCGGTCGCCGCAGGCCTCGCCCTCGTGGGCCAGCGTCGCGCCGCCGTGCGGGGCACGCTGTCGCTCGGCTTTGCGAGCGCCATGGCGAACATCGTCGGCAAGCGCATCTTCGGCGGCAACCGTCCGCTGATCGACGACGTCCCGATCGAACGACGCCTGCGCAGCCAACCGCTGTCCGCGTCGTTCCCGTCCGGCCACGCGGCCTGTGCCGCCGGCTTCGTCACGGGTGTGGCGATCGAGTCGCCGGGTGCCGCGGCAGCCCTGTTGCCGCTGGCCGGCGCCGTCTCGTGGTCGCGCCTCCACGTGGGGGCGCACTGGACGTCCGACGTGGTCGGCGGACTGATCATCGGGTCGGGCGTCGCGCTGGTCGGGCGACTCGTGTCACCGCGCGAGCGCTGACCCGACGGGGTTCCCCGCCGGGCCCGGCTCGGCGACACCGAGCGGGAACCGGCCGGGTCGACCCGCTCGGACTACCAGCGGGGGTGGACGGCCTCGCGGAAGTACTGGTCGTAGATGCGGACGACCTCGCTGTCGAGCCCGTCGGCGAGGTCACCGACGCTTCCGGCCGCCGCGTTCGCCGTGGCCTGAGCGACGTTGCGCGCGCCGGGGATGACCGTGCTGACGCCCGGCTGCTCGACGATCCAGGCGAGGGCGGCCTGCGGCACGGTGACTCCGTCGGGGACGGCCGCGGCGAACTCCTGCGCGGCGGCGACGCCCTGCTCGAAGTCGACGCCGCTGAAGGTCTCGCCCTGGTCGAACGCCTCGCCGTGCCGGTTGTAGGTGCGGTGGTCGTTCTCGGCGAACGTCGTCTCGGTCGTGTACTTGCCCGAGAGCAGCCCGCTCGCGAGGGGGACCCGGGCGATGATGCCGACGCCGGCGCGTCGCGCGGCCGGCAGCACCTCGTCGAGGGGCTTGAGACGGAACGCGTTGAAGATGATCTGCACGATCGAGAGGTTCGGGCGGGCGATGGCGGTCAGGGCCTGTGCGGTCTCTTCGACGCTGACGCCGTAGGCGCGGATCGCCCCGTTCTCGACCAGCTCGTCGAGGGCGTCGTAGACGGCGTCGCTCTCGAAGACGGGGGTGGGCGGGCAGTGCAACTGTACGAGGTCGAGGGTGTCGACGCCGAGGTTGCGGCGTGACCGGTCGGTCCAGGCCACGAAGTTGTCGCGGACGTAGTTCGACGGCACCTGGTCGAGCCGGCGGCCCATCTTCGTGGCGACCGTCAGAGGGACGTCGGGGTTCGACGCGCGGAAGCGGCCGATGATCTGCTCGCTGCGCCCGTCACCGTAGACGTCGGCGGTGTCGAAGAACGTCACCCCGGACTCGACGGAGGCGCCCAGCACGTCGAGCGCGTCGCTCTCGCTGACGTCACCCCAGTCGGCACCGAGCTGCCAGGTGCCGAGGCCGATGACCGAGACGGGGCGGTCGGCGAGGAAGGATGAACGGGTTCCGAGGGTGCGGCTCTGCATGTCGTCGAGCCTAGCCACGCCGCCCGACGGGTGACCCAGATGCAGATGCAGATGCAGATGCAGATGCAGGCGCAGCCTCAGCCGCAGGTGCGGTCAGCGTCGGGACGCGTTCACGCTGCGCACGAGGGCGTACGACACGACGACCGAGACGAAGCCCGCGAAGAGGAAGGCGGCACCGAACCCGGCCTGTCCCTGCAGCAGCCGCACGAGGCCGATGATGGCGAGCGCCGCGGCCAGCATGCCGAACACGCGGGCGACGATCGACTTCAGCCGGCGCGCGGCCCCGGCCCGACGGCCGCCTCGTCGACGCGACGACATGGTCAGCCGAGGCGGCGGGCCGAGGCGACCGCCGCCTCCTTCGCCTCTCGCAGTTCGCGCGTGGCCCGCTCGCGGGCCGCCTCGGGCATCGGGAGCCGGTCGCTGAGCGTGAGGTTCGTGGCGATCGTCTCGACGCGCATGCCGAGCGTCGCCCCCAGGACGATGTCGAGGACCGGGGTGGCGTGGTCCCAGCCGGCCGTGGGCGTGCCCGCGTCGTAGACGCCGCCGCGGCTGGTCACGACGACCGCGGGTCGCCCGAGCATCGGCTGCTGGTCGTCGCCGTCGAAGGGCGCGGTGACGCCGGGCAGGTGGATGTTGTCGACCCAGGCCTTGAGCGTCGAGGGCAGCGAGTAGTTGTAGAGCGGGGCACCGATCAGCACGACGTCGGCGGCGACGAGTTCGGCGACGAGGGCCTGCTGCAGGGCCTCGTGGGCGGGGTCGGGGGCGTCGCCCGGCTGACGGAGGCGCGGCGGCCAGTGCAACGCACTGTCGCTCAGGTGCGGCAGCGGGTCGACGTGCAGGTCTCGGCGGGTGACCGTGTGGTCGGCGCCGAGGTCGCGCCAGGCGTCGGCGAACGCCGCGGTGATCGCGCGCGAGCGGCTCGTGGTGAGGTCGGCGGACGAGTCGAGATGGAGCAGGTTCGGCATGCGCCCACCGTAGCCGGGGCGGCCGACACGGCCGGCGAGCGTTGCGCCGCGAGGCCTCGAACCGTAATCTCGACACGGGAGATTATGACTTAGCATCGTAAGTCATAAAGCGATGTGACCGGATTCTGACTTGTGAGGTGTCGTGACCGCCATCTGGCCTCCACTCGACCACGAGGAGGTCGCGTGGGTGCCGTCCGGGCGCCCGACGGCCGGGCTGCGCACCGAGCTGTTCCGCCCGGCCGTGTTCCGTGCGGCGGTGCCCCCACTGATCGGCGCACTCGACCCCTCTCCGTCTCCCGAGGTCGCCGCTCTCGCCGAGGACGCCTCTCTCGAACTGACCCGCTTCGATGCCACCCTCGGCGGCGAGGTGGCGGCCTTCGCCCCGCTCCTGCTGCGCAGCGAGGCCGTCGCCTCGTCGCGCATCGAGAACCTGACCGCGAACGCCCGATCCGTGTTCTCTGCCGAACTCGGGGACGAACGCAAGCGCAACGCGACCCTGATCGCGGCGAACACGCGGGCCGTGTCGGCGGCGATCGACCTGGCCGACGAGTTGACCCGCGCCTCCGTCCTCACGATGCACGCCACGCTGATGGCGTCGGACGCGCGGCACACGCCCGGCGCCCTTCGGACCGAGCAGGTCTGGATCGGCCGCAGCAGCGCCAGCCCCGTCGGCGCCGAGTTCGTCGCCCCCGTCAGCGAACGGGTCCCGGGCCTGCTCGACGACTGCCTGACGTTCGCACGACGCGACGACCTACCCGTCCTCGTCCAGACCGCCGTGACCCACGCCCAGTTCGAGACCATCCACCCGTTCACCGACGGCAACGGTCGGACGGGGCGATCCCTGACCCAGGCGATGCTGCGGTCCAAGGGGGTCACACGGTCCGTGACGGTGCCGGTCTCGGCGGGTCTGCTGACCGACGTCGACGCCTACCACCGGGCCTTGAAGGCCTACCGCGCGGGCGAGCTCGACCCGATCGTGCGGTTGACGGCCGAAGCGTCCCTCCGGGCGGTCGCGAACGCCCGGACGCTCGTCGACGACCTCCACGACGTCCGAGCGTCCTGGTCTGCCCGCGTGACCGCACGACGCGACTCCTCGGTCTGGCGCCTGCTCGACCTGCTCGTCCACCAACCCGTCCTCGACGCCACGACGGCCGCTTCGCGGCTCTCGCTCACCCCGAGCAACGTCTACCCCCTGCTCCGACGGCTGGTCGAATCCGGAGTACTGAAGCAGAAGGCCGAGTACAAGATGGGCACGATCTGGCGGGCGGACGAGGTCCTCGAGGCGCTGGATGCGTTCGCCGCGCGCTCAGGACGCCGGGGCGAGGCCACCGTGCTGGGCTGACCCCCCGGCGGAATGTCGGTGGTGCAGAGCAGGATGGCAGCGATGACCGACGTGCTCGACCGTTTCTCCCCCGCGACCCGCGAGTGGTTCCGGGGGGCCTTCGCCGCGCCGACCCGGGCGCAAGAGGGCGCTTGGACGGCCATCAGCCAAGGCGACCACGCCCTCGTCATCGCGCCGACCGGCTCGGGCAAGACGCTCGCCTCGTTCCTCTGGTCGATCGACTCGCTGGCCTCGTCGCCCCCGCCCGACGAGAAGCTGCACCGCACCCGCGTGCTCTACATCTCTCCGCTCAAGGCGCTCGGCGTCGACGTCGAGCGCAACCTCCGCTCGCCGCTCGTGGGCATCACCCAGACCGCCCGCCGCCTGGGCACCGAGGCTCCCGACATCACGGTGGGCGTGCGCTCGGGCGACACGAGCTCGAGCGACCGCGGCCGGCTCGCCCGCACCCCGACCGACATCCTCATCACGACGCCCGAGTCGCTCTACCTCATGCTCACCTCGCAGGCGCGCGAGACCCTCAAGGGCGTGCAGACCGTCATCATCGACGAGGTCCACGCCGTCGCCTCCACCAAACGCGGCGCCCACCTCGCCCTCTCGCTCGAGCGCCTCGACGCCCTGCTCGACAAGCCGGCCCAGCGCATCGGCCTCAGCGCGACCGTGCGCCCGCCCGAAGAGGTCGCCCGATTCCTGGCCGGGCCGGCACCCGTCACCATCGTCAACCCGCGCGCCGACAAGAAGTTCGACCTGCGCGTCGTCGTGCCCGTCGACGACATGACCGAGCTCGGCACCGCCGCCCCGCTCGAAGGGTCGGCCGCCGGCGCCGCACCGCAGGGCTCCATCTGGCCGCACGTCGAAGAGGGCATCGTCGACCTGATCGCCGCGCACCGCTCGACCATCGTCTTCTCGAACTCGCGTCGCCTGGCCGAACGCCTCACGGCCCGCCTCAACGACATCTGGATCGAACGCCAGGGCGGCGACCTCGAGGCCGCCGTGCGCGCGACCGAGGAGGCGCGGGGCGAGCTGGTCACGGCCGGTACCGTCGGCGACGACTCGGCCGCCGACACCGTCGACCCCTTCGCCCCGGCACCCGCCGCGCCGCGCAACCCGGCCGTCGGAGGCGGGGCACCGGCCCAGCTCATGGGCGGGTCGGGGCAGACCGCGGGCAGCGACCCCCTGCTCGCCCGTGCCCACCACGGGTCGGTGTCGAAAGACCAACGCGCCCTGATCGAGGACGACCTCAAGAGCGGCCGGCTGCGCTGCGTCGTCGCCACGAGCTCGCTCGAGCTCGGCATCGACATGGGTGCGGTCGACCTGGTCATCCAGGTCGAGTCGCCGCCCTCCGTCGCCAGCGGGCTGCAGCGCGTCGGCCGCGCCGGGCACCAGGTCGGCGAGACCTCACGGGGCGTGCTGTTCCCCAAGCACCGGGCCGACCTGATCCACTCCGCCGTCGCCGCCGAGCGCATGGTCGCCGGGCTCATCGAAGAGCTGCGCGTGCCGACCAACCCCCTCGACGTGCTGGCCCAGCAGACCGTCGCGGCCGTCGCCCTCGACGAACTCGACGCCGACGCCTGGTTCGACACCGTGCGTCGCAGCGCCCCCTTCGCCACCCTGCCCCGCTCCGCCTTCGACGCCACCCTCGACCTGCTCAGCGGCAAGTACCCGTCCGACGAGTTCGCCGAACTGCGGCCCCGCATTGTCTGGGACCGCGTCCACGGCACGCTGACCGGCCGCCCCGGCGCCCAACGCCTCGCCGTGACGAGCGGCGGCACCATCCCCGACCGGGGCCTCTTCGGCGTGTTCATGGTCGGCGAGAAGGCCGCCCGCGTCGGCGAGCTCGACGAAGAGATGGTCTACGAGTCCCGGGTCGGCGACGTCTTCGCCCTCGGGGCGACGAGCTGGCGCATCGAGGACATCACCCACGACCGCGTGCTCGTCTCGCCGGCCTACGGCCAGCCCGGTCGTGTGCCCTTCTGGAAGGGCGACGGCATCGGGCGCCCCGCCGAGCTCGGCAAAGCCATCGGCGGCTACATCCGCGAACTGTCGAACTCGAGCGAGGCCGACGCCACCACCCGCGTCGCGGCCGGCGGCCTCGACGAACGGGCGGCACGCAACCTCATCGCGTTCCTCGCCGAGCAGAAGGCCGCCACGTCGTACGTGCCGACCGACACCACCCTCGTGGTCGAGCGCTTCCGCGACGAGCTCGGCGACTGGCGCCTGATCCTGCACTCGCCGTACGGCATGCAGGTGCACGCTCCGTGGGCCCTGGCGGTCTCGGCGCGCATCCGCGACCAGCTCGGGGTCGACGGAGGCGCGATGGCCGCCGACGACGGCATCGTCGTGCGCATCCCCGACACCGACGCCGAGCCTCCCGGGGCCGAGTTGTTCTCGTTCGAGCTCGACGACCTCGACGAGATCGTCACCGAAGAGGTCGGCGGCTCCGCCCTGTTCTCGTCGCGCTTCCGCGAGTGCGCCGCCCGGGCGCTGCTGCTGCCCCGGTACAACCCCGGCAAGCGGTCGCCGCTCTGGCAGCAACGCCAGCGGTCGTCGCAGCTGCTCGACGTCGCCCGCAAGTACCCACAGTTCCCGATCGTGCTCGAGGCCGTCCGCGAGGTGCTGCAAGACGTGTACGACCTGCCGGCCCTGATGAGCCTCACCCGCGACCTCGCGAGCCGCACCGTGCGCATCGTCGAGACCGAGACCGAGGTGCCCTCGCCCTTCGCCCGGTCGCTGCTCTTCGGCTACGTCGCCGCCTTCATGTACGAGGGCGACTCGCCCCTCGCCGAGCGGCGTGCGGCGGCCCTGTCGCTCGACTCGAGCCTGCTGCAAGAGCTGCTCGGCCGGGCCGAGCTGCGCGAGCTGCTCGACGCCGACGTCATCGACCAGCACGAACTCGAACTGCAGCGCCTCGCTCCCGACCGCCGGGCCCGCGACATCGAGGGCGTCGTCGACCTGCTGCGCCTGCTCGGCCCGCTGACCACCGACGAGATCATCGACCGCAGCTGGCTCGCGGCGACCCTCGTCGCCGGCGACGTCGCAGCCCGCGACGACGCGCACCGCGCGCTCGAGACCGCCCTGACCGACCTCGCGTGGTCGAACCGCGTCCTGCGCTTCACCCACGCCGGCACCGTGCGGTGGGCCGGCATCGAGGACGCCTCGCGCCTTCGGGACGCCCTCGGCGTCGCCCTGCCGATCGGCGTGCCGACCGCGTTCGTCGAACCGGTCGACGACCCGCTGGGCGACCTGATCGGCCGGTTCGCCCGCACCCACGGGCCCTTCACCCCCGCCATGGTCGCCGACCGTCTCGGCCTCGGCACCGCCGTCGTGATGGACACCCTGCGCAAGCTCGCCACCCAGCGTCGCGTCGTCGAGGGCGAGTTCCGGCCCCGGCAGCAGGGCAGCGAGTGGTGCGACTCCGAGGTGCTGCGTCGCCTCCGCGGCAAGTCGCTGGCCGCCCTGCGGCACGAGGTCGAACCCGTCGCCCCCGAGACGCTCGGACGCTTCCTTCCCGCCTGGCAGCACGTCGCCACCGGGCTCAAGGGTTCGGGGCTGCGGGGCCTCGACGGCGTGGTGCAAGTCGTCGATCAGCTCAGCGGGGTCTCGCTGCCCGCCTCGGCGTGGGAGTCCCTGATCCTGCCTGCCCGCGTGACCGACTACAACCCGTCGATGCTCGACGAGCTCACCGCCACCGGCGACGTCATCTGGTCGGGCACCGGCACCCTGCCCGGCAACGACGGCTGGGTCAGCCTGCACCTCGCCGACGGCGCCCAGGTCACCCTGCCCGAACCGTCCGGGGCCGAGACCGACGACCTGCAACGCGAGGTGCTCGCCGCCCTGGCCGGCGGCGGGGCGTACTTCTTCCGGCAGCTCTCCGACGCCGTCGGCAGCACCGACGACGACTCGCTCGTCACCGCCATCTGGCAGCTCGTCTGGGCGGGGCAGATCACCAACGACACCTTCGCTCCCCTGCGCACCCAGGTCGGCGGCGGTCGCACGCCGAGGCCGCGCACCCCGACGCGGTCGCGCTCGTCGTACCGCAGCCGCGGCCGGGTCGCCATGCCGCGCCAGGCGGGCCCGCCGACGGTAGGCGGACGCTGGTCGCTGCTGCCCCTGGCCGAACCCGACGGCACCGTCCGTGCCGCCGCGACGGCCGAGATCCTGCTCGAACGGCACGGCGTCGTCACCCGAGGCGCCGTCGTCAACGAGGGCGTCCGTGGCGGCTTCTCGACGGCCTACAAGGTGCTCAGCGGCTTCGAAGAGACGGGGCGGGCCCGCCGCGGCTACTTCGTCGAGGGCCTCGGAGCGGCGCAGTTCGCGACCGGGCCGACGGTCGACCGCCTGCGGTCGTTCGTCCGCGACGAGGGCGACCGCCGCGACGACGACACCCTCGTCGCCGCGGGTCGTCAGCGCGACGTGCCCGTGGTGACCCTGGCCGCCACCGACCCGGCGAACCCCTACGGCGCCGCCCTGCCGTGGCCGGGGCAGACGCTCGACGGGGTCTCCGCCGACGAAGCCGCGGCCGTCGCGAGCGCGGCGGCACGAGCCGCCACCGCCGCGGCGGCGACCACGGCGACGGGAGCCGGGACGCGCGCCGAGGCGGACTCCGCGGGTGAGGCGACCCGCGCCTCCTCGGGGGGTGGCGACCGCGCGACGAACGACACGTCCGGAGGCGCGGGCGGCAAGAAGAAATCGGGTCACCGCCCGGGGCGCAAGGCCGGTTCGCTCGTGGTGCTCGTCGACGGACGACTCGTCGTCTACGTCGAACGCGGCGGCAAGACCGTGCTCACCTTCGGCGAGCAGGACGAACGCGAGCTCGCCCTGGCCGCGGGCTCGCTGGCCGCCACCGTGCGCAACCGCATCGGCAAGCTCGCGGTCGAACGGGTCGACGGCGAGTTCGTGCTGGGCACCGCCCTCGGCGACGCCCTGCGTGACGCAGGATTCGCGCCGACGCCGAGCGGCATCCGGCTGAGGGCCTGACCGATGCCCGAAGGAGACACCGTCTACCGCGCCGCCAAGAACCTCGACGCGGTGCTGCACGGCCAGACGCTCACCGCCAGCGACTTCCGGGTGCCTGCGTTCGCCACCGTCGACCTCAGCGGTGAGGTGATCGACGACGTCATCGCGCGCGGCAAGCACCTGCTGCACCACATCGGCGACCTGACGCTGCACACGCACCTCAAGATGGAGGGCTCGTGGCACGTCTACCGGCACGGCACGAAGTGGAAGCGCCCCGCCTACCAGGCGCGCGTGGTGCTCGAGACCGCCGACTGGGTCGCCGTCGGGTTCGACCTCGGCATCGTCGAGCTCGTGGCCCGCGACGCCGACGACAGCGTGGTCTCGTACCTCGGCCCCGACCTGCTCGGCCCCGACTGGGACGCCGCGCGGGCCCTCGCCAACCTCGAGTCCGACCCGGCCCGCGAGGTCGGACTCGCGCTGCTCGACCAACGGGTGCTCGCCGGGGTGGGCAACGTGTACCGCAACGAGCTCTGCTTCCTCCGGGGCGTGCTGCCGACGCGTCCCGTCGACGAGGTCGAGAACCGACCCAAGATGATCGACCTCGCGCACCGGCTGATCCAGGCCAACAAAGACAGGGTGGACCGCACCACGACCGGCAACCTCCGCGGCACGACGGACTGGGTCTACGGCCGGGCGGGCAAGCCGTGCCTGCGCTGCGGCACGAAGATCCTGCGGGGCGAGCTCGGCGAGAGCGAACTCGAGCTGCGCGACACCTACTGGTGCCCGCACTGCCAGAGCTGAGGTCGCCTGCCCGACCGGCAGGCCGCCACGCCGCCACGCCGCCACGATGTAAACATCCCGCCACGCAATCGTGTGGCGGGATGTTCACATCGTGGCGGAATGGGTCGGCGGCCGAGCAGTGCCGCGATGCAGGGTCGATCGGCAGGGCAACGCCCGAGCACCCGAGCGCCCGAGCGCCCAAGCGCCCAGACGTCCGGCCGCGTGTGACGTCCCGTGACGCGGCTCGGCGTCGGTCCGAGGTGACGTGCCTACGATCGGCGGCACCCGACGGCCGTACCCGGCGAGCCCGTCAGCGCGAGAGGACGACCATGTCGAACACCAACACCCCCGAGACCGCCAGCACCCCCAGCAGCCCCAGCTCCAGCAGCACCCCCGGCCCCGTCACCACCATCGCCGACCAGGTGGCCGACTTCAACCAAGGCTTCACCGCGCAGATCGGCCCCGACTTCACGAAGGTCTTCGACGACGAGCAGAGCGCCCTGCGCGAGGCCGGCGTGCCCGACGACGCCGTGAAGCCCGGCGACACCGTCGTCGAGGCGACGCTGCTGACACCGCAGGGCACCGAGGTCTCACTCGCCGAGACCGTCGGCGAGGGGCCGGCCGTGCTCGTCTTCTACCGCGGTGCCTGGTGCCCGTACTGCAACCTGACGCTCAAGACCTACCAGGCCGAGTTGCTGCCCCGACTCCGTGAGCGCGGCGTCGCGCTCGTCGCGATCAGCCCCCAGACCCCCGAGGGCTCCGAGGCGTCGGCGACGAACGGCAGCCTCGAGTTCCCGGTGTTGTCCGACCCGGGCAACGTGCTCAGTGGTGCCCTCGGCATCCGCACCGAACCGAGTGCCGACGCCCGCGCCGTCCACACCCAGCTCGGGTTCGACGTCGCCGACAGCAACGCCGACGCGACGGGCGACATCCCGTTCCCGACCGTGCTCGTCGTCGACCACGACGGGGTCGTCGTCTTCGCCGACGTCCACACCGACTACACGACGCGCACCGAGGTGGACGAGATCGTCGCCGCCCTCGACCTGCTCGAGCGACGCGCGGCCTGATCGACCCGCGCCTCCGCGCCCGGCCGGACGTTTGCGAACGAGAACGTGCCGGGTGCGGACGACGGGGCGCCGATCCGCCTACCCTCGATCGAGGCGGCCGGCCCGAACCCGGTCGGCCCTGCCGTGGTCCGCACCGCCCCGGTCAGCACAGCCCCGAGCAGCACCGCCCCGGTCGAGAGGAACTCCATGTCGAACGCCGACTCCAGCGCCCCCACCCGCATCGCCGACCAGGTGACCGAGTTCAATGAGGGCTTCAACGCCCAGATCGGCGTGGACGCCACGAAGGTCTTCGACGACGAGCAGTCGGGACTGCGCGACTCGGGGGTCCCCGCGGCCGCCGTCCGGGTGGGCGACACCATCGTGGACGCGACGCTCGTGACGACCGCCGGTGACGAGATCTCTCTGTCGGAGACCGTCGGCGAGGGCCCGGCCGTCCTGGTCTTCTACCGCGGTGCCTGGTGCCCGTACTGCAACCTGACGCTCAAGACCTACCAGGCCGACCTGCTGCCCGAGCTGCGCGAGCGCGGCGTCGCCCTGGTCGCGATCAGCCCGCAGACCCCCGAGGGCAGCGAGCAGTCCGTCGCGAACGGCGGACTCGAGTTCCCCGTGTTGTCCGACCCGGGCAACGTGCTCGTCCGGGCCCTGGGCATCCAGACCGAGCCGGTCGCGGCCGCCCGCGCGGTGCACTCCGACCTCGGTTTCGACGTCGCCGACAGCAACGCCGACGCGACCGCCGACGTGCCCTTCCCGACCGTCCTCGTCGTCGACCGTGACGGCAAGGTCGTATTCGCCGACGTCCACGTCGACTACACGACCCGCACCGAGGTCGACGAGGTCGTCGCCGCCGTCGACGCGCTCGACACGCCCCCCGCCTCCTGACCGGCGCCGCGCCTCCTTCGCTGTCCCGCGCCTCCTGACCCCGAGGAGGCGCGGTTCGGCCCGGCCGCGCCGGTCACCCCCTGCGCCGGTCAGCCCCTGCGCCGGTCACCCCCCTGGCACAGCGCGAAGAACCCCGTTCCGGACGATGAACCCCGAAGATTCGGGGTTCCCCGCACGGAGCGGGGTTCTTCGTCGATCGGCGATGCCGCTCAGTGCGGCCGGTCACCGGCGTCGACGGCGGGTGCCGGGGCGGCGGCGTCCTCGCCGAGCCCGACCCGCGAGTGCCGACGCCCGTACGCGAAGTACACGACGACGCCGATCACGAGCCACACGGCGAAGCGCGCCCAGGTGAGGGTGGTCAGGTTGAACATCAACCAGACGCAGAGCACCGCCGACAGGATCGGGAGCACGGGCGACAGCGGCACCCGGAACGCGCGAGGCAGGTCGGGACGGGTGCGCCGCAGCACGATGACACCGATGCTGACCAGCACGAAGGCCGACAGCGTGCCGATGTTGATCATCTCTTCCAGGACGCCGACGTCGGTGAAGCCGGCGATCAGGGCGACAACCACGCCGGCGATCACCTGGACGCGCACGGGCGTCTTGCGGACGGCCGAGGTCTTCGCGAGCCAGCGGGGCAGCAGGCCGTCGCGCGCCATCGAGAAGACGATGCGGGCGAGGCCGAGCAGCAGCACCATGATGACGGTCGTCAGGCCGATCAGGGCGCCGATCGCGATGACCTGGGCCGCCCAGCCGACTCCGACGAGGTCGAAGGCCGTGGCGAGGGTCGGGGCCTCGACGGCGGCGAGGTCGCGGTACGACACCATGCCGGTGAGCACGATGGAGACCATCACGTAGAGCACGGTGACGATGGCGAGGCCCAGGAAGATGCCGCGGGGCATGGTCTTCTGCGGGTTCTTGACCTCTTCGGCGCTGGTCGCGACGACGTCGAACCCGATGAAGGCGAAGAAGACGAGCGAGGCACCGGCGAGCAGGCCGAAGACGCCGTACTGCGCGGGCTCTGCGCCCGAGACGAACGAGAACAGGGACTGCGTCCAGACGTCTCCCTCACCGGCCGGGCGGGGCTGCGACGCGGGGACGAACGGCGTGTAGTTCGACGCCTTGACGAAGAAGAAGCCGACCACGATGACGAACAGCACGATCGCGACCTTGATCACCGTGAAGACGCTGCCGACGCGCGAGCTGAGCTGCGTGCCCAGGACGAGCAGCACGGTGAAGAACGCGACGATGACGAACGGCGCCCAGCTCAGCTCGAGCGGCCCGAGCGGCAGGGTGTCGGGCACGTCGAGACCGAAACCGGAGAACACGGTGCTGAGGTAGATGCCCCAGTACTTGGCCAGCACGGCCGCGCCGGTGAGGGTCTCGAGGATGAGGTCCCATCCGATGATCCAGGCCAGGAACTCGCCGAGGGTGGCGTAGGTGAAGGTGTACGCGCTGCCCGCGACGGGGATGGTCGAGGCGAACTCGGCGTAACACATGATGGCCAGGCCGCAGGTGACGGCCGCGAGGATGAACGACAGCGTGACGCCCGGGCCCGCGAAGTTCGCGGCCGCGTTGGCGCCCACCGAGAAGATGCCGGCCCCGACCGCGACGGCGATGCCCATGAGGGTCAGGTCGGTGACGCCGAGCGACCGCTTCAGCCCGTTCTCGGGCCCCGTCGAGTCGGCGAGCGACGACTCGACCGACTTGGTGCGCCACAGGGTGCTGAGCCCCCGGGCCTTGGGGACGGTGCTCATGCTGCCTCCTGGTGTGGTGCGGGCGATGGTGTGGCCCCGTCTCGGGGGACGACGCGCCAGCATACCGGCGGACCGGCCGCGTCTCGTAGCATGGCGGGCGGGAGGGGCATCGTGGACGGACGGTCGTGGCAGCCCGAGCGCCCTGAGCGCCCGGCGGCAGCGTGGGAGGCGCGGGCCGGCTCCCCGACGGAGCCCGCCTCGGGTGCCGAACGCCTCCCCGACCGCGATGCCCGTGCCGACTCCCACGCTCGCGCCGACACCCGTGCCGACGCCGATGCTCGCGACGAGGCCGACGGGGTGGAGCCGGCCGGGGCAGGGAGGCGCGCGCAGCCGCCACCGCTGCAGGCGGCCGGCCGTCGGGCGGGTCGTGCGCTGCGCCGGGTCTGGACCCGCGCCTCCCGGGCTCGCCGCCTGGGGCTGACGGTCGGCGCCGTCGCCGTGGTGACCGCACTCGTCGCCGGCGCGGGTCTCGCGATGCAACCGCGGTACGACGAGCCGGTGCGGCCCGCGATGCTGGTCGACGACCTGCGCGGCGAGCCCACGACGACCGTCTGGCAGACCGACCTGGCCGGCGCGGCCACCCCCGGCATGCCCTCGGGCTGCGCCTACTACGCGTTCGCCGGGATGGTCGGCGACGACGCTCTCGTCTCCGCCCAGTCGGCCGAGCAGTCCGACCGCTGCGGCGGTGCCGGGGGACGCCTGGCCCGGGTCGACGCCGACACCGGCGACGTGGTGTGGAGTGCGAACGTGGCCACGGCCCTCGGTCGGGCGGTGCGGTCGGTCTCGGTGACCCCGGACGCCGACGGACGCGTGGCTACCCTGGTCGTCCAGGGCGACACCGGTTCGACCCTGGCCCGGATGGACCTGCGGACGGGCGAGGTGACCGATCGGTCCGCGTCCGTCGAGTCCACCGACGACGACCTGGTGACGCGCATCGAGGAGGTCTCGACGACGACGGTCCTGGTCTCGCACCAGCCCCGGTCGCGGTTCGGGCCCGACGGCTCGGGGCCGACCACCGACGAGGACGACGTGACGCGGTTCGAGCTCCGCGTCCTCGACGATCTCGACACCGTCTCGTGGCAGGGCGACGAACCGTCGCAGGCCACCGTGAGGCTCGTCGACGACGAGCTCTACCTGCTGACGACGGCCGGCGACGGGTCACGGGTGGTCGACGCCGCCACCGGCGACGAGCACCGTCTGCCGATCGACGACGACACGTACGGCTGGCCCGAGGCGGCCGGCGACCACGTGGTCGTGACGCTCGCCGCACCCTCCGGGCAGCAGCTCGTCGCCTTCTCGCAGGACCGGCCGGGCACCGTGGACTGGACGGCCGACCTGTCGGGCGACGCCTCGTTGATCGTGTCGGACCGGTGCGTCACGGTCACGTCCACCGTCGCGAGCGGTGACCCGGTGGTCGCGGGGCCGAGGGGCTCGGACGACGCGGGCGACACCGCCGAGGCGGACGAACCCGTGGGTCGTGCCTCGGTCACCTGCCTGTCGCCCTCGACGGGCGAGACCGTGTGGTCGACGACGGTCCCCGTCGCCAGCGGTCAGACGGTGCAGTCGGGGTGGAACCCCTCGCCGAGCTCCCCGTTCGACGAGGTGCAGGTCACCGTCTCACCGTCCAACGGCTTCGGTGACGAGACGTCGACCGTGACGACGTTCGACGCGGACGACGGGCGCGTGGTCTTCGAGGCGACCCTGCCGGGGTACTCGGCACCGCTGGCCCAGGGGCGCACGACCGTCTACCAGCAGACCCTCGGGGTCGACGGGCGGTCGGCCGTCGTCGCCCTCGACCGCTCCAGCCACCGAGAGCTCTGGCGGACGTCCCGCGACGACGTGCTGACCTATCAGTTCTGGGGGCAGCACCTGGTCATCGTGACCCGGGACGGCATCGTCCGCCGCCTCGGAGACGGCACGGCGGTCGTCGACGGCGCCTGACGCGGCGCGACACGGCAGGCCGGTCAGCACCCTCAGACGGCACAGCACCACGAGATGGGCACAGCACCCTGACGAAGCCTGGCGCCGTGCCCACCTCCTGGCGTGGTGGAAGCGGCGGCGTGCCCGGGCGAGCCACCCGCTCGCCGGTCGTGCCGTAGCCTCGGCTCGTGCCCACGCTTCCTCCTGCCCCGTGGCGTCCGAAGGACGGCCAGGGCCGGTGAGCACCCGGGCGCATCGCCTCGGGACCATCCCTTCGGAGGAGGCCGGGACGTGTCGGGGTCGTCCCGACGGACACCGTGAAGAGCCACATCTCGAGCCTGCTCGCCAAGACCGACAGCCGCACCCGCGTGCAGGCGGCCGTCTTCGCGTTCCGCTCGGGCTTCGCCCGCCCCGAAGGCAGCTGATCCGCTCCGCTCAGAGCACCCGCTCGAACCGCTGCGACGGCCGCTTCAGCAACGAGTGCTCGTACGGTTCGCCGGCGGCCACCCACCCCTCGCTCTCGTACAGCCCGACCGCGGCGACGTTGTCGAGGAGCGCGTGCAAGACGGCACGCTCGTGACCGAGCGAGCCCAGCCGTGCGGTCGCCTCCCTCAGCAGGGCACGCCCCAGCCCACGCGCCTGGGCACCGGGCCTGGTCGCCAGCAGGCCGAGCACCGGGGCGTCGGGAGGGTCTGCGGGCAGGCCGCTGCCCGGGCGCGTCGCGAGCACGAAGCCGTCGACCCCGTCGACGCCGTCCGCGACCAGCCAGACGACGCCCGCGTCGAACTTCGGTCGGGCCCGCTCGGCGACCCCGGCGAACGCCTGCCCGTCGCGCGCGGCGCACGCAGCGACCCAGATCGCGAGGCACGCCTCGAGATCGGCCGCGACAGCACACCGCGGTTCGTGCACGGCACCGCGACTAGCCACGGTGCGGTGCACGAACCGCGGTGCGGTGGCACGCGGGCCGGGAGCGGCACGGGGTGGCTCGGCTCAGCACGAGCTACCCCCGCACCAGCAACGGGAACACGAACACCGCGAAGAGGAAGAACGCCGCCATGACGCCGAACACGACGTAGGTGCCCCGACCGACGACCGGCTGACCGGCCGCCTCACGGCGCTGCAGCACGCGGCGACGGTAGATCACCTGGATCACCACGAGCACGACGATCGCCAGGGCGAGGATCGAGATGACGACGGCTTCGATGGCACGGCTCCTTCGAGGGGCGGGCGAGAGGGGACGGACGGCAAGAGAGCGAACGGGCGGCCCGACCAGGCACCGGCGGGCGGGACCGGACGGCCCGCACCAGCCTAACGGCCGACCCCGGGAGCCCAGGAGGCGCGGGTCGCGACCCCGGGACCGCTCACGGCCCGCCCACGCACCCGCCTCGTAGCATGGCCGGGTGACGGACGACGCCCGACCGAGCGACCAGCCGCTCGCGCGCGCCCGCCGCCGCGGAGCCGCCGTCTGGCACCGCGCCTCCCGCCCTCGTCGGCTCGCTCTCGCGACCGCCGCGGTCCTCGTCGCGGCAGCGCTCGTCTCGACCGTCGGCCTGGTCGAGGCTCCGCGCTACTCTTCGGCCGCCGCGCTCGACGGCGTCGTCGGCGACGACCTCAGGCACGAGCCCGTCCCGCAGTCGTGGACGCTCACGCCCGCCGACGTCGGCGTGCCGGCGGATCAGGGCCGCTGCCTCCTCTGGCAGGCCGAGACCGCGGTGGGCCCCGACCGGCTCGGCGGCGACGTCCTCGTCAGCGCGGGCGGCGCCGCGGGCGACGACGGCCCCGGCACGGGTGACGCCGGCGACACCGACTGCCGCTTCGACGGCGGCTTCGGCAGCACCGCGCAGACCGTCAGCCGTCTCGCCCGCGTCGATCCCGTCGACGGCACCGTCCGCTGGTGGGTCGACCTCGGCGCCGAGCTCGACGCCGGCAGCGGCTTCGTCCAGGTCTGGCCCACCGACGACGCCGGCGACACGACCCTCGTCTCGACGCTGGGCTTCGGCGCGGACGGGTTCGCCTCGTCGTACGCCCGCCTCGACCTCGGGACCGGCGAACTGACCGACGTGACCACCTCGCCGAACGGGCGTGCCCGCCTGACCGACGCCACCGCCTCCTGGGCCCTCGTCTCGAGCGACCCGCAGTTCTCGTACCAGGACTCGCGCGTCTACTACGACTCCGAGCCCGGCACAGGTGAGTTCTCGCTCTACGCCGCCGACGACCTCGACACCCCCGTGTGGACGGGCGAGACCACCGGCAGCCAGGACGAGGCCCTGACCCCCGACGGCCTGCTCGTCCTCGACGGCGGCACCATCACCGCGGTCGACGGACGCACCGGCGACACGCACGCCTGGGGGCCCGACCTGCCGACCGCCACGACCCTCGTCGTCGACGGCGACCTCGTCGTGGTGGGCCTCGACCCGGCGATCCCCACCTCGACCGACGACACCGACGGCACCGTGGTGGCGCTGTCGCTCGACGGTCGTGAGCTCTGGCGGCACGGCTTCCGCCAGGACCGCGGCGTGCAGACGACCGGCGACTGCGTCGTCTTCTCGACCACGCCCGGGGTGGTCTGCGTCGACCGTCGCACGGGCGCCGAACTCTGGACCACCCCGCCCCGCGACCGCCGCCACGGCCTCGCCCGCGTGACCACCGATCCCGCCGGCGGCCGGGGGGCGCTCGTCTTCGCCCAGACCTTCGAACCGGGAGGCGCGGCGGCGGTCACCGGCGACCTCACGTCGGACGAGGCGGCCGAGCGCACCGTCCGCCTGCTCGACGCGGCGTCCGGCCACGAGGTGGCCCGGGCGGTGGTGCCGGGCGAGTCCCAGATCACGCTGGTCGGCCGCACGACCGGCTACGCCACGACCGCCTCGAGCGGCCGCACGTCGACGGTCACCGCCTTCGACCTGGCCGACGGCCACCGCCTCTGGCAGCTCGACGCCGAGCGCGACCAGCTCGGTTTCTGGGGCGGCGTGCTCGTGGCGAACCACCCCGACGGCAGCGTGCAGCGCCTCGTCGACCCGGTGCGTCTCGTCGACCCGGTGCGCGTCGTCGGCTGACGACCCGCGCCTCCTGCGCCTGCGCCTGGCCTCTGCGCCCTATCGCGCCCCGGCGCTCATGACGTACGCCATCGCGTAGGCGCGCGAGTTCCCGTCGTCGATGCCCGTCTCGGGCAGGTCGGCGAGCGCCGTCAGGGCCGCTGCGGCCTGGTCGGGCCCCTGCAGCGCCGAGTACATCAGCACGTAGTCACCCAGGGGCGTGTCGAAGCCGGACGCGCTCGCCTCGGCGACGACGGCGGCGATCTGCTCGGCCCCGCCCGCGGCCGACGACGTCAGGTACGACACCGAGGACGGGCTGAGCGGGATCAGCTGGATGCCGGCGATCGCCGACGGTTCGGCCGAGAACCAGGTGCCGTAGTCGCGTTTGCCGCCCCAGGTCAGCGACACGATCTCGTGGTCGTAGCCGGTGGACGTCGGGCCGGTCAGGTCGGGGTTCAGCCAGTAGGCCAGCGCCGACGAGGCCTCGGCGCTCAGCATCCAGGACGCCTCGTCGCCGAGTGCGTCGTCGCCCGTGGCCGCGGCCCAGAGCGACAGGCCGGCGTAGGCGGTGACCGCCTCGGACGACGACTCCTGGTTGTTGCCGTCGGCGAACGGCGAGTAGCCCGAGGCCCAGCTGTGCGACCAGTAGGGGTCGAACGCCCGCCGGTCGGGGAACGACCCGTTGTCGGCGCCCGAGGCGATGTCGGCCGCGAGCAGGTCCATCACGGGGCTCCACCGCTCGGCCAGCTCGGGGTCGTCGGCCGCGACGACGCCGGCGGCGTAGAGGAAGTAGCCGTAGTGGAAGTAGTGGTCGTTGAACTCGTCCGAGCCGAACGAGGCCACCTTGCCGACGACGCCCTTCACCGCGGGGTCGTAGACGAAGCACTCCTGCTCGCGCGTCTCGCAGCCCGAGGGGTCGGTCCAGGTGTCGAGGCGGTCGACGAGGGAGGTGCGGAGGGTGTCGGCCGACGCGTCGTCGCCGAGCTGCCGGGCCAGCTGCAGCAGCATCGCCGAGCGGTAGAGCGCCTTGCCGCCGAAGTAGGTGTCCGCCGCCGGGTCCTCCGTCGCCGCGACGTCGGCCTCGACCTGGTCCTCGAGCTGTCGCCTCTGGTCGTCGCTCAGCCCCGAGAGGTCGAGCTCGGTCGAGGCCGTCGTGACCGGTGCGTCGAACGACAGCGTCGAACCGATCGACAACGGGACGGTGCCGTAGATCGTGTCGTAGCTCAACCCGGTGCCGTCACCCGTCGCCGCGTCGCCCATGTGCGGGGCCGACACGAGCAGGGTGTCTCCCCCCGCGGCGGTCTCGTAGCCGAGCTCGGTGGTCGACACCGCCGACGACCCGGACCCGGAGGCGCGGTGCGCGGTGGTCACCGACCCCAGCGGCGAGGCGGCCGCGTCGAGCACCGTCCCCACCTGCGCGTCGGTGGCCCCGTCGGGCAGCGGCACGAGAACGACCGAGCCGCCCTCGTCGAGCCGGACCGCCGTGCCGTCGAGGCTGCCGCCCGTGACGGCCACGCCCCACGTCGTGTCGCCGACCGTGAACGTGCCGCGCCCCTCGCCGACGGCCGTCACGGCCGTGCCGAGGGTGTCGGTCTGCGCGGACGCGGCGGTGTACGAGACGAGCGGCGAGCCCTCGGCGACGGTCGTGTGGCCGAGAACCGTGTCGCCGTCGAGGTGCGCGATCGTCACCGAGACCTCGTCGTAGGCGCTGACCTCGGTCGCCGAGGCCCCGACGTCGAGGGTGACGTCGGGCAGGGCGGGCGACACGATCGCCTTCTCGGAGGCGACCGGCACCGGCAGCCCCGTCGCGAAGCCGGTCTCCGTCAGCTGGAACGAGATCGGGAACGGGAACACGGGCGTCGGCTGGTCACCGAACACGAGCCCCGAGAACCAGGTGTTGGTCGGCGGGACGAGCCCGTCGGCGAGGCGCATGGTCGGCACGTCGCCGACCGACTCCTGCGGCAGGGCGGCCACGAGGGGGTCGACCTGCGAGGCGGGGAACACGTCGCCTCTGGCGTCGGGTCGGCCCGTGGTGTCGCCGTCGGTGCCCGAGCCGCCGGTGCACCCGGCCAGCACGAGCACGCCGGCCGTGCCGAGGGCGACGCCCGCGACCACGCGGCGGAGGGTCAGGAGGCGCGGGTCGCGTCGGGTGTCGACCCGTGCCTCCTGGGGGTGACGGGCCGGCCCGGAACCGATCGGTGATCCCGAACGATCCCGTCGGTCGGACCGACCCGTCGTCTTGCTCCGTGCGCCGGGGATCGTCAGACCCCGATCTGGCGCAGGAAGTCCTGCATGGTGTCCACCGGACCCGCGAGGATGCCGTCGTCGCGCAGGTGCATGGTCGCCTCGACCGGCGTGCCGCTCGCGACGAGGCCGTTGTAGGCCCCCTCACTCAGCTGGTCGCTGACCACGCGGACGGTGGCCGCGGCCGCGCCGTCCTTGGTCTGCACGCTGACCAGGTCGACGCTGCCCTCGACGACCTGCTGGTTCGGCAGCATGACGTCCACGGTCGCGCCGTCCTGGATGCGCTCGTAGTCGCGGGGCGTGAGCGTGAAGTCGGCGTCCACGAAGAGCGTGCCGGCCTTCTCGATCGTCGCGACGGACGTGCCCGACCCGAGGAACCCGCCCTCGCGGACGTCGAGCTGCGACAGCGTGCCGTCGACGGTGGCCATGAAGGTGATCGTGCCGTCGTCGGCCACCGTGTAGGCGTCCGTGTCGGGGACGACCACGTCGTCGGCGAGGTCCTTCTGCAGCGAGGGGCTCTGGAGCGAGAAGAGGACGTCGCCCTTCGAGACCCGGTCGCCGACCTCGGCGTCGGTCGAGGTGACCGTGCCGCTGTAGTCGGTGCCGACGGAGAAGTCCTGGCTCGCGATGGCCGCACTGGTGCTGATGACCTGCGCCTGCCGTTGCGTGAAGATGACGGTGAAGACGGCCACGAGGGCGATCACCACGAGGATGCCCACGGTCATCTTGATCCTGTTGCCCCAGGTCATGAGACCACCTTCTCTCGGTCGTTCGTGTCGTGTCGGTCGGGTCCGGTCGCGGCTCCGGCGTGCGGCGCCTCGTCGGCGCGGTGCTCGTCGGCGTGCTGCTCGTCGGTGACGGCCAGTCGGGCCTCGAGCAGGTGACGGCGTTCGTCGTCGCGCCGCCGTTGCTCGTGTCGCTGCTCGGCCGACAGCTCGAGGAACTCGTCGTGGCTGCGGGGCAGCGGTCGGGCCACCTGGGTGCGGAGCGTCTGCACGGCCACCGGGCCGGTGGTGACGGGACCGGCGACGGTCGTGCGAGCGCTCGACCCCGAGCGGGCCGCCCGCTTGATCGACCCGGCCTCACGCAGGGCCGCCAGCAGGAACGCCGAGAGCACGGCGGTGTTGATCAGGTTCCACACCGTGGCGAGCGTGAGCACCCGGTTGTCCCAGTCGCGCCAGATCGCCACGAGGGACGTGAGCGACAGGAAGAGCCAGAACAGCACCTGGGGGACGAGCACGTTGAACGGACTCGACGCCTTGCCTCCGCCGGTCACGTGCCAGGCGGTGTCCTTGCCGCTCAGCACGTTCCACAACGCCTTGACGTAGATCGGGAACGAGACGGAGGCGAGCATCAGGACCTCCCAGCGGAACGACCCGAGCGTGAAGAACGCCAGCGCGATCTGCAGCAGGTAGAAGCCCGAGTAGAAGAGCAGCCACTGCAGCACCGAGATGTGCAGGTTCATCGGCCGCAGGTCGAAGAAGATCTCCATCGGCGGCACCATGATCAGCAACAGCGGGGCGATGCCCGTCAGGTAGTGCGTCGCCGTCAGCGTGTACTGGAAGCGCTGGTCCATCGTCAGGGTGCGACGGGGGCTCAGCGGGTTGTGCCGGAAGAGGATCTCGAACCCACCGGTCGCCCAGCGCAGCTGCTGCTTGCTGTAGGCCTCGATGGTCTCGGGGGCGTCGCCGATCGCCAGCGTCATCGGGATGTAGATCGACCGCCACCCGGCCTCGTGCAGGAACAGGCTCGTCCAGACGTCCTCGGACTTCGAGTCGGTGTCGATGCCGCCGACCTCGTCGATCGCCGCGCGGCGGAAGATGACGTTGGTGCCCACGCAGAACGCCGCGTTGAAGCGGTTGCGGCCGGGCTGGATGTACCGGTAGAAGACGGCCTGCATGTAGCCCGCGCCGCGGCTGACGATGCTGACGAGGTTGCCGTACGACTGCGGCGTCTGGACGAAGGCGACCTTCTCGTCGATGAAGAAAGGGACGGTCTCGTGCAGGAACATCGGCTTGGGCACGAAGTCCGCGTCGAAGATGGCGAAGTAGTCGCCCTTCGCCACCGAGAGGGCGTAGTTGACGTTGCCCGCCTTGGCGCCGTGGCTGGTCAACCGGCGGATGTAGCGGGCGCCGAGGGTCGCGGCGAGGTCCTTGACCTCGTCGCTGCGACCGTCGTCCAGCACCCAGGTGCGGTGCGCACCCTGCATCGCGACGGCGGCCTGGACGGTCATCGCGATCTTCGAGAGCTCCTCGCCGTAGACCGTGACGAAGACGTCCACGACCACGGTCTTCCCGTCGACGACGATCGGCCACAGGTGCGGCTGGTCGCGCACGCCGAGCCGGTCGATGGCGTCCTCGTCGTAGAGCGTGTCCTGCGTCGAGTGGAAGTCGAAGTCGCGGGGGTTCTGACCCCCCGAGAGGATCGTCCACATCGCGAGCAACGCCTGCAGGACCAGGACGGCCTCGGCGATGATGACCGCGACGTAGGGCAGCAGGTCGCCCCGGTTCGCGGGGTTCAGCAAGAACTGCCCGTACAGCAGGATGCCCATGGTGCAGGCGAGCACCAGCAGCACCATGAAGGGCGAGTGGGCACGGCCCTCGGTGCGCGAGACGACCGACGCGTGGTGGTCGCTCGTGATGCGCGTCGAGGGGCGTGCACGCGACCCGCGCACCTCGTCGTGGTGTGCCAGGCGCCTCAGTTCGCCCCGCGAGCGAGGTGCCAGGTCGAGGGCGGGGCCCGCGTCGGGGGCTGCGGTGTCGGGCGCTGCGGTGTCGGGTCGGTTTTCGGCGTCGCTGTCGCGGACGCGCATGGTTCGGGACATGCGTGTTCTCTCCGGGTTCGGGTCTGAGAGACGACCGGACGCCGACGGCGGTGGGGAACCGCCGTCGGACGTCCGGAGGGGCGTCGGCGACAGCGGCGACTCGAGGTGACGCGCCGGGGTGGGCGGCGGTCGGGTGGGAGCCGTGGGCTCCCGTTTCGGGTCCGTCGACTGCGAGTGGTTCGGGCCACTCGATCGACGGGCTCGCCTCCGGTGTGGGCCTTTCGGGGGACCGTTCCGGGGACGTGTCGAAACAGTACAGGGTCGTTCGAGCCCTTTCGTTACACCCGTTCGGGGGGCATGCCCCCTCGAACGGGTCACAGCCCGCGTGGACAGCGGGGAGGTGACACCCGTTGAGGTCGAACACTCACCCGTCTCACCCCGTCCGGGGGGCAGGTCGGGCGTGTCCCGGACTCAGGCGGTCAGGTCGGCCAGCCAGCCGGCGAGGAACTCGGCGCCGGCCTCGTCGTGGATCGCGCCCGTCGCGCTGGTCAACACGGGGTAGGGCGTCGCAGGCACGCCGTCGGCGGGCCGGACGTCGACGTGGGCGACCGCGTGACCCTGCGCGTGCAGCCAGTCGGCCATGGCGTAGTCGCTGCGCGAGTCGCCGACCGTGCGCCAGGCGAGCGGGGGCTCGCCGTCGGCCGCCAGCAGCTCGAGGGCGCGCTCGGCCCCGAGGTCCTTCCCGAGCCGCACCGACTCGATGTCGGTCGAGATGATCGTCGGGTCGACGCGCCACTGCACGGCACCGGACGCGTCCGGCCGCACGTCGTCGAGTCGGCGGACGCCGAACCCGCGGCGGACCAACGCCTGCATCGCCTTCTCGTCGAGGTCACGTTGCCGGGCCAGGTAGGTCGACGACTCGACGCTCGTGAGCTGCTCGATCGAGACCATCGCGTGCTTGGTCGTGTCGTAGAAGACCAGGTCGGCGAACTCGTCGGCGACGAGCGCCTGCATCTCGGCACCGAAGTCGGCGGGCATGGCGAGCGACGAGTCGACCTCGATCGGGCCGATGCCGTCGACACCGTGCTCGGGGCCGATCGTGAACCAGACGGCACCCTTCTCGCACACGCCGTGCACGCGGGACCCCTCGGGCAGGCCTGCCGCGAGCAACGGGCGGACGACCTCGTCGCGGATGAAGGCGTCCGAGCGCCCGGTGTTGAAGACGATCGGGACGCCGAGGGCGGCGAGCGCCACGAGGTCGCACGTGATCTCGGGCAGCGCGATGCTGCGGGTCACGGGGCTGGCGATCGGGCCGTCGACGTCGAGGAGCAGGCCGAGGCGGGGTGCGGTGGAGGAGGTCACCGGACCATCCTCGCAGCAGGGGGGACGCAGGAGGCGCGGGCCGGCCCGCTCGGTCGACCCGCGCCTCCTGCGCCTCGCGTCGCGGGCTACGGCGCCGTCGGGAGCGACGGCACGGTCCGGGCGAACTCGACGAACGCCGCGATGAAGACCGAGAACGCGACGACGATCGTGATCAGGTACACGGCGATGAAGAGCCAGAGCGGGGCGAGGCCACCCCCGGTGCGGCGCTTCACGACGACCGAGCGACCGATGACGTAGACGACCGTGAGGAAGGCCCACGGCCACGGGAAGGGCTTGACGATGCCCTTGGCGACCAGCGCCCGGTGGTCGAGCCAGGCGAGGACGACCGTCAGCGCGTAGACGACCAGCCCGATGCCCATGTAGGCCAGGTAGCCCGGCGTGAAGGGCGACTGGTAGACGCCCGGGGTGAACGTGGTGGTGCGCTCGAGGTAGTCGGGGATGTCCCAGAGGGCCAGGCCGATCAGCTGCACGAGGGGCAGGACGACGAGCACCCAGATGAACGGGGTCGAGGTGTTGACGCCGGGGTTCGTGCCCTTGAGCGGGTCGGAGTACCCGCCGGGACCGGGGTAGGGCGGCTGCGGGTGCTGCGGGTGCTGACCCTGGTACGGGGCCGAGTGCTGTGGGTGCTGCGGGTGCTGACCCTGGTACGGGGCCGAGTGCTGCGGGTTCTGCGGGTTCTGCGGGTTCTGGGGGTTCTGGGGGTTCTGCCAGGGCTGCTGGCCGGGGGTGTCGCTCACGGTGTCTCCGTCGTCGTCGTGGGTGGGCAGGTCGGGTCGTCGTCGCGCGTCGGGCCGCTCTCCGGCAGCGTAGTGCGGGGCTCGACTCGGTGCCGGCTCGGGTTTCCGCCTGTGGACGGACCTGTGAGGGCACCCCGGGTGGGAGGATGGTCGGAACCCCTCGACAGGAGAACACCCGTGGCGTCGCTCCCCCTTTCCGTCATCACCGCACTCGAGGCCTTCGCCGCGCCCGATCGCAAGCAGTCCGTGCACGACCTCGCCGTCGACCCGGCCGGCCCCGAAGAACAGGCCCTCGCCGACCTGACCGGTTCGGTCGAGTGGGTCGACATGGCCGTCGCGCACCCGCTGGGCCCCGACCGCAGCGACCCCGAGGGCATGCGTCGTCTGCTCCAGGCGATGGGTGCCGAGGGCCGCTGCGCCGTCCTGTCGGCCTCGGGCTCAGAGGACGACCGCGACCTCGGTGGCGCGCTCGACGGCGTGCTGCACCAAGAGGGCGGCGCGCTCGTCGTCTGCCGTCCCGGCCCGCTGGCCTTCCTGGTCACCGGCAGGGGCGACCGCTGGCTGCTCAGCGACCGCGAGATCCCCGAGCTGACCGGCCCGATCGGCATCGTCACGCCGTAGGGGCAGCCCTTTCTCGCGGTGATCCGGTACGCACCGGATCGACGAACCCGGCACCCGCCCCTCCGACTCCGGACGATCCGGTACGTACCGGATCAGCTGGTGGGCGGACGCTCCCCCGGCTTCAGCCGCGGCGGATCGGGTCGCCTGTCGTCAGCTGCCAGATCGCGACGCCGTGCAGTCCCTTCGACTCGGCCAGGTCGGCGCGGGCGGTGATCGAGCGTCCGTCCGACCACCAGAGGGTCGAGCCGTCACCGGGCGACGCCGTGTACTCGGCCTGTTCGGCGTCCCACGAACCGGTGGACTGCGCGCCGGTGCGGGCCTCGGCGACCGACACCGCGCCTCCTGCGGTGCCTTCGCCCGTCCAGCGGTAGCCGTACCCCGCGACACCGAGGTCGAGGCGGTCGGCCGGGACGAGCTCGAGCGCGGCGTCGAGCACCTCGCCGACCCAGGGCAGGCCCCCGACGGGCCCGGGTTCGCTGAAGCCGGTGCCGTGCTGGTCGTAGGCCATGAGCACGAAACGGTCGACCGAGTCGGACAGGGCGGCGAGGTCGTATCCGAGGTCGATGTACCCCGTCTCGTCGGTGCTGGGCTGCACGGCCATCGAGATCGTGGCGTCGTCGGGCAGGGCGTCGCGCAGCTCGGCGGCGAAGTCGACCAGCCCCGGGGCGTCCGCGGCCGAGAGCGACTCGAAGTCGATCTGGACGCCGTCCCAGCCGCCGTTGACGACTTCTCCGGTGAGGCCCGACACGACGAACTCCCGGTTGGCCCGGCTCGACAGCAGCCGTGTCGCGAGCTCGCCGCTGAAGCCGTCCTGGCCGGCGTTGACGACCAGCAGCTCGGCTTTCTTGCCCGCCGACTGGGCGGCCTCGCGCAGGGAGTTGGCGGACTCGTCGCTCGGGGCGACACCGGCCCCGCCGGTCGTGATCGCGACTCCCGAGACGCCCACCGTGTCGATCGCCGCCTCGCTGCGGTCGAACGCCTCGACCGCGGCCGTCGTCGCATCGGGCGAGGCGATGGCGTACCCCTCGACCGCGAGCCCTGCCGGGATCTTCGCCTGCGGCGCGACCGTCGGGTTGTTCCCGTCGGCCGAGCACGAGGTCAGCGTGACCGCGAGCGAGGCGGCGAGCAGCAGGGCGGCGGTGCCGGTGGTCAGGGTGCGCACCGTGCCATCATCGCCGATCCGGCACGGCGATGCGGGGCGTGCTTGGCTCGTCGCATGGCAGACGACGACCGACAGCAGACCTGGGACCAGTTCCACGACGACGTGAACATGACGGCCTCGACGCTTCGCGAGTGGCTCGACACCGATGAGTCTCGCGAGGTGGGGCAGAAGGACGGCGGCGAGTCCGTCGGGCACGAGAGCGGCCGACACATCGTGCGCATCCTCGAGAAGAAGAAGGCGGACCTGACCGATGCCGACTGGAAGCACATGGAGAAGGTCCACGGCTACGTCGCGCGCCACTCGAAGCAGCGCCCCTCGGGCGACGTCACGGACACGAAGTGGCGCTGGTCGCTGATGAACTGGGGGCACGACCCGCTCGCCTGACCGGCAGAGGCCCGACCGGCAGCGACCTGACGCGCGGACGGACCGACCGGCAGACTGGGCCCATGAAGACCGCACTCGTCACCGGGGGCTCGCGGGGCATCGGCCTCGCCGTCGTCCGCGACCTCGCCCGCACCCACCACGTGATCGTCCACGGCCGGGACGAGGAGGCGCTGCGGGCGATCACCGCCGACCTCCCGTCCGCGACGGCGTGGGCCGCCGACCTCTCGGGCCCGGCGCTCACGGTGCCGCCGCTGGACGAGCTCGACGTGTTGGTCCACGCGGCCGGCGTGATCGGCGGCCGGGCCGTCGCCGACACGTCGCGTGACGACTGGCGTCGTGTGTTCGAGGTCAACGTGTTCGCCGTGGCCGAGGTGACCCGGCAGCTGCTGCCGGCGTTGCGAGCGGCGCAGGGCACCGTCGTCTCGATCAACAGCGGCTCGGGGTTCACGGCAGGGCCCGACGGCAGCACCTACGCGGCGAGCAAGTTCGCCCTGCGCGCGCTGACCGACGCCCTGCGCGAGGAGGAACGCCCTCACGGCGTCCGGGTCAGCTCGGTGCACCCGGGCCGCGTCGACACCGACATGCAGCGAGAGCTGGTCACGGCCGAGGGCGGCACGTACGACACGTCGCTCTACCTCGAGCCGCAGTCCGTCGCCGACGCCGTGCGGCTCGTGGTCGACCTGCCGCACGGGGCCACCGCCGAGGTCGTCTCGGTGCGCCCCACCCGCCGGGCCTGACCCGGCGCGCGGAGCGGGTCAGCTGTAGTCGTGGCCCGAGACGCCGAGGGAGCGGTAGACGTACTCGCCGCCTTCGCTGGCGTCGTCGTCGAGCTCCCACATGAGGTCCTCGCCGTCGGAGGCCCCGGGGCGGGTGACGCTCTTCTGCGGCAGGCCGTCGATGAGGGTGAGTTCTTCGGTGGTGGTCTCGTCGTGGCCGACGAAGCGGGCGGTGTAGGTCTGGTCGCTCATGCCCGCACGCTACGCCGCCCTGCTCCGGGCACGGCCGCGACCGACCCACTACCGTGCACGGCATGAGCGCGAAGAAGGCCCCCGAGCCGGCGACCCTGTTGATCCTGGGTGCGAGCGGGGACCTCGCCGCGCGCCTCCTGATGCCCGGCCTCGGCGGGCTGCTGGCCCTCGAACCGAAGCGCCGTGTGCAGCTGATCGGCGCCGGCGTCGAGGAGTACACCGACGCCGAGTGGAAGGCGCGGGTGAAGACGTCGTTCGACAGCGTCCACGCGAGCGGCCCCGCGGTCGACGCTCTGCTCGAGTCGACCACGTACATCACGGCCGACGTGACCGGGGTCGACGGCCTCCGCAGCCTCGTCGAGGCCTGTGACGCGCCTCCGTCGATCTACTTCGCCCTGCCGCCCGCCATCACCGAGAAGGCCTGTGCCGCCCTGCGGAAGGTCGACCTGCCCGAGGGCACCTCACTCGCGCTCGAGAAGCCGTTCGGCACCGACCTCGCCAGCGCGAAGAAGCTGAACCAGCAGGTCCTGCGACTCGTGCACGAGGACCAGGTGCACCGCGTCGACCACTTCCTGGGCCGCTCGACCGTGCTCAACCTGCTCGGCCTGCGGTTCGCGAACCGCCTCATCGAGCCCATGCTCAACAACCAGCACGTCGAGAGCATCGAGATCGTCTACGACGAAGAGCTCGGCCTCGAGAACCGCGCGCGCTACTACGACCACGCCGGCGCCATGGTCGACATGATCCAGAGCCACCTGCTGCAGGTCATGGCCGTGCTGACGATGAACGCCCCCGCGACGCTCGGCCCCGCCGACCTGCGCGACGAGAAGGAGCTGGTGCTGCGCGCCACCCACGTCTGGGACGACGACGCCGTCGCCAACACCCGCCGCGCCCGCTACGGAAAGGGCAAGGTCGACGACCGCACCCTGCCCGCCTACGTCGACGAGGACGGCGTCGACCCGTCGCTCGAGACCGAGACGCTCGCCGAGGTCGTCGTCGAGGTGGCGAACTGGCGTTGGGCCGGCGTGCCGATCCTGCTGCGGTCGGGCAAGGCCCTGGCCTCGCGTCGCCGTGAGATCGTCATCACGTTCCGCCCGCCGACCCACGTGCCGAAGGAGTTCGTCGGGGGCGGCACCCCCGACCGCCTCCGCATCGCGATCTCGCCCGACGAGATGTCGCTCGAGCTGAACGTCAACGGGCCGGGCGACTCGTACGACCTGTCCCGCGCCTCCTTGCACGCCGACTTCGGCGCGGCCGACCTGACGGCCTACGGCGAGGTGCTCGAGGGCATCCTCGACGACGATCCGACGTTGTCGGTGCGCGGCGACTCGGCGGAAGAGGGCTGGCGCATCGTCGCCCCCGTCGTCAAGGCCTGGAAGTCCGGCGAGGTCGCCATCGACGAGTACCCGGCGGGGTCGGCGGGGCCGTCGTCCTGGCCCGCGGGCGTGCACCAGAACGAGCCCGCCGTCCGGGCCCGCGAGGGCGCGAAGCTGGCGCACCGCGAGGACTGAGCCACGCCGCCGGGCAGGCGCTCGCCGCACCCCGCACGCCGCACCCCGCCACGAAGTAAACAGTCCGCCACGCGATCGTGTGGCGGACTGTTTACTTCGTGGCGGGGTGGGTCGGGCCCCGGGCGGGGCGGCAGGCGAGGCAGTGGCAGGCGGGGCCGGTGGGGCAGGGCAGGGCAGGGCAGGGCGGCCGAGCGCAGGAGGCGCGGTGCCGGCGGGCGGTCAGCCGAGGCTGACGAAGGTGCTCACGTCGTCGCGCGGCAGGACGTCGGCGACGGCTCCGACCTGCATCCCCGCCACCGTGACCCGGCCGCCGTGGCTCGAGAGGAACGCCGTGTCGGAGGCGTCCCGGCCGGTCGCGATGCGCAGCAACGTCTGCCGTGGTGCCAGCCCGGTGGCGTCGACCACGTGCCAGGCGCCGTCGACGAAGGCCTCGGCCACGGCGTGGAAGTCCATCGGCGACAGGCCCGGGGCGTAGACGCTGACCAGCCGCGCGGGCACGTCGAGCCCACGCAACAGGGCGATCACGAGATGGGCGTAGTCGCGGCAGACGCCTTGCCGGTCGAGCAGGGTCTGCACGGCGCCGTCGGTCGGAGCGCTGGCCCCGGGCACGTAGGCGAGGTGCGAGCCGACCCACGTCGCGACCGCGGCCAGCAGTTCGCGCCCGTCGAGCCCGCCGAACTCGGCGCGGGCGGTGGGGCTGAGCGTGTCTGATTCGCAGTAGCGGCTCGGGCGACGGTACCGCACGAGGTCCAGCTCGTCGACGGCGGGTTCGTCGAGGCGTCCGTCGACGACGACCCGGTAGTCCACGGTGACCCGGCCGGCCCCGACCTCGCACAGGTGGAGGAGGGTGCCGTGGTGGTCGTGCAGCTCGCGGATCTCGAGGGGTGCGCCGTGCTGGGTGACGGCCAGCGCCTCCTCGGTGATGCGGGCGGTGCCGGCCGTGCCGGCTGTGCCGCCTGTGCTGGCTGCCGCTCCTGTGCCGGCTGCCGCTCCTGTGCCGGCCGGGGCGTAGGCGCGGGAGGCGGCGATCGACAGGACGAACTCGGCAGGGCCGTCGACGTCGAACTCGAGCCGGGCGGACGCGGTGCGCTTCATGACGAGAGGGTGGCACGTCCGTGAGTCGGGCGTGTTTCGGGGTGTGCCGTGAAGCGGCTGCGACCCTGCTGGGACCGCCGCTCGATGTCGGTGGTGCCGGGTTGGATGAACGCATGCCCTCGTACCGCGTCACGCTCACCGTCGGCACCCTGCGACCCGGGGTGCGGCCCGACTCCGTGCTGCCCGCGGCCGCCGCGAGCGCGGCGGGGCTGACCACGGTCGAGGCGAGCGACGTCACGCTGGTGCGCGGCGAGCCCCGCCTGGTGGTGCGTTACGAGTGCGCCGCCGACGAGCCCGCGCACCGCATCGGGGCCGTCGTCGAGGCCACCGTGGGCGAGCTGGCCGACGTCGTGCAAGGTCGGGTGACGCGTCGCGACGGCGGGGCGTGGACGCTGGTGGGCGCGGTCTGAGCCGGGCGGTGTGATCTGCTGCGTGGGGTGCGATGTCGCGCGTCGCCACCTGGCACCCGGCCCGACCCGGCACGCGTCGCGACCTGCCGCCCGGCGCGACCTGCCGCGCGGCGTCACGCGTTGCGCGTCGCGACCTGACAGGCGTCCAGACCTGTCGGGCAGGCCCGGGGACTTCCATCCCCTCGACAGCTTGATCCGGTACGTACCGGATCACGGATTCTCGAGGACCGCGCTCGCTCCGCGGAGGTTCGCGACACCCGCGGAGGCCCACGGCCCCCGCGTAGGCTCCCGACATGGGGACGACGACGAAGCGTGGACGGCTGAGGACGAGCGGGCGCACGGGTGCGGCCGCGGCGACGGTCGTGCTCGCGTTGGGGATGCTGACGGCCTGCGGGGGTGACGACGACGACCCCGTGGTGACCGTCAGCCCGAGCGTGAGCCCGTCGTCGACGCCCGAGATCCCGACGCCGGCACCCGCGCCTCCTACCGGCGGCACCGTCACGCCGACGCCGAGCCCGACCAGCCCCAGCCCCGGTCCCAGCCCGCGCCCCACGCCGGTCACCACCGACAAGCCCACCGACCGGCAGACGATCCCCCCGCAGAACTAGCGGCCGGCCCCCGTCGACCCGGCATCGCACCACGAACTGAACGTCGCACCGCGCGTGTGCGCGGTGCGACGTTCAGAAGGCGGTGCGACCCGAGCCGCGGAAGGGTCGGCTCAGTACCAGTTGACGGACTGTGAGTGCGACCAGGCGCCGCACGGAGTGCCGTAGACCGACTTGATGTAGCCGAGGCCCCAGGTGATCTGCGTCTTGGCGCTCGTCGCCCAGTCGCTGCCGGCCGAGGCCATCTTGCTGCCGGGCAGGGCCTGCGGGATGCCGGTCGCGCCGCTGGCGTTGTAGGCCTTGTAGTTCCAGCCCGACTCCTTCGTCCAGAGCGAGACCAGGCACGAGAACTGGTCGCTGCCCCAGCCGTACTGCGACGACGCGAGGGACTGCGCCGTGGCCTTGGCCCCGGCCACCGAGTTGTCGGACGCGGCACGGGCGGCCTCGGCGGCAGCGGCGGCCTCGGCGGCGGCCTTCGCCTCGGCAGCGGCCTGGGCCTCGGCGGCCGCCTGCGCGGCAGCGGCGGCAGCAGCGGCCTGGCGGTCGGCCTCGGCGGCGGCGGACTGCACGGTCTGCGCCGAGAGCGCGGTCTTCTCGACGCGGTCGTTCAGCGTCGAGGCGTCGAGCTTTTCGTAGTCGGCGAGCGAGGCGACCTGCGTCTGCAACTCGCTGGCGTCGGTCCGGCTCGAGGTCGAGGCGACGACCTGGTTCGCGATCTGGATCGTCGAGCGCGCCTTGGCCTGCGCCAGCGAGGTGGCGATGTCGGCCTTCTGCTGCTTGACGTCGGCGGCGTGCTGCTCGGCCGAGATGGTGTCCGCACCGGCGGCCGACATCGAGGTGACCGCGAAACCGGTCCCCGCCACGAGGGCGACCGCGGCGACGCCTCCGATCAGCGACAGGCGGCGACGAGCGCTGCGACGGCGGCCGGCGGAGAGCGAGCGGCGCGTGGCAGGAGCCTCGGCGGTCGGGGTCGACTCGGCGGTGACGGAGTCCTCGCCGGGGGCAGGGGTGTTCTCGGTGGTCATGTGGTCCTCGTGCTCGGCCGACCCGCGCCTCCGGTCGGGCGGGGCGCACACGGCGCGGCCACGCCGGGCGCTCGGGGGCGCTCACGGGTGGCCGAAGTCCACGCGACGGGGCGAGGGGCCGTGACAGGTCGGTGTCGGTCTCGCGAGGCCGTGGGGCCTCGACTCGTCCGCCACGGCTGCTCGGTCGAGTGGGGACTCGATCGACAGGGGCGCACGCGCCCGGGCGAAGTGACGAGTATGCAGAGACTTCCTGAGTAGAACCACACAATCCCGTGTCGAACCGGGCAGTCCGGCGCATCAGCCCAGCGGATGACATCGACCCGCGCCTCCCTCATCCGAGCGAAGGAGGCTCGGGTCGAGCAGGTCAGCGACCCACGATCACGACGCCTCGGGCGCCGCTACGACGTCGTCCGCGACGCGGGATCGACGCCAGGACCCCGTCGCCACGTACTTGACCATCACGTTGAGCACGGCCACCGTCGGCACGGCGAAGAGCGCGCCCGGGATGCCCGCCACGTACGACCCGCCCGCCACGGCGAAGACGACCGCGAGCGGGTGCACCCGCACGGCCGAACCCATGACCAGCGGCTGCAGCACGTGGGCCTCGAGCAGGTGCACGACGAGCACTCCGGCCAGCATGACCACGGCCTGCACCGGCCCCGCGAAGACCAGGGCGACGACCACGGCGAGCGCGCCGGTCACGATGGCACCGACGACCGGGATGAACGACGCCAGGAAGACCAGGATCGCGATCGGCACGGCGAGCGGCAGCCCGAGGACGAACGCGATGAGGCCAATGCCGACGGCGTTGACCGCGGCGACGACGATCTGCACGCGGACGAACGACGTCAGCGTGTGCCAGCCCGCCTGGCCGGCCCCGTCGACGGCCGGCCGGGCCGCCTTCGGGAAGAGGCGGACGGTCCAGGCCCAGACCCCACGGCCGTCGATCATCAGGAAGATCGTCGCGAAGAGGGTCAGCAGGCCTCCGGCCAGCAGGTGGCCGGCAGCGGTGCCGATCGACAGCACGCCGCTGAGGATCGCCTTGCTCTCGGTCTGCAGCGCGTTCTGCGCGTCCTTCAGGTAGCCGTCGACGTCGGCGTTCGTCAGCTGGAACGGCGGCCCCTGCAGCAGGGTCGTCAGCTGGTCGTACTGCGCCACGGACTGCTTCTCGATCTGCGGCAGTCCCGCCCGGATCTGCGTCACGGCGAGCAGCACGAGCCCGCCCACGACGACCACCCCGGCCAGCAGCGCCGCCACGATGGCGAGCCAGCGCGGCCACCGGTGCCGACGCAGGAACCCCGCGACCGGCACGAGGAACGCCGACACGAGGATCGCGATCAGCAGCGGCACGACGATCTCCTCGAGCGTCGCGATCAGCCAGAAGAGCACGGCCAGCGCGGCGGCCACCGCGAGCAGGCGCCAGGCCCAGGCGCCCGCGATCAGCATGCCCGGGGGCAGTGCGGCTGCGGGCGGTGCACCGCCGGGCAGCGCGGCACCGGGCAGTGCGGCACCGGGCAGTGCGGCACCGGGCGAGGAGGCGCGGGCCGGGTCGCCCGGGTCGGCGGCGGCCGCGGTCGGGTCGGCGGCGGCCGCGGTCGGGTCGGCGGCGGCCGCGGTGGGGTCGGCGGTGCGGGTCGCGTCGTCCGTGGCGCCCCCGTCTGTGGCTGCACCCTGGGAGCGCTGGGAGCGACGTGAGAACTTCATGAGCCGAGTGTCCGGCCGCGCGGCTATCAACCGGCTGTGACTTCGCTGACCCGGCCCGCGCCTCCTCGGCTGGTCGTCGACCGCCGCGTGGCGGGCGCACGGGCCGCGACCGGGCCGGTCAGTCCTCGGGCGCGAACCTCGGGCCGTCGTACCCGTCGCGTCGCACGCGCTCGGACCAGGCGGCGAGCGGCCGAACCCAGAGCCCCTGCTCGCCGTAGAGCGCCCGGTAGACGACGAGCGGCTCGTCGGTCTCGCTGTGACGGGCGGTGCCGAGCACCTCGTAACGGCCGCCCTTGAAGTGGCGGTACGAGCCGGGGGCGGGAGGGGTGTCGGCGGTCATCCCGCGAGCCTAGACGGGCGGTGAGGGGCACGATGGTCGGGTGACCCAGGACGCTCCCCGCTCGACCGCCAGCACGCCGACCAGCCCGGGCGAACCCGTCGTCGACACCGACGACCGGGCTGCCCGCCGCGAGTTCGACACCCCCTCGGGGCGCGTCGTGGGCCGCGTCGACGGTGCCGTCGTGCGGGTGCTCGGGGTGCCCTACGCCGAGGCCGACCGCTTCGAGCCGCCGCGCCCGGTCGCGCCCTGGTCGTCCCCGCTGCTCGCCTTCGACCGTGCTCCCGCCTCGCCGCAGGTCGCGGCACCCGGGCTCGACGCCCTGATCGAGGGTGCCGCCGTCGGCATGGTCGACGACGAGCACTGCCAGCGCCTCTCGATCACCCTGCCCGCCGATCTGCTCGCCGACGAGCGCGTGCCGGTCATGGTCTGGATCCACGGCGGCTCGTACGTGTCCGGTGCAGGTGACCTGCGCGTCTACGACCCGCGCGCCCTGGTCGCCGAGCAGCGCGTGATCGTCGTCACCGTGACCTACCGGCTGGGCATGCTCGGCTTCTTCGGCGTCGGTGACGAGGTTCCCGCCAACCTCGGGCTGCTCGACCAGCTCGCGGCGGTCCGCTGGGTGCACGACACGATCGAGGCGTTCGGTGGCGACTCGTCTCGCATCACCCTGTTCGGCCAGTCGGCCGGCGGCGACGCGATCGCGCACCTGATGATCAGCGAGGGCGCCCGGGGGCTCTTCGCCCGGGCCATCGTGCAGAGCGCCCCGCTCGGCATCGCGCGCGGCCGCAGCCGCATGGTGAAGGCGATGACGGAGGCGGTGGGCACGCCCCGCAAGGACGCCCCGCTCGACGAGCTGCTCGCCGGGCAGTCCGTGGCCGAGCGGGCGGCGAAGCGCTTCGGGCTGCGCGGCGGCATGGCCTTCGGCGTCCAGTACGGCCGCGCACCGCTGCCAGCCGAAGCCGCCGCCGACGACGCCTGGCGCGAGGTCGCGCCCGAGATCGACCTGCTGATCGGTGCCACGGCCGACGAGACCGCGGTGTTCGCCGAGTTCTCCCCCTTCTTGCAACGGCTGTTCGGGCTGCCCGTGGTCGGCCGGGGCATCCGGCGCGTGATGATCGACGCCACGACGAAGGCGGTCTACCACCGGGCCGGTCGGGCCTTCGCCGAGCGGCACCGGGCAGCGGGCGGGCGCGTCTCGACCTTCGAGTTCACCTGGGAGCCCGAGGGCACGGCCTTCGGCGCGGCCCACATCACCGAGCTGCCGCTGCTGCTCGGCGGCCGCGAGGCCTGGGCGCACACCCGCCTGATCGGCACCACCGACTGGGACGACGTCGACCGCCGCGGCCGCAAGGTGCGTCAGGTCTGGGCCGACTTCGCCCGCACCGGCACGGTCGCCGCCGACGCCACGGCCGGCCTCGCCGACACGCTGGTCGTCCGCCGCCGCTGACCGGGCCCTTCTCGGTCGTTCCTCCCCGACCGCACCGCGCCTCCTTCCGTCCACAGGCACGGCCCGGGGTTCGCACGCGACGGTGCCGCGACAATACGATCGACGGCAGACCCGATGCGCCGACGCCGCCGTAGTCGCCCGCCCCGCCGTGCCCCGCGGCGCCGAGCACCTGAGGACCCCCGTGAAGAAGTTCCGCCGCAACCAGGCGCGCATGCACCTCGTCATGATGCTGACGTTGACGTTCACCACCGGCATCATCGACGCCGTCGGCTACCTCGGCCTCGACCGGGTGTTCACCGCGAACATGACCGGCAACGTGGTCATCCTCGGCATGGCCATCGCGCAGGCCGACGGTCTGCCGATCGTCGGCCCGATCGTGGCCCTCGCCGCGTTCCTGCTCGGGGCCGCGATCGGCGGCCGTGTCCTGCGAGGCGGTCGTGCCGGCTGGTCGGGCCGCAGCACGATCTCGTTCGGGGTGACCGGCGGCGTGCTGCTCGGGCTCGGCATCTCGACCTTCTTCGTCGTGCCCGAAGAGAACACGCCGTGGGCCTTCACGATCACCGGCCTGCTCGGCGCCGCCATGGGCCTGCAGGCCGCCGCCGCCCGCAAGATCGCCGTGGCCGACGTCACGACCGTGGTGGTCACGTCGACCATCGTCGGGCTCGCGTCCGAGTCGAAGCTCGCCGGCGGCACGGGCAAGAACTTCCCCCGGCGGGTGCTCGCCGTGGTGCTCATCCTCGCCGGGGCAGGCGTCGGGGCCCTGCTGCTGCAGGTGCACATCGGCGTGGGCATGGGCGTCGCGGGTGGGCTGACGCTGCTCGTCGCCCTGACCGGACACCTGCTGCGCGAGCGGCGGAGAGAGGTCGTAGCGCGCGAGGCCGAGGCCGCCGCGGCAGCCGCAGCGACGGCGACGGCGACCCCGGCTGCCGCCGTGGCGTCCGGAGCCCCGGAGGCGCGCTCGGCGACCGACGGAGCGAACGGCGACGCTCGTGGCTGACGCCGTGCACCACGACCTCGTCGTCCGGGCCCGTCGTGCGTTGGTCGACGGCGACTGGCGCGAGGCGAGCGTCGTCGTCCGGGACGGCCGCGTCGTCGCGATCGGCGGCCTCACCGACGAGGTCGACGCCACCGTCGACGTCACGTTGCCCGACGACCAGGTGCTGCTGCCCGGCGTCGTCGACAGCCACGTGCACGTCAACGAGCCCGGCCGCACCGAGTGGGAGGGCTTCGCGACCGCGACCCGTGCCGCCGCCGCCGGGGGCGTGACGACGATCGTCGACATGCCCCTCAACAGCATCCCGCCGACCACGACGGTCGACGCGCTCGAACAGAAGCGGGCCGCCGCCGGGCCCCAGTCGGTCGTCGACGTCGGGTTCTGGGGCGGGGCGATCCCGGCGAACCTCGGCACGGGCGACCTGCGGGCGCTGCACGAAGCCGGCGTCTTCGGGTTCAAGGCGTTCCTGTCGCCCTCGGGCGTCGACGAGTTCCCCCACCTGTCGACCGAGCAGCTGCACCGGGCGATGGCCGAGCTGGCCGACTTCGACGGCCTGCTGATCGTGCACGCGGAAGACCCCGACGGGCTCGACGCCGCCGCTGCCTCGCTGACCGGCGCCGGTGACGCGGCCGCCGGCGCCGAAGCCGGCGCCTCGTCCGTCGAAACACCCGCAGGAGGCGCGGCGTACGACGCGTTCGTCCGCTCGCGTCCCGACGTGGTCGAGCGCACGGCGATCGAGCACGTGGTCGACGCCCTCCGCACCACGGGTGGTCGTGCCCACGTGCTGCACCTCTCGTCCGCGACGGCGCTCGACACCATCCGCGCCGCCAAGGCCGAGGGTCTGCGGCTCACGGTCGAGACCTGCCCGCACTACCTCACCTTCGACGCCGAGCACATCGGTGACGGTGCGACGCAGTTCAAGTGCTGCCCGCCGATCCGTGGCGAGGCCAACCGAGAGCTGCTCTGGCAGGCTCTCGTCGACGGCACGATCGACGTCGTCGCGAGCGACCACTCCCCCTCGACCCGCGAGCTCAAGTTCGCCGGTGGGCCCGACGCCGCACACGGCGACTTCGACGTGGCGTGGGGCGGCATCTCCGGTCTCGAGTTGAGCTTCCGCGCCGTGTGGACCGGGGCCCGGCAGCGCGGCATCCCGCTCGAGGCCGTCGTCGGCTGGATGTCCCGGGGCACGGCTGCCCTCGTCGGCCTCCCCTCGAAGGGGCGGATCTCCGTCGGCGCCGACGCCGACCTCGTCGCATTCGCCCCCGAGATGCCCGTGACGATCGACGTCGACGACCTCTCGCACCGCAACCCCGTGACCGCGTACGACGACGCACACCTGTTCGGCGAGGTCGCGGCGACGTGGGTGGGCGGCCGGCTGGCGGGGCCGAGCGCGCCTCCTGCGCGGTTGCTCGTCCGTCCCGACACCGGGGTCGCCTCGTGAGGGGCGGTCGCGTCACCTCCCTCGAGGTCGCGGCGTGAGCCCGACGGGGGCGGCGGCTCCCCTCGAGGTCGCCCCGGGCGTGCACTTCGTCGAGGGTCCCGCGTCCAACTGGACGATCCTCGCGGGCGACGGCACGCTGACGCTGGTCGACGCCGGCTACCCGGCCGACCTCGAGCTGGTGGAGTCGTCGCTGCGGGCCGTGGCGTCGGCGACGGGCGCCGGTGACGCCCGACTCACGTCGGTCCTCGTGACGCACGGGCACAGCGACCACATCGGCACCGTCACGGCCCTGCGTCGGCGGCACGAGTTCGAGGTCTTCGCGGCACCCGCCGAGGTGCCGAACGTGACCCGCGAGCAGCTGCACCAGGTCACCGTCGGCGACGTCCTGCCGCACCTGTACAAGCCGCGGTTCGCCCGCTGGGTGCTGCACGCGGTGCGCGCCGGAGGCCTGGGCGACGTGGCCGTGACCGACGTCGTGCCGCTCGACCTCGGGGCGTCACGCACGTTCAGCGGTCACCGCGTCGTGCCGACGGCCGCGGTCGGTCACACCCCCGGGCACACCGTCTTCGCGCTGCCCGACGACGACGTCCTGATCACAGGCGACGCCCTCGTGACCGGCCACCCGACCTCACGGCTCGACGGCGTGCAGATGCTGCACCCGATCTTCCACTCCGACCTCGCCGAGGCGGGCCGCACCTACGGCCGCCTGGTCGACCGCGGGGCGCGGGTCGTGCTGCCGGGTCACGGGCCGGTGCTGCGCCGCTGAGCACGGCCAGCCCCTCGGCGTGCGTGACCCGCTGGTCGGTCCTGCACCTCGAGAGTCGGCTGTCGGCCTACTCGAGCTCGGAGAGCTCGGCGTACAGCTCGGTGATCTCGGCGACGCGGCTGCGGCCACCCTCGGGGCGTCCGGCGCGCACGGTCTCGGTCAGGACGGCCCCGGCCAGCAGGGCGGCCAGGCTCATCGCGCTCGCGTAGCTGTCGAACGGGGCCGGGGTCTCGACCGGGCAGTCGAGCCTCACGGTCACGTCGACGCCGCGCAGTGACGGATCGGCCACGAGCACCACGGGCACGCCGCGCGCAGCCAGGGACGACAGGACGCCGGCGAAGCCGGCCGGCCGACGGCGGAACCCCACGAGGACGACGACGTCCCGCGCCCCGAGCCCGACCAGCTCTTCGCCGATGGACTGACCGGGCTGCGGCGCCACGCGCACGTCGTCCCGCGCCTGGACCAGCTGCTGCCGCAGGTGGAGTGCCACCGGGTAGCTGTTGCGGAACCCGGCCACGACGACGCGCTCGGCCCCGGCGACCAACGCCGCGGCCCGCTCGAGCCGGCCGTCGGCGAGCCCCGAGAGCATCACGTCGAGGTTGCGTCGTTCGGCCTCGGCGTGCTCGGCGAGCCCCCCGGAGGCGCGGGTCGGCCCGACCGGGACGCCACGGCTGCGCGACGCCCGCGCCTGGTCGCGCACCTCTTGCGCGTCGGTGAAGCCGAGCCGCCGGAACAACCGCGACACCGTCGCCTTCGAGACCCCGCTCTGCTCGGCGATCTCGGTCGCGGTGTAGACGGCGAGGTCGTCCAGGTGGTCGAGGATGAAGTCGGCGGCTCGCTGCTCCTGCGGCGAGAGGCGGCCGTAGCCCGAGTCGATGCGATCACGGATGCCCGCCCCCTCGACCGGGCCCGCGCCTCCTGCGCCCTCCGACTGCTCCGCACCGGCGGTGGCGGCGGCAGCGGCGACGTCGCCGTGCGCGTCGTCGCCGCGCGTGTTGTCGCCGTGCGGCCCGGTCACGCGGACGCCCGCGCCGCGACCGGGTGCGCCGCGGCGACCGCGTGCACGGCGGCCTCGAAGGCGTCGAGCGCGACGGCCACGTCGTCGATCGTGACGATCTCGTCGGGGTGGTGACTGATGCCGCCGTTGCCGCAACGGACGAAGAGCATGGCCCACTCGGTCATCTCGGCGACGGCCATGGCGTCGTGCCCGGCCTTCGAGAACAGCACCATCGGGTCGGCGTCGCCGGTGGCGGCGATGCCCTCGCGGACGAACCCCCGGAGGCGCGGTGAGGCCACGACGGCCGGCGCGCGGTGGGTCTCGTCCACCGAGAAGGTCAGGCCGCGACGCTCGCAGACCTCGGTCGCGACGGCCTGGATGTCGGCCCAGACCTGGTCACGACGGTCGTCGTGCTCGCCGCGGAGATCGAGGCTGAACTCGACGAGCCCCGGGATGACGTTGACCCCGCCGGGGAAGGCCTGCAACCGGCCGACCGTGGCGATGCAGTCGGCCTCGCGGGCCAGGCGCTCGACCGCCAGGACGATCTCGCTGGCGCCGGCGAGCGCGTCGTGCCGACGGTGGAACGGCACGCCACCCGCATGTCCGGCGACTCCGGTCAGGGTCAGCTCGAAACGTCGCGCCCCGGCGATCGACGAGACGACGGCGAGCGGCCGATCGGCTTCCTCAAGGTAGGGGCCCTGCTCGATGTGGGTCTCGAGGTAGCCGATCACGTCGGTCGGTTCGTGGGCGGCGTCGGCGACCCGGTCGGGGTCGAGACCGAAGGCCAGGAACGCCTCGCGCAGCGTCGTGCCGGCCGCGTCGGCCAGGGACCACCACTCGGGCAGCCAGGTGCCGGCGACCGCGCGGGAACCGAGCAGGGCGGTGCCGAAGCGGGTGCCCTCTTCGTCACCGAAGGCGAGCACCTCGATCGCGAAGGGAAGGCGGGTGCCCCGGGCCGACAGCCGTTCGACCAGGGCGATGCCGAGCAGCACGCCGAGGATGCCGTCGTACCGGCCGGCGTCGGGCACCGTGTCGAGGTGCGAGCCGAGCAGCAGGGCGGGCAGGCCGGGTTCGGTGCCCTCGTAGCGGCCGCGCTGGTTGCCGGCCGCGTCCTGCCACGTCGTCATGCCGGCCTGTCGCATCCATCCGCCGGCCATCGCGTTGACCCGGGCGTGCTCGGGCGAGAGGTACACGCGCTCGATGCCGGTCGGGCTGCTCGAGACCGCGGCCAGGGCGTCGCAGCGTTCGAGGACGAGACGGGCCTCGTCGAGGGGACCGCCCTCGGGGACGGTGGTGGCCTCGGGGCTCACGCCGCGCCTCCTTCCGGGGCCGCGCCTCCGGCGGTCGCCGCGTCGAGGTCGGGCGACTGCTGGTCGGGGACGACCGAGGAGGCGCGGGTCGCCTCGGACGTCGCGGCCGACGCCGAGCGGTCCACGTCGAGGTACACGTCGTACGCGGCCCCGACGCCGCCGCCGCTCGTGATCGGCGCGCCCTCGCGACGGAGCACGGCCTCGAGCGCGGCAAGGGTCGTGAGGACGGTGTCGCGACGCGCGTTGTAGCCCATCGTGCCGATGCGCCAGACCTTGCCGTGCAGCGGGCCGAACGAGGTGCCGATCTCGATGCCGAAGTCGGCGAGCAGGGCGCCACGCACCCGGTCGCCGTCGACCCCGTCGGGGATCACCACGGCCACCACGTTGTTCATCTTGTGCGCGAGGTCGCCGAAGGTCTCGAGGCCGAGCCCCTGCACCCCGGCGAGCATGGCGCGGCCGTGCAGCTCGTGTCGCGCGACCACGGCGTCCACGCCCTCGTCGACGACGAGGCGGGCGCACTCGCGGGCGCCCCAGAGCATCGTGGTCGCCTCGGTGTGGTGGTTGAGGCGCTGAGGGCCCCAGTAGTCGAAGATCATCGCGAGGTCGAAGTAGTTCGAGGCGATCCGGTGGGCGCTCGTCGTGTCGCCTTCGGTGCGGATGCCGGCCTCGATCGACGTGCGGGCCCGGATGACCTCGACGGCCCGCTCGCCGTAGGTGACGGGCGAGGACCCCGAGGGGCCGCCGAGGCACTTCTGCAGGCCGGCGCTGACGGCGTCGAGGCCGAGCTCGTCGGTGCGGAAGGTGTTGCCGACGATCGACGCCGTGACGTCCGTGTAGAACAGCACGCCGTGGCGGGCGCAGACCTCGCCGAGCCCCTCGAGCGGCTGGGCGACGGTCGTCGAGGTGTCGCCGTGCACGACCGCGAGCAGCTTCGGCTGGACGCGCTCGATCGCCTCGACGATGGTCTCGAGGGCGAAGACCTGCCCCCAGGGCACCTCGATGACGTGGACCTCGGCCCCGCAGCGCTCGGCGATCTCGCGCAGCAGGTGCCCGAAGCGGCCGAAGACGGGCACGAGCACCTTGTCGCCCGGCTCGATCAGAGAGACGAGCGAGGCCTCGATGCCGGCGCGCGAGGTGCCGTCGACGAGCAGGGTCTGTTCGTTCGAGGTCTGGAACACCTCACGGTAGAGCGCCTGGGTCTCGTCCATGTAGGCGGTCATGGCGGGGTCGTACTGCCCGACGAGCTGCGCCGACATCGCCCGGAGCACCCGGGGGTCGGCGTTGATCGGGCCGGGGCCCATCAACAGGCGGGCGGGCGGGTCGATCGGCTGGAAGACGCGTTTCACCCGGCCCACCCTACGCAACCCGTGTTTCATGCAGGTGAACTCCTCGGCCCCCGTCAGCGGCGAGCATCAGGTCGCCCAGGTCGCCGCGAGGTCGAGCAGGGACAGGTCCGACCCGCGCGGCCCCACGAGGCACAGCCCGACGGGTGCCCGCCGCCCGGAGGCCAGTGGCACCTCGAGGACGGGCGCCGAGACGGCAGGAGCACCGAGCACGCCGGCGACGCAGGTCAGACCGAGCGTCGCCGAGCGCACCGCGTCCACCTCGGCGGGGGTCGCGCCGAGCGAGGGCGCGGCCGAGGACGCACTCGGCAGGAGCAGCACCCGCCCGTCGAGGAGGGACTCGAGACGGTGACGTTCGTGGCCGAGGGCGACCCGCGCCTCCTCGGCCTGCCGGGGCGAGATCGTCGCGCCGAACGCGAAGCGGGCCGCCACGTCGGCGGCGAGTTCGCCCGGATGCGCGGTGATCCAGTCGCCGTCGGACTGCCAGGCCTCGAAGGCCTGCAGCACGCGGAACAGCTCGAACAGCTGCGCGACGTCGCCCAGCACGACCGGCTCGGGACGCTCGATGCGTCCCGCCGCGGTCGCCTTGTCGAGGGCCCGCCCGAACTCGGCCCGCACCTCGGGCGTGACCGAGGCGAGCAGTCCGGGGTCGACCACGTAGGACGGCTCGACCGGCACCTGATCGGCTGCCGACAGCGATGTCTCGGCCACCCGGCGGAGCAGGTCGACGTCTCGCGTCAACCAGCCGACCGTATCGAAGCTCGGCGCGAGCGGCAGGAGACCGGCACGGTCAACGGCCCCGTGCGTCGTGCGGAGGCCCCAGAGGCCCTGGTACGACGCGGGCACCCGGAGCGACCCGCCCGTGTCGGTGCCGAGGCCGATGCTCGCCTGCCCGAGGGCCACGGCCGCCGCCGGGCCACTGGTCGAACCGCCCGAGATCGCCCCCGGCACGGCGGGGTTCGGTGGGGTGCCGTAGGCCGAGTTGCGGCCCGCGATGCTGTACGCGAACTCGTCGGTCTGGGCGATGCCCTGCAGGTCGGCTCCGGCGTCGAGCAGGTGCTGCACCGCGGCCGCATGCCGGGTCTCGGGGGTCGCACCGGCGAGCCGTGCAGGCACCCCGGCGCCGATCGCGTGGCCCGCGACGGCGAACAGGTCCTTCACGGCGACGGTCTCGCCTGCGAGCGTTCGTGCCGACGGCGGCGCACCGCCTCCACCACCGCCGGACTCAGCCCGAGAGCCCGCAGGAGGCGCGGTGTCGGTCACCCCGTCGTCGCGCCGACCCGAGACGAGCGGCTCGCCCACGACCCGCCAGACCCGGCGGTCGATCGCCGGAGGCGACGCCTGCACCTGCGCCGACGCGATCCGCCACGGGCGAGCACCCTGCGAACCCGAACCCGAACCCGAACCCGACTCTCGGCGCCAGAGCTGCGTGACGACACCGCGTCCACCGGAGGCCGGGGCGTTGACCGACACGACCAGGGCGGTGTCGGCGTCGAGGACCCGCACGTGGCACTCGACCACACGACGCACCGGACCCGAGCCCCGCCTCCCCCGGAAGGCAGCGATGGCGTCGTGCCCGACCAACAGACCACCGGCGTCGGCACGCATCACCGTGGCGGTCGGTTCGAAGGCGGCGGCGAGCGCGACCTGGTCGTCGGCCGCGAGCGCCCGCTCGTAGGCGTCGAACGCGGCGCTCAGGCCGTCGGGCACGTCACCCTCGACGGTCGTGGGGACGGTGCCCGAGCCGACCCGTGCCTCCTCGTGCCGGGGCAGGTCGGGGGGCGTCGCATCAACCACCGAAGTCCGCCTTGCGGATGCGGGCGTGGACGCCCTTGACCAGGTCGACGACCTGCGAGATGTCGAAGTCGGTCGCGGCCGACAGGTAGGCGTAGGCGAGACTGCGGTCCATGCCGTAGCGGGCCTCGAGCAGGTCGATCGCCGCGCGGACGCAGGCGCGGACCGCCTCGTCGAGGTCTTCGTCGAGACCGGTGGGCACGAGCAACTCGGCGGTCTCGGCCAGCGGCCCGGCGATCTCGCCGAACAGTGCCACGGCCTGGGCACGCGGCACCAGGTCGAAGCGGACCGTGACGCGCAGGCTGGCCTCCATCGCGGTGAGTGCGACCTCGCCGTCGCCCTGGGCGAAGTGCGGGTCGCCGACGTAGGCGAGGGCCCCGGGCACCTGGACGGGCAGGTGCAGGGAGGCGCCCTCGGTCAGCAGGGCGATGTCGACGTTGCCCCCGTGTGAGCCCGGCGGCACCGAGTGCGGTCGCTCGTCGCCCGCGACGGCGACGCCCATGATGCCGAGGAACGGGTGCAGGGGGAACCGCACGGTGTGCTCGGCGCCGGGTACGAGCGGCAGGGTGCCGACGAGTGAACCGTCGGGCTCGTGGTCGACGGCCGCGAAGACGCTGACCGGGCCGGCCTCGAGCGGGAACTCGCCGGCGAGGGCGCCGCGACCGTGACGGTTCGAGATGACGCCGTAGGGCACCCGCGGCGTCGCGTCGAGCAGGGTCATCGTGACGACGTCGCCGGGCTGCGCCCCGCGGATCGCGATGGGCCCCGTCACGACGTGCGGTCCGTCGGCGGCGGGGTCTCGGCCGTGCCGCTCGTCGCCCGCGGCGGCCAGGGCGACCGCGTCGTCGAGCACGTGGTCGGCAGGCACCCCGTGACGGGCGAAGAAGGCCCGGGGGTCACGCCCCTGGTCGTCGAGCACGCCCTCGTGACTGAGGGTGTCGATGAGGACGGCCGTGCCCGGGTCGATCGTGAGCACCGGCTCGTCGGAGGCGCAGGGCAAGCGCCCCCACAGGGTGGTGGCGAGTGTCGCGGGCACGTAGGGAACGGCCCCGTCACGGTCGCCCGGCGACAGGGGCTGCAGGATCGGAGTCGCGGGAACGGGGCCCGACGGGGGCGCTGGGGTCGCCTCGGAGATCGCCATGCCCAGCACAGTAGCGAGTGGACGCCTCGTCCCGACAAGCCTTCTGAAACGAGTTGTTCACAATTCGTCGATCGTGAAACAAGTCGTTCACACGGTTGTGTGATCATCGCCGCATGGCGATCATCCTCGGCGACAACCAGTACGGCAAAGCAGAGTCGCGACTCGTGCGCTTCTACCGCGACGGGCCCCGACACGAGATCCGCGACGTCAACGTCACGACCGCGTTGCGCGGCCCCTTCGACGCGGCGTACCTCCGCGGCGACCAGAGCGCCGTCCTGCCGACCGACACCCAGAAGAACACCGCGTTCGCCTTCGCGAAGTCGAAGGGCGTCGAGGCCGTCGAGCGCTTCGGGCTCGAGCTCGCCCGCCACTTCGTGCACGACGTCGAGCCCGTGACGGGCGCCCGCATCGAGATCGAGCAGTACGACTGGCAGCGGGCCGTGGTCGACGGCACCGAGCACGACCACACCTGGCTGCGCTCGGGGCAAGAGGTCCGGACCGCCGCCGTCACGGTCGACGACACCGGCGAGTACGTCGTGGGCGGCCTGAAAGACCTGGTCCTGCTCAAGTCGACCGGCTCCGAGTTCGCCGGGTTCCTGACCGACGAGTTCACGACCCTGCCCGAGACGCACGACCGCGTCATGGCGACGGCCCTCGACGCGAAATGGCGCTTCGGCACGACCGACGTCGACTGGGAGGCCACGTACGCCGAGGTCAAGCGCTTGATGGTCCGCGAGTTCGCCACCCTGCAGTCGCTCGCCCTCCAGCAGACCCTGTGGCACATGGGCACGGCCGTCCTCGAGGCGATCCCCTCGATCGTCGAGGTGCGTCTCAAGGCACCCAACAAGCACCACTTCGCCTACGACCTCTCACCCTTCGGCCTCGAGAACCCGGGCGAGGTCTTCTGGGCCGCCGATCGCCCGTACGGTCTGATCGAGGCCACCGTGCTGCGTGACGACGCGCCGCCGGCCCACGACGCCTGGCGTGCGTCCGCGGGCCTCGCATGAGCGTCGTCGAGTCCATCGACCCCACACCCGCCACACCCCGAGGAGACACCGTGACCGGAACCGACGACGCCCGCTGGCTGGCGCGCACGATCGAGTTGGCCGTCGAGAACGTGGCGAACGGGGGCGGACCGTTCGGGGCCGTCATCGTGCGTGGCGACGAGCTCGTGGCCGAGGGGCAGAACCGGGTGACGGCCAACCTCGACCCCACCGCGCACGCCGAGGTCACCGCGATCCGCGCGGCGTGCCAGGCGGTCGGCGAATTCTCCCTCGCCGGCACGACCCTCTACACCTCGTGCGAACCGTGCCCGCTGTGCCTCTCGGCGTCGCTCTGGGCGAGGGTCGACCGGGTCGTGTACGCCGCCGACCGGCACGACGCCGCGCGCGGCGGTTTCGACGACCTGGAGTTCTACGAGCTCTTCGCGCGCGACCGGTCCACCTGGGACCTCCCCGTCGACGAGGTGCGCCCCACGAACGCGCCGGCGCCGTTCGAGGCGTGGCTGACCCACGACCACCGCACCGACTACTGAGCCGCCGTGCGAGGGGGGTCAGCTGCCGCGATAGGTCGAGTACGCGAACGGGCTGAGCAGCACGGGCACGTGGTAGTGGCTCGACTCGTCGGCGAGGGTGAAGTCGATCGTCACACGCGGGTAGAACGTGTCACGCCGCGACGCCGCGAAGTAGGCGGCGGTCTCGAAGACGAGTCGGTAGTCGGCGGCGGGCAGGGCGTCCGGGCCGAGCTCGGGCACGCGCCCGTCGGCGTTCGTGACTCCGGTGGCGAGCTCGACACCCTGGGCGTCGAAGAGCGCGACGGGGACGTCGGCCGCCGGGCGGCCCAGCGCGGCGTCGAGGACGTGCGTGGTGACGTGGCTCATGCGCCGACCTCGTCCGTGCGGCCGGTGGACGCCGGCTCGGCGAAGGTCGTCTGCAGCCGCAGCAGGGCGATGTCGCGCAGCTCCGCCCCGACGATGCGCTGCTCGGTGTCGTCGTCGAGCCCGAGCCGCCGGTGCAGCTCGCCCACGATCTCGGCCCGGCTCCGACCGGCGGCGCGGATGAGGAACACCCGGTCGAAGCGCTGCTCGTACGCGGCGTTGCCCTCGGCCAGCAGCTGCGCGAGGGTCTCGTCGTCGGCGTCGGCCGCCGAGCCCTGCTCGCGTCGGCTGAACTCCTGGGCGGCCCCGTCGCCGACCGGCTTCTCGCCGATGCGCGGGTGGTGCGCCATCGCCTCGTCGATCTCGGCGGCGCTGAGCGGCGTCGCGGCGGCGGCCGCGACCGTGATCAAGGCGTCGGCGTCGGCGAACGGCGACTGCGCGGCGACGTCGTCGGCCCATCGCTCGACGTTCAGGGCGGCCAGCAGATGCGAACGCAGGGTGGCGTCGTCGAGCTCGATCATGACGCACACCCTAGCGACGGTGCCCCGACGCGACGGGAGCGGCTGGCCGACCCGCGCCTCCCGGGCTCCGAGCGGGGGCACGAGGATCGGTGACGGTCGTTCGACGCCGAGCGAGCCGACACATGCTCGAAACCCCGGTCGTGCAGAGTGGGTGCTCCCATGGACCTGACCACCGTTCGCGAGATCCGCACCCCGTCACGTCGAGACGAGATCGTCTTCGCGCCCGGCGAGCGTCCCCTCGGCGGCGGCACGTGGCTGTTCTCCGAACGGCAACCCGGGCTGACCGGCTTGGTCGACCTGACCTCGCTCGGGTGGACGCCCGTCGAGCGAGGCAGTGCCGACGACGGCCGCGACGTCGTCGGCATCGCCGCCACCTGCACCATCGCCGAGCTGCTGCGGCTGCCCGCCGACGACGACTGGGCCGCCCACCCGCTGATCGACCAGTGCGCGAACTCGCTGCTCGCCTCGTTCAAGATCTGGAACGTCGCGACGGTCGGCGGCAACGTCGCCCTCGGGTTGCCGGCCGGGGCGATGACCTCGCTCATGGCGACCCTCGACGCCACGGCCCTCGTGTGGACCACCGACGGCGATGAGCGTCGTCAGCCGGTGTCCACCTTCGTCACCGGGGTGGTGCAGAACGCCCTCGAGCCCGGCGAGGTGCTGCGCGCGCTCGAGGTGCCGGTCGATTCGCTGCGCTCGCGCACCGGGTTCCGGCGCATCTCGCTGAGTCCCCTGGGCCGTTCGGGCACGCTGGTCACGGCCCGACTCGGCCTCGACGGCGAGTTCGTCGTCACCGTCACGGCGGGGACGACCCGTCCGGTCCAGCTGCGCTTCGACGAGGTGCCCGGCGAACGGGCCCTGGCGGACGCCCTCGCCCGGGTCGACTGCTGGTACTCCGACCCCCACGGCGATCCCGACTGGCGTCGCGCGATGAGCACCCGCTTCGCCGACGAGCTGCGCGTCGAGCTCGGGCAGCCGGCCACCGACGTGCTCGTCCCGGCCGGCCGGGCACGACCTCACCGGGAGGCGACCCACGACCCCCGCAGCGCCACCGCGCGGGCGAGGTCGACGCCACCCGCCACCACGACCCCCGGAGGCGCGCGATGACCCCGAGACACGTCACGTTCGAGGTCGACGGCCTGCCCCTCGACGCCGACCTCGCACCCGGTCAGGTGCTGCGCACGGTGCTGCGCGAGAACGGTGTCCACTCGGTCAAGAAGGGATGCGACGCGGGCGACTGCGGCGCCTGCTCGGTGCTGGTCGACGGCGACCCCGTGCACTCGTGCATCTATCCCGCGCACCGGCTCGAGGGCCGGGCCGTGACGACGGCGGCCGGTCTCGGCACACCCGAACACCCCCACCCCGTGCAGCAGGCGTTCGCGGACGCGGCCGGGTTCCAGTGCGGCTTCTGCACCGCCGGCATGGTGGTGACGGCCTCGACGTTCACCGAGGCCGACGCGGACGACCTCCCGCGCCTCCTGAAGGGCAACCTCTGCCGGTGCACGGGGTACCGGGCGATCGGCGACGCGATCTGCGGCGTCTCGAACACGGTGTCCCCGGCCGACGGCGAGGCGGCCGGACGTTCGGTCAAGGCTCCGGCGGCGATGCGCGTGGTGTCGGGCAGCGAGCCGTACACGCTCGACTTCCGCAGCACGACGAAGCTGCAGCACCTCGCCGTGCTCGGCAGCCCGCACGCACACGCCCGCATCACGTCGATCGACACGAGCGCGGCCGAGGCGCTGCCCGGGGTGCACCTGGTGTTGACGCACCGTGACTCCCCCGCGACCCTGTTCTCGACCGGTCGCCACGAGGACCGCGAGGACGACCCCGACGACGGACTCGTCCTCGACCCCGTGCTGCGGTTCCGCGGGCAGCGCGTCGCCGCGGTCGTCGCCGACGACGTCCGCACGGCGACGAACGCCCTGGCCGCGATCGTGGTCGAGTACGAACCCCTGCCCGCCGTGTTCGACCCCGAGACGGCGCGCACGCCCGGGGCCCCGTTGCTGCACGGCGAGAAGACCAGCGAGGTGTCGCGCATCGCGTTCCCCGAGCGCAACACCGTGGCCGCGATGCACGACGAGACCGGTGACGTCGAGGCCGGCCTGGCAGCGGCGGACGCGGTGGTCGAGGGCACCTGGCGTACGCAGCGCGTCTCGCACGGAGCCCTCGAGACGCACGCCTCACGCGGCTGGCTCGACGACGACGGACGCCTCGTGATCCGCACGGCGAGCCAGGTGCCGTTCCTCGTGCGGGACGAGCTGGCTCACGTCTTCGAACTGCCGCAGGAGCAGATCAGGGTCTTCGCCGCCCGCGTGGGCGGCGGTTTCGGGGGCAAGCAAGAACTGATCACCGAAGACCTGGTCGCCCTCGCCGTGCTGCGCACCGGACGACCCGTGCAGTACGAGTTCACCCGCGAGGACGAGTTCACGATCGCCCCGACCCGCCACCCGATGCGGGTCCGCGTGCGGGTCGGCGCGACGAGCGACGGGGTGCTGACCGCGATGCACGTCGACCAGTTGATGGACACGGGCGCCTACGGCAACCACGGCGTCGGCGTCATGTACCACTCGGTGCACGAGTCGACCAGCGTCTACCGCTGCCCGAACAAGCGCGTCGACGCCGAGTCGGTCTACACGAACAACCTGCCCTCGGGGGCGTTCCGCGGGTACGGGCTCGGGCAGGTCGTCTTCGCCGTCGAGTCCGCGATGGACGAACTGGCCCGCGAGCTCGGCATCGACCCGTTCGAGTTCCGCCGCCGCAACGTGATCGTCCCCGGCGACCCGATGGTGGTCACCGACCCCGACGAAGAGAGCGACCTGCTGATCGGCAGCTACGGACTCGACCAGTGCCTCGACCTGGTCGAGCAGGCGCTGGAGTCTCCTGCTCCCGAGGGCGCGCCTCCTGCCCCCGTCGGCCCGACCTGGTCGACCGGACGAGGCATGGCCCTCGCGATGATCGCGACGATCCCGCCGCGCGGTCACTTCGCCGACACCTCGATCGAGTTGCTGCCCGGCGGCCGCTACGACATCGGCGTCGGCACGGCCGAGTTCGGCAACGGCACGACGACCGTGCACACCCAGCTCGTCGCCTCGGCACTCGGCACCACGCCCGACCGGGTCGTCGTCCGTCAGTCCGACACCGACGTGGCCCGCTACGACACCGGGGCCTACGGTTCGGCCGGCGTCGTCGTCGCGGGCAAGGCGCTGCTCGCCGCGGCCCACAAGCTGCGCGCGGCCATGGTCGACCGTGCCCTGGCGATCGCAGGAGGCGCGGGTCACGCCGTCGACACCGCCACCGCCCCCGAGGTGGTCGCGGGCGGCGTCGTGGTGCGGGTCGGCCCCGGCGTCGACGCGACCGTCCTCGTCTCGAGCGAACGGCTGCTGGCCGACGGTCCGCTCGCCGCCGACGGGGCCCACGACGGCACCCCGCGCTCGGTGGCGTTCAACGTGCACGGCTTCGAGGTCGCCGTCGACCGGGCGAGCGGGGAGGTGCGCCTGCTGCGCTCGGTGCAGGCGGCGGACGCCGGAGTCGTGCTGAACCCCGAGCAGCTGCGCGGTCAGGTCGAGGGCGGCACGGCGCAGGCGATCGGCACCGCGCTCTACGAAGAGATGATGCTCGACGACGAGGGGCGCGTGCTGACGACGGCATTCCGCAACTACCGGATGCCCAAGTTCGGCGACGTGCCCGAGACCGAGGTGCACTTCGCGACCACGCACGACGACCTCGGCCCCCTCGGTGCCAAGTCGATGAGCGAGGCGCCGTACAACCCGGTGGCCCCGGCCCTGGCGAACGCGATCCGCGACGCCCTCGGCGTGCGGCCGTACGAGCTGCCGATGTCCCGCGACCGACTCTGGCGCCTCGCCGGCGGGCGCTGAGCCGGGCGGGGCCCAGCCGAGCGACGCGGGGCCGGGCCGAGCCGAGCGACGCGGGGCCGGGCCGGGCCGAACGGAGCCGGGCCGGGCCGAACGGAGCCGGGCCGGGCCGAACGGAGCCGAGCCGGGCCCTCGCCCCCTGAGCCTGATCCGGTACGTACCGGATCACGAGTCGCACCACGAAATGAACGTCGCACCGCCGACATGCGCGGTGCGACGTTCAGTCGATGGTGCGACGCAGGGGCGCGCCGAGCCGAGCCGGGCCGGGCCGGGCCGAGCCAGGCCTGCCGACCGAGCCGAGCCCCGCCCGGCACGCGGGCCGGGGTCGACTCACACCCCGCCCGGCGGCCCGGGCCCCGGCTCAGACCTCGCGCTCGGTCACCCCGGCCGGTGCCGCAGGCCCCCGCACGGCGTCGTGCGCCGACACGTCTCGGTCCGCGCCCTCGTCGCGCGCCTGCACCCGGGGCGAGTTGAGCAGCAGGTTGAGCAGCACGGCGACGATCGCCCCGGCGCTGATGCCCGAGTCGAAGACGATCGTGAACCAGGTCGGGAACTGCGCGTAGATCTCGGGGCTGACCGTGGGCAGCAGGCTGACGCCCAGAGCGACCGCCACGATCAGGATGTTGCTGTTCGTGAACCGCACCTTCGACAGCGTCCGGATGCCGCTCGCCGCCACCATGCCGAACAGCGCGACGCCGGCTCCGCCGAGAACCGCCACCGGCACGCCCTCGACGACGGCCCCGAGCGCGGGCACCAAGCCGAGCACCACGAGGATGCCGCCCGCCAGCGTCGCCACGTACCGCGACTTCACGCCCGTGATGCTGACCAGCCCCACGTTCTGTGCGAAGGCGGTGTACGGGAACGTGTTGAAGATGCCGCCGATGACGGTCGACAGTCCGTCGGCCCGCAGCCCGTCGGCGAGGCGACGCGGCGTCACCGGCCGGTCGACGATCTCACCCACCGCGATGATGTCCCCGGTGGTCTCGGTCATGATCACGAGGCCGACGATGCACATCGACACGATCGCGCTCACCGGGAAGGTCGGCAGCCCGAAGTGGAACGGCAGGGCGAGGCCGAACCAGGCGCTCTCGCCGACGCCGCTCCAGTCGGTCAGACCGAACGGCCAGGCGACGAGTGTGCCGACGACGAGTCCCAGCAGGATCGACAGGCGGCGGAGCGCAGGAGGCGCGAACCGCTCGATCAGGATGATCAGCAGCAGGGTGCCCGCGGCGAAGGCGATGTCGAGGGGACGTCCGAAGTCGTCGGAACCCGTGCCTCCTCCGACCCATCCGGCCGCGACGTCCATCAGCGAGACGCCGATTATCAGGATGACCGTGCCGGTGACGATCGGCGGGAAGAACCGCACCAGCTTCGAGAAGAACGGCGCCAGCAGCATCATGAAGACGCCGCTCGCGATGACCGAGCCGTAGATCGCCGTGATGCCGTACTCGCCGCCGATCACGATCATCGGCCCGACGGCGGCGAAGGTGCAGCCCTGCATCAACGGCAGCCGCACCCCGAAGCGCCAGAACCCCACGGACTGCACGATCGTCGCGATGCCGGCCACGAACAGGTCCGCGCTGATCAGGTACGCGATGTCGCCGGGCTCGAGCCGGCCCATGCCGACCAGCGCTCCGCCGACGATCAGCGGGACGGCGACCGCCCCGGCGTACATCGCGAGCACGTGCTGGAGGCCGAGCGGGAAGAGCCTCCGCAGCGGGGGGACGCGGTCGACGGGGTGCTTCTCGACGGTGTCGACGGGTGCGCCGCCGGCGGCAGCCGGTACGGACGAGGGCTGGGACATCGGGACTCCTGATCGTGGGGATGCCGGGTGGTCGTCGTCAGCGTACGAAACGCGGGTTTCGTCGCGACGGCACGCGTGTTTCAGGCTCGTGACGTGAGCGCGGCGGGTGCCGATGAACCCGGTTCCGAACGATGCACCCACGAGCAACCGGGTGCATCGTTCGAAACCGGGTGCATCGAGAAGGAGGCGCGGGCTGGCTGCCGAGGACCGGAGCAGCATGCGGCGCGGTCGCCGGGCAGTGCCACGCACGGCGCCCGGCGCGCCACGGCCACGGCCACGGCCAGCTGCTCAGCGGGCGGTGATCGCCCGGACGAGGTGCATCGTGACGTCCGCAGACCGCCCCGCCGTCAGGGCGAGGTTCTCGTCGTGCACGTCGTGGGCGTCCGGACCGGCGAGGTCGCTGATGCCGCGCACCGAGACGAACGGCACGTGGTGGACGTGACAGGTCTGGGCGATCGCCATCGACTCCATGTCGACGGCGTCCACGTCGACGACGTCGGCGAAGGCGCTCCGCACGCCGATCACGCGCTCGGCGGTCATGAACGCGTCGCTCGAGGCGATCAAGCCGGGCCGCACGGCCCAGCCGCCGCCCGAGGCGCTCGACACGCTCGACGCGACACCGCCGCCCGAGGCATCGCCCGTGTCGGACGAGACCGACGAGACCGACGTGTCGTAGGCGACCGCCGCCTCCATGAGGGCCTCGTCGGCGTGGAAGCTGGCCGGCATGCCGGGCACCTGTCCCAGCCGGTAACCGAACACGCGCGCGTCGGCGTCGAGGTTGACGTACTCGGAGCCCGCCACGACGTCGCCGATCTCGATGCCGGCCCCCATGCCCGCGGCCGTGCCGGCGCTGATCACGGTCGGCACCACACCCTCGAGCGAGCCCGCCCGCACGATGGCCGAGGTGGCCGCCCCGGCCGCGTTGACGAACCCGATGCCGCTCTGCACCAGCAGCAGCTCGACCCCGTCGATCTCGACGACGCGCTGCAGCGACCCGCCGACGGCGACCGGCTCGTCGACGCGCGACGCCCGTGACACGAACGGCTCGGCCTCGTCGCTCATCGCCACGATCACGATGATCGACGGCGCGGCGAGCGCCGCGACACCGTCGGCAGGAGGCGCGGCGTGCGTCCCGGTCATCGGGTGACGGTCGACCACTCGTCGCGGGCCGCGAGGAAGTCGCGGGCGACGCCCTGCGCACCCTCGAGGGTGTGGTTGGCGCCCCAACCGCACTGGACCTCGTTGGCCGCGGGGACCTCGGTGGCGGTGGTGATGTCGGTGAGGGTGCCCTCGATGAGCGACAGGACGTCGTCCATCGCGGGGTCGCCCTGCAGGATCAGGTAGAACCCTGTCTGGCAGCCCATCGGCGAGAAGTCGATGACGTCACCCGAGCGGTTGCGGGAGTGCTCGGCGAAGAGGTGCTCGAGCGAGTGGACCGACGCCATGTCGAGGTGCGCCTCGTTCGGCTGCGTGAACCGGACGTCGAACTTCGTGATGACGTCGCCGTGCGGCAGCGTCTTCTGGTCCGCGACGCGCACGTAGGGCGCGGCGACGGTGCGGTGGTCGAGGTTGAACGACTCGACGTTCATCTTGGGCTGGGTCACGATGGTCCCTTCGGGGTGCGGGCGGGGCGCGGGAGGCGCCTCGGCCTCTGCACCGATCTGTGCGTCCCAACGCCCTGTCGACCCTAGGACATTCCCCCCGGGCCGGTCGGCGTGTGACCCCGCGCGGGGCTGCGCCGCGCAGCCCGGCCCGGCCCGGCCCGGCCCGGCCCGGCCCGGCTCGCCACCCCGCCACCCCGCCACCCCGCCACGGAATAAACAAGCCGCCACGCAAAAAGATGGCGGTTTGTTTAATCCGTGGCGGCGAGCGGCGACCGGAAGAAGGAGATGGGTGCGGACCGACGGGCGCCGCACAGCCCGCCGCAGCCCGGCGCGCTACGGCAGCGTGTGCCCGGCCGCCGTGAAGAGCCGGTACCACTCGGGCCGGGTGAGCGGCACGTCGGACCCCGCGGCGCTGTCGCGGAGGTGCGCGACGCTCGTCGTGCCGAGGACGACCTGCATCTCGGCCGGGTGCCGGGTGATCCAGGCGACCGGGATCGCCGACGTCGGCACGTCGTACTTCGTGGCGAGCTCGTCGATGACGTCGTTGAGCTCGGGGTAACCGTCGCGGTCGCCCAGGAACACGCCGTCGAAGAAGCCCTTCTGGAACGGCGACCAGGCCTGCAGGGTCATGTCGTTCAAGCGGCTGTAGTCGAGGATGCCGTTGTCGCGGTCGACGGACTGGTCGAGCCCCGCCATGTTGGCCGCGACGCCCGCGGCGATCAGCGGCGCGTGGGTGATGCTGAGCTGCACCTGGTTGACGATCAGCGGCTGCGTCACGCTGCGCTTGAGCAGCTCGACCTGGGCGGGCGTGTGGTTCGAGACGCCGAAGTGGCGCACCTTGCCGCTCGCGTGCAGCTGGTCGAAGGCCGCGGCCACCTCGTCGGGTGCGACGAGGGCGTCGGGCCGGTGCAGCAGCAGCACGTCGAGGCGGTCGGTGCGCAGGGCGGCGAGCGAGGCGTCGACCGACTCGAGGATGTGCTCGGTCGAGAAGTCCCAGAAGCCGTCGCGGATGCCGACCTTGCTCTGCAGCTGGACCGCGTCGCGCTCGGACGAGGTCATGGTGACGGCGTCGCCGAAGCGCTGCTCGCAGTGGTGGGGGTGGTCGCCGTACACGTCGGCGTGGTCGAAGAAGTCGATGCCGAGGTCTCGGGCCTCGGCCACGAGTTCACGGATCGCGTCGTCGGTCATGCCCGAGATGCGCATGAGCCCGAGGACGATGGTCGAGGCGGGGCGGTCGGTGGTGGGTAACGTCGTCGTCTTCACGCGGCCAGTCTGCTCTCGTTCGCCGTCCCCGGGAGTCGATCCGCGCCTCCTCGGGGGACGGTCAGGAGGCGCGGGGCGCCTGGGGAGGACCCGTCCCGTCGTTCGCGCCCTCCGTTCCGAATGCCCGGCATGACCGTCACCGCGAGCGCGAGCACCGCGCGCGTCGCCGCCGCCCCGCTCGACCGGGCGTGGAGCATCGCGACGCCACTGACCCCCGTCGGGTTCTACCCACGGGCGGGAGTCATCCCGGCCGTCGTGGCCGTCCACGACCAGTCCGGCCCGTGGGACGCCGTGGGGCGCACCCGCCGGCTCGAGCTGTCGGACGGCAGCAGCGTCGTCGAGAGCCTGGTGCGCGTGGAGCCCGACGGGGTCTTCGTCTACGAGCTGAGCGAGTTCACCGGGCTGCTCGGGCGGCTGGTGACCGGTGGCCGTGCCGACTGGAGCTACCGGGCGACGCCCAGCGGACGCACCCGGGTCGACTGGACCTACTCGTTCTTCGCCCGCCCGGGACGTGGGGCGATCGTGCGCGGCATCGTGCGCTTCGCCTGGGCGCCGTACATGCGGCGCGTGCTCGTCGGCATCACCCGCGAGATCGAGCGCACCGCCTAGCCGGACGCGCCCACACCCCAGGAACTCGCCCACACCCCAGGAACGCGCCGACACACCCGTGCGCGCCGAAGGGTCTCGGCGACTTCGTGGGGTCTCGTGCATCCGACGCCCGGCGGGGCACGAGGCACCGCTACCCTCGGGACATGAAAGACGCCACGATCTACGACGTGGCGAAGCGCGCGGGCGTCTCGCACCAGACCGTCAGCAGGTTCCTGCGCGGCTTCGAGGGCATCCGTCCCGCCACCCGCGAGAAGGTCGAGCAGGCACTCGCCGAGCTCGAGTACCGCCCCAACTCGGCGGCCCGCTACCTGCGCCTGCAACGGACGAACCGCATCGGGCTGCTCGCCGACAACATGCAGCAGTCGGGCCCTGCCCGCACCATCGCCGGGGCCACCGAGGCCGCACGCTCGCTCGGCTACGTCACCGACATCGTGTCGATGGACGGCGTCGACGAACGCTCGGTCGACGACGCCCTCGACCTGATGCTCGGGCAGCAGATCGCCGGCATCGTCGTCACGGCGCAGACGGCCGTCGCCCGGTCGGCGCTCGAACGCCGCGCGATCTCCGTACCCGTGGCGCGCGACTTCGGGCTGATGGTCGAGGGCACCACCGAGTCGATCAACGAGCACGCGGGCCGGGTGGCGGCCGAGCACCTCGCGAACCTCGGCCACCGCCGCGTGGCCTACGTCGCCGGGCCGGACCAGTGGCTGGCCGCCCGCGAGCGCGCCGACGGGTTCCACCGGGCCACGACCGCGTCCGGAGGCGCGGTGACGGTCACCGACGTCGGCGACTGGTCCGCGGCGGCCGGCTACGACATCGGGTTGCGGCTCGCCGCCCGCACCGACGACTTCACCGGCGTCGCCGTCGCCAACGACGCCATGGCGATGGGGCTGCTCGCCGCCCTCGCCGCCGAGGGGGTCTCGGTGCCGCACGAGGTCAGCGTGGTCGGCAACGACGACACTCCCGAGGCGCGGTTCATGGTGCCGTCGCTGTCCACCGTGGCGCTCGACTTCGGCTTCGAGGGGGCGCACGTGATGACGTCGCTCATCGCCCGAATCGAGGGGCGGAGCCCCGACACGGCCAGCCGCCTGCCGGTGCCGTCCCTCGTGGCGCGCGCCTCGACCGCACCCGCGCGCGGCTGACGCCCCGGGGCGCGGGCCGACCCGCGCCTCCTGGCCTCCGGTCCGCGGCCCGTCCGCCGCCGCGCACGCCCGACCCGACCCGCGCCTCCTCGCCGCCGGTCCGCCGCCGTCCGACGCCGCGCACGCCCGACCCGACCCGCGCCTCCTCGCCGCCGGTCCGCCGCCGTCCGACGCCGCGCACGCCCGACCCGACCCGCGCCTCCTGGCCTCCGGTCCGCCGCCGCGCGCGCCGGCGTGCCGAACCCGACCTCCCGCGACGTCCCCGGCGTGCAAATCGCGACGAAGCGCGTCCGACACGCCGCTCGTTTCCGCGCAGACGTCCGATCGAGGGTGCGGTTGTCGCGATTTGCACACCGGAGGGCGCGCGGCTGACGCGAGCAGGGCGAGGACGAGCAGGGCGAGGGCAGGGCAGGAGGCGCGGCGCGGGGGCGCGGGGAGCGGTCGGAAGTGGGGTCTTGCGCAGGCGGCGGGGCGTGGGTTACGTTCTCCGCAGACGCCGATGTTATCGACAACATCCATTCGACGTCCCGAGCACTCGCGGGACGACGTCGGCGGTCGCCACCGCAGCCGACACACACGAACGGGTCAACGATGACGTCAGCACCACGCCACTCCGGGGTTCTCTTCGGAGCCGCCTACTACGCCGAGTACCAGCAGGCGGGCACCCTCGACCGCGACCTCGACCTGATGGTCGAGGCGGGCTTCACGGTGATCCGGGTGGGCGAGTCGGTGTGGTCGACGTGGGAGCCGCGCGAGGGCGAGTTCGACCTCGACTGGCTGCAGCCCGTGCTCGACGGCGCCCACGCCCGGGGCATCGCGGTGGTCCTCGGCACCCCCACCTACGCGGTGCCGCCGTGGCTGCAGGTGCGCCACCCCGAGATCGCCGCTGAGCGCACGACCGGAGTGCGCGCCGGCTGGGGCGCCCGACAGGAGATGGACCAGAGCCACCCCGCCTACCGCTTCTACGCCGAGCGCGTCGTGCGCAAGGTCGTCGAGCGCTACGCCGGGCACCCCGCCGTGATCGGCTGGCAGGTCGACAACGAGCCCGGCAACGAGCGCCCCCGCAACGACCAGGTCTTCGACCGTTTCGTGGCCTGGCTGCAGCGCAAGTACGGCACGGTCGAGCGCCTCAACGAGGAGTGGGGCCTGGTCTACTGGTCGCACCGCCTGACCGAGTGGTCGCAGCTCTGGCGTCCGGACGGCAACGTGCAGCCGCAGTACGACCTCGAGTGGCGGCGCTTCCAGGGCGAGCTGGCCGACGAGCTGATCGCCTGGCAGGCCGACGTCGTCCGCGAGTACGCCCGGGACGACCAGTTCGTCACCACCTGCATCTCGTACTCGCGCCCGCAGGTGGCCGACGAGCGGCTCGTCGAGAGCCTCGACGTGACGGCCGGCAACCCCTATTACAAGATGCAGGACGGCCTGACGCTCGGCGTCGAGGTTCCCCGCGAGGCCGGCTGGTGGCACACCGGCGTCTGGGCCCTGCAGCAGTGGGGCGACCGGGCGTTCTCGTCGGCGCAGGCCCCCTTCCTCGTCACCGAGACCAACGCGCAGTCGATCGGCGGCCCCTGGCAGAACCACCCGCCGTTCGACGGGCAGATCAAGCAGGCCGCGCTGGCGCTCGTCTCCCGCGGCGCCCGCATGGTCGAGTACTGGCACTGGCACACGCTGCACTTCGGCGTCGAGACCTACTGGGGCGGCGTGCTGCCGCACAGCCAGCGTCCCGGCCGCATCCACCGCGAGGTCGCGGCCCTGGGCGCCACGCTCAAGGCCGTCGGCGGCGCGGTCGACGGCCTCGAACCCGACGCCGACGTGCTGATGCTCTGGTCGACCGAGACCAAGTGGTCGTTCGAGACCTACCCGCCGCTCGCCCTGCCCGACGGCGGCCCCGACCCCGAGTCGTACCTGCACCTGTTCGACGCGCACTACCGCGGGCTCGCCGAGGCGGGCGTGCAGGTGCGCATCCAGCACGTGGCGCAGTTCGTCGCCGCCGACCCGGCCGAGCTGGCGGCGACGCACCCCGTGCTCGTCGTGCCGGCACTCTACGTGGTCGACGACGCGACCCTCGCGGCGCTCATCGCCTACGCCGAGGCCGGCGGCCACCTCGTGATCGGCATCCGGACGGCCTACGGCGACGAGCTCGCCCGGGCCCGCCGCGACCCCGCCCCCGCCCGTCTCTCGGGCCCCGCGGGCGTCTGGTACGAGGAGTACACCAACCTCGACGAGCCCCTCGCCGTCCACGTCGCGGACGCCGGGACCGCCGAGCGCTCCGACGACACGACCGCAGGAGGCGCGGGCACGGCCCCCGACGCCGCCACCGACCCGGCCGACGCACCCTTCGCCCTCGAACCCGGTTCGGCCGGCACCCGCTGGGCCGACGTCCTGCACGTCGAGGACGCCACCGTCGTGCTGCGGGCCGCACCGACCGAGATCGGGGCCGACGCGGTGCTGACGACCCGCGCCTCCGGAGCCGGTCGCATCAGCTACGTCGCGACCGTGCCGAACCCCGAGCTCTCGCGGTCGATCGCCCGCTGGCTCGTGCCGGCCACGGCGGCGGGCGCGTGGGCGGCGACCGAGACGGTCACCGTCACCACGGGGTCACGAGCCGACGCCCCCGGGCTCGCGTTCGTGTCGAACTGGTCGGCCCACGAGGCCACCGTCACCACCCCCTCCGCGGTCCGCGACCTCGAGACCCGCGAGGTCGTCGCCGCCGGCACCACCCTGACCCTCGCCCCGCGCGCGGCCCACGTCTACGAGCTCGTCGACGCGGGCCACGAGGCCGACGCCGCCGCCCCGGACGAGGCCGCCACCGCCGGCGCCGCGTCCTAGGCGAGCCGCCCCGCCCCTCCGACCCGCACCCCTCCGACCGCACCACCCGACCCCCGCACCACTCCCCCACCCCCTCGAGGAAGAACCACCATGAAGAGAAAGACCACAGCAAAGGCGCTCGTGTCACTCGCCGTCGTGTCGGCGTTCGTGCTGACCGGCTGCGCGCCGTCCGGCGGATCGGGCGGCGGGTCGACCACCGCGCCGGTCTCGCAGGCCGACATCGACAAGGCCATGGACACCGACACGACCCTCACCTTCTGGACCTGGGTGCCCGACGTCCAGAAGGAGGTCGACCTGTTCGAGGCGAAGTACCCCAAGATCAAGGTCGACGTCGTCAACGTGGGCACCGGCACCGCGCAGTACCCGAAGCTGCGGACGGCGCTGAAGGCCGGCAAGGGCGCGCCCGACGTCGCCCAGATCGAGTACCAGTACATCCCGTCGTTCCGTCAGACCGGCAGCCTCGTCGACCTGACCCCCTACGGAGGCGCGGACCTCGAGTCGAAGTACGTCCCGTGGGTCTGGAACCAGGTCGCGGACGACACCGGCGTCTGGTCCGTGCCGCAGGACTCGGGCCCCCTCGGCAACCTCTACCGCTCGGACATCTACGCGCAGGCCGGGCTGACGAAGGCCCCCGAGACCTGGGCCGACTTCGCGACCGACGCGCAGACCATCAAGGACAAGACCGACTCCTACATCTCGAACCTGCCCGGCAACGACCCCGGCCAGATCGTCGGGCTGTTCTGGCAGGCCGGCGCCAAGCCGTTCTCGTACGACGGTGACAAGACCGTCGGCATCGACCTCGACTCGACCGAGACGCAGAAGGTCGTCACCTTCTGGCAGGACCTCATCGACAAGGACCTCGTCTCGACCGACGCCGACTTCAACGACGCCTGGTACCAGGGCTTCTCGTCGGGCAAGTACGCCAGCTGGCAGACCGCCGCCTGGGGCCCCGTCTTCCTGCAGGGCACGGCCGCGAACACGAGTGGCAAGTGGACCGCCGCGAAGATCCCGCAGTGGAAGGCCGGCGAGGACGTCTCGGGCAACTGGGGCGGATCGAGCGACGCCGTCATCACCGGCACGCAGAACCCGATCGCCGCGGCCGAGTTCAGCAAGTTCCTGAACAGCGACCCCGAGTCGACCCTGGCCTTCGCGAACGAGCAGTTCCTGTTCCCGACGACGACCGACACCCTGTCGAGCAGCGACTTCACCGACACCGCCTCGGACTTCTACGGCGGCCAGAAGGTCAACGAGCTCTTCGCCGGCGTCTCGGACACGGTCAGCACCGACTTCCAGTGGCTGCCGTTCATGGACTACGTCTACTCGAGCTTCAACGACACGCTCGGCAAGGCGATCGCCGACCACTCCGACCTGTCCGCCGCCCTCACGGCGTGGCAGGACGACGTCACCGCCTACGCGAAGCAGCAGGGCTTCACCGTCAAGTAGCGCTCACGGGGTGCCGCCCGCTCGCGGGCGGCACCCTCGGCCCGGCAAGGAGCCCCATGTCCACCTCCGTCACCCCTCGTCGAGACGCGACCCGCGCCTCCTCGTCCCGTCAGCCCGCCACCCCGCGGCGCACGAGCTCGCTGCACCGACCGCAGCTCGTCGCGGCCTGGGCGCTGGCGATCCCGTTCCTGGTCGTCTTCGCGGCGATGTTCCTGGTGCCGCTCGGCTACGCGGGCTACCTGAGCACCTTCACCTCGCAGCTCGTCGGCGGGCAGGTCTTCTCGGGCCTCGCCAACTACAGCCGCGCGTTGAACGACCCGAGCTTCTGGGCCGGTCTCGGCCGGGTCGCCCTGTTCCTCTTCGTGCAGGTGCCGATCATGCTCGTGATCGCCCTGTTCGTGGCGCTCGCGCTCGACACCGGCCGCGTGGCCGGCAGCAAGTTCGTCCGCCTCGCGATCTTCGTGCCGTACGCCGTGCCCGGCGTCGTCGCGACGCTGATGTGGGGCTACCTCTACGGCCGCGAGTCCGGCCTGATCGCCCAGGTGATCAGCGGTCTCGGGCTCACCCCGCCCGACCTGCTGTCACCGCAGAACGTGCTCGGCAGCACGATGAACATCGTCAGTTGGGAGTTCATCGGCTACAACATGATCGTGCTGTACGCCGCGCTGCGCAGCGTGCCGACCGAGATGTACGAGGCCGCCGAGATCGACGGCGCCGGGCCCTGGCGGGTGGCGTGGAGCATCAAGATCCCGGCGATCCGCTCGGCGATCCTGCTGACCGTGATCTTCTCGGTGATCGGGTCGTTCCAACTCTTCAACGAGCCGAACCTGCTCTACAGCATCGCGCCCAACGCGATCGGCTCGGACTTCACCCCGAACCTCTACGCGTACAACGTCGCGTTCAAGAACCAGGACGTCAACTACGCCGCGGCCATCGCGTTCCTGCTCGGGTTCCTCATCATGATCATCAGCTACGTGGTGCAGCTCGCCACCTCACGCAAGGAGCGACTGTCGTGACGATCGCACCCGCACCCGTCGACACCGCCGGGACCACGGCGGTCGACCGTCCCGTCCGCCGCCTCGAGAGTTCAGGAGGCGCGGGTCGGCGCCGCCCGCGACGTCGCGTCGATCGGTCGAAGCGCAAGACGCCGATCCTCACCGTGATCCTGTGGATCACGCTGGCGTACTTCCTGCTGCCGCTGATCTGGCTGGCGATCCAGGCGACCAAGACGAACGGCGACATCTTCTCGACGTTCGGCCTGGCCTTCGGCCGCACCTTCGCCCTGGGCGACAACCTCGCACAGCTGTTCACGTTCCAGGACGGCATCTTCGTGCAGTGGATGGGCAACACGGTGCTCTATGCCGTGGTCAGCTCGGTCGGTGCCGCGGTGCTCGCCACGATGTGCGGCTACTCGCTGGCCAAGTACGTCTTCAAGGGCAAGTCGTTCGTCTTCGGGCTGATCCTCGGTGCCGTCATGGTGCCACTGACGGCGCTGGCGATCCCGACCTACCTGCTGTTCAGCGCGGCGAACCTCGTCGACACCCCCTGGGCGATCATCCTGCCGTCGCTGGTCAGCCCGTTCGGCGTCTACCTGATGCGCGTCTACGCGAGTGAGGCGGTCGACGACAGCCTGCTCGAGGCGGCCCGCATCGACGGGGCCGGCGAGCTGCGGATCTTCCTGACGATCGCGTCGCGGCTGCTCGCGCCGGGCATCGTCACGGTGCTGCTGTTCGCACTGGTCTCGACCTGGAACAACTACTTCCTGCCGCTGATCATGCTGAACGACCCGTCGCTCTTCCCGGCGACGGTCGGCCTGGCGCAGTGGCAGCAGGCCGCGACCGGCGGCGGTGGCGCCCAGGTGCTGTTCTCGACCGTGCTGACCGGATCGTTCGTCTCGATCCTGCCGCTGGTCGTGGCGTTCCTGTTCCTGCAGCGCTTCTGGCAGTCCGGCCTGAGCGCGGGCGGCGTCAAGGGGTAGGCGGTTCGACTCCCGCCCGACCCCCGGTTCACGGTGGGGGTCGGCGCGGGTGGGCCGTGGCCGTGGCAGCGGCGGCCCGGGAGGCGGTGGTGACGTTGAGAGGTCGCCACCGCCTCCGTTCGCGCGTGAGACCCCAGGAAGTCGCCGAGACCCCCGCGCGCGCCGAGGGGTCTCGGCGACTTCCTGGGGTCTCGGCGTCAGAGGCGGGCGTGCAGGTCGGCGACGCGGGCGCGGATGTCGTCGCGGACGAGGCGCATGCGCTCCATGCCCTCGATGCCGCGCTCGGAGGGTTCGTCGGTGACCCAGGTCTCGAACCGGGTGCCGGGGACCTCGTCGACCCGCGCCTCCTGACCGAGGACGACGACCACGTCGGCGTCGCGCACCATCTGCTCGGTGAGGACCTTGGGGTGCTCGTCGCCGAGGTCGATGCCGAGCTCGGCGAGCGACTCGACCGACTGCGCGTTGAGGTCGGTGCCGGGCTTCGTGCCGGCCGAGACGACGGTGACCTCGTCGCCGGCGAGGTCACGCATCAGCCCGGCGGCCATCTGCGACTTGCCCCCGTTCTTCTGGCAGACGAACAGGACGGAGGCGCGGGTCGGGGTCATGCGCACACCGTACCCACCGCAGGTGGCCGGCCCCCGTGCCCGCCCCGCCCCGCACCGCACGGAGGCCGGCCGGACCCCAGGAACTCGCCGAGACCCTCGTGCGCGCCCCGGGGTCTCGGCGACTTCCTGGGGTCTCGGCAGAGGGCGGCCCGTCAGGCGTCGAGACGGGCCCGGGCCCGACCGCGCACGGCGAGGATCGTCCCGCCGATCAGGGCCGAGACGAGCGAGCCGACGAGGACGCCGACCTTGACCACGTCGTCCTGCTCGCTGCCGGTGCCGTAGGCGAGCTCGCCGACCAGCAGCGACACGGTGAACCCGATGCCGGCCACGAACGACAGCCCGAGCACGTCGCCCCAGCGCAGGCTCGGATCGAGCCGGATGCCGGGCAGGCGGGTCACGAGCAGCGACGCCCCGGTGATGCCGATCGACTTGCCGAGGACGAGCGCCACGACGATGCCGATCGCCACGCTGTCGCTCAAGGACTCGACCAGCCCGCCGAAGCCGCCGACCGTGACACCGGCCGAGAAGAACGCGAAGATCGGCACGGCCACACCCGACGAGACCGGGCTCCAGCGCTCGGCGAAGTGGTGGGTCAGCGGGTGCCGCACCTCGCGGCCGTCCGGGCCGACGTGCGTGACGCCGGCCCGGGCCGTGGCCACCGCGGGAACGAGCAGGCCCAGCAGCACCCCGGCGATCGTGGCGTGCACCCCCGACGCGTGCACCAGGGCCCAGGCGACGACGCCCAGCGGGATCAGCAGCCACCACGACCGCACCCCGCGCCGGACGAGCACGGCGAACGCGGCCAGCGGCAGCAGCGCCAGCAGCAACGGGACGAAGGCGATGCCCGCCGTGTAGAACACCGCGATGATCGTGATGGCGATGAGGTCGTCGACCACCGCGAGCGTCAGCAGGAAGGTGCGCAGCGCCGGGGGCAACCGCTTGCCGACGACGGCGATCACGGCGACGGCGAACGCGATGTCGGTCGCGGCCGGGATCGCCCAGCCCTGGACGGCGTCGGGACCGGCACCGAGGTTGATCAGCGTGAAGATCAGCGCCGGCAGGACCACCCCGCCGACCGCCGCGGCGATGGGCAGCACGGCCACGCGGGGGTCGCGCAACGAGCCGGCGACGAACTCCTGCTTGAGTTCGAGGCCGACCACGAAGAAGAAGATCGCGAGCAGGCCGTCGGCCGCCCAGGTGCCGACGCTGAGGTTCAGGTGCAGTGCCTCGGGACCGAACGACACGTCGCGCACGGCCGAGTAGAACGAGCCGGCCGGGCTGTTCGCCAGCACGAGCGCGAGCACGGTCGCGGCGAGCAGCAGCAGACCGCCGGTCGTGTCGCGGCTGAGGAAGCGTGAGAGGCGTGCGGCCCGCCCCTCGGCGTGGGGCGCGTGGGCGGGAGCGGGAGGAGCGGCCGTCGGGTCGGCGGGGGTGGGGTCGGTCATGGGTGTCGTCCTTCGGAGCGTCGGTGAGCAGGGCGGGGCGTCCGCTCGACCCGTCGACGACGAGGAACGGCGCTACGCCACGGGCGGCGGGCACCCGGCGATCTCGCCGTGGGCGTTGCTGCCCCACAGGCTCATCCAGCCGTTCGTGCCACAGGTGCGCTTCGTCAACACGAGCCGCTTCGGGAACGCCTGCTGCGCCGTGCGCGCCCGGCGCGGGACGCGGGACAGGCAGGCGGGTGACGACATGCCCACCAGGGTACCGCCGGGGTCCGTGAGCGGGCCGACCCGCGCCTCCTGCGACCCGGTTCTCGCCGGGTCGTGAGGCGCGGCCCGGTCAGGAGGCGCGGCGTACGTTCTCGACGAAGCCCGCGGCCCGCACGCGCAGGCTCGCGATGCGTTCGAGCCGGGCGGCCTCGACGTCGAACCCGAGGTAGGCCTCGGGCGGCAGCACGTGCACGTTGTCCGAGCACTCGAACCCGCCGCAGACGAGCGTGCCCACGGTGTCGCCGTTGCGTCCGGCCGCGCCCGCCCGCTTGGCGCTGTAGAACAGCACGTCGGCCGGCAGCCGGACGTCCTGGCACCAGGTGCACTGCGCCCGCTGGCGGGGTGACGCCTCGGCCTGGCGCAGCACGACGCCGGCGACCGCGGGGCCCGGGCGGCCGTCCGCGTCGAGGATCGGCACGACGACGTAGGCCCGGCGGGCGAGCTTGGGGTCGCGCCAGCCGAGGTACTCGAGGTCGGTCCAGTCGAGGTCGTCGACGTGGGCGGGCAGGGTCAGGTCGGACGCCTCCTTGCGGCTCGCGTTGACGAACGAGGCGCGGACGGTCTTCTCGGTCAGGGGGATCATGTGGTTCTCCGGTCGTCGGGCCCGGGGCGACGACGACGACGTCGGCGGGCACGGGCGGACGGCGACCGCCCGTGCCCGCCGTCGACGCGTCGATCGGCCCGGGTGTTCTCGTGGGACCGTGCCGGGGCTGCAGCCCGCGCGGCACGGCGGTGGACGGACCGACCCGGACGGTCGATCCGCTGCGGAGACGCGACTACCTGCAGCCGGCGCACGCGGCGCCGACGACCCCCTCACGCCCGGAGGGCGTCACGGGTGCGGACGGGATGATCACCGGGCCACCCTAGGGCGGTGGGGCTCCGGCGGCAACGGGGCCGCGCCTCCTGCGATCGGGGTCGAACCACCGGTGCGCCGTCGAACCATGCGGATGCGCGGTTCGACGGCGCATCGACGGTTCGACCCGGAGCGCTTCGCCGGTTCCGGAGGCGCGGGTCGTGTCCACGAGGCGGGCGCCGGCCCCGACGCACCACGAAACGGACGTCGCACCGCCGAGATCGGCGGTGCGACGTCCGGTCGGCGGTGCGACGCGCGGGGTCAGCCCGCGTGGCGCCCGTGGTGGTCGGGGTCGCTGCCGTCGGGTACCGCGTCGACCGGAGCCGTCGGGTCGACGTGCGAGACGTGCCCGTCACCCGAGGCCGAGGCCGAGGCCGAGGCCGAGGCGTGCGGCTGCGACCGCTCGAGGGAGGCCCCCTCGACGTCGACGTCGGGCAGGATGCGGTCGAGCCACTTCGGCAGCCACCATGCGGCGTCGCCGAGCAGGTGCATCACGGCAGGGATCAGCAGCAGGCGCACGACGAACGCGTCGACGAGCACGCCCAGCGCCAGGCCGAGGCCGATCGACTGGATCATCACCGAGTTCGAGAACACGAAGCCCGAGAAGACCGCCGTCATGATCAGGGCCGCGGCCGTGACCACCGTGCGACCGGCGTGGACGCCGCGCTGCACCGCCAGGCGGGCCGACGAGCCGTGCGCGTACGCCTCACGCATGCCGCTGACCAGGAACAGCTGGTAGTCCATCGCGAGTCCGAACAGCACGCCGACCATCAGGATCGGCAGGAAGCTCAGGATCGGCCCCGGGTCGTGCACCCCGAAGACCGGGCCGAGCCAGCCCCACTGGAACACCGCGGTGACGCCGCCGAACGCGGCGAACAGCGACAGGACGAACCCGATCGTGGCGGTGATCGGCACCAGAATCGAGCGGAACACGAAGATCAGGATGATCAACGACAGCCCGACGACGACAAGCAGGTAGAGCGGCAGGGCTCCGGCCAGCTTCTCGCTGACGTCGATGTTGCCCGAGGCGTTGCCGGCGACGCCGAGCGACGAGACGTCGTCGATGTCGAGCCCGCGCAGGTCGCGCACGAGCTGCTCGGTCGACTCGGCGGTCGGCCCGCCCTTCGGCACGACCTGGAACGCCAGCAGCGTGTCGTCGTCCGAGGCGCCGATGGGGGCGACCGCGGCGACGTCGTCCTGGTCCTTAAGGATCGTGCCGATGCGCACCTGCTCCGAGACGAGGTCGTCGTCCGAGATCGCGGTGGGCAGGTCGGCGACGACGACCAGGGGGCCGTTGACGCCGGCGCCGAACTTCTCGTCGATCAGCTTGTACGCCTTGTAGGCGCTCGAGTCGACCGGCTCGGACGACCCGGCGGGCAGGCCGAGGCGCATCGAGAGCGCGGGGATCGCGACGATCAGCAGCACGGCGACGCCGGCCACGAGGGTGAGCACGGCACGCGTGGTGCTCATCGGCTTGGTCGGCACCCGGACGGCCCCGGTGTTGCCGACGGCCTTCCGCGCCTTCTTGGTGAGGATGCGCAGGCCGACGAGGCGCAGCAGTGCCGGGGTCAGCGTGATGGCGATCAGGATCGCCACGAACACGCAGACGGCACCGACGGTGCCCATCAGGCCGAGGAACGGGATGCCGGTCAGGTTCAGCGCGAGCAGGGCGATCAGCACGGTCGAGCCGGCGAAGACGACCGCGTTGCCCGAGGTGCCGTTGGCCAGGCCGATCGACTCGTGCAGCGGCACCCCCTCTTTCAGTTGGGTGCGGTGCCGGTTGAGGATGAACAGCGAGTAGTCGATGCCGACCGCAAGGCCGAGCATCACGCCCAGCACGGGCGTGACCGACAGCATCTCGACGGCACCCGAGAGCGACAGCGAGGCGAGCACGCCGACGCCGACGCCGATCAGGGCGTTGATCAGGGGCAGCCCCGCACCGATCAGGGTGCCGAGCATGACGAACAGCACGATGGCGGCGATGACGACGCCGGCCACCTCGCCCGGGCCGAGGATCTCGGGGATGCTGGCGGCGATGTCGTTCGACACCTCGACCTCGACGCCGTCGATGTCGGCGTCGTTCATCGCCTCGACGACGGCCTCTTTGTTCTCGCTGGTGACGAGGTTGAGCGCCTTGTCGAACTGGATGCTGGCGACGGCCGTGGTGCCGTCGGTCGACACCTGGCGGATGCCGTCGGTCAGTTCGAGCAACGAGGCACCCTGCTCGAGCGTGGCGCTCTGCGTCTCGAGCTCGGTCTTGCCCGCGTCGAGCTCGGACTGCTGCGTGGCGATCTGCTGCGTGCCCGCGTCGAGCTGGGCCTGTTGCGCCTCGAGTTGCGGCGTGGCGGCGGCGAGGGCCGCCCCACCGGCGGCCTGCGCCTGGGCCTTGGCCGCGTCGAGCTGCTGCTGGCCGGCGGTGATCTGGGCCTTCGCGGCGTCGATCTGGGCCTGGCCCGAGGTGATCTGGGCCTCGCCCGCGGTGATCTGCGCGCGGCCGTCCGTGATCTTCTGGGCCTGGTCGTCGATCTGCTGCTGGGTCGCGAAGGGGTCGGTGGTGCCCTTGACGTCGTCCAGCTCCTTCGCGTCGGTCAGCAGGGCCGCGATGTCGGACTTCTGCTGGTCGGTGAAGGCCGAGTCGTCGGTGGTCGTGAAGACCACCGTGCCGGTGCCGCCGCTCGCCTGGGGGAACTTCTCGGCGAGCTCGTCGCTGACCTTCTGGGTCGCCGTGCCGGGGATGCTGACGGCGGTGGTCAGCGTGCCGCCGAACAGCGCGAAGGCGCCGCCGGCGAGGCCGAGCACGACCAGCCAGGCCACGATGACGAGCCAGGCCCGCCGGGCCGAGAACCGGCCGAGTCGATAGAGCAGGGATGCCATGGGTGTCTGTTCCTCCAGGGGTGGTGCGGGGTGATGCGGGTTGCGGGGGTGGGCCTCACGTCGCGTCGTCGAGAAGGAGGTGCGGGTCGGCCGGAGACGCCGGCCGACGGGTCAGGGGGTGGTCGCGTCGCGCGCCGTCGGGGCAGCTGCTGCCGAGGAGGGCGTCGTCGTAGGCCCGTAGCCGGTGCGGATGCTCGTCGTCATCCGGTCGAGCAGGTCGGCCCACACGTCGCGGCTGTCGGCGTCGACGACCGCGCCGGTCCGCATGATCCAGTGGCGGGCGACGACGGCGATGCCGTTCATCAGCGAGCTGACCAGCACCTCGGCCTCGAGCGGGTCGGTGGCGGGGCTGCGCTCGGCCATCTCGATCGAGAGCTGCTCGGTGACGCGGGTGAAGACGTCCTGGATCAGGCTGTGCGACCGCGGGTCGCTGCCGTCGTCGCCGAGGACGCCCCAGAGGTACGAGACGACGGCCGGCAGGTCGATGCCCTGCATGGCCTGGATGACCTCGGCGAACAAGGAGGCGCGGCTGCCGTCACCGACGGGAGTCGCGGCGGTCGCGGCCCGGAACTCGTCGACGGCGCCGGTGAGCACGCGGGTGCAGGCCGTCATGACGACCTCGTCGAGCGACGAGAAGTGGTTGAAGACCGTGCGCCGCGAGACGTCGGCCCGCTCGGCGAGCTCGTCGACGCTGAAGCGGGGTGCCCCGCGCTCGGCGATGAGCGCGTCGGCGGCGTCCACGATGGCCTGACGGTGCTTCGCCTTGAGGGCGGCACGGCGGTCGGGCACCAGGGTCCTGACGGTCACCTGCCTACACTAAGTGCAGCGACGCACTCGGTGCACCCATGACGGCTGGGCAGTTGCTGGGACTTGCGCGACCGGGACGCGGCATGCCCACCGCGCGGGGCCCGCGCCTCCTCGTCCCGACGGCCGAGCGGGCAGGAGTGGCCCTTCCGAGAGATCGGAAGGACCACCTCCGCCCACTCGGCAGCGCGGCGGCGGGGCGGCGGGGCGGCGGAACAGTGCGGCCGCTCGGCAGCGGGTCGTCAGCCGGCGGCGATCTCGCGGAGGGTGGCGAGGTGCTCGGCCCAGGCCTCGCGCCCGGACGGGGTCAGCTTCAGGCTCGTCCGGGGTCGCTTGCCCACGAACCCCTTCGTGACCGCGACGTAGCCTGCAGTCTCGAGGGCGCTGACCTGCTTGCTCAGGGTCGAGTCGGTCACCTGCACGGCGTCGCGCAGGTCGCGGAAGTCGAGGCCCTCGGCCGCCGCGAGGGCCGCCATCATCGAGAAGCGGACGGGCTGGTGCAGCAACTCGGACAGCCGGAGACGCGGGTGCGGACGGGCGGTCATCGTCGCGCCTCGCGCACCTCGACGACCGCACAGGCGACCGACACCACGAGCAGCACGGCCGCCATCACCGCACTGCCGACGACGTTCTGGCCCTGCGAGAAGCCGACGACGAGCATGGCCCCGACGTAGCAGGCGAAGAACGCGGCCAGATACGCGATCCAGCGTCGGCCGAAACCCGCCCGGGCCGACCTGTTCAGCACGACGAGCGCCACGACCAGGACGGCGACCCAGACCAGCAGGCCGCCCATCGAGACGAAGTAGGCGGTGCCCGTGGTGAGCCCCATGGCGAGGGTTCCCATCGACGCCGCGGCACCGAGGCCGAGCAGGAAGGCCACGGCGGGCCAGCTCGCCGCCGACGTCGCGCTTCGACCCACGGCGGCGGCCTGGTCGAGCAGACGCCGGGCCTCGGCGGAGTCGGGGGTGCCGGTCGTTCCGGTGGTGTCAGCGGTCATCGTGATCGTCCTCTCGTAGGACTCTCACTCTAGAAAGTACTTTCCTTTTAAGCAAGTACTTTCTCGTCCAACTCGATCGAGCGGGCTGAAGATGTCCGTCGCACGCGGCGGAAGGACATCTTTTGCCCACTCGGCGGGCCCGCCGAGGCCGGGCGCCCCCGGCCGGGCCGGGCGCTCGGTCAGATCGTCTCGTCGAGGTCGAGCAGGCGGGCGCTCTCGTCCCAGAGACGGCGGGCGAGGTCGGCGTCGGCCGCCTGGCGGGCGACGCGGCCGGGCGCCTTGAGGCGGTCGAAGTAGTTGCCGCTCGGGGCCGGCACGGTCGTGGCACCCGCGAGGCGGATCAGCGGCTCGGCGCCGTCCTCGGTCGACACGGCGAGGCGCTTGGCCGCGGTCATGAAGGCGCCGTCGCCACCGAAGCCCGAGGCGACGAACCCGGGGTGGAACGCGAACGCGTCGACCCCTCCGCCGGCGCGGGGCAGGCGTCGGGCCAGCTCGCGGGTGAACAGCACGTTGAGCAGCTTCGACGTGCCGTAGGCGCGGAAACCGCCGGCCCACGCACCCCGCGCGTTGTCGAGGTCGTCCAGGTCGACCTTGCCGAAGAGGTTGCCGGCACTCGAGGTCTGGACGATGCGGACCGACCCGGCCGGCGCCTCCTTCGCCGTCTCGAGGAGGCGCGGCGTCAGCAACGCGGTCAACAGGAAGGGAGCGAGGTGGTTGCCCTGGAACGTGGTCTCGTGCCCGTCGACCGTGAGCGCACGCTCGGGGATCGTGGCGCCCGCGTTGTTGGCGAGCACGTGGATGCGGGGGTTCTCGGCGAGCAGCTGGTCGGCCAGCTTGCGGACGGTCGACAGGTCGGAGAAGTCGGCGAGATAGGCGGTGCCGCCGATCTCGTGGGCGACCGTGCGGGTGCGGTCGGGGTTGCGACCCACCACGGCGACGGTGGCACCACGGCGGGCGAGCTCACGGGCGGCGGCGCGGCCGATGCCCGAGCTGGCTCCGGTGACGACCACGGTCCGGTCGTCGAGGCGGGCGGCGGGAGGCAGGGTGACGGTCATGCATCGGACGCTAGGCGGGATGCGGCGGGGCGGGTCGACGGTCGGCGTTCTCTCGGCAGGCGCTCAGCCGCGCGGGCCTCCGCCCGCGGTACCGTCGCAATGCGAGACAATCTGTTTCGAATCAGGGCCCCGCTCTCGTGCCCGACCCGACCCGCCCCTCCTCAGAGAAGAGACGACATGTCCGACGCCACCGTTCCCCTGACCGGCTCCAGCACCATCGGCACCTGGCTCGACCACCCCGAGGGCGGGCCCGCGATCCGCGCCGCACTCGGGCAGGGAGGCGCGTTCGACGAGAGCGCGCTGGCCCCGGTCCGCGGCCTGCCGCTGCAGCAGCTGGTCGCGATGAGCCAGGGGCAGGTGCCGCAGGAGCTCGTCGACGGCCTGGTGCTGCAGGTCAACGGCGGCGTCGTGCCCGACGAGACGGTCGACGCCGACGGCGCGTGGCGCGAGACGGTCACCCCCGGTCGGTTCGCCGGCAAGACCGTGGTCGTCACGGGTGCGGCGTCCGGCATCGGCCGTGCGACCGCGTCCCGCGTGGCCCGCGAGGGCGGTCGCGTCGTGGCCGTCGACCTCTTCGCCGACAAGTTGGAGGCGCTGGTCGCCTCCCTGCCCGACGCCGACGTGGTCGTCGTGGCCGGCGACATCACGAAGCAGGACGACATCGACGCGATCGTCGCGGCCGCCGGCGACCGCATCGACGCCCTCGCGAACATCGCGGGCATCAACGACGACTTCTCACCGCTGCACGAGACGAGCGACGCCATGTGGGACCGCGTCATCGGCATCAACCTGACCGGCGGGTTCAAGCTGTCGCGCGCGGTGATCCCCGTGATGCTCGGGGCCGGCCGCGGCTCGATCGTCAACGTCGCCTCCGAGGCGGGGCTGCGCGGCAACGCGTCGGGCAACGCCTACACGGTGTCGAAGCACGGCGTCGTCGGGCTGACCAAGTCGGCGGCCTTCATGTACGCGCAGCAGGGCATCCGGGTGAACGCGGTGGCGCCGGGCGGCGTCGCGACGGGCATCCCCTTCCCGGCGAACGTGTCCGAGGTGGGGTCGGCGCGGCTGCGTCCGTTCCAGGCGGCCATCCCGACGATCGCGACGGCCGAGGAACTCGCGGCGTCGATCACCTTCCTGCTGAGCGACGACGCGGTGAACGTGAACGGCGCGATCCTGGCGAGCGACGGCGGCTGGTCGGTCCAGTAGGGCCGGACGATCCGCGGCGAGGCCGGGTGCGGCGGGACGTGCACGAGGATGGACCGGTGACCACCGCACGCCCCTCCCGCCCCGGCCGCGCCCGCAGCGAGGCCGCCCGCCTCGCGATCCTCGACGCGACCCGTGACGAGCTGGCCGAGCGAGGCTACGACAAGCTCTCGCTCGACCGCATCGCCGCGGCGGCGGGGGTCGGCAAGGCGACGATCTACCGCTGGTACCCGGCGAAGGCGGCGCTGGTGGCCGAGGGCATGCTCACGGGACATCTGCTGCCCCACCTCGAGGTGGCCGACACGGGCGACGTGCGTGGGGACGTGCTCGACTGGCTCCGCGCCTCCTTCTCGGCCTTCGCCTCGCCCGCGGCGGGCGGGCTGATCCGGGCGTCGATCGCGGCGACCGCCGAGGACGCCGCCGTCGCCGAGCACTACGACGAGCGCGTCACCTCGGTCACGCGGGCGGCGCTGCTCGCCCGCCTCGAGTCCGGGAGGCGCGCGCGGCAGATCCGGGACGACGCCCCGCTCGAGGCCCTGGTCGAGTCGCTGATCGGCACGGTGCTGCTGCACGTCGTGACCCGCCGCGACCCCGGGGACGCCGCGCTCGAGGCCACCGTCGAGCTGCTGTTCGACGGCGTCGCGGCGCGCCCGGCCTGACGCGTCGCCGACCGCCCGTCGCCTCGTCCACGGACACGAGCCGAGCGGGCCGCGGAGCGACGGCCTGTGGAGAAACGGCTCCGCCGCGTCGAGTCGCGACAGCGTCGTCGCATGATCGATGCGACTGGCACCGAAAACCCTGGGCATATAGACTCGCGGGCTCAAGCATATGGAGGTCACCATGGCGATGACGAGCGTGGACGTGGACACCGAGCTGTTGGCAGCCGCGAAGGGCATCCTCGGCGTGAGGACGACGAAGGACGCCATCAACCAGGCACTCGGCGACATCGTGAAGCGGCAGGTGCAGCTCGAGGCCTTGGCCACGTTGAGCGGGATCGAGGTCGACGTCGATCCGCAGCCAGCAGGCCCGGGGACGATCGACGCGTGAGCACCGGCCGTCCAGGGCTCCACCTCGCCGAGCCCGACGAGCACGAGACGGAGGCGCGGCGGCCCCGCTTCATCATCGACAACTCGGCGTGGCAGCGGGTCGCCACCGAGCCGGTGGTCCGTGCAGCGATCGAGGCGATCATCCGGACGACCGCGCCGCACGACATCCTCATCTGCCCGCCTGTCGCGGCCGAATACGGCTTCAGCGCCCGAAGTCTCGAGGACCACTCCGCGATCGTCCTGACGCTGGCCGGTGCCTTCTCGGACTGCCGGGTGCATCCGGAGGTGCGAGACGTGGCGGCCATCCGATCTGCTCTCTTCGCCGCTCACATGGGCCGGGCAGCGAGCGCCGTCGACGTCCTCATCGCCGCCTATGCAGTCGTGAACCAGGCCACCGTCGTGCACTACGACCGGGATTTCACCCACATCGCCCGCGCCTACCCCGATCTCCGGCAGCAGTGGGTGGTGGCCGAGGGCAGCCTCTGAGCAGTGATCGACCGAGCCTCGCCGACGGCGAGCGTCAGCAGCAGTCGCAGACCTCGACGTCGCGCTCGCCCGTGAGCGCCGAGACGGGCACGGCGCAGGCGTCGCCGCGCCAGGCCTCGAGTCCCTCGCGCACGGCGAACACGACGATCACGAGCCCGGCGACCGGGTCGGCCCAGGCCCAGCCGAAGGCGAGGTTGAAGACGAGACCGAGCAGCACGGCGGCCGACAGGTAACTGCAGATCAACGTCTGCTTCGAGTCGGCGACGGCCGAGACCGACCCGAGCTCTCGGCCCGTGCGGCGTTCGAGCAGGCTGAGGAACGGCATGATCGCGAGGCTCACTGCGGCGAGCACGATGCCGACGCCGCTGTGCTCGGGTTCGCGCAGGCCGGTCAGGGCGAGCACGGCGTCGACCCCGACGTAGGCGGCCAATGCGAAGAAGGCGACGGCGATGACCCGCAGGGCGGTGCGCTCGCGCTTCTCGGGGTCGGGGGCCGAGAACTGCCAGGCGACCGCGGCGGCCGAGAGCACCTCGACGATCGAGTCGAGGCCGAACCCGATCAGGGCCGTCGACGACGCGACGGTGCCCGCGGCGAGCGCGACGATCGCCTCGACGACGTTGTAGGCGATGGTGGCGGCGACGATCCAGCGGATGCGGCGCTGCAGGACGATGCGGCGGGCGGCGGGGAGGGCCCTGCCGGTGGTCGGCAGGCTCACGCGCCGGGCCCGCAGCAGAGCGGCACGTCGCAGGCCTCGTCGGTGCAGCCGACCCCGTCGTCGACGGCGAGCACGACGTCGACCAGCGCGCGCAGAGCTGCCGTCAGGTGCGGGTCGGCGATCTCGTACCGGGTGCGACGGCCTTCGGAGGTGGCGACGACGATGCCGCAGCCGCGCAGGCAGGCGAGGTGGTTCGACACGTTCGACCGGGTCAGGTCGAGCGTCTCGGCCAGCCGAGCCGGGTACCCCGGCGCGTCGAGCAGTTCGAGCAGGAGGCGCGAGCGGGTCGGGTCGCTCAACGCGCGCCCCAGCCGGCTCATCGCATCGAGGCGCGGGGCGATGGTCAGCATGCGCTGAACTGTACAGCGCATGCTGACCTGTCGTCGAGACCTACAGCTGGCGCGTGGCCCGACGCCGGCGGAGGACGACCAGGCCGACGCCCGCGGCGAGCAGCCCCAGCGCGGCGGTGACGATGCCGACCACGTGGTCGGAGCCGGTGTAGGCCAGGTCGGCGCGAGCAGCCGCGTCACGGGCGGCGGCGGCACGGTTCGCCGCGTCGGCCGCGGTGATCGTGCCGGACGCGGGCTGCTGCACCGCGCCTCCTGCAGCCGGCTGTGCCGGCACGACGGGCACCGTCGCGCCCGGGTCGACCGGTGCCGGGTCGACCGGTGCCGGATCGACGGGTGCGGGGTCGACCGGTGCGGCGGCGAGCGACACCGTGCCGTCCGCCGCGACGGTGATCGGCACCGACATGGCGGCCGCGAGGTCGAGGCGCTGCCAGCTGCCCGAGGCTCCCTTGTCGAGCGGACGGCCCGAGTCGATGGCGGTGAGGGCGAGCACCTGACGTCGCTGGTCGTCGGTCAGGGTCGGGCGGCTCGAGATCAGCAGCGACTCGGCGCCGGCCGGGACGGTCATGGCCTGCCCGGCCGTGCCGACGAGGGGGAAGTCGTAACTCATGCGGTCCTGGTAGACGGCCAGCGCCTCCTGGTCCGAGAGGTAGGGGGTGTCGGCGGCGATGCAGACGTCCAAGGAGGCGCCGCATCCGGCCTCGAGGACGTCGCGCAGCTCGGCGCTCGCCTCCTCGAACAGCACGCGGAACTCGGGGTCGGCCCAGCGGCGCTCGACGATCTCCTGGCCCATCATGCGGCCGCTCATCACGTCGAGCGGGTAGTGCGCGGCCATGACGACGCGGTTGTCGCCGGCCTCGGAGGTGCGGGCCAGGATCTGCGGAGCGAGCTCGGGCAGCATCGTGGCGAGCGAGGTGCCCTGCCAGTAGGCCTGCGAGGTGTGACCACTCGGGTACGCGCCCGAGGTCGAGGCCCAGGCGTCACCACCGGGCTTGTCGCGGTAGGTGAGCCGTTCGGGGAACCGGATGTACGGGCGGTCGTAGTCGAAGTGCTCCTTGGCGGGGTTCGACGACGAGTAGTAACCGACCAGCCCGCCGTCCTTCGCGAGCAGCGCGGCGGTCTTCGGCAGCTCGCCGGCGGCGCGGGCGGTGCGGTAGATCTCGCCGAGCCGGGCGCCGAGGCCGTCCGACATGGAGACGGACATGTCGGCGTACTGGTCGACGATCGCACGGTCGACCCGGGCCGGGGTGGCGCCCTGGTTGATCGCGACGGTCTTCTCGTCGTTCAGCGCGATGATGTCGGGGCGCTCGGCCCGCAGCGTCGTGAACTGGTCGATGATCGGCACGTAGTCGTAGGTCGCGTTCGACGCGTACGGGTAGCTCAGTTGGTCGGGCTCGAACGGGGTGGCCGCCGAGGCCGAGAGGGCGCCGAAGCCCGAGAGCAGCACGCCCAGGCCCGTGCTCGCGGCGAGCACCGAGGCGCGGCGGACGGGCCGTCGATCGGCCGCGCGTCGGGGGCGGAGGGGGGTCGTGGTCGTGATGATCGTGCCTCTCGTGGGTGCCTGCACCGACCTGCGTCGGCGGCCCGGTGGGGCCACGCCGAACCGTAGGGAGGCCGAGTGGCGCACGCCTGGACGACAGGTGACGCGCAGGTGACCTCGACGACGGCACACACCGGTGACGGCACCTGCGGCCTAGCTCCACCCCCGACGGGACGCGTTGGCCGCGACGGATTCGGAGAGCGTGGCCGCGAACGGCTCGTCGACCTGCGCGGCGGCCGCCTCGAAGGCCTCGGCGACGCCGCCGACGATGCGCCGGTACCGGTCGACCGCCTCGTCCGCGGGGATCGCGAACGACCTCGCGGCGTCACGGAACTGCGGTTCGCCGATCGAGTCGAGCGCGTACTCGTCGCCGATCGACATCGCCGAACGCAGGGGGGCACCGCCTCGGGTCGGATAGGGCGAGTGCGAGCCGAGGTCGTAGAGCGGCGCGAGTCGCACGTCGGAGCCGTTCAGCGTCAGCGAGTAGTTCTTCGCGTGCGCGTCGGCGTTCTGGCAGGCCACGGTGAACACGAGAGCGTCGAAGAGTGCGCGCTGCGTCGCCGAGCGGGTGTGGTGGTCGGAGATGTTCTCGGCCACGACCCGGGCGATCTGCCGCACGGACGGCCCGCCCTGATCTTGGTACTTGCGTGACGGGTCGACGCTCATCGCCTGGCAGAAGTCCTCTTGGTGCAGCCGGTGCCACACTCCGTCCCGCTCGACGCGATCGAAGCGCCGGGTCACGAAGACCCGGGTGCCCCGGGCCGTCCGCAGCAATTCGTGGTCGGCCACGTCCAGGCCGAGCATCCGGGCCGCGGCCATCGACACGTACTCGTTCACGTCGTGGTCCGGGAGAGCGGCCACTGCCGGCTTGAGGATGTGGGTCGTCGGGGTGGAGTCCCGAGGCACCCCCCACGAGCCGTCCGGGAACCGGAACAGCGCCACCTTGCTCTGCGCCCCGGCCAGCGACCAACGACCACCGTGGTCGTCCCTCCCCCAGACTCCCGGATCACGGGACGCACCGGCGAGAAGGACGGCGACGTCGTCGTCGGTGAGCCGCTCGACGTCTCCCGTCCGCGACGCGGCATCGCTCGACGCCTCGTCGGGAGGAAGCAGTTGAACCGCACCGGCAGCGTCGCGCCCGACGCTCTCGAGCAGGCGGAACGGGTTCTGGCTCGTCCGGTATCGACTGGCGAGTTCGGCGAGTCGCTCGGGGCTGTCCGGCAGCAGGCCCGCGAGGAACGGACCGGCCGCCCGGGACGGCCACTCGGCGCGGGTCGGCCGCAGGGAGAGTGACATCGGGGTCGGGGTCACCCCTGAGCGGTAGTCGTCGTCGTACGCGAAGGTCACCCGCCCGGACGCGTTCATCGAGAAGGTGCCCGCGAGGACTCCGTCGAGGTAGGCGAGCAGGTCAGTCATCGATCCGACCCCCGGTCGACGGAGCACCCTGCCCCGGCTCGTGCTCGGAGGCCTCGAGGACGATCCCGAGTGCCTGCAGCGCGTCGAGTACCAGGCGGAGCTGCGCGGTCCCCTTGCCGGCCTCGAACCTGTTCACCCACGCACGGCTGACGCCCATCGTCGTCGCCAGGCGATCTTGCGACCATCCGAGCGCGATGCGTCGCTCGTGCACGAGGTCGCCCAAGGCGAATGCGGTGTCGATTCGCATGTGGCCCTCCGAGATCGCCGGTTGACGTGTAGTCGATCGGTTACACGATATCGACGTAACCGATCGATTACAAGACCGACCTGTGACCGATCGGTCACATCACGCGACGTACCGTCCGGTCACCACCAGAACGGTGCCTGCGGGCGGTAGGGCTCCTCGAGGCGGCGGACGTCGTCGTCGGTCAGCTCGACGTCGAGGGCGGCGACGGCGTCGGCGAGGTGGTGCGGCTTGGTCGCGCCGACGATCGGGGCCGACACGACGGAGTTGCGCAGCACCCAGGCCACCGCGACCTGGGCCATCGACACCCCGTGCTCGGCGGCGACCTGCTCGACGGCGTCGATGATCGGGCCGTCCTCGTCGACGTCGAAGGCCTTCGCGACCTCGTCGACGGCGGACCGCTCGGTGGTCGCGCCCCGCGGTCGCGTCAGCCGCCCCTTGCCCTGCGGCGAGTACGGCACGAGCCCGACGCCGAGGTCGGCACAGAGCGGGATCATCTCGCGTTCCTCCTCGCGCTTCAGCAGGTTGTACTGGTCCTGCATGGTCGAGAACGGCGTCCAGCCGTTGACCACGGCGGCGGTCTGCATCTTCGCGAACTGCCAGGCGAACATGCTCGAGGCACCCGTGTACCGGACCTTGCCGGCCCTGACCAGGTCGTGGAGCGCCTCCATCGTCTCCTCCACCGGGGTCTCGGGGTCGAAGCGGTGGATCTGGTACAGGTCGACGTGGTCCGTGCCGAGTCGCGTGAGCGAGGCGTCGACCTGCTCGAGGATCGCCTTGCGCGACAGGCCCGCTCCTCCCGGGCCGTCGTGCATGCGACCACTGACCTTGGTCGCCAGCACGACGTCCTCGCGGCGCGAGTACTCGCGCATCGCGCGGCCGACGAACTCCTCGCCGGTGCCCTGCTGGTAGACGTTCGCGGTGTCCCAGAAGGTGACCCCGAGCTCGACGGCCTGGCGGAAGAACGGTGCCGAGGCCGCCTCGTCGAGCGTCCACGAGTGCAGGCCGCGGGTGGGGTCGCCGTAGCTCATGCAGCCGAGGCCGATGCGGCTGACCTGCAGGCCGGTGGTGCCCAGACGGGTGTACTTCACGGTCGTGCCTCCTCGGCGTTCGGGGGTGGTGCGGTCTTTGCTGTGGCGGGGGTCTCGGCGGCGTCCGTCGCGGCGGGCGCGCGGCGGTGGAAGAGAGCGGCGATCGCCCAGGGGCCCGGCTCGAGACGCACCGCCATCTCGTCCAGCACCCGCGCCTCCTGCTCTCGGTCGCGCGTGAGGTCGGAGATCTCGCAGGAGGCGCGCCACCACATCGCGAGGCGGCTCACGACCCGGCCGCCTCGCGCGGTTCGCTCGCGACGTCGGGTCGGTCCGGGGCGTCGGCGCGGACGACCGCCGGGTCGACCTGGGGAGCCGCCCAGCTGGCGAGGAGGCGGAGGCGCTCCTCGGTCGGCGAGCCGGGCTCGGCGCTGTAGACGAGGAAGTTCAGGCCCGGGCGCCCCATCGGCTCCATGGCCTCGTAGACCATGTCGAGCTGACCGACGACCGGGTGGTGGAAGCGCTTCTGACCCGACGTGTGGTGGCGCACCTCGTGGGCGCCCCAGCGGGTGCGGAACTCGTCGCTGCGGGTGGACAGCTCGCCGATCAGGTCGTGCAGGGCGCGGTCGTGCGGATCGCGGCCGGCCTCGGTGCGCAGGATCGCGACGTTGATGTCGGCGGCGACCGACCACGACGGGTAGAAGGCCTCGGCGAGCTCGCGGTGCAGGAAGACGAACCGGGCGAGGTTCACGGGCCGCTCGTCGAGGGCGTAGAGGTCGGAGTAGAGCGCGCGGAAGAGCGCGTTCTCGGCCAGGACGTCCATGCGGCCGTTGCGGACGAAGGCCGGCCCGGCCGTCACGGCGTCGAGCACGAGCTGCATGCTGCGCGAGACGGTCTCGGGCGGACGGCGTCGGCGCCGGGCACGGACCGGCGACTCGTTCGCGGCGCGGGCGAGGTCGGCCAGGTGCTCGCGTTCGGCGTCGTCGAGCAGCAGGGCGGTCGCGAGCGAGTCGAGCACGCCCTCGGACACCCCGCCGAGGCGCCCGCGTTCGAGCCGCGTGTAGTACTCGACGCTGACGCCCGCGAGCAGCGCCACCTCGCTCCGCCGCAGTCCGGGCACGCGGCGCCCGGGTCCGCCCGGCAGCTCGACCTGCTCGGGCCGCACCCGCGCCCGTCGGCTGGTCAGGAAGTCGCGGATCTCGCTCTCGGTGTCCATGCCCACGACGCTACGACAGGGGCGGGGCGCGGTGGGATGCCCTGGCGGGGCCTCTCTCGGGCGGGCCTGAGCGCCTCGAACCACATGCGGGACGATGAACCACGAGAAAACGGGGCGCATCGTCCTGATCAGGGTTCATCGCGAGCCCGACCGCGCCGCTCGGTAAGATCCGCACGTGCCTTCGACCCTCTACGAGCAGATCGCCGACGAGCTGCGGCGGCGCATCCTGAGCGGCGACCTCGCGGTCGGCGACGACGTGCCGAGCGAGGGCGAGCTGGCCGAGCAGTGGCGCACCTCCCGCGGGCCGATCCGCAACGCCCTCGCCGCCCTGCGCTCCGAGGGACTGGTCGAGACCCGCCGCGGCCGTCCGGCCCGGGTCGTCGCGCGCAAGGCGCACCACCCGGTCGACGTGTCGATCCCCTTCACCAAGTGGGTGCGCGACGTCGGCGGCGAGCCCGGCGCCCGCACGCAAGAGGTGTCACTGCGCCGCGCCGACGACGACAAGGCCCGATCGCTCGGCATCGAGCCGGGCGCCCTCGTGGTCGACGTCGTCCGGTTGCGACTCGTCGACGGCCGTCCGACCATGCTCGAGCGCCTGACCTTCATCGAGGAGGTCGGCCGCGTGCTGTTCGACGTCGACCTCGACACGGTGTCGATCACCGAGTACCTGGACTCGCGGGGCTACGGCTACGCCGACATCGACCACGAGATCGACGCGGTCGCCGCCGACGAGCTCGACGCCGAACTGCTCGGGGTCGAGCCCGGCACGCCGATCCTGCGGCTGCACCGCATCACCCGCGGCCCCGACGGCCGCACCTTCGAGGCCTCGGACGACCGCTACCGCAGCGACATCGTCCGGTTCACCGTCTCGGCGTCGGGCCGGGCCCGCGAGGGCGACCACTTCATCCGCGCGATCGGCCCCTGAGCGGCGGCACCCGCCCGACCACCCGGTCCGAGAACGCAGGAGGCGCGGTGCGGCCCCCGCAGGACGGCACCGCGCCCGGTCACTCGGGTCGGACGCCCACCCGCACCGATCCGCCGGCGGCGGCCGTCGCGATCCCGGCGTCGAGGTCACGCAGGGCCACCGTCTCACCCACGAGCGCGTCGAGCGGCCAGGCCGCGCGCCTCTCCTCGACGAACCGGACGGCCTCGACGAGGTGCTGCGGGGCGTAGTTGTGCACGCCGCGGACGGTCACGAGACGCCGGACGACGCTCTCGGCGTCGAGGGGCACCGCCGGGGAGGGGAAGACGCTGCCGACCAGCACGGCCACGCCGCCGACGCCGAGCTCGGCGAGCGCCGAGGCCACCGCGTGCCGTGACCCCGAGGCCTCCACGGCGACGAGGGGCGCACCGCCCGCGACGGAGAACGCGGTGGCGAGGCCGTCGTCCGAGTCGGGGGCAGCCGAAGGATCGACCGTCGCCACCGCGCCGAAGCGGACGGCGAGCAGCCGGCGGGCGGGGTCGGGGTCGACGACGACCACCCGGGCCCCGGCGTCGGTGGCCTGCGCGGTCGCCGTGAGGCCGATCAGCCCGGCGCCCGTCACGAGGACCACGGCGCCGTCGAGCGGCACGATCGCCGAGGCGGCGTCGAGGGCGGCCACGGCGGTCGCCGTGCCGCACGACACGGGGGCCAGCAGCTCGGCGGGCAGGTCGGCCTCCACCGGGACGATCGCCGTGCCCGACCGCACGTGCACGTGCGTGGCGAAGCCGCCGCTGAGCTCCCACCCCGTGACGAGCCGCTCGTGACCGTACTTCCGCACCGATTCGCACTTCTGCGGAAGGTCGCGTCGGCAGGTCGAACACCGACCGCACGACACGGTCAACGACCAGACGACGCGCTGCCCGACGGCGAGCGGCGTCCCGTCGACGGCCACCGCCCCCGGCCCGAGGGCGACCACGCGGCCGACCTGTTCGTGACCGAGCACGAGCGGCGCGGGCGCGGACCGGTCGCCCCGCGTGGTGTGCACGTCCGAGCCGCAGATCGTCGCCAGCTCGACCTCGACGAGGGCGTCGCCGGGCGCGAGCACGACCGAGGGCACCGCGACGGCCTCGTGCGGACGACCGGGTTCGAGCCAGACCATGGCGGTCGGCGCGGGGTCGAGGGGCAGGGCGGGCGAGGAGGCGACGGGTGTCGGGGAGGCGACCCGCGCCTCCTGGTCCGTCGTCCGCGGCAGGGCCGCCGTCACGCGGCGGACGTCGACGACACGGAGGCGCGGACCGCGGCGAAGGCCGGCAGCCCGACGAGGTCGCGCACGCTGTCGAGCACGACGTCGGCCCCCGCGCCGAGCAATTGCTCGCGGGTGTGGGCGCCGGTCGTCACGCCGACGACGAGGCCGGCACCGGCCGAGCGCCCCGAGAGGACGTCGCTGACGGTGTCGCCGACGACCGCGACGGCGGCCACCGACGACGCCCGGGTGCGCAGCAGCGCGGTGAGCACGAGGTCGGGTGCGGGGCGTCCGCGACCGGCGTCGACGGGCGAGAGGGCCGCGTCGACGGTCCATCCCAACGCGTCGAGCAGACGGTCGCGGGTGGCCGGCGAGAAGCCGGTCGTGAGCACGACCGAGACCCCGGAGGCGCGGAGTGCGTCGATCAGGCCGCCCGCGCCCTCGATCGGCTCGACTCCCGACTCGTCGACGAGCTCGCCGTAGGCCACCTCGAACTCGTCGTTCGCCCGTCGCGCCAGCGCCTCGTCGCCCCCGGTGAGGTGCCGGAAGACGTCGATCTTCGAGCGGCCCATCGTGTCGCGGACGTACTGCAGGGCCTCGTCGCGGGTGAGCGTCGGCCCGAGGTCGACCCGGTCGGCGACGCGGGCGAAGGCCTGCTCGACCACGCCGTCGTCGACGACGGTCGTGCCGGCCATGTCGAGCACGACGAGCTCGATCGGGGTCGTGGCCTCGGCGGTCACGGCGTCGAGGGTCGCGGCCTCGGGGGTGGGGGTGGCGGGGGTCGTGGTGCTCATGCGGTGAGGCTCTCTGTGAGGGGCGAGGTGACGGTCGAGGTGAGGGCGGCGGGGTCGAGCGCCCGGTCGCGCCCGCCGTCGAGGTGCGCCCCGACGACGTGCTCGGCGAGCCCGAGTCCGGTGGTCATGCCGATGCCGGTGGAGACGACCGTGACGAGCACGCCGGGCGCGACCTCGTCGACGACGAACTCGTCGCGGCCCGCGGCGTAGACGCCCTGCCACCGTTCGGTGACGACCGGCTCGGCGCCGAACAGCAGCCGGAACTCGTCGAGGAAGGCGTCGGCGACCCGCTCGTCCTGGAACGGTGCGATCGCGGCGCCCTTCCGGTGGCTGTCGCCGACGATCACCGAGCCGTCGGGCAGCTGCGTGTACATCTGGTTGAGGTCCATCGCGGCGAGGTCGGGGCGCTCGGCGTGCAGTCGGGTCCGCACCGCCTCGGCCGCACCGGTGCCGGCGAAGGCGCTGTAGCGGATCAGCGACCACCCGGTCAGCAGCGGGGCGACGAGCGGTCGGGCGAGGTCGGCCCGCACCCGCAGCATGTCGAGGCCGCAGCGCTCGAGGGCGTGCCGGTCGGCGAGGTCGGGCAGCAGCTGGTCGAGGTCGTGGTTGGTCGCGACGACGACCGTGCCCGCGTCGATCGGCCCGCGACTCGTCTCGACGCGTCCCGACGAGACCGACCCCACGGAGGTGCGGGTCAGGAAGCGCACCCCTCGCGTCTCGAGGTGCCGGCGGATCGCGTCGGCGGCCTGCCGTGGATCGACCTGCAGGTCGTACGGCAGGAGCGCCCCGCCGACGACCGCACCCGGAGCGACCGGGGCCAGGGAGGACAGCTCGGCCGCGTCGAGCCGCTCGATCTCGGGCCGGTCGCCCAGCACGCGGTCGGTGCGGGCGAGGGCCAGCTCGTCGAGCAGGTCGAGTTCGTCGACGTGCCGGGCGGCGACCAGGGTGCCGCGCCGAGACAGCCAGAAGCCGGCGTCGCGGGCCAACCGCAGCCAGAGCTCGCGGGCCGCGAGCGCGTGGCGGCGGGCCTCTCCGCTCTGCGGGGTGAGGCAGAGGTGGCCGAAGTTGCGCACCGTCGAGCCGCCGATCACGGGCGAGCGGTCGACCACCAGCACCGAGAGCCCGCGGTCGGCGGCGGCGAGCGCGGCCCCCAAGCCGACGATGCCCGAGCCGACCACCACCACGTCGTGCGGGGCCGCCGCGTGCCGAGCCACCCCGGGCCGGGCCGTGTCGTGTGACGTGGTCATCGGAAGACCCTCCGCATCCAGATCGCGAGCCCCTCGACGGCCAGCACCGTGACGAGGATCATCAGCACGATCGCCGTGACCGTCCCGTAGTTCGAGCCCTGGCTGGCGTTGAGCAGGTAGTAGCCGACTCCCCCGGCCCCGACGATGCCGAGCAGGGTCGCGGCCCGCAGGTTGGTGTCGAGCATGTAGAAGGTGTGGCCGATCAGGGCCCGGGTGCCCTGCGGCAGGGTCGCCCCCGCGTACACCTGCACGCGGCTGGCCCCCGTGGCCGAGAGGGCGCGCTCGGGGCCGGGCGAGACCTCCTCGAACGAGTCGGCGAGCAGCTTGCCGAGCAACCCGACGCCGCCGAGGGCGAGGGCGAGGGTCCCTGCCTGCGTGCCGAGCCCGGTCACGACGATCAGCACGATGGCGAGGATCACCTCGGGCACGCCGCGGATGCCGACGAGCAGCAGGCGCATGCCGCTGCGCACCCCGCGGCTCGGGGCGACGTTGCGGGCCGCGAGCGACCCGACGACGATCGAGGCCACGAGGGTCAGCACGGTCGCGGCGAGCGCGATGGCGATCGTCTCGCCCATGGCGGCGACCATCGTCGACGCCTCGTAGCTGCCGAACGACGGTGGCCAGAACTGCGTCGCGACGGCGGGCACCTTCGCCCAGACGGTGACGAGGTCCGACCAGGCGATGTCGCAGATGGCGACGCTGGCGACGACCACGGCGACGGCGAGCCACCCCCACGAGACGTTGCGCCGACGGGTGCGGTCCCACGGGCGACGCAGGGCGGCCTCGACGGTGGTGACCGCGGGACGCGACGGGGCGGGGTGACCGGCACCGCGCCTCCTGGTGGCCCGACGGACGACGCGGTCGCCGAGACCGCGGCCGGTCGGCGCGATGCCGAGCATGGCGGCGCGGACGCTGCTCGAGACGACCTCCATCACGACGCAGAGCACGAAGATGACGAGGGCGTAGCCGAGGCCGAGCCCGTAGTCGAGCGACTTGAAGGCGAACGACATCTCCATGCCGAGGCCGACGACGCCGACGTAGCCGAGGATCACGCTGCCCCGCAGGTTGATGTCGTTGCGGTGCAGCACGGTCGCCACCCACGAGGGCAGCACCTGGGGCAGCACACCGGCGGTGAACTGCTGCAGTCGGCTGCCTCCGGCGGCGCGGATCGCGGTGCGGGGCCCCTCGTCGATCTGCTCGATCGCGTCGGCGAAGAGCTTCGAGATCATGCCGACCGAGTGCAGGCCGATGGCGAGGATGCCGGGCAGCGTGCCGAGCGAGAAGAGCAGGACGAACACCATGGCGAGCACGACGTCGGGCACGGCCCGGGCGAGCACGGTCACGAAGCGGGCGGCGGCGCGCCAGACGGGGCCGGGGGTCGTGTTCGAGGCGGCGAGCACGGCGACCGGGACGGACAGGACGGCGGCGAGCAGGGTGCCGCAGATCACGAGGCCGAGGGTGAGCGCGGTGAGCTGCAGCAGCTCGCCGACCGGCGGGAACTCGATCGCCCCGACCCGGCCGAAGAACCGTTCGGCGTTGGCCCAGCTCTGCAGCATGCGCGCGGGGTCGATGTCGACGCTCCGCAGGGCCACGAGGCTCGCGATCAGCAGGGCGAGCAGCGTGAGGCCGGCCGCGACGCGCTCGGGCGAGACCCGGCGACGAGGAGGCGCGGTGACGGGAGCGGGGGCCGCCCCGGTCGTGCGCGGGCGCTCGGTGACGGCGGTCATCGGACGGCGTCCCCGGAGACGGACGCCGCGCCTCCTGCGGTGCCGGGGGTGTCCGCGGCGACCGCGGCGCTCAGCTCGAGCTCGATGGCCTCGAACTGGTCGGTGCTCGTGGCGACGCGGCCGTAGATCTCCATGACCTGGGCCTTCGACAGGCCCTCGGTCTCGGTGTCGAGCACGACCTGGCCGTGGCGCAGGCCGACGATGCGGTCGGCCCACGAGAGGGCGAGGTCGACCTGGTGCAGGCTGCAGATCACGGTCAGCCCCTCGTCCGCGGCGATCTCGCGGATGAGCGCCATCACCTGGTCGCTCGACTCGGGGTCGAGCGAGGCGACCGGCTCGTCGGCGAGCAGCACCTGGGGACGCTGCATGAGCGCCCGGGCGATCGCGACGCGCTGCTGCTGGCCGCCCGAGAGGGTGTCGGCGCGTTGGTAGGCGCGGTCGAGCAGGCCGACGCGGTCGAGCCGGGCGAGGGCCTCGGCTTTCGCGGCGCGGCCGTACGACCAGAGCCCGAGACGGGGGCCGCGCACGGTGGCGAGCGAGCCGGTCAGCACGTTCTCGAGCACGGTCAGCGACGGCACGAGCTCGAACTGCTGGAAGATGAACCCCACCTCGCTGCGCAGCCGCCGCAGGGCCCGACCGGTGAGGTCGGTGACCTCGCGGCCGAGCACCGTGACGCGGCCGTCGGTCGGACGCTCGAGGCCGTCGACGTGGCGCAGCAGGGTGGACTTGCCCGAGCCCGACAGGCCCAGCAGCACGACGACCTCGCCGCGTCGGACGCTCAGCGACGCGTCGTCGAGCGCGACGGTGTCGCCGAAGCGCTTGGTGATGCCGTCGAGCCGGACGACGGTCTCGGCGGGGGCGGTGTGCGGGTTCATGTTCGTCTCCGGTTCGTTCTGCTCGGACCCCGGGAAGTCGCCGAGACACTCACGCGCGCGCGAGGGTCTCGGCGAGTTCCTGGGGTGTGGGAGGTTCTACGTCGTGCGGGTCAGGCCTTGCACTGCGACGCGTTCGTCTTCTCGCAGATGTCGCGGATCTGGTCGTAGTACGCGTCGTCGACCGGGGTGGTCTGGAAGAACACGGCGCGGAAGCCCTCGCTGTCGGCGCCCTCGATGCCCTCGGTGACCATGTCGTCGGCGGTGACGTTCGAGAGGATGTCCTTCAGCTTCGCCTTGACGTCGTCGGGCAGCGAGTTCGACTCGACGATCGGGGCCCCGGGCACCATCTGCTGGTCGATGACCTCGACGGCGTCGCTCTTGGCGACCTCGCTGTCCTCGGCGAAGCCGGCGTCGCACTCGGTGCCCTCGCCGACCTTCTGCACGCTGACGTCGTGCTTGCCGGCGAAGACCGGGGTGATGTCCTTCTCGGGGTCGATGCCGGCCTCGAGCAGCGCGTAGCTCGGGAACAGGTAGCCCGAGGTCGACGACGGGTCGACGAAGCAGATCTTCTTGCCCTTCATGTCGGCGATCGACGTGATGTCGCTGCCCTTCGGCACGATGGCCTGCGAGTAGTAGCCGGGCTCCTGGCCCTCGGCCGTCGTGATGGACGAGATCGGGGTCAGCTCGGCGCCGTTGTTCGTGGCCGTGACGTAGGTGAAGCCCGAGAACGACGCGACGTCGATCTGGCCGGCGATGCTCGCCTCGATCAGGGCCGCGTAGTCGGTGGACTCGTGGTACTCAACCGTCTTGCCGGTCTCCTTCGCGATGTAGTCCATCAGCGGCTGGTAGTTGGTCTCGGTGTCGACCGAGTCGGGCACGACGCCGAAGACGAGGGTGCTGTCGTCGACCGCGTAGCCGCCGGCCGCGTCGGCCGAGCCGGTGGCCGAGGAGGCGGGGGTCGAGCAGGCGGACAGCGTGACGGCGAGCAGGGCGGCGCCGACGAGGGCGGTCGCGGCGCGGGGACGGCGGAGGGTCATGACGGCCTTTCGGGTGGGAGCAGGACGTGACGATGCTGGCACGTGCCCGACCGACATAGGAACCTACCTTCGGCCTCGTTCAACGAGAGTTCACCTCTTGTCTGCCTAACCTGGGCGGGCTGGCCTGGAGGTCGAGGAGGAGTGCCACCCCGGTCATGGCGGGTCCAGGTGCGGCGGTCTAGCCTCGGACGACCACCCGCCCTGCCCCCGCGACGAAGGCCTCCGCATGCGACACGACGACGGCACTCCCGACGACCCGGCCCTTCCGCCCGGCCCGCCCGATGCTTCCGGGGCTCCTGACGCACCGGGCGTCCCTGACGCGCAGGACGCCCCCGATGCCTCGGACGACGAGCTCGCGACCTGGTCGGACGAGGCCCACCGCGAACTCGAACTGCTCGTCGCCCGCGACCGCGAGGCCGAGCTGGTCCGCCGGCACGAGACCGAACGCGCCGCGCGGGCCGAACGGGCCGCCCGCCTCGAGCAGGAGCGTCGTCGCCGCGAGGCCGAGCTGCCGCCCGAGCTGCGCGACGCCGACGACGAGCCGTACGACGGCGGCCCGCGGCGACGACTCGTCATGGGGTCGTCGAAGGTGCTGGCCGCGGTGGCGCTGCTGGCGGCGGTCGCCGTCGCGGTGACCGGGTTCCTGTAGGCCGACCCGCGCCTCCTGGCCTCGTGCGCTCGTGAACCCGGTTTCGAACGATGCACCCGGAAGCTTCTGGGTGCATGGTTCGAAACCGGGTTCATGGGTGGGCGACGCCCCGGGCGGCGCCCGTCAGAGGGCCAGCAGGGCGATGCCGCCGAGCACGACGACCGACGCCGCGAGGCGTTTGGCGAGCGACCCCTCGCGCAGCACGAGGGCGCCGAAGACGGCGACCATGACGACGCTCGTCTCGCGGGCGGGGGCGACGAGGGCGACCGGGGCCGTCTGGATCGCCGCCAGCACGAGGATGTACGACAGCGGCGACAGCACCCCGAAGGCCAGCACGCGCGGCCAGTGGGCGCGCGCGACGGCGACGAGCTCGCCCCGACGCCGGCCGAGCGACGCGCTGTAGAACACGACCTCGACGAGGGTCACCCCGACCATGAACGACACGGGCGAGAGGCCCCAGGTGCGCAGGGCGTGGGCGTCCCAGATCGTGTAGCTCGCGATGGCGAGGCCGGTGAGCAGGCCCCAGGCGATGCCGGGGTCGAGGCGGCGGGACCGACGGCCCGGGGCGGACGGCGTCGACGCCGTCGACGACCCGTGCAGGAGGCGCGGCGAGGGCGAGCCGGTCGGCCGGCGGTCGATCAGTCCGGTCGCCACGACGCCCACGACCACCACGGCGATGCCGACGACGGACGTCACCGAGAGCTGCTCGCCGAGCAGCAGGACGGCGAGGCCGGCACTGACGGCGGGGCCCGTGCCGCGGGCGGTGGCGTACACGGTGGAGAGGTTGCCGACCGCGTAGCCGCGCTGCAGGACGGTCATGTAGACGACGTGCAGCACGGCCGAGACGCCCGCCCCGACCGCGAGCCCGCCGACGCTGGCCCCGAGGCCGCCCGTGAACGGGACGACCGGCAGCCAGAGCACGGCGCTGGCGACGGCGCCCCACCAGAGGAAGGGCGTGCCGAGGCGGCTCACTCCGTGGGCGACGACGTTCCAGCCCGCGTGGCAGACGGCGGCGGCGAGGACGAGCAGGAGGGCGGTGGTGGACATGCGAGGACCCATCGGCTCGGCGCGGGGCGCGCCGAACGGGTCCTCCAGGCTTTTGTCCGTTCAGATGACGGCCCGGCGATGGCGCCCGACCGTGGCGCCGCTCGGACCAGTCGGATCGTGGGACCCCGGAACCCTAGGCGCTGTCGTGGCGAGCGTAAGGGCGGCGGGTGTCCGGCGGGTGAACTGGTGCCGGCACAGCGCCTGCCACCCGGCCCGGCCCGGCCCAGCCCGGCCCGGCCCGGCTCGGCTCACGCACTGCACCGCGTTTCGTGCACCGCACCGCGTCTAGTCCGGGTGCAGTGCACGAAACGCGGTGCGCTGCGCCCCCGGGGACGACGAACGCCCACGCACACACGGTGCGGGGGCGTCCGGCGGGACGGGGTCGGATCAGGCGAAGGTCGCCGCGTCGATCACGAAGCGGTAGCGCACGTCCGACTTGAGGACGCGCTCGTAGGCCTCGTTGATCTGGTCGGCGTCGATCAGTTCGGTCTCGGGCACGATGCCGTGCTCGGCGCAGAAGTCGAGCATCTCCTGGGTCTCGCGGATGCCGCCGATGGCCGAACCGGCCCAGCTGCGACGGGCGGGGATCAGCGCGAACGCGGGCACCTCGAGCGGCTCGGACGGGGCACCGACGTTGACGAGCGTGCCGTCGACGGCGAGCAGGCCGAGGTAGGCGCCCATGTCGACCTTCGCCGACACGGTGTTGACGATCAGGTCGAACGAGTTCGCCAGGTCGGTGAAGGTCTGCTCGTCGCTGGTCGCGTAGTGGGCCTTCGCGCCGAAGCGCAGCGAGTCCTCTTTCTTCGACGTGGTCTGCGACAGCACGGTGACGTCGGCGCCGAGGGCGGCGGCGATCTTCACGCCCATGTGGCCGAGGCCACCCATGCCGACGATGGCGACCTTGGTGCCCTCGGTGACGCCCCAGTGGTGCAGCGGCGAGTACAGCGTGATGCCGGCGCAGAGCAGCGGCGCGACCTTGTCGTAGTCGAGGGACTCGGGCACGCGCAGTACGAAGTCCTCGGTGACGACGACGGCCTGCGAGTAGCCACCCTGCGTGACGGTGCCGTCGGCCGGGTCGACGCTCGTGTAGGTGCCGGTGTTGCCCTTGGCGCAGTACTGCTCGTCGCCACGCTTGCAGTACTCGCACTCGCCGCACGAGTTGACCATGCAGCCGACGCCGACGCGGTCGCCGACCTTGTGCTTGGTGACCTCGGAGCCGACCTCCGAGACGGTGCCGACGATCTCGTGGCCGACGACCTGCGGGTACTGGATCTCGCCCCACTCGCCGCGGACGGTGTGGATGTCGCTGTGGCAGATGCCGGCGTAGGCGATGTCGATCATGACGTCCTTCGGGCCGACGTCGCGGCGCTCGATGGTCGTCTTGACGAGGGGCTCGGTGGCGGACGGGGCCGCGTAGGCGTTGACGGTGCGCATGGGTCTCCTGGGGGTGGATTCGGTTCGGGGACGAGGGGCGGGTCGGAACACGGTGCTCGACGACGGGCTCCCCGTCTTCGACGTTACGCTCCCGGGCCGACCGTGGGTGGCCCTGACAGGGCCCCCGAGGCGACGCCGGGCACGAGGCGCGGCGTGACGGCCCGCAGGAGGCGCGGTGCGCGTCCGACCGGCACCGCGCCTCCTGCGGGTGGCCAGGTCGCGCGACGGCACCCGTGAGACACGCCTCCGGGTGGGAAAGTGCCCTGACTCGTGGCCCGGCGCGCACCGGGCGCGGCGTAGCAAGGGTCCAGACGCTGCATCGGGCATTCCGGTGGCGGACGAAGGAGTCGACATGGCAAGCGGAGTGGCAACAGTGTGGGTGCCCGTGACCGACATGGGACGGGCGACGGCGTTCTACCGTGACGCGCTCGGCCTCACGGTGAAGAGCGAGAGCGACGACTGGACCGAGATCGACGCGGACGGCCTGATGATCGGCCTGAACGGGCGTGAAGAGGCCGCGGCGTCGAGCGAGGGTGGAGCGGTCATCACGTTCCAGCCCGACGGCACCCTCGAGGACGCGCTGGCCGACCTGCAGTCGCGCAGCGCCGACGTGACCGGCACGATCAGCGAACACCCGTGGGGCCGCATCCTGCCGTTCAAGGACACCGAGGGCAACGACCTGCAGTTCTACACGCCCCCGACCGACTGACGTCGGGGCCTGCAGGAGGCGCGGTGCCGGTTCGACCGGCACCGCGCCTCCTGCGTCCGGTCGCGTCATGCAGAGGCCGACGGGCCGGACACGCACCATGATGTGGGGATGGTCACCGAGATCCTCATCCTGAGCAACTTGCTCGCCGGGCCGCAGCACGGGTACGACATCAAGCGGAACGTGCGCCGACCGGGTCTCGGCGTGGTCAACAACAACGCCGTCTACACCGCGTTGAAGCGCCTGCACGACCGGGGCGCGCTCGACCGTCGCACGGAAGAGACCACCGGTCGGCCGAACCGCCAGGTGTTCTCCCTGACCGACGCGGGCCGTGACCTGCTGATCGAGCAGATCGCCGACTTCCCCCTCTCCCGCGGAGCCGACGACGAGGAGTTCTACGTCCGATTCGCCCTGCTGAACCTGGTCGACGAGGCGACGCGGGCGGCGATCTTCGCGACGCGCGTCCGGGCCCTCGAGGAGCGCATGACGACGGCCCGGGCCTACCTCGACGCCGCCGACGCCGACGCGACGCGCTTCCCGGTGCAGTCCGTGGCGATGTTCCGGCACCTGCTCGACCTGCTGCTCACCGAGCGGGCCTGGGTCGAGGAGTACGCCCGCAGCGGCGAGATCGGGGCACCGCGACACCCGTAGTGGGGTGGTGCTCATGTCCTCATTCCATTGAGGACTAGTACCCGCTGGACTAGCTTGATCCCGAAGCGAAGCCACGCTTCAGCGGAGCGCGAGCTCCGACGCACCGCGTCACCGCGTGGCGTGGAGTCGTCGCACCTCAGGTCGGGGAGGGCGTCGGCTCCGACCCCCTCGTCCACGTCGGATGTGCGCGAGGGGGAGCCCCGCGGTGGACCGTCGGAGGGGGCACCGTGACCACTGCATCGTCGTTCTTCATCGTCCGTTGCCCTGCCTGCGGGGACTCCACGCGGGTCGTGCCGAATCCGTTCGTCGGCATCGGGCTCGCGGTGCACGAGGACGTCCGGGCCTGCACGTCGTGCGTCTGGGCGGCGCCGAGGGGGTCGACCCGCGTCCGGGTCGAGGGGCGGGGCGAGGCGCGAGGCGTGGCGCGGGGCGTGGCGGGTGCCGGGGTGGGCACGCGCGACGAGGTCGCCGCCGGCACGGAGAGGCCCGGGCGACGAGGCGCCGTCGGGTCCTTCGTGGCGAAGGTGCGGCTGGTCCGGCAAGCGGTGGCCGCGGGGGTCGCGGCCGCGGCGGGGGTGGCGGCCTCGGCCGGGGCGGCGGGGGCTGCGGCGGCGGGGGCCGCCGCGACCTCTGCTCCGTCCCTGCCGGGGTCCGTCGGCTCGGGGCCGGCGACCACCGGGCCGGCGACCGGCTGAGGCCCGGAGCCGCCCGGGGCCCGCGGGCCGACCCTCTGCAGGAGGCGCGGTGCCACCTGAACCGGCACCGCGCCTCCTGCAGGCGGTCGCGTCACGAGTCGCACCACGTTCTGGACGTCGCACCGCCGACATCGGCGGTGCGACGTCCAGCCGGTGGTGCGACACGAGTTCCGTGCCGCGCCGTGAGCCTCAGGCGTCGAAGTCGGTCGCGCGGCTGCGCTCGGCCCAGGCGTCGACGTCACCGCGGAGGTCGTCGAGCGCACCCGTGACGATCTCGACGGCGTCCGAGCCGAGCAGCAGCAGGTACGGCGCCCGGCCCGACTCGACCGCGTCGACGAGCAGCCGGGCGCCGGCGGCGGGGTCGCCGGGCTGGGTGCCGTCCGAGGTGTCGGCCTCGATGCGGCGCTTGCCGGCGGTCTCGGCGTAGTCGGCGATCGGGGTGGCGGACTGCGTGAGCGAGCGGCCCGAGAAGTCGGTGCGGAACGAGCCCGGCTCGACGACCGTCGCCGTGATGCCGAGCGGGGCGAGCTCGGTGCGCAGGGCCATGGTCATCTGCTCGAGGGCGGCCTTGACGGCGCCGTAGTAGCCCGAGCCGGGGCCGGTGCGGCGGGCGCCGATCGACGACAGGTTCACGATCGTGCCGCTGCGGCGAGCGCGCATGCCGGGCAGGACGGCCTTGATGGTGCGGACGCTGCCATGGAAGTGCGTGTCGAACAGGCGCGCCACGTCGGCGTCGTCGCCCTCCTCGACGGCGGAGCGGTAGCCGTAGCCGGCGTTGTTCACGAGCACGTCGACGCCGCCGAACCGTTCGGTGGCGAGGCCGACGGCGGCGGTCACCTGGTCGGCGTCGGTGACGTCGAGCGCGGTCGCGACGGCGTGGTCGGGGTGGGCGTCGGCGATGTCCTGCACGGCGGAGGCGTCGCGCGCGGTGACGACGACGTCGTGCCCGCGGGCCAGCGCCTCCTCGGCGAAGGCGCGCCCCAGCCCCGTGGAGCATCCGGTGATCAACCAGGTCGACATGTGGTCTCTTCTCTCTCGTGCGTCGCGGTCGCTGACGCGCCGCACCCCCAGACAACCAAGGAGGCGCGGTGCGCGTCGGTCCGCGCCGCCCTCGGTCCCAGCCGCCCCCCTCGGGTGTGACTGCCAGGAGTCGCACCGTCGGCGAGGCGGGCGGTGTGCGACCTGCGCCCGCCGGCCAGCCCGCCCGCCGGCCCCGAGAGTTCACCGGCAACGACGCTCGTTCGGCGGCGCGAGCCGATACTTTGGGCCGGTGACCTTTCGATGCTGTGGGAGCCCGGCGTGAGCGGCCTGGGAGCTGTGCCGACGATCCACGACGTCGCCGCACGCGCGGGGGTGTCGAAGTCGGTCGTGTCCCGCGCGCTGGCCGGGTCTTACGGCGTGGCCCCGGCGACGACCGACCGGGTCCGATCGGCCGCGATCGAGCTCGGCTACGTCGCCAACGCGAACGCCCGGGGCATGTCGGCCCATCGCACCCACACCCTCGGCGTCTTCGTCCGCGACGCGGCGACACCGTTCTACGGGCACCTGCTCACGGCGTTCCAGCTGCAGGCCTCGGCTCGCGGCTACCGGGTGGTCACGGCGACCGGGGCCGGCTCGTTCTCGATCGACGAAGAACGCCAGGCCCTCGAGACGCTCGTCTCGCTGCGGGTCGAGGGCCTGATCGTCTGCAGTGGCGCCCTGCCCGTCGACGACATCCTGCCGTTCGCGCGACGCATCCCCACCGTCGTCGCAGGTCGCCCCGAGGTCGACGACTCGATCAGCAGCGTCTACTGCGACGAGCAGGGCGGCGGAGAAGGCCTGGCCGACCACCTCGTCGATCAGGGACACCGGCGGGTGGCGGTGCTGACCGTCGACCGGTCGAACTCGATCACCCAGTGGGCACGCACCGACGCCATGATCAGGCGGCTGCGCTCGCGCGGCGCGGACGTCGTCGTCATCCGCTCGGAAGAACACGGCACCGACCCGCGCGCCCTCGACCCCGTCGTCGACGCCGTCGTGGCCCTCGGCGGCGTCACGGCCCTGATGGCACCGAGCGACCTCTGGGCGATCGGCGTGCTCGAGGCGATGCACCGTCGGGGCCTGCAGGCGCCGCGTGACTTCTCGGTCACCGGGTACGACGGCGTCATGCCGTACGCCGCCGAGCTGTTCGGCATCACGTCCTGGCGACAGCCGCTGTCGGTCATCGGCGCCGCGTCGATCGACGCCGTGGTCGACCAGATCGACGGTCGCTCGGTCGGCACCCTGCACTCGGCGGTCGCAGGCGAGCTGGTGACCGGCCGATCCACGGCCAGGCGCTGACCACCTCGGCGCCGACGGCCGCTGACGTCCAGGCCCCGACCACCTGCCGTTCACCGGATCGTCGCCGTCCAGTCGGGTGCGCCCGGGAACGTTCCCGATCAGAGTAGGGAACGTTCCCTACGCCTCTCCGATCGGACACCATGCACCAGGACTCCCCCACCAAGCGCCCCTTCGACGACAGCGACCCGTACCGCTACGGCGTCTACCTGCGCCCCGACGCCCGGACCTGCCGGGCCGTCACCGTCGTCACCGACCAGCTGCGCGCCCAGTACGGACTCGTCTCGGCGGGCGCCTTCCCTCCCCACGCGACCCTGGTGGGCAGCCAACCCTTCGGCCGCTCCGAGGCCGACGTCGTCGACGCGCTCGGCACCCTGCTCGACGGCAGGTCCGCCTTCGACGTCCACAACGCCGGCGTCCGCGAGCAAGGCATCGGCTACGTCTACGACGTGGCCACGCGACCCGACGGCTCGCTCAACGACGAGTTCGTCCGCCTCGCCGCCGACGTCGACACGGCGGTCGCACCCTTCCGCCGCCCGATGGCCTCACCCCTCGGCAACGACTACGACGCGTCGTCGTACCGGGCGCACCTCTCGCTCGCCTCGCACGACCTCTACGGGCGGCCCGACCTGCACGACGAGGTCGGCGACTTCATCCGAGAACTCGACCAGGAGGTGCCGGCCGGCTTCCGGGGCGACACGGTCGTCCTCTACCGAACGGCCTGCGACGACTGGTCCGGGCGCTGGTGGCACTCGATGACCTGGCAGCACGTGCACACCTGGAAGCTCGCCTCGGCGTGACGGCGACCCTGGCCGAGGTCGCCCTCCGCACGGGCATGTCGCGATCGCTGGCCTCGCTCGCCCTGCGCGGAGACGACGGCGTCTCGGCTGAACGTCGTGCGCAGGCCGTGCGGGCGGCCGACGCCCTCGGGCTGCCCGTCGGCGCCCTCGCCCGCCGCCGCGCCGACGGCGCCCCCCTCGTGCTGGGCGTCGTCGTCACCGAGGGAGCCGGCGCGTTCCACGGGGCGGTGCTGCACAGCGCGATCGCCTCGGCCGCCGCCCTCGGCCTCGAGTTGCGGGTCGTCGACGGGGACCGGGACGAGGCACGCCTCCGGTCGGGCCTGGCCGAGCTGCACGCATCGGCCGTGTCGACCGCCCGCGACGCGGTGCTCGGGTTGGTCGTGCTGAGCAGTCGGTTGCCGTCGGAGGCCCTGGCCGCGGCGGCCCGCGACGTGCCGGTGGCCGTCGTCGGGTCGAGCGGCGACCGGCTCGCCGGCCTGGGCGTCGACACCGTGCGCTCGGACGAGGAGTCGGGCATGCACGAGGTGATGATGCACCTGGCGGCGCTCGGGCACGTGCGCACCTGCTTCGTCGCCGAGTCCCGCCATGCGTCGACGACCCGGCGGGCCCACGAGCACGCGGTGACGGCGAGGCGGCTCTGGTCGGCGACCGACCTGCACGTCGACGACATCGCCGGGCTCGCCGCCGACCCGACGCGCATCGCCCGGCACCTCGGCGACGGCGTGACGGCGTTCGTCGCGGCGAACGACTCGACCGCCGCCCGGCTCGTCGCATCGGCCCGGGAGGCGGGGCTGCGGTTGCCGGGGATCGCCGCGGTCACCGGGTTCGACGACACCGCACCCGCCGCCGTGATGGACCTGACCACGGTCGAACAGCCCCGCGACCGCCTGGGCGCCCGGGCCGTCGAGTTGGTGGTGGAACGCCTGCGCGGGCGCCGGACGGAGCGGCACGAGGTGCTGCCGACGCGCCTGGTGACGCGCGGCTCGACGACCGGGGTCTCAGCTCCGGCCTAGTGCGGCCGGGTCGATCGTGGCCGACAGCTCACGCACGCGCCGCACCAGGTGGTCGTGAGCGTTGCCCGCTCCGCCCGCGACGTAGTCGTCGGCCTCGTGCGGTCGATGGACCGGGGAACCATGCCGGAACCCCCGGAACCACCCGCCCGCCCGTTCGAGGACGAGCGCGCCCGCGGCCACGTCCCACGGGTGGGTGACGAAACCGAGGGTGGCGTCCGACCACCCGGCCGCGACGTGCGCGAGGTTGAGCGCGCCACTGCCGAGGCTGTGGTGGTGCCGGTAGCGGGCCGTCAGGTCGCGCACCAGGTCGAAGGCGCCCTCGCCGAGCAGGTCGACGTCGCGTTGCACCGGGAAGCTCGTGAGGACGGTCGCGTGCTCGTCGGGGGCCGAGGCGGAGCGCAGCGGCACCCCGTTCAGCCAGGCCCCGTGCTCGTCGGCGGCGAAGAGGTTGTCGGCCACGGGGTCGAGGACGACCCCGGCGACGATCTCGCCGTCGACCTCGGCCGCGATCGAGACGCACCAGTAGGCCAGGCCCCGGGCGAAGTTGGCCGTGCCGTCGATGGGGTCAACGATCCAGCGCAGCCGGGCGTCGCCCGTGCTGCCGCCCTCTTCACCGAGAACGACGGAGCCCGGCACCGCCGAGGTCAGCCAGCGGGTGATCGCCCTCTCGGCCCGACCGTCGTGCAGCGTGACGACGTCGTGGGCGTCCCTCTTGGTGGCGACGCTCATGTCCGAGCGGAACGCCACGAGCAGCGCGGGGGCGACGTCGCGGGCGGCGGCCTCGGCGACCTCGCGCAGGCCAGGGGACGGGGGTGGGGTGCTCATGGCCCTTGTCTACGTCACCGCGCCTCCTGGACGGTCGACCACTCGGGTCGGACGGGGGTCGGCGGGGTGAACAGATCACACCGCGAGGTGAACGGCCGGGCTCCGGCACGGGGCGAGTTGAACGCGGCGTGAACGATCGACGGCAGCTCGCTCGGGTGGGTTGATCTGCGTTCGCGGCGGCCTCATCGTTGACTCCGTTCCCGGATAGGGAACGTTCCCTAACGAAGGTGCCCTGCCTCATGACGGTCTCCGTCCGGCCCGGTCTCGCCACCGTGCCCGCACGCCCCGCCCCGACCTCGCCCGCCTGGGCACGCTCGGATCGACGCCTCGGGATCGTGCTGCTCGTCCCCGCGATGCTCGTGTTCGCGGTGTTCGTCTTCTACCCGCTCGGCCGCGTCCTGGTGCTCAGCACGCAGGGCACCGACATCTTCGGCCAGGCGGCCGGGTCGGTCGGCCTGCGCAACTACGTGACGACCTTCACCGACCCGACGTTCCTCAAGACCATGCTGAACACGGCGATCTTCTGCGGTGGCGTGGTCGGCGGTCGCATCGTGCTCGGCCTCCTGGTCGTCGTCCCGCTGACCGTCAAGCTCCGAGGGATGCCCGTCTTCCGGGCACTGCTCACGTCGCCGCTCGTGGTGTCGGTCTCGGCCGGTTCGGTCGCGTTCGCGGCGATGCTGTCCCCCGGCACCGGACTGGTCAACACGGTGATCACGCAGTTCGGCGGCGAGTCGATCCCCTTCCTGACGAGCACGCACTGGGCGTTGGCCAGCGTGATCCTGGTCACCGTCTGGGGCTCGCTCGGCTTCACCGTGCTGTTGCTGCTCGGCGCCTTCGGGGCCATCGACCCCGAGGTGGTCGAGGCGGCGCACCTGGACGGTGCCGGGCCCCTGCGCTCGTTCTGGTCGATCTCGCTGCCGCTCGTCACCCCGACGCTGTTCTTCGTCGTCGTCACCGGCACGGTCGAGGCACTCACGACGTTCGGGCAGATCCAGATCCTGACGGGCGGCGGGCCCGCCGACTCGTCCCGCACGCTCGTCTTCGCGATCTACCAGCAGGCCTTCGGCTCGGGAAGCGCCAACTTCGGGCTCGCGGCCGCGCTGGGCGTCGTGCTGTTCGTGCTCGTCCTCGCCCTCTCGCTCGTCCAGTTCGGCATCCTCGAGAAGCGGGTGAACTACTGATGCGCCCGAGCACCGCCCGCCGCGTCCGCAGCGGACTCGTCTACGCCTGGCTCGTGGTGGCCGTCGTGGTGGTCTGCTTCCCTCTCTATTACATCTTCGAGGGGGCACTGACACCGACGCAGTACCTGAACGAGGGCCTGCCGGGGCTCGTGCCGATCCACCTCGGGTTCGACAACTTCGTGCGGGCGGCCCAGGTGGTGCCGCTGGGCCACCAGTTCGTCAACAGCGTCGTCGTCACCTTCGCGCAGACCGTGCTGCAGGTCGCCATCGGCATCATCACGGCGTACGCGCTCGTCTTCTGCCGGCTGCGCGGCACCCGCGCCATCTTCCTGGTGTTGCTCGCGAGCATGATGATCCCCGGCGAGACGACCCTGATCGCGAACTACCTGACCGTGTCGTCGTGGCATCTGATCGACACCCTGCTGGTGGTCTTCCTGCCGTTCGTGGCGTCGGCCCTGACCATCTTCCTGTTCCGCCAGGCGTTCCTGAGCTTCCCGGCCGAACTGCGCGAGGCCGCGGTCCTCGACGGGGCCGGCCACGTCCGCTTCGTGCGGTCGATGCTGCTGCCGCTCACCCGTCCCACCCTGGTCTCGGTGACGCTCGTCAGCGCGACGGCGGCCTGGAACGGCTACTTCTGGCCGCTGCTCGTCACGAACTCGCCCGAGAACCGCACGGTCCAGGTCGGCATCGCCCAGCTCGCGGCGTCGGAAGGCGCCGACGTCGGGGTCGTCCTCGCCGGCGCGGCGATGGTCACCCTGCCCGTGCTGCTGCTCGTCCTCTTCGCCCAGAAGTTCCTCGCGGGCGGCCTCACCACCGGTGCGCTCAAGTAGCGCCACCCGCCCGCCCATCGCTCGCCCGCCCACTGCTCGCCTGCCCGCCGCTCGCCCGATCGCCCCCGCTCCCCCCGCTCGTCCCCCGCACGACTCGACCCGCCCCTCCTCTCGCTCCCCTCACCCCGAAGGACCAGCCATGCCCTCTCGCCGCTCCACCACGCTGACCCTCGTCGCCGCCGGCGCCGTCACCCTGCTGGGCCTCACGGCCTGCTCGGGCCAGGCCTCCGACCGGGCGACCGCCTCCGGCCCCGTCACCATCGACTTCTGGCACGCGATGTCGGGGCCGGCCGCCACCGAGCTCGACACCCTCGTCGACCGTTTCAACACCGAGAACGACGACGGCATCACCGTCAAGTCGTCGTTCCAGGGCGCGTACGCCGACGTCCAGACGAAGTACACGGCCTCGGTGCAATCCGGCTCGACCCCCGACCTGCTGATGATGAACGACACCTCGACCGGGTTCATGATCGACTCGCAGCAGACCGTGCCCGTCTCGACCTTCACCGCCGACGACGACTCGTTCGACCCCGACGCGATCGCCCCGGCCGCCGCGCAGTACTACTCCGGGGCCGACGGCCTGGCCGCCATGCCGTTCTCGGTGTCGATGCCGGTGCTGTACCTGAACAAGGCCCTCGTCGAGAAGGCCGGGCTCGACGTCACCGATCCGCCGACCACGCTCGACGAGGTCGCCACCTGGGCGGAGGCCATCCACGCCGCGACCGGCGGCTACGGCATGAGCATGAACATGGCCGACTCGTGGATGCTCGAGGAGCTCTCGGCCTCGGGTGGCGAGGACTTCTGCACGCCCGACAACGGCCGCGGCTCCGACCCGGTCGACGGTGTCTCGCTGACCACCGACACGCAACTCGACTTCATGACGCGACTGCAGGGGCTCTACCAGGACGGCTCGGCCCTCAACCCCGGCACCGACTCGGCCGCGCAGAACAGCGCCTTCTCGAGCGACCGCGTCGGCATGCTGCTGACGTCGTCGGGTGCGTACACGACGGTCGACCCCGACGGCACGAAGTCGGTCGTCGCGACGTTCCCGACGACGGCGGACTCGGCCGATGCCGGTCAGGTCATCGGCGGCAACGCCCTCTGGATCTCGGGCAAGGGACACTCCGACGCCGAGCAGCGCGCCTCCTACGAGTTCGCGGAGTGGCTGCAGACCCCCGAGGTCCAGGCCGAGTGGGCGAAGGCCACCGGCTACCTCGCGATGAACACCGGGGCGGCCGACACCGCTGTCGGCAAGCAGTCGCTCACCGACCCCAACGTCGCCACCATGTACGGGCAGCTCGCCGACAACGCGACGAGCGTCGCCGCCGCCGGATGCGTCACCGGGGCGTTCCCGAGCGTGCGAGCGACCGTCATCGGCGCCTTCAACCAGGTCGTCGAGGGGGCCGATGTCGAGAGCACGATGGCCGACGCCGAGAAGTCCGCCGCGAAGCAGATCGCGTCGTACAACGAGGCCGCGGGCAAGTAGCGGCCCAGGTCGCGCGGCCCGTCGCGCCGTCGACCGGGCGTCGCACCGCCGGATGGACATCGCACCGCCCAAGTGGACGGTGCGATGTCCGTTGGGTGGTGCGACACGGGCGCCGCGAGGCGCGACCACCCGCAGGAGGCGCGGTGCCCGTCAGACCGGCACCGCGCCTCCTGCGGTGGTCGCGTCGCCCTGAGGGGCACCCCTCTCGCGTGCGTGTCGGGGCAGGGAGACCCTGGCGGGGCCTCCCTGCGTCGCCCTGGTCGGCCTAGCGTCGAGCACGGCCCGGCCCGGCAGGCACCTCGTCGCCCGGAGCCGCCGTCCGGCACCGGACGTCCCGGCGCCGACACCCACCACCAGGAGCGCACCCATGTCAGAACAGCCCGTCCAGGTCGGCGGAGGGCGCACCCTCTTCGGCGACTTCGCCCCCAAGCTCGCCGAGCTCACCGACGACGTCCTCTTCGCCGACGTCTGGAACCGCCCCGAGCTGTCGGCGCGCGACCGCAGCCTCGTCACCGTCGCGGTGCTCGCCGCCGGCGGCAACACCGAGCAGCTGAAGTTCCACCTCGGCCGCGCCGTCGAGAACGGCGTCACCCAGGACGAGCTCGTCGAGGCGATCACGCACGTGACGCTCTACGCCGGCTGGCCCAACGGGATGGCCGCCATGGGCGTCGCCAAGGCCCTCTTCATCGACGACACCGACAAGTAGTAAGGAACCCCCGTGCAGATCCTGCCCCCGCAGCCCACGACCTTGAACCCCGACGAGCAGTTCCCGGGCCAGGTGTGGCTCGACCCGATCGCCACCCCGCAGACCGACGACCAGCGCACGACGGTCGCGAAGGTGCGCTTCGCGCCCGGTGCGCGGACCGCCTGGCACCACCACGCGCGAGGCCAGTTCCTGTACGTCACCGAGGGCGTCGCGCGGTTCGGCACCCGTGACGGGAAGGTCGTCGACGTCCACCCCGGGCAGACGATCTACGTGGCTCCCGGCGAGGAGCACTTCCACGCCGCCTCCGAGGGCAGCTTCATGGAGCACATCGCCATCCTCGAGGCAGCCGACGACCCGGCCACCACCACGACCTGGCTCGAGCGCATCACCGACGCCGACTACGCCGGCTCGGACGCCGGCTGAGCCGCCGAGACCCCAGGAAGTCGCCGAGACCCGCACTCGCGAGCAGGGGTCTCGGCGACTTCCTGGGGTCTGAGCACCGAGGAGGCGCGGTGCGGTTCGATCGGGCACCGCGCCTCCTCGGGTCGTCGGCTCGTTCCGCCGCGCGGGCGAGCCGCTCGCGGCCGGAGGCTCGTAGGGTCGGGGGATGACGACGACGTGGACGACCCTGCAGCTCATCCTCTCCGCCGGAGTGGTCGTGTGCGGCGCGCTGTTGACCCGGGGTGGCAGCGATCTCGTGGGCGTGCTGATGATCATCAGCGGCTCGTTCTCGATCGTGGTCGGGTTGCGGACGATGGCCGTGAACCGCCGTGTCGAGAGGCAGCACGCCGCCCTCGAGGCCGGCGACGCCCCGACGCACGAGCGCTGACGCCGGCACTGACGCCACCGCTGCCGCCACCCCCGACGCCACCCCCGACGACCATCGAGAACGAGGACGCCATGACCGACATCGCCTGGACCACCGGCACCTGGACCACCGAGCCGACCGCGGTCGACATCGCCGACGACGGCCTGCGCGTCACGGCGGCCGAGGGCAGCGACGCCTGGCGCATCACGTCGTACGGGTTCGTGCACGACACCGAGCACGCCCTGGTTGCGCCGTTCCCGCAGGGCACCGCGATGGAGGTGTCGTTCGTGCTCGACTTCTCGGCCCAGTTCGACCAGGCCGGCATCTTCGTCTCGGTCGACCCAGAGACCTGGGTCAAGGCCGGGGTCGAGCTCAGCGACGGCGAGCAGAGCCTCGGCGCCGTCGTGACGCGGGGCGAGTCCGACTGGTCGCTCTCCCCCGTCGACTGGACCGGCCGCATCGTGACGATCCGCGCCAGCCGCTCAGGGGACGCGCTCACCGTGCGGGCCCGCGTCGACGCCGAGCCCTGGCGCCTGGTCCGCGTGGCCCCGCTCGCCCCCGATGCCGCGGCGAGCGCCGGCCCCTTCTGCTGCGCCCCCTCGCGCGCCGACCTCACCGTGCACTTCACCTCTTGGACGACGACTCCCGCCGACGAGAGCCTGCACCCCGAGAACTGAGCACGGGCCCGACCCCGCGGGCCGGGTCCGGCAGAGCCGAGGAGGCGCGGCGGCCGTCCTCTGGCACGATCGTCCCCATGAGTGACGCACCTGCCACCCGCCCCGTCGCGCCGTCCGACCGGGATGCGGCGACCGCGATGTGGGCCGCCTACTCGGCCTCACGACGCGCGGGGGGCGCCGTGGACGACGACTACACCGTGGAGCACTTCGGCGACACGGCGCGGCTCGCGGACGAGCTGCTCGAGGTGGTGCTGTCCGGTCGGAAGCGGGCGACCGCCGAGCTGGTGTCGGAGTTCGCGCATCGGGGCGATCCGTTGCCGCGGATCGGGTCGCACTGGATCGCGTGTGACAGCACGGGGGCTCCGCGGATCGTCATCCGCAGCCTGCAGTTGCGCATCGGTGCGTTCGACACCGCCGATGCAGCCTTCGCCTTCGCCGAGGGTGAGGACGACCGCACGCTGAGCAGCTGGCAGCGCGAGCACCGGCGCTACTGGGAGCGCACGTGTCGAGCGCGTGGCGTGACGTGGTCCGAGCAGGACGAGATCGTCTTCGAGAACTTTGCGGTCGTGTGGCCGCCGGAGCACGCGGACTGAACCCCGCCGGGGCCGTGGGCACCGAGGGTCGGAGGATCGGACCGAGGAGGCGCGGCGACGGTCGGCGACGGGTCGGTCACCATCAATGTCCATTCTTGACAAGTTTGTTGAGTGCACTCAGAATTGAGCACGCTCGGATGTTCGACGCCGAGACCCCTCGGACCGAGGACGTCGCGGGCCGCACCAGCCAGCCCGCCACCCCCAGCCAGTCCGCCACCCACAGCCACAGCCCACCAGGAGCACCCCCATGCGAGCCTTCGCGTTCGACGCTAACGAGAAGCCCCTGCACGAAGTCGACGTGCCCGAGCCCACCGTCGGCGACCACGACGTCCTGATCGAGGTCGCCGCCGCCGGCCTCAACCACCTCGACGCCAAGATCCGCGAGGGCGAGTTCAAGCTGATCCTCCCCTACGAGGCGCCTCTCGTCCTCGGCCACGACGTCGCCGGGACCGTCATCGAGGTCGGCGGCTCGGTCCGCGGCCTGAAGCCCGGCGACGAAGTCTTCGCCCGCCCCCGCGACCATCGGATCGGCACCTTCGCCGAACGCATCGCCGTCGACGTGGCCGACGTCGCCCTCGCCCCGACCTCGATCAGCACCGTCGAGGCCGCGTCGCTCCCCCTCGTGGCCCTCACGGCCTGGCAGGCCCTCGTCGAACGCGGCGACGTGCAGCCGGGCCAGAAGGTGCTCGTCCATGCGGGTGCCGGCGGGGTCGGTTCGATCGCGATTCAGCTCGCGAAGCATCTCGGCGCGCACGTCGCGACCACCGCCTCCGCCTCGAACGCCGAGTTCGTACGCGAGCTGGGCGCCGACGTCGTCGTCGACCACCGCACGCAGGAATTCGAGCAGGAGCTGTCCGGCTACGACCTCGTCCTGGACAGCCTGGGCGCCGAGAACCTGGCGAAGTCGCTGCGTGTGCTCCGCCCCGGCGGCATCGCCATCGGCATCCAGGGCCCGCCCACCCCCGCCTTCGCGAAGGCCGCAGGGCTGAACCCGGTCGTCCGCCTCGCCATCGCGGCCCTCAGCCGCGGGGTCCGCGCCCGGGCACGGAAGCTCGGCGTCCGGTACGAGTTCCTCTGGATGCACGCCGACGGAGCCCAGCTGCGCGAGATCGCGGCACTCGTCGACGCCGGGGCCATCCGCCCGGTCGTCGGCGCGACGCACCCGTTCGCCGAGACGGCGACCGCGCTCGACGGCCTCGGGAAGGTCCGCATCCGCGGCAAGGCGGTCGTCACCCTCCCGTGACGGTCGGCACCCACACGACGAGGTCCGTCAGCGCGGCAGGATCACTTCGAGCTGACGCCTCACCCCTGCGACGATCTCGTCGCCCGGCACGGACTCGTCGACAGCCGACGACATCGCGAGCATCATCACGGCCGACACGACGTGCGCGAACGTGGCCGCGTCGGAAGGCGTCGCCGAGGTGAGGCGCGTGACGATCCCGGCCACCGCCTCCTCGGTCCGGGCGACGATGGCGAGCGCCTCGGCGTGGTGCGGCTCGGCGGCGTCGCCGAACGCCATCTCGCGCAGGTAGGTGCGGCCGTTCTCGACCTGCGCCCGGTTGCAGTGCACGATCGGCTCGAGCACCGCGACGACCGCGTCCAGTGCGGTCGAGGCGGACGAGGAGGCGCGGATCCCCTCGTCGAGGGAGCGCGCGTACGCCGCGTTCTGCACAAGCAGCAGCAGCTCGCCCTTGGTCTTCGCGTACAGGAAGAGCGTGCCGGCGCCGACGTCGGCCGCCTCGGCGATCTGCTGGGTCGTGACCTCGTCGACCCCGTGACGGCTGAACAGGTCGGACGCGGCCTGCGTGATGCGCTCGAGCTTCTCCTGCTTGTTGCGCTCTCGGCGGCCGAGCGACGGGACGGTCGACGACATGGGGCCTCCTGGAAAGGGCGGTGGACGGAAGAACGGCAACCGGATGGACGCTGGCCGGAATAGAAACTGACTGAACTCAATTATGACAGGAGTCAGTAACGGGGCGACTCGATCACGCGTCGCCTCATCTTCGCACCACCCACGGAAGGAACACCCATGACCGACATCACCGGCTCCGTCGTCCTCGTCACCGGAGCGAACGGGGGCATCGGCACCCGTTTCGTCGAGGCCGCCCTCGCCCGCGGCGCCGCGAAGGTCTACGCCACGGCCCGCACCCCTCGCACCTGGGACGACGAGCGCGTCGTGCCCCTCACCCTCGACGTGACCGACCCGGCCTCGATCGCCGCCGTCGTCGAGGCAGCGCCTGACGTGACCGTCCTGATCAACAACGCCGGGGCCAACGCGCCCGAACCGGGCATCCTCGCCAACACCGACGACGAGATCCGCGCCAACGTCGAGACCAACTTCTTCGGCCCGCTCTTCCTCGCCCGCGCCTACGCACCCCTCCTGCGCGCGCACGGCGGCGGCACGGCCATCATCGACATCCACTCGGCCCTGTCGTGGTTCGCCGTCGCGGGCATCTACTCGGCGACGAAGGCCGCACTGTGGTCGGCCACGAACTCGCTGCGCCTCGAGCTGCAGCCCGCGGGCGTACAGGTCGTCGGCGTGCACGTGGGCTACGTCGACACGGCCATGGCCGCGGGCGTCACGGACGCGAAGACCGACCCGGCGACCCTGGTCGCCGACGTGCTCGACGCTCTCGAAGCCGGCGAGCACGAGGTCCTCGCCGACGAGACCTCGCGCCAGGTGAAGGCGGCCCTGTCGGCCCCTCTCGAGGCGCTCTACCCGCAGCTCGCCACGCGCTGACCGGCGGAATCCAGGAGGCGCGGTGCCGTCCGGACCGGCACCGCGCCTCCTGCAGGGTCAGCGGGATCAGGGGCGGCGCAGGACCAGGTTCGTCATGACCTGTGTCATCACGGTCCGGTCGTGCTGGTCGAGGAGTTCGATGCGGGTGCGCACCACTCCCCGGTCGGGACGGGATGCGGAAGGCCGGGCGTCGACGACGGTGAACCGGGCGCGGAGCACGTCGTCGGGGTGGACGGGCGCCGACCAGCGCAGCTCGTCGACGCCGGGTGACGCGACGCTGGCAGCCTGGTTGAGGTAGGACTCCACCATCAGGCGCATCATCATCGCGGTGGTGTGCCAGCCGCTGGCCACGAGCCCGCCGAGGGGTGTCGCCTCGGCCCGCTCGGCGTCGACGTGCATGTCGTGCGGATCGAACCGGCGGCCGAAGTCGACGATCTCGTCCGCCGTCACGCGGTACGAGCCGTGCTCCAGCGTGAGGCCGGGCACGTAGTCGTCGAGGAAGCGGTCGGCGAGCCGATGCCCGAAGGGCGAGGTGTCGTCGGCCGCGGCTGCGGTCCCGTCCGGTTCGTAGGGCACGATCTCAGCCTAGGTCGGCCGAGACCCCAGGAAGTCGCCGAGACCCGCATGCGCGAGCCGGGGTCTCGGCGACTTCCTGGGGTCTGAACACCGAGGAGGCGCGGTGCGGTTCGAACCGGCACCGCGCCTCCTGGTGTCGTCGACTCGTTCCACCATGCGGTCGAGCCGTTCCGACCGAAGGCTCGCAGGGACCACCGGGTCGAGAAGGTGCCGGTCAGAGCACCGCGGGGAACGCGCTGCGCCGCCCGTACACGGTCAGCGCCAGGGCCACGACCCCGAACCCGATCATCAGCACCGGCAACACGAGCCCGTCCGCCACGGTCAGCAGGGCGGCCCCGACGATCCCGGCGAAGAAGATCGCGACGTTGAACGCCACCGGCAAGAAGGCGTTCGCGACGTCGGCGTTGTCGCCGCCTGCCGTGGTGAGAGCCGCCTGCAGCTGGGCCGACGCCCCGCCGAACGTCACGCCCCAGAGCACCGCGGCGACGACCACGGCCGGCACCGACGCGTGGCCGACGAGCAGGACGATCCCGGCGACGACGAACAGGGCGACACTGCCGTGCAGCAGCGCCCGCGGGTGCCGGTCGAGCAGCGCCCCGGTGACGACGATCCCGCCGATCGAGGCGATGCCGTAGATCAGCAGCGTGACGTCGACGCCGAGCCCCGACCCGCCGGCCCGCAGGTACGGCGAGACGTAGGTGTATATCGTGTTGTGCGCCAGCATCCACGCGGCGATGACGGCCAGGATCACGGCGATCCCCGGGATGCGGAACACGCGTCCGAGCGAGAGCCGCGCGCCCGCGGGTGCCGGTGCCGCATCGGGGACGATGCTCGCCACCAGCACGAAGACGACGACCCCGAGCAGGGTCAGCCCGCCGAACGACCACCGCCAGTCGAAGGCCGTCCCCAGCCACGAGCCCAGCGGGGTCCCGAACGCGAAGCCGACGGGCGCACCGGCCGAGACGATCGAGAGCGACAGCCCGGCACGGTCGGGCGGGCTGATCCGCCGACCGTAGGCGGCGAGCATGCCCCAGATGACGCCCGAGAACGCGCCGGCCACGAACCGTGACACCAGGGCGAGCGCGATGACGGGCGAGAGCGCCGTGACCGTGTTCGCGACGACCAGGCCGGTGATCGCGATCAGGAGGAGCGGCTTGCGACGCATCCCCCGGGTGAGCGTGATGGCCGGCACGGTCGCGACCACGGTGCCGAGTGCGTAGGCGCTGATGAGCAGTCCCACGGCGCCCTCGCTCGTGGCGAGGCCGTTCGCGATGACGGGCAGCAGGCCCGCCGGCATCGTCTCCATCGCGACGAGGATGAACCCCGTCGTCGCCAGGACGACCAGCGAGAACACCGGCAGCCGCTCGACGGGCCCTCCGTCGACGGAGGCGCGGTGCACGCGGGTGGGGACGGGGGCTGTCGACATGGTGAGGTCCTTTCGGGCGCGGGGATGCGCCTCCTGGGGGTGAGCCAGGTGGTGCTGGAGGAAGCAGGGAGGTGCGGGTCAGGCGACGGGTTCGGCGGACCGGGCCCGCTGGACGACGTTCTCGGTCGCCGCCCACGAGGCGAGGAGGCGCAGCCCCTCGTCGGACGCGGAGCCGGGGGCGGCCGTGTAGACCGTGAGCGAGTGCCCGGGGGTGTCCTGGAGTTCCATCACCTGGAAGTCCAGCTCGAGCAGGCCGACGGCCGGGTGCCGGAACTCCTTCGCTCCGGTGTAGTGGCGGCGGACGTCGTGGGCGGCCCAGCGGGCGCGGAACTCGTCGCTGCGGATGGACAGTTCGCCGACGAGGGCGGCGATGCCGGCGTCGTGCGGATTGCGCCCGGCGTCGCGTCGCAGGATGGCGACGTTGACGTTGGCCGCGCGCTCCCAGTCGGGGTAGAAGTCGTGCGCGGCCGGGTCGAGGAAGATGTAGCGCGAGTGGTTGGCGGGGCGCAGGGTGCTGCGGTACATGTCGGAGTACAGGGCGAAGCCGAGGGCGTTGGCGGTGATGAGGTCCATGCGGGTGTTGGTGACCATCGCGACGGCGCCGGTCATGGCGTCGAGCATGTGCTGCACCGGCGACTGCGCGATCTTCTGCTCGCTGGCGACCGGGGGCTTGCGGCGGGAGGGACCGGAGGCGCGGGCGAGGTCGTAGAGGTGGTCGGTTTCGGCCTGGTCCAGTCCGAGCGCGCGGGCGATGGCGTCGAGGACGCTGTCGGACACCCCACCGATGTTGCCGCGCTCGAGACGCGTGTAGTAGTCGACGCTGACGCCGGCGAGACGGGCGACCTCGTCGCGTCGCAGCCCCGGGACGCGTCGCTGGCCACCGGCACTGACGACGCCGGCCTGTTCGGGCGAGAGGCGTGCGCGGCGGGTGGCGAGGAACTCGCGGACCTCGGCTCGGTTGTCCATGTGCTCGACCCTACGGTCGGCCGTTCGGGGCAACCAGGCCCTGTCGGAACCAGGCTCGGCGAGGCCCGGCACGCCGGCGAGGTGGTCGAGGTCGTGACGCTCGCTCCGCACCGCGGTAGGGGTCCGTCTTCTCGCGACGGCGTCGGTCACCGCACGACGACCCGCAGCCCACCCTCGGCGCGCGGCTCGATGTCGACGACCCACCCGTGAGCACGGGCGACCGAGGCGACGATCGCGAGACCGAGGCCGCTGTGCCGGACGCCCTCCGCGCCTCCTGGGGTGGCCCCGTGCCCGGAACCCCGGGTGAAGGGCTGCGTGAGCGTGGCGGCGACCTCGGCGGATACGACCGGGCCGGTGTTCTCGACGACGAGGACGACGCCCGGACCGCCGTGCACGCGGACCCACCCGCCGGGCACGTTGTACTCCAGGGCGTTCGACACGAGGTTCTGCACGAGCTGGCCGAGCAGCACGGCGTCGCCGCTCACCCGGGGGAACGAGCCCCTGCCCACGATGAGCTCGACGTCGACCTCGTCGGCGCGCGCCACGCACGACCCGACGACCCCGGCGGCCACGTCTCCGAGCGGTACGTCGACCCGGGCATCGGCGTCGAGCCCGCGATCGGCCGTGGCCAGCGCGAGCAGGCTCTCGACGAGGTGCTCGCTCGCGCGGTTGACCTCGAGCAGCTGATCGCGGGTGGCGGCGACGGCGTCCGGCGACGGGTCGTCGAGCCCGATCTGCAAGGCGGCGCGCTGCACGGCCAGGGGCGTGCGGAGCTCGTGCGAGGCGTAGGCGACGAAGCGGCGTTGCGCCTCGAACGACGCCTCGAGCCGGTCGAGCAGCTCGTCGATGGTCTCGGCCACGCGAGCGACCTCGTCACGCGGACCCGTCAGGGCGATGCGCTCGTGCAGCGTGCTCGCCGTGATGCCACGAGCGGTCGCGACGACCTCGTCGAGCGGCCGCAGCATGCGTCCGCTGACGAACCAGCCGACCCCCGCCGCGAGCAAGGACGCCACCGCGACGCCGAGACCCGACCAGAGCATCTGCTGCCGGCGGAGCACTTCCGACAGGAGCAGCTGCGGTACCTCCTTCGCGGTGACGCCGTCGCAGGCCCCGCCCGGGCAGCCGAGCTCCGGCCCGTGCGGCTCCGTGGGCTGGACGGGAGCGAAGCCGTCGAGCCCCGGGTCGTCGGCCGAGACCGTGGCCAGCGTCACCGCCACGCCCTGGGACGTCGCAGCCGCCACCCCGACCAGGACGAGTCCCGCCAGCAGGGCGAAGACCGTCCCGAAGACGACGGAGGTGCGGGTGCGGATGCTCCACCGCGCGGGCCAGAGCGCCCTCCCCCGGCGTGCCGGCCGAGCCGAGCCGTCCGTCCCCGCTCCCCAGGTCACAGCTGGTACCCCCGGCCCGGCAGGGTGCGGATCGGGTCGGGCTGGCCGAGCTTGCGGCGGAGCTTGCTCACCGTGACCCGGACGGCGTTCGTGAAGGGGTCGACGTTGACGTCCCAGACCTTCTCGAGGAGCTCCTCGGCGCTCACGACCCGGCCGTCCGCGGTGAGGAGCGTCTCGAGCACCATCAGCTCTTTGGTCGACAGGGCGAGGTCACGGCCGTCGCGGGTCGCCGTGTGGCGGGCGGTGTCGACCTCGATGCCGCCGCGACGCAGCACGGGCGGGGCGGCCAGGCCGGGACGGCGCCCGAGCGCCCTGACCCGGGCGACGAGCTCGGGGTACTCGAAGGGCTTCGCGAGGTAGTCGTCCGCGCCGAGCTCGAGCCCGCCGACCCGGTCGTGCAGACCGCCGGCCGCGGTGAGCATGAGGATGCGGGTCGTCGAGCCCCGCTCGGCCATCGCCCGCGCCACGGCGTCGCCGTGCATGCCGGGCAGGTCGCGGTCGAGCACGACCACGTCGTAGTCGTTCACCGCCAGCAGCTCGTCCGCGTCGTCGCCGCGGTACGCGACGTCGACCGCCATCGCCTGCCGGCCCAGGCCGGCGGCCACCAGGTCGGCCAGGGCCTTCTCGTCGTCGACCACCAGGACCCTCACGGCCCCCTCCGTCCCGCCGGCGTCCGGCGTCCCTCGCATCCGGCCCGTCGGGAGGCGGGCACAAGTGTGATATTACACGTGTGGATGTTTCATGCACATAACAATCTCGGGTGCGCCGACGAAACACGCTCCCCTGTGGAGTGGGCACACCTGAACGACGACGAAAGGGATCACCGTGATCACCTCTGCTCCCCCCTCCCCCACGACCTCCCGGCCGTCCCGCCGGCGCAGCCGCCGCGGCCTCGCCGCCCTGCTCACCGCCGGCGTGCTGCTGCCCGGGCTCCTCGCCGCCTGCTCGTCCGACGCGTCGGAGGCCGGCGCCTCCTCGGGCACCGCCTCCTCGTCCGAGGCCGCCGCCGTCGGGCAGTGCGTCCGTGCCGCCGGCTACGACGTCGAGGACTCCGACTTCACCGAGAAGGGCCTGCTCCTGCTGCCCGGCGACGTCGAGCCCGGCTCCGACGCCGCGGACGACTACTTCGACGTGGTGAGCGGCTGCCAGGACTCGGTCGGGTCCGGCTCGCTGAAGCTCTCCGACGAGGAGAAGGACTCCTTCACGCAGGAGATGATCGAGATGGCCCAGTGCCTCCGAGACGAGGGCTTCGAGAACGTCGAGGACCCGGTCGACGGCGTCTGGTACGGCCCCGAGGAGTACGACGGCGACCCCGAGTACGAGGCCGCGATCGACAAGTGCCAGGCCGGCATGCAGGTGGCCGGACGATGAACCGCGCCACGGGCCGGACCGCGCGCACCGCCGCCGTCCTCCTCCTCGCACTGGCCGCCGTGCCGGCGACCCTCTCCGCATGCGCATCCACGCCCTCGCGACCTGATCCGTCGTCCACGACGGCGTCGTCCACCAGCTGGACGGCAGCCATGGGGTCGTGCCTCCGGGACGCCGGCCACGACGTGGCCGACTCCGACCTCGTCGAGGGCGTCATCGCCGCGCCGGACGGTGTCGAGCCCGAGGCGTACATGGCCGACTTCGACGCCTGCAGCGCAGCACTGCCCGAGTCCCTCGGCGGCGGCGACCACCGCCCCTCCGAGCAGGACGTGGCGGAGGCGCAAGAATCGGGCCTGAAGGTCGCCCAGTGCGTCCGCGACGCAGGGTTCACCGACTTCGCCGACCCCGTCGACGGCCAGTTCCCCTTCATGTCCACCGAAGAGACGCCGGAGTCGAGGGCCTTCTTCGACTGCGACGCGAAGTACGGCCCCTGGGCCGGCGAAGGAGCCCCCCGTGGTTGAGTCGCGCACCCGCTCCCCCCTCTCCCCCCTCTCCCCCCTCTCCCCCCTCTCCTCCCGTACGTCCGGAGACCGTCCTGGTCCCCTCCGACGCCCCGGACGGCGCCTGTGGCTGGCCCTGGCCGCCGGCGCCACGTGCGCAGCGACGCTGAGCGGCTGCGCCGTCCTCGACGGCGGCGGCGCCGATCCCGCCGCCACCGCCTCGGCAGAGGCGGCCAACAGCCGCCCCACGACGCCGGTCACGATGGGCGACCTCGTCGACGGCAAGAAGATCCCGGGCATGCTCGGGTACGGCGCGCCCGTGCCCCTCAGCTCGGCCGGCACGGGCACCGTCACCGGACTGCCCGCGTTCGGCGACGTGATCGGTCTCGACGGCGTCCTCTACTCGGTCGACGAGCGCCCGGTCAGGGCGCTCCACGGGGCCGTGCCCCTGTGGCGGACGCTCGAGATCGGCCTGCGCGGCTCCGACGTCGCGCAGCTCAAGGACAGCCTCCGCGCCCTCGGCTACGACGTGGCCGACGACGACGTGTTCGACGGCAAGACCCGGGCCGCCGTCGTGCGGTGGCAGAAAGACCGGGGGCTCGAGCGCACCGGCTCACTGACGGCGTCGGACGTCGCCTTCGTGCCGGGCGACATCCGCGTCGGCGATCTCCGCGGTCGGGTGGGCGACGCGGCAGGCGGCGTCCTCTACGGCTACACGTCCACTGCCCTCGTGGCGTCCGCCTCCGTCTCGGCGACCGACCTGGCGCGCTTCCAGGACGACGCCGCCCTCGAGGTCGGCCTGCCCGACGGCACGCGCGTGCCGGGCACCGTCCAGAGCATCGGCGCCCCCACGGGCGGCGACGACGATGGCAAGGGCTCAGGAGGCGGTGGTGACGACGGCAAGGTCACGGTCGTCGTGCGCCTGGACGCCCCCCTGCCCGAGGGCACCTCGACCACGTCGACGGTCGACCTCGTCGTCGACGGGGAGAAGCGGGAGGGCGTGCTCAGCGTGCCCGTCACCGCCCTGCTCGCGAGCGGCGACGGCTACGCGGTCGAGAAGAAGACCGCCGCCGGCACCGTCGAGCGCGTGCCCGTCGAGCTCGGCTTCTTCGCCCAGGGCCGCGTCGAGGTTCTCGGCGACGCCCTCGCCGAGGGCGACGAGGTCGTGGTGCCGTCGTGACCGGCGCAGCGGTCGAGCCACGGTCCGCCCCCGAGGCCGGTGCGGGCCCCGTGCTCGAGCTGGCCGGCGTGACCAAGGTCTACGGTGACCTCGCCGCGCTCGGGGGCATCGACCTGACGATCCGCCAGGGCGAGTTCGTCGCCGTCGTCGGCCCCAGCGGCTCCGGCAAGTCGACGATGCTCAACGTCATGGGCACGCTCGACCGTCCCACGGCGGGCTCCATCCGGGTCGCGGGCCACGAGATCGGCGACCTCACGGACGACGCGGTCTCGCGCCTCCGGGCCGACCACATCGGGTTCGTGTTCCAGCACTTCCACCTCGCCGCCGGCGCGACGGCGACCGAGAACGTCGCCGACGGCCTGCTCTACGCGGGGGTGCCGCGGCGCCGCCGGGCCGAGCGGGCACGAGAGGCACTCGCCCGTGTGGGGCTCGCGCACCGCGCCGACCACAAGCCCCACCAGCTCTCCGGAGGCGAGAAGCAGCGTGTCGCGATCGCCCGGGCCATCGTGGGCGACCCGACGATCCTCCTGGCCGACGAGCCCACGGGGGCGCTCGACTCGTCGTCCGGGGCGGCGATCCTGCGCCTGCTCGGCGACCTGAACGAGGCGGGCACGACGATCGTGGTCATCACGCACGACCTCGCTCTCGCTGCGAGCCTGCCCCGTCAGGTCCGCATGCGCGACGGGGTGGTCGACGACGTGTCCGGACTCGACGCCGCGGGCCTCGCGGCCGCCATGCCGACCTCGCCGGCCGTGGCCGCTCGAGCCGCGCACCCGTCCGGCCGTCAGGCGGTGGCATCATGACCGCGGACGGGCTCGCGGGCACCGCCCGGACGGCCCGCACGCCGCGGGCGCCGAAGCAGCCGAAGGCCGAGAAGCCCGGCCGCACCGGCCACCTGTCCCCCGGCGACCTGCTGCGGCTGGGCGTCTTCGGACTGCGGACCCGGCCCACCCGCGTCGTCCTGTCCGCCCTCGGCATCGCGATCGGCATCGCCGCGATGATCGCCGTCGTCGGCATCTCGTCGTCGAGCCAGGCCGCGCTCGACCGCGTGCTCGACGGACTCGGCACGAACCTCCTCCAGGCCGCCCCCGGCAAGTCGTTCAGCGGAGACCCGGTGCCCCTGCCCGAGGACTCGGTGTCGATGCTCGACCGGCGCGACGACGTGGAGTCGGCCGCCGGCGTCGGGCGCGTGACCGACCAGAGGGTCTACCGCACCGACCGCGTCCCGACCGCCGCCTCCGGGGGCATCACCCTCGACGTGGTCATGGGCGACCTGCAGACCGTCCTGCGCGGCGAGCTCGCCTCCGGGTCGTGGTTCGGGCCGACGTCCGACCAGCTCCCGCAGGTCGTCCTCGGCGCCACGGCGGCCGCCACGCTCGGCATCGACCACGTGGAGCCCGACACCCGCATCTGGATCGGCGGACGCTGGGTCGCCGTGATGGGCATCCTCGAGCCGCTGGCCCTCGCGCCTGACCTCGACACCTCGGCCTTCGTGCCCGCCGCGGGAGCCGAGCAGCAGTTCGGCTTCGACGGGCACCCGACGCAGCTGTTTGCCCGAGCGGCGCCGGAGTCGGTGGCCGCGGTGCGCGACCTGATCGCGCCGACCGTCAACCCGGCCGACCCGTCGGGGGTCTCGGTCAGCCGCCCCTCCGACGCCCTCGCCGCCCAGCAGGCGACCGAGGAGTCGTTCACCGGCCTGCTGCTCGGCATCGGCGGCGTCGCCCTGCTCGTCGGGGGCATCGGCGTCGCGAACACGATGGTCATCACCGTGCTCGAGCGCCGCGCCGAGGTGGGCGTGCGGCGGGCCCTGGGGGCTCGAAGGCGGCACGTGCGCGACCAGTTCCTCGTCGAGTCGCTGCTGTTGTCCCTCCTGGGAGGCGCGGTGGGCGTGGCCCTCGGGGCAGGCGTCACCACGGTGTTCGCCGTCTCGCAGGGCTGGCCGGTCACCATCCCGCTTTGGGCGGTCGTCGGCGGGCTCGGCGCGACCGTCTTGATCGGCGGGGTGAGCGGGCTGTACCCGGCGTCGCGGGCGGCTCGCATCCCCCCGACGTCGGCCCTGGCCGCGACCTGATGCGGGCGGTGCGAGGCGCGCAGCACGGCGGTGCGAGAACCGCACCGTGAGCTTCGCGTCTCGCACCCCCGCGACGGCGTCGGCGAAGAACCGGAGCCCTCGACGCCGCACGACGACTCGGCCCTGAGCTCAGGTCGGCCCCGACGGCCACGCCCACCGCGCCTCCCCGGGCGCCAGGCCCCTGACCTCTGACCACTGACCACTGACCCACTCTTTGCCCACGGAGCTCGCCCTTCGAGCTGCTCCGGTACGGCTCCGCATTGCCGCCCCGTGCGCTCGTCGGGCGGCCGACTCACCGAGACAGCACCCCCCCTGAGAGGAACCACCGCATGAACCAACGCATGACCGTGACTCGCCGTCACGACGCCGACCTCGCCCCGAGGTCGACCTGGGCCGCCCGCGTCGTCACCTCGATCGCTGTCCTCATCGTGGCCGGGACGGCCCTGGCCGCTTGCTCGGTGGTCGGCGGGTCGCCGGCCGAGACGGGGCCGACCGCCGAGACGTCAGGCACCCCTCGCGCGGCCGCCGCCGCGCTGTGGGGAGCCTGCATGCGCGACCAGGGCATCGACGTCGACGATCCGACACCCGAGATGCACGCGAAGGGGATAGTGGCCGATCCGGGCGACGTCGATCAGGACACCTGGGAGCGCGCACTCGCGGCCTGTGACGACGGGACGCGAAGCGAGTCGGCGATCGCGCAGCAGGAGGCGGCCTTGCAGGCTGCCTGGCGTCGGTACGCCGCGTGCATGGCCGAGAACGGCATCGAGGGCGTCGGTGAGGAGCCCGGCACCGGTCCGGACCCGGCGTCCGACCCGGCGTCGGCGGCCGCACGAGAGGAGTGCGGGCCCCTCGTGCAGGACTTCACCGTGACACCGTGACGGCGATGCCGCCCTGGGAAATCCGGGCGGCATTCCGCCAGGCCATGACGAGCAACGTGCCCGAGGAACCGAGGGCACCGGGGGACGCGGGCGCAGTACGCCCAGGTGCCGCGCTTGTCCCGGACGAAGGTGCCGGTGTCGACGAGGGTGAGGTGTCATGCCCGACGGTCACAGCAGGACGTGCCCATCAGACGATCTGCTTAGCCGACGGCCCGTGTTTGCGCCCCGAGCTGTTCTGAGAAGCAGAAAACCCCCGCCTCAGCAGGGGTTTTCTTTGGCGGTACCGGTGGGATTTGAACCCACATGACCAAACCCGGTGGCTCGGTATAGACGTCACATTTGCCTCGTAAATGAGTGAAATAGAGGCGGTTGCTCACACCTTGCATCTGGTCCTTGCAGGCTTTCCGTTACTGCTGCGTTACTGCTCGAGTCGCTGCCGACGCGCGCTGTCGAGGGCGACGGCCACGCTCTCGAGGTCGTCCTCGTAGAGATCTGAGTACGTATCGAGGGTCATGGCGGCGGATGCGTGTCCCAGCATTCTCTGGACAGCCTTGACGTTGGCGCCAGCGCTGATGGCGAGCGAGGCCGCAGTGTGGCGGAGGTCGTGCGGGGTCAGTTTCGGCATCATGTTCGGCTCCGCGGTTCCGCTGGCGCGCGCCTCGGCGGCCAGGATCTCGTCTTCAGCGCGCACACGAGCCACGGCAGCCACGAACCAACCTCGTCGCAGATCGCCTGACCGCAGGTGCTTGAGCCCATCTCCCCAGACAAGGTCCTCGGAGCTCTTGCCTTTACAAGCCCTGCTGATGGCCTGGTCGAGGAAGGGCGGGAACACAACTGCTCGGCGCTCGTGTGTCTTCGGTGTCCCAATGACGATCTGTCCGTTCACAGACACTGCATTCTCCTCGATGCGGATACGCCGCGAGACTTGGTCGATGTGCTTGACCCTGAGGCCCGTCGCCTCGCCCCAACGCAGGCCGGTGTAGGAGAGGAAGCGAATTAGGTCGGGGTACTTTGCGGCGCGCGCGAGACGTTCGACTTGCTGGTGCGAGAGGTAGGCACGGGTCCCCTTCTTCTTTCTCGGCAGCTTGACGTCTCGAGCCGGGTTGGTGGAAATGCGCTTGTCCTTGACCGCGCCTTCGAGAATGGCCGCCAGCATGCCATGAGCTCGTGCCACCAATGTCCTACTCCGATCGCGCGCAAGAAGGGCGACCCACGCCTGCACCTCTGTATGCCGAATCGAGCCGACGGCACGGCTACCCCATTGAGGCGCGACGTGCACACGCCAGGCCGACTCGTCTGAATAGAAAGTTGACGGCTTGACGGTCGACTGGTGTGCGGTGAGCCACGCGGCGCCCAAGACAGCGACGGTGGCGCGGCTGTCACTCGGGGCGATGTAGGCCCCCTGAAGCTTGGACACCTCAACCGTGTCTAGGTAGGCCTGAGCATCCCGCTTCAACTTGAACCCGCCTTTTCGGGCGGGCCTGCTATCTGGCCTGCGGTATCGCGCTTCGAAACGCTTGCCAGCTCGCGTTTCGTAGGCGTGGACGCTTCCCACGGGCTACCGCACCTCCTGAGAGGTGCTGCTGTATTCCTGCGCCAGGAGCCAAGCGTCGATGCTCTCTGGGCGGTATCGGACAGACTTGCCGATCCGCACGAAGGCCGGGCCGGTTCCGGTGATGCGTTTCTCGCTCAAAGTCCGCTCCGTCAGCCCAAGTCGATCAGCCAGGGTTGCGGGCGTGATGAGGGAATCGAGGACAGCGGTGCTGGTGGGAGTGCGCGACGGCATGGAGGGTCCTTTGTTGGACCCTCAAGTCGTGCAGGCTCTATTCCTGAAGGTGTGAACCGCTAGCAAAGCTACCGGCGGGAGTTCCTTCTCCCTGCGACGCAATCACCCCAACCATCGATTGCATTGGTAACGATGCTGCTTCGTCGCTTCTCTCTAATCGGCTTGAAGTATGGCACAGGTACTCACAAGTTCGTTGCGTTTATCCACCCGAAAAGTTGGCCCAATGGCGTCGTTGCTTGCAGAAGGTAGCTGGTCGCCTCCAGCCGCCGGGCGGCTTATCCAGGCCCGTATTCGCCTGTCCTCAGACGGACTATGCGTTGGACCAACGCCTGGCCAGGTCGCTGGCGCCCGTGTTCGCCGGCCCGATGATTCGAGTGAGTCGGCCAACGTTGCTTGCGAACCCCCCCCCGAAAAACTTTTGCAAATCATTCTGAAAATGATTTCGCAAATGATTCCCCGGGAATTTGCGGACGAGAGGGGCTGCGCGGAGCCGCATCACCTCGCCAAGGCAGTGGGCATTTCCAACGGAGAACCACCCGCTTCTAGGTCCCCCAAGGTCAACCTTCACGACGTTGAAGCGCATCCGACGCCACGCTGCGCCAGACGCCGGCAGCGTGGTGCGGGTTGCAATGGGCCCGACTGTCACAGCTCGAGCAAAACGATCGGAGACCCGTGCCATGTAGCGGCTCAAACCTTTTCAGCCGGGCGGACTATTCAAGATCGCGAGCGGCAGAAGGGGCGACATCGGTTGGGTCGCCGCGCATAACCAGCTCGAATGCCAGCGCAGCGGCCTAGGTAACTTGTGGCAGCCCGGAAGGACCGTGTACTGGGTGCCTCGATCCACGTGTCCGAGGGGGAGAGATCGCTTGCCGCGTCAACTCAAATCGACTGACGCTGCGCGCGTTCCATCGACTGACTGACGTTGTCGCCGGAGTCGCCACACGACATTGGGCTCCTTGACGGAGTCCACGAGGACGGCCGGAGCTTCGCCCTGATGGGAGGCATCGAGACCCCCTCCTGCGAGTCTGAATCGGGTCGAATCTGGCAGGTCCGAGAGCAACAAGACCGTCGCCCTCTGTGCGCCTGATACGCCTTCCAAAAGAGAGGCCGGAGTCACCGTCCCTTATGCTCTTCGTGATTTTTAGGAGATTTCTGCGCATCAGCCCCCAAATGGCTCCATAAGGAGCCTCTCATCGGCAAAATCGGCTGTTCCAAGACCCCTGTCGACAGCCTTTGAAAGGTCCACCAGGGGACCTTGGGTTTTAAAAGTGGCACTCCGCAGCCCCGGAAATACGGGGAATGGCTGTCGACAGGCATTTCCGAGGAGTGACTCCGTGTGAACAGCTGTCAACAGAGGCCTTCCTGAGCACGCTCCCCGTACTTTGAAAACTCGCGCCGCGGCACTGGTCCCACCCATGCCCGGGTAGTCGCTTTTGGCCTGGTACCAGGAGGCTGGCTGGTACCAAGGGCACGATTTGGCCGCGGAAAGTCGGGGTTGCGGTGGTACCCGTCATTTTCTGCGTGTGACACAGCGGTACCACCGCGTGCGGGCTGAGCTAGAGGTCACCAGCACGGGCGCTCAGCATGCTCCCCAAGGCGCCTAAGACGAAGAAGGACGCCGCTAAGAGGAAAGCCCTTGCTGATGCGCCGGGTGCTCGCAGAGACGCCGTCACCTCTCTGCCGCAGGACGGGTGTCACTTCCAATTACTGGACACGATTCCGACTGTCTAGCGGTCTACTGGAATGAGTTGCAGCCGTCACTTGCTCGGGGAACAATCACCGCCGAGGATCTTGTTTCAACGAGTCACTGGCGGCCACGCGGTATGGCGCGCCGACCTTCAGGTGCACACGAGTAAGGCGGGGCCGTTCTAGCGAACGTGTTGTTGCCACCTGGCCTTGGGCCTTGGCAGAGCTAGGTCGCTAGGCAGGACCTAGTCCCATAGGTCCCACAGTGCGGCACGACCACATTCCGGCGCCGCCATGCGGCCATACGGTTTGAAGCCCCTGGAGGTGGCGGGTGAAGGACAGACAGATGCGGGATCGGCCAGTGATCAGCAGTGACCCTGCCTGCGCCGATCTGACGCCCCACTCCCTCGTCGTAGCCATCGAGAATAGGCCCGACCTTCGGTGACGCCACACGAATTGCGGCCCACCCCGCGGCCACACAGCGGTCACAAATGGACCGAGAGCGCCCCGTATGTGTCCGCCTGCGGCCGCAATCTGACCATTCCACCCACTCAGGCAATCCACTGAGGCTTTAAGGCGTGATTTTCGCGGCCCTCAATTTGGTGACCTGAACGTGACCGGGAAACGGCCGCAGTCCTCCCACAACGTGGCCATCATCACCGCGGTGAAGCGCGAGCCGGAGTGCATTGCGTAAGTTGGCCATAACTTGGTCACGCGCGGGCCGCTCACAGCCCCGCAAGAACCCACGAAAGGGCCCTCACAGAGACGCCATGGAGCTGCCAGCACACCGCTTACCCAAGGTTCGAGGACTTTGCGCAGACGTCTTGACGTAGGAGCGGGGGCTTCCGGTGCGGGGGCATTCATTGAGCGACGTGAGGCCCAGCCTTTGTCAGCTTGCCCGGCCGCCCTCGCGAAGCAAGAAGCCGAAGCACGTGCATTCCCGGCGACGGCTTTGCCGGCGCGAGCCTCTCAGGACGTAACCCCTTGCCGATGCCATGGCATTTTGCGGGGGGTCGACGCCATCGGATCGATGTGGCTACTTGTTCATCGCGAAGCGCGGGTTGTGCTCATTTACGAGGAGACCGTAAGCTGGAAAGACCCTGATCAGCGCATCTTTTGAGAATTGACATCAGCCTTTGGTGGTGCCACCCTGCCCCAATGCGATCACGTTACCTAAGCCCGCAAATCGACGCCCGCGTGGGCTCTCTTAGCCTCAGCCGAGCGCTCCGTGGCTGATACGACATGGCGAGATGCATGGCCCGTGTTTCGAGTCACCCTCATCGATGAGACGGCCCGTTGCCTTGCTAATCAGCGAGCTGCGTCGACACTCGATCCGTCGACGAGACGGGATGCCCTGTCACGCATCGAGCAAAAGAACCTCGTGGAAGGCATAGCGTCAGTTTTTCTGGCCATGGACGAGGCCATGAGCGTCCTTAGCGCGGTAGGAAGAACGAGCAGGGCCGAATGAGGCAACAGCATCCGATTTGGTGGTCACGTCAATCGACCCCACCTCCCGCGCCCTGGCTTTACGCCTTCGAAGAATTCACCAACGGCGAGACTGTGCAGCACTGGGGAGAAGCTTCGGCGTTCCTCACCCTGAATGCGAGACGCAAAACGCGCGAGTGGCCTACTTGGGGCGAACTCTTCATGGACCTGTTCCCCAGTACGTGCGGGCTGCCAAGCCTGCTGCCCGACTCAATACCCTTGAACAAGCAATACCGCGCTCGCAGCGAATTTCGATTTCACACCCTGAACGCTTGGCGCCGGGCGGGGTGGATCACCTGGGGAAATGACCATTACCGCAGTTTGCGGCCGCAAAGACGACGCTGAAGCTGGCTCATCTGTAGACGCAAGAACGCGACGGCGCGGCCCAGGAGGGTCGCTTAGCGCCGTCACGATGAGCACTCCTTAGCCCCACGATCCCTCGGAGCAGAGTTTAGGAATCACGAGGCCCCACGAGCTCCCTGCCAGCGGGTCTCGAGTAAACCTTCCACTTCTCAGTTCCGACTGCTTCTCCAGCCGCACGGTCGTCGTGGCGCCCATGGCATTCGCGTTCAAGCTGACCTCGCCATCCTCGAAACAAGTCCCGCAGGCTGTTGGTCGAGAGGGGCGTCGCGCAGTCTGGGGCGGCAGCATGGCGCGTCGACGGCCAGGCGTAGGGGGCATTGCCGGCGGGCGGCGCGTAAGTGTGGCCTCACAAATCGAATATGCGTCACCGCCTCTCCGAACCAGGTGATGGTGGTGTCGGTGGTGATGACGGCGGCGTCATAGGCTTCGTCGCGTCCGGAGTTGGTCTGCTTTAAGTCCCGGCGAGTTCAGTGTTGGCTGCTGCTTCGAACGTCGCGTCCTCTGCCGACGTGCTGCCCGACCCGACGTTCATTCCAGCGTCGAAGGAGTCGGTAGAGCCAGAACCGCTGCAGCCCGTAAGCCAAGAGGTGCGACGAAAGCGCCTCCTTTGACGCGCTTCGACACCGCGTATGCGTCGTGAACCGAACGAGCGGCGAGCAGTGTGGATTTTGCGCGCGCGGCGCTCTCTCTGAAGTCCTTAGCTCGGGCTCGATGCGAACGGCTTGGCACTGCGACCACAAGAGCGAGCGGCCTTAGTTCGGCGCCGGCGCTTCGCGAACTAGCGCGTTCGCCTCGAGGCCGATGCCGTGAGGCATCATCAGAGGATGGACCGTCCCAGAGTGTTCGAGGTAGCGAACGAGGCCAAAACAGACGTCCGGACGGCCATGGCGGCGCTCCGTCGCCTCGGCGTCGAGGTGGCTGGTCCGACGGTCCGCATCAACGGTGACGTCGCGGCGCAGCTGCGGATGTCGCTCGGTCGTCCTCCGACCGCGGCCACAGCCCCTGCCCCGCCAGCCGACGTCCCCGCGAGCAAGCTGCCGAGGCTGCCGCGTCCCACGGAGCGCCCGACCAAGAGGCCGAAGTCTCGGCAGCAGGGCATCCTCCGTGCAGAGCACGCCGAGGCCGTGAAGGCGCTGATTCCGACTCTGTACGCAGCCCTCGAGGGTGTGGGCTCGGGGTCGCTGCCTGACTCACCCCTGGTCGTCTTCCACGACGGAGAAGCGCACCCGCACTACGGCGTCAGGACTTTGGGCGGTGACTCGTGGCGGCCGCCGGCAGGCAGCGGGCTGAGCATGAACACCCTGCTGGACCCCCTACGAGCGCTCGACCGCCGCTACGTCGCGAAGGGGTGGACCCCACCCAACGTCGCCATCGCCATCGACGTGACTCGACGACGTGCTTGGCATGGACGCTCGCTCGCGGCCGTCCGGAAGAACGAGACGGGGCACTTCGACCCCGTGACGTTGCGGGCCCTCGCCCGGGCGTCGACCGGGCAGGCTCCTCGGCTGGCTCACCGAGCACAGCTCTTCGCCCCTTCCCACGTCCCGTTCCTGCGCGACGGCATCAGCAGCCCCGGCGATCGCCCCGAGGAGACGTTCTTGCTGCACGAGGAGCTCCTCCGGCTCGCGGTCGACAGCTTGGACGGCGACGAGCAGCTCGACCCCACGCCCGTCCACATCAACGGTCTCTGGACCTTCGCGAGACCCGTCATCATGCGCCGCCCCGACGGCTCCGACCGCCACGTGCGCGCTGTCTGGTACCGACAGGGCCAGGTCGTCTGGCGGATGCGGACGTACGCGGCCGGCGTGGGCAACGACCCGAAGGAAGTCGGGGAGCGCTTGGTCGGCACTCTGCCCTTCGTCGCGGTGTGGGACGAGGATAGGCCCGAGCAGAAGCTCCTGGCGGCTGTGTGGGCCCTCATGGCACAGGGCGGCGTCACGGAGTCGGAGCGGGACGCGGGTAGCCAGGATGGGCACGCCGGGGCGCTGCCTCACGAGTCGCTGGTCGTCGTTCGAGTGAAGGCGGGGACGGACCACGCCAAGGCGTACCGTGCGGATGAAGGCGTCCCGGGGGAGGCTCGGCCCGCGTGGAGCGTCCGTGGACACTGGCGGAAGCAGCCGTACCCGTCCTTGGGCTACGACGAGGCCGGCGACCCCGTCACCAAGCTCATCTGGATCGCCTCCTACACGAAGGGTGACGAAGCGGTCGGCGCAGTCGCCGACGACAAGGTCATCAGCATCCACGCGTAGGGGCTCGTCGAGGAAGCACTTGATGGGCCCGTGTACCCGCTCGTACCTGCAGCCCCGGGTACACGCCTCAACCCCCTCCGATCCGCACCCTTCCGGGGAATTGGCGCTCAGAACAACCATGCAGAGCTCACCAGCCCGGGTACACCTCGGGTACGCCCCGATCGGCAGCAGCATGCGGATCGGGCCGTCTTGTACCTGGTGTACCTGGTCCTCGAGGCAAACCTTATATGGGGACCCCAACTGTTCAGTTGCTGAACACGTCAGGACGGCGAGGAACAGGAGATACCTCTAGTAAATCTTTCTTGAAAAGAATGGGTACACCAGGTGCGCACCCTTGAAATCCGCGTGTTTCCGGACCGAGCGGTGTACCTGCAGGTGTGCCCGATGGGCCATATCGAGCGGTACACAGCAGGTACAGTTCCGCTCATAGTCGAGCTCAAACGGTGTTTCGTCCATGTCGGCGAATGCCCCCTCGGATGTGTTCTCGGGGGCAGCTCTGCTGCTCCGCTGCGAACAGTGCTCACGCCGGCAACCACTGCGAGAACATGCGCTTCGCGGCGGTCCCACCGGGGCGCTCCGGCACTCCCGCAGGTGGGGACCCTCGCGCAACTACCGCCTGCGCGGCACCACTGAGCCGCGGCTCTTGGGGCGGAAGAGGATGCGGCGCTCGTCGTCGCGGTAGGTCGCGAGGATCTCCGCGCAGTCGTGGCAATCGCACGTCGCCGTGAACCGTGGGAACAAGCGTCGGACGTCGTCCGTGTCGAGACCGGGGTGTGCCACCACGTAGGCGTCGATCGCCGCGGTCCTCTCGTGCGGGGTCGTCGGCTTCGGGCTCGTCAACGGGGGCAGGCCGAGCTGCTCAGGAGTCGCTACGGGTTGCGCGCCCTCGAACAGGCGCAGGCGCTCGGCACGCTCGCGCCGAAAGGCCTCCTCACGTTCTTGCTGCTCAGCGGCCGCCTGCGCCTCTCGCGCGCGCATCGCATGCAGCTGGGCGGCGTCACGGCGGAGCACGTCCAAGTCTCCCGTCTCCTGCAGGACGATCTGGCGCGGGCGGTCCCTTCTGCCCGCGAGGTGCTCGACTACGTCATGCGCTCCGTGGAGTCCTCTGCTTGGTTCGCACCAGTGCGGCTCCGTCAGCGTCGCGTCGAGCGCGACCGTGCGGGTGGCGCACCTGTCGCTGGCTCGGTAGCGGTACAGCCACCACAGCTCCGTTGGGGGGACCTCGGCGTCGCACTGGGGGCACTCGAAGGTCGACGGGACACCGGGCAGCCGCTCTCGCCAGACGGCGAGGGGTTCTGCGGCCCCGAGGCGAGCCGCAGCTGCAGCCGGTGCGGCACTGGGCGCAAGCTCGGCACCGGAGGCCCACAAGGCGCAGCGATCGCAGGAGATCTTCCTGCTGGGGTCGACATCCCAGACGATTGACCGCATGTCGCAGGCGTCACAGACGTGCAAGCCCCACCGGATGGTCCCGGTCACGGTCGCCGGCGGTGTCGGCGCCCAGCGGAGCGGCCCCTCGAGGACGGCGTCGACGAAGGTGGCGAGGGGTATCTCGGTCGAGGCTCGGGAACGAACGGAGAGTGCGAGCTCCTCAGCATGCGGGTCTACGCGGAGGACCGGGACGCCCGGCAGGTGCTCCGTGCTTGCCCTGGCGGTCAGCCAGAAGCACTCGATGCCGTCTCGTTCGTATCGCGCCTGACGCTCGCGGTAGCGCTCGGCATCCTGGGACGAGATCTGCACCTCGAAGGCCACCTGGCGACCAGCCTTCTCGACGAGCACGTCGGCGATCCAGGACCCGTCCGGAGCCCGCACCTCAGCCCTGGCCGTCCAGCCGAGCGCTGCAGCTGCTTCGACGACGGCGGCCTTGACGCGGAGGTGCTCCTTCGTCTCTCCCTTGTGCCCGGGTTCACAGAGAACCTTGTGAGCGAAAAACTGCGTTCCGAGCTGGGACGTCTTGACGATCGCCGTCTCTCCACAGCTGAGGACCGGTCGTGGCCGGTGCTCCTTAAGGTTGGCCCAGTCGCCGGGCGAGAGCATCGGCGCCAGCAACGACCGGTCGCCCAAGAACGCAGTCAACGGCATACCAAGCCCCCCAAGGCCTTTGATTCCAAGAACAGCTGATGCCGTTGGCCGAGCGCTTGTCGCCATCGCACCCTCGAACTTGTCACTTCAAGGGTCTGCGATCTGGCTTTCGGTAAGCCTCCATTATCCCGATTGGGCCTGCCGAACCGTGCTCTAACGCCCGTGGTCCCTAAGCGACTCTTTTCGAGCTAGGGCCGTCGGCTCATGCGCTTACAGGTCATGCCAGCATCGGGAACGGCGGTGCATCGACGTTGCACGGCGAGGCCATGCCGCATCCGCGGCTAATCGCTCAGTCAACCGTCCACTCCATGACGACACGCCGCAAGTCTATATATTCGTTCTTGCTCGTAAACGAGCACAATCTTGGGTTGGCAGCGATAAGGCTGCATTGACATGAGGTTGTGACTGGCAGCATGACCTCCATGTCACGTGAAGCAGACAGCCGACAGAATCAAAAAGCCCTGAAACTCGTGAGAGCGCTTCGCGACCTGGAGGCCGATACTGAGTACCTTCTCGACGGTCTTCTAGCGTTCGCCCGCAGCCTTGAGCCGGTGTGACGGCCTCCGTCCGACGATCCAAACCGGGCCTTCCTTGTATCCTCAGGCGCCTTCACCGAGCATGAACTGGCCGAGGCTGAGGCCTCAGTTGCGCGCGGCTCGCTAGAGCTGAGCGCCATGGAATGGTGGCTGACCGCCGCGGCGGAAACGTCTTCCTTGGAGGACGCGGCCACATTCCTCCGCCTCACGACGGATGAGATCGAGGCTGCCGTTCGTGAGGACCGGCTGATGGCCGTCGACATAGCCGGCGAATTGCGAGTTCCGATTTGGCAGTTCAACACGAGACCCGTCGGCCGCACACTGCCGCATCTCGAATCCGTCATTCCGCTCCTCCGGGATTGGGACTGGCGGACGGCGGGCCGATTCTTCGCGACTCGCCAGGAAGACCTTCTGGGTCGAGGGCGCAAGAGCCCGGCATCTTGGCTTGAAGACGGCGGAGATGTTGGGGAGGTCATATCACTCATCAAGCACATACACCGCTGGTGACGCCGTAGGCGGAGGCCGGGCACGCGAAGAAATTGCTCAGAGATGGCTCGACGGACGACGGACTGATAATATTTATTATGTCAAGAAGTATTCACGACCAAGGTCGATACCTGCCGCCGCCCCTCATCTATGCAGGGCCAGCACGAGCCTCCGGGCAGACCTGCGCGAGCCCCAGGGCTCACGAATCTGAGGACCGCACCGCGTAGTTCGCCAGATGACAATCCGAAACATTTTTAGTAATCTGATTGCATCATTCTTGATGTAATCAGGGGGAATCACGTGGTCACGGAAGATCAAGTAAGAGACAAAGCGAGCAACATTCTTGGCCTCGCAGGGGTGTCGCCGAAAGTGGCCCAGAGCGGCGTTGGTCAAATAACGACGATGAATCAACTGGGTTTCCGGGGATACGGCGCCTCCCACAAGCCTGATGGGTGGTATCTACCCACAGACAAAGGCGCCGTAGCTCTTGTCCTCGAAACCAAGGCGACAGACAGCATGCCAATCACTGCGACGGCCCTGCGCACGCAGGTCGAGAAATACTGCGCAACCGTACGCAGTCAGTACGACCTCGTCGTTGGCATTGTGTATGACGGCGACCGAACACGGGCTTACGTCAATGGCAAGCCACTAGAAGTGCCCGATGACCTTCAGCCAAAGGAGTACTACTTCTCTAAGCTCACCGACCGGCCGATAGACAAGGCCCGCATATACGAGCTTACTCAGAGGATCAACAACTCACTCCACGGCGACTTCGGAATCAAGAACCTGTACCACCGGATGATTTTCACTGCCTGCGCGCTTGTCGCCCGCCGCTACGACGCGATCCTCGTTCGAGGCATGGACTACAGCGCTTTCCACAGCGGCATTCTGAACGCCCTGAACAAAGCTATTCGATCTGACGTTCAGCAGAACGCTAAGTTGTCGCTCCTAGCCGAGGTCTATTCCGACATCAAGATGAATGTCTCGACGGACGAAGAGGACCCTCGCGCCGTTGCCGAGCTCACCAACCTCATAGGCGAGTTTATCGACTGGGTCACCGAGATCTCCGGTCTCATCAATTCCAACCGCTGGAACGGTGAAGACGTGATGGCCATCTTCTTCAACGAATTCAACCGCTACAAGAAAAAGAGCGAATCTGGCCAGGTTTTTACGCCCGATCACATAACTGGCTTTATGTATCGCCTGCTTGGGGTCAACAAAGACGACTGCATTCTCGATGCCTGTGCCGGCTCGGGCTCCTTCCTTGTCAAGTCGATGAGCAACATGATTCAAGAGGCTGGTGGCGTCAATACGACGAAGGCAAAGCAGATTAAGGCGCAGCAGCTGTACGGCATTGAGTTTGATCGGGAAATCTACGCCCTGGCCTGTGCCAACATGCTGATCCACAAGGACGGCAAGACCAACCTCGCCCACATGGACGCCAGGACCGAATCAGCAGGCAGCTGGATCGAGAACACCGGTGCGACCAAAGTCTTGATGAACCCGCCTTACGAAAACAAGTTCGGCTGCATGAAGATCGTGGAGAACGTCCTCGACCACGTGGAACGCGGAACGCTATGCGGCTTCATCCTGCCCGATCAAAAGCTCGAGAAAACGAGCAAAAGTCAGATGGCGCGCATTCTTCGCCATCATCGGCTACTCAAGTTCGTCAAGCTGCCCGAGAACCTGTTCTTCGGGGTCGGAGCGACCACCAGCATCTTCATTTTCGAAGCCGGCAAACCGCAGGACGGTAAGAAGTTCTTCGCGGTCAACATCAAGGAAGACGGCCTAGTCACGGTCAAGAATCAAGGCCGTCACGACCTCCGAAACAAGTGGCCTGCTCTCGAGGACTACTGGGTTGACGCAATCGAACGCTTTGATGACAGCGAATACGGAACTGGTCAATGGCTCGACACCGCAGACCACCTCAGCTGGCAGGCACCGGCGCAACCATTTGTTCTTACGCATGAGGATCTAGCGAAGGCGGCCACTGAATACCTGCTTTTCCAGAGAGGCATCGACTCAAAAGCCCTTCGCGAACGTCTGGGACACACAGCGCTTTACACCGCAGATGTTCAGAGCTCGAGTACAGCGATCACCCTGGCTGTTGACCGATGAAATCGATCGACACCAGCGACTGGGGCACATTCCTCATTGGCGAGCTCTTCGAGGTGGTAAAGGGAACGCGCCTGACGAGGGCAGCAATGCAGGAAGGGACGATCAGACATATCGGCGCATCTCAATTCAATAATGGCATAACGGCCATGATCTCCAACAATGAGAATGTTCATCCCGGAAACCTGCTGACTGTCTGCTACGACGGCCCAGTCGGGACAACGTTCTATCAGGCGGAGCCGTTCTGGGCGACTGACGCCGTAAACGTGCTGTACCCACGATTCGACTTGACTGAGGCTCGAGCCATGTTCCTCATCCCAGTAATTCAAAAGGCCGGTTCGCGCTTCGACTACGGGGAAAAATGGGGCATGGGAGTCATGAATTCGACGCCGATGATGCTTCCTGTCTCGGCTGGAGGCACCCCAGACTGGGCCCTGATCGACTTGATGATGCAGAGTCTCATTACCGAGCGCGAAGCGGCACTTGAGACACTTCTAGGGGCCGCCGACACCGCGGGCCACGCGACCGACATGAGCGATTGGGTCGACTTCCGGCTAGGAGACCTTTTTGAGGTAGTGAACGGGAGCAAATATCCACTGTCTTGGCGCATTCCCGGGGACATTCCTTTGGTGAGCACATCAAGGCTTAGCAACGGAATATCCGACATGGTTGGCTTCCCAGATGGATCGGGTTATGTAACCCATCAGGATGTACTCACCATTGCCTTCTCGGGAAGCGTTGGTGCCACCTTCTACCACTCGCAACCTGTATTCATCGGCGAGACGGTGATGGGGCTGATCCCCAAAGTGGGCACCAAGTTGGCCAGCAACTCACTCGGTCTGTGGATGTCCACTGCGATTGAGGCGGCAATGATGGAGTTCACCTACGACCGCAAAGTGAAAATTTCAGACGTTCGCGAGCGAATCACTATTCCCCTACCCGTAACGCCAGATGGCAAGCCGGCTTGGGGCTACCTGGAAGCCACGATGAGCAACATCATCGCTGAGCGAGAACAAGCCCTCGATGCCCTCGTATCGCTGGCAGGGAGCTGATGAGCCGGCCGCCGGGCGAGGCGCACGGGCTTGGAAAGGCTATTCAGACTGCGCGGGTAGAGCGAGGATGGTCGCAAACGGAACTGAGCCTGCACGCCGGGGTCTCTCGGCCCACGATTTCTCGTGTCGAGCTCGGAGAAGAACCATCGATTAAGACCCTTCGAAAGCTTGCAAACGCCCTAGATTTGGTTCTCCAATTTCATTGGGATGAGGATTGACTCGAGAAGAAGTCGCACGGTTCCAAAGCGCGCAGCGCCTCGGGGGGAAGCTGACCGGAGCCAAGCTACGCGCGGTACCTGACGGCTATCTCGGGCTCAGTAAGGAGCGACCGAGGTCACGATGCGATCCTCGGGCAGCGTGGCGCGCGCCTGGTCGATCGCGTCGGCCGGTGTCGGGGCGTTCACCTCGACGGCCACGGCGTCGGCGCTCGTGACGCCCTTGGGGCGGTGCCTGACGAACCAGCTCATGACTGGGCGCTACCCGCGGTCACGACGGCCGCTCGTCCAGCTCGGGGTGCAGCCGGCCCGTGAGGGCCGACAGCTCGGCCTCGTGCTGGATCATCCATGCGACGGCGCTGTTCAGGCTGCCCTCTCGGCGTAGCCAGGGCCGGCCGCCGGCATCGTCTCGGCCGTGGGCGTAGCAGTGGTAACCGATGCCGCCCAGCTCGGGGCGCGAGAGGACATAGCCAAGGGGCGCGGCACGGTGCCGGCGGACTTGCCAGACACCGAATTGTCCCGGTGTTGGCGGCACTGCGAACGGGTGCGTTGGGATCGGCCGGCGCAGAATTTTGGCCGCTGCTTCACCTGATCCTCGAACTCCCACGGCGGGAGCGTAGGGCGAGCCTCCGTCAGTGCAGGTCGGTGGGCCTGTTTCGGCTGTCCCAGAGGTCGAGAGCTGTCTCGATCATGTCGAGCGCGGTATCGAAGTAGCCGGCTAGGGCAAGCAGGCTGGGCGTCATCATGAAGTCGGCCCCGCCGTGCTCGGACGGACCGACTTGCTCGCGGTCAAGCATGAGAAGAATCATCGAGCCGTTCGCGTGAGCCATGCCACTAGAGGTCTGCCAGAGAGTCAACGGCGACTGGAACAGCGACGGCAGTAGTGGGCCTATCTCTTTGAGACGATTCGTCACCCTCTCAACGTCTCGAAGGTCGACGCCGACAAGTCCGGGCCGCGCGTCCCGGTTCCTTTCGAGGGCGGCAAGAGTTCGCGCCCACCCTGGGTCGTCTCGTTCCAAATGCTGCATGGCGACGTGAACCAGACGGCGGTTCTCGCGCGCGAGTTTCAATGACCGAAGCACTCGGTCGTCGCGGGACGACGGGTGCAGGAGCCACAGGGCTGTACCCGCGGCCTCGTAGGCGCTTCTTACAAGCGTGAACATGGCAAAGGGGAAGACGGCTCCGCCGTCCGTAACGATGATCTCGAACGCGTGCAGGTGGTCAAGGGCAACGCCGAGGCCAGCGCGTAGCTGGTCAGGGGCCGAGCTGTACGGGGTCGCGCTTCGGTCCCCTGCGAGAGACGAACCTGCCCGGACCGATAGTGCATCGGCCCGGGCCACAAGGGTGTCGTAGCGCGCGAAGCTGCCCGCAAGGGAACGCCGGCCCAGCTCCTCGTGCTCAGGAGCCTCCTGCCGGTCGTGCTGGCCATGCTCGCCGTCACCTACTGATGTCATGCAGCAATCTTGAAGGCCTTGGTTGACGTCCGATAGCCGGTGGTCGACCGGACAGGGCGGTCAGGCCGCCGATCGGGCGCCGGTCGCGGCGATGGTCTCGCGGTACGCCTCGATCTTCCGTTCCAGCGCCGCAAGGTGCCGTTGCACCTCCGCCTGCCGAGCGAGGACGGTCGCATGGTGCTGCTCCAGGAGCGCGAGCCGTGCGACATCATCAGCACCAGCTCTGTACGCGGCCGCGTACTCGCGCATCTCCTGGACGTTCATCCCCGTGCCGCGGAGCATCACCGTTCCCGCGAGCCAACTCAGCGCAGCAGTGTCGTACCGACGCCACCCGTCTGAGCCTCGTCCTGGTGCCGGCGCGATGCCTTCTTTCTCGTAGTAGCGGATCGTGTCGACGGTGACGCCGAGCAGATCCGCCGCGACGCTGATCGTCACGGGCTCGTCGACATTGACCTCGGGAAGCAGCATGAGCACAAGTCTCCCACTTGACATGGTCTGCACACCAGGGTCGAGAGTCAAAGCGTCCGGGTCGACCCGGCGGTGAACGGAGAACTTCCATGCAGCAGATTCCTCTCGGCTCTCAAGGCCTCGCCACATCCCCACTCGGGCTCGGGTGCATGGGCATGAGCGCCTTCTACGGCGGCGCGACTGAAACAGGCTCCGCCGAGACCATCCGGCAGGCTCTCGACCTCGGCATCACCCTTTTCGACACGGCGGAGGCTTACGGGCCGTTCGAGAACGAAAAGCTGCTCGGCCGGTTCCTTGGCGCTGACCGGGACCGGGTGGCGGTCGCGTCAAAGTTCGCCACCGATTTCACCGACGACGGCGCACCGATCGGCCTTGACGGCTCCCCGGAACACGCGCGGCGCGCTATCGACAGGTCCCTGAGCCACCTCGGAACCGACCACGTCGACCTCTGGTACCTCCACCGTGTCGACCCGAACGTGCCGATCGAGGACACCATCGGCGCCATGAGCGAGGCCGTCAGCGCCGGTAAAGCCCGCTACATCGGGGTCTCAGAGACCTCCGCTGAAACCCTCCGCAGGGCCCACTCGACATTCCCGATCACTGCAATCCAGTCCGAATACAGCCTGTTCGAGCGTGATGCCGAACACAACGGAGTTCTCGACACCGCGCGGGAACTCGGCATCGGATTCGTGCCGTTCTCCCCTCTCGGTCGCGGATTCCTTTCCGGCACCGTCACCCGTAAAAACGACCTGCCCGAGGGTGACGCACGTCGAAACCTTCCCCGGTTCTCCGACGAAGCGATCGATGCGAACCTCCGCGTCGTCGACGCGCTCAAGGTGATCGCCGACGAGAAGAACGTCACCACTGCGCAGCTCGCCCTTGCATGGCTGATCCGGGCCGGCACGGCCCCTATCCCCGGCACCACGAAAGCATCCCGCGTCAAGGAGAACGTCGCTGCAGCAGACGTCGTGCTCACTACGAACGACCTCGAGCGGATCGAAGCTGCCTCCCCGCACGGCGTGGCCGTCGGGACCCGCAATACCGAGGCTGGCATGGCTCGAGACCGCGGCTAGCATGCAAAATGTGCACCCCTCCTTGTGCCGGGCGCACGAGGAGCAAGGCGAGACCACTCAGTGCCCGACGGCAACCTTGGTCGCTATGGCGACACTGCCGAGTACGGCAAGAACCAGCCCCGCCCCAACGACGCGCCTGGCATCCGGGGTGCCACAAAAGCGGGCATCAGCTGTGACTGCGCCCGCAGGAGCGCAAGTACTCAGCTCAAGCCATCGCTACAGGTGTGAGTAGACGGCCCGCACTTTGATCTGTTGGAAGTCGGCGATGAGTGCGCCAATCTGGGCATGGATGTCGTCCCACTCCGGGTCGGCGTCTTGCTCAGCAAGCTTCTCATCGCTGATGAACCACTCCATGGCCCACATGGTGTCCGCATCGTCTTCGTCGCGAGCGATGACGCATTTGTCGACCGCGGGGGAACGCTCGCTCATCTGCGCGCAGAGGGCGAAAAGCTCTTCCCCTTTGCCTGGCTTAGCGGTGAAGCGAAGCACTTTTCCGGGCTGGGTGGGATCGACCATGACTGTTCTCCATTCAAGAGGGTTGCTGTTGCGTGAGGGGTTGACCGTCCAGGACGAGAGCGCTGCGGAACACCTGGTCCAGGTGATCAAGAGCTGCCGCGGCGTCATCCCGCATTCGTGCCGCCGTTTTCTGAAGCGGACTTGCATCGATGACGGCACGGCCCACTGCGTCGGTGATGCTCTGCACGACGGAGACGAGAGCCGCGGCGTGCGCTTGGGCGACAACGGTATGGATGGCCGGGTCTGTCTCGAGGAGGGCGACCGTGAGGTGTTGCGCTTGCTCCTCGCGGAGCTCGAGCGCGAAGCGCCTAAGAGTGCCGCTCTGCAGGCAGAGTGCGGGGAACTCGCCCCGCGCAAGACGCGGCTCTTCCTCGAGGTAGAAGGCGATGGCAGACATCACTAAAGGTCGGATCGCATCAGCAGGGCTCTGGCCATCCGATCGGTTGAGTACGGCCCGCCCGTATAGCCCCCTGTACTCGTCTGCGCGATCCAGCACGAGGTCCGGTTTCGATGGGAAGTAGTTGTAAACGGTCTGGTCGGACACGTCTGCGGCCCGGGCAACGTCCGCCATGGACACCGAATCGAAGCCGCGTTCCGCGAACAACGCCGCAGCTGTATCTGCGATGTGCTCCCGTTGCTGCGCCTTTTTCCGTTCTCGAAGTCCCTGCTGGCTGCCCATAGTTCGAAACTAGCACATTCGTGGATTGGGCCTATAGTTTCAGTGACTACAAGAAAACAGTCGTTCAGAGAGAGGCTCGACAAAGATGACAACGACACAGGACGACGTGACGACCAATGCCCCCAAGGCGCTCGTGTCCGGCGCTGGATTTGCAGGTCTGACGATAGCGTTCTGGATGAACCGGCTCGGCTACCAGGTCACCATCGTGGAACGAGGGACCGGTCTCAAGCGGGGCGGTACGCCCGTCGACATCAAGGACGACACCGTCGGCATTGCGGAGCGAATGGGGATCCTCGATGCGATTCGCGAGAAGAGCCTGCCGCCGCGCCGGACCGAATTCACGAACCTTAACGGCGGAACCGACGTTCTCCTCGAGGCCGAGCAAACGCTGGCTGACGACGAGGACGGCGAGTACGAAATCCCTCGCGATGACCTCCTCGACATCCTTTACGGAGCTGTCGAAGGGAACGTCGAAATGCGCTTCAACGACTCCATCACAGAGCTGACCGACGGCCCGGAGGGCGTGCGGGTGTCCTTCCGAGAAGGAGCCGATAGCGACTTCGACCTCGTCTTGGGTTGCGACGGCAATCACTCCAACGTTCGGAAACTCCGCTTTGGACCAGAGGCGGACTTCACCCACTTCCTCCACAACTACTTCACGGTCGCGATCGTGGATGAGTCCCTCATTCCCCGGGACACCACCCGCATTCTCAGCACCCCCGGCAGGACCCTGCTGCTGAACGCCTATGAGGACAAGACCGACATCGGATTCCTGTTCCACTCGGATGAAAAGCTCGCCTACGACTACCACGACGAGCAGGAGCAGAGAGACATCGTGCGCGCCGCATTCGTCGATGCAGGCCCCCAGTTCACGGCCTTCCTCGACAAGGGCCTGAGCGCGGACTCCTTCTACTTTGACGAGCTCACGCAAACCAGAATGGAGCACTGGTTCCGCGGTCGAGTGGGACTGGTGGGTGACGCTGGCTACTGCGCATCTCCTGCCGCCGGCATGGGGGGTTCCCTGGCAATCATTGGCGCCACCGCCCTCTACGACGCATTCCTCAGCACAAACGGCGACATCGACGCCGGCTTCGCGGAGTATGAAAAACAGCTTCGGCCCGTCGTCGAGCAGGTTCAGGACATGGCTGTGAACTTCGGCCTTGCCACCTTCTTCCCCGAAACAGAGGAAGCTATTCGTGCACGCAACGCCATGCTTTCCACCAACTGAGTCCGCGGGCTGGGAACCGTTCACTTGGCTCAGCGCATGAACGTTCTGGATCAGGCTGCATTGGTAAAGGCGAAGCCCGAGGCTGGCGCGTCCGCCACGGTCAGAGATGACATGCGCTCCTCGGAAGCACTCGTCAGGTCGATGCGCGAGCGCTTGTCACGCGAAATCAAGCGCAGGTTGTCCGTCGCGACACATGCCGAGCAGGAGCTACGTCTGTGGGAGGCGGTATCTTGCGAGGTCGAATCGTTGTGGTCGCATCCGCGCCGTGAAGCTGTCGGTGTCGACACGGACTTCGCGCAACTGTCACAAGACGACCAGGTGGCCGTTGCTCTTGCGTTTGACCTCCAACTGGCCGGAGTGTCGATCCATGAGCGGCTCATCCGTAGCTCAATAGGTGGTGATGCGCGCTACACAGACACCGAGTCTGCGAGGGAGGGAACCCAAGCTGGCTTTTCGGATCTTCGCGGCCGTGCGTTCGCGGTCCTGGCCGGCGATATTGCGGTCCACGCCGCCCGAGTGCTGGTGAGGTCGGTCCAGTCGAGTGGTCACGCCGACCAATTGGGTATCGATCTAGACACGGCAGCGGCGCGTCTTCTGGGTGCGATTACAGGTTCAGGGCAAAGGCCCTGAAGGGGAAATTCACTGAATCGACGCGCGATCGATGCCGGTCGGGAGGGTCGGCCGGTTGCTCGTTGTGCGGACCACGAACAGTCCTCCGGTCGCTTGAGCGTGATGACCTCCGGTAGCAGTGAACTCGTTGTCGAGCTTGCAATCGGCTGGCTAGGCGTTGTCGCCGAGGAGCCTGTGCCTGTGCCTGTGCCTGTGCCTGTGCCTGTCACGGACAGAGTGTGTCGCTCTCTTGTTCGGGATCGAGCGGAGGGGCGTCGTTGAGCCTGTCTACTTGTCTGTACCGTTACGCATAGCGTGTACCTATCGGTACACAGTAACTGCCAGCACTTGAGTGCGTAGTCAGAAGGAGCCCAAATGTTTCGCCCCCCACTTCCCCCTTTCACCGAAGAGACTGCTGCCCAAAAGGTCCGTGCGGCCGAGGATGGGTGGAACACCCGCAACCCCGAGCGCGTCTCCCTCGCCTACAGCGAGGACAGCTGGTGGCGCAACCGCTCGACGTTCCTCCAGGGGCGGCCGGCGATCGTCGACTTCCTTGCTGCTAAGTGGGACCGTGAACACGACTACCGACTCATCAAAGAGCTGTGGGCACACAGCGGCGACGTCATCGCCGTGCGTTTCGCATACGAGTACCACGACGCGAACGGCCAGTGGTTCCGCGCCTACGGCAACGAGAACTGGCACTTCGATAAGGACGGATTGATGACCCACCGCCACGCGAGCATCAACGACATGGCCATCGACGAGTCCGAGCGCAAGTTCTTCTGGGATGCGTCCGGCCCCCGCCCAGCTGATCACCCCGGACTCAGCGAGCTCGGTCTCTAAAGGTGCGAACCGTTCTCGACCGAGCAGACGTCGTCCTCGCCCTCGCGGGCGTTTTCCGCAAACACGGATTCGAAGCCGGATCCCTGTCGGTCATCCAGCAAGAATCCGGTATTGGCCGCGGCAGCCTCTACCACTTCTTCCCCGAGGGAAAGAAGGACATGGCCGCCGCCGTCCTCGACAACGTCCAGGAATGGTTCGAGACGCACATTTTTGCGCCCCTGCGTACCGCGCAGGACCCCGCCGAGGCAATCCGCGTCATGATGAAAGAGGTGGCCCGCTACTTCACTTCTCGCGAACTGGTGTGCCTGTTCGCCGTGGTGAGTATGGGGGAAGAGCAGGAAACGTTCGCTAGCGAGGTGCGTTCGTACTTCACCGATTGGGTCGAAGCCCTAGCTGGAGCCCTTCGCCCTGGCGGGCTGTCGCCGCAGGTTGCTGTGGAACGCGCGACGGATGCCGTCGCGACGATCCAGGGCGGCCTAGTCCTGGCTCGTGCCTACGGCGACGACGCAACCCTCCTCGGAATCATTGCCCGCACCGAGCGGCACTTACTGACTGCCGCTCTCGCCGCAACTGAGAACGATGTTCCCGTTGGCACTTCTCTCTGAGGAGTCTCTTGCTCGCCGCAGTGCCTCGCCCTGTCGTCGCCTTCGTAGCCATCTCGTGAGGGTGTCCGTGGTGCCTCAATGTGGACGTCCGGGCAGGGCTGCGGGGTCTATTGCACGCAGGTCGGATGGTCGTGGTGAGGGCCACCAGCGCCAGTGGTGACCCTCCCTCGCTAGAGGCCTACTAGTTGCTCGGCGGGGTGCCGCCGTCGCTCGGGGCGCCGCCCGCGGGTGCACCACCGCCCATGCCGCCGGTTGCCGCCTGCTGCTCGACGCTGTTTGCGTAGTCGTCGGTCGGGTCGCGGTAGATCGTGTGGACGTGGCCCCAGCCGGAGGTGGAGACGCCGTCGACGTCGGCGCCGGCGGAGCCCTGCTGTGCCTGGAACCCGACGTAGACGTTCGGCCCGGAGATGGAGAAGTTGATGCCGTCGCCCTGGGTCATGTCGTAGGTGGTCTCGCCGGACCAGGCGATGACCGTCTCGTCGAGGGTCGCCTCGATCTCGGCGCGGGTGGTCGCGGCGCTCTCCTCGTCGGCCATGCCCGACCAGTTGGCGATGAGGTCGAGCAGGAGCTCGCGCTGCTCGTCGGTGAGGTCAGCGCCGGTCAGGCCGACACCGGTGGTGAAGTCGCAGGTGTCGCCGGGGGCGCACATGGTGACGTCTCCCGAGGTGAGGGTCGCCTGCTGCTCGGCCGTGAGGGAGTCGTAGAACGCGAACGCGTCGGTGTAGATGCCGTCGAAGGCCTGCACCTCGGTGCCGTCGTCGGTGGTCCAGTCAGCGGGCTGGACACCAAGGTGGGTGGGGGCGAAGGTAATCGCGTCGGCGGTGCCGTCGAGAGTGGCGTTGATGCCGAGGTGGTGGCCGCCGAACTGGACTTCGTAGGCGCTGGTGTCGGTGGCGTCGCCGAAGAGGGCGATGTAGTACTGGCCGAGCGAGGACTCGGTGGTGCTGCTGTTCTCGACGAGGTATTGGTCGCTGGCGATGATGTTCGACACGGTCTCGTAGGCGTCGTCGCTGAGGAGGGCCTCCAGCACCTGGAGGGCTGCGACCTGCTGCTCCTCGGTGAGGTCGGCGACGTTTAACCCGGCCCGGTCGACGAAGGTGACGGGGAAGTTCGACCACGAGGTCGTCTTGGTCTCGTCGTCGTAGTCGTAGGTGACTGCTGACTTCTGCTCGTCGGTGAGCGTGGCAAGGAACGCCTGGACGGCCTCGGAGGTGTTCGTAATGGTCTCGGCGGTGGTGCTCGAGTCGGACTGCGTGACCTCGGTCGCTGCCTCGGCGACGGTGAGGTCGCCGGTGGCGCTGCTCGAGGTGGTGGTGCCGGAGCCGGTCGTGCCGGAGGAGCTGGTGGTGCCGGCGGCGCAGCCGCTGAGCATGAGGCCCCCGACCAGGAACACGGTCGTTCCGAGGAGGATCTGGCGGCGGCGCGGGCGCTTGTTCGTGTCCGTAGTCTTCGTCATGTGGCCAAGCTAAGGAGTTCGGCTTGGTCAATTCGATGAGAAATCTATGAGCCTGTTATGAGAGCCCGAGCAGATTCAGGTGTCGTGAAACCGTCCGATAGACGATCGGTCACCGACCACCGGCGGACGCTAGCCACTCCCCCGCAGCTACGGGGCGCCGGCTGTCTCGATAGGCCTGTCCGAAACTGCTCTCTGTGAACGATCCCCTAACGAGACGTCATGAGATGTAGTCGAGCGTGCGCCAAGCTGGGAGCACGACGGGTGCCGATGACGCCGCCTCCACCCCCCTCGAGAAAGTCACCGGCATGATTTCCCTGACCGCCGCCTCCGCCATGGCCCTCGTCGCGCTGGGCATGGTGTTCACCCCCGGCCCGAACATGATGTACCTCGTCTCGCGCAGCATCAGCCAGGGCCGCCGCGCAGGCCTAGTTTCGCTCGCCGGCACCGCGGTCGGCTTCGTCGTCTACATGACGATGGCCAACGTCGGCCTCGCCGCGGTGTTCCTCGTGGTGCCCTGGCTCTACACGGCGCTGAAGGTCGCCGGCGCCGCCTACCTTCTCTGGCTGGCCTACAAGACCCTGCGACCCGGAGGCGCCTCCGTCTTCGACACCCGGGACCTGCCCCGCGACTCCACAGCCACGCTCTTCCGCATGGGGCTCGTGACGAACCTGCTGAACCCGAAGGCGGCGATCATGTACCTCGCCCTCATCCCCCAGTTCGTCGACCAAAGCACCGGCAGCGTCGTCGCCCAGGGCTTCCAGCTCGGCGCAGTCCAGATCGCCGTGAGCCTCGCAGTCAATGCCGGCATCATCGTCGCCGCCGGGTCCATTGCAGGCTTCCTCCGCCGCAAGCCGAGCTGGATGCGCTGGCAGCGGTGGGCCACCGGCACCCTCCTCGGCGCCGTAGGCGTCAAACTCGCCCTCGATGCACCCGCGCCGGCGGCGGCTGGATAGCGATGCCCTATCGGGACACCGCGTCTCTGTGAAGTTGCGACCGTAAAGTGGAGCTGTGTCTGATCGCGGTTTCGTCGTCGACCCCGTCACGCAGACCGAGGTGCGTGTCCCCTTGGGGATCTGGCCGGAACAAGCCCTAGAGCACGCTCGGCGAAGTCGCGATGGGGAGCTCCGACGCATCCGCTTCTTCCTCGACTGGGGACACAGATACCCCCTCTGGGAAGACGGCTCAGACGGCTACACGAAGGAACCCGGCGACTACGGCCTGTCCGCAGATCTCGGAGAGCGCCTCCACGCGTGGTACCAGACGTGGGCGCAGCATTGCAGTCCCGAACACGGTTGGTCTGATGAACAACGCCACCAGGCTTGGCTCGTTGCCGGCCACCGTCTCGCCAACGAGGTCGAGCTCAAGGTCTACGACTTCGCGGAAGTGATCCGAGAGTTCGATCGCTGACCGGTCGCTGATCCCCTATCGGGCGGTCACGTCCGTGTAAGGGTGGGTCTGTCGCGAAAGGGAATGATCATGGCCAGGACGACATGGGCAGAAGCACCGCACACCTTGCGGCGCGCTGTCGAGGATGCACTCGGCGCCGAGGTTACGGAGGCCGTCAGTCAAACCGGCGGCTTCTCCTCCGGGAGCGCTGACCGCCTAATCCTTGCCGACGGCCGCCGTGTCTTCGCAAAGTCCGTCGATCGTGCCCGCAACGTCGGCACCTACGAGCTGCATCAGCGGGAGGCAGCAATCGTCGGGGACCTTCCCACGTCGGTGTCCGCACCCCGCCTTGTCGGGACCATCGAGCAAGACGACTGGATCGTCGTGGCCTTCGAGGACATCGACGGCCGCCAGCCGGGGGTGGACGACACCACGCTCGTCCTCGATTCGCTCGGAACGCTGCCCCGCATCGAGACGCTCTCGCAGTTGCCCCGACTCTCGGACGAGCTGACATCGGACGCTGCGAGCTGGAACCGTTTGATCACGTCGGGAGCAGTCAACGAACTCGATCCCTGGGTTGGTGCGCACATCGACCGGCTCTCCCACGTCGCCGCACAACTGCCCAGGGCGGCCGAGGGAAATCACCTTGTGCACCTGGACTGCCGTGCCGACAACCTCTTGATCGACGAGAAGTCACGGGTGTGGCTGGTCGACTGGCCCTGGGCCAGCGTCGGAGCAGACTGGTTCGACTCGGTCACATACCTCCTCGATGTCCTGGTCAACGACCGCGACGCAGACGTCGAAAAGCATCTCGATCACCCTTCTCTCCGAGGAGTGCCGGCAGAGGCCGTCGATGCGGTCCTTGCTGGACTGGCTGGTTCATGGGTCGAGCAAGTCCAGGTACAGGCACCCGAGGACATGCCGAACCTGCGGGACTTTCAGCGGCAGGAAGCCGATGCGGCTCTCCTGTGGTTGAGGCGCCGTTGGGCTTGAGACGCGCCCGCAGCGCGATCCCCTATCAGGCAGTCAGAAACGATCGTTCATGGAGCAATCAGAAGCAAGCTCATCCATAACCTGCTTGACCGACAATTTTCGTTATGTCGATTAATTCTTGGGGCGAGTCGCTTGGGCCTGTCTTCTGATCGGTCTTGCCACCGGAGTCGCTGTGCTCGGTCGAGCCATTGATGTCCATGGCTGGCGACACGATGTCGTGGTGCATGATTGCCAACTAGGCCACAAGCCAAGGGGAGTCATGTCTCGATGCGTTCGACTTGTCGTTGCCCTGCTTGCCTTCGTGGCAAGCACCTTCGGACTGAGCGCGTGCAGTGGGGACACCTTCGAAGAGCGATTTGCCTCACAACTGCTCGTTGCGACTGACATTGGTCTTGACGACTCCGACTCCGTTGCTGCAGTTTCCGGCACGGGAGGCGGCCCAACGCCAACAACTCCGCAGTACTTCCTCGAAGGAATGAACGTGGGAGAAGAAGTAGCTCAGGGCCTCACCAATGCCGGGTTCACGGCAGACGACTCTCTTAATCAGATCTGGGAACGCGAAGAAGACGGCCTTGAGCAAGAGGTCATTTCATCTCCCTTCTCTTCCGGTGAATCCTTCGCGATTGAAAGAGGGACGTCAGATGAGCGCTACGTAGCAAGCGAAGACGGTATCCGCGTCACTATCGCGTAACCCGTTCTGGGGGCAGCAGCCCCCATTCCAGCTGCCGTAGGGACAACGGGGAACTCGACCTCTGGCTTCTGGGCGCGTCCGGAAGCTGATCGGCTATCGGGCAGCGCCCCGGACGTTTCTGGTGGTCGAGGGCCTCGGAACCGCTGCTCGTTCGCTTGCTTGTGACGAGGGGAGAGAGGCGCCGCGGCGCGGGCAGGTCGGACTCGCGCCGCGGCAGAGGCACTATGCGGTGACGCTGACGCTCCAGGTGACTCCGAACCGGTCGGTGAGCATGCCGAAGCCGGCGCTCCACGCCGACGCGGCGAGCGGTTCGACGATGGTCGCACCGACCACCAGTGCGTCCCAGTGACCTTGCAACTCGTCGAGGCTGTCGGACCCGATCGAGACGAACAGAGCCTGGTCGGTGATGGTGGTCCCGTTCTCGCGGCGGGTCAGGCCGCCTGCGGCGATCGAGCCCTCGGTCTGGCCGGGGATGTCGTACCCCATGATGTGGAAGCCGTTCTCGGCGGTGACGAGGCCGAAGACGACCTTGTCGGCACCAGGCACGTCGGCCGGCATCCCGAAGTCGGCGTAGGTGTTGACCACGAGGTGCCCGCCGAACACGGACTGGTAGAACTCGAGTGCCTGACGGGCGTCGCCGCGGAAGTTGAGGTGGGTGGTCGTCTGGATGGTCATCGCTACTCCTTGTTGGGGGTCGGCCCGCTCGGCCGTCGACTCGACTCTTACAGCCGTATAGGTCGATTTCTGTCCTGGACTGGATCTAGTCTGAACGGCATGACGACGACATCGCGACTGCTGGCCCTGCTGTCGTTGCTGCAGACTCGGCGGGACTGGCCCGGGTCTCTCCTGGCATCTCGTCTCGAAGTCAGCGACCGGACGGTCCGCCGGGACGTCGACCGCCTGCGCGAGATGGGCTACAGCATCCGCGCGACGATGGGCCCTGAGGGCGGGTACCGGCTCGACGCCGGTAGTGAGCTGCCGCCCCTGCTGTTCGATGATGACCAGACCGTCGCGGTGGCCGTCGCCTTGCAGGTGGCAGCTGGTGCCGGCGGCGGGATCGAGGAGGCGGCGATCCGCGCCCTGGGAACGATCCGGCAGGTCATGCCCTCACGACTGCGCCACCGGCTGGACGCTTTCGAGGTGACCGCTGTCGGCCGGCCGGGAGATGAAGCGATGGCCGACATCTCGCTCGACGTCCTCGTCACGCTTGCCCACAGCATCCGAGACCGCGAGGTCTTGCGCTTCGACTACGCCGCCCGCGGCGACGACGACAGCGAGCAGCAGATTCGTCAGGCCCGCCGGGTCGAGCCGCACCACCTGGTGACGTCGCACGGCCGCTGGTACCTCGTGGCATGGGATCTCGAGCGCGACGACTGGCGCCTGTTCCGCGTGGACCGTGTGCAGCCGAGGGTCCCCGGTGGCCCCCGGTACGATCCCCGTGTCGTGCCCGGCGGCAGCGTGCACGAGTTCGTCTCCGCTCGCTTCAAGGGGTCCGACGTCGACGAGTGGCCGTGCCGAGGCACCGTCGTGTTGGAACTACCCGCTGAAGACGTCCTCCCGTTTGCCGGCGACGGCACGGTCGTGGCCCTCGACCACCAGCGGTGCAGCCTCGAGGCGGGCTCGTGGTCCTGGGGCGCATTGGCCGCCTTCTACGGCCGCTTCGAGGCACCGATGCAGGTGATCGGGCCCCCCGAGCTCGCGACTGCCTTCGTGGCCCTTGCGCACCGATACGCGGCGACGGGCGCGACCGACCACGACTAGTGCGGCAAGTCCAAGACACAGCCAGTCGGCCCTTCAGACCAGGGAAGAAGGCGCAGGCGTCCGATCCCCGAAACCGACAGGCGCCCGCCTAACGATCCCCTGTCGGAACATCGTGTTCAGGGCGGACGTGGCAGGGACATCGAGCCGCGAACTGGGCACTGTCGGGTAGATGTCGCCTGCTTGTCGGGGCCCTGACATGGACCCGTTCAAGCGCCCTTCATACTGTGGACAGCATGAGCGAGACACGAATACTTGAACTACGAACTCAACGAGGGTGGACTCAGGAGCGCCTTGCAGAGGTCAGCGGGGTGACCGTTCGCACTCTCCAACGACTCGAGGCGGGGAACGACGTCAGCCTCGACACGCTCTCCCGACTGGGTAAGGCATTGGGTGTGCCGGTGCGAGACCTCTTCATGGAAGCCCCCGAGAGCGAGTACGGAAAAGCCGTGTCCGCACTGAGCGAGACCGAGGCGAGAAGCTTCTCGGATGCGGCGCGAATCGCCTGGCGCCATATAGCCCTCGCCGTGGCACTGTTCGTCACGTCACCCATCCCCGTGGTGCTGCTGATCGCCGGGGCAGACGCAGGCGTCATCCCGACGAGTGTGGAAGTCGCCATAGCTATCGGCCTAGGTGCTCTTTTCTTGGTCGCCGCAGCCGGGGCAGTCCACCTCGTTCGGGCGTCGAGCACGTTCTCGCCATTTCCGCTGATCCGCCAGAAGCGTCTGAGTTCCAGTTTCGGAGCCCAGCAGTGGGCAGAAAGCCTCGAAGAGACCAACGGACGTCAGCGAGGCACCTCTCTAGCCGTGGCCGTGGGACTCTGGCTGATATCGCCGCTCCCGGTCATCGTCGCAGCGCTCCTCGAACCGTCGCAGTGGCAAGGGCTCTGGATAGCAGGCGGCGTAACCTTCTTCCTCCTCGTCGTCGCCGCAGGGACGTTCGCCGTTCTGCAGGCGGCATGGTCCCGTTACGCCGCAGAGAAGCTGACCGCATCCGCGGCATAGCGCCCTGCCCTCTGGACGATCCCCAAACTGAACGGCTCGGGCGTGCTCGCTTCTGTTGCGTAGGCGGCCGTGAGGGTCGATAAGCCCGATTGGTACTCGGGCGCCATGCTGGTCATCACCGAGGAGGACGCGTCTACGAGGAGGCGGTGTGAGGGTAGTGGGATGCGAGCCGTCCGAGATCCCCGCCTTCGATTCCTGCCCTGGTCCGTACTCGTGGTGGCGTGGATCGGTTCGATCGTTGTCGAACAAGTGCTGTTCGGCGACTCGATTGGCTGCGAGCTCTCTCCAGGTACATCGGTCTTCGGAGACGCTGGATGGAGCTGGTTTCCCCTCGGGCGCACCTGCACTTGGCTGATCGACGGCGTCACTGTGATCGACCATCCGTCGCTGATAGAACTGCTCATCCCTGCGACGCTGCTCGTCTGGTTGGTCGCTCTTTTGCGAGCACCGGTTACCCCGCGAGTGTCCGCGTAAGCCATCGGTCACCGACCACCGGCGGACGCTAGCCACTCCCCCGCAGCTACGGGGCGCCGGCTGTCTCGACAGGTCAGTCCGAAACTGATCTCGATGACCGATCCTCTATCGGGCACCGCAGGGCGCTCAATCGAGGAGAGTTCCCTCCGTGATGGGGCGTTTAGGGAGCATCACCGAGAAACCTCAACGTCCGGTGAAGTCCTCGTCGGTGATGTGCTCGAGCCATGTGGTCGTGGCGGCGGGGTCGTCGCCGCTCTCGAGCATGGCTATGTGCTCCATGAAGACGCCGGGGGCGGCGTGGAAGTGCTCCTCGCCGGGCGGGGTGTAGATCGTCTGGCCGGGGTGCACGTCGATGATGTGGCCGTCTCGGGTGCCGAAGCGGCCGACGCCGGCGGTGACGCGCAAGTACTGGCCCTTCTCGTGCGAGTGCCAGGCGGTGCGGGCACCGGGTGCGAAGCGGACGGTCGCGACGGTCATGTGCTGGCCGTCCTCGTGCGGAACGGCGATGGGGTCGAGCCAGACGTCGCCAGCGAACTGCTCGGGCGGGTTCTTGCTGGTCGGGGTGGCGGGTTCGATGTTCACGGGCCTTCCTTACTTCTCGTCTGCGCTGAAGAGGTCCTTTGCGACGCCCATGGCGGCCATGCCGTTCGGCCAGCCGGCGTAGAGGGTGACGTGCGTGATGGCCTCGACCAGGTCCTCCTGGGTGACGCCGTTCTCGACGGCCCGCCCGAGGTGGAACTTCAGCTGCTCGGTGTTGCCGCCGGCGGTGAGGACGGCGACGGTGATGAGACTCCTGTCCCGAGCCGAGAGTTCGGGCCGGTTCCAGACGTCGGCGAAGAGGACGTCGTCGGTGAGCTCGGCGAGCTTCGGGGCGAAGTCGCCGAAGAGGTCCCGTCCTCCTCCTACCTGGCGGGGCTGTTCGGTCATGGGGTGTCTCCCTGTCGCTCGGGTCATCTCGTGGTCGAGGTCAGGTCAGGCCTCGGGGATCTCTAGGTCCCAGGTAGAGGGGTCGACCTCGTCGGGGTCGGGGCCGCCGCGCACTCCGCGGTCGAGCGCGTCGATGTCGACGAGTTCTCCCTCGGTGAGGTCGAAGTCGAAGACGTCGATGTTCTGGCGGATGCGGTCAAGATTCGTCGACTTGGGGATCACCGACCGGCCCTGCTGGAGGTGCCAGCGCAGCATCACCTGGGCGGGCGACTTGTCGTGCGCTACCGCGATGCGGCCGATGGTGTCGTCGTCGAGGACGTTCTTGCGCCCTTCTCCCCATCCCGGGTAGAACGTGATGCCGCCGATGGGCGACCAGGCCTGGGTCAGCGTGCCGAGTGCGGCGTCTGCCCGCTGGACCTCGGACTGCGTGAAGTAGGGGTGCAGCTCGACCTGGTTGACGGCGGGGACGACATCGGTCTCGGCGCGGAGGGCCTCCAGGTGGTGGGGCATGAAGTTGCTCACGCCGATGGCTCGCACCCGGCCGTCGGCCAGCAGCGCCTCGAGAGCCTGGTAGGCGGCAACGGTCCGCTCGAAGTGCTGGGGCATGGGCTGGTGCAGGATCAGCAGGTCGATCTGGTCGACGCCGAGCTTGGTGGCGCTCTTCTCGAAGGCGTGCAGGGTCTCGTCGTGCCCGTAGTCGCTCACCCAGACCTTGGTCTCGATGAACACGTCACTGCGGTCGAGACCGGACCGGCGGATGCCCTCGCCGACCTCGCGTTCGTTGCCGTAGCCGGCGGCGGTGTCGATGTGCCGGTACCCGGCGCCGACTGCCGCCTCGACGGCCGCGGTGGTCTCGTCGGGCGGGCTCTGGAAGACGCCGAGCCCGAGGGTCGGGATGCGGACGTCGTTGTTCAGGGTCAGGAAGTCGGTCATGTGTTCCTCCGTGTCGTGATCGGTGCTCGTCACGCGTGGGGACGCGTGGGGGCCGGAGTCTCCGCTCCGGCATCGGGAGAGTGCACCCAGGACGCCAGGAGCGCGATGCGCTCCGCTGTCGCCGAGTGCGGCTCGATCGTGTAGACGAGCATGGTCAGTCCTGGGTCGGTGGTGAGGTCGAACGACTCGTAGCCGAATTCGAGATCACCGACCTGGGGGTGTCGGTAGCGCTTGGCGCCGCGTTGGAATCGGATGACGTCGTGGGAGGCCCACAGGGCGCGGAACTCCGGGCTCTGAGTCGAGAGCTGGCCGACGAGGCGGATGAGATCCTCGTCGTAGGGGTCTCGACCCGCGGCCTGGTGGAGGAGCGCCACGACGTTGCGCTTGGCGAGGTCGGCGTCGACGTAGAAGTTCTCCGCTCGCTTGTCGAGGAACTGGAAGCGCGCCCCGTTGAAGAGCTCGCCGCCGGCGACCGGGCGGGGCAGGTCGTAAAGCGCTGCCCCGAGGGTGTTCGCTGCGACGATGTCGAGGCGCGGGTTCTGGATGATGGCCGGAACGGTCAGGGCGTCGAGCACCATCTGCGTCCCTGGAGCGACAGTCACCCCCGTGCGAGGCCGGGGACGACGGCGGACCGGTACCGCGGTCTGCTGGACGAGATCGAGGAGGTGCTGGGTCTCGGTGTCGTCCAGCTGCAGCGCACGGGCGATCGCCTCGAGCACCTCGCGGGAGGCGCCACGGGAGGTGCCGCGTTCGAGCTTGGAGTAGTAGTCGGTACTGACTCCGGCCAGCTGGGCGACCTCCTCCCGGCGAAGTCCCGGGACCCGGCGCGTGCCCGAGAACACCGGCACGCCCGCCTGGGCGGGCGTGAGCCGGGCCCGCCGGGAGGTCAGGAAACTGCTGATCTCGTCCTGCGTCGACATGTCAGGCCGCGTCGATGGTGAGGTCGATGACCTCGGGGGTGGCGTCGTCCGGGTCGATGGCGCCTCGAAGACCGGTGTCGAGAGCGGTGATGTCCTGCATCTGCTCCGGGCTCAGAGCGAAGTCGAAGACGTCGGCGTTCTCGGCGATGCGCTCGGGACGGACCGACTTCGGAATGACGCTCCGCCCCTCCTGCAGGTGCCAGCGGAGGATGACCTGGGCAGGCGTCTTGCCGTGCGCGTCGGCGATGGCCTGGACCTTCTCGTTCTGCAGCGGCGGGACCGCACCGTTCTCCCCCGCCCACCCGTAGACGCCCCCGATGGGCGACCAAGCCTGGGTCACGATGCCGAGTTCACGATGCAAGGCGACCTGGTCGGGCTGTTGGAAGTTCGGGTGCAGCTCGATCTGGTTCACGGCAGGGACCACGTCGGTCTCGGCCACGAGCTTTCGGAGGTGGTCGGGCTTGAAGTTGGCCACTCCGACGGCACTCACACGTCCTTCCTTGAGGAGGTGCTCCGCCGCCCGGTAGGAAGCGACCGTCTCGTCCCAGCTCGCCGGCCACGGCCAGTGCAGGAGGTAGAGGTCGACGTGGTCGACGCCGAGCTTGGCGGTGCTGGTGTCGAAGGCCCGGAGCGTCTCGTCGTAGCCGTAGTCGGTCATCCACAGCTTGGTGGTGAGGAAGACGTCGTCGCGGTCGACTCCCGACTCGCGCAGGCCGGCACCGACCTGTCGCTCGTTCCCGTAGGCCGCCGCGGTGTCGACCAGTCGGTACCCGGTGCGGAGCGCCGTCGCGACGGCGTCGCGAGCCTCGTCTCCCTCGCTCGCGAGGACGCCGAGTCCCAGCGAAGGGATCTCGACGCCGTCGTTCAGGGTGATGGTCTCGGTGGTCATGGTGTTCCTTTCTTCGTCAGTTTCCAGTAGAACCGTCGCCTGGAGAACGGGAAAGGCCGTGTGGAACAGTGGTCCCGTAGACCACCCCTCCGGGACTGCGCCGCTGTCCGGCCGTGATCGCCCTGGCCGCCGCGTCAGTCCTGGCGTGCGTACGTGGCGCGGAAGCCCTCGGTGGGGTCGGTCGGGGTCAGGACGAGCGTGTCGCCTGTGACTTCGAAGTCCCGCGCGAGACTCTGGCCGACGAGGTCCCGCGCGAGGGCGGACTCGACCTCGACGGTGAACGAGTCGTCGTCAACGGGGGTCACCTCGCCGTAGAAAGCCTCGTACCCGTCGACGGTGTACGGCCCGTCAGGGGCCGCCGTGTCGGGGTTGGCAGCCTGGACGGCCATCGTGCCGGCGGCCGTGAAGACGACCTGGCCGGAGTACGGGACGGCTGACAGGTCGCCATCCGTGCCGACCTCGAGCGAGGTCATCTCCCACTCGCCGGTCAGCCTGCTCGTGGGACCGCCAGATGATGCTGCCGGCGACTCGCCAGGGGGGTCGGTCGCCGTGGTGGAGGCACAGCCGGTCGCGCCCGCTGCGATGACGAGGGTCAGGGCGATGCTCGTGGTCCGGTGGTTCGTGGTGCGCATGTCGTGCCTTTCGGTCAGATGTCGGTCTGGGCTTCGAGGAAGTCGGGGTACCGGGCGCCGACCACGGCTGCATCGTCGGACAGCGCGGTCAGTCGTTCCATTTGGGAGTCGGTGAGGGTCACGTCGAGGGCCCCCAGGTTCTCGTCGAGCCGGTGGGCCTTCGTGGTGCCGGGGATGGGGACGATGAACGGTTCGCGGGCCAGCAGCCAGGCCAGGGCGACCTGTCCGGGCGTTGCTCCCTGCTCGTCGGCGACTGCCCGCACGACATCGACGAGTCTCAGGTTGTGCTCGATGACGTCAGGACCGAAGCGCGGGATGCTGGCCCGGAGGTCGCCCTCACCGAACGAGGTCGACGCCGTGATGGTGCCGGTCAGGAATCCCTTCCCCAACGGGCTGAACGGCACGAACCCGATGCCGAGTTCGCGGCACGCCGCAAGCACGCCCTCGTCGGGTCGGCGCCACCAGAGCGAGTACTCGCTCTGCACCGCGGTCAGGGGCAGCACGGCGTGGGCTCGACGGATGGTGCTCTCCGACGCCTCCGAGAGGCCGTACCGGTGCACCTTGCCGGCGGCGACGAGCTCGTTGACCGCACCGGCGTAGTCCTCGATCGGGATGTCGGGGTTGATGCGGTGCTGGTAGTACACGTCGAGCCTGTCGACCCCGAGACGGCGGAGTGAGCCCTCGGCGGCCTCGGCGACCTCCTCCGGTCGCAACAGCCGTCCCCGCGGCTTCCGCGTCACGGGGTCGATGGCCGTTGCGAACTTCGTCGCGATCAGGACGTCGTCGGGCCGGTCGGCGAGAGCTTCGCCGAGGATTTCTTCATTGGCGTGCGGTCCGTAGACCTCTGCGGTGTCGAACAGGGTCACGCCCTGGTCGACGGCGCGGCGCAGCAACTGCACCATGTCGTGTCGATCGGGTGCGACGCCGTAGCCGCCGGTCATGGTCATGCAGCCGAGGCCGATGGGCGAGACGGCGGGGCCGTCGGCGCCCAGTGTGCGAGTCGTCATGGTCTGCCTCTCGAGGTGTCGGTGATGATCACGGCAGGACCTCGAGGGTCACGTCCGTGTCGTCGAAGTCCGCGAGTTCGTCGCGGGTCGCGTCGTAGCTGCCGAGGTGGATGGTGTCGTCGGAGTACTCGATCCCGGTGGCGTCGTAGTAGAACCCGAGGTTGCCCCAGGGGCTGAAGTAGATGAGGTCGCCGTCTTCAGGGTCGGAGCCGGGTGAGCCCTCAACGGTGAGCCCGGGTGAGGGGTAGCCGATCTTCTCCCGGCCGGCGAACTCCTCGAAGCGGATGGTGGTGGGGAGGCGGCTGAGGAGGTCGCGTGTGGTCGGGTTGTCCTCCTCGAGTGTGACGTCGACGGTCCGCCCGCCTCCGCTGAACCGGACCACCGTCCCGACAATCGCGTCGTCACGGGCGACGGGAGTCTCCGAAGGGGTGCTCTCGGGGCGCGATGTCGGGCTGCCGTCGCTGGCGGGCGATGACGACGAGATGGACGGATCGGCGGTGTCGGCCGGGTTGCCGGCCGACGTCGAGCACGCGGCGAGGGCGGTGACACCGACGCCGACGCCGAGGAAGAGCAGAGTCGACGCACGCCGTGAGGCAGTGGGACGGCCGGACGGCCGACGTGGAGCGATGCGCAGGGCCATGGAGAACGTTCCCGTCGTGTCGGCTACGGGCGGATCAGGACTTTGAGGGCGTCGCGGCCGTCCATGAGGCGGTAGGCCTCGGCGATGTCGTCGAGGGGCATCTCACGGTCGAAGACACGGCCCGGGTCGATGGTGCCGTCGAGGACCTGCGGGATCGCGGCCTCGAGGTAGGCACGCACGGTCGCAGGACCGCCGGTGAGGGTGACGTTCTTGCCGAACAGCGACGCCATGCCGACCGCCGCCTCCTCGTACTGAGGCACTCCTACGCGGCTGATGGTGCCGCCGGCGCGGACGATCCCGACGGCCTGGTCGTAGGCGGGCTTGTGGCCGACGGCCTCGAGGACGACGTGCGACCCCTCGCCTCCGGTGATCTCCATGACCTTCGCGACGCCGTCCTCGCCGCGCTCGGCGACGACGTGGGCGGCCCCGAACTCGCGACCTAGGTCCGTACGCGCGGTGTGGCGGCCCATGAGGATGATCGTCTCGGCACCGAGCTGCTTCGCCGCCAGCACCGCGGAGAGACCGACTGCACCGTCGCCGATGACGGTGACGGTCTTGCCGGGCCCGACGTCGCCGCGGATCGCGGCGTGGTAGCCGGTCAGGTACACGTCGGAGAGGGTGAGCAGCGAGGGCATGAACGACTCGTCCGTGCCCTCGGGGATCGTGACGGCGGTGCCGTCGGCCTGGGGGACGATGAGCTTCTCGGCCTGCGTGGCCGAGGCGGCGCCGTCGAAGAAACCACCGTGGACGCACGAGGTGGTGATGCTGTCCTGGCAGAAGGCACAGGTGCCGTCGGACCACGCGAAGGGCACGATGACGGTGTCGCCGATCGCGAGCGTCGTCACGTCGTCGCCGATCTGCTCGACGACGCCGATGGCCTCGTGGCCCATGCGGCGCCCCTCAGGGGTGTCCTCGAGGTCGTGGTACGGGTGCAGGTCGGAGCCGCAGACACAGGCGTGGGTCACCCGGACGAGTGCCTCGTGGGGTTCCTGGATGACGGGCTCGGGGACCTCGACGACGCGGACGTCGCCGGACTTGTACATGAGGGTGGCCTTCATGTCGCTCCTTCTCGGGTTCTGTGGTGGGTGAGGCGCGCACGCGACCTCGGGATGGCTAGCCGGAGACCTCTTCTGTGCCGCCGGGGCCTCTCGTGGAAGACCGTAAGCGTTCATCACCCAGCTAGACAGGCCCGCTGAGAGCCCCCCTCGAGGGTCCGCCCGCAGCGCCTAGGCGTGCCCTAGGAGGGCCTGGCTGGCCGTCGACGGCCGTCGTAGCGTGACGGCATGGACAACCGAGCCGAGGTACGCGAGTTCCTCTCGTCACGCCGTGCACGATTGACCCCGGACATGACCGGCGTCGTCACCGCGGGCGGTCGTCGCAGGGTGCCGGGGCTGCGCCGTGACGAGGTCGCCCGGCTCGCCGGCGTCAGCGTCGACTACTACACGCGGGTGGAGCGGGGAAGCCTCGCCGGCGTCTCCGACAGTGTGCTCGACAGCATCGCCCGCGCGCTCGAGATGGACCAGGCCGAGCGAGACCACCTCTACGACCTCGCTCGCGCCGCTGCCCCCGTCCGTCGTCGGCCATCGGCCAGTGCCGAGCAGAAGATCACCGACTCCCCGCTCCAGCACATGCTCGACGCGATGACCGGGGCGGTGGCCATGATCACCAACACCCGGATGGACCTCGTGGCCGCGAACGACCTCGGCTTCGCCCTCTACTCCGAGATGTACCGCGGCTCGCTCCGCCCCGCGAACCACTCACGGTTCATCTTCCTCGACCCGCGGGCGCACGACTTCTACCCCGACTGGGAGCGCGCTGCGAACGTCAACGTCGCCATCCTCCGACGCGACGCCGGTCGTGACCCCCACGACGCGGGGATCGCCGCCCTGGTCGGCGAGCTGTCGATCAGGAGTGATGAGTTCCGCGTCCGGTGGGCCGCGCACGACGTGCGGCGTCACTACACCGGCGCGAAGCAGTTCCGGCACCCGGTGGTCGGGCTGCTCGAGCTCGACTTCAACGCCATGGACCTCCAGGACTCCCCCGGCCACTCGATGACCGTCTACACCGCCGCTCCCGGCAGCGGTTCCGACGAGGGACTCCGGCTGCTTGCGTCCTGGGCCGCCACGGAACGAATCGTCGAACGGGCCCGCCGGGCCGAGCCCGCGACCTGACCTGAGCTGACCTGACCTGACCTGACCTGACCTGACCCGGAGCATCCCGCACCGTCCCGCCCTTGGACCGTGCGCCTCCTTCACCCCCTCGACCCACGGCCGTGCCTCGCCGCGCCCGGAAGGATCACGATGACCACGCCGACCGCGTCCGTACCGACCGTTCAGCCGCCCGCTGCGGGCCCTGGCGAGCAGGTCGGTCGTCTCCCACTGTTCTCCCTCGTCGTCCTCGCGACGACCGGGTTCATCCTCGTCGCCATGGAGACCATGCCCGCGGGGCTGTTGCCACAGATCGCCGCCGGGCTCGACACCGGCGAGGGCACCGTGGGGCTGCTGATCAGCGCCTACGCCCTCGGCACCGTCGTAGCCACCGTGCCCGCGATCTCGCTCACCCGCGGCATGCGCCGTCGGCCCCTGCTCGCGATCGCCCTCGTCGGCCTGATCCTGGCCAACGCCGTCGCGGCCCTCGCCCCCACCGTGGCAGTCGCCCTCGTCGCCCGCTTCGTCGCCGGCGCGTTCTCCGGGACGATCTGGGGCATGCTCGCCGCCTACGGCCGACGGATCAGCCCGGCGAACCAAGCCGGCCGCTCACTCGCCATCGTCTCGGCCGGCGCACCCGTCGGCTTCGCATTCGGCACCCCGCTCGGGTCGTGGATCGGCACGACCTTCGACTGGCGGTGGTCGTTCGGCGGCCTCAGCCTCCTCGGCGTCGCCGTCCTGGTGCTCGTGATCACCGTCGTCTCCGACGCCGCCCCGGCTCCGGCGGCGACACGCCTCCCCCTCGTCCGCGTCGTCCGCATCCCCGGGATCGCCCTGATCCTCGCGGTCATCGCGACGTGGATGATCGCCCACAACACCCTGTACACCTACGTGGCCCCTTACCTTCGCGCCGGTGGTTCCGGTCTCGGCGTCGACCTCACCCTGCTCGTCTACGGTGTCGCCTCGATCGGCGGCATCATCGTCACGGGCGCCCTACTCGACCGGCACCCCAGGCCCTTGCTGCACGGCAGCCTGGCCCTGTTCGTCGGTGTCGGTGTGGTCCTCCTCGTTTGGCACGCCTCGGCACCCGCCGTGCTCATCGCAGCCGTCTTCTGGGGGCTCACCTTCGGCGGTGCCGCGGCTCAGCTGCAGGCCGCCCTTACCACCGCGGGCGGCGAGAACTCCGACGTGGCGAACTCGTTCCTGCCCGTCGCGTTCAACGTCGCCATCTTCGCCGCCGGCATCGTCGGCGCCGGCCTCCTCACCCGCACCGACGGCATGGTCCTCCCCGTCGTCCTCATCGTCTTCGGCGTCATCGCCTTCGGCCTCACGATCGTCGGCCGCCGGAACGCGTTCCCCGCGCGACTCTGATCCCCTCCCTCCCCCTGATTCACCTCACGCCCCGTGTCACACAGGGGCCTGTCACCAAGGAGCACTCCATGAGCATCACGACCCCCCGCTTCACCGGCAAAGTCGCCTTCGTCACCGGCGCCGCCGGCGGCATCGGCCGCGCCACCGCCCTCGCTTACGCCGCCGAAGGCGCCCGGGTCGCGGTCGCCGACCTGCCGGGCGCGGGCCACGACGAGACCGCGTCGTTGATCACTGCGGCGGGAGGGACCGCGACCGCCGTCGACCTCGACGTCTCGGACGCCTCGCAGGTCGTCGCCGTCCTCGACCACGTCGTGTCCACCTGGGGCCGCCTGGATGTCGCGTTCAACAACGCGGGTGTCGAGCAGACGCAGACCCCCACCGCCGACCTCGACGACGCCGAGTTCGGCCGCATCATGGCCGTCGACGTGCACGGCGTCTACCTCTGTATGAAGCACGAGATCCGGCACATGAAGGCCTCGGGCGGCGGTGCGATTGTCAACACCTCATCAGGTGCTGGTGTCATGGGCATCGCCGGACAGGCGGCGTACGCGGCGGCCAAGCACGCCGTCATCGGCCTCAGCAAGTCCACGGCGCTCGAGGTCGTGGGCGAAGGCATCCGGGTCAACGTCGTCGCCCCCGGCATGATCGACACGGAGATGATCCAGCGCCTCACCGGCGGCACGGACGAGGGCTACGCCGATGTCATCGCCCAGGAGCCCATCGGCCGGCTCGGCAAGCCCGACGAGATCGCTTCCGCTGTCCTTTGGCTCACCTCCGACGACGGCGGATTCGCCGTCGGGCACACCCTTATCGTCGACGGTGGCCAGACGATCGGCTGAGGCCCCTCGCTGGACGAGGGGTTCGTCTAGGCGGGCTCGAGCGAGCCGAGTCGGCGCCCTGGCCGCATAAGTTGCATCGTCTCTGGCGCCCTGATCGTCTCGCCGTTGGCATCGCGCTCGCGTCATGGGCGACAAAGCTGTTCCGAGTACTCATCCGATAAGACCCCAGAACCAGAAATTTGCGGTCGTGAGGCCCCGACCGGCGAACGATCCCCTATCGGGCACGTTCGTGACTGTTGGGTGATCGTCTGGCGCGACACAGGCTGTAAAACATGGGCACGCTTCGATCATGTGGCGCCAAGTCGGGCGTCCTGGGCACCCGAGACCCGGCCGCCGACGTCGTGGTCCTGCTTCCGCACGAACTGCACGACGGCGGCGGGCTGTTCTCTAGCGAGCGGTGTGTGCAGCCTCCTCAATCACCTTCGCAACCTTGCGGGGTTCCTTGACCATCGAGAGGTGTCCCGCCTCGACCTGGGTGACGGTTGAGCCGGCTCGTTCCGCCATCTTCAGCTGGAGGGCAAGAGGGATGCTGGCGTCCTGGGTGCCGGCGACATACCAGGACGGGAGCGTCTTCCAGGATTCGGCTGCGCTGGCTTCCTCGTTGACAGCACTGAACGTGATGGGGCGCTGCTTGGCGTAGTACGACGCCTGGTCTGACTTCGAGAGGCCGTTGGCGAAGCCGGGCCCGAAAGCCTCCTTCTTCAGGTACAGGTCGACGTCACCTTCAGGTGCTCCCGGGTAGGGGATGGTGTCGAACAGTTGCGTCGGGTCTACCGGTCCTGCGCTGCTGAGCAGCCCGAGGACGCTCTCACCTTCGGCAGGAACGAACGCATCCACGTAGACCAGGGCCTTGACATCCGGATCGGACGATCCAGCTTCGCTGATCACGGCGCCACCGTAAGAGTGCCCGACGAGGATCACCGGGCCGGTGGTGCGAGCAGCGAGGAAGGATGCGAGGTACTCAGAGTCGCCGCTGAGCGAGCGGAGCGGGTTGGCGAAGTCGAGTACTGGGTAGCCCTTCTTCGTGAGGACCTTCTCCACGTCGGTGAAGGAGCTTGCGTCGGTCCAAGCTCCGTGCACGATTACGACGGTGGGCTTGGCGTGTGTCGCAGTCGCGCCGCTGGCGGGCGCGGCCGTCGCGAGGGCGATGCCCACAACGGCGGCAATTCCCGCGGCCACGGTGAGCAGGTGCCGTTTGCTGCTCCGGGTCGAGCTGATGAAAAGGGTCATGACCTTTTTCTTCCTTGGGTGATGACGCCGCACAGCGGTGGCGTCGAGGGCCACGGGAGATTCCTCGTGGTTGAGATGGTCGAGGACGGAGCCGGGGCGAGCTACCGGGGTCGACAAGTGATGGGGTGCGTCACTGACGCGTGCGTGAACTCGTGGACAGGGCCCTGCCGGTGCTGCTGGTCAGTCCTGCTCTGTGTTCAGCATCTCGAAGCGACTGCACCGGCCGTCTTCGTCGATGGTGACCGTCCAGACGTTGTCGAAGTCACCGAGGTCTTGGTAGCGGCCGACTCCGTCGATGACGACAGTGCGTCCGCTGGTGGGGTGCGCGGTCCAGGTGAAGGTCCAGCCGCCCTGTTGCCAGTTCCATCGTGATTGCCAGCCTGCGACGATGTCGTCACGGCCGACGAGGTCGGTCGTGTAGGGGCGTTCGTGGTACTCGGCCTGCTGGGTGAAGAGAGCCTCGATGTCTGCTGTTGCGTTGGTGCGCCAGGCCAGGAGGTACTTCTCAACCCAGCTGGTGACGTCCTCGATGGTGAGTTCGCTGACTGTGGCGTGTGTGCTCATGGGGTGAGTCTTCGCGTGCCGTGTCTGAGGAGGAAGGGTGCGGCTCACCCCCTCTGGTTCGCCCTTCCTCCTGGTGAGCGGTGGCCTGATTGTGGTCACTGTGGCGATCGTCGCGCGCTCCTCCCCGGGCAACGACGACTGATGTTGATCAGCGCGACGATCGCCATCTAGTCCCTCCCGCGCACTAAGGGAAAGCATCCATCCCCGCCATCACGGTGGAGGCGGCCACCTCGCAGAAGGAATGCACCTATGACGACGACACTCATCACCGGAGCAAACAAGGGCATCGGTTACGAGACAGCCCGGCAGCTCAGAGCCATCGGCCACGAAGTCATCCTTGGGGCCCGGGACATCGGACGAGGCCAGACAGCTGCCCGAGAATTGGGAGTCCGCTTCGTCCAGATCGACGTCACCGACGATGCATCGGTGGTGGCAGCAGCGGCCGACATCTCTGAGCATGAAGGGGTCCTGGACGTTCTGGTCAACAACGCAGGCATTCTCGGGCCCCGGCACGAGTCACTAGGGTCCATCTCTGCTAGCGACGCTGAGGGTGTCTTCCAGACCAATGTCCTCGGCGCTGTCCGCATGATCCACGCCTTCTTGCCGATTCTCGAGCGGTCATCTGCTCCCGTCATCGTGAACGTCTCCAGCAGCATGGGCTCTTTCACCCGGACCACCGATCCCACCGCACCCGAGAACTCCTACCCGCTGCCGTTCTACCAAGCATCCAAGGCCGCTCTGAACATGCTGACCTTGAAATACGCAGAGGCGTACCCGGCGATGAGGATCAATGTCGCCGATCCCGGCGGAACCGACACCGACATCATGGATCACCTTGGTACACAGACCGTTTCCGAGGGGTCCGAGGCCATCGTGCGGCTTGCGACAGCCTCCTTGACCGGGCCTACGAGTGCCTTCGTCGGCCGAGACGGGCACGTGCCCTGGTGACACCTGAATACGGACGAAGGACTTGATGCCACGAGAGCTCGGAACGAGAATCGTCGCCCGGAACCGTCGGGCACGCCACGACTACACCCTGGGCGACGTCTACGAGGCTGGCCTCGTGCTCACAGGCACGGAGGTGAAATCGCTTCGTGCGGGGCGAGCGTCCCTGATCGACGGTTATGCGAGCATCGAACTCGGCGAGGCGTGGCTTGATGGTGTCCAGATCCCGGAGTACGCCCAAGGCACGTGGTCCAACCACACCCCGCGGCGGCGGAGGAAGCTGCTGCTCCACAAGAAGCAGATCCAGACGCTCCGCAAAGCCGTGAACGAGGGCGGTTTCACCATCGTGCCTCTGTCCCTTTACTTCGCCGGCGGCCATGCCAAAGTCGAGCTCGCCGTCGCCAAGGGAAAGCGCGACTTCGAGAAGCGACGAGCGCAATGGGATCGAGAGGACGCCCGTGACGCAGACCGAGCCCTCAGCGCCCACCGCCGACGAAGCGACGGCTTAACACCACTTCACTAGCCGGCGTCGCCGAGGGTCCTCCCGGTAGACAATCAGGTCCGACAGGGCGAGAGCAGCGAGCCGGTCTCGATGGTCAAAGTGGTTATTTTCCCCTTGTGGAGGGCGAAGTGGAACACGTAGAGCCCGCTCGCTTCGACGAGCGCTTTGCTCGTACCGGTGACGTCGGTGGTGACCCACCAGCCGCCGGCGGTAGGACAGGATTCCGTGACGCGCAGGTGGATGTAGCCCGCGATGTACCAGGAGCTGGCCAAGAACTCGTACTTGATGTGTGGGGGGATGTCCGTATCTGCGTGCCGCAGGGTGGCATTGGGTCCGAAGGTGGCGAGGACGCTGTCGACGTCCCCGGCGTTGGTCCGGTTGATGAACCAGTCCACGGCCCAAGGCAGCAGGGGTCCTGACCCTTGGGGCTTCACGGCGACTGCAGATCGTTCATGCGTGCATGGAGGACAAGTACGCAAGCGCATCGGCGCTGCGGCTACCGGGGGCTGCCGTGCCGACGAGCAGCTGCTGCCCGGGTGCGTCGTGGACGTCGAATGTCTGGTAGATCAGCTCGAGTTGGCCGACCTGCGGGTGCTGGAAGATCTTGGCGAACCGCGTCAGGCCTGCGACGTTGTGGTCTCCCCACAGGGCCTGGAACTCCTCCGACACCTCGAGCATCTCTCGGACGAGGGCCTGAATGGACGGGTCATCCGGGTAAAGCCCGGAGTTCAAGCGGAGCGCGCTGACCGTCGCCGTGACGACGCCGTCCCAGTCGACGAAGACGACGTGGGCTTCTGGGTCGAGGAACAACACCCGGACCATGTTCTGGGTCCCCGCGAACGGGGAGAGCAGAACGTGCGCCAACGCGTTTGACGCCAACACGTCGAAGGACGGGCTGAGGACGTAGGCAGCGGAGTTTGGGAACGCATCCAAGAGTTCGAGGAGGGCAGGGTGCACAAGGGTCCGCCCGTTCTCCGGGGCCATGCTGGGGTTGAGGCCGGAGATGCGGAACACGTGGCCCCGGGCCTCCGCACTCAGGCGCAGTGCCCGCGCGATGGCGGCAATGACCTGCGGCGATGGGTTCGTTTCCCGTCCTTGCTCCAGTCGTCCGTAGTAGTCGGAGCTCACTCCGGCGAGCACAGCGACTTCCTCCCGGCGGAGACCTGCAACGCGGCGAACACCACCTCCGGGCAAGCCGACGTCTGAGGGCTCGATCTGCCCCCGACGAGCGCGGAGGAAGTCACCTAGTTCGTTCGAAGCGCTGATCAAGGACATGCGCCCCACCGTAGGACCCGCACAAGCAGCAGACCTAGCGGGAACGAGAAGCCTGGACATGGGTCAATGCTGCGGTTCGAAGAGGCGGGCTTCCGCGCCGCAACATCGTGGGTGCCTGGCACCCTGGATGCAGCGGCCTCGTGATCGGCCTGTTTGCGCGCCAATCTGGACTATGCCTTTCGCTGACGATCTGATCGGTGCCCACACGGCCCTTGCCCTCACCCGAGCGATCCACACTGCCAGCCCCGATGATGCCCTCGCCGCTCTGCACGCCGCTTCCGGGGCCCTGGGGCCCCTCGCTCTGCGAGAGCGAAGCGACCTCCTGCGAGACGCTCTCCTGACTGATCTCGACCACAGCTACGACGATTTCATCGCCATCATCCGGAAAGCTGCCGCAGCTGACGTGCACTTCTCGGGGTGGCTCATCTGGCCCGTGACCAGCGCGATTGCCGACAAGGCTCTCCAAGACGGTCGCGCCGAGGCCTTCGACGACGCCCTGGCGATGCTCGCCTCCCTGACGTCCCGGCTGACGTCGGAATTCGCGATCCGCACGCTCCTCCGACACGACCTGCCCCGAGCCATGGGCGTGATCACGAGCAGTTGGGTCATCTCCGACGACGTCGATGTGCGTCGCCTGGCCTCCGAGGGCACACGCTCGTATCTGCCATGGGCCACCCGAGTCCCTGCGCTTCTGACAGACCCACAGGTGACACTGCCTATCCTCAACGTTCTGTACCGCGACGACAGCGACTACGTGCGGCGCTCCGTCGCCAACCACCTCAACGACCTCAGCCGCGGGCACCCGGACATTGTTGTCGACACCGCCCGGTCCTGGTTGGCCGCACCCGACGGCAACACCGAGCGCCTCGTCGGCCGGGCCCTCCGCACTCTCATCAAACGTGGAGACCCAGGCGCGCTGGACCTCCTCGGCTTCCGGCCGGCGACCCTCGACGTCAAGCACTTCGATCTCGACCGGGACAATCTCCCGGTCGGCGATAGCGTCACGTTCACTGCCGACATCACCAACCTTGGCGACACCGCGGCTCGCCTGTCGATCGACTACGTGATCCATCACCGCAAAGCCGACGGGATGAGCACGGGCAAGACCTTCAAGCTCGCCGTCCGCACGCTCGCCCCCGGCCAGTCCGTCCAGGTCAGCAAGACTCACTCCTTCCGCCTCATCACCACTCGGATCTACTACCCCGGAACGCACGCTGTCGAACTGATCATCAACGGCGTCTCTGCCGGCCGGCGTGAATTGGAACTGACGCGAGCGAGCTGATCTGCGGCGAGATGCCGGCGTGACGGCCGCGGCCAGGGTGCCTCACACCCCGGTTCCCTCGCCCTTCCTCGTCGGTGCAGTGTCGCCGAACCTTGACCTACCGGGAAGCCGTCCTGGTCCTGATCAGGAAGCTGCCGCCATGACCGAGACGCTGGAAGTCACCACCCTCCGCCCCGCACAGGGACAGACCACCGCCGACTTCATCGCCGCGAATGCGGACATCGACGACTACCTCAAGCGTCAGCCCGGATTCCAGTGACGCCGCATCCTCGAGACCCCGGACGGCACGATCACCGACATCGTCGCGTACGACAGCATGGAGCACGCCCGCGCCGGCGCGGCCGGCATCGGCGAAGAGATGTCGTCCTCGCCCGTGCACGCCGCCATCGACCACACCACCGTCGACTGGAACCTCACCACCGTCGTGCACCGTGTCGATGACCACTGACACACACCCGGCAGCGCAAGGGTCAGCCCGCGTCGAACCGGCAAGTCGGGCAACCCCGCTCGAACTCTTCTTCGATCTCGTCTACGTCTTCGCGTTCACCCAAGTGACGCACCTCATGGCCGACGGCGAGAACCTCCAGAGCGTCCTCGGCGGCCTCGCAGTCTTGGGAGTCCTCTGGTGGTCCTGGGCGTCCCACGCATGGCTCGCCAATCAGCAGATCGCTGACCGCGGACCTGTCCGCGTCGGCATCTTCGTCGCCATCGCCATCGTTCTGGTGCTCTCCATCGCCATCCCCCAGGTCTACTCACATGACGACGAAGGCCACGCCGGCGCCCTTCTGTTCGCCATCGGGTTCGTCACCCTCTCCCTCGTCTATACGGCCGTCAATTTGGTAGCGGGCCGCGGGGACGCAGCCCTCCGACGCCAGGTGCTCCGCACGATGGGCATCACCCTCGTCCCCGTCGCCGCAGCCCTCATCAGCGGCGCCCTCCTCGGCGGGACCGCGCAGCTCGTCCTCTGGCTCACCGCCGTGGCCATCGAAGGGGTCACGATCTTCGCCACCTCCCAAGGAGGCGCATGGCAACTCCCCTCGGCTGCCCATTACGCCGAACGCCATGGCCTGGTCGTCATCCTCGCTCTCGGCGAATCCATCATCTCCATCGGCCTCGGCGCCTCCCACGCGCCCCTCAGCCCCACCATCGTCATCGCCGCCCTCAGCGCCGTGTCCATCTCCCTCGGGATGTGGTGGGTCTACTTCTCCCGCATCTCTCCCGCCGCCGAGCGTCACATCAGCACCCTGAGCGGCAACCGCCGCACGTCTACCGCGACCATCGGCACCTACCTGCACCTCGGAATCGTCGCCGGCATCCTCCTCGTGTCCCTCGGCCTCGGCAGCGCGCTCGAGCACCTGGGTACCGGGCACGCACCCGAACCCTTCAACTGGATCTCCCTCGGCGCCGGGCTCACCCTCTTCCTCACCGCGACAGCCGCCTACGCCCGGTCCGCTCACACGGCTCGCCTCGGTGGAGACCGTCAGGCCACGCGCCGCGAAGCCAAAGCCCACGACCTCGCAATCCCTCTCAGAACCACCCCGACAAACACCCCGTCCGCCGACGAAAGGAACCCCTCATGAGCATCACCACGATCCCCGACGGCGGCGCCGTCCTCATCACCGGAGCCAGCAGCGGCATCGGCGAAGCCACCGCACGGCACCTCGCCTCCCTCGGCCACCCCGTCGTGCTCGGCGCTCGACGCACCGACCGACTCGCCACCATCGCCCGGGAAATCACCGAAGCAGGCGGCCGAGCCGACTACCACCAGCTCGATGTCACCGACCTCAACAGCGTCCGCGCCTTCCTCACCGTCGCCCTCGAACAGCACGGCACCGTGGCCGTCCTCGTGAACAACGCCGGCGTCATGCCCCTGTCCACGCTCAACGCGCTTCGGGTCGAGGAATGGAACCAGATGATCGACGTGAACCTGCGCGGCACACTCCACGGCATCGCCGCCGCCCTGCCCGTCATGGAACAACAGGGCCACGGCCACATCATCAACGTCGCATCCGTGTCCGGATTGCGCGTCGACCCCACCTCGGCGGTCTACAGCGCCACCAAGTTCGCAGTGCGGGCCTTGTCCGAGGGCCTCCGCCAGGAGAGCACGACCGTCCGAGTGACCATCATCAGCCCCGGCTACACCGTGAGCGAGCTGACTGACCGTGGTGGCGACGACTCAACCCGTGCCGCAGCCAACGAAGCAAGCGCCCGACTCGGGTTGCCAGCTTCCGCCGTGGCAGAGGCGATCGGCTACGCCATCGCCCAGCCAGCCTCCGTCGACGTCAACGAGATCATCGTTCGCCCCACACTCCAGACCTGAGCCCAGGAGAAGAACCCTGCTCGGGGCCGGATCGCAAACCGCCACAAGAGGAAGAAGACACCATGCCCACGAAAATCACCGTCATCATCGACACCCCCGCCGACGCGGCCGCGTTCGAGAAGGACTACTCCGACATCGCCGAACTCGCTGGCAAGCTCCCCGAGCTCCGCCGGGCCGAGTCAGCGAAGGTCTGGCCCCACGAGGACGGCACCCCGACCCCCAAGCACAGGACCCTCGACCTGTACTTCGACAGCTACGACGACGCCTCAGCAGCCGTCACCACACCAGCCGCAGGCGCTTTCTTCCAGCGGCTCGGCGGCACCGGCACACCGTTCACCGCCCTGTTCTCCGACGTCGTGGCCGCCTAACCGCACCACGATCCCGCCTCCATTTCTGAACCGTGCCACCGAGGGCCCAGCCTGAAAGGCGAAGCCCTCGGCGGTGGCACGGGACAGCACACCACCCAGCGAAGGCCCTCCCCATGATCGACAAAGACGCCCCACCCCGCCGGGTAGGTGATGTAGCAGCCGTCTCGGGAGCGCTTCCCGTCCACAGGACCGGAATCCTGATCATCATCCTGGTCAGCTACTTCATGATCCTGCTCGACAACTCGATCATCTTCACCGGCTTGCCCTCGATCCAGGCGAGCCTCGACCTCTCCAGCACGAGCCTGTCCTGGGTCCAAAACGCTTACACACTCACCTTCGGCGGTCTGCTCCTGCTTGCCGCCCGAGCCGGCGACATCCTCGGCCGGCGCAGGATCTTCATCATCGGTCTCGTCATCTTCACCATCGCCTCGATGGGGGTCGGCCTTGCTCCAACCGGCGGGTGGATGATCGGCGCCCGCGCCCTCCAAGGCGTCGGATCAGCCATCATCGGCCCGATCTCACTCTCGCTACTGACCGCGACCTTCCCACCCGGCAAAGACCGAAACCAAGCTGTCGCCTGGTACGCCGCCACAGCCGGCATCGGCGGAAGCCTCGGCATGGTCATCGGCGGCCTCTTCGCCGATCTTCTGACCTGGCGAGCTGGCTTCTTCGTCAACGTTCCCGTCGGCATCGTCATGATCATCCTCGGCCTGCGCTACCTCATCGAGCAGCCGCGCACACCTGGCAGGTTCGACGTCCTCGGAGCCGTCTTCTCCACCATCGGTGTCGGCACACTGATGTACGGCGTCGTCCTCTCCGCCGACCTCGGCTGGTCCTCCCCCATCACCATCACCGCGATCAGCACCGGCGTGGTCCTGCTCGTTCTCCTCGTCGTCAACGAGTCCCGTGCAGACCAGCCGATCATGCCCTTGCGCCTATTCGGCAGCCGCGTCCGCTCAGGCGCCTACGCAATCAGGTTCCTCTACATCGGATCGATGATGGGGCTGTTCTTCTTCGTCACCCAGTTCATGCAGAACGTCATGAACTGGACACCGCTCCAGGCCGGGCTCGGCTACCTGCCCATGACCTTGATTAACTTCGCAGTCGCTCTCTGGGTACCTCGCCTGAGCCGGCACCTCCACCCCCTGGCTCTTCTCGCCACAGGCGTCGTCGTCACTCTTGTCGGCATGGGCTGGCTGACCTTCCTCACGCCCGACAGCAGCTACGCGCTTAACATCGGAGCCCCCATGGTCCTCGTCGGGATCGGCCAAGGCCTTACGTTCGCTCCTCTGACCAGCTTCGGCATCCACGGCGTCGCAACCTCAGACGGAGGAGCCGCGTCAGGGGTCATGAACACAGCCCACCAGGTTGGAAGCTCTCTCGGTCTCGCAGTCCTCGTAGCCCTCGGGGCCTCGGCAGTGACATCATCCGCCTCGACCGCGATTGCTGACATCGTCACGCGTGTCGACGTCGCTCTTACTGGGTCCAGCGCCCTCCTCGTTCTCGCCGCCCTCGTCCTGGCCACCGTGATGCTCCCCGCGTTCATCACTGAGCGCCGCAAGCCTCTGACCCACCCTCCACATCTCCCGGACGATTCACCGCACTCTCCTCAAGAACGGAAGACCAATGCCCTTTGACGACCCAGCCGTGAGCCATGGGCTCTCAGCCGCGAGAGACCGAGCGATGGAAGTCCGCGCTCTCTACGAAATTCTCGAGAACCGGATCAACGGCGAAGTCTGGACAACGAACGAGCTCATGCTGGGGTTCTCGAACGACATCGGCACCGTCGCCCGCCTCCTTCTCGCCCACAGCGGCACGTGGGACATCGACGGCGACGCCGGCGCCGAACTCGAGCACAAGCTCGCCGAGTCAATCTGGTGGGTGATCGTCATCGCAGAACGCCTCGGCATCGACATCGCCACGTCTTTCACCACGACCATGAACTCCATCGAGTCCGGCCTCAGAGGCGCCATCGAAGCAGCTCCACCGAGCGGCGCTCCCGGAACAGCCGCCTGAGGGAAGGGGTGGCCGCGCAGACCGCCACGATGGTTACGGCTCGTCCCGCGAGTCGGCTAACCTCCAGGGGCCGCAGAACGACAGATGTCGGATTGCAGCGAGGCAGGGGATTCGGGTCCCCGGGGCCTCACGGTGGGGCTGCTGCTGCTGGGTCAGCGGATGCAGGCCCCACCCGGCACACAGCCGCCCCCACGGGCAAGCCACGCGCGATCGTCTTCCAAGCCCACACGCCCTTCCTCGGTAGCACGGTCCGGTGCAGTGTCGAGCTCAGCTCTCACTTAAGGATCCCCTATCGGACGCAAGCGCCGCTAGGTTCAGGGCGTGGAAATTCACGATGTGATAGCCGAAGTTATTCGGCGATTCACCACGCACCCCTCAGGCGGCATGCGATGGGACGACCCTCATGAGCACCGGGACATCGCTGACGAGGAATACTCCCGAGTCAGCGAACCAGAGCGCTACGCCGTCGTGGGCGCCAGGGCCAGGTCGTGGATCGACGCTCTCAAGGCCCTGGAACTCGGGACGGCACAGAACGTCGAAGCGCCGTCATGGGCGTATGGACCCACTGACGCGCGGGCCGTTCTAGTCACGCCCGTGAAAATGGATGCCCTGTCGATCTTGGTCGTCACGGGGGCAACGGAGGGCATCGAGGACGTAGTAGCGCTCGGCGTCGGTGACCCACCAATCCTGATCTCGATGGAGCCCTTCTGCGGCTGCGACGCGTGCGACAACGGAAGCGACAGCCTGCTGACTGCGATCGACGACCTGTTCATCGGGATCATGAACGGACAATTCCTCTACGCCGAAGGCAAAAACTGGAAGCTGACTGTCGGTGTCAACGGCTGGTCCGCGTCAGGTTCGCAGGACTTCGATTCGCTCATCGACAAGGCTCGGGCAGGAACGAGCATCGGCCGCCTCATGATCGCCGGACGCCCCTGGCTCAACTGACACCAGGGCTCGTACTCGCAAACGAGTCCGGACACCGATCGGCTATCGGGCGCGTTTCACTCACTAGCAGTCGTAACCTCGTCTCGTGGAGATGATTGGAGACAACCCCCCATCGGAACCCGCAGCCGTCCGTCTTAGGCCAGTAAGTCTCGACGACGAAGGTCTTTACCAACGCCTCCGCGGTAGCAGCAGCATGATGAAGGAATTAGGTGGCCCGCTGCCTCCCTCGCAGATCCGCAGAAGCCTTCTCCGAGAGATCGAGGAGACCGCGGCTGGCCGTGCCTTCGTGGTCATCGTGGAGTGTGCCGAAGGAGAGGAGTGGGTGCCGGCGGGCAACATAACCCTGGTTCGCGCTCACGCCATGAACGCCGAGATCGGATGGATGCTTCTTGAGCGCTGGCAAGGCCGGGGTCTCATGAAGATTGCCTTACGCCTGTTCTTGCAATCGTTAAGCGAAAGCGACTACGGCGAGATCCACGCGTACCCATCGACCTCGAACGACGCGTCGAATGCACTGTGCAGGTCGCTGGGCTTCCGTTCCGCGGGAACAGTCGACCTCGAATTCGCAGGTTTGAAATTCCTCTGCAATGACTGGGCCTGGAGCACGCAGCGATAGCTACTGCTCCATCAACCCCTAGTCAGGCCTCTGTGGAACGCTGGACGGCTCGATAGACCGTTGAGCGGGCGACGCCAAAGAGCTCAGCGATCTGGCTCGTGGTGTGGGCGCCGGTGCGGTGCAGCTGCACCAGGTGCTTCTCTTGCGAGGCGGTGAGCTTGGGCTTGCGGCCGCGGAGCTTTCCTGCGGCTTTGGCGATCGCCATGCCCTCGCGGGTTCGTGCACGGATGAGGTCGGCCTCGAATTCCGCCACCATGCCGAGGACGTTGAAGAGCAAACGCCCGACGGGGTCGGTGGGGTCGTAGACCGCTCCCCCGAGGTTCAAGGCGACGCCCTTCTTCGTCAGCTCGTCCGCGATATCGGTCGCGTCCCGCAGCGAGCGGGCGAGGCGGTCGAGCTTCGTCACCACGAGCACGTCGCCGGCGCGGCATGCGGCTAGGGCTTCGCGGAGCCCAGGGCGCGCTCGAGTCGTGCCCGACAGCCCGTGGTCAACATGCACGTGTTGATGGTCAACACCCAGTGCTGCGAGACCATCACGTTGTGCTGCGAGATCTTGTCCCGAAGTTGAGACACGCGCGTATCCGATGAGCATCCGACGACTGTAGCGTTTGGACCCCCGTCACCGGGCAATTTTGCGGGACAGGCATACGCGAATCCGCAGGCCAGGCGCCACTTGACCTCAGCTCGCCACAGCAAGCACTCGGAGGTGTCCCGATGAGCGACCGTCAAACGGGCGCCGGTCTGCGGGCTTGCGACGACAGATGTCTCCGCCGGCTCCGCTTGTGGCGCTGCGTATGTGATCAGGACGACCGCGGCAATCGTCGCTGCGGCGACGAGGGCGCCGATCAAGGCGGGGTTGATCTTCGTGGTGCGCTTCGTGGTTCTCCTGGCGGACGCGGCACGGACGTCGTGCCGTCAGGGGTTATTGGGGCAGATCAGCAGCAGCCGCAGGTCTCGGCCTGGCGCTTGCCCGTCAGGGCCGACACGGGTGTCTTGCAGGCGTCCCCGCGCCAGGCCTCGAGGCCCTCGCGGACGGCGAAGACGACGATGACGAGCCCGGCTACCGGATCAGCCCATGTCCACCCGAACGCGAAGTTGAGGACGAGGCCGAGGAGAACCGCCGCTGAGAGGTAGGAGCAGATGAGGGTTTGCTTCGAGTCGGCGATGGCTGACGCGGATCCGAGCTCGGTGCCGGTGCGGCGCTCGATCAGGCTGAGGAACGGCATGATCGCCAGGCTCACCGCGGCGAGGACGATCCCGACAGGAGAGTGCTCGGGCTCACGGAGACCCGTGAGTGACAGCACTGCGTCGACCGTGACGTAGGCGGCCAGTCCGAAGAACGACACGGCGATCACGCGCAACGCCACCCGCTCTCGCTTCTCGGGATCGGGTGCGGCGAATTGCCATGCGACCGCCGCGGCCGACAGCACCTCCACGATCGAGTCCAGGCCGAACCCGATCAAGGCCGTCGACGAGGCGACGGTACCGGCAGCGATTGCCACGATCGCCTCGATCACGTTGTAGCTGATCGTCACGGCGACGATGACCCGGATACGGCGCTGCAGCAGGAGCCGTCGGGCCGGTACGAGCACGGCGGGGAGCGTGGTCGTGCTCACGCGCCGGTCCCGCAGCAAAGAGGGACATCGCAGGCGTCGTCCGTGCAGGGCTCCCCGTCGTCGACGGCGAGCACGACGTCGACCAGGGCCGTCAACGCCTTCGTGAAGTGGGCGTCCGCGATCTCGTACCTGGTCGAGCGGCCCTCGGGGACGGCGACGACGATGCCGCAGCCGCGGAGGCACGAGAGGTGATTCGAGACGTTCGAGCGAGTGAGGCCGAGCTGATCAGCCAGGGCTCCCGGGTAACCGGGTTCGTCGAGCAGTCGGAGCAGGATGCGCGAGCGCGACGGATCGGCCATCGCCCGCCCGAGACGGTTCATCACATCGACACGAGACGAAAGAGTCAGCATCCACTGACTATACAGCCGAGACTGACATGCACTCGTTGTCGTAGTCGTGAGTAGGGACGCAAAGTCGCCCCAAAAACAATCGATTAGTGCACGGTCTCCCCGCTCTGTGGGTAGTCAGTTCCGAATTCATAACGTCGGGTGGGGCTGGGGTGGGGTGTGATCTCGTGGCCGTTTCGTGATTCCTGTGGTGTTGGCGCCACCGCAAATAAGCCCGTCCAAGTCCTCTGAGGGGATTTGGACGGGCCTACTGCGGCCTGCCTACTTGCTGTGGCTACCGAGGCGCAGGCGTGGTTTCGCGGGTGAGCTCATCTTTCAGGAGGGCTTCCGGAACAGCCTCGCCACGTTTTTCGTCGCTGTAGACCATGAGTGTGGAGCCCACGAGAGCCAGGACGATGGCGACTGCGCCGAAGGGTGAGGGCAGGGTCTGGTAGATGATCAGAGACACGACGATCGTGAGCACGGGGGCCAGGGCATTGGTCGTAGGCGCCACGATGGAGGCCTTGCCGCGGCTGAGGGCCATGACAAGGAAGAGCGCTCCGATGGCGTTCAGCAGCTGGGTCACGGCGGTTAGTGCCGGCGCCTGCCAGGGGACATCGAGTGGGAGCCCGCCCATGGCGAGGACTGCGAAGGGAACTAGTGCGAGGCCGCTGATGGCCATCCAGCCGAAGGTGGTGCCGTCGTTCACACCGATCGTGGCGGCCTTGCGCATGAAGAAGGCCTGCACACCCCAGGCGATGCTGACGAAGACCGCGATGATCAGCCACGGGCCAGCTGTTGCCTCACCGGAGGATCCGGCGACGCTGAACAGCACGATGGCTGCAAGGGCGGCGAACAAGCCGATAATGGCGACTTTTCGCAGTCTTTCGCGGAGGAAGATCACGGCCATGAGCACGGTGATCGCCGGGGAGACGGAGATGATCGGGAAGATGAGGTACGCGGGACCGGTGGAGAGGGCGTTGAACAGCAGCAGCTGTCCTCCCGCGCCCGTCAGACCGATGAGCAGGCCGTACATGGCGGCTTTGGGTCGGCGGTCGAACTTCTGGCCTCGAAGAGCGAACACGGCCGGGATGATCATGGTGAACGCCCAGATGACGTAGATCATCTCGTCCGGGTATCCGTAGAGGTTGATGGGAAGGGAAGAAAGGGCACCCCACACTCCCCAGAAGAGCACTAGAAGTGCTGCGTAGAAGATCCAGCTTCGGGTTCTGTTCACAATGACCTCATCTTTGACATCGAGTTGCGGGGTGGGGTAGGGGTGTCGTTTAGTGCGTGCGGAGGTGCTGCAGAGCAGCGTCGGAGAGGGGGGTGCCGGCCTTTTTCGCGGCGTAGAGGGCGCCTCCGACTCCGGGGCCGAACATGGGTTCGTGCAACTCGTACGGGGCTGGCAGGGCGGTGAGGGCGTCAGCGAAGCCGTCACGGATGATCGCGGTCGTGAACATGCCGCCCGAGTAGGAAACAGGCACGGTGTCGTTGCCGAAGCCGAGTTGAAGCCGGGTGGTCTCGACGATCTCGACGAGTTCGTCGCAGGCGTTGACGAGGATCTGGATGGCGACGGTGTCGCCCTGCTCGGCAGCTTCGACGACGGTTTTGGAGAGGTCGCCGATGTTGACGCGGAGGCCCTTCCACTGGTTCACAACGACGTCGATCAGATCGAGATCGTTGGTAATCCCGACGCGTGTCTTGATGATGTTGTAGAGAGGTCCGCGGGGGAGGCGTCCGTCGCTCATGCGGCTGAAGGCGTTGAGGCCTTGTTCGGCGATCCAGTAGCCGGAACCTTCGTCACCGAAGAGTTCGCTCCAGCCGCCGACTCGATGGTTACGGCCTTGATATTCGCCGTAGGTCATGGAGCCGGTGCCGCTGATGACGTTGATGCCGTCTCGGGCGCCGAGCGAACCGGCCCAGCCGCAGACCATGTCGTTGTCGCTGGTGAAGCGGTCGTGTCCGAGGACTTCGCCTGGAATTGTGTCGAGTTGGTCGATGTCGGCACTGACTTCGCCGTAGCCGGGCAGTCCGAAGAAGGCTTGGTCGATCTGCCCGGTGGTGATGCCCGCTTGGGATGTGACGCCGCTGATCCCGGTGGCCAGGATGCGGCTGACGAGTTCGATGCCGTCGTTGAAGTAGTAGCAGCTGGCCGTCGTTGTCTCAGACACGATCCGGCCGGTGTCGTCGAGGAGGACGAAGTTGGTCTTGGACCCGCCTCCGTCGACTCCGAGGAACAGAGCCATCGTCACCGACCGCCGTTCGTGTGCTCGTCGTCCGAGGGAGCCAAGGGGTGGATCGTGACTCCCTTGACGACGCGGTTGACGGTCCCGTTCGGGAAGGGGTTGTCAGGAGTGAGCCCGAGCTCAACGGAGAAGGACAGGGCGAGCACCTGCGCAATGACGATGTAGGCGACGGCGAGGAACGCATCGTTCACCCCCGTCAGCTCAGCGAGGACCCAGTTCCGGCCGTCCTCGTCGGGCATCGACTCGGAGGAGATGGCGATGACGTGATCTGCCCCGAGGGTGGAACGAAGTTCCGTGACGATGTCCTGGTCGTATCGACGGGTGTAGGTGTCGGACGACATGTAGACCAGCGCCAGAGTCCTGTCGTTAAGGACGGCCTTCGGGCCGTGCCGGAATCCGAGAGCCGAGTCGTAGTAGGTGACGATCCGGCCGGCTGTCAGCTCGAGCAGTTTCAGGGCGGATTCGCGTGCCAGACCCGTGAGGGGGCCGCTGCCGAGGTAGATGACTCGCTCGTACGAGGCGCCGGCGAGCTGTCGGAGCTCGTCCTGACGGTGGGTCACGATGTTCTCGACGGTGCGTGCCAGTGCGGTCACGGCGCGGTCGTCGTCTCCGCCGAAGATCAGCAGGGTGGAAAGCAGCATTGAGGTGAAGCTCGAGGTCATGGCGAAGCCCTCGTCATTCGCCCTCGTGGGCATCAGGACGATCTTCGACTTCGGGTCGTCCTGGTGCTGCCTGTAGAGGCTGCCCGCTTGGTCGCAGGTGATGATGAGGTGGTGCACGTCGGTGAGGACGTCGTCTGCCAAGACTGTCGCGGCCGTGCTTTCCGGGCTATTGCCGGATCGGGCGTAGGACACCAGGAGGGTGGGAAGGTCCTCTCCCAGGTACTGGTGCGGGTTGGAGACGATGTCTGTAGTCGCGACGGAGTCGACCCGTTGTCCAAGGAGCTTCGTGAGTGCCGGCGCGGCGGTGTCCCCGACGAACGCGGATGTTCCTGCCCCGGTGAGGATGATGCGCAGCTGCGGGTTGGCCAGCAGTGGCGTGAGGAAGGCGTCGAGGTCGGGACGCTGGCCGGTGATCCTTTGTGCTGCTTCAAGCCAGACATCAGGCTGCCGTGAGATCTCGCGAGCGGTGGCTGAGGCGTGGATCGGGGTGATCGTGTCAGACATGAAGTGCTCCAGTGGGGGTGAGAGAGACATCGCTGTTCTCGGCCGGGAAGCAGGCCTGGGAGTACGGGCGAAGGGAGTCGCGGATCGCGTCCAGAATGAGGTCGCGGGGGTGCGGGCGGAGCTTGCCGGCGCGAACGCGGGCGTACTGGTCAGGCATGTACTGACTGATGAGCGGCAGAGGGATCTCGAGGTGCGACAGGTTGTCGTACAGTCGCGATTCGGCAGCTACAACGTCTTCGTCTGGCCAGTAGTAGCGCAAGCGGTCGCTGTAGCTGAAGCGGCGAGCGATGCGTTGCTGCTCCGGTGTGCCCTCGTAGTAACCCTCCCAGTAGCCGGGCTTTTCAAGCATGCGGCGTTCAAGCACCTCGATCAGGTTTGAACGGTCTGCAGCAGGCACGAGCTCGTCCTCGATGTTGGCGAGGGCGAACAAGCCCTGACGCATCGCGAAGGTCAGGCCTGGTCCGACCTTGAGGATCGCCCAGTGGTCCTCGACCAGCTCGGTCAGGCGCGCGGTCTCCTGGTAGTCAGTGGAATGCGCCTCGAAGACCAGCCCGGGTTCATCGTCAAGGACCCTGCGAAGATCCACCGTGCCGGCACGGTGGTAGTCGATGACTCGCAGGTGATCGAACTCGACGGCGGGCTGCACGACGAGAGCGATGATGCGAGGCCAGATGTTGTCGAGAGCGACGTCGGCGAATGCTCGGCGGTGTCGCTCGAGAGTGGCCCGAGCGGCGTCAGGAGATGTGGGAACCAGATCGCCAAGAGTCTCGTGAGCGCCACCAGGCACGGGTACCTCTGTGCCGATGACGTAGAGGATGTCGTCCGCTCGTCCTGACGCCTGGGCTGCGTCCTCGGCGACGCGAAGAAGCCGAGCCGTGCGCTCAGCGACCAGGTCGTCACCAAGAGGTGCGGGATCGCCTGCGCACGACATGCTGCAGTCGAGGTGGATTTTGGTGTAACCGGCTTCGACGTAGGCGCGGACGAGGCCCTCGGCATTGAGCATGGCTACTTCTGCGTCGAGCTTCTGCCAGCGGTTCGGCCCCAGATGGTCACCGCCCAGGACAAGACGGTCACGAGCGAAGCCCAGATCGTCAGCGAGGGCGAACACGAGTTCGCGGAAGTCGACGGGACGCATGCCGGTGTACCCACCGAACTGATCGACCTGGTTGGACGTGGCTTCGATCAAAAGATAGGAATCATCTTCCAGAGCCTGCAGGATCGAAGCTTCAAGAACTGCTGGGTGGGCCGAGCACACCGCGTAAATTCCTACTGCCTTACCCGCCTTGTGTTCGCGGATGGTGTTCCACAAGTGATTGATCACGGTGCTCCTAACTGACGCTGCGATGCGCACCCTCGGGTGCTGCCGGCAGCTTTTCTAAAGACTGTTCTTGGCGTTGACGACCGGCAGAACCGATCGATGTTCATGGGTCGACTCAGCGATGAGGCGACAAATTCGAGTCACGGTTCGGGCGATGGCGTCACGTCCGTCCGTTATGTACACGCGTGGGTCATGGATGGTCGGACCATCGATGAGCCGGTTGCGGAGTGCTTCGGTAAATGCCACGTTCAGGGCTGTTCCGACGTTGATCTTTCGAATTCCAGCTGCAACGGCTGCGCGTAGATCCGTGTCAGAGACACCTGACGAACCGTGAAGAACGAGCGGCACACTCACAGCCCTCTCAAGACGGGCAATTAGGTCGACGTCGATGGAGGCACTGGCGGATGTCATGGCGTGAGAACTGCCGACGGCCACGGCCAAAGCATCAATGGAGGTGCCCTCGACGTATTCGTGGGCTTCACCAGGATCAGTGCGAACCAACGGAGAGTGAGCCCCGTTCTTGCCCCCGATTTCACCCAGCTCGCCCTCGACCCAAAGCCCGTGACTGTGCGCCAGTTCGGCCGCTTTCTGGGTCAGCTCGATGTTCGACACGTAGGGCTGGTGGGCGGCGTCGATCATGATGGAACTGACACCGAGACCGGCCGCTTCGGCAATACCTTGCGAGATGAGTGCCGGGTCCTGAAAGTGGTCCAGGTGCAGCGAGATCGGCGCCGAAGATGACGATGCAATGCTGGCGCAGGCCAAAAGCAGAGGACGCATGTTTCTCTTGTGGAAACCGATTGCGTTCTCGCTCACCTGCAGGATCGCTCCGGAGCCGGCTTGCTCGACGCCTTCCACGATGGCCTCGACATGCTCCAACGTGACGGCGTTGAAGCTCGCGATCGCGCTATGACGAGTGATCGCGCCTTCGATTAGTCCGAGGGTGGTGACGAGTGCCATAGGCAGATACTGCGATTAACTGAGCGAAGTAAGCAATCTTCGGGGCATAATTCGATTGAAGTGATCATTTTTGTTGATCGGTTGACGAGTAGGGAGTGACGGTCGTGAGCAAGCAGTACCTAGATCAGTCATCGCCGAGGGCTGTTTCTAGCAAGCGAAGCGAGCGGATGCGGCGGATACTGTCCCTCCTGCATGAGCACACCAGTCGGAGCCTCGGGGACCTCGCGCGAGACCTGAGCGTGTCCGAGGCAACTCTTCGTCGCGATCTCGCCGAATTGGATGAGCAGGGACAGCTCGTGCGGACCCATGGGGGAGCCAGGGAGAGGAACTCTCAACCGGAGATCCCAGTCCGCCTCCGCAATACGAGCTACAAGCGAGAGAAGCAGTACATCGCGCGACGAACCGTGGACCTCATTCCGACGGGCCCTTATGCGCTGGCTCTCAGCGGGGGCACTACGACGGCCGAGGTCGCTCGCGGGCTTCGGCACCGGGCGGGCCTGACGATTGTCACAAATTCTTTGACGATCGCCATGGAGTGCGCCACCTGGCCACGACTCAAAGTGATCATGACCGGGGGGGTAGTCCGCCAGAGCTCTTTCGAAGCAGTCGGCTCCCTCTCGGAGGGTGCCTTTCGTGGCATAAATGTCGGGACCTGCATCTTGGGGACAGATGGCATCAGCGCTACCGGAGGCGTCACCACTCACGACGAGACGGAGGCCCGGACGAACCACGCCATGGTGGAGAACGCGGGTCGAGTCATCGTCGTGGCGGATGGCTCCAAGATCGGTCGAGCGACCCTGGCTAAGATGGCCGACATTTCCGAGGTCGACGATCTCGTGACGGACTCGTCCGCTGACCCTGAAGCGCTGAAGCTAATCGCTGCCGCAGGAGTTGAGGTGCACGTGGTGGAGATGGCGATTTCCCCGGTTGATGAGCCGTAGCGTCGCTCAATCGGCGACCCAAGAGTCGCGAGTCAAAAACCATCGTTATCGGCCGGCGCTCGAACCGGGCCGAGGGCGGGTGCACGCACCGCCCCCGGCCCGGCTAGATCTAGTGCCGGCGGCCGAGACCCGGCAGTCCGCCCGAGACGGTGTGGATGCTTGACCCTGATCCGCCTGGGTAGCCTCCGCGAGCGTTGCGCTGGCGCGACCATGCGCGCTCCTCATCCGCGACGAGCCGCGCCGCTTCTCGAAGCTGGCGCTCGTACTCGGGCCGGGTGATGCCGCGGAGTTCCCAGGGCGGCACAGTCCACGTCATCTCAACGGAGAAGGTCCAGGGCTCCTGACGACCATTGGCCGCCTGTCGCTGCACTGTCCGCTTCCGGTCGAAGAGGTACGTGGGGCGCTCGAGCTCGTTGGCTTCCGAGCCCGCTGGGGGCCGGCTCGCCGGAGCGTAGGTAGAGGTGGGGGTCGTCCCCGTAGCCGGGCAACGCCGGCCACTGGGTCCGTGGGCGCCAAGAACATTCGTCGACGAGACGGGCGCTGGGCGCTCGCAGGTGGTGCAGATCGTTCGGTTCGTAGGAGCCTCCCTGGTCTGTGAGTCGGCGACCGCCCACTCATATGCAGGATATGCCGAACCGAACACAAGTTCGCCTATTTTTTCAGCGTGTCGCAAATGTGTTCGAGCCGCGATCGCTATGATCTACTTCCCCCACAGGGTCTGAGCACTCCGAGCCATCGGAACCGGCGCTGTCTTGCGGTGGCTAATTGTGTGCGCCGCCCCTGTCGGTGGCTGGTCCTACCGTGCGCCTGTGGGCGTAAAGGGAGCAGGCGACGCGATTCGGAGCATCCTGGCCAAGCCACGCGAGCAGCATCCGTACGCGCGCCCGGTGTTCCCGGGTGCGCACGGGCTGTTGCTAGTGCAGCAGCAGCCGGCGCCACCTCTCGGGTACGTCACGACGCGCAGCTCAACGGGCCGCTGGGTGTTCGACGTCTACGCGCATTGCCGCGATGCCGGCGGCCGCCGGCCGTGGCTGCGGCCGGCGCCGCAGCGGCCGCCGGCTCAGGGGTCGGCGGCGCGATCGGGCTCGATCCGGTGAGGCTGGATCGGCGGCGTTCGGGTCGGGCGCTCATGCGCGTGGTCCTTCGAGGGTGGCGAGGTGGTCGGCGTAGACGGCGGCGATGGCGGTCGCCTCTCCACCCCCCACTCGTCGAGTCCGCGCGATGCCTCGACGGTATCCGCGATCAGGACCCGCTTCGGGATCGACGGGGTGAGGTTGCACAGCCCTCGCGCGGTCGCGGCGTCCGACAGGTCGTCGTCCCAAGCTCGGCCGTTGCTGGTGAGCTGGTCGCGGCGCGGGGCGCAGTCGATCAGGATCAAGTCGTAGTCGCCGGAGACGACCCACAGGGCCTCGCGGAGACGGCTCTCGCTGCCTGCACCGGCGATCACCAGTTCATCGCGGACGGTTCCGAGAGTGACGCCCGTCGTCCGCACGAGGTCGAGGCTCGGCACGATGACGTCGCCCTGCGTCTCGAGTGCACGTGCGCCGAGCGCGACCGCGAGGCTGCCGGGTCGTCGTCGACGGGGTTGGCGGCGATGGGCGTCGGCGGCGATGGGGCTGTTGAATTTGCCCGGAGGTCAAGGTCGACGACGAGCGCGTGGCGTCCTGTCTTCGCCGCAGGATGGGGCAGCTGGACACCCCTCGTGATGCGGAAGTGCTTGTTGCTCACCGGATCTCACCGCGTTCCTGTTACCGCTGCGTTACCGCTGTTCCCTATCAGCGAAGAAAAAAGCCCCGGAACCCCTGTAACTACGGGGTTCTCGGGGCTCTTTGCCTGGCGGTACCGGTGGGATTTGAACCCACGGTGGAGTTAACCCCCACACATGTTTTCGAGACATGATCCTTCGGCCGCTCGGACACGGTACCGAGGGAAAGTTTAGTACATCCGGCGGCAGGGACGAAACCGAGGAATCGCTCGTCCACCGCACTGCGCCTCCTCGGGGTTGTGCACAGGGTGCAGAGACGCCCGGCAGGGGCAGCGGAGCCCGGCGTAGCCTCGGCCCATGCCCTCACGCCACACCGTCACCGCCTTCCTCTCCGGCGTCGGCGTCACCCTCGCCACCACGGCCGCCGCCGGCGCCGGCGTCAGCCGATTCATGCGGCGCCGCAACGCGGCCGCCGCCGACCTGAACGCCCTGCTGCCCGTCCACTCCGCCTGGTGGCGTGACCGCTTCGACCGCAAGGGCAAGCTGCTCTACGTCGCGATGGGCGACTCCGCCGCCCAAGGCATCGGCGCCTCGAGCCCGGCCCGCAGCTACGTCGGCCGCCTCTCCGCCTTCATGCGCCGCCAGAGCCACACCTCGCTGCGCGTCGTCAACCTCAGCGTCAGCGGCTCGACCACCTGGCTCTGCCGCAAAGACCAGCTGCCGAAGTTCGAGAAGTACGAACCCGACGTCGTCACCGTGGCCATCGGCGCCAACGACATCATCCAGTTCAACCCCGAGTCGTTCGAGAAGAACCTCCGCGTCATCTACGGCGCCCTGCCCGCACACGCGATCGTCGGCGACCTACCCGCCATGTGGATTCCCGACCGCGAGAAGAAGCTCGTCGAGGCCAACGCCATCGTCCGCCGCGTCGCCGGCGAATTCGGCCTCACCGTCGCCCCGCTCTACGAGACCACCCGCCGCCAGGGCTTCTTCCGCACCTACCGCAACTCGGCCGGAGACCTCTTCCACCCCAACGACCGCGGCTACCGCGTCTGGGCCTCGGCTTTCGAACCCGCCATCGCCGCTCGCCTCGCCCGCATCGCCGCCGACGAGGCCGCCACCACCCATGAAGCCCGCGAGGCCGAGGCCGTCGCGGCGCACACCGCTGCCGCGACCGCCGCCCCGGCTGCCGCCAGCAGCAGCGGCACCGCGACAGCGGGCACCGCAGGAGGCGCGACCACGTCCCTGACGGACGCCTCCCCCGATGTCGGGGGCGCCTCCTAGGCTGACAGCATGGCTCGCACCACCACTCCCCCGTTCCGCTGCACCGAGTGCGGCTGGACGAGCCTGAAGTGGGCCGGGCGCTGCGGCGAGTGCCAGAAGTGGGGCACCGTCGTCGACGTCACCTCGACACTCGTCAGCGCCCGTGGCACCGCCTCGGTCCGCGTCGAAGGCGACCGCGTCGCCCGACCCATCACCCAGGTCGAGGCCAACAGCGTCGCCTACTGGCCCAGCGGCATCGCCGAGTTCGACCGAGTCCTCGGCGGCGGCATCGTGCCCGGCGCAGCCATCCTGCTCAGCGGCGAACCCGGCGTCGGCAAGTCGACCCTGCTGCTCGAGGTCGCCTCCCGCGCTGCCGCCACCGGCGCCCGCGTCCTCTACGTCACCGCCGAAGAGAGCGCCTCACAGGTCCGGCTCCGCGCGCAACGCACCGGCGCCATGCACGACAACCTCTTCCTCGCCGCCGAGGTCGACCTCTCGGTCATCCTCGGCCAGATCGACCAGGTCGACCCCCAACTCGTCATCGTCGACTCGGTGCAGACCGTCTCGTCGTCGACCATCGACGGCATCGCCGGCGGCACCTCCCAGGTGCGCGAGGTGGCCTCGACCCTCATCCGCGTCAGCAAAGACCGCAACCTGCCCGTCCTGCTCGTCGGCCACGTCACCAAAGACGGCACCATCGCCGGCCCTCGCCTGCTCGAACACCTCGTCGACGTCGTCTGCCAGTTCGAAGGCGACCGCCAGACCGCGCTCCGCTTCATCCGCGCCCACAAGAACCGCTTCGGCCCCACCGACGAGGTCGGCTGCTTCGAGATGACCGGCGACGGCATCGCCGAGGTCGCCGACCCCAGCGGCCTCTTCATGTCGCGCAACGGCACCCCCGTCAGCGGCACCTGCATCACCGTCGCCATGGAAGGCCGCCGCGCCCTGCCCGTCGAGGTCCAGGCGCTCATCGTCGCCAGCTCGACACCCCAACCCCGCCGCGTCGTCAACGGCGTCGACTCCTCCCGCGTCGCCATGCTGCTCGCCGTGCTCGAACGCCGCGCCGGCATCCGCCTCGGCGACGCCGACGTCTACGTCAGCACCGTCGGCGGCATCAAGATCACCGAACCCGGCGCCGACCTCGCCATCGCCCTGGCCCTCGCCAGCGCCAGCCGCGAGAAGCCCTTCCCCCAGACCATGGCCGCCGTCGGCGAGATCAGCCTCGCCGGCGAGATCCGCCCCGTCTCCTCACCCAAACAACGCGCCTCCGAAGCCCGCCGCCTCGGCTTCACCCAGCTCGTCGACGCCGAGTCGGGCAACCTGCGCGAAGCGCTCCGCCGGGCGTTCAGCGCCGCGGGCTCCGAACGCGACCGCGAGCTCGACCGGGCCTTCTGAGCCGACCCCACCCGCGCCTCCTGAGCCGAGGCCGACTCGGGCGTCCCGGCGCGTCCCGTGACTCCTGACTCGGGCCCCGGGCCGGGCCGGGCGGGGCCGGGCCGGGCCGGGCCGGGCCGGGCCGGGCTGAGCCGGGCCGGGCGGGCGGGCGGGCGGCCGGGCGGGCGGGCGGGCGGGCGGGCGGGCGGGCGCACGGTCCCACACGGTCCCGCACGGCCGACACCGGGAGCGAGTGGGCAGAAGATGCTCCTCCCTCGTACCCGACGAGCACCTTCTGCCCACTCGACGGCCGCACCAGCACCAGCACCTGCACCCCCGCGCTCACGAGCACCACCCGTCGAGTGGTCCCGAACCGTCTTTCCGACGCGCCCGAAGGACGATCTGCGACCACTCGACCCGCGCCTCCGCAACCAGAGTTGAACGCGCCGGCCCGGCCCGCGCGAGACCAGGGCGCGAGTGGGGAGAACATGCTGCTCCCCTGCACACGAGGAGCACCTTCTGCCCACTTGGCCTCCTCCTCGCGACCACCCGAGCACCACCCGAGCACCACAACCGCCGCGACTTCCCCCGCACCGGGGTACGTCCCGCCACGGCCCCGACCCGACACCTGTACCGCGCTCAACGGGGATTCTCAGCCCACACGCCGCGCTGGTCCCCGCCAACCCCCTGACCGGCCCTTAACCTGTGCCCATGTCGACGTTCAAGAACCCGGTCGGGCCGCAACCGCCCTCGGTCTACTGGCGTCGTCGCGCGGTGCTCGCGCTCGGTCTGATCGCGGTCGTGGTCATCATCGTGTTGATCGTCGTCCGTCCCGGGTCCGGCTCGGCAGAACCCGGCGCCGCAGCGACGACCTCCGCACCCCCGGCCGACCCTGCGCCCACCGAACCGGCCCCCACCGAGACCGCCCCCGCAGCCGACGCCACCACCGACCCGGCCGACACCTCGACCGAGGGCGCCTCCGACGCCGCGACCTGCTCGACCCGCGACATCGAACTGAAGCCCGTCACCGACAAGACGAGCTACGCCGCGACCGAACTGCCGCAGATCTCGATGTCGATCACCAACTCGGGCCGCGCGGACTGCTCGATCGACCTCGGCTCCGCGCAGCAGACGCTCGTCATCACGAGCGGCGAAGAGCAGTACTGGTCGTCGAAGGACTGCCAGGTCAACGGCACCAACCAGGTCGTCACGCTCACCGCCGGCCAGACCCTCAGCACTCCCCCCATCGCCTGGGACCGCACGCGCTCGTCCGCCGACACCTGCGAGTCGACCTCGCGCGAACCCGTCACCGCCGGCGGCGCGACCTACCGCCTCGCCGTCTCGGTCGGCGACATCACCTCCGCCGACACCGCCCAGATGATCCTCAACTGACAGTGACCCACCCGTGAACGCAGCCACCCCCTCCTCCGAGCCCGTCGCCCCCCGCGAGCCCGTCGACCCGGCCGACCGAAACGGCACCTTCCGCTCCGAGTCGCTCGAGCTGGCCCTCGCCGCCCAGGACGCCGCCGCCGTCGCCTTCGCCCTGCGTCACGACGTCGTCGTGGTGCCGAAGCTCGTGCTGCCGACCGACCCGACCGACGCCCCCTCGAGCGGCGGCCCCGACGACGGAGTCCTCCCCGACGAAGGCGACCAGGTCCGCGTCTTCGGCCGCGAGAACACCGACAAGCGCATCCTGTTGCTCTTCTCGTCGGACGACACCTACGCCGCGATGGTCCCCGACGACCCCGACCGCCAGGTCATGCTCTACGACGCGCTCTCGTTGCGCGCCTTCCTCGAGGCCCACCTCGACGTCATCGAGCAGGTCTTCTTCGACATCGCCGGCCCGCACACCATGGCCGCCAACCCCGAGGACCTCCTCAAGGCCCTCGGCTAGCGCCAGACCCCAGGAGGCGCGGGTCGAGTGGGCAGAACATGCTCCCCGACCCGAGACCTGCAGCACCTTCTGCCCACTCGATCGAGCGAGCGAAAAGCCACCGGCCGAGCCCAGATCGACCTCAGACCGCGGGCAGCGCCTTCAGCATGCGCGAGTTGCCCAACGTGTTCGGCTTGACCCGAGCCAGGTCGAGGAACTCCGCGACACCTTCGTCGGTCGAGCGGACGAGCTCGCCGTAGACGTCCGGCGGCACGAGCCCCTCGTCGCCCACGTTGAGGTAGCCGTGCTTCTCGAAGAAGTCGACCTCGAACGTCAGGCAGAACAGCCGCCCGATCTCGAGCTTCCGGGCCGCCCCTTCGAGCGACTCGAGGAGGCGGTGGCCGACCCCCTTGCGGATCCACGCGGCGTCGAGGGCGAGCGTGCGCACCTCGGCCAGGTCGTCCCACATGACGTGCAGCGCGCCGCAGCCGATCGGCACCCCGTCGGGCCCGACCGCGATCTGGAACTCCTGGACGTCGCCGTACAGCGTCACGAGGTCCTTGCCGAGCAGGATGCGCTTCTGCACGAACGGCTCGCACAGCCGCTGGATGTGCGGCACGTCGCTCACGACCGCGTTCCGCACCGTGATGCCGTGTCGGTCCGCACCGCCGAGCCGGTCGGCGCCGCCGAACCCGTCGGCACCGGTGCGCGCGTCTGCCGCGTCTGACATGGGACTCCCTCGAAGACCACGACCCGAGGAGGCGCGGGCCGCCGCCCAGCCTAGCGACGCGGTCGCGACCCGGCCCCGGGTAAGCCGAAGGGCGGCCTCCTTCGTGGAAGACCGCCCCGGGCGTCGAAGGCGACCCGCGCCTCCTTCGGTGTTGCTGTCGTGCTGGTGTCGCGCCTAGCTCTCGATCTCGGGGGCGTCGCCCACGAGGACCTCTTCGCGACCCGGCTGACGCGAGGTGGCGAAGGTGAACTCTCCGTCGACGAAGTCGACCTGGACGTGGTCGCCCGCGTTGAGCTCACCCTGCAGGATGCGCTCCGAGAGACGGTCCTCGACCTCGTGCTGGATCGCACGACGCAGCGGCCGCGCACCGAGCGACGGGTCGAACCCGATCTCGATGAGCTTCTCTTTCGCGGACTGCGAGAGCACGGCCGTCATGTCGCGGTCGAGCAGACGGTCGGACAGGCGCTTGATGAACAGGTCGACGATCTGGAGCAGCTCTTCTTGGTTGAGCTGCGGGAACACGATGGTCTCGTCGACGCGGTTCAGGAACTCGGGCTTGAAGTGCTTCTTGAGCTCTTCGGTGACCTTCGAGCGCATGCGCTCGTAGGAGGTCGCCGTGTCGCCCTCGATCTGGAAGCCCACGGGGCCGCCCGTGATGTCTTTCGTGCCGAGGTTGGTCGTCATGATGATGACCGTGTTCTTGAAGTCGACGACACGACCCTGACCGTCGGTGAGACGACCCTCTTCGAGCACCTGCAACAGCGAGTTGAAGATGTCGGGGTGGGCCTTCTCGATCTCGTCGAACAGCACCACGGAGAACGGCTTGCGGCGGACCTTCTCGGTCAGCTGCCCGCCCTCTTCGAAGCCGACGAACCCGGGAGGGGCACCGAACAGACGCGAGACGGTGTGCTTCTCGCCGTATTCGGACATGTCGAGCGAGATCAGCGCGCCCTCGTCGTCGAACAGGAACTCGGCGAGCGCCTTGGCCAGCTCGGTCTTGCCGACGCCCGTGGGCCCGGCGAAGATGAACGAACCGGAGGGACGCTTGGGGTCCTTCAGGCCGGCACGCGTGCGGCGGATGGTCTTCGAGAGGGCCGCGATGGCCTGCTCCTGACCGATGACGCGCTGGTGCAGTGCCTTCTCCATGAAGACGAGACGCGAGGTCTCTTCTTCGGTGAGCTTGAAGACCGGGATGCCCGTGGCCTGGGCCAGCACCTCGGCGATGATGCCCTCGTCGACGGTACCGCCGGCACCGGCCTCGCCCGAACGCCACGTCTTCTCGAGACGGAGACGCTCACCGAGCAGCTTCTTCTCTTCGTCGCGCAGCGAGGCGGCCTTCTCGAAGTCCTGGTCCTCGATCGCGCCCTCTTTCTGACCGCGGACGCCGGCGATGCGCTCGTCGAACTCGCGCAGCTCGGGCGGTGCGGACAGGATCGACAGACGCAGGCGGGCGCCGGCCTCGTCGATCAGGTCGATGGCCTTGTCGGGCAGGAAGCGGTCGCTGACGTAGCGGTCGGCGAGGTTCGCCGCCGCGACGATGGCGCCGTCGGTGATGGACACCTTGTGGAAGGCCTCGTACTTGTCGCGCAGCCCCTTGAGGATGTTGATCGCGTGGGGCAACGAGGGCTCGTTGACCTGGACGGGCTGGAAGCGGCGCTCGAGCGCGGCGTCCTTCTCGAAGTGCTTGCGGTACTCGTCGAGCGTGGTCGCACCGATGGTCTGCAGCTCGCCACGGGCGAGCAGCGGCTTGAGGATCGACGCGGCGTCGATGGCACCTTCGGCGGCACCCGCACCCACGAGGGTGTGGATCTCGTCGATGAAGACGATGATGTCGCCGCGCGTGCGGATCTCTTTGGTGACCTTCTTCAGGCGCTCTTCGAAGTCACCGCGGTAGCGGCTGCCGGCGATGAGCGAGCCGAGGTCGAGCGAGTAGAGCTGCTTGTCCTTCAGGGTCTCGGGGACCTCGCCCTTGACGATCGCCTGGGCCAGGCCCTCGACGACGGCGGTCTTGCCGACGCCGGGCTCACCGATCAGCACGGGGTTGTTCTTCGAGCGACGGGAGAGGATCTGCATGACCCGCTCCATCTCTTTCTCGCGCCCGATGACCGGGTCGAGCTTGTTGTCGCGCGCGGCCTGCGTCAGGTTGCGACCGAACTGGTCGAGCACCTGGCTGCCGCCCTGCGCGCCCTGGGTCTGTTCGCCGCCCACGGCCACCGCCTCTTTCCCCTGGTAGCCGGAGAGGAGCTGGATGACTTGCTGGCGGACCCGGTTGAGGTCTGCGCCGAGCTTCACGAGCACCTGGGCGGCGACGCCTTCACCCTCGCGGATGAGGCCGAGCAGGATGTGCTCGGTGCCGATGTAGTTGTGGCCGAGCTGCAGCGCCTCGCGCAGGCTCAGCTCGAGGACCTTCTTCGCCCGAGGCGTGAAGGGGATGTGGCCGGTCGGCTGCTGCTGGCCCTGGCCGATGATGTCTTGCACCTGCTCGCGCACGGCGTCGAGCGAGATGCCCAGCGACTCGAGGGCCTTGGCGGCGACGCCTTCACCCTCGTGGATCAGGCCGAGCAGGATGTGCTCGGTGCCGATGTAGTTGTGGTTGAGCATCTTCGCCTCTTCTTGGGCGAGGACGACGACGCGACGGGCACGGTCGGTGAATCTCTCGAACATCTTCTTTGCTCCCTAGGTGGCGGGGTGGTTGTCGCCACCGAATGTGCATCTGGCGCCCGCAGGGTTCGGCACCGGTTTACAGAGAGAGTAACCAGGCCTCGGGGCTTAATCTGCCCCTGTTCGCTGGGGGCATAGAGCAGTGCGCAGGCGGGCTGACAGGGGTAGCAGCTAGCCTCGCGTCCATGGGCAAGTTCACGGTCGGCCTCGTTCCGCACCCCACGAAGTCGGTGCTCGACAGCGTCGAGATCATCCGCGGTTGGACGACCCGCTCACAGGCGCACCTCGTCGCCATGACCTCCGACGCGGCCCGGGTCGGCGACGGCGTCGAACTGGTCGACGAGCGCACCTTCCGCGAGCGCGTCACCGTCGTGGTGGCCCTCGGCGGCGACGGCACGATGCTCGGCGCCATGCGGCTCGTCGCCGAACGACCCGTGCCCGTGCTCGGCGTCAACTACGGCAACGTGGGTTTCCTGGTCGAGGTCGAGCCGCACGAACTGCCCGAGGCGCTCGACCGTGTCGGGCAGAAGCAGTTCTCGCTCGAACCGCACCACGCCCTCGAGGTCACGCACTCGACGACCGGCTTCGAGAACACCTACCTGGCCTTCAACGACGCCTCGGTTGCTCGCCGCCCGGGCGAGGGCGTCGTCTCGGCCGACCTCGTGCTCGACGAGACGCCCTACGGCTACTACAAGGCCGACGCGATCGTCGCGGCGACGCCCGCCGGGTCGACCGCCTACAACTACGCCGCGGGCGGGCCGATCCTGTCGCCCGCGATCGCCGCCGTCGTGGTCACCCCGGTGGCGCCGATGTCGGGCATCGACCGCTCGGTCGTCCTCGGCCCGCGCGAGCAGCTGCGGTTCGAGATCGGCGACGGCACGCACTCGGCGGCGCTCGAGGTCGACGGCCGCGTCGTCGCCGACGTCAGCGAGGGCTGCGTCATCCGCCTCGTGCTGAGGCGCGACGCGGGCCAGGTGATCCGACTCGACGCCGACCGGCACGGTCGCAAGGGCCGCCTCAAGCTCAGCCTGCTCGACCTGCCGCTCCGAGAAGACCAGCTGCTCGAGCTCGTCCCGACCGACGTCCGGGCCCGCTTCCGCGAGCGCGCCGAACGCGCCGGCGGCATCGCCGGTGTCGCCCACGACGACGACACCGCCGTCACCGGCATCAGCCCCGTGCACTGACGCGACCGCCCGCAGGAGGCGCGGTGCGCGGTGGTCGCGCACCGCGCCTCCTGCGGTCTGCCCCCGTCGCGCCGCCCGGCGCCGGCTAGTACACCTCGCCCAGCGCCTCGGCGAAGACCTGCTCGGGGTCACGCACGAACCCGCGTCGGGCGAACCAGGCGCAGACGTTGCGGCAGTCGCGTTCGAGCAGGTCGACGCCGGTCGGGTTGCTCGCGACGTCGACGAGTTGGGGGACGTCGATGGCGACGACCCGTCCGTCGTGGACGAGCAGGTTGTACGGCGAGAGGTCCCCGTGCGCGAAGCCGGCCCGGGCGAAGCCGAGCACGATCTCGTGCACCTGCTCGAACAACGGCCACAGCGCGGCGCCGTCGTCTTTGACCTGGGCGAGACGGGGGGCGGCCTCGGTTCCGTGCCCGACGAACTCCATCAGGATCTCGGTGCCGCTGATCTGCACCGGGTACGGCACGGCGACACCGAGCGAGTGCATGCGGCAGAGCGCGTCGAACTCGGCTGCGGCCCAGAGCCCGGCCTGCACCCGGCGACCGTGCGTCGAGCCGCGCGCCATCGCCCGGCCGTCGCGGGTGTTGCGGACGCGCCGACCCTCGCGGTACTCGGACGAGCGGTGGAAGTCGCTCTGCTCGGGACCGCGGTACCGCTTCGCGGCCAGCAAGGAGGCGCGGGCTCCGTCACCGGCGCGCAACACGACGTCCGCCGGCACGGCTCGATCGATCAGGTGGACGTCGGCCTCCTTGCCGCTCTTGACGACGCCGAGCTCGGTGTCGATCGCCGCGGCGGAGGTGACGACCCAGGCGGGCCAGGGCCGGGGCCCGCGTTCGGTGGGGGTGGCGGCCGGCCAGGTGGACCAGCGCTGGTCGGCGTCGGGGTCGGGGTCGACGGCCGAGAAGGTGGGTACGACGAAATCGTCGGAGAAGGTCAAGCTGTGCTCCAGGGGAGGCGTGAGACCGGCCCGGCGGGCGCGACGAGCGTCGCGCGGCTGTCGCTACGGGCGAAGGGTCTCGGGGTGAGTGGGGTACGCGTGGTGTGCGTTGACGGCAGTCATGCTCATCACCCCTCTCGTGGAACCTCTCGTGGCCCGGCCACCTCGTGGCCCCGGTCCGCTCACGGTACCGCCCCGCGCCTCCCCTGTCGACGGTCGTCCTCGCGATCCACCGCCGGTCGAGTGGTCCCGAATCGTTGCTCGTCCGCGCGTGAGGAACGATTCGAGACCACTCGATCGCCGCGGTACGTGATGCGCGGGGCGCGGGGCGTGTGACGCGCGGGCGCGGGGCGCGACGCACCTCACGACAACAAGCATCGGACGCGGGCGACGAGCTCGTCGGCCTGGCGTCCGCGCAGGTCGTCGTCCGTGCATCGGACGGTCCGCCACCCGGCGTCGGCAAAACGCTCGCGGCGGAGGATGTCGGTGCGGAACCTCCGGGGATCGCGGCGGTGTTCGTCGCCCTCGTACTCGACGGCGAGCTTGCACCACGCGTACCGGAGATCGGGCTTGCCGAGGTAACGCCCACTCTGGTCGTACGTGCGCACGTTGATCTCGGGTTCGGGGAGGCCCGCCCGGGTCAGGAGGAGGCGGAGCTCGGTCTCCTTCGGCGACTCGACCCCGGGTCGCGCCAGCTCGAGGGCCTCGCGCACACGGCCCACACCACGTCGACCCCGGGCAGACGCCACCGCGCGTCGGAGTTCGTCGATGGTGCGCTCCCGCGCCACGTCGTGCTTTGACCAGGAGCCGAGGAGCGCATCGCCGGCACGGACGAGGTCGTCGACCGTCACCAGAGACCCGCTCTCCACCCAGGCGACGACAGGATCGTCGATCGGCAGACCGTCGACCAGCAACCTGGGACGAGCTGGCCCGGTCGATGCCGCACCCGCACTCGTCACACCCTGGACGTCGAGGGACGACCGCACCCGGTGCGTCACGACGCCCGGCCGACGTGGACCCCGTCCGTCGGTCGCGCTGACGTGCAGGGGTTCTCTGCCGTCGCGGACCCGCCACGGCACCGGGAGCCCCCAGAGACCCAGGGCCGTCACCCGCGAGAAACGCCAGTCGTCGAGCATCACCGGAAGCAACGCCCGGGCACTCGCCGACAGGGCGGACTGCGGGTCGTACGGGTCGTGCGGGTCGTGCGGGTCGTGCGGGTCGTGCGGGTCGGAGCCCAGGCCGACGAGGCGCCGGACGCCACGGTGCGGAGCCTCGAGGTCGGCACCCCGAAGACGCCCGACTCCGAGACCTGCACGGCGAGCCTCGTCGACGGCGAAGGGGCGATCGGCAAGCGGAAGGGGGACGACGATGCGCGGCATCCATCGAGACTGACCGCTGGGACGCGGCCCGCGCCTCCTGATGTCGTCGCCTCGGGACAGGTGCGAGCACACCGGCCCTGGGGACCAGACGACCCACCGCCCGAGAGGGCAGGAGGTGCTGCTCCGTGCCCGCCGAATAGCACTTTCTGCCCACTCGGCAGGACTGGGCCCCGGCTGGCACGACCGATCCACGACGAGTGGGCAGAAGATGCTGCTGGGCGACCCCGGAAGAGCATCTTCTGCCCATTTGAGGGTCCGAGGCCGAGGAGGCGCGGTGCGAGAGACCACGCACGACCGGTAAGCGGGGGGGCCGCCGCGAGACGCGAGGAGCCCGGGCACGACGAAGGGCCGCCGCCTGGGTGGTACCCGGGGCGACGGCCCTCGCGTGGTGCGTGGTGCGGCGGCCGAGCCGCCGACGACCTACTGCAGGTAGAGCTGGAGGTCCTGGCTGACGGCCTTCGCGAACATGCGGAGGCGGGCGCGGCTCTCGACGCGCGAGACCGCCTGGCGCGACGAGTGGACGCGCTTCGAGATCTCGTCGAGGGTCATCGGCTGGTCGTCGTCGAGGCCGAAGCGCATGCGGATCACGCGCGCTTCGTCCTCGGGCAGCGTCGCCACGAGGGCGTGCATGTCACGGTTGAGCAGCGAACTCTCGGTGGCCTGCGTGGGCGACGGGGTCTCTTCGTCCTCGATGAAGTCGCCCAGCTCGCTGTCTTCTGCATCGCCGACGACGGTGTGGATCGACACCGGCTCGTGCGAACGCGACTTGAGCTCGATGAGGTCGGCGACCTCCATGGCGACCTCTTCGGCGACCTCGTCGACGGTGGGCGCACGGCCCAGGTCGACGGTCAGGTCACGCTCGGCACGCGAGATGCGGTTGATGCGCTCGACCGTGTGCACCGGGATTCGGATGGCACGGGCCTTGTCGGCGAGGCCGCGGGCGATGGCCTGACGGATCCACCAGGTGGCGTAGGTCGAGAACTTGTAGCCCTGCGTGTAGTCGAACTTCTCGACGGCGCGGACGAGCCCGAGGTTGCCCTCCTGGATGACGTCCATGAAGGGCAGGCCGCGCTGCGTGTAGCGCTTGGCGATGCTGACGACGAGGCGGAGGTTCGCGGTGATCATGCGGTCCTTCGCACGCTCGCCGTCGTGCTGCAGCCAGCGGAGGTCACGGAGCATCTCGGCGTGGGCCTTGGTGCGGTTCTTCTTGACCGCGTCGGCCGCCTGCAGCTCCTTGAGCTTCTCGCCGGCGAACAGGCCGACCTCGATGCGGCGGGCGATCTCGGTCTCTTCGGCTGCGTCGAGCAGCGGCATGCGACCGATGTGGCGGAGGTAGTCGCCGACCTGGTCGGTGGAGGCCCCTCGGACCTGCGACAGGACCTCGACCTCGGTGTCGTCGGTCGCTGTGGTGGTGTTGCGCGTGGTGACGGAAGTGGTCGTCATCGTTCTCTCCCTGCTCGAGTACTGACCTGGTGTCGCGTCGATTAGTTCGTGAAGCTCGTCGGCGTACTCAAAGTCTGGCGTGCGGCACCGGGGCGCCAAAAGCTGGGGCAGGCCCTTGCGGCAGTTCTCGGAGCGCACGTCCAGAGTTTCGACGCCCACGGGGTACGAAGACGAACGACGTTTGACAGCAGCCCGGAACGGGTATAGGCGGGTGCTAGCACGGCGGGGGTACACATTCTCAGGTTGCTCACCGGAAAGTCGGCGGCAGATCTGTCGGGGTACGACGAACGGTACCGCGAGCCCGGGAGGCGCGGTGCCGTGACCCGAGGACGCGCGCGTCGACGACGCACCCGGCAGCGGGAAGGAGCGGGACTAGACCGCGGTGCGGCCCGTGCGATCGGCCCGGGCAGCGCCGTCGGCCCGGCCGGCACGATCGGCCAGGTCACGCGACTCGGCGCGCTCCTCGGCCTCGGCCTTGGCGCGCTCTTCGGCCTCGACCTTGGCGTAGGCGGCCCGCTCGGTGCGGTCGGAGCGCAGCAGTGCCCGGACGATGAACCAGAAGATGAGGCCCACGAGGATGGTGGGCGTCAGGGAGAAGACGATGGCTCCGGCAAGGGACTCAGGCACCCGACCAGGGTACGTCGCCCTCCCGGGGAAAACCACGTGCACCTCTCGACGACGAGACGACGGAGGCGCGGTGCCCGACCGGCACCGCGCCTCCTGCACCCGACGCGCGAGCGCGAGCTCCCTCAGGAGCTCGACCCGCGAGCGCTACTTGACGAGCGGGAAGAGGATCGTCTCGCGGATGCCGAGGCCCGTGATGGCCATCAGCAGGCGGTCGATGCCCATGCCCATGCCGCCGCTCGGCGGCATGCCGTGCTCGAGCGCGGTGAGGAAGTCGTCGTCGAGGCGCATGGCCTCGGCGTCGCCGCGGGCCGAGAGGGCGGCCTGCTCGACGAAGCGCTCACGCTGGATGACGGGGTCGACCAACTCGGAGTACGCCGTGGCGAGCTCGAATCCGCGGACGTAGAGGTCCCACTTCTCGACGACGCCGGGCTTCGAGCGGTGCTGGCGGACGAGCGGGCTCGTGTCGACCGGGAAGTCGACCACGAAGGTCGGGCGGTCGAGCGACGGCTTGACGAAGTGCTCCCAGAGCTCTTCGACCAGCTTGCCGTGGGTCTCGTGCGGCACGACCAGGTCGACGGTGGCGGCGAGCGCCTGCAGGTCGGCCACCGTGGTCGACGGCGTGATCTCGACGCCCGAGGCCTCGCTGAGCGACTCGTACATCGGCACGCGGGCCCACTCGCCGCCGAGGTCGTACTCGGTGCCGTCGGCGAGGGTGACGAGGTGCGAGCCGGAGACGGCCATGGCGGCGTTCTGCACGAGCTCTTGCGTGAGTCGCGCCATCTGGTCGTAGTCGCCGTAGGCCTGGTACGCCTCGACCATCGCGAACTCGGGCGAGTGCGTCGAGTCGGCGCCCTCGTTGCGGAAGTTGCGGTTGATCTCGAAGACGCGGTCGATGCCGCCGACGACGGCCCGCTTGAGGAACAGCTCGGGGGCGATGCGCAGGTACAGCTCGGTGTCGAACGCGTTGCTGTGCGTCTGGAACGGTCGGGCCGCGGCGCCCCCGTGCATCGTCTGCAGCATGGGCGTCTCGACCTCGAGGTACTCGTACGAGTCGAAGGTGCGGCGCAGCGACGAGACCGCGGCGGCCCGGGCGCGGACGGTGGCGCGGGCCTGGTCGCGCACGATCAGGTCGAGGTAGCGCTGGCGCACGCGCGTCTCTTCGCTGAGCTCGGAGTGCAGGTTCGGCAGCGGCAGGATCGCCTTGGCCGCGATGGACCACTCGCTGACCATGATCGACAGCTCGCCGCGACGCGACGAGATGACCTCGCCCTTCACGAAGACGTGGTCGCCCAGGTCGACCAGCTCTTTCCAGTCGGCGAGGCGCTGCTCGCCCACCTCGGCGAGCGAGACCATGGCCTGGATGCGGCTGCCGTCACCTGCCTGCAGCGCGGCGAAGCAGAGCTTGCCGGTGTTGCGGGCGTGCACGACGCGGCCGGCGAGCCCGACGACGTCACCCGATCGGCTGTCGGTCTCGAGCTCGGCGTACCGGGCGCGGACCGCACCGATCGTGTCGGTGATCGGCACCCCTACCGGGTACGCCTCGACGCCGGCCTCGAGCAGGCGGGCGCGCTTGTCGAGCCGCACCTGCTTCTGCTCCGACGCCTCGCGCGCGGCGGTGGCCGCGTCGTCGTCGGGGGTGGTGGTCGGGTCGGGCGCGGCGGTCATGTGTCAGGTGCTCCTGGGGTGGTGGAGGGGGCGGGAGGCGCGGGCCGGGTCAGGCGCGCGGGTCACCGAACGCGGTGGGGCCGTCGTCGAACGAGGCCATGTCGATGGTACCGGGGCCGACCGCGCCGCCGGGCTCGCCGAGGGCGGCGTCCATGGCCGACCGCATCAGCGGCGCCAGCAGGCGGCCGGGCTCGGGCAGGCCCAGCTCGGTCAGCAGTCCGACCGACTGCGCGACGATCGCGGCCGAGAACTCGGTCGCCGTCGCGATCGCCTCGGCGTAGCGGGCCCGGTCGGCCTCCGCCACGATGACGGGCTCGGCACCCATCTCGACGACGAGCGCCTGCCCGATCGGTTGCACGGGGGTGGGCGCGGTGACGGCACACCAGGCGTCACGCAGCCGGACGAGGTCGATGGTCGTGCCCGTGAAGGCGAGGGCCGGGTGGATCGCCAACGGGATCGCCCCCGACGAGAGGGCGGGCCGCAGCACCTCGAGCCCGTGACGGGGCGACGTGTGGACGACGAGCTGGCCGGGCTGCCAGGTGCCCGTCGCGGCCAGGCCCTGCACGAGGTCGGCGAGCTGGTCGTCGGGGACGGCGAGCAGCACGAGCTCGCTGCGCTCGACGATCTCGGGCACGGTCAGCACGGGCACGCCCGGCAGGATCGCCTCGGCCCGGTCGCGGCTGCGCTCGGACACGGCCGAGATGCCGACGACGGCGTGACCCGCGGCGGCGAGTGCGGCACCCAGCACGGGCCCCACCCGGCCGGCACCGACGATGCCCACGCCCAGGCGGCCGCTGCGGCGGTCGGAGCCGCGCGGGGTGCCGCGGGGGTCGAGGGGGTCGGTCACGGGGTCTCCTCGCTCCAGCGATGGGTGCGGTCGGCGTGGGCGGCGGCGACCGCCTCGCGGCCGGCGGTCGTGAAGAAGCCGAGGGCGTCGTCCTGGTCGAGCGCGCCGATCTCGGCCACGATCGGCCCCTGGACGGTGTGCAGGTGCACGGTCGCGAGCCGCAACCGCCGGCGCAGCGGACCCTGCACGAGGCCGACGCTCTGCACCCGGGGCAGCGGCACGATGACGAGCTGACGCCAGATCGCGCCCTTGCGCAGCAGCAGCGCGCCCGGTGCCGACCGGAACCCGTTGCGCCGCCACGAGAACCAACGCAGCACCGCGGCCCGCCGCGGCGACACGGTGAAGCCGCCGTCGGTTCCGCTCGACCTCAACCCGCCCTCGACGAGCGAGAGGGTGTGCTCGGTCGTCGCCTCGACGGCGTCGCGGACGGCAGGAGGCGCGGCCTCGCCGGTCGTGGACGTCGCGTCCCCGAGCGCCGCGTCCCCGAGCGTCGGGAACCCGACGGCATGAGGCACGGCCTCGCCGGTCGCGGAGGCACCCGCCTCGGGGTCGTCGGCCGGCGCGCTCGACCCGGCCCGCGCCTCCTCGGTGGCGACGCCCACGGCGGCCACGCCGACCAGCTCGGGCAGGACGAGTTCGAGGACGCGGCGGACGTCGTCCTCGTCGCCGACCGGCAGGATCGTCGTGTTCTCTTGCCCGGCGGCGCCCTTGGTGCTCGAGCGCGAGGCGCGGTTGATCTTGACGTCCCACCAGCCGAACGGGCGCCAGAGCAGCGGTTGGCTGACCTTGACCGAGTGGATGCGGCCGGGCGGCAGCGTCTCGTTCGAGGTCGAGAACAGGCCGTAGCCGATGCGGACCCCGTCGCGCGTGCCGGCGATCGTGTAGCGCAGCGACTTCGTGATGCGGTTGACGTAGAACCCGCCCGACCCGAGCACGGCCGGCAGCAGCACGAAGAGCAGGAACCACTCGCCCGTCGTGACCACGCTGATCACGATCGCCACGACGGCGGCCAGCAGGAAGAGCGTGTAACCACTCAGGACGGTCGAGCCGATCAGGCGACCGGGCGAGAGGGCCACGACCGACTGCGGCGGCGCCTCGTCGGGGTCGAGCTCGGGCGCGAGGAACTCGTTCGCGCGCTGCTCGACGAGGCCGCCGAAGCCCTGCCGGTGGGGGGCCTGGGCGTCGGGGTGCCCGGGAGCTGCTGGGGTCGCGGTCCCGGCGACCGCGGCGGCGTGGGTCGCACCGCCCGTGCCGTCGGCCGTCGCATCGTCCGGCGCGCCGGCCGCGCTCGGTGCCGGCGCGTGCGGCTGCTGCGCCCCGCCCGCTCGCCGCAGGATCTCGCGGCGCAGGTCGTCCGCCGACGCCGAGCGCAGGTAGGCGAGGTTGACGTTGGCGTCCTGCCCGGCCTGGTTGACCTCGAGCTTGGCGGCACCGAAGACGCGGGCGAGCAGCGGACGCTGGATGTTGATGCCCTGGATGCGGTCGAGCCGTGCCCGCCGGTTGGTGCGGAACACGATGCCGCTGCGAACCTCGACCACGTCGTCGCCGACCCGGAAGGTGTGCATGCGCCACGACAGCCAGAACCCGCCGACGAACAGGGCGATGACCACGACCACGGCCAGCAGCAGCAGGCCCAGCCAGCCCTGGTCGACGACGTAGCCGAACGGGTCGCCGTCGTCGCCCCGCCTGCCGCCGGGCACGAACAGCTCGACGACGTACTCGCGCGCGTTGTTGAACAGGATGACGAGCACCGCGGCCAGCGCGATACCGCCCTTGAGCAGCGGGGTGGCCGGGTGCAGGCGGTGCCACTCGCCGTCGGTGAGGGCGGCGACGTCCGGAGGCGCGGGTCGGCCCCCGCCCCCGTCCGCTCCGGTGCGGGGGTCGCTCACAGGCCGGCCCGCCGCGATTCGGCCAGCTCGACCAGGCGGTCGCGCAGCCGCTCGGCCTCGTCGGCGGGGACGCCCGGGATCGTCACGGCCGACGCGGCGGCCGCGGTGACGAACTTGAGGTCGCTGAGACCGAGCGCCCGGACGACCGGGCCCCGGTTGATGTCGATGAGCTGCATGCGCCCGTAGGGCACGGCGACGACCCGCAGGTACAGGATGCCCTTGCGCAGCAGCAGGTCGTCCTCGCGCAGCTGGTAACCGATCGCCCGGACGCGTCGCGGGGTCAGGGCGGCCACGATCACGGTGACGACGACCACGACGGCGGTGATCGCGTAGCCCCACCACTCGCCGATCAGCCAGAGCGGCACGGTGGCACCGGCCACGATCAGCCCGGTGACGAGGTAGCCGATCAGCTCGGGCCAGACGTACCGGGGCGAGACGCGGGTCCACTCCGCGTCGGGGATGTCGAGTCGGTCCATGTCGGCGTCTCTTCCGGTCGGCGTCCGTGTCGTGCGGCAGCGATGTCGTGTGGCGGTCGTGTCGTGCGACGGTCTCGTCGAGTGACGGTCTCGTCGTGCTACGGCGGTCGGGCTGCGGGCGGTCAGACCGCTTGCGTGCCCGGGCCCTGACCGTTCTCGTCGTCGGCGGGCGGGACGGTGCACATGCGTTCGGCGACGATGCCGGCCACGAGCAGTCCCGCACCGCCGACGACGGCGACGATCGCGGGCACGAGCGAGCCTACAGCGACCCCCACGCCACGGGAGAGGACGAACAGCAGGACTCCCCCGGCGAAGCCGCCGAACAGGGCGCCGGCCAGGCTGCTCGCCTTGGCCAACAGCAGCACGCGCGTCGCGTAGTACGGGTCGACGCGCTCCTTGCTGGACCCGGTCGCCACGCGGTGCACGGGGACGGCCATCGAGACGACGACACCGCCGATGCCGAGCAGCACGAGGCCGAGCGCGACGGGCAGCACGATCGACGGCTGACGCATGGCGACCAGCACCGAGTCGAGGACGAAGCCGGCGGCCACGGCCACGATGATCAGGCCGACCAGGGTGGAGGGGCGGGTGTGCTTCACGGGGCTCCTGGGCTGCGGTCGGTGACGAGGTCGGGGGCGATGTCGTGAACGAGGTCGGCATCGGGGGCGGACGAGGCGTCCGACGCGGGCGCCCGGTCGAGCAGCGAGGTCGCCCCCGCCACGGGCCTCGTGCGCTCGGTGAGCCGCGACGCGAGGTCGGCGACCCGCCCTGCTCCGGTGAGCCGCGCCTCCGGGTCCAGCTGGAGCCAGGGCTCGAGCACGAAGGCGCGTTCGGCGGCTCGGGGGTGCGGCACCTGGAGGCGCTCGGTGTCGATGCACTCGTCGTCGAGGGCGACGACGTCGAGGTCGAGTGTCCGGTCACCCCACCGGACGTCGCGGGTGCGCCCGTGCGTGGCTTCGATCGCCTGCAGCGCGTCGAGCAGGGCGTCGTCGTCGAGCGTGACGTCGGCGAGCAGCACGGCGTTGAGGTAGGTCGGCTTGCTCGGATCGAGGCCGTCGAGCGTGACGGCGGTCGACGACACGGGGGCGGACGCGGCGACCACCGTGATGCCGGGCGTCGCGTCGACGGCCCGGACGGCGTCACGCAGCAGGGTGTCGCGGTCGCCGAGGTTCGAGCCGAGGGCGATCACCGCCCGGCGGACGCTCGGCCCGCTCACGCTCGCCCCGCTCATGCTCGCTCCCGGCTGATCGTGATCGACACGTCGCCGAACGGCACGGTGATGGGGGCCCCCGGCTTGTGCACGGTCACCTCGGTGGCGACGGCCGCTCGGTGTGCGAGCACGACGCCGGCGAGGCGCTCGGCGAGGGTCTCGATCAGGTCGACCGGGTCTCGTTCGACGGCGGCCACGAGCTCTTCGGCCAGCACGCCGTAGTGCACCGTCTCGCCGAGGTCGTCGCCGGACGCCGCGGGCGTGGTGTCCAGGTGCACGACGACGTCGACGACGAACTCCTGCCCGTCGCGGCGCTCGTGGTCGAAGACGCCGTGGTGGCCGGTCGCCCGCACGCCGCTGAGACGCAGCACGTCGAGGCCGCGGGCGCGGAGGACCGGCACGTCGGCCGGACCGGTCGTGCCGACGGGGCCGGGCTCGCCGCCGCTCACGCGTGCCTCGCCGGTCGTCGGGGAGCCGCGGCGGCTTCGGTCCACGCTTGCAGCACGTCGAGGGCGGCCCGGGTGCCGGCGACGTCGTGGACGCGCGCGCCCCACACGTCGGCCTGCGCCGCCAGCACGCTGATCACGGCGGTCGCGGGGTCGCGGTCGACGGGCGGCGCACCCTCGGGCAGGAGGTCGGCCAGGAACCGCTTCCGTGACGCGGCGACGAGCACGGGCAGTCCGAGCCGTCCGAGGACGTCGAGGTGGGCGAGCAGCTGCCAGTTCTGCAGGGCGTCCTTCGAGAACCCGAGTCCCGGGTCGAGCACGATCGTCGACGGGTCCACGCCCCGGGCCACGAGGTCGTCCACGCGCGCGGCGAGCTCGTCGGCCACGGTGCCGACGACGTCGCCGTCGTAGTCGCGCGCCGCGGCGGCGGGTGCGTGACCGGAGCCGTCGAGCCGACCGCGCCAGTGCATGACCACGAAGGTGCGGCCGCTCTCGGCGGCGACGCGGGCCATGTCGACGTCGGCGAGACCGCCCGACACGTCGTTGACGATCTCGGCACCGGCCTCGAGCGCGGCCGCTGCCGTCGAGGCGTTCATCGTGTCGATGCTGACGCGCACCCCTTCGGACGCCAGTTCGCGGACGACCGGCAGCACCCGACGGAGCTCGTCGGCGGGCTCGACGCGGACGGCACCGGGCCGGGTCGACTCCCCGCCGACGTCGACGATGTCGGCCCCCCGCGAGACGAGGGCGCGAGCGTGGGCCAGAGCGGCGTCGAGGTCGAGATGACGACCGCCGTCGCTGAACGAGTCGGGCGTGACGTTGAGCACGCCCATGACGGCCGGGCCCGGCCGCCGGGCGCTGGACCGGTCGCGCGACCGTCGGAGGACCGGTTCAGGAGGCGCGGCGTGCGACCCCGGGCCGGTCGCGACCCGATCACGCACCGCGGGTGCCGCGTGCGAACCGCTGCGCTGCCGCTCGGGTCGTGGCCGGGCCTTGAGCACGGGGTCGGCGTCGTCGAACGACCGCTCGTGCAGCGGCCCCTCGAACCGGCCACCGGCCACCAGCCGACGACCCGAGCGGGGAGCGGGAGCCGCGGTCTCGGCGGTCTCGGCGGGGGCGAGGTCGCCCGTGGTCGAGCGGCCGGCGGCAGCCACGGCGGGCGGCTGCGCGGCAGCCGATGCCTCGGAGGGGAGGCTGGTCGCGGGGGTCGTCGCCGGGGTGTGCGTGACGGGCGGCAACTGGGCCGGGGGTCGAACGGCCGCGGTCTCGTTCTGCGCGAGGACGAGTCGTCCCTGCGTGATCGGGCCCGCGGCGAGCCCGCCGGCGGCCGCCCGGGCCGAGGCGGGTGGCGCGTCGACCACGACGTCGGCCGGGTAGCGTTCACGACCGCGAGGCCGCTTCGAGGGTGCGCCACGGCCCTCTCGGGCCGCCGCAGTCGGGCGGACGTCGTCACCGGATGCGGCGGGGGTGCCGCTGGACGGGTCGGTCACGAAGCGGTACCTCCGTTCGGTGCTCGGGACGAGCCCTCAGGCTAGCGACCGGCTGCGCCTCGGCGCAGCCGGTCGGGCCGATCGTGCGTCAGGCCGTGGCGATGCCGGGCGTCGTGCGGGGCGGGCGCGTGCGGGCCGGCTTGGTCGTCGGCTCGGAGTCGACGCCCCCGTCGACGGCTTCGGCATCGACGGGCGACTTCGTCGGCATGGGGATGGCCGGACGGTCCGACACCGGACGCTTGTCGCTCGAGAGCCACTGGGGACGCTCGGGGAGCTTGCGGACGTCCTTGAAGATCTCGGCGAGCTCGTCGTGGTCGAGGGTCTCTTTCTCGAGCAGCTCACGGGCGAGGAAGTCGAGCACGTCGCGGTTGTCGTTGATGACCTCCCACGCCTCGTCGTGCGCCTGCTCGAGCAGGACACGCACCTCGGCGTCGACCGTCTCGGCGATGTTCTCGGAGTAGTCGCGCGAGCTGCCGTCGCGGCCCATCATCATCTCGCCCGACGCCTGGCCGAGCTTGACCGAACCGACCTTGTTGCTCATGCCGTACTCGGTGACCATCTTGCGGGCGGTCGCCGTGGCCTTCTCGATGTCGTTCGAGGCCCCGGTGGTCGGGTCGTGGAAGACGAGCTCTTCGGCGACACGGCCGCCCATGGCGTACGTGAGCTGGTCGAGCAGCTCGTTGCGGGTGACCGAGTACTTGTCTTCGAGAGGGAGGACCATCGTGTAGCCCAGGGCGCGACCGCGGGGCAGGATCGTGATCTTGGTCACGGGGTCGGTGTGGCGCATCGCCGCGGCGGCGAGGGCGTGTCCACCCTCGTGGTACGCGGTGATGAGCTTCTCGTGGTCGTTCATGATGCGGCTGCGGCGCTGCGGGCCGGCCATGACGCGGTCGACCGCCTCGTCCAGGGCGCGGTTGTCGATCAGCTGCGCGTTCGAGCGCGCCGTCAGCAGGGCGGCCTCGTTGAGGACGTTGGCCAGGTCGGCACCGGTGAAGCCGGGCGTCTTGCGAGCCAGCACCTCGAGGTTGACCGAGGCGGCGAGGGGCTTGCCCTTGCCGTGCACCTCGAGGATCTGCTTGCGACCGTCGAGGCCGGGAGCGTCGACGCCGATCTGGCGGTCGAAACGGCCGGGGCGCAGCAGGGCCGGGTCGAGCACGTCGGGACGGTTGGTCGCGGCGATCAGGATGACGTTGGTCTTGACGTCGAAGCCGTCCATCTCGACCAGCAGCTGGTTGAGGGTCTGCTCGCGCTCGTCGTTGCCGCCGCCGATGCCGGCGCCGCGGTGACGACCGACGGCGTCGATCTCGTCGACGAAGATGATCGCCGGGCTGTTCTGCTTGGCCTGCTCGAAGAGGTCGCGGACGCGGCTGGCGCCCACGCCGACGAACATCTCGACGAAGTCCGACCCCGAGATCGAGAAGAAGGGGACGCCGGCCTCGCCGGCGACGGCGCGGGCGAGCAGGGTCTTGCCGGTGCCGGGAGGGCCGTAGAGCAGCACGCCCTTGGGGATGCGGGCGCCGACGGCCTGGAACTTGGCCGGCTCTTTGAGGAACTCTTTGATCTCTTCGAGCTCTTCGATCGCCTCGTCGGCCCCGGCGACGTCGGTGAACATGACCTGCGGCGTCTCTTTGGACGCCAGCTTGGCCTTGGACTTGCCGAACTGCATGACCTTGCTGCCGCCGCCCTGCATGGACGAGAGCAGGAACCAGAAGATGACGCCGATGATCAGGAACGGCAGCAGGATGCTGAGCAGCGACATGAACCAGCTGGTCTGCGTGACGGTGTCGTCGAAGTTCTCGAGGTTCGCGTCGTTGACGGCGTCGACGACCTCGGAGCCACGCGGCGTCGCGTAGTAGAACTGCTCGGCCTTGTCGCCGTCTTTGAGGACGAGGTCGACCCGCTGCTCGTTGCTGAAGATCGTCGCCGACTTGACCTTGTCGGTCTGGATCGCCTCGAGGCCCTTCTGGGTCGAGATCTGGGTCGTGCCCGCCCCGCTGATGAGGCTCCACCCGATGCCGATGCCGATGACCGCGATCACGATGTAGATGATCGGACCGCGGAAGAGTTTCTTGAAGTCCATGTCAGTACGGGCGACGCCCGACACCTTTCTGCAGGAAGAACGTGAGCAAAAGGGTACATCGGGGCTGCTATGCCCTGGATGGGTGTTCGCCGAGGGCTTGATCCGCCCGGTCGGCGCACGGACCGCTAGCTGTAGACGTGCGGGGCGAGCACCCCGACACCGCGCAGGTTGCGGTACTTCTCGTCGTAGTCGAGGCCATAGCCGATGACGAAGTCGTTGGGGATCTCGAAGCCGACGTACTTGACGTCGACCGCGACCTTGGCGGCGGCCGGCTTGCGGAAGAGCGCGAAGATCTCGACCGACGCGGCCCCGCGCTTCTGCAGGTTCTCGAGCAGCCACGACAGCGTCAGGCCCGAGTCGATGATGTCCTCGACGATGATGACGTCGCGGCCGTGCAGGTCGCTGTCGAGGTCTTTGAGGATGCGCACGACGCCCGACGACTTGGTGCCCGAGCCGTACGACGAGACGGCCATCCAGTCCATCGCCGAGGCCAGCTTGAGCTCGCGCGAGAAATCGGCCATGACCATGACGGCGCCCTTGAGCACGCCCACCAGCAGCGGCTCGCGGCCGGCGTAGTCGGCCTCGACCTGCCGCGCGACCTCGGCGATCTTGGCGTGGATCTGCTCTTCGGTGTAGAGCACGCTGGTCAGGTCGGCCTCGATGTCGCTGAGTTCCATGGTGGTGTCGTGCTCCTGGGGTCGTGGGGTGCCGAGGGGGGGATCTCAGGAGGCGCCGGTCGCCGAGAAGTGCAGCGCGCCTCCGGTGCGTTCCACTGTAATGCCCGGCAGCGACACCGCCCCCTGCCCGTGCCAGTCGGTCACCAGCCGGGCGACCTCGAGGGTCTGGACGCGGCTGAGCGAGACGCCGAACTCGCTCTGCACCGCGAGCCGGATCAGCCGCTGACGCAAGGCCGCCGGGTTCGCGGCGAGCCCGCGGACGTCGAGCGAGATGCCCGCCTCGGCGTGGTCGGCGAGCTCTTCGGCCAGTTCGTCGGCGAAGTGGTCGAGGGCGGAGGAGTCCTCGCGCAAGGCGTCCGCCGTGCGCGCGAGCGCCTCGGTGATGCCCGGGCCCAGCTCGCGCTCGAGCATCGGCAGGACGGTCTGCCGCAGTCGCACCCGCGTGAACGTGGGGTCGTCGTTGTGCGGATCGGCCCAGGCTTCGAGGCCGGCGTCGGTGCACGCCGCCGCGGTGGTCGAGCGACCGACGGCCAACAGGGGACGGGCGTAGAGGCCCGAGCGCGCCTCCATCCCGCTCAGGCTCGTCGCACCGCTGCCGCGGGTGAGGCCGAGCAGCACCGTCTCGGCCTGGTCGTCTCGGGTGTGGCCGAGCAGCACGGTGCGGGCGCCCTGCTCGGCGGCGACGGACGAGAGCGCCTCGTAACGAGCCGTGCGGGCCGCCGCCTCGGGGCCGCCCTCGGTGCCCACCGAGACCCGCACCACGACGACGGGATCGAGCCCGAGGCCGCGCGCTTGATCGGCCGCGCGCGCGGCGACGGTGCGTGAGTCACCCTGCAGGTCGTGGTCGACGACGACCGCCCCGGCGCGCAACCGCGCACGCGGCGCCTCGAAGGCGAGACCCGCCGCGAGCGCGAGCGAGTCGGGTCCGCCGCTCAGGGCGACCAGCACCAGGTCGCCCTCGTCGTGACCGGACAAGGAGGCGCGCACGGCACGTCGGACGTCGGCCGTCGCGGGGGTCAGGCGGGGTCTGTCGGGCATCTTGTAACGTTAGCGACACCGCCGACCCGTCGGGTCGGACCCCCAACGACGCATCGCAAGGAGCACACCCATGGCCGCGTACGACGCCGTGATCGAGATCCCCAAAGGCAGCCGCAACAAGTACGAGGTCGACCACGAGACCGGTCGCGTCTACCTCGACCGCGTCCTGTTCACCGGGTTCGTCTACCCGACCGACTACGGCTTCTTCGAGAACACGCTGGGCCTCGACGGCGACCCCGTCGACGTGCTCGTGCTGCTCGACTACCCGCTCTTCCCGGGCGTGGGCGTCAAGGTGCGTCCGGTCGGCGTCTTCAACATGACCGACGACGGCGGCAGCGACGCCAAGGTCATCGCCGTCCCCGCGAAGGACCCGCGCTGGGAGCACATCCAGGACGTCACCGACGTGCCCGAGTACCTCCGCAAAGAGATCGAGCACTTCTTCGAGCACTACAAGGATCTCGAGCCCGGCAAGTGGGTCAAGACCGAGGGCTGGGGCGACGCCGCCGAGGCCGAGGCCATCGTCGAGGCCGGCATCACGAAGCTGGCCGACGAGGGGCACTGACCTCCCGCACCCCGGCACGACGAAGGGCCCGACACCGCATGGTGTCGGGCCCTTCGTCGTCCCGCCGGGCGCGGACGGCGCCTACAGGCGGATGCCGCGGTCGGCCATGAACGGCTGCGGGTTCTGCGCGACGCCGCCGACCCGGGTCTCGAAGTGCAGGTGGCACCCGGTCGAGTTGCCGGTCGAGCCGACGTGACCGATCTGCTGGCCGGTGCCGACCGCCTGGCCGACGCTGACCATGATGCCGCCGTTCGGCTGGTGGCCGTAGCCGGTCGTGACGCCGTTGCCGTGGTCGATCAGCACGAAGTTGCCGTAGCCGCCGTACCAGCCGGCGTAGGTGACGACGCCCGCGGTCGCCGCGTAGATCGGCGAGTTGCAGCCCGCGGCGAGGTCGGTGCCCGCGTGCAGGATGTACGCGTGCGTCACCGGGTTGACGCGCATGCCGAAGCCGCTCGAGATGTTGCCGCCGGCGGGGCGCGTCCAGCCCTGGGGCGAGACGACCCCGAGCGCCGTGCCGTTGGTCGCCGCCGCTGCGGCGGCCGCGGCGGCGCGGGACTCCTCGACGCCCTTCTGGTACTCGGCTTCGGTGTGGTCGACGTTGGTCTTGAGGGTCTCGAGCTGGGCCTGGAGCCGCGCCTGGTTCTCCTGCTGCGCGGCGAGGGCGTCGCTCGCGGCCTGGGCGGCGTCGTTCGCGTCGGCCAGGGCCTTCTGCGCCGTGTCGGCCAGCACGGCGAGGGCGGCCTCGGCGACGGCGGCCTGGTCGCTCAGCCCCTGCGCGGTGTTGCGGTCCTGGGTGGCCTGCGAGTAGATGCCGTCGGCCTGCTCGGTGAGCTTGCTCATCGCGCCGAGCTTGTAGAGCAACTGCCCGGCCTCGCCCGGGTCGGCGATCAGGCTGCCGCTCACGCCGTTCGTGCCACCGGAGCGACCGAGCTGGGCGGCCAGCTGACCCGCACGCTCTTCGCTGGCAGCGGCCACCTTGTCGGCGGCGTCGGCTTGCGACTGCAGCTGCGTGGTCTTGTACTGGGCGTCGTCGTACGCGGACTGGGCCTTCTGCAGCTCGTCGCCGCGCTTCTCGGCCTCGGCGTTCTTGGCGTCGAGGTCCGCCTGCATCTGGGTGAGGATGCCCTCGAGATTGGTGATCTCGGCCTGTTTCGCGGTCTCGTCGCCCCGGGCCTTCTGGACGTCTTCCCACGAGGGGTAGGAGGCGGCGTGGGCCGACGACGTGGGCAGTCCGACGACGCCTGCGGTGAGCAACAGGGACGCGGCGGCGATCGAGACGACGACGCGGGCGAGTCGCGACGACGGCGCGAGGGGACCCGACGTGAGGCTCGCCAGGCGGGCTCGACCGGGTCGGCGGGTGGTGGTCATCGAGTGGGTCCGATTCGTCGTGACGGCGTCGAGTCCGTGGGGCCGGTGGTCGCCGTGCTGGACACGGTAACCCCGGCGGGCGGTCCCGTACAGCACCGCGGGGCGGTGACGACGGGCGGGCCGACCCGGGGGTGGGCCCGAACTCTCAAGAACGACTTGAAACTAGCCTCCGCTCGCGCGATCGCCGGGCAATCGCGACGGAGTGGCGGGCGAGTCGCGTGACCAGGACGGGGGACGAGGAGGCGCGCGCGTCGATCCGCGTCGCCCTCGTTTTGCATTTGCCCGCGATCATCCGTATGCTCTGTGATCGGTTGCTATGACGTCCTCGGACACGGCCCCATCGTTTAGTGGCCTAGGACACCGCCCTTTCACGGCGGCAGCACGGGTTCGAATCCCGTTGGGGTCACCAGCACCACCGCAAGACCGTACCGAGGCACCACCTGCACCAATCACAACAGAACATCGAGTACGCTGTGTCACAGCAGCAAGTTTGGCCCTGTAGCGCAGTTGGTTAGCGCGCCGCCCTGTCACGGCGGAGGTCGCCGGTTCAAGTCCGGTCAGGGTCGCCAAGGCGAGTTCATCGCCTGGGGGCTTCGGGCCCTCACGGCTGGGTAGCTCAGTTGGTAGAGCGTTCGACTGAAAATCGAAAGGTCCACGGATCGATGCCGTGTCCAGCCACAGAAGGCCCCGCTCAGGCGGGGCCTGACTCGTTTAACGGCGCAGCCGTGAGTCGGCGTTGCGGCGCAGCCGTGAGTCGGCACTGCGGGACGGCCGCGTGAGCATCGGGCACGACCCCGCGGTCGTCTCCCTCCGTAGCCGCTGGCTCGACCCGCTCGTCGCCGGCCTCGCGGCCCTCCTGCTCGGAGCCGCCTTCAGCTGGGTGCCCTCGTACTGGAGCGACGAGGCGACGACGCTGCAGGTGGCACGCCTTCCCCTCGGCGAGTTGCTGGCCTTCGTCCACCAGCGTGACGCGGTGCACACCGTCTACTACCTCCTCATGCACTTCTGGGTCGGCGCCTTCGGCGAGGCCGAGGTGGCCACGCGGTTCCCGTCGGCCGTCTTCGTCGGGGCCGGGGCCGCCGGGGTGCTCGTCCTGACGCGCATGCTGACGACCCGGCGCACCGCCCTGCTGGCCGCCGCGGTCTTCGCGGTTCTGCCCCGCTTCACGCTCGAGGCCGCCGAGGCGCGCCCCTACGCGCTCACGGCCGCCCTGGCCGTCTGGGTGACCGTGCTGCTGCTCGTGGCCTCCCGGCGTCACCGCCGACGCTGGTGGATTGGGTACGGCGCGGTCCTCGCCGGGTCGATCGCGACCTTCGTCCCCCTCGGCCTGATCATCGTGGTGCACGGCGTCTTCCTGCTGTTGGCGCCGGCACAGCGCCGACGTCGGGGAGCCCGCCACCGCCTCCTCGGCTGGTCCGTCTCGACCGGGGCGGCCCTGTTCGTGACCTCGCCGGTCATCGGGACGGTCCTCGCCGAGCGCTCGCGCCTCCTGGGGGTGGCCGACCCGTCGACGGGTGCCGACGTCACCTGGTGGACGGTCCTGGTCGAACCGTGGTTCGTCACGGGCCTGGCGTTCGCCGTCGTGTCGGCGGTCCTGCTCATCCTGCTCGGCACCCGCCTCCGCGACCGCTCACGGACGCCGGGCAGCGTCGTGTTGCTCGGCGCGCTCTGGGTCGCGCTGCCCGCCGGGCTGCTGCTCGCGCTGGGGCTCGTCCTGTCGCCCGTGTACACGTCGAGACTGGTGACCTTCTCGGCACCGGGCATGTGCCTGCTGCTGGCGGTCGCCGTCACCGGCTTCCGGCGGCGCTGGATCAGCATCGCCCTCGTCGCCCTGTTGGTGGCGGCCTCGGTCCCGACCTACGTTCTGCAGCGGCTGCCGACCGGCAAGGGGGGCGGCAGCGACCTCTCCCAGCTCTCGAGCTACATCGAGAGCCAGGCCCGCCCGGGCGACGCGTTCCTGCTCGACGCGACCGGCACCGTGTCGACGCGACCCCGCCAGGCGATCTACGCCTACCCGGAGCGCTTCGCCGGGCTCGACGACGTCGCCTTCGTCCGGTCGGGGCTGCCGTCGGGCTCGTACTCGGACGTCACCCTGCGCCTCGACGACGAGGACGACGCCGTCGATCTGGCCGACCGACTGTCGTCGGTCGACCGCCTGTGGATCGCCCGGCTCTCGGTCGACGTCCTCAGCGAGGACGACCTGCGCCAGCTGCGCGACGAGGGGTACGAGATCCGGCAGGAGCACCGCACCGGACGCAGCGTCGTCTACCTCTTCGCGCGACCGCCGGCCTGACGCTCAGCGACGCAGCTCGAGGGTGCAGCACTTGACGCCGCCGCCGCCGAGCAGCAGCTCGGAGAGGTCGACGCCGATCGGGTTGTAGCCGCGCTCGCGCAGCTGACGCTCGAAGCCGGTCGCCCGGGCGGCGATCACGACGTTGTGACCGTCGGAGTACGAGTTGAGCCCGAGGATGGCCGCGTCCTCCTCGCTGACGAGGATCGCGTCGGGGAAGCGCTGCCGCAGGATCGCGAGCGAGGCGTCGTCGAAGGCACTCTCGAGGTACGCGATGGTGTGACGGCCGTCCACCGGCTCGGGGTCGAGCACGGCGATGGCGGTGTCCAGGTGGTAGAAGCTCGGGTTCACCAGGGTGAGGCTGACGACCTCGCGCCCGAAGACGCGACCGATCTCGTCGTGCGAACTCGAGTCGCTGCGGAAGCCCGTGCCGGCCAGGATGACGTCGCCGACCAACAGGAAGTCCCCCTCGCCCTCGTTGGTCTCGGCGGGTTCGGCCACCTCGAAGCCGGCCGCGGCGAACCACCGCATGTAGGCCGGGCCCTCGGCCTGACGCTCGGGGTAGGTGAAGCGCGCCCCGTACGCGACGCCGTCGAGGACGAAGCCGCCGTTGGCCGCGTAGACCATGTCCGGCAGGCCCTCTTCGGGGTCGATAAGCTCGACGTCGAATCCGAGGCCGACATAGGTGTCGTAGAGGGTCTGCCACTGGGCCAGCGCCAACGAGGTGTCGGTCGGCTGGGTGGGGTCCATCCACGGGTTGATCTTGTAGCTGACGGTGAAGTGCTCCGGTCGGCACATCAAGATGGTCCGGTGGCTCGCCACACGGGCGGCGTCCCGTCGGGCGGTCGCGTCGGGCAGGTCGGAGGGTTCGATCGTCAGGCTCACCGGATCAGTGTCACATCGCAGGCGCGCACGAGGCCGGGCTCTCACGCAATATTCTTGCGTATTTGTCAGCTTCGGTGCAGTTTTCCCGCGTACCATGCCCTCGTGGACAATCTCGACTACGGCATCATCGACCTCCTGCGCCAGAACGCCCGTGCCGGGTACGGCGACATCGGCGCCTCGGTCGGCCTCAGTGCCTCAGCGGTCAAACGCCGCGTCGACCGCCTCGTCGCCGACGGGGTGATCAAGGGGTTCACCGTGCAGGTCGACCCCGCCGTCGACGGGCTCGGCACCGAGGCCTACGTCGAGCTGTTCTGCCGCGGCACCGTCTCGCCCCAAGAACTGCAACGCATCCTCGGCACGGTGCCCGAGGTCGTCGACGCCGGCACGGTGACCGGCAGCGCCGACGCCATCGTCCACATGCGCAGCCGCGACATCCCGTCGCTCGAGGAAGCCCTCGAACGCGTGCGCAACGCCCCGAACGTCGACCACACGCGCAGCGCGATCGTGCTGTCGAAACTCATCAGCCGCCGCTCGGCCTGACAGCGCCCGGTGGCGGGCCGACGGCGGGCCGTGAGCGGCCGGTCGCGGTCAGAGCCGCAGGTCGGCCAGCGCGGGGTCGAGGCGGCCGTACCGGTGCGCCGTCAGCGAGACGGACTGCTCACGCACGAACGTCAGCAACTCGATCCGCCCCTCTTCGGTCACCTCGCCCGAGAAGATCGTCACGTCGGGGCTGCCCTGCAGCGCCCGGGCAAGCGCGGCGGGGTCTCCGCCGATCATCCGGATGCGCAGGCCGCGGTAGGCGGCGACCGCCTCGGGTGACGGGGCCGGTCTCGAGTCGTCGACCCTCCCCCCGTCGGTGGAGGCCCGCTCGCCCCCGGCGGCCTCGGCCAGCAGGTCGAGCACGTCCGGACCCGCCGTCTCGGCCGCGGCGCCCTGCAAGGCCCCCGCCGCGGCCCGCGCGACGAACGCCTCGTCGCTCTCGACCACGACGTCGCGCACGCGCACCGGGGACGAGGAGGCGCGCCACAGGTGCACGAGACCCGCCGGCAACGGCACGGCCGAGCTGACGGCCAGGGTCGACCCTGCCCGCGCACCGGCGGCGACGAGCCGGACGAGCGCCGACGGATCGGCCCCGGAGGAGAGTCGGACCGTCACGGGGTGCGGTCGGTAGCGCAGCACGTTGCGCTCGACCACGAGGCCGGTGACGTCGCGGGCCAGCCCGAACTCGGACTGCCAGGCGCGCTGGTCGCTCTCGACGGCCGTGCGGAGCGAGTCGAACTGCTCGAACGACAAGGTGGGTCGGGCCGCGTCGACCAGGCGTGTGACCCCCTCGGACACGTCGTGCAGGCGCAACGAGGGGCGCGGGTCGTGGGGACGGTGGCGCCAGGCCCCCTGGCCGATCAGGGCGTTCGGGCCACCGGGCTTGAGGCCCCGACCGATCGACCGTCGACCCCACCCGCCGGTGGGCCTGCGGCGCACGCGCGCACCCGTCGTCGGACCGCCGACGACGAGGTCACCCGCCCGCACGGTGTGCAGCCACTCGTCGATCTCGTCGACGTCGAGGGAGTGCAGACCCGCCACGTCGCCGCCGTTCTCGGCGTTCTGCACCGCGACCGCCTCGGCGAGGGTCTCGACGGTGACGAGGCCGACGACGGGGACCCCGTGCGTGCTCGAGGCGAAGGCACCCCGGGGGTCGACGCCGTTGCGCACGCCCGGCGAGCAGAGGGCCCCGGTCGCGTCGAGGGGACGCGGCTCGAGCAGCCACGACTCGCCGGGGCCGAGCACGGTCAGGACGTCGAGCTCGGACCCGGTCGGGGCGGAGGCGAGCGGCCCCATCACGGTGGCGACGTCGTCGGCGGGACCGACGACGACCGCCTCGAAGGCCTCGCGCAGCAGGCGACGGAACGTCTCGCCGTGACCCACGGAACCGACGGCGAGCACGAGGTCGAGCGCGCCGTGGCCGCGGCCGGCGTGGTCCACGACGCTCGCGACGACGTCGGCGGCGGCGAGCTCGAGGTCGGCCGAGGGGGTGACGACGAGCGAGGTGACCCCCCGGGTCCGCACGGCGAGGTCGAGGTCCGGGCGCACGTCGCGGAGGCCGACGGCCGTCTCGATCGGCGCGTGGGCGACCACCCGGTCGACCACGGGGTGCGTCAGCAGGGCCCGTTCGTGGTCGGGGTCGTCGGCGACGACCAGGGCCAGGAGCGAGTCGGGGACGCCGACCGCCCAGAGCGCTTCCGCGACGACGGCGACCGCCCGCCGCCGACCGGGGGGCAGGTGGACGACGACCGCACTGCCGGCGCCGAACGCCGCGAGCACCCCCTCGACCGTGCTGGCGACGGGTGTGACGAGGTCGGGCACGACGACCGTCAGCCGCGGGGGCCGGTGCTCGGCCGTGTCGACGGTCGCGAGGTCGCGGGTCAGGACAGCCAGCCGGTGGGCCGAGTCGACGGCCGCGCCGACCTCGTGGTCGGCCTCGGACAGGGTCGAGCCGGACTCGCTGACGGACACCTCGACGAGGCGCGAGCGCCGCAGGGCGAGCTCGCGGCCCGCGAGGTCGAGCAGTTCGGCGCGGGTCTCGGGCTCTTGGCCGCCCCAGGCCGCCCCGGCCGAGGAGGCGCGGGTCACCAGCGCCTCGAGGGTCGCGTCGTCGAGGGCTGCGCCCCCCGAGGACGCGAGCCCGAGGGAGGGGGCCGCGTCGGCGGTCTCGACGCCGGCGGTCGACCGACGGGCGCGCCCGAGCACGCCCCGGGCCCACCGGCGGTTGCCGTCGAGCGAGGGATCGGTGTCGGCCTCGGCCACGAAGTCGACGACGTGGTCGGGGCCTTCGTCGAGCGGCCCGGACCGGTCTCGTCGCCGCCGGGGCACGGTGGGCAGCTCGGCCGCGGTCGCGACGGCGCGGTCGTGCCGACGCGCCTCGCGGGCGAACGCGGCCTCGTGGTCGACGTCGAGGGTGCTCGAGAGGAATCCCTCGGGGTCGGCGAGCGCGTCCAGCCGGCCCACCAGGTGTCGCACGGCGGAGTCGAACTCGCCGGAGACGATCACCGGCGCCTGGAGGACGAGCGAACCGAGCTCGGAGCGGACGACCTCGGCGAGACCGGGCGCGGACCCCAGCCACATCTCGACGTCGAGCAGGTGGTCGGTGCCGTGGCGACGGGCGACCGTGACGGCATGGGCCAGGTCGAAGACGTCGTGCCCGGCGAGTCCGACCCGGGCGACCGCGGCGTTCTCGGGCCTCAGGGCGAACTCGACCAGCCGGAGGTGGCTGGCGTCGGTCTCGTGCTTGGCCTCGAAGGTGACGACGGGCCAGTCGTGCAGGCGGGCGTCGACGATCTCGTCACGACGTGACCCGCCCTTGACCAGCCGGACCGAGATCGGGACGCCGCCCCGGTCGACACGGTCCCGGGCCCAGTCGGTGAGCAGCCGCAGCGAGTCGAGTGCCTCGGGGACGTACGACTGGACGACGATGCCCGCCGTGACGGACTCGAACCCGGGTCGGTCGAGCAATCGCGTGAAGACGTCGATCGTCAGGTCGACGTCGGCGTGCCGGTCGACGCCGAGGGTGAGGAGGGTGCCCGTCGACGCCGCGAGCTCGAGCAGGGGCCCGAGCCTCGACTCGGCCAGGTCGCTCGTCTCGTCGAAGGACCAGGGCGAGGTCGGGCCGACGAGCTCGCGGACGGTCGTCGTGACGCGCTCGACGTCGGGCCGCTCGATCAGGGCTCGGACCGCGGCGACGCGCCGCTCGGCCTGTGTCGGGCCCGACACCACGGGCCCCCAGGCGGTCAGGTCGAGCCTGACGCCGTCGCCCCGCAGGCCGGCGAGGGCCTGCGTGAGCTTCTCGGGTGGCGCGTCGACGAGCAGGTGCCCCACCATGTGGCGCAGCGTCCGCCGCGCGACCGGCATGATCGGTTTGGGTGCGAGCGGGCCGAAGCCCCCGCCGAACGAGATCGCCGCCCGCAGGTGCCAGGGCAGCAGGGCCGGCGTGCGTCGGCTGAGCGAGTCGAGTGCGGACGCGGCCGCCCGGTCGTCTTCGGGTCGGACGACGCGGTCGGCGAATTCGCGGGCGAAGTCGAGCCCGCGGGGGTCGCGCAACACCTCGGTCAGACGGGCGGCCGGGCCCTGCACGGGGACGGCACGCGCGGCGTCCCACCAGCGGCGGGCCGTCTCGACGGTCTGCTGCGTGACTTCGTCGGCGTGCACATCGGACATGGGTCGAGGATATGCCGCGCCACCGTCCCTACACTGGGCGAATGGCCGACGAACTCACCGACGAGGAGTGGGTCGTCTGGGACTCCTTCTACGTCATGAGACGACGGCTCGACCGTGCCCTCGAAGTCCGCCTGCAGAGCGATTCGGGCGTCTCCGCCCCCGAGTACGAGATCCTCGTCGGCCTGGGCCGGAGCAGCGACCGACGCTCGCGCGTGCGCGACATCGCCGAGCAGATCGGCTGGGAGAAGAGCCGGGTCAGCCACCAGGTCACCCGCATGGAGCGCCGTGGGCTGGTGCGCCGCACCGAGTGCGCGTCCGATGCGCGCGGCACCTGGGTCGAGCTGACGCCTGACGGCCGCCGGGCCATGCTCGCCGCGACCCGGGGCCACACGGCCGCGATCAAGAGGTACTTCGCGGACGTGCTCGGGGCGGACGCCGAGGTCGTCCAGGCGTTCTCGGGGCGCGTGCTCGAGGCGATCGGCACGGACGCGTCGCCCGACCCGCAGGGCTGACCCGCGCCTCCTCGGCGTCCGGTCGCGGAGGCGCGGTGACCTCGGCCGGCGACCGCGTCAGTGGGAGCGGTGGTCCTGGATGGTCATGCGCGGGCCGAACCTCGGCTTCGAGAACCCGCTGCCCGTGATCAGCCGCATGACGCGTTCACGGTGGCCACGCCACGGCTCGAGCAGCTCGAGCATGCCGTCGTCGTCGACGGGACGACCGATGAGCGCCCACCCGACCACGGCGGGGAGGTGGTAGTCGCCCACGCTGGGGCTGTCGGGGTCGCCGTGGGCACGCTGGGTCGTCTCGGCGGCGGTCCAGACGCCCACGCCGGGGATCGACCGGAGGCGCGTCGCGACCTCGTCGCCACCCCGACCGACGGCGAGCGTGCGCTCGAGTGCGGGTGCCACCGCGCAGACCCTCATGACGGTCGCCGACCGCTGGGGACCGACACCGGCCCGGTGCCACTCCCAGCTCGGGATGCGACGCCAGCCCTGGGCGTCCGGCGGGACGACGAGCCCCTCGGGCGCCGGACCGGGGGCCGGCGTGCCGTGGCGACGCACGAGCTGTCGCCACGCGCGCCAGGCCTCGACGCTCGTCACCTTCTGCTCGAGGATCGCCGGGACGAGGGCCTGCAGCACGAGCTCGGTGCGGGTGAGGCGAAGCCCCGGCTGCCGCCGACGAGCGTCGGCGAGGAACGCGTTGGTCGTGACGTCGAGCCCCGACCAGTCGTCACCCCGGCCGAGCAGTTCGGGCACGTGTTCGACCGCCCAGGCCGCACCCGGCCCCCACGCGTCGGCGCGGACGGACGAGGAGGCGCGACTCGCCGACACGCACAGCGTCGCCTCACCGGTCGGCGTGCGCAGTGCGAGCCACGTGGAGTCGCCGACGACCCGGAAGGCCGGGTCGCCCGAGCCACGGCTGAGAGGTCGGAGCGTCGCTCGGACGTCGACCGGCCGGGCCGACGAGTACACCGTGCCCAGCCGGACGGCCGGCGACCCGGCGGCTGAGGGCACACCGCCGTCGGGGCCGGCGTCGGAGTCGGTCACGGCGATCTCGACCTGGTCCATGTCGCGATGCTAGACGCTGCCCCCGACAGCGCGGAGCGCTCGGTCGGCCGGTGGGCGCAGTGAGCGCACGAACGCGGCGACGGCCGGGCCGACCCCGCCGTCGGCGCCCGGGGCGGCGCCCGCGACGGCACGGGAGAACGACCGCCACGAACCCGGCGGCAGCTCGAACCGGCACGACACAGCACCGTGGGCGAGGCGCGGCTCGAGGACGTCGAGCTCGTGCGAGAGAGCCCGGGACCGGCCGGCCGAGACCGCCCGCCTGATCACCGGGGCCAGGATCGACAGGGTCGACAGCGTCATCGCGCGACCCTCTGCTCGCCCGACGACGGCGTCGAGTCGCCGTACGGCCGCGAGGGCGTCGGCGTCACCGCCCCCGGCAGCCGACGCGAGATCGGCCGACCACGACACCAGGCCCGCGTACAGCTCGCGGGCCGCCACGACCTCCGCCGCGTCGGGCCGGGCGATGCGGGTGTACCGGTTCGGGGCGAGCTCGACGAGACCCGTCTCGTCGAGCCGTTCGAGGGCGTGGCGGATCGGCGTCCTCGAGACGCCGAGCCAGGCGATGAGCTCGGCGTCGACGAGTCTCTCGTCGGGAGCCAAGGTGCCGTCGAGGACGGCCCTGAGGACGAGGTCGTGGACGTCGTCACTGAGGCGACGGCGCACCGGCAGGTCGTGCAGGCGCTGATCGCCGTCGGCGAGGGGTGCCGCTCGGGGACGGGACCCACCGACCGGCCTCGAGGCATCCCGGCCGCCGGGGACCACGTCGGCTCGGTCGACGAGCCCGCACAGGGACGCGACCGACCGCACGAGGCCGGGGGTGAAGTCGAGGGGGTCGCCCTCCTCGAGGTGGCGGGCCGCGTCGGAGGCGAGATCCGCCACCCGGACGAGGTCGGACGACGAGAGCTCTCGCAGATGATGGCGGAGCGGCAGACCGAGGCGACGCGCGTGACGGGCGGCGAGTCCGCTCGCCCGCAGCCCGGCGACCACGGACCACAGGTCGTCCCACGAGTCGGCGACGGCGCCGGCGGCGGTCGCCGCAGGGCTCGTCGGACCCGTGACGCAGGCGTCCGCCACGGCCCGCAGACCCTCGGCGATCTCGACCCGTTCGTGATCTCGCGGGCCGCCCGGGAGTGAGTCGTGGGCGGCAGCGAGCAGGGCGCACCCGCTCGAGAGGAGGTCGAGGGAGGTCTCGCGCCGGGGGACCACGACGAAGCTCGACCGGCCACCGATCGATTCGACCAGCTGGACGTGCTCGAGCTTCGCGATGGCGATGCGGATCGGCGTGCGCGAGACCCCCAGCCAGTCCTCGCAGTCGGCGTCGCGGAGTCGTTCACCGGGCCGGAGGGTGCCGTCGAGGACGGCCTCGACGAGATGGTCGTAGACGGCGTCCTTGTGCAGGCGACGGGGGATGACCGGACGGGCGGGGGTGGGGACGGGCATCGGCGCCTCTCTGCTGGTGTCAGATATGCCAGTGAAGACAATAAGGCATTCATGCCCTGTGCGTCGAGCAGTGGGGCCGAAAACTAGACTGCCGGGATGGCCACCCCGAAAATCGTGCTGTTCTACGCGTTCACCCCGCTGGCCGACCCCGAGGCCGTCCGTCTCTGGCAGCGCGACCTCGCAGAGTCCCTCGACCTCCGCGGACGCGTGCTCGTCTCTCGTCACGGGGTCAACGGCACGCTCGGCGGCGACCTGCCCGACGTCAAACGGTGGCTCAAGAAGACCCGACAGCATCCCGCCTTCGCCCAGCTCGACGTCAAGTGGAGCGAGGGCACCGGCGACGACTTCCCCCGCCTGTCGGTCAAGGTGCGCGACGAGATCGTGACGTTCGGCGCTCCCGGCGAGCTCGAGGTCGACGGGTCCGGCGTGGTGGGGACGGGCGAGCGCCTCTCCCCCGACGAGCTGCACGACCTCGTCGACCGCGAGCAGGTCACCTTCTTCGACGGACGCAACGAGTACGAGTCGCGCATCGGCCGGTTCCGAGGGGCCGTGGTGCCCGACGTGGCCACCACCCGCGACTTCGTGGCCGAACTCGACAGCGGGCGGTACGACCATCTCAAGGACGAGCCCGTCGTCACGTACTGCACGGGCGGGGTGCGCTGCGAGGTGCTCTCGTCGCTGATGACGGCCCGCGGCTTCTCGCGGGTGTACCAGCTCGACGGCGGTGTCGTGCGGTACGGCGAGCGCTTCGGCGACGACGGCCTGTGGGACGGTTCGCTCTACGTCTTCGACGGTCGCGGCTCGGTCGAGTTCAGCGACCACGCGGCCGTGATCGGTCGCTGCGAGGTCTGCGGCACCGCGACCAGCCGCATGCAGAACTGCGTCGACGTGCAGTGCCGGGAGCAACTGGTCGCCTGCGAGGGGTGCGGTGCACGAGGCGACGTGACCTGCGACCGGCACCGCGCCTCCTCGGTGGTGACCGCCGGCGGATCTCCGGTGCGGTGACCGCCGACGAGCCTCCGGCGCTGTGACCGCCGACGAGCCTCCGGCGTAGGGTCCCCGGCATGACTGAGACCAACGACACCAAGAAGATCGGCGAGGTCCTCGACGCGGGCCGCATCGGCATCCTCACCACACAGAGCAGCCACGGTCACCTCGTGAGCCGACCCCTCGCGATCGTCGACCGCGACTTCGACGGCAAGGTGTACTTCTTCACCCGCGACCCCTCTCCGAAGGTCGACGACGTCAAGGCGCACCCCCAGGTGAACGTCGCCGTCGAGACCGGCAAGGGCTACCTGTCGCTGGCGGGCAGGGCGTCGATCGTCAAGGACTCCGCGCTCGTCGACGAGCTGTGGACGACCGGCGCCGAGGCCTGGTTCGACCAGGGCCGCGACGACCCGAGCGTCGCCCTGCTCGAGGTCGACGTCGACACCGCCGAGTACTGGATCAGCAACGAGCCGAAGGCCGTCACCCTCTTCAAGTACGCCAAAGCGGCCGTCACCGGTGGGCACCCGAAGAACGTCGCCGACACCGGCACCGTCTCGCTCTAGCCGAGGAGGCGCGGCGCGGGTCGTGCGGGACGGCCTGCGCCCCCGACAGCCCGCGCCCGGTGCCCGGCGGTGGCCGATGCCGAACGGTGGCCGGCCGGGTCAGCCGCAGGTGACGGTCTGGCCGTCACCGTTCACGTAGTCGCCCGGGCCGAGCTGGGCGCAGGCCGTCGCGAGTTGCGAGAAGTAGTCGAGCGCCGCGATGGCGTACGCGAGGCTCAGGACGATGACGATCGAGGCGATCACCATGCCGGTCAGGGCGAGGGTGGCCGGTCGGCCGGCGGCCCGGGCGCGTCGCGCGGCCACGATGCCGAAGACCAGGCCGAGGGGCGCGAAGAAGACTCCGAAGACGATCGAAGCGATCGCGAGACCACGGCCCTCGTCGTCGGTGCGGGGCGGCGCCGACGACCAGTCGTCGTCGGCGGGGAAGAAGTACGAGCCGAGGCCGGCGTTCTCGGGCCGGGCGTCGATCGCGGACCCGGCGGCGGGTGCGGCCCCGGGCGCCGGCGACCAGACCTGACGACCGTCGGAGTCCCACGTGAGCGCGGCCGTCTGCTGGACGGCGGGCTGCTGCCCGACCGGCTGGGGGAAGAACGGCTGCTGAGCGACGGGCTGCTGCGGGGCACCGGAGTGGTCGAGCGGCCAGCCGTGGTCGGCCGCGGCCGTCTCGGGGTGCACCGGCCGAGGGGGGCCGAACGGGAACTCGCCCCGGTCGGGCTCGGTCGGCGCAGGCCGGGCGAAGCGTGCCCACGGCGACGGAGGACGCCCCGGCTGCTCGTTGCTCATGCAGGCGAGGGTAGTACGGCCGCCTGCGCGACCGGGCCGGGCGGCGACCGGCCCCGTGGACAGGTGTCGCGCCTCCTCGTGGTCCATGATGGGTCTCGACCTCGGCCCGTCGATCGGGCCCTTCGATGCGATGGAGCCCCTCGATGCGAATCGGAATCCTCACCAGCGGTGGCGACTGCCCCGGTCTCAACGCGGTCATCCGCGGCGCCGTGCTCAAGGGCACGCAGATCCACGGACAAGAATTCGTCGGTTTCCGCGACGGCTGGCGCGGCGTCGTCGACGGCGACGTGATGCCCCTCACCCGCAAAGAGATCCAGGGCATCGCCAAGCAGGGCGGCACGATCCTCGGGACGAGTCGCACGAACCCGTTCGAGGGCGACGGCGGCGTCGACCGCATCGCCGAGAACATGGAGCGCTTCGGCATCGACGCCATGGTCGCCATCGGCGGAGAGGGCACCCTGGCCGCGGCCAAGCGCCTGACGGACGCCGGGCTCAAGATCGTCGGCGTGCCCAAGACCGTCGACAACGACCTGGGGGCGACCGACTACACCTTCGGCTTCGACACCGCGGTCCAGATCGCCACCGACGCCATGGACCGCCTGCGCACCACGGGCGACTCGCACAGCCGGTGCATGGTCGCCGAGGTGATGGGCCGGCACGTGGGGTGGATCGCCCTGCACTCGGGCATGGCCGCGGGGGCCCACGCGATCCTCATCCCCGAGCAGGCGACGAGCATGGACCAGATCGTCGAGTGGGTGCAGTCGGCCTACGACCGGGGGCGCGCACCGCTGGTGGTCGTCGCCGAGGGCTTCGTGCCCGACCACGAGAGCGACGTGCACTCCGAGCGTGGCCTGGACGCCTTCGGCCGCCCGCGCCTCGGTGGCATCGGCGAGCGCCTCGCCCCCGTCATCGAGGAGCGCACGGGCATCGAGACCCGCGCCACGACGCTGGGGCACATCCAACGCGGCGGAACGCCCACGTCCTACGACCGAGTGCTCGCCACGCGACTCGGCATGGCGGCGAGCGACGCGGTGGTCGAGGGACGCTGGGGTCGCATGGTCGCCCTGCGAGGCACCGAGATCGTCCACGTCTCGTTCGAGGAGGCCCTCGACAGCCTCAAGGTCGTCCCGCAGAACCGCTACGACGAGGCCGCGATCCTCTTCGGTTGACGGAAGCGCGAGCGGGGGCGGCCAGGTCGTGGGCACGGGCGGGCAGGTCGTGGGCACGGGCGCGCAGGTCGCGGGCGGGGTCCCCGTGGGCCCTTCGTCGGCTCGTCCCCAGGGCCGACCGCCTCGTCGTCACCCCGGGTCCGTCGCACAGGCGATGTGCGACCGGCCGGACTCTGACAGGCTCGGCACATGATCACGTTCATCGTGGTGGGGGCGATCGGACTCCTGCTCCTGCTCGTCAGCATCGTCGTGGGCGACCTGCTCGACGTCTTCGACGTCGGTGACGGGCTCGTGTCGGGCGTCGCCCTGGGCGCGGCCTTGGCCATCTTCGGGCTCGCCGGGGTCGTCACGTCGCAGACCGACCTCGCGGCGGGGTGGACGTACGCGGTCGCCGTCGGCATGGCGCTCGTCGCCCTCGTGCTGATCCAGCTCGTCGTCCGCCGCGTGACGCGCCGCGAGAGCGGCGGCCACTGGTCGCCCGTCGGGTTCGTCGGCGTCACGACCGAGGCCACCGGCCCGGCCGGCGGCGAGGTGCGGCTCGACGACGTCCGCGAGCTCGAGCGTCGGCTCGCGACCAGTGACGCACGCATCGAGCGCGGCGTCCGCGTCCGCGTCGTGGCCGAGAACGGCCCGCGCGTGCAGGTCGAGGCGCTCGACGCCGACGAGGCCTCCGCGTCACGTGATCCCCGGACCAACTGAAAGGAAGCCCTGTGGACTTCATCTCCTCCAACGTCAGCGTCGTCGCCATCGTCGTCGCCGTCGTCATCGTGCTCGCCCTGCTGTCGTTCGTCGCCAGCCGCGTCCGGCGCGTCCCGCCGAACGAGGCGCTGATCGTGGTCGGCCGTGGTGCCGAACGCTCCGAGGGCGGGGGCATCTCCAGCCCGCAGAAGGTCATCATCGGTGGCCGCACCTTCGTGTGGCCGATCTTCCAAGAGGGCTTCAAGCTGTCGCTCGAGCAGTACCAGACCCCGGTCGAGGTGCAGGCGATCGACGCCAACTACATCCGCACCGCGGTCAAGGCGACGGTCAACTTCAAGGTGACCGGCACCGAAGACGGGGTGCGTCGCGCCGCTCAGCGCTACCTGCTGCAGCAGCAGCAGCTGCCCGTCATCGTGCAGCAGTCGCTCGAGGGTTCGATCCGCGGTCTCATCGGCGGCCAGCCGGTCGACGACCTGGTCAAGAACTTCTCGCGCCTCGCGGCCGACGCCGTGAACGAGACGAAGGGCGAGCTCGCCGAGCTGGGCCTCCAGATCGAGACGATGAACATCCGCGAGATCGAGACGCCGGGCAGCACGTACCTGGCCGACCGCGGGCGTGCCGAGGCCGCCGTCGCCAAGCAGAACGCCGATGTCGCCGAGGCCGAGGCCGAGCGCATCGCGGCCCTGGCCCGCATCGGCAACACCCAGCAGACGGCCGAGCGCCAGCTGCAGCTCGACGTGCGCCAGGCCCAGATCAAGGCCGAGACCGACCGGGCACAGGCCGAGGCCGCCGCCGCCGGTGAGCTCGCCCGCGCCATGCAAGACAAGCTGGTCGCCGAACAAGAGAGCATCGCCGTCGCCGAGCAGGCCAAGGTCAACCAGGAGCGACTCAACATCGAGGTCCGTCAGCCCGCCGAGGCCGCGGCCTACGCGTCCGTGCAGAACGCCGAGGCCGAGCGCGACGCGGCCAACGCCGCCGTCGAGGCCGAGGCGTTCCGCCGCACCCAGCTCGCCGACGCCGCCCGCAACGCGGCCGAGAACGAGGCCGCGGCGGTCGAGGCCGCCGGTCGGGCCGAGGCCGCGGCCATCAAGGCCAAGGGTCTCGCCGAGGCCGAGGCGGTCGACGCCCTGGCCGAGGCGCAGGGCAAGTTCGGCCAGGCGGCGCTCGCGTCGCAGGTCATCTCGCGCCTGCCCGAGATCGCCCGCGAGATGGCGGCCCCGATGGGCAACATCGACGCCCTGACGGTGGTGTCGACCGACGGCGCCAACGAGCTGACCAAGTCCGTTGCCAACAACATGACGCAGCTGCAGGACGTCGTGAAGGCCACGACGGGGCTCGACCTCGTCAGCGCGCTGGGCGGCTTCCTCGGGGGCAAGGCCGGGGCGTCCGGCCCCGTCGATCGCGCCTGACCGCCCCTGGCCTCGCCTGATCGCGCCCGCGTAGCCTCGGTCGCATGCGTGCGATCGTGGTCGAGAAGGGCAGGACCGCCGAGCTGAGAGAGCTCGACGAACCGGTCGCCGGGCCGGGTGACGTCGTCGTCGACGTCACCTGGTCCGGCGTCAACTACAAGGACGGGCTCGCCCTGCGCGGCGACCCCGGGGTGGCCCGCGTCGACCCACTGGTGCCCGGCATCGACCTGGTCGGCGTCGTGGCCTCCTCGGGCTCGTCGCGCTTCGCACCGGGCGACGAGGTGCTCGTCAACGGTGCCGGCCACGGCGAGACGAAGCCCGGCGGCTTCGCCGAACGGGTCGTGATCGACCCCGACAGCGCCGTGCTGCTCCCCCGCGGCATCGACGGCCGGCGCGCCGCCGCCATCGGCACGGCGGGTTTCACGGCGATGCTCAGCGTCCTCCGGCTCGAGCGCGACGTCGGCCCCGACGACGGCGACGTCGTGGTGACCGGGGCGGCCGGAGGCGTCGGGTCGGTGGCGATCGCGGTGCTGAGCCGCCTCGGGTACTCGGTCAGCGCCTCCTCGGGTCGCGTCGCCGAGCAGGGCGACTACCTCCGCTCGCTCGGGGCCTCCACCCTGATCGACCGCGACGAGCTGTCCGGCGCGGGCAAGCCGATGCAGCGGGCCCGCTGGGCCGGCGGCGTCGACTCGGTCGGCAGCCACACCCTCGCCACCGTCCTGGCCCAGACCCGGTGGGGCGGCACCGTGACGGCGTGCGGGCTCGCCCAGGGGGCCGACCTGCCGACGACGGTGCTGCCCTTCATCCTGCGGGGCGTGACCCTGGCCGGCGTGAACTCGGTGGAGGCGCCCCTCGAGCTGCGGCAGCGCGCCTGGGACAGACTGGCGCGAGACCTCGACCTCGACCTGCTCGACTCGATGACCGACGAGGTCGCCCTCGCCGACGTGGTGGACGCCGGCGAGGCGATCCTGGCGGGTCGGACCCGGGGCCGGACGGTCGTGCGCGTCGGCGGATCGCGAATCTAGAACTCCGGATCACCCATACGTACTCAGCCCACGGGTTTATGCTCGACATGTCGGCGACCGGTTCAGGGCCGGGTCGACGAACCCGACCGACCGCGGTGTCCCGCACCGTCGACCGTCGCCACCCATCCGCACACACGACGGAGGCCCCCGATGCCGATCCCCCAGAACGACGACCAGACTCCCGCTCCCCGCCGCCTGCTGCGCGACGTCGTCTACGACAAGATGTTCGCCGCGATCATCGACGGCACCCTCGAGTTCGGCGAACGTCTGAACGACGACCAGCTGGTCGCCTGGCTCGGCGTCTCCCGCACACCCGTCCGCGAGGCCATCGCCAAGCTCGCCGACCAGGCCCTGGTCGACATCGAGGCCAACCGCTACACGCGCATCGTCGACCCCTCGTACGACGAGTTCGTCGACACCGTCGACGTGGGTTACGCCGTCTGGTCGCTGTTCGTCGAGCGCGCCGTACCCAAGCTCGACAAGGCCCAGCGTGCCGAGGTCGTCGGTCTGCTCGACACCCGGGCCAAGGCCTTCAAGGCGAAGAAAGAAGAAGACATCGCGGGCCTCGTGCGGGCCAACGAGATCCTGCTGGCCGCGGCCGACAGCGAATCGCTGACGCGACTGTGGTCGAACACCGGCCCGCGCCTCCTGCTGTTGCTGCGTCGCCCGTCGGCCAACGGCATCTTCGACTACCCCCAGGCTCACGCCTTCACCGTGGCCTTCCGTGACGCCGTCAAGGCGGACGACGCCGAGGCGGCGGCCGCCGCCGTGCGCGAGCAGCCCGCGCGCCTGCAGGGCCTGTTCGACCAGGTGCGCGAGGCGGGCGTCTACCGCGCGTGACCTCAGCTCCCCTCGCGGCCGCCCCGGTGCCGCCCGTCCTCGACGTCGTCGACGCGCGGGTGACCCGGGGCGGTCGTGATCTGCTGCACGACGTGTCGTTGCGCGTCGACGCCGGCCAGCACTGGGCGCTGATCGGCCCCAACGGAGCCGGCAAGACCACGCTGATGACGTTGTGCGGTGCGCTCGGCCATCCGACGGCGGGCACGGTCGACGTCCTCGGCCGCCGCCTCGGACGCGTCGAGCTGAGCGAGCTGCGCCGCCACATCGGCCACGTCGATCCCCGCCACCGCATGGTGGGCGACAACACCGTGCGCGAGGTCGTGCTGACCGGCGTCACGGGCAGCAGCGACCCGGTGCCCCGCTGGGCGCCCACCGACGATCAGGAGGCGCGGGTCGTCGACCTCGTCGCGAGCGTCGGCCTCTCGTCCCGCCTCGCGGCACGGTGGAGCGTGCTGTCCCAGGGCGAACGCGGTCGGGCACTGATCGCTCGCGCCCTGGTCTCGGAGCCGGCCCTGCTGCTGCTCGACGAACCGGCGACGGGGCTCGACGTCGCGGCGCGGGAACACCTGCTGGACACCGTCGACGAGCTGCGCACGGCCCACCCCGGGATGGCCTCGGTCACCGTGACGCACCACCTCGAAGACCTGCCGAGCAGCACGTCGCACGCCCTGCTGCTGCGCGACGGCGAGGTCTTCGCCACCGGCCCGGCCGACGAGGTGCTGACGTCCGACCTCGTGTCGGGCGCGTTCGACCACCCGCTCGTCATCGGTCGGGCCGACGGTCGCTGGTCGGCCCGCGCCCGCCGCCGCTGACCCCGGGTGGACGAGGACTAGTGCGCCGCCGCTGAGCCGCCCGGTGCATCACGGCGCCACGCGTAGCCGCTGCCGGAGCGCCCGCCGCCGGCCCACCCGGCCAGCCGGCCACCCCGCCACCCCGCCACCCCGCCACCCCGCCACGATGTAAACAACCCGCCAAGAAATGATGTGGCGGGTTGTTTACATCGTGGCGGGGTGCGGCGGAGCAGGCCAAGCCCAGAGTGACGGGCAGGGCGAACTCGGCACGCAGAGCAGGCCGAGCCCCCGGCGAGCCGGAACGGAGGCGCGACGCGCGCTCGCGCGGACTAGTGGGGCGCCTGGGCGGCCGCTGCGGCCTTGGCCGCTGCGGGTACGGCGTCGAGGATGCGCGACACCACGTCGTCGTCGTGGGCCGCCGTGACGAACCACGCCTCGAACACCGACGGCGGCAGGTTGACCCCGGCGTCGAGCATGGCGTGGAAGAACGGCGGATAGCGCCAGGTCTGCTGGGCCCGGACGTCGTCGTAGTCGTTCGGGGCCGTCGGCGTGAAGGCGAACGAGAAGAGCGACCCGGCGCGCTGGACGCTGTGCCCGACCCCCTCGGCGGACAAGGCGGCCGAGACGCCGGCGGACAGCTGGTCGGCGACGGTGTCGAGCCGGGCGTAGACCTCGGGAGTCGCGAGCCTCAGCGTGGCGATGCCGGCGGCGACGGCCACGGGGTTGCCGCTGAGCGTGCCCGCCTGGTAGACCGGCCCCAGCGGAGCGAGGAAGTCCATCACCTCGGCGCGTCCGCCCAGGGCCGCCAGCGGCATGCCCCCGCCGATGACCTTGCCGAAGGTGATGAGGTCGGGCTCCCACCCGGCACCGTCGGGCACGACCTGCGACGCCTCGAGGCCCCACCAGCCGGCCCGACCGACCCGGAAGCCGGTGAGCACCTCGTCGACGATCAGCAGCGAGCCGTGGCGTCGCGTGATCTCGGACAGGCTGCGGTTGAAGCCGCGCTGCGGCGCGAGCACACCCATGTTCGCGGCGGCCGCCTCGACGATGACGGCCGCGATGCGCGGGCCGTGCTCGTCGAAGGCCGCGCGCACGGCGTCGAGGTCGTTGTAGGGCAGGACGAGCGTCTGGGCCGCGGTCTCGGCCGTGATGCCGGCCGAGCCGGGCATCGACAGCGTGGCGACGCCCGAGCCGGCCTCGGCCAGCAGCGAGTCGGAGTGACCGTGGTAATGCCCGGCGAACTTCACGAGCAGGTCACGACCGGTGTAGCCGCGGGCGAGACGGATGGCCGTCATGGTCGCCTCGGTGCCGGTGGACACCATGCGCAGCTTGCCGATCGGACGCTGGTCGCCGACGGCGACGCGTTCACGGACCAGCTCGGCGAGTTCGGTCTCGGCCGGGGTCGACGCCCCGAACGACAGGCCGCGCGCGGCCGCCTGCTGAACGGCCTCGAGCACCTCGGGGTGCGTGTGCCCGAGGATCGCGGGGCCCCACGAGGCGACGAGGTCGACGTAGTCGCGCCCCTCGGCGTCGGTGACGTACGCACCCTTGGCACCCACGAGGAACCGTGGCGTCCCGCCGACGGAGCCGTACGCGCGGACGGGCGAGTTGACGCCGCCCGGGATGGACCGCTTGGCCCGGGTGAAGTAGGTGTCGTTGCTCTGCTCGGTCATCAGAATCGCTCTTTCTGGAGGCGCGTGGCCAGTTCGGTGGCCCAGTACGTCAGGATCGCGTCCGCCCCCGCCCGCTTGATCGAGAGGACGCTCTCGTAGGACGCGGCGTCGAGGTCGATCCAGCCGTTCGCGGCGGCCGCGTGGATCATCGCGTACTCACCGCTGATCTGGTACGCCCAGACCGGCACCGTGCTGGTCGCGGCGGTCTCGGCGAGGACGTCGAGGTAGCTCATGGCCGGCTTGACCATGACGACGTCGGCACCCTCGGCGATGTCGAGGTCGACCTCGCGGAGGCCCTCGCGCCCGTTCGCGGCGTCCATCTGGTAGGTACGGCGGTCGCCGACGAGGGTCGACTGAACGGCCTCGCGGAAGGGGCCGTAGAAGGCCGACGCGTACTTGGCGGCGTAGGCGAGCAGCGCCGTCCCACCGAAGCCGGCCTCATCGAGCGCGTCCCGGGCCGAACCGATCTGGCCGTCCATCATGCCGCTCATGCCGATCAACTGCGAGCCGGCTTCGGCCTGGACGACCGCCATCTCGTCGTAGCGGACGAGGGTGGCGTCGTTGTCGACCGAACCGTCGGCGGCGAGCACGCCGCAGTGACCGTGGTCGGTGAACTCGTCGAGGCAGAGGTCGGTCTGGACGACCAGCGCACCCTGGGCGGCGTCGACCGCCACGCGGGTGGCCACGTTGAGGATGCCCTCGGGGTCGGTCGCGCCCGATCCGACGGCGTCCTTCTCGAGGGGCACGCCGAAGAGCATGACTCCGCCGACGCCGGCCTCGGCGGCCTGCTCGATCGCCCGGGGAAGGCTCGACAGGCTGTGGTGGACGACGCCCGGCATGGACGAGATCGGGGACGGCTCGTCGATGCCCTCGCGGACGAACATCGGCAGGACGAGATCGGCGGGGTGCAGGCGGGTCTCGGCCGTCAGACGACGCAGGGCAGGGGTGGCGCGCAGGCGGCGGGGCCGCACGCGGGGAAAGTCAGACATCAGTCCTTCTCGGTGGGGGTCGTTCCGGCGGACGGGCCGTCGAGGGCGTGGTCCACCACGGCCTCGACGAGGGCGGCCGCCGATCGGGTCTCGGCGATCAGGTGCACGGGCAGTCCCGCGGCACGGGCGTCGAAGGCGGTGCGCGGGCCGATGCACGCGACGAGGGTCGCCGGCGGCAGGGGCGCCAGCTGGGCGGCGATCTGACGGGCCACGCTGCCCGAGGTCACGAGCAGCACGCCGATCGAGCCGTCGGCGACGCCGTCGCGCACCTCGGTCGAGACGGGCACGCCGACCGTGCGGTAAGCCGAGACGAACTCGGCGTCGAACCCGCGGGCCGACAGCCCGGCGACGAGCGTCGGCTCGGCCAGGTCGGACTGCGGCACGAGCACGCGACCGGTGACCTCGTCGGCCGGCCACTCCTTCACGAGCCCGCGGGCCGAGTTGTCGCCCTCGGGGACGAAGTCGACGCGGATGCCCGCCAGGCTCAGAGCGGCCGCGGTGGTCTCGCCGACCGCGGCGACCCGGGTCGACGCCGGGGGCCGGATGCCGTTGCCGACCAGGACGTCGACCGTCGTGGCACTCGTGACGACGAGCCACTCGTAGACGCCGGACTCGAGGCGGGCAAGGGCGGCGGCGAGCAGCTCGGGCGTCTCGGCCGGGGCGAAGTTGATGAGGGGGGCGATGACCGGCGCGGCACCGCGCGACCGGAGGGAGGCCGCGACCCCGTCGCCCCACTTGCCGCCGCGCGGCACCAGGACGCGGACGCCCTTGAGCGGCTTGTCGACGGTCACGAGGCGCTGCCCAGGGGGTCACCGCCGGACGGTCCGCCGCCCAACGGGGCGAACTCGGCCGCGCCGGAGTCGAGCAGTTCGTCGACCACACGGCCGGCGACCTCGTGGACGTCGGCGAGGCGCGCGACGAGCGGGCCGTCGTCGAGGGAGACGGCGTGCGACGAGCTGAGGCGCCGGCTGCCGTCGGGGCTGTACACGGTCGCGCTGAGCAACAGCAACCCGGCGTCGACGACGGCGCTGGCACCGACGGGTGCCGCGCACCCGGCCTCGAGGCCGGCCAGCACGGCCCGCTCGGCCGTCACCACGAGACGGGTCTCTTCGTCTTCGATGGCGGCCAGACCGCGAGCGAGCGCCTCGTCGGGGTCGCCTTCGCGGACCTCGACGGCCAACGAGCCCTGGCCCGGCGCGCTGGGCCAGAAGCCGAGCCCCAGCAGTTCGGTCGCGGCGTCGAGGCGTCCCAGCCGGCCGAGCCCGGCCGCGCTGAGCAGGACCGCGTCGAGGTCGACGCCGACGCGGCCGAGCCGCGTGTCGACGTTGCCGCGGATGTCGACGACCTCGAGGTCGGGGCGTCGCGAGAGCAGCTGGGCGGCACGGCGCGGCGACCCCGTGCCGACGCGAGCACCCTCGGGCAGTCCCTCGAGGGTCAGCCCGTCACGGGCGCAGAGGGCGTCGCGAGCGTCCGCGCGACCGGGAGTCGCCCCGATGACGAGACCGGGGTGCGTTGCGGTCGGCAGGTCTTTGAGGGAGTGCACGAGCGCGTCGCACTCGTCTGCGAGGAGCGCCTCGCGCAGGGCACTGGCGAACACGCCGGTGCCCCCGAGGGACGCCAGCGACTCACCGGTGCCCTGCGACCGATCACCCTCGGTCTTGATGCGGACGAGTTCGACGTCGTTGCCGGTCGCAGCCGCGATGCGGTCGGCGACGGTGGTCGACTGCGCGACGGCCAGCGCGCTGCCCCGGGTTCCGATGCGGATGGTCGCCACGGGGTCAGGGGACCAGCCCGGACACGGCGGGCTTGAAGCCGAGTCGCACGTTCTCGCAGCAGCCGGGACGACACACGTCGTACCAGGGCCCGAGGTCGGTCACGTGCGGACGGTCTTCTGCCGGTACGCCGTCACGACGCTCGAGCACGAGGTCGACCAGTCCGGTGACGTAGTTCGGGTCGATGCCCGGCGTCGGGGTGCGCGTCGCCCAGAAACCGTTCTTCTCGCTGGTCTCCATCGCCTCGTTGTCGAGGTCCCACATGACCTCCATGTGGTCGCTGACGAACCCGAGCGGCACGATGATCACGGCGCGGGTCGGGCCCCCGGCCAGGTCGTCGATGGCGTCGTTGATGTCGGGCTCGAGCCACGGCATCGAGGGCGGGCCGCTGCGCGACTGGTAGACGAGCTGCCAGGGGACGGTCGTGCCGCCACCCTCGGGCAGGTCGAGGTCGAGTGCGGCCTCGGCCGCGGCCATGACGACTTCGGCGACGGCCTTGTGCTGGGCGGCGTAGGCGCCGTCGGCGTCGAAACCGCGCGCCTCGGGGCCGCTCTTCGCCGCGTCGGTCGACGGGATCGAGTGCGTGGCGAACAGCACCTGCACCTCGGTCGAGAGGTCGAGGCCCTCGTTCTCGTCGCGAGCCTTGACGAGCGCGTCGCGCACACCGTCGATGAACGGTTGCACGAACCCGGGGTGGTCGAAGAACTGGCGCACCTTGTCGATCTGCATGGTGGCCTCGAGCCCGGTGGCGTCGAGCGCCATCGCGAAGTCCTCGCGGTACTGGCGGCACGAGCTGTAGGACGAGTAGGCGCTGGTCGCGACCGCGATCAACTTGCGGAACCCGCGATCGTCGGCCTCACGCACGGCGTCGGCCATGTACGGCTGCCAGTTGCGGTTGCCCCAGATGACCGGCAGGTCGATGCCGCGTCGCTCGAGCTCGGCCTCGAGGGCCGCCTTTAGCTCGCGGTTGTGCTGGTTGATCGGGCTGACGCCGCCGAAGTGGCGGTAGTGGGTCGCGACCTCTTCGAGCCGTTCTTCGGGGATGCCCCGACCCCGGGTGACGTTGCGCAGGAACGGGATGACGTCGTCCTGCCCCTCGGGCCCACCGAAGCCGGCCAGCAGGATGGCGTCGTAGTCGGTCGGCTCGGAGACGTGCTCGGGCCCCGAGGCGGCGGCGGGGGTGGCGTTGCGGACGAGACGCCCGTTGGTGATGTGGCTGGTGTCGGTCACGACAAGACCTCGATGATGTCGGTGGTGGGGATGCGGCGGCCCGTGAAGAACGGGATCTCTTCGCGGACGTGGCGTCGGGCCTCGGTGTAGCGCAGGTCGCGCATGAGGTCGACGAGTTGGACGAGCTCGGGCGCCTCGAGGGCGAGGATCCACTCGTAGTCGCCGAGCGAGAAGCTGGCGACCGTGTTGGTCAGCACCGCGCGGTGCTCGGAACCCTGTTTGCCGTGTTCGGCGAGCATCTGACGGCGCTCGGCCTCGGGCAGCAGGTACCACTCGTAGCTGCGCACGAACGGGTACACCGTGAGCCAGGTCTCGGGCGCCTTGCCGCGCATGAAGGCCGGGCTGTGGTTGCGCGAGAACTCGGCCTCGCGGTGCATGCCCATGGCGTTCCAGGTGGGCAACAGGCCGCCGAGCACGTCGGTGCGCAACAGTTGCCGGTAGGCGGACTGAACGGCCTCGGGGACCTCGCCGTGCAGCCAGATCATGATGTCGGCGTCGGCCCGCAGGGCGCTGACGTCGTAGAAGCCGCGCACGGTGACGCCGAGCCCGGCGAGGGCGTCGACGACCGCGTCGAGCTGCGGGACGTCGTCGAGCTCGGGGGCGTAGGGGTTCTGCGGGTCGCGACGCAGCACGGCCCAGAGCGTGTAGCCGAGGCGTTCGACGGGCGGCGGCGTGCTCGCCGCGTCGTCACCGGGCTCGGTCTGGACGGGTGCTGCGGGTGAATCGGACGTCGGCAGTACGGGCGCTGCCGCGTCGGCGCTGGAACTCATGCAGTCATTCTCCCTCTCGGCACGCTGGGAGCCCAACCAGGTTGCTCCCGGTCGAGCGAACGGGCCCGGGTGCTCGTCGGGGACGAGACGTCGGGCGAGCCCGGCGACCGTTCAGCGGCGCTTGACGACCGCGACGACCACGCCCGCGACGGCCAGTGCGCCCGCCCCCGCGGCGGCGAGCCACGGGGTCTTGTCGCGGTCGAACGACGCCTTGGCGCGGTGCCCGGCGATGCCCAGCTGCTTGGGCACGTTCAGCTTGTCCTCGAGCTCGTTGAGCGTCGCGGCGAGCTCGGCGCGCGTGCGGTCGATGTGGGCCTGGATGTCGGTGCTGTCGCTCACGGTGCTCCTGTCGGGAACGGGAAGGATGGGGGTCGAGGAGGCGCGTCAGCGCTCGTCGAGGCGGGCGCCGGGGATCGAGCCCACGCCCTTGACGGCCTTGAGGTCGGCCTTCAGGCTCGCGATGGTCTTCTCGGGGACCGCGGGGAGCCCCTTCTTGATCGACTTGTACCCGAGGAACGCCAGCAGGGCGGCGACGAGCAGCAGCACGCCGGCGACGATGAGGGCCGAGGCCCAGCCGGGAAGCCAGATGGCGAGCAGCAGGACGATGCCGGTCAGCAGGACGCCGAGCATGGCGAAGACGAAGATCAGCGCACCGACCAGGAACCCCGCACCGATGCCGAACGCCTTGAGCGTGCCGATGACCTCGTACTTGAGCAGGGCAAGCTCGCCCTTGACGAGGTCGGTGACCAGCGTGGGGACGTCCTGCACGAGGGCGAAGAGCGACCGCGGCCTGGTCTTGTGTCGGACCTTGTCGCTGCGCGTCGAGTCGGTCATTTCTTGCGGCCGCCGCCGAAGAGCTTGGAGATGCCGCGGGTGATGCCCGTGACGACGGCGTCGACGCCGTCGGCCGTCTTGGCACCGGCGAAGTCCTGGCCCTTGGCGACCTGGCGCTGCACGGCCCGGCTGTTCCAGACCTTGGACGCCCTCTCGGTGATCTGCTCGTACCGGTCGTGGCCGGCGCGGGCGCCGAGCACGAATCCGACAGCGGCTCCGGCGACGAAGATCAGTTTGCCTCGCACGGGGGACTCCATTCGTGGTCGTACGCGCGACGGCATGTGCCGCACACGTCCGTCCAATGTAGCCCGAGGCGGCTGCCCGACGCCCGCGCCGGACCGAAGCCGACCGACCCCGAGGCCTCAGTCGCGGGACGGGGGCGACGAGAGCGCCGCCACCAGGGTGGCGGCCTGACGACGCGAGTGGGCGACGATCGCGGCCAGCCCGCGGCCCGCCACCGCGCCTCCGGCCTGCACGACCTCGACCACGGGCTCGGTGACGGCCGCCGCCTCGGCCCGGCGCGGGGCGTCCCAGGTGGCCCGGCCGAAGCCGACCAGGTGATGCTCGGCGAGGTCGACGCCGAGCAGGGTCGAGGCGTCGGCGAGCGCCGCGTCGCGCACCTCGGTGTCGGGCGTGCCGCGGTCGACGACGGGCGAGTCGAAGCTGAGCCGCAGCACGTGGCGTCCCCCGGCCAGGTTGGCCAGCCAGCTCCACTTGACGGTCGCGTGGGTGAGGGCCTTGGCGCGCAGTCCGGTCGAGCCGGGGGCGACGAGCACGCCCGTGCCCCGGGGCGCCGCGTCGAGCTCGGGCCGGTCGACGACGAGGGTCGCGAGGGTGATCGCCCCGGGCGGCACCGAGGAGGCGCGGGTCGTCAGGGCCACCGCGTCGTGGTCCCCCACGGCCAGCACGACCTGTCTCGCCCGGACGTGCTCACCACCGGCGGTCTCGACGCTCGTCTCGTCGATCGACCGGACGCGGGTGCCGAGCCGGACGTCGACGCCGTCCCGCTCGAGGTCGGCGACGATCGGGTCGACCAGGCGGGCGAGGCCGCCGCGGATGCCCGCCACCGCCGAACCGGCCGGGGCCAGGGCGCGCAGCCCGAGCACGGCGGCGGCGAGGCTGCCCTCGCGCTGCAGGGCCGAGCGCAGTCCGGGGGCGACGCGGTCGACGGCGAGGAGGTCGGGGTGGAGCGAGTGGACGCCCGAGACGATGGGGCTGACGAGCCGGTCGACGACCGCGTCACCCATGCGGGCCCTGACGAGACCCCCCAGGGTGGTTTCTTCGCCCCCGACCTCGGCGGGCAGCTCGGCGTCCCCGAGCGCGCGCCTCACCCCGGCCTCGCCGACGACGGCGCGGACGTCGGCGGCGGACGGGTCGCCCGGGATGCCGAGCAACCCCGTGCGCGGGATCGGGAACGACTCGCCGTCGGCTTCGTGCAGCCAGGCGCCACGGGGATCGGGCAGGACGATGTCGTCGCCCAGGCCGAGTTCGGTGGCGAAGCCGGCGACCGTGCCGCCACGGGTGGCGAAGCTCTCGGCTCCGGCGTCGAGCGCGATGCCGGCGACCACGTGGCGCGAGACCTCGCCGCCGAGACGGTCGGACGCCTCGAACAGGACGACGCTCAGCCCGGCGGCGGCCAGGTCGCGGGCGAGCACGATGCCGCCCATGCCGCCGCCCACCACGGCGACGTCGACGACGGCGCCCGGGGTGACGACGGGCGGGGTCACAGCGTGTGGGCGAGCTCGACGATGCGGGTGAGCACGTCGGGGTCGGTGTCGGGGCTGACGCCGTGGCCGAGGTTGAGCACGTGGGCAGGGGCCGCCCGGCCACGCTCGACCACGTCGCGGACGTGCGCCTCGAGCACCGCCCAGGGCGCCTGGAGCATGGCGGGGTCGATGTTGCCCTGCACCGGGGTCGAGCCGCCGAGGCGACGCGAGGCCTCGTCGAGCGGGATGCGCCAGTCGACTCCCACGGCGTCGGTGCCGACGTCGCGCATGGCGGTTAGCACCTCGCCGCTGCCCACGCCGAAGTGGATGCGGGGCACGTGGAGGTCGGCGACGTGCGACAGGGCTCGCGCCGAGTGGCGGGCGACGTGCGCGGTGTAGTCGGCCAGCGACAGCGACCCGACCCACGAGTCGAACAACTGGGCGGCGCTCGCACCCGCGAGCACCTGGGCCCGCAGGAAGGCGCCGGTCACGTCGGCGGCCCAGGTGAGCAGGGCGTCCCAGGTCTCGGGGTCGCTGTGCATGAGGGCGCGGGCACGGATGTGGTCCTTCGACGGCCCGCCCTCGACGAGGTAGGCGGCGAGGGTGAAGGGCGCACCGGCGAACCCGATCAGCGGCGTGCTGCCGAGCTGCGCGACGGTCTGGGCGACGCCCTCGGCGATCGGGGCCAGCGCCTCCGGATCGACGGGCCGCAGGGCCGCGACGTCGGCCGCCGTGCGGATCGGCGTCTCGAGCACCGGCCCGCGACCCGGGACGATGTCGACCGCCACGCCGGCCAGCTTGATCGGCACGACGATGTCGCTGAAGAAGATGCCCGCGTCGACGCCGTGACGGCGGACCGGCTGCAGCGTGATCTCGCTCGCCAGGTCGGGCGTGAGGCAGGCGTCGAGCATCTTGGTGCCGACGCGCAGCTCGCGGTACTCGGGCAGCGAGCGCCCCGCCTGGCGCATGAACCACACCGGCAGCGTCTCGGGCCGGTCGCCACGCAACGCGCGGACCAGCGGCGAACGCGTCGTGAGGCCGGCGGCCAACGGGTGCTGCTCGGGCAGGGCGGAGGTCTGGGTCACGTGGTCGATTGTCCCATCGCCCGCTGGACGTCGCGTCGAGGGGACCCGCCGCCGGCCCCGCCCCGGCGAGACCCTCACGGTCGGGTCGCCTCGAACGCTGGAGCGGCCGAGGAGGCGCGGGTCAGGAGACCGCGACGACCATCTTCCCGACGTTGGCACCGCGCATCAGCCCGGTGAAGGCGTCGAACGCGTTGTCGATGCCCTCGACGACGGTCTCGTCGTAGACCACGTCGCCGGCGGAGAGCCAGGGGCCCATCTCGGCCTGGAAGGCGGGTGCGAGGTGGCGGTAGTCGCCGAGGGTGAAGCCCTTCATCGTGAGGCCGCGGGTGACCATGTTCGTCATCCCGGTGATGCCGACCGGGGCGCCGGTCGAGTTGTAGTTCGCGATCGAGCCGCAGAGCGCCGCACGGCCGCCGGTGCGGAACGAGGCGAGGGCGGCCGACAGGTGGTCGCCGCCGACGTTGTCGAAGTAGACGTCGATGCCGTCGGGCGCGGCCTCGGCGAGCAGCTCGGAGACGTCGCCGTCGCGGTAGTTGAAGGCGGCGTCGAAGCCGTACTTCGAGGTCAGCAACTCGACCTTCTCGGCCGAGCCGGCGCTGCCGACGACCCGCGAGGCTCCCTTGAGGCGGGCGATCTGGCCGACCATGGTCCCGACGGCCCCGGCGGCACCCGAGACGAAGACGACGTCGCCCTCGCGGATGCCGGCGATCTCGGTGAGGCCGACGTACGCCGTGAGGCCGGTGAGGCCGAGCACGCCCAGGTACGCCGACAGCGGCACGCCGTCGACGGGCTGCACGGCGCGGAAGGCGGCCGCGCCTCCCTGGGCCACGTCGCGCCAGCCCTGGTCGTGCAGCACGACGGTGCCGACCGGCAGGTCGTCCGAGCGGGACTCGACGACGCGGCCGACGGCACCGCCGGTCATGGTCTCGCCGAGCGCGAAGGGCGGGATGTACGACTTCACGTCGTTCATGCGACCGCGCATGTAGGGGTCGACCGAGAGGAACTCGTTCTGCACGCGCACCTCGCCGTCGGCGAGCTCGGGCAGGGTCACCTCGACCCGGGCGACGTCGTCGGGGGTGGGCTCGCCGTGCGGGCGGGCGACGAGCTGCCACTGGATGCTGGTGGTCGAGGTCATGGTGTTCTCCTTCGTCGATGCGGTACGCGCCGCCGTCCGGAATGCGGACGCCGACTCCCGTGTTGCAAGTTGCAACTGCCAGGATGCATTCCCGGCCACTCGACGTCGAGTCAACGCCCAGCCGAAAACGCCGATCAGAGTTAGGATCACTCAGTGCTCATCTGCCTCACGGCGTCCCACCAGAACGCCAGCTTCGACCTCCTCGAGAGGCTGAGCATCGGCGCACCCTCGGCGGCGGGCACCCTGGTCGACGGCAGCGACTTCGTCAGCGGCGCGGTCGTGCTCGCGACCTGCAACCGGTTCGAGGCCTACCTCGACGTCGACGAGCCCCTCACCGCGGGCAGCGCCCTGGCCGTCGAGGCCACGATCGAGACCATGAGCACGGCCAGCGGCGTCGAGCCCGACGACCTGCGTGACAGCGTGCGGGTCATCACCGGCGACGAGGTCGTCGAGCACCTGTTCGCCGTCAGCTCGGGCCTCGAGTCGGTCGTCGTCGGCGAGGACGAGATCTCGGGCCAGGTGCGCCGGTCGCTCGAGCGCGCCCGCCACGACGGCACCACCTCGCGCGACCTCGAACGCCTCTTCCAGAAGGCGTCGCAGACCTCGCGCGGCATCAAGAACCAGACGAACGTCGGAGGCGCGGGTCGTTCACTCGTGCGCCTCGCCCTCGAGTTGGCGTCCTCACGAGTGACCGACTGGTCCGAGGCGCGCGTCCTCATCGTGGGCACCGGCCAGTACGCGGCCACCACGGTCGCGGCGCTCCGTGACCGCGGTGCCGACCAGCTCGCCGTCTACTCGGGTTCGGGTCGCGCCGAGTGGTTCGGCCTCAAGCACGCCGCGACGCCCTACGACGACCTCACCACCGCCGTCGCCTGGAGCGACGTGCTGATCACCTGCACCTCGACCACCGAGCCGGTCGTGACCCGCGACGTCGTCCGCCCCGGGGGTCGCCGCCTCGTGATCGACCTCGGCCTGCCCCGCAACGTGGACCCGCTCGTCTCGAGCGTCGAGGGTGTCGAGTTGCTCGACCTCGAGACCATCAGCCTCCACGCCCCACTGCCCCAGCTCAGTGCGGCCGAGGACGCCCGCGCCCTCGTCACGTCGGCGGCCGCCGAGTTCCAGGCCGTCGCCGCCGAGCAGTCGCTCACCCCGTCGGTCGTCGCCCTGCGCAAGCACGTCTTCGGCCTGCTCGACGCCGAGATCGAGCGCGCGCGGTCGCGCGGCGACTCGTCCGAGCGCACCGAGTCGGCCCTGCGACACCTTGCCGGCGTCCTGCTGCACACCCCCTCCGTCCGGGCGCGCGAGCTGGCCCGCGAGGGTCGCGGCGACGAGTTCCGCGACGGTCTCGAGGCGCTGTTCGGCGTGACCGACGCGCGCCGCGCCTCCTCGTCCTCGCCGTTGCGCGCGGTCGACGACGAGCGTCAGGCCTCGGCGGGCTGACCGCCGTCGCGGCGCCGCTCCCCCGCGCTCGTGCCCGAAGATGGCCTGATGGACACCATCGTCGTCAGCGCGCTCGCCCTCGTCCGTGACCGGCGGATGCTGATGGTCACGGCTCGGGGTCGTGACGTCCTCTACCTGCCGGGCGGCAAGCTCGAGGCCGGCGAGACCGCGGCCGAGGCGCTGGTCCGAGAATCACGCGAAGAGGTCGGCGTCGAACTCGACCCGGCGACCGTGGCCGAGCTGTTCACGGTCGTGACGCAGGCACACGGCGAGCCCGAGGGCCGACAGGTCGCCATGACGGTCTTCGCCGCCGAGCTCGCGGCGACGAGCCCCGAGCCGGCCCCTGCCGCCGAGGTCGGCGCGGTGCACTGGGTGACCTCGGCCGACGCCGACCGGTGCCCGCCGGCCGGGGTCGCGACGCTCGAACGCCTGCGAGGGCTCGACCTCGTCGACTGAGCCGCCGCGCAGCGCGGCTGCGCGCACGGCGGCACGCGCGGCCCGGCGGCGCGCGCGGCCCGGCGCGACACGACAGGCCACCCGGAACCGCTCAGTGCACGTACTCGAGCGCGTCGGTGCCCACGGCCCGCAGGGCGTCGAGTGCGCGGAGGCGGTGGGCGAGCGTCAGGTCGTCGAACGTGACGATCACGCAGTACGCCACGCTGCGGTGCGGTCCGCGCAGCACTCCGAGCTCGGAGCGCACCCCCGGGTCGCCGCCCGTCGTGTGGACGATCTGGAGATCGTGGTCGAGACGTCGGTGCCCGAGCGGATCGAGACCGAACGGTGCGGCGACGAGCGACGTGTCGGCACCCAGCGACAGCCAGCCGAGCACCCGGTTCGACACGGCCCGGTCGACGACCTCGCCGCGGGCCAGGGACACCATCAGACCGGCCAGCTCGTGGGCCGAGCCGACGGCGAGCGCGGGCGCGTCGTCGGGGCCGCGCGACGACCGCGTCACGTCGAGGAGGGCCGTCTTCGTGAGTCCCAGTGACTCGCCCCGTGCCCGCACCGCGGCCAGGCCGACCCGCCCGATGAGCGCGTCGATCGCCGCCGCGTCGCGGAATGCTCCGACGAGCGTCGCCGCGTCGGTCACCGGGAGGCTCGTCCGGCGGAGGTAGGGCCAGAGACCGCCGGGCCCCTGGTCGCCGGGGTCGCCCGGTCGGTCGAGTTCGTCGAGCGGACGCAGCGTGCCGTCCTCGATGCGAGCCGACACCTCGATCAGCAGCAGGACGGCACCGAGCTGCCCGACCGGCAGAGCCAGGTGCTCGTCGACGCTCAGCAGGTCGGCGCCCGAGTCGAGGTCGCCGACCGAGGCCGAGACCCGACCGCCCGCGAGGGCCAGGTCGCCCAGGGCCGCGAACGACGACGAGAACGACTCGAGCGCGCGACCGCCGCCGTGACGCGGCTCGTGGTCGGCGCCGTCGGCGTTCTCCCGTCGGGCGCGGCGCCCGGGTCCCGGACCTACCAAATCGTGACGCGCTCCTCGGCCGGCAGCCACAGCGCGTCGCTCTCGGTGACGCCGAACGTCTCGTAGAACTCGTCAATGTTGCGCACGATCTGGTTGCAGCGGAACTCGTTCGGCGAGTGCGGGTCGATCGAGATGAGGCGGATCGCCTCTTCGTCGCGCAGCTTGATCTGCCAGGCCTGGGCCCAGCTGAGGAAGAACCGCTCGGCGCCGGTCAGGCCGTCGACCACGGGCGGCTCGTCGCCGTCGAGCGAGATGAGGTAGGCCTTCCAGGCGATCGAGAGCCCGCCGAGGTCGCCGATGTTCTCGCCGATCGTCAGGGCACCGTTGACGTGGTGGTCGGGCACCTGCTTCGGGGCGAGGGCGTCGTACTGCGCGATGAGCGACGAGGTGAGCTTCTCGAAGGCCTCACGGTCGGCGGGGGTCCACCAGTCGGTCAGCTTGCCGTCGCCGTCGTACTTCGAACCCTGGTCGTCGAAGCCGTGGCCGATCTCGTGGCCGATGACGGCGCCGATGGCCCCGTAGTTGGCGGCGGCGTCGCGGTTCTCGTCGAAGAACGGGAACTGCAGGATCGCCGCGGGGAAGACGATCTCGTTCATGCCCGGGTTGTAGTACGCGTTGATGGTCTGCGGCGTCATGAACCACTCGTCGCGGTCGAGCGGCTTGCCGATCTTGCCCAGCTCGCGGTCGAAGCCGAAGGCCGCGGTGGCGCGCACGTTGCCGACCAGGTCGGCGGGGTCGATCGACAGGGCGGAGTAGTCGCGCCAGGTCGAGGGGAAGCCGATCTTAGGCGTGAACTTCTCGAGTTTCTCGAGGGCCCGGGCACGGGTCTCGTCGGTCATCCACTCGAGGCCCGTGATGCTCTGACGGTAGGCCTCGACGAGGTGGGCCACGAGGACGTCCATCGCCGTCTTGGCCTCGGGTGCGAAGTGCCGCTCGACGTAGATGCGGCCGACCGCCTCGCCGAGGGCACCCTCGACGAGCGAGACGCCGCGCTTCCACCGGGCGCGCTGCACAGGGGTGCCGGTGAGGGTGCGACCGTAGAAGCCGAAGTTCGCCTCGACGAAGGGCGTCGACAGGTAGGCGGCCGTCGAGCGGACGATCTGCCAGCGCAGCCAGTCGCGCCAGGCGTCGACGCGGTCGTCCGTCAGCAACGTGGCCAGCCCGGTCACGAACGACGGCTCGCGCACGACGAGCTCGTCGAAGACGCCGGCCGGCCCGCCGACCGCGTCACGCCAGGCCGTCAGGTCGACCCCTTCGGCGAGCGCGTCGAACTCGGCCCAGGGCAGCAGGTTGTAGGTCTTGTCGCTGTCGCGGGTGGCGACGTTGCTCCAGTGGTGCGAGGCGAGGGCGGTCTCGAGCTCCATCACGCGGTCGGCGCGGGCCGAGGCGTCGTCGAGGCCGGCGAGCCCGAGCATCTGCTCGACGAACGCCCGGTAGGCGGTCCGCACGGACTCGAACTTCTCGTCGCGGTAGTACGACTCGTCGGGCAGGCCGAGGCCGCCCTGTTCGACGAAGACGACGTAGCGCTCGGGGTCGCCCGGGTCGTTGTCGACGAAGAGCTGCACGACGCTCGGCATGCCCTGCTTCTCGAGCGAGCCCAGGAGGCGCGTGAACGAGGTCACGTCGGTCACCTTCTCGACCTCGGCCAGGAGCGGTTCGAGGGGTGCGGCGCCGAGCGCCTCGATGCGCTCCTCGTCCGTGAAGCTGGTGAAGAGGTCGCCGACCTTGCGGGCCTCGGTGCCGGGTTCGGCGGACTGCGACTCGATCACGATCTCGCGGACGGCCTTCTCGGCCTCTTCGGCGAGCAGGTAGAAGGAGCCGTAGCGCGCCTTGTCGTCGGGGATCTCGGTGCGGTCGATCCAGGCACCGTTGACGTGCCGAAAGAGGTCGTCCTGCGGGTGGACCGCCGGGTCGAGTTCGTCGGTCTGGATTCCGCTGCTCAGTGCGTCGCTGGTCATGCTCGTCAGCCTAGGTGAGGCCCCCGACGGCGGGCCGGGCCGGGCCGGGCTCCGGCCCTGGCTGACGAGGTCGTCTCAGGAAACACGGAGGAAACGGCACCCCCAGTACAGTTCTCGGCATGGCACTCCCCTGGGCACTGCACGGCGACGGCAAGACGGTCGACCCGACCGAGATCGTGGCCCCGGAGGAGCGGCTCAGCTGGCCGCGCACCATCGGCCTCGGCGGCCAACACGTCGTCGCGATGTTCGGCGCGACCTTCCTCGTGCCGATCATCACCGGGTTCCCGCCGAGCACGACGCTGTTCTTCTCGGGCATCGGCACCCTGCTCTTCCTGATCATCACGAAGAACCGGCTGCCCAGCTACCTGGGCTCGTCGTTCGCCTTCCTCGCCCCGATCGCGGCCGCCACCGACGTGGGCGGCATCCCCCTCGCGCTCAGCGGCATCATCGTCGTCGGCGCCCTGCTCGCGGTGATCGGCGTGGTCGTGAACCTCGCGGGCACCCGCTGGATCGACGCCCTGCTGCCTCCGGTGGTCAGCGGCTCGATCGTCGCCCTCATCGGCTTCAACCTGGCCCCGGCCGCCCGTGACAACTTCGCGCTCTCGCCGGGCATCGCCCTGATCACGCTCGCCGCGGTCGTGCTGAGCGCCGTCCTCTTCAAGGGCCTGCTCGGCCGCCTGTCGATCTTCGTCGGCGTCGTCGTCGGCTACGTCGCCGCCGTGATCGCGGGCGCCGTCGACTACAGCGCCGTCGCGGCCGCGCCGTGGGTGGGCCTGCCGACCTTCACCGCTCCGGCCTTCGACCTCGGGCAGCTGCCGATCTACCTCGGCTTCCTGCCCGTCGTGCTCGCCCTGATCGCCGAGAACGTCGGCCACGTCAAGGGCGTCGGCCAGCTCACGAAGCGCAACCTCGACCCGCTGACCGGCCGCGCCCTCTTCGCCGACGGCCTCAGCACCGTCATCGCCGGCCTCGGCGGTGGATCGGCGACCACCACCTACGGCGAGAACATCGGCGTGATGAGTGCCACCCGGGTCTTCTCCACCGCGGCCTACTGGGTCGCCGGCGTCGTCGCGGTCCTGCTCGGCCTCTCGCCGAAGATCGGCGCCGTCATCTTCACCATCCCACCGGGGGTGCTCGGCGGCGTGACGACGGCGCTCTACGGCCTGATCGGCGTCATCGGCATCCGCATCTGGGTCGAGAACAAGGTCGACTTCAGCCGGCCCAAGAACCAGCTGACCGCCGGCGTCGCACTGATCATGGGCATCGCCGACTTCACCCTGGCCCTCGGAGGCGCGAGCTTCGGCGGCATCATCCTCGGCACGGTCGCGGCCATCGTGGTGTTCCACGTGATGAACGGGCTGGGTCGGCTCCGGGGCACCGACTGAGCGTGCGCCTCCGCTCGCCCCTCGACCGCGAGATCCTCCGCCTGGCCGTGCCGGCGCTGGGGGCGCTCGTGGCCGAGCCGCTCTTCCTGCTCACCGATACCGCGCTCGTCGGCCACCTCGGCTCGGTGCCGCTCGCGGGGCTCGGCGTGGCGAGCGTCATCCTGCAGACGGCCCTCGGGCTGCTGATCTTCCTCGCCTACGCGACCACCCCGACGGTCGCACGGCGACTGGGGGCCGGTGACCAGCGGGGCGCGATCCGGGCCGGGGTCGACGGCATGTGGTTCGCGCTGCTCGTCGGCATCGTCGTCGCGGGGGTCGGCGCGATGGTCGCCGAACCGCTCGTGGGCCTCTTCGGCGTGGCCGACGAGGTCGCCGCGGCCGCCACGACGTACCTCTCCGTCTCGCTGCTCGGCCTGCCCGGCATGCTGCTCGTGATCGCCGCGACGGGCCTGCTGCGCGGCCTGCAGGACACCCGGACGCCCCTCGTCGTCGCCACCGTCGGCTTCGCCGCGAACGCCGGCCTCAACGCGCTGTTCCTCTACGGCTTCGGCTGGGGAATCGCCGGCTCGGCCGCCGGCACGGTCGTCGCGCAGTGGGGCATGGCCGCCGTCTACGTGGTGATCGCGGTACGGGCGGCCCGAGCCGTCGGCGCCGACCTCCGTCCGGGGCTCGCCGGGGTCGGTCGCACCGCGCAGGCGGGCGGCTGGCTGCTCGTGCGGAACGCGGGTCTGCGGGCCGCGCTCCTCGCGACCGTCGCGGCCGCCGCCTCCTCGGGGGTCACCGGCCTGGCCACCATCCAGGTCGCGCTGACGCTCTTCAGCACGCTGGCCTTCGCCCTCGACGCCCTCGCGATCGCGGGGCAGGCGATGGTCGGTCACGCCCTCGGGCAGGGCGACCGCGAGCGGGTGCGGGCGATCACGCGACGATTGATGCGCCTCGGCGTGGGCGGCGGCGTGGTGCTGGGCGCCGTCCTGGCCCTGCTCGCGCCGGTGCTCGCGCCCGTCTTCAGCCCGGACCCGGGCGTGCAGGCGCTGCTGCCGTCGGTGGTCGCCGCGATGGCGGTCGGCATCCCGCTCGCCGGCTTCGTGTTCGTGCTGGACGGCGTGCTGCTCGGCGCGGGCGACGCCCGCTACCTCGCGATCGCGTCGGTCGTCAGCGTGTTCGCCTACCTCGCGGTGCTGCTCCCGGTGGAGGCGCGGGCCGGCACCACGACGTCGGGTGCGGTCGCGCTCTGGCTCGCGTTCGGCCTCGGCTACGTCGGTGCCCGGGCGGTCACGCTCGGCCTCCGGGCCCGCACCGACCGGTGGATGGTGGTCGGCGCGCGCTGAGCGTCGCGCCGCCCCGCGCCGGCCCCCGGCGCGGCGTCAGCGCGCGGGCGGACCCGTCGTCGAGCCGGGTCGGAACACGCTCGTGAAGGTCGTGCCCTCGACCGGCTCACCGGCGAGCAGCGCGAGCACCGCGCGACCGGCCGCGCGGCCCTTCTCGACCGCGGGCTGGACGACCGTCGTGAGGTCGGCGGCTCGCGGGTCGTCGAGCCGCACCCCGTCGTAGCCGACGACACTCAGGTCGCCCGGCACCGAGAGGCCCAGGTCGTCCGCCGCCGCGATGACGCCCGACGCGAGCAGGTCGCTCTGCGCGATGACGGCCGTCGGCCGCTCGGCCTCGGGCACGTCGAGCAGCCGGAGGCCGGCGCGGTGCCCCTCGCTCGTCCAGCTGCCGCGCGTGGCCAGGCCGCCCACGCCGGGGAAGACCTCGCGGGTGCCGCGCAGTCGCTCGAGCGTCGGCCACGAGGTTCCGCGGGCCACCCGCTCGTCGGTCAGTTCGTCGTCCTGCCCACCGGTCGAGCGCCCGGGGCCGAGTTCGAGGGCGACGACGGCGACCCGTCGGTGGCCCAGGTCGTGCAGGTGCCGCGCCAGCAGTCGGGACGAGCCGACGTTGTCCTCGGCGATGTCGAGCACGCCCTCGGTCGGCGGGGCCTCGATCGAGACGACGGGGATGCCGCGCCGCCGCATGATCGACACGGACTCGTCGAGGCGGGTGCTGCAGCCGAACAACACGACCGCGTCGACCGGGGCGTCGAGCAGGCGGGAACGCTCGCCCTCGCTCTCGGTGAGCAGCAGCAGCGAGTTGTCGGCCGGCCCCGTCACGTCGGCGATGCCGTCGAGCATCGCCACGTTGATCGGGTCGCGGAAGGCCGTGCTGAGGGTGGACTCGAGGACGGCACCGACGATGCCGGAGCGCCCGCGGCGCAACGACCTCGCCCGCGGGTCCGGCCCGGCGTAGCCGAGTTCGTCGGCGGCGGCGAGCACCCGCGTTCGGGTCTCGTCCGACACGGGGCCGGTGCCGCTGAAGGCCAAGGAGGCGGTGCTCGCGCTGACCCCGGCGGCCCGCGCCACCGACGCGAGGGTCGGCTTGGCGGCGACGTCGCCCTCTGCCCGGCTCATGCTGCCGCAGCCTAGCCGACGGGGCCGGACGGCCTCCGGATGGCCGGTGACGACCGGTGCGGTGTCAGTCGACGGGCCGCACGGGCGGTTCGTCGACGCCCAGGGCGGTGACGTAGTCGGACGCGAGGCCAGGCAGCTGTGCCCATTCGCCGTAGTGCGCGGCGGCCTCCATGAGGTCGACGATCGTGGCACGGACGGTCTCGCCCAGGGCGGGACGCATGTCGTGCACCGCGACGGCCCTCGCGCTGCAGAGGATCTCGAGCGGCAGCAGCAGGTCGTCCAGCACGTGCTGACGGGCGGCCGGCGAGAGCACCTGCACGATCGCCCGGGCGAGGTCGAGGAAGTGTGCGACGTCCGCGGGCAGGGCCAGCCCGTGGGCCGTGCAGGCCGGTCGGCGCACGCCGGGCTCGGGGACGTCCTCGAGCGAGGTCGCCTTCGTCGACGCCACGGAGATCATGCGGACGAGGTCGCGCAGCAGCACCTCGTTGAACCGCCGGTGCCAGACGACGACGTGGGCCCCGCTGAACGGAGCGCGCACCACGACCTTCATGCGCCTCAGCTCGAAGAGGGCGAGGTGCGCCTCGCCGGGGGTGACCCGGTGCTCCCGAACGATGGTGTCCACGTCGAGGGAGTCGCCCGGGGCGTACCGCGCCGTGGCCAGGTCGACGAGCAGCAGCTCGGTCGTGTCGTGGGTCGTCGGCCGCAGCGGACGGGTCGTGACGGGCGTCGGGTTGGGCATCGTTCCTCCTGGAGGCGTCTGGGTGGTCGTCCTGCCGACCATCTGTCATGAATGTATTTCACATATGAATACCTGTCAACAGGGGCGGCCGAGGACCGTTCTCGTCGCCCGTAGGATCGTCGGGTGCGTCTCGTCATTGCTCGCTGTTCGGTCGACTACGCCGGTCGACTGTCCGCCCACCTGCCCCTGGCCACGCGCCTCCTGATGGTCAAGAGCGACGGCAGCCTGCTCGTCCACTCCGACGGCGGCAGCTACAAGCCGCTGAACTGGATGAGCCCGCCCTGCACCATCCGCACGGTCGAACCCGACGACGACCAACGCGAGGCCGGCGTCGTCGAGCTGTGGAAGGTCACGCAGGCGAAGACGGCCGACATCCTGGTGGTCTCGATCCACGAGGTCCTGCACGACTCGTCCCACGAGATGGGCGTCGACCCCGGACTGACCAAGGACGGCGTCGAGGCCGACCTGCAGAAGCTGCTGGCCGAACAGATCGACCTGCTCGGCGAGGGCCACACGCTCGTCCGCCGCGAGTACATGACCGCCATCGGGCCGGTCGACATCCTGGCCCGCGACGCGAAGGGGGCCGCCGTGGCCGTCGAACTCAAGCGTCGGGGCGACATCGACGGTGTCGAACAGCTCACGAGGTACCTCGAACTGATGAACCGCGACCCGCACCTCGCCCCCGTGACCGGGGTGTTCGCGGCACAAGAGATCAAGCCGCAGGCCCGCACGCTGGCCCACGACCGAGGCATCCGCACGCTGCTGCTCGACTACGACGCGATGCGCGGCCTGGACGACTCGCACTCCCGCCTCTTCTGACCGAGTCCCCTCGAGACCTTGTGATACTCACATCTCAGGGTTATATTTCTGCGACGACCCCATCGACCGCAGGAGCAACCCGTGACCTCACCGATCTTCGACACCCTCACCGCCGAACGCGAGGCGACGCCTCTCTTCGAGTCCCTCTCCCGAGGCCTCGACGACCCGATGTGGTCGTTCGAGACCGTGACGCCGCCGTCGGCCAGGGGTGCCGTGCCGGCCGTGGCGACCTGGCCTCTCCGGTCGGCCCCGCGCTGACCCCGATCCGTAAGCTGGGGGCGATGACTCTCCCCTACACGGCCGTCCTCTACGACCTCGACGGCACCATCGCCGACTCGGCGCCCGCGATCACCGCCAGCCTCGCCCACACGATCGGCGAACTCGGCCTGCCGGTGCCCTCCGCCGCCGACCTGATGGCCTGGGTCGGCCCACCCCTGCCGCAGAGCTTCGAGGTGCGCCTCGGCCTCGACGGCGAGCGCCTCGTCGACGCCATGCGGCTCTACCGCGCGCACTACCTCGCCCACGGGGCCCTCGAGGGCGAGGTCTTCCCGGGCGTGCCCGACCTCATGGCGGCCGTGCACGCAGCCGGCATCCCCACCTCGACCGCGACCTCGAAGCCCGAGACCCCGGCCACGGCGATCCTGCGGGCGCACGGACTCGACCGCTACCTCGACGTCATCACCGGCGCCTCCGACGACGAGGTGCGCAACACCAAGGCCGACGTCGTCGAAGAGGCCCTCAAGCGCCTGCGGGCGCGCGGCGCCGACCTCTCGCGGCCCGTCCTGCTCGGCGACCGTCGCCACGACGTCGAGGGCGCGGCCGTGCACGGCGTGCCCACGATCCTGGTCGGCTGGGGCTACGGCGAGCCCGACGAGCACGTCGGCGCGGTCGCCGTCGCGGCGGACGTCGACGAGGTGGCCGACCTGCTGGGCGTCTCCCTGCTGCGCGGCGCCGCATGACCCGCGCCGCGGCCGCCGTGCGGTCGCCCGCCGCCTGGCTGCTCACCCTCGCGATCGTGCTGATCGCCCTCAACATGCGTGGGCCGATCGTGGCCCCGGCCCCCGTGCTCGACCAGATGAGCGCCGACCTCGGCCTCACGGCGGTCGTCGCCGGGCTGCTCACCAGCATCCCCGTGCTCTGCTTCGCGGTGGCGAGCCCGTTCGCCTCGGCCCTGATCGGCCGGATCGGCGCCGAGCGCGCCGTCACCCTCGGGCTCGCGGGCGTCCTTCTCGGCACCCTGCTGCGCACGGCAGGCGGCACGGTCTGGCTCTACGCCGGCACGATCGTGATCGGCGTCGCGATCACGATCGGCAACGTCGTGCTGCCCGTCGTCATCCGCCGCGACTTCAGCCCCGAGCGAGCGGGCTTCGTCACCGGCATCTACACCTCGGCCCTCAACGTCGGGTCGATGATCACCTCGTTGGCCACGGCCCCGATCGCCTCGGTCGTCGGCTGGCCCCTCGCCCTCGTCACCTGGGGGCTGCTCGCCGTCCTGGCCGCCGTCGTCTGGTCGATCGCCGTGGGCCCCCGCGTGGCGGTGCGGGGCGGCAGCGTGGCCGCGGTGCCGGGGTCGCAGGCCGACGTCGACGACCGACACCGCGCCTCCTCGGCGACCGACGTCTTCACCGGCGGCATCGACGTCGTCGAGCCCGGCGAGGCCGAGGCCGATGCGCGCGAACGCCGACGCAGTGCCACCCCGCTGCTGCGTCGGTGGACCACCTGGGGTCTGACGCTGGCCTTCTCGGGCCAGGCGTTCGGCTACTACGGGCTCACGGCCTGGATGCCGACGCTGCTGCGCGACGAGGTCGGGCTGACCCGCGAGGCGGCCGGTGCGAGTTCGTCGGTCTTCCAAATCCTCGCCGTGGTGGGTGCGCTGGGCGTGCCGTTCCTCGCCCTGCGGGTGCGACCCGCGATCGTCATCGGTCTGATCGCCGTGTTCTGGTCGGCCATGCCGCTGGGCCTGCTCTTCGCCCCCGAGCACTGGCTGCTCTGGTCGATCTTCGGTGGGGCCGCGCAGGGCGGCGGCATCACGATCATCTTCATCGTCATCGTGCGCATGGCGTCGACCGACGTCGAGGCACGGCGACTGTCCGCCCTCGTGCAGGGTGGCGGCTACGCGATCGCCGCGCTCGGGCCACTGGCGATCGGCGGGCTGCACGACGTCAGCGGCAACTGGCAGATCCCGATGATCGGCGTCGCCGCGGCGGTCGTCGTGCTCGGCGTCAGCGGCGTGCTGTCGTCGCGGCGCGTGCCCTGAGCCGACCGGGTGGACGGCCCTAGGGCCTGTCGCGCCGGCCCGTCGGGCCGGGTCAGTCCTGCACGCCTCCGGCGAAGAGCACCTCGAGCGTCAGCGGATCGCGTCCGGTCAGGTCGCGCACGGACGACGTGACCTGCGCCACCTCGCCCGAGGCCATCGACGTGTAGGTGCTGACCCAGGCGTCCGCCTGGAAGGGCTCGGGCTCGAAGACACGACGGGACTCGTAGGCCTCGTCGACCGTCTCGTCCACAAACGTGAACGACCGCCCGCCGAGGGCGGTGAGACGTGCGGCTGCCTCCGTCAGGGTGAACGCCTCCGACCCGGTGAGGTCGTAGGTCGCCCCGGCGTGCGACTCGTGGTCCAGCAGCACGACGGCCGCGACCGCCGCGACGTCGGCCCGGGCCACCGCGGCCACGCGCCCGTCGCCGGCCGGGCCGCGGATGACGCCCTGCTCGTCCGCGAACAGCGGGATGAAGTCCAGGTAGAAGTTGTCGCGCAAGAACGTGAAGGCCAGACCCGACTCGCGGATGTACTGCTCGGTCGCGAAGTGGTCCCGCCCGAGTGTGAACACCGAGTCGGCCGACGCCCCGGCGAACGACGTGTAGACCACGTGCCGCACGCCCGCCTCGACGGCGGCGTCGACGAACGTGCGGTGCTGGTCGACGCGGTCGGGAGCCTCGGCCGCCGACACCATGAACAGCGTCTCGACCCCGCGCAGCGCCTCGACGGAGGCGACCCGGTCGCCGTAGGTCGCGACGGCGAGCTCGGCCTCGGCGCCGTCGAGCCGGGGCGCGCGGGCGGCGTCACGCACGACGAGCCGCAACGGCACGCCCCGCTCCGACAGGTGGAGCGCCACGATGCCCCCGACGGCACCCGTCGCGCCCGTCACGGCGACGAGCGGCGAGGAGGCGCGGGCGGGCTTCCCCACGGAGGCGGACGGGGTCTCGGGCGAGTCGGTCATGCCTCACTGAACCATGCGCGGTGGGGGCGGCTCCCAGGCGGGGCCGACCCGCGCCTCCTCGTCCGCCCGGCGTGCCCCGATCGGCGTCGTTGCGGGGATCGAGACTCGTTATCGACTGCCGGGATCGGTGGCCGTCGCCGACGGGCGCCGGTAGATTCGACGCCGGCCCGACACCCCGGCGGGCCGATCCGGCGGGCCGATCGCCACCCCGATCCGCCACCCCCGACCTCCCCCCGACCTCCCCCCGACCTCCACCCCGACGAGAGGCGCCCATGGGCCACGACCACGGACACGGACACGTCGCCGCCGACGGACGACGGCTGCGCCTCGCGATCGCGATCATCGCCCTCGGCCTCGTCGCCCAGCTGGTGGGCGCCTGGCTCTCGGGCTCGCTCGCGCTGCTCGCCGACTCGGGGCACATGCTCTCCGACCTCGCCGGGCTGGTCGTCGCGCTCGTGGCCACGATCGTCGCCGCCCGCCCCGCGAGCGGCCGGCAGACCTACGGCTACCGACGGGCCGAGGTGTTCGCCGCGTTCGTCAACGGCCTCGTGCTGCTCGCCGTGTCGCTCTCGGTCGCCGTCGCCGCCGTGTCCCGCCTCGTGGCGGTCGGTGAGCACGAGGTGCTCGGCCTGCCGATGCTGGTCGTCGGCCTGGTCGGCGGGGCCACGAACGTCGCGGCCCTGCTCGTGCTGCGGGGCGGGGCGACGCACTCCATCAACATGCGCGGGGCCTACCTCGAGGTGCTCGGCGACCTGCTCGGCTCGGCGGCCGTCGTCGTGGCCGCCGTCGTCGTGCTGACCACGGGGTTCACGCAGGCCGACTCGGTCGGGTCGCTGATCATCGCGGCGATGATCGTGCCGCGGGCCTGGTCGCTGCTGCGCGAGGCGATCCGGGTGCTGTTCGGGTCGGCACCGGGCGACATCGACCTCGAATCGGTCCGGACGCACATCGGCGACACCCCCGGCGTCGTCTCGGCGCACGACGTGCACGCCTGGCAGATCACCAGCGGCGCGACCGTCTTCTCGGCGCACGTCGTCGTCGAACGCGAGGTGTTCTGCGACATGAAGGTCGACGAGACCCTGGACGCCCTCGACCGGTGCCTCGCCGCCCACTTCTCGGTCGAGCACGCGACGTTCCAGCTCGAGCCGGCCGACCACGCGGGGCACGAGCGCGAGACGCACGCCTGACCCGGCATTCGTCGTCCCTTTCCCCGGAGGCGCGGGTCGAGTGGGCAGGAATGGTCCTTCCCCACCGACCGAAGGACAGTTTCTGCCCACTCGGCGTGCCAACCCGTCAGGCCGGCGAACCCGTCAGGCCGACGAGCCCGTCAGGCCAGCGAGCCGAGCCACAGGCCGAGGGACGCGACGCCGACGCACGCGACGAGCATGCCCAGGCCGTTCGCGACCGCGGCCCCGCGTCGCCCGGCGGCCAGCAGTCGCACCGTCTCGACGCTGGCGGTGCTGAACGTCGTGTACCCGCCGAGCAGGCCGGTGCCGAGGACGGCCTTCCACTCGGGCGCGACGACCGCCTGCAGGGCGAGGCCGGTCAGCAGCCCCAGCGCGAACGAGCCCGACACGTTGATGACGGTCGTGCCCCACGGGTAGGCCGCGCCCAGGCGATCCTTGACGAGGCCGTCGACGACGAAACGCGCCGCCGCGCCGATCCCACCGGCCGCCGCGACGGCGACGACGAGCAGCGGGCTCACGAGGCGCGCCCGGCGAGACGTGCGCCGACCCGGATGCCGGCCGCCGCGGCGAGCACCCCGAGCACCAGGCTCAGCAGCCCGTAGAGCGCGGCGACGGCGAGGTCGCCTCCACCTGCCCCGGCGAGCTGCGCGGTCTCGGTCGCGAGCGAGCTGTAGGTCGTGAACCCGCCGAGGACGCCCGTCCCCACGAAGAGTCGGGCCCGGCGGCGCCCGCCCTCGTCGGGCCCGGAGCGCAGCAGCCGCTCGAGCAGGACGCCGAGCACGAACGCCCCGACCACGTTGATCGCGAAGATCGCCGTGTCGAACGCACCCCACGACGGCACCACGAGCGTGACCCCGACCCGCGCGGCCGTCCCGAGGGCGCCGCCCAGCGCGACGAGCGCGATCAGGGACGGACGGAGGTGCGGGGCACGAGGGCGCGCAGCCCCCGTCACCGGCGGCCTCGCGTCACAGTTCGTCCTCCCACGGCAGCGTCTGGCTGCGGGGGACGGGGGCGAGCGGAACGACGACGACCGGGCGGTGCTGACGGTGGCTGAGGTGCAGGGCGACCGAACCGGCGAAGAACTCGCGGACGCTGCCCCGCAGGCCGGCCTCGCGACTGCCGACGACGATCAGGGGGGCGTCGAGCTGTTCGGCCAGGTGCGACAGGCACTGGGCGGGGTCGCCGGCGACGACCGAGGTGCGCAGCTCGACGCCGCGAGCCGAGGAGATCTGCCGCAGCCGCGCCTCCAGGTCGGCGTCGAAGGAGAGCGTCTCGGTGTAGTCGTCGGGGTCGAGGGGGTACGACAGGACGGTGCCGTCGATGCCCTCGGCGAAGGCGAGCCGGTCGGGCTCGACCGAGACGCACAGCAGGCCGGTGCCGAAGCGTGCCGCCAGGTCGGCCGCGGTCGCCACCACGGACTCGCCCGAGTTCGGCACGACGCCCACGACGACGAAGCCGCGGGCGGGGTTCTGCTCGTCGGACATGGTCACCACCCTCTCACCGCGTCGCCGACCCGTGCGGCGCCACGGCGACAGTGAACCACCGTCACGCCCCTCCGCGGAAGAGCAGACTGTCGGCATGTGCGGTCGCTACGTCGTTGCCCGGGCCACGTCCGATCTGCTGCCGAGCCTGCTCGACGGCCTGGGGCCCCTGCCCGACGACTTCAACGTCGCGCCGACGACGGTCGTGCCGGTCGTCCGCGAGCGACACGGCGAGCGACAGCTGCCCGGTGCCCGCTGGGGCTTCGTGCCGTCGTGGTACCCCGACCTGAAGAAGCGGCCGCAGCCGATCAACGCGCGCATCGAGACCGTGGCGACGAGCGGCATGTTCCGCCGGGCGTTCGCCACCAGCCGGTGCATCGTGCCCGCGCAGGGGTACTACGAGTGGGTCGTGACCGAGACCGGCAAGCAGCCGCACTACGTGCACCAGCCGGACGCCGGCCTCGCCATGGCCGGCCTCGTCACGGCGTGGCCCGACCCCACCAGGGCCGAGGACGATCCCGACCGCTGGGTGCTCTCGACGACGATCATCACGCGGGACGCCCACGTGGCGCCGGGCGAGGTGCACGACCGGATGCCGGCCTGCCTGACGCCCGACTCGTACGACGACTGGCTGGGCGACGGACTCGACGCCGACGAGCTGCTGGCACTGCTCGACCGGGACTCGTTCCGGGTCGCCCACGACCTCGTGCAGCACGAGGTGAGCCGCGACGCGAACAACGTCCGCAACAACGGCCCGCACCTGATCGACCCCCTGCGCTGACGCTCGTCCGACGAGGAGGCGCGGCTCGCGTCCCCGCCGGAGGCGCGGCTCGGTGCCTCAGCGCGCGTCGCGGTGACTCGCCAGGCGTTCGCGCAGGTAGGACACCAGCTCGCCCTGGGCCCGTCGGGACTCCCGGGTCAGTCGGTTGAGCGGCACGCGACCGCCGGCCGCCAGGGCGGGGTCGCGGGGGACGACGACCCCGAACACGCTCGCGTCGTCGAGCAGGTCGAGGAGGGCGCCGTCGGCGTGGGCGCCGAGGTCGTGCAGGGTCAGCTCGTGGTCGACCCGTGGCGCGTCGTCGCCCCCGGTCAGCCGGGACCGAGGTCCCCGCCCGAGTGGTCGACCAGCCGGGGCACCGACGACCTGACCGTCGGCGAATACCTCGACAACCGCGCTGCCTACGAGTCGACGTCTCGCCCGCATTCGCCTGTGCAACAGGCGGCGCGTGAGGACGCAGCGTCAGATCGTCTGACCGAGCTGATCTCGGACGGGGTCGACTCGGAACAGGCTCGTCTCGATGTCGGCACGTGGCTCAGGGGCCAGAACGCGCTGCACTCCCCCGTATGATCTCCGGCGGACGGCCCGACGACGTGACCGGACTCGGGCACGCAGGCGTGAACGAGTCGCTGGGCAGTCGATGGCGGACACGGGTGGCGGCATTGGATGACTACGTCCACTCCGTGGCTGGCTCGATCCCGGTGTAGGAGTGGTACGGCACACGACTCGACGTCCGACTCACCTCGACCACAGGAGGATGACCCCATGGCCAAAGAAGCCGTCTTCGTCTCAGGACCGCAGATTCCGCCGTCGAGTCTCGAGACGTTCGCCGAACGAGTACCTCCTGAGATGACGGCGCTCTGGCGGGACCACGGCCTGGGTGACACCGCAGACGGTTACTTGCGGATCGTCGACCCGGCCCCGTGGCTGGATGTGCTCGCAGAGGTCGCCCCCAGGTTCACGCAAGGCGTTCCGTTGTTCTCTTCGGCGCTCGGTGACCTCTTCGTCTGGCTGGACGGGCGACTGCACCTCCTCGAATTCCGCAAGGGCACGTCTCGCATCCTCACGAAATCGATGGCGACCTTGAAGGTCATCGCCGCGTACGAGTCCTTCCTGAACGACCCCGACTATTTCGACTGGGCTCCATGGCCGGAGGCTCGAGCTCGTCTCGGCGTTCCCGGCCCGGAGGAATGCTTCGGCTTCACGCCCATCCTCGCCCTGGGGGGACGGCCGACAGCCGATTCTCTCCAGCTCGTAGGCATGAGGGAACATCTCCTCCTCATATCCTCAGTTGCTGGTCCCCTGTCGTGGGTGCGGACGGCCGTCTCGGTGCCTTCTCCACCCGACCCGGCCCCGACGGTGCGTGACGGAACCCCGAGGTTGCGTAAAGCACAGGGTTGGCTGGCCGGCCCCCCGTCATGAGGGACGCACTTCGAATCCTCGGCAAAGCACTACATGCCCTCATCCCGCGCGACCACGATCGAGTGATCGCCCGGATCAGCGTGGTCGGCGGAGTGACAGCCGGCACGATCGAGTTGCATGCTGCCGACGGCAGCTCGACCTCTCTCTCGTCCGGTCGTGGCGTCTTCCGGGCAGCCCGCGATCTCCGGAGGGTCATGAACGAACCCGAAGCCGGGACCTGGTTCACGGGCGTGTTCACCGTCACCGCCGGGGGGAAGCTCAGTGCGAGGTACGACTACGACCACGAGCCCGAGCTCGGGTCTTTCGCCGCCGAGGCGTACCGCGCCGACTTCGACGAGTTCCCCCGCACCCCCGAGAACACCCCCGACTGGCTGGCCGCCATCCTCGCCGGTGCCCCGACCCGCCACGACCTCGTCGGCAGGGGTGGCACACATGAGTCGAAGCATGAGTCGAAGGGAGCACCCGAGTCATGACACAGCAAGAGAACCCGCCCGGGCTCGAGCAGGAGCGCTCCGCCCTGAAGGAGGTCGGTCTGGCCCTCCATGGCGAGATCGCCGCGGGCTTCGATCGCATCGAGGCCGAGATCAGCATCGTCGGTGGTGTCTCCTCCGGAAAGAAGCGCCTCTACCGCCCGGACGGAACGTGCGACTCCGTCATGGGCACGAGGGACTCCACCCTCCGTGCCCGTGAACTCAGAGAGGCCATGTACAGGCCGGGGGCAGGGACGTGGTTCACCGCCTGGTTCACGGTCACGGCCGAAGGAAAAGTCCGCACGCGATTCGACTACGACCACGAGCCCGAGTTGGGCCACTTCGCCGCCGAGGCCTATCGAGCCGACTTCGACGAGTTCCCCCGCACCCCGGAGAACACCCCGGATTGGCTGGCCGCCGTCCTCGCCGGCGCCCCGACCCACCACGACCTCGTAGGACTCGGACACGATGACCGGCGCTGAGGATAGCCGCTCTGCTTCGGCAGATGACCAGCTGACGACGGGCGTCGAGGCCGAGCGCGCGATCCTGCAAGAGATCGGCGGACAGCTGTACGGGCTGCTCCCGTCCGGCCTCGACCGGATCGTCATGACGACCAGCATGGCTCGGGGCGTGATGGCCGGCGAGACTTCGCTCTTCGCAGCCGACGGCTCCCAGGAGTCGGCTGCTCCCGCGCGACGCACGTTCGAGGCGGCTCGTCGACTGAGGCGCCTGATGTACAAGCCAGGGGCGGGAACATGGTTCACCGCCGTCTTCACCGTCACGACTGCCGGAAAACTCAGCGCACGGTACGACTACGACAACGAACCCGAACTAGGCCACTTCGGCGCCCAGGAACATCGTGCCGACTTCGAGGATTTTCCCCGGACGGCCGAGAACACTCCCGAGTGGCTCGCCGCGATCCTCGCGGGGGCGCCCACCCGACATGACCGCGTCGGCCGTGACGACGGTCCCCTCGTCCCGCGATGACGACACGATGACCGGCGCTGACGAGAGCCGCTCCGTTTCTCCCGACGGGCAGCCGACGGGACTCGAAGCCGAACGCGTCCAGCTGCGCGCCATCGGTCGTCTGCTGTATCCGACTCTGAACTCAGAACACGATCGTGTCGAGATGCAGGTAAGCGTGGCTGGCGGCGTCCTCGCCGGCCGGACCCGTGTCCATCGACTCGACGGTTCGCTCGAATCGATCATCGGGCCTGTCGACGCGTTCGAGGCGGCCGAAGTCCTCCGCGACGCCATGCACCGTCGAGATGCGGGGACCTGGTTCACCGCGGTGTTCACGGTCACGGCGGCCGGCAAGATGTCCGCGTCGTACGACTACGACCACGAGCCCGAGTTGGGCCACTTCGCCGCCGAGGCCTACCGAGCCGACTTCGACGAGTTCCCCCGCACCCCCGAGAACACCCCGCATTGGCTGGCTGCCATCCTCGCCGGCGCCCCGACCGGCCACGACCTGGTCGGCCGAGCCGACGGTAGCGGTGAGGCCGAGCGATGAGCGAACACGACACCGTCGGCGGCGGCGTCCCGACCGAGCGTGATGCCGTCCGTCGGGTGGGTCTCGCCGTCCACCGCATGATGCCTCGAGGCTCCGTCCGGGCGGAGTTCGACTTCTCCGAGGTCGGAGGCGTCCGGGTGGCATCCGTGGGTTTCTTCGACGAAGCCGGTCACGAGTCGTCCACTCCCGACACGGACGAGGCGGGCGCCGCCGCCTCCGACCTCCGACGGCTCATGTACCGAGCCGACGTCGGAACGTGGTTCAGCGCCCACTTCCGGGTGACCGCCGTCGGCAAGCTCGGCACCTCGTTCGACTTCGACCACCGCGCTCCTCACACCTGGATCGACGACCAGGCGTACCTCGACGATCTCGAGTCGTACCCACGGCCCGCCGAGGCGATCCCTGGCTGGCTCGCCGCCGTCGTCGCCTCGCGATCGGCCGGAGGCTCTCCGTGACCGTCCTCACGGGCTGATCGGGCCGAGACGCCTCAGAGCGGCAGCACGGCTTCGAGGGCGAGCGGGTCGCCGTCGACCGCGATGTCGTCGAGCTGCCGGCCGACGAACTCCGCCGCCTCGACCGTGTCCGACTCGATGCGGTGCCCCGTGCCGTCGACGACGAGCGCCCAGGCGACCGGCCCCCCGGAGGCGCGGGTCACCTCGAGACGGCAGCGCGTCAGTTCGCGGTCCTGTCCGAATCGCATGTCCGACAGGTCGGCGATGACCATGCACTCGAGGTCGTCGAGGAACCCGTGGAGGGTGGCGTCCCTCGCGATCTCGAGCCGCGCCTCCTCGTCGAGGTCGTCGGCGGACGAAGTGAACCGCGTGCCCTCGACGGTCCGGACGATCCACGAGACGTGGTCGCCGACGGTGACGAAGGACTGCATGCTGCTGACCCTCGGCCCGATGTCGGCGTGCACGTACACCGGTGGCAGGTCGGTCACGCTGACCACGACGCCGTCGCGGCGACCCACCACGCGGCGGTCGGAGTCGACGACGATGCGCTGGTTGCGGGGCACCCACGGGGCCTTCGGGAACTCGTCGAAGAGCACCTCGTCGAACTCGAACACGACCCCGCTCTGCTGGCTCATCGCACCAGCCAAGCACCCACGGGCCGGTGAGCAGGCCCGGAAGCGGGCCCGAAGCGGGCCGGAGAAAGTGAAAAGGCCCACCCGGAGGTGAGCCTTCACGTTCGTGCGCGAGGGGGGACTTGAACCCCCACGCCCTTTCGAGCACTGGCACCTGAAGCCAGCGCGTCTGCCAATTCCGCCACTCGCGCGAACTCGTAGACTTTAGCACGCGTCAGAGGCCCGGAAGAGCAGCGGTGAGTACCTTTCACTCGTTCGGGCTAAGATCGGGCGACCAGAGACCCCGAACCTGGAGACCCATGGGACTGCTCGACAATTTCGAACGCGGGTTGGAGCGTGCCGTCAACGGTGCCTTCGCCAAGACGTTCCGTTCGGGCGTGCAACCACTCGAGATCACGAACGCGCTGCGCCGCGAGCTCGACACCAAGGCTGCCGTGGTCTCGCGTGACCGGATCCTCGTGCCCAACGAGTTGCAGGTCCGCCTGGCTCCGATTGACTACGACAAGATGTCGGCCATCGGTCCGGCCCTGATCGACGAGCTCACCCAGCTGACGCAGCGCCACGCCACCGCCCAGGGGTACCAGTTCGCCGGTCCGCTCGGCATCCGCCTGCGTGAGGACGACTCGCTCAGCGTCGGCATCATGACCGTCGACTCGCGCAACCTGCGCGGCGAGGTGCAGTGGAAGCCGTTCGTCGAGATCGACGGCAAGCGCCGCGAGCTCAGCGGAGCCCGCACCATCATCGGCCGCGGCAGCGACGCCGACATCACCGTGCAAGACACGGGGACGTCCCGCCAGCACGTCGAGATCCTGTGGGACGGGTCTCGCGCCCAGGTCCGCGATCTCGGTTCGACGAACGGCTCGAAACTCAACGGCAACCCGTTGACGAAGGCCCCGCTGCAGCCCGATTCGGTGATCCAGATCGGTCGTACGCGTATCGTGTTCCGCGTGCTCCCCCAGTCATCGACGCCCGACCCCTTCGACGGGCCCGACTCGACGGGTGGCCGACGATGACCTCAGCCCTGACCCTCCTGGTGCTCCACTTCGGCTTCCTGGCCGTCCTGTGGCTGTTCGTCTTCGTGATCGTCTTCGCGCTGAGAAGCGACCTGTTCGGGCAGCGGGCGCGCAAGATGCCCGCCGACGCCACACCCGGCAAGGCGAGCTCGACCGCCACCGCGCCTCCTACACCCGCTCCGCGGGCCGCGCCCGCCGCGCCGGCGCCGACCCCGCAGGGTGACGGCCGCGCCACGCGCCTCGTCATCACCAAGGGCGCCAAGGCGGGCCTCGAGATGCCGCTCGGCGACGGGCCGCTCACGATCGGGCGTTCGCAAGAGAGCAACCTCGTGATCCGCGACGACTACACCTCGACCCACCACGCGCGCCTCATGCTCTGGAACGGCCGCTGGGTCGTCCAAGACCTCGACTCCACCAACGGCACGTTCCTGGCCGGTGATCGCGTGTCGGTCCCCACCCCCGTGCCCACGGGCGCGACCGTGACGATCGGGCAGACGAGCTTCGAGCTCCGGCGGTAGGCCCTCATGACGACGCACGCCAAGAGTGCCGCTCTGTCCAACGTGGGCAAGATCCGGTCCAACAACCAAGACAGCGGCTACGCCGGCACTCAGCTCTTCGTCGTGGCCGACGGCATGGGCGGGCACGCGGGCGGCGACGTCGCCTCGGCCATCGCGATCCGACGGATCCGCGAGACCGACCGCGTCTACACCTCGCCGGGTGACGCCGAGTTCGCGCTGCAGTCGTCGCTGATCGCGGCGAACCAGCTGCTGGCCGAGACCGTCTTCGAGCACCAAGAGCTCACCGGCATGGGCACCACCGTCAGCGCCATGCTGCGCGTCGGTGACAGCATGGCGATCGCCCACATCGGCGACTCGCGCATCTACCTGTTCCGGGAGGGCGAGCTCAGCCAGATCACCGCCGACCACACCTTCGTGCAGCGCCTGGTCGACAGCGGTCGCATCACGCCCGAAGAGGCGGCGGTCCACCCGCGACGCAGCGTGCTGATGCGCGTGCTCGGCGACGTCGACGCGGCCCCCGAGATCGACACGGCCACCCTCGGCACACAGCCCGGCGACCGCTGGCTGATCTGCTCGGACGGCCTCAGCAGCTACCTCGCCGAGGAGCGCATCAAGAAGGCGCTGGCCATGGGCCTCGACGCCGAGCAGACCGCCCGGCGCCTGGTGAAAGAGACGCTCGACCACGGCGCCCCCGACAACGTGACCGTCGTCATCGTCGACGTCGACGAATCGGGCGACTCGGCCCTCGACGAGCCCGTCACGGTCGGGTCGGCCGCCGCGCCCCTCAGCTTCGACAGCGACGCCGGCCGCAAGCAGCTGCGCCTGCCGACGATCCTGCTGCACCCGCTCAAGGTCGCCACGACGCCGGAGGACAGCCACTTCGAGCCCGAGAGCGACGAGTACCTCGCCGAGCTCATCGCCGAAGACAAGCGTCGCCGTCGCCGTCGCCGCATCACCTGGCTGACCGCCCTCGTCGTGGCGATCGCCGCGCTCGTGGCCGGGCTCGTGCTGACCTACCAGTGGACGCAGGACCACTACTACGTGGGCGAAGAGCGGGGCACGGTCGTCATCTACAAGGGCGTCCAGCAGAGCCTCGGGCCGATCGGCCTCTCGAGCGTCTACGAGACCACCGACGTCCAGGTCGACGACCTGCCCAACTACACGCAGACCACCGTGGAAGACACCATCAACGCCGGCTCCCTCGCGGACGCCCGGGCGATCGTCGAGAGGTTGGCCGATGCCAGCAACCCCTGACGCACCCGGCGGCGACGCGACCGAGGTCATCGGTCGCGTAGGAGGCGCGCGCAAGCCGTCCGCGAAGGCGTCGCGTCCCACGAACATGACGCAGGCGATCACGTTGCGCCTGCGCGAGCCCGCGCGTCTGCGCAACCTCGAACTGCTCATGCTGCTGATCGCCTGCGGCGTCGCCGCCGGAGCGATGGTGCTGGTCCAGCTCGGCGCGACCGGCGAGGTCGACCCGACCGTGCTGATCGCCGGCTCGATGGTGCTCGGCCTCGCCCTGATCTTCCACGTGGTCCTGCGCGTCGTCGCCCGTGAGGCCGACCCGTTCGTCATGCCGATCGCCGTCACCCTGAACGGCATCGGCATCGCCATGATCTACCGACTCGACCTGGCCGAGGGCCGCGAGGGCTGGGGTGCCCTGGGCATCAAGCAGATGGTGTGGACCGTCCTCGCCATGGTGATCTCCCTCGCCGTGCTGCTCGTGATCCGCAACTACCGGGTGCTCTCCCGCTACCGCTACATCGCGATGTTCGTGTCGATCGTGCTGCTGCTCCTCCCCCTGCTGCCGGGCATCGGGCGCGAGGGGCTGAACGCCCGCGTGTGGATCGACATCGGCCCGTTCTCGTTCCAGCCGGGTGAGATCGCCAAGATCACGCTGGCGATCTTCTTCGCCGGCTACCTCGTCACCGCCCGCGACAACCTCTCGCTGATGGGGCCGAAGATCCTCGGCATGCGGTTCCCACGACCGCGCGACCTCGGGCCGATCCTGATCGTCTGGCTCGTCGCCATGGGCGTCCTCATCTTCCAGCGCGACCTCGGCACCTCGCTGCTCTACTTCGGCCTCTTCCTGGTGATGATCTACGTCGGCACCGGCCGCGCGAGCTGGATCATCCTCGGCGTCGGGCTGTTCGTCGGCGGCGCCCTCGTCGCGAGCACCTTCCTGGGCTACGTGCAGGGCCGTTTCGCCGCCTGGCTCAACCCGTTCGCCCAGTCCGAGTACGACGCCGTCGGCGGGTCGTTCCAGCTCGTCCAAGGCCTCTTCGGACTGGCGAACGGCGGACTGATCGGCACGGGCCTCGGCCAGGGCCGTCCCCAGACGACCCCGCTCGCCGAGAGCGACTACATCTTCGCCTCGCTCGGTGAAGAGCTCGGCCTGACCGGGCTCTTCGCCATCCTGGCGCTCTACCTGCTGCTCGTCTCCCGCGGATTCCGCATCGGGTTCGTGGGCCAGGACGACTTCGGTCGCATGCTCGGGGTCGGCGTCGCCTTCGTCGTGGCCCTGCAGGTCTTCGTGGTCATGGGCGGTGTGACGAGGGTGATCCCGCTCACGGGCCTCACCGCCCCCTTCCTCGCCGCGGGCGGCTCGTCGCTCGTGGCCAACTGGATCATCGTGGCCCTGCTGCTGCGACTGTCCGACTCCGTGCGCAACCAACCGAGGCTGGTGATCGGCTGATGAACAAAGAACTCCGACGCGTGAGCTACGTGGTGCTCGCCATGTTCGTCGCGCTCTTCCTCTCGACGACCTACATCACGGCGTTCCAGGCCGACGCGCTGAACGCCGACGCCCGCAACTCGCGGGCGCTGCTGGCGAGCTACTCGGCCCAGCGCGGCCCCATCCTGGTCGGCGGCCAGGCGATCGCGCAGTCGACCCCCGTCGACGACCAGTACGAGTTCCAGCGCACGTACTCACAGCCCGACCTCTACGCGCCCGTCACCGGCTACTACACCTTGGGCCAGGGGTCCCGGGGCATCGAGGACGCCATGAACCGGTACCTCACGGGCAACGCCAACTCGCAGTTCTTCGACCAGGTCAACTCGCTGCTCACGGGTCAGGACCCCGAGGGGGCCACGGTCAACCTCACCCTCGACCCCACGGTGCAGCAGGCCGCCTACGACGCCCTCGGCTCGAACTCGGGCTCGGTCGTCGCGATGGATCCCAAGACCGGCAAGATCCTCGCCATGGTCTCGAAGCCCAGCTACGACCCCAACCCGCTCGCCAGCCACGACCGTCAGACCGTCACGGACGCCTACGACTCGCTGATCGCCGATCCCTCGGCCCCGCTGCAGAACCGGGCGATCCAGGGCGACCTCTACGCACCGGGATCGACCTTCAAGCTGATCACGACGGCGGCGGCGCTCGAGAGCGGCGACTACACGCCCGACAGCGCGTTCCCCAACCCGTCGACGCTGACGCTGCCCGGCACCAGCACCAACATCAACAACGCCGAGGGCGGAAGCTGCGGCGGCGGTGAGACGGCCACGATCGCGACGGCCCTCCGCCTGTCGTGCAACATCCCCATGGCTCAGCTCGGCCAGGCCCTCGGGGCGAAGGCGCTGCAAGAGCAGGCCGAGAAGTTCGGCTTCGGCGACGACTCCATCGGCGTCCCCCAGGCCGTCACGCCCAGCCAGTTCCCCATCGAGGACTCCAAGGGTCAGGCCATCAACGACGCCACCCTCATGCTCCAGTCGTTCGGCCAGGGGTCCGACCGCGTGACGCCCCTGCAGATGGCCATGGTCTCGGCCGCCATCGCCAACGGCGGCACCGAGATGAACCCGACGTTGATCGAGAGCGTCCTGAACCCAGACCTGAGCCCGGTCGAGGATTTCTCGCCCTCCGAGTACGGCAAGCCCATCAGCTCCCAGACTGCGGCCACGATGACCGACATGATGGTGCAGGACGTCGCGAACGGTGCGGCGAGCAATGCAAGAATTGACGGTGTCGACGTCGCCGGCAAGACAGGAACGGCCGAGAACGGCCCCGGCGAGCCGTACACCCTCTGGTTCACCGGGTTCGCGCCTGCTGCTGACCCCGAGGTCGCGGTCGCCGTCGTCGTCGAGAACGGCGGCGGACAGGGCCAGTCCGCATTCGGCAACAGTGTCGCGTCACCGATCGCGAAGAAAGTACTAGAGGCGGTGCTGAACAAATGAGACCATCCGGCGGAGTCACCTTCGGTGGGCGTTACCAGCTGTCGACCCGAGTCGCCATCGGCGGCATGGGCGAGGTCTGGGAAGCCACCGACCTCGTCATCGGCCGCACGGTCGCCATCAAGATCCTCAAGGACGAGTACCTGGGCGACCCGGGCTTCCTCGAGCGCTTCCGCGCCGAGGCCCGCCACGCGGCCCTCGTCAACCACGAGGGCATCGCGAACGTCTTCGACTACGGCGAGGAAGAGGGCAGCGCCTACCTGGTGATGGAGCTCGTCCCCGGCGAGGCCATGTCGACGGTCCTCGAGCGCGATCGGGTCCTGCCCACCGACAAGGTCCTCGACATCGTCGCGCAGACCGCGTCGGCCCTGCAGGCCGCCCACGCCGCCGGTCTCGTGCACCGCGACATCAAGCCCGGCAACCTGCTCGTCACCCCCGACGGCCGGGTGAAGATCACTGACTTCGGCATCGCACGCATCGCCGACCAGGTGCCGTTGACGGCCACGGGCCAGGTCATGGGCACCGTGCAGTACCTCTCGCCCGAGCAGGCGAGCGGCCACCCGGCGTCTCCCAGCACCGACATCTACTCGTTGGGCATCGTCGCCTACGAGGCCCTGGCCGGTCGTCGCCCGTTCACGGGCGAGTCCCAGGTCGCCATCGCCATGGCACAGATCAACGAGCAGCCGCCCGACCTCCCGTCGACGGTGTCCGAGCCCGTGCGCCGCCTCGTCCTGTCCTGCATCGCGAAGAAGCCCGGTGAGCGGCCCGCGACGGCCTCTGCCCTCGCCCAGGCGGCCCGTGCCCTTCGCCGCGGCGACGTCGCCGCAGCGACCATCGCTGTGCCGGCCATCGGTGCGGCAGCCGCCACGCCCGCCGATGCGGCGACCCAGGCCTTCAACGCCCAGGACGCCACGACGCAGCTCTTCGATCCGATGGCCACCCGGGCACAGAGCGCCGCAGGCGGTGCGGCCGCGGGCTACGTGGCCGGCTCGGCCGATCCCGACGCCCTCCGCGACGGCGACGACGAGCCCGCCGACGAGAAGAAGCGCAGCCCCTGGTTCTGGCCGTTGATCGTCCTCGCCGTCCTGGCCGTCATCGCCCTCGTCGTCGGCATCGTCTTCGCGATCGGCAACACAGACGACCCGGCTCCCGCGCCGTCGACGACGAGCTCCACCCCCTCACCGACCCGCACGACCCCGACACCGACCCCGACCCCGACGTCGGTGACGGTGTCCTCGGGCGACTACGTGGGGCTGACCGAGGCCGCGGCACGCGCAGCCCTCGAAGAGCTCGGCCTGCAGGTCGACTCGGCGGACGCCGGATCGAGCGCGCCGAGCCCCGACCAGGTCGGCACCGTCGCGAGCATCGACCCCACGGGTGCGCTCGAGAAGGGTTCCTCGGTGACGATCTACATCTACCGCGCGGCCCCGACCCCTGCCCAGCCCTCGACGCCCACGGCGACGCCGGGTCAGATCGCCGCAGGCGAGACCGCCACCATCAACTGGCCCGCCTACACCGGGTGCCCGACCGGCTACTCGCTCACCGGCTACTCGTACACGATCACCGGCGGGACCGACACCTCGGGTCAGTCGGCCGGGGGCCTCGGTGCCAATGCGACGTCCCTCACGGTGACGGCCTCGGCCGCCGGCAACCTGACCGTCAGCTACGTGGCCAACTGCGGTCAGATCGCATCCGAGCCGTCGCCGGGTGTCACCATCACGGTGACGGCGCCGCAAGAAGCCGATCCCAGTTCAGACCCCAGCGCCAGCTCAGGCACAGGGGACCCGAACGGTTGACCGACATCGTGTCCCTGGGATGAGCACCGGGGTCACGAAGCCCTGACAATCATCCCCGCGACCGATACGCGTACCCAGTCCGGGGGAGCCCGCCCCGGTACACTGGCTCCGACCGTGTCGCCAGACAGGGGTGGGTCGTTGGGAGAACAGGCGTGGCTGAAGGTGTGAGAGAGAGCATCCATCTCCTCGCCAACCGGTACCAGATCGGTGACCTGATCGGCCGCGGTGGCATGGCCGACGTCCACGTCGGCACGGACGCCCGGCTCGGGCGCAAGATCGCCGTCAAGCTGATGAAGCCCAGCCTGGCCACCGATCCGGCCTTCCGTTCGAGGTTCCGCCAAGAGGCCCAGGCCGCCGCCCGCATGGCGCACCCGACCATCGTCCGGGTGTTCGACGCCGGCGAAGAGGTCGTCCGCGACAGCCGTGGGCTGGACGTGGTCGTCCCGTTCATCGTCATGGAGTACGTCGAGGGGCGCCTGCTCAAGGACATCGTCGCCGAGGGTCCGCTCGACCCCGACGAGGCCGTCCGGGTCACCGCGGGCGTGCTGACGGCCCTCGAGTACTCGCACCGGGCGGGCGTGGTCCACCGCGACATCAAGCCCGGCAACGTCATGCTGACCAATTCCGGTCAGGTCAAGGTGATGGACTTCGGCATCGCCCGAGCCATCAGCGACTCCGCGGCCACCGTCGCGCAGACCACGGCCATCCTCGGCACCGCCCAGTACTTCAGCCCCGAGCAGGCGCGTGGTGAGACCGTCGACGCCCGCACCGACCTCTACTCGACCGGCGTCATGCTCTTCGAGTTGCTCACGGGCAAGCCGCCCTTCACCGGCGACAGCGCCGTCGCGGTCGCCTACCGTCACGTCAGCGAGCCTCCCGTCCCGCCGAGCACCGTCGAGCGCGGCGTCAGTCCCGCGCTCGACGCCGTCGTCCTGCACGCGCTCACCAAAGACCGCTTCGACCGCTTCCAGAGCGCCGCCGAGTTCCGTGACGACCTCGAGGCCGCCGGTGCCGGTCGCGCGCCGGCCCGACGTCCTCATGCCGTCGACGCCGGCTCCACGCTCTTCGGCGTCAACCCGCACTCGAGCGCCGGCAGCGAGGCCGCGTTGAAAGAGCTGCAGTCCGACGACACGGGACGACCTCAACGAACCCAGACCCGGCCCCCCGTGGCCTGGATCTGGGCGGGCATCGTGCTCGTGGCCGTCGTCATCGTGGCCGTCGTCTTCTGGGTGGTCAACCTCACCCCGCCCACGGTCGACAACGCCCAGTCCTCCCGCATCCCCGACCTCGTCGGGGTCAGCTTCGAGACCGGGTCCGCCCGCCTCGACGACCTGGGGCTGACGGTCGTCCGTGCCGACGCGAGCAGCCCGACGATCGACGCCGGCGACATCGTCTCGACCGATCCCTTGCCCGGAACGTCCGTCCCGAAAGAGTTCGCGGTCACGGTGACCGTCTCGTCCGGGCCGCAACTCGTCGCGATGCCCGCGGTCACCGGGCAGACCGTCGACGCCGCGTGGCAGGCCGTCACCGACGCCGGTCTCGAGCGGGGTCAGCAGAGCACCGATTACTCGCCCACGGTGCCCGAGGGGTCCGTTCTCTCGTCCGATCCGGCAGCGGCCTCGCAGGTGGCCCTCGGCTCGGACGTGGACCTCGTGGTGTCCAACGGCCTCGTGCAGCTTCCCGACGTCACCCGGCAGCCCTCCGAAGAGGCCATCACGACCCTCCGGGACCAGCTGGGTCTGACGGTCACCCCGCAGTCCGACCCCGGGTGCACCGGTGAGACCGTGTCGGGCATGAGCGTTCCGCCCGGTGACGTGGCTCAGGGCTCGGCCGTCACCCTGCGCATCTGCACCGGCTGATCCCTCGGAGATCAGAGCTCGTCTCTACGGGTTCGACCCCGCGAGTCCGGTGCCGAGAGCGCGACGGTCAGCCCAGGTCGACGAGCGGGTCGAGCCCCCTGGCCGTCACGGCCGCTTCCGGCAGGCCTGCGACCGACAGCCAGTTGCCGATCATCTGGTAACCGCCCTGCGTGAGCACCGACTCGGGGTGGAACTGCACGCCGTACACGGGCGAGGCGCGGTGTCGCAGGCCCATGATGACGCCACCCGTGGTGCGCGAGGTCACCTCGAGCGTCTCGGGCACCGTCTCGTCCACGACGGCGAGCGAGTGGTATCGCGTCGCGGTGAACGGCTGAGGGACCCCGTCGTAGAACGCGCTGTCGTCGTGCTCGACCTTCGACGTCTTGCCGTGCATCAGTTCGTCGGCGTGGGTGACCGTGGCCCCCAGGGCCTCGGCGATCGCCTGGTGCCCCAGGCAGACGCCCAGCAGTGGCTTGTCGGCGGCGAGGGCGGCGTGCACGACGTCGATCGAGACGCCGGCGGCCGCGGGCGTCCCCGGGCCGGGCGACAGCAGCACGGCGTCGTACTCGGCGATGCGGTCGGCGGTGTCGGCCGCCTCGAAGGCGTCGTTGCGCACGACGTCCGTCTCGGCCCCCAACTGCTGGAGGTAACCGTTCAGCGTGTAGACGAAACTGTCGTAGTTGTCGAGGACCAGGATGCGCGTCATGGTTGCTCCACGGTGACGTCGGGGGTGGGCAGGAGTTCGTTGACGTAGGGGAAGACCCACTCGACGAGGGCGAACAGCACGGCGGCGATCAGGACGAGCAAGAGCACGAGCCTCACCCACCAGGGGCCGGGCAGGATGCGCCAGAGGGCGGAGTACACGGTCAGCCTCCGATTCCGGCAGCGGCGAGCTCGGCGGGTGCACCGGCCGACAAGGGCTGCCACGAGTCGAACACACCGTAGGCGACGATGCGTTCCTGGGCGGTGAACATCGGGTTGCAGCTCGTCAGGGTGATCAGGCGGTCACCCGAGGTCGCCGACACGTCGGGGGCGTCGGGCACCTGCTGCAGCACGGACACCTGCGTGGCCTGGACGTACTGCAGGTTGCGGAACGAGTAGGTGAACCAGCCGTCCTGCGTCTGGACGTACATCTTGTCGCCCTCTTGCAGGTCGGCGATCTTGTTGAAGGGCGCCCCGTACGTGGTCCGGTGGGCGGCGATGCCGAAGTTGCCGACCTGACCGGGCATCTGGGTCTCGTCGTAGTGGCCGATGCCGATCTTGTTGAGGGTGCGCACGGTGCTCGTGCCCCCGGCGATCGGGACCGCGTAGTCGGTGCCGAACCGCGGGACGTAGAAATTGGCGAACGTCTCGGCCTCTCCGGGCGCCGCACCCACGGGCGGTTCGCCGTACGAGCCGTCGGTCGAGGGCTCGGGGGCCGGCGTCGCCGCCTGGTCGAACTGTTCGCTCAGTCGTGCTGCATCACCCTTGTAGGCGTCGGCGACGACGAGGTCGTTGAACCACTGCTGCCACCCGATGAAGAGCAGCACCAGCACACCGGCGGTGATGAGCAGTTCTCCGAGGACGCTGACGAAGGAGGCGCGTGATCGAGGCCGACGCGTCGTGCGTCTAGAGATCAGGGCCTCGCCCCCGTGGTCCGTCATGACTCGATTCTAGGCGGGCTTCGGTGCATCCGAGACGGCGGAGACAACCGGTGGACAACGTGTGGAGAGCATGTGGAGAACGTGGTCGTTCCCCCGGACGGGGATGACGGCCTTTTCAGGACCGAAAAGGGCCTCACGGTACACTGTGCGCCATGGCCAAAGACACGAACAGCAGCACGAAGCCCGCCCGCACCGCAGAGGACGCACCGAACCCCGTGTGGTTCAAGCCGGTCATGTTCGGCTTCATGCTCGTCGGTCTCGCCTGGATCGTGGTCTTCTACGTCAGCCAGAGCACCTTGCCGGTGGCGTCGCTCGGCTCGTGGAACATCTTGGTCGGCTTCGGCATCATGTTCATCGGCTTCCTGATGACCACCCGCTGGCGCTAGAACGCACCTTCGAACTTACACGCCTGTAACTATCCCCATTGTGGGAAACCCTGTGGATAACTTTCCTGTGGATAACTCGGGCGGATGAGATCGCGTCGGCCGACGAGAAGAGGCGGCTCCCCGATGGGGAGCCGCCTCTCGTCGTTCGTGGGCCGATCGTCTCAGAACAGTCCGGCGATCTGCGCCGATCTGGCCAGGAGCGCCGCGACCACGATCACGCCGATGGCGACGAGCACGGCGGTCTGGAGGGCGTGCTTCGAGCGGTGACGGGTCTTCGAGAACAGGAACGCGACGGCCCCGCCCACGACGATGCCCCCGAGGTGGGCCTGCCAGGCGATGCCGGGCACGATGAAACCGATCGCGAGGTTGATGCCCACGAGCACCAGGAGCTGGATGCTGCGGCCGCCGAGGCTGCGGGCGATGACGAAGAACGCGGCCATCAGACCGAAGATCGCCCCGGAGGCGCCGACCACGAAACTGCCCGGCGCCAGCAGGGCGACCGCAGCCGACCCGCCGATGCCCGAGAGGAAGTAGAGGGCGGCGAACCGACCTCGTCCCAACTGTCGTTCGAGCTCTGCCCCGAAGATGTACAACGAGTACATGTTGAAGAGGATATGCAGGATGCTGCCGTGGACGAACATCGTCGTCACGGCGCGCCAGGGCTGCACGATCTCGAGCGGTGGGTAGAAGGCCAGGGCCCGCGTGACCACGCCGTTGCCCATCCCCGTCACGAGCTGCAACAGGAACACCGCGACGGTCACGGCAATGATGCCGTAGGTCACGACGGGGGCCCCACGCCGGGAGGCGCTACGAACGCGGCCGACCACCTGCGGTTGGAGGCGCGGTGCATTACCCCGCGCCTCCTTCACGCACTCCGGGCAGTGCACGCCCACCGCGGCGGGCGTCTGGCACTCGCCGCAGATGGTGCGACCGCACCGCTGGCAGAGGACGAAGCTCTGCCGATCGGGGTGCCGGTAGCAGTAGTTCGACCGATCGTGCGGATCGGTCACCTAGACCTCGTCGATGGTGACGCTCTCGAGCACCACGTCCTCGAGCGGCTTGTCGCGCGCGTCGGTCTTGACGGCTTCGATCGCGTCGACGACCTTCTTGGACTCGTCGTCGGCGACCTCGCCGAAGATGGTGTGCTTGCCCTGCAGCCACGGGGTCGGGACCGTCGTGATGAAGAACTGCGAGCCGTTGGTTCCCTTGCCGCCACGCGTGCCGGCGTTGGCCATCGCGAAGATGTAGGGGGCATTGAAGTTCAGCTCGGGGTGGATCTCGTCGTCGAACTGGTAGCCGGGACCGCCGACGCCCTGGCCGAGCGGGTCGCCGCCCTGGAGCATGAAGTCCTTGATGATGCGGTGGAAGACGACGCCGTCGTAGAGCTTGTCGGTGCTGACCTTGCCGGTGGCCGGGTGGGTCCACTCTTTGGTGCCGGTGGCGAGGCCGACGAAGTTGGCGACGGTCTTCGGGGCGTGGTCGCCGAAGAGGTTCACCTTGATGGTGCCGAGGTTGGTGGTGAGGGTGGCGACAGCGGTGTGCGTTGACATGTCGTCATTCTTCCACAGCCACCTCCGCGCACCAGCGACTCCCCAGGCACCGTTCCGTGACCTGTCAGGAACCTCCGTGCCACACTGGGACGGGCCAGCAACTCTGGCTCCACTGCCTACTCGTTGGAGGAACGTTCATGGCCCTGTCACGCAAGCAGAAGAAAGAACTCAAGAAGTTCAAGAAGCACGCTGCGGCGGTGTGGGGTGAGCAGCGCGGCGTGATCGACCACGCCGGCAAGGTCATCGGCGGCTACCGCGACGACGCCGTCAAGATCGCGAACAAGAAGGTCGTCCCCCAGATCAAGCACGCGGTGGACTCCAACGTCCGTCCCGTGGTCTCGCAAGGCCTCTCGACCGGGTCGCACTACGCGTCGGTCGCACAGGACCGCCTGAAGCACGACGTGTACCCGGCGTTCTCGTCTGCTCTCGGCAACCTCGACCTCGCGAACGACCCGAAGGTCAAGAAGGCCGTGAAGAACGCCAAGAAGCAGGGCAAGAAGGCCGCGGCGAAGTACGTGCCGCGCCAGCAGAAGTCGGGCCCCGGCGTCGGCGGCGTCCTGCTGATCGGCGTGGGTGTCATCGCTCTCGGCGCCCTTGTCTTCGCAGCCGTGCAGACGCTGCGTGCCGACGACGAGCTCTGGGTCGCCGACGACGACGCCGACACCAAGGCCTAGTCCCCCGTACCCCACGAAGGGCCCGCCTCCCCCTGGAAGCGGGCCCTTCGTCGTCCCTGCCGCCGACGACTGCAGCAGCCGACGCTGAACCGGCACGGGCCAGCACCAGCACCAGCACCAGCACAGACACTGCCTACGGCCCGACGTTGCACGCACGTCGGCGAAGCCGACACGGGCCCGGAGGGCCCCCGAACCAGCACGCCGCCCCTGCGCCGCAGGGGCGGCGGCGCAGCAAAGGGCACAGAACGAGAATTGCCCCTGTCCGCGGACGGAGTCAGCGGACAGGGGCAAGGCAATCGAGTGGAGCCTGGGAGAATCGAACTCCCGACATCCTGCTTGCAAAGCAGGCGCTCTACCAACTGAGCTAAGGCCCCGACCCCCCGGTCACCGGGGGAACGAGCACGATCTCACCCTGTGCCCGTCGTGAGACGAGCTCGAGATGAGACCGGTACTGCGTGGGGCTAATAGGACTTGAACCTATGACCTCTTCGTTATCAGCGAAGCGCTCTAACCGCCTGAGCTATAGCCCCCGGACCGTCGTAAAGCCTACAGCACCACGACGGCGAACTCGAATCGGCGGATTCCACCGACGCGAGTGATGGATCAGTTGTTGGTGAAACCGACGAGCAGACCGCCGGTGATGCGCACGCTCAGGTTGTAGAGGACGGCGACGATGGCCCCGAGGACCGTACCGACGACCACGTTGAGGATGGCCACGACGATCGAGAAGAGCATGATCTGACCGACGTTGAAGGTGTCCTGGATCGAGAAGCTCGAGTCGCCGAGGATGTCACGCAGCAAGGCGTCGAGGTCGTCGAAGATGCCCGTCTGGTTGAGGATGGCCCAGATCAGGAAGGTGGCGACGACCGTGATGATGCCGATCGCGACGGAGATCAGGAAGGCCAGCTTCACGACCGACCAGAAGTCGATGTAGACCAGCTTGAGGCGGACCTGCTTGGTGCCGGACGGTCGTTTCGCCTTCTTCTGCAGTCTCTCGGCGACACTACTCATTGTTCGTTTCCTCTCCGGCGGTTCCGGTGGCCTCGTCGTCGGTCGACTCGGCGTCGACCGACGTGGCGTCGGTCGTGGGGATCTCGGTGTCGGCGTCGACGGACTCGACGGACTCGACAGACACTACGGCCTCGGCCACGGCGTCCGCACTCTCGTCGACCTCGGCCGCGAGATTGCGCTCACTGTTGCGGGCCACCGCGATGATGCGATCGTCGCTCGCGAAGCGGGCGAAGACGACGCCCATCGTGTCGCGGCCCTTGGCCGGCACCTCGGAGACGGCCGATCGGACCACCTTGCCTCCGGACAGGACCACGAGCACCTCGTCGTCCTCGCCGACGATCAGGGCGCCGGCGAGGTCGCCCCGCGCCTCCGCGAGCTTGGCGACCTTGATGCCGAGGCCACCACGGTTCTGGACGCGGTACTGGTCGGCGGCCGTGCGCTTGGCGTAGCCGCCCTCGGTGACGACGAAGACGTAACCCTCTTCACCGACGACGGAGGCGCTGAGCAGCGTGTCGTCGTCGCGGAAGGTCATGCCCTTCACGCCCGAGGTCGACCTGCCCATGGGGCGCAGCGACTCGTTGGTGGCTGTGAAGCGCAGCGACATGCCGTGACGGGACACGAGGAGCAGGTCGTCGTGCTCGTCGACCAGCAGGGCCGAGACGAGTTCGTCGTCGTCGCGCAGGTTGATCGCGATGATGCCACCGGTGCGGTTCGTGTCGTACTCGGTGAGCGAGGTCTTCTTGATCAGGCCGTCGCGAGTGGCGAGCACGAGGTAGTCGGCCACCTCGTAGTCGCGGATGTCGAGCACCTGCGAGATCTGTTCGTCGGGCTGCATGGCGAGCAGGTTGGCCACGTGCTGGCCCTTGGCGTCACGGCCGGCCTCTTGCAGCTCGTACGTCTTGGCACGGTAGACGCGGCCCTTGTTCGTCAGGAACAGCAACCAGTGGTGGGTGGTGGTGACGAAGAAGTGGTCCACGACGTCGTCCGCGCGCAGCTGGGCACCACGGACGCCCTTGCCGCCGCGGTGCTGGCTGCGGTAGTTGTCGCTGCGGGTGCGCTTGACGTAGCCACCCCGGGTGATGGTGACGACCATCTCTTCTTCGGGGATCAGGTCTTCGACGCTCATGTCGCCGTCGAAGCCGAACATGATCTCGGTGCGACGGTCGTCGCCGAACTTGTCGGTGATCTCGGCGAGCTCGTCACTGACGATCGTGCGCTGGCGCTCGGGCTTGGCCAGGATGTCCTGGTAGTCGGCGATCTCGCGCTCGAGCTTGTCGGCGTCTTCCTGGATCTTCTGACGCTCGAGGGCGGCCAGGCGACGCAGCTGCAGGTTGAGGATGGCCGAGGCCTGGATCTCGTCGACGTCGAGGAGGTCCATGAGACCGGCGCGCGCCTCCTCGACGGTCGGTGACCGGCGGATGAGCGCGATGACCTCGTCCAGGGCGTCGAGCGCCTTCAGGTAGCCGCGCAGGATGTGCGCGTCGGCTTCGGCCTTCTTCAGGCGGAACTGCGTCCGGCGGACGATGACTTCGATCTGGTGGTCGACCCATGCCGAGATGAATCCGTCGAGCGCGAGGGTGCGAGGAATGCCGTCGACGATCGCGAGCATGTTCGCGCCGAAGTTCTCTTGCAGGCTGGTGTGCTTGTAGAGGTTGTTCAGCACGACCTTGGCGACGGCGTCGCGCTTGAGCACGATCACGAGTCGCTGGCCGGTGCGACCCGAGGTCTCGTCGCGGATGTCCGCGATGCCTCCGATGCGACCGTCCTTGACGAGCTCGGCGATCTTGATCGCGAGGTTGTCGGGGTTGACCTGGTACGGCAGCTCGGTGACGACGAGGCAGGTGCGGCCCTGGAGCTCTTCGACGTTGACGACCGCGCGCATCGTGATCGAGCCGCGGCCCGTGCGGTAGGCGTCCTGGATGCCGCGGACACCGAGGATCTGCGCGCCTGTCGGGAAGTCGGGGCCCTTGACACGCTGCATGAGCGCCTCGAGCAGCTCTTCGCGCGACGCGGTGGGGTTCTCGAGGTACCACTGGGCGCCCGACGCGACCTCGCGCAGGTTGTGCGGCGGGATGTTCGTCGCCATGCCGACGGCGATGCCGACCGAGCCGTTGACCAGGAGGTTGGGGAACCGGCTGGGCAGGATGGCGGGCTCGCGGGTGCGACCGTCGTAGTTGTCCTGGAAGTCGACGGTGTCCTCGTCGATGTCGCGAACCATCTCGAGCGCGAGCGGAGCCATCTTCGTCTCGGTGTACCGCGGGGCGGCGGCGCCGTCGTTTCCGGGCGAGCCGAAGTTGCCCTGGCCGAGCGCGAGCGGGTAACGCAGGCTCCACGGCTGGACGAGACGCACCAACGCGTCGTAGATCGCCGTGTCGCCGTGCGGGTGGAACTGGCCCATGACGTCGCCGACGACACGCGAGCACTTGGAGAACGCACGGTCGGGGCGGTAGCCGCCGTCGTACATCGCGTAGATGACGCGGCGGTGCACGGGCTTGAGGCCGTCTCGCACCTCGGGCAGGGCCCGGCCGACGATGACGCTCATCGCGTAGTCGAGGTACGAACGCTGCATCTCGAGCTGCAGGTCGACCTGCTCGATGCTGTCGCGCTTCGGTGCCTCAGCGAAGGTCTGGGTACCCTCGGCGTCGATGCCCTCGGGGGTGTCTGTCGGCTCGTCGGCCATGATTCTCCGTTTGTCGTGGTCTGCCCCGTGGTGCTCGTCGGGGCGCGGGCGTGCTCCGGGTCAGCCGGAGGCGCGCATCAGATGTCGAGGAAGCGGACGTCTTTCGCGTTCTGCTGGATGAAGTTGCGGCGCGATTCGACGTTCTCGCCCATCAGGGTGTCGAAGATGGTGTCGGCGGCCACGGCGTCCTCGAGGGTCACCTGCAGCAGCGTGCGGGTGTCGGGGTCCATCGTGGTCTCCCACAGCTCTTTGTAATCCATCTCGCCGAGGCCCTTGTAGCGCTGGATCGCGTTCTCTTTCGGGATGCGCTTGCCGGCAGCGCGCCCCGAGACGAGCACCGCGTCACGCTCGGCGTCGCTGTACACGTACTCGTGGGCGGCGTTGCTCCACTTGAGTTTGTAGAGCGGCGGCTGCGCCAGGTAGACGTAACCGAGGTCGATCAGCGGGCGCATGTAGCGGAAGAGCAGGGTGAGCAGCAGCGTCGTGATGTGCTGGCCGTCGACGTCGGCGTCGGCCATCAGGACGATCTTGTGGTACCTCGCCTTGTCGGGGTCGAAGTCTTCTCCGATGTCGGCGCCGAAGGCCTTGATCATGGCCTGCACCTCGTTGTTGCCGAGGGCACGGTCGAGACGGGCCTTCTCGACGTTGAGGATCTTGCCGCGCAGGGGCAGGATCGCCTGGGTCTCGGGGTTGCGCCCCTGCACCGCCGAACCGCCGGCCGAGTCGCCCTCGACGATGAAGATCTCGCTGCGCGAGGGGTCTTTGCTCTGGCAGTCCTTGAGCTTGCCGGGCATGCCGTTCGACTCGAGCACGCCCTTGCGGCGCGTCTGCTCACGCGCCTTGCGCGCGGCGAGACGGGCCTGCGACGCGAGGATGCCCTTGCGGACGATCTCGGCGGCCTGCTTGGGGTTGCGGTCGAACCAGTCGTTCAGCTGCGAACCGGCGACCTTCTGCACGAACGACTTGGCCTCGGTGTTGCCGAGCTTGGTCTTCGTCTGGCCCTCGAACTGCGGCTCGCCGAGCTTGATCGAGATGACGGCGGTCAGGCCTTCACGGACGTCGTCGCCCGATAGGTTGTCGTCTTTCTCCTTGAGGAAGTTCTTCTCGCGCGCGTAACGGTTGATGAGCGTGGTGAGCGCCGCACGGAAGCCCTCTTCGTGGGTGCCGCCCTCGTGCGTGTTGATCGTGTTCGCGTAGGTGTGGACGCTCTCTTGGTACGAGGTGTTCCACTGCATCGCGACCTCGAGCGAGATCTTCTTCTCGGTGTCTTCTTGCTCGAAGGCGATGATGTCGTCGTGGACGGTCTCGACCTTCTTGGTCGTGTTGAGGTACTCGACGTAGTCGACGAGGCCCTTCTCGTAGTGGAAGACGTCGTGACGCGGCTCGGCGTCGTCTTCTTGTACGCGCTCGTCGCTGAGCTCGATGCGCAGACCCTTGTTCAGGAAGGCCATCTGCTGGAACCGTGTGCGCAGCGTCTCGTAGTCGAACTCGACGGTCTCGAAGATCTCGGCGTTGGGCCAGAAGGTGATCGTCGTGCCGGTCGTGTCGTCTTCTTCGCCCTTGGCCAGCGGTGCGACGGGGACACCGTCGGTGAAGCTCTGGCGGTAGACGTTGCCCTGTCGGCGGACCTCGACGTCGAGCTCGCTGGACAGTGCGTTTACGACCGAGCTGCCGACGCCGTGCAGACCACCCGACACTGCGTAACCGCCGCCGCCGAACTTGCCGCCGGCGTGCAGCACGGTCAGGACGACCTCGACGGTCGACCGGCCCTCGACGGGGTGCACGTCGACCGGGATGCCGCGGCCGTTGTCGACGACGCGCACGCCGCCGTCTTCGCGCATGGTGATCTCGATGTGGTCGCAGTGACCCGCGAGGGCTTCGTCGACCGAGTTGTCGACGATCTCGTAGACCAGGTGGTGCAGACCACGCGGGCCGGTCGAGCCGATGTACATGCCGGGACGCTTGCGCACGGCCTCGAGACCCTCGAGGACCTGGATCGCACTGGCGCCGTAGGTGTCGTCGGGCTGGGCGTCGGTGGGATCAGCTGACATGTGCGTAGGGGCTCCTGCCGGACGGGACGAAGGTGTGCCGACCGGCCGCGACCGCTGTCTGAGCGGCCCCCGGACGACCTTCCGAGTCTACCGCAGGCCTGTCCGTCGCGGGGCGAAATCCGCCCTCAGACGGATTTTCCCATCGCACTTGGACGATTCACCCTCGTCAACCATAAGTATCGCGAGGGCCCCGCCCTGGAACCGATCTGGGGCCGCGTTTCCAGGTCGGGGCGTTGGGTGCCAGAAAACGCACCGACTGGATGCCGGCGTCCGGGTACCTCTGCACGATGGTCGTCGTGACCTGTGTTCGCATCAGGCGCAGCTGGGTCGCCCAGGCCGTCGAGTCGCACTGCACGGTCAACGTGCCATCGTCGATCGAGACCGGATCCGAGTGAGCGGCCAGCTCTGTGCCCACCATGTCGGGCCAGGCGGTCATCAGCTCGGACTGCGCCAACGGGCTGTTCCAGCCGAGTTCGTTGGTGACGGCCGACAGCACGTCGGCGATGCCCCGGGGCTCGCGTCCGGTGCCGAACGGCTGGCTCGGTGAACCCAGCTTGATCGACTTGCGCTTCCGGGCGTCGCGCGACCGCGAGTTGGGGTCGCCGAACACGCGGCGGAACCGCAGGTAGACCCGTTGGGCCTCGCTGTCGGGCTGCGCCTCGGGTTCAGGAGGCGCGGGTGGCGTGGGCGCCGGAGGCTGCGGTGCGTCGTCGACGCTCACCGCGCCTCCTCGGTGTCGGCCTCGCGGGGCCCGTCGGCGACGGCGACGGGGGCGACGGCGTCGGCTCCCGGGCCGTCGGCGACGGGGGCGTCGTCGACGATCGTCCCCTTGGCGATGCGGACCGTGTGGGCCTTGAGCCGTGAGGGGACGTCACCCTCGACCGCCGCCGTGATCAGCACCTGCTCGTAGCCGGCGACCGCGTCGGCCAGGCGTTCGCGACGGGATCCGTCGAGCTCGGCGAAGACGTCGTCGAGCACGATCACCGGGTCGCCCGTCGGCGAGTCGACCCGCACCACCGCGGCCGAGGCCAGTTTGAGCGCCAGGGCGAACGACCAGGACTCGCCGTGGCTCGCGTATCCGCGCGCGGGGAGGCCGTTGAGCGAGAGGAACAGGTCGTCGCGGTGCGGTCCGACGAGCGTCAGGCCGCGCTCGAGCTCGGTCGGTCGGACGCGGGCCAGCGCCTGGCGGAAGACCTCGGGCACCTCGTCGGCGGGGATCGACTCGGTCGGACCCTCGGCTGCGGTCGTCTCGTCGTCGGGCGCCGCGCCGCGGATGCTGAGCACCGTCGACAACCGCGCGGCGTGGTCCGCGCCGGCCACTGCCGCATAGGCACGAGCCACCTCGGGGGCCAGGTCGGCCGCGAGCCGGTCGCGCGCGACCACGAGTTCGCTGCCAAGGGCCACGAGGCGTTCGTCCCAGATGTCGAGCGTGCCGAGCTGACCGGCCTTCACCCCGGAGGCGCGGGCCGACTTCAGGAGCGTGTTGCGTTGCTTGAGCACCCGGTCGTAGTCGGTCTGAACGCCGGCGAACCGGGGCGACCGGGCCACCAGGAGCTCGTCGAGGAAGCGTCGTCGACCGGAGGGCTCGCCCCGGACGAGCGCCAGGTCTTCGGGAGCGAAGAGGACGCTCGTGAAGTAACGCGGCAACTCGCGAGGCTTGATGGCGCCACGGTTGACCTGCGCCCGGTTCGGCGACGACCGGTTGATCTGCACCTCGGCCAGGAGTTCGCGGTCGTCGGCGAGCAACCGGGCCCGGACGACGGCAGAATCGCACCCTTGGCGGATGAGCGCTGAGTCGGACGACACCCTGTGGGATCCGAGACTCGACAGGTAGCCGAGGGATTCGACCAGGTTCGTCTTCCCCTGGCCGTTGCTGCCGACGAAGAGGTTCGGCCCGCGCGCGAGGCTGACTTCGGCAGACGTGTAGTTGCGGAAGTCCGTCAGGCTGAGATGCAGTACTCGCACGCGGGCCGGTGGAGGCGCTAGGCCTTCTTGACGGCGTGGCCGCCGAACTGGTTGCGCAGTGCGGCGACGGCCTTCATGGTCGGCGAACCCTCGCCCTGACGCGAGACGAAGCGCGCGAAGATCGAGGCGCTGATCGTCGGCATGGGGACGGCGTGGTTGATCGCCTCTTCGAGGGTCCAGCGGCCCTCGCCGCTGTCTTCGACGTAGCCCGAGATCTCGGCGAGCTTGGGGTCGGCCTCGAGGGCGAGGACCATGAGCTCGAGCAGCCAGGAGCGAACGACGGTGCCGCGCTGCCAAGCCTTGAAGGTGCCGGTGACGTCCTTGATCAGGTCGCTGCGGGCCTCGAGCAGTTCGTAGCCCTCGCCGTAGGCCTGCATGATCGCGTACTCGATGCCGTTGTGGACCATCTTGGCGTAGTGACCCGCACCGGTGTCACCGGCGTGGACGAAGCCCTCTTCGCGGGGACCTTCGGGACGCAGAGCGTCGAAGATCGGCTGCGCCAGGGCGACGTTCTCGGCGGAACCGCCGACCATGAGGCCGTAGCCGTTGTCCTTGCCCCAGACGCCGCCCGAGACGCCGGCGTCGACGTACTTGATGCCCTTGCCGCCGAGGAGCTTCTCGTTGGCGAAGTCGCTGGTGAACTTCGAGTTGCCACCGTCGATGACCAGGTCGCCCTCGGAGAGCTCCTTCGAGAGCTCTTCGATGACGCCGGCGGTGATGTCGCCCGCGGGCACCATGACCCAGACGATGCGGGGGGCGGGGAGCGTGGTGGCGAGCTCGGCGAGGCTGGCGACGTCGGAGACGGCGGGGTTCGCGTCGTAACCGGTCACCTCGATGCCGTTGTCGCGCAGGCGGGCGCGCATGTTGTTGCCCATTTTGCCGAGACCGACGAGGCCGATGTGCATGAGGATCCTTTGTTCGTGGCGGTGGGGCCCGGAGGCGGCACCGTTGCGTGCAGAGCGCTCTTAGCGCAGGAGGAGGTTGGGCTGCAGCAGGTACTTGTAGCTGTCAGCACCGGCCTGGTCCCTCGAGGACTGACTCGTGATCAGCACGGGACCGGGCTTGTTCGGGTTCTCCGTCTTGGTGAAGGAGATGCGGACGAACTCGGAATGAACCGCTCCGAGACCGTCGAGGAGGAACTGCGGTTTCAACGAGACCACCGTGTCCTCTCCCGTCAACAACGCATCGATCGACTCTGACGCCTGCGCTTGTTCGCTTCCGATGGCCTCGAGGGTGAGGCCGTCGATCGTGAACGTGAACCTGAGTGCCGCCTCGCGCTCGAGCACGAGCGAGACGCGGCGGACCGACTCGACGAGTTCGGCCGTGTTGATCACGGCGTAGTTCTCGACGGTGTCGGGGAAGAGCCGCTTCACCGGGGGGAAGTTCCCCTTGATGAGCAACGAGGTGACGGTCTTGTTGTCCGCCTGGAACGCGATGAGCTCGCGTTCGTCGGATCCGGTGATCGAGACCGAGACGGTGCCGGCGTTGCCGAAGGTCTTTCCGACCTCTTGCAGCGTGCGTGCCGGGACGAGAGCGGTCGTCGTGGTCGTGCTGGCCACGGTGCCGGGATCGAACTCGATGCCACGGACGGCGACTCGGTAGCGGTCCGTGGCGACCAGCGACAGAGCGTTCTCGGTGACCTCGAGCTGGACGCCGGTGATGACCGGGGTGACGTCGTCGCGGGACGCGGCGACCGCGACCTGGGAGACCGCGAGGGCGAAGGAGTCGCCGGGGACGACACCCGAGCGGTCACCGACGGTGGGCAGGGTCGGGTACTCCTCGACCGGCATGCTCAGCAGGGAGAAGTTCGCGGATCCGCAGCTGACGGCGATGCGGTTCTCTTCTGTGGAGAAGGTGACCGGTGCGTTCGGCAGACGGCTGGCGATGTCGGCGAGGAGTCGGCCCGAGACCAGGATCGTCCCCGGTTCGTCGATCTCGGCGGGGATGCTCGTCTGGGCCGAGACCTCGTAGTCGAAGGAGGACAGGGTCAGTCCGTCGGCGTCGGCCTCGATCAGCACACCGCTGAGGATCGGCAAGGTGGTGCGCTGGGGCAGCAGCTTGACGGCGAAGGAGACCGCATCGCTGAAGACGTCACGGTTGACCTGGAACTTCACGCGGGGACCCCTATCGACTTCGCTCTCGTGGATGGCCGGTTAATAGTGGCACAGCATCGCGGTCCGCCCTTCCGGTGGGCGAAAGCCGAGGGCCCGGGCCCGGATCGATCCACAAGGTTGTCTCTCCATCAATTTCTTGTAACCAGGATTAACAGTCTTAACCGTTGTGCACAGTGTGGATAACCTGTTTAAAACCCCGTGGCTCCACGGAACTACACGCGTGTGACTTGTGGACGGGGTGTGGAACGGAATGACAAGAATCCTGGTGGTCGGTCGTCGGCGTCGAGTGGGATCCCACAGGTCCCCCGGATCCGTGAACAACGTCGTCGAGGTTATCCACGAGTTTCCACAAGTTATCCACACTGTGTGGAACGTGCCTCCACAGTGCCCGTCGAGACGCGTCCGGTGCCCCCCTGGAACGACGAACGGGCACCGACACGTGGTCGGCGCCCGGACGGGACGGTCGTGGCGGACGAGCCGGCCTGGCCCGTCGACCCGTCACTTGTAGCGGGTGTCCTGTTTGATGCGGCTGGTCAGCTCGGTCACCTGGTTGTAGATCGACCGGCGTTCCTTCATCAGCTCGCTGATCTTCTTGTTGGCGTACATGACCGTCGTGTGGTCGCGGTTGCCGAACAGCTGACCGATCTTGGGCAGCGACAGGCTCGTGAGTTCGCGGCACAGGTACATGGCGATCTGTCGGGCGGTGGCGATCGCCTGCGAACGGGACGACCCGTACAGGTCGTCGACCGTGAGCTTGAAGTAGTCCGCCGTGTGGTTGATGATGTCGACCGGCGCGATGATGTTGTCCTCGTCGAGCGTGATGAGGTCCTTCAGGACGGTCTGCACGAGGGCGAGGTCGACGGCGGTCCGGTTGAGGCTGGCGAAGGCCGTGACCCTGATGAGGGTGCCTTCGAGTTCGCGGATGTTGCTCGACACCTTGGTCGCGATGAACTCGAGGACCTCGTCGCGGATCTGCAGCTTCTCGCTCTGGGCCTTCTTGCGCAGGATGGCGATGCGGGTCTCGAGGTCGGGAGCCTGCACGTCGGTGATCAGGCCCCACTCGAAGCGCGACCGCATGCGGTCCTCGAAGCCGGTGAGGTGCTTGGGCGGCAGGTCGCTGGTGATCACCAGCTGCTTGTCGTGGTCGTGCAGGGTGTTGAAGGTGTGGAAGAACGCCTCTTGGGTGCTGTCCTTGCCCTGCAGGAACTGGATGTCGTCGATCAGCAGGATGTCGATCTCGCGGTACCTCTGCTGGAAGAGGCTCGACCGGTTGTTGGCGATCGAGTTGATGAAGTCGTTCGTGAACTCTTCGCTGCTGACGTACCGGACTCGGATCCCCGGGTACATGGTCTCGGCGTAGTGGCCGATGGCGTGCAGCAGGTGGGTCTTGCCCAGCCCCGACTCGCCGTAGACGAAGAGCGGGTTGTAGGCCTTCGCCGGAGCCTCGGCGACGGCGACGGCCGCGGCGTGGGCGAACCGGTTCGACGCGCCGATGACGAAGTTGTCGAAGCTGTACTTCGGGTTCAGTCGGGAGTCGTTGCGCTTGCCGCTCGCGCTCGTCTCGACCGGCGCCGGCACGAAGGGCGCCTCGATGTAGTGGACCGGCTCCGACTGCTCGACCTGCTGGGTGAGGGTGTCGGGGGTGATGTCGGGGTTGACGGTGATGGCGAAGCTCGAGACCGTGGTGTCGCCCAGCCCCGCGATGGACTCGAGCAGCGGCTCACGGATCCGTTGTTCGAGCATGCCCCGGGTCAGGTCGTTGGGCACTTCGAGGTAGAGGGTGCCGCCCAGCACGCCCTTGGGCTCCACGAGGCTGATGAAGCCGTGCAGCTGCGGCGTGATGCGGTCGTCGGTCGTCAGCGTCGCGAGGACGGAACGCCACAGGTCCTGGACCGGGTCGACGGTGTGCGCCACTGGGAGTCTCTTTCTCGCGGTTCGGCAGCGGACGGATCCGGCCGCCTCCGCGTGCGGGTCGCGTTCACCCGCCGGTGTTCGAAGGGTACGAGTGCGGGACGAGTTATGCACAGCTTTCTCCACCGATCAGTTGGCGCCGTTCGGGCCGGGATCGCTGCGTGTTCCCCGTCGTCACGCGGAAGTACCGCGAGAAGTACCCACCTTAGTTCGACCGGGTGTGGAGTCCGCAACCGGAGTTTTCAACACTGTGGACAAGCGCCTCCAGAAGACGCCGTTTGACCACGGCTCCGATCACGCGTACTTTTAATCAGTTGATTTCAGCCGCGTTGGCTGTACAAGACTTCTCGGATCGTGGCAACAGGCCTGGTCCGCTTTCCTGGAGGACCACCATGAGCAAGAGAACGTTCCAGCCGAACAACCGTCGTCGCGCCAAGAAGCACGGTTTCCGTGCCCGCATGCGCACCCGCGCCGGTCGCGCCATCCTCGCCGCCCGTCGTGGCAAGGGCCGCACCGAGCTCTCGGCGTAGCCACCTTCGTGTTGGCCCGGGCCAACCGGATCGTCCGCGCAGACGACTACCGAACCACCGTGCGCCGTGGCCGCAAGTCGGGCACGGCGCATTCGGTCGTCTACGTCCGTCGTCGTGACGACGACCTGGTCCGGTTCGGCTTCATCGTGGCCAAGACCGTGGGCAACGCGGTCGTCCGCAACACGGTCCGTCGTCGACTAAAAGGGGTCTGCCACGACATGCTGCCGACGCTCCCCCGGGGGATCGACGTCGTGATCAGAGCCTTGCCAGGCAGCCCCGACGTTGCGTGGTCTACCCTGCTGTCGGACATCTCCGAGGTCGTCGACAGGGGCGTGAAAGCGTGACAAGAGCGGTGCAGTTCGTCGCGTTGCTTCCCCGCAATGCGTGCGTCCTCGTGCTCCGCGTCTACCGCGCCGTCGTCTCCCCGCTCTACGGCGACGTCTGCCGCTACTACCCGTCGTGTTCCAGGTACGCCCTCGAGGCCATCCAGCTGCACGGCGTGGTGCGGGGCGTGGCCATGGGCAGCTGGCGCATCGCCCGGTGTCACCCCTGGGCAGCCGGAGGCGTCGACGACGTCCCCGAGCCCCGTACACAGAAGTACCGCGTCACGAAGTCCGGCTTCGTGACACCGCGATCCGGCACCACCACCCCCGACCTCGTCGGGGCGGGCCGCATCGTCGCACAGAGCCACGGAAAGGGCTGACCCGAACACCATGGACTTCATCGGCACCATCCTCTGGCCCCTGAGATGGGTCGTCGAGGCGATCCTCGTCGGCTTCCACAACGTCCTCACGGCGTTCGGCATGGACACCGCGGCCGGCAGCACGTGGGTGCTCTCGATCGTCGGCCTGGTCCTCGTGGTGCGGGCCTGCCTCATCCCGATCTTCGTCCGGCAGATCAAGAGCCAGCGACGCATGATGGAGATCGCGCCCCGGCTCAAGAAGATCCAGGACAAGTACAAGGGCAAGCGCGACCAGTTCAGCCGCGAGGCGATGTCGCGCGAGACCATGGCGCTCTACAAGGACACCGGTACCAACCCGCTCAGCTCGTGCCTGCCGCTGCTGATCCAGATGCCGATCTTCTTCAGCCTCTACACCGTGCTGCACAACGCCCAGCAAGAGAAGGTGGGCATCGGCCTGCTGAACTCGGCGCTGTCGAACTCGTTCGGTGAGTCGGCGCTCTTCGGTGCTCCCCTGAAAGAGACCTTCCTCGGCGCCACCACCTGGGAGGTCCGCCTGATGGCCGGCGCCATGGTGGTCATCATGACGGCGTCGCAGTTCATCACCCAGCTGCAGATCGTCTCGAAGAACATGTCGCCCGAGACCAAGGCGAGCCCCATGTTCAAGCAGCAGCGCATGCTCTTGTACTTCCTCCCCCTCGTGTTCGTCTTCTCGGGTCTGTCGTTCCCGTTGGGCGTCATGTTCTACTGGCTCACCTCCAACGTCTGGACCATGGCCCAGCAGTTCCTGGTGATCCGCAACATGCCCACCCCCGGCAGCGAGGCGGCACTGGCGCGTGAAGAGCGCCTCGCACGCAAGCAGCAGCGCAAGGGCCTGCCCAGCATCACCGTGACCGAGATCGAGTCGGCATCCGCCGTGCCGAAGACGACCCAGCGCACCCAGCCCGTCGGCAAGAACCGCTCCAAGAAGCAGAACGGCCCCAAGAAATGACCTCTGACGACTCCACGACCGACATCGTCGAGCCTGCCGCCGAGAACGACGGTGTCGTCGCCTCGAGCGACGACCAGGAGGCGCGGGTCGCCTCGGACGACACGGCCGACGTCCTCGACGAGGGCGACATCGCAGCCGACTACATCGAAGAACTGCTCGACATCTGCGACTTCGACGGCGACATCGACATCGAGGTCCGCGGCGGTCGCTCCTACATCTCGGTCGACTCAAGTGGCGAGCAGAAGCTGCGCGTCCTGTCGAAGCCCGACACGGTCAACGCGCTCCAAGAGCTGACGCGCATCGCGGTGCAGACCAAGACCGGTGAGTTCTCCCGTCTCATCCTCGACATCGGAGGCTCGCGCGCCACGCGTGAGACCGAGCTCGGCCGTCTGGTGGAAGTCGCCGTCACGAAGCTCGAGGACGGTGCCTCGTCGGCCGCCCTCCCGCCGATGTCGTCCTACGAACGCAAGCTCGTCCACGACATCGTGGCCGCGCGGGGTTTCACCTCGGAGTCCGAGGGCGAAGGCCGCGACCGTCACACCGTCATCACTCGTCCCTGAGCCCACGGACATGACCGACACGTCGACCCTCGAGGTCGAACCCGCCGTGGCGGCGACCATCTTCGGTGACCGTCTCGACGTCGTGCGTCGCTACGTCGCCGACCTCGCCCAACATGGAGAAGAACTCGGCCTGATCGGACCGCTCGAGCTACCGCGTCTCTGGACCCGCCACGTCATCAACTGCGGGCTGCTGGCGCCCCTGCTCGTCTCCGGTCGCGTCGGCGACATCGGGTCGGGTGCCGGCCTGCCGGGCCTCGTGCTCGCGGCTGCTCGTCCGGACGCCACGCTCGTCCTGATCGAGCCGATGGAGCGACGCGTCGACTGGCTGACGGCCGAAGCCGAGCGCATGGGTCTCGACAACGTCGAGGTCGTGCGTGCCCGCGCCGAAGACGTGCAGCTGGATGGCTGGCTCGATCAGGCGACGGCTCGTGCCGTGTCGGCCCTGTCCAAGTTGATCCCGCTGACCGCCCCGCTGGTGAAGACCGGCGGGCAACTGCTGTTGATGAAGGGCGCGCGGGTCGACGACGAGATCGCCGCTGCACGGAAGGTCATCGCCCGCCACCACCTGATCGACGTCGAGGCTCGGGAGCTGGGCGTCGGACTCGTCGACGAGACCACTCGAGTCTTCATCGCCACCCTGGACTGACCATCTGGCCGATCCGGCTCATAGGACCGTCTGATCAGGCATTATTCTCTCCCGATCGAACCGGGACGACGGTCTGGTGCTGGGTCGCATCAGGGCACACGGACGCCGGGTCCCTGTCTTTGTCGGGGCCTGACGATAGACTCGGCCTTCGATCCCCGATGATCACCGAGCCGTTTCCGAGCGGTGTGGTCACACCTCCGGGCAGGTCGTTTCACGTGAAACATGGCGATACGGAGACCCCCTCAGTGAGTTCCTCGGCTGACGACGACAGAAGCACTCCCCTGGCACGGGAGCTCGCCGATCTGAATCGACGCAAGCAGGCCCTGTCGCGCGAGCCCCTCCCGTCCCCCGCCGCGACACGGGTGATCACCGTCTCCAACCAGAAGGGTGGCGTCGGCAAGACCACGACTACCGTCAACCTCTCGGCCGCTTTGGCACGGAGTGGGGCGAAGGTGTTGGTCATCGATCTCGATCCCCAGGGCAACGCCTCGACGGCCCTCGGCGTGGAACACCGGGCCGAGACGCCGAGCGTCTACGACGTCGTGGTGAACGACGGCGAGGTCGCCGACGTCGTCCAGAAGAGTCCCGAGTTCGACACACTCTTCTGCATCCCCGCCACGATCCACCTCGCCGGCGCCGAGATCGAACTCGTCTCGCTCGTCGCTCGCGAGCAGCGGCTGAGCAGAGCGCTGTCCGAGTACCTCAGTGCCACCGAGAAGGCCGGCGAGCGGTACGACTACGTCTTCATCGACTGCCCCCCGTCTCTCGGACTACTCACGATCAATGCGTTCGTCGCCGCCAGTGAGGTACTCATCCCGATCCAGTGCGAGTACTACGCACTCGAAGGGCTGAGCCAGCTGCTGCGCAACATCCAGCTGATCGAGAAGCACCTGAATCCCAAACTCAAGGTGTCGAGCATCCTGCTCACGATGTACGACGGTCGCACGAACCTGGCTCAGCAGGTCGTCGCCGACGTTCGCGAGCATTTCCCTGATGAGGCACTGAACACGCTGATTCCTCGGTCGGTCAGGATCAGCGAGGCCCCCGGCTACGGGCAGACGGTCATCAGCTACGACACCAACTCCCCCGGGTCGATCTCGTACCTCGAGGCGGCCGCCGAACTAGCACGTCGAGGAGCACCCCAGTAATGGCAACCAAGCGAACAGGACTCGGGCGCGGCATCGGAGCCCTCATCCCCGTCTCCGACGAGAGCCAGGACCGCCCGGTCGACGTCTTCTTCCCGACGGCACAGCAGACGGCCGACGAGCTCATCGCCGTGCCGGGTGCTCGTCTGGCGAACCTCAATCCGTTGGACATCACCCCGAACGCACAGCAGCCGCGGGCCGAGTTCCGCGCCGAAGAGCTCGCCGAGCTGGTGACGTCCATCCGAGAAGTGGGTGTGCTGCAGCCCATCGTCGTCCGTCCCGTCAAGAAGAGCGGCAAGGGGGCGGCACAGTACGAGCTCGTCATGGGCGAGCGGCGCCTCCGGGCGACCAAAGAGCTGGGTCTCGCGACGATCCCTGCCATCGTCAAAGACACGGCAGACGACGCGATGCTGCGCGACGCGCTGCTCGAGAACCTCCACCGAGCCGAGCTGAACCCACTCGAAGAAGCGTCCGCTTATCAGCAACTTCTCGCCGATTTCGGAATCACCCAGGACGAGTTGGCCACCCGCATCGGCCGCAGCCGTCCGCAGATCACCAACACCTTGAGACTGTTGAGGCTGCCGGCGGCTGTGCAGCGTCGGGTCGCCTCGGGCGTCCTGACGGCCGGCCACGCCCGGGCCATCCTGAGCACAGGTGACCCGGTCCTGATGGCTCGACTCGCGGATCGCATCGTCAACGAAGACCTCAGCGTCCGCGCAGCCGAGGCCATCGCCGCGGGCGGAAGCGCCAAGCCGAAGTCGACGCGCACGGCGACCCCGGGTAAGCACCAGGCGCACTTGGACGAAGTGGCCGAGAGCCTCGGTGACCGGTTCGAGACCCGGGTGAAGGTGTCCTTGGGTGCTCGTAAGGGGTCGATCACGATCGACTTCGCCTCCATGCAGGATCTCAATCGCATCCTCGGCCAGTTGGGACACGAGCAAGAGGACTGACTCCTCGTTCGCACGGCCTGTGGTCCACGGTTTCACGTGAAACATCAACCGCCCCTGCTTTTCAGAGCAGGGGCGGTTGTTTCTGTGGCTGGCTCTCATCGACGTCAACCGTGCGGGGCCGGTGTTTCACGTGAAACAATCCCCCTTCTCGGTGTGGACTGCCATGCCCGGTCGGTGGTCGGCGCGATCCGGGACAACAGATGGGTAGGCATGCGCGCTGAAGGCCAAGCCCTCGGCATGGCGTGGGGGCGGCGCATTGATTCCCCCGCTTGGTGAGGGCTGAACGCGCACACTTCTCCCCCGCTCCTCAAAGGCTCCAGTAGAGGAGGGAGACAATGTCGGTCGGTGCTGAAGACTGCTCACATCACTGAGTCGCCTGGCGCACCAGGGTTAGTCGACCGAGCGTGAGCATGCACGAGCATCCTGGGATGTCAGGGCCGGAGGATCAAGGCCCTCATTCATCGTGTTTCGCCGTCCCCAGTAGTCGATAATCGACCTGATCATGGCCGATTCGACGCGGACAACGTCGATGATCGCCTGACGTCCCCGACGATCAGGCCATACACTGTTGACCCCCACGAGATCGTCACCAGAATCGCTGAGACTGACTGACCCCGCGCGCCACGAATGGTTGGACGGGGTTGTGGCCCAGCGGTGTCCGACACGTGGCAGGCTCGTGGTCAGGGCTGCGAGGTGGCCGACGTTTCACGTGAAACGTCGTGCGGCACGGACGTCGGTCAGCGACGGTGGTCGGAGACGGCCTTCTCGGCGAGGGCGGCGTAGAACATGCCCAGTTCGTAACCGGCCGACTCCAGAGCCATCGGGACGAGTGACGTCTCGGTCAGTCCGGGCAGCACGTTCACCTCGAGGAACCACGGGGTCCCGGCGGCGTCGACGATGAGGTCGACCCGCGAGAGGTGACGGAGTCCGAGGGTTTCATGGACGGTCACGGCGGCCCGAGCGGCAGCGTCGGAGGCTGCGGCGTCGAGCCGCGCGGGGGTGAAGAACGTGGTCTCCCCCGCGTTGTAGCGAGCCTCGAAACCGTAGAAACCCTGACGGGGAACGATCTCGACCGCGGGGAGGGCGAGCGGGCCGTCACCGGTGTCGATGACCCCGACGGCGATCTCGGTGCCCGTGATCTTCTGCTCGACGATGACGTCGTCGCAGTACGTGTAGGCGTCGACCATGGCCCTCGGCAGCGCACCGATGTCGTCGACGACCGTGACGCCTTGAGCCGAGCCACCCCGTGCCGGCTTCACGACGACCGGCGCCGGGTGCTCCTCCGCGATGGCCGCCAACACGCTGACGGCACCGAGCTCACGGAAGGCGTCGTGCGACAGGGTGATGCCTCGCGGGGTGGAGACGCCGGCGCGTCGGGCGAGCTCCTTCGCGGTCGGCTTGTCCCAGGCCAGTCGCGCCGCAGCCGCCGTGCTGCCGACGAACGGGACGTCGAGCGCCTCGAGCAGACCGCGCAGCGCTCCGTCCTCGCCGCTCGCTCCGTGCAGGGCCGGCCACACGACGTCAGGACGTGACGCGGTCAGGTGGCCGAGCAACGAGGCGTCGGGATCGCGGAGCTCGACCTCGATGCCGTGGGTGACGAGGCTGTCGACCACGCGCCTCCCCGATCGGAGGGAGACGTCGCGTTCGTGCGAGATGCCTCCGGCGAGGACGGTGACGGTACGCAGCTCACTCGATGCCATGGGGTCTCTTCCTTGTGTCACGACGGAGGCCGGTCTCGCGGGCAGGACAGCCGCGAGACCGCGAAAATGCTGGTCAGTGGGTGTTCGGTGGCGGGACCACGACGCTCTGTGGGCGAGCGGCCGGGTTCGACAGACTCGCGGGCGAGAACGTGCGCAGCAGGTCGAGTTCGCCGTTGACGACGTTCGCCAGGCGGGCGACGCCGGTGCGGATCGACTCGGGCGTCGGGTAGCAGAACGACAGACGGATGTTCTGCCGGCCGTCGCCGTCGGCGAAGAACGCCGTGCCGGGCGTGTAGGCCACGAGCTCTTTGACGGCTCGGGGCAGCATGGCCTTCGAGTCGAGTTCGGCCGGCAACCCGACCCAGACGAAGAAGCCCCCGTCGGGCACGTTCCACGTGAGCGACGGCAGGTACTCCCCCAGAGCCGAGATCATCGCGTCGCGCCGCTCGCGGTACAGGTCACGGAAGGTCTCGATCTGCCCGCGCCAGTCGGCCTGGTCGAGGTACTCGGTGATGACGAACTGCCCGAACGAGTTCGGCGAGAGCGTGGCGGACTCGTTGGCGAGGATGAGCTTCTCGCGGATGGCGTGCGGGGCCAGTGCCCACCCCACCCGGAAGCCGGGCGCGAGCGTCTTCGAGAACGAGCCGAGGTAGATGACGCCCTCGTCGTCGATCGAGCGAATCGCCTGGGGGGCCGGCTGGTCGAAGTAGAGCAGCCCGTAGGGGTTGTCCTCGAGGACGAGGATGCCGGCCGAGCGGCAGATCTCGAGGATCTCGACGCGGCGGGCCCAGGTCAGGGTGACACCGGCCGGGTTGTGGAAGTTCGGGATCGTGTACAGGAACTTGATCCGCCCCCCGCGTGCCGTGACGGTCGCGATGGCCTCACGCAGCGCCTCGGGTACGAGTCCGTGCTCGTCCATCGGGACGTGCACGACGTCGGCCTGGTACGCCTTGAAGACCCCCAGGGCGCCGACGTAGCTCGGGGACTCGGCGAGCACGACGTCGCCCGGGTTCACGAAGAGGCGGGTGACGAGGTCGAGGGCCTGCTGCGAGCCCGTGGTGACGACCACGTCGTCGGCGCTGCCGCGGATGCCCTCCATCGCCATGATCTGCATGATGTGTTCGCGGATTGCCGGGGTGCCCTGGCCGCTGCCGTACTGCATCGCCATCGCTCCCCCGTCGGCCATGACGCGGTCGATGGCGCCGGTGACGAGCTCGCGGGGCAGGGCGGAGACGTAGGGCATGCCCCCGGCCAGCGAGACGACCTCGGGGCGCGAGGCGACGGCGAACAGGGCTCGGACCTCGGAGGCGCTGAGGCCGGCCGTACGGTCGGCGTACGAGTCGTACCACGGGTCGAGGTTGGTGCCCTTGTCGCTCATCGATGTCCCTGTTCTGTCAGAGGGTGATTCGGTCAAGACTATGCCCGTGCGGTCGGGGGACGACGAGAGCCCGCCCAGCGTGTGCTGGGCGGGCTCTCGTCGTGGTGTCGGCGTCGACTACGCGATGAACTCCGCCAGGTCAGCCTCGAGGGCCGGCTTGGGCTTGGCGCCGATGACGGTCTTGACGACCTCGCCGCCGCGGTAGACCTTCATGGCCGGGATCGAGGTGATCTGGTACTTCATGGCGGTCTGCGGGTTGTCGTCGACGTTGAGCTTGACGATCTCGATCTTGTCGCCGTGCTCGGCGGCGATCTGGTCGAGGATCGGCGAGACGGCACGGCACGGGCCGCACCACTCGGCCCAGAAGTCGACGAGGATCGTCTTGTCGGAGTTGAGGACGTCGGCCTCGAAGGACGCGTCGGTCACTGCTTTGGCGCTGCTCATGGTGTTCCTTTCGTCAGGGTGATCTGGGTTGTCTTCGGGAGGCGCGGGTCAGGCGATCACGGACTCGGACGTCTCGACGCCCTCGGCCGACCCGACGGTCTGCTCGGCCAGGAAGGTCTGGTCGAGCGAGGCCAGGTAGTGCTCGACGTCGAGCGCCGCGACGGTGCCCGAGGCCGCGGCCGTGGCGGCCTGCCGGTACGTGGCGTCGATGACGTCGCCGGCCGCGAAGACACCGGTCAGGTTGGTCTTCGAGCTGCGCCCCTGCACGGCGATCGTGCCGTCGGAGGTCAGGTCGACCTGACCGTGCACCAGGTGCACGCGGGGGTCGTTGCCGATGGCGATGAAGAGGCCGTCGAGGTCGAGGTCGGTCGTGCTGCCGTCGACCGTGTCGGTCAGGGTGACGCCGGTGGCCTTCTCGCCGCCGAGGATCGCCGTGACCTGCTTGTCGAACAGGAACTCGATCTTCTCGTTGGCGTGGGCCCGGTCCTGCATGATCTTCGACGCGCGCAGGCTGCTCGAGCGGTGGATCACGTAGACCTTCGAGGCGAAGCGGGTGAGGAACGTCGCTTCTTCCATGGCCGAGTCGCCGCCGCCGACGACGGCGATCGCCTTCTCCTTGAAGAAGAAGCCGTCGCAGGTCGCGCACCAGCTGACGCCGCGGCCGCTCAGGCGCTCCTCGTCGGCGAGACCGAGCTTGCGGTACGCGCTGCCCGTCGCGAAGATCACCGTGAGGCTCTCTTCCACGGTTCCGTTGCCGAGCGTAACCTTCTTGACGTCGCCGGTCAGGTCGACGGCGGTGACGTCGTCGAGCAGCACCTCGGCGCCGAACTTCTCGGCCTGCTCTTGCATCTTGAACATGAGCTCGGGGCCCTGGATGCCGTCGGGGAACCCGGGGAAGTTCTCGACCTCGGTGGTCTTCATGAGCTCGCCGCCGGCCTCGACCGAGCTCGCGACGATGAGGGGGCGCAGACCGGCCCGGGCGGCGTAGATGCCGGCCGTGTAGCCGGCGGGGCCGGAACCGATGATGATGACCTGGCGCATGGGCACCTTCCTGGGGGAGAACTTCACGAGCGGGAAGACGACCTGCGAGCGGTGGCTCGGGCGGTCGGATCCCTCGATCGTCTGGTGGAACGCATCCTACCGACGGGGCATTCCCGCGGGCCTGGCAGTGCGACGCCTGGCCGTGCCTGGCCGTTCCTGGCCGGGCCGCGCCGGGCCGTGTCGGCAGTGCCCTGCTCGCCCGGCGGCGGCGGTCAGCGACGCAGGAGGCGCGAGACGGTCGGTGCGAGACGTGCGGTCACCGGCGTGGTCAGCACCCGCAGCTCGGGGATGCGCGCGAACCAGAGCAGTGCGCCGTAGACCAGGCCCATGACGGCCACGGCCACGACGACCGTCAGCACGCCCGGCACACGGCCGGATTGTGCGAAGCCGTCGGCGGAGAAACCACCCAGGACGGTCACGACGACGACGCCCACCGCCCCGGCGACGAGCGAGAAGACGAAGAACTGGACGTAGCGGCGCAGCACCCAGCGGCCGTCGATTCCGCCCAGCCGCTTCTTGACGACGACGAGCGCGACCACGGCCTGGCTGGAGCCCGCGATCGAGGTCGTGACGGCGATGGCCATCGCGATGTGCTCGGGCGACACCACGGCGGCCGAGACGGCGACGCCCGCGACGAAGATGCCCGACTGGACGAGCTGCAGGAAGAACGGCGTGCGCTGGTCGTGCATCGAGTAGAACACCCGCTGCACGATGAACAGCACGCTGAACAGGACGAGGCCGGGCATATAGCCGAGGATCACCTCGGCCGTGCGGGTCGACCCGGCGAAGTCGACCTCGAAGAACCGGGCGAACGGATAGGCCACGACGCACATGGCGACCGCGGCGAACACCATGAACATGCCGATGGCCCGGAGCGACTGCGACATGTCGGTGCGGACGGCCCGCAGGTCGCCGCGCGAGGCGTGGCCGCTCATGCGTGTGAAGTAGGCGGTGCCGATCGACACGGCGATGATGCCGTGCGGCAGCATGAAGAGCAGCCAGGCGTTCGCGAGCACCGCGTTCGAGGCACCCACCTCGCTGCCCAGGGTGGCGACGCGGCTCTGCACCAGCCCGGCCAGCTGGGTGACGAGCACCATGCCGAACAGCCAGCCGGCGGCCTTGCCGGTGGCCCCGAGGCCGACGCCGCGCCAGCGGAAGTCGGGGCGGAAGGTCAGACCCGCGCGGCGCCAGAACAGCAGGAGGAACGCCGCCTGCGCCAGGACGCCCAGGGTGGCCGTGGCCGCGATGACGAAGATGCGGTCACCGGTCCAGACGTCGACCGTCGAGTTCTCGACGGCTCCGCCGAACATGACCATGAAGACGACCAGGCCGGCGATGGACACGACGTTGTTGAGCACCGGCGCCCAGGTGAAGGGCCCGAACACCTGTCGGGCGTTGAGCACCTCGCTCAGCAGCGAGTACATGGCGTAGAAGAAGATCTGCGGCAGGCACCAGTACGCGAAGGCGGTCGCGAGGGCCAGTTGGTCCGAGGTGAACCCCGCCCCGCCGTCCGAGCTCTGCTGCGCGTAGAGCCGCACGAGCACGGGGGCGAGCAACGTGCCGGCCAGGCCCACGGCCGCGAAGACGATGGTGCCGAGGGTCACGATCTTGTTGATGAACCGCTGACCGCCGTCGTCGGAGGTCGCCGCCCGCACGATCTGGGGCACGAGCACGGCGCTGAGCAGGCCACCCGCGATCAGCGCGTAGATGTTGTTGGGCAGCTGGTTCGCGAGGGCGAACGAGTCGGCCGCCCGGCTGGCCGACTGCCCGATCGCCGCGGCCAGCACGGCCGCCTTCACGAAGCCGAGGACGCGCGAGACCATCGTCCCGGACGCGAGGAGGATGCTGGCGCGACCGAGACCGCCCTGGTTGCTCACATGGACTCCTGGACGGGCGGCGTGGCGGCCGCATCGGGTGACGGTGCCGCACCGGCTGACGGACCGTCGCCGGACGACCGGGCCTCGTCGCGCGCCCTGCGGCGCTTGCGGAAGGTGCGGTAGAGGCCGCCGACGAACAGCGCGGCGAAGGCGACGCCGAAGATCCAAGTGATGGCGGTCTCCCACCCGGCCTGCACCGAGAGCGGGACGTCGACCGGGGTGGCGATCGCCACGCCCGAGAGGCTGACCAGCTGGAGCTGCACCGAGACCGTCCCGTTGGCGACGGACTGCACGGGCACGCTGACCCGGGTCTGGGACTGCGGCTGGATCGTCACCTCGATGGGGCTGCGCTCGATCGAGAGGATGGAGTTCGACGGCGTCAGGTTCAACATCACCGTCGCCACCGAGTCGGTCTTGTTCTCGAGGTAGAGGGGCAGGGCCGAGCGGTCGCCGAGGATGGAGATCGGCGAGCCCTGGACGACGGCCACGAGACCCGACGTCGCGGTCGCGTCGGCCACGGCCGAGGCGACCTCGGCGGGGAAGCCGTCGACGTTGTCGCGCCAGGCGTGCGAGGCCAGGGCCATCGTGCGCAGTCGGGCCGACTCGGTGACGAGCTGCGGCTCGGCGAGGGCGGTCGAGAAGTCGACGACCCTCTCGTCGGCGGACACCAGGTCGCGCAGCTGGTCGAGACGCGCGTCGCTCTCGGGACTGTCGACGACGGTCGCCGTCGACGGGGTGCTCGCCAGGGCGTCGGTCAGGGTGGCACCGCTGACCCACGGCAGGCCGTCGACGCTCTGGAGCGTGCGGGTGAGGAACTGACCGGTCGACGGCCACTCGCGCTCGAGCGTGGTCAGCAGGGTGCGGGCGTCGCTGGGGCGCTCGTAGGCGATGGTCGCGACGGTGGCGGAGAGCCGCGCCATCGTGGCCTGCCACTCGGCGAGACTCGTCGCCTCGGCCGCCTGGGTGACCAGGTCGGACAGCGGGTCGTCCGAGACGACGGCCGGGACGTCACCGATCGTGACCGCGGCGTTCTCGGTCGAGTCGCCGTCGACGTCGACGTTGCCGCTCGAGACGATGGTGGACGTGTACGAGCCGCCGGCGAACGCGGTCAGGTCGGCGGACACGACGGACGACTCGCGCGGCCAGACGACGTCGCGCTGCGTCCACGGGAAGTCGAGCAGTTGGGCGGTGGTGGGCAGGACCACGCCGTCGCCGGGCGTCTCGGCGGGCGACGGCTCGCCGGTCGGCTGGTCGGTGGCCCCGTCGCTCGGCAGGGCGGAGGGGGCGGATCCGGCGACGCCGGTGCCCGACCCGTCGTCCGTGCCCTGCCCCGGGGTCTCGGTGGGCGTGTCGGTCGGCGCGGGCATGTCCTCGAAGCGGTCGGGTTCGACCAGGGTGTCGAGCGAGGTCACGGCCGGGACGGTCGTCGCGCCGGCCTGTCGCAGCCCGGCGACGTCGGCGTCCGCGTACGCCAACGGGAACATGTCGTTCGGCAGGGCCTGCAGCTCGGCGAGCCAGTCGACGGCCGACTGCGGGGCCTCGGTGCCGAGCAGGCGGATCGACGCGATGATCATCGGGTCGACGCCCAGGGTCGCGCCCGTGCCGGCCACGGCGTCGAGCTCGCGTCGCAGCACCCCGCCGTCCGAGGTGTAGGCGGCGAGGGCGGAGGCGTCGAGGACGCCCGTCTCGCTCTCGGGCGTCGTGATCGGCACGGCGACCGCCACGCGCGTCGGCTGGAAGCTGTCGGCGGGGTACCAGACCACGCTGCTGCGGGTCTGCGCCACCTGGCTGCCCGACGAGTCGAGCACGCGGGCCCCGAGCGCGCGCGCCCCGAAGGCGCGGCCGGTCAGGCCGAGGCGGTCGGCGGGCACGACGACGGTGTCGAGGGCGACGGACGACCCGGCGGCGATCGCCGGCACGTCGACCTCGACGAGCTGACGCCCGAGGTAGTCGTCGCCCGAGACGTCGTCGGGGTCGAGCCACGAGGCGAGCTTGGACCGCGTGGTGAACGGTTCGCGGTCGAGGTAGACCCGGGCCGTGGTCGCCGCGAGGTCGGCGTCGCCGTCGTTCGTCACCGTGACCCCGAGGGTGAGGTCGTCGTCGGGTCGCAGCACGCCGTCGGAGGCCGGCTCGACGGTCATCGAGATGCCGTCGCCGGTGGGGGCGGACGCCGCCCGGGCCGCGGTCGCCGGCAGCCCCGCCGACACGACGAACACCGCCAACAGGGCGGCGATCACGGCGAAGAAGAGTCTCATAGGCGTCAGGTGTCGACGGCGACAGGGGCCGTTCGAGCATGCCGAGTCTAGGCAACGCCGACCAAGAAGCAGCGGCGAAGCGCCTGCGAGGTGGGACGACGGGGTCGTGAGGCGCCGTCGGGGACTCAGCCCGCGCCTCCTCGGCTGTGGCAAGCTCTTTCGTCATGGACAGCGTCGCACGGGCCCTGCAGCGACTGGACGATCTGGCCGCCACCCCCCGCATCGAGAAGCTCGCCGCCGCGTTCGCCGCGGCCGGTCACGAGCTCGCCCTCGTCGGCGGTCCGGTGCGCGACGCCTTCATCGGCCGGCCGGTCAACGACCTCGACTTCACGACCGACGCCGACCCCGACCAGATCCTGGCGATCGTCGTCCCCCTGGCCGAGGCGCACTGGGACGTCGGCCGCGCGTTCGGCACGATCGCCGCCCGCGTCGACGGCGAGACCGTCGAGATCACCACGTACCGCAGTGACGTCTACGACGGCGAGACCCGCAAGCCCGTCGTCGAGTTCGGCGACACCCTCGAGGGCGACCTGGTCCGTCGCGACTTCACGGTCAACTCGATGGCGCTGCGTCTGCCCGAGCGCGTGCTCGTCGACCCGTCCGGCGGCGTCGACGACCTGCTCAAGGAGCGGCTCGCCACCCCGGGCACCGCGGTCGACTCGTTCCGTGACGACCCCCTGCGCATGATGCGGGCCGCCCGGTTCACGGCGCAGCTCGGCTTCACCGTGTCCGACGAGGTGCGCGAGGCGATGACCGCCCGGGCCGAGACCCTGTCGATCGTCTCGGTCGAGCGGGTCGCCGACGAGCTGTCGAAGCTGCTGAAGACCGAAACCCCCCGAGACGGTGTCCGACTGTTGGTCGACACGGGGCTGGCCGACCACGTCATGCCCGAGCTCGCCGCCATGCGCCTCGAGGTCGACGAGCACCACCACCACAAGGACGTGTACGAGCACAGCCTCACCGTGCTCGACCAGGCCATCGGCTACGAGCGCGAACGGCACCCGGGCGAGGCGCCCGACCTCACCCTGCGCCTCGCGGCCCTGCTGCACGACTGCGGCAAGCCCGCCACGCGCCGCCTCGAGCCGGGCGGGGTCGTCACCTTCCACCACCACGACGTCGTCGGCGCCAAGCTCGCCAAGAAGCGGTTGAAGGCGCTGCGCTTCGACAACGACACGATCGCCGCCGTCTCCCGCCTGATCGAGCTGCACCTCCGGTTCTTCGGCTACACCGAGGGCGGCTGGACCGACTCGGCCGTTCGCCGGTACGTCCGCGACGCCGGTGACCAGCTCGAGCGGTTGCACATGCTGACCCGCGCCGACGTGACCACGCGCAACCGGCGCAAGGCCGACCGGCTCGGCTTCGCCTACGACGACCTCGAGGCGCGGATCGCCGAGCTGCGCGAACGCGAAGAGATCGACTCGCTGCGGCCCGACCTCGACGGCGACGAGATCCAACGCGTCCTCGGCATCGGGCCGAGCCGCGAGGTCGGCGAGGCCTATCGCTTCCTGCTCGAGCTGCGCACCGAAGAGGGGCCGCTGGGGGCCGAGGTCGCCACCGAGCGCCTGCTCGCCTGGTGGAACGCACGCGAGGGTGCTGGGGCGTAACCCGTCCTGCGGGTGTCGACCCGCGCCTCCTCGGCTCTCCAGGGCCGGTGGCCGCTGCGGCGGCATTGATTCAGGAGGCGCGCTCGGCTACGCTGGGAAGGTTGCGTCTGCCTCACGGCCGACGCCGCGACATGAATACCCTCCTGTCACAGACCGTCTGTGACCGTTAAGTCCGAAGGAGGTGGGTTAGTCATGCACCAGTACGAACTGATGGTCATCCTGGACCCCGAGATCGATGAGCGCACGGTCGCCCCGAGCTTGGACAAGTTCCTCAACGTCATCCGCAACGATGGCGGAACGATCGACAACGTGGACATCTGGGGACGTCGTCGCCTGGCCTACGAGATCAACAAGAAGACCGAGGGCATCTACGCCGTCGTCAACCTGACCTCGAACTCGGCCGCCACGGTCGAGCTCGACCGCCAGCTGGGTCTCTCCGAGGCCGTTCTGCGCACCAAGGTCCTGCGTGCCGAAGAGGCGATCGCCATGGTCGCCGCCGCCAAGAAGGTCAGCGACGAGAAGGCCGCCCGCAAGGCCGCCAACGCCGCTGCCGCTCCGGCTGCTGCTCCCGCCGCTTCGCCCGCTGCCCCGGCTGCTCCCGCCGCCGAGAAGGCTGCCGAGTAGTCCGATGGCTGGCGAGACCGTCATCACAGTGGTGGGAAACCTCACCAGTGACCCCGAGCTGCGCTACACGCAGAACGGGCTCGCGGTCGCGAACTTCACCATCGCGTCGACCCCCCGCACGTTCGACCGCGCGTCGAACGAGTGGAAGGACGGCGAGGCGCTCTTCCTCCGTGCCAGCGTGTGGCGCGAGTTCGGCGAGCACGTGGCCAGCAGCCTCACCAAGGGCAGCCGGGTCATCGCTCAGGGTCGACTCAAGCAGCGCTCGTACGAGACCAAAGAGGGCGAGAAGCGCACCAGCATGGAGCTCGAGATCGACGAGATCGGCCCCTCGCTGCGCTACGCGACCGCTCAGGTGACGCGCGCCGCGTCCTCCCGCGACGGCGCTGCCGGTGGCGGCTCCTTCGGGGGCGGCAACGGCGGTGGCAACCGTGGTGGCCAGCCGGCTCAGGTCGGCGGCGGTCAGGCGCAAGAGCCGTGGGGTCAGCCCGCCGGCGGCCAGCAGGGTGGCAACACCTCTGGCGGCGACGTGTGGAACACCCCCGGTGGCAACGGCACCTACAACGACGAGACGCCCTTCTAGGCATCGCCGTTCCCTTTTAGTACTTCTTCATTCATCGAAAGTAGAAACCAATGGCTGGAAAGAGCAGCGGCGACCGCCGCAAGCCCCTCCGCGGCAAGGGCGGCAAGAACGCCGCTCCCGCGAAGTCGATCCGCGTCGGTGTCATCGACTACAAAGACGTCGCGACCCTGCGCAAGTTCATCTCGGAGCGTGGAAAGATCCGCGCCCGTCGCATCACCGGCGTCTCCGTCCAGGAGCAGCGCCTCATCGCCCGTGCCGTGAAGAACGCCCGTGAGATGGCGCTCCTCCCCTACGCCGGCTCCGGCCGCTGATCGGAAGGACCACCATGTCGAAGGTAATCCTGACCCACGAGGTCTCCGGCCTCGGTTCCGCCGGTGACGTCGTCGACGTCAAGAACGGCTACGCCCGCAACTACCTGGTGCCCCAGGGCTTCGCCGTGGCGTGGAGCCGCGGTGGCGAGAAGCAGGTCGCTCAGATCCGTACGGCCCGCGAGACCCGCGAGCTCAAGACGATCGAAGAGGCCCACGACCTCAAGCAGCGCCTCGAGGCCCAGAAGATCCGTCTCACGGTGAAGACCGGTGCCGACGGCCGTCTGTTCGGCTCGGTCCGTCCGGGCGACGTCGCCGACGCCGTGACCGCCCAGGGCGTCGCGACGATCGACAAGCGCAAGGTCGAGATCCCCTCGGCCATCAAGGTGACGGGTGAGCACGAAGCCACCCTCCGCCTGCGCGAGGACGTCATCGCGACGATCACGCTGACGGTCGTCTCGGCCAAGTAACGCCCCGGCGCCTCGGCGCCTGCTGTACGCGAGAGCGGCGGTCCCCTTCGGGGGCCGCCGCTCTTCTGCGTTCCGGGGGCTGGACGCTCTCGAACCCCGTTCCGTGCGATGAACCACGAAGCGTCGTGGTTCATCACACGGAACGGGGTTCATGGGCTGGCTTGCTTGCTGGGAGGGCTGGCAGGGCGGGCTGGTTGGGCGCGCAGGGCTGGCAGGGCGGGCCGGCCGGGGGGGCAGGGCGGGACGAGGAGGCGCGGGGCGGCTGGGGCGGGCACCGCGCCTCCTCGTCGGCTCATCGGGTCGTCCCCGTGTCGCGATGGACCCGGTTTCGACCGATGCACCCAGTTGCTAACGGGTGTTCGGTTCGAAACCGGGTTCTTCGGTGGGGGTAGGGAGCGGAGGGCCGGTGAGGGGACGAGGACGCGGGGCGGGGCGGGGGACCAAACGGGGCGGGGACGAGGAGGCGCGGGGCGGCTGGGGCGGGCACCGCGCCTCCTCGTCGGCTCATCGGGTCGTCCCCGTGTCGCGATGGACCCGGTTTCGAACGATGCACCCGGTTGCAACCGGGTGTTCGTTTCGAAACCGGGTTCATGGGCGCAGGCGGACTCGCGTTGACAGGAGGGGGTGGCTCGTCTACTGTCGTGGAATCGGTTCCATGGAATCGATTCCACGCAGAGGACGCACCCTGCGACCCGCACCACTACGACGAGGTAGAGCCCGATGAACACCGTGACGATCAGGGACGTGGCGCAGCGCGCCGGCGTCTCGGCCGCGACGGCATCGCGCGTCCTGTCGGGCAACCCGGCCACCTCCGCCGAGTCGAGGGCCCAGGTCGAGCAGGCCGTGCGCGAGCTCGACTTCCGCCCCAACGCCCAGGCCCGGGCCCTGCGCTCGACCCGCTCCGACACGGTCGGCCTGCTCGTCTCCGACGTCCGCAACCCGTTCTTCGCCGACCTCGCCCACACCATCGAGCAGTCGCTGCTCGAGCTCGGATACGTCACCCTCCTCGGCAACGCAAACGAGAACCGCGAGCAGCAGGACCGGTACCTCGACACCCTCATCTCGCGCCGCGTCGACGGCGTCATCGTTGCGCCTCAGGGCACCGACTCGGCCAGCATCGACTCGCTGCTCGCCCGCGAGGTGCCGACGGTGTTCGTCGACCGCACCATCCCCGGCGTCGACGTGCCGAGCGTGACGACCGACAGCGTCCCCGGCATCCGCGCCGCCGTGCAACACCTCGTCGACCTCGGCCACGAACGCGTCGGGTACGTCGCGGGCCCGCAGAGCGTGTCCACCGGGCGCGAGCGACTCGAGGCGTGGACCGCCGCGGCCGCCGAGCTGGGCCTCAGCACCGACCCCGACCTGGTCTACGTCGGTGACTTCCAGTCCGCCAGCGGGTCGGCCGCCGTGCACGCCCTGTTCGAGCTCGACGAGCCGCCGACCGCGCTGCTCGCCGCCGACAGCCTCATGGCCGTCGGAGCCATCGCCATGCTCAACCGACTCGGCATGCGCATGGGCACCGACGTCTCGGTCATCGCGTTCGACGACATCGAGTGGTTCTCGCTGCTCGACCCGGCCCTCACCGTCATCGCGCACAGCGTCGAGGAGATGGGCCGCATCGCCGTCCAGCTGCTGCACGAGGTGATCGACGGGCGCACACCCGACTCCGTCGTGCTGCCCAGCGAACTGATCGTGCGCGAGTCGACGACCCGCGCCTCCGGCGGGACGTCAGGAGGCGCGGGTCGCTTATCCACGGCCGTCGCATCGGCGACGCACGAGACCGACGCGACCCGCGCCTCCTCGTCCCCCGGCTCGGCGGCGCGTGTGCCGGCCGAGCGCCCCGACCCGAACCGCCCCCGAACCCCCGGCAGGAACTGACCCATGCCCCACTCGATCGACGACGATCGCCCCCTGCTCACGCTCGAGAACGTCAGCAAGTCGTTCGGCCCCGTGCGGGTCATCGACGACGTCACCGTGCACGTCCGGCCCGGCCGTGTGCAGGTGCTGCTCGGTGAGAACGGCGCCGGCAAGTCCACCCTGATCAAGATGATGTCGGGCGTGTACCAGCCCGACGCCGGCCGCGTGCTGGTCGACGGCGAGGCCGTCCACCTGCCGAACACGCACGCCGCCGAGAAGCTCGGCATCGCGACGATCCACCAAGAGCTGAACCTCGTCGCCTCGCTCAGCGTCGCCGAGAACGTGATGATGGGGCGGTTCCCGACCCGGTTCGGCCTGGTCGACCGCCGCGAGCTGAAGAAGCGCGCCCGCGAGGCCCTGGACCTGATCGGGCTCGACGTCGACGTCGACCAGAAGGTCGGCGAGCTCGGCATCGCCCGCCAGCAGCTGGTCGAGATCGCGAAGGCGCTGAGCATCGACGCGCGCATCCTGATCCTCGACGAACCGACCGCGGCGCTGACCCGGCACGAGACCGAGATCCTCTTCCGCGTCGTCGAGCAGCTGCGCGCCCGCGGCGTCGGCATGCTGTTCATCAGCCACCACCTCGACGAGATCGCCGAGATCGGCGACACCGTGGCCGTCCTGCGCGACGGTGCGTTCGTCGCCGAGGTGCCCGCGTCGACCGACGAGGACGAGCTCGTCCGCCTGATGGTCGGCCGCGACATCGCGCACCAGTACCCGCGCACCCCCGGCAGCGAGAGCGACTCCCCCGTCGTCCTGCAGGTCGAGGGCCTGACGTCGAAGACCTTCCGCGACGTGTCGTTCGAGGTGCGGGCGGGCGAGGTGCTCGGCATCGCCGGGCTCGTCGGCGCCGGTCGCACCGAGGTCGTCCGCGCGATCGCCGGGGTCGACAAGTACGACTCCGGCTCCGTGACCGTGCGCGGCAAGCGCCTCAAGAAGGGCGACGTCGCCGGGGCCATCGCCGCGGGCGTCGGCCACGTGCCGGAAGACCGCAAGGCGCAGGGGCTCGTGCTGGGCGCCTCCGTCAACGACAACCTCGGCTACGCGACGCTCGCCAGCAGCGCGAAGGCCGGTCTGGTCGACTTCACCGGCCAGCGCGCGAAGGCCGACGAGGTCGCCTCGACCCTGCGGATCCGCATGCGTGACATCGATCAAGAGATCGGCTCGCTGTCCGGCGGCAACCAGCAGAAGGCCGTGTTCGGCCGCTGGATCATCGCCGGATCGACGGTGTTGCTGCTCGACGAGCCGACCCGCGGCGTCGACGTCGGCGCGAAGGTCGAGATCTACGAGCTGGTGAACCGGATCACCGACGCAGGAGGCGCGGTCGTGATGGTCAGCAGCGAACTGCCCGAGGTGATGGGCATGAGCGACCGCATCCTCGTGATGCGCGACGGAGTCGTCGCCGGCGAGGTCGCCGCGGCCGACGCCACCCAAGACACCCTGATGACGCTCGCGGCACGCGACGTCCCCCTGACGAACTGACCCGAGAAGCACGGACCCGAGGACGACACCCATGACCACCACCACCGTGAAGGCGCAGCGACGCTCCTTCGACATCAAGACCTTCCTGGCCGCGAACGGAGCCCTCGTCGGGCTCGTCGTGCTGTGCCTGGCATTGTTCATCGCGACGCCGGACTTCCTGACCGGCCGCAACCTGCTCAACATCGGCATCCAGGTGTCGACCGTCGCCGTGCTGGCGTTCGGCATGACCTTCGTCATCGTCGCGGGCGGCATCGATCTCTCGGTCGGCTCGGTCGCCGCGTTGTCGGCGATGGTCTCGGGCTGGTTCTTCGCCACGGCGGGGCTGCCCGGCGGCCTGGCGCTCGCCCTCGGGCTCGGCACGGGCCTCGTGGCCGGCCTGGTCAACGGGTTCGCCAGCGCGTACGGCAAGCTGCCGTCGTTCATCGCGACGCTCGCCATGCTCAGCGTGGCGCGCGGCCTGACCCTCGTCGTCTCGGACGGTCGTCCGATCGCGACTCCCCCGGCGGTGTCGTTCCTCGGTGGCAACATCGGGCCGGTGCCCGTGCCGATCATCGTGCTCGTGCTGGCCGCGATCGTCGCCTCGTTCATCCTCAACCGCACCGTCATCGGCCGCTCGATGTACGCCGTCGGCGGCAACGCCGAGGCCGCGCGCCTCTCGGGCTTGCCGGTCAAGCGCATCGTCGTCACCGTCTTCGGCCTGGCCGGGCTGTTCGCGGCCCTCGCCGGCCTGCTGCTCGCCGGCCGGCTCGACTCGGCCCAGCCGCAGGCGGCCTCGGGCTACGAGCTCGACGCCATCGCCGCCGTCGTCATCGGCGGCGCGAGCCTGGCCGGCGGCGTCGGCCGCATCTCGGGCACCATCATCGGCGCCCTGGTGCTCGTCGTCATCCGCAACGGCCTCAACCTGCTGAACGTCACCTCGTTCTGGCAGCAGGTCGTCATCGGCCTCGTCATCGCCCTCGCCGTGGGCGTCGACGTGCTGCGCCGCAAGACGCGCAGCAGCTGAAGATTTTTCACCCAACCCAACCCAACCCGAAGGACACACGATGAAGTTGACCTCGTTCCGCAAGGCCGCCACCGTCACGGCGATCGCCGCCCTGGTCGCGACCGGCACCGCCGGCTGCAACCGCACCCCCGCCGGAGAGGCGGACCGCCCCACGGTGGTCCTGTCGCTCAGCACCCTGAACAACCCGTTCTTCGTCGAGCTGCGTGACGGCGCGACCGCCGAGGCGAAGAAGCAGAACGTCGACCTCGAGATCGTCGACGCCCAGAACGACTCGGCCACCCAGGCCAACCAGCTGGCGACCGCGGCCTCGACCGCCGACGCCGTCATCCTGAACGCCGTGGACAGCGACGCCGCAGGCCCCGCCGCCAAGGCGCTCAACGAGGCCGACGTGCCGATCGTCGCCGTCGACCGCGCGGTCAACGGTGCCGACGTGGCCTCGTTCGTCGCGAGCGACAACGTCGCCGGTGGCGAGCAGGCCGCCAAGGCCCTCGCCGAGGCGATCGGCGAGAAGGGCGAGGTCATCGTGCTCCAGGGCGTCGCGGGTACCTCCGCCAGCCGCGACCGCGGTGAGGGCTTCACCAAGGGCATCGCCGCGTACCCGGACATCACCGTCGTCGCGCAGCAGACCGCGAACTTCGACCGCGCCACCGCGCTCGACGTGACCACCAACCTGCTGCAGGCGCACCCGAACGCCGTGGGCGTCTTCGCCGAGAACGACGAGATGGGCCTCGGCGCGATCCAGGCGCTCGGCTCGCGCGCCGGCACCGACGTCAAGGTCGCCGCGTTCGACGGCACCGAGGACGGCCTCAAGGCCATCGAGGCCGGTACGCTCTCGAGCACGATCGCGCAGCAGCCCGCCGAGCTCGGCGCCCTCGCGGTCGATCAGGCCGTCAAGGCCGTCAACGGTGGCAGCGGCGACGAGGGCCCCTCGGACCAGGCCGTCGAGGTCATCACCGTCACGAAGGAGAACGTGGGTGACTTCACCGAATGACCGGTTCTAGTACGGACGCCTCGGGCGTAGGAGGCGCGGGTGCGGCTCCGGCCGCAGGTTCGGCTGGCGCGGCCGGCACGGTCGTCGTGGTCGGGTCGATCAACGTCGACCAGGTCGTGACCGTCGACCGCCTGCCCCTGCCCGGCGAGACGCTGATCGGCTCGTCGATGACCCTCTCCCCCGGCGGCAAGGGCGCGAACCAGGCCGTCGCCGCCGCCCGTCGCGGCGCCCGCACCGTGATGATCGGTGCGGTCGGCGACGACGGACGTGCCGACGACGCCCTGCCCTACCTCCGCTCGAGTGGTGTCGACGTCAGCGGCGTCGACACCGTCCCCGGGCCCACCGGCCTGGCGATCGTCAGCGTCGGAGGCGACAGCGAGAACACGATCGTCGTCGTCCCCGGGGCGAACGGCGCGGTCGGTGCGGCGGCGGTCGGATCGCACGCTGCTGCTCTGTCCGACGCTGCGGTCGTCGTCCTGCAGGGAGAGATCCCCGTGGACGGCATCGCCGCCGCCGTGCAGCACGCCGGAGGACGGGTGGTGTTCAACCTCGCCCCGGTGATCGACGTGCCGGCGGACGTGGTGAAGGCCGCGGATCCGCTGGTCGTCAACGAGCACGAGGGTCGGCTGCTGCTGGCCGCGTGGGCTGCTGAGCAGCCTTCCGAAGCCGAGGAGGCGCGGGTCGACGACGAGTCGGTCGTCGCCTCCCTGCGCGCCCAGGGAGTCACCTCGGTCGTCATGACCCGCGGTGCCTCCGGCGCGATCGTCTCCGATGCGTCGGGCACCGTGCTGGTGGCCTCGCCGAAGGTGGCGGCCGTCGACTCGTCCGGAGCAGGGGACGCCTTCGTCGGCGCCCTCGCCGCCGGACTGGCCGCGGGTTCGTCGCTGCTCGAGGCCGCTCGGGACGCCGTGCGCGTCGGGGCCTTCTCGGTGACGGGTGTGGGCACGCAGGCGTCGTACCCGACGCTCGAGGACGAGCTGCCTGCCGCTGCTGCGTCATCGGCTGAGGTGGCCTCGTGAAGCGCGGAGGCCTCCTCAACGCCCAGCTGAACCACGCCGTCAGCGGCCTCGGCCACGGCGACCTCGTCGTCGTCGCCGACTGCGGACTCCCCCTGCCCCCCGGAGTCCCCGTGGTCGACCTCGCCGTCGTCCACGGCCTGCCCGCCTTCGCCGACGTGCTGGACGCCCTGACCGCCGACGTGGTGTTCGAGGCCTGCACGGCCGCGGACGAGAGCCAGGGCCGCGAGGCCGGCGACTGGATCACGTCCCGCTTCGACGACGTCGCCTACGTCTCGCACGACGAGCTCAAGCGGCTCTCGGGCGGCGCGCGCCTCCTCGTCCGGACGGGCGAGGCGACCCCGTACGCGAACGTCGTCCTCCGCTGCGGCGTCCCCTTCTGAGGCACCTGCTCCCCCCTCGAACCCCGTTCCGTGCGACGAACCCCGAAGCTTCGTGGTTCATCGCACGGAACGGGGTTCTTCGTCGTCCGGGGGCCGGCAGGAGGCGCGGTGCCGGACCCCGATAGCGCCCTGACCAGCCTCTTCGCAGGCCCCCCTTCGGGGGTTACCAGAAGCTGAACACTGGCTGCGTCGCTATCGGTTCTCGTGCCCCGAAGTCAAATCCCTTGTGCACAGGCGGATGTCAAATCGGATGTCTCAACCCCCGGTTTAGACAATTTTCTCCACACAGGTGTGGATTAACGAAAGTCCAGGTCAGAGGCAGGTAAGCGAACTGAAGTATCTCGTTGTCCACAGCGTGATCCACAGTTCTCCCCAGGGTTGTCCGGCGTTGCTCACCGGTTCTCCCCAGAGTTATCCACAGGTGCATTTGCTGTGGAGAACTCGGTGTCCATAAGGTGTACCCGCGCTCGTCAGGGGTGGATCACGGCGGTTCGGCAGGGGGATGTCGGGGGTCTGTCGTACAACTGCCTTGAGCGTCTTCGGTGCTGCCCCGCACCCACCCGACTCTCGCTGGAGGACCCATGTCGATCGCCCATCTCGGTCTCGCTCCCGATGCGTCGAACAACCGCGATCGCGACCGTGGTGGCCCCGTCAACATGGACCGCGTCCCGCCGCACGACCTGCTCGCCGAGCAGAGCGCGCTGGGCGGCATGCTGCTCAGCAAAGACGCCGTGGCCGACGTCATCGAGACGGTCCGCGGCATGGACTTCTACGTGCCCAAGCACGAGGTCATCTACGACGCGATCCTGGGCCTGTACTCGCACGGTGAGCCCACCGACGTCATCACGGTCAGCGACGAGCTGATGAAGTCCGCCGACCTGTCGAGGGCAGGAGGCGCGGAGTACCTCCACACCCTCACCGGCGTCGTGCCCACTGCGGCGAACGCGGGGTACTACGCGTCGATCGTCGCCGAGAAGGCGGTGCTGCGCCGTCTGGTCGAGGCCGGCACGCGCATCGTGCAGATGGGTTACGCGAGCGAGGGCGAGGTCGTCGACCTGGTCAACAACGCGCAGGCCGAGGTCTACAACGTGGCCGGTGGGGTGCAGACCGAGGACTACGTGCCACTGAACGAGGCGGTGACGGTCGCGATCGACGAGATCGAGGCGGCCAAGGGTCGTGACGGTCAGATGACGGGTGTGCCGACGGGGTTCGCGCAGCTCGACGCGTTGACGAACGGGTTCCACCCGGGTCAGCTGATCATCGTGGCGGCGCGGCCGGCGCTCGGTAAGTCGACGTTGGCACTCGACCTGGCGCGGGCGGCGTCGATCAAGCACGGGCAGGCGTCGGTGTTCTTCTCGCTCGAGATGGGGCGTAGCGAGATCGCGATGCGTCTGATGTCGGCCGAGTCGAGTGTGCCGCTGCAGAACATGCGTAAAGGAACGGTCGACGCGCGTGACTGGACGAACATCGCGCAGGTGCGTGGGCGGATCAACGATGCGCCGTTGTTCATCGACGACTCCCCCAACATGACGTTGGTCGAGATCCGGGCGAAGTGCCGCCGACTGAAGCAGCAGCACAACCTGAAGCTCGTGGTGATCGACTACCTGCAGCTGATGACGTCGGGCAAGCGGGTCGAGAGCCGTCAGCAAGAGGTGTCGGAGTTCTCGCGTGCGTTGAAGCTGATGGCGAAAGAGCTGCAGGTGCCGGTGATCGCGTTGTCGCAGCTGAACCGTGGCCCTGAGCAGCGTGCCGACAAGAAGCCTGCGATCAGCGACCTGCGAGAGTCCGGTTCGCTCGAGCAGGACGCCGACATGGTCATCCTGCTGCACCGCGAGTCCGCCTACGAGAAAGACAACCCCCGCCAGGGCGAGGCCGACTTCATCGTCGCCAAGCACCGCAACGGCCCCACCGACACCATCACGGTGGCGTTCCACGGCATGTTCTCGCGGTTCGTGGACATGCCCAGCTAACGAACCGCTTTGTCGTCCGTGAATTAGTTTGTCGAAATGCCGTCCAGATTGTCGCCTTCGGTCGAAAGCGACAAACAGACTCGCAGTTGGGCGGACCGGGTGTCATGTTCGTAGCACCGCGGTCACGACTGCCACTCGTCCGGCTCGGGGTGCAGCCGGCCCGTCATGGCCGACAGCTCTGCCTCGTGCTGGATCATCCACGCGACGGCGGTGTTCAAGCTGCCCTCTCGGCGTAGCCAGGGACGGCCGCCGGCATCGTCTCGGCCGTGGGCGTAGCAGAGGTAGGCGATGCCGCCCAGCTCGGGGCGCGAGAGGACGCAGCCAAGGGGCGCAGAGCGCACCCGGCGGACTTGCCAGACACCGAACGTGCCAGTGATCGGCGGGACTGCGAACGGGTGCGTCGGGATCGGCCGGCGCAGAATCTTCGCCGCGACCTCGCCAGCCCCTCGTACTCCCATGCCGGCAGACGTTATAGCCGACCGCCGACACGAATGCGGACAGGGAAGAAGAGACCTAAACTTTCGGGACTTGAAAACGGCCCGCCGCATCCTTAAGGGCCTGCCTCGCCTGGTCTTTCTCGATATTTCCGAGCGCTACCTGCTGTCTCAGCGCGAAAAGCTCGCGGGTGTCGATAACGCATCCATTGAACGATTCACGAAACGTCTCGACGTCTTCATCTCGGCCGCGCAATACCTGAACTCGCTGCCCTGGGGCAGTGAGTCGCTCCGTGTTGGGGACGTACCAAAGAGCGTTCGGTGGCCGACCTTCGGTCGCGGCATAAGACGCCACAACGGAGCCTGTCTGTAGAAGGTCTCGGGACTTAGCTGTTTTCGTATAGCCCTTCACTTCGACAAGGGCGATCCATCCGGCGTGCATTACCCGCAGGTCTTCACGCTTCAAGCCCTTGTGCTCAGGTAATGAGTCGGAATCCACCACCGTGAAACCGAGTTCTTCGAGCATGACGCGCACCTCATTGACGAGATTGTCGCCTGTTTCCGTCAGTAGGGCTCGCCATTTTGTTCCGGCTGTTTCACTTGCCGCTACTGCATCCACGAGACGCTGGCGATCAGCTCGCACCTCCCGAATTCTCGCGTCTTCTGCCACGTCGAAACGGTCCAACTCCTGTCTCGCTGCTAGCTCCGCAGGCGATGCCCAGCCAATGTCATGCCCCCATACGTCAGAAGACGGGACCCGATCAGGGTCTTGCTCGTGCCAGATTGACAGTGCCACCTTGAGCCATTCCAGAAGGTGACTTCTGGCCTGATTGGGAAGCCAGACCACTGACTCGAATGAGTAGGTCCCCTCTTTTCCGAAGAAAGCAGCCAGTGTGAGACCGTGGTTTAGGCGCTCTGCAAGAAGCGCAGTGGTGTCTCGCTCGGGGTAAACCGGGGTGAGCATGCCTACATAGAGCTCACCCTGAGGGGGCACGCAGGAACTGCGCACAAGGGCTTCGAGGCCAAGGCCCCGGGCATGGTCGGAAACGTCAAAATCGCGAGCTGGGCGTGTTTGCGTCTGCGCCCTCGTAATTGTTCGCGTCGACGAACCCCCAGAGGATCCGCTCATCGTTCGGACAACACCGGGTGAATCAGGTTGCGGCTTAGGTGCGAAGACGAGGCGGCGAGGGTAAACGCCCGCGAGGTCGGAGAAGCCGCTTTCTGCCAGAACAAGAACATCGTGTTCTTCCGCGTGCATATCGTTCATATTTTGGGCGACTACAACGCTTCCCGCCACCGTTCTAATGATTTCGACTTCTGCGTCTGTCATTCCGTGTACCAAAATGCGGGGCCTTGGTGCCCCCACCATGTCATTGTGCATGCGCTTGATTTTGACACTCTTGCGCCGGCGAAGCGCCAGGCGCGAACCGTAGGCTCATTGCTATGAAGCTTGCGGGGCTAAGAAGCGGGACGAAGCGGACTGTTCGACGGTCACAGCGCATCGTCGCTCTGCAAGCTGAGCTTGACGTCCAGGGTCAACGATCTGTGGAGCGCACCCGGACAATTGAAACAAAAGCGGCATATGCCACAACGGCCGCCGCTGCTGTCGTGGCGGCCAGCATCGCGATTCTCAGTCCCGCGTGGGATGACCTGACTGCCATCGCCCCCCTCGTCCTGGCAGCCACGACGATTGTCGTTTCCACGAGAGCCATTGTCCCTCTGGCCCTTGGCGTCGTGTCCGCAGGAGACCTGGTTGCTAGGTACGTCGACGACGACATGCCTCTCACCGATCTTCAAGACCACCTCCTGGAAGTGAGAAAGGTCGAGATAGAAAAACGGGACGGCCTAAATGCGGAACGGGCAGTCTGGATGACAAGGGGGTTTCGATTCTTATCTGCGAGTGTCGTCGCGCTTCTGTTGTCAGCGATAATCAGCGGCATTGCTCAACTAGAAGGAGACCCTTATGCCCCAAGAGGAACGCCCGGACCCGCAGAATCAACCATCTTCCCCAGCTCGGCCCCGCCCGAGCGTCGATGACGTCTTCACGACACTGACCCACGGCGCTGACGGCCCGAACAAAAAGGCTGATGATGAGTGAAAGGCCAGAGCCCACACCGCCGCCGCGTCCGCCCGTGGAAGAAGTTTTCAAGCACATTCAAGAAGGCGAGAAACCGCCAAAAACGCCACCAACAAACCCCCGATAGGCCTCTCGATAGACGATCGGTCGCCGACCACCGGTGGAGGCTGGCCACTCCCGCGCAGCTACGAGGCGCCAACTGTCTCGATAGGTCGGTCCGAAACTGATCTCGATGAACGATCGTCTACCGGGCACGCCATTCCAAACTGCGGTGTGACGGGCGCGCTATGTTGATGATTCGTCACAACATGCGCCTGGGGGCACGATGAAGCTCACGAATGTATCCATTGCCGGCTTCCGGTCAGTCGAATCCATGACTGGACTTCCCATTGGGTCGCCAACCGTCCTGGCAGGCCACAACGACGCCGGCAAGACTGCCATCATCGACGCAATCTCGTTCCTGCTCGGCTCGCTCAAGTTAGAAGAGTCGGACCGTACCTATCTTCGTAGCGAGTCTGGTGGTCTCGAGGACAACGAGATTCATCGCGTGGAGGAAACGTGGGTGGAAGGGTCTTTCGAGCTACGCGATACGGAAGCGGACCTTGGCCCGTCACCGCTTCGTGTCCGTCGAGTCCATCGGAACGGCTCCACTGCTCTTGAAGTGCTCAAGATGGTGCCCGCTGATCACAGCTTGCGCGACTACGCCTCCGCAAAGGTCGACGTCCTGAAGGACCGTCTGGAAGGGCTTGGCCTACCCACGAATGGCCTAAAACCTGAGCTCGTTGCGCGGTTAGATGAGGCTGCTACCGAAGCCGACAAAGTGGAAAAGTGGACCGCGGCTGAAACCGGGCTAGACCGCGCACTCCCAGCGGGTCAGCACTTCGATGCCGCCAGTGCAGTTAATGCAGAAACTGCGATTCAGACAACGCTGCAGACGGCCTACCGAGCGCACCTTGAATCTGACGAACTGCAGGGCAGCGTTCGAACTATCGAAGAGGAACTGGAAGAGAAACTCGTCCGCGACGCTGACGAGATCCGCGACCACATCATGCAGACAGTGCGTGACATCGGGAACGTCTCGATCCAGCCCACGGTCAGTTTTACCAGCGCCAACGGCCTCAAGTCCACGCGGATAACCGTGAAGAATCCTGCTGGCGAGGAAATTGGGTTGCAACACTCCGGCGCCGGCCGTGCCCGTCGCATCGCCCTGGCCGTGTGGGAGCACAATTCGACAGTCATGGCACGCTCCGGCGAAGACGTTGTGCTTCTGTACGACGAGCCGGACACCCACCTCGATTACGGGCACCAACGAGAGCTCATGCGGCTCATCCACGAGCAGACAGAGCATCCAAACGTCACCGTAGTCATTGCCTCACATTCGATGAACCTAATCGATGGGACAGACATCAGTGATGTCATTCACATCAAGCATGCCGAACATCGGACCATCCTCGAGCAACTAGCCGACGACTCCGACGTCGGCTCGCACCTCGGCGCAATCGCGGCCAGCGTGGGCCTCCGCAACACCGTCCTGCTGCACGAACGTCTCTTCGTCGGTGTCGAAGGCGAGACCGAAGCAGGCGTCATCCCAGTGCTCTTCAAACTTGCTACCGGCCGCCATCTGGAATCATCTGGGATCGCTCTCTGGCCCTGCCATAACAACGAGGGGGCATTGCGCTTTGCGCAGTTCCTACACGGACATAACCGGGATGTTGCGTTCCTCGTCGATGCCGACTCTAAGACCACTGCAAAGCACGTTTTCAGCGATGACCGACTCCGCAAGGGCGGTCTAGATCCCGATAAACACTGCTTGTACATCGGAGATCCCCACGAGATCGAGGACGTATTTTCCGACGATCAATGGGCCACCGCGGCGAACGACCTCTGGCCACGTGACAACGAAGATGCACCCTCCACCGTCTGGTCTACAGATGACTTCGCAGCGCTTCGCTCGGGCAAGAAATTTAGCAGCGACATCCTGGACATGCTGCGACCGGGCTCCAGCAAGGCCCCCAAAGGCAAGCCGGACATGCTGCTTTCACTGGTGTTACGCCTCAAGACCAAAGAGGACGTACCTGCACCGCTTATCGATGTCTTCGAACAGCTCAAGCTGCGGGCGCAATAGTTCCTCGCGCACGAAACCTCGCGAGGCGCTGTGCCGGTGTTGGGGCAGCCCAACGGTGCCCCCCAACCGACCGCACCCACATATGCCCGTGGCCCGTCCGCTCAGCGCCACACCAACGGCAGCCATCCGGCGTCGGCGACGTCTCGTGGCGCTGCCTCACCATCACAACAGACACATTCCACCTCCCCCTAATCACACCGACTACAACACCACCCTCCGACATTCGTCACGTGATGCCACTCGTGCGGGGCGAAGACGGCGTCGTTCTAAACCCCTGTTCCATCTCCGCCCCGCTGGATGGCGCGGTAAACCGTCGACCGAGCGACGCCGAAGAGCTCGGCGATCTCGCTCGTGATGTGGGTGCCGGTGCGGTGCAGCTGCACCAGGTGCTTCTCCTGCGAGGCGGTGAGCTTGGGCTTGCGGCCGCGGAGCTTGCCGGCGGCCTTGGCGATTGCCATGCCCTCCCGGGTGCGGGCCCGGATGAGGTCGGCCTCGAACTCGGCCACCATGCCGAGGACGTTGAACAGCAGCCGGCCGACGGGGTCGGTGGGGTCGCAGACCGCTCCCCCGAGATTCAAAGCGACGCCCTTCTTCGTCAGCTCGTCGGCGATGTCGGCGTGTCGCGAAGTGATCGGGCGAGACGGTCGAGCTTCGTGACAAACAGGACATCGCCGGCACGGCACGCCGTGAGAGCTTCGCGCAGCCCGGGCCGGGCCGGGCTCGAGTCGTGCCCGACAGACCGTGGTCAAGATGCACGTGTTGATCGTCAACACCGAGCGCTGCAAGACCGTCACGTTGTGCTGCGAGATCCTGTCCCGAGGTCGAGACGCGGGCGTATCCGATGAACATCCGATGGCTGGAGCGTTTGAACCCCCGTCACCGGTCATTTTTGCGGGACAGGCATACGCGAGTCCGCAGGCCAGGTGCCACTTGACCGCAGCTCGCCACAGCAATCACCCGGAGGTGTCCCGATGAACGACCGCATAGAGGGCCCGAGGTGTGTGAGGAGGGGAGTCTGGAGCCGGGGCTTGTCCGCTCCCGTTGGTCACAGCCGAGTTGTTTCGCCTACGACCGTTTAATGAAGAATGCCAGGTGGACCAAGCCTTGGCCTTTTCCGTCCGCTGGCCCGGCGTCCATAGGGGCTACGGTCAGCTTCCCTTCCTCCGCATCGAATTTCCTTGACACTACCTTGCCCTGTAATTATTCGAACGTCGCGTGGGCCAGTCCCCACTAGGGTTCGGTCAGCGAGGCAGTTTCGCGTATTCATCAAGTTGTCTAAAGGGAAGGGCCCGTCATGCTCGAGGTCAAGGGGTATGGGATGGACGCCACATTCGACGGGCACATGTTCGTTGTCACGGCGCGGAACAAGATTGCCTCGGGGGCTCTTGGTGCCCCCGAGCGGCGCCTCCCGGCCCAAGAAATCATCGCAGTTTCCTACAAGGCACCTTCAATGCTGATAAACGGGGCCTTGACCGTTCAGACGGCCACCGGCATCACGCAGTTCCACTTCCTAAAGAAGACCGTCGGCGACGCTCGCCTTCTCTACGAAGAGATCCTGCGCGCGACCGGTGTGGACGTGAATCTTGTAGCGACCGGCAACCACGTAACGCCGCAGGGCCTAACGGACTTCGTCGACAACACGAAGTCGGCTCGAGAGCGCGCGGAAGTCAACCAGGCCGAGCTGAGGGAGGTGAACGCAAGTAGACGAACTGACCGCGCGCAGGCTGTGACCGAACTCAAGGCGCAACGCTCGGCAGTGAAAGAGCAGAAGGTCGCAGACAAGGCCACCGAGGACGAGGCAACAAAGGCGGTCCTCGAGGCGTTTGCGACGGGCTCTCTCGTGAGTTATCGCGAGCTGGGCGGCCTGGTACCGGTGAAGTCTGCTCCCTACGTCCGCGTCGACGATCGGCTCCGCGAAGCTGCCGAGCATGCAGCCGAGGGCCGAGTAGAGGCGGAAGAGCGCGAGATTGCACTCGCGCTTTCAATCGCAAAGGCCGAGGGTGGACGACCGGTGCGTGGTGCAACGGAGTTGCGGATTCGTCGAGAGGAGGGGGCGGGGCTGCTCCGGGTCGGATCTGAACAGATCGGGCAGATCGACGCTGAAGACGGGTTCTCGCAAACTGCTCGGAAGGGGTCGATGTTCAAGGTCGTGAGCGGCGAGAAGTGGCTCATCGTTAGAAGCGACCGTGTTGTGACGCCCAACGGGGGCTATCCGATCGACCCATACACGTCGGCGCAGGTATACCTGGACGGGCAAGAGCTCATAACGCAGCGCCCGACCTTGACCCGTATGGCTCTGCTCTCACCGTTGCCCGGTAGCGCGATCATCCCTGGAATGGCACTGCAGAAGAAGGAAAAACACGACACTCGGCAGGGTGAGTTTCAAGTGGGAGGTCGCGGATGGGCCGTGCGCGTCATGGTGCACCCGGACAGGCTGTCCGTTCCGCGTCAGATGGCAGAACAGATAAATCGTCACGCAAATGCGGCTGCAGGTGCGCTTCCTGCAGCCCAGCTTGCGGAATCCGCTTTGAGGGAGGTGAGCGCTTCGGATAAGACCGACGTTCTGGCGCAGCTCGAGCGGCTCAATTCACTCATCGCATCGGGTGCCATCACGCAGGATGAAGCCAATGCCCTCAAACTCACCATCCTCAGAAGCTAGAAGATACGGTCCAAGACGCCAACTGCAGCCGCAAGGCGTGGACCTAGGTAGCATCCCCCGATGGTTGTGGCGGCAGATCAGCCACGCTCTGGGAATGACCCTCGGATGCGCATTTCTCGACGCCCATGTTCCGCCCGACGAGACCGACCCGATTCGTCTTCGCAAGGGTGCCCGGTCCGCTCAGTAATCTGCCGTCTCGGTGTGCGGTGCGCAGGGACGCCTATCAATCCTTGGAGTTTCCAAAATGGCAAAGGATTCATTTAGCTTGCCAACCAGATTCAATTGGTCTTTAATTGGATTATGGCAAAGCGCACAATCACGATAGATGACTATTCAGGCGAGCACTTGACGGGCCCGGTCAATCCGACAGTGCTCACGTACAAGGGGCGCGAGTATTCGTTGGATCTTGGGCCCACGAGTGTCCAGCTCTTGGATGAGGCTCTCCGACCTTTCATCGCAGTAGCGGCAGCGAAGCCGGCGCGCCACCTTGTTGCGCCGGAGGACATTCGGGAGTGGGCAAGGAGGCAGGGCATGGCCGTCAAGGACCATGGACGGCTCTCCGATGGAGTCGTCGACGCGTACAACGCGGCTCATGGGGAGCCGGAGTGACGTCCGCAGGTGCTCGCTCGCATCCTGGATCTGCAGTTCCGAGTCACTGGCCCGACGAACGCAGGTAGTTCGGAGACTCCGTCATCTAATCTCACGCCACCCTTGCTGCAGGCACGGTGATTCGAGCTGACAGCTCGCGCTCGCGCAACCACGGCAGGGCGCCGAGCGTCGCGGCGCGGCAGTCAAAATTGGAGTCACGCCGGGCCACTCAGGGAAATTGACCAGCGTGTCGACCTCGCGGATGTGCGTCGAGGCAAGGGGATTCCACGTGGAGTCGTCACGCTGGCCCTAACCCGATCTTGGGGCTCCCGCATTGCTGCGAGACCACTGTGTCGCTTCAAGGTCGCCCCGTCGCGGTAGATGTAGATCCTGGTGCAGCTTGGAGAATGGCCACGCCAGGCAACACCTGTCGCCCACGTCTACCCTGGTGGGCATGACCGACCTCCCTGCCCGCACCCGTTTTGCCACCGTCGACGCCGAGCGCTCGGTCGCCTTCGCCGAGGTCGACCTCGAGGCTCCGGGGGAGCAGCAGGTCGTCGTGCGCATCCGGTACACAGGCGTGTGCGCGACGGACACGCACGGGTGGGCGTCCGGCGGGCTCATCCCCGCCGCGGTGTTCGGCCACGAGTGGACCGGCACCGTCATCGCCGCCGGCAGCCGAGTCACGACCGTCGCCGTGGGGGACCGGGTCGTCGCCAGCGTCGGCCCGCCCTGCGGCACGTGCGCGATGTGCCGCGCCGGACACTCCGACCACTGCGACACCGCCTTCGCCGAGGCCAACGGCATCTCGCCCGACGCCCCCGCCCACGGAGCCTTCGCCCAACACGTCACCGTCCCCGAACGCCGCGTCCAACGCGCACTCGACGGCCTCACCGACGAGCAGCTCAGTCTCGTCGAACCCACCGCCGTCACCTTCCACGCCGTCCGCCGGGCCGGCCAGCGCCTCGGTTCGGTCGTCGTGGTCCAGGGCGCCGGCCCCATCGGCCTGCTCACCGCCCAGCACGCCCGTCACGCCGGCGCCGGAGCCGTCGTCATCGTCGAACCCATGGAGGCGCGGCGCGAGACCGCCCGCCGCCTCGGCCTCACCGACGTCCACGCTCCCGGCGAGGGTTCCACGGCTCGGGTGCTCGAGCTGACCGACGGACTCGGGGCGGACGTCCTCTACGAGTGCACCGGCGCCTCCTCGCTGTTCCAGTCCAGCGCCGAGCTCGTCCGCCGAGGCGGCACGCTCGCGCTGCTCGGCTACCCGATGACCACCTCGGAGGTGTCGTACGGCGACTGGCAGAGCCGCGAGCTGACCGTCATCGGCAGCCTCGCCTACACGCACTCCGACTTCGTCGGTGCGATGCGGGCGCTGGCCGACGGCTCGGTCGAGGCGGGGCCGCTCATCACGGGGACGGTCGGGTTGGACGAGCTGCCGGGGTTGCTCGTGGAGCTGGACAGCGGGAAGACGCAGCACGCGAAGGTGCTGATCGCACCGAACGGGTGAGGGGTAGCGACTGAAGCGTCATACCGATCGTGTCTCGAGGAGACGACCCGCGCCTCCTCGGGTCATTGCTGGTCGGGCACGCAGGCGTAGTCGTCGCCGAAGGCGTCGGTGACGCGACGGATGGCCTCGGGGGTGCCCCACTGTTCGATGTGCTCGCAGGCGTGGTCGGCCCGCGACGCGTACATGCCGAAGGCCCCGACGTCGACGTAGCCGTAGTCGTAGCGTTCCGAGGGGCGTCCGCCGGCGCCGGGCTCGTCGGGCAGGTCGATGACGAAGCCGTCGGGGAAGCGCATCTCGACCCCGTGCGGTGCACAGGTCGGGAGGGCCTCCGTCGTCAGGTCGGCCACGATCACCGGGTCGTAGGTGGTGCAGTAGGGGAGGCGCGCGTCGGAGCCGGACAGCACGAGCGGCACGTCCGGATCGGCCCGCACCGCGAGCACCAGCAGCACCGACACCACGAGCAGCGCGGTGACGATGCCGGCCAGGACCTTCATGAGGTGAACCTACCGCCGAGTGACCCCGCTGCGATCCCGGGGGAGGAGGCGCCTGCAGGACGCGCTGGTCATCCAGCCCCGAAAGGCGCACACCGGGGCTGCGAGGATAATTCGCTTTCCGCTATGGTGTCGCGAGCAGGCAGTGGTGAAGCGGTCGAGGAACTCCCGATCGCCGACTCCTGACCTTCTGGTGCAGTCACTCCCGCTCGGACTCCACCAGGCTTCGCGACGATCCCCCGACGGACGTCCGGCGTAGCTGCACACCTCTGTCGACCCGACCCGAAAGATAGACACTTGCCTCACGAGACACCCGCCGGCTGGTACCCAGCACCGCACGCCAACAACGAACCGCGTTACTGGGATGGACAACGGTGGCACGACGCCGCCCCGATGGTCACCGAGGTGCCGACGATGCCCGCACCAGGTCCCGACGCCATGCAGGTTCCGCCCGCCCAGCCGGGTCCTGACGGGCGGCAGGCTTCGCCCGTCCAGCCGAACGGCATTGCGCCGGGGGCTCGGTCCAGGAAGCTGGCTCTGGGAGCTCTTTTCGTGGGAATCGCCGCGTTCCTCACGGGCCTCGTCCCTGTGCTCGGCCTTTTGCTGGCACTCGGAGGCGTCACTCTGGGCATCTTTGCTCTCGTGAAGAAGCAGCAGAAGAACGCTGCCGTCACGGGCCTTGCCCTCGGTAGCGTCGCCCTGCTCACCGGCATCATCGCGACGTCTGCCGCGCTGGCCGGCCCCGGCACGACGGCGACCGAAGCAAGCGTGATCGAGACGGCCGAGGCCACGACCGAGGTCAGCGAACCTGCCGAGCCGACGGAGGAAGCGCCCGCGCCCGAGGCCTCTGAGCCCGCGCCGGCGGCGAGTGCGGCACCAGCCGCCACCGGCACGATCGAGAGTCCCGCACCACAGCCCTACGTCGCCAAGGGATTCCTCGGCGGGGAGAAGTACAGCCTGACCGCGCGAATCGTTGACGCGAACGCCAACGCGCTCGTCGCGCAGTGGAACATGTTCAACGAAGAAGCCCCTGCGGGCTTCAAGTACGTCGTCGCAGAACTCGCCATGACGGGAATCGACCCGGACGGGGTCGAGCCGTCGCTGGCGTCCTACGATCTCTCTCTGGCGACTCCTGAGGGCAACCGGTACGACAGTGAATACATCATCTTCGGCGACGGGATGCCTTCGATGAGTGATGGCCCGAAGCTCTACCCCGGCTCGGCCTTCACGGGTTACACGGCCTACATCGTGCCCGAGGCGGCTCAGTCGTTCGTCCTTTACGACAACGGTCAGTACATCGCGTTCTAGCCGCGAACGCGGCAAGCGCAGGAGGCGCGGGTCACGTGACCCGCGCCTCCTGCGCCTGCCCTACGCCCGGACGTCGAAGACGACGACGCGGGCGGACGCGTCGCCGAGGTAGTTCGCGACCGGCTGGTGCGAGGGGTGGGGCAGGTAGCCGTCCCGCGCCGCGGGGTCACGGAAGCGCACCACGAGCATCCAGTCGAAGCCGGCCTCGAGCTGCTCGGGGCTGACGCTCTCACCACTCGACACCGACAGCACACCGTCGATGCCGGTCAGGTGCTCGGTCGACAGCCGCGACGCCTGCTCGGCCACGTCGGCCGGGGCTCCCTCGGCCCACTCGACCAACACCACGTGCACGATCTCGCTCGTGTCGGCCATCCGCGCTTCCCCTCGTCTGCGACGCCACCGGACGCGGCACGCCACCTGATCCTCACACGGGCTACCCCCGCCGGCCGAGGTGTGGCACGTGACCACGCTGCCCCGAGGCCTGCGATGATCGGAACGGGGCTGCTCGCGGCGCGCGCACGGGGCGAGGGGCGTCCCGGTCCCACCGTGTCCAGGGGAGAGCAGTGTCGAAAGCGAAGCCGGCCCGCAAGCCCGTGACACAGCTCACGAAGCGGCAGAAACGCGACGCCACGATCATGCTGATCCTGTTCGCCGTGGCGGTCGGCGTCCCCGTGACGCTGATGATCGGATCGCCCCACTGGGACCACGGCGACTTCCCGCGCGAGCTCGCGGAGTCGACACCGCACAGCGTCCTCCAGACCGACCACGGCAACCCCGGCACGTGGGAGTACGTGGACGACGATCTCGTGCACCGACCGCTTGGGGGAGTGCGTCCGCATCGACGGCTGGCGACTACAGTGCCCGTGGCAGTGCACCTCGGCCGACGGCACCCACGTCTTCACCTTCCGGCACCCGACGGGACGCGCGTCCGGCGGGTTCCAGGACGAGACCCTCACCGTGCGCGGCGTGGACGTCCCGATCGAGTGCACCCGGACGGGCGAGTGGCGTTCACCCCGGTACTGCCTGCCCCTCTCCGCCAGCCCGACACCCCAGGGGTAGCCGGTCCGAGTCTCGCAGTGTGCGCCGGTCGGTCGGCAGCCGAGGGCCTGCGGACGGCACCGCTCGGCCCGGAATGCGACCGCGGGGGAGCAGCCAACCGCAGGAGGCGCGGGTCACGTGACCCGCGCCTCCTTCGGTTCGCTGCCGCTCGGGCAGGTCAGGCGCGGCGACGCAGGACGCGGTGGGCGAGGCCCGCGAGGGCGGCGCCGACGAGGGGCGCCACGAAGAAGACCCAGACCTGGGCCAGCGCGTCGGGGCCGCCGTAGAGGGCCGCCGCCAGCGAGCGGGCGGGGTTCACGGACGTGTTGCTCACCGGGATGCTGATCAGGTGGATCAGCGTCAGGGTCAGGCCGATCGCCAGGGGTGCCAGGGCCTTGTACTCGTTCTTGGCGGTTACCGAGAGGATCACTCCGACGAACACGGCCGTGAGCACGATCTCGGTCACGAGCACGGCTCCGAGTCCGAAGCCGCCGGGCGACGAAGTCCCGAAGCCGTTCGACGCGAAACCCGACTCACGGGCCGCGGCGAAGTAGCCGGCGGGGCCGTCCGCGGCGACGAGCGCCACGACGCTCGCTCCGGCGGCCGCACCGACGAGCTGCGCCACGACGTAGCCGGGCACGCTCGCCCACGTGGTCCGACCGGCCAAGGCGAAGCCGACCGTCACGGCCGGGTTGAAGTGGCCACCCGAGATGTGACCGACGGCGTAGATGCCGGCCATCACGCTGAGCCCGAACGCCAGGGCCACGCCGAGGAAGCCGACACCGAGCGTGTTGCCGTCGTCCGGGAACGACGACGCGAACACGGCCGTGCCCACGCCTCCGACGACGAGGAGGAACGCCCCGAACGCCTCGGAGGCGTACCGCGCGAGCGGCGTGTAGGTCTCGGCGTGCTGGGTGCGCTGTTCTTTCGTGGACCGGCTGGCGGGTGTGTTGCGAGGCATGGGGGACTCTCTGGTGTCGGGTGGGGACGGTGTCGGGTGGGGAGTGGGTCGGGTTCGGAGGGGTGTCGGCGGAGCGGCAGCTAGTCGGCCGACGAGGTGAGGTTCTTCACCGTGTCGGAGGGCACCGGCGGGATGCCTCGCTTGACGCCCTTCAGGCCGACGGCGACGAGCACCGCGGTCACGACGGCGAAGACCGCGAACGTGATCAGCGCGGCGGCCCAGAGCGGCAGGGCCAGGGCCAGCAGCGCGACGGCGGTGACGGCGAGGAGGATCACGGTCACGATCGCGAGGACGGCGCCGACGGCGAGCAGCACGGCGCCGGATCGCGCATCCCGCGCCCGGCCGGCGATCTCGTCGCGCGCCGACCGCAGTTCGGTGCGGACGGCCTTGATGATGGGCTCGATCGCCCGGCTGCCGAGCTGGTCGCGGAACCTGCCGGCGAAGCTTCCGTCGGCCTGCTTCTCGTCGTCTGCGCTCATGGTGGTGGTCCTTCTCTCGGCGAGGCCACTCGGGACGGTGGCCGGGGATCGCTGTGCCGCGGTGCGGACACGGTGTGCCGCGGTGCGGACACACCATTCGGACGCGTGCGGCGCCCCACCCGTCATCGACCTCCAGCGAGCTTCCAGCCTCGGGTCGCCGAGCACTCGCGAAGCGGCCAGGCGGGGGACAGCGCGGGGCGTCCGGCGGCCTGAGGCCGACGTGCGGCGGCCGGCGTCCGGCGTCGGTGGGACGACCAGGAGGCGCGCGCGGCCGACCGGCGCCAGGCCCGGTCAGCGAGGCGTCCGGGGGTACCCGACCCGCGCCTCCTGCGGTCGTTCAGGGGGAGGCGCGGGGAACCGCGACGGCGGCCGGGGTCAGTCGGCGAGGCGGCCGCGGAGCTCGATCGCGATCTCGGAGGCGTCGAGGTTCGTGAGGGCGTCCGCGAGGACATCGGCGTCGAACAGGCCGTTGTCGCGGGCGTCGAGCAGGGCCTCACGCTGCGCGGCCAACATCGCCAGGGTGTGGGCCACCGACGCGTCGAAACCCTCCTTCGAGCGGTCGACCGTGCGGGGGTCGGGGCCGGGGACGGTGTCGGCGCTCGTCCGCATCAGCTCGACGATCTTGGTGCGCTCGGACTCGTTCTGGGCGTGCTCCGCGGCCTCGTCGACCGGCGGCGACAGACGCCTCAAGAGGGGCCCGATCGTCCCGCCCTGCAGCAGCAGCGACAGCGCCGCGACCGCGAACGCGATCAACACCAGCACCGGGCGCTGCGGGGTGTCCTCGGGCAGCGTCTGCGCCGCCGCGACCGTCACCGCGCCGCGCATCCCCGCCCAGACGACCGCCGTGCCGTCGCGCCAACCCAGCGGCTGACGCAGGAAGTACTCGATGTCGGCCAGGCCCTGCGTGACCCGCCTCGTGAACTGGTCGAGCGTCCGCTGCGAAGGGGTGCGCGGCGACCGGGCGCGGCCCGATCGGGTGCGCGGCTCGACGCGCCTCGGGCTGCGCGGCGTGCGGGCACGGGGTGACCGACCGGCCGACGCGAGGTCCGCGGGGTCGCCCACCGCGCCTCCTGCGGTGTCGCCGGAACCGGCACCGGTACCGGCTCCGGCCTCGAGCTGCCGCGGGTCGCTGCGCGCCCGCCGGTTCAGCTCGGCGAACGAGCCGCCGGCACCCTCGGACTCGATGCGGTCCTGCATGCTCTGCACCCGCGGCTGCATCGCCTCGGCGTGACGCGCCCTGGCCGACAGGAAGCGCAGTAGCGGCGCGACGTACGCCGCCCGCACGACGATCGTCAGCGCCAACGCACCGAGCGCGATCAGCAGCGCCGGCGCGACACCGGAGTGGTCCTCTTGCACGTCCGTGACGATCGACTTGATCTGAAGGCCCATGGTGAGGAAGACGGCACCCTCGAGCACGAGCTCGACCGTGCGCCAGTTCTGCGTGTCCGACAGGCGGTTCTGCGGCGACAGCACCCGCGGCGCCCGGACCCCCGTGACGAGGCCCGCGACCACCGCCGCGACGAGCCCGGACGCCCCGACGGCGCTCGCCGGGAGCGACGCGACGAACGGCACCGCGAACGAGATCACCGTGTTGACGGTCGAGTCGGTGACGCGCCTCCGCACGGCGAGGTTGACCCAGCCGACGACCAGACCGATCACCAGCGCGACGACGACCGAGTACGCGAACGTGCCCAGCGCACCCCAGAACGAGAAGGAGGCGGCGGTCGCCACGATCGCGGTACGCAACAGCACCAGCGCGGTCGCGTCGTTGAGCAGGCTCTCGCCGTCGAGCATGGCGACGACCCGCTTCGACACCGACGTCTGCTTGACGATCGACGTCGCGACCGCGTCCGTCGGGCTGATCACCGCGCCGAGCGCGACACCCCAGGCGAAGCCGAGGTCGGGCAGGACGAGCTGGAAGAACACGCCGAGCAGCAGGGCGGTCGCCACGACCAGCACGACCGACAGGCTGCTGATGGCCCCGAACTCGCGGCGGAAGTTCATCGCCGGCATCGACACGGCCGACGAGTAGAGCAGCGGCGGCAGGACGCCGGCGAGAATCAGCTCGGGATCGATCTCGACCGACGCGAACACCGGCAGGAAGCTCGCGGCGACCCCGACGGCGACCAGCAGCAGCGGGGCGGCGACTCCGAGGCGGGGGCCGACGAGGGTCGCAGCGGCGATCACCACGAAACCGGTGACCAGCACGACCAGCAGGTCGGCCATCTCCATCAGTCGTCGACCAGGACGCGGAGCGCCTCGACGAGCGCCCGGTTGCCGGCGCGGAGGGCGGCGACCTCGGCCTCGAGGGCGGTGAGGCGGGTGCCGGCGGGTGCGGGTGTGGGAGCTGATGCGGGTGCGGGTTCGGATGCAGGCTCGGGCACGGGTTCGGGCCGTGGCTCGGGTTCAGCCTCGGGTGTCGGCTCGGGCTCGGGCTCGGGCTCGGGCTCGGGGGCAGGATCGGACACTGCCCAGGGGTCCTGCTCGGGCTCGGGTTCGGTCTGCGGTTCGGGCGCGGTCTCGGTCTGCGGAACGGCCTCGGTCTGCTGCACGGCCTCGGTCTGCTGCACGGCCTCGGCCTCGGCGTCGGGCTCGGATCCGCTCGCGGGCTCCGGGGGTGCGGCGGACCGCGATGACTCGGCTGGCCCGTCGTCCGTGGGGGACTCGACCCGCGCCTCCTTGGTGGTCTTGACGACCTGCGAGAACTTGGGGCGGGGCTTGCGCTTCGGCTTGGCGGACTCGGGCGAGGCCTCGTCGACCCAGTCGCTGAGGGTCTGTCGCGGGACGTTGAACTCTTCCGCGACGACGGTGAGGACGTTGCGGTCGGTGGGGTTCGTCATCCGCCGCTGCAGCACGCGGGCCGTCGCGGCCTCTCGCGTCTCATCGTCGTACCACTCGTCGAAAGGCATGCTCCGATTCTAGGGAGCCGCTCACCGCAGGAGGCGCGGGTCACCCGAGCCGCGCCTCCTCGCCTCAGTCAAGTCTCCGACTCCATGACCGATTGACAGGACATACAGACATGGCTAGCCTCATCCTGTCGCCGATGCAGGGGCGACGACCCGCACCGACGCGGGAAGCTGTAACCACAACCAATGGAGGAATCGTGGTCACCGACACATCGGGCAGTTCGCCCCGAGTAGCTCTTCCCGCCCTGGTCTCGGGCCCGCACACCAAGCGCCTCGGCACCGTCGCGGTCATCGCCACCTTCGGTGGGCTGCTCTTCGGCTACGACACGGGCGTGATCAACGGCGCGCTCGACTCGATGGAGGAGAGCCTCGGTCTCACGCCGGCCAGCGAGGGCATCATGGTCTCGGCCATCCTCATCGGGGCTGCGGTCGGGGCGTTCTTCATCGGGCGCATCTCGGACGCCTTCGGGCGGAAGCCCACCATCAACACCCTCGCCATCCTGTTCTTCTTCGCGGCCCTCGCCTGCGTGCTCGCCCCCACCTGGGAGTTCCTCACCGGGGCACGGTTCTTCCTCGGCATCGCGGTCGGCGGTGCCTCGGTCACCGTTCCGGTGTTCCTCGCCGAGCTCGCCCCCACCGAGCAGCGCGGCGGGCTCGTCAGCCGCAACGAGCTCATGATCGTCTCGGGGCAGCTCGCCGCCTTCACGATCAACGCCGTCATCGGCAGCGTCTGGGGCGAGCACGACAACGTGTGGCGCTACATGCTGTCGGTCGCGGTGCTGCCCGCGATCGCCCTCTTCATCGGCATGTTCCGCGTCCCCGAGAGCCCTCGCTGGCTGATCGCCAAGGGCCGCGACGACGACGCGCTCGCCGTGCTCAAGCAGATCCGCGCCGACGACCGGGCGGTGGCCGAGATGGCCGAGGTGCGCCTTCTCGCCGACGAAGAGAAAGAGGCCAAGAGTGCCCGCCTCGCCGACCTCATCGCCGAGCCCTGGCTCCGCAAGATCTTGTTCATCGGCATCGGCCTGGCCGTCGCGCAGCAGCTGACGGGCATCAACTCGATCATGTACTACGGCACCCAGGTGCTGCAGCAGTCCGGCTTCTCGCAGAGCGGGGCCCTGATCGCCAACGTCGGGGCCGGCGTGATCGCCGTCGTCGCCATGCTCGTCGCCCTGCGCATCATCAACAAGGTTGGACGACGCACCATGCTCATGGTCGGCTTCGCCGGCGTCACGATCTTCCACCTGCTGATCGGCCTGTCGTCGCTGCTGATCCCCGAAGGGCTCGGCCGCGCCATCGTCGTCCTGATCTTCGTCATCGGCTTCGTCGGCACCATGCAGGGCACCATCGGCCCCCTCGTCTGGCTGATGCTCAGCGAGATCTTCCCCCTCAAGCTGCGCGGCGTCGGCATGGGGCTCACGGTGCTGATCCTCTGGCTGACCAACTTCGCCGTCAGCCTGCTCTTCCCGATCCTCGTCGCCGGCATCGGCATCTCGACGACGTTCTTCATCTTCGCCGTGCTCAACGCCGGGTCGTTCCTCTTCGCCGTGAAGAAGGTGCCCGAGACGAACGGGCGTTCGCTCGAGCAACTCGAAGAGGACTTCAGCACCGGAGCCATCTACGTCGTGAAGAACGGCAAGAAGTGACCACGACCGCACGCCCGGCTCTCGAAAGGACGACCACGTCATGACCGACCACAACGACACCGCCCCCTACGAGGTCCTGACCATGGGCCGCGTCGGCGTCGACATCTACCCGCAGCAGTCCGGTGTTCCCCTCGAAGAGGTCGAGACCTTCAGCAAATCCGTCGGGGGCAGCGCGACCAACGTCGCCATCGCCGCCGCCCGTCACGGCCGCCGGTCCGCGGTGGTCACCCGCACCGGCGACGATCCCTTCGGCCGCTACATCGTCCGAGAGCTCGAGCGGCTCGGCGTCTCGACCCGGCTCGTCTCGACCGTCGACGGGCTGAACACCCCGGTCACGTTCTGCGAGATCTTCCCGCCCGACGACTTCCCGCTCTACTTCTACCGGCAGCCGAAGGCACCCGACCTCATGATCACCGCGGGCTCGCTCGACCTCGCCGCCGTCGAGCAGGCCACGGTCTTCTGGGCCACGGTCACCGGCCTCAGCGAAGAACCGAGCAGGCAGGCGCACCACGTGGCCTGGCAGGCCCGGGGTCGTCGTCCCCTGACGATCCTCGACCTCGACTACCGCCCCATGTTCTGGAAAAGCCCCGAGGTCGCCACCCGCGAGGTCGGGCGCGCCCTCGAGCACGTCACCGTCGCCGTCGGCAACCGAGAAGAGTGCGAGATCGCCGTCGGCGAGACCGAGCCCGAGCGGGCCGCCGACGCCCTCCTCGAACGAGGCGTCGAACTCGCCGTCGTCAAGCAGGGTCCCAAGGGCGTCCTCGCCAAGACGCGAGACGAACGGATCGAGGTGCCCGCGCACCTCGTCCAGGTCATCAACGGCCTGGGGTCGGGCGACGGGTTCGGCGGAGCCCTCTGCCACGGCCTGATCCAGGGATGGTCGCTCGACCGCACCCTGCGCTTCGCCAACGCGGCCGGCGGCATCGTCGCCACCCGGTTCGAGTGCTCCACCGCCATGCCCACCACCGACGAGGTCGAGGCCGTCCTCGAGGAGGCACACCATGTCTGACCGCACCACCCCGGCTCTCGACTTCGAGCGCCTCCGCACCCTCCGGGCCGCCGAACCGCACCGGGTGGCCGAGGCCCTCGCCGCCCGCACCCGGCCCGCCCCCCTGGCCGCCGACGGACGCCTCTTCATCATCGCGGCGGACCACCCCGCCCGTGGTGCTCTCGGTGTCCGAGGCGACGCGATCGCCATGGCCGACCGGTACGACCTCCTCCGTCGACTCGTCGTCGCCCTCGACCGACCCGGCGTCGACGGGGTGCTCGGCACTCCCGACATCCTCGAGGACCTCGCCCTGCTCGGCGCCCTCGACGGCAAGGTCGTCGTCGGAAGCATGAACCGGGGCGGGCTCCAGGGCGCCACGTTCGAGCTGGACGACCGCTTCACCGCGTACTCGGCCGCGTCGATCGCCGACTCCCGCTTCGACTTCGCGAAACTGCTCGTCCGCGTGGCCCTCGACGACCCCGGCACGGCCTCGACCCTGGCCGCGACGGCACGCGCGGTGACCGAGTCGGCCAGGCTGCGCCTCCCGATCATGCTCGAGCCCTTCATGAGCTCGTGGGTCGACGGGCGCGTGACGAACGACCTCACGGCCGATGCCGTCATCAAGTCGGTCGCCATCGCGTCGGGCCTCGGCGAATCCTCCGCCTACAGCTGGCTCAAGCTGCCCGTCGTCGACGACATGGAACGCGTGATGGCGGCGACGACCCTGCCCACGCTGCTGCTGGGGGGCGACCCCGCCGTCGACCCGGCCGACACCTACGCCCGCTGGGCCGCGGCCCTGGCCCTCCCCGGCGTCCGCGGGCTCGTCGTCGGGCGCACCCTGCTCTACCCGAGCGACGACGACGTCGCCGCAGCCGTGGACCACGCCGCCGGGCTCGTCCACTCTCCCTCGACCACGAACGGATCGGCAGAACGATGACCAGCACCACCAGCACGCACACCGGCAACGCCGCCACCGATCGCCCTCTGGTCGCGCACTGGATCGACAACGCCGAGGTGCCCGGCACGAGCGGCCGCACCGCCCCCGTCTACGACCCGGCCCTCGGGGTCGCGACGAAGGACGTCTCGCTCGCCGACGCCTCCGAGATCGAGGCCGCCGTCGCCTCGGCGCGACGGGCGTTCCCCGCCTGGCGCGACCTCTCGATCACGAAGCGTCAGCAGATCATGTTCCGCTTCCGTGAGCTCCTCAACGAGCGCAAGGGCGAACTGGCCGAGATCCTCACGAGCGAACACGGCAAGGTGCTGAGCGACGCCCTCGGCGAGATCACCCGCGGCCTCGAGGTCGTCGAACTGGCGACCGGGTTCCCCCATCTGATCAAGGGCGAGTTCTCGCAGCAGGTGTCCACCGGGGTGGACGTGTACTCGACCAAGGCGCCCCTCGGCGTGGTCGGAGTCATCAGCCCCTTCAACTTCCCGGCCATGGTGCCGATGTGGTTCTTCCCGATCGCGATCGCGGTCGGCAACACCGTCGTGTTGAAGCCGTCCGAGAAGGACCCGTCCAGCGCCGTGTTCCTCGCCCGCCTCTTCGCCGAGGCCGGCTTGCCTGAGGGTGTCTTCAACGTCCTCCACGGCGACAAAGAGGCCGTCGACGGCCTGCTCGAGCACCCCGACGTCAAGGCCATCTCGTTCGTCGGGTCGACGCCCATCGCCCGGTACATCTACGAGACCGCTGCCCAGCACGGCAAGCGCGTCCAGGCCCTCGGCGGTGCCAAGAACCACATGCTCGTGCTGCCCGACGCCGACCTCGACCTGGTGGCCGACAGCGCGATCAACGCCGGATTCGGTTCGGCGGGCGAGCGCTGCATGGCGATCAGCGTGGTCGTCGCGGTCGAACCCGTGGCCGACGAACTGATCGAGAAGATCACCTCACGCATGGCCGGCCTCACCGTCGGCGACGGTCGCCGCAGCTGCGACATGGGCCCTCTCGTCACCGAGCAGCACCGTGACAAGGTCGCGAGCTACATCGACATCGCCCTCGCCGACGGAGCCGACGTCGTCGTCGACGGCCGGGGCATCGAGGTCGACGGTGAGGCCGACGGCTTCTGGCTCGGGCCCACCCTGATCGACAATGTGCCGCTCACCAGCCGCGTCTACACCGAAGAGATCTTCGGGCCGGTGCTGTCGATCGTGCGCGTCGCGTCGTACGACGAGGGCGTCGCCCTCATCAACGCCGGTGCCTACGGCAACGGGACCGCGATCTTCACCAACGACGGAGGCGCGGCGCGGCGTTTCCAGGCCGAGATCGAGGTCGGCATGATCGGCATCAACGTGCCCATCCCGGTGCCCGTCGCGTACTACTCGTTCGGCGGCTTCAAGGACAGCATCTTCGGTTCGGACAAGGCCTACGGGATGCAGGGCTTCGAGTTCTACACCCGCGAGAAGGCGATCACGTCGCGTTGGCTGGACCCGAGCCACGGCGGCGTCGACCTGGGCTTCCCCCAGAACTGACCGCCGGCCCGATCTGTCCCCAGGCAGTACCCCCGTGGCCCCCGGGCCGCTCCGCTCGATGATGAGGTGGACGACATGAACGACGACCCCCGCTGGTTCTTCCCCCGCGGCGACCTGACCCGCGACGGCTGGCAGACCGTCGTCGACGGCGACCTCGACGGTTGGCAGCACACCGGCCTGCGCGTCGGCGAGCTCGGTGACGGTGTCTCGTTGCACCTCGCCGCCGGTGGGCTCGAGCGCATGGTGGTGCCGCTGACCGGTGACGTCGTGGTCGAGTGGAGCGACGCCCGAGGGGGGTCGGGCACCCTCGAGCTCGCCGGGCGCGAGTCCGTCTTCGACGGGCCGGCCGACGTCGCCTACCTGGGCGTCCGGACGGAGGCGGTGGTCAGCGGGCACGGTCGGGTCGCGGTCGCCGAGGCACCCGCCGACCAGGTGCTCGACGTACAGGTGCTCCGTCGTGACGACATTCCCGTCGAGATCCGCGGAGCCGGTCGATCGACCCGCCAGGTGCACAACTTCGGCACCCCGGACGGGCTGCACGCCCAGAAGCTCATCGTCTGCGAGGTCGTGACGCCCGCCGAGAACTGGTCGTCGTACCCTCCGCACAAACACGACGAGGGGGTGCCCGGCACCGAGTCCCGCCTCGAAGAGATCTACTACTTCGAGTCCGCCGTCAGCCGCGGCCTCGACGCCCCCTCGCAGGCCGACCCGTTCGGCATGTTCGCCACCTACAGCTCACCTGCGGGGCAGATCGACGTGAACGCCCTCGTCCGCACCGGCGACGTCGCCCTCGTCCCGTTCGGGTACCACGGCCCCGCCGTCGCCGCCCCGGGCTACGACCTCTACTACCTCAACGTCATGGCGGGGCCCGACCCCGAGCGCGCCTGGCTGATCACCGACGACCCGGCACACGGTTGGGTCCGTGCCGGGTGGGAGTCCCAGGCTCCCGACCCCCGGCTGCCCTACCTCCCCACCGCACCCTCGAAAGGACCGCGTCGATGACGACGAAGAGACTCACCGTCGGCCAGGCACTCGTCGAGTTCCTCGCCAACCAATGGACGGTCGACGGTGACGTGAGAGAACGCACTATCCCCGGCATGTTCGGCATCTTCGGCCACGGCAACGTCGCGGGCGTCGGCCAGGCGCTCAAGCAGTACCACGTCGACCGGCCGGGCCTCATGCCGTACCTCCAGGCGCGCAACGAGCAGGCGATGGTGCACCAGGCCGTGGGCTACGCCCGCATGCACCGGAGGCGCGCGACCTACGCGAGCACCGCCTCCGTCGGTCCGGGTGCCGCCAACATGCTCACGGCCGCCGCGCTCGCGACGACGAACCGCCTGCCGGCCCTGCTGCTGCCGAGCGACACCTTCGCCACGAGGGTCAGCGATCCCGTGCTGCAGCAGATCGAGATGCCGCACGACACGTCCCTGCAGGTGACCGACGCGTTCCGGCCGCTGTCGCGGTTCTTCGACCGCGTCGACCGGCCCGAGCAGCTCTTCTCGATCGCGCTCGCCGCGATGCGCGTGCTGACCGATCCGGCCGAGACCGGTGCCGTCACGATCGCCCTGCCCGAGGACGTCCAGGCCGAGTGGCTCGACGTGCCCGACGAGTTCCTGCAACCCCGTGAGTGGCACATCCGGCGGCCCGTGCCCGAGCGAGGGCCGCTCGAGCGCGCCGTCGCCGCCGTCAAGGGTGCGAAGCGCCCCGTCATCGTCGCCGGCGGCGGAATCCTCTACTCGGGCGCGGAGCAGCAACTCGACGCCCTCGCCCGCGCGACCGGCATCCCCGTCGGCACCACACAGGCCGGCGGAGGGTCACTCGCCTGGGACCACCCCCAGTACCTCGGGGGCATCGGCGCCACCGGCACGACCGCCGCGAACCGCATCGCTGCCGAGGCCGACCTCGTCATCGGCATCGGCACCCGGTACAGCGACTTCACCACCGCCTCACGGACGGCCTTCCAGGACAGCGACGTGCGGTTCGTCAACGTCAACATCACGTCGTTCGACGCCTACAAGCACGGCTCGCAACTGCCCGTCGTGGCCGATGCCCGCGAGACGCTCGACGCCCTCGGCGCGGCGCTCGCCGAGCACCGGGTACCCGACGAGCACGCCACCCGCGTGGCCGCCGAGAAGGCGACCTGGGATGCCCTCGTCGACGAGGCCTTCCAGCCGTCCGGGCTCGCGTTGCCCGGCCAGCCCGAGATCATCGGCGCCGTCCAGGCCGCCAGCGACCCCACCGACGTCGTGGTCCAGGCGGCCGGGTCGTTGCCCGGCGACCTGCACAAGCTGTGGCGGGTCCGCGACCCGCTCGGGTACCACGTCGAGTACGCGTTCTCGTGCATGGGCTACGAGATCGCCGGTGGCCTCGGCGTCAAGAGGGGTGCCCCCGACCGCGACGTCATCGTCATGGTCGGTGACGGCTCCTACCTCATGCTGCACACCGAACTGGTCACCGCCGTCGCCGAGGGCATCAAGATCATCGTGGTCCTCATCCAGAACCACGGCTACGCCTCGATCGGCCACCTCTCCGAGACCGTCGGCGCCGAGCGCTTCGGCACCCTCTACCGCAAGCTCGATCCCGAGTCCCTCGACTTCCAGGGCACCGAGGTGCTTCCGGTCGACCTCGCGATGAACGCCCGCAGCTACGGGCTCGACGTCGTCGAAGTGCATCCGACGACGGATGCCGTGGCCGACCTCTCCGCAGCACTCGCCGCGGCCAAGGCCTCGTCGAAGAGCACGCTCATCCACGTGAACAGCGACCCACTCGTCTACGCCCCGGACGGCGAGGGCTGGTGGGACGTCCCGGTCGCGCAGGTCTCGACCCTCGACAGCACCACGGCCGCCCTGGCCGACTACCACGAGCAGCAGGCCGCACAGCGCCCGCTGCTCGGCTGACACCGCCGAACCTCACCCGCACCCTCTCGAAAGGCACCGCCGCCATGACCGACACCGTCACCGACCCCGACGCCACGCCCACAGGCCCGGGTCGGCGTGGGCTCCGCATCGGGACCGCGCCCGACTCGTGGGGCGTCTGGTTCCCCGAGCACCCCAGTCAGATCCCCTGGCCGCGCTTCCTCGACGAGGTGCAACAGGCCGGCTACCACTGGATCGAACTGGGCCCCTACGGGTACCTGCCGACCGACCCCCACCAGCTCGAGGACGAGCTCGGTCGGCGCGACCTGAAGCTGTCTGCCGGCACCGTCTTCACCGGGTTCCACAAGGGCGACGACCAGTGGCGACGCGCCTGGGACCAAGCGCTCGCCGTCGCCGGGCTCGCCTCGACGCTCGGTGCCGAGCACCTCGTCGTCATCCCCGACCTCTGGCGCAGCGACGCCACGAGCGAGGTGCTCGAGGCCCGCACCCTCACCGACGACCAGTGGGCGAAACTCGGCGCCGGCCACGACAAGCTCGGCAAGGCGCTCCTCGAAGAATTCGGCGTCGAGCAGCAGTTCCACACCCACGCCGACAGCCACGTCGGCACGTACCGAGAAACCGAGCGTTTCCTGGCCGAGACCGACGCCCGCTACACCAACCTCTGCCTCGACACCGGGCACTTCGCCTACTACGGCGGCGACTCCGTGCGCCTCGTCGAGCAGTACCCCGACCGCATCGGCTACCTGCACCTGAAGCAGGTCGACTCCGACCTGCGCTTCACCGTGCTCAAGAACGACGTGCCGTTCGGTGACGCCGTCGCCCAGGGCGTCATGGTCGAGCCGCCCAAGGGCGTGCCCGAACTCGCCCCCGTGCTCGACGCGGTCAGCCGCATCGATCCCGAGATCTTCGCGATCGTCGAGCAGGACATGTTCCCGGTCGAATCGATCGACCTGCCGCTCGGCATCGCCACCCGCACGCGAGAGCACATCATGAGCTGCTCGCCCCGCTCCCGCCTCGTCTGACGTCCCAGCCGACGATCCCCCGCCCCGAAGGAGAACCCCTGTGACCACCACCCCCGACCTCCGCGTCGCCGTCGTCGGCGCCGGCATGATGGGCGCCGACCACGTCGCTCGCATCACGTCCACCATCAGCGGGGCCACGGTCGTCGCCGTCGTCGACCCCGACACCGCTCGTGCCGACGCCGCGGCGGCGACCGCCCCCGGCGCGATCACCGCGGCCGACTTCGACGAGGCGCTCGCCACCACCGAGATCGACGCGGTGATCATCGCCACCCCCGGGTTCTTGCACGAGGCCGTCCTCCTGCCCGCTCTGGACCGCGGTCTGGCCATCCTCTGCGAGAAGCCCCTCACGACCGACGAGGCCGCGTCGCTCCGCGTGCTCGAGGCCGAGCAGAAGCTCGACCGGCCGCACATCCAGGTCGGCTTCATGCGCCGCTTCGACCAGGGGTACCAAGACCTCCGGGCCCTCGTCGCGTCCGGCGAGCACGGAGCCCTGCTCGCCCTGCACTGCGCCCACCGCAACGCCACGACCCCGCCGAGCTACTCCGAAGAGATGCTCATCCTCGACTCGGTCATCCACGAGATCGATGCCGTCCCCTTCATCGCCGGCGAGCCGATCGTCGCGGTCGAGGTCAAGAAGCCCCGCCGCAACTCGCTGGCGCCCGAGGGGCTCCGCGAGCCGCAGTTCGTGATCCTCGAGACCGAGTCGGGCACGATGGCGATCGTGGAGATCAACGTCAACATCCAGTTCGGCTACCAGGTCACCACGGACGCCGTCTTCGAGAGCGGCGTGGCCTCCATTGGGCGCGAGACCGGACTCCAGCTCACCACGGCCGCCCGGTCGGGCGTCGCCGTGCCGCCGACGTTCAAAGAACGTTTCGGCGCCGCCTACGACACCCAGGTGCAGCGCTGGGTCGACGCCGCGCACCGCGGCACCATCGACGGTCCGAGCGCCTGGGACGGCTACCTCGCGAGCGTGGTCGCCACCGCCGGCGTCGAGGCGCAGAAGACCGGCCGCCGCGTCGAGGTCGACTACGCGATGGCCAAGCCGTCGTTCTACGACCGGCCCCGTGCCGCCGCGACGGGGGAGTGACCGGTGGTGAAGATCGCCCTCGACCCCACCCCGCTGCACCACAGCCACTCCCTGCTCGAGCTGCCCGCCAAGGTCGCCGAGCTGGGGTACGACCACCTGCAGCTGACCCCGCACCGCGACTTCATCCCGTTCTTCCGGCACCCGAAGGCTGACGACGACCTCGTCGACGCCTTCGCGGCGGCCTGCAAGGAGGCGCGGGTCGAGATCGCGTCCGTCCTGCCCGTCCTGCGCTGGTCCGGTCCTGACGAGGAGTCCCGTCGGGCCGCCGTCAAGCAGTGGAAGCGCGTCATCGAGATCACCGCCCGCCTCGGTGTCGACGTGATCAACACCGAGTTCAGTGGTCGGCCCGAGCTGTCGGAAGAGTCCGAGCGTCAGTTCTACTGGTCGATGGAAGAGTTGCTGCCCGTCCTCGAACGTGAGGGCATCCGCGTCTTCATCGACCCGCACCCCGACGACTTCGTCGAGGACGGCCTGGAGGCCCTCCGGGTCATCCGCGGTCTCAACACGAAGCACGTCGGTCTCGCCTACGTCGCGTGCCACACCTTCCACTACGGCGGCGACATGGCCGAGATCATGGCCGCGGCCGGGCACTCGCTCGGGCTCGTCCACATCGCCGACACGTTCGACCACCGCCGGTCGCACGGGCTGCGGTACATCTCCAACCCGCCCGGCAACGCGGCCCGTGTGCACCAGCACCTGAAGATCGGTGACGGTGACGTCGACTGGGACGGCTTCTTCGGCGGCCTGCACCGGCTCGGCTTCTTCGATCGCGACGACACCGTCGCCGTCTCGAGCGTCTTCGCCGAGGACGAAGCCGTCGACAGCGTCAGTCGCTACCAACGCGAACAGATCACGGCGCGCATCGACGCCGCGTCGCGCGCCTGAGCCGCCGACACCCGCCGACACCTGACCACTCCCGACGAAAGAAGAGACCATGCCCCTCGTCCGCATCGACCTCCTGCCCGGTCGCACCCCCGAACAGATCACCGCGATCGCCGACGCCGTCCACGACGCGATCGTCGAGGTCTACGGCATCCCGCCTCGAGACCGCTTCCAGGTGATCAACGAACTGCCCGCCGGTCGCATCATCGCGCAAGACGCCGGGCTCGGTTTCGAACGCTCCGGCGGAGTCGTCATGATCCAGATCTTCACCCAGAGGGGACGCACCGACGAAGCCAAGCAGGCCCTCTACGCCCGGATCGCCTCGGGCCTCGAGACCGTCGGCGTAGCCGGAGGGGACGTCTTCATCGGCTACGTCGAGAACGGTCCGCAGGACTGGTCGTTCGGCTTCGGGGTGGCGCAGTACGTGACGGGTGAACTGCAGGTGCCCTCCGCCGCCGGACAGGCCGGCTGACCCGCCGGTCGGTCGGGCGTCGGCGCCTGGAGCCGGCCACCGCCGCCCGGCGCCGTTCCTCGACTACTTGTCGACGAGGGTGATCGAGAACGAGTAGAGGTCGGGCCGGTAGCAGTGGTGCCCGACCTCGACCGCCCGCCCCGACGCGTCGTAGGCGGTGCGGGTCATGGTCAGCACTGCCCCGCGCGGCTCGATCTCGAGCAACTGAGCCTCGTCGGCGTGAGCGGCCCGGGCTCCGATCCGCTGCTTCGCCACCCGGATCGTGACGCCGAGGGCTCGGAGCAGTTGGTAGAGGCCCTGGGCGGCGAGGTCGGCGTCCGAGAACGGGGCGAGGTCGAGCGGCAGGTAGTTCTCGAGCACCGCGACGGGGACCCCGTCCGCCAGGCGAAGGCGCCGCACGTGGCTGACCTGGTCGCCGACCTCGATGCCGAGCGCCATGGCGGTCTTCTCGTCGGCCTCGACGACCTGGTGGGCGAGCAGACGTGTCGTCGGGGCCTTGCCACTGTCGGTCAGGTCTTCGAACAGGCTGGTCAGCTCGACGTTGCGAGTCACGGGTCCGTGGACGACCTGGGTGCCGATGCCTCGCCGCCGGACGACGAGTCCTTTGTCGACCAGCTCTTGGATGGCTCGGCGGACGGTGGGTCTCGACAGGGCGAGACGTTCGCCGAGTCCGACCTCGTTCTCGAGTCGAGCGCCCGCGGGCAGCTGCCCACCCAGGATGGCCGCCTCGAGTCGCGTGGACATCTGGAACCACAACGGGATGGGGCTGCCGCGGTCGAGGTCGGCGAAGAGATCGGCCGGAAGCTTTGCGTCGGTCATGTGCTCCCCTCAGCCGAACGTATGTCGTGACAACCTTACGGGCGGCGCGGGGCGGTGGCCATCCCCAGCGGACGGGTCGGCGCCTCGCACGGGCAGCGGCCGGGTCAGCGCTCGCAGGGGCAGTGGCCGGGTCAGCGCTCGGTGAGTGCGGCCGCGTAGGCGCTGACCGAGCGGTGGTAGCGGGGGAGGGTCGGCTCGACGGCCTCGATCGCGACCCGCAGGGCCTCGTCGACCCGGCCGGCGCTGTGCAGGGCGAGCGCGAGGAAGACCTTCGGCGCCGCTCCGGTGGCCGGGTGCTCGGGGGCGTCACGCAGCATGGCGATGGCCTCGTCGACGCGGCCGAGGTTGCGCAGGGTCGAGGCGTGCTGCACGACCGTCTGCGCGGCACGGGCCGGGTCGACGGCATCGAGGCCGGCCTCGGTCGCCGCCGCGTAGTGCACGTGGGCCTCGGCCTCCCGGCCCCCCGAGTCGTGGGCGCCGCCGAGCTCGAACTCGCCCAGCGCGGGGTGAGGTGCATCGGCGGCCAGGGCCGTCATGCGCTCGATTCGCTGCTCGTCGTCGACGGTCTCGTCGGCCCACAGGGCGGCGACGCGGTCTTCCCAGGCCTCGGTGCTCATCCGGCCACGGTAGCGGGCGAGGTGAGCCGCGCCTCCTCGGGGTGAGGCGCGCCTCCTCCCCAGCGACACCCGACCGGGATCTTGTCCCCGCGTTGACCTCCTGCTGACCGAGTGCTGACGCGCCTCTCGAGAGGCTTGATCCACCGCACACCACGGGCCGGCACACCGGCCCCCAAGCGAAGGAACACGCACATGACCCGCCGTCGAATCGCCCTCCCCGTCATCGCCGTCTCCGCCGCCGCCGTCCTCGGCATCACCGGGTTCACGGCCGCGACCGCCGCCGCCCCCGACCCGGCCCGCGACTCCTCGACGGCCGAGAAGACGCCCCCGACGGCCGACGTCCCGACCGAGGCCGAGGTCGAGTCCCTCTTCGACGACTGGAACGCCTCGCTCGCCACCGGTGACCCCACCCGGGTCGCCGAGCACTACGCCGAGGACGCCGTCCTGCTGCCTACGGTCTCGCCCGGCATCCACGACACCCCCGCCGAGCGCCTCGAGTACTTCGAGGGCTTCCTGCTCAACGAACCGCAGGGCGAGATCACCGAGAGCGTCGTCCGCGACCTCGGCGACGGGTACGTCTCGCACTCCGGCCTGTACACGTTCACGATGGGGGCGAGCGGCGACGTCGTGCCGGCCCGGTTCACGTTCGTCTACGCCGAGGACGACGGCGAGTGGCAGATCGTCGAGCACCACTCGTCGAAGGAGCCGGTGAAGGGCTAGGCGACCGTGCGCCGTCGGCCGGCACGCGCCTCCTGCGTTCGCCGTCCGTCCAGTCGAGGGTGAGATCGTCGACCGTGCTCGTTCTGCTCGTGGAAGACGATCCCGCCATCGCCGCCTCGCTGCGCGAGGGCCTCGCACGCTTCGGCTACGACGTCGAGTGGGTGACGACCGGAGGCGAGGCGCTCGACGCCGACCCACCCGGCGTCGTCCTGCTCGACCTCGGCCTGCCCGACATGGACGGCCTCGACGTCTGCCGGCGGCTCCGAGCCCGGTCGAACGTGCCGATCATCGTCATCACCGCCCGAGGCGACGAGGTCGACACCGTCGCCGGGCTCGAGGTCGGTGCCGACGACTACGTCGCGAAACCGTTCGGCGTCCGCGAGATCGTGGCACGCATCCGCGCGGTGACCCGGCGCCACGGGGGCGACGCGACGGGCGAGGCCACCGAACCCGCGCCTCCTGCCGTGGTCCTCGGCGCCGTGAGCGTCGACGTCGCGGCGAGGCGGGTGCGCCGACACGACGCCGAGGTCGCCCTCGCGCCGAAGGAGTTCGACCTGCTCGTCGCCCTGGCCCGACGCGTCGGGTCGGTCGTCACCCGCGAGGCGCTGATCGACGAGGTCTGGGACAGCCACTGGTTCGGGTCGACGCGCACCCTCGACGTCCACGTGTCGGCCCTGCGGCAGAAGCTCGGGCCCGAGATCGCCATCACGACCGTGCGCGGGGTCGGGTTCCGGTTGGAGCACGCCGATGCGCCGTAGGCTCGTCGCCTCGTACCTCGTGATCGTCGGGCTCGCCCTCGTCGCCTTCACCGTGCCGGTCGGCCTGCAGCTGACCGACCTGTTGCGCAGCGATCAACGCGAGGTGGCCCTGCGCGAGGCACGCACCATCGCCGTCCTGCTCGCCACCGCCACCGAAGCGGACGACGCCACGGCCCGCGGCGCCCGGGTGGCGCTGCTGCAGCTGCGCGACGAGATGGAGGAGCAGACCGACGGCCGTGTCGAGCTGATCGGCGTCGACAGGTCACCCGCCCTCGGCCGGCCGGTCGTCGGGGCGGACGACGGCGACTTCGACGCCGCCCTGTCGGGGCAGGAGCGCGTGCGGTCACTCGACGACTCCGTGCTCGGCGAGCGTGGCCTGCAGGTGACGGTGCCCGCGACGACCGACGACGGCCGGGTGGACGGCGCCGTCCGGGTCACGGTGCCCACGGCCCCGGTGGACGAGGAGGTGCGGGGCATCTGGCTCTTCCGGCTCGCGGCCGGCGCGGTCGTCCTGGTGCTCTCGGTGATCGCCAGCGCCGTCGTCGCCACGTCGCTGCTGCGCCCGCTGCGGTTGCTCGACGCGATGGCCGACCGCATCTCGCGCGGCGACCTCACCGCCCGTGCCGACCTCGACGCGATGGGCCCGCCCGAGATGCGACGTCTCGCGAGCACCCTGAACGACGGCACCCGACGCATCGAGGTGCTGCTCTCGGCCCAGCGGGCCTTCACCGCCGACGCGTCGCACCAGCTGCGCACGCCCCTCACCGCCCTGCGCCTCGGCCTCGAGAACCTGCAGGACCGGCTCGACGACCCCGCCGACGTGGCCGCCGTCGATCGCGCCCTGAGCGAGTCCGGTCGGCTCAGCCGACTCGTCTCGGACCTGCTCGTGCTCGCCCGGAGTCAGGGCGCCTCGGCCACACCGGTACCCGTCGACGTCGGCGCGGTCCTGGAGGCGCGGGCCGAGGTCTGGTCGTCGTCGGCCGAGGACGTCGGGGCGCGGATCGTGGTGGAGCTCGGGGGGCCGGGGGTCGGCAGGTCGGGGCTCGGCGGGTCGGGGTCGGGCGGACCGGGGTTGGTCGCGCTCGCCTCGTCGGGGCAGCTCGAGCAGGCGCTCGACAACCTCATCGACAACGCGTTGCGGGTGTGCCCGACCGGCGAGGCGGTGACGCTGCGAGCGACGGCGCCCCCGGAGGCGGACGCAGTCCTCGTCGAGGTGATCGACCGCGGGCCCGGCATGTCGGCGGCTGACCGGGCCCGCGCGTTCGACCGCTTCTGGAGCACCACGCCGGGCGGCTCCGGCCTCGGACTCGCCATCGCCAGAGAACTCGTCCAGCACGACGGCGGGTCGGTCGACCTGGTCGACACTCCCGGCGGCGGGCTGACCGCGCGGCTCGTGCTGCCGCGCGACACCGCCGCGACCGGGGGCGACCGGGCCGGGTGAGCAGGGACGCAGGAGGCGCGGGTCGGCCGAGCCGCGCCTCCTGCGTCCCTGCTCGATGCCGTCGCCGCCGCGGGTGCACCATCGGGGCGAGCCGCGCCTCCTCGGGGTCGGCAACGGCGGAGGCCGTCCGCGTCAGGCTCGTCGGGGGTGTGCGCGAGCGCGGATCAGCTGCACGGCCACGGCGGCGACGGCCGTCGCGACCAGCACGAGTGCGCCCGCGAGGGTGCCGGCGAAGAACGTGAACGACTTCGCCGTGTGGACGTCGGTCGGCAGTCCCCGGGTCGCGGCGACGATCACGACGCCGGCGACGAGGGCCGCGGCGAGTGAGGCCCAGAACACGAGGCGGATGCGTGCAGCCGGGACGGGGGCCGCGGTCTCGGGCGTCGTGGTCGGGGCAGTGCGCCGCAGGTACCGGACGGCCGCGATGCCGAGCACGACCAGCCCGCCGAGTGACGAGACGTACTGCGCCCACTGCGTGCCGACCAACGGCCCCCACGGCTGGGCCAGTGCCGGGATCAGCGTGCTGCCGAACCGGTCCGGGTGCGTGAACGCGTCCCAGAACACGTGGGTGAGCACACCGAGGACGAGTGCGAGGAGAGCCCACGGGGCCGTGCGGGCCAGGCCGGCCCCCGAGCCGGTGCCGGGGTCGGTCCCGGGGCCGGTCCCGTCGCCGGGCACGGGCCCTTGCCCGCCCTCAGGCCTGTACCCGAGCCCACTGGCGTCCCACGACGTCGGCAGGCGCGACCCGATCGACGTCGGCAGCAGGGCGCGCGCCGCCGGCCGCAGCAGCACGCGCCAGACGAGGTACAGCAGCACCGCGACCGGCACCGAGAACAGCAGCAGGCTCGGGAACCCGTGGGTCTGCTCGTAGGTCACCCCGACGGGGAAGAACAGTGGCACGTCCGGCGCCATCGAGCCGACCGCCACCGCCCCGAACGGCAGGGGCGTGCGGACGAACGGCAGAGCGACGACGGCGTGGCTGGGGGTGAACGGCACACGCCATCGTGGCGGCCGGCGGCAGAGGCGGGCATCCACCCGGGGGTTGAGAGCGGCGCGACCCGGGGACGACATGGGTCGTCGGGCGGTCTCGGGAAGCGACGGAGGCGTGATCGACGCGACCCGCGCCTCCTGCGGTGGTCAGGCGGCGGACCCGGCCGGCGAGCCGGTCCGCGTCGCGAGGACGTCGCGCACGGTCGTCCAGCGCTCGGGACCGTAGCGGTCGTTGTCGACGTGGCGCAGCTGCGCGTCGCCGCTGAACATGTTCACGAAGTACTGCATGCCCTGCCAGGCGGGGAAGGTGTCGTCGCCCTTCGACGTGCGGCGCATGACGGCCGCCATCGCCGAGAGGGTGCCGGTCGTTCCGGCCCACTGCGGCTTGAACGGCGTGCCGGTGAGCTCGCTCATCGTGCGGGCGACCTGGCGGGCGGTGACCCTGTCCCCGGCGACCTCGACGACGCGCGGAGCCTCGGGGTCGAGCGCGACCCGGGCGACGACGTGGGCGACGTCGTCCTTGGTCGTGAAGTCCAGCACCTGGTCGGCCGACGACCAGAACAGCACACGCTTCCGGTCGAACAGGACCATCGGCGCGTCCCCGGTCAGCAGGTCGGTGAACATGCCGTTCAGCACGGACGTCGCCCGGATCGGAGCCGCGTCGACGTCGGCCGCGAACTCACGCCGCAGCTCGAAGTTGCGGTTGCTGCCCGGCGGGATGCTGCGGTAGTCGGCCGAGTAGTCCGACGGCACGAACCGCGGCACCCCCGCCGCGACGGCTGCCTTCAGCAGTGCACGCTGTGCGTCGACGATCACGGGGCGGACGCCGCTGACGGCCGACACGACGACGTCGGCGCCGCGGGCGGCATCGGTCAGGGCGGGCACGTCCGTGTAGGAGGCGCGGGTCACCTCGACCCGGTCGTCGTCACCGAACAGCGTGGCCGCGCCGGTGCTGCCGGGGCGGGTCAGGACGCGCAGGCGCACGTCGCTCGTGGTGTCGCGGAGCAGCTCGCGGGAGATGCGCTGGCCGAGGTCGCCGGTCGCGCCGGCGAGGAGGACGGTGGTGGTCATGGGGGAGTGGCTCGTTCCGTCGGGGGGTCAGAGGCCAGTCTGCGCGCTCGGCGGCGGTGCGGTGCGGTGCGGGGAGGAGGTGCGGGGCGGTGGGTTGCGGTGCGGCAGGGCGCGGGTGCCGGGGCGCATGACGCCAGGATGTGGACACAGCGCCAGGTCAAGGGCTGGTGCTGTGCCCACTTCCTGGCGCGGTGTGCTGGGGACGGGGTGTCCTCGGGGACGCGATCCGCGCCTCCTCGGGGCTTGTGGGCCCGTTCCTCGTGTGAGGGGAGCACGATGGCGGGGACCCGTCGTACCCGTGCGCGGGCGAACGGAGAGAGCCGACCATGAGCACCACCGACCCCGACGACTTCGTCACCCGCGCCGCACGGCGGGCCCGTGAACTCATCGACACCTCCGACGTCGTGCCGCCCGTCGCCCGGGGTGCCCTGCACGACCTCGCGGGCCGGGCCGAGACCGTGGTGCGCGACGTCACCGACCGGGCCGGGTCGTCGGCCCACGACCTGGTCGACCGCGCCGAGGTGATCGCCGACCGGGCCGAGAAGACCGTGCGCGACGTCGCCGAGACCGTCACGATCGCCGCGATGGAGGCCACCGACCAGGCCCACCAGCGCTACCGCCGCCGGGCCCGCGTCACGAACGCCGTCGGCGCCACCGTCATCACGGGGCTGGTCGTCGCGTTGGTGGCGAGCCGGCGCCGGGGGTAGCGCCGCCGGCCTGCTGGACTGCCACCCCGTCGGCCCGCCACCCCGCCACCCCGTCGGCCCGCCACCCCGCCACCCCGTCGGCCCGCCACCCCGCCACCCCGTCGGCCCGCCACCCCGCCACCCCGCCACCCCGCCGGCCCGCTGGCCTGCCGGCCCGCTGGCCTGCCGGCCCGCCACTCCGCTGGCCTCCCGACCCGACACCCCGCTACCCCGCCACGAAATAAACATCCCGCCACGGGAAAAGGTGGCGGGACGTTTATTTCGTGGCGGCGTGGCGGCGTGGACGCGGTCAGAGGGTCAGGAGGCGCGGCGCGGCCGGTCAGTTGCGCGCCGGCGGGTCGGGCAGCACGAGCTCGCGGTCGCCGAGTGGGGCGGAAAGGGGCACGTGAACGATGCGGAGTTCGTCCGCGTCGGGCTTCGTCAGCGGGTTCGACGTGCCGCAGCGCAACGGCGCACCCTGGAACCGGATCTTCGAGACGCCCGTCACCGCCACCGAGACCTCGTCGGCGCCCTCTTCGACGAAGACCGTCCCGGGCTGACAGCTGCCCTGCCGCACGGCGACGACGACGTCACCGTCGGCCAGGTCTCCGCCCAGTTCACCGAGGTCGTCACGCCCGACGACCTTCGCCTGCCACACCGGCAGCCCCTGCTGCTCACCTGTGGACCGCGACATCACACCGGCCACGCTCGTGGTCTGCTCGACTTCGGGGTCGAGGTCGATCTGCAGGTCGCCGTACGACGAGAAGACGCCGATGTCCCAGGCGTCCTGCAACGAGTCGCGCGCCTCCGCTTGTCGCTGCGCGGTGAAGCCCCAGAACCCGAAGCCGACCGAGAGCACGATCAGGATCACGCCCGAGACCCGCGTGTACCGGACCAGGAGATCGCTCGGCTCGGCCCGGTCGCCGTCGCGCACCTGCCAACGCGAGCCGAACAACATGGCCCGGGGCGGCGCGACCAGGCACCAGACTCCGGCCAGCACCCCGACGACGGATATCCATAACATGACCGAACCCTATCGAGCCGGGTCGAACGCTGCGCCTGCCCCCCTGCCCGCCTGCCCGCCTGCCCGCCTGCCCGCCTGCCCGCCTGCCCGCCAGCCCGCCAGCCCGCCAGCCCGCCTGACCAGCCGCTCGGTCGCCCGCCGCCCTGCCCGCCGGCCAACCCGCCACGAAGTAAACATGCCGCCACGGGAAAAGGTGGCGGCATGTTCACTTCGTGGCGGGAAGAGGCGGAGCCGACGTGACGCAGCCCAGCGCGCCGAGCGGTCAGGCCGCGAGCAGCGACTCGCTCGTGACGACGGTCGCGAAGCTGCCGTCGAGGGCGGCCATGAACGCCGCGTGGACGTCGCGGCCGGCGACGGTCGTCCCGCCGTGCACGAGGTCGGGGGCTGCGCACCCGTCGGCGACGACGGTGCAGGTGAAGCCGAGCTCGTGCGCGGCCCGCGTGGTCGAGTCGACGCACATGCTGCTCATCATCCCGACGATCACGAGTTCGGTCACGTCGCGCTCGCGGAGGCTCGCCTCGAGTCCCGTGCCCACGAAACTGTTCGGCACGTGCTTCTCGACGACCAGCTCGCCGTCACGGGGTTCGACGGTCGGGTGGAACGCGAGGCCGGCGGTGCCCGGTCGGAAGAACGTCGCGCCGTCGCCGGTCGAGACGTGGAAGACGTGCACCACGGGTTCGCCCGACGCCCGGAATGCCTCGAGCGTCGCGCCGGCGGCGGCTGCTGCCGCCTCGGGCTCGACGAGGGGGAACGCACCCCCGGGGAAGTAGTCCAGCTGGATGTCGACGATGAGCAGCGCGCGGGTCATCGGGCAAGCATGGCAGGCACCGCGCCCAGGGTGGGGACGAGGAGGCGCGGTGTGCGTCCGACAGGCACCGCGCCTCCTGCGAGCCGGTCGCCGCCCAGCTCAGGGGCGCACCGGCACCGACGTCGGCACGAGCGTCGTCGCGACGACCGTCACGTCGTCGCTGCGTTCGCGCTCGCGGGCCAGCCCCTCGACGACCTCGACGATGCGGGCCGGCTCGGGGGTCGCGGCGAGCAGCTGCTCGAGGTCGTACAGCGCCTCGAGCTCGACCGGGAACAGGTCGAGCACCCCGTCGCTGACGCAGACGAACACGTCGCCCGCGTCGAGCTGCGAGCGGTGCCGATGCCAGGCGGTGCCCACACCGATCGGCAGGTCGGCAGAGTTGAGACGGTCGACGCCGCCCGCCGCGCGCCGGATGAACGCCAACCCGTGCCCCGCGTCGGCCCAGAGCACGCCGCCGTCGGCGTCGATGCGGGCGTGGAACGACGTCGTGAACTGCGTCTCGGTGTCGTAGGCGCTCGTCGTCAACCCCACGGAGGCGCGGTGGAAGGCCTCGGCCGGGTCGCCGTCGTCGACGCTGCTGCGGATCACCGAGCGCACCGCGGCCGCGATCATGCCCGCGCCGACGCCCTTGCCCATCACGTCGCCGACGGTCACGGCGATGCCGGACGAGGTCGGGTACCAGTCGAAGAAGTCGCCGCCGACCTCGCGGGCCGGCACGCACGCCCCGAACACCGCGAAGGCGTCGGGCAGGGTCGAGGCGTCGGGAGGCAGCAGCGACTGCTGCACCACGGCCGCCCGGTTCAGTTCGCGCTCGACGGCGTGCTGCTGGGCCCGCGCCCGTTCGAGGCGCGCCTTCGCCTGGCGGGCCAGCTCGTTGACGGCCGCGGCCACCGTCGCGTAGACGATCAGGGCGAACGCCAGGCGGATCAGTTCGCTGGGGCCCCGACCGTCCGAGGTGAACAGGTACGGCAACAGCAAGGTGACACACGTTCCGACCAGGGGCAGCAGCACGTTGCGCCGGCCGGGCCAGGACGCGACCCAGATGACCGCCAGCAGCACGATCGGCAGGAAGACCGAGCGCTGGTCGCCCGTGCCGTAGCGCAGCAGCCCCACGGCGACGAAGTCGGCGGCGGGGACGAGCATCTCCCACCGGCGCAGCTCGGCGTGGCGGGCCATCAGGGCGGCGAACACCAGCGCGGCGACGGCCACCCCGACGCCGAGCCACATCGTGATCGCGTCGGTGACGATCAGCCAGGGCAGGGTCGCGCTGAGCACCGCGGCCAGCACGATCAACAGCGCGATGAACGACTGCCGGAACAGCGGCACCTTCTCGAGAGGCACGCGACGCAGGGCCGTGTTGAGCGCTCGCCCGACCGCGTCGGCACCCTCCGTCACGCGTCCCATGCCGATCCCCTCGCCCCTGGATGGTCCGTCGACCACAGGTGTCGTCTTGCCTCGTCGTCCCCCCGACGCTACAGGGTGCGGCCGACGGAACCGAGGACCCGAGGAGGCGCGGTGTGGGCAGGACGCGCACCGCGCCTCCTGGGGGCGAGGCGTCGTCCCCAGGCGACGCCCGGTCGTTGTGCGGCGTGGGCGGGCGATGGTTGGGTGGTGGCATGAGCGCCGTCGACGTCCTCATCCGCCTCTCCGAGATCCATGTGCTGCCCGTGGTCGTGATCGACGACCCGGGGCAGGCCGTTCCGCTCGCCCGCGCCCTCGTCGCGGGCGGCGTGCCGTGCGCCGAGGTGACCCTCCGCACCCCGGGCGCGATCGAGGCGCTCCTGGCCATGGCGGGGGTGCCCGACTTCGTCGTCGGGTGCGGCACGGCACTGTCGGCCGAGCAGGTCGACGCGTCCGTCGAGGCCGGGGCGACGTTCGTCGTCAGCCCCGGGCTCGACGAGTCCGTCGCCGACCGGTGCCGCGCGCTCGGGGTGCCGCACGTCCCGGGCGTGGCCACGGCCACCGAGGTGATGCGGGCACGCGCCGCAGGGTTCGCGGTGCAGAAGTTCTTCCCCGCGGCCCAGCTCGGTGGCGCGGCGGCGATCTCGGCGCTCGCCGGGCCGTTCCCCGACCTCCGGTTCGTGCCGAGCGGAGGGGTGGGCCTCGCCGAGGCCGCGTCCTATCGCGGGGACGCCGTGCACTCGATCAGCACGAGCTGGATCACCCCGCGCGACGCCGTCGCCGCCGGCCGCTTCGACCTGGTCACCGACCGTGCCCGGGCGTTCCGCGACGAGGTGACGGCATGAGCGGCGTCCCGAGCGGGTTCGAGGGCCGGGGGCGCGCCCGGGGGCACGCCCAGGGGTCGATCGAGCGCGTCGTCACCGTGGGCGAGGGCCTCGCCGTCTTCCGGTCGGGACCCGACGAGCAGCTCTGGCGGGCCGAGCAGGTGACGGTCGGCACGGGCGGCGCGGAGGCCAACGTCGCCATGACCCTCGCCCACCTGGGCGTCCCGGTCGTCTGGGCCGGCCGGGTGGCCGCCGACTCGCTCGCCCGACGCGTCGTCCGTGAGTTGCGGGCCGAGGGGGTGACCGTCCGCACCGTCGTCGACCCGGATCGCCCCACCGGCCTGCTCGTCAAGGACGTGCGGGCCGACGGTCGCACCGCCGTCTCGTACCATCGCGCCGGCTGCGCGGGCAGCGCCCTCACCGCCGCGGACGTCGACGCGCTCGACCTCGACCTCGCCCCCGGCACCCTCGTGCACGTCACGGGCATCACCGGCTGCCTCTCGGACTCGGCCGCCGAGGCCGTCCGGCACCTCGTCACGCGGGCCCGCGAGGCCGGCGCCCTCGTCTCGTTCGACGTCAACCACCGGCCGCGCCTGTGGGGTGACCGGCCCGCCGCCGAAGCGCACCGGGAGCTCGCCGCGGCGGCCGACCTCGTCGTCGCGAGCTTCGACGAGGTGCCGTTCCTCGTCGGGCCCTCGTTCGAGGTCGACACCCGGGCGTCAGGCCTCGAGCAGGCCGAGCTCGCCGCCGACGCGTTGGCCGGGGCGGGCCACCGGCACGTCGTGGTCACGGCGGGAGCGGCCGGCGCGTTCGCGATCGACGGCGGTGATCGGGCCCTAAGCGTCGCGCACGAGATCGACGTGGTCGACACCGTCGGCGCCGGGGACGCGTTCGTCGGGGGCTACCTCGCGGGGTGGGCCCGCGGCGAGGTGCTGACCGGACGCCTGCGGCTCGCGAGCCTGTCGGGTGCCGCGGCGTGCCGGCACGCGGGCGACTGGGAGGGCGCCGTCGACCTCGACGGGCTGGGCGAGGGGCCGGGGTCGGGCGGCGACCCCGTCATCCGGTGACGGAGGGTCGAGATGTCACGACGCGCCGCTCACCTTCGAAGACGAGCGGCACGTCGGGTCGTCTCGCCGAACTCACTCGGTCGGGTCGGGGCGCTGGACGTCCGCGGCCTCCGGTGCCGACGCGACCCGCGCCTCCTGCACCTGGGGGGCCGACGCGACCCGCGCCTCCTGCGCTTCCGCGACCTCCGGCGCCGACGCGACCCACGCCTCCTGGGCGTACGCACCGAAACGGAGCACGTCGGCGCCGTACGACGCGAACAGCCGGGCCAGGTCGTCGACCCGGGCCCGGGACAGCTTCTTCGTCGGACGCGAGGTCAGCTCGCGGACGACGCCCGCGAGCTGGGACCGATGCGACACGATCGCCGTCGCCGCGCCTCCGTCGGTGGCGTCGCGCTCGGTCGCGAAGACCGTCGCGTCGCGGTGCGAGTAGAACACGCAGGTGTCGAACCAGAGCCGGACGCCGGTCTCGGCCTGCACCCGGTCGGACAACCGCTGCGCCTGCCGCCGCACCTGCGAGGCCGGGGCGTCCCGGCCGAGGTGGGTCCGCACGGTGAGCACGGTGGGGGAGTCCTTGACGACCTGCAGCGCGAACGGCGGCGTCATCGTGCTCTCGTCGAACAGGCCCGCGAACGCCGGGAACACGCTGCTCGGCGTCAGGCCGTCGAAGACGATGCCGTTCCAGCCCTTGTTCTCGATCACCATCACGCCGGTCTCGCCGAGCAGGACGTGGTCGACCTGGGCGACGAACCGCGAGGAGGCGCTGGTCGCCACGGGCACGAAGACCACGTTGGTCAGCAACACGGCGTCCACGCCCAGCTGACGGCAGGCGTCGGCGATGTCGTCGCGCGAGGTGGCCTCCCACTTGAGCCCGGCCGCGACGAGGTCGCGGGCCTGCTTCGCCTCGGTGAGGGCGGCCTGGCGCTCGGCACCCAGGGCGTCGCGCTCGCGGGCGTGGTCGGCGGCGGCCTGGGCGAGGGCGTCGTCGTGGGCCGCGGCGAGGGCCTCGTGCTGCTCGCGGGCGGCTCGGGCCTGCTCGTCGGCGGCGGCCTTCGCGGTGGCCAGGGCGCGCTTCGCCCGGGCGCGCAGCACGACGGCGACGACGATCAGGGCGACGAGCAGGACGGCGGCGATGATCCACGGGACGAGGCTCTGGTCGAACGGCATGCCTCCAGCAGAACACGGGGTGCGGGCGGGGCGCGGGTGCCTCGCCGGGCGGGGCCGGGCTCGGACGGGTCCGGGTCAGCCGGGCAGCACCGCGAGCAGGAGCCCGCCGGCCGCCGCCACCGCGACGACGGCCCACGGCGGAGTCCGCCACGCGACCAGCAGCACGAAGCAGACGAGGGCGAGGCAGAACGACCCCGGACCGGTGATCGCCGTCGTCGCGACCGGGTCGTAGAGGGCGGCGGCGAGCAGGCCGACGACCGCGGCGTTCGCTCCGCGCATCAGGGCTCGGACCGGCGTGCGGTCGCCGAGGGTGTTCCAGAACGGCAGCACCCCGACCAGCAGCAGGAGACCCGGCGCGAAGATCGCGAGGGTCGCGAGCACGGCCCCGAGCGCGCCTCCTGGTCCGATGTCGGCCACGGCGCCGAGGTAGGTGGCGAAGGTGAAGAGCGGGCCCGGGACCGCCTGGGCGGCGGCATAACCGGTCAGGAAGGTGTCGTCGTCGACGAAGCCGGGTTCGACCAAGCCGGCGTGCAGCAGGGGCAGGACGACGTGGCCGCCGCCGAAGACGAGGGCTCCGGCGCGGTAGAAGACGTCGACGAGCGCGACGGTGCCCGAACCGGTGACGGAGGCCAGGGCGGGCAGGCCGACGAGCAACGCCGCGAACACCGCGAGGCAGGTGACGCCGGCGGCCCGGGTCACGGGGAAGCGGAGGGGTGAGGACGGGCTCGTACCGGCGGAGGGCTCGGCCGTCCGACAGAAGACGAGCCCGGCCAGCACTCCCAGTGCTATCGCCGACAGCTGTCCGGCCGGTCCGGTCAGAGTCAGCGCGAGGACGGCGGCGGCGACCGCGATGCTCGCGCGCGTCCGATCCGGGGCGAGGGTCCGGCACATGCCCATGACGGCATGTGCCACGATCGCGACCGTGCCGATCTTCAGCCCCGCGACGATCGCCGACCCGACGACGCCGTCGAGCAGGCCGACACCGGTCGCCACGGCGAACATGATCAGCGCAGACGGCAGGGTGAACGCGACGAAGGCGACGAGCGCCCCGACCGGGCCCGCCCGCAGCAGGCCGAGCCCGAACCCGACCTGGCTCGAGGCCGGCCCCGGAAGGAACTGCGCGATCGCCACCAGGTCGCCGTACGGCCCGTCGCCCAGCCAACGTCGTCGCGTCACGGCCTCGGCCCGGAAGTACCCGAGGTGTGCGATCGGACCGCCGAACGACGTCAGCCCGAGCACCGAGAACGCGGACAGCACCTCGCGGACGCGGCTCGGACTGCGGGCCGGGCCACGGGCCGGGCTACGGGCAGGTCGGCCGCCGGTGTCGGGTGCGCGCTCGGTCACGAGGTCATCGTGGCAGGTGGCCGCCCACGCCGCCGCGAGATGTCACGACGTGCCGCTCGACGACGAAAGTGAGCGGCGGGTCGTGCCACCTCGGTGCCATCAGGAGGCGCGGGTCGTCACCCCGGGAGGCCGCGGCCCCGCCACGTGCCCAGCTCGGCGACCTCGCGCCAGCCGAGGCTCTCGTAGAGGCGGCGACCGTCGACGCTCGCGAACAGCAGACCCGTCGTCGCTCCTCGGGCGGCGGCCCCGTGCTCGAGACCGGCCATGACGCGGCGACCCAGCCCGCGCCTCCGGAAGTCGGGGTCGGTCGCGATGCGGTCGAAGACGACGTGCTCGCCGACGACCGCCGCCTGGCCGCGGGCGGCGACGACGCCGTCGACCTCGTCCCGCACGTGCACGACCTGGTCGTCGTCGTCGACGACGATCCCCGGGGGCGACGGCGTCGCCGACACGGGGGCCGTCATCATGCGCTCGGCGTGCGTCACGGCGTCGAGCCGGGCCAAGGTCTGGCGGGCGACGTCGTCGAGGGGGCCGACCACCGAGAGCCAGACGCCGGGCGTGGTCGTCTCGTCGACGAGGCGGGTGAGTTCGGCCGGCCTCGGCTGCGCCACGATGCGTTCGAGCGACCGGGTCGCGGCCGCCACCTCGACCCGCCAGGCGTCTCCGTCGCGGCGACGAGCGGCGCCGCGCGAGAGCGCCCAGCCCTCGACCCACCGGTCGACGAGCGGGATGAGGTCGTCGGGCGTCTCGATCACCCCTCCAGGGTAGGGCTGGTCGACCGTCACGAGAGGGCGGCGGGCACATGGCGAGTGACGGGGGTGGTGGGTAGCGTCGTGACGACGAACCACCCACGTACCACCAGAGGAGCACCTCATGACCTCGACCGGCACCGACCAGCCGCGCCCCCTCCCCGACGACGCCCGGCCGCCCGCCGTGGGCGCACCGCTCGGCGAGTTGTACCGGCACCTCCACCGGCACCCCGAGCTGTCGTTCCACGAGGACGCGACGGCCGCGATCGTCGCGGCCGAGCTCACCGCCCTCGGCTTCGAGGTGCACACCGGCGTCGGGCGCACGGGTGTGGTCGGCGTGTTGCGCCGCGGGGACGGCCCGACCGTGCTGCTACGGGCCGACATGGACGGACTGCCCGTCGCCGAGGCCACCGGCCTGGACTACGCCAGCACGGCCCGAGGCACCGACCCCGACGGGCGCGACGTGCCGGTGATGCACGCCTGCGGTCACGACGTGCACGTGACCTGCCTCATCGGTGCCGCCCGCCAGCTGGCGGGCGGCGACACCTGGTCGGGCACCCTCGAGGTGCTCTTCCAGCCCGCCGAAGAGCTCGGTGCCGGCGCCCGCGCACTCGTCGCCGACGGGCTGTTCGACCGCATCCCCACTCCCGACGTCGTCCTCGGCCAGCACGTCGCGCCGTTCCCGGCCGGTTTCGTCGCCCTGCAGTCCGGCCCCGCCTTCGCCGCGCAGGACGGCATCCGCATCACCTTCCACGGTCGCGGTGGGCACGGGTCGCGCCCCGACACGACGGTGGACCCGATCGTCATGGCCGCGGCCGCGGTGCTGAGATTGCAGACGATCGTCTCGCGCGAGACCGCTGCCGCTGATCGGCTCGTCATCACGGTCGGGTCGATCCACGCGGGCACCAAGAACAACGTGATCCCCGACACCGCCGAGATCCTGATCAGCATGCGGTCGTTCGACGAGCACGTCCGTGAACGGGCGCTCGCCGCCGTCACGCGCATCGCCGAGGGCGAGGCCGCGGCGGCCGGCGCACCGCAGCCGCCCACGGTCGAGCACTACGAGAGCTTCCCGGCCGTCGTGAACGACCCGTCCGCGGCGGACCGCACCCGCGCCTCCTTGGTGCGTCGTTTCGGCGAGCAGCAGGTCATCGCTCCCGGGCCGGTGACGGGCAGCGAGGACGTCGGCATCCTCGCCACCGCGGCCGGTGCGCCGTGCAGCTTCTGGCTGCTCGGGGGTGCCGACCCCGCGTCGTTCGCCGAGGCCGCCTCGCCCGCGGACCTCGCCCGCATCGTCGGACGGCTGCCCTCGAACCACTCGCCGCTCTACGCGCCGGTCGTCGAGCCGACCCTGACGAACGGCGTGGACGCACTCGTCGCGGCGGCCCACGAGTGGCTGCTCGACCTCGGGGCGTCAGGAGGCGCGAGACACTGAGCCCACGGCGGCCCGGCTCACGGCCGCCCGGCCTTCCCTGGACGGGAGGATGCTAACTTCCTCGGTACAGACCAGTTGGTTCGCACGGGGGCTCGGGCGAGTTGGTCTCTGCGATCGCTGATCGTGACCCGGCGGACTTCCCTGAGGAGTCGGTGCCGGGCGAGTACGCGCCGTTCCCGTCGTGGAGCGACCCGGTTCAGCCGTAGGCGCCCTGCTGATCCATCGCCGGCCGGGCCGCTCCGAGCCCGCAGCCGCGTCTCATCCCGGCACGTCGTGACATCTCGTCGACGAGCTCCGGACGGCCTCAGGGCGTCGCGTCGTCGTACACGGCGATCAGCCGGTCGAGGAAGCCCTGCACGACCGCCCGCTCGGTCTCGTCCATGCCGTCGACGAGGCGCTCGATGCCGTCGATCATCGGCAGCACCTGCTCGTAGGCCCGGTCGGCCGACGCCTGCTCGGCCGTGACGATCAGCTTGCGGCCGTCGGAGGGGTGTCGCGCGCGCCGCACGTGACCGGCCGACTCGAGGCGGTTCAGCACGAGGGTCATCGCCGCCGTCGACACCTCGACGCGGCGGGCCAGCTCGCTCGGGGTCGCGGGGCCGGTCGTGATCAGGTGGTCCATGGCGTCGAGCCCGGCCCGGTCGACGCCGAGGCGCTCGGCCAGGTGCCGCTCGAACCGTTGCTGTCGGACCGACACCTGCTGCACGCGGGCACGGATGTCGTCCGCGGGCAGCTCGCGACCGTCACGCCGGGCCCGGGTGCGGTCGTCGCGATCGGGGCGGTCGTGGGGGTCGATGTCGGTCACGACTCCACGATAGCCGTGTAGATTGCCAATATCGTTGATTATCAATCCAGGGAGCAACTTGTGACCATCCCCACCTCGCGCACCCGCGTCCTCATCTCGGGTGCCAGCATCGCGGGGCCCGCCCTCGCCTACTGGCTCGACCGCTACGGGTTCGAGACGACGATCGTCGAACGAGCCCCCGAGCTGCGGACCGGCGGGCAGAACGTCGACGTCCGTGGTGCAGGCCGCGAGGTCGTACGCCGCATGGGCCTCGAGGACGACGTCCGCGCCGCCACCACGGGCGAGGTCGGCACCCGGTTCGTCGGGCCGACGGGCGGCACGGTCGCCGAGTTCCCCGCCGGAACCTCCGATTCAGGAGGCGCGACCGCCGAACTCGAGATCCTGCGGGGGGACCTCGCGCGGCTCCTCGTCGGGCGTACCAGGGGCGACGGCCGGGGTCGTGGCACCACGTACCGCTTCGGCGACCGCATCACCGGCATTCGCGAGGACGACGAGGTCGGGGGCGGGGTGGGGGCCGCCGACCCCGCAGCCGATGCCGCCACCGGAGGCGACCCGACGACCACCGCGGCCTCCACGCCCGTCGGCACCGCGCCTCCCGGGTCCGGCTCGCGGGGCGTCGTCGTGTCGTTCGAGTACGCTCCCGACGAACGCTTCGACCTCGTGGTCGCCGCCGACGGCATCGGCTCGTCGACGCGGCGCCTGGTGTTCGGCGACGAGCCGACGATCCGGTCGCTGGGGCTCGAGACCACGTATGCGACGATCCCGCGCACGGCCGCCGACGACGACTGGTGGCGCTGGTACAACGCCGCCGGAGGTCGCTCGATCACCCTGCGGCCCGACCCCCACGGGACGATGCGCGCCGCGATGTCGTTGGTCACCGACCGCACCCGTGAGCGGGGCCGGGCCGAGCGTCGCACCGTCGCAGAACAGCGGGCCCGACTGCACGAGATCTTCGACGACGCGGGTTGGGAGGCCCGACGCGTGCTCGACGGCTTCGACCACGCGGACGACCTCTACTTCGAGTCGATCGGGCAGGTGCGGGCACCGCGCTGGTCGTCGGGCCGGGTCGTGTTGCTCGGTGACGCCGCGTACTGCGCCTCGCCGGTGAGCGGCATGGGCACGAGCCTGTCGCTGGCCGGGGCCTACGTGTTGGCCGGAGAGCTCGCCTCGCACCGTCACCACCGTGACGCCTTCGCCGGGTACGAGCGGCTGATGCGGCCGTACGTCGAGCAGGCACAGCAGCTGCCACCGGGGGTGCCGCGGGTCGCCAACCCGACGTCCCGCGCCGGCGTCGCGCTGTTCCACGCCGGGGTGCGGCTCGCGTCGACCCGGGTCGCGGGTCGGCTCGGGGCGCGCTTCTCCACCCCGCCGGCCGACGCGCTCGAGTTGCCGGACTACGCACACCTCGAGCCCTGACGCCCTGACGCTCCCGTCGAGTGGTCCCGGATCGTCCTCCACCCCGCCGGGAAGGACGATCTCGGACCACTCGACCGAGCAGTCGGGACGAGGAGGCGCGGTGATCGTGATCGACGGACGGCCCGGACACGCAGAACGGGCGGGTCCGGGGGAGGCGGGCGTCCGAAGACGACCGTTCCCGCCGAACCCGCCCGTCGTCAGCCGGGAGGCCGACCGTCAGCCGGGAGGCCGACCGACCTAGCGCGCCGAGGCGGTCTGGCCGACGCGCGTACCGTCGGCGGCCGCCGCCGCATCGCCCGAGCCGGCGTCGCCGTCGGCGCCACCGTCGCGGCCACCGTTCCGGCGGGCACGGGCCCGCACGAACAGGCTCGACGCGTACACCAGCACGAGCGACGCGAGGATCGCGACGATCACGGCGATCTGACCTCCGGCCAGGCTGATCTGGCCGAACAGGATGCCCACCACGCCGTAGTCCGAGTCGGAGAAGGTCGAGTTCGACAGCCCGATGTCGCCGAGCACCGGCAGCAGGAACAGCGGCAGGAAGGTGATCGCGAGACCGTTGGCGAAGGCACCGAGCACGGCACCGCGTCGACCGCCCGCGGCGTTGCCGATGACGCCCGAGGCGGCTCCGGTCATGAAGTGGGCGACGACGCCCGGGATCACGATGGCGGTGCCGGCGAAGATCATGACCGACATGCCGACGATGCCGCCGACGAAGCTCGCGAGGAACCCGATCAGCACGGCGTTCGGGGCGAACGTGAAGGTGATCGGCACGTCGAGCGCGGGGATCGCGTTCTTGACGAGGCGCTCGCTGATGCCCTTGAACGCGGGCACGATCTCGGCCAGCACGACGCGCACGCCGGCGAGGATCACGAAGACGCCCGCCGAGAAGGTCGCGGCCTGCATGACGACGTAGACGATGTAGTTCTGGCCGTCGCTCAGCTCGGTCTCGACGAACGAGGCCCCGGCGAACAGCGCGACGATCACGTAGATCACGGCCATCGACAGCGCCACGATCACCGTGGTGTCGCGGAGGAATCCGAGGCCCTTCGGGAACGTGATGTCCTCGGTCGACTTCGACGGCGTCCCCTTGCCACGGGTCAGCGTGGCGACCAGGCCGCTCAGGGCGACGCCGGCACCGCCGGTGTGGCCGAGGGCGACGTCGTTCGAGCCGGTGACCTTCCGCATGAAGGGCTGCACGATCGCCGGCGACAGCGTCGTGACGAGACCCTGCAGCAGTGCACCCCAGAGCACGACGCCCCAGACCGGGAACCCGGCGACGCCGAGGATCACGGCGATCATCGCGGCCATGTAGAAGGCGACGTGACCCGAGAGGTAGATGTACTTGAAGTGCGTCGTCGCGGCCAGCAGCACGTTGACGATGAACCCGAAGAAGAAGATCAGCGCGGCGGCCGAGCCGTAGTCGAGCAGCACCTGGCCGACGATGGCCTCGTTGTTCGGCACCACTCCCTGCACGTCGAACGCCTGCTGGAACATGGCGCCGAACGGGTCGAGCGAGGCGACCACCACGCCGGCACCGGCGGCCAGCACCAGGAACCCGACGAGCGTGCGCACGGTGCCCTTGAGCACGTCACTGAACGCCTTGCGCTGCAGCAGCAGGCCGACGAGCGAGATCAGCGCGACGATGATCGCGGGCTGGCGGAAGACGTCCAGCAGGACGGAGAGCACGCCCTCCATCAGTTGGCCCCGGCGTCGGGCACGGTCACGCCCTTGCGGATCGCGGTCTCGCGCACCTTGGTGCGCAGCTCGGCCAGGTCGATGATGCTGTCGAGCACCACGACGTCGCCGAGCCCGCCGACCGAGTCGGCCAGGTCGGCGCCGACGAAGATCACGTCGGCGGCACCCGGGCCGACCGAGCCGAGGTCGGCGTGGTCGACGTCGACCCCGGTGATGCCCTGCTCTTTGAGGACCTTCTCGATGTTCATGTGGACCATGAAGCTCGAACCGAGGCCCGAGCTGCAGACGGCGAGGAATTTCATGCGTTCTGTCCGATCTTGGTGAGGACCGCCAGGGTGTCGGCGGGGGTGGAGGAGGCGAGCAGCTCGGCGCGGAGCGTCTCGTCGGAGAGCAGGGTGGCGAGGGCCATCATCGTGTCGAGGTGGCTCTGCGGGTCGGTCGCGGCGAGGCAGAAGAAGAGGTCGATCGGGTGCGCGGGCTCGTCGTTCAGCAGGACGGTCTCGCCGACGCGCAGGCTCGACAGCCCGGTGCGCACGACGCCGTTCTCGGGCCGGCTGTGCGCGAGGGCGATGCCGAAGCCGAGGTCGATGTAGGTGCCGCCCGCGGCGATCGAGTCGGTCATCGCCGCGACGTAGTGGCTGCTGATGGCGCCGTTGTCGAGCAGGGGCTGCGCGACGCGTTCGACGGCGTCGCGCCAGCCGTCGACGCGGTCGGCGAAGAGGATGGTCTCGGGGGTGAGGAGGTCGGTCAGCACTGTCGTTCCTGGTGGGGGTGGGTGACGTCGTCGTCGCGGCGGGCGTCGGGGGCGGTGGTGGAGTTCAGGAGGCGCCGCTCGGCGGACGAGGAGCGCCGGGTAGGTCAGCCGTGCAGGCCGAAGAAGATCTCGCTGTTCTGCGGGGTGAAGTGGCTGGTCCCGTAGGCGACGGCACGCTCGTCGCCGTCGAACACGGTCGACGCGATGCGCAGCAACGTCGTGCCGAGGGGCACGTCGAGCTCGTCGGCGTGCAGCGTGCTCGCCGCGTCGAGGGAGACGAGCAGGTCTTGCCGGGCGAGGGTCACGCCGTGCTCGCGGTCGAGGTGCCCGTAGAGCGAGCCGTCGGTGAAGTCGACGGTCGCCGTCTCGGGGAACAGCGAGAACGGCAGCCAGGTCACCACGAGGTGGTGCAGCGACCCGTTGACGAAGCGCAGGCGGGTCAGCTCGACGACTTCGTCGGCCGAGTTGATGTCGAGGTGGCTCGCCACCGTCTCGCCGGCGCGGACGACCTTCTGGCCGAGCACGCGGGTGCTGACCGAGAAGCCCTCGCCGGTCTGCTGGGCGTGGAAGCCCTTGACCTCGTCGGCGAACCGCTCGCGGTAGTGCAGGCGGTACTGCGGCTCGGTGACGAAGGTGCCCCGGCCGTGCTCGCGCACCAGGTGGCCGTCGGCGATCAGGCCGTCGACCGCGTGCCGCAGCGTGATGCGGCTGACGCCGTACTCGTCGCAGAGCACGGGCTCGGCGGGCAGCTGCGACCCGGCCTCGAGCTTCTGGATGCGCGACAGCAGGTGCTCGCGCACGGCCACGTACTTGCTCGTGCCGCTCGTGGTGCTCATCTGGTGCCTCCGCGCCGTTGCTGAAGAAGGGTCTCGCCGAAGTGGGTGGTGTCGGATCGTGGCGACCGCCCTGAGTCGTCAGGTCGTCAAGTCGTCATGATGACTTCGACGAGAGTACGTCGCGTCGACCACGGGTGCAAGTCGGCAGTCGTCTTGATTCATCATGACGTCCTGATGTCTCACGCTACGGTCGTCCGAGACCCAGCCCGCCCCTCCCGAACCGGAGCCCCACACGTGACCCACGACCTCGACCACGCCGCCGTCACCACCGCCCGCCTGCTCGCCCTCGACGCCGTCGAGCGTGCCGGGTCCGGCCACCCGGGGACGGCGGCCGCGCTGGCGCCCGTCGCGCACCTCCTCTTCCAGAAGCACCTGCGGCACGACCCGCAGGCACCTGACTGGGCCGGCCGCGACCGGTTCGTGCTGAGCTGCGGGCATGCGAGCGTCCTGCTCTACACGCAGCTCTTCCTCACCGGCTACGACGTGTCGCTCGACGACCTGAAGGCGTTCCGGTCGTTCGGGTCGCGCACCCCCGGCCACCCCGAGCTCGGTCACACCCCCGGCGTCGAGACCACGACCGGACCGCTCGGGCAGGGCCTCGCCACGGCCGTCGGCATGGCGATGGCGATGCTGCACGAGCGTGCCGTCAACGACCCCGACGCCGCCCCCGGCGAGTCCGTCTTCGACCGCCGGGTCTTCGTGCTCGCGTCCGACGGCGACCTGCAGGAGGGTCTCTCGTACGAGGCCGGAGCGCTCGCCGGGCGGCACCGCCTCGGCAACCTCACGGTCATCTACGACGACAACGACATCCAGATCGAGGGTGACACGAGCCTCACCTCGAGCGAGAACGTCGGCGCCCGGTTCGCGGCGCAGGGCTGGCGCGTCGACCACGTCGGGCTCGCCTCGGACGGCGACGTCGACGTCGAGGCCCTCGACGAGGTGCTCTCGACCACCGATCGCCGCGGCGACCGCCCCCACCTCGTCGTGCTCAAGTCGCAGATCGCCTGGCCGGCCCCGAACGCCCGCAACACCTCGGCCTCGCACGGCGCCCCGCTCGGTGCCGCCGAGGTCGCCGCCACCCGGGTCGAGCTCGGCGTCGACTCCGAGCCCTTCACCGTCGACGACGCCGTGCTCGCCCACACCCGCTCCGTGCTCGAGCGCGGCCGGGCCGCCCGCGAGGCCTGGCAGGTCGCCGCCGACGCCTGGGAGCTCGCCCACCCCGTCGCCGCCGCCGAACTGCGCCGCTCGCGGTCACGCACCCTGCCCGCGGACCTCGCGTCGCGCCTCCCGGTCTTCGCCCCCGGCGACACGCTCGCCACCCGCGACGCGTCGGGCAAGGTCATCCAGGCGCTCGCCGAGGCGCTGCCCGAGCTGTGGGGCGGCTCGGCCGACCTCGCCGAGCCCAACCGCACGGCGATCGCAGGAGGCGCGTCGTACCTCCCCGAGGAGGCCCCCGGCACCGGCCGCGCCGGTCGCAACGTCCACTGGGGCGTGCGCGAGGGGGCGATGGCCTCGGCCATGAACGGCATCGCCCTGATCGAGGGCTCGCGGTTCTTCGCCGGGACGTTCCTCGTGTTCAGCGACTACCAGCGCCCGGCGATCCGGCTGGCGGCGCTCATGCAGCTGCCGGTCACCTACCTCTGGTCGCACGACTCGGTCGCCCTCGGCGCCGACGGACCGACCCACCAGCCGATCGAGCACCTGGCGAGCCTGCGCGCGATGCCCGGGTTCTCGGTGGTGCGCCCGGCCGACGGTGCCGAGACGGCCGCGGCGTGGCTGGCGATCCTCGAGAAGGACGGTCCGGCCGGTCTCGTGCTGGCCCGCCAGCCGCTGCCTGTCGCGGCGACGCCGGCCGACGTGGTGCTCGCGGGCGTGCGCCGCGGGGCCTACGTCGTGCAGGACGCACCGGCCTCGATGAGCGGGGTGGCCGACGGCGGCCTGGTTGCCGGCGGCCCCACCGGCACCGGGGCAGCAGCGGGCCCGGGCACGCCCGACGTGGTCGTCGTCGCCACGGGCAGCGAGGTCGCCCTCGTGTTGGAGGCCGTCGCGCAGATCGACGACCTCGCCGTGCGCGTCGTGTCGATGCCCTGCCGCGAGTGGTTCGACGCCGAACCCGCCGAGTACCGCGAGCAGGTGCTGCCCCGCGCGGTGTCGGCCCGGGTCGTCGTCGAGGCCGCCGCGAGCTTCGGCTGGGAGGGCGTCGCCGGTCCCGACGGCGTCGTCGTCGGCATCGACGAGTTCGGCCTCTCGGCCCCCGCGGCCGATGCGCTGCGCGAGCGCGGCATGACGACCGACCGCGTCGTCGCCGCGGTGCTCACTGCGGCCGCGCGGGCCGGGGTCGGCGGCGCCGCGACCCCCGTCGCTTCCTGACCCGCGCCTCCTCGTCCTGGCCCGCGAGTGGGCAGGAGGTGCTGCTCGGCTCGCGCCGACGCGCATCTCCTGCCCACTCGGCGGAGCGGCAGGGGCCGCGGCCGGGCCCCGGGTCGGCCCGGGCCCCGGGTCGGCCCGGGCCCCGGGTCGACCCGGCCTACGGCTGGCTGGGTGAGGTGACCGTGACGGCTCCGCTGGCGATCTGGTCGCGCAGGGCGTCGAGCTCGGACGACAGTTCGGGGCTGACCGACGACGCCAGGTCGTGGAACGGGGCGAGGCCGACCCCGCCGTTGTCGAGCGTGCCGACGTAGGGGTCGTTGCTGAACGAGCCGTCGGTCGACGAGACCGCGATCTGTTGGACGGCCTTCTCGGTGTCCTTGATGACGCTGGTCAGGACGATCGGGCGGTACTCGGCCGGCAACGTGTCGTAGCCGTCGTTGTCGACCCAGATCACGTCGACGTCGCCCGTGGCGAGTGCGGCCGACGCCGCTCCCTCGCCGACCTGCCCGGCGACCGGCATGATCACGTCGGCGCCCTGGTCGATCAACGCCTGGGCGAGCTGCTTGCCCTTGTTGACGTCCTCGAAGTCGCCGGTGAACGAGCCGTCCTGCGCCTCCTTCGACCAGCCGAGCAGCTGCACGCTCGTGCCGTGCGCGGCGTTGTACGCGTCGACGCCGTCCGCGAAGCCGTCCATGAACAGGGTGACCGGGGGCTGGTTGCCGCCGCCGAAGGTCGCGACCTTGCCCGTCTTGCTCACGCCCGCCGCGAGGTAGCCGGCGAGGTACGAGGCCTGCGCCGTGTCGAACAGGATCGGCTTGACGTTCGGGGCCTCGACGGTCTCGTCGACGATGGCGAAGTCGATGTCGGGGTTGGCCTTCGCCTGCTCCTCGGTGGCGGGGGCGAGCTCGTAGCCGACCGTCAGCACGAAGCCGCAGCCCGAGTCGACGGCTTGCGCGACGTTCGGGGCCAGGTCGTTCTCGGTCGTCGAGACGAGCACGCGGGCCTGGATACCGTCGTCCTTCTCGGCCTTCTGCAGGCCGGCCCAGCTCGACTGGTTGAACGAGCGGTCGTCGAGCCCGCCGGAGTTCGTCACCATGCGGGCACAGTTCTCGCCCGCGCCGGCGCTGCCCGAGGCGGCCGTGTCGGACGGGGCGCTGGCACAGCCGGCCAGCAGCGCGAGACCGGCGAGGCCGCCGGCGACCCCGAGGAGGCGCGGGTGGCGGAGGCGGGACGACGAGCGATCCCCGGCGCGGGCGGCCCCGAGGCGGGTGCTGCCGAGGAGGGTGCTGCCGAGGAGGGTGCTCGGGCGGGGTGCGGGTGCGGCGGGGTGCGCGGAGTCGGCGAGACGGGCGGGTGCGGCGGGGTGGACGGGCATGAGGCGGGACCTCCGGGAACGGGTGTGCTGTGGGGGTGCCGGCGGTGCGGGCCGGGCGGGTGGACACAGTCAACTGCCTGCGGGCCTCCGTGCCAAGCGTGTGACGGGCGCGGGCTCCGTCGGCGGCCCGCGCCGCGCCTCCTGCGTTCGCCCGTCCGGCCCGCGCCGCGCCTCCTGCTCTCGCCGCCGGCCGCGCCTCCCGGGCTCCCGGGCTCCCCGCCAGGAGATGGACACAGCGCCAGGACTAGTCGTGGTGTCGTGACCACTTCCTGGCGTCGTGTGACGGGGTCGGGCTGCGTCGGCGGCTCGCGCCACACCTCCCTGCCCTCGCCGCCACGAAGTAAACAGGCCGCCACTTTTTCTCGTGGCGGGGTGTTTAGTTCGTGGCGGGTTCGCGCGTTGGCGGCGACGGCGGAGGCCCGGTCCGGCCGCGGCAGGACGGCCTCAGCGGACCTCGACCCGGGCGTCGAGCTCGAGCCGCTCGAGGAAGGCCTCGTCGTGGCTGACGATCACGAGCGCCCCGCGGTACCCGCGCAACGCCTGGAGCAGGTGGTCGGTGCTCGCCATGTCGAGGTCGTTCGTCGGCTCGTCGAGCACCAGCAGCTCGGGCGGCGGGTCGGCGAGCAGCAGTCCGGCCAGCGCGACCCGGAACCGTTCGCCGCCCGAGAGGGTCCCGGCGAGCCGGTCCACGATGTCTCCCCTGATGAGGAACCGCGCGAGGCGGTTACGCACCTCGCGCGGGGGAACGTCCGGTGCAGCCCGCCGGACGTTCTCGAGCACCGTGAGCGCGTCGTCGAGCGAGTCCTTCTTCTGCCCGAGGTGGGCGACCCGACCGGTCAGCGCGACGGCGTGCGTGTCGGGCAGCGGATGCGGCCGCGCGTCCGGCGCACCGACGAGCTGCTCGAGCAGCGTCGTCTTGCCCGACCCGTTGTCGCCGACGACGGCGACGCGCTCCACCCCCTGGACGACGATGGTGCGTCCCCGCACCGTCAGCTCGGCGAGGCGCCGGGACGCCGGGACCGCCGGGTCCGGCAGGTTGACCACGATCGTGTCGTCACGACGCAGGCGTCGCTCGGCGGTGTCGACCGCGACCCGCGCCTCCTGCTCGGACGACGCGTGCGCCTTGCGCAGCGAGCCCGCCGTCGCCTCGGCCTGGCCGCGCAGCTGGTTCGCCATGATCTTCGGCATCGACTCGCCGGCCTTGGCTCCCGCCTTGGCCCGCCGCGCGATGGTCGTCTCGGCCTCGATGCGCTGCCTCCGCTCGGCTTTGAACACCTGCTCGGCGGCCCGGACGTCGCGCTCGGCCGCGGCCTGCAGCACCGCGAGCTGCTGCTCGTAGGCCGACCAGGTGCCGCCGAACACGGTCATCGAGCCGTCGCGCAGCTCGGCGATCTCGTCGACGTGCTCGAGCAGCTCGCGGTCGTGGCTGACGACGACGAGCGTCCCCCGCCAGCGGTCGACCACGTCGAGCAGCAGGCCGCGTGATCGTCGGTCGAGGTCGTTCGAGGGCTCGTCGAACACGGCGATCGGCCGACCCCTCAACCGCACTCCGGCGATGGCGACGAGCACGGCCTGCCCTCCGGACAGCGTCGACACCGGGCGGTCGAGGACGGTGCCGGTGCCGGTGCCGCTGCCGCTGCCGCTGCGGCTGGCGATGCGGGCACCGCCGTCGAGGTGGCCCAGCCCGACGTCGGCGAGGGCCGCGGCGGCGCGCGACTCGACGTCCCAGTCGTCGGCGAGCAGCTCGAACTGCCGTTCGGTCGCGTCGCCGGCGAGGATCGCCCGCAAGGCGAGGAGGCGCGGGCCGACCCCCAGCAGGTCGGCCACGGTGTCGTCGGCGCGGGACCGCAGCCGTTGCGGCAGCAGGTCGACCTCGCCGGTGGTCGTGAGACGCCCGCCGGTGGGGACGAGGTCGCCGGTGACGAGCCGGACGAGCGTGGACTTGCCCGCGCCGTTCGCGCCGACGAGGCCGGTGCGGCCACGACCGAATGCGGTCGACAGGTGGTCGATCACCCCCGAGCCGTCGGGCCAGGAGAACGAGAGGTCGGAGAGGACGATGGAGGGTGTGGTGATGGTGGGCACGAGGGCTCCCGGTGGGTGGTGTCGGAGCACGACGACCACCCGTCCCTCGCCGGCGACGGAGGTCGGCTGCGGCGGGGGAGCGACCCGGCAGGAGGCGCGGCGCCTCGAGCGAGGCGGCGCCCGGTTCACGGGGCGGGCGGGAGTGGCGTCAGTGCGAGGGCGACTGCTGCGCGAGGGGCGCAGTACCGGTGATGAGACGCAACGCTCTGCCTTCTGTGCGGTGGGCCCCCGTGCCCGCGAGGGCGGTCGACCGGCCGGTGTGTCGGCCGCACCGGTGCCTGCTCTCGCGACGGGGTACCCCGCCACGGTAGGTCGTGCCCACGCCGGTCCGCAAGGGGCGGGTGCCGGCCGACCCGCGCTTCCTGCGCTCGCCGCCACGAAGTAAACATGCCGCCACCTTTTGCGTGGCGGCATGTTTACTTCGTGGCGGGCTGGCGGCGACGCCGGCGACGGCGGCGACGGCGGGTGCGGGGGCCGGCGGTGCGGCGGCGTCCAGGCGGGCGGGGCACACTGTCGGCATGTACCGAGGCCTGCCGACCATCTCGTTGCCCGAACCCGAGCGTCCGCCGTTCGTCGACCGGCTGCGACGGGCGCTCGACCTGGCCGCCGCGGAGGAGAGCGGACGCCTGCGGGTCGTCCACTCGTGGGTCGGCGACGAGGTGCCCGGCACGACCCTGCGCCGCGTCGGCTGGCAGACGCGCGTCCTGACGGTCACGGGCCCGCGGCGTGCACCCGTCGACGTCTGGTTCGACGCCGACGACGGTGACGTCAGCGTGATCGGCGACGTCTCGGTGCCCGACTGGTCCCTGCACGACGCCGAGGCCGAGTCGGCCTGCCTCGCGGCGTCCGGCCAGTTGCTCCACGACCTCGCCGCCGGGCGCCTGCCCCGTGGTCGCCGCTCGGACTTCGTCCGGTCGAGCACCGTGCTCGCCCTGCTCGGTGCCGGGGCCGTCGTCGGCGCGGTCGTCGTCGACGTGCTGCGCGCCCGGGGTCGGGGCCGCTCGGTCTGACGACCCGCGCCTCCTGGCCTGACGACCCGCGCCTCCTGACTTCGCGACCTGCGCCTCCTCGGGACGTCCCGCAGCGCGGGCAGCGCCGGCGAGCGCGCCGGGCGAGGGCCTAGCGGGTGTGCCTCTCGAAGAACGCCGTCGACGAGGGCAGCAGCATCAGCAGGCAGGCGATCAGCGCACAGATCACGGACGCCCACTCGAGCACCCCGCCGCCGCTCGCCCCGCTCACACCGCCCAGCACCTGCAGGATGGTCAGCACGAGCAACACGGTGCGCGCCCAGCGGCGCCCGTCGCGCATCGACCGGACGACCGCGAGCTGCACCAGGGCGACCACGATCGCGAACACCCCGCCGGCGATGTCGGCCCCACGGGGATCCGCCAGGGCCCCACCGGACGTCGACACCCGCGCCGGCCCGCCGAACAGCATCAGCAGGACGGCGCCGACGACGCCCAGGACGACGACGACGATCCACAGGGCGTACGCCGTCGAGATCGAGCGGGGGGCGGGTGGGGCGGCGTCGCGCATCGGGCCTCCTCGAGCGGCGGGCAGGGCCTCCAGGGTAGGCCCGGCCACCGTCGGAGGTGCGGCGTACCCTCGATGCCACGAACCCACAGAGCACGAACCCGCAGAGCACGGACGAACAGAGCACGGACGAGCAGGGGCGACGGTCGGGCACCGCCCGCCGTCCGACGACGAGCGCAGGAGGCGCGGCGCATGGACCGAGAACCCGAACGACGACCGCAGGGTCGCGACCACCGCGTCGACGCGGCCCGCTACCGGGTCGACGGCGACGTGCCGAGCGACGACGCGCCCCGCGACACCCGCACGGCCGCCGAGATGCGGGCCTGGGCCCGCACCGCCATCGACCTGGCGATCGCCCGCGGCGAGTTCGACGACCTGCCGCTCGCCGGCAAGCCGCTGCCCGGCCTGGCCGGGGCCACGGTCGACCCCGACTGGTGGCTGCGTGGTCTGATCGAGCGCGAGGGGCTCACCGGGCTCGCGCCTCCGGCCCTGTCGTTGCGGGCCGAGAGCACCGGGCTGCACGCCGAGCTCGACCGGTTGCGATCCGAGGCCGCCGTGCGCTCGCACCTCGACGACTTCAACGCGCGCATCGTCGAGGCGAGGCGCCAGCTGTCCGGGGGCCCGCCGGTCGTGACGCCCACGCGGGACGTCGACGGCGAGGTGCTGCTCTGGCACGAGCGGCGTCAGGCGCGACGAGCCGCCGAGGCCGCCGCCGTGCCGCCTCCGCCCCCGAGCTGGCGCGAGCGGCGGGCGCTGCGGCGCGAGCTCAGGCGGCGTCGCGGGGTGCCAGGCCCGTCGTCCGGGCAGGGTGACCCGCACTCACCCGACGAGGGATCACCCGCATGATCCCGTGACCGATTCGTGATCTTTTTCCGGCGACAACTACACCTCGAGGATGATGCGCGCTAGGGTCGAGTGTTCGCACCACCCCCAGACGAGAGGACCGTACGCGTGACGAAGCCCGCCTCCCCGACCTCTCCGGATCAGGGTGGCGCGACGGCTGGTCATGTCGAAAGTGCTGGTCAGAACCCCGCTGGTCACGACGGTGCTCGTCCGCTCGGTGAGCGTTCGGCCCGCCTCGCCCTCGAGCGTCGCGAACGCCGCGCCCGTCGCGACGTGCTGCCGACCTCGCACCGCGAGTCCTTCGTCGAGTGCGCCGCCCTCGTCGGTGCCGCCGAGGCCGCGGTCGCCCCGCGCGTCCGTCCCCGCCGCGCCGAGGCTCCGGTCCAGACCAGCCCGCTGCTCGGTCTCGAGGAGTCCGCCGCGACCGAGGCCGCCCGTCCTGCGGTCGCCGCCCGCGCCTCCTCGGTCGCCGCTCACCCCGCACCTGTCCGTCCCTCGCGTCGCGCTCGCCGTGCCGCAGTCGTGGCCGCTCGTCCCGTGTCGCCGGCCCGTGCTGCCGCCGGTCGTGCCGGTGCGGCGCGCAGCGTCGGCACCGCCGTGAAGAAGCTCTCCATCGTCACCGCGATCGTCGGCTTCGCCGCCAGCGGCGTGCTGCCGCTGCTCGCGACCACCGGTGACGAGGCCCAGGCCGTCGCCGCGGGTGAGTCGTCGCGGTCGTCGCTCGGTTCGCAGACGCTGTCGGTCGACACGGCGTCGCTGACCGACGAGTCCGACGAGACCGCCCGCGACGCCTACTCGGCCACGTCGATGATCGACGTCGCGACGCAGAACCTGCAGAACCGCAAGGCCGCGGCGAACACGACCTACGAGGGGCCGACCACGGCCGACTACCTCGCGAATCCGCTCTACCCCGAACTCGACCGCGACCAGGTGCTCGCCGTGGCGCTGCAGTACATCGGCACGCCGTACGTGCACGGCGGCGAAGACCCCTCGAAGTTCGACTGCTCGGGCCTGATCACCTTCGTCTACGCGCAGTTCGGCATCGAGCTGACCCACTACGTGCCGACGCAGAACACCGAGGGGCGCACGATCCCCGAGTCCGAGGCCGTGCCCGGCGACCTCGTCGTGTTCGACAACCTGGCCCACGACGGCATCTACGCCGGCAACGGAATGATCCTCGACGCCCCGAAGCCCGGCGGCTTCGTCGACGTCCGCCCGATCTGGAACCAGGCGCACCACTTCGTCCGCATCGACGGCTGAGCCGGGCCCTCCGGGTTCGGCCGCGTCAGGACGCCGCGCGCCCAGAGCTGACGACCCGCGCCTCCGCGGGGCGTCGTTCTGCGTTGACGATCCTCACCTCAGGGGTCGTCGTCCTCGGGTGGTGACCCGCGCCTCCGGGGCGCGGTCATCCCGCGGTGGTGATCCGCGCCTCCGGGTGTCGTCGTCCTGATGTGGTGCCCCTCGCCTCCGAGGTGTCGTCGTCCTCGGGTGGTGACCCGCGCCTCCCGGGGTCCGCCTTCCGGCAGGTCCGCCTCCGGCACGTCACCAGCGTGCCGCGTGTGCAATTCGCGACCTGTGACGAGCCATCTCGCGTGCCGAACCCGACAACCGGCCGGAGCCGCGCCGCTCATGTTCGTCCGGGGCCGTTCGTCCGGCCCCGGTTGTCGCGATTTGCACACCGGGGCGGGGGCGGGGCGGGGACGGCAGGCAGGCGGGCGGCGGGCGGGGGCAGGACCAGGAGGCGCGGGTCGCGCCTCCGGGACGACGCTCTACCCGAGGCGGCCGGTGAGACGGCCGTGGAACGCCTCGCTGCGGTCGTCCAGCCCGACGAACGTCGCCGTCACGCCGTGCGCCCGGAACTTCTCGTCGACCGAGTCGAGGGCCGCGACGCTCGACGCGTCCCACACCTGGGCGCGGGACAGGTCGACGGTGACCGCCTCGGGGTCGTCTCCGTAGGAGAAGTGCTCGACGAGGTCGTTGCTGCTGCCGAAGAAGAGGGGGCCGATGACGTCGTACCGCACCGTCTCGGGGGCCGGGGCAGACCCGACGACCGCACCCGCGCCTTCTGCGTTCGAGGCGGCCGTGGCCTCGCCGAGGGTGCCGGTGTCGGCCACGGCGCCCGGCGTCACGTGCCGCTCGACCGTGATCACGTGGGCCACCCGCCGGGCGAACAGCACCATCGCGAGCAGCACGCCGACCGCGACGCCGAGGGCGAGGTTGTTCGTCGCGACGACCACGGCCACCGTGACCACCATGACGAGCGTCTCGGGCACCGGCATGCGCCGCAGGGTCGACGGCTTCAGCGAGTGCCAGTCGACCGTGGTGATCGCGACGATCATCATGACCGCCGCCAGCGCCACCATCGGGATCGCCGACATCACGGCGCTCAGCCCGGTGACCAGCAGCAACAGGAAGAGCCCGGCCGCGATCGTCGACACCCGGGTGCGGGCCCGCCCGATCTTCACGTTGACGACCGTCTGGCCGATCATGGCGCAGCCGGCGATGCCGCCGTAGAAGCCGGCTGCGATGTTCGCGACGCCGAGCGCCCAGGACTCCTTGCCCTTGTGCGACGGGGTCTCGGTGAGGTCGTCGACGAGCTTGGCGGTCAGCAGGGTCTCCATCAGGCCGACGAAGGCGACGCTGAGGGCGGTGGGCCAGATGATCTGCAGCGTCTCGAGCGTGAACGGAGCGAGCCACGGGGTCAGGCCGGGCAGGCCGCCGCCCATCGGTCCCTCGTCGCCGACGGTGTGCACGTCGAGGCGGGCGGCCACGGCGATGACCGTCACGACGACGATGGCGACCAGCGGTGCCGGCACGGCCTTCGTCACCTTCGGCAACAGCACGACGATCGCGATGGTCAGGGCGAACAGCGGGTAGACGACCCACGGCTGGTCGATGATGTGCGGCACCTGCGCCACGAAGATCAGCACGCCGAGTGCGTTGACGAAGCCGATCATGACCGAGCGGGGGATGAACCGCATCAGCCGGGCGAGACCGGCGAGCCCGAACGCGAGTTGCACGAGCCCGGCCAGGACGACCGTCGGCAGCACGTAGTCGGTGCCGTGCTCGCGCACCAGCGGCGCGATCACGAGGGCGACCGACCCCGCGGCGGCGGTGACCATCGCCGGGCGGCCGCCGAGCACCGACATGACGAGCGCCAGCACGATCGACGCGACGAGGCTGACCATCGGGTCGACCCCGGCGATCACCGAGAACGAGATGACCTCGGGCACGAGGGCGAGCGTCGTGACGACGCCGGCCAGGGCCTCGCGGGTCAGGAGGCGCGGGTTGCGCAACACGGACAGCACCGTGTCGGCGGGGCGGGTGGGGCGGACCGACCGCGCGGCGGGTTCAGGGCGCGCGCGGTCGGAGTCGGGGGCAGTGGTCACGGGGGACTCCTGGGGGTGTGCGGAAGAATGGGGGAGCCGGCGACACTGCCGTACGATGCAACCCTACCCTTACGTGAGGGTAGAGATGAAACGAGACCCCATGCCCGACGAGACCGCCACGATGCAGATCGGCGAGCTCGCCGACCGCACCGAGATGTCGCTGCGCACGATCCGCCACTACGACGAGGTCGGTCTGCTGACGCCGTCGGGCCGCAGTGAGGGCGGGTTCCGGCTGTACACGCACGACGACTACCTGCGACTCATGGTGATCCGGCGCATGAAGCCGCTGGGGTTCAGCCTCGACGAGATGGCCGAGCTGCTGCGGGTCGTCGACGCGCTCGACGGCGGGGCGGGCGACGACGGCGGGGCTGCGGGCGAGCCCGGGGCGGGCGACGAGGGCGACGGGCGCGACCAGGCGACCCGCGCCTCCTTGGCGGCGTTCGTCGACGAGACCGTCGAGCGTCGCGCGAAGCTCGAGCGTCAGCTCGCGATGGCCGACGAGTTCCTCGAGCTGTTGCGCGCCCGACTGCGCTAGGCGTCGCCGGTCAGCTGCGCGCCCACTCGGGGCGGCGGTCGACGAGCATCTCGGCGTACGACGGGTACCACTCGCCGGCCGGGGGTCCGTCGTTGCAGGTGCCGTCGCTGATTCCCGGCGTCTTGACCCAGAGCAGGGCGTCGAGGCGGCCGTCGTCGGACACGACGCGGGGGTCCTGGCCGAGGCCGACGTCCTCCGGGTTGCACCAGGTCCCCTTCCAGCCGCGGCCGTTGCGCGACACGTCGATCACGTAGCGGCTGCCGCCCGTCATCGCGGCCACCTCCTCGGCGTACGGTTGCTCGTCGCCCACGGGGTAGAAGCCGGCGACGTTGGTGAAGAAGCCGCGTGCCTGGTCGACGCCCGCCGCCTCCAGTCGTTCGGCCATCACCTCGGGCTGCACCCAGTGCGAGTTGCCGCCGTCGAGGTAGGCGGGCACACCGGCCGCCGCGAAGTCGGCGACGGCCTGCCTCAAGAGCGGGAGGCGCGTGTCGGCCAGCTGCGGACACCGGCTCAGCATGCCGAGCGAATCGGGCTCGACGATGACCGCGGCCCGGTGCCCGGCGAGGGTGGCCGCGACGGTCGCGTTCCAGGCGGGGTAGCGCTCGACGGACAGGCCGCCGGCCGAGTAGTTGCCGCAGTCCCGGTCGGGGATCGCGTACGTGACGAACACCGGCGTCGCACCCTGCTCCTCGGCGGCGGCGAGGTAGTCGGTGATGACCTTCACGAGCTGCGCGTCGTCGTAGCCGTCGCCGATCCACATCGCGACCGGGCGCTTCGCGATCATGGCCGCGGCCCGGGCGGCGTCCGTCTCCCCGTCGGCGCTGAGCGTCGCCTCCGCCCGCACCGCCAGCGAGTTCGGCTCGAGGGCGATGCCGCCGTGAAAGACCGTGCCGGACGGAGCCGTGCGGATCGTCTCGGGCGTCACCCGGGTCGCCTGCGACGTCGGGGTCGGGGTCGGGCTCGACGACCCGTCGGTCGGCGTCGGGCGGGTGGTGTCACCCGACGAGCACGCGGCCAGCAGGACGACGGCGGCCGCGGCGAGCAGGCCGAGGGTGGTCCGGGCCGGTCGGGACGATGCCATCTGCGCCTCTCTCGGCGCAGCCGGGGATGCTGCCCCGACGGTGGTGGAAGGGACAGTCGACCACGGATGCACCCTCGCGCACAGGGGCCGAAAGGGGGACACGGCCGTACCTCGCGGGCGCCGGCATCGCCGCCGGGGTCGCCGCCGCGTCGACGTCTCCTCCCCAGGGCGTCGGTCACCCCGAGGAGGCGCGGTGCCGGGTGGCCGCGCTGGTTCCGACCCCGCGCATCTCGCTAGGCTGGGTGGTCCGCGAGGCCCGAGCGCGGACGCCCTTGCACCGCGGCGCACCCCCGGCCTCACCGGACGGGTCGTGCGCACCAGACAGACAGAGAGCCATGCCCCACTCCGTCCGCCCCGTTTCCGCCTCGAGCCCACTCCACCGACGGACGTCGGCGTCGACCCTCGTCCTCGCGCTGGTGGTGGCGCTGCTCGCCGTGCTCGTCGTCCCCGACCGGGCGAGCGCCGCCGCCCCGACCTGGCAGGCCGTCCTCGCCGCGCGCGGCGACGAGTCCGCCAAAAAGAAGGCGCTGGCCGACCTGCAGACGGCGCTCGACGCCGCGTCGGCCCGTGCCGAAGCCGCCCGCACCTCGGCCGACGAGGCCGGACGCGTGCTGGGCGAGGCCCAGGCGGCCGTCGACGAGGCGACCGCGCGGCACGAGCAGCTCGAGACGCGTCGGGCCGAGGCCCGTGCGACCGCCGACTCGTCGCGACGGGTCGTCGGCCAGGCCGCTGCCCTGATGGCCCGCCCCGGCAGCGGGGGCATGGTGGGCGACCTCCTCGCGGCCGGCGACGGCGCCCAAGAGGTCCTCAAAGGCCTGAGCCTGTCGAGCAAGCTCGGCGAGAACGTCGGCCGCCTCCGCGAGCGGGCGCAGGCCGCCGACAACCTCGCGACCTCGTTGGCCGACCAGGCCGCCGTGGCGCTCGCCGAACGGGACCGGCTCGCGGCCGACGCCCAGACCGCGCTCGACGACGCGGCCGCGGCCAGCGTGACGGCCGAGGCCGACCTGGTCGCCGTCGACGACGAGAAGGCCACCCTCGCCGCGCAGGTCGCCCTGCTCGAGGACGACCGCATGACGCTCGAGCAGGCCTACGCCCAGGCCCAGACGGCAGCCGCGGCCGCGGCAGCCGCGGCGGCGCGTCCCGCCCCGGCCGCCGGGGGCGGCACGGGCCCCGTGGCACCCGGTACGGGCGGCCCGGGCCCGGGCGTCACCGTGCCCGACCCGGGCACGGGGTGGGTCGCGGCCATCCGCTCATACAGCTCGTACCAGGCCTACGGCTACCGCATCCACCCGATCACGGGCGAGTACAAGCTGCACGCGGGCGCCGACTTCGGTGCGGCCTGCGGCACGCCCATCTACTCGGTCTCGGCCGGCCGTGTCAGCTACGCCGGGTCGTCGAGCGGCTACGGCAACCTGATCGTCGTGGACCACGGCGGCGGGGTCAGCAGCGCGTACGCCCACATGGAGCGCAACGGCATCTACGTCTCGGTCGGCCAGCAGGTCCGGGCCGGCCAGAACATCGCCGGCGTCGGCACCTCGGGCGGCTCGACCGGCTGCCACCTGCACCTCGAGGTGCGCCAGGGCGGCGTCGCGACCGACCCCGTCGCCTTCCTCGCGACGAAGGGCGTCCGCTGACCACGCGAGTTCAGCCCGAGTAGTGGTAGCGGCACTGCGCGATCAAGACGTCCGTCTCGGTGACCTTGTAGACGAGCCTGTGCTCGTCGGTGATGCGGCGAGACCAGAAGCCGTGGAATCCGTGCTTGAGGGCCTCGGGCTTCCCGATGCCCTCGTTCCCGTTGCGTTCGATGTCACGGATCAGGGTGTTGATGCGCTTATGCACCTTTCGGTCCTGCGTCGGCCAGTACACGTAGTCGTCCCACGCGTCGTCGTCGAAGACGATCCTCATCTGTGCAGCTCGCGCTCGCTCCCGCCGCCGTCGCTCAAGCGCTCGATGGCCCCCAGGAGTCGCCGGGCGTTCGCCGGGCTGCGCAACAGGTAAGCCGCCTCCTTCAGCGACTCGTAGTCGTCGAGGGCGACGAGCACGACGGGGTCGTGGCCGGCACGGGTGATGACGACCTCTTCGCGATCGTCGGTGACCGAGTCGAGCGTCGCCGCGTAGTTCGCACGGGATTCGGAATAGGTGAGTGTCTTCATGATGCCTCCTGAGTACAGAAAACTGTACGTCCGAGAGCTCGGTGTCACAAGGTGGCGACGAGACTTCGCGCGCCTCACCCATTGGTTCGTCAGATCGACGCGGCCTCGGCCCGGATCTCGTCGACCACGGTGCGGACGGCCGGCCGGGCCGCGCGGTCGGGTCGCATCAGGGCCTCGAGGTGCCGCCCGGCTCGCACGTTCTCGAGCGTCGCCAGGTGGAACCGGCCGGGCGCGCGCGACGCGGACGTGTGGCGGGGCACGAGTGCCACCCCGTGTCCGGCGGCGACGAGGTTCTCGATCAGGGGCAGGTGCACCGTGCGGTGGACGACCTCGGGCGCGACGCCCGACTGCACGGCCATCGACACCAGCACGCGGTCGATCGGGTAGCCCTCGGGGACGCCGATCCACGGCTCGCGGATGACGTCGTCGACGGCCACGCGTCCGCGGTCGGCCAGCCGATGGCCGAGGGGCAGTGCCACCTCGAGCGGTTCGCGCAGCAGCGACACGACGGTCGTCGAGCCCCGGCCCGGCGGCAGCACACCGTCCGACCGGTGCGCGAGCACCACGTCGAAGTCGGCCGTCAGGGGTGCGAACTCGTCCTCCGAGACGTCCCGGTCGGCCACGTCGAGCTCGACGCCTGGGTGCGCCTTCATGCGGTGCAGCAGCCCGGGCAGCAGCAGCTCGGCCGCCGAGGCGAACATCGACACCCGCACCACGCCGCCCGTGCCTCCGCGGACGGCGTCGAACGCCGCCTCGGCCTCGGCGACCGCGGTCGCGACCCCGATCGACGCCCGGGCCAGTGCGCTGCCTTCCTCGGTCAGCACGACGCCCCGGCCGACGCGACGGACGAGCTCGACCCCGAGCTGACGCTGGAGCGTCTTCAGCTGCTGCGACACGGCGCTGGGCGACCGGTGCGTCGCGGCCGCGACGGCGGTGACGCTGCCGCGGTCGGCGAGTTCTCGCAGCAGGTCGAGGTGGGCGAGGTCCATGAAGGCAGCCTACAAAGACCTCGCGGACATCTGCGCTGGTCCTGAACGGTCCGGCACGCCACGATGGACCGGTGACCGTCCGCGACCGCCTCCTCGCCCTCGTCGTCGCCGTCTGCTGGGGCATCAACTTCCCGGTGACGGCGATCGCCCTCGAACACTTCCCGCCGTTCCTGCTCGTGGCGCTGCGCTTCACCCTGTTGGCGGTGCCGACCGTGCTGTTGGTGCCGCGTCCCGCGATCCCGTGGTCGCGCCTCCTGCTGGTGGGGGCGACGCTCGGCATGCTGCAGTTCGCGTTCCTCTACCTCGGGATCGCGGCGGGCATGCCCTCGGGTCTCGCCTCGCTCGTGCTGCAGGCCTCGGCCCCGTTCACCGTGGTCATCGCGGGCTTCTGGCTCCGTGAACGCATCACGCGTCGGCAGGCGATCGGCATCGGCATCGCCGTGGTCGGGCTCGTCGTCATCGCGGGCCACCGGTCGCAGGTCGCGGCGCTGCTGCCCGTCGTCCTGACGCTGTGCGGCGCGCTCGGCTGGGCGATCGGCAACGTGGCCGTCCGACGGGCCGCGCCGCCGAACCCGATGCACCTGACGCTGTGGATGTCGATCGTCGCGCCGGTGCCCATGCTCGCGCTGTCGTTCGTCGTCGAGGGGCCTGCCCGCATCGGCGAGAGCCTCGGCACGGTCTTCACGCTCGAGGCGCTGCCGTCGGTGCTCTGCCTGCTCTACCTCGTGCTGATCGCCTCGGTCGTCGGCTACGGCATCTGGACGCGCCTGCTCTCGGTCTACCCCTCGGCGACCGTCGCACCGTTCTCGATGCTGGTGCCCGTGGTCGGCGTGCTGGCCTCGTGGCTGGCGTTCGGCGAGGTGCCCGACCTGGTCGAGCTCGTCGCCGGCGTCGCGGTGGTCGGCGGTGTGCTGTACGCCAGCCGCGTGCCGAGGGTCCGCGCCGGGGACGGCGACCCCGAGGAGGCGCGGGTCGCCTCGCCCGAGCCGGTGCCCGTCCCCGAGTCCGGCACCGCGCCTCCCGGGTCGCCCCTCAGGCGGTGACGGGCTTCTTCATCTGCACGGCGGTCGTCTCGTAGCCGAGCGACTCGTAGAGGTGGCGGGCGACCTCGTTGTAGCCGAACACGTTCAGGCCGAGGGTCACGGCGCCGTGACGGGCGGCGGCCTGCTCGGCGAGCAGCATCGTCGCCCGCCCGAGTCCGGCGCCGCGGTGGGCCTCGTCGATCTCGACGTCGAAGACCCACCAGTCCGACGAACCGGGCACGCGAGGTGCGATCCAGAGGATGCCGACGGGCTCACCGGGTCGGGCGTCGTCGATGACGTCGTAGACGAGGTGCCCGTCGGCCGGCGACCCGTCGGGGAAGGCCTCGCCGAACGAGCGTCGGGCGGCCTCGGCAGCCTGCTCGGGGGTCTCGCCGGCGAGCACGCGGGATTTCTCGTACTCGTCGCTCGAGCGTCGCATCCAGGGCACGAGACGGGAGGTGGGCATGGGCACGAGGCTGAGCGTCATGCTCGCACGCTAGCGCGCCGTGACCAGGCGCGGCACGCGTCGTCACGAGCGGCAGGCGGACCGGTCAGTCGTACCCCGAAACGCTTCGCCACGCGTACCCCGGCAGCTGTCGGAGGGCGCAGGTGGCCCCGGTAACGTGTGCAGCGGTCGACGGGGGACGGCCGTGCGGTGCCTCGCAGGGCACCGTCTCGACCCGCAGGAGAGACCCACCCGATGCCCCAGCAGAAACGCGCCCAGGCGACCCGCGCCGCCATCATCCGAGGGGCCGCCGTCGTCTTCGACGAGCACGGCTACAGCGACGCCTCGCTCGACCTCGTCGCCGAGACCGCCAAGGTGACCAAGGGTGCGCTCTACTTCCACTTCCGCTCGAAGGCCGACCTCGCGAACGCGGTCATCGCCGAGCAGCACGCCCTCTCGCGGGCCTACGCCGACCAGGTGTCCGAGACCGCGGGCAGCGGTGCCGAGGCGCTGATGCTCTCGTGCGCGTCGCTCGCGACGCAGCTGACCACCGAGGTGCTCGTGACGGCGGGCATCCGCCTGACCACCCAGTCGCCGAGCCGCGACCTCCGGGTCGAGCACCCGTACCTCGACTGGCAGGCCCAGATCTCGGGACTCGTCGAGCGGGCGGTCGCCGACGGGGACTTCCGTGACGACACCGACGTCGAGAGCGTCGCCCGGTTCGTCGTCGGGTCGTACGCCGGCGTGCACATCGTGTCGCAGGCCCTGACCGGCCGCTCCGACCTCTTCGACCGGCTGCGCGACATGTGGGCGTTCGTGCTGCCCACCGTCGTGGCCCCCGGGCACGAAGGCCTGACCAGCTCGTTGCCCCCGCTGATCAGGCCGTCGGATGTGCCCCCGTCCCCCGACGTGTCCTCTGTACACCCAGGTTAGATACTGCACGACCGGTTTTCCAGTCCCCTCAAGGAGGGGGCCCGCGCGGTCAGGAGGGCGGCCGAGGCGGCGTGAGTTCGGTCAGCACCTGCCGGATCGTGGCGTTGTCGGCCGCGAGGGCCGCGGTGTCGATCTGGGCCAAGAGCTCACCGTCGTCGTGCGGCACGGTGAGCTGGCGCTGCCACTCGGCCTCGTAGAGGGCGTCGCGGTAGCCGGAGGACTCGCGGCAGCGGGCGTCAGCCGTCGCGATCTCGATCTCGTCGGCGGTCGGCGACGTGCTCGAGTCGAGCGTCTCGAACCGGTCGGCCATCTCGCGGGTCGGCATGCCCGACGGGTCGGAGGCCACGTCGCCGACCCGGGCGTCCTGCATGCACCCGCGCCAGTCGTCCCAGGTCGCGGTCACCGTGGGGTCGTCGCGAGCCCCCTCGAACGCCGCGTTGTTGAGGCGTACGAGTGACTGGGTCCGGTTGTAGTAGTCGTCCAACGACGGCACGGTCTTGCGGGCCCGCTGCACGCAGGTGTCGAACCGGTCGGATCTGCCGGTGGTCCAGGGCTGCGCCGAGAACTCCGACCAGGCCGCGGCCCCCGCATCGATCACCGAGGCGGCGTGGTAGCCCCGGGTCTCGGCCGTCGCCAGGTCGAAGGCCCGCAGGCGGAGCGAACCGTTCGTCGACAGCTCGCCCGCCCGGTCGCTCGCCGCCACGTCCCGCCAGGGCACCACGTAGTCGTCGTAGCCCGCCCCCACCATGCACTGCTGGGCCACGAGGAGCAAGGCGTAGGCCGACGAGGTCTCGCCGACCGGCACGTACCGGTCGAGCGGCATCGTCCACGCGTCGACGTCCTTCGCCGGCAGGTCGGGCAACGCGTAGGCCGCGTTCGCGGGGATGCCGTAGGCGACGACGCCGGCGACCACCGCGACCACGGCGGCGAGCGTCACCCGTTTCGCTCGTCGTCGAGGAGGAACGCTGCCGGGTGGAACGCTCTTCTCGCCGGTCATCGCGTTCCCCCCTCGTCGTCGCGCGCCGGGCCCACTAGGTCGTTCTCGTAGGCGAAGACGACGATCTGCACGCGGTTGCGCATGCCGAGCTTCTGCAGCACCGCCCGGACGTGGCTCTTGACCGTCGCCTCGCTCAGCCACGCGCTCTCGGCGATCTCGGCGTTGCTCAGGCCCCTCGCCACGAGCAGGAAGATCTCGCGCTCGCGAGGTGAGAGCACCTCGAGCGGCTCGCTCCGCCGTTTCGGCGACGGCGTCGGTACGGCGAACGCGTGCACCACGTCGAGCGCGGCGGCCGCGGTCGGCACCGGCTCGCCGGCCGCCGCCGCGCGGATCGTCGTCAACACCTCGTCGGGCGTCGCGTCCTTCGTCAGGAACGCGTAGGCCCCGGCCTTCAAGGCGCTGAACACGGCCTCGTCGCGCTGGATCGTGGTCAGGGCCACGACGCGCGGGGTCGAGTCGGGGTCGGTGCTCGCCGCCGCGACGATGCGCGTGGTGGCCTCGAGGCCGTTCATCACGGGCATGCGCAGGTCCATCAGCACGACGTCGGGCCGCTCACGCTCGACCAGGGCCACGCCGGCGGCCCCGTCGACGGCCGTGCCCACGCAGATCAGGTCGGACTGCGCCTCGATCAGCATCTGCAGCCCCGAGGCGAACAACGGCTGGTCGTCGACGACGACCACCCTCACGAGGGCAGGAGGCGCGGTGCGCGTCGTCACGGTCGTCACGTCGGTCATGCGGGTTGCTCCGTCCAGGACTGCAGGAGTCCGATCGGTTCGGGTGTCGGCAGGAAGGCGGTGACGACGAAGACGCCGTCGTCGCCGAGCTCGGCCGTCAGCCAGCCACCGGCGAGCCGGGCCCGTTCGGTCATGCTGGCGATGCCGGTGCCCCGGCCCGTGCCGCGGCGGGCGGCGACCAGCGGGTCGTCGCCCGACGACGTCACGAGCAGGGCGAGACCGGGACCACGCCAGTCGAGCGCGACGTCGACGGTGCTCGACGAGCCCGAGTGCTTGAGGGCGTTGGTCAGGCACTCCTGCACGATGCGGAAGACTGCGAGCTCTTGCGAGGGCAACAGCTCGGCGGAGTCGCCGAGATGACGCAGGGTCACGGTCATGCCGACGTCGCGCATCGTCGTCGCCAGCCGGTCGAGGTCGACGATGGTCTCCCGGGGCGTCGCGTCGTCGGCGTCCTGCTGGATGCGCTCGACCAGGTGTCGCACGTCGACCAGCGAGGTGCGGCCGACGTCGGCGATCGTGCGCAGCGCCTGCTCGACGACCTCGGGACGGGTCGCCGACAGGGCGAGGGCGCCCTGCGCCTGCGACACGACCACCGCGAGCGAGTGGGCGAGGGCGTCGTGCACGTCCCGCGAGATGCGGGCTCGGTCGTGGGCGAGGCGCAGCTCGAAGTCCGTCTCGTGGAAGCGCGTCTCGGTCAGCTCGAGCACCTGCCCGATGCGGCGCACGCGCAGCACGCTCGACAGGAAGATGCCGACCGCCCAGGCCGCGGCCGCGGCACCGAAGAGCGAGGCAGCCAGGGTGATGACGTCGGTCTTCGTGCCCTGGCCGCCGCCCACCCACGACGACCAGACGTACGGCCGCGCGAGGGTGGGCACGGCCATGGCGATCGCGGCCAGCCCCGAGGCGAGGCCGGCGGCGGCCAGTGCGACCAACCGCACGGCGACCGACCGGGCGAAGGCCGCGAAGAACGCCACGAACGCGATGGCGAGGTACGTCGGCCACGTCGTCGCCCCTGGCGCCTCGACCCAGCCGGCCAGCTGCAGGGCCGGCACGACCGTCAGCACCCCGACGGAGGTCCAGGGCATCCAGACCGAGAGGCCGATGGCGATGCCGAACAGGCCGAACACGACGACGTTCTCGACGAGATCGCCCCGGCCGGCCTCGGCGATCGTCCAGAGCATCACGAAGACCGCGGCGGATACGGGGGCCGCGAGGCGCGGCACCCAGGTGCGCAGGTCGTCGGGGATGGTGTCCATGTCGACGACCGTAAGGCGTCGTCGTCGGGCCGCGCGCGCCTCCTGCGGGTTTTCATCCTTCAGGACGAACGCACCGGTGGTGGGGACGAGTCGTCGCGGGCCGAGGGGACGCGGCGACGGCGCGCCCCCGGGTGGGGACGCGCCGTCGGCGTGGTGCAGGTGGAGCGACTAGAGCGTGATCAGACCGTCGGTCTTGGTCGTCGCGGCGGCGAGGCGGGCCTCGACGTTGCTCCAGTTGACGATGTTCCAGAAGGCCTTGACGTAGTCGGCGCGCACGTTCTGGTAGTCGAGGTAGTAGGCGTGCTCCCAGACGTCGAGCATCAGCAGGGGGACGAGGCCGAACGGCACGTTGCCCTGCTGGTCGAAGAGCTGGAAGACGCTGAGGCGCTGGCCGAGCACGTCGTAGGCGAGCACGGACCAACCCGAGCCCTGGACGCCGAGCGCGGTGGCGGTGAAGTGGGCCTTGAACTTCTCGAGGTCGCCGAAGTCGCGGCCGATGGCCTCGAGCAGGTCGCCGGTGGGCTCGCTGGTCTCGGGGGTGAGGTTCGTCCAGAAGATCGAGTGGTTGACGTGGCCGCCGAGGTTGAAGGCGAGGTCCTTCTCGAGCTTGTTGACGTTCGCCAGGTCACCCGTCGAGCGGGCCTCGGCGAGGGCGGCGTTGGCCGTGTTCGCGCCGGTGACGTACGTGTTGTGGTGCTTCGAGTGGTGCAGCTCCATGATCTTCGCGCTGATGTGCGGCGCCAGAGCGGAGTAGTCGTAGGGCAGATCGGGCAGGGTGTACTCAGCCATGTGGGGTCCTTTCGAATTGACCTGCATCCACCGTACGACCTCCACCCATGCCGGGGTCAACGTTCTCCCAGCGCGGACGCAGCCTCGGGGCCCTGCGACGTCGGGGGTCGTGCGTAGGCTGACGGGCGCGGGACGCGCCCGCGAACGACCCCGCTCCACCCCGAGGAGGCGCACCATGGCAGGATTCACCGGCTTCGGCAGGCGGCGCGCGGCCGACCCGCGACTGCCCCCGGGGCAGTACCTCGAGAGCGGGTTCCCGGTCCTCTCGGCCGGCCCCACGCCGAACATCAAGCGGTGGGAGCTCCAGGTCGCGACCGAGACCGGGCAGCGCTCGCTGAGCTGGGCCGACTTCCAGGCACTTCCGCACGAGGCGATCGAGACCGACATCCACTGCGTCACGAGCTGGTCGAAGCTCGGCACGCACTGGCGGGGCGTCTCGCTCGACACGCTCTTCGACGGCCTCGAGACGACGCACGAGTTCGCGATGGCGACCAGCCACGGCGGGTACACGACCAACCTGCCGCTCGACGAGCTGCTGGGGGGCAAGGCCTGGGTGGTCGACACCTACGAGGGGCAGCCGTTGCACGCCGAGCACGGCGGGCCCGCGCGCCTCTTCGTGCCCGGGCTCTACTTCTGGAAGAGCGCGAAGTGGTTGCAGGGCATCCAGACCATGGCCACCGACCGCCGCGGCTTCTGGGAGAGCATGGGCTACCACCCGCACGGCGACCCGTGGAAGGAAGAACGGTACGCGTGAGCGAGCCCGTCGCCGGGGCCGGGGCCGGGGCCGGTGGGGCTGGCGGGACCGACCCCGTGGGTGACCCGTACGACTGGCTGCCCGCCACGATCATCTCGTCGGTCGCGCAGACGCCGCGAGCCCGCTCCCTGACCCTCGCGGTGCCCGGCCTCCGTCCCGCGCGAGCCGGCCAGCACGTCGACCTGCGCCTGACCGCCGACGACGGTTACACGGCCGTGCGGTCGTACTCGCTGAGCGACGTCCGGGCCTCCGACGGCGCGCGAGGCGCAGGAGGCGCGGGTCCGGTCCCGCAGATCGAGGTCACCGTCGAGCGCCTCGACGACGGCGAGGTCTCGCCCTACCTGGTCGACGCGGCCGAACCCGGCGACCCGATCGAGGTGCGCGGCCCGATCGGCGGGTGGTTCGTCTGGCCGCCGACCGAGTTCGAACCCGAGTCGGCCGTGCACGCGGTGCTGCCCGAGCCCGAGGGGGCCACCCCGCCGACGTCGGCCCCCGTGCAGTTGATCGGCGGGGGGTCGGGCGTCGCACCCCTGATGGCGATGGTGCGGGCACGAGGCCGGGACGCACCCCCGATGCGGCTGCTCGCCTCGGTGCGCGACCCGGGTTCACGGTGGTACGTGGCGGAGCTCGACGAGGCCGCACGCGCCTCCTCGGATCACGACGCGACCGGGCCTCGGGTGCCCCTCGTCGTCGACTGGGTCTTCAGTCGCACCGCTCCCGAGGGGCACGGCAGGCAGGCAGGCCGACTCACCCGCGACGAGCTCAAGCGTCTCGTGCTGCCCGCCTCCGAGCACCCGCTGGTCTACGTCTGCGGGGCCAACTCGTTCGTGGCGGTCGTCGCCGGGTGGCTGGTCGAGCTCGGGCACGCGCCGACCCGCGTCCGCACCGAGCGCTTCGGCGGCGTCTGAGCCTGCCCGCTACGGTTCCGGGCCCGGGCCCGGGCCCGGGCCCGGGCCCGCACCCGCGCTGTGCTGACCCGGGTCCGCGCCGTGCTGACCCGGGCCCGAGCCGTGCCGATCCGGTACGAACCGGATCAGCGAAGAACCCCGTTCCGAACGATGAACCCAGAAGAAAACGGGTGCATCGTTCGAAACGGGGTTCATGGCCGGCCGGCGGAGGGATCAGCCCTCCGCCCGCGCTCTCGACGTCAGGCGGGCGTGCCCTTCTCGGGCGCCGTGGTGCGGAAGTCGCCGCGAGTGACGTGCTGCTGCCAGAGCAGCTCGGCCAGCGCCTCCGGGCTCTTGTCGCTGCTCTCGGGCTCGATGCCGCCGGGGATGATCAGCTGACCGACGTGGATGCCCTCGCCGGCGAGCTCGTCGTGGAGCAGCTGCGCGTAGGCGGTCAACCCCGCGAAGGCGATGGACGTGCCGGTGACCTTCGCCCCGGGCGTGACGGCCGAGCCGCCGTTGACGAAGAGGATGGTGCCGCCACCGTCGGGCAGGAACCGCATGCCGGGCAGCACCTGGTGCACCGCCGCGACCGGCCCGTAGATCGAGAACTCGACCGGACCGACCAGGTCGGCGGGCATGGTCTCGAGCACCGGGCGCATGAAGTCCTTCTGCGGCAGCGGGCTGTACTGCATCACCTGGATCGGCCCGAGCTGCTCGGTGGCCTGCTCGAGCGCAGCCGCGATGCTCGCCGGGTCGCGCACGTCGGCGGTGAAGCCCTGCGCGGTGACGCCGTCGGCCTCGAGCTCGGCCGCGAGGGCGTCGAGCCGGCCCTGGTGCCGTGAGATGAGTGCGACGCTGAAGCCCTCCGCGCCGAATCGTCGGGCCACGGCAGCGCCGAGCCCCTTGCCTGCTCCGATGATCGCGAGTGTCGTCATGCACCCCATCCAACCGAGGAGGCGCGGGTCGGCACCCAGCCAGAGGGGTACGCACGTTGCGTGGTCGCCTCGCCCCGCGCCTCCTGCACGCTCGCACCCGTCCGCCCCCGGGGCCGTCGTGACGTCTCGCCGAGCCCGAGCCCGAGCCCGAGCCCGAGCCCGAGCCCGAGCCCGAGCCCGAGCGCGAGCAGGAGCCCGAGCCCGAGCCCGAGCCCGGGCAGGGGCAGGGGCGGTGCCCAGGCGGGGGCTGCGAGCATGGGTGGGTCCCCGTCGGCCCCTCACCAGGAGCAGCTCGTGTCGCCTCGCACCCTCTTCCGTTCGTTCGCCGTCGCCGAGGTGGTGACCTGGTCGCTGCTGATTGCGGGCATGGTCCTGAAGTACGGGGTGGGGGTGGGCGACTGGCCGGTCAGCGTGGCCGGGCCGATCCACGGCTTCGTGTTCCTCGCCTACCTCGTGGCAGGGGTCGTCGTCGCGGTGAACCAGCGCTGGTCGGGCGGCGTGACCCTGGCCGCCCTCGCCAGCGCCGTGGTGCCGTTCGCCTCCCTGCCCGTCGAGCGCTGGATCGACCGCCGCGGCCTCCTCGCCGGTGCCTGGCGCCGCACGGCGACCGACGACCCGCGCGACCGACGTCCGCTCGACCGCCTGTTGCGCTGGATGCTCGGGCACCTCGTCCTCGCCCTCGTGCTGCTGGTCGTCGCGGTGGTCGTCGTCTTCGTGGTGCTGCTGATCGCGGGGCCGCCCGTCCAGGTGGGCTGACCGCCCGCCGGCACCGCGCCTCCTCGGGTGTGCGGACCGCCTTCCCTGGCAATCCTCTTAGCAACTAAGAGATCGGCGGGCGGGCGCGACTAGCGTCCACGGCATGACCACCGACACGAGCACCCGAGCCCCTGCCGACCCCGCGACGTCGCGCGACGTCGTCCGCCAGATCGTCGTGGTCGTCACTGCCGTGCTCGCGATCGTGCTGGCCGCCTACGGTTCGGGCGCCTTCGGCGGCGTCTCGGTCTCCGACGCGGCGGGCGGCGCCCTCAGTGCGACCGCCACCACCGTCGCTCCCGCGACCACGGCCTTCAGCATCTGGAGCGTCATCTACCTCGGCCTCGTCGCCTACGCGATCTACCAGGCCCTCCCTGGTCAGCGCGCCGTCACCCGGCACCGCCGCCTGGGTTACTGGGTCGCGGCCTCGCTGCTGCTCAACGCGGCCTGGCTGTTCGCCGCCGTGCAGCTCGGCAGCGTGTGGCTCGGTGCCGCCGTGATCGTCGCGCTGCTGCTCGTGCTCGCACGCATCTTCGTCATCCTGTTCCACACCGCGTCGAGCGGATGGGTCGACGCGATCGTCACCGACGGCACGCTCGGCCTCTACCTCGGGTGGGTCAGCGTCGCGACCGTGGCCAACATCGCCGCCGGCCTGGTCGACGCGGGCTTCGACGGCTTCGGTTTCGCGGCCGGGTTCTGGTCGTCGGTGGTCCTCGGCGTGGCCGCTCTCGTCGGCGTCGTGCTGGCCTTCGCCGGCCGCGGCCGCATCGCTCCGGCCCTGTCGCTGTCGTGGGGACTCGCCTGGATCGCCGTCGGCCGCCTGACCGGCGAACCCGAGAACGTCGTCGCCGGTGTGGCCGCGATCGTCGCCGCCGTCGTCGTGCTGGTCGTCACGATCGCCGTGCGGGCAGCCCGCGGCCGCGTCGGCGCCACCGCGTCGCTGCAGCGCTGAGCCCCCGCCCGCTGAACCCCCGTCCACCGGGCCGCCTTGCTCGGGGAGGGCACGCCGCCACGAAGTAAACATCCCGCCACACGATTGCGTGGCGGGATGTTTACTTCGTGGCGGGATGCTCGGTCACGCGTGCCGCCGCACCACGCTGCACCCCACAGCACCGCGAGATGGTCACCGCGCCAGGAGAAAACCTGGCGCGGTGACCATCTCGAGGTGTCGTGCGGAGGCGCAGCGCGTGCGGAGGCGCGGTGCCCGCAGGAGGCGCGGTGCCCGCAGGAGGCGCGCCGCGCCTCCTGGTCAGCGGCCGCCGGTGATCTTCCGGTCGCGCTGGGCGACGCCTGCCGTGCCGTAGGGGTAGTCGTCGACCCGGGGTGCGCTCGCCGCGGTGAGGCGGGCGACCTCGTCGTCGGTCAGGACCGCGGCCAGCGCCGACGAACCCAGGTTGTCGTCGAGCTGCTCGACCGTGCGCGCACCGAGGATCACCGAGGTGACCGCGGGCTGACGCAGCAGCCAGGCCAGCGCGACCTGCGAGGCCGAGGCGTCGTGCGCCGAGGCGATGGAGGTGACCGCGTCGAGGACGGTCCAGGTGCGCTCGTCCGCGTTGCGCGCCTCCCAGGCCTCCATGCCCCGCTTCGGGTCCTCGCCGAGGCGGGTGGCACCGGTGGGTGCCTGGTCGCGGACGTACTTGCCGCTCAACCAGCCGCCGGCCAGCGGCGACCAGGGCAGCAGCCCGATGCCGGCGTCGAGCGAGGCCGGCACGACCTCGTGCTCGATGTCGCGCACGAGCAGGTTGTACTGCGGCTGCAGCGTGACGGGCGGTGCGAACCCGAGGGCCTCGGCTCGTCCGACGGCCTTCGTCACCTGCCAGCCGAGGTAGTTCGAGAAGCCGTAGTAGCCGATCTTGCCCGCGCTGATTGCGTCGTCGAGGAACCGCAGGGTCTCGTCGATCGGGGTGAGGTGGTCCCAGGCGTGCATCTGGTAGAGGTCGACGTGCTCGACGCCGAGCCGGGTCAGCGACGCGTCGAGGGACTTCGCGAGGTGACGACGCGAGAGGCCGACGTCGTTCGGGCCGTCGCCCATGGGGAAGCGTCCCTTGGTCGCGAGCACCACCTGATCGGCGTCGGTGGGGTGGCTCGCCAGCCAGCGGCCGATGATGGTCTCGCTGGTGCCGGCGCTGTAGACGTCGGCGGTGTCGACGAGCGTGCCGCCGCCCGCCACGAAGGCGTCGAGGATGTCGTGTGAGGTCGGTTCGTCGGCTTCGGCGCCGAAGGTCATGGTGCCGAGTGTCAGCTCCGACACCGAGGCACCGCTGTTCCCGAGGGTTCTGTAGTCCATGACCTGACGCTACGCCCGGCCCGAACACACCGACGGGGCCTTGACAAGCCCCCCCGTTCGTGGGGTGCCTCGCATGCAGCTGGTGGATAATCTCGGAATGGTCGTCCGACGCCGACGTCGGGCCCGACCGAACCGGGACCAACCACCCCGGGTCACCGTCCCACCCGAGGGGAACGACCGTGTCATCAGTCTCACCCGAGGCGGCGGCAGCCACCGCCGGATCAGCCTCGACCAACCTGCCCGATTCGTCGTCGGTGCCGCTCTCGGCGCACGTCGACCCGCGGGTCCGCAGCGTCACCACCACCGACCGGGACGTCGCGCACGCCCTGATCCGCAAGAACTACAAGATCACCCGGCTCGAGGGCAGCGGTCCCGAGCCGTTCGTCTACAGCCGGGCCGTCTCGGGCGAGACGCGGTTCGCGCTGTGCCGCTTCGAGTACCGGCGCGGTCGACTGCTGACCGAGAGCGAGCCCGCGGGGTTCCTCGTCGCCGGTGGGGTGATGGCGGGCCGCTTGTCGTTGCGGACGCGGGACCACGAGATCCGGGTCGATCCCGGTGCTCCGTTCGCGTTCCCCTCGCACGAGGCGAAGACCATGGACTCGCTCGACCTCGTGCTCGGTCAGGTGCTCCTCGACCGCGCCGCCGTCGAGCGTGAGCTGGGCGCCATGCGGCTGGCGGCCCCGGGGGGACTCCGCTCGACGGCCACCGAGGCGGTGTCCGCCGCCATGGCCCGTTACTGGTCCGACCTCGTGACCCACGTCCACGCGAACGTCATCCGCAACGACGCGGCCATGGCGAGCGCCCTCGTGCGGGGTTCGGCGTTCCGGTCGCTCGTCGCGGCCTACCTCGAGACGTTCGAGACGAACGTCGTCGGTGTGGGCGGGGACGACGGCCTCACCCCCCTGCCCTCGACGGTGCGGCGGGCGCGCGAGTTCATCGAGCAGCACGCGCACGACGACATCGGCGTCGTCGAGATGGCCGAGGCGGCTCGGGTGACGCCGCGGGCCCTGCAGCTGGCGTTCCGTCGCCACCTCGACTCGACGCCCATGGCCGAGCTGCGGCGGGCCCGACTGCGCGGGGCGCACGGCGACCTCGTCATGGCCGACCCCACCCTCGGCCACACGGTCGCGGGTGTGGCGCTCAGCTGGGGTTTCGCCCACGCGGGCCGCTTCGCGGCTCAGTACACGGCCGAGTTCGGACGGTCACCCCGGGACACCCTCGAGGGCTGATGGATGAGATTTTCACCTACGCTTCGCAAGCTGAGCATCCGTTTCGTTTTCCGGACAGGCCCGGGTTTGCCCGGCGCGCACAGGGTCGCAGAATGAAAAAGCCTCGCGGTGACAGGTTCAGGACCGCGAGTCACAGCGCACGAGATCGACGTCGGGTTTCTCTCGTGTCGCCGGGGTGCGGAGGGAGTCGGGTTCCTTCCGCACCCCCTTCTCGTTCCTGGGGGGCGTCGAGCGTCGAGGACGCGACCCGCGCCTTCTGGACTCCCGCGACCGCGGCACGAGCCTGCGGCGGTCAGTCGCGGGCGGAGACGTCCGTGTGCACGAAGCCCCGGAACGACCGGCTGGCGGTCGGGCCGCGCTGGCCCTGGTAGCGCGAGCCGTACTCGGACGAACCGTAGGGGTGCTCGGCCGGCGAGCTGAGCTTGAAGAAGCAGAGCTGGCCGATCTTCATGCCGGGCCAGAGCTTGATCGGCAGGGTCGCGACGTTCGACAGCTCGAGCGTGACGTGCCCGCCGAAGCCGGGGTCGATGAAGCCGGCGGTCGAGTGCGTCAGCAGACCGAGGCGCCCGAGCGAGCTCTTGCCCTCGAGGCGGGCCGCGACGTCGTCGGGCAGGGTGACGAACTCGTAGGTGCTGCCCAGCACGAACTCGCCCGGGTGCAGGATGAACGGCTCGTCGGCCTTCGCCTCGACCAGGCGGGTCAGCTCGGGCTGCTCGTCGGCCGGGTCGATGAACGGGTACTTGTGGTTGTCGAAGAGGCGGAAGAACCTGTCGAGCCGCACGTCGATGCTCGACGGCTGGATCAGCGTCGGGTCGTAGGGGTCGAGGCCGATTCGCCCGGCGTCGAGTTCGAGCTTGATGTCGCGGTCGGAGAGCAGCACGCGACAAGCCTAGTCAGCGCGTGCCGGGCCGCGGGGGGAGGATGGAAGCATGCGTGCCATCACCGTCCCCGTGCCCGGAGGGCCCTCCGCCCTCGTCGTCTCCGAGGTGGCCGAGCCGGTGCCCGGCCCGCGCGAGGTCGTGATCGACGTCGCCGCCGCGGGCGTCAACCGCGCCGACGTCAACCAGCGTGAGGGGCACTACCCGTCGCCCGCCGGGGCACCGTCCTGGCCCGGGCTCGAGGTCAGCGGCACCGTCGTCGCGACCGGCGAGCACGTCACCGCCGCGGCCGTCGGCGACTACGTCGTGGCCCTGCTGCCGGGCGGTGGCTACGCCGACCGCGTCCAGGTCGACGAGGGGCTCGTGCTGCCCCTGCCCCGAGGCGTCGACCTCGTCGAGGCGGCCGGCCTGCCCGAAGCCGTCGCCACCGTCTGGTCGAACGTGTTCATGAGCGCCGGGCTGAAGCCGGGTGAGACCCTGCTCGTGCACGGCGGCGCCAGCGGCGTCGGCTCGATCGCCATCCAGGTGGCCGTGGCGCTCGGCTCGACCGTCTACGCCACCGCCGGTTCCGCCGACAAGACGTCGTTCTGCGAACAGCTCGGCGCCACCCGCGGCATCGACTACAAGACCGAGGACTTCGTCGCGGTCGTCGACGAGCTCACCGAGGGCCGCGGCGTCGACGTCGTGCTCGACCTGGTCGGCGGCGACTACATCGCCCGCGACGTCGAGGCGCTCGCCGTGAACGGCCGCGTCATGGTGATCGCGGTGCAGGGCGGTGCGTCGGCCACGATCGACCTGTCGCGCCTGATGGCGAAGCGCGGACGGGTCTGGGCGACCACGCTGCGCGCCCGCCCGCTCGACGAACGTCGCGCCATCATGGCCGAGGTGCGCGAGCACGTCTGGCCGCTGGTCGAGGCCGGATCGGTGCGACCGGTGCTCGACAGCGTCTACCCGCTCGAGTTCGTCGCCACGGCCCACAAGCGCATGGAGTCCGGCGGGCACAGCGGCAAGATCCTGCTCGCCGTCCGCTGAGGCCGAGCCGAACCGAGGAGGTGCGGGTCGCAGAGCCGAGGAGGCGCGGGTCGTCAGGCCACGCGGCTGTCGGACCCCTTGCGCACCGCCGAGGCTCCGGTGATCTCGACGAGCACGGGCACGGTCTCGCCCAGCACGCGGTCGAGTCCGCGGGCGACGTCGGACGCCGCCGCGACCACGGGGGCCGGGGACGACCCCGCCGTCAGGCGCACGCGCACCTTGAGGGCCGGTCGGCCCGTGACCGTCCACGCCGAGACGCCGACCGAGGCCACGTCGCGTCGGTCGCGAAGTGCGTCGGTGATGGCGGTGTCGGCGAACGAGCTCGACACGGCGATCGAGCCGGCCGGGTCGTCGTGGACGACGACGCTGTCGGTGCGACCGTGCCCGTGGGCGAAGATCGCGACGACGAAGACGATCACCAGCAGCAGGCAGAGCAGGGCGAGGGCCAGCGGCAGCCAGCTGCCGCCCGTCCCGCCGGTCGGGTCGATCGGCGTCGTCGCCACCGCGTCGTCGACGGCCGACGACGCGGGCGACAGCAGGTCGCGCAGCGCACCGCCGCCGGGCAGGGCGACGACCACGAGGAACACGCCCACGGCCAGGGTGACGAGCCCGACGACGAACAGGAAGAGGCGGTTCGCGAACCGATTGCTGGAGGTCATGCGCCGAGCCGTCCCTGATCGGTGGTGCGGACCCGGGCCGACAGGGCCGGGCGGTAGGCGACGGACTCGAGCTCGGCACGGGCCGCGGCATCGACCGCGGCGTCGTCGACCGCGAGGCCCGAGGACGGCGTGAGGTCGATCTGCGCCCGTCGTCTCGAGACCCAGGCCGAGACCTGCTGCTCGGACAGGCGACCCGACGTGCGGGCGGTCCGGGCGAGCGACGAGGCGATGACGCGGTCGTCGACCACGACCGCCACGCGGGCGTCGTCGATGGTGTGGCGTCCGCGACGGCCGGCCGTTATGGCGAGGGCGACGAGGACGAGACCGACGAGCGCTGCGACGACACCCGCGCCGAGCACGAGGCCCGAGGTGCCGCCGCCGTCGACGGACGAGGTCAGCGTCGCGAGGACGTCGACCGGCGAGAAGAGCAGAGCCGGTCGCCCGAGTGCGGCGTAGACGGCCTCGACGCCGACGTACCCGACGACGAGCGTCAGCAGGACGAGCACGACGATGGTGCTGCCCGAGCGGGAGGAGTGCAGCTCACGCCGCAGGACGCGGCGGTACAGGCCGGGGTCGATCTCGCTCACGAGGTGTGCCCCGTCCGCTCGAGGCGGCTGCCGCTGACCGTCACGTCGACGCGGGACACGGTCCGCCCCGCGAGGTCGGAGACCCGGCGGGTCAGGGTGGACTGCAGGTCGCGCACGACGGCGACGACCCCGCCCTCGGGCATCGTCATGGCCTCGGAGAGCATCGGTACGCGCACCGGCGTCGAGACGCGCAGGGCGAGGTGCCCGGCATCGTCCGCCGCCTCGACGCGGACGTCGGCCCGACGGACGCGCAGGGTCTCGGCGACGACGGCCGTGGCCACCTTCTGCAGCACCTTGCCGGGGATGCTGACGTGCCCGGCGACGACGGTACCCGTGCCGCGGACGTCGGCGGAGTCCGCAGGCGTGCGCTCGACGGCGGGGGAGGAGGCGGTGGCGGCAGCGGTCATGACGACGAACGCCGTCCGCGCAGGGCGTCGAGCAGGCCCTTCACGTCGGTCTCACCCGAGACGACGCGTCCGACGAGCGCCCCGACCGCGATGAAGACCGCGACGAGGACGAGGCCCCAGAAGCCGAAGGCGAGGGCCGAGATAGCGAGCACGGCGCCGACGGCCATGCCCGTGGTGGTGGCGGTCACGAGACGCGGCTCTCGCGGGTGGAGTCGTCGTCGGCGTCGTCGTCACCGGGGATGTGGACGTCGTTGATCGCGACGTTCACCTCGGCGACCTCCATGCCCACGAGCTGCTCGATCGTCCGGGCCACGGCGGCGCGCACCTGCTCGGCGACCGTGTGCATGGGGGCCGGGTACTCGACGACGATCGTGACGTCGGCGGCGACCTGGGTCTCGCCCACCTCGACGCGCACGCCCTGACCGAGGTCGGTCGTGCCGATGACGTCGCGCAGGGCGCCGAACGCGCGAGCGGTGCCGCCGCCGAGGGCGAAGACGCCGGGCACCTCGCGGGCGGCGATGCCGGCGACCTTGGCGACGACGCCGTCGGCCACGACCGTCTTGCCCGGCGTGGTGGTCGTGCTCGGGACCGTGCTGCTCGGGACCGTGCCGCTCGGGACCGTGGTGCTCGGGACGGTGCTGCGGGGGGCCGTGTCGGCGGGTGCCATGGGTGACTCCTTCTCGTCGTTCGAGGTGTTCGATGCGGGCAATGTCGATGCCACCCTTCGGTCCTACCCGATGGGGGGTGCCGAGGGTGGACACCGACGCGCCGGAGAACCGGTACCGGTTCAGGTGGTTCCGGTGTATCCAGGAATGAGACGCGTTCCGGGGCCCGAACGTCACGGAATGCGTCGGTACTCATCCACGGGTCGCGACTCGCGCCTCCTCGTCCCGGGGAGACCGGGCGGACGCAGCAGCAGAAGGGGGCGGACATGGCGGCAGACCTGGCCGAGGCCTCCGACGCGGTGCTCGCGTCGCGCGCCGCCGAGGGCGACGAGCGGGCCTTCGAGGTCCTGCTGCGGAGGCACCTCGGGCTGATGACGGCGTACGCCACCCGGCTGACCGGCTCCCGGGCCGACGCGACCGACGCGGTGCAAGAGGCGTCCATCACGATCTGGCGTGAACTGCCCACGCTGCAGACGCCCGCCGCGGCCAAGGGCTGGATGATGCGCATCGTGTCGCGCAAGGCCTTCGACCTGATCCGGTCGCGACGACTCACCGACGACGTCGACGACCTCGAGCTGGCCTCGGCGACGCCGACGACCGATCCGGAACGCCTGGCGTCGTCGAACGACGCCATGGAGGCGCTGCGTGCGGCGCTCGCGCGACTGCCGGCCAGCCAGCGGCAGGTGTGGGCGCTGCGCGAGGTCGGCGGCGAGTCGTACACCGAGATCGCCGAACGGACCGGCACCACCGTGACCGCGGTCCGGGGGCAGCTCGCCCGGGCCCGAGAGACCCTGACCCGCGAGATGGAGGCCTGGCGATGAGTGACCGTCCCCACGGCACCGACCATGCCCACGAAGACCCGACCCCGCCCGACGTTCCCGTCGACCTGGGCGTTCCCGTCGAGGCGGGCGCTCCCGTCGAGGCGGGCGCTCCCGTCGAGGCGGGCGCTCCCGTCGAGGTCGAACCGGCGCCCGACGGGCCCGTCGAGGCCGACCCGGAGTCCGACGAGCCCGTCGAGGGTGCCGACGACGGCGTCTCGCCCGAACGCCTCGTCGACTACCTCGACGCCGGTCGGCAGCCGTACGACCCCGAGATCGAGGAGTCGCCCGAGGCCCGGGCCCAGCTCGCGGCCCTCGAGCGCCTGCGGGCGATGGGGGCTCGACTGCTCGAGTCCGACGCCGCAGCGACCCCCGCCCCCGACCCGAGCTGGATCTCGGGCGTGATGGACCGCGTGCGCCTCGAGTCGCGGGCCGGACGGCAGATCCCGCTCGCCTCGATCGACGAGCGTTCCACCCTGCACATCACCGAGGGTGCCGTGCGGGCACTCATCCGCGAGGCCGGCGACGGCGTCGAGGGCGCCATGGTCATCTCGTGCACGATCCACGGGGACGTCAGCGTGCCCGGGGCCCTCGTCCGGGTCGAGGTCGTCGTCAGCGGCCTGTTCGGCGAACCCCTGCCGGCCCTCGCCGAGGCGGTGAAGGCGGCCGTGTCGTCGAGCCTCTCCCGTCAGACCGAACTGACCCTCGAGAGCGTGGACGTCGTCGTGGACGACGTCCACCTGCAGAGCGAAGGAGGCGCGGCATGAGCGACGAGGACGGCCTGCGGGCCCCCATCAGCCCGGCCGACCTGTCCCTGCTCGCCGCGGAGCTCGGCGAGATCGCCGCATCGGTCGACGGCGTCGTGCACGTCCGGGCACGGCCCGGCTTCGGCAGCGTCGTGCGGTCGGCCCTGCAGGGGCTGAGCACCGTCGTGGGGGGCGGAGGGGTCGTGGGCTCCACCGTGCAGAGCGACGACTCGGTCGCGGCCGAGGCGGGTGCGTCGGCGGCGTCCGACGTCCCCGACGCCGAGCGCGCCGACCCGGCCTCCGCCGAGGCCGCCGCCCCCGGGCGACCCGTGCCGCTCGTCGGCATCGCCGTGGCCGACCTCGAGACCCGCATCACCCTCGACATCGCGGTCGACGAGAGCGGCTCCGGGCCGCTCGTGGCCCGTGCGGTCGCCCAGGCGTTGCTCGACCGGGTGAGCGGGGAGCCCGTTCCGCCGGCCTCGGTCGACCTGCGCATCGTCTCGGTCGCGACCGGGGCCTGAGCGCGCCTCCTGGCGGTGCTGCGTGGAGTCGTACCGCCTGCTGAACGTCGCACCGTCGACTTCGGCGGTGCGACGTCCGTCCGGCGGTGCCACACGCTCGGCAGGGCACAGGGAGCACCGGAGGCGCGGGCCGCTATAGTGGTCTGACGCGCCCTCGAGGCGCCGCGCGAGTGTAGTTCAATGGTAGAACTTCAGCTTCCCAAGCTGATAGCGCGGGTTCGATTCCCGTCACTCGCTCCGACTGTGGCTTCGGCACCTACTTCGGTAGGGTCGCCGCATGATTGACTTTTCCTCAAGCTCAGTTTTCAAACTGAGCCACATCGACCCCGCCGAGATCCAGCCGCAGATCGCAGGGCTGCTGCTCGAGGGGGAGGCCTTGCTCGTCGCCGCCAAGACGGTCCGAGATTTCGTCGTCTTTACGGACAAGCGCATCATCGCGGTCAATGTCCAGGGCATCACCGGCAAGAAGCGGGACTTCAGCTCTCTTCCTTACTCGAAGGTGCAGGCCTTCTCTGTCGAGACGGCAGGAACGCTGGACCTCGACGCCGAACTCGAGTTGTGGTTCAGCGGTCTGGGCAAGGTCCGATTCGAGTTCCGGGGGTCGTTCGACGTCACCTATCTCGGACGCCTCATCGCCAGCAAGATCCTCTGACGAAGTGACGGGCAGCTCGGTTCGCGAACGCTTCGACCCCGCAATGATCCAGGCTGAACTCACCTGGGGCGACAGGCACATGATGCGCGGACCCATTGCCCCCGCTGTCGGTCAATCGGGGGGTGGGGTGCAGATCCTGCTTCCCACCAGCGTGCAGGAACTCTCGAACATCGGCCTTTTCGTCGAGGTCACAAGGAATGGGGCGTCCGCGAAGAGAACGAACTCGCCTTCACGGAGCGCCGGCACAAGGGTGACTCACCCCATGCGGCGACGACCGCCGAGGGGCCCAGGGCATGACGACGCTCGAGGCCACGCTCGCCACGATCGAGGCCGAAGGGCTCGACAGGTTCGCCTACGTGATCGGAGACGATCACGCCAGTTCGGCGGACGCCCTGGTCCTGACCCGACGAGACGGCGTTTGGACCTCGTTCTCGACCAACGAACGTGCCGGTGTCGAGAAGACCAGCGTTCGCACGTACGAGGAACTCTCCGACGCTCTGGACGACTTCCTGCGTCTCATGAGGCTGAGGGCTGACGAGGACGCACTCATGTCGCGCATCAGGGAGAAGAACAGGCTCGCCCACGAGACGTGGCGCGCGTCACAAGACGACCGACCGGGGAGGGCATGACATGGCCACGATCGAGTCGGTGCACGCCGTCATGGCGGCAGAGGGACTCCACGACCTGGGACACGTCATCGACGGTGACCACGCGAACAGGACGGACTGCCTCGTCGTCACAAGACGCGACGATGCCTGGGTGACCTTCTCCGCCGACGAGCGCGCGGCTGTCGTCGACGGGAGCGTGCGGACCTACCCGAGCGAGTCCGAGGCCCTGGAGGACTTCCTCGTCCTGCTCCGGCTGAAGAAGCTCCTCCGCGACCTGCAACGGGAGCGCGACCTCGAGCGCGTCGAACGTGCGTCGATGACCGACCTCGAGTCGCTGCCTGCGCAGATGGAGGCGGAGGGCTTGGTCCGCGTCCGTGTCGCTCTCGGTGACGTGTACCTCAGGCGCCCGGACTGTCTCGCCGTGGCGCGACGAGACGGTGTGTGGAGCACTTTCTACATCGACGAACGAGCGGCCGTGGAGAAACGGAGCCTGCATGCGTTCCCCGACGAGGTCTCGGCCGTGGCCGACTTCCTCGACCGCCTGAGGTCCCAGCATCGCAAGCTCGAGATCCAGGACGAACTCCGAGACCGACGCCGCCGATCAGGAGAACCGTCATGACGATGGTCGCGCGCACCCTGGCCGCCCTCCGAACCCAGGTCGACGCCGGCGGACTCGGCCACCTGAACGCCGTCATCGGGGACGCGACGACGGGGAAGCCCTTCGCGCTCGTCCTCGCTCGACGGGACGAGGTGTGGAGCACCTACTTCCTCGACGAGCGAGGTCTCGTCGAGGAACAGAGCGTCCGCACCTACGACGACGTCGAAGCAGCCGCAGCCGACTTCCTCCGGTTGCTGCGCAACCTGGCCCGCATCGAGGAGATCGACGCCCAACTGGCCGCCCGCCGGCAGGCGCAGCGTCCTCAGTGATCTCTCGGCAGCGTTCAAGCTGCGTTTGAGGTACGAAACGCTGGTCAGAGGTACATTCGTGTCGTCAACGAGCCGGGGCCACCTGGTCCCGGGTCACACCGATCAACCGAAAGGGGACTCTTCATCATGGCCATGTCTTTCGATCCTTTCACCGAGCTCGACCGTCTCACCGGCGCCCTCACGGGCATGCGACAGGGGCCCAGGGTCATGCCGGTCGACCTCTACCGCGACGGCGACCGCTACGTGCTCAACGCCGACATGCCGGGCATCGATCCGGGGTCGGTCGACGTCGACGTCGACGGTCAGTTGCTGACCATCCGGGCCAACCGCACTCCCGACACCCGCGACGGCGTCAAGTGGCTCGCGCAAGAGCGGCCGCACGGCTCGTACCTCCGCCAGTTCAGCGTGGGTGAGGGCATCGACTCGAGTCGCATCACGGCCCACTACGACAACGGCGTGTTGTCACTCGTCATCCCGGTCAGCGAGAGGGCGAAGCCGCGCAAGATCGAGGTCGTCTCGGGCCAGGCGCACGAGACCGTCGACGCGATCGACGCATCACCGGCCCGCGACACGGCGAGCTGACCCTCTCGGCGCTTACGCCGTCGACCCCGACCACGCGGTCGAGCCCAGCCACGCCGTCGACCCCGACCACCCCGTCACGATCCGTCGTGGCGGGGTGGTCCCGTTCCGGCGACACCACCGCTGGACCGCTCCACCCCTCCGCGGCCGGCACGCGAGTACTGTGCGGTCCCGCGGTGGGCGGCGTCACCCGTCACCTGACCGTTGCCTCCGCACGTGGGCGAAGCCGACCCGCGCCTCCTACCGTTCACCGCAGGGCACGACGCCGACTCGGCGCCGCCCACGATTCCTGAACACCGTCAGCAAGGAGTGCACAATGGCACAGGCCATCGAGACCATCGACGTCAACGTTCCCGTCAGCGTCGCCTACAACCAGTGGACCCAGTTCGAGGAGTTCCCGAAGTTCCTCGACGAGGTCGAGTCGATCACCCAGACCACGCCCACCCTCACGGTGTGGAAGGTCAAGGTCGGGCCGGTCGAGAAGACCTTCGAAGCCGAGATCACCGAGCAGCACCCCGACGAGCGCGTCGCCTGGAACAGCACGGGCGGCGAGGTCGACCACGCCGGCGTCATCACGTTCCACAAGCTGAGCGACGACGTGACGCGCCTCACGGTGCAGATCGACTGGACCCCCGAGGGCTTCCTCGAGAAGATCGGCAACACGCTCGGCGCGGACAACCACGCCATCAAGAAGGACCTCAAGAACTTCAAGGAGTTCATCGAGCGCGAGGGCAACGTCGACGGCGCCTGGCGCGGAGACGTCCAGGCCTGAGCCCGGGCTCGTACCCGTCGAGGCCCCCGGTCGGCTCCTGTTCCCAGGATGCCCACCGGGGGCCTCGACCGTGTCAGCCGCGGAAGCCGAACGAGTGCAGGTCGTGTTCCTCGCTCAACCGGCGGCTCAGCTCGGCACCACGAACGCTCGTCCCCTGTTCGTCGATCGGCGGGCTGAACACGGCCGCCCCGAGCCTGTTCGGCGCCGACAGGACGATCGCGCCCGAGACGCTCGACTTCGCCGGCACCCCGACGCCACGCATCCAACGGCCCGACCCGTCGTAGACGCCGCAGGTCGCCATGACCGACACCACGTCGCGGGCGACGCGGGCGTCGACGACCTGCACGCCCGTCACCGGGTTGCGGCCGCCGAACGCGAGCGTCGCGCCCATGACGGCCAGGGCCTCGGTGTCGACGAGCACCGAGCAGGCCCGGGCGTAGAGCGCGACCGCGTCGTCGGCCGAGCGGTCGAGCGTGCCCTCCGACCGCATCAGGTGCGCCAGCGCGTGGTTGCGGTCGCCGTGCAGCTGTTCGGACTCGCTGACCTCGCGGTCGTAGTCGAGCTCGCGCCCCGCGAAGCCTCCGAGACCCGCCAGGATGCGCGCCGTGCGCTCGTCGCAGGTGTCGCCGTCGACCAGGTTGGCCGTGAGCAGGGCTCCGGCGTTGACCATCGGGTTCGGCGGTCGCCCGGTGCCGCCCTCGAGCTTGATCGCGTCGAACGCCTCGCCGGTCGGCTCGATGCCGACCGCGTCGAGCGCCGCTCCGCCGGTGTCGGCGAGGGCGAGCGCGAAGAGGAACGGCTTGACCGCCGACTGGATCGAGAACGCGTGACCCGAGTCGCCGGCCGCGACCACCTCGCCGGTGGGCCGCACCACGGCCACCCCGAACAGCTCCGGGTCGGCCTCGGCGAGCTGGGGGATGCTGTCGTCCACCGCGCCTCCTCGGGTCGACAGGACGGAGGCGCGCAGGGCCTCGAGGGACGCGGCGTCGGACGACGGGGTGGGGGACGGCATCGCTCCACCCTGACAGGCGGGGGGCCGTGCGTCCGGGCTCGTGCCGGGTCGCCCACGAAAGGACGGGGTACGGGACGGGGTACGCGCCGGGGGACGGGAAGCACGCGATGTTCTCGGCGTCAACCCCGCGCGTTGTCAGGTCGCGTGTCTAGCGTGCACCTCGTCGGACCGCATCGGGGCGGGCCGCGAGAGAGGCGACGATGCTCATCGAGGGTGGCAGTGGCCGGTCGGGGACGACCTGGCCCGGGCGGGGCCCCCTGGCGAGCGCGCTCGACCTGAGGCTCGACGTGGTCGGGCGCGGCCGGTGGCGCGTCGTCGACGTGCGCCGGTCGGAGCGAGGTGCCCTCGTGGTCCTCGGAACGGTCGCCCAGACGGAGGCGGGCTACGAGCTCACCCTCGTCGCAGCCCCCGGGCGTCGCTGGTGGTGCACCGACCTCTCGAGTGCTCTCGACACCGTCGTGCGCGCCTCGTGGAGCCTCCGCTAGTCGTCTCGGTGGCCGAGTGGTCCCGAATCGTGGTTCGGGGGCGCGTGAAGGACGATTCGCGACCGCTCGACCGCTCGACCGCGCGACCGCTCGACCGCCGACCCGAGGAGGCGCGCGTCGCGTCGGTCAGGACGCCCGGCGCACCAGCGCGGCCGGCCGCCACCAGGTGACGCTCCGCCAGGACCACTCGACCGGTCCGTAGACGAACCGGGCGAGCCAGAGGCGACTGAGCACGGACTGCACGGCGATCAGGGCGACGCTGATGGCCAGCCCCGGCACGACGCTGGCCATGTGCCCGAAGTCGACCACGAGCGCGAGGCCGGCCACGACGATCGCCGCGACGACGTAGTTGGTCAGCGCCATGCGCCCGAGCGGCTCGAACACGGCCGCGATGGCACGGCGGGCGGGGGTGCGCCAGAGCAGCGCGAGAGCGGTGGCGTAGGCGACGGCCATGACCAGCCCGGCGATGCTGCCCGGCGTCGAGAAACGCGGGTCGCCCGGGGCCGTGGCCTGCCACAGCAGGGCCGGCACCGTGAGCACCGCGGCCCCGGCGAAGACCAGGGCGACGCCGCGCCCGGCCGACTCGAGCACGCGGGGCAGGCCGTAGGCCGCGGCGCCCGCACCGAGCAGCATGAGGCCGGGGGTCGAGGCCAGACCGCCACCGGTCAGGGCGTAGGCCGCGACGGTCAGTGCGGCACCGAGGGCCAGGGTCGCCCAGCGCGGTGCGAAGACGACGATCGGCAGCATGACGAGGCCGACGACGCCGTACTCGAGGAGCACGTTGCCGGGGTAGACGAACATGAGCAGCCCGCCGATCGCGACGAGCCCGACCAGGCGGCGCACCATGACGAGCCCGGGGCGGGGCGAGCGCGACCGGGCGCCGGCGAGCACGAACCACAGGCTCATGCCGAAGAGGAACACGAAAATCGGCACGAACCGGGTCTGCACCGTGACGGTCAGCAGATCGCGCACCGGGTCGTCGACCGGGCGAGCGGACTCGATCGCCAGGTCGATGCCGAGGCGGGTGATGTCGAGCGTGTTGACCAGCAGGATGCCGAACAGCGCGAAGCCGCGCAGCGAGTCGACGAACCTCCAGCGGGTGCCGGGGATGGGTGGGGAGTCGACGGCGGGCGCAGCGGAAGTCATGTGCCCAGTCAAGACGACCCGCGCCTCCTGGTCATCCCTCGCGGTGATGGCTCGCATCCGCCTGAAGTATCAGATGTGGGTCAGTCGAGCTTCCACTCGGCGCGGTACCCGTCACAGGTGAGCCGGTCGAGGTCCGCCTCGATGTCGAGCTTCGACTCGTCGGCGCCGGTGAGGCCCTGAGGAGCCAGCCGGTGGATCTCGCGACCGGTCGAGCGCTCGCGCACCACGACGTCGAAGCCCGGCCACTCGCCGTCGAACGAGCCGAAGAAGAACGCGGCGAGGACCGAGACGATCCACCGTCCGGCGACGAGCAGCCGCGGTCGCCGGGTGGTGACGATCTCGGCCTGCCACACCGAGGAGGCGCGGGGCACGTCGTCGGGGTCGGTCACCGAGGGCATCCCCCGAGGCTAGCGGCGGGGTCGGGCGTGTCGCCTCCGTCGCCCGGCTGATCGCGTCAGGAGGCGCGGGTCGTCACGGCCACGCGGGCGGGCGTGAACGAGACGCGCACCGACGACCCCGGCTCGCGTCGTTCGTCGGCCCGGTGGTCGAGCACCAGCAGGGTCTCGCGGTCCACGCGCACGCGGGTGCGGCACACGGCCCCCAGGAACGACACCGACTCGACGACGCCCGCGAGTCCGCCCTGCTCGACGAACGACACGTCCTCGGGGCGCACGTAGGCCCAGACCGGTCCCTCGGCCGGCGTGCCCACGACCGGCACCTCGGGGCAGCCCGCGAGTCGCACGAGAGCGCCGATGACCTCGCCGGACACCCGGTTGCTCGTCCCGACGAACTCGGCGACGAACGCCGTCGCGGGGGCCGAGTAGAGCTCTTCCGGGGTGCCCACCTGCTCGATCGACCCGGCGCGCATGACGGCGACGCGGTCGGCCACGGCCAGGGCCTCCTCCTGGTCGTGGGTGACGAACAGGGTCGTGATCGACAGCTCGCGCTGGATGCGGCGGATCTCGTCCCGCAGTTGCACCCGCACCTTCGCGTCGAGGGCGCTGAGCGGCTCGTCGAGCAGCAGCACCCGCGGTCGCGTGACCAACGCCCGGGCCAGGGCGACGCGCTGCTGCTGGCCGCCCGAGAGCTGGTGCGCGTAGCGCTCGCCGAGGTCGCCGAGCCCGACCAGGTCGAGCATCTCGCCCGCCCGGGCGGCCCGGGCGGCCTTGTCGACGCGACGCATGCGCAGCCCGAACTCGACGTTCTGCCGCACGGTCAGGTGGGGGAACAGCGAGTACGCCTGGAACACCATGCCGACGTCGCGACGGTGCGTCGGGACGCCGACCACGTCGCGGCCGTCGATCGTGATGCGGCCGCCCGTGACGTCCTCGAGCCCGGCGAGGCTGCGCAGTGCGGTGGTCTTGCCGCAGCCCGACGGGCCCAGCACGGCGACGAGCTCGCCGGGCTGCAGCTCGAGGTCGAGCCCGGTCAGGGCCCGGTGCCCGGCGAACTGCTTCGTGACGTCGTGGAACGCCACGGCGGCACCCGCACCGGCGACGGTCGGACTCGTGACGGAGGGGCGGGGGAGCGTGGCGGTCACGAGAGGGCCTTTCGGGTGGGGATCGGACGGGCGGCCCCGAGGGCTCCGACCCGGCCGATCACGAGCAGCAGCACGAAGGCGAAGGCCAGCGAGATCAGAGCGAGGATCACGGCGGCGTAGGGGTCGGAACGCGACACCTGCACCAGGGCGGTCTGCAGGTTCACGCGGTTGAGCAGCGAGGCGATGGTGAACTCTCCGAGCACGACGGCCACGGTGATGAACGCCGCCGCGAGCAGGCCCCGGCGCAGGCTCGGCACGACCACGAGGGCCATCGTGCGCGGCCAGCTCGAGCCGAGCGTGCGCGCGGCCTCGGTCAGCGTGCGGAGGTCGGTGGCCGCCAGGTCGGACTGCACCGCCCGGTAGGCGTAGGGCAGCACCGTGACGCCGTACGCGAGCGCGAGCGTCCAGGCGCCCGAGCCGACCACCCGCGAGACGACCGAGTAGACCGGTGCGAGGCCGACCACGAGCACGATCGCCGGCACCGTGATCGGCACGAGGCAGACGAACTCGAGCGGCCGCACGAGGCGCGGGTAGCGCAGGTGCACGAGCACCATGGCCGGCACCAGCAGCACGAGCACGAGCAGTGCCGCGACGACGGCGAGCAGCAGCGAGTTCGTGACTCCCTCGACGAGGTTGCGGTACATCCGCTCGTTCTCGGGGTCGACGATCGCCAGCCAGTGGTTCAGGTCGTGGCCCGTGCCGTCGGCGCTGCGCAGCGAGAACGCGACCATCGCCGCGATCGGCACCGCGAAGAGGGCTCCCACGACGACCAGGGCGGTGCGGCGCGCGACCGTGCCCGCGCCTCCTGCGCTCGTCGACCGCGGAGCGCTCGTCGTCCGCGGAGCGCTGGTCGTCCGGGCGCTCATCGCTGCCACCGCTCGGTGCGGCGCTGCAGCAGCGAGTAGCCGGTCATCAGCACGGCCATGACGACGACCATGCCGAGCGCGAGCGCGCCGGCGACGTTCTCGCGGCCGAGCACGGTCTCGCTGATCAGGGCGGCGCGGATCTGCAGCGGCACGATCTGCGCGCCCTGGCTGATCAGTGCGGCGGCGGTCGCGTACGACGAGAAGGCGTTGGCGAAGAGCAGCAGCAGGCTGCCGACGAACGCCGGGGCGAGCACCGGGACGACCACGCGGACGAGGTGCTGCCACCGGGTGCCGCCGAGCGTGGCGACGGCCTCGCTCCACTGCGGGCGGAGGCCGCTGACGGCGGGCATGAACGTGATCACCATGAGGGGCACCTGGAAGTACAGGTAGGGCAGCAGCAGCCCGGGCACCTGGTAGAACCAGACCCCGTCGGCGTAGAGGTCGACGCCGGCGACGTCGATCAGCAGCCGCGTGACGACGCCCTGGATGCCGATCGTCGCGATGAACGCGAACGCCAGCATGACGCCGCCGAACTGGGCGAGCACGCTCGATGCGGCGTCGATCGCGCTGCGGACGGCTCCGTCGGGGCGGAGCGAGGTGAGGCCCCAGCAGACGACGGCTCCGACGACGGCCCCGGCCACCGCCGTGACGGCCGAGACGGCCGCCGAGCTGGCGAAGGCCCGCACGATCAGCGGGTCGCCGAGCGCCGCGAGGTTGTCGAGCGTGGGGGCGCCGTCACCGTCGACGAAGCCCGTTCCGAGCGCGAGCAGGCACGGCACGATCAGGAAGAGGAGCACCCAGACGGCGAACGGGGTCAGCCCCCACCACGCCGCCGGACGGCGCCGACCCCGCGAGGGGCCGACGCCGGCGGAGGACGAGGAGGCGCGGGTCGACGGGTCGCCGCCGTCCCCCTCGTGTGCCGACCGCACGTCGGCGGTCGTGTCCGCCGCGCGGGTCGACGTCGTCACCATCAGCCGATCGCCGTGGCCCAGGTGTCGGCCAGGACCTTCGAGGCGGCCTCGGTCTGCTCGGCCGTGAACTGCACGGTGTCGGCGGGCTGCTCGCCGACCTTCTCGAGGGCGTCCTGGTCGACGGTGCCGGCCTCGGTCATCGCCGCGAGGCGCACGGGGTAGGCGCCGGCCGCGAGGTACAGGTTCTGCGCGTCGTCGCTCATGACGTACTCCTGCCACAGGCGGGCCGCGGCGGGGTGCGGCGCGTCGACGTTGATCGCCTGGTTGTAGTAGCTGCCGAGGGCGGTGCCGGGCAGCACGGCCGTCTTCCAGTCGCGTCCGCCGGCGTCGGCCGCGGCGGCCAGGTTGTTGTAGCTCCAGTCGAAGACGACCGGGGTCTCGCCCGAGGCGATGGTCGCCGGGGTCGGGTCGGTGGGCAGGAAGTTGCCCGCGTCGGCCAGCTTCGAGAAGTAGTCCACGCCCGTGCTGACGTCGTCGGCGCTGCCGCCGGACTGCAGCGCGGCCCACTCGACGGCCGCGGCGGCGGCACCGGCCTGGGTCGGGTCGCCGTTGATCGCGACCTTGCCCTTGTAGTCGCCGCCGAGCAGGTCGTCCAGGCTCTCGGGGGCGGGCACGGCGTCGGCGTCGTAGCCGACCGACATCAGGCCGGTGTAGTCGTAGACCCACTTGCCGTCGGCGTCCTTGTGGTCGTCGGCGATGTCGTCCCAGGTCGACACCTTGTACGGCGCGAACTGGTCGAGGTTGTCGAGCGTCACGGCCGAGCCGAGGTCGAAGACGTCGGGGGCGGTGTCCTGCCCCTTCAGGTTCTGGGCGGCGGTGATCTCCTCGGCGCTCGAGATGTCGGGGCTGTCCGAGTTGACGGTGATGTCGTACTTCTTCTCGAACCCGTCGATGATCTTCCCGTAGTTCGCCCAGGTGTCGGGCAGGGCGATGACGTTGAGCTCGCCCTCGGCCTGGGCGGCGCTGACGAGGGCGTCCATGCCTCCGAAGGCCTCGGCGCTGGTGGCGGTGGCGGCGTCGGTGCCGTTCGCCGCGCCTCCTGCGCTGTCGGCGTCGGCGCTCGCCGAGCAGCCGGTCAGGGCGAGGGCGGCGATGCTGAGGGTCGCTGCCGAGACGAGCAGGCGCTTGTCGATCATGCGGTGTGGGTCCTTCGGGGTGCGGGGCCGGGGTTCGCCTCGATGTGGTGAGGGCGACGGGGGACCGGGCGGCCCGCTGGGCACGCTAAGGAGGCGCGGCGACGTCCCGGGGGAGGCCGCGTGAACGCCGGGAGAACAGGTGGTGGCGGGGTGTGCGGCCGGGGTCGTCGCCGCGCTGATGGTCGGCGACGAGTGGGCAGAAGATGCTGCTCGTCACCGCGGGAAGAGCATCTTCTGCCCACTCGACGGGGGCGCGTAGGAGGGGGCGGGGCTGGCCGGGTCAGCGGGCGGAGGCAACCGCGGTGAGGGCGATGCGGGCGGCTTCGGCGACGAGGGCGTCGTCGTACTTCGCGGCGGGGTCGTTGCGCGTGGTGAGCACCGAGATCACCACGGGGTCGCCCGACGGGGGGACCACGATCGCGACGTCGTTGCGGATGCCGCCCGCGCCTCCTGACTTGTCGGCGACCTGCCAGCCGTCGGGAGCGCCGGCGCGGATCAGGGTGTCGCCGGTCGCGTTGCCCGACATCCACCCGAGCACGGTGGCGCGGTCGTCGGCGGCGAGCCAGTCGCCGTCCGAGATGCGGGCGAGGGTGGCGGTGAAGGCATCGGGCGTGGTCGTGTCGGCCGTGCTGCCCGGGGTGATGGTGTTGAGCTCGGGCTCGGTGTGGACGACGTCGGTCACGTCGTCGCCCTGCGCGGCGAGGGCGGCGTCGAGTCCGGTCGGGCCGCCGAGCTCGGCGAGCACGAGGTTCAGCGCCGTGTTGTCGCTCTGCCGCACGGCCGCCTCGGCGAGCTGCCGCAGCGGGAGCCCGTCGGCGACGTGCTGACCGGTCAGCGGCGAGTAGCCGGCGGCGTCGACCTCGGCCTGGGTCCAGGTGACGACGCGGTCGAGGTCGGCGTCGTCGGTCGCGTCGAGCAGGGCCGCCGCGGCGAAGGCCTTGAGGCTCGACGCGTAGCCGAAGCGCTCGTCGGCGCGGTGGTCGAGGGTCGCGCCCGAGCCGGTGTCGAGCACGCTCAGGCCGATCCGTGCGTCGTACCGGGTCTCGAGGTCGGCCAGTGCGGCCTCGACCTCGGGGGTCCCGAGGTCGGGCGCGGCGATCGGGCTGGGCAGGGGGACCGGGGTGGCGGTCGTGCTCGGGGCGGGGGTCGACGCCCCGGGCGTCGAGCAGGCGGCCAGGCCGAGGCCCAGCCCGAGGGCTGCGGTGGTCAGGAGGGTCGTCGTCATCGTCGTCCGAGAGGTCATCGGTCCAGTCTCGCCGACGCCCGGGAGGCGCGGGTCGGCTCGACGTCGAGAGGCCGGGTTGCGGCACCGGGGTGAGGTTAGGCTAACCTAAGCGCGTGACCACCGACCTGCCCCTCGCGGCCACCGCATCCTCCTCGGCCGCCCTTCGCGCCGACGACGTCTCGGTCGCCTACGACGGCGTCGACGTCGTCCGCGGGGCCCGCCTCGAGCTGCGGCCCGGCTGCGTCACCGCCCTCGTCGGCCCGAACGGCAGCGGCAAGTCGACCCTGCTGCGCACCCTGGCCCGACTGCAGAAGCCGCGCACGGGCTCGCTGACCCTCGCCGCGCCTCCTCGTGGCGACGACCGGGCCGGCGAGTGGGCGGAAGATGTTGCTCCCGGTCCGGCGAAGGACACTTTCCGCCCACTCGACCCGGCAAGCGGCGGCCAGAGCCACGACCAGAGCCAGGGCGAGGGCGTCGACGGGTTCGAGCTGTCGCTGCGACAGTTCGCTCGGCGCGTCGCGCTGCTGACGCAGGGGCGCCCGACCCCCGGCGGCCTCAGTGTGCGCGACGTCGTCGAGTTCGGCCGCTACCCGCACCGCGGCCGTTGGGGGCGTTCCGACCCCGAGGGCCCCGCCGCCGTCGACCGGGCACTCGAGCTCACCGGCGTGGCCGACCTCGCCGATCGCGGCGTGGACCAGCTCTCGGGCGGCCAGCTGCAGCGGGTCTGGCTCGCCAGCTGCCTCGCGCAGGACACCGGGGTGCTGCTGCTCGACGAGCCCACCACCTACCTCGACCTGCGCTACCAGGTCGAACTGCTCGACCTGGTGCGCGACCTGGCCGACTCGGGCCGCATCGCGGTCGGAGTCGTCCTGCACGACCTCGACCAGGCCGCCGCGCTCGCCGACCGCATCGTCGTGCTCAGCGAGGGCCGCATCGTCGCCGAGGGCGACCCCGGGGACGTGCTGACACCGCGCCTCCTGACCGACGTCTGGGGCATCCGCATCGACGTCGACACCGACCCCACCACCGGCCACCTGCGCACCCGCGCGATCGGCCGACACCACACCCGGGCCGACACGCCCGTCCGATGAGAGAGACACCACCCGTGACCCAGCGCCTTCTGACGACGCCCCGCCACACCCCGACCTCCGGCGGGTCCGCCCGCCGCCCCGCGCGACGACTGCTGACGGTCACCGCCGTCGCCGCCGCCGCGGCCCTGACCCTCGCCGGCTGCGGCACCACCGAGTCGGCCGACGCCGGCTCGACCTCGGGCAGCGGCGAGCAGATCACCCTGACCGACGGCACCGGGGCCGAGATCACCCTCGACGGCCCGGCGACCAAGGTCGTCGGCACCGAGTGGAACGTCGTCGAGGACCTCGTCGCCCTCGGCGTCGAGCCCGTGGGCGTCGCCGACGTCAAGGGTTACAACGAGTGGGACGCGGCCGTGCCGCTGACCAACGAGCCGAAGGACATCGGCACCCGCGGCGAACCGAGCCTCGACACCGTCGCGTCGCTCGCGCCCGACCTGATCGTCGCGACCGACGGGCTGAGCGCCGAGGCCGTGGAGCAGCTGAAGGAGATCGCTCCCGTGCTGCAGGTCACCTCGGCCGACGCCTCGCGCCAGATCGAGCACAGCATGGACAACCTCGACCTCATCGCCAAGGCGACCGGCACCGAGGACAAGGCGACCGAGGTGAAGAAGGAGTTCACCGACGCCGTCGAGTCGGGCAAGCAGGCCCTCGCCGACGCCGGACTCGCCGGCACGCCGTTCGCCTTCGCCGACGGGTACGTCGACGCCGGCCAGGTCAGCATCCGGCCCTACGCCAAGGGCTCGCTCGTCGCCGACGTCACCGAAGAGCTGGGCCTGACGAACGCCTGGACCGTCGAGGGCGACGAGGCGTACGGCCTCGCCACGACCGACGTCGAGGGCCTCACGCAGCTGCCCGCCGACGTGCAGTTCCTCTACATCGACAACACGGCCGCCGGTGCCGACGACCCGTTCGCGGTGTCGCTCGCCTCGAACGCCGTCTGGACGTCGCTGCCGTTCGTGCAGTCCGGTGACGTGCACCGCCTCGACGACGGCATCTGGATGTTCGGTGGCCCCGCCGCGATGACCGCCTACGTCGACTCGCTGGTGTCGACCCTGACGAAGTAACCGGCACCGTGAGCACGACCGTCACCCCCACCGACCCCGCGCCGTCCCGGCTCGACGAGCCCGCCGCCGGGCCCGACGAGCGGGCGCTCCGCGCGGCACGAGCCCAGGAGGCGCGGCTCGCCGCCCCCCGTCGGCTCACGCTCGGGTCGGTGGGCGTGACGGTCGCGCTGGTCGCCGTCGTCGTGGTGCTCGCCCTCGTGGACGTCACGCAGGGCACCGCCGACGTCGGCGCCCGACAGGTCTGGCAGGCGCTGACCGGCACCGCGACGGCCGGCGACGCGTCCGTGGTCGTGGCCTCGCGCCTCCCGCGGATGGTCGCCGGCCTGCTGGTCGGCGTCGCCCTCGGCGCCGCCGGTGCGGCCCTGCAGCAGATGAGCCGCAACGTGCTCGCCTCGCCCGACACCCTCGCCGTGAACGCCGGGGCCTACGTCGCGCTCGCGCTCGCCGCCGTCACCGGGCTGAGCCTGCCCCTGCTCGCGTCGTCCGGCGTCGCCTTCGTCGGTGGGCTGCTCGCCGCGGGGCTCGTGCTCGCCGTGTCCGGGCTGGGAGCGGGCACCGTGCGGCTCGTGCTCGCCGGCAGCGCCCTCGCCCTCGGCCTCGCCTCGGTGACGAGTGCCCTCCTGCTGCTCTTCCCGCAGCAGACCGCCGGGCTGTACGCCTGGGGCCAGGGCAGCATCTCGCAGAACGGCTTCGACGGCGTCGTGCAGCTCGCCCCCGTCATCGTCGTCGGGCTGCTGGTGCTCGTCGCGATGAACCTCCGCGTGGACGCCCTCGCCCTCGGGGACGACACCGCCCGCAGCGTCGGCGTCGACGTCCGCACCACCCGCGTGGTGACCGTCCTCGCGGCCGTGCTGCTCTCGGCCGCCGCCGTCACCCTCGCGGGGCCGATCGGCTTCGTCGGCCTCTGCGCCCCCGCCCTCGTCCGACTGCTGCGTCGGGCCGTGCCCGCCGTCCGTCGCTTCCTCGTCTTCCTGCCCCTCGCGGCCCTGGCCGGTGCCGCCCTCGTGCTCGGCGCCGACGTGCTGCTGCGCGCCCTGGTCGGTGCCGAGACGTCGGTCCAGGTGCCCACCGGCGTGGTGACCTCGCTGCTCGGGGCGGTCGTGCTCGTCGTGCTGGCCTTCCGGGCCCGCGACCACGGCGGCGTCACCCCGACCGACCGGCACCCCGTGGTCTCGCGCCTGCGCTTCGTGGTGGTCGTCGCGGTCGTGCTCGTCGCCCTCGTCGCCGTCGTCCTCGGCTCGGTGCTGCTGGGCGACGCCAAGCTGCTGCTCGGCGACGTCGCCAACTGGGTGGCCGGCCGGTCCGGCCGCGTCGTCACCTACGTCCTCGACACGCGCGTGCCGCGGGTCGCGGCCGCCCTCGCGGCGGGCGCGGCGTTGGCGCTCGCCGGCACGCTCGTGCAGGCCGTCACCCGCAACCCGCTCGCCGAGCCGGGCATCCTCGGCGTGACGGGCGGAGCCGGCCTCGGGGCCGTGCTGCTCGTCACCACCGTGCCGCTCGCGACGGGTTGGGGCATCGCGGGTGGGGCGTTCGCGGGAGCCGTCGCGGCGGCCGTGGTCGTGTTCGGCCTCGCCTCACGCGGCGGGTTCCCCCAGAACCGTCTCGTGCTGATCGGCATCGGCGTCTCGACGGCGACGGCGGCCGCGATCAGCCTGCTGATCGTCCTGACCGACCCGTTCAACGGCGCGAAGGCGCTGACCTGGTTGTCCGGTTCGACCTACGGCCGCACGACGGACGACACGCTGCCGGTGTCGCTGGTGCTCGTGGCCGCTCTCGTCGTGGTCGTGCTGCTGCGTCGCCGCCTCGACCTGCTCGGGGTGGACGACGACACCCCGCGCCTCCTCGGGGTCTCCCTCTCGCAGTCGCGACTGGTCTTCCTGTCGCTGGCGGTGCTGCTCACGGCGACGGCCGTGGCCGCCGTCGGCGTGGTCGGATTCGTCGGGCTCGTCGCCCCGCACGCCGCGCGTTCGCTGGTCGGACGGCGGCACGCGCGGGTGCTGCCCGTGGCCGTGCTCCTCGGCGCGGTGCTGGTCTGCGCCGCCGACGTGCTTGGCCGCACCCTGATCGCCCCGGCGCAGCTCGGCGCCGGCCTGCTGACCGCCGTCATCGGCACGCCGTACTTCGTCTGGCTGCTCTGGCGCGGGCGGGCCTCGGCGAGCTGACGCCCCGGCGCCGGCTCTCGCGCCGGTCGAGTGGGCAGAAGACGTCCCTCGCGTCTCGACGAAGGACACTCCGCGCCCACTCGACCCGCGCCTCCCGGGGGTGCGGAGGTCAGGAGGCGCGGCGCAGGACCCCGAGCAGCACCAGTCCCGAGACGCCCCCGGCCAGGTACCCGAGCAGGTCGGTCGCCGCGAACGTCGAGCCGAGCACCCACGCCGCGGGCGGGAACGCGGCCGAGGCGGCGGCGGGCAGCCCGGTCAGCTGCAGCAGCTCGACCCCGACCGAGGCGACCGTGGCGACACCGGCCACGACGAGGGTGGGCAGGCGCGGGGCGACGAGCGCGAGCAGCAGGGCGAGCAGCACGGTGTAGAGCGCCGAGCCGAACAGGTCGCCGGTCAGCCCGGGCACGAGCAGTTTCGCGGCGACGCCGAGCACGACCGTGAGCGTGACGGCCAGCAGCAGCGTCCGCCGCCCTGCAGCGTGGTCCACTCCGCGTGCGACTGACATGTCACATAGGCTAGTGGGCGGGGCCGGGCACCGCCGGGTCACGGCCCCGGGCAAGAGTGAAGCCCACGACCGCGGGAACGATCGTGGGCTTCGTTTGTCCTCCGAGTGGAAGACCAGGGATGCAAGCGATCCCGAGTTCACTACTCGGATGATTGTAATCCAGGTCCGCCTGGACTGCATCCCTGGCACCTTCCGCTCCTCGTGTTAGCCGGCGCGCACACCAGGAGGTGATCCTCATGTCGAAAGACGCCGAGGGCCAGCCCAGGAAGACCGTGCCGTGGCTGCAGATCGCGACGATGTTCGTGACTGTGACGCGGCTCGCGCTCGACCTGTGGCGTAAGGGCTAGGAGAGGGCGCCCCCGTGGCCCTGCGTCACGGGGGCGTTCCTCACCGACGCGACCCGCGCCTCCTGGGCTCGGGGCTCAGGAGGCGCGGGTCGGGCCGGGGGGCTCAGGCCGCGTCGACGACGCGCGAGACGTCCGCGCCGACGCGCTCGCCGGCGACCGTGCCCGACAGCCCGGCGCTCGCCAGGAAACGGTCGGCGGTGCGCAGGCCGAGAGCCATGATCGTCAGCGCGGGGTTGGCGACGACGGCGCTCGGGAAGACCGAGTTGTCGGCGATCCAGAGGTTCGGCACGTCGAAGCTGCGTCCGTCGGGGTCGACCACGGCCGTCGCGGGGTCGGTGCCCATGCGGCAGGTGCCGATCGTGTGCGCCGTGCGAGCCAGAACGCGGATGTCGCGCCCGCCGGCCGCCTCGACGATGGCGGTCATCGTCTCGACGGCGTGGTCATCGATCGCCTTCTCGTTCTCGCCGGGCGTGAACGTGACGACGACCTTGGGCATGCCGAACTCGTCGACCTCGTCGGACAGCGTCAGCCGGTTCTGCTCGCTCGGCAGGCACTCGGCGTTGATGCCGACGCCCGCCATGAAGCGGTAGTCGTCGAGCGCCTTCACGAGTTCGGGGCCCCACAGGCCGGCGCCGCGGGCGAGCGTCGTGGCCAGCGTCAACGGCATCGCGCCGAGGCTCTGGATCAGGTAGCCGCCGACGAAGTCGACGCCCTCGGGCCGCATCGTGTCTTCGGTGATGATCGACGACGGGTAACCGCGGTAGCCGCGCATCTCGGTGTCGAAGGTGCCCCAGACCTGCGTGGCGCCGTGGGCCATGAAGTTGCGGCCGACCTGGTCGCTGCTGTTGGCGATGCCGGCGTGGAGCAGCAGGCGCGGGGTCTCGACGCCGCCCGCGCAGAGGAAGAGCGCCGCGGTGCGCTGACGGTGCTCGACACCGTCGCGGACGTAGACGACGGCCGACACCTCGCCGGCCTCGTCGAGCTCGATGCCCGTGACCATCGACTCGGGGCGGATCTCGGCCCCGTTCGCGACGGCCATCGGCAGGTAGCTCGTGTCCATGCTGACCTTGGCGCCGCTGCGGCACCCCTGGTGGCAGCTGCCGCAGCCGACGCACGCCGGGCGGGTGCCGACGTGCTCCTGGCGCCAGTCACGGCTGACCAGGGCGGCGGGGGCGTCGGTCGCCCGGATGCCCAGGGCCTCGCAGCCGCGGATCATCATGTCGCTCGACGCGTTGCGCGCGGGCGGCGGCATCAGGTACGAACGCGACGGGTCCCACGGGTAGTCGGCCGGGCCGGAGACGCCGACGAAGTGCTCGACCTCTTCGATGTAGTCGATCAGCTCGGCGTGGTCGACCGGCCAGTCCTCGCCCTTGCCGGTCAGCGACTTGAGCTTGAGGTCGCGCTCGTCGGGGCGGGGCGTGAACGCACCCCAGTGCAGGGTGGAGCCGCCGACGCCCTTGCCGCTGTTGTTCTGGCCGAACGCGGTCGGGGTCTCGCCGCCGCTGAGGCGCTCGTCCATCCAGTTGATCTGGACGGCCTCGATCTCGTCCTGCGTGTACTCGTCGGGCTCGAAGTTGCGGCCGGCCTCGAGGGCGACGACCTTCAAGCCCTGCAGGGCGAGCTTCGCCAGGATCGGGGCGCCACCGGCGCCGGTGCCGATCACGACCGCGTCCACGACCTCGGACTCGTCGTAGGTGCGTTGCGCGTCGAGCTTCATCGGGTGACCTCCATGGCTGGTTCCCAGCCCTCTCGTTGGCCGGCGCCGAGCCGGCTGAATCCTTGCAGGGCGCGACCGGCACGGCCGTTCGCAAAACCGTCGAAGCCGATGCGTTCCATCGTCGCGGGGTGGGCGAGCCAGAGCTTGACCAGGTCGACGCGGCAGTCCTCGAACCACGCGGTCAGCTGCTCGGCCGAGAAGGCGTCCGTCGCGGGTGCCTCGCCCGCGACGATCGCCGTGAGGCGCGCGTCCTGCTGCTCGGGCGTCAGGTCGCCGAAGTCGGCGAGGGCGTCGAGGCCCAGCGCGTAGGCCTCGGGGTCGCTCGGCAGGTCGGCGTTGCGCCAGCCGTCGCCGTAGCCGGCGGCGAGCTGTGCGTCGACGCGTGCGGCGAGGTCGATCGAGTGCGCGGGGTCGTCCTGCGGCACGACGCGGGCGGCGACGGCGCGCAGCGTCGTCAGCTGTGCCTCGGTCAGCACGTGCGGGGCGTAGCGCGGGTCGTCGGCCACGGAGCGCTTCGCGAGGATGCCGCGCGTGTTCGACGCGGTGCGGCTCGACGCGACGACGCGCGCGAAGTCGTCCGACATCACCGGCGCCCGCCCGGCGTCGTCGCGCCAGAAGTCGACGATGGCCGAAGCGACCTCGGCCGGACGCTCGAGCGGCAGCAGGTGGCCGGCCCCGTCGAGGGTGAGATGCGTGGCGCGCGGGTAGACGGAGCCGTTGAGGCGACGCTGGGCGTCCTCGCCGAGCGGGCCGTCGGCCCCGCCGGCCACGATCAGGGCGGGCAGGTCGAGGCTGCCCACCTCGGCCGACCAGTCCTCGCGGCTGCCGCGGTCGAACCAGGCGGTCCACGCCTCGGGGGAGGTGCGGTGCAGGTCGGCGAGGGCCTGGTCGTCGAGCACCGCGGGCAACGGGGCGCCCACGTTGTCGTCGACGAAGGCGCGGGTCGTGTCGGTGTCGAGCGGGCCGTCGGCCGCCGCGGCGATCATCTGCTCGCGGTTCGCCTCGCTCATCGGCTCGGGCGACGGCGGGGACGCCGCGAGCAGCACGACCCCGGCGAGGCCGAAGAGCCCGCCCTGGCCCGCGAGCGTGCGTGCGGCGACGATCGAGGCGATCTTGCCGCCCATGCTGTGGCCGACGAGCAGCCAGCGGGTGGCGCCGTGTCGGCGGATCTGCCGGGTGACCTGGCGGACCATGTCGTCGACGGTCACGCCGTCGGCCGTGGTGGCGTCGCCGAAGCCGGGCAGATCGAGGGCGACCACCTCGAAGTCGCCGCCGAGTGCGTCGGTGACGGGGCCGTACTCGAGGCGGCTCGTGCCGAGGGCGTGCAGGCAGAACAGGGTCGGGCGGGTGGTGGTCGTGTCGCTGGTCACTCGGACTCCTCGGAGAAGACGTGGTGCCGGGCGACGTCCCCCGTCGTACCGGCGATCTCGACGCTACGTCCGGCCGCCGACATCGGGCCGAAAGAGGGCGTGCGGTCCGTGCCGGTGGTACGACTGTCTACCCGCGGGCGGTGGTCGTGACGCTGGGAGGCGTACCCCGAGGAGGCGCGGGCGGTGGATGCTCAGGAGTCGCGCCTTGTGCGCGCCCCGCCCGCCCGGGAGGATGGGCGGATGGAAACCGTCATCATCGCCCTCATGGTCATCGGGTCGATCGTCGTCATCTTCGGCATCGTCTTCTTCCTGGTCGCGGCGGTGTTGCCCTCCCGTGCGCCGCGTGCCGACCGCCGCGGTCGCGGCGGACGCCCCGCCACCCGCACCCGCTAGTCCGGGCCCGGGGCACGACGATGGACACGGGACTCGTCGTCCACCTCCAGCGCTGCGCGGCCCAGCTGGTGACCCGCCACGAGCTCCGCGACCGGTTCGACCTCGCGCGGACGGTCACGCACTCCGCAGACTTCCCGCGCCGCGCGGCTGCCGAACGGGCGGCCGACGAACTACGCAGCTCGGGTTACGACGCCACGGTCACCCGGCACGGTCTGCTGGGGGCCGATCTGCGGGCCAGCCGTGAGGACGCGCTCGACGACGACCGCGCCGTGACCTTCACCCGCGAGGTGTTCGACGTCGTGCAGCGAGCCGGCGGTCGCTACGACGGCTGGAGTGCCGAGGTCATCGCCGAAGCCCAGGCCTGAGCCGGGTGCCCGGCCTGTGCCCCCGGGTCGAACCACCGATGTGGTGTCGAACCGCCGATGTACGTGGTTCGACACCACATCGGTGGTTCGACGTCGGCTCCCGCCCTACGGCACGATCGCGTCGACGTAGCCGCCGTCGACCCGCAGCGCCCCGCCCGTCGTCGCCGAGGCGAAGCGTGAGCTGAGGTAGACCACCATGTTCGCGATCTCCTCCGGCTCGATCAGTCGCTGGACGAGCGACTGCGGCCGGTGCTTCAGCATGAACTCGTGCTGCGCCTCGTCCCAGGGCAGGTCGTCGCCGACCAGCTCGCGCACGAGCTCCTCGACGCCACCCGTGTGCGTCGGCCCGGCGATGACGCTGTTGACCGTCACGCCCGAACCCGCCGCCGCCTTCGCGAACCCCCGCGACACCCCGAGCAGGGCCGTCTTCGACACCCCGTAGTGGATCATCTCGACCGGCGTCACGATCGCCGAGTCGCTCGCGATGTACTGCACCCGGCCCCAGCCGCGCTCCATCATGCCGGGCAGGTAGGCCCGGGTCAGCCGCACGGCCGAGAGCACGTTCGTCTCGAAGTAGCGGCGCCACTCGTCGTCGTCGATGCTCAGGGCGTCGGCCGAGCCGAAGACGCCGAGGTTGTTCACCAGCACGTCGACCTCGGGGAAGGCCGCGATCGCCGTCTGCGCGCCCGCCTCGGTGGCCAGGTCGGCGGCGAGCGTGACGACCCGCGCCTCCTGGGTGTCGGCGTCGAGGGCGGCGAAGTCGGCGTCGCTCGCCAACGATTCGAGGAGGCGCGCCCGGGCCGCCGCCGTGGTCTCGGTCGAGCGTCCGTTCACGATGACGCGGGCCCCGGCGGCGGCGAGCCCGCGGGCGATCGCGAAGCCGATGCCCTGGGTCGATCCGGTGACGAGTGCGGTGGTGCCGTCGAGTTCGATCTTCATGGGACCATCCTGCTCGCCGGCACCCCGGGTGCCTACCCGACCTCAGCGGCGGCGGGGCACGACCATGGGCGACCCGGTCACGGGGTCGGGCACGACGACGCAGGGCAGGTCGAACACGTCGGTCACGAGCTCTTCGGTCAGCACCTCGGCCGGGGTGCCCGTCGCCACCACGTCGCCGTCGGCCATCACGATCAGGTCGGTCGCGTACCGCGCGGCCTGGTTCAGGTCGTGCAGCACCGCGACCACGGTCGTGCCCTGCCCGTGCAGCCGGGCGAAGAGGTCGAGCAGATCGTACTGGTGGGCGATGTCGAGGTAGGTCGTCGGCTCGTCGAGCAGCAGCACCGGGGTCTGCTGCGCGAGCGCCATCGCCACCCACACGCGCTGGCGCTGTCCGCCCGACAGTTCGTCGACCGGCACGTCGACCAGCGCGGTGAGGTCGGTCTCGGCCAGGGCCGCGTCGACGGCCTCGCGGTCGGTGCCGGTCCACTGCCGGAAGAGCCCCTGGTGCGGGTAGCGGCCGCGCGCGACGAGTTCGGCGACCGTGATGCCGTCGGGTGCGGTCGAGGTCTGCGGCAGGAGGCCGACGATGCGGGCCACCTCTTTCGCCGGCACGCCCGCGAGCTCGCGTCCGTCGAGCAGGACCGACCCCGACCGGGGCTTCAGGAGGCGCGCGAAGGCCCTCAGCAGGGTCGACTTCCCGCAGGCGTTCGGCCCGACGATGACCGTGAACGAGCCGTCGCGCACGTCGGCGTCGACGGCCTCGCTCACCGTGCGACGGTCGTAGGCGAGGTGCGCTCCGCGGGCGACGAGGCGGGAGGAGCGGGTCCCGTCGGAGGCGCGGGCGGCGTCGGTCGCACCGGTCGCGTCGGTAGCGTCGGTCGCACCGGTCACGTCGGGGGCGGGCGGGCGGGTGGCGTCGGCGTTCACGCGGACCTCCGGGATTCCGAGACGAGCAGCGTGATCAGGTAGACCCCGCCGATCACGAGGGTGACGAGGCCGACCGGCACGGGGTTGGCGGCCACGTGCTGGGCGACCAGGTCGGCGACGAGCAGCAGCACCCCGCCGACGAGCCCGCCCGCGACGAGCGGCACCCCGGCCGACCGCACCAGGCGGCGGGCGAGCTGCGGCGCGGCCAGGGCCACGAACGCGATCGGCCCGGTGCTGGCGGTCACCACGGCGGTGAGGGCGACGCCCACCACGACCAGCGCCAGGCGGGAGCGCTCGGCGCGCAGGCCGTGCGACCGGGCGGCGTCGTCGCCGAGCTCGAGCTGACGTAGCGGCCGGGACAGCCCCATGACGAGCGGGGTCAGCACGACGAGCAGCACCAGCGCCGGGACGAGCTGCTGCCAGCCGACCAGCGCCAACGAACCCGCCCCCCAGAACGACGCGGTCAGGGCGACCTCGTTCTGGGCGCGCAGCAGCAGCCAGCTGTTGACCGAGTGCAGCAGGGCCGTGACGCCGATGCCCACGATGATCAGCCGCAGTCCATGGACGCCGCGGCGGTAGGCGAGCAGGTAGACGACCAGGGCGGTGACGAGCCCGCCGATCAGGGCGCCGGCGGCCGTACCGATCGTCGAGGCCGCACCCGACACGATGACGACGATCGCCCCGGTGTAGGCGCCGGTCGAGAAGCCGATCACGTCGGGCGAGCCCAGCGGGTTGCGGGTCAGCGACTGGAAGATCGCGCCCGAGACGCCGAGTGCGGCGCCGAAGATAAGGGCCGCGAGGACGCGCGGCAACCGCCAGTTCAGCACGATGGTCGACGCGAAACCGTCGCCGCCGAACAGGGCCCGCACGACCTCGGGCGGGCTGAGCGGGTAGTCGCCGATGCCGAGGGCGACGACCGCGACGACGACGGCCACCACGACCAGCACCAGCGTCGCCGTGCGTCGACGTCCGCCGGTCGAGCGCCACGAGCGCAGGAGGCGCGGGCCGACACCCGGGGTCGCCGGCGTCGTCCGCGTGCCCGGGTCCGCCCGCGTCATGCGCCGCCCACCCGTCGGCGTCGGGCGATCGCGATGAGCACCGGTGCCCCGATCGCAGCCGTGACGAGCCCGGCGGCCAGCTCGCCCGGGGGAGCGACGACGCGGCCGAGCACGTCCGCGAGCAGCAGCAGCACGGGCCCGAGCACGGCCGAGAGCGCGGTGATCCACGGCTGGCTGGGGCCGACGACGCCGCGGGCGGCGTGCGCGACCATGAGTCCCACGAACGCGACGGGCCCGACCACGGCGGTCGCGCCTCCGGCCAGCAGGGTGACGACGACCAGCGAGACGACGCGGACGGCGGGCACCGAGACGCCGACCGAGGCGGCGTGCTCGTCGCCGAGCGCGACGGCGTCGAGCGGACGCGAGGCGATCAGGGCGACGACGACCCCGGCCGTGACGAAGGGCAGCACGGTGACCACGGGCTCCCAGCCGCGGTCGGCGAGCGAGCCGACCTCCCAGGCGCGGACGGCGTCGAAGCGGCGGGGGTCGGCCAGCACGATCGACGAGGTGATGCCCGCGAGCACCGACCCGAGCGCGAGGCCGGCGAGGGTCAGGCGGGCGGGACCACCGCCTCCTCGTCCGGCGCCGCCGATCAGCGCGACGGCGACCGTGGCGACACCGGCGCCGACGAACGAGAACCAGACCCAGCCGCTCGCCGAGGTGACCCCGGCGAAGCCGACCGCGAGGGCGACGGCGAAGGCGCTGCCCGAGGTGACGCCGAGGATGCCCGGGTCGGCCAGCGGGTTGCGCGTCACGGCCTGCACGACGGCACCGGCGACCCCGAGGCCGGCCCCGGCCACGATCGCGGCGACCGTACGCGGCAGGCGGAGGTCGAGCACGGCGGTGGCGTCGGCCGTGTCGCGGCTCGCGGCCCCGGTGAGGATGCGCAGCACCTCGTCGAGGGCGACCGGCCGCGCGCCGACGGCGAGGCCCAGGACGACGGCGAGGGCCAACAGGGCCAGGGCGGCCACGAGGGCGAGGAGGCGCGTGCGGGTGCGCCGGGAGCCTCGCGTCGGTCGCGGGGCACGGCCGACCGTGAGCGCTCGGGGCATCGCCATGGTGATTAGCTTAGGCTACCCTCACTTGGAGTCTTGTCGGGCGGCGCCCGCCGCGGCACCCGGCACCCGACCTCCCGCCCGACACCACGTCACAGCACCGACGTCACAGCCCTGAGGAACACATGCGCAAGACACTCTCGATCGCCGCCGCCGTCGCGGTCGCCACCCTCGCCCTGGCCGGCTGCTCGGCCGACACCGACTCCGACGACGCCGCCGGCGGCGCCTCGGGCGGGTCGGGCGCGTTCCCCGTCTCGATCGACACGAAGTTCGGCGAGGTCACCGTCGAGAAGAAGCCGACGCGCGTCGTCGCGCTGGGCTGGGGCGACGCCGAGGCGGCGCTCGCGCTGGGCGTGCAGCCCGTCGGGGCGTCGGACTGGCTGGCCTTCGGCGACGAGGCCGACGGCGTCGGCCCCTGGGCGCAGGGTCTCTACGACCAGGCCCCCGAGATCATCGGCACCCTGGAGCCTTCGTACGAGGCCATCGCGGCCCTCGAGCCCGACGTGATCCTCGACACCAAGAGCTCGGGCGACCAGGAGCGTTACGACCGCCTGTCGAGCATCGCCCCGACCGTCGGCGTGCCCGAGGGCGGCGACAGCTACCTGACCGACTTCGACGACCAGATGGAGCTCGTGTCGAAGGCGCTCGGTGAAGAGGCCAAGGGCGAGCAGCTCGTCGACGAGAACGAGAAGGCCGTCGAGGCCGTCGCCGCCGCCCACCCCGAGTGGAAGGGCAAGACGATCACCGCCGCCACGAAGACCAGCGAGGGCTGGGGCGCCTACGTCGAGGACAGCGAGCGGGTCGACCAGCTCGAGGCGCTCGGCTTCGAGCAGAACCCCGCCATCTCGGCGCTGACGCCGAACGCCGGCGGCTTCTCGGTGTCGATCTCGAGCGAGCAGCTCGACCAGATCGACGCCGACGTCATCGTGGCGTTCCCGATCTACATCGACACGACCGAGATCACCGACGACCCGCAGTGGAAGGCCCTGTCGGCCGTGCAGGACGGCCACGCCGTCGTCATCGACGGTGACGTCGCCGCCGCGTACTCGCTCGGCTCGGCCCTGTCGCGGCAGTACGCGCTAGACAAGCTGGTGCCGCTGCTCGAGGGCGCCACGAAGTAGTCGCCGCGCCCGCGGTCGGCATCGCGGGAAGCAGGACGGGCGGGGCCGTCCGATGGGGCGTCGTCGGACGCTCGCATCGGACGCACTCGCCCGTTTCTGCGTGTTCCCCTGCGCCCGGGTGTGCCGGATCGCTGCAGAGGGTGAAAGATGTTCTGGTGACCCACGAGCTGCACGACCTGATGACCCCCGAGAAGAACGTCCAACGCATCATGTGGACCGGCACGATCTGGTTCGTCGCCGCGGTCGGCAGCGTGGCGGTGGCCCTGGGGCTGCTGCTCTCGTCCGGCTGGCGTCCGGCGGTGCTCTCGGCCGGTGTGGCCACCCTGTTCTGGGTCGGTGCCGCGCTCGTCGCCCTGAGCGTCGGCCTGATCGGCTGGTCGGGCTGCCCGATCCTCGAGGTCGACGTCCCCACGGCCGACCGCAACAAGACCCGCACGATGCAGGCCGGCACGATGCTCTTCATCGTCGGCGGTGCCGCCGCGCTGCTCGCCGTCCTGCTCGGCCCCGCGAGCTGAGCCCCGCGAGCCGAGCGGGGGACACCTCACGAACGCCCGTCACTAGGGTGGCGCGAATGAGCGAACACGAGCCCACGACGACGGCCACCGCCGTGCCGGGCCCCGACTGGACCGAGCACGTCGTGTGGTGGCACGTGTACCCCCTGGGATTCGTCGGGGCGGACACGACGGGAGCGGACCGCTCGCCGGCACCGCGCCTCCTCGATCTCGTGCCGTGGCTCGACCACCTGCTGGCGCTCGGCGCCAACGGGCTCGCCCTCGGGCCGGTCTTCGCGTCGTCGACCCACGGGTACGACACGATCGACTGGTTCACGGTCGACCCGCGCCTCGGCACCGAGGCCGACCTCGTCACCCTGATCGAGGCCGCCCACGCGAAGGGCGTCAAGGTCATGCTCGACGGCGTCTTCAACCACGTCGGCCCCGAGTTCCCTGCGCTGGTCGAGGCTCGTCGTGACCCCGACTCCCGCGAGGCCTCGCTGTTCCGACGCGAGGCCGACGGCAGCCTGGGCACCTTCGAGGGGCACGGCGGGCTGATCGCCCTCGACCACTCGTCACCCGAGGTGGCCCGCACGGTGACCGACGTCCTGATCCACTGGGCCGACCGCGGAGCCGACGCCTGGCGCCTCGACGCCGCCTACTCGGTGCCGTCGGAGTTCTGGGCGACCGTGCTGCCCCCGCTGCGCGAGCGGCACCCCGACGTGTACGTCGTCGGCGAGGTGCTGCACGGCGACTACGCCGCGGCCGTCCGTGACGGAGGCCTCGACTCGGTCACCCAGTACGAACTGTGGCAGGGCGTCTGGCACGCCCTGGCCGAGGTCAACCTGTTCGAGCTCGAGTGGGCGCTGCAGCGTCACGACGGGTTCCTCGACGACTTCGTGCCGCTGACCTTCGTCGGCAACCACGACGTCACGCGCATCGCCAGCCAGATCGACGACGAGCGCCACCGCGACCACGCGATCGTGCTGCTCTTCACCCTCGGCGGCACCCCCTCGGTCTACTACGGCGACGAGTTCGGCCTGCGGGCCGTCAAGGAGGCGCGGGTCGGCGGCGACGACGCCGTGCGTCCCGCGTTCCCCTCGACGCCTGCCGAGGCCCCGGGTGCCGGCGTCCCCGACGCCCTCCCCGAGGTCCTCGCCCTGCACCAGGAACTGATCGGCGTGCGACGTCGGCACCCGTGGTTGCACACCGCCCGCAGCCGCACCGTGTCGGTCGCGAACGAGTCGCTCGTGCTCGAGGTGCGGGGGGCCTCGCCCGACCAGGCGCTCGTGGTCGCGCTCAACCTCGGCGACGACGAGCTGCGCGTGGCGGACCCCGCCCCGGGCGAGTGGCTGGCCGGTCGGGACGCCGGCCTCGACGGCGACGTGCTGTCGGTGGGGCCGCACGGCTGGGCGGTCGTCGCGCGCGCCTGACCCGGCCCGCGCCTCCCGGGGGCGCTGCTCGTGGCCCGGTGCTCGAGTGCGAATGCGAGTGGGCAGAAGGTGCTCGTCGTTCCGAGGCGAGCAGCATCTCCTGCCCGCTCGCGGACGCCCGGCGCTCGTGGGCATCCCCTGGGAGTCGCGACGAGCCCGCCCCGGGCCTCGCTACCGTGCCACGCATGGCAAAGACACGAGAGCTACTCATGACCTCGACCCTCGCCGTCGGTGCGCTGGTCGCCGCCACCGGGTGCACCTCCGACCCCGCCGTCACGGCCCCGACTGCAGCGGGCCCGGGCTCGCCGAGTGCCAGCGCGACCGCCACCGTCCCGGCCGACGCGCAGCAGGCCTCGGCCGAGCAGGCGATCGTCGTCCGCTACCTCGACGCGATCGCGGACGACGACACGGCCGCCGCCTGGGCTCTGCTCAGCCCCGAGGCGCAGCAGTTCTACGGCACCGAGCAGACGTTCGCGTCGTCCTCGCCGAGCGACGGGACGGTCACGCCCGACGAGGCGGCCGTCCTGGCCGACGCCGACCTCGCCTCCGCCGAGGGCCCTGAGGGCGCCTTCACTCTGGTGAGCGCCACGACCGACGACCTCGCCGACGCCTGGGTCGTGCGCGAGACCTCCGACGGCCTCCGCGTCGACGACGCGGGCGTGCCGCCGACCGGCGACTCCCTCTACGAGTGGACCAACCCGGCGACAGGCGCCGAGGACCAGACCGCAGGAGGCGCGGCGTACGACACCACGGCCCCCGCGTCGATCTCGTTCGCCAGCCCGCTGAGCCAGGACCAGACCGAGCCGAGCGTCGTCGGCTACCCCGACACGCTCTGGGTGTTCCTCGACGGGCAGCAGCTGCCGTCGATCGAGGCCGTCTCGGCGGGTTCGGGCAAGCGCTTCACGACCGAGGTCGGCGAGTCGAGCGGACCCGGCCGCGGCCTCACCGTCGTGTGGCAGACGGGTGCCGACTCACTCGGCTGGCGCAGCAGCACCGTCCTGCTCTGAGGTCTGAGCTCTGAGGCCCGAGGTCTGAGGTCTGAGGTCTGAGGTCTGAGGTCCGAGTTCCGTGCTCGTGCATCGTGCATCGTGCATCGTGCCTCGCGACGGCTGGCCGCACTTCGTCCTCGCCGCCCCATGAACCCGGTTTCCAACGATGAACCCAGAAGCTTGTGGGTTCATCGTTCGAAACCGGGTTCATGGGCGTGCGGCGGCCGTGCCCGGCTCAGCGGCGGTGCAGCAGCGCCATCGCCTCGAGGTGCGGTGTCTGCGGGAACATGTCGAACACGCGCGTGGCGACCACGTCGAACGACGGCATGGCGTCGAGGTCGCTCGCCAGGGTGACGGGGTTGCAGCTCGAGTAGACGACGTGCTCGACGTCCGACTCCTCGAGCCAGCCGGCCAGTGTGGCGCCGATGCCGCGTCGCGGCGGGTTGACGATGACCAGCTCGGGAGGCGCGGTGCCGGTCCCCGGGGACCCCGGCTCCGCGGACGCGGACGCGGACGCGGTCGCCGACGCGGTCGTCGCGAACCGGGTCGCGTCGTCCGCCGCGAAGCGCACGTGCTCGAGGCCTGCGCGACGTGCGCTGCCCCGGGCGCTGGCCACCGCCTCCTCGCTGGTCTCGATGCCCACGACCTCGCGGTGCCCGTGCCGACTCGTCCGGCCGGCGCCCGGGCGCGCGACGTGCAGGGCGAACCCTCCGACGCCGCAATAGAGGTCCCACACGGTGGCCGGGTCGATCGCGTCGACCCACTCGGCGGCCTGCGCGTAGAGCCCGGCCGCGATCGCCGTGTTCGTCTGGAAGAAGCTCTGCGGGCGCAGCTCGAGGTCGACCCCGCCGAGCTGCATGGTGAGCGTCTCGCGGTCGGTCAGCACGATCTCGTCGGCGCCCTCGAGCACGGCCTTGTGCTCGGGCAGCAGGTTGACCGACACGACCGCCACCTGAGGCAGGGCCTCGAGCAGCCAGGGCAGCTCGGCCCGCAGCCGCGGCAGGGCCTGCTCGCTGCGCAGCACGAAGCGCACCATCAGCTCGCCCGAGGGCGACTCGGTCACGTGCACGTACTTCGCCTCGCCGCGGCGCTTCGGCACGTCGTAGGGCAGGAGGCGCGCGCGGGTCACGAACGCCGCCAGCGTCGGCAGCGCCTCCTGGATGCCCGCCGTGTGCAGCCCGCACCCGCGCAGGTCGACGCCCTGCCCGCGCCCATCGAGGATGCCGAGCGTCGGCTCGTCGATCGTGCCGCCGACGACCATCTTCGCCTTGTTGCGGAACCCCGACTCGGGGCTGGTCAGCGTCGGCAGCCAGGCCGCGGGGGCGTGGCGCTCGCCGAGGAGGTCGCGGACGCGCACCTCTTTCTCGGCGACCTGCACCGGGTAGGGGCGGTCGAGGAGCGTGCACGAACGGCACAGTCCCGCGTCGAAGTAGTCGCACTGCATGGCGGGCCGAGTCTAGGCGAGGGGCGCCGGGTGGCGACCCGCGCCTCCTCGGCCGGGTGGGTCAGAGCTGGGTGATGCCGCGCACGAGCGCCAGGGCGCTGCCGACGGCGGCGAGCGTCAGGACGAGGACGCGGCCGACCCGGGCCGGCACGACCTTGCTGAGGTGGTGCCCGACGAACGCGCCGACGAACAGCAGGCCGAGGGCTCCCGCCCACACGGGGATCGGCTCGGAGGGGATGCCCTTCGTCAGCACCGAGGTCAGGTTGACCGCCAGCAGGAACACCTGGCCGGTGCCGACGAACACCTCGCGCGGCCAGCGGTCGCTCGTCGCGTGCACCGTGAGCGCCGGGCCGCCGACGCCGGCCGTCACGTTCATGAAGCCGCCCAGCGCCCCGGCGGCGACGGCGCCGACCCGGCCGGGCAGGAGGCGCGCGCGGCTCGAGAACGCCATCACCAGCACTCCGACCAGGGCCAGGGCGCCCACCGCGATGGTCAGCGGACCGGTCGGGGCGGTCTGCACGACCCACGCGCCGATCGGGATCGTCACGAGCGCGGGCAGGACGAGGAGGGCCGCCGTCCGCCACCGCACCGTGCGCCAAGTGCTCGCCAGCACGACCAGCGCGAGCACGGCGGCGAGGGCGTTGCCGACCGAGACGCCGGCCTCGGGGCCGAGCACCACCACGAGGAGGGGCGCGGCGGTGAGCGCGAAGCCGATGCCCGCCATGCGCTGCGTCAGGGCGCCGACCACGATGGCCGCGGCGGCGAGGGCGAGCGTCAGCGGGGTCACGCCGCCACGCTACCGGGCGGCGTGGCGGGCAGGCGGGCGGGCGGGCGTGGCGGGGCAGCGCCGCCGTGTGCGACCGACGGGCACGACGCCAGGTGATGGGCACGACGCCAGGTGATGGGCACGGCGCCAGGCGATGGGCACGGCGCCAGGACCAGTCGTGGTGCGGTGTCCATCTCGTGGTGCCGTGCGGCGTCAGTAGGGTGGCGGCATGACCGACTCGTCGAAGACCGTCCAGTTGCGCCGCTACGAGCTCGTCGAGGGGGTGCTCGACGACTTCGTCGCGTGGTTCACGTCGACGCTGATCCCGGCCCGGCTGTCGGAGGGCTTCGAGATCGAGTTCGCCTACGCCGACCGCGACGCGAACCAGTTCGTCTGGGCCGTCAGCACCCCGGGGGACGCCGCGCGGTTCGCCGAGGTCGAGGCCGCCTACCTGCAGTCCGAGGCGCGCGCCGCGGCATTTGCCGGCCAGCCCGTGCGGGTGGCGACGCAGCACGTCACGCTCGTCGAGGCGGTCGCCTAGCTCGCCCCCTGCACGGCGCCCCGGAGGGGCCGAGCATCGCACCGCGGACTGAGCGTCGCACCGCCGAAATGGGCGGTGCGACGTTCAGTCCGCGGTGCGACCCGGGCCGATGACGGGAGGGCCTAGGGCAGCAGGCCCGAGCGGTAGGCCCAGACGACGGTCTGCAGTCGGTCGCGGGTGCCGAGCTTGGTCGTGATGCGCGTGAGGTGCGACTTGACCGTGCTCGTCTCGACCACCAGGCGCTCGCCGATCTCGTCGTTCGACAGCCCCTCGCCGAGCAGGCGGACGAGCTCGCGTTCGCGCTCCGTCAGGACGTCGGGTGACGGTTCGACCGCCGACGTCCGCCGGCGCCGCGTGAACTCGGCGATCACCCGCCGCGTGGTGGCGCCGTCGATCGCCGCGCGACCCGAGGCCAGGGCCCGGACGGCACCGACGAACTCGTCGGGCTCGACGTCCTTGAGCACGAACCCGCTCGCCCCCGCCTCGAGGGCACCGAACACGTACTCGTCGAGGTCGAAGGTCGTGGCGACGAGGACCGCGGGGGCGCTCGCCGACCCGACCCGCGCCTCCTGCCCGTCGACGGAGGCCACCCCGGCCGTGGCTGCACCGGCAGCACCGGACCCGACCCGGGCGTCGACGATCGCCCGCGTCGCCTCGATGCCGTCTCCGCCGGGCATGCGCACGTCCATCACGACGACGTCGGGGCGGGTGCGTCGCACGACCTCGACCGCCTCGCGCCCGCCGGACGCCTCACCGACGACCTCGATGCCGCCCGCCGTCTCGAGCACGACCCGGAAGCCGGTGCGCACGATCGCCTGGTCGTCGACCAGCACGACCCGGATCACTCCGCACCCCCGCCGGCGAGCCCCGCGCCGGGTCCGGGCGTCGCAGCGGGCGTCGCCGTGGGGGTCACGGCGGACGTCACGGCGGACGTCGCGCCAGGCGCCGACGGCCCGGCGTCGGTCTCGGCCTCGACCGGCAGCTCGAGCCGCACCCGCCACTGCCCCTCGGCGGTCGCCCCGGTGTCGAGCCGTCCGCCGACCAGATCGGCCCGCTCGCGCATGCCGACCAACCCGAAGCCGCCGCCCCCCGACGTGTCGCGAGCGACGGGCAGGTCGTTCTCGACGACGATCACGAGCGACCCGGCCGTGGCGCGCAGGCGCAGCTCGACCGTCGCCCCCGGCGCGTGCCGACGGGCGTTGACGAGGGCCTCCTGGACCGTGCGGTAGGCCGTCACGTCGGCGAGCGGGGCCAGCGACGGCAGCGTGCCGTCGACGTGCGACTCGACGACGGCCCCGGAGGCGCGGGCCTGGTCGACGAGGTCGGCCACGTCACCGAGACCGGGAACCGGCACGGTGCCGCTCGGTCCGTCGCCGGTCTCGCGGAGGATGCCCACGATCGACCGCAGCGCGTCGAGGGTCTCGCGGCCTTGGGCTCGTACGCTGCGCAGGGACTCCTTGGCGCGTTCGGGGTCGCCGTCGACGAGGCGTTCGGCGGCACCCGCCTGCACGACGAGCCCGGTGAGGTGGTGGGCGGCGACGTCGTGCAGTTCACGGGCCATGCGCGTGCGCTCGGCGGCGACCGCGGCCCGGGTGAGCGTCGCCTGGTGTTCGACGCTCTCGGCCGCGCGGGCCCGGGCGTCACGGTCGTGGGCGCGGCGCAGGGCCACCCACGAGCCGACGGCGGCGCTCACACCGTTGATCAGCACGGCGCTGGCCACGAGGGCGAGCGCCTCGACGACCGCGCCGAGCCCGGGCGCGGCCCCGAGTTGTCCGGGGGTGGCGCCGAGCTGGTCCTTCACGAGGGCCGAGGCCCCCACGGCGGCCCCGACGGCTTCGATGCCGACGGCGGCGAGCACCACCCCGACGACGGCCCGGGTCGGCCGCAGGGTGGCGACCGTGTACGCCGTGACGACGGGGGCGGCCGTCCACAGGGCGAGGCCGGTCGGCAGCACCGCGAGCAGGGCGGCCTGCAGGACGGCGACCGAGAGCAGGGCCGTGACGGGGCGGACGCGCCGAAGAGCCAGGGGCACGTGCTGGACGAGTGCCAGCGCGATCACGGCGACGATCTGGGCGGTCGGGATGCTGCGGTTCGCGCCGTAGAACTCGCCCGCCGCGAGCAGCGTCGCGAGGAAGGCGATCGTGACGAGCGCCCAGACACCGGCGAGCACGACGTCGCGGCCGAGCATCGTGTGCACGCCCAGTCGGTCGAGGGCACGGCGCACCGTCGCGACGCCGGGCCCGGCCGAGCCGCCAGACCCGCCAGAGCCGCCAGACCCGCGCGAGCCGGCCGGGGCCCGGTCGGCGCCCGCGGCGGTCGGGGTGTCAGGGCTCGTGGTCACGGTCCGAGCATGCCAGGTGCCGCGGCCCTCCCGACCCCGGGCCGACGACGGCTGTGCACCGTCGGCCCGGGTGTCGCGCTGGGGGCGGGGCATCAGAAGCTCACGCTCGGGGCGATGAGGCGGAAGCCGAAGGCGAAGCCGGCGAGCACCACGAGCGACACGAGGACGAGCACGCGTCCGGTCACCACGGCCCAGCCGCGACGGTCGCGCACGGCCCGCCAGGCGACCAGGGCGGCCGGCACGATCGCGACGACGCCGAGCAGCTGCAGCCCCTGCAGCACGCGGAGGGTCACGACCGACACCTCGGCGAACGACATGGCCTGCACCGCGACGACCGCCCAGCCGACGAGGGCCAGCAGCGTCGACGCCTGCCCCAGGCGGGAGAGCAGCAGGGTGCGGTCACGGCGACGCGGGGTGGTGGCGACCGACCCGGTCGACAGGCCGGCGCGGAGGTCTCGACGTCGGCGTCCGACGCCGGCGAGGGCGGTGGCCGGCCAGACGATCACCGACGCGAGCAGCACCACGACCGCCAGGACCACGCTCGGCAGCACGGCCGACGCCGCCTGCCAGGGCTGCGCCCGCAGCATGGTGAAGGAGGCGCCCCACGAGATCGCCTGGACCGTCGAGTCCCCGTCGGTGTCGGCGGTCCGCGTCGCGAGCAGGGCGTCTCCGCCGACCTCGCGCCACAGGTCGGTCCCGACCTTCTCGTAGACGCCGGTGGTGACGCCGAGCGGCTTCGGGGTGACGGCGACCGTGCCGTCCGAGCGGGGCACGACCGTGGTCTGACCGCTCAGGGCGAGCAGGGCGCCGGGGTTGGTGACGGGGGAGCGCGACGAGAGGTACGTGCCGGCCAGGTCGGCGGCCACGGGCCCGTCGGCGGTGTCACCGGAGCCGGTGCCCGAGGCGACCGTCTCGGTGGCCGGCGCACCGTCGTCGACCGTGCCCGCGCCTCCTCGGCTGTCCGCGTCGGACGCGTCGGACGAGTCGGACGCGTCCGCGGTCGCCGCGCCACGCAGGTACCGGTCGGCGAACCCCTGCAGCACCGTGGTGCGCAGGTCGAGGGAGGCCGTGGCCGATCGACCGCTGCCGTTCATGCTGAGGAAGATGCCGGTGTCGTGCTCGGGGAACATCCGCATCGCCGAGTGGAAGACCTGCGTGTCGCCGTCGTGACCGAAGGCGGCCAGGCCGGGCGTGCTGTCGTCGAAGAACGCGAGGTCCATGCGCTGACCGGCGACGAGCGTGCCGAGGTCGTCGGCGTCGAGGGCGGGGCGGTGCATCTCGGCGAGCGTGTCGGGCTTCAGCAGCGCCTGGTCGTCGGGCAGATCACCGAGCTGCGCGAGCATGAAGCGGGCCATGTCGGTCGCGGTGGCGGACATCGCACCGGCCGGTGCCGCGTTGACGACCTCGGTCGCGACGGCGGGCTTCGAGTCGTCGGGGTAGCCGTGCGCGAGGCGGGCGTCGAGGTCGGCGGGCAGCGGCTGGGCGAACGACGACGAGGTCATGCCGGCCCGGTCGAAGACGTCCTGCTGCAGCAACTCGGCGAACGGGACGCCGCTGACACGCTCGGCGACGTAACCGGCCAAGGTGGCTCCGTAGTTGGAGTACGCCGGGGTCGTGCCGGGCACGAAGACCTGGGCAGGGGGCGCCTCGCTGACGGCCTTGCTTAGCGTCTTCTCGCTGCCGGGCGTGCCGATCAGCCCCGAGATGACCTCCTCGAAGCCGGCCGTGTGGGTGAGCAGGTGCCGCAGGGTGACGGCGCCCTTCGGGGTGTCGAGGTCGAAGTCGAGGTACTGCTGCACGTCGGCGTCGAGGTCGAGGTCACCCCTCTCGACGAGCTGCATGATCGCGGTGGCCGACACCACCTTCGACACCGAGCCGACGCGGAACAGCGTGCGCTCGGGGTCGACGGCCTCGGCGGGCGTCTCGCCGGTGCCGGTGTCGGCCATGCCGTAGCCGCGGGCGGTCAGCAGCTTTCCGTCGGCGACGACCGAGACGGTCGCCCCCGGGATGCCGGTGGTCTGCAGCGCCGAGCCGACGGCACCGTCGAGCCACGAGTCGACGTCGTCCTGCGTCAGGGAGTGTCCGCCGGGCTGGTGTCGCGGCGGTGCCGGAGGCGCGGGGTCGGCGGTCGCGCCCGTCGCGCCGGACGCGCACCCGGCGAGGGTCACGCCCAGGGCGACGACGGCCGCGGCGGCGAGGGTCTTTCGGACGAGGAGGCGCGGGTGGCGCCGTCGGGACGGAGAGGCTTCTCGGGTCGGTGTCGTGATCATGTCTCTACGCTCGCGGCTGCGCCGCCGCGACACCGGGTGCAGGAGTCGGGACCTCGCGTACGACTTTCGTCGTACGCCGTCCCCGCCCAGCCCCCGCCGGGCCGGGCGTCGGTGGTCGCGCCTACGGTCGCCGACATGGGCGTGCAGACGAAGTTCGAGAACGCGCGGGCGGCACTGCGCAAACCACCGGCCGAGCACCCGTGCGCGATCCCGCCGATCCCGGGCGGGCAGGGGCTGTGGCTGATCCGGCAGGGCGAGGCGGCTCCGCTCGGCTTCGTGCGCCAGCGGCCGGTCACGGGCGGCTTCGCGTTCGACGTCTACGCCCACTGCCGCGACGAGGGCGGGCGTCGCCCGTGGCTGCACACGGCGTCGTCGCTGAACTCGGCCGTCGCGTGGACGCTGCAGCACGACGCCGACGTCCGCGCGCTCATCGCCCGCAGCACGGCCGAGCCCGACCCGTGGCCGCCCACCGCGCCTCCCGAGCCTGCCGCCGGTCGCCGCCGCCGCACCCCCTGAGCGCGAGGTCCGACTGCACGCGAAAAACCCGGTTTCGAACGATGAACCCAGAAGAAACGGGGTGCATGGTTCGAAACCGGGTTCACGGCTGGTCGGGGAGCGCGGCGCGGGGCGCAGGGCGGGAACGGAAAAACCCCGCCCCGCGCCTGAGCACGAGACGGGGTCCACCGGGATCGCCGACCCCGTCGAGCAGGGCGGGGCCGGTGCGTCGTCACGGAGACGACCCGGGTTCCAGGCCACACCTCGCGAAGCGGGGTGCGACCTCGAGTGTTACTCCGTGGCGGCGGTGATCTTCGCGACGCCGACGAGCATCTCGTCCTGGACGGCGTCGGTCTTGAAGGTCTGGTTCAGCAGCGAGGCGGCGTCGGGGCTGATGTGGACGGTGGTGCCCTCGAGGACGGCGTTGGAGCCTTCCATCTGGATGGGCTTCAGGGTGCCGCCCCAGAGGTTGAAGAGGTAGGCGTCCTCGGCGGCGACGGCGCCGTTGGCGGTGACGGTGCCGTAGAGCTTGCTCTCGCCCGGGTCGATGCGGAAGTCGGTGAGTTCGACGACGGTGCCGTCGGCCGAGGTCAGCGACAGGCCGGAGCCGTCGTGGTCGATCTCGCCCTGGACGTAGGGGCGGACGTCGCTGTCGGGACCGTAGTAGTCGACGTTGCCGCCGGTGATCGGGAACGAGAACGTTCCGTCGGTGAAGGTCGCGGTGCCCACGACGCCGGGGGTCAGGCCGAGCGAGGTGATGGCGTCGACGAAGGACTGGTCGACGGCGACCTGGGTGTCGACACCGTTGCTGAGGTCGGCGATCGACGCGGCGGGCGTCGACGCGGCGCTGGGCTCGGCGGACGACGACGACGTCGAGGAGGTGTCCGTCGCGGTGCCCGAGTTGGACGAGCAGGCGGCGAGGGAGAAGATCAGGGCGCCGGAGGCGGCGATGCCGAAGGCGGCTTTCGTGATGCGCTTGCGAGTGAAGGCGTTCATGGTGAAGCTCCTTGTCTGTTGGTCCCGGTGGGGATGTACAGGGTTCGCCACCGTCCCCGAAAAGGATTGGAACGCATCGACTTCGTTACCCCGCCGTGACCTTCACCCCCGGACGGGGGCCACGCAACGAGTCGGACGCGCAGGAGGCGCGGTGCCGGTCTCGAGGACCGGCACCGCGCCTCCTGGGGTCGCGTCACGAACGGCCGCAGCCGCCCGGGGTGGTGCCTACTTCTTCAGGAACTCCAGCACGACGCGGTTGAACTCGTCGGCGTCGCTGACGTTGGCGCCGTGCGGCGCGCCCGCGATCACGTGCAGCTCGGACCCGGCGATGGCCGCGTGCGTCCGTGCACCCGAGCCCTCGTAGGGCACGGTCGCGTCGCCGTCGCCGTGGATGACCAGCGTCGGCACGGTGACCTTGGTCAGGTCGTCACGGAAGTCGGTGTTCGCGAACGAGGCCATCGCTTCGAGCGCGGCCGTCTTGTCCGCCTGCTTGGCGAGACGGAGGGCGTCCTGGCGGTCGGCCTCGGACACCTTGAGCACGCCGTCGACCGAGAAGAAGCCGGTCGTGAAGTCCTCGTAGAACGAGTCCTCGTCCTTGGTCAGGCCGGCCGTCATGTCGGCGGCGGCCTCCTTCGTGAGGGGGCCGTCGGGGTTGTCGTCGGTCTTCATCAGGTACGGCGGCACGGCCGAGGCGAAGACGACGCTGTGCAGGCGCTCGGTGCCGTACTTGCTGAAGTAGCGGGCGACCTCGCCGCCACCCATCGAGAAGCCGACGAGCGTGACGTCCTGCAGGTCGAGCTCGGTGAGGACGGTGTGCAGGTCCTCGGTCAGGTGGTCGTAGTCGTAGCCCGTCTTGGGCTTGTCGCTGCGTCCGAAGCCGCGGCGGTCGTAGGTGACGACGCGGTAGCCGGCGTCGGCGAACGCGGGGACCTGCTTGCTCCAGGACTCGCCCGAGAGGGGCCAGCCGTGGATCAGGACGACGGTGCGGCCCGTGCCGCCGGTGTCGTCGACGTGGAGGTTCGTGTCCTTGAAGAGGCCGTGGTGTGCGGTGATCTCGGTCATGGTCGGGTGCCTTCTCTCTCCCGCCGTCCTGGCGGGTCCGTCTCCGTTCCTAGTCCGGCACCCCGGGCGCCGTCTCGACGCGGAGGCATCTCGGAGGTGGGGGACAAGAACGGACACCCTGGCATCGATACCCCTAGGGGGTATAACCTGAGGGCCGATCGAGAGGACAGAGCATGACCGACACCACCATCACCACCCTGCAGGTCGACGGCATGACCTGCGAGCACTGCGTCGCGAGCGTCACCGAAGAGCTCTCCGAGGTCGACGGCGTCGACTCGGTCGAGGTCGACCTCAACCCGGGGGGCGCGTCCACCGTCTCGGTCCAGGCCGACGCCACCGTCGAGCACGACCAGCTGCGGGCCGCCGTCGAAGAGGCCGGCTACCAGCTCTCCGCACGATGACCACCGCAGGAGGCGCGGGCCGGGCAGGCGGGAGCGTCCCGCGGGGTACCGTCCCGCCTGCCGCCGTGCAGCTGGACGCCGTGCAGCTCGACGCGGTGCAGCTGGACATCACCGGCATGACCTGCGCCTCCTGCGCGAACCGCATCGAGCGCAAGCTCAACAAGCTCCCCGGCGTCGAGGCGTCGGTCAACTACGCGACCGAGAAGGCGCACGTGCGGGTCGTGGCCGGTGCGGCCGGTGACGCCCGCGACGGCGACCCCGTCGTGCCCGACGTCGACGCGCTCATCGCCACGGTGGCCGCCGCGGGGTACGGGGCCACCGTGCCCGCGCCTCCTGCGTCCTCGACCGCCACGGCCGACGGCTCGGCCGACGCCGCCGCGGACGCCCGGGCCGCCGAGGTCGACGCCCTGCGTCACCGCACCCTCGTCAGCGCCGCCCTCGCCCTGCCCGTCGTCGTGCTCTCGATGGTGCCGGCCCTGCAGTTCACGAACTGGCAGTGGCTCGCGCTGACCCTCGCGGCACCGGTCGCCGTCTGGGGTGCCTGGCCCTTCCACCGCGCCGCCGCGGTGAACGCCCGCCACGGTGCCGCGACCATGGACACCCTGGTCAGCGTCGGCGTGATCGCCGCCTTCGCCTGGTCGCTCTGGGCGCTCTTCTTCGGCGACGCCGGGCGACCCGGCATGCACATGTCGTTCAGCCTGGTGGCGACCCACGGCGGCCCGACCGAGCTCTACCTCGAGGTCGCCGCGGCGGTGACGGTGTTCATCCTGCTCGGCCGCTGGCTCGAGGCCCGGGCCAAGCGCAGCTCGGGCGAGGCCCTGCGTGCCCTGCTCGAGCTCGGCGCCAAGGAAGCCACCGTGCTGCGCGACGGTCAGGAGGCGCGGGTCGCCACCGCGGGTCTGGTGCCCGGCGACCTCGTGGTCGTCCGTCCGGGCGAGGCGATCGCCAGCGACGCCCTCGTGCGCGAGGGCACCTCGGCGGTCGACCTGAGCATGCTGACCGGCGAGTCGGTGCCGGTTGAGGTGGGGCCGGGCGACCGCGTGGTCGGCGCGACCCTCAACGTCGGCGGGCGCCTGCTCGTCGAGATCACCCGCGTCGGGGCCGACACCGAGCTCGCCCGCCTCGGACGTCTCGTCGAGGAGGCGCAGAGCGGCAAGGCCGAGGTGCAGCGCCTCGCCGACCGGGTGTCGGCCGTGTTCGTGCCGGTCGTGATCGGGCTGGCCGTGCTGACCTTCGTCGGCTGGCTCGCGTTCGGCGGGCTGGTCGAGGGTGCCGGTGTCGGCGGTTCCGGCGGCTTCTTCACCGGTTCGCTGCAGACCGCGTTCACCGCCGCCGTCGCCACCCTGATCATCGCCTGCCCGTGCGCGCTGGGGCTCGCGACGCCGACCGCTCTGCTCGTCGGCACGGGCCGCGGCTCGCAGCTCGGCATCGTGATCCGCGGGCCGCAGGTGCTCGAGCGCACCCGCACGGTCGACACGATCGTCCTCGACAAGACCGGGACGGTCACGACCGGGCGGATGAGCGTGCGCGAGGTGGTCGTGGGCGATGCCCTCGATGCCGATGCCGATGCCGATGCCGATGCCGACGCCGTCGAGGTCGACGACGTCCTGGCCCGGGCCGCCGCCGTCGAGTCCGGCTCGGAGCACCCGGTCGCCCGGGCGATCGAGGCCGAGGCCGCCCGACGCGGGGTCGTCGTCCCGGCCGTCGACGGGTTCGTCGCCCACACCGGGGCCGGCGTGCAGGCCCTCGTCGACGGCACGCTCGTGCTGGTCGGCCGCCCCGGGTGGCTGGCCGACGAGTGGTCGGTCACCGCGCCTCCCGAACTCGAGACCGCGTTCGCCGCGGCCGAGGCGACCGGTGCGACCCCCGTCGCCGTCGCCTGGGACGGTCGGGTGCGGGGTGTCGTCACCGTCGCCGACACCGTGAAGCCCGGTGCGCGTGAGGCCGTCGAGCGGTTCCGCGGGCTGGGCCTGACGCCCGTGTTGCTGACCGGTGACAACGCGGGCGCGGCCCGGCACGTCGCGGCGCAGGTCGGCATCGCCGCGGCGGACGTGATCGCGCAGGCGACCCCGCAGCAGAAGGTGGAGGCGGTGGCCCGGTTGCAGGCGGAGGGTCGCGTCGTCGCCATGGTCGGCGACGGCGTCAACGACGCGGCGGCCCTCGCCACGGCCGACCTCGGCATCGCCCTCGGGACCGGCACGGACGCGGCGATCGCGGCCGGAGACCTGACCGTCGTCAGCGGTGAGCTCGCCGGGGTGGCCGACGCCATCCGCCTGGCTCGGGCGACCCTCGGCACGATCAAGGGCAACCTGTTCTGGGCCTTCGCCTACAACGTCGCGGCGATCCCGGTCGCGATGCTCGGACTGCTCAACCCCGTGCTGGCCGGTGCGGCGATGGCGGCGTCGTCGGTGTTCGTCGTGACGAACAGCCTGCGCCTGCGGCGGTTCCGCGCCGGGTGAGCTGTGCGTTCACGTGTCGCACCGCCTGCTGAACGTCGCACCGCCTGTTTCGGCGGTGCGATGTTCATTCCGTGGTGCGACCACCCACGCGCGGCCTGGGCCACTGCCAGGGACGACCGATATGTAAAATGGTCGTCGGGCGTCGTCATCACCGGAACCACCCCCGGGCATGGCGAAGCCCGAGACCGTCCAACCGATCTCGGGCTTCGATGTGCTCTCCGTGAAGAGAACCAGGGACCCAACCAGAGATCCCGCTTCATCTGATCGGAAGTGTAATCCCATGACGATCGACGTGCAAACGTCGGGGTCACGGGGTGGGTCCCTGGCTCTCTCGCGGTGCTCGCCGGCGCGAACACCGAGAGGAGGGAGCGGATGTCCGAGGACGACCGCCGCCCGCCCAGGAAGACCGTGCCGTGGTGGCAGATCGCGACTCTCGTCGTGACCGTCGCCCGGTTCGCGGTCGACCTGGTGCGCAAGGGCTAGGAACAGGGTCCCGGGGTCATCAGGCCCCGGGGCCCGCTCCCGCCGACTGCCCCGGTGCCGCCTAGGGTGAGCGCATGATCATCTTCGGCACCAAGGGCACGAGCGCCCTGCTGGGCGTCCTCTTCTTCGTCTGCCGCGTCTGTGGCAACGAGGCCGCGCAGCGTCTGGTCAAGCACCGTCGGTGGTTCACGCTGTTCTTCATCCCGGTGATCCCGTACTCGACGAAACACGTCTACACCTGCGCCTACTGCGGCGCGGGCACCGAGCTCGACGCCGAGGCGGCCGACCGGTTCCGGGCCGACGCCGAGCACGCGGCGGCATCCCGCGGCGGGCGACCTCAGGACTGACCGACCACAGGGCCGACCGACCGCTGGGCAGCACACAGCCGAACATCCCTGACGGGACAGAACGCCGCGGCGTTCCGGGGTGCACTGTCCCGTCAGCGGTGTTCCGGGGCGGGAGGCGCGGGCTGCGCGGGAGGCGCGGGCTGCGCAGGAGGCGCGGCGCGCGGTCAGGGCAGCGCGCGGTACCAGCCGGCCACGCGGGCACGGAGGCCGAGGGGGTGGGACCGGCGCCGCGCCTCCTCGGGGGCGTCGGCGACGACCGGGGCGAAGCCGACGGTCGAGCACGAGGTGCAGACGAGCACGTGGCGGTGCACCGAGAGGGCCGTGCCGAAGAACGGGTTGGGCTCGCGACGGGTCGGCGCGGCGCACAACGTGCAGAGGGGCAGTTCGCGCGTTTCGTCCATGAGGGTCACCACGACTCATGTTCGGCCACGAGAGGGCGGTCGGTTGTCCCCCAATTCGGGTGGCGGGGTACGCAGCCGCGTCCGGGCCGGGCTCGACCCGCACGACGCGGACCCGACTCGGCCCCGGCGCGGCCTCGACTCGGCCCGACCGGCCCGACTCGGCCCGACCGGCCCGACCGGCCCGACCGGCCCGACCGGCCCGACCGGCCCCCGGGGTCACGACCGGGAGGCGCGGGTCGGCTGCATAGGATCGTCGCGTGACGGACTCCCACGATCTCGGGCACGGGGCCCTCGGGCACGCCGGCGGCGGTTGGTCGCCGCTGGCCGGGAGCGCCCAGGCCGTGGTGCTCGACATCCTCGTGCACGGGGCCCGCCCGCGGACCGAGCTCGCCACCCGGCTCGGCCTGTCGGGCCCGAGCCTCACGCGCATCACCAAGCCCTTGCTCGAGAGCGGACTGCTGGTCGAACGACCCTCCTTCGCGCCGTCCGGCTCGGGTCGGCCCTCGGTCCCGCTCGACCTCGACCCGGACGCGCACCATTTCGTCGGCGTCAAGCTGACCCGTGACCGCCTCTTCGTCGTCGTGACCGACCAGCGGGGCAGGGTGCTGGGCGAGCACGACGAACCCCTGCCCGATCCGTCGCCCGGTGCGGTCGTGGGTCAGGTCGCGGCGGTCGTGACCGCGGCCCGAGCCCGGGACGACCGCATCCGCGCGGTCGGAGTCACGGTCGGCGGACAGGTCGTCGACCGTGCGCACGTGCGGCACGCACCGTTCCTCGGCTGGGACGACGTGCCCCTCGCCGACCTGCTGACCGCCCCGATCGGCCTGCCGACCTGGGTCGAGAACGACGTCCGCGCGCTGACCCAGGCCGAGCACTGGTTCGGCGAGGGACGCGGGCTGCGGTCGTTCGCCCTCGTCACGATCGGCGCGGGCGTGGGGCTCGGCCTCGTCGCCGCGGGCGAGGTGCTCGGCGGGGCGCACTCGTCGGCGGGCAGCATCGGACACCAGCGGATCGTGGTGCCGGTGCCGGTGCCGGTGCCGGTGCCGGTGCCGGTGCCTCTAGCCGTGCCGGTGCCTGTGCCCGTAGCCGTAGCCGAAGCGGTGCCGGTGCCGGTGCCCACCGCCGACGCAGCCCCCGCCGACGCGTCGACCCCGACGTGCGACCTCGGCCACCACGACTGCGCCGGGGCGTTCCTCACGGTCGCCGCGGTCGAGGCTGCCGCCGCCCGCGCCCTCGGCCGCCCGGTCGCCTACGACGACCTGCTCGCGCTCGCCGCCGACGGACACGAGGAGGCGCGGGTCGTCGTCGACACCGCCGCCGACGTCCTGGGGCAGCTGATCGCGGGCGTGCTGAACGTGCTCGACCCCGAGGTGGTCCTGCTGTCGGGCGAGGGCGTGCGGCTCGCGACCGTCGGCGGCGCCGCGGTCGCCGCGGCGATCGAGCGCGGCACCCACCGGGCGGTTCCGCCGCCGCGACTGCTCGTCCAGGAGTTCCGGTTCGACGAGTGGGCCCGAGGCGCCGCCGCCGTCGCGATCCAGATGCACGCGCTCGGACGCTGACGCCGCGCGCCCTCCTCGAGACGCGACCCGCGCCTCCTCGCCCTTGAGTCCGACCCTCGATGAACCCGGTTTCGAACGATGAACCCCGAAGCTTTCGGGTTCATCGTTCGAAACCGGGTTCATGGCCGCCCCGCGCCTCCTGCCCGACCCGCGACCCGCGCCTCCTGCGCGCCCCCGCACCGCCGACCCGTCGAGAACCCCGTTCCGTGCGATGAACCACGCATCTTCGTGGTTCATCGCACGGAACCGGGTTCGTCGGCACCGAGTGCCGCCCGCCCTCAGCCTTCGGCGGTGACCCGCAGCAGTACGACGCGCTCGGGGAACGACGACGGCGCCTGCAGCCCGGCGATCGCCAACGCCCGCCCGTCGAGCACGATCCCCGGGTAGGCGCCGCCGTCGTCCGCCGCGCCCCACCACGGTGGCGGCGTCAAGCCGTGGTCCGGCGATCCGACGGTCACGGGGGCCACCCGGTACCGCCGCTCGGGGTCGAGCCCGGGCAGCAGCACGCGGCCGAGCGGTGCGACGTCCGATCGTCCGACGTAGGCGAGGAAGAACAGGGCCTCGCTCGCATCGGCGGCGACCGAGCCGTAGACCAGCAGCGACGGGTCGGCCCCGTCGACCCGCACGACGTCGCCCGTGTGCATCAGGTGGCGGTGCTCCTTGTAGAGGGCGATCCACGCGGCGAGGTCGCGGTTCTCGGCGTCGGTCGCCCGGGCGAGGTCCCACTCGATGCCGAGGTGGCCGAACAGGGCGGTGCCGGCCCGGAACGAGAGCTCGTGCCAGCGGCCGGTCGAGTGGCTGACGCCCGAGGCGATGTGCGAGCCGAGCAGCTCGGGGGGCAGCAACTGCATCGTCCAGCGGTTCATCTGCTGCCGGTCGAGCGGGTCGATGCAGTCGCTGACCCAGACGCGGTCGGTGCGCTCGAGCACGCCCAGGTCGACGCGGGCGCCGCCGGACGAGCACGACTCGATCTCGAGTCCGGGGAACCTCGCCTTGAGCTCGTCCATCAGCCGGTACGCCGCGAGGGTCTGCTCGTGGACTCCCGCGGCGCCGGTCGGCCAGGTGCCGGCGTCGACGAGGTCGCGGTTGTGGTCCCACTTCAGGTAGGCGATGTCGTACTCGGTGAGGACCGCCGTCATCTGGCCGAGCACGTGCTCGTACGCCCCGGGGACGCCGAGGTTCAGCACCTGCTGGTCGCGCGACCGCGGGGGCAGGCGGTCGCCGGTCTGCAGGAGCCACTCGGGGTGCTCCCGGGCGAGGTCGCTGTCCTCGTTGACCATCTCGGGCTCGAACCAGAGGCCGAACTCCATGCCGAGGCCCGTGACGTGGTCGATCAGCGGTGACAGGCCGTCGGGCCAGACGTCGGCGTCGACCACCCAGTCTCCGAGGCCGGCGTGGTCGTCCCGTCGTCCCCGGAACCACCCGTCGTCGAGCACGTACCGTTCGACGCCGAGGGCGGCGGCCCGGTCGGCCAGGTCACGGAGGCGGGCGAGATCGTGGTCGAAGTAGACGGCCTCCCAGACGTTGATCGTCATGGGGCGCGGGCGGGTCGGGTGCTGCTCGCGGGAGCGCAGCCACCGGTGGAACCGTCGGGCCTGGTCGTCGAGGCCGTCGCCGTACGAGCCGAAGACCCACGGGCTGCGGTACGACTCGCCCACCTCGAGCCGCAGCTCGCCCGGCAGCAGCAGCTCGCCGCCGCCCAGCACCTGCGCACCGGTCGACAGGCGTTCGGCGTAGTGCCGGTGGTTGCCGCTGAACCCGACGTGCAGGCCCCAGACCTCGCCCGAGCCCGCGCCGAAGCCGAAGCCGGGCACGCCGACGCTCAGCACGGTGGCGGCGTCGGGGCCGGTGCGACCCTTGCGTCCCTCGCGCTCGTGCACGCCGACGACGAGCTCGCGGCGCTGCGGCGTGCGCTCCTTGCCCCAGCGGCCGGCGAAGTCGAGGATCTCGCGAGCCCGCGGCGGCACCGGCAGGGCCAGGTGCAGGTCGGTCAGCGTGTAGACGTCGGCGGCGGTGCTCGCGGCTCCGGCGGCGGTGCTCGTCGTCCGGTCGTCGCCGGTGGCACCCCGGCCCTCGCGTCGCCCGCCCTCGCGTCGCCCGGCGACGTTCGTCAGCTCGGCCCGGGTTCGGACGAGTCCGCTCGCCGTCAGCTCGATCTCGAGCACGATCGCGAGCCCGGCCACGTCGTCGTGCGCCTCGACCGTGACGACGGCGGCACCCGCGTCGACAAGCCCGGGACCCGAGGAGGCGCGGGTCGCCTCCGCCTCGCCCGTCACGTCGAGCGTGTCGACCGTGAACAGCGGCGACCAGTCGGCGCCGTCCGACCGGTGACCGCCGACCCCGGGCTTGCCCGACCAGCCCGCGTGGTGTTCGGGCAGGATCGCCAGTCGCACCGGCTCGTCCATGAGGTTGTTGACGTACGGCGGCACCGCGGCGGCGGCGAGTGACCGCACGTCGTCGAGCGTGGGCCGTCCGAGCGCGGCGCCCCAGTGCACGACCGCCGGCAGGCGAGCGTCGGTCACGTCGAGCAGCAGGCTGACGCCGGCAGCGCTCAGGTGGACGAAGGCGTCGGGTGCCTCGGGCGGCGCGACGACGGTGGGCGACGGGGTGGGGTACGACACGGGTGCTCCAGACGGCGGCAGATACTTTCGTCTGAAAAGTATCTCCGACGTCGGGTGGGCGTGACAACCCCGTCGAGGTCGGCTGCAGGGTCAGGAGGCGCGGGGCGAGAACAGCTCGTCGGTCACGTCGGTCGGCTGGTCGCGGAACCAGCGCAGCAGGGTGCGGACCTTGTGCGACGACGACGGCGACAGGTTGCTGAAGCCGTCGCGGCCGTCGGCCTTCCCGTCGGTGCCGGTGCCCGTGCCGGTGCCGGTGCCGGTGCCGGTGCCGGTGCCGGTGCCGGTGCCCGTGCCCGTGCCCGTGCCGGTGCCGGTGTCGAACACGTCGGCGTAGCCCGGGATCACCGAGGCGAGGTCGTCCGTGACGGCGCGGTACCCCATGGTCCAGGCGGGGAACAGCCGGTCCTCGACGCGCTCGTCGACGATGGTGTGGACGGCCGTGTGTCGGGGGTCACGGGCGATGACCGCGAGGCGCTCGCGGACGGCCTCGTCGGGCCCCTCGAGTACCTGGATGAACCGCCCCTCGCGGTGCAGCAGCATGCCGGTGATGCCCAGGCGGGCGTTGTTCGACCGGCTGGTCATCAGCAGGTTGGCCAGGTCGTCATCGGTGAAGGGGTACGACGATCGGCTGACGTACACGGTGGACAGCACGGGTGGGCCTCCTCGGGTTCAGGGCTCGACCGAGTCTGCACGCCGTCCGGCCCTGCCGCCCTCCCCAGTTCTGGGCGCTGACACACTCCGCCCCGCCCCGCTCCGCCCTGCCCTGCCCTGCCCGCCCTGCCCTGCCCGGCCCTGCCCGGCCCGGCCCTGCCCTGGTTCGGTACGCGGGGAGGCGCGGGTCGGGTCGGGTTCGGCACGCGGGGAGGTGCGGGTCGGGTCGGGTTCGGTACGCGGGGAGGCGCGGGTCAGGCCCGGTTCGGCAGGCGGGAGGCGCGGGTCGGGTCCTCGGGGAACCTGATCCGGTACGTACCGGATCAGCTTCGGAGCGGAGTCTCCTGGGCTCGCTTCCGCCGGATCGCACCACCGATGCGTCGTCGAACCACACCCGTGCGTGGTTCGACGACGCATGGGTGGTGCGACCCGCCCCGGGGCCCCGTTCGACCGCCCTACGCTGGAGCCGTGCCGTCCACCCCCGCGCCCGAACCGCTCCCCGGGGACCGGCAACCAGCCGAGCCCGCGACCCCAGCTGAGCTCGCCACCCCGGCCAGCCCGACTCCGACCTCGACCCCGGCCACCCCGCCCGCCACCCCGACGCCAACCTCGGCCGCCGCCCCGACCCCGGCCGCCACCCCGACCCCGACCCCGCCCCCGACCCCGACCCCGTGGCGCCGCTCGCCCGGCATCCGCGTCGGGGTCTCGATCGCCGTCGCGACCGGCCTCTACGGCGTCTCGTTCGGGGCGCTCGCCGTGGCCTCGGGTCTGACCACCGCGCAGACCTGCGTCCTGAGCCTGCTGCTGTTCTCCGGCGGTTCGCAGTTCGCCTTCGTCGGCGTCGTCGCCGGAGGAGGCGCGGGTTCGGCAGCCGCGTCCGCCGCGGCCCTGCTCGGCATCCGCAACGCGGTCTACGGCATGCAGCTCAACGCCCTGCTGCACCCGCGCGGCTGGCGTCGCCTGGTCGCCGCTCACGTCACGATCGACGAGTCGCTCGCCACGAGCACCGGTCAGACCGACCCCGACGAGCAGCGCCGCGGCTTCTGGGTCGCAGGGGTCGGCGTCTTCGTGCTCTGGAACCTCTTCACCCTGGTCGGAGCGCTCGCCGGGGACGCGATGGGCGACCCTCGCGACTGGGGACTCGACGGGGCGGCCGTCGCGGCGTTCCTCGCGTTGCTGTGGCCGCGCCTCCGTTCTCGTGACGCGGCCGCGGTCGCCGTCGCGTGCGCCGTGGTGACCGTCGTCGCGGTGCCGTTCGTGCCTCCGGGGGTGCCGATCCTGGTGGCGGCCGTCGTCGCCGCGGCCCTGGGTTGGCGGGGTGCGCGCGAGCGTCCCGACCCGGCGCCGGCCGCCGCCCCGGGCGCCGACCCCACGAGCCGAGGAGGCGCGGCGTGAGCACCTGGGTCTGGATCGCCGTCGCCTGCGTGGTCGCCTACGCCACCAAGCTGCTCGGGTACCTCGTGCCCCGCCGCTGGCTGACGAACCCGCGCGTGGCGCGGGTCGCGGGCACCCTCACGATCGGGTTGCTGGCGTCGCTGACCGTCGCGAACGCCGTCGCCACCGGGCAGCAGCTCGTGGTCGACGCCCGGCTCGGGGCGCTGGTCGCGGCGGCGGTGGCCCTGCTGCTGCGGGCGCCGTTCCTCGTCGTGGTGATCGCCGGGGCCGCCGCCGCCGCGGGTCTGCGCCTGCTCGGCCTGCCCTGACCGGCCGCGCTGCGTCGACCCACCCCGGAACACGGTTCGACGACGCGACGGTGGTGCGACCTCGATCCGGTTCGTACCGGATCAGCTGCCGCGCGGTGCCGACCCCCGGGCCCGGCGCCCCTCGAGCACCCCGCCGAGCAGCACCACGGCGACGCCCACCACGGGCACGAGCAGCAGTCCGTACCGCAGTCCGACCGAGTCCGCGACGAACCCGACGACGGGCGGCGACGCCAGGAACCCCAGCCGCAGCAGCCAGCTCACCAGCGTCAGCCCCGTGCCGGCCCGGAACCCGGGCAGGTTGTCCGCCGCGTGCATCGCCGCCGGGATCAGGGTCGCGACGCCGAACCCCGCCGCCGCGAAGCCGACGATCGTGCCGATCACCGAGGGGAACGCCAGCGCGACGCCCATGCCCACCGCGACGAACACGCCGCCGGCCCGGGCGACGGCCTTCTGGCCGAAGCGGTCGACCATGCCGTCGCCGAGCAGGCGTCCGACGAACTGGGCCCCCTGCAGCGAGACGAACCCGAGGGCGGCGACCGTCACGCCGGCCCCGAGCGACCCCAGGTAGAGGGCGGCCCACGTGCTGCCCGCGTCCTCGACCACGGCGCCCGACGACGCGATGACGACCAGGGCCAGCAGCACGCCCCACTTCGCGACGAACCCGGGAGAGACCTGGCGGCCGTCGCGAGCCGAGGAGGCGCGGGCCGAGTCGTCGGGACCGCCCGCCGCGGGTGCGACGCCCGGTCCCGCGCCCGCCGCCACGTCGGCGCCGGGCTCGACCACCGCGTCGGACGTCTCGGGGGTGCCCTCGGCCGGTTCGGGCCCGGCGAGCAGGAGCGGGTACGCGACGAGCGCCACGACGGCGAAGACCAGCGCCGACGCCCCGAGGTGCCAGACGATCGGGATGTCGAGTCCGGCCGCCGCGCCGCCCATCAGGCCGCCGAGGACGGCACCGACGCTCCACACGGCGTGGAACGAGTTGAGGATCGAGCGGCGGTAGCGGTACTGCACGCGCAGTCCGTGCGAGTTCTGCGAGACGTCGACGATGGCGTCCAGGGCGCCGGCGAGCAGGAAGCCCGCCGCCAGCAGTCCGCCGACCGGGGCGATGCCCGCCAGCAGCACGGCGACCCCGGTGATCACCGTGCCGATCACGGCCACCCGTGACGACCGGAAGCGACGGATCAGCCACCCGGCGCCGAGTCCCGCGACGAGCGCGCCGACCGGGAACGCCGCGACCGCCAGGCCGAAGTCGGCGTTCGACAGGTCGAGGCCGTCCTTGATGGCGGGGTAGCGCGGCAGGATGTTCGCGAACAGCGCGCCGTTGGTGAAGAAGAGGAGGGCGACGCCGAGTCGGGCTCGGCGGTCCTCGCGCGTCGGCACGGTGCGGGCCGGTGCGGCGGGAGAGGTCGTCGGTGACGTCATGGTGTACGAACGTACACTAAGGCCGGGCGGCGGCGGACCGCTCGCGGGGACGCGCCGCCGAGGTGATCAGCGAGGCGCCCGCCACCACGACCAGCACGACGATCATCGCGCTGCGCAGGCCCACGTGCTCGCCGACGAAACCGAGCAGCGGCGGCCCCACCAGGAACGCGACGTAGGCCATCGTCGCGACGGCTCCGACCGCCGTCGTGGGGTCGTCGCTGTCGGCTGCCGCCGAGACGGTCACCGGGAAGCCCAGGGCGGCGCCCAGTCCCCAGAGCACGACGGCGACGCCCGCGACGACGACCGAGTCCGAGAAGACGACGAGAGCGATGCCGACCGCCGAGACGAGGGCGCTGGCGCGCAACACGGTCGCGTGGCCGAAGCGGGCGAGCAACGGTTCGCCGAGGAAGCGCCCGACCGTCATCGCCGCCGCGAACGCCGTGAAGACGACCGTCCCGGTGGTCGCCGAGACCCCGTGGCCGTCGACGAAGAGCAACGGCAGCCAGTCGTTGGCCGACCCCTCGGCCAGGGCGAGTGCCAGCACGATCAGGCCGATCAGCACGAGCCGGCGGTCGCGCCAGACCGCCAGCGACCCGGCGAGTCGGGCCCGCACCCCGGAGGCGCGCTCGGCCCGCTCGTCGGAGCGTCCGGTCGTCCGCGGCACGATCGGCACCGCCCAGACCAGTGCGGCGCCGCCCGCGAGCGCGACTCCGAGCAGGTGCCACTGGACGGGCACGTGCGTCGCCGTGAGCAGGATGCCGAGGCCGGCCCCCGCGACCGTGCCGAGGCTGAAGCAGCCGTGGAGCACGGGCAGCACCGACCGGCCCGAGGCGGTCTCGATCGCGGCGCCCTCGATGTTGACGGCGATCTCGGCCAGGCCGACTCCCGCGCCGACCAAGGCGAGGCCGACGAAGACGCCGGGGGTGATCGAGAGCGACGCGGCCAGGCCGACGAGGGCCACGCCGGCGACCAGCGAGCTGCCGCCGATCGCGACGGCGCGGTGGGCTCCGTGGCGTCGCACGATCGGGGCGGACGACAGGATGCCGCCCATCGACCCGATCGACAGGCCGAAGATGACGAGGCCCATCTCGCCCGTGCTCGCCTGCAGCAGGTCGCGGATGGCCGGGGTCCGCACGACCCACGAGGCGAGCGAGACGCCGACGACCGCCATGAACACGAACACCGCCGCCCGGCGTCGGGCGAGCTCGGGGCTGAACGGCGGTCGGTTCGTCATGCGTCCAGTGTGTACGTTCGTACGCTCGTCGTCTAGGGTGGCGGTCATGACGACCATCGACCACTTCGCCGGCGATCCGCGGACGAACCACGAGCGCATGCTCGCGGGCGACCTCTACGTCTCGGACGATCCCGAGATCGCGCAGCAGCAACAGCACGCCGTCACGCTGCAGGCCCGGTTCGCCTCGGCCTTCGCCGACGACGTCGACGCCGCACAGGCCGTCGCCCGCGAGCTGTTCGGCAGCCTGCACGAGACGGCGCACGTGCGGCCGCCCGTGTACGTCGACTACGGCACGTTCATCACGATCGGGGCCGGCACCTTCGTCAACTACGGCCTGACCGCGCTCGACGTGGCCCCGATCACGATCGGGGCCGACTGCCAGATCGGCCCGAACGTGCAGTTGCTGACGCCGACGCATCCGGTCGAGCCGCGACCCCGTCGCGACAAGCTCGAGGCCGCGAAGCCGATCACGATCGGCGACAACGTCTGGCTCGGCGGCGGCGCGATCGTGCTGCCCGGGGTGACGATCGGCGACAACAGCGTGATCGGTGCCGGGGCGGTCGTCACGAAGGACGTCCCTGCGAACGTCGTCGCGGTCGGCAACCCGGCCCGCGTGGTGAGGAGCATCTAGCCGTGGGGACCGTCCGCCGCACCGAGCCCGACCGTCGTGACCGCCTCATCGACGTGACGCTCGACGTCGTGGCCGAGGTCGGCGTCGCCGGCGCCTCGCACCGCAAGATCGCGGCGCGTGCCGACGTGCCCCTCGGTTCGATGACCTACCACTTCGACGGCATGGACGAGCTGCTGCGCGAGGCGTTCTCGCGCTTCGCCGAGACGATCATCGTGCGCTTCGAGGGGCGGCTCGGCGCCGCGACCACCCGCGACGAGGCCAAGGAGGCGGTGGTCGCCCTGGTCCACGACGACCTGACCGGCCCGGCCGCGGTCCGCGACCAGGTGCTCAGCTACGAGCTCTACACGCTGGCCGCACGGGAGCCGCGGTTCCGCGAGATCACCCGGGAGTGGATGCGGCGCAGCCGGGTCGAGCTCGAACGGCACTTCGACCCGGACACCGCCCGTCAGGTCGACGCCCTGATCGAGGGGCTCTCGATCCACCGCGCCCTCGACCCGACTCCGCCGAGTCGCGCCCTGACCCGCGAGGCCGTGGAGCGCATCACGCGAGTGTCCTGACCGTCGTGACCCGCGCCTCCTGCGTTGCCGATCGTCATGGCCACAAACCGAACTGAGGTCCCGTCGAGGTGCGGCTTGCATTGCTAGGCGCTCTAATGGAACAGGTGCAGAATCTGCACGGCGGTGAGAAGGTACGCACCGGATCAGGACGAGAGTCGAGAAACCAGTGGACGCAGAGAGCGACATGTCGCGCCGCGTACCCGGACGGGACACCTCGACGGCCCCCGACACGGCGTTCGGCGACTTCAACGTCGCCAGCGACTTCGGCGAGATCGGCGACGCGGCCCGCACGCCGGCGGCCGACCTGTTCTTCGGTGACTTCGCGCCCCCGCTCGACCCCGACCTGATCTTCGAGTGCTCGGCGTCGATGAACGGCGAGCACGGTGCAGTGGCCCTCTACGAGGACCGCATCATCGTGGAGAGCCTCGACGAGCCCGACGGCGAGGCCGTTTTCCCGTCCGACACGGTGCGGGCCTGGTGGCTGGTCGAGGGCGAGACGTTCTTCGCACTCGTCGTCGAGGCCGACGTGCTGCACCGCACGCGCCTGCCCTCCGGCTTCAAGGCCGTGCTCAAGGCGGCGTTCACGAAGGCCTTCGGTCCCGCGACGAGCCCGACCGGCGCGTGAGCCCCGAGCGCCGCCGCCCCCGTTTCGGGGGTTCCGCCCGGTCAGGGCGTTCTTTCAGCGCCCGCGGCATGGCAGGATCACTCTGATGGAACCCGAACAGACCCTGCCCCCGGTGCGCTCCGAGATGGGCGGCCGCGACATGGATCAGGCGCGCGCGCTGTTCGAGGACACCTACAACGGCGCCGGGTTCCGCACCGACACCCGACAAGAGACGTTCGCCTACCGCTACACGACGGCCGGCGACGAGGACATGACGCTGCGGTCGGCGATGTTCCTCGGCGACATCCGCGGGGCGATCCAGCCCGAGCGTGAGTACGTCGTCGCCTGGATCACCGCGGGCGAGGGCCGGGTCGACGTCGGGGCCGAAGAGGCCGCGTTCGAGATCGGCCGGCCGCTGATGTTCCCGACGGGCAAGGCCTTCGAGTTCGAGGTCCGCGAGTACCGCCAGAACCTCGTGCACTTCGACGCCGCCTACCTCGAGCGCATGGCCGCCGAGCACGAGGGTGCCCTCGCCGGGCCGCTGCAGTTCGACCACACGGCCGTGCCCGACCTGGCGAACCTGCGTCGCTGGCAGGCCACCATCACCAACGCGGCCAAGACCATCCTCGGGGGCGAGTCGACCGAGCTGCTGCGCTCCGAGCTCAAGCGCGAGTCGGCGTTCGCCCTGCTCGACACGTTCTCGCACCGGTCGATCGACCTGCCGCCCGCCCTGCTCGTGCCGCGCAACGCCCGCCTCCGCGAGGCCGTCGAGTACCTGCACACCCACTCGCACCTGCCGGTCAACATGACCCAGCTGGCCGAGGCCGTGCACCTCACGCCGCGCGGACTGCAGCAGGCCTTCAGTCGTCAGCTCGGCGTGACGCCCACCGAGTACCTCCGCACGATCCGCCTCGACCACGTGCAGGCCGAGCTGAAAGAGCTCTCTCCGGGCGAGGCCACCGTCGGCACCGTCGCGCAGCGCTGGGGCTTCACGCACCTGAGCCGCTTCACGGCGTCGTACGTCAAGCGCTTCGGCGAGTACCCCAGCGCGACGCTGCAGGGCTGAGCCCGCGCGGGCGGAGCCGCGCCTCCTCGTCTCGGCTTTCCCGGCTGCGCCTCCCCGAGGTGGGCACGCCGCCACGAGGTAAACAGTCCGCCACGTCTTTGTGTGGCGGACTGTTTACTTCATGGCGGGATGGGGCGTGGCGCGACCAGTCCGCCAGCCACCACGCCAGGAGGTGGACACCGCGCCACGGGAAAGCCTGGCGCTGTGACCACGTCCTGGCGCGGTGCCCGTCACCCGGCGGCGTGCGCGCGACACGGGGCAGCCCCCAGGAGGCGCGGGTCGCCACCCGACGCCGGGCGCGTCAGCCCTGCAGCGCGCCGGCGACCCGGTCCCACCACGCGGCCGACGCCGCGCGGGTCCCGTCGAGACGATCGGCCCACGCCGCACGCACCGCGTCGCGCTCGGCCCACGCCGCCAGCGCGACCGCGTCGGCCTCGCCCGCGAGCAGCTGCGCGGCCGAGACGACGCTCGTCTGTCCGAAGTTGCCGAGCGCCCCGGTCAGCTTGATCGTCGTGTAGTCGTCGACCGCGAGCCCGATCGTCGGCACGCCGCCCGCGACGGCGAACACGGCCGGGTGGTAGCGGCTGGTCAGGTGCAGGGCCGCCCCGCGGGCGAAGCGGGCGGCCGCGGGGGAGTCGGTCGTGGGTTCGACCCGCGCGGGCACGGTCAGCTGGTCGAGCACGGCCCGGTGCAGCAGCGAGTCGCCGCGCTCTTCCGTCGGGTCGAGCGACGCCCAGTGCGCGAGGAAGACGACCTCGAGTCCCGCCTCGCCCGCCACCCGGTCGAGCAGTCGGGCGACGGCGGTGGCGAAGGCCGCGCGGTCGGCGTCGCCCACGTGCGCGGACAGGCTGACCGCGAGGTACGGCGCCTGCGCCCCACCCGCACCCGAGGCGCCTGCCGCACCCGAGGCGCCTGCCGCACCCGGTGCGCCGGCCGCACCCGGTGCGCCGCCCGCACCCGAGGCGTCGACGGCACCCCCGGCAGGAGGCGCGGCGTCGAACCCGAGGAAGCTCGCGTCGTCCACCGTCCCCACGGTCTTCGCGGGGTCGACGCCGAGCGTCCGCACCAGCTCGAGCGACGCGCCCTCGCGCAGCCCGACGAGCGCGGCGGCGTCGAGCAGCTCGGTGACGAGTTCGCGGTCCTCGCCTTCGAGCACCGGTCCGATGGTCTGTCCGCTGACGACGAGCGGCTTGCCGAACCGTCGGGCGATGAGCCCGAGGGTGTTCCGCTCGTAGACGTGCAACGGCCAGAGCGAGGCCATGTTGCCGCCGCCGGCGACGAGCACGCCGTCGGCCTCGCGGACGGCCTCGACGACCTGCCAGGCCGGGTCGTCCTGCGGGAGGTGATCCGCGCCTCCGTCGATCGCGGACAGCACGCGGGCGCGACGCTCGCGCTGGCCGAGCCGGCCGCCGGTGGTCGCGGGGTGGAAGCCGATCGCGGACACGGCGTCGACGCCGTACCGCTCGGCGGTCTCGGCCGGGTTCGACGAGACGCCGGTGATCGTGGCACCGCGGGCGCGGAGCTGCACGGTCGCCTCGTGGAACATCGCCTCGTCGCCGACGTGGACCATGCCGTCGAGCACGCCGACGTCTCCGATGGTGACGATTCGCACGGGTGGGACCTCTCGCTGCGGGACTCGGCAGCGGGATCGATGCCGCCCACGACGGTACCGGACCCCCGCGGCACCGAGCACACCGGCCCGCACCGGCCCCGCACCGGCCGGTCACCGGGCGGCGATAGGCTCCACCAGGCCCGGGGCTCCCGGGCCGCCCCGGGGCGCCGCGCGCCGGGCACCGCACCGCCACCCCGCCACACCCGAGAGGTACCCCCATGGGCATCCAGACCTCGCTCGACGCGATCCACGAGGCCGACCGCCTGGTCGACTCGATGCGCCTCGCCGACGACCTCGCGCTCGACGCCGCGCGCACCGGCGGGGCCCGGACGATCCGCGTGCTGCGCGGTGCCCTCGGCAGCGACGACCAACTCGTCGCCATCGCGGCGACGAACGCCCTCGCGCAGGTCTTCGACGAGCAGGCCGACGTCGTGCTGAGCGACCTGCTGTCGAGCGACCGCACCTTCCTGCGTGAGCACGCCGCCTCGGCGCTCAGCCAGCGGCTGCCCCGCTACGACACGGTCGGTCGGCTGATCGGGCTCGTCGTCGCCGGAGGTTTCACCGGCATGGTGGCCCAGCGCACGCTCGAGCAGTGGTCGTCGGCCGCTCCCGCCGTGGTCGGGGTCGCCCTCGAAGGCGCCCTGATCGGCGTGCACGAGCCCGACGCCCGGTACCGCCTGGTCGAGACGCTCGGCCTCGTGCGGGCCCGGATCGCCTCGCGCCCGCTGCTCACGATCGCCCGCGACCGGGGCGAGGACGAGCACGTCCGCGTCGCCGCCGTCTCGGCCCTCGGCCAGCGTCGTGGCGACCAGGCCGTCGCCTCCGTCGTGCACGAGCTCGCCCGCCACGACGGCTACCTCGGCGACGTCGCGCGTCTCTCGGCGATCGACCTCTCGGCCCCCGACGAGGTGCCCGACGGCGACCGGGTGCGCGACCGCGGGGTCGACGACGGACCCGACGGCGACCACCCGGCCGGGCGCGACGGCCTCACGATCGCTCAGCTCTTCCTGCACGCCGACATCGACGCCGGCCTCACGCACGCCGGCAGCGGCGACAACGGAGGCATCGCGACGCTCCTCGTCCGGCTCGGCGACGCGCTCGCCGCAGGCGGCGTGCTCCCTGCAGGAGGCGCGGCGCACGTCCTCGACGACCCCCGCGTCGCCCGCGTCGTCACCCTCTCGCGCGGGTCGGCGGACGCGGCGGTCGCGAGCGTCCACGACCTGGCGACCCGCGCCTCCGGACACGTCTACGGGCGTGTGCCGCTGCTCAGCGACCCCGTCTCGTCGGCGACCGCGTGGCCGCTGCGGGTCGCGGCCCGGCGCGGCATCCGGCGGGTGCTGCGCGCCGCGGGCGGCGTCGACCTGCTGCACCTGCGGATGGCCGACGTGGGCAGCCTCGCGGCGGCCGACGTCGCCCGCGAGCTCGACATCCCCGTCGTGTTCACGGTCGCCCCCGACCCGCACGCCGTCATCCAGTCGCTCGACCTGTCGGGTGCGCTGACCCGCGAGACGTTCGGCGACGTCGACGAGGTCGAGCACTTCTGGTTCCGCACGCGGCTCGTGCAGCAGCTCGCCTCGAACGCGTCGCACACCGTGCTGTTCCCCCGGCCCGAGCTCGAGCGCGACATGCGCGAGCTGGTCGGCATCGACGTCACCTCGCACCCCGAGCGCCACACGATCGTGCCCGAGGGCATCGACCTCGACGTGGTCGACCGCTCGGTCGCCGAGGCCGCCGAGCACGCCGCGGGCCTGCCCGCGACCCCGCCGCTCGCCGAGCTGCGCGCGCTGCTCGAGACCCTGCCGCCCGAGCGCCGGGGCTTGCCGCTGCTGGTCAGCGTCGGACGACTGCACCGGGTGAAGGGCATGGCGACGATCGTCGAGGCGTGGGCCGGGGCCGACGCGGCCGACGCCGACGCGGCCGGTGCCGACGCGGTGCCGCTGCGCGACCGTGCGAACCTGCTGCTGATCGGCGGCGACCTCGAGCACCCGAGCGCCGACGAGCGCGAACAGCTCGACCTGATCGACGCGATCGTCCCCGCGGACCGGCACCGCGCCTCCGGACTGCTGCTGCCCGGCCACCGGCCGAACGACACGGTCGCCCGCTGGGTCGCCGCGGCCCGCTTCGGCCTGCCCGGGCTCGCGGCGCCGCGCGGCGTCTACGTCTGCGGCAGCCTGAAAGAGGAGTTCGGCATCGCCCTCCTCGAGGCGATGGGCTCGGGTCTGCTCGTCGTCGCGCCGCAGGGCGGCGGGCCCTCGACCTACGTCCGCCAGGGGGACACCGGCTGGCTCACCCGCACCTGGGACGTCGAGGCCCTGCGCCAGGCGATGGGCGAGGCGCTCACCGCGGCCTCGATCGAGACGACGGAGGCGCGCGCGGCCCGGTCGCGCGACACCGTCGAGCGCTCCTTCACGATCCAGGCCATGGCGCGGTCGCTGTCGGGCGTCTACGACACGGTGCACCACGACGAACTCGAACAGCGCGAGTGGAGCGTGAGCGCACGATGACCCTGCTCGTCATCAGCCCGGACTACGCGTCGCACCTGCTGCCGCTCGCGACCCTGGCCACCGAGTGGCGCGACCGGGGCGAGCGCGTCGTCGTCGCGACCGGCCCGGCCACCGCCGCCATCGTCGAGTCGTTCGGCTTCGAGCGCGTGCAGCTGCAACTCGGGCGCGGCTCGAACCCCGGGGTGATCCGTGCCGAGGAGCAGGTGGCCGAAGAGGACGCCTCGCTGCGCGGCTTCTTCGACGCCACCCGGCTCGGCATGGTCGAGACGCTCTCGTACCAGGCGCGCGAACGCCTCACCGACCTCATGTGGCAGCCGGTCGCGACGGCCCGCGCCGTGCTCGACGTGGTCGCCGCGGTCCGGCCCGACCAGATCGTCGTGGACCACCTCGCGTTCAGCGCCCGGCTCGCGCTCGTGGCCGGCGGCGTGCCGTTCGCCGACGTCGTGCTGGGGCACCCGACCGCGCTGCCCGTGGGCGACGAGGTCTACGGGTGCCCGCCCGAGTGGCCCCCGGCGTTCGGCGCGGGTGCTGCACGGCCCGTCGGCGATGCAGGACGCACCGCCGATGTGGTGTCGAACCACCCACATGCGTGGTTCGACGGCACATCGGTGGTGCGACCCGGGTCCGAGCCCGAGGGCATCGCGGGGCTGCGCGAGTTGTGCGAGCGGGTCGACGCCTCGTTCACCGCCGAGTGGAACGCCGCGCTGGCCGAGCTCGCTCCGCACCTGCCGCCGTCGACGAGCGCGTTCGGCGAGCACGGCGACCTGCTGCTCTACAACTACCCCGGCGAGCTCGCCGATCCCGCGCGCGAGGCCCTGCTGCCGCCGCACGTCTGGCTCGGCTCGGCGGTTCGGGCCGAGCCCGTGGACGCCGAGGTCGCCGCTTGGCTGGCCGCCGGCGACCAGGCCGCGCCCGCACCCGCACCCGCCGCCCCGTTCGTCTACGTCAGCTTCGGCAGCTTCCTGTCGGTGCGGTCGGACGTGCTCGGGCGCGTGGCCGAGGCCCTGCGGCGCGTCGGGGTGCGGGCCGCGATCGCGCTCGGCTCGGGCGACCGGGCCGACCTCGGCGAGGTGCCGGCCGACTGGCTGGTGCGGGAGTTCCTGCCGCAGGTGACCCTGCTCGACGCGGCGACCGCGGCCGTCACGCACGGCGGCAACAACAGCGTGACCGAGGCGATGACCGCGGGCGTGCCCGTCGTCGTCCTGCCGTTCTCGACCGACCAGTTCGCCGGGGCCGCGGCCCTCGAGCGCACCGGGGTGGGCGTCGCGCTCGCCCCGAACACGGCGACCGTCGACGAACTGGCGGAGGCGCTGCGGCACGTGCTCGACCTGCCGACGCGCGACCCCGGTGCGGCCGGACGCCTGGCCGGTCTGGCGGCGTCCCTGCGCGAGACGCCCGGACGGGCACGAGCCCACGCGGCACTGACCGGGCGCGGCTGACCGACCCGGCCCGCGCCTCCTCGTCCCGCCCCGTCCTGTCGTCGTGCCACGACGTGCCGCTCACCTCGGAGGTGAGCGGCACGTCGTGACGTCCCGACGGTCCGTCCGAGGCCCGGACGGCAGGAGGCGCGGGTCGGCCTACATCGTCCGGGTGTTCAGGATGCCGCCGTCGACGTCGAGCAGGGCCCCGTGCACGAAGGTCGCCTCGTCCGACGCCAGGTAGCGCACCGCGTACGCGATGTCGACGGGACGCACGGGACGGCCGGCCGGAGTGGCCGCGGTCAGGGCGTCGAGGACGGCCGCCGACTCGGCGTTGCCCGGCGTCGACGTCGCACCGGGCGCGACGCTGTTGACGCGCACGCCGCGAGGGCCGAACTCGGCCGCCCAGGTGCGGGTCATCTGTTCGATCGCGGCCTTCGACGCGGTGTACATGGCGCCGAACGGCACCCCGACCCGGGTCATCCACGAACCGATGTTGACGATCGACCCCGAGCCTCGTTCGGCCATCGCCGGGGCGAGGGAGCCGACGAGCACGTGCGGCGCGCGGACGTTCGTCGCCAGGATCGCATCGAGGTCGGCGTCGTCGAGGGCGTCGGTCGGCATCGTCGGATAGACGCCGGCGTTGTTGACCAGGATGTCGACACGGCCGCCGAGGACCTCGGTCGCCGTGGCGGCGAACGTGCGGAGATCGGCGTACGGGCCGGCGAGGTCGGCGGGCACGGCGTGGGCCGAGCCACCTCGGGCGGCGATCGCGTCGACCACGCGCCGGGCACGGGCGGCGTCGCGGCCGCTGACGACGACGGTGGCGCCGGAGGCGGCGAGCACGTGGGCGATCGCCTCGCCGATGCCGCTGGTCGAGCCGGTCACGACGGCGGTGCGACCGGCCAGGCGGTCGTCGGTGGGCAGGGAGTCGAGGACTTCTTGATTGGACTGCATGGTCCATTGCTAGCACGGAATGGACCGTCGAGTCCAGTCTTTCTGGACCAGAGGGTCCAGCCGGGCTAGGCTTTCCTCGTGGACGACACGAAGATCACCGAGCGCGGGCGGCTCACCCGCCAGCGGATCATCGACGAGACCGGTCGGCAGATCCTCGCCGCGGGCATCGGCGGGACGACGCTCGACACCGTGCGGGCCGCGACGCTGACCAGCAAGAGCCAGCTGTTCCACTACTTCCCCGGGGGCAAGACCGAGCTGATCCACGAGGTCGCCCAGTGGGAGGGGCGGCAGCTGCTCGAGGCGCAGGAGCCCGAGATCCACGACCTCGGCACCTGGGAGTCATGGGAGCGCTGGCGCGCCGCCCTGGTCGAGTACTACATCAGCCTCGGCCGCTGGGCCTGCCCGATCGGCACGCTCGCGGCCCAGGTCGCCGCCACCGATGCCGAGGTCGAGCGCACCGTCAAGGAGGCATGGGACGCCTGGCGCGAGCAGCTGGCCACGGGCATCCGACGGCTGCAGGCGGCGGGGTCGGTCGATGCCTCGGCCGATCCGGTGCGCGTGGCGACGGCGATCATCGCCGCGATCCAGGGCGGACTGCTGCTCAGCCAGTCCGAGCGGGCGGGGTGGCCGCTCGAGGCCGCACTCGACCACGCGCTCGGCCCGTTGCACACGGTCCGTCGCGACTGACGCGGGACGGGTGGCCGGGCCGGATCGGGCCCGGCCTAGCCGCCGAAGACGACCGCGCGCATCGCGTCGGCACCGACCGACGCGTCGCGGTACCGCTGCATCAGCGCGGCGTTGGCGTCGTACTGCGGCCCTTCGCGCACCTCGGCCTGGTGGTGGAGGGCGAAGACCATGCCCTCGTGTCGGCGCGGGGCCTCGCCGAGCAGGGTGGTGTGGGCGAGGTACCAGGCGGCGTCCTCGAAGCCCCAGCCCCGGAAGCGTTCGTCCTGCCCGCCGTGACTGCGCCACGAGGAGGCGCGGGTCACGTAGACCCCCGAGCAGGCCCCGCGGACGAGCTCGAAGTCGCACCGCTCGAGGGGGGTGCCCGCGGCCGCCTGCGCGGTGCCGTCGCGTCCCAGCCAGCGGTACTCGGTGTAGGGGAGGTGCACCCGGCCGCTCGTGCGCGCCGCCTCGATCGCCGCGAGCAGGGGCTCGCGTTGCGGCAGGGTGTCGGCGTCGCCGATCACGGCGACCTCGTCGTCGGCCAGGCCGGCCACGCCGAGGTTGCGGCACTGGGCGAGGTTGAACACCGGGTCGGGGGAGTCGATCGTGCGGATCTCGGCCTCGGGCAGGGCGTCGGCGTACCAGTCGCGCACGACCTCGAACGCCGCGACGCGACTGGGTTGCGGACGCCAGGGGAGCACGACGGTGACCATCCCGCGAGCCTAGCGGCGTGCGCCGGCCCGCCCCGCGCCTCCCGCACCGGGCCGCCCCGCCCCGCCCCGCGCCTCCCGCCCCGCGCTTCCCGTCCCGCCTCGCGCCTCCCGTCCCGACGCGCGATGAACCCGGTTTCGAACGATGAACCCGGAAGCAACCGGGTGCATCGTTCGAAACCGGGTTCATCGCCGTCCGAGCCCGAGCCCGAGCCCGAGTCCGAGCCGAGCAGGCCTCAGGAGGCGCGGGTCGCGTCCGCCGCACCCGGCAGCGTCAGCTCGAGTGCGTGGCCGCGCACGTGCGCCAGGGCACGCTCCACGGCGCCGGTGGTCACGACCGCGTCGCCCAGCGTCGAGGCGACGACCTCGGGCGCGGCCCGGTGCGTGAACCTGCTGAGCCACGGCGTCGTCCGCTCGAGCAGCAGGCCGATCGAGGGTGCCACGGCCCCGGCGACGACGATGCGGTCGACGTCGAGCATGCCGCTGAGCACGGCGCAGACGCGTCCGAACCGTTCGGCCATGCGCTCGACCAGGCGCAGTGCGGCCGGGTCGCCCGCGTCGGCGGCGGCGAGCACGGCCGCCGCGTCGAGCCGGTCGATCGGCACCGCCCACAACGGAGACGACTCGGGCACCGTGCCGAGTGCCCGGGCGGCGCGGGCCCAGTCCCGCAGCACGGCGCCGATGCCGTCCGCCGAACCGACGCCGTCGACCAGGTCGAGGAGGCGCATCTCGCCCGCGGCACCGCGGTTGCCCCGCACGAGGGCTCCGTCGAGCACGAACCCGGCGCCGAATCGCTCGCCGGCCAGCAGGGTCACGAACGATGGCCCCGCCCCGCCGTCGCCGCGCACAGCGTCGCGGGCGACGGCGCCAGCGTCGCCCACGTCGCCAACCGCGCCAGCGTCGCCCGCCGCGCCCGCGTCGCCAGCGCGCCGCACGCCGCCGACCTCGCGCGCCGCGGCCTCGGCGACCGCCGCGAGGTTCGCGTCGTTCTCGACGACGACGGCCCAGCCGCGCGGGGCGAACAGGCCGACGTAGTCCGGGTTCATCAGCTCCCAGAAGTCGGCGCCGGCCTCGACCGGTGACCGGCCCTCGGCGTCGGTGGGGGCCGGGACGCCGACGGTCACGGCGAGCACGTCGTCGTCGGCGAGCGAGGCCGAGGCGAGGGCGTCGTCGACCAGGGCCGACACGATGCGTCGGCGATCGTCGGCCGAGCCGCAGGGGTCGATGCGGCGGACGGCCCGCGCGAGCACGTCGCCCCGCAGGTCGGCCACGACGGCGGTGAGCTGGTGCTGGCCGGCGTCGACCCCGACGACGTGCCCGGCGGAACGCGCCAGGGCGTAGCGCCGCGCGGGGCGGCCCTTGCGGTACTCGCCGGTCGAGCGGGCGTCGGCGAGCGACACCATCCAGCCGTGGTCGATGAGGTCGTCGCAGACCCCGAGCACGGTCGACCGGGTCAGTCCGGTGAGGGCGATCAGGTCGCTCGCCGTGACGGCGTCGACGGACCACGCGTGCCGCAACACCTCGGCCGCGTTCATGCGGCGCAGCAGGCTCGGCGACGACACCCCGGTGCTCAGCGCCACCCGCGCCTCCTCGTGCTGTGGCCGGTCTCTCGCGACACGGCGGAACTTTTCGACGACGACCCATGGTGCCACGCCACGAATTGATCTAGGGTCTAAATCTACACACCAGATCAACTCGGTCCCGACGCTGTCGTCGGGGTCGCGACCCGGGAGACGACGACGTGCCCACACCCCCACTGCCCTCCGGTGCCGGCCTCAGCCGACGCACCCTCCTCGGCGGGATCGGTGCCGCCGGGGCGGCGCTCCTCCTCGCCGGCTGCGCTCCGTCCGGCTCGGGCCGCGGGCGCACCGAGATCACCTTCTACGCGACCAAGCCCGAGGCGATCCCGTACTTCTCCGACCTGGTCTCGCGGTTCAACGAGTCCCAGTCGGCGGTCCGGGTGATCCACGACTCGACCTCGGGCATCTCGGCCGGCTTTGTCCGGGGCAACCCGCCCGACGTCGCGGCCTTCACGTACAACCTCGAGATGGCCCGCTTCATGGAGCGCGGGGCGCTGAGCGACCTGGGCGACCTGCCCGAGGCGGGCACGATCCGCCCCGAGGTGCAGAGCCTCGTCGACCAGTACGCGACCTACCCCGGCCGGACGAGCGTGCTGCCGTACTCGATCACGGCGGCGTCTGTGATCTACAACCAGCAGATCTTCGCCGACCTGGGCGTCGAGGTTCCGACCACGTGGGACGAGTTCCTCGCCGCGTGCGACACCTTCACGGCGGCCGGCGTCACGCCGATCTACAGCACCTTCCGCGAACCGTGGACCGTCGCGCAGGGCCTGTTCGACTACACGACCGGCGGCTCGCTCGACGTCGCGGCTTTCTACGAGAAGATGAACGCCGAGGGCACGAGCGTCGGCCAGGGCGGCTCGGTCTCGTTCGAGAAGGACTTCCGCGAACCCGTCGAGCGCATGGTGCAGCTCGGCCGGCTGTCGAACGACAACCGCAACAGCCGCGGCTACGGCGACGGAAACCTCGCCATGGCCCAGGGCGAGGCGGCGATGCTCATGCAGGGGCCGTGGGCACTCGGTGAGATCACGAAGGCGAACCCCGAGGCGAAGGTCGGCACGTTCCCCCTGCCGATGACCGACGACCCGGCCGACCGCAAGGTGCGGGTCAACCTCGACCTGGCCCTGTGGGTGCCCGAGCAGTCGCGCAAGCAGGACGCCGCCCGCGAGTTCCTGACCTATCTCATGCAGCCCGAGATCCAGGACGCCTACAACCGGGACTTCCTGGCGTTCGGCACCACGAGGTCGGCCCCCGCCGTGACCGACGAGCGCATCGTTGGCATGCAGAGCTACTACGACGACGCGCGGTTCTACCAGGGGGCCTCCAAGGCGATCCCGCTGACGATCCCCGCCGAGAACTACGTGCAGGGCATCGTCACGGGCGCCAGCGTCGAGGGCACCCTGCGCACCATGGACGCCGACTGGCGCCGTCTGGCGCTCCGCGCATGAGCGCGCTCGACGGCGCGGGCCGCACCGTAGGCCGCACCGCGGGCCGCACCGCGGGTCGCACCGCGGGCTCCGCCACCCCGACCACCGCCCGAGTCGAAGGAGACCCGATGGCCACCACCACCCCCACGGCCGCGCGAGGCGCCCGCGCCTCGCTGAGCGGCAGCACGGCCGGCAACCCCCGGCGTCGCGGCAAGCGCGTCGACCCGGTCTTCTACTTCTTCCTCGTGCCGACGCTCGTCCTGTTCTCGCTGGCGATCACGCTGCCGGCCGTGATGGGCGTGTTCTACAGCTTCACGAACTCGATCGGCTTCGGCGAGTTCGACATGGTCGGCATCACGAACTACCTCGCGATGGCGACCGACCCGGCGATCCTCGGCTCGTACGGCTTCACGATGGGCTTCGCGCTGGTCACGGTGGTCGCCGTCAACGTCGTCGCGCTGCTGCTGGCGATCGGCCTCACCTCGCAGATCAAGGCCAAGACGGCGCTGCGGGCCGTGTTCGTGATCCCGATGGTCATCTCGGGCATCATCATCGCGTTCGTCTTCCAGTTCCTCTTCTCGAACTCGCTGCCCGCCCTCGGCGCCTCGCTCGGCATCCCGGGGCTGCAGGACAGCATCCTCGCGAACGCCGACACCGCCTGGATCGGCATCGTCGTCGTGACCGCGTGGCAGGCGATCCCGAGCACGTTGCTGATCTACATCGCGGGCCTGCTCGCCATCCCCGGCGAGGTGTACGAGGCGAGCAGCCTCGACGGCGCCTCGGGCTGGAAGCAGCTGCGGTCGATCACGCTGCCGCTCATCGCGGGCTACGTCCTGATCAACACGATCATCGGCTTCAAGAACTTCCTGAACTCGTACGACATCATCGTCGGCCTGACGAACGGCGGCCCCGGCACGTCGACCCGCAGCATCGCGATGACGATCTTCACGGGCTTCACCGGTGGCGACTACGCCTACCAGATGGCCAACGCGACCATCTTCTTCGTGATCGCCGTCGCGATCGCGCTCGTCCAACTCCGGATCACCCGCGGAAAGGCGGCCGTCTGATGGCGAACACCGCACTCGTCACCCCTGCCGCTTCGCCGGCCCCCACCCCAGGAGGCGCGGGTCGCGACGCCGACGCCGTCACCCGTCGTCGACGCGGTCGCGTCGGTCGGGAACGTCCGAACCGTCTCGTCACCGCGCTGCTCGTGCTCGGCACGATCACCGTGCTGATCCCGATCTACGTCACCATCACGATGTCGCTCAAGACGACGGCGCAGGCCGTCGACGGCAACGCGTTCAGCCTGCCGGCACCGATCGACTTCTCGAACTTCGCGACCGCCTGGCAGCTGACCGACTTCCCGCGGGCGTTCGGCATCTCGACCCTGGTCACGGCGGCGACCGTCGTCGGCACGGTGGTGCTCGCGTCGATGGCGTCGTACGCGATCTCGCGCAACTGGGACCGCAAGCTGTTCCGCTTCTCGTTCTTCTACCTGCTCGCCGCGATGTTCCTCCCGTTCCCGGTGGTCGCGCTGTCGCAGATCAAGCTGACCGGCATCGTCGGCCTCGACAACCCCGCCGGCGTCGCCCTGCTGCACGTCATGTTCCAGCTGTCGTTCTCGATCCTGCTGTTCACGGCGTTCCTGAGGTCGTTGCCCGAAGAGCTCGAAGAGAGCGCGCGGCTCGACGGCGCCACCACGTGGCAGGTCTTCTGGCGCCTGGTCTTCCCGCTGCTCGCACCGATGAGCGCCACGGTCGGCATCTTCGCCTTCCTGGCCTCGTGGAACGACTTCGCCATGCCGTCGCTGATCACGGCCGACCCGTCGCTCCAGACCCTGCCCGTGTTGCAACAGATCTTCCAGACGCAGTTCAGCAACAACTACAACGTCGCCTTCGCCTCGTACCTCATGGCGATGGCCCCCGCGATCGTCGTCTACCTCTTCACCCAGCGCTGGGTGATGGCGGGCGTGACGCAGGGCGCGATCAAGTAGGCGTCCGTCGGGGGCGCGACCCGCGCCTCCTGACCTTCCAGGCAACCCACCACCGAGAGGACCCCGCTCCACGATGACCGAGACGCTCCGCACCGCACCCTCGACCGAGCTGCTGACCGACGACCCGACCTGGTGGCGCCAGGCGGCGGTCTACCAGATCTATCCCCGCAGCTTCGCCGACTCGAACGGCGACGGCATCGGTGACCTGCCCGGCATCACGGCGGCGGTGCCCTACCTGCAGCAGTTGGGCGTCGACGCGGTCTGGCTGAGCCCGTTCTATCCGTCGGCCCTCGCCGACGGCGGCTACGACGTCGACGACTACCGCGACGTCGACCCCAAGATCGGCACTCTGGCGCAGTTCGACGAGATGATCGACGCGCTGCACACCGCCGGCATCCGTGTGATCGCCGACCTCGTGCCGAACCACTCGTCCGACCGGCACGTCTGGTTCCAGGAGGCGCTGGCCGCCCCCGCGGGATCGCCCGCCCGGGCGCGCTACATCTTCCGTGACGGCCTCGGCGAGTCCGGAGAGCTGCCGCCCTCGGACTGGACGTCGATCTTCGGCGGCCCGGCCTGGACGCGCGTCGCCGACGGCCAGTGGTACCTGCACTCGTTCGCCAGCGAGCAGCCCGACTGGGACTGGGACAACCGGGAGGTGCGCGAGGACTTCCTGACCACGTTGCGCTTCTGGTCGGACCGCGGCGTCGACGGCTTCCGCGTCGACGTGGCGCACGGGCTGGCGAAGAGCCTGCCCGAGGTGCTGCCGTCCACGGCCGAGCTCGAGGCGCTGCCGAAGGCCGACGGCGACCACCCGCTGTGGGACCGCGACGAGGTGCACGAGATCTACGCCACGTGGCGTGAGGTGTTCGACGAGTACGACCCGCCGCGCATCGCCGTGGCCGAGGCCTGGGTCGAGCCGTCGCGTCGTGCCCGCTACGCCAGCGCCGAGGGGCTGGGCCAGGCGTTCAACTTCGACCTGCTCGAGGCCGACTTCGACGCCACGCAGTTCCACGACATCATCACCTACAACCTCGACGCCGCCGAGGCCTCGGGCTCGTCGACGACGTGGGTGTTCTCGAACCACGACGTCGTCCGCCACGCGACCCGTTACGGCCTGCCCGCCCTCGACGGTCGCGACGTCAAGCAGGGTGCCGAGTGGCTGCTCTCGGGCGGCACCTCGCCCGAGGTCGACGTCGAGACCGGCCTGCGTCGGGCCCGGGCGGCGTCCCTGTTCATGCTCGGCCTGCCCGGGTCGGCCTACGTCTACCAGGGCGAGGAGCTCGGGTTGCCCGAGGTCGCCGACATCCCCGCCGACGAGCGCCAGGACCCCTCGTTCTTCCGCAACCCCGGCGTCGACATCGGCCGCGACGGCTGCCGCGTGCCGCTGCCCTGGACCCGGTCGGGATCGTCGTTCGGCTTCGGCCCGGGCGAGGCCCACCTGCCGCAGCCGAGCTGGTTCGGCGAGTACTCGGTCGAGGCCGAGGAAGCCGACGCGACCTCGACGCTGGCGCTCTACCGTGCGGCCCTCGCCGCGCGGCGCGACCTGCAGACCGACGAGACGCTCGAGTGGCTGCCGGTCGAGGGTCGCGACGACGTGCTGCACTTCGTCCGTCCCGGCGGATGGCACGTCGTGTGCGTGTTCGGCACCGAGCCCGTCGACCTGGCTGCGCTCGGGCTGGGCTCGGGCGAGGTGCTGGTCGCGAGCGGGCCGCTGACCGACGCCGGGCAGCTGCCGGGCGAGACGGCGGCCTGGCTGCGCGGCTGAGGTCGGCCTGGCTGCGCGGCTGACGCCGGCCGCCCCGGGGCGGCCGACGCCGGTCTGGCTGCGGGGCTGGCGCCGGCCGTCTCGGGGCGGTGACCCGCGCCTCCTGGGTGCTGAGCTGGCGGGTTCGTGGTCGGCGGGTGTCTGCGGGCGCCCGCCCGCCGCAGACCCGCCCGTTCTCGTGTGTCGCGACTGCCCGGAAGGCGCGGGCCGTCCTCGCCGGCCGCCCCGCGCCTCCTGGGGTGTCGTGCTCACCCGCTGATCCGGTACGTACCGGATCAGCCACTCGACGACCCGAAGGTCCGGTCCCGGTCAGGCGGGGACGTCGTCGCCGGCCGTCGACCGGCGCTGCTCGACCTCGGCCTCGAGCTTCGCCAGGCGCGCCAGCCGTTCGTAGTGCTCGGCCTCGCGGTCGAGGTCGGCGAGCTGCTGCTCGGTGCTGCGGACGCGGTGGTCGAGCGTGCGGGCCGCGGCCTCGTGGTACCGGCTCTGGTCGCGCGGGCCGATCTGCTCGACGCGTCGGCCGTACTCGCGGCCGGCGGCGAACCAGACGATGCTGCCGATCAGCGGCAGGAACAGCACGATCATGATCCACAGGCCCTTGGGCAGGTGGCGCACGTCGCCTTCGGGGCGCGTGACGATGTCGACGAGCGCCCCCACGATCAGCAGCAGGGGCAGGGCAGCCAGGACGAAGGTCACGGCCCGAGGGTAGGGGGTGCCGCCCGCCGGACGGAACCCCCGCGAGGTGGGGTGACCGGGGGCCGCCCGTCCCCCGTTCCGGGTGTGACGGGCCCGTCGGGTGGTGGTGGCGTCACCGGCATCACGGCGAGCGACCCCGGTCAGGAGGCGCGGTGCCGGTCGGCCACGAAGGGTACAGCTCCTGAAAGTTCGCCTCCACCCCTGGTCAGCGGGCGGCTCCGATCGTAAGGTGGATCGGTCCGCCCGAACGAGGAGAACCGTGAGTCGATGCGCCGTCCGTCCCAGGAAGCGCTCATGACCGACCCCTCGAACACCCCCGAGCCCGCGATGCCGGCCGAGCAGACGCCCCCCGCCGGCCTACCGCTGACGCGCCGCGAGGCCCGCGCCCTCGAGCGCGCGGCTGCCGCGGCCGCTGGCTCAGCGATGAACCCGGTTTCGAACGATGCACCCACGAGCAACCGGGTTCATGGTTCGGAAGTGGGTGCAACGGCGCCCGAGGGTGTGGCGGCCGACCCCGCGACGGCTGAGTCCGCGACGGCTGACCTCGCGACGGCTGACCTCGCGACGGCTGACCTCGCGACGGCCGACCCCGCGATGAACCCGGTTTCGAACGATGCACCCACGAGCAACCGGGTTCATGGTTCGGAAGTGGGTGCAACGGCGCCCGAGGGTGTGGCGGCCGACCCCGCGACGGCTGACTCGGCGATGAACCCGGTTTCGAACGATGCACCCACGAGCAACCGGGTTCATGGTTCGGAAGTGGGTGCAACGGCGTCTGAGGGTGTGGCGGCTGAGCCCGCGACGGCCGAGCCCGCGACGCGCGTCGCGCGTCGTTCGCGGCCGGCTGTGCCGGCTCTCGTGCGTCGGACCCGCGACGCCGGCCGCCCGAGCCAGAGCCCGCGGGGCACGTCCGGCCGGTCGCGGTTGCGCGCCGTCTCGTCGCGCGTCCGCGCGGCGACCTTGCCCGTGCTCGGCGTCTGCGCCGTCATGCTCTTCTTCACCTCGAACCTCACCCCGGCCTCGGCCAGCGACCTGGGCGGGTCGAACATCCCGACCGCCGGTGCCGCCCCGATGCCGACCCAGACCCTCGCGGCGTCGCTCGTCGTCCTGACCGTGTCCGACCGCGACGCCTTCGGAGTGACCGACGCACCGCCGCCGCCGCCTCCGCCGCCCGAGCCCGAACCCGTCGTCACCTCGAAGAACCTCACGGGGTCGACGAACTCGAACCGCGCCTCCTCGGGGGCCGGCACCATCGTCAACTCGGGCACCGGCGACATCCGCTGGCCGTTCCCGGGTTCGGTCGTGCTCAGCTCGGGCTTCGGACCGCGCTCGGCACCGTGCGCCGCGTGCTCGAGCATGCACATGGGCCTCGACATGACGCCCGGAGGCGGGACCCCGATCGGCGCCGCGGCGTCGGGTGTGGTGCGGACCTCGGGCATGCACGGCCAGTTCGGTCAGTACGCCGTGATCGACCACGTGATCGACGGCCAGCGCGTCAGCACCCTGTACGCGCACATGCAGATCGGGTCGAGCCCGCTCGTCGCCGGTCAGACGGTCCAGGTGGGCGAGCTGGTCGGCAAGGTCGGCCGCAGCGGAGTCGCGACCGGCGAGCACCTGCACTTCGAGGTGCTGCTGGGCGGCTCGACCCAGGTCGACCCCAAGGCCTGGCTCGACGCGAACGCCGGCCGCACCCTCTAGCCCTCGGCGCCGGACCGACCGGCACGAACTCGCCGGCCTTCGCGTGCGGCAGCACCTGCCACCCGGGCCTCAGGCCGTGCGACGCGCCTCGCGCCAGGCCCGCACCTCGGCGGTCAGCTCGGCCTTGCGGCCCGCGTCGGCGAACGACGCCTCGACCGAGTTCGTCGCCAGCAGGGCCAGCGCGTCGTCGTCCAGCCCGAGCACGTCGCGCAGCGCCTGGTAGTTGTCGCCCACGTAGCCGCCGAAGTAGGCGGGGTCGTCGCTGTTGACCGTGACGAGCAGCCCGGCCTCGAGCATGCGCGGCAACGGGTGCTCGGCCAGGTCGGACACGACCGCGAGCCGCAGGTTCGACAGCGGGCAGACCGTGAGCGGCACCCGGTCGGCGACCAGTCGTGCGACGAGGGCGTCGTCCTCGAGGCTGCGCACCCCGTGGTCGACGCGTTCGACGTGCAGCAGGTCGAGGGCGTCGGTGACGTACGACGGCGGCCCCTCTTCGCCGGCGTGGGCGACGACGTGCAGCCCGAGCGCGCGGGCGCGGTCAAAGACGCGGGCGAACGCGGCCGGCGGGAACCCCACCTCGGACGAGTCGAGCCCCACCCCGATCAGGTCGGAGGCGCGGTGCGCGACGGACTCGAGCGTCGCGGCCGCGTCGCCCACCGGCAGGTGTCGCAGGAAGCAGAGGATGAGCCCGCCCGTGATGCCGAACCGCTCGCGGGCCTCGTCGAGCGCCTGCGTGAGACCGTCGATCACCTCGTCGACGTCGACGTCGCGCGAGGTGTGCGCCTGGGGGTCGAAGAACATCTCGACGTGGCGCAGCCCCTGGGCGTGGGCGCGTTCGAGGTAGGCCCAGGCGAGGTCGCGGAAGTCCTGGGCGGTCTGCAGCACGGCCGTGCACGCGTAGTACAGGTCGAGGAACTCCTGCAGCGAGCCGAACGAGTACGCGGCACGCAGCTCGTCGACCGAGGCGAACGGCAGGTCGACGTCGTTGCGGTCGGCGAGGGCGAAGACGAGCTCGGGTTCGAGCGTGCCCTCGACGTGCAGGTGCAGCTCGGCCGTCGGCGGCGTCGCGAGCACGGTGGCCGAGAGGGGCGGACCCGAGAGGGGCGAGCCCGAGAGGTCGCTGCTCGTCAGGGTCGTGCCCCAGAGGGGCGTGCCGGGCGCGGGGGCCGCGGTCGTCGGGGAGGTGTCGATCGCCGTCATCGGGCCACCGTAGCGGCAGCGTGCCTCCCGACGAAGCTCCGTGCACGATCGTTCACCGTCCCGTCACCCGGCGAGCGCCTGGGGACGAGACGACGAGGCTCGGTGACGACACGAGGAGGCGCGGGCAGGCTCCTCGAGGACGCCACCCGCGCCTCCTGCTCGGACGTCGAGGAGGCGCGGGGCGCGACGACCGCGCCCCGCGCCTCCTGCAGGTCGCTACGCCGTGAGCACGACGGCGAGCGTCTCGGGCTGGTCGTGCCCGGTCCACGTGCCGGTGAGCACCTCGACGCCGTGGTCGCCGGTGTGGCCGCCGGTCGAGGCGAGGGCGCCGGCGTCGTGCCGACCGAGCACGCGGGCGACGACGATGCGGACCGCCGCGCCGGTGACGACCGTCCGACCCTCGACCTGGTCGACGGTGAGACGGTCGACGTCGGGCACGGGGGTGCCCGGGCTGCCGCTGCCGACGACGGTCGAGTTCGGCTCGCGGACCTGCCGCTCGCCGTCGACCTCGAACCAGGCCTCGGCCTGCGTGCCGCCGGTCAGCACGGCGGTCGCGAGGGCCGCGGCCCAGACCGGGTCGGCCGCGCCGTCGTAGACCCAGCGCGTGCCGAGCACCGAGTGCTCCGTCGTTCCGACGAGGTGCGCCTCCGCTCCGGCCAGGGGAGCGTCGCGGTAGGTGAGGGGCACCTGCAGCTGCACGCCGTCGGCCGTCGCGACGATGATCGTCTCGACACCGACCTCGCCCGCCGGGTCGTCGAAGCGGAAGGCGGCGACGCTGCGCAGGCCCTCGTCGTCGGTGCCCTCGGACCGGGGCGGGCCCTCGAACCACGGCTGGGTGGGCACCCAGGCGTCGAGCAGGTCGATCTTGGAGGGGCTCATTCCGGCCCGGTGCAGGTGTGCCATGCCGTCGATCGTAGGGCCGCCCGCCGTCACCGCCGCCGCTCGCCGCCGTCACCGCTGCTCGCCGCGGTCCCGCCGCCGTCTCGCCGCCGCCCGCCGCCGCCCACCGCCACCGTCGCCCCACGCGCGGGCCCACGGCAGCCAGGCGACACCTGTCGCCCACCGTCCAGCCCCCGGGCGTAGCCTGCGGCCATGAAGGCACTCCAGTACACCCAGGTCGGTCAGCACCCCGAAGTCGTCGAGATCGAGAAGCCGTCGCCCGGCCCCGGGCAGGTGCTGCTCAAGGTCACGGCGGCGGGCGTCTGCCACTCCGACGAGTACGTCATGAGCCTCAGCGAGGAGGACTACACGGCACAGGGCTATCCGCTGCCGCTCACGCTCGGGCACGAGGGAGCCGGCGTCGTGGCCGAGCTCGGCGAGGGGGTCGAGCACCTGCAGGTCGGTGACGCCGTCGCCGTCTACGGCCCGTGGGGCTGTGGCCGCTGCCACCAGTGCGCCCAGGGCAAGGAGAACTACTGCGTCAACGCCGCCGCCGAGGGCATCAAGCCTCCCGGACTCGGCGCCCCCGGGTCGATGGCCGAGTACATGATCGTCGACGACCCCCGCCACCTCGTGCCGCTCGGCGACCTCGACCCGGTCGAGAACGTGTCGCTCACCGACGCCGGCCTCACGCCGTACCACGCGATCAAGACCTCGCTGCCGAAGCTCGGCGCCGGCACCTACGCCGTCGTCATCGGCACCGGAGGCCTCGGGCACGTCGGCATCCAGATCCTGCGGGCGCTCTCGGGTGCGCAGATCATCGCGCTCGACGTGACCGACGAGAAGCTCGAACTGGCGAAGCACGTCGGTGCGCACCACACGGTGATCAGCGACGAGCACGCCGCCGACGCGATCCGCCAGATCACCGGCGGACTCGGCGTCCAGGCCGTCTTCGACTTCGTCGGGGCGAAGCCGACCATGGCCACGGCGGTCGCGGTCGCCGCGGCGGACGCCGACGTGACCATCGTCGGCATCGGTGGCGGCACCGTCGAGCTCGGCTTCGGCACGGTCGGTTACGACGTCGCCGTGCGCATCCCCTACTGGGGCAGCCGCAGCGAGCTGATCGAGGTCCTCGACCTCGCCCGTGCCGGTCAGGTCGAGGTCGCCACGCAGCGCTACTCGCTCGACGACGGCCCGAAGGCCTACGAGGCGCTCGCCGCGGGCACCGTCCGCGGCCGGGCCGTCATCGTCCCGTAGCGACCCACCCCCAGGAGGCGCGGTGTCGGACTTCCGGCACCGCGCCTCCTGCGGTCCCCGGTACACGCACCCCGTCGATGCGACGCCCCGCTGGAGGGGCCAAACTGGCAATCGACCTGCCCTTTCGCCGCATTCCCCCGTGGAGGCGAGAAGGGTGAGATGGTTTAGACAAGCAGACATCCCGGTGGCTCCACCGGCCCTGCATGCAGATACCGTCCCCTGCCTGTGCCGCCTCTCGCGGCATCTCAAGTGCCTCCTCCCGACGGTCGTCCCCTTGCATGCGTGCCGGGGTCGACGGCCCTCGCGCCCAGGAGCCGGGACACCAGCCGACGACCCACGGGTCGCCCGGAAGGACCGCGTCATGAAGACCATCGTCAAGGGCACCATCGCCACCGCCGCCGGCGTCACCCTCCTCCTCGGAGGCGCGGGCACGTTCGCGCTCTGGAACACCAGCGCCGAGACGGCCGGCGGCACCATCGTCTCGGGTGGACTCGAGGTCGAACCGAGCGCCCGGGCCGCGACCTGGAGCGTCAACGGAGGCGCACCGCAGGAATCGATCGCCGGCTACCCGATCGTGCCGGGCGACGTGGTCGTCTACTCGCGCGACATGACCGTCACCGCCCACGGAGACGGCCTGAACGCCAGCTTCAGCCTCGACCCCTCGTCGATCGAGCCCAGCTCGAGCTCGGCGTCGGACGTCGCGCTCGCCGACTACCTCTCGTCGACCGCGCAGCTCACCGCCACGGGTGACGGCATCACGACGACCCCCACCGCCGTGACGGTCACCGGTCGGGACGGCCTCGAGGAGGACGTCACCGTCGCGGTCACGATCGAGTTCCCGAAGAGCACGACCGTCGGTTTCGAGAACGCCACCCAGCTCGGCTCGGTCGACCTCGGGGCCGTCGCCGTGACCCTCACCCAGATCTAGTGGGTGCCCGCGGCACGTGGCTCGTCGTGGGGGTCGTCGCGACCGTCGTGGTGGCCGTCGTGTCGCTCGGCGAGGTCGGCGGTTCCTCCGCCCGGCTAAGCGACTCGGCGAGCACGTCGGACGGACCGGTCGTCGTGACGTCGGGGTCGGCGTCGCTGACGCTCGGCGCGCTCGCCCTGCCGACCGACCCGCTCTACCCCGGCCTCACCCTGAGCGGTCCCGTCACCGCGACGAACACCGGCACGGTCGCCCTCACGCTCGGCGTGGCCGCGGCGACGGTGACGAGCGCCCAGGCCGACACCCGGTCCGTGCCCGCCCTCGTGCTCGGGCTCGGCACGGCGTCCTCGGCGACCGACTGCCGCGCGGGAGGTGCCGTCCCCGTCTGGTCGGGCACCGCGTCGGACCCGACCCCGGCCGTGGCGGCGCCGACGAGCGTCGTCCTCACCGCGGGGGAGTCCCGCACGCTCTGCGTCTCCGTCGCGATGGGTGACGACGGCCGGAGCACCTCGCAGGGCCTCGGCGACCTCGGCCTCACCTTGCGACTCACCGGAACGCAGGTCTGATCGTGCCTACCAGAGCCAACTCCCGCCGTCGGTCGCGTCGCCTCCCCCTGTGGGGCGCCGTCGTCGCCGTCGCGGCACTCCTGACGGCGGTCGCCGTGCCGGCCGAGGCCACGTGGACGGCTCCCGTGCAGACCGCCTCGGCGACGACCTCGACGGGACGTCTGGCCGTCGCGCTGACCGGCGTCGACGCGCTGGCGGCGACGTACTCGTCGTCCGCCCTCTCGCACACGGCCACCGTCACCGTCGCCAACACCGGCACGGTGCCCGCACCGTGGAGTCTCGGGCTCACCGCTGCGAGCGGCGTCGGCCTCGACTCGACGACCCGTGTCGCCGTCTGGCCTGCGACCTCGGGTCGCTGCGGCACCCGACCCGGCGGCGTCTCGTCGGGGACGTGGGCGACGATCGACGCGCCCTCCGGGACCCTGCCGGCCGGCGCCTCCTCGTCCTGGTGCGTCCAGACGTCCCTCACCCAGGCCGACCGGTTCGACGCGGCGGGCGGGTCGGTGACGATCACGGCCGCGCTCACCGCCCGGCTCGGTGCGTGGAGCAGCGCCACCACGGCGACGTCCGTGCAGACCGTCGCCGACACCCTCACCCCCGGGGCTCCCACCAAGACCTCCGAGACGGACACGAGCATCTCGCTGACGTGGGCCGCACCGGCGGACTCGTCCGCGGTGTCGCGTTACGGCGTCTACCGCGAGGGCGTGCTCGTCGGCACCGTGCCCTCGTCGACGCGCAGCTTCACCGACACCGGGCTCGGGGTCTATCGGTACTACGCCTACGAGATCCGCGCGCTCGACGCGTCGAACCCCGCCCGCACCTCCCCGGCGTCTCCCGCGGTGAGGCACTCCACCAGCTGGCTCGACAACAGCTCGCTCTACGTCGTCAGGGACCTGGCGTCGGACCGATGCGTCACGGTCGGGGGCTCGACCAGCGGCTCGCCGCTGTGGTCGAGCGGCTGCCGGGGCACCACGACGCAGCTGTGGCAGTTCGTCGCCGAGGGGCAGTACCTCAAGATCACGTCGCCCGTGGTTCCCGGGCTCTACTGGGACAGCGCGAGCGACCACCGCTCCGTGCTGCGCAGCGACAACGCGATCAGCGCCCAGCGGTGGACCGCCGTGCCGGTCGTCCCCGGGTCGGGTCACTTCCAGTTCCGCGACCGCAACTCGATGTGCCTGACCAGCACGGGGTCGGGCGTCACGACGCAGATGCAGGTGTCGGCGTGCACGACGTCCGAGGCTCAGCTGTTCACGCTGGGGGCGTCGTCGTGACGCACGCTGCACCGCCGTCGGGGTCGCGCTATCGGTCGGGGTCGCGGGCGTCGTCGGGGTCTCGTTCGCCGGTGCGGGCGTCGCTGCGGTCACGGTCGGGATCACCGTCCCGATCGCGTGGCAGGACGGATCGGCAGGGACGGGGCCTCGGGTCCATGCTCGCGCAGGCCGTCGCGGTGGTCGTGCTGATCGCCGTCGTCGCCGTCGGGCTGCTCGCCGTCATCGTGCCGCGGTTGGTGGGCGGTGTGCCCCTGACGATCCTGACCGGGTCGATGGAGCCCGGGCTGCCGCCCGGCACGCTCGTCGTGGTGCGTCCGGTCGACCCGGCCGACATCCGGGTCGGCGACGTCGTCACCTACCAGATCCGCTCGGGCGTGCCCGGGGTCATCTCGCACCGTGTGGTGGGCATCACGGTCGGCGCCGAGGGGCGCACCTTCACGCTGAAGGGTGACGCCAATACCGAGCCCGACCGCGACGCCGTGGTCGAGGGGCAGGTCATGGGCGAGGTCTGGTACTCGGTGCCGTGGCTGGGACGCCTCAACACGGGTGTCTCGGCGGGAGCCCGCGCGTGGCTCGTGCCGGCCGTGGGCGTGGGCCTGCTCGGCTACGCGGCGTTCCTCACCGGCCGCGGCCTGCTCCGCCGCCGCCGCGGTCGAGCCGGCGAGCCGACGGCGCCTTAGGCCCGTGCGGGCTAGCCGCCCTCGACGCGGGATCGGGGATGCCGTCGGGGACGCGGCCTTCGGGTCGGTGGCCTTCGTGCTCCCGGTGTCACAACTGCAGGAGGCGCTGCTCCCGACACCGGGCACCTCGCGATCCCCGAGCCCCGCGTCGTTCCCGCCCGGAAGGCGGTCGTTCATCGGGACACCTGCTCGAGCGCGTCTCGGTCGTTCGAGGCCAAGTGGCGCCTGGCCTGCGGATTCGCGTTTGCCTGTCCCGCAAAAATGCCCGGTGAGGGGGGTCTAAACGCTACAGTTGTCGGATGCTCATCGGATACGCCCGCGTCTCGACCTCGGGGCAAGACGTCGCAGCGCAACGTGACGGTCTTGCAGCACTGGGTGTTGATGATCAACACGTCCATGTTGACCACGGCTTGTCAGGCACGACTCGAGCCCGGCCCGGTCTCCGTGAAGCGCTTGCCGCGTGCCGGGCCGGCGACGTCCTGGTCGTTACAAAGCTCGACCGCCTCGCCCGCTCCCTTCGGGATGCGACCGACATCGCGGACGAGCTGACGAAAAAGGGCGTCGCACTGAACCTCGGGGGAGCGGTCTACGACCCCACGGACCCCGTCGGCCGGCTCCTGTTCAACGTCCTCGGGATGGTGGCTGAGTTCGAGGCCGACCTGATCCGTGCCCGCACCCGAGAGGGCATGGCGATTGCGAAGGCTGCCGGCAAGCTCCGCGGCCGCAAGCCCAAGCTGACTCCCTCGCAGGAGAAGCACCTGGTGCAGCTGCACCGCACGGGCGCCCACACCACGAGCGAGATCGCCGAGCTCTTTGGTGTGGCGAGATCGACGGTTTACAGATCCATCCAACGCGCTGAGTAGCTGTGGAATACTGGCTAGAGCTAGAAGAAAAGTGCCTCTGATCAGGGATTTTCTTACTGGGCCGGTAGGCTCAGCGCTGCTGACGCAGCCTCTACGAGGTCCCGCTGAGCCTACCGGCCCACGCCTAATCGGTCAATGATATTTCGGGGCTGGCGCCTGTTGTCCCTGAGAAATGCTGGTGCAAGCTTGCACGTGCCGAAGATGGTGTCTATCGTTATGGGTGCCGCAACCCCCAAGGTTGCAGAAGCAAGCCAGGCCTCCCGCCGGACGACGGGGACCTGGCTTGACGCCTTTAAGTGCCTAGACAATTCGAAGCGTGCTCGCGAACACTCGAACGTACGTCGGATCCTTATGAGCGAGATGCTCGCCAACTGCCCCCGCCGCCGCGTCGGCTAGCCAGAGTAGAGGCTCTGATAACGACCCGGCGTGACTAAGTGTCGGCGGATTGGGCAGCCTAAGGCGCACGCATTGCTGTGACCAGAGAACACGGTCTCGGGTGTCTTGGTGGGGCGAGCGTTGGTCAAGGGTGACTGTCTTGAACGGCACTCCGCCAACGTCCGCAATCAGGTGTGTCAAGCAGCGCTCTCGTGCGTCGTTCATCCTCTTGTTTGAGTCGTAGTAGGACACGTACGCGGAAACGTGATCGGCTTGTCGCTGAATGACTTGTGACACCTGGTTCCGGACCACCGGGCTGTCGGAGTTCCAATGCAAGCGCCTGGCCCCTGGGGGCAATATTGTCGCGAGCTCAGTTCGGGCTGCTGCCGCCTGGTCATCGTCTAAGACGACAGCGGCGACCACGCAGAGACCGTTGTCATCTCGCGCGCTTTCATCGACGTAGACATGAAGCACCGTATGACTCTGCCACACGCAGAGACAAGAGCTACGAACTGAACAGATGTCGTGGTGCTCATGCCAAATGAGCCTCTTGGCCGCCGCTGGCGGCAAGTGCGAGATAGGCGGGAACGGACGGACGGGGTGCCACGCAGCTATCAAGGTGCATCCCCGTCGGAAGCACCTGTTGAAGCGCCCGATAGGGGATCCGCCAATGCGACTCGGATTGCCGCTCCTAGGCTGAACTCATGAGGCAATGGAGACGGCACGCGATCGCAACGGGCGCCGGCGTGCTCGCGGCCTCGCTCGTGACCATCGGCATCGTTCTGACCACCGGTGGTGGTCAGCTGACCGGCACCGTCGTCGACGAGCAAGGAGCAGCGGTCCCGTCTTGTTCTGTTGCACCTGAGGGTCCGACTTTCCATGGTCGTGAGTTCGGTGTGCTCTCGCGCACCGACGGGCAGTGGTCGTTTGGCGAGGTGCGTAACGGCCCGTACATCGTCCGAGTGATCTGTCCGGCAGCGGTCGACGGTGCGGGGGCCGAAGGCAGGTCGGGCTCCGTCCTCGTTCACGGAGATACGCATGTGTCTGTCGTCGTACACGCATCCCAATAAAAGTTGGCTATCAGGCGGCGGATTGTTCCAGTGCCACTGTGCTTGTCCTGTTCACGTGGCGGGGGTATCAAGAACGCATGACGAAGAAGATCGACACAGTCGCGAAGGACCTCATCCAGGCGATCGAGAAGCACGCGCAGCTGTCCGCCCTGAAGCCGGTGCCGCCGAAGAAAGTGGCACGGGCCGCCGTCGAGCTCCGCACGGCCTCGGCGGCGTACACCGCCGTGGTCGAGGAGCGGACGGGGCAGGTCAACCCATTCATCGACGTTCTCGACACGGGTACCGTCGACTCGCTCCTCAGGGAACGGGATCGTTTGGCCAAGAAGGCGCGCAAGGCGGACAAGTCCTGACGATGAAGGTTTAGATGTTCCGTTCTTGCCGGCGCAGTAATCGCGCCCGGTAGGGGATCGCTTACTGACTCGGAGTGAGAGTCGGTCCAAGGCCTGCTCTATGACGATCTACAGTTCCCACGTCACCCCTCGGAGTCGCGCGTCTGGAAACGAGCCCGGTTAGGCTCTGGCTCACGAACGAGGAGGACGCGTGTCAAAGGCTCCGCAGGCGACGCCGTATGAGGAAGCGATCATCGCCATCTGCTTGGGCGTTTTCTTCATCGGCATCGGCCTCTTCATGAGGTTCACGAGTCACGACCTCGGTGAGCCGATGGGCCGGGTAGGACTCCCGGGCTGGGCACTTGTCGGACTTCTGTGGATAAGCGGCGCCGGTGCAATCGGGGTGGGCGTCATCCGGCTCCTTAGAGGTGCTCGTCCCTGAATCAGGTGCCCGGTAGGGGATCCTGATGCGGGCGTTCGCTATTCGGACGCGTTCGTGCGGTACGGCTCGTACCGTGTCGTTCGCCCCCACGTCTTCCACCCGGGAAGTGGGATGAGGATCGTCAGGCAACCGTCGTAGCCGGTCTCGGTGACGATGGTCCCGTCAGTCAACGTCACGTCGACCTTGGACCGCCCAAGTGCTGTGGTCTCGATGACGTTGCCGGCGGCAGCAGCACCGAGGAGCGCCTTGGCGAGGGCAAGGTCGCCGCTGTCATAGCCGAGTTCCCATCGACCGCCGATCCGGCCTAGCTCGATGACGATCCATTGTTCACAACTAACGTCCATGGGCAGGGCTGCTGCGTTGTGGGGCCTGATGTAGGCGGAGCGGATGGACGGTGCCTGGTCGTGGTCCACGCTGCCGTCGGGCTCGGATCCCCAGTAGTCCTCGGTCGTGATCTCTGCGGTGTCGCCGACGATGTCGTGCAGGTACGGCAGTAGTTCCTGCATCGCCCGTGCCTGTTCCGAGAAGTCCGGGGCGTTGGCCTCTTCCTCGGAGCTCATGCGTCACCTTCTCACGGCTACGTTCCCGGTTGCAGCACGCCAGATTCCACCTCGATGCAGAAGGCCGCAATTAGGAGTCCCAGTAGAGGATCGCTTATAGGGCCGAGCTTACGGTCGTCGGGAGCTCAGCCAGCCCTGCCACCAGCGGCCCTGTCTGTGTGACGCCTCGCGGGCGGCCCAGTCGAAGGGTCGGAGGCCCTGCTGCTCCCTCTCCTCGTCGATGCGATGCTCGAGGTCTTCGGACCAGGCGTCGAGGGCAGCGAGGTAGTCAGCGCGTTCAGTGCTCCAGGCCACGTCCAGCTCGTCGGTGAGGAGGTCGATGAGACCGCCGCCGTCTGGATGCAGTTCGTCCTCGCATCCAGAGACGAGGAGAAAGGAACCGTCTTCTTTGCGGAGCTCGTTGGCCGGCAGCATTAGGTGATACTCGAACGGCGGAAGAAACGGGACCTGGTCGCACTCCGCTATGACCCAGCAACCCTTGTAGTCTCCCCGCCTGATGCGTCCGCCGATACCGGCGTCAGGCCATGTCTCGAAACGTGGCACGGCCGCACTTCGCGCGATGACCGGCCCTGCATCACCTGACGCGGGCGAGCTTCCCGGCTGCAGTTGCCGTCTGCGGAAGATCACGTCTCATCATTGCCCATCCCGCGGGACGAGCTGCAGCTCTGGACTTGCTTGCGCTGCCCGATAGCCGATGGGCCACAGGGCGCGGCTCGCCTCGGGGGCGTCGTGACGGCTGAAGCGGGCCGGCTAGTTCGATGGTCACGACCATCCCGTCGACGAGGCACTTCCGCGGCTCGGTTTCGGTAGATGATTATGCGTGGCGTCATGGGCGCAGGGTCAGCTCCGCTTGGATGCTTGAGACCTGCCCGTTGAACGGGTGCGGAGAGAGGTGTTGGGGGCATGTGGACGTGGCGTGTGTCGGGTGGCTGCGTCGTCGTTCTGGGGATCGCCACGCTGGTGGTGGGCTTTTGGCTTACGGATACTTGGCTCTCAGGTGATCTCGTATCCACGGGCCGAGGTCACCCACTCTTCGTCGTCACGACTGGTGGGCTGTTCGCGTGGTTAGGTGTCGGTCTTTTCACTCACCCGACGCGGGCAGCAGCACGGCTGACTCGTGGCGATGAGATCATGGCTCGAGCTCGACGAGCTCATGCAGCGGCACAGCAGGACGCGGTTCGACGCGCGCGGCGGAGTACTCGCTCAGCTCGGTGGCCATTCAGGTGGTTCGTTCGCGATTGAGGCGTGCTGCCCGGCCAGGGATCGTTGACCGCGACCCATCCCGCTGAGATGCTTCCTGGAACCGACGGAGGTCGTCATGTTCGAAGAACGCGGGTGGTTCGCTGAGGCTGACGCGAGAGCGCTTAGGCCCGCCGACTCGGTGAACGATGTGGATCATCGTGGAGATGCTCCCCGAACCGAGCACCGGCCTGAACCGGTCCGCCTTCGCCCACTCGACCGCCTCTTGCGCGGTTTTCCTTGGCACGACCGGGTTCAGCGACCGCGTCGTTAGCTGGCAACCCGCTTCTGCCCGATAGACGATCGGTGTCCGGGCTCGGTTGCGAATACGGACCCTGGGGTCAGGTGAACCAGGGGCCTCCCGTGATCATGAGGCGGCCGATGCTCGTTCCTGACCGAGCCTTGTCGATGAGCGAATCGAAGTCCTGCGAGCCTGACGCGGACCAACCATTCACGCCGACAGTCAGCTTCCAGTCCTTGCCCTCGGCGTAGAGGAACTCTCCGTCAATGATCCCGATGAACAGGTCATCGATTGCCGTCAGCAGGTTGTCGCTCCCACTGTCGCACGCGTCGCAGCCGCAGAAGGGCTCCATCCCGATCAGGACTGCAGGATCACCGACGCCGAGCGCGACGGCGTCCTCGATGCCCTCCGTCGACCCCATGACAACCAAGATCGACAGGGCATCCGCTTTCACGGGAGTGACGAGAACGGCCCGCCCGTCGGTGGGTCCGTACGCCCATGGCGGCGCTTCGACGTTCTGGGCCGTCGCAAGCTTCAGGCCCTCCAGAGCGTCGATCCACGACCTGGCCCTGGCGCCCACGACGGCGTAGCGCTCTGGTTCGCTGACTCGGGAGTACTCCTCGTCAGCGATGTCCCGGTGCTCGTGAGGGTCGTCCCACCGCGTGCCGCCCGAGGGGTGCGCGTCGAATCGCCGAGTGACTTCGGCCATCACGTCGTGAATTTCCACGCCCTGAACCTAGCGGCGGTCGCGTCCGATAGGCGATCGGCCATCGGCATCGCAGTCGGGCGGCCTTGGGGCGAGTCCTCCAGGGGCAGGCCCGGAGCGGGCGATCCCACCTGCCCGCCCCGGGACGCCGTCAGGGCGTGGGGTCGAGGAGGCGCCCGGTCCAGTCGCGCAGGGCGGTGACGGCCCGGCGCGACAGGGTCGCTCCCGGCATCATGCTCGACGACCCGTGGAACGCCCCCGGCCACACGTGCAGCTCCGCCTGCACGCCGGCCGCCCAGAGCGCGCTGGCGTAGGCGACGGTCTCGTCACGGAACACCTCGGCGCTGCCGCAGTCGACGTACGCCGCCGGCAGGCCCGAGAGGTCGGTCGCTCGGCCCGGTGCCGCGTAGATCGACACGTCGTCACCGCCGCATTGGTCGCCGAGGTAGGCGTCCCAGCCGAACCGGGTCATCTCGCGGTCGGCGACGCCCACCCCGTCGAACTGCCGGGCGGAGACGGTCGCGTCGCGGTCGTCGAGCATGGGGCTGACCAGCACCTGCCCGACGACGGCCGGCCCCTGCCGATCCCGGGCGAGGAGCGCCGTGCCCGCCGCGAGCCCGGCCCCGGCGCTCTGGCCGACGAGGACGATGCGATCCGGGTCGACGCCGAGCTCGTCGGCGTGCTCGGCGACCCAGACCAGGCCGGCGTAGCAGTCCTCGACCGGGTACGGGTCGGGGTGCTCCGGGGCGAGACGGTAGTCGGGGCTGACGAGGACGACGTCGTGCACGAGCAGCCAGTCGTCGTACGAGTCGAGGTTGCCGAGGTGGTGGCCGAACATCATGCCGCCGCCGTGGATCGCGAAGGCGCAGGCCGCCGTCCCGGTGCGGCCGATGCGCTGGACGACCGCGAGGGCGATCGGGTCGCCGAGGTGCCCGGGGACGGTGATGCTGCGCCTCTCGAGACCGCGGGCCTGCAGTCCTTCGTCGAGCTGCGCCTCCTTCATGTCCAGCTGTCGCATCTGCGGCAGCATCGCGGTCTCGAGGCGGAAGCGGCCGCGCGCGTCCATCGCCTCCAGGAAGGGCACGAACTCGGGGTCGAACGGCGGGCGGGGCAGGGCGGTGGTGTCAGGCACGAGAGGGCTCCTGGGTGGTGGGGGTGAGAGTGGTCGAGGGGGCAGGTGCGGTGGTGCCGGGGTCGGGGTCGGCGGTTCGTGCCCGGAGCATCCCGACCACGACGAGCACGGCGGCGACGGCGGCGAGTCCGAGGCCGGCGACGGTGAGGGCGTCCTGGAAGGCCGCGAGTCGCGGGGCCGTCCACGGGGTGGTCGTGATGCTGCCGGTGACGAACGCCGCGACGATCGTGCCCGCAGCGGCGACCGCGGCTCCTCCCGCGAGCTCGCTCGAGGTGTCGACGAGGGCCGCGCCGACCGAGGTGCGGTCGGCGGGGAGGCCCGTGAGCACGGAGGCTCCGGCCACGACGCCGACGACGCGCATGCCGGCGGCGACGAGCACGAGAGCGACCAGCACCCAGACGTACCCGTGACGGCTCAGGGCGCCGAAGACGGCGAGGCCGGACACGACCGCGGCGGCGCTGACCCACGCCGCCCGGCCGAGGCCGACCCGCTGCACGAACGGCCCCACGAGGCGACCGCCGGCCAGGAGCACGACGACCTGCGGCAGTGTGCCGACGGCGGCGAGGGCCGGCGGCCAACCCCAGGCGAACTGCAGCTGCAGGGTCACGAGGTACGACAGCCCGGCGACGGCGAGGCCCGACGCGGCCTTGAACGCGAGGCCGCTCGACACCAGGGGGCGGGCGAGCAGGTGCAGGTCGACCACCGGGTGCCGCGCCGTCCGCAGGCGAACGACGAACCCGGCCCCGAACGCGACGGTCAGCACGACGGCGGCCCACCCCCACGAGGAGGCGGTGGCCGGCCCGACGAGGACGGTCGGCGTCACGAGCAGCCCGGTCAGTGTCGCGGCGCCCAGCAGCGCGCCGCCCACGTCGACGGGGTCCGGCCGCAGCCCCGCGGCGTCGTCCCGAGCGACACCGCACCGGATGCCGACGAACGCCAGCACGGCGACCGGCACGTCGGCCAGCAGCAGCACCTGCCACGGAGCGACGGCGAGCACGAACCCGCCGACGGTCGGGCCGACGGCGAGGCCGACGAGCCCCGCGGTCGAGATCACCGTCAGGGCCCGGACGCGGAGGCCCTCGTCGTCGAACAGCCGGAACGCCAGCGCCATCGACCCGGGGGTGGTCATCGCCGCGGCGACGCCCGTCAGCACACGGACGGCGACGAGCTGATCGGTGGTCGTGACCGCCACGGTGGCGAGGCTCGCCACGGCCAGCAGCGCGAGGCCCGCGAGCATGACGCGGCGGCGCCCCACCCGGTCGGCGACGGCGCCGAAGAGCAGCATGAGCCCGCCGAAGGCGACCGCGTACGCGCCCGACACCCACTGCAGGCCCGTCGTCGAGGAGCCCAGCTCGCGGCCGATCGTCGGCAGGGCGACGTTGAGGACCGAGGTGTCGAGCATCTCGAACAGGAACACCGCGGACAGCCCGGCCAGGGCGATCCACGCGTCGGACAGCCGGGGAGGCGCGTCGCCGGCACGCAGCCGACCGCGGGTGAGAGAGGTACTGGGGGACACGGGGCGCACTCCTTCTGGGAAGAAGTGGCGACTCGTTCGATGCCGCGTGTAGGTGCGTCGCAGAGCGCGACGCCTTTTACCTCAGTGATGTGCACGATACACCGGCTACTGCTGAAGAAGAACTCCAGCGGTTCTGCCGCTCGTGCAGGTGCCAGACCGGGGATGGTCTGCCGAACGCACCAGCGTCACCGTGGCGGTCGAGGACCGAACCCCGGGCCCCATCGGAGCATCCATGAGCCGGCGTCGACGAGCGGCTCGAAGCCGAAGCGCTGGTAGAGGCCATGGGCGTCCTCTGTGAAGAGGGCTCGTGCGTAGCCGCCCTGGTCGCCGCTCTCGATGTCGTAGGCGCCGTAGTTCCGTGACCCGGCCATCGCGGCCCGGTGGGTCTCCTCCGTTCGGCCGCGAGCCCAGTACGCCTCCTCGGAGAGCCACGACACCACCTCATGAACGTCGATGTCAGCAGGGTCGCTCGAGAAGCGATACGTCCGGGTCATGCTCGGCACTGTGTCGCACGGCGTCACGTGGAGGAAAGGTCCGATCGGGAACAGGTGGCCTGCCGGAGTAGGGGCTGTCGACCGCCGAGGACGAGAGGGGGTTCGCTCCGGTTGATTTGGCTCGGGCTGGCGTGCCAGGGATGCTTGCAGGACAACCGAGGGAGTTTCACGATGGCGCGTTTTCGTTCTCTGCCTTTGCCGGCTCTCCTCGTGGTCTTGTTCCTGGTCACAGGAGCCTTGTGGTTCGGGATCGGTGTGATCGTGATGCCCGGTGACCAGCCTGTTCTCGTGCGACTGATCGGGACGATCTTCTATGCGGGAGCGATGACCGCAGTCTTCGGTTTCATGATCGCTCGAGCACGGCGTCTCGCTGGCGGAGTCACCGATCTGGCCGAGATGCGGGCAGCCTTCAAGGCCGGCAGCATCCCTCCTGGGGTAGAGCCGGGCAGGTGGGTTCCGACCTTCGAGAAGTGGGAGCGTGAGTACCGGTTGAATCGGTGGTTCGGGCCCGTCACGTTCATCGCCTTCGCGGCGCTGACTGCCTGGTTGGCTCTGTCCGAGGGGCCCGTCTGGTGGCTTTTCACGGTGTTCTTCGTCGCCGCCATGATCTGGTCGACAGTCGATTCTTGGAAAGGGTTGGCGAAGGTGACCGTGATGCTCGATGAGCTTCGTCGCCGGCCGCCCTTACCCCCGCGGATGGATGTGCCCGTCTCGCCTGAGACGAAGTAGCGGATGAAGTCTGCTGTGCCGGTCTGGCGGAAGCTGATGGGATGGGCCTCGATCTTCTACGCCCTGGCTGCCCCGCTTTTTCTCATCAACGCGTTCGGTGACCTGCCACACCTCTTGATGATCGTCGGCATCGTCCTGGTCGGCATCGGCCTTTTCTTGAACTTCCGGGCCTTGAGCGCAATGCGCAGATAGCTTCACGTCCGCAGGGTCCTGAGTACCTCAGGGGGAGATCTGCTGGTCTCACCAGCCGATCGTTGATCGCGAGCCATCCCACTGGGATGCTTCTCGCAACCGACGGAGGTCGTCATGTTCGAAGAACGCGGGTGGTTCGCCGAGGCTGACGCGAGAGCGCTCAGGCCGACCGACTCGGTGAACGATGTGGATCATCGTGGTGATGCTCCCCGAGCCGAGGACCGGCCTGAACCGGTCCGCCTCCGTCCGCTCGATCGCCTCCTGCGTGGTTTCCCGTGGCATGACCGAACTCAGCGACCGCACCGTTAGCTCGCAACCCGCGTCCGCCCGGTAGGGGATACCCCAGCGGTCCGATCGGCGGTAGCTCGTGGCACTCGTGAGTGGCCTGCCCGGACGGTCCCGCTCGTCTTCTACGGTGACAGGATGCGTTCCCTGATCCGACTCGACGACCTGGCCCCCTCCGACATCGACCGGGTGTTCGCGCTCGCCGACGCGTACCGCGACGGGCGCGGCCCGGTGACAGCGGGCTGTGCCGTCATGTTCTTCCCGCCGGTCAGCCTGCGCACCCGGGTGACGTTCGAACGCGGTGCCGCGCTGATGGGCCTCCAGCCGGTCGTGCTGCCAGACACGACGCTCGACAAGTCCGAGGCCCTCGAGGACGTGGCCGAGTACCTCGGCGCCTGGGCCGACATCATCGTCGCCCGACACGGGGATCTCGCCGTCCTGGAGGGGCTGGCTGCAGCGGACACGGTCCCGGTCGTCAACGCGATGACCGACCGGAACCACCCGTGCGAGGTGCTCTCCGACCTCTGGTCCCTCCGGCAGCAGAGCGAGCTGAGGTCCCTGCGGTTCCTCTTCGTCGGGGCCGACGGCAACATCGCGGGCGCCTGGCAGGAGGCGGCCCGTGCGCTGCAGCTCGATCTCGTCCAGTGCTGCCCTGCGGGACTCCGGAGTCCCGGCGCCAGGTGGACCGACGACCTCGAGACGGCGATCCGATCCGCCGATGTGATTCTCACGGACGGTCCGGGCGATCACGAGGAACTCCTCGCGCCCTACCGGATCACCTCGGCTCTGCTCGACACGGCGCCGACGGGGGCACGTCTGAACCCGTGTCCGCCGTTCCTCCGCGGCGTCGAGGTGAGTGCCGACGCCATCGCGCACCCCGCCTTCGTCGGCCACGCCTTCAAAGCATCCCTTCTGCCTGTCCAGCAAGCAGTCATGGCGTTCTGCCTGGATCTGGGATGACCCAGGACCTCGAAGCCGGCTACTACACCGACTGACCCCGGACGAGGCGTGGGATGACCCGGACGAAGACGATCATGCCGACGAGTTCGACGAGGGTCTGGGTCACGACGACGACCGGCGCGAGCGAGAGCGACGACGGCAAGGCCAGTGCCAGCGGCAGGACCACGAGCGAGTTGCGCGTGGCTCCGCTGAACACCAGAGCCCGCGTGGCCGGAACGTCCAACCGTGAGAGGCGGCCGACGCCGATGCCGAGTGCAGCCATGACGACGAGGAATCCGGCGTAGAGCGGCACCAGCACGAGAAGCTGCGCCAGGGACTCTCCGACGGCCCCGGCCTGCGAGGCCACGACCGTGAACAGCGTCGCCGTCATCAGCGGGACCATGAGGCCCAGCATCGTGCGCTCCACCAGGGCGCCTGCCCGGTGTCGCCGGCCGAGGGCCTGCACGAGTGCGGCCCCAACGAGCGGGACGACGATGAGCAGCAGGAACGCTCGGGCGAAGGGGCCGACCTCGACGACGGCGACGCCCTCGGGGCCGACGAACAACAGCAGGTAGAGCGGTAGGAGGAGGATCTGCGCCAGCATCAGCAGCGGTGCTGCGGCCAGGAGTCGTTCCGACGCGCCGCCGGCGAGCCCGGCGAACACGATCACGTAGTCGATGCACGGGGTCAGCAGCACCAGGAGCACCCCGAACAGCAGGGCCGGCTCGTCCGCGACGAACCGTGACAGCCCGAACACGACGAGCGGCACGACGACGAAGTTCAGCACCCCGACCGCGGCCAGGAACCGCCCGTCCCGCAGCGACCTGGCGATCGCCGAGAACGGCACGCCGAGGAACGTCGCGAACAGCAGCAGCCCGAGACTGGGCTCGATCGCCGTCTCCAGGTGGTGCGCTCCCCGCACGGTCAGCCCGACCACACCGGCGGTCAGGATCGCCACCAGGTAGAGCGGGACCTGTCGACGTCCGAGCCAGGACTCGGCAGCGATCACCATCGGACCTGCGGGGAAGAGGAAGGCACCCAGCGACAGTAGAGCGTCACGCCGCTCGACGGTCGGGCGGATCCCATCGCTCCAGGGTCGTGGTGCCCAGGGGGCGTGTGGTGTCCGTGAGGAAGACGGCGTTCGGCGTAGGGAAGTCGTAAGGGCCCGCGATCGGCGGTGCGGCGCGGTGTCTACTGACTCGCTGTGCCCACCACGGGCATCGGGCCGTCCGGCCCGTCGTTCGTTCCTCTTGGAGTCGTAGTGCTCGACATCGTGTACGTGCTCGCCGTCATCGCTGTGTTCGCAGTGGTGTCCCTCGTCGCGAAGGGGGTCGAGAAGCTGTGATCGTCTTCAGCATCGGAGCCGCCGTCCTCGCCGTGGCCGCCCTGGCGTACCTCGTGTACGCCCTCGTGAAACCCGAGCGCTTCTGATGGACGCGCTGTTCGGCATCCTCCAGATCCTCACGGTCGTCGTCGTCCTCGTCGTCGTGTACCGCCCCCTCGGCGACCACATGGCGCGGATGTTCACGACGGCGAAGGACGCCCGCGTCGAGCGCGGCTTCTACCGCCTCATCGGCGTCGACTCGACGTCGGAACAGACGTGGCCGGCCTACCTCCGAGGCGTCCTGACGTTCTCGGTGATCGGCGTCCTCTTCGTCTACGCGATCCAGCGCCTCCAGGCCTTCCTGCCGTACTCGCTCGGCTTCCCGGCCGTCCCCGAGGGGCTCTCCTTCAACACCGCCGCCTCCTTCGTGGCCAACACGAACTGGCAGTCCTACTCGCCCGACGTGACGATGGGCTACGCCGTGCAGGTGCTCGGCCTCGTCGTGCAGAACTTCGTCTCCGCGGCCGTCGGCATCGCCGTCGCCGTCGCCCTGATCCGTGGGCTCGCCCGGGCGAAGAGCGGCACGCTCGGCAACTTCTGGGTCGACCTGACCCGGTCGATCACGCGCCTCCTCTTGCCCCTGGCCGTCCTCTCGGCCGTCGTCCTCATCGCTGGCGGCGTCATCCAGAACCTCGCGGGCTTCACCGACGTCACGACGCTCACCGGCGGCACCGCGACGATCCCCGGAGGCCCCACCGCCTCGCAGGAGGCGATCAAGCTGCTCGGCACGAACGGAGGCGGCTTCTTCAACGCCAACAGCGCGCACCCGTTCGAGAACCCGACCGCCTGGACGAACGTCTTCCAGGTCCTCCTCATGCTCGTCATCCCGTTCTCGCTGCCGCGCACCTTCGGCCGCATGGTCGGCTCCACGAAGCAGGGCGTCGCGATCGCCGCCGTCATGACGACGATCTTCGCCGTCTCGCTCACCGCCATGACCTGGTTCGAGCTCCGCGGTGCCGGCACCGCCACCCAGCTCGCCGGAGGCGCGATGGAAGGCAAGGAGGCGCGGTTCGGCATCTGGGGATCGACCCTGTTCGGTTCCACCTCGACCCTGACGTCGACGGGTGCCGTCAACTCGATGCACGACTCGTACACCGCCCTCGGCGGCATGATGGCGATGCTGAACATGATGCTCGGCGAGATCGCCCCCGGCGGCGTCGGATCAGGCCTCTACGGGATGCTCGTCCTGGCCGTCATCACCGTGTTCATCGCCGGCCTGCTCGTCGGCCGCACGCCCGAGTACCTCGGCAAGAAGATCGGGCCGCGCGAGATCAAGCTCGCCAGCCTCTACATCCTGGTCACGCCGACCATCGTGCTCGCCTTCACGGCGCTGAGCTTCGCGATCCCCGCGGTGCGCGCCGACGTCGAGGGCACGTCGATCTGGAATCCGGGCCTCCACGGCTTCAGCGAGGTGCTCTATGCCTTCACCTCCGCCGCGAACAACAACGGCTCCGCCTTCGCCGGCATCACGGCGAACACGCCCTGGTTCAACACCACCCTCGGCATCGCGATGCTGCTCGGCCGGTTCCTCCCGATCGTGCTCGTGCTCGCCCTCGCCGGCTCCTTCGCCGCTCAGGACAAGGTCCCCGCCACCGCCGGAACCCTGCCCACCCACCGCCCGCAGTTCGTGGGCCTGCTCACCGGCGTCTCGGTGATCATCACCGCGCTGACCTACTTCCCCGTCCTCGCACTGGGACCGCTCGCCGAAGGGCTGAAGTGACCATGTCCACCACCACCGACACACCGACCACCGACCACGAGCGTGAGGGTGACCAGACCCCGACGAACCGAGGAGGCGCGTTCGGCGTCGCCCAGCTCGTCGCGGCCCTGCCCGGCGCGCTCCGCAAACTCGACCCGCGCGAGATGTGGCACAACCCCGTCATGTTCATCGTCGAGGTCGGCGCCGCCTACACGACGATCCTCGCGATCGCCGGTCTCTTCACCGGTCCCGAGACCTCGGGCGGCTCGCCCGTCCCCGGCTCGTTCACCTGGGCCATCGCCATCTGGCTCTGGCTCACCGTCGTCTTCGCCAACCTCGCCGAGTCCGTCGCCGAGGGCCGCGGCAAGGCACAGGCCGAGACCCTCAAGGCGACCCGCACCAGCACCACCGCCCAGCGCGTGGTCTCGTACGACGCGACCTCCGACGCCGGTGCCGAGCGCGCCTCCTCGGAGTCGGTGTCCTCGGCCGACCTCACGCTCGGCGACACGGTCGTCGTGACCGCCGGCGAGCTGATCCCCGGCGACGGCGACATCGTCTGGGGCATCGCCAGCGTCGACGAGTCGGCCATCACGGGCGAGTCCGCCCCGGTGATCCGCGAGTCGGGCGGTGACCGCAGCGCCGTCACCGGCGGCACCCGCGTGCTGTCCGACCGCGTCGTCGTGCGCATCACGAGCAAGCCCGGCGAGACCTTCGTCGACCGCATGATCCGCCTCGTCGAGGGCGCCTCCCGCCAGAAGACCCCGAACGAGATCGCGCTGAACATCCTGCTCGCGAGCCTGTCGATCGTGTTCGTCGTCGTGACCCTGACGCTGAACCCCATCGCGGCCTACAGCGACGCGTCGGTGAGCATCCCCGTGCTCATCGCGCTGCTGGTCTGCCTCATCCCCACGACGATCGGGGCGCTGCTCAGCGCCATCGGCATCGCCGGCATGGACCGCCTGGTGCAGCGCAACGTGCTCGCCATGTCGGGCCGCGCGGTCGAGGCCGCCGGTGACGTCACCACGCTGCTGCTCGACAAGACCGGCACCATCACCTACGGCAACCGGCAGGCGGCCGAGTTCACGCCGCTCGACGGCATCGCCCGGGCCGAACTCGTCGACGCCGCCGCCCGGTCGTCGCTCAGCGACCCGACCCCCGAGGGCAAGTCCATCGTCGACCTCGCCCTGACGACGGGGTGGCACGACGCCGACGGTCAGCCGGGTGAGATCGTGCCCTTCACCGCCCAGACCCGCATGTCGGGCCTCGACCTGCCCGACGGCACGCAGATCCGCAAGGGTGCCGGCAACTCCGTCATCGCCTGGGTCGAGGAGGACCGTCGTCTCGCCAGCACCGAGCACGACGAACTGCAGACCCGCATCGACGAGATCTCGAACGCCGGAGGGACCCCCTTGGTCGTCGCGATCAAGACGACGTCCGCCGAAGCTCGCGTCCTCGGCGTCGTGTACCTCAAGGACGTCGTCAAGACCGGCCTGCGCGAACGCTTCGCCGAACTGCGCAGCATGGGCATCCGCACGGTCATGATCACCGGCGACAACCCCCTCACCGCCAAGGCGATCGCGGCCGAGGCCGGCGTCGACGACTACCTCGCCGAGGCCACCCCGGAGGACAAGCTCGCCCTCATCCGCCGAGAGCAAGAAGGAGGCGCGCTCGTCGCGATGACCGGCGACGGCACCAACGACGCCCCCGCGCTGGCACAGGCAGACGTCGGCGTCGCGATGAACACGGGCACCTCGGCCGCGAAGGAGGCCGGCAACATGGTCGACCTCGACAGCGACCCGACGAAGCTGATCGACATCGTCCGCATCGGCAAGCAGCTGCTCATCACCCGTGGCGCGCTCACGACGTTCTCGATCGCCAACGACATCGCGAAGTACTTCGCGATCATCCCGGCCATGTTCGCCGGGGTGTTCCCGGGGCTCGGGCTGCTGAACGTCATGCAGCTGTCCTCGCCGGCGTCGGCGATCCTCTCGGCGATCGTCTTCAACGCCCTGGTGATCGTCGTGCTCATCCCGCTCGCTCTGCGGGGTGTGAAGTACCGCGCCGCGTCGGCGTCGTCGATCCTGTCGCGCAACCTCCTCGTCTACGGACTCGGCGGCGTCGTCGCCCCGTTCGTCGGCATCAAGATCATCGACCTGATCGTCAGCCTGCTCCCCGGCTTCTGAGCCGACGCGGACGACGAACGAGAGAGAGACCATGAACACCCGCACCCTGCTCCGCCAGTACGGTGTCGCCCTCCGCGCGATGCTCGTCTTCACCGTCGTCCTCGGCGTGGCCTACACGGCCGTCGTCACCGGGGTCGGCCAGCTCGTCCTGGGCGGCAAGGCGGACGGTTCCGCCGTCCGCGTCGACGGTGAGACCGTCGGCTCGTCACTGATCGGGCAGTCGTTCACCGACGCCGACGGTGTCGCCCTGCCCGAGTGGTTCCAGTCGCGGCCCTCGGCTGCCGGTGACGGCTACGACGCCTCCGCCTCGAGCGGCAGCAACTACGGGCCCGAGAACGCGGACCTCATCGCGGCCGTCGAGGAGCGGCGGGCGGCGATCGCCGAGAGCGACGGAGTCGCCCCGGAGGACGTCCCCGTCGACGCGCTCACCGCCTCCGCGTCCGGGCTCGACCCGCACATCAGCCCCGAGTACGCGCGCATCCAGGTCGAGCGGGTCGCCGCGGCACGCGACCTGCCGGTCGCGGACGTCGAGGCGCTCGTGGAGGAGCACACCCAGGGCCGCGACCTCGGCTACCTGGGCGAGCCCACCGTGAACGTGCTCGAGCTCAACGCGGCCCTGGCCGAGACGGGACGCTGAGACCGTGAAGCGGGGGCGGCTCCGGGTGCTGCTCGGCGCCGCCCCCGGCGTCGGCAAGACCTACACCATGCTCGAAGAAGGAGCACGGCTCGCCCGCGAGGGCAAGGACGTCGTCGTCGCCGTCGTCGAGACCCACGGCCGCGAGGCCACGGCGTCCATGCTCGGCGATCTCGAGGTCGTCCCGCGGACGACGACCCTGCACCGCGGCGTCGAGCTGACGGAGATGGACGTCGACGCGGTCCTCACCCGGAGGCCCGACCTCGCCCTCGTCGACGAGCTCGCCCACACCAACGCTCCGGGCTCCGTCCGGCAGAAACGGTGGCAGGACGTCCAGGTCCTCCTCGACGCGGGCATCGACGTCGTCTCGACCGTCAACGTGCAACACATCGAGTCCCTCAACGACGTGGTGGAGAAGATCACCGGGGCCGCCCAGCGCGAGACCGTCCCCGACAGCATGCTCCGGAGCGCGGACCAGATCGAGGTCGTCGACCTCGCCCCCCAGACGCTCCGCGACCGTCTCGCCGAGGGGAACGTCTACCCGGCGGCCCGCATCGACGCCGCGCTGTCGAACTACTTCCGCCTCGGCAACCTGACGGCGTTGCGGGAGCTGGCGCTGCTGTGGCTGGCCGACGAGGTCGACAGCGCCCTCAAGGCCTACCGGGTCGAGAACGGCATCGACAGCAAGTGGGAGGCGCGAGAGCGGGTCGTGGTCGCCCTCACCGGCGGGCCGGAGGGCGAGACCCTCATCCGTCGTGGTGCCCGCATCGCCGCCCGGTCGTCCGGGGGAGAGCTCGTCACCGTGCACGTCATCGCCCAGGACGGCCTCCGCGATGCGCACCCGGGTGCTCTCTCCGCGCAGCGCGCCCTGACGGAGAAACTCGGCGGCACCCACCACCAGGTCGTCGGCGGTGACGTCCCCGTCGCCCTCGTCCAGTTCGCGAAGGCGATGAACGCCTCCCAACTCGTCATCGGCGTCAGCCGCCGGAGCCGGGTCGCCGCCGCCCTGACGGGCCCGGGGATCGGGGCCACCGTCATCCGCGAATCGGGTGACATCGACGTGCACATCGTGACCCACTCCGCCGCCGGCGGCCGGTTCACCCTCCCCCGGGCCGGAGGCGCCCTGACGTTGCGTCGTCGGCTGCTGGGGGGCGGCCTCGCCGTGGTGCTCGGCCCGATCGTGACCTGGCTGCTCGTGATGTTCCGCAGCGACGAATCGCTCACGAGCGACGTGCTCGTCTACCAGCTGCTCGTCGTGGTCGTCGCGCTCGTCGGCGGGATCTGGCCGGCCCTCTTCGCGGCGGTGCTCTCGGGAGTGACGCTGGACTTCTTCTTCGTCGAGCCCTACGACAGCATCACCGTCGGCCGGCCGCTGCACCTCCTGACCCTCGTCCTCTACGTGGTCATCGCCCTGCTCGTCAGCTACGTGGTCGACCAGGCGGCCCGCCGATCCCGGGCGGCGGCGCGTGCCGTCGCCGAGTCCGAACTGCTCGCGGCCGTCGCCGGCGGCGTCATCCGCGGCCAGGACGCGCTCCACGCGCTCCTGTCCCGCACCCAGGACGCCTTCCGCCTGCGGACGGTCTCCGTCATCGACGTCGACGGTGACGTCGTCGACTCCCTCGGCGCACCCCGGGCCGGCGACGAGACGACCGTCGTCCCCGTCGGCACCCGAGCGCGCCTCGAGATGACGGGACCGCCGATGGCGGCGTCCGAGAGGCGCCTCCTCGCGGTCATCGCGGCCCAGGTCGAGACGGCCCTGGAGCACAAGGCCCTGTCGGCGACCGCCGACTCGGCCGGGCCGCTGGCGCAGGTGGACCAGGTCCGCACGGCACTGCTCGCGGCCGTCGGACACGACCTGCGGCGGCCGCTCGCCTCGGCCACGGCGGCCGTGACGGGCCTTCGACAAGGCGATGTCGTCTGGGCGGACCGCGACCGCGACGAACTCCTCGCCACGGCCCACGAGAGCCTCGACGCGCTGTCGGCCCTCGTCACGAACCTCTTGGACGTCAGCCGCGTCCAGGCCGGAGCCCTCGCGGTGTCACGCCAGCCCGTCGACGTCGACGACGTCCTGTTCGCCTCCGTGGACGAACTCCAGGTCGAGCCCGGACGCATCGAGCTGCAGAGGGGAGAGGACGTTCCCCAGGCCGACGCCGACCCGGTCCTCCTCCAGCGCGTCCTGGTGAACCTGCTCGACAACGCCCTGAAGTACGCCCCCGGAGGGACGCCGGTGCGTCTCTCCAGCAGCAGCTTCGGGAACGCCGTGGAGATCCGCGTCACCGATCAGGGGCCGGGGATCAGCCCCGAACGCCTGGACCTGGTCTTCGTCCCCTTCCAGCGCCTCGGAGACACCGACAACACCGCCGGCCTCGGGCTGGGACTCGCCATCTCCAAGGGCTTCACCGAGGGCATGGGGGGCGCCCTTCGAGCCGAGGAGACCCCGGGAGGCGGGCTCAGCATGGTCGTCTCCCTTCCTGTGGCTCGTCAGACGACCGGGACGGACCACACATGAAGATCCTCATCGCCGACGACGATCCGCAGCTCGTCCGGGCCCTCACCTTGACCCTCGGTGCGGTCGGCTACGACATCGCCACCGCCGCCGACGGCGCCGAGGCGCTCCGCGCCGTCGTCGAAGAACATCCCGACGTCGTCATGGTCGACCTCGGCATGCCACGCGTCGACGGGCTCGGCGTGATCGAAGGCCTCCGCGGCTGGAGCAACGTCCCGGTCCTCGTCGTCTCGGGCCGAGCCGGCGCCGCCGACAAGGTCGAGGCACTCGATGCCGGAGCCGACGACTACATCACCAAGCCGTTCGCCATGGACGAGCTGTTGGCCCGCCTCCGGGCGCTGACGCGACGCACGACTCCGACCCCCGATCAACCGTCCGAGACGTTCGGGGGCATCCGGATCGACTTCGTCGCCAAGAGCGTCGTCCGCGAACCGGACGAGGCGATCCGCCTGACCCCCACCGAATGGCGCATCCTCGAGATCCTGGTCAGGAACCCGGGGCGTCTCGTCACACGGGAGGACATCCTCACCCGGATCTGGGGTCCGGCACACACCACCGACGGCGGGTACCTGCGGCTGTACGTCTCCCAACTCCGGAAGAAGCTCGAAGCGGTCCCGGCTCAGCCTCGCTACCTGCAGACGGTGCAGGGCATGGGCTACCGCTTCGTGCCCGACGAGCCGAGCAGCTGACCTCGGATGCCACGCGCCTCCTGCCCCCGTCGTCGGGGAAGTGCACGATGGCGGTCAGAGGACGGGTGCGCTGAGGGACTCCCTGAGACGTCCGACCCGAACGGGGCCGTGGTGATCGAGGACGACGCCCGTCGCCTGGAGGGGGCGGTGCCGCACGAGGTCGAGCACGTCCGGTTCCGACAGGGCGTCGGCTCGAGAGGCCGGCAAGAGCAGCGCGTTGGTCGAGACATCCATGCCGTGGGTGTTCGCCGCCACGGCCCGCGTGCGCGACAGGACGCCGCGAAGGGTCGAGAGGTGAGACCCCGAGACGCGTCCGGAGGCGCGGATGCGTTCCAGGAGGAGGATCTGGCTCACCGGTCGGAGGTGCCGCAGCTGCGTCTCCAACACGTCGGTCAAGAACCGGCCCGCGTCCCGGGAGTCGCGTCGCGATGCGGCCGAGAAATCGTCGACCTCCAGGGCGAGGGCGTCGAACTGCGGCCCCGTTCCGAAGAACCGGGTGACGACGGGGACCGACGTCTTCGACGTCATGTCCGGTCCGTATCCGTCGGCAACGCGGTGTAGACCTCGTCCCAGCGCGCGAGGTACCGCTCGAGCGAGAGGTGGCCTGCCGCGAATTCCCGCTCGAGGGCGACGAGCCGCGCAGCCGTCGCGCGGACGCAGGCGGCGTCACCGAGCACGACCAGACCGCCCGGGGTGCACGTCGAGGACGCCGTCAGCTCACGCACCGTGGCCCGGAGCCGTGTCGTCATGACGTCGAGGCACAGGAACCCGAGGCCGTAGACGGCCAGAGCGATCGAGGCCGCCACCGGAGCCGGGACCCGGGATGCCAGGACGAGGAGCGACGCGGCCGAGCAGATCGCCCCGGCGACGGGCCAGATCTGCCGGAGATGGAGGAGCCTCCTCTCGCGGAGGCTCGTTCCCGGTCGGAACACCCGGAGCGTGATCTGCTGCACGACCGTCGAGCGAGCCGGAGCCTGGTCCAGCGTGCCCCACGAATGAGCACCGTCCACGACGTCGTGGACGGCGTGACGCATCGTCGGGAGGACGCCGGGGGCCGTCATCGTCGGCTCTGGTCCCGGCGCAGACGCCCGACCGTGATGTCGCCCGGGCACGGGACCGCCAGGAGGTCGCCGATGCGGAGGTCTCCGGGGAGGTCGGCCACGGCGAGATCGGGCCCTTCGTCCTGGAGGCCGATCACCATGGCCACGTCATGGGCCGTCGAGATCCGCCCGATCAGACGGAGCTCCCGGATGGCGACGGGCACCGCACCGAGTCGGGCGTCCACCTGGACGACGATCGCGCCGGAGCTGTGGCGACAGACGTCGCTGACGGTGACGACGATCGCCGTGGCGTCGTCGACGGTCGACACCCGGCCACCGGAGCGGGGCACGAGGGCAGCGCCCGTGTGGACGCACGGCGTCTCGCAGATGCTCGCCAGACGGACGAGGGACACCCCGCCGATGACGACGTCGTCCAGGGTCGGACGGGTCCGTTCCGGCCAGGCGTCGGGGACGAACGGGTCGGCGATCACCCGTCGCATCGAGGGAAGGATGTCCGTGAGGGTCATGAACGGACCTCACGCGCGACACGGCGGTCGCAGGTCGTGTCAAGGGTGGCCGGCGATGAGTGCATGAGACAGTCCTAAGCGGCCCGGCCACGCGAGACGGAGTCCCTTGCGACATCTGAACGCTTCGGCCCGACATCCTGACGCAACCCGTGCGCCACGACCTCGACACCTCTCGTGGGGGCCGAGGAAAGCCCGTCCACGACTGCCCGGACGCCCACGCCGTTCTTCGTCGGGGTCAGTCGTAGACGCGGCCGAGCACCCAACCGCCGTCGGTGCCGAGGACGACCTCGAACATGTGGGTCGTGCCGTCGTCGTCGGTGGCCTGGAAGCGCCAGCCGACGAAGCGACGGGGCGGGTGCGTGATGAAGGCGGGCGTGACCGCCGGTTCGACCCGCAGCTCGGTCGGGGTGTCGCTCACCCGCCAGCGTCGGCACGACCAGACCAGCCGCGCCGGCAGGTCGCGCTCGAACCACAGCGCGACGGGCTCGTGGGTGGTCTGGGTGCTCATGTCGTCCTCCTGCACGTTCGAACGTGTGTTCGAACGGATCGAGTGTAGGTCAGGCCTGAGGGGTGGGCAACCAGATCACGGTCGTCTTCCCGGACAGGGGGTCGAACGGGGTGCCCGGCGCTGGATATGATCCGGCGTGACCCGGCCATCCGACGGCCCGGTCGACGAAGGGGAACGACCGTGAGCACACCGATCGAGCCGGGCGTGCCCGACCAGCAGCCGCAACCGCAGGGGTGGCAGCAGCCCGAGCAGCAGCCCGAGCAGCAGCCGCAACAGCAGGGGTGGCCGCAGCCCGAGCAGCAGCCGTCCGGCTGGCAGTCCCACTCCCACTCCCAGCCGCAGCCGCAGCCGCAGGCCCAGGCGCCCTGGCAGCCGTGGCCGACGCAGGACCCCTACGCCGCGCCTCCTGCGTTCCTCCCCGCCCTGCCGGTGCAGCCCTCGAAGACGCCGTGGGTCCTCGCGATCGTCGGGACGGCCGTCGTCGCCCTGATCGTCGGCGGCGGGGCCGGCCTGCTCGGTGGGATGACGCTCGCCGGCGGCTCGGCCGGCTACGACGACGGCTACTCCTCCGGCGACGAGGATCCCACGACCTACTTCGGCTCGGACGCGGTCTACGGCGACTACCTCTACCCGCTCGACTTCTCGGGGGTGACCGGCGTGGACGGGCTCGACGTCGGCACCTGCTTCACCGTCGGCGACCTCGGCCGTGAGGGCACCGGCGACGTCGAGACGACCTCCTGCGACGAGGCCCACGACGAGGAGGCCTACCTGGTGAGCGAGCTGGACGGCGGCGCGTTCCCCGGCGGCGTCGAGGTCCTCGACGAGGCGGCCGCCCTCTGCGACGCGGCCTTCGACGACTACGTCGGGGCCTCGTACGACGAGTCCCTCGCCGACTACGGCGTGCTCGCTCCGACCGAGAAGGGCTGGGACGATGGCGAGCGCTCGGTCGTCTGCTACGTGTACACCTACGGCACGAGCCGCGTCGGCAGCCTGGCGGACTCGGGCGTCTAGGCCGGGACGCCGGGCCCGGCGTCGCTCTCGCAGTGCGTGTCGGCGGCATCGGCGCCGACCAGCGACGTCACCACGGTCGGCGCGATCGCCTGCCCCCACCGCCGGTGCATGGTGGCCCATGACAGCAGCTCCTGGTGGAAGAGCCCCTCCGAGCGCCATTCGGGGAACGGCACCCAGGAGGCGCCGGGCGTGGTGAGGGCGACCCGTGCCGTCAGGGCGTTGAGTCGTTCGATCTGCCGCGTCAGCAGGCGCTTCGCGACCGGAGGGATCGGTCGGAACTCCGCCATCGGCGGGATGCCGACGTAGACGATGCGGCAGTCCGGGCCGGCCGTCTCGCGCACCCGGACGGCGAGGCGACGGAGCGAGGCCTCCCACGAGGTGCCGCTCGTGGCGAGCAGCACGTCGCAGATGCCGAGCAGCACCACGGCCGCGTCGGCGCGTCCGGCCGGCAGCTCGACCCGGGCCGCCTCGGCAGCCGTCAGCACGGGTGCCGAGACCTCGTGCCACGTGACGCCACGGCCCCGGGCCGACCCGACCAGCCGTGCGGTCTGGCTGGCGCAGGTCAGGTCGTGGGCGAGCACGCCGAACCCCTCGACGGCGATGCTGCCGACGAAAAGCAGGCGGTCGGGGTCGGGGCCGTCCACGGTCATGCGGCGGGCGTCGCGGGGGAAGGGCGCGCGGGCCACCTCTCGCCGGTAGAGCGCGAGGTGCAGGTGGAAGAGGGGCTTGGTGGCCCGCACCACCGCCGCGATCAGGCGGCCGTGTCGGCGGGGGGTCGGGGTCTCGACCAGGGGCATGTGTGTTCGCAATCCGTGCAGTGCGGGAGGCGCGGCCTCCGTCGGTCTCGTCCTGAGGCCTGGGACAGTCTGCCGGTCCCCCGAAAGGAGGACAGGCCCCCGTTGGGGGAGGAGCGGCGCGCAGTGGCGGGATTCCGGGCCGGGAGGGGCCGAAGAGAGGCGAAAGAGGGGCCATGGAAAAGGCTGCGCGAGGAGCGCGCTGTCCGCATTGCGAACAGCCTCGTCGAGTAGCTAGATGGACTAACTACCCCATGGTTTCATTCGTGTGTACCGACTTCACGGGCGGTGCGGGCCGCGACCGAGTCGCGGCCCCCTCGACACCAGCATCACGGGCAGGCAGCACAGGGCTGCCGAGAACGGACACACCATGACACTCCTCACGCCGTCACGTCGCCGCTCCGACGCGGGTAGCAACTCTTTCTCCGAGGTCCGCGAGACCGAACGCCAGGCGACCCTCTTCGTCATCGCCACGGCGGCCGTCGGCGCCAGCGCCAGCCTCGTCGCCGCCCTCTTCCTCAGCAACGGGCTCTTCCTGTGAACGACGACCTGACGTACGTCGAACTCGCCCCCACCGAGCCCCTCGACCTGTCGATGCTCTTCGAGGCCGACGCGGCCTGACCCCGCAGGGACGCGACGTCCATGTGGTTCCGAGCCGGCGCCTCCTACCCTTGACGCCATGCAGACCCTCGACCCGGCGCGCGTCAGCCCGGCCTCACGGCTCGACGACCGCTACGGCCGACGCCCCGGCCGAGCCCGGCGCTCGCGGCTGATCGCCCTCGTCGCGGGCGGCGTCGTGGCCGTCGTGGTGGCGGCCTGGGTCGTCCTCGTCGCCTTCGACGGCGACTCGGCCGAGCTCGAGGTGAGCCACTACGGCTTCACCGTCGCCGGTGACGACGCGGTCGAGGTGCAGTACACGATCAACGTCGCGGGCGGCACGGACGTCGCCTGCGCGGTGCAGGCGCTGAACGAGAACCGCGCGGTGGTCGGGTGGAAGGTCGTCGACCTGCCCGCCGTCGACACGTTCACCCAGACCTACACGACCTCTCTCGTGACCAGCGAGCGTGCCGTGACCGGGTCGGCGTACCGCTGCTGGGTGAGCTGACTGGCACCTCCACGAACGACGCGACCCGCGCCTCCTGCAGGAGGCGCGGGTCGCGTTCGTCGGGCGGCGTCACCACCCGGCCGGGTCAGGAGGCCTGCGGCACCCGGTTCGCCTTCGCGAGGTTGGCGACGAGCTCGTCCTTCGTCTGGCGCACGACATAGGCCGGACGGTCACGCTCGACGCGCCAGCTCTCGGACAGCGGGCTGACGTCGACGGTGTCGAAGCCGAGCTCGTCGTAGAGGTCGGTCATCAGGGCGACGGCCTCGGGCGAGTCGCTCGATGTGGCCAGCGCGCGGCGGTCGGGGGTGCCGGCCGGGGCGACGTCGGTCGTGATGTCCTTGGCCATGATGTGGTTGAAGCCCTTGACGACCTTGCTGGTCGGCAGGTGGCGCTGCAGCATCTCGGACACCGTGTCGATGCCGGCGTCGAGGGCGGCGATGTGGCCGTCGCGCTCGAAGTAGTAGTTGTTCGTGTCGATCACGGTCTTGCCCGCGAGCGGCTCGACCGGCACCTGGTCGACGTTCTTGAGGGGGACGGTGACGACGACCACGTCACCTGCCGCACCGGCCTCGGTCGCCGTGGCGGCCCGGGCCTTCGGGCCGAGGTCGGCCACGAGGTCGGCGAGGGTCTCGGGCCCGCGTGAGTTGCTGATCACGACGTCGTGCCCGTGGGCGATGACCGCCCGGGCGACCTGGCTGCCGATGTTGCCTGCTCCGATGATTCCGTAAGTTGTCATGGGCAACTCAACCGGCGGCCCGCTCGATGCCTTCCCGGCGATGCCGTTCTCCCAGGGCATCGCAAGGTCCGGGCGGCTTGTCCCGTGGTCGCGGGTGGTGGTCTTGGGTGGTGCCCGTGACCCCGTCGTGATGCGATCGTCACCCGCGCCACCGTCACCTGATGGCCCCGCATGCGACAGGATGGACCCCACACGAGTCACGAGGGGGAGGCGATGGCCGCGCCACAGCAGGACGACGCGCTCGATCGCGTCCTCGCCGAGCGCTACCGCCTGCAGTCCGTCGTGGGCCGAGGGGGCATGGCGACCGTCTACAAGGCCGTCGACGAGAGCCTCAACCGCACGGTCGCGATCAAGGTCTTCCACAGTGCGATGGTCGACCCGGCCCGGCAAGAGGCCGAGCTCGGCGTGCTGTCCAGCCTGGAGCACCACGGCCTCGTCGGTCTCTTCGACGCCGGGGTCGAGCAGGGGCCGAACGGCCCCCAGCGCTTCCTCGTGATGCCGCTGATCGCCGGGCTGAACCTCGAAGACCGTCTGCGGCACGGCGCGCTCGCCGCGCGGCACATCGCCGAGATCGGCTACGACATGGCCGAGGCGCTCGACTACATCCACGGCCACTCGGTCGTGCACCGCGACATCAAGCCGTCGAACATCCTGCTCGTCGACTACGGCGACCACGAGGCGGCCCGTGCCCGGGCCAAGCTCGCCGACTTCGGCATCGCCCTCACCGAGGACGTCGAACGACTCACCGCCGAGGGGGTCACCACCGGCACCGCCGCGTACCTCAGCCCCGAGCAGGCCGTGGGCGGCGAGGTCGGCCCCCCGAGCGACGTCTACAGCCTCGGCCTCGTGCTGCTGCAGTGCTTCACGCGCCGCCGCGAGTTCCCGGGGTCCCTCGTCGAGTCGGCCGTCGCGCGACTGTCCCGCGACCCGGTGCTGCCCGAGCCGCTGCCCGAGCACTGGCGTCACGCCCTGCGCGCCATGACCAGCCGCGACCCCGCGCAGCGGCCGACCCGCGCCGAGCTCGTCGCGTTGATGCGCGACGTGGTCATCACCGAGACGACGGACCACCGCGACGGCGTGGGCGACCTGTCGACCGGCGACGGTTCGATGCGCGGGGGCGACACCGAGCCGTTCGACCACAGCGAGGTCCTCGACACCCTGCCCAACGAGGCGCTCGACCGCGTCACGGCCATGGCGGCCCGCCTGTTCTCGGCACCCATCGCCCTGGCGACCGTGATCGACGACGACCGCACGTGGTTCACGACCCACTACGACCCGGCCGTGGGCGACATCGCTCGGCACATCGACCTCTCGCTCGGGGCCGTGCACTCGTCCGAGCCCCTCGTCATCGAGGACGCCGCGACCGACCGACGCGTGGCGACCAGCCCGTTGGTCACCGGGCCGCTCGGCATGCGGTTCTACGTCAGCGTCCCGCTCACCCGACGCGACGGCCACACGATCGGCACGCTCTCGGTGATCGGGCGTGAGCCGAGCACGGCCAGCGACGAGCAGGTCGCCAACCTCACCGACCTCGCGGCGCTCGTGGTCGCCCAGCTCGAGCTGCGACAAGAGAGCCTGAGGATCGCCGGCACGACCACCGGCAGCGTGCCGCACGCCTCGCGCGTCGACCTCGACACCCAGGCCTGGAGTCCGTCCGACCGCTGACGTGCGGCAGACTTGCCCGGTGACCGTCGAGCTCGTGCCCTCCGTCGCGAGCGAGACCACCGCCCCCGTGGCTGCCGCCGTGCCCGCCCGTGTCACGGCCTTCCCCCGCCTGCGCTACATGGGCTCGAAGTACGCGCTGCTGCCCGTGCTGCACGACGTCTTCTCGAGCGTCGCGCCCGTGCCGGCCCGCGACCCCGACGACGAAGGAGGCGCGGTTCGGCCCTCGACCGCGATCGACGCCTTCAGCGGGTCGGGCGTCGTCTCGTACCTGATGAAGGCGGAGGGTCGCCAGGTCGTGAGCAACGACTTCCTGGCCTTCCCCGCGGTCATCGCCCGCGCCTCCGTCGTCAACGGATCGACGACGCTGTCGGACGACCTCGTCGACGAGATCTGCGGCCCGCCCGCTGACGACCGCGACGTCGTGCGCCGCACCTTCGACGGCGTGTTCTTCTCGGCCGACGACCGGGCGTTCCTCGACTCGGCCTGGTCGCACGTCGACCGGCTCGTCGGCGCAGAGCGCGACCTGGCGATCGCCGGCCTCGTGCTGGCCGCTGCGCGCAAGCAGCCCCGGGGCGTCTTCACCTTCACGGGCGCGCGGTACGACGACGGGCGCCGCGACCTGCGGATGACCATGGCCGAGCAGTTCCGGGCGGCGGTCCGGGCCTACGGCGCCACCGTGTTCGACGACGGCCTCGCGCACGAGGCCGTCGAGGGCGACGTGGCCGACCTGAGGCGACCGCCCGCCGAGCTGGTGTACCTCGATCCGCCCTACGCGCCTCCTCGGGACGACGCGGACTACATGAAGCGGTACCACTTCCTGCAGGGGCTGGCCGTGTACTGGCGGGGGCAGACGATCATGACCGAGACCAAGACCAAGAAGATCGCCAAGCTGTTCACGCCGTTCGCCTACCCGCGCACGGTCGACGACGCCCTCGTGCGCACCTTCGAGCAGTTCGCCGACGCCGGGGCGCTCGTGCTGTCGTACTCGTCCAACGCCGTGCCGAGCCGCGAGCGCATCGAGCACTTGATGCGCACGGTCAAGCCGCACGTCGAGGTGCGCGTGGTCGACCACACCTACAGCTTCGGGACGCACCGCACGGCGACCCGCACGGCGGCCACCGAGTACGTGTTCGTCGGGAGGGACTGACCGTGACGATCCCCACCTTCGACGAGTACGTGGCGTCGCTCGGGCGCATGACCCCGCACGTCGACCCGACCGCTCCCTCTGCGGCGGCGACCGACCTCGGCCGGGCCGCGGCGAGCCTCGGCGAACTGCCCGTCGTCGACCGCGACCACCTGGCCGAATGGACCCGGCAGCACCCGGCGTGGGTGCCCGCCCTCGGCCTGGCCGTGGGGCTGTCGCAAGAGAAGCTGCGCAACTCGCTGCGGCACGCCTTCGACACCCCGAGCTGGCTGACGCTCGCGCGGGGACGGGCCGACGAGCTGGTCGCGCACCTCGACGACGAGTTCGAACTCGTGCGCCTCGTCGCGTCCCAGCGGCACCGCACCTACGACTTCGGCGACCTGCTCTCGGCGCGGGCCGGCACCCGGGCGTCGGCGATCCGCGCCGGGGTGTCGGGGCGGCGGCTCGAGGACGAGATCGAGGCCATCGCCCGCGACCTCGGGCTCGCCTGCGGCACGCGGACGCGGTTCACCGGTCGGGCGAACCGCACGGCGCCGTGCGACCTGGTGATCCCCTCGGCGGAGGAGCCCGCGATCGTGGTCGCGGCGAAGGGGTTCGACTCGACCGGCTCCAAGCTGACCGACGCCGTGCGCGAGATCGAGGAGATGGCCGACGTCCGGCTGCCGCGACAGACCGTCATGGCCGTGATCGACGGGATCGGCTGGAAGAGCCGCCAGGCCGACCTCAAGCGCATCCACCAGCTCTGGGTCGACCAGCAGATCGACGGGCTCTACACGCTGTCGACGCTCGACCGGTTCCGGGCCGACCTGGCCGACGCCGCACGGCTGCGCCGCCTCATCCCGTAGGTCGAGGTCGAGGTCGAGGCCGAGACCGGTCAGGCGGCGGCGGCGGGGGCGACGGGAGTGGCCGGGGCGGCGCCGACCCCGTGCCGGTCGAACGCCCGGCCGAGGTCGAGCAGCGTGTCGGCGAGAGTGCCGTGTTGCGACGCCGGAACGACGTCGGCGAACGCGGCGGCGTAGGCGCTCGCGATGGCGGTCGTGACCTCCACACCGCGCGGGGTGCGGCTGACGATGACGCTGCGGCGGTCGGCGGGGTTGCGACGGCGGTCGAGGTGGCCGGCCTCGACGAGGCGATCGACGAGGTTGGTCATCGCGCCCGACGACAGGTCGAGGTGGTCGGCCGCGCGCTTGGGGGTGACCAGGTCGCCGGTGGCCCACACGTAGAAGAGGAACCGGATGTCGGTGTCGCCCAGGCCGAAGAGGTCGCCCTGGTGGTCGAGCACGCGAGAGTGGTTCAGCATCAACAGCCGGAACGAGTCGAGCAGGCGGGCGAGGTCGCCGGGGGCGAGGCCGGCGGGGCCGGGGGCGCCGGGGCCGAGGGCGGCGGGGCCGGGATCGGCAGGGGTCGTGACGAGCATGGGGGTCCTCCGTGACGCGTAGAGCGTGCCGTCCGTGGCACCGGCTCAGTCAACAAGAATCTCGACGATCGTGACACCCCCACCACTGGGGACATGCTTCGCCTTGCGTGCCTCTCGGGTCCTGAGTAATTTGATTGTCGTACCACTTGAGAACAACGACCACTCGAAACCAGAACGGTTCGGGAGGTGAGCTTCTCACCGGCGAAGCCCCTGAGCCGCTTCGTCGGGGTGGCCCCCGACATCCCCCTGTTCCCCCTCTCGCCCCTGGAGTCCACCATGTCCCGTCCCACGCCCCGCATCGCCCGCATCGCCGCCTGGATCGCCATCCCCGCCGCCCTCGTCGCCTCGGGCATCGTCGTCTCGACCGCGTCGTACTCGGCCTTCTCGTCGACCACGGTCAACCCCACCAGCAACTGGACCGCCGGCACCGTCGCCCTGACCGACGACGACAGCAACAGCGCGCTCTTCACCGCCACGAACCTGAAGCCCGGCCAGACCGGCAGCAACTGCATCGCCGTCACCAGCACCGGCTCGCTCGCCTCGGCCGTCAAGCTCTACGGCACGGGTGCCGCCACGACCAACAACCTGGCCTCGAACATCACGCTGAGCGTCGTGCAGGGCACCGGCGGCGGCTTCGGCTCGTGCACCGGCTTCACCCCGCTCTCGTCGGGCTCGAGCCTCTACAGCGGCACGCTGGCCGCCTTCGGCACCAGCTACACCAACTACTCGAACGGCGTGGGCACCTGGGCCCCCACCGGCACCGCGTCCGAGACCCGCACCTACCAGGTGACCTACACCGTCTCGAACACCGCCCCCAACACGACCCAGGGCGGCACCGCGAGCCTCGGCCTCACCTGGGAGGCCCAGAACAGCTGAGGCCCGGCCCCCGGCTGAACACCGCACCACCGCACCAGGCGGCCCGACACCGCATCAACCGCACCATCCAGAGCAGAGGCACCCATGAGCACGATCGACCTGAAGCTGCGGCCCGGCGCCGCAGCCGCGGCCTCGATCACCGTGCCCCTGGGTGCCTCTCGTTCGTGGCTCGACTGGACGCGCCTGGCCCTCGGCACCGCGTCACGGGTCGTGCTCTACTCGCTGCTCGGCCTGATGGTCTACGCGGCCGCCCCCGCCGCCCTCGGCTGGAGCCCCACCACCGTGATGACCGGCTCGATGGAGCCCCGCATCCAGCCCGGCGACGTCGTCGTCGCGAAGCCCGTCGCGGCGGCCGACGTGCACCGCGGTCAGGTGCTGCTCTTCGACGACCCCGACCAGGCCGGGCACCTGCGCCTGCACCGCTACCACGACAACGGCCAGGCCGGGCAGATCGTCACCAAGGGCGACGCCAACCCGAGCGTCGACTCGACGCCGATCGACCGCAGCGCCGTCATCGGCGTCGGCTTCCTGCGCGTGCCCTACGTCGGCACCCCCTTCGTCTGGGCCGCGGGCCACCAGTACGGCCACCTGCTGGTCACCGGCGGACTGCTGATCCTCGTCGTCCTGCTGAGCCGCAACGACCGGTACCTGCTGCGTGACGAGCGCCCCGCGTCGCCTCGGGTGACCGCCCCCGCCGGCCGCCGCGTGCAGCGACGACGCGAGCGGCGCCTCCGTCGCCTGAAGACCGCAGGAGGCGCGATCGGCCTGGCAGCGATCGGTGGCGGTCTCGCACTCACCCTCGTCGTCTCGGGCGGTGCGCACGCGGCGTTCGCCGCGCCCACCGCGAACCCGACGTCGAGCTTCGGTGCCGGAAACTACGACTGCCTGCAGGACACCTACAACTCGCAGACCTCGTACGGCTTCCCGTACAACGAGACGTCGGGCACGACCACCGCCGACGGCAGCTCGTTCGCCCGCGTGGGCACCCTGAGCGGCGGGGCGACGTTCGTCGCCGGCTCGTGCGCCACCAACCAGAGCCCCTACCTGCAGCTCGACGGCACCGGCCAGGTCACGACCGCGGTCAACCTCACCGGTCAGGCCGCCTTCACGATCGAGACCTGGTTCCGCACGACCAGCGCCGCCGGAGGCACCCTGGCCGCGTTCACCGCCGCGCAGACCGGCACGAACACGACCGCCGACCGTGCGCTCTACCTGACCACGGCGGGCAAGATCGCCCTCGGCGTGCGCCCCACCTCGAGCACGACCAAGGCTACGACCACGTCGGCCTCGTACAACGACGGTGCCTGGCACCACGTGGTCGCCACCCTCTCGGGCACGAGCACGATCATCTACGTCGACGGTGTCGCGGTCGTGAACGACACGACGAACAAGACCGTGCAGACGGCCGCCGGTTACTGGCGCGTGGGCTACGCGCCGCTCAGCGGCCTGCCCTCGGCTCCCACGAACGGCTATTTCGTCGGCTCGGTCGACGGCACGACGATCTACAACAACTCGGCCCAGACCGCCTCGGCCGTGCAGGCCCGGTACGCGGCCGGCCGCTGACCGACCGCAGTCGCCCGGTCAGCCGGCCAGCGCCTCCTCGATGACCGCGACGACCTCGGGGGCGTCGGGCTCGGTCGTCGGACGGAAGCGGTGCACGGCGCCGCCGGGGGTGATCACGAACTTCTCGAAGTTCCACTTGACGCGGCCGGCCTTGCCCTCGGCGTCGGTGGCCTTCTTCAGCTCGGTGTAGAGCGGGTGCTCGCCCCGACCGTTGACCTTGACCTTCTCCATCATCGGGAAGGTCACGCCCCAGGTGGCCGAGCAGTACTCCTCGATGGCCTCGCCGCTCGAGAGCTCCTGGAAGAACTGGTTGCTGGGGAAGCCCAGCACTGTGAAGCCCTGCTCGCCGTACTGCTTCTGCAGCGCCTCGAGCTTCTCGTACTGGGGGGCGAGGCCGCAGCGCGAGGCCACGTTCACGACCATCACGACCTTGTCGGCGTAGGCGCCGAACGTGGTGGACTCGCCGCGGATCGTGGTCAGGGTGATGTCGTCGAGGCTCATGGGTCGACCGTATGCCCGCCTGCTGCGAGCCCGCTCGCCGCCCCGTTCGCTAGCCTGCCCCCTGGCCCGCTCGCCGGCCCGCTCGCCGGCCCGCTCGCCGGCCCGCTCGCCGGCGCGCTCGCCGGCGCGCTCGCCGGCCCGCCCGTTGGCCCGTTCGCTGGCCCGCCCGCCGGCGCGTTCGCTGGCGCGTTCGCTGGCGCGTTCGCTGGCGCGTTCGCTGGCCCGCCCGCTGGCGCGTTCGCTGGCCCGCCGGCTGGCGCGTTGGCTGGCCTGCCCGTTGGCGCGTTCGCCAGCCCGTTCGCCGGCCCGTTCGTCGGCCTGCCCGTTGGCCCGTTCGCCGGCCCGTTCGCTGGCCCGCTCGCTGGCTCGCCCGCCGGCACGAGCCTGCTCGGTCGCGCCTCCGTTCCTTCCTGCTCCGTCCCGCCCCGAGCTCCGTCCGACGGCCACGTGTCCCCCCGGTCGCCGCCTCGCACCCACCCCCCCCGCCCTCCCTCGTCAGCCTGCCGCGGTCGGCAACTCCTGACCCGTGTGTCGCCGGGGTGGAGCGAGCCGCCACGCCCTGCGTCCTCGTGGTCCGAGCACTCGCGGCAGTGAGGAGTTCCCGACACCTGCGACGGGTCGCGGACCGCCCGCCGTCCGGATGAGAGCTCTGATCGCGCCGACCGTCACGCCCCACCTGTCTTGCACCATGACCGTCCCCGCCCGGAACGGGACCAGACCGTCGCGGGCGATGTCGGCGTCCTTGAGCCGATCCTTGTCGAAGCGTGTCTCGTGGTGCGCTCGTCCATCGGTCTCGAGACCGATGATCCCGTCGACGACCATGTCGATGATCTTCGAGGTGCCGGAAACAGGCACCTGGCGGGCGACGTGATGCCCTGCCCGCCGCAACCTCGTGCCCGCCGCACTCTCGAGGATGCTCTCGGCGCCCGGATCGCTCCACGCCACGAGGCCGGCAGCGTCGGCACGCCTCCGGGACAGCACCTCGGCTGCGTCGTCGTCGCCCTCGACGATGCCGGCCCGTCTGGCCCAGTCGACGAGGATGACCGCATCCTCGAACGATCGGGTCTCGACGACTGCCCGAGCCAGGGCGTCACGAGGGTCGACGGCCCAGGTCGAACCCCGATCACCGAGTTCGAGTGGGTCCCACACGACGCGGACTCCACGCCGCCGTCGCAGCCGCGAAGCCGTCACGGGTACCGACACCGTGACCGGCGGACGGGTCCACGTCCACGCTCCCAGCTGATGCAACGCGGATGCGCCGGTGAGTCGACCACCCACGGCGACCGCGACGTATCGGGGGTCTCCACGCTCCCAGGTGGAGTACCACCCACGCCGGGGTCTGCTGACAGTGCGTGAACGGACCGCGGCGGTCAGGTGTCGATCGGTGGCGCCCAAGGCGACCAGGTCGTGTTTGTGGAGGAGCCCTCCGGCGGCTGAGACGAGTTCGGCGATCGTTGTCATGGTCCACGAGCGTGTCGACGACACGGGCCTCGGGTGGAGCCGGCGGCCGCGGGTGTTGAGAGTCAGCCCGGCGACGCCGTCCGGGAGGATGCGTCGCCCGGGCCCGGGCCCAGGCGAAGGCCCGACGCGTCGCCCGGGTGACCGGCACCCTTGCTCCGGGTGCCGGGAACGCCTGACGCGCCCTTCGACCTCCGCGGCTTCTGTCGAATGCCGAAGGTGCCGACCGACGCCACCGGTCGACCCCTCGTCGAGAAGTCCTGCCTCCCGCCGCGAATCGCAGTGGAGCGAGGGATGGTCGTGCATGCGTTGCAGCACGGGTCAGGAGTTGCCGCCGGGTGCGAGTGCGGGTGCGGGGGCGGGCGCGAGTGCGAGTGCGGGTGCGGGTGCGGCGGCGAGTGCGGGTGCGGGTGCGGGCGCGAGTGCAGGTGCGGGCGGGAGTGCGGGGGCGAGTGCGGGTGCGGGGGCGGGCGCGAGTGCAGGTGCGGGCGGGAGTGCGGGTGCGGGTGCGGGGGCGGGCGCCAGTGCGGGTGCGGGTGCGGGCTCGAGTGCGGGTGCGGGTGCGGGCGGGGATGCGGGTGCGGGTGCGGGCGGGGATGCGGGTGCGGGTGCGAGAGCGATCGCGGGCGTGGTCAGGAAGGCGAGCTGACTAGACGGGACGGCAGTCGCTGTCAACCCCCTTCGGTCGACTGGTGCGGACTTTGGAGTGCGTGCAACAATTCGCTGAGATGGCTGCCCAGGACGACAAGATCCGCTTCGACGCGCGCGGACGAGATCTGGACGAGGCCGTCGACATCCTGAGCGCCGGCTACAACGGCCGTGGTTTCCACGTCGCCCCCACCGAGGCGCCCTTCGCGTTCCGCCACACCATCGTCGGCGACGGGGCCATGACCCTGCGCTCGACGTTGTTCATGGGTCGCGTCGACGGGCAGGCCGCGGCGGGGGACGAGCACGTCGTGCACTGGCTGCTCGGCGGACGCTCGACCGTCGACAACGGTCGCGACGAGGTGGCCGGCGCCGTCGGGCGACCGATCCTCTTCCCGGAGGGGCGCGAGTTCGAGTTCACCACCGAGGACGTCAACCAGAGCCTGCTGCACCTGTCGAAGTCGGTCGTCGACGAGGTCGCGGCCGAGCGTCACGGCATCATGCCCGGCACGATCCGGTTCGACCACGCCGCCCCCGTCTCGTCCGCCGCCGTGCAGGCCTGGCACGCCACGGTCCGCCTGATCGGTCGCGCCTACCTGGGCTCGGGCGAACCCAGCGACCTGATGCGCACCGAGATGGCCCGCTTGGCCGCCGGCGCCCTGCTCGACACCTTCGCCCACACGTCGAGCCCGATGCCCGCCGCCCTGCTCGCGCCGCGCAACGCGAGCCTCCGCCTCGCCGTCGAGTACATGCACGCCAGCGCGCACCTGCCCATCTCGGCCGTCGACATCGCCAGGGAGGCGGGGCTCACCCCGCGTGGGCTGCAACAGGCGTTCAGTCGTCACCTCGACACCACGCCCACGGCCTACCTGCGCGAGATCCGCCTCGAGCGCGTGCACGAGGCCCTGCGCGAAGCCACCCCGGACGCGACGACCGTCGCCGACGTCGCCCGGCACTGGGCGTTCGCCCACCTGGGCCGGTTCTCGGCCGCGTACCAGCAGCGGTTCGGCGAGTACCCCCGCGAGACGCTGCACCGCGGCTGAGGTCGGGGGTGCCCGGGGCACGTGGTCGCCTCGCTGCCGAGCGCGCCTCCTGGGCTGGTGCCGACGGTCAGCGACCGAGCGCGGCGTAGACGCGCAGCGCGCCGGGGACGACCTCGACCGTGACCGGCAGGGGCCCGACGCGCTCGCCGTCGGTGTAGGCGGCGACCCCGTCGGCCTCGATCACGGCACGACGCACGCGGTGCACGGTCACGTTCGGGTGGCTCAGGTGGGTGCCGCGGAACACGCTCGGGAACAGCCGCACGAACTGCCAGCGCGTGAGCCGCTCGACCACGAGCACGTCGAGCAGTCCGTCGTCGAGCACGGCGTCGGGCGTGACCTTCATGCCGCCGCCGAGCGACTGGCCGTTGCCGACCGAGATCAGGGTGCCCTCGACCGTCGAGGCGACGCCGTCGAGTTCGAGGCGGTACGCGATCCTCGGCAGCCGCACCAGCTCGATGGCGAGGGCGACGTCGTACCGGCGGCGCCCCTTCGGCCAGCTCAGCCGGTTGGCGCGTTCGTTGACGACGGCGTCGAAGCCGGCCGAAACCATGCAGGCGAACCAGGTGGCCCGGCCGTCCGCCTGCAGCACGCGTCCGGCGTCGATGGTGGTCGGCTCGCCCTCGAGCAGTCGGACGAGGAGGCGCGTGGCCGCTTCGGCGTCGTCGTGGGGCAGCCCGAAGGCCCGGGCCGTGTCGTTGCCGGTGCCCGTCGGCACCAGCCCCAGCGGCACGTCGGTGCCCGCGACCAGGTTGGCCCCGAGGTTCACCATGCCGTCGCCGCCGACGACGATCAGGGCGTCGGGGCGTTCGCCGTGGTCGGGGTCGAGTTCGCGGCGGGCCGCGGCCACGAGGTCGTCGTAGCTCGACTCGGTGAGCGGCACGACCGTGTGGCCGGCGTCGCGGAGCCCGGCGAGCACCCCGTCGGCGAGGTGCTTCCGGCCGCCGGCGGAGGCGCCGGGGTTGATCGCCACGACCAGGCGGAGGGGCGTCGGGGTCATGGGGTCGATCTTGCCAGCCGCGCGCCCGCACGGCTCGGGCGGCCCGCCGCGGGGGGCGGGCATACTGGACGCTGACCACCTGACGAGAGGCACCCTCACCATGAGCAGCACCCACGGCACCACGACGACCGCGACCCCGGCCCCCTACGAGCCGACGATCCGCGAGTCGCCCAACCGCGGGGCCGGCCTGTTCGTCGGCACGGTCTTCTTGCTGCTCGGCGCCATCGGGTTCCTCGTCGAGGACATGGGCTCGTTCTTCTCCACGCAGGGCGCGTCGCTCTGGTTCGTCTGGAACCTCAACCCCGCGCTGGTGGTCGTCTGGGTGCTGGCCGGTGCCGCGCTGATCATCGCGGGGGCGTCCTCGCGAGCCAGTGCCCGCTACATCAACACCTGGATCGGCCTGATCTTCGTGGTCTTCGGCATCGCCGGGTTCTTCCTCGAGGGCACCGACGTCAACTTCCTGGCGTTCAACCTCGGCGACAACGTCACGCACCTCGCCGGCGGACTGCTGCTGCTCGCGACCGCCGTGGGGGCCGAGCGCCGCCGCCGCTGAACCGCGCAGCGCCGTACCCCACGGCGCCGCACCCCGCTGCGACGCGTCTCGTCGCTCTTCGTCGCGCCTCGCAGGGGGCTGCGCACTGGCTGCACGTCTGCCTGGATCGGCCCCGGGGGCTACCGTCACCGCGCCTCCCTGGCTAGGGTTAGGGTCACCTAACCCAGGTCATCCAGGAGGTGCGCACCATGACCGTCGTCATCCCCTTCTCCGAGGCGGTGCGCGAGCGCACGGCCGAGCGGGTCCCCGCCGACGTCGGCTGCTCGTTCATGACCGACCTGCTGATCGGCCGGGGCACACGTGACGACTACGTGCAGCTGCTCGCCCAGCACTACTTCGTCTACGCCGCCCTCGAGGACGCCGCCGTGCGGTGGTCGGGCGACCCGGTGGTGGCTCCGTTCCTCGCCCCGGGGCTGACCCGGCTGCCAGCCATCGAGGCCGACCTGGCGTTCCTGCTCGGTGACGACTGGCGGGCCCGCGTCTCGCCGCTGCCGACCACCCGCGCGTACGTCGACCGCATCGAGCAGGCGTCGAGCTGGGCCGGCGGCTTCATCGCTCACCACTACACGCGCTGCCTCGGCGACCTGTCGGGCGGGCATCTGATCCGCAGCATCCTGCAGCGCCGGTTCGGGTTCGACACGAACGGCGTCGGGTTCTTCTTCTTCGCCGAGATCGCCGAGCCGAAATCGTTCAAGACGACCTACCGTCGCCAGCTCGATGCCGTGGCTTGGTCGGCCGACGAGCGCGAGCACGTGCTCGACGAGGTCTGCGCCGCGTACCGCTTCAGCACCGAACTGTTCACCGACCTCGCGGCCGCGAAGGCCGCCGCCTAGGCGAACGCCGAAGGGCCGACGGGCCGACGGGCCGACCGGACGGGCCCCGGGCCGCCGCTTGGTCGGACCGGACGCTCAACCCGCGGCAGCAGTCGTCGTGTCGTCGCCCACGCCCACGCCGGCGTCGGCCGCGGCCTTGATGGCCGGCACGCGCGACGCCTCGCTCATGAAGCGGCGCACGTCGAGGTCGACGATGATGTCGGCCGGCCGCAGCGGGCGCGACAGGTACAGCCCCTCGAGCGAGGTGATGCGGCTGAGGGCGACGTAGGTCTGCCCCGCGCTGAACACCCGCGAGCCGAGGTCGACGATGGCCCGGTCGTAGGTCTTGCCCTGGGACTTGTGGATCGTGACGGCCCAGGCGAGACGCAGCGGGAACTGCGTGAACTCGGCCACGACGTCTTTCTTGAGCTGCTTCGTGGTCGCCGAGTACGAGTACTTGTGCTTCTCCCACACGACGGGCTGCACCTCGTGCACCTCGCCGTCGACCTCGACGAAGACGGTGTCGCGCACCCGGGTGACGACGCCCGTGGTGCCGTTGACCCACCGTTGCTCGGAGTCGTTGCGGAGGAACATGACCCGGGCGCCGACCTTGAGCTCGAGGGCCTCGTCGGCCGGGTAGGCCCGCCCGCCGAACTCGCCGCTGACCTCGGCCTTGGCGGTCATCACCTTGCCTGAGAGGCGATCGAGTTCGACCTTGTTGATGCGGTTGACCGTGTCGTTGCGCGTGGCCAGGGTGATGGCCCCGCCGTCGGTCGGCACGGGGCGGGCCCCGGCGCCGTTCAGTGCCCCGGCGATCTCGGCCGTGACCCGGCCGTGGCGTACGGCGTTCAGCATCTCTTTGAAGTCGCCCTCGGTCTGACGGTGGATGAAGGCCAGCTCGTAGATGCGCAGGCTCGCCTCGGCCCACACCTTGGCGTCGAAGAACCACATCGAGCGGTAGTTGTCGCGGAAGTACTCGCGCTCTTCGGCGTCGCCCGGCACCGGCGGCAGCTGGTACGGGTCGCCGAACAGAACGACCTGCACGCCGCCGAACGGCTCGTGCTTACGCTGCCGGGCCTGGCGCAGCGAGCGGTCGATGGCGTCCATCAGGTCGGCGTTGACCATCGAGACCTCGTCGATGACGAGCGTGTCGATGGTGTTCAGCAGCTTGCGCAGCTCGGCGTTCTGCTCGATGTCGTGGTCGGCGATGAGCCCCACCGAGAGGCGGAACAGCGAGTGGATCGTCTGGCCGCCGACGTTGAGGGCGGCGACGCCCGTGGGGGCGCAGATGACGATCTGCTTCGAGGTGTTCCACGACAGGTGGTTCAGCAGCGTCGACTTGCCCGTGCCGGCCCGGCCCGTGACGAAGATGTGCTCGCGGGTGTTCTCGATCGCGTCGTACAGCGCCTGCTGTTCGGCGGAGAGGGCCACGCTCACGACGACGAGCACCTTTCGGGAGGGGGGTGGGGGAGGCCACCAATCTACCCGCGACGGCGGTGGTGCTCGGGAGTTCGTGACCCGCGCCTCCTATTGTTGTCGTCATGTCGTCGTCTGTGGGGGAGGAGACGCGTCCACCGCTCGGCTGGCCGTTCGTCGCGATCTGGGGCGGGGCGCTGCTCTTCGTGCTGATCGGTTTCTGGGTCACCGTCGTGGCCCTGAACGCCACCGTCTACAGCGCCGCCGGGTTCGCCCGCGGCTACGTGGCGGCGGTGGACCGCGGCGACACGTCGAGCGCGTTGACCCTCGCCGGCGTCACGCCGACCGACCAGCTGGCCGACGCGCTGCTCGAGGTGCCGTCGCTCGGCGGCGTCGACGACGTGACCGAGGTGGGCGACGTCGACCTCGGTGACGACACCCACGCGATCACGCTCTCGTACTCGATGCAGGGCACGTCGGCCACGGCCGAGGCCCCCGCGCAGTCGCAGTTCGTCGTGCAGCGGGTCGGCACCCGGTTCGGCCTGTTCCACTCGTGGCGCTTCGTGCAGGCGCCCACCGCGCAGCTCGACGTGACGCCCCAGCACGACTCCCGCTTCACGGTGGACGGCCGCGACGTCACGACCGACGCCCCCGACGTCGCGACCCGGTTCACGGTGCTCGCGCCGTCGCGGTTCGAGCTCGACCACTCGTCGCGCTATCTCGAGGCGCCCACGGTCGAGGCCGACGTGCTCACCGTCGGGGCGACGTCGGGGGTGTCGATCGACGTCCAGCCCCGGGACGCGTTCGTCGAGGCCGTGCAGGACATGGTCGACCAGCAGCTCGACGAGCAGTGCGTCACGCAGCAGGTGCTGTTGCCGGCCGGGTGCCCCTTCGGCCGCCAGGTCGACGACCGGGTCACCGACGACCCGACGTGGACGGTGCCGGTGCACCCCGTCGTCTCGATCGTGCCGGGCCCGTCGGGCCAGTGGCAGGTGCCCGGGGTGGCCGGCACGGCCCACCTCGTCGTCGGTGCCCAGTCGCTCTTCGACGGCAAGCGCTACACGATCGACGAGGACGTCCCGTTCACCGTCACGTACCTGATGCGCATCAGCACGTCCGACGAGCTGACGTTCGACTGACCACGCCCGCGGGTCAGCGGACGGAGGCGCGGCGCAGGAACGCGAACGTCCCCGCGATCGCCGCCGCCGCGAGCAGCGCCGCGGTGAGCGCCGCCCACCAGCTCTGGTAGTTCGCGAACACGGCGGGCAGCGAGGGGCCGGCGGCCAGGAGCGCGACGGCCAGCACGAGGACGACGCCGATCGAGATGCCCAGCGGGCCCCGCGGCCCGAACCGCAGCCAGGCCGCTCCGAACACCCCGCCGGCCGTCTGGGCGACGAGGGCGCCGAGGAACACGATCGGGACGAGCACGCCCAGGTCACCGGCACCGAGGACGTTGACGTCGAAGACGTAGAAGCCGCCGAACCAGTGGTCGGTCAGCACCTCGAGCGCGAGCAGGGCGGCGAACACCCCGGTCAGGTAGAGCGCGACGAGGGTGTGGGTCACGGCGGTGCCCAGCGCGAACGCCCGTCGCGTCGCCCCGAACGAGGCGGCGAGGGGGAAGGTCGAGGCGACCGAGGCCACGCCCATGGCGACGAGGTACCCGGACTGGGCCCACACGACCCCCGGGTTGAAGCGCGCACCGGTGGCGTACGAGGCGCCGTCCTCGTAGGCGCCCGAGCGCTGCAGCGTGACCTGGATCACCACGGTGACGGCGAACGTGATGGCGACGATGAGCAACGGCACGAGCAGCACGCTGCGCCGACGGGCGAACTGCAGTCGGACGACGGGCAGGATGCGGTTCATGACGTGACTCCTTCGAGTTCGGTGTCGCGCGAGCCGAGGGCCGCGACGACCTGTTGCAGTGAGACCCCCGAGAGCTCGACTCCCGCGGCATCGGCGTCGGATCGCGTGGTGCGGTCGGCGACGCCGTCGACCACCGCCGTCTTCAGCCCGCCGACCGCGTGCTGCGACAGGAGGCGGCGCCCGGCGGCGAACCGGTCGACAGCGGATGCCGTCCCGGCGACCTGGTAGGCGGAGGCCCGCGCCCGGTCGACGTCGGAGTCGAGCCGCACCCGGCCCTCGTCGAGCACGACCACCCGTTCGAGCAGGGCCTCCATCTCGTCGATGAGGTGGGTCGAGAGCAGGATCGTGCGGGGGTGGGCCGAGTAGTCGGCGAGCAGGCGGTCGTAGAACAGCTGCCGGGCCGTGGCGTCCAGTCCGAGGTAGGGCTCGTCGAAGATGGTCAGCGGGGCCCGCGAGGCCATGCCGATCACGATCGACGCGGCGGACAGCTGCCCGCGCGACATCTTCTTCAGGTCGGTCTTCTCGGGCACCCGCAGGTCGGCGGCGAGGTCGCGGGCGAGCGCGGCGTCCCACCCGCGGTGGAAGGCCGGTGCCACCGAGAGCACGTGCTTCAGTCGGAAGCCGTCCGGGTACCGCTGGCTGTCGCGCACGAAGGACACCTGCGACAGGACGTCGGCGTGGTCCGCGGGCTCTCGGCCGAAGACCCGCACCGCGCCTCCGGACGGCCGTTCCTGGCCGGCGACGCAGGCCATCAGCGTCGTCTTGCCGGCGCCGTTGCGGCCGAGGAGACCGCAGATGACCCCTTCGTCGACGCTGAGGTCGACGCCGTCCAGGGCGCGCGAGGAGCCGTAACGACGGCTCAGGTCGGTGATCTCGATCACAGGGCTCATGACTGGTCCTCTTGTTCGATCAGGTGGTGGAGGGCGGCGGCGTCGAGGCCCAGCGCGCGTGCCTCGGCCACCAGCGGGCGCACGTACTCGTCGGCGAAGCGGGCCCGGCGGTGTTCGGCCAGGCGCTCGCGGGCGCCGGTCGCGACGAACATGCCGACGCCCCGGCGCTTGTAGAGGATGCCGCGGTCGACCAACAGGTTGACGGCCTTGCCGGCCGTGGCCGGGTTGATCCGGTAGAACGCGGCGAGCTCGGTGGTCGACGCCACCGGTGCCTCGTCGGCGTAGGTGCCGTCGAGCACGTCCTTCTCGATCTGCGCAGCGAGCTGCTGGAAGATCGGCGTCCCGTCGTCGAGCACGACTGCTCCTTTGGTTAGCTACTTGAGTAGTTAACCTAGGAGGCGCGGGTCGGCCTGTCAAGGACCGTCCCGTTCAGGCGCTTGCGGCTCCCGCCCGCTCGAGGTCGCGCACGTCGTCCACTCCGCCGAAGGTCGCGCGGTAGGCGCGCGGGGTCGTGCCGAGCACGCGCGCGAAGTGGTGTCGCAGCACGGCCGCCGAACCGAAGCCGACCTCGTCGGCGATCGCGTCGATGCCGAGCCCGGTCGTCTCGAGCAGCTCTTGTGACCGCAGGAGGCGCTGGCGGGTGAGCCACGCCCCGGGCGTCGCCCCCAGCTCGGCCTTGAAGCGCCGGGCGAAGGTGCGCGGCGACATGTGCGCCCTCGCGGCCAGCCCCTCGATGCTCAGGTCGTCGCGGAGGTGCCCGAGCATCCAGTCGGTGAGCGGCGCGAGCGAGTCGTCGACCTCGACCGGGAGCGGGGTCTTGATGAACTGGCTCTGACCGCCGTCGCGGTGCGGCGGCACGACCATCCGGCGGGCGATCACGTTCGCGGCGGCGGCACCGTGCTCGCGGCGGACGAGGTGCAGGCAGGCGTCGATGCCGGCGGCCGTGCCCGCGCTCGTGATGACGCGGCGGTCCTCGACGAAGAGCACGTCGGCGTCGACCTCGATCGCGGGGTGGTCGCGCTGCAGGGCGTCCGAGTAGCGCCAGTGGGTCGTCGCCCGGCGTCCGTCGAGCAGCCCGGCCTCGGCCAGGACGAACGCCCCGCTGCACACGCTGAGCAACCACGCCCCGCGGGCCTCGGCCGCGACGAGCAGCTCGCGCACGGCCGGCGAGACGAGCTCGGCCTGGTCGGGCCGGTTCCAGAGAGCCGGCACGCAGATGACGTTGGCGTCGGCCGCGGCACCCAGGTCGAGGTCGACCGTGATCGAGAAGCCCTGGTTCGTGCGGACGAGCCCCGGGTGCTCGGTGACGATGCGGTGCTCGAACGGAGGCGCGCCCTCGTCGGTCCGGTCGAGGCCGAACACCTCGCAGAGCACCCCGAACTCGAAGGGCGCGACGCCGTCGGCGACGATGGTGGCGACGGTGCGGAACGGCATGGTGTCTCCTGGGGTGGGGCGAGCTGCACGCCGCCACGAAGTGGACACAGCGCCATCTCTTCTCGTGGCGTCGTGTCCACATCGTGGCGGGGTGCGGGGTGCGGGGTGCGGGTGCGGCGTGGCGGGGTGGCGGGGTGCGGGGTGGCGGGGTGTGGGCTGGCAGTGTGGCGCGATGTCGACGGACGGTGGCAACACTGCCACTCGTGGCAGGACCTGTCCACTCGTAGAGTTCCTGCCATGACCGCCGAGCCCCGCCCGACTGCCGAGCCCCGCCCGACCGCCGAGCCCCGACCGACCGCCGCCGTCCTCGACGACCTGCTCGCGCCTCCTACGCCCGTGGCCGCCCGCGCCCTCGAGGCGGCCGCCGTCGTGTCGAGTCCGGCCCTGCTCGCGCACAGCCGGCGCTCGGCGGCGCTCGCCGTGGCCCTGGGGCGACGCGAGGGGCTGGAGTTCGACCACGAGCTGCTGTTCGTGGCGGCGGCGCTGCACGACGTCGGACTGGCCGGCCCGTTCGACAGCCACGCCGAGCCCTTCGAGCGGGCCGGGGGCGAGGTCGCCCGTGTGTTCGCGACCGGGGCGGGGTGGTCGTCCGACCGGTCGCAGCGGGTGGTCGACGTCATCGTGCGGCACATGTGGCCCGCGGTCTCGCCCGACCTCGACGTCGAGGGGCACCTGCTCGAGCGCGCGACGAGCCTCGACGTGTCGGGGGTGGGCGGGGACGACTGGCCGATCGAACTCGTCGGCGCCCTCGTCGAGCGGGTGCCGCGCGACGGCTTCGGCGTCGAGTTCGGCGGGCTGATGTCGGCGCAGGCGCATCGGAAGCCCGGGTCCGAGGCAGGCCGGACGATCCGGGGCGGCATGCGCGACCGGATCGCCGCGAACCCGCTCGACCGCCTCTGACGGCCTCTGGCGCGCTCAAATCGAACCACCGATGTGGCGTCGAACCTCGCAAGTCGGTGGTTCGACGCCACATCGGTGGTTCGACGCTACTGTGCGTCGATCCGGCCGGCCGCCGGCCCGGCCCCCTCCCGCGATCGCCCTCCATCGGTTAGAATGATGCAAACGTATGAATTTGGAGAGCACCCGCATGGCACACCCCCTCGAGTTCGGCCTCGACACCTTCGGCGACATCACCGACCGCCTCGACGGCAGCCCGGTCACGCACGCCCAGGCCATCCGCAACCTGGTGGAGCAGGCCGTGCTCGCCGATCAGGTGGGCCTCGACTTCATCGGCGTCGGCGAGCACCACCGCAAGGACTTCGCCGTCTCGGCCCCCGAGGTCGTGCTCGCCGCGATCGCCGCCCGCACGAAGACGATCCGCCTGGGCTCGGCCGTCACCGTCCTCAGCTCGGACGACCCCGTGCGCGTGTTCCAGCGCTTTGCCACGGTCGACGCGATCTCGAACGGACGCGCCGAGGTCATCCTCGGCCGCGGCTCGTTCACCGAGTCGTTCCCGCTCTTCGGCCTCGACCTGCAGGACTACGAGGTGCTCTTCGAGGAGAAGATCCAGCTCTTCGCCGAACTGCTGAAGGAGGGCCCCACGACCTGGTCGGGCACCGTCCGGGCCGGTCTCGACGCTCAAGAGGTGTACCCCAAGACCGAGGGCGGCTCGATCCGGACCTGGGTCGGCGTCGGCGGATCGCCGCAGTCGGTCATCCGCGCCGCGCACTACGGCTTCCCGCTCTTCCTCGCGATCATCGGCGGCCAGCCCGCCCAGTTCGCGCCCTACGCCGACCTCTACCGACGCGCCCTCGGCGAGTTCGGCCACGACTCGCAGCCGATCGCGATGCACTCGCCCGGTTTCGTGGCCGAGACCGACGCCGAAGCCAAGGAGGCGCTGTTCCCGTACCAAGAGGAGCAGACGAACCAGCTCGGTCGCGAACGCGGCTGGCCGCCCTACAGCCGTGCGCAGTACGAGGCCAGCGCCAGCTCGACCGGTGCGCTCTACGTGGGCTCGCCCGAGACCGTCGCCACGAAGATCGCGCAGAACATGCGCCTGCTCGGTGCGACACGCTTCGACATGCGGTACAGCATGGGCCGCCTGCCGCACGAGCTCATGATGCGCAGCATCGAGCTGTACGGCACGAAGGTCGTGCCGCTGGTGCGCGAGATGCTCGCCTGACCCGACCCGCGCCTCCTCGGGGCGTCAGCGGGTGCGCTCGCGCTGGTGTGACAGCGCCTCGAGCTGCTCGTTGTACGCCCTGAGCTCGGCGTCGTCGTCGCGCTCGGCCTGGCGGTCCTTGCGGACGGCTTCACGACCGTCGCTGCGGCTCCACATGATCGCCACGGCGACGGCCATGACGATCGTCGGGATCTCGCCGACGCTCCAGGCGATACCGCCGGCGACGTACTGGTCCTGCATCGGGGTGGGCCCCCAGGTGCGACCCATGGCGCCGTACCAGTCGGCCAGGAAGAGCCCCGTGGCGCTCATGATGCCCAGGCCGAAGAAGGCGTGGAACGCCATGGTCCCGAGCAGCACGACGAGTCGGGCGGGGTAGGGGAGTCGACCCTTGACCGGGTCGATGCCGATCATGGACTGCACGAAGAGGTAGCCGGTGATCAGGAAGTGCACGATCATCCAGTAGTGGCCGATGTGCGTGGTCGTCGCCCAGCTGAACAACGGCGTGTAGTAGAACGCCCACAGCGAGCCCGCGAACAGCACCGCCGAGATGATCGGGTTGCTGACGAACGTCGCGAACCGCGAGTGCACCAGGATCATGATCCACTCACGACCGCCCCGCGTGCCGTCGCTGCGCTTCTTGATGGTGCGCAGCGCGAGCGTGACCGGGGCGCCGGGCACGAGCAGCACGGGCACGAGCATGCCCAGCGCCATGTGCGCGAGCATGTGCGTGCTGAAGAGGTACTCCTCGTAGACGTTCGGGGCACCGCAGGTGATGTAGAACAGCACGACGAGACCCGCCACCCACGAGACGGTCCGGCCGACCGGCCAGCGGTCGCCGCGACGGTGCAGGCGCACGACGCCGGCCAGGTAGAAGAAGACGCCGAAGGCGCAGAGCAGGCCCCAGAGCAGGTCGACGTTCCACTCGGTGAGGTAGCGCAGGGGCGTCAGCTCGGGCGGCAGGGCCTCTTCGGTGAGGATGACCGCGGGGGTCGGATCGGCCAGGTCGGCCGCCGCGACCTGCTCGACCGGGGTGGCCGTCCGGGCGAGGGCGGCCGCGACACCCGAGGCGAGCCCCATGAACGCCAGCTCGGCGGTGACGAACCACCAGAAGAGCTTCGCCGTCGCCTTGGGGTGGGTGGCGAGGCGGCCGACGAGCCAGCGGCGCTGCACGACGCCGAACAGGCCCAGCGCGACGAGGGCGAACGTCTTGACCAGCACGAGCACGCCGTAGCCCGACGTCAGGGCCGACCAGTCGCCGATGCGGATCGCGGCGCTGCCGATGCCCGACACCGCGACGACCACGAAGCAGACGATGGCCACGCTCGAGTAGCGCGCGAGCACGATCGCCAGCCGGCCGCTCGAGAGGTGGCCCCGCAGCAGCACGATGGCGAGCAGGCCGCCCAGCCAGACCGAGGCCCCGACCAGGTGCAGGGCGAGGTCGGTGACGGCGGCGTCGTGCCCGCTCGTACCGGCCGCGTGGCCCTGCTCGGCGATGGGGATGAGCCCGCCGGCGGCGAGCACCGTGACGGCGACGATCAACCAGATGTTGCGGACGATGAAGCAGAGCACCGTGACGGTGGCGGCGATCAGCGTCGTGATGAGCCAGGCGGTGCCGAGCTCGGTGTTCGTCAGGAAGAACGCGAGCGTCCGCCCGAACTGGTCGTCGAAGGTGACCGGGACGTTGGCGACGCTGAGGAAGGTGAAGAAGGTGGTGATCGCCGAGGCGACGGCCCAGAAGCCGGCGGCGGCCGCGGCGACGTCCATGGCGCGGTCGTACTCGGCCTCGCGTCGGGTGAGCGCGAAGCAGGTCAGGAAGAGCGTGCCGATGGTGAGGGCCGCGCCGATGTTGCCCAGCATCTTGGCCATGGGCAGGCCGTAGCGCACGACCTCGCCGGGGTCGACGACGAGGGGCGCGTCGGCCGCCCCGCCGAACTTCAGCGCGGCGAGGAGGGACGCGAACGCCACCAGCACGAGCAGTGCGGGCGCCGTGGTGCGAGCGAGTCTGGGCATCGTCTACCAGGGTAAGTCGGATCGCCTGGTGAACAGGCGGGGGTGAGGGGCGTCGCTCGACGTCGAGTGATCGGAACGAGAGAAGGGGCGGGACGACCGATGGTCGTCACGCCCCTTCTCGGGTGCTCGTGAGAGCGAGGACTACTTGACGGCAGCCTTGAGCTTGCTGCCGGCGCTGACCTTGACGCTGTCGCTGGCGGCGATCTCGAGGGCCTCACCCGTCTGGGGGTTACGGCCGGTGCGAGCGGCGCGGTGCGTCTTCTCGAAGGCGATCCACCCGGGGATGGTGACCTTCGTGCCGTCGGCGACCGACTTCGAAACGACGGAGAAGAACGCGTCGACGATGCCGCTGACGGCGGCCTGGCTCTGGCCGGACTCGGATGCGACAGCTGCGACGAGCTCGGTACGGTTCAGTGACTTGTCAGCCATGTAAATGTCCTCCTCGGACTTCATTCGGTGTGACGAGACACGGCGTTCACCATGCCTGTGCGATCGAGACCAGAGAGCCGAGGGCCCTGTGGAACCGGTTGAAACCTACCAGGAAGACTTCGTGATGCCCGGCAACTCGCCACGGTGGGCCATGTCGCGGAAACGCACGCGGCTGATGCCGTAGGCCTTGAGGTGACCGCGGGGGCGGCCGTCGACCGAGTCGCGGTTGCGGAGGCGGACCGGCGACGCGTTGCGCGGCAGCTTCTGCAGACCGAGGCGAGCGGCCTCGCGGCTCTCGTCGGAACCGTTCGGGTCGATCAGGGCCTTCTTCAGCTCGAGACGCTTCTCGGCGTAGCGGGCCACGATCTCGGCGCGCTGGTTGTTCTTGGCGATCATGCTCTTCTTGGCCATTTTTAGCGCTCCTCGCGGAATTCGACGTGCTTGCGAATCACCGGGTCGTACTTCTTCAGCACGAGACGGTCGGGGTTGTTGCGACGGTTCTTCTTGGTCACGTACGTGAAACCGGTGCCCGCCGTCGAGCGGAGCTTGATGATGGGACGGACGTCCTGTTGACGAGCCATTAGATCTTCTCCCCACGAGCGAGCAGGTCCTTGACGACCGACTCGATGCCACGAGCGTCGATGACCTTGATGCCCTTGGCGCTGAGCTGCAGCGTCACGTTACGACGAAGCGACGGCACGTAGTACGTCTTCTTCTGGATGTTCGGGTCGAAACGACGCTTGGTGCGTCGGTGCGAGTGCGAGATGTTGTGTCCGAAGCCGGGAACGGCTCCGGTCACCTGGCAGGTTGCTGCCATGGTTTTCCTCCGTAGATACCGTGAGGGCCGGAGCCCTCACCCAAGGTCACTTGTCGGCGCGCCGGTCCCCCTTGCCCGATCGAAGGATCGGGCGATGGTGCCGGGAGGCGGTGCACATGGGCGCAGAGAGCGCCCAACCAAAGGGAGAGCCTACGCGACACGCCCGGACCCACGCAACCCGCGCCTCCTCGGCGTGACGGATCGGGGGCGAGGAGGCGCGGCTCAGCGGATCGCGGAGGCGTCGGCGGCCACGCGAGCCTCGGCCGTGCACGCCGGGCACAGGCCGAACACGTCGACCACGTGCTGCGCCTCGGTGAACCCGTGCGTCGCGGCGACGTGCTGGGCCCAGGTCTCGACCTCGTCGGCTTCGATCTCGACGGTGGTGCCGCAGTTGCGGCAGATGAGGTGGTGGTGGTGCGTGCCCGGGGTGCAGGCGCGGTAGAGGCTCTCGCCTTCTTGCTGCAGCGAGTCGGCCGAGCCGTCGGCGGCGAGGTCGGCGAGGGCCCGGTAGACCGTGGCCAGGCCGATGCCGGTCTCGCGCAGGTGGGCGTGCAGCGCCTGGGCACTGACGAACCCCTCGCTCGTGCCGAGTGCTTCTCGCACGGCCTCGCGTTGCCACGTGTTGCGTCGGACCACCACGTCGTCCTGCCTCTCTGTGTGTCAGACCCCGGTCGAGGCCAAGGGTACCCGCGGGCCCCTGCGCGGCTTCCCGGCGGCGGTCGTCCGGCGCCAGCCGACCAGGCGGCAGACGAGCCAGATCGTGAACGAGATCGTGGTGACGTAGGGGCTGATCGGCAGGCCGCCGCCGAGGGCGAGCAGGATGCCGCCGACGACCGAGACGACGGCGAACGTCACGCTGAGCACGGGCACGAGTCGGGGATTCACGGTCAGCCTCAGCGCGGCCGCGGCGGGCGTCACGAGCAGCGAGAGGACGAGCAGCGCCCCGATGATCTGCACCGACACCGCGACCGCCAGGCCGAGCACGAGCATGAACACGATGCCGAGCGTGCGCACGGGCACGCCGGCCGCCGCGGCGACGTCGGGGTCGACGCTGGCGAAGGTCAGCGGACGCCAGATCACGATCAGCGTGACGATCACGACGGCCGAGATGGCGACGAGCCAGCCCAGCTGCGGGTTGTCGACCGACACGATCTGGCCGGTCAGCAGCCCGAACTTGTTGGCCGATCGCCCCCGGTAGAGCGCCAGGAAGAGGATGCCGAGGCCCAGGCCGAACGGCATGAGCACGGCGATGATCGAGTTGCGCTCACGCGCCCGGGTGCCCAGCAGCCCGATCAGCAGGGCCGCGAGCAGGCTGCCGACGAGCGAGCCGCTGACGACGTTGACGCCGAGCAGCAGGGCGGCGGCGGCGCCGGCGAACGAGAGCTCGCTGATGCCGTGCACCGCGAAGGGCATGTTGCGCGTGATGACGAACGGGCCGATCAGGCCGCCCACCAGGCCGAGCACCGCGCCCGCGACGACGCTGTTCCGGACCAGCACGAGCAGCTCGCCGAAGTCCTGGAAGCTGAACAGCTGCGACCACAGGTCGGTCATCGGACGAGCCCTTCGTCGTCGCGGTGTTCGTCGACGTGGTGGTCGTGGCCGTCGTGGCTGCCGACGATCACGATGCGACCCATGGTGCGGATCACGTCGACCGGGGTGCCGTAGAGGTCGCTCAGCACGTCGGCGCGCAGCACCTCGTCGGGCGTGCCGATGCGGAACCGGCCGCCGGCGAGGTAGAGCACCCGGTCGACGACGTCGAGGATGGGGTTGACGTCGTGCGTGACGAACACGACCGCGGCGTTGCGGGCCCGCCGCTGCTCGTCGATCAGCCGGGTGACCTCGCGCTGGTGGCGCAGGTCGAGCGAGATGAGGGGTTCGTCGCAGAGCAGCAGGGCCGGTTCGGCGGCCAGGGCCTGACCGACCCGCGTGCGCTGTTGCTCGCCGCCGCTGAGGCTGGCGACCGGCGAGGTCGCGAACGACGTCGCGCCGACGTCGTCGACGAGGGCGTCGATGCGCGCACGTTCGGCGGCCGATTCGCGGCGCAGCCCCCAGCGGTGACCCGTGACGCCGAGCGCGATCATGTCGCGGGCGCGCAGCGGGGTGCCGGACTCCATCAGTCGTTGCTGCGGCACGTAGCCGATGCGGCGGTGGCCGCGACCGACCGGTCGGCCGAGGAACTCGATGCTGCCCTCGGTCAGCTGCTGCTGGCCGAGGATCGTGCGCAGCATCGTCGTCTTGCCCGCGCCGTTCGGCCCGAGCACCGCGATGAACTCGCCCGGCTGCACGTCGAGGTCGAGCCCCGACCAGAGCGTGCGGGCGCCGAACGAGACCTCGGCGTCGCGGAGGCGCAGCACGGCGTCGCCGCCGCCACCGGCCGAGGAGGCGCGGGTGGCGGCGGCGACGGAGGTCGCGCCGGACGGGTCGGTCACTTGCCGAGCGCCTCCGAGATCGCGTCGATGTTGCTCTGTTGCCATGCCACGTAGTCTTCCCCCTCGGGCAGCAGCTCGGTGACCGGCACGATGGCGACGCCCGCGTCGGTCGCGGCCTTCTCGACCTGCTCGGTCTCGGGGCTCGAGGTCTGCTCGTTGTAGGCGAGCAGGTCGACCTTCCCGTCGGTGAAGAGCTTCAGGGTCTCGTTGAGCACGGCGGGCGAGACGTCGTCGCCCTCCTCGATGGCCTCCGAGAACTCGGCGGGCGTCACGTTGACCAGGCCCATGGCGTCGAAGAGGTAGCCGGGCACGGGCTCGGTGTAGGCGACCGGGTCGCCGTCGTGGGCCGTCTTGATCGACGCGGCCTGCGCCTCCAGGTCGGCGATCTTCGTGCCGAAGGCCTCGGCGTTGGCGGTGAAGGTGTCGGCGTTCGCCGTGTCGACCCGGCCGAATTCGTCGGCCAGGGCCGTGGCGAGCTTCGCCATGCTCGGCAGGCTGTAGAAGACGTGCTCGTTGAACGCCGCGTGGTCGTGGTCGGCGTGGTCGTCGGCCTCGGGCGTGGCGTCGTCGCTCGCGGCGTCGGTGGCCTCGTCGGCGTGGTCGTCGTGCCCGGCCTCGGGGTCGAGCCCCGAGACGTTGACCGCGTTGATCACGGTGGCGTCGGTACCGCTCGCGTCGACCATCGTGTCGACGAACGAGTCGTAGCCGCCGCCGTTCTCGACGACCACGTCGGCCTTCGAGACGGCCAGCTGCGTGCGGGCGTCGGCCTCGTACGAGTGCGGGTCCTGCGAGGGGTCGCTGATGATGCTCGTGACGTCGACCAGGTCGCCGCCGACCGTCCGGGCGATGTCGCCGTAGACGTTGGTCGACGTCACCACCGAGATCGCGCCTCCGTCGGCGGCCTCGCTCGAGCCGGAGGCGCCCGTGGCGCAACCGCTCAGCACGAGGGCCGCGGCGGTGGGCAGGACGAGCAGGGTCGGCAGCGAGCGCTTCTTCATGTCGGTCACGCTATTGCTACTGATAATGATTGTCAAAACGAGGAGGCGCGGCCCGGCCGAGCGCGCCTCCTCGCCTCGCCGAGACCCCAGGAATGCGCCGAGACCCCCGTGCGCGCACGGGGGTCTCGGTCACTTCCTGGGGTCTCGCCGGGCCTAGGCCTTCGTGGCGGCCTCGACGGACTCGGCGCCTGCGGCGTCGTCGTCCTCGCGACCGGGCGTCTTGAGGTTCCACTTCTTGATCACGAAGCTGAACAGGACGTAGTAGACGACCGCGTAGCCGAGCCCGATCGGGATCAGCCAGATCGAGTTCTGCGAGATGTTGAAGTTCAGCACGTAGTCGATCAACCCCGCCGAGAAGGTGAACCCGGTGTGGATGTCGAGCGCGTTGACCAGCATCATCGACGTGCCGGTCAGCACCGCGTGGAGCACGTACAGCGGCCAGGCGACGAACATGAACGAGAACTCGAGGGGCTCGGTGATGCCCGTGATGAACGCGGTCAGCGCGGTCGACAGCATGATGCCGCCGATCAGCTTCTTCTTCTCGGGGCGGGCGTGGCGCCAGATGGCCAGGGCCGCAGCGGGCAGGGCGAACATGAAGATCGGGAAGAACCCGGTCATGAACACCCCGGCGCTCGGGTCGCCGGCGAAGAAGCGGTTCAGGTCGCCGCGCACGACCTCGCCGCTCGCGTTGGTGTAGTCGCCGACCAGGAACCAGACGACCGAGTTGAGGATGTGGTGCAGGCCCGTGGGGATCAGCAGGCGGTTGGCGACGCCGTAGACGCCGCTGCCGACCACGTCGTTCGACGCCACGGCCTGGCCGATGCCGGTGAGGGCGTTGTTGAAGAGCGGGTAGATGAACGACATGACCACGCCGACGACCAGGCCGGTGACGGCCGTGAGGATCGGCACCATGCGGCGGCCCGAGAAGAACCCGAGGAAGTCGGGCAGCTTCGTCCGGTGGAACCGCTGCCAGATGATCGCCGACAGGATGCCCATCACGATGCCGGCCAGCACGCCGTAGTTGATGACCTCGGGGTCGCCCGTGGGGGTCTCGCGACCGGCGAGCACGACCGGGGACATGGCCTTGAAGACGCCGTCGATGACCATGTAGCCGACGACCGCGGCGAGGGCCGTCGAGCCGTCCGACTTCTTCGCCCAGCCGATCGCGATGCCGACCGCGAAGATCAGCGGCAGCCAGGTGAAGACCGCCTGTCCGGCCGCCCCGATCACCGAGGCACCGGTCTCGAAGCCCGGGATCGCTCCGAGGAGGTCGTCCTGCCCGAGTCGCAGCAGGATGCCCGCGGCGGGCAGCACGGCGATCGGCAGCATGAGGCTGCGCCCGAGGCGCTGCAGCACCGCGAACGCGGCCGAGCCCCTCTTCTTGGTCGGGGCCGACTCGGTCGTCGTCGTCATCAGGTGGTCCTCTCGTCGGTGAGCAGCCGTGGTGCGGGGGTGGGTGTCGTGCAGGTGGAGGCGGTTCGGGAGGCGCGGGGCGCGTCGAGCATGGAGCCAGCCCGGTCCTGTCCGGTCATGACCAGTGAGTGGTAGTTTCCTCAGACCGACGGGTGGTGTCAACTAGGACGACACCCTCGTCACCGCGAGCGACCGACCCACGGAGGAGAACAGCTCATGTCGAAAGCACAGGCCATGATCGACGGACTCGGCGGCGCCGACAACATCGAGGAGATCGAGGGCTGCATCACGCGCCTCCGCACCGACGTGCGGGACATCTCGCTGGTGGACGACGCCGCCCTGAAGGCGGCCGGCGCCACCGCCGTCGTCCACGCGGGTGGCAGCGTCCAGGTGATCGTCGGCACGATCGCCGACTCGCTCGCCGAAGACATCAACGACCTGCTGCCGTGACCACGGTCGTCTCGCCCGTCGCCGGCCGGGTGACGGCGCTCGCCGAGGTGCCCGACGCCGTGTTCGCGGGGCAGCTCGTGGGCGCGGGCGTCGCGGTCGAGCCGAGCGCGCCTCCTGCCGGTGGCCTGGTCGCCGTCGTCTCGCCCGTCGCGGGCGAGATCGTCAAGCTGCACCCGCACGCGTTCGTCGTCGTGGGCGAGTCGGGCACGGGCCTGCTCGTGCACGTCGGCATCGACACGGTGAAGCTTGGCGGCACGGGTTTCGAGCTCGTCGTCGCCGAGGGCGCGACCGTCGCGGCGGGCGACCTCGTCGTCCGCTTCGACCCGGCCGTCGTGGCCGAGGCGGGCTACTCGGCCGTCATCCCGGTCGTCGTGCTCGACAGCGCCCCCGACAGCGTCTCGCAGCAGGCCGTCGGCACGACCGTCGCATCGGGCGAGCCCCTCTTCGGCCTCTGAGGCCGGCACCACGCTGCTCGCGGCCCGACAGCGCGCCGTGTTTCGTGCACCACACCCGGTCTACTTGCGGTGCGGTGCACGACACGCGGTGCCGTGCGGCCGTGGCCGGGTGTCACACCGGGGTGGTGCCCGACTCGACCTGCATCTTCAGGCGGTAGCGGTCCGAGCGGTACCAGCTCTTGGCGTGTTCGAGTGGGACGTCGCCCGCGAACGAGATCCGGTCGAAGTACATCACCGGGGCGCCTTCTCGCGTGCCGAGCAGGGTCGCGACGTCGGCGTCGGCCCCCTCGGCGCTGACCGTCTGGGTCGCGCGCGTGATCGGCGTCGCGTAGTCGCCGTCGAGCGTGCGGTACAGCGACCGGCTCAGGTCGTGGTCGAGTAGTCCGGGCAGGCGGTCGGCGGGGTACCAGCCGTCGTCGATGCTGACCGGCACGCCGTCGGCCAGGCGCAGGCGCTTGACGTGGAACGCCGAGGCGCCGGCCTCGAGTCCGAGCGCGGCGGTCGTCTCGGGCGGGGGAGTCGTCTCGGCCTTCACCAGCACGACCGTGCTCGGCACGTGACCGAGCTTGGTCATCTCGTCGGTGAACGAGGCGAGGTGCAGCGTCGACTGCACGACACGGTGCGCCACGAAGGTGCCCTTGCCCCGCACGCGGGTCAACCAGCCCTCGTTCACGAGTTGCCCCACGGCCTCGCGCACGGTGATGCGGCTGACGCCGTACTCGAGCATGAGCTGGCGCTCGCTCGCGATCGCCGAGCCGGGCTGCGAACCGGCCGCGAGCCGCTGCACGATGGAGCGCAACTGCTCGTGCTTCGGCACGGCTCCGTCGGTGATGTGGTCGGTCATGGGCCCCTCGTCGGTCACGCCCGAGGGTGGTCCCATCTGGTCATGACCGATCGTCCTGCACTCGACGTTAGTCCACGCCGCCCGTCCCCAGCCAGGCGAGGACCCGGCTGGGGGTGCTGTTCACAGGAACGGACGAGGAGGCGCGGCTCAGTCGAGCAGGAGCGCGGGCTCTTCGAGGACGCTCGCCACGTCGGCCACGAACCGGCTGGCGACGTCGCCGTCCACCACGCGGTGGTCGAAGCTCGCCCCGATCGTCGTCACCATGCGGGAGCGCACCTCGCCGTCGACCACCCAGGCCTTGGGCTTGATCGTGCCGAGGGCCACGATCGCGACTTCGCCCGGGTTGAGGATCGGCGTGCCGGTGTCCATGCCGAAGACGCCGATGTTGGTGATCGTGATGGTGCCGTCCCTCATGTCGGCCGGCGTCGTCTTGCCGTCGCGCGCCGTCAGCGTCAGCTGCTCGAGGGCCTGGGCCAGCTCGAGCAGGCTCATCGACTGGGCTTCTTTGACGTTCGGCACGATCAGGCCACGCGGGGTGGCCGCGGCGATGCCGAGGTTGACGAAGTGCCGTACGAGGATCTCGCGGTCGGTCCAGGCCGAGTTGACCATCGGGTTGCGACGCACGGCCCAGATGATCGCCTTGGCCATGATCAGCAGCGGCGAGACCTTGACGCCGGCGAACTGCGGCGACGCCTTCAGCCGCTTGACGAACTCCATCGTGCGGGTGGCGTCGACGTCGACGAACAGGCTGACGTGCGGGGCGGTGAACGCCGACGACGTCATGGCCGCCGCGATGGCCTTGCGGACGCCCTTGACCGGGATGCGCTCGACGCGCTCCTCGCCCCACTCGGGCGTCTCGATGTTGCGGAACACGCTGGCCTGCTGGGCGTGACGGATGACGTCGTCGCGCGTGACCTCGCCGGCGAGGCCGGTCGGCTGGACGACGGCGAGGTCGACCTCGAGGTCCTTGGCCAGCTTGCGGATCGGCGGCTTGGCGATGATCGGCAGGGCCTGGGCGGCGGGCACCGACGTGGTGGGGCGTCGCCGGGCCTGCTCGGCGACGCGCAGCTGCCGGGCGTCGACCTCGGTCTGCGACGGACGACGGCGGCGGGTCGCGCCGTGACCGCCCGCGGCGCCGTAGCCCACGAGCACAGCACCCGAGCCGGTGTCGGCAGCGGCCTCGGGTGCGGCCTCGGGCGCGTGCGCCACCGAACCGGTGTCGCCGTCGGCACTGACCGCGTCGGCCGAGCGGACCGGGGCACCAGGGATCGAGCCCTGTGCCGGCGCCGGGGCGGTGGCTGCCGCGGGTTCGGCCTGACGGGCACGCTGAGCCGAGAGCGCCTCTTCGTTCTGTGACACGACCTGCGCCGTGCGCGCGAGTCCGCCCGATTCGAGCGACTCGGACTCGGCAGCACGACCCGACGGGGTCGCGGGGGCCGCCGAGTCGCCGACCCGGATGATCGGGGTGCCGACGTCGACCGTGGTGCCCGGTTCGACGAGGATGCTCTCGACCACGCCGGCGTAGGGCGACGGCAACTCGACGAGCGACTTCGCGGTCTCGATCTCGACGAGCACCTGGTTGATCTCGACGCTGTCGCCGGGGGCGACCTTCCACTCGACGATCTCGGCCTCGGTCAGGCCCTCGCCGACGTCGGGCAGGGTGAATTCGCTGGTCATGTCGTGACTCCTAGTAGGCCAGGGCCCGGTCGACCGCCTCGAGCACGCGGTCGGCGTCGGGCAGGTACTGCGTCTCGAGCTTGGCAGGAGGGAAGGGAGCGTCGAAGCCGCTGACGCGCAGCACGGGCGCCTCGAGCGAGTAGAAGGCCTTCTCGGCGACGGTGGCGGCGATCTCGGAGCCGACCGAGACGAAACCGGGGGCCTCCTGTGCCACGACGAGGCGACCGGTCTTGCGGACCGACTCGAGGATGGGCCCGTAGTCGACCGGTGAGAGCGACCGCAGGTCGACGACCTCGGCCGAGACGCCCTCGGCCGCCGCGATCTCGGCCGCCTGGAGCAGCACGCTGACCATGGCGCCGTGCCCCAGCAGGGTGACCTCGGTGCCCGTCCGGACGACGCGGCTCGCGTGCAACGGCGCCTGCGGGTCGCTCAGGTCGACCTCGCCCTTGGGCCAGTAGCGGCTCTTGGGCTCGAAGAACATGACGGGGTCGTTCGACGCGATGGCCTCCTGGATCATCCAGTAGGCGTCGTGCGGTGTGCTCGGGCTGACGACGCGCAGGCCCGCCGTGTGGGCGAAGTACGCCTCGGGGCTCTCCTGGTGGTGCTCGACCGCGCCGATGTGTCCGCCGTAGGGCACCCGGATCACGACCGGCATCGTGACGGCACCCTCGTGACGGTTGGTCATCTTGGCGAGCTGCGACGTGATCTGGTCGAAGCCGGGGTAGATGAAGCCGTCGAACTGGATCTCGCAGACCGGGCGGAAGCCGCCCATGGCGAGTCCGATCGCGGTGCCCACGATGCCCGACTCGGCGAGCGGTGTGTCGATGACGCGCTTCTCGCCGAACTCGGCCTGCAGCCCCTCGGTCACGCGGAAGACGCCACCGAGCGTACCGATGTCTTCTCCCATCAGGAGCACGCGGGGGTCGTCGGCCATTGCCTTGCGGAGTCCGGCGTTGATCGCCTTGCCGAGCGGCATGGTCTGCACGGAGGAGCGGGTCGGCTCGATCGTGCCGGTCGGGTTCTCGACGGTGTCGGTCATGCTGCCCCCTCGTCGGTGGCCGCGGTCTCGCCCGCGCCGCCGAAGCTCTGCTCGTAGGTCGCCAGCCACTGCTTCTGTTCGGTCATCAGCGGGTGCGGCTCGGAGTACACGTGGTCGAAGATGAGGCCGCGGTCGGGGTTCGGTAGCGAGACCGTGCGCCGTCGCACGTCGGCTCCGAGGTCGTCGCCCTCGGTCTCGAGGTCGGCGAAGAACGCGTCGCCCTCGCCGCGGTTCCGCAGGAAGGCCTCGAACCGCGTGATCGGGTCACGGGCGATCCAGGACTGCAGCTCGTCGTCGGTGCGGTACTTGGTGGGGTCGTCGGACGAGGTGTGTGCGCCGACGCGGTAGGTGAGCGCCTCGATGAAGCGGGGCCCGCCGCCGCCACGGGCGGCCTCGAGGTCGCGGCGGCTGACGGCGTAGCTCGCGAGCACGTCGTTGCCGTCGACCTGCGTGCCGGGGATGCCGAAGCCGCCGGCTCGGGCGACGAGGGGCGTGCGCGACTGGCGCGCGACCGGCACGCTGATCGCCCACTGGTTGTTCTGCAGGAAGAACAGCTCGGGGGTCTGGAAGCTCGCGGCGAACACCAGGGCCTCGCTGACGTCGCCCTGGCTGGTCGCGCCGTCGCCGAAGAACGTCACGACGGCCTGGTCGACCTCGGGATCGCCCGTGCCGCTCTTGCCGTCGAGGCCGAGCCCCATGGCGAAACCCGTCGCGTGCAGCGTCTGCGAGCCGATCACCAGCGTGTAGATGTGGAAGTTCTGGTGCTCGGCGGGGTTCCAGCCGCCGTGCGTGTGCCCGCGCAGCAGGCGCAGGATGTCGACCGGGTCGATGCCGCGGGACAGGGCGACGGCGTGCTCGCGGTAGGACGGGAAGAGGTGGTCCTGGGGGCGGGTGGCGTGGGCCAGGCCGACCTGGGCCCCCTCTTGGCCGTGGCTCGGCACCCACAGGGCGAGCTGACCCTGGCGGGCCAGTGCCGCGGCCTCGCGGTCGAACCGACGGGTCAGCACCATGTCGCGGTGGAGAGCGCGGAGTCCGTCGTCGCCGAGGGCGTCGACGTAGGGGCGGAACTCGTCGGCCGCAGCCGACTCGACCACCTCGCCCGACGGCGACAGGAGCTGGACGGGCGGGGGCGCGTCGGTCGCTTCGGAGGAAGACATGGCGTCCAATCTATTCCGCGGCATATGCCGTCACCGGGATGTGAGGTCGACGATCTGCTGGGCGGCGTGCAGCAGCTTGTCCACCGACGACGGCTCGCCGATCGTGACGCGGACGCCCTCGCCCGCGAACGGCCGGACGACGACCCCGTGGTCGGCGAACACCTGGGCCGCGGCGGCCGTGTGCTCGCCCGTCGCGAGCCAGACGAAGTTGCCCTGGGCCTCGGGGACCGTCCACCCCTGGTCGATCAGGGCGCGTCGCACCTGGTCGCGGAGCAGGACGATGCGATCGACCCGGCCGAGCAGTTCGTCGGCGTGGTCGAGCGAGGCGAGGGCCGCGGCCGCGCCCTGCTCGGTGACGGCGAGGGGGATGGCCGTGGCCCGCGCGGCGTCGAGCAGGTAGGAGGCGCCGATCGCGTACCCGACGCGGAGTGCGGCCAGCCCGTACGCCTTGGAGAAGGTGCGGAGCAGGACGAGGTTCGGGTGCAGCTCGGTGAGCGTCTCGCCGTCGACGGCCGTGCTGTCGGTGACGAACTCGGCGTACGCCTCGTCGAGCAGCACGAGCACGTCGTCGGGCACCGCGGCCATGAACGACTCGAACTCGCTCGTCGAGACCGTGGTGCCCGTCGGGTTGTTGGGGGAGCAGACGATGACGACGCGGGTGCGGTCGGTGACGGCCGCGGCCATGGCCTCGAGGTCGTGGCCGCCGTCGGCCCGCAGGGGCACCTGGACGCTCGTCGCACCGGCCACCGTGACGAGCCCCGGGTAGGCCTCGAACGAGCGCCAGGCGTAGACGACCTCGTCGCCGACCGAGGCGGCGGCGAGCACGAACTGGGCCAGCAACGAGACCGAGCCCGCGCCGACGTGGACCTCGTCGACGGTGACGCCGAAGCGCGTCGCGAGGGCCGTCCGCAGGGCCGTCGCCGAGGCGTCGGGGTAGCGGTTGAGCGAGACGGCTCCACGGACGGCCTCGACGACCGAGGGGAGGGGCTCGAACGGGTTCTCGTTCGACGACAGTTTGAAGGCGTCGGGGGACGCCTGCTTGCCCTGGCGGTAGGGCGGCAGGGCGGCGATCTCGGGACGGAGTCGGACGGGAGTGGTCACGCGACCAGCCTATGGGGCGGGGGCCGCGTCGCGTCAGGGCACCGCGCCTCCTCGGGGGGATCTGCTCGGGCACTACCGCCCGTGGACGAGAGGTCGGCATGATGGGGACATGACCCGATTCGTCGTGAGGCTGCTCATCAACGCGGTGGCCCTCTGGCTCACCACGCTGCTCGTGTCGGGGGTGACGGTGACGCCCTACGGAGCCGGGGGCACCCTCGAGACGATCGTGACCTTCCTGCTGCTCGCCCTGGTCTTCGGTATCGTCAACGGCGTGGTCGGCACGGCGATCCGCGTCGTGGCGTTCCCCTTGTACATCCTGACGCTCGGCTTGATCGCCCTGGTCGTGAACGGCCTGCTGCTGCTGATCGTGGCGTGGATCTCGGGCCTGTTCGGCTTCGGGCTGACCGTCGACGGCTTCTGGTGGGGCGTGCTCGGCGCCGTCGTGCTCGCCGTGTTCGCGTGGGCCATCGGCGTCGTCGTCCGCCCCGTGGTCGGGCGGGGAGACCGTCAGCGGTGAACCGGTTCCGCATCTGCTTCGTCTGCACGGGCAACATCTGTCGCTCGCCCATGGCCGAGACCGTCCTGCGCTCGCTCGTCGACGACGCGGGCCTCGGCGACCGGGTCGAGGTCACGAGCGCGGGCACCGGCGACTGGCACGTCGGCGAAGGGGCCGATCCCCGCACCGTCGAGGCCCTCGAGCGCCGCGGCTACGATGGTTCGCGGCACCGGGCGAAGCAGTTCGAGGCCGACGACTTCGCGCGCTACGACCTCGTGGTGGCGTTCGATCGCGGCCAAGAACGCATCCTCCGGGCCTGGGCAGGCGACGACGCCGACCGCTCGAAGGTGCAGCTGCTGCTCACCTTCGCTCCCGACGCGGCGCCGGCGGGCGGCGGTCTCGACGTCCCCGACCCGTACTACTCCGACGCAGGCCTCTTCGACGAGGTGCTCGACATGGTCGAGCGCGCCTGCTCGGCCCTCTTCCGCCAGATCGAACCCGCACTCCGCAAGGGACAGTCATGACGTTGCCTCCTCAGCCCCTCAGCCCGCTCGACGGCCGTTACCGTTCGTCGGTCGGCACGCTGGGGGACCACCTCAGCGAGGCGGGGCTCAACCGGGCCCGCGTGCACGTCGAGGTCGAGTGGCTGATCGCGCAGACCGACCGCGGCGCGTTCGGCTCGAGCCCGCTCGACGACGAGCAGAAGCGGGCCCTGCGGGCCGTCGTCACCGACTTCGGCCAGGCCGCGATCGACGAGCTCGCCGGCCTCGAGGCGACGACCCGACACGACGTCAAGGCGGTCGAGTACTTCGTCCGGGCCCGTCTGGCCGAGCTCGGGCTCGACGGGATCGCCGAACTCACCCACTTCGCCTGCACCAGCGAGGACATCAACAACCTCTCGTACGCGGTCACCGTCAAGGCGGCCCTGTTCGACGTCTGGCTGCCGGCCTTCGACGCCGTGCTCGCCGCCCTCACCGCCTGGGCGACCGACGCCCGCGACGTGCCGATGCTCGCGCACACCCACGGACAGCCGGCGACGCCGACCACGGTCGGAAAAGAGTTCGCCGTGTTCGCGCACCGCCTCCAGCGCCTGCGCTCGCAGATCGTCGGCACCGAGTTCCTCGGCAAGTTCAGCGGGGCGACCGGCACGTTCTCGGCCCATGTCGTGGCCGACCCCGGGCTGGACTGGCCCGCGACGGCCCGGGCCTTCGTCGAGGACGCCCTGGGGCTGACCTTCAACCCGCTGACGACGCAGATCGAGTCGCACGACTGGCAGGCCGAGCTCTACTCGCGGGTCGCCCACGCCAACCGCGTGCTGCACAACCTCGCCACCGACGTGTGGTCCTACATCTCGATGGGCTACTTCACGCAGATCCCGCAAGCGGGAGCGACCGGGTCGTCGACCATGCCCCACAAGATCAACCCGATCCGCTTCGAGAACGCCGAGGCGAACCTCGAGATCTCGTCGGCGCTCTTCGACTCGCTGGCCTCGACCCTGGTCACCAGCCGCCAGCAGCGCGACCTCACGGACTCGTCCGCCCAGCGCAACATCGGGGTCGCCTTCGGCCACTCGATGCTCGCGCTCGACAACCTGCGCCGCGGCCTCGGCGAGATCGCCGTCGGCACCGTGACGCTCGAGTCCGACCTCGACTCCAACTGGGAGGTCCTCGGCGAGGCGATCCAGACCGTGATCCGCGCCGAGGTCGTCGCCGGACGATCGTCGATCGACGACCCGTACGCGATGCTGAAAGAGCTCACCCGTGGCAAGCGCGTCGGGCAGGCCGAACTGGTCGCGTTCGTCGAGGGCCTCGACGTGTCCGACGAGGCGAAGCAGCGCCTCGTGGCCCTGACCCCGGCGAGCTACACGGGCATCGCCTCGCAGCTGGTCGACCACCTGGCCTGAGCCCGGGAGGCGCGGGTCGGCCCGTCCGGACGACCCGCGCACCAGCGTGCCCCGGCCCGCAGGCCACGGCCGAGGGTCAGGCGTGCGTCAGTGGCCGCGGGGCTTGTCGGCGTCGTCGATCTCGTGTCGCTCGTCGTCGTTGGGCTTGGCCGCGAGGGCGAGCATGGCGATGGTGACGAGCGCGACGATGAAGCCGATGCAGAGGAAGATCAGCGCGAGTTGCAGGTCGCGCGTCGTCATGAGGACGACGAGGCCGACGAAGGCGGCGAAGACCCCCGACAGTCCGAGGAACTCGGCGGGGCGGAACCGGTCGCGCCAGGTGGGGTGGGTCATGACGTTCGTGCCTTGTCGTCAGGGGTGTCGGCAGCGGCCGGGTGCCCGGTCTGCCATTTGAGCGAGAGGCCGGCGATCACGAGGAACACGCCGACCAGGGCGCCGTAGGCGCCCAGGATGCCGACGAGCACGGTCGAGGACGTCAGTTCGCCCTCGATCTGCTCGATGCCGCCGAGCTGCTGGCTGTAGTCCGGCGGGACGACGAGGAAGACCACGGCCAGGGCCAGGGTCAGCACGCCGACGGTCGTCCAGTCACGGGCGAGCGGTGAACGACGACGACGGCGCAGGCCGGTGAGCAGTTCGAGGACGCCCGTCAGCACGGCCCAGGCCGTGACGAAGGCGACCAGCACGGGCAGCTGCCCGTGCGAGAAGACGAGGCAGAGAGCGCCGATCACGGCCCCGACGACGCCCTGCAGCACGGCGATGGTACGGCTCGAGCGGTCGGACAGGCGCAGGGCCGACCCCACGGCGAGCACGACGCCGCCGACGACCGCCGCCGAGCCGAAGGCGAGCAGGCCGACCTGAGGTGAGTGGTCGGGGGTGAAGGTGATGGCCGCGGCGGCCGCGAGGGCGGGGACGGCACGCAGCACGGGGACGGGCCAGTACGCGGAGAGCGACGGGTCGACGCCCCGGTCCGAGGGGTCGGGCGACGCCACGGGGGCGGTCGCGCCGGAGTCGTGGTGCGCAGGCGTCACGAGACCTCTTTCACGGGTGGGGGACCCGCCGAGTTTACCGCGCGCTCCTGAACGCCAGGCGGCGGGCGGTACCGAAGGTCAGCGGCCAGCCGCGGCCCTTGAGCGTCGTGAGCTGACGCGCCATGCCGGAGGGCGTCACCCGCAGCACCCCCTCGGACTCGAGCGACAACCCGGTGAGCACGCCGTCCATCACGCGCCGGGTGGAGGCCAGGCCCGCGCCCGTGCCGAGCTCGGCCGCGATCAGCACGCCGGCCGGCATGCGGCTGACCCGGGTGTAGGCGGTCGTCGTGTCGGCCCAGGTGGACCGCCAGTCGGGTCCGACCTCTTTGACGCACTCGATCAGGCGGACCGTCGCGACGTCGGGGTCGGGGTCGTCGACGGTGAGCAGACGGTAGTACGTGCGTCGAACGCCCTCGGTGCTCATGAAGAGCAGGTCGACGTAACCCGCCACGACCGAGGCGGGCCGCGGCCCGGTGCCGACGACGGTGCCGCCCGTGACCCGCGAGCCGTGGCCGTCCTTGGCGTCGGGCCAGATCTCGACGAGCACCTCGAGCCCCGAGATCTCGATCTCGCGTGCGGGTGCGTCCGATGCTGCGGCCCCGAGGGCGCAGTGCCGCAGCCCGTACCCCTGGCGGGCGTCGCGCTCGCCCGTGCGGTACGGCACCTGCTCGAGGTCGTGGACCACCCCGCTGAGTCGCTCGACGAAACTGGCTGTCACCTGCGACAGGTTACGTGTGAAATATGGGAGAGGACAAACGCGGCAGGACCCGACGATCTCCCGACACCTTCCCAGCCCGCGCCGTTACGTTCGCAGCATCTGCGGGCCGCCTCCGGCCCCTCCACCCGGCTGAGAAGTCGACCAGCCGCGGGAGCCCGATGACCGCCACCGTCCCCACGACCACCCGAACCGCGCAGCCGCGCATCGTCCATGCGCCGGCAGGTGCGGCGCCCGCCGGGTTCCGTCCCACCGTCGCCGGCCAGGTCGGCAAGCCGACCAGCACCTACTCGAGCTTGCTCAAGTCCGTGCGTGAGGCAGGCCTGCTGCAGCGTCGCACCGGCTTCTACGTCACGGTCTTCGTCGTGCTCGTCGCCTGTCTCGGCGGCGCGGCCACCGGCTTCGTCCTGCTGGGCTCGAGCTGGTTCCAGTTGCTGATCGCCGGGGCCCTGGGCATCATCCTCACGCAGTTCGCGTTCCTCACGCACGAGGCCGCGCACCGCCAGGTGTTCGAGTCGGGCACGCGCAACGACAAGGTCGGTCGCGTGCTCGCCGCCGGCGTCGTGGGCATCAGCTACGCGTGGTGGATGACCAAGCACAGCCGTCACCACGCCAACCCCAACACCAAGGGCAAAGACCCCGACATCGCGTTCGACACGATCTCGTTCCTCGAAGAGGACGCGGCGAAGCAGCGCGGCGTGCTCGGCTTCATCACCCGGCGCCAGGGCTACTTCTTCTTCCCGCTGCTGCTCGGCGAGGGCGTCAACCTCCACGTGACGTCGTTCCGCACGCTGCTCGGTCGCGACAAGATCGAGGGCCGGGCGCTCGAGATCACGCTGATCGCCGTCCGGCTGGTCGCCTACTTCGGCGTCGTCTTCTGGTTCCTGCCGGTCGGCATGGCCTTCGCCTTCATCGGCGTGCAGATGGCCGTCTTCGGTCTCTACATGGGGTCGTCGTTCGCCCCGAACCACAAGGGCATGCCGATCATCCCCGAGGGGGCCAAGGTCGACTTCCTCAGCAAGCAGGTCCTCACCTCGCGCAACATCACGGGGCGGCACTCGACCGCGTTCATGGGTGGGCTGAACTACCAGATCGAGCACCACCTCTTCCCGAGCATGGCACGTCCGAACCTGCGTGCGGCCAGCGCCCTGGTCAAGGCGCACTGCGCCGAGCACGGCATCCCCTACACCGAGACCACGATCGGCAAGTCGTACGCGATCGTCATCCGGTACCTCAACCGCGTCGGCCTCTCGGCCCGCGACCCGTTCGACTGCCCCGCGGCGTACGCGTTGCGTCCGCGCTAGTCGGCGACGAGCACGACGAGCGCAGGAGGCGCGGGCCGGGTCAGGCGGACCGACTCGCGCCTTCGTCGTCCTCGAAGAAGTCCTCGTAGCGGACGGGACGTGCGTCGCCGGACGCGGCCCGCGCCTCCCGGGCCGGTGAGGGGCGGTCGCGGCTGCCGGCCGGCCGGGACCGTTGCTTGGGGTACGGGTGGATCGCGAGGGGGGACGCCGTCGCGTCCCTCGTGTAGCTGGAATCCACGGTCGCCTCCCGTCGCGGGCCGGACGTCGCATCCGGTGCCTCGACCGCCACGATACGAGTGGTCGACGGTGCTCGCGAGGGGCTTGTCAGGCCCTTCGGCGAGGGCTAGCGTCGAGGGTTCGGCGCTCTCAGGCGGGCCAAGCGGCCAGCTGCCAGCCCAACCAGGGCGAGAAGGCGAACGGCGCGGCCGCGACGGCGTCGCGCAGCTCGGCGGGCTCGACCCAGGCCCATTCGGCGACCTCGTCGGGCGAGGGGTCGGGCAGGCCGACGGCCCGGGCCGTGAAGACCGGGCAGATCTCGTTCTCGACCACACCCGAGGCGTCGGTGGCGAGGTACCGGAACTCGGGCAGGATCACCTCGACGTCACGGACCTCCATGCCGAGCTCTTGGTGGGCGCGGCGCATCAGCGCCTCGGCCGGCGTCTCGCCGGGTGCGGGGTGGCCGCAGAACGAGTTGGTCCAGACGCCGGGCCAGGTCTTCTTCGACAGGGCGCGGCGGGTGACGAGGACGCGGCCGAGGTCGTCGGTGACGTGGCAGCTGAAGGCCAGGTGCAGCGGCGTCGTGGCGGTGTGCACGGTCGCCTTCGCGGTCGTGCCGATGGGCGTGCCCTCGTCGTCGAGCAGCACCACGAGCTCGTCGTGCGCGCCGGGGCGGTCACCGGACGTCGGCTGGGGATGCGTCGAGATCTCACGGGTCATGAGAGGTAGTCTGCCCTGGTGGACGGTGATCACCTGCACGCAGGCACGCGGGCGAGACACGATCGTGTCGACGCCGTCCTCGACGACTTCTTCGCGTTGGCCAAACGCCGGGCCGAGTCCGTGGGGTGGCGCTACGTCGACCTGTGGTCTGTGCTCGAGCGCAACAGCGCCGGGGGCAAGCGCTTCCGGCCCCGCATGGTCTTCACGGTGTACGACGCCCTCGGGGGCGCCGACGACGAGGCCGTGGCCCGCGTCGGCGCGGCCTTCGAACTGCTTCACACGGCGCTGATCGTCCACGACGACGTGATCGACCGTGACTTCTCGCGACGCGGCATCCCCAACGTCTCGGGCAGCTACCGCGACACCGCGACGACGGCGGGCATCCCGACCCCCGCGGCCGAGCACCGGGGCATGTCGGCCGCCGTCATCGCCGGTGATCTCGCCCTGACCGGTGCCAGCCGCATGCTGCTCGGCATCGGCTGCGCCGACCACGTCCGCACGCGGCTGCTCGACCTGCTCGACGAGGCGATCTTCGTCAGCGCGGGTGGAGAGATGGTCGACGTCGAGTTCTCGCTCTCCGCCGACCTGCCGACCGTCGACGAGATCCTCGACATGGAACGCGCCAAGACGGCCGTCTACTCGTTCGAGGCGCCGCTGCAGGCGGGCGCCGTCCTGGCCGGGGCGGGCGAGGCCGTCGTGACGGCGGTCGGCGACTTCGGCCGCGAGGTCGGGGTCGCGTACCAGGTTGTCGACGACCTGCTTGGGGTCTTCGGCACCGAAGAGGCCACCGGCAAGACCACACGCGGCGACCTGCGCGAGGGCAAGCGCACGGTGCTCGTCGCGCACGCGGCGACCACCGACGAGTGGTTCACGATCCAGCCGTTCATCGGCAAGGCCGACCTCAGCGAGGCCGAGGCCGAGCACGTCCGCGGCCGCCTCGAGGTCTGCGGCGCCCGCGCCTTCGCCGAGGGGCTCGTCGAGCAGCACGCCCGCCGCGCTCTGGACGTGCTCGACCGTGCCGAGGTGCCCGAGTCGCTCCGCGAGGCGCTGACGCCGGTCGTCCAGGACGTCCTCGAGAGGGTGCGATGACGGGCCTGTCGCTGTACGACTCCGTGGCCGATGCGACCGCGGGCGGCGTGATCCGCCGCTACTCGACGTCGTTCGGCCTGGCCTCCCGCCTGCTGGGCGGCGAGGTGCGCCAGCACGTCGAGAACGTCTACGCCCTCGTGCGCGTCGCGGACGAGATCGTCGACGGTCCCGCCACCGAGGCCGGTCTGAGCACAGAGGCCGCGGGCCGGTTGCTCGACGGCTTCGAGGCCGAGACCGAGCGGGCCCTGGCCGAGGGATTCAGCCCCAACCTGGTCGTGCACGCCTTCGCCCGCACCGCCCGCGCCACCGGTTTCGGTGCCGAGCTGACCGCGCCCTTCTTCGCCTCGATGCGGGCCGACCTCAGTGCCCGCGAGCACGACCAGGCCTCGTTCGACGCCTACGTGTACGGCTCGGCCGAGGTCGTCGGGCTGATGTGCCTCAAGGCGTTCCTGCAGGGGCACGCCTTCCCGCCGAGCACGGTCGCCGAGCTCGAAGAAGGGGCCCGCCGCCTGGGCGCGGCCTTCCAGAAGGTGAACTTCCTGCGTGACCTCGCGGCCGACTTCGAACAGCTCGGCCGCAGCTACTTCCCCGGGGTCGACGTGACCACGTTCGACGAGCAGACGAAGACGAGACTGGTGCGAGACATCGACGACGACCTCCGCGTGAGCGGCGAGATCATCCCCGTGCTGCCGACGACCTCGCGTCGGGCGGTGGCACTGGCCCACGGCCTGTTCGCCGAGCTGAACCGGCGTCTCGAGGCGACCCCCGCCTCCTCGTTGGTCCGGGCGCGCGTGCGCGTGCCGAACCCGGTCAAGGTGCGCATCGCCGCGGGGGCCGCGGCCGGCCGCGTCACGCGCCTGCCCGAGGCCCGCGCATGAGCCGCGACACGGTCGACCGCGGGGCCACGGGCGCCGGCACCGGTGCGCCCGACGAGTCGCACGGCCTCAGCGTCACCCGCCACGGTCGCCGCGTCGTCGTGATCGGCGGCGGCATCAGCGGCCTGGCCTCGGCTGCACTGCTGGCCCGCGAAGGCCACGACGTCACTCTGCTAGAGAAGAACGACGAGGTCGGCGGCCGCGCCGGGTCGTGGAGCCACGAAGGCTTCCGCTTCGACCTCGGCCCGAGCTGGTACCTCATGCCCGAGGTCTTCGACCACTTCTTCCGCCTGATGGGCACGTCGGCGGCCGAGCGCCTCGACCTCGTCGAACTCGACCCGGGCTACCGCGTGCTGTTCGAGCCGACGCCCGACGACCCCGCGGCCAGCGCACCGATCGACGTGCCCCGCGGGCTCGAGCAGAACGTCGAGCTCTTCGAGCGCGTCGAACCCGGCAGTGGTGACCGCATGCGCCGGTACCTGCGCTCGGCTCGCGACACCTACGACATCGCCAAGCGGCGGTTCCTCTACACAAGCTTCGGCAGCCTCGCACCCCTGCTGCGCGGCGACGTGCTGGTGCGCCTGCCCAAGCTGGCACGGCTGCTGCTGACGAGCCTCGACTCGTTCGCCTCCCGCACGGTGACCGACCCGCGCCTCCGTCAGATCCTGGGGTACCCCGCGGTCTTCCTCGGCTCGTCGCCGTTCGACACCCCGAGCATGTACCACCTGATGAGCACGCTCGACCTCGACGACGGCGTGCTGTACCCGCAGGGCGGCCTGATCTCGGTGATCGAGGCGATCCGCGACGTGGCCGTCGAGGCCGGGGTGACCGTCGTGACCGGCGCGGCCGTGACGCAGATCGTCACGCAGCCGCTCGCGGCCGAGGGTGCGGCCCTGCCGCGTGGCTCGAAGGCGACCGCCGAGGCGACCGGGGTCGACTGGGTCGACGCCGAGGGCGCGACGCACCGCGTCGACGCCGACCTCGTGGTCAGCGCGGCCGACCTGCACCACACCGAGACGCAGCTGCTGCCGCGCGAGTTGCGCACCTACGACTCGTCGTACTGGGCGAAGAAGAACCCCGGGCCGAGCGCCCTGCTGCTCTACCTGGGCGTCGAGGGCGAGATCCCCGAGCTCGAGCACCACACGCTGCTCTTCGCCCGCGACTGGCACGAGAACTTCGACCGGATCTTCGGCGCCGACAAGCGCATCCCCGACCCGCCGTCGCTGTACGTGTGCAAACCGAGCACGGTCGACCCGTCGACGGCGCCCGCCGGTCACACGAACCTCTTCGTCCTGGTGCCGCTGCCCGCCGACCCGGCGCTCGGCTCGGGCGACGTCGACGGTGACGGCGACCCGATGATCGAGCGGCTCGCCGACGGCGTCATCGCCCAGATCGCCGAGTGGGCGCACGTGCCCGACCTCGCCGACCGCGTCGTCGTCCGACGCACCCGCGGACCGCGCGACTTCGTCGACGACGTCAACGCCTGGAGCGGCAGCATGCTCGGCCCCGCGCACACGCTCGCCCAGAGCGCCCTGTTCCGCACCGGCAACGTCTCGACCCGCGTCGACTCGCTGTTCTACGCCGGCGGTTCGGTCCGCCCGGGCATCGGCCTGCCGATGTGCCTGATCAGCGCCGAGGTGCTGCTCAAGAACCTGCGCGGCGACACGAGCACCGAGCCGCTCCCCGAGCCGTCGGCGGCCCGGCCGACGCCGTCCGAGCCCGCCGCCGGCTGATGGGGTTCCTGTACCTCGCGGCGCTGCTCGTCTCGCTGTTCGGCATGGTGATGCTCGACCGCAGGTTCCACCTGTTCTTCTGGCGCGACGTCCCTCGGGCGGCGGTGACGCTGCTGGTCGGCGTCGTGTTCTTCCTGATCTGGGACGTCGTGGGCATCGACCTCGGCATCTTCTTCCGTGGCGAGACCTCGTTCATGACCGGCGTCCTGGTGGCGACCGAGCTGCCGCTCGAAGAGGTCTTCTTCCTGACGCTGCTCTGCTACCTGACGATGAACCTGCTGGCCGGAGCCCGGATGACGGCGGCGGTCGTGCTCGACCGGCGTGACGCGAGCCGGGCCGGTCGCCCGGTGGACGGCGTGACGTCGTGACCTACTGGGCGGTGAACGCGGTGTTCCTGTCGATCGTCGCCGTGCTCGGAGTGTTGGCGCTGGTGGCCGCAGGGGTGCGTGGCCGGGCCGCGCGCGCCTCCTCGTCCCCGACCGAGACGTCGCGTCGGCGGCGCGAACGGCTGCTGGGCGCAGGCCTCGCGACCGGCGTGCTGCTCGTGATGACCGCCGTGTTCGACAACGTCATGATCGGCATCGGGCTGGTCGGCTACGACGCCGCCCGGATCAGCGGGGTGTTCGTCGGCATCGCCCCGCTCGAGGACTTCGCCTACGCGATCGCTGCGCTCGTGCTGTTGCCGTCGGTGTGGGTGCTCCTCGGCGGGCCGAAGACGCCCCGGACGCCCGCTGCGCCGGCGGCCGGCGGGTCGACGCCCGTGAAGGAGGCGCGCTCGTGAACACGCTCAAGGCCCTGTTCGTCTCGTCCCGGCCCCTGAGCTGGATCAACACGGCGTTCCCGTTCGCGGCGGCGTACGTGCTGACGTCCCTGCTCGGCAGCCGTGACGTGGACTGGCTCGTGCTGGTCGTCGGCGCCCTCTACTTCTTGATCCCCTACAACCTCGCGATGTACGGCATCAACGACGTCTTCGACTACGAGAGCGACCTGCACAACCCGCGCAAGGGCGGCGTCGAGGGCGCGCTGCTCGACCGCAGCCTGCACCGCACGACGTTGCGCGCCGCGGTGATCACGAACGTCCCGTTCCTCGTGTTCCTCGTCGCGGTGGGCGACCCGCTGAGCTGGCTCGTGCTGGCCGTCAGCGTCTTCGCCGTGATCGCCTACTCGGCCCCCGGCCTGCGCTTCAAGGAGCGCCCCTTCGTCGACTCGATCACCTCGAGCACGCACTTCGTCAGCCCCGCCGTCTACGGTCTCGTGCTGGCCGGGGCGACCTTCACGCCCCAGCTGTGGGCGCTGCTCGGCGCGTTCTTCCTCTGGGGCGTCGCGAGTCACGCGTTCGGCGCCGTGCAGGACGTGCTGGCCGACCGCGAGGGCGGCATCTCGTCGATCGCGACCGAGATCGGGGCTCGCGCGACGGTGCGCCTCTCGGTGGTGGCCTACCTGCTGGCCGGCGTGCTGCTGACCTTCACCGAATGGCCGGGCGCGCTGGCGGCCCTGCTGACCCTGCCCTACGCGATCAGCTGCGCCCCGTGGTGGAGCGTGACCGACGACCGGGCCGAAGAGGTCAACCGCGGGTGGCGGCGCTTCCTGGCGCTCAACTTCGTCAGCGGGTTCGTCGTCACGATGCTGATGATCTGGTGGGTCTTCTTGCGGAACTGACGCCGCGCCTCCTGCGCTCGTCGCCCTTCGGCCCGCCGGGGCGGACGGGCCGGACGCTTACGGGCGCCAGCCGAGGTTGAGCGCCGCCGTACGGAGGAACCGCACGGTGGTCGCGTAGGCGCCCGGCTCGGCCCCCCGGACCGTCTCGTCGCGGAGGCCCTCGACGACGCCGACGAGTTTGCGGTGCGCCAGGCTTCCGCGCTCGGTGAGCGCGTAGCGGTCGTCGCCGACCCCGTCGGTCGCGAGGTCCACCCAGCCGCTCTCGACCAGCTCGGCGAGGTGGTCCGAGCTGGACTCACCCGTGGCCGGGTCGAGGAAGGGCGCGACGGCCCCGTCGAGGGCGGTGCGGGTCGCCGGGCCGCGCTCGAGCAGGTTCAGGAGTTGCCACTGCCGGCGCGTGACCCCGTGTTCGTCGAGGACCTCGTCGAAGCGCCGGTCGATCAGCCCGTCGACGAGCTTCAGCCAGAAGCCGATCGGGCGCCCCCGGTCGACGGCCAGGTCGTCGTCGACGCTGCCCAGGTCGAGAGGTGCGTGCGTGTCATCGGTCGGCGGGGTGACCTCGCCTCCGTCTTCGGAACGTCGTCGGTCCATGGACGGCACCGTACACCGGTCGTACCTCCGTCTCGAGAGGGATCTTCCGATGGATTCACCTGCCGGAAAGACAACGGCAAGGCCGCGGCCGTACATTCGAGGCGTGACCACCTCGAGCGCCGTCGCGCCTGCGCCCCTCCCCACGCGACTACGCCGTACCTGGTCGCGCGTGCAGGCGCATCCGCGTGGCCTGCTCTACGGCTTCGTCGCCGTGCACGCCGCCGTGTTCCTGGCGCTCACGCCGCTGATGATCGGCGGCGGGGTCAGCGGCGACCTGCCGCTGTACCGGCTCTGGGCGACGGGGGCCCTGAGCGACGGGGTCTGGCCCGTCCTCGACTTCTCGTGGGTCTACCCGGCCGGGGCCGTCGTGCCGATCGTGCTGCCGAACGTCTTCGGCGAACAGCACTACCAGTTCGTCTGGCTGGCGCTGCTGACCGCCCTCAACGCCGTCGCGCTCTGGCTGCTGACCGACCGTGGTCGTCACACGGTCGACAACCGGGCCGCCTGGTGGTGGCTGCTCGTGACGCTCCTGCTCAGCCCCGTGGCGTTCCTGCGGCTCGAGGGGTTCAGTGCGCCGTTGGTCGTCGCCGCCCTGATGCTGCTGTCGACGCGTCCGCGGGTGGCCGGGCTGCTGCTCGCCGCGGCGACCTGGATCAAGGTCTGGCCCGCCGCCGTCATCGCGGCGGTCGTCGTCGGGTCGCGTCACCGGGCGGTCGTGCTGCGCGGGGGCGTGCTCGTCACCATGGTCGTCGTGTCGTGCGTGTTGCTCGGCCGGGGGGCCGACGACCTCACGAGCTTCGTCACGATGCAGTCGGGGCGGGCCCTGCAGCTCGAGGCGACGCTCTCGACGCCCTGGCTGTGGATGGCCATGCTGCGCGTCCCCGGCGCCTCGGTCTACCAGAACGTCGCCCTCGCCACGCGCGAGGTGATGGGCCCGGGCGACACCTGGATGATCAACGAGAGCACCCAGGTCATGCTCGCCGTCCTCGTGCTCCTGGCCGGTGTGCTGGCCGTGGCCAGCTTCGGCCTGCCCCGGTGGGGTGGATCGAGGAGGCGCGGGTCGGCGGCGTCCGCCGACGCCGTGGCCGTCGTCCCGGCTCGTGCCCGCGGCGACGAGTTCGGCACGGTGCTGCTCGGCGCCCTGACCCTCACCCTCGCCTTCGTCGTCTTCAACAAGGTGGGCTCGCCGCAGTACCTGCTCTGGATCGTCCCGATCGTGGCCGTCGGGTACGCCTCGCGCCCCGAGGCGTTCCGGACGCCGGCCGTGTTGACCGCCTGGGCCTCGGGGCTCACGACGCTGGTCTTCCCGATCCTCTACCGGCCGCTGATCGAGCTCAACCCGGTGGCCGTGCTCGTCCTGGGCGCCCGCAACGCCCTGCTCGTGGTCCTGTTCTGCTGGTGCACGGCCCGACTCGTGCGGCTGGCGGTCGCCACGGTGCGCAGCGACGCGCTCGAGGTGCGTGTCCCGCTGGTGGCGACCCGCGCCTCCTGACCGCGGCGTCGGGGCGGCTCGTCCCCCGCGTGCCGACGGGTGGCGTCGTCCACGGATGCCCGGCCAATCTGGGCCGTGTGCTCCGTCTCGTGCCACCGTGGGAGGCCTACCTGCCACCACGAACCAAGGAGCACTCATGAAAGGCAAGATCCTCTTCGTCGCAGGAGCGGCCGTCGGGTACGTCCTCGGAGCCCGCGCGGGCCGCGGCGCCTACGTCAAGATCAAGAACCAGGCCGAGAGCCTGTGGGAGAACCCGACCGTCCAGAAGGGCGTGCAGCAGGCCGAGGGCTTCGTGAAGGAGAACGCTCCGGTCGTCGCCAAGAAGGCTCAGGACGTCGCGAACGACGCCGCCCACGCGGTCGGCTCCAAGGCGAAGTCCGTCTCCGGCAAGGGCTCGGACGCCACCGACAAGGCCGCCGCCAAGGCGACCGAGGCGGCGCACAAGGCTGCCGACAAGGTGAACGAGAAGGCCGACGACGTCAAGAAGCAGACCTCGGGCACCAGCCCCGACGACGACAAGCTGCCGGGGGTGACGGTCGGTGAGTGACCTGAAGGCACCCGAACAGAGCACCAAACGTTCGCTCGGCTCGCTGATCGGCAGCCTGCCCGAGCTGATCTCGCGGCTGATCCGCGGCGAGATCGCGCTCGCCAAGACCGAGCTCGCCACCAAGGCCAAGGAGGCCGGGGTGGGCGTCGGGTTGTTGGTCGGCGCCGCCCTGTTCGGCTTCTTCCTGCTCGCCGTGCTCATCACGGCCGGCGTGCTCGGGCTGGCGACCGTCGTCGCTCCCTGGCTCGCGGCGCTCATCGTGGCGGCCGTCCTGCTCGTGATCACGGCCGTGCTCGCGCTGCTCGGCATCAAGGCCCTGAAGAAGGGCGTGCCGCCGACCCCCGAGAAGGCCGTTGCCAGCGTGAAGGCCGACGTCAGCGCGTTGAAAGGGCAGGGCAGCTATGACTCCGAGAAGCACTGACGCGAGCGATCACGAGAAGCACGGCACGGCGAAACGCGGCAAGGGCGACGAGCCCGACCCCCGGGCCGAGCTCGCCGAGGCCCGTGCGGCCGAGGAGCGCGCCGACGCCCACGGCAGCACGTCGCCCGACAAGGACGCCGAGAACGCCACCGGGCCCCGCCCCGGCGCGAGCATCCCCGAGATCGAGCTCGACCTCGCCCGCACGCGTGAAGAGTTCGCGGCCACGCTCGACGCCATCGAAGACAAGTTGAGCGTCCCCGCCCACGCCCGTCGGCTGAAGGCGAGCGTCAAGCGCCGCCTCGACAGCGACCCGAAGCCCGTCGTGGCGGCCGCCGCGGCCGGCACCGTCGGCGTCGTGGCGCTCGTCACCGGCATCGTCAAGACGATCAGGCGCTGACCCGTGGCCCAGAAGAGCACCGAGCGCGAGCAGCAGTCACCCGACGAGGACGACTCGCGCAAGCCGCAGGACCTGACCGACGTCTCCAAGCCCTCGTGGGGGTACGTGCTGGGCAAGACCCTGCGCGAGTTCACCCGCGACCAGTGCACCGACCTCGCCGCCGCGCTCACGTACTACGCGGTGCTGGCGATCTTCCCGGCGTTGCTGGCGATCGTGTCGCTGCTCGGCGTCGTGGGGCAGGCGGACTCGACCGCCAAGACGCTGCTCGACCTCGTGTCGCAGTTCGGGTCCGAGGACGTCGCCGCCCTGCTACGGGAACCGATCATGCAGCTCACCGGTTCGCCGGCCGCCGGGGTCGCCCTGATCGTCGGTGTACTGGGTGCCCTCTGGTCGGCCTCCGGTTACGTGGGTGCCTTCGGGCGGGCCATGAACCGCGTCTACGGCATCGACGAGGGGCGTCCGATCTGGAAGCTCCGTCCGACCATGCTCGGCGTCACGGCGTTCACGGTCGTGCTCATCGTGGTCGCGGCGCTCATCCTGGTCATCAGCGGCCCCGTGGCCGAGACGGTCGGCGACCTCGTCGGACTGGGCAGCACCGCGGTCTTCGTCTGGGACATCGCCAAGCTGCCGATCCTGGCGATCATCGCCATCGTGATCGTCGCGGTGCTCTACTACTGGGCTCCGAACGTCAAGCAGCCAAAGTTCAAGTGGATGAGCCTCGGGTCGCTCGTGGCCCTGCTCATCTGGTTGGTCGCGTCCGTGGGGTTCGCGTTCTACATCGCGAACTTCTCGAACTACAACAAGACGTACGGCTCGCTCGGTGCGGTCATCGTCTTCCTGCTGTGGCTCTGGATCACGAACAACGCCCTGCTCTTCGGGGCCGAGTTCGACGCCGAGCTCGAGCGCGGTCGTGAGCTGCAGGCCGGCCTCCGGGCCGAGCGCGACATCCTGCTGCCGCCCCGCGACACCGCCCAGAGCGAGAAGAAGGCCGCGGCCCTCGCCAAGGACGAGCTCGCCGGCATGCGCCTGCGACAGGCGGCCGCGGCGACCATCGAGAAGAACGGTGACGAGGTGCCCGAGCCGGACGGCGAGGGCGGCTCCGAGGCGTCCGCATCCGATCGGAAGAAGGACGAGCGCGCCGAGGACGGGCCCTCGAAGGGCGACCGCTCGAAGGGCGACCACGACGACTAGGTGACGTCCCCGCACGACGCGACCCGCGCCTCCTCGGCTCTCACGAGCTCGGGAGGCGCGGGTCGCGTCGTTCGTCAGGGGGCGTGGACGACGCGCCCGGCCCGGCCGTCCGTCAGAACGAGAAGCCGAGCTCGGACGGGTAGTCGCCGCGCGCGGTGAGGGTCGTGGCGGCGTCGCGCAGGTGCGACAGAGTCAGACCCATCGTGGTCGGTCCGAAGCTGACCCGCGAGACGCCCAGCTCGGCCAGACGGGCGAGCGGGACGGACGACGGGTTCGAGATGACGCTGACCTTGCCGTGGATCTGGTCGAGGGCGGCCTTGACGAGGTCTTCGGTGCCGAGGCCGAGGACGAAGGCGCAGTCGGCGCCGGCGTCGAGGTAGGCGTTGGCCCGGGTGATCGCGTCGTCGAACGAGTCGGGGTCGCCGGCCAGGGCATCGACGCGGGCGTTGATGACGATCGGCACCCCGGCACGGTCGCCGGCGCGGCGGGCGGCCGCGATCTTCGAGACCTGGGTGTCGATGTCGTACAAGGGTGCCTTGGCCTGGCCGATGCTGTCCTCGATGTTGAGGCCGGCGGCCCCCTCTTCGATGAGGCGGAAGACGTTGTCGAGCGTGCCGGCGGCGTCGGTCGCGTAGGCCTTCTCGAAGTCGACGGAGACGGGCAGGTCGACCGAGCGGATCACGACGCGGGCGGCGGCCAGCATGTCGTCGATGTCGAGCCCTTCGCCGTCTTCCACGCCGTGGGCCTCGCTGATCGAGTGGGAGGCGGTGGCCAGGGCCTTCACGCCCGGTGCGCCCGCGACGATGCGCGCGGTGATGCTGTCCCAGACGTTCGTCACGATCAGCGGGTCGCCGGGGACGTGCAGGGAGCGGAGGAGTTCGGCCTTCTCGGCCGTGCTGGAGATCGACATGCGCCCAGCCAACCAGCCCGGGCTGGCAGGCACCAGCCCGGGCCGATCTCGGCGGGGACTAGTCGCGGCGCAGGACGAGCTCGCTGAGCGGCAGGCGCTCGCGGGGGGCGGTCTCGCGCTCGGCAAGGGCCTCGATCAGCTTGTCGGCCTCGTCGACGACGCCGACGGCCGTGACGGTGACGGGCTTGAGGTTGTCGGTCAGGTCGAAGGCGGCGACGATCTTGTCCCACTCGACGCCGGCCATCTGGTGGGTGTGGAAGCCCTCGGCGTGGGCCTGCACCGTGAGGTGGGCGACGGCCTGGCCGAGGTCGTACTCGGCGGTCGGGCGGGCGTCGCCCTCGACCGTCGACGTCTCGGCGACGGCGACGATCAGTGCCGCGGCGTTGCCGGCCCACATCGCGTTGAAGCTCATCAGGGTGCCGACGATGGTGTCGAACGATTCGCTGCCGCGGCGGGCCACGATGAAGCGGCGGGGCTGGTGGTTCTGCGCCGACGGAGCCCAGCGGGCGGCCTCGAGCAGGGCGTCGAGCTGACGGTCCGAGATCTCGGCGGTCGGGTCGAACGAGCGGGGGCTCCAGCGCTCGTCGAGCAGCGACACGATCGGGACGCTGGTCTCGGCGGTGCGGACGGTGGACGGGGCGGTGGACTCGGAGATCGACATGGTGCCGCTTTCTTCTCGTTGACAAGGGTGTGGGCGCGCCGTCGAGCCACGGACACGACAACTCCGCCCGCCCCCACGGGATTCCCGACGTCAGGAGGCGCGGGTCGCCTCGGCGAGGACGGCCGCCACCCGGCCGGGCACGGTCTCGTCCTGCAGGCTCGTCGTGTCGCCCAGGGGGCGGCCGTCGACGATGTCGGCCAGCAGCCGCCGCATGATCTTGCCCGAGCGGGTCTTGGGCAGGTCGGGCACGACGAGCACGGTGGCCGGTTTGGCGATCGGCCCGATCTGATCGGCCACGTGGGCGCGCAGCGTCGGCGAGAGCGACCCCGCGAGCGGAGCCCACACCGACGGCTCGGTGGCGTCGCCGGCGTCTCGCACCGCGCCTCCTGCCGGTCGGATGGACGGCACCACGAACGCGGCGATCGCCTGGCCGGTGCGCTCGTCGGTCACACCGACGACGGCCGCCTCGGCGACGGCCGGGTGCGACACGAGCGACGACTCGATCTCGATGGTCGACAGGCGGTGACCTGACACGTTGATCACGTCGTCGACCCGGCCGAGCACCCAGATGTCGCCGTCGGCGTCGTACTTCGCGCCGTCGCCGGAGAAGAACCAGCCCTGCCGCCAGTAGGTCGCCCAGTAGCTGTCGCGATACCGCTCGGGGTCTCCCCAGACCGTGCGGGCGAGCGCGGGCCCGGTCTGCTGCACCACGAGGTAGCCGCCGCTGCCGTTCGGGACGCGCTCGCCGGCGTCGTCGACCACGGCGGTCGACAGCCCGGGCAGGGCCCGCAGCGACGAGCCCGGCTTGAGGGTGTCGGCCCCGGGAAGCGGGGCCATGACGGCCGCCCCGGTCTCGGACTGCCACCAGGTGTCGACGATCGGGCACTCGCCCCGGCCAAACTGCTCGTGGAACCAGACCCACGCTTCGGGGTTGATGGCCTCGCCGACCGTGCCGAGCAGGCGCAGCGACGAGAGGTCGTAGGTGTCGGGCAGCCCGTCGGGGAACCAGGACGACAGCGTGCGCACCAGCGTCGGGGCCGTGTAGTACGTCGTCACGCCGTACCGCTCGATGATCTCGAGGTGTCGGGCCGGGTGCGGGGTGTCGGGAGTGCCCTCGTAGATCACCTGGGTCAGCCCGTTCGACAGCGGGCCGTAGATCTCGTAGGTGTGCGCCGTGACCCAGGCGAGGTCGGCGGTGCACCAGTGCACGTCGTCGGGCTTGGCGTCGAAGACGGCCCAGTGCGTCCAGTTCGCCTGGGTGAGGTAGCCGCCGCTCGTGTGCACCAGGCCCTTCGGCTTGCCGGTGGTGCCGCTCGTGTACATGATGAACAACGGGGTCTCGGCACCGAAGAACTCGGGTTCGTCGGTGTCGGGCTGCGGGTCGACGACGTCGTGCCACCAGAGGTCACGCCCCTCGGTCCAGGGGACGTCGGGGGTTTTGTCGCCGGTGCGCCGCACGACGAGCACGTGCTCGATCTCGTTGTCGCCGCTGACCGCGTGGTCCGCGTTCGCCTTGACCGGCACCGCGCCTCCTCGTCGGAACTGCCCGTCGGTCGTCACGAGCAGCTTGGCGCGGGTGTCTTCGACCCGGAACTTGAGTGCCTCACCCGAGAACCCGCCGAAGACGAGCGAGTGGATCGCCCCGAGTCGCGCGATGGCGAGGGTCACCACGATCGTCTCGGCGATCACCGGCAGGTAGACGACCACCCGGTCGCCCTGACCGATGCCGAGCGAGCGCAGGCCGTTCGCGGCCTTCACGACCTCGCGCTGCAGTTGGGCGTACGTGATGTCGCGGCGGTCGCCGGGCTCGCCCTCGACGTGCAGGGCGACCTTGTCGCCGCGGCCTGCATCGACGTGCCGGTCGACGCAGTTCACCGCGACGTTGAGCGTGCCGTCGGCGAACCAGGTGGCCTCGGGCACCGTGAGCTCACCGTCGGGCCCCTCGGTGACGGGCTTCCAGGTGTGCGCGACCGTCCACGGCGTGTGCCAGTCGAGTCGCTGCGACGCCTCGGCCCAGAACGCGACGGGGTCGGCGGCCGCCCGCGCGTGCTCGGCGGACGTGACGTTGGCCCCCTCGACGAGCGCAGGAGGCGCGGCGAAGGTCCGTCGCTCGTCGAGCAGGTTCGAGATGGTGTCGCTGGTGGCCATGCGTCCCACGCTACGGGCGGCACGTCGGCGACGGGCGCCGCGGGGCAACGCTGCGTAACGCGCGGGCGATCGGGAGGATGGGGACGAGGCGTACGACCAGGTCCCCCGGGATCGGTGGAAATCGTCATCCCGTCGTAACACGTCCGCCCCTAAAGTGGTGACATCCGGCTGAGGGGCCGTCCGATCTCGGGGGGCCGAGCGGGGTGATCCCCGGCCATCGCGATCTCGCCCCGTCGCTCCGTGCCCGTGGCGAGACGACCCGACCCGCAGGAGCACGTCCGTGATCAGGAACACCGCACGCCGGGGGCCGCGCATCGCGACCTCGCTGGCGCTCGCCGGGGCCCTCGCCCTGGCACCCACCGCCGCCTTCGCGGCCGACGGCGGCGACGCCACGGTCGACGGCTCCGTCGCCGGCCAGGCGACCGAGACGCCGACCACCACCGCCGAGTCGACCGAGGTGGTCACCGAGGCGCCGTCGACGGACGCCGCCGACGCCGCGGTCGAGATCGCCGACCCGGCGGGTCAGGCGCCCGCCACGGACGCGACCGATGCCGTGGACGCGACCGAAAACCCGGACGCGGTCGAGGCCCCGGCCGCACCACTGCCCGAGGCCGACGTGCAGGTCGCGGACGGCGTGGTCATGAACTACGTCGTCAACACGGCGGCCACCGGCCAGGCGGCGGTCGACGTCGCGGCGGCCGCAGTCGTCGCCGACGGCGGGACGGTCCTCAGCCGGTACCCCGAGATCGGCGTCCTGACCGCCCAGTCGTCCGACGGGAACTTCCTCACGGCCATCCGTCTGGCGGCGGGCGTCGAGTCCGCCGGCCCGACGCGCACCGCGGCCGTCGGTGCTGCCGAGACGGTGGCCCCGGCCGGCGCCGGCACCCAGGGCATCGACCGCCCCCTCGGCGAGCAGGTGGCCCCGGTCGACCCGCTCGAGGCCGAGCAGTGGGACATGAGCGCGATCGGTGCGCCCGAGGCCCGTGAGATCACGCCCGGCGACCCCGACGTCGTGGTCGGCGTGCTCGACAGCGGCATCGACGTCTCGCACCCCGACCTGGCCGGACAGGTCGACCCCGCCCTCTCGGTCGGCTGTGCCGTCAACGGCGTTCCCGACCAGGACCAATCGGCGTGGGTCCCCGTCGACGACAGCGAGTCGCACGGCACGCACGTCGCCGGCACGATCGCGGCCGCCCACAACGGGGTGGGCATCGTCGGCATCGCCCCCGGTGTCACGCTCGCCAGCGTCAAGGTCGTCAACTACGACGGCTACATCTACCCGGAGTACGCGCTCTGCGGCTTCATGTGGGCCGCCGACAAGGGCTTCGACGTCACCAACAACAGCTACTACGTCGACCCCTACGAGTTCTGGTGCCAGGGCCAGGCCGATCAGGCCCCGGCTCTCGAGGCCGTGACCCGCGCCGTCGAGTACTCCGAGACGCAGGGGGTGCTGAGCGTCGCCGCCGCCGGCAACTCGGCCTACGACCTGGCGAACAAGACCACGAACGACACGAGCCCCAACGACTCGACCCCGGTCGAAGGCCGTGACGTGTCGCAGGGCTGCATCGACATGCCCGCCGAGATCGACGGCGTGATCACGGTCTCGGCCCTGCGCGAGGGTGCCGACGGCCAGCCCGTCTTCGACGCGCGCTACTCGAACTACGGTGCCGGCGTCATCGACCTCGGAGCGCCCGGTTCGGGCATCCTCAGCACCGTCTTCGGCGGTCGCTACGAGGTCTACAACGGCACCTCGATGGCCTCGCCCCACGTCGCCGGCGTGGCCGCGTTGCTCGCCTCGACCCACCCCGACGCGACGCCGGCCGAGCTGCAGGCGCTGCTGAAGAGCCAGGCCGACGGCGGGGGTGACCCCGCCCTCTACGGCGCGGGCGTCGTCGACGCCTTCGCGGCCGTCACCGAAGACCTCGGCGGCGACCCGGTCGTGGCCGTCGCCGACGGCACCGTCCAGGCGGGCAAGCCCTTCCGCATCCGCGGCGCGAACTTCGTGCCCGGCGAGACGATCACGATCGACGGTCTCGACGGCGAACTCGTCGCCGACGAGCGGGGCCGGGTCGACGACCTCGCCCAGCTGCCGTCGACCGTGCCCGCCGGGGTCACCACGCTGACCCTCGTCGGTTCCGAGGGCAGCGAGGCGACCCTCGACCTGCTCGTCGAGGCCGCCATCTCGGGCCCGGCCATCACGGCCCCCGTCACGGGTGCGGTCCTCGAGCCGGGCACCGTCACCGTGACCGGCACGGCCCAGCCGAACGCCCTCGTGACGGTGGTGCTCGCGACCGCCGACCAGCTGGCCGACCTCGACCAGACCATTCCGTCGGCCTCGGCCCGGTCCGCCCGGGTGGCGGCCGACCCCGTCGCGTACGATCCCGCGATCGGTGGTGCGTTCGCCTTCGTGCAGACCGACGCGACCGGAGCGTTCTCGCTCCCGGTGACCGGCGTCCCCGTCGGTGACTTCGGGGTGACCGCCGTCCAGACCCTGACGGACGGGACGACGTCGGCCTTCACGACGCCGGTCCTCTTCTCCGTGGCCGCCGTGGTCGTGGCACCCGCGCCTCCCGTGGTGACGCCGGTCTCGACGGGTGTCGTACCGGTCTCGACCGTCCGCGCCACCGGGGCGCTCGCCTACACGGGCAGCGAGCCGACGCCGTTCGCGGCGGCGGCACTGCTCATGGTGCTCGTCGGGGCGGCCACCGTCGTCGCGACCCGACACCGTCGCCGATCGACCGCCGGCCCTGCCGGGGAGTGACCGACGGCCCTGCCGGGCCACCTCCGAACGCCGCTCGTCCACGACAGGACGGGCGGCGTTCGTCGTCCCACCGCTCGGGCGGTGCCCTCGGCTCGTGCGGTCGCCGACTGCACGCACCGGCGCCGACGGCCGACGAGCACGGGAGGCGCGGCCCGGCCTCGGGCACCGACCGACCTAGGATGGTCCGCGACCCGCCGCCGCCCGCCTGGAGGACCACTCGTGACCAAGGCCCCGACCGTGTACGACGTGGCCGCCCACGCCGACGTGTCGATCGCGACGGTGTCGAGGGTGCTGCGCCGTCCCGACGACGTGCGCCCCGAGACCCGCAGCCGGGTGCTCGAGTCGGTGCGTGCCCTCGGCTACGTGCCGAGCGGCGCGGCCCGCGGCCTCGCCGGGCGACGCACGGGCGTGCTCGGGCTCTTCCTGCCGGGCCACGACGGCATCGACGGCCCCGAACCCGACTGGGCCCGGGTGTCGGATGCGTCGCGCATCCCGCTGATCGACGACCGCGAGCGGGCGGAGGCGCCGGCCGTCGTCGAGCCGGACCGCGGTGCGACGACCCCCACCGCGCCTCCTGCATCCGACCACGGGTCGAACCCGGCGAACCTCTACTTCGACGAGGTGCTGCGCGGCGCCGAGGTCGAGGCCTGGCGACGCGGATTCGCCCTCATGGTCGCGGCCGGCCGGGGGTCGAGCCGCGAGGTGATGGTCAACGACATCGCGGGCCGGGTCGACGGGCTCGCGGTGCTGGCCCAGACGGTGCCGGGCGACCTGCTCGCGCACGTCTCGCGACGCATCCCCGTCGTCGTGCTCGCCGACTCGAGGCCGGGTGACGACCTCGACCACGTCGGCGTCGACAACGTCGCCGGCATGCACGCCCTGACGGACTTCGTGGTAGGAACGCGGGGCGTGCGCGACGTCGCCTACGTCGCCGGACCGTCCGACTCGCCCGACGAACTCGACCGTCACGCCGGTTTCGACCGGGCCGTCGAGGCGCACCGCGCCGCCGGGGCGCGCGTCACGGTCCGGGTCGAGCCGGGCGAGTTCTCCCGCGCCGGCGGTCGTCGCGCCGCTGCGGCCCTGCTCGAGGCCGGCGACCTGCCCCGGGCCGTCCTCTGCGCGAACGACCAGTCGGCGCTCGGCGTCCTCGACGTGTTCGGTGAGCAGGGCGTCGACGTGCCCGGTCGTGTGCTCGTGACGGGGTTCGACGGCATCGACGCCGGCCGGTTCTCCCGGCCCCGGCTCACGACGGTGCGCCAGCCGATGGGTGAGCTCGGCCGCATCGCCGTCCGCACGGTCGTGCGACGACTGACCGACCCGGGTGCGCCCCCGCAGCGGGTCACCCTGCCGGTCGAGGTGCTGCTGCGCGAGAGCTGTCCCGCGCTCTGAAGCCCGAGCCTCCTCGCCGGCCGGCCCCGGCCCCGGCCCTACCCGAGCCCGCCCTGCCCGGTGTCGGCGCCGGTGACGCTGCCGTCGTCCGGCCCGAAGACGAAGTAGTGCACGCGCTCGGCGTCGACCCCGTGGCCGATCAGGGCAGCCCGGGCGATCGCCATGAACGGCACCGGTCCGCACAGGAACACCCGGTGCGACGCGGTCAGGTCGACCCGGGCCAGGTCGATCGGGTCGAGGTAGACGCCCGGCCCGTCGATCGACGCCTCGGCCAGCGCGCTGAGCGCCGACAGCGACCCCTGCGTGTAGCTGACCCGCAGCGTCGCGTTCGGCATCGACGCGACCAGCGCCTCGAGTTCGACGCGGTGTGCGTGCCGTTCGGGCGTGCGCTCGAAGTGCAGCGCCGTCACGACGCGGTCGGGCTCCGTGCGGGCCAGGTGGTCGAGCATGCCGAGCACAGGCGTGCAGCCGATGCCCGCCGAGACGAACAACAGGGGGGCGTCGTCGAGGTCGTCGATCGTGAGCGACCCGATCGGGGGCGAGACGCTCACCACGTCGCCGACCCGCAGCTCGCCCATCAGGTGCGACGACACCTCACCGTCGGGCGCGGGCGGTTCACCGAGCAGCAACCGTGCGCTGATGCGCCATTGCTCGTCGTGACCGCCGCGCAGGCTGTACTGCCGGATCTGCCGGGCCCCGTCGGCCAGCCGCACCTGCACCGACGCGAACTGGCCGGCGCGGTACCGGGGCAGCGCTTCGCTGTCGGCCGAGACCAGGGTGATCGCGACCACGTCCTCGGCCTCGACGCGGAGCTCGGTGACGAGGGCCTCGCGCCACTCGTCACCCGGCTCGAGGTCGGCCTGCCGGTAGATCGCCTCGACCGTCGCCACCATCTCGTCGCGGGCCTGACGGTAGACGGCCGCCCAGGCGTCGGCGACCTCGGCTGTGAAGTCCGGGCCGAGGGCGACCGCGAACGCTTCGCCGAGGTGCCGCTCGAACAGGTCGTACTCGTCGCGGTTGACGCCGAGCGCCGCGTGCCGCTGGGCCAACCGCGAGACGATCTCGCCGGGAGTCGCCGGCGCGAGGGTCGGCGCCCCGGCCTGGCGGGCGGCGTCCCCGCCGGACGGTCGGCCCCCCGAGGAGGCGCGGTGCCGGTCGGCCCCCTCGCCTCGCGTCGACCCCGGGGCCGCGTCGAGGACGGCCTGCGCGAGCGCCACGATCGTGCGGGCGAGCTCACGCTGCTGCCGCCCCTGCGCGAGGTCGCCCCGGTTGAACTGGTCGCGCAGCAGGTCGGGTCGCGTGGCGAACAGGCGACGGTAGAAGTCGTCGGCGATGTCGTGCGCCCGCTCGGCGACCACGGGCAGCGAGGCGCGGAGTGCTCGCAGCTGCGTCGTGCTGGCCATGCGGGTCCCTCCGGTCGGCCGGGGCGCCGCGACCGGCACCCGACGCCGATTCTGGCGTGCGGGCCCGGGCGTCCCCTGACGGTTGGCTCGGCGTCGAACGACCTCGCGCCTCCTCGTCCCCGGGGGCTCGCGACCCCGAGACGTCATGACGTGCCGCTCACGTCAGGACCTGAGCGGCACGTCGTGCCGTCTCGCCGAGCCCCGCTGCTTGCGCACACACGATGTATGCGCTTACAGTGGGCCCAGCTCACCTCGACGACGAATGAGAGAACGTGGCGATGACGCACGCGACACCCCCTCGGCGACACCCGCGCCGACGCTTCCGCACGCTCGCGGCCCTGGCAGCGGCCACGGCCGCCGTGCTCGTGGCCACCGGCTGCAGCATCCAGATCCGCAGCCAGCCGGACCCCAGCATCGGGGCCGACACGATGCTGATCAACGCCGACAAGGGCAACCCGCAGTTCGAGCGCAACTTCAACCCGTTCCTCACGAACAAGCGCACCGCCTCGACCTGGATCTACGAGCCCCTGCTCGAGATCAACCCGCTCGACGGCGAGATCACCCCCTGGCTCGCGAGCGAGACCGTCCTGCCCGACGCGCGCACGATCGACATGACGATCCGCGACGGCGTTGAGTGGTCCGACGGCACGCCGATGACCCCGGCCGACGTGGTCTACACGTTCGACCTGATCAAGGCGAACCCGTCGCTCGACCTCAAGGGCGCCTGGCAGCACATCGACACGATCGAGCAGCAGGGCGACCACGTGGTCTTCCACCTGCAGACCGACGACGTGCCCGCGATGGAGATCATCGGCCAGACGACGATCGTGCCCGAGCACCTGTGGAAGGACGTCGACGACCCCACGACCTTCCGCAACCCCGACCCGGTCGGCACCGGACCGTTCACGCTCGGCAACTACTCGCCGCAGCAGTACTCGATGGACAAGAACGAGACCTACTGGCAGGCCGACAAGATCGAGATCGGGCACCTGATCCTGCCCGCGACGAACAACCAGCTCGACACCGTCACGCGCGGCTACGACTGGTCGTACTCGTTCATCAGCGACGTCGAGGGCACCTGGGGCGCCGCCAGCCCCGACAACCAGTTCTGGTTCCCGCCGGGAGGCGTGATCGGCCTCGTGCCGAACCTCACCAAGGCGCCGTTCGACGACGTGAACGTGCGGCGCGGCATCGCGCTGGCGCTCGACCGCGGTCCGATCGCCGAGTCGGCCACCGAGGGGTACCTCGAGCCGGCCGGTCAGACCGGGCTCATCCTGCCCAACCAGCAGGACGACCTCGACCCGTCGATCCCGAACGCCGGCATCCTCGAGCAGGACGTCGACGGCGCCCTCGCGGCCTTCGCCGAGTCGGGCTACACGCAGCAGGGCGACGAGTTGGTCGGCCCCGACGGCAAGCAGCTGAAGATCACGATCCTCACCGCCAACGGCTACACCGACTGGCTGCGGGCCGTGCAGGAGGTGCGGAGCCAGTTGGGCGCGATCGGCATCGACGTGCAGATCCAGGCTCCCCAGCCGGCCGGCTACCAGTCGGCCATCGCGAACGGCGAGTTCGACATGGCGATGGGCGGCATGGGCAACGGCAACGTCTACCAGGCCTACAACAACCTGCTCAACAGCGACTTCGCGACCCCGGTCGGTGAGACCACGGCGGCCAACTTCGAGCGGTTCAGCGACCCGGCGGTCGACCAGCTGCTCGACGACTGGAAGGCCACGACCGACCCCGAGCAGCAGAAGCAGTACGCGTACCAGCTGCAGAACGTCGTCTACGACCAGCTGCCCGTGATCGGCCTCTACTACGGCGGGCTCTGGGGTCTGTTCAACGACTCGAAGTTCACCGGATGGCCCACCGCCGAGAACCCGTACATGGCACCGCAGAACTACGACCAGGCACCGCTGCTGATCTTCACGAAGCTCAAGCGCGTCGACCAGAAAGAGGGCGACCAGTGAAGTACGCAGCCCAGAAACTCGGCCTGTTCGTGCTCACCCTGTGGGCCGCGGTCACCCTGAACTTCATCCTGCCGCGGCTGATGCCCGGCAGCCCGACCGACGCCGCGATCGCGAAGCTGTCGCTGAACGGTCCGGTCAGCGCGGCGACCCGTGCCGCCATCGAGGCCCAGCTCGGGGTGCCGGACGGCAACGTGCTGCAGCAGTACGTCAGCTACCTCGGTCAGGTGGTGCGTCTCGACTTCGGCACCAGCTACACGTTCTTCCCCGAGACGGTCGGCCACCTGGTCGGCCAGGCCCTGCCGTTCACGCTGATCCTCGTCGGCGTCTGCACGGTCATCGCCTTCGTGCTCGGCACCCTGATCGGTGTCGCCGCGGCGTGGAAGCGCGGCACCTGGCTCGATTCGCTGCCCACCCTGTCGGGCAGCTTCATGAGCACGTTCCCGTACTTCTGGACGGCCCTGCTGCTGCTGTTCTTCCTGGGCTACGTGCTGCACTGGTTCCCCACCACGGGGGCCTACGGCGCGACGACGACGCCCGGGTTCACGCCGGCCTTCGTCGGCGACGCGCTGCAGCACGCGGTGCTCCCGGCCATCACGATCCTGCTGACGAGCCTCGGCGGCTGGATCCTCGGCATGCGCAACGCGATGATCTCGACGCTGGGTGACGACTACGTCACCTTCGCCGAGGCCAACGGCCTGAAGGGTCGTACGGTCGCCGTTCGCTACGCCGCCCGCAACGCCATCCTGCCGAACCTGACCGGCTTCGGCCTCGCCCTCGGTGGCGTGGTCGGCGGCTCGATCCTCGTCGAGCAGGTGTTCGGCTACCCCGGCATCGGGTACCTGCTATTCAACGCCGTCATCGGCCAGGACTACCCGCTGATGCAGGCCCTCTTCCTGATGATCACGGTCAGCGTGCTCGTCGCCAACTTCCTCGTCGACATCTTGTACGGCGTGCTCGACCCAAGGACCCGCCGATGACCTCCACCGTGTCCGTCCACCTGCCCGAGGGCGCGCCTCCCACCGGCCCCGCCGAGCAGAAGGCGCCCAGTCGCTGGCTCACCATCGGCCGCATGGCCGCGACCATCTGGTCGAACCCCAAGGCGAAGATCGGCGTCGTCATCTTCGGCCTGTTCGTGCTCGTCGCGATCTTCGCCCCGCTGCTCGCCCCCTACGGCGGCAGCGAGAACGGCTTCGAGCGCAACGCCGACGCGAGCTGGGCCCACTGGATGGGCACCACGGCGGCCGGCGAGGACGTCCTGAGCCAGCTGATCTACGGCGCCCGCATCAGCGTCTTCGTCGGCGTCGTCGCCGGCGTGCTGTCGACGCTGGTCGCCGTCGCGATCGGGCTGAGCTGGGGCTACATGAAGGGCTTCGGCGGCGACGTCGTCGGCTTCGTCGTGAACCTGTTCCTCGTGATCCCGGGTCTGCCCCTGATGATCGTCATCGCGGCCTACCTGCAGAACGGCGGCATCACCGTGATCCTCGCGGTGATCGTCATCACCGGCTGGGCCTGGGGTGCGCGCGTGCTGCGCAGCCAGACGCAGTCGCTGCGTTCACGCGACTTCGTCACGGCGGCACGCTTCTCGGGCGAGAGCGCGGGGCGCATCGTGTTCCGCGAGATCCTGCCCAACATGACCTCGCTGATCACCGGCTCGTTCTTCGGCGCCGCGACCAGTGCGATCCTCGCCGAGGCCGGCCTCGAGTTCCTGGGGCTCGGCGACTCGTCGATCGTCAGCTGGGGCACGATCCTCTACTGGGCGCAGAATTCGAACGCCCTGCTCACCGGCCAGTGGATCCTGCTCTTCGCGCCCGGCCTCTGCATCGCCCTGCTGGCGATGAGCCTGACCTTGATCAACTTCGGCGTCGACGCCGTCGGCAACCCGCGACTTCGCGAAGGTGCGAAGCAGAAGAAGGAGGCGCGCAAGTGACCGCCACGGATCTCACCGACCAGCCCACCGCCTCCTCGCCCTCGTCCTCCGACGACGTGTTGCTCGACGTCCGCGACCTCAGCGTCGTCTACGAGAGCGCCGGCGCCGAGCCCGTGCAGGCCGTCGACCACGTGTCGTTCCGGCTGAAGCGGGGCGAGTTCGTCGGCCTGGTCGGCGAGTCCGGCTCGGGCAAGTCGACGCTCGGCTACGCGCTGACCCGGCTGCAGAAGCCGCCGGCGCGCACCAACGGCGGCAGCATCTGGTTCGACGGCGCCGACGTCCGCGACCTCGACATCGAGGCCCTGCGTCAGCAGCGGCAGGGCGGCTTCGCGATGGTGCTGCAGTCGGGCATGAACGCGCTGAACCCGGTGCGCACGATCCGCAACCACTTCGTCGACGTGTTCAAGGCCCACGGCCACGTGCCGCGCGACCGCTGGCACGCCCGTGCCGCCGAGCTGGTCGCCAAGGTCGAGCTCGACCCGAGCGTCCTCGCGCGGTTCCCCGGCGAGCTGTCCGGCGGTATGCGCCAACGCGTCTCGATCGCCCTCGCCCTGTCGCTCGAGCCGCAGCTGATGGTCTTCGACGAGCCGACCACCGCGCTCGACGTGCTTGTGCAGCACGCGGTGATGGACACGATCATCTCGCTGCAGCAGAGCGAGGGCTTCACGGCCGTGCTGATCAGCCACGACCTCGGCATCGTGCTCGAGTCGGCGCAGCGTGTGCTCGTGATGCACGAGGGCCGCATCGTCGAGGACGGCCGCTCGGCCGACGTGCTCGCCGACCCGCAGGACGACTACACGCGCATGCTGCTGTCGCACTACGCCGACCCGCGCGCCGAGGTCGTCTCGCTGCCCGGCTTCGAGGACCGATCGGTCCGCCGGGCCCGGGGTGACCGCCGCGTCGACACCACGACCTCGGTGCCGACCGTGGCCACGCGCGGACAGCGCACGGCGCAGCACGCGATCACCGTGAGCGGCGTGACCAAGACCTACGCGCCTCCTCGTCGCGGGGACGACCCCGTACGGGCCGTCCGCGACGTGTCGTTCACGCTCGAACCGGGACAGTCGCTCGCCCTCGTCGGGCAGAGCGGCTCGGGCAAGAGCACGATCGCCAAGCTCGTCACGGGCGTCGAGAAGCCGACGAGCGGCAGCGTCACGTTCGGCGACACCGACGTCACGAGGTTGCGCGGCCGCGCCCTCCGCAGCTTCCGCAGCGACGTGCAGATGGTCTTCCAGGACCCCTACGCCGCGCTCAACCCGCTGCACACGGTCGAGTACACGCTCACGCGCCCCGTCGTGAACTACACCGGCCTGACCGGTCAGGAGGCGCGGCGCCGGGTGCTCGAGCTGCTCGAGACGGTCGGTCTGACGCCGGTCGAGCAGTTCGCGGCCAAGCTGCCGCACCAGCTGTCGGGTGGCCAGCGGCAGCGCGTCGTGATCGCCCGGGCGCTCGCGAGCGACCCGCAGGTGATCATCGCCGACGAGCCCGTCTCGATGCTCGACGTCTCGCTGCGGGCCGGCGTGCTCGCGCTGCTCGAGGACCTCCGCGAGCAGTGGGGCGTCTCGATGCTCTACATCACCCACGACCTGCTCAGTGCCCGGCTGATCACCGACGACATCATGGTGCTCAACCAGGGAGCCGTGGTCGAACGGGGGCACACGGCCGAGGTGCTGCAGCGTCCGACCGACCCGTACACGGTGAAGCTGCTCGACGCGGTGCCGAACCCGCGCCGCACGCACCGCGCCTCCTGACATCCCCTCTCGCTCCACCCGAAAGGAACCACCCTGTGCTGACCTTCCCCGACGGCTTCCTGTGGGGAGCCGCCACCGCCGCCCACCAGATCGAGGGCAACAACGTCAACAGCAACTGGTGGGTGCACGAGAACGCCCCCGGCACGACCATCGTCGAACCGAGCGGTGACGCGGCCGACAGCTACAACAGGTTCCGCGACGACATCCGGCTGCTCGCCGAGCTCGGCCTGAACAGCTACCGGTTCAGCATCGAGTGGGCCCGCATCGAGCCCGAGCGCGGCATGGTGAGTAAGGCCCAGATCGCGCACTACCGCCGCATGGTCGAGACCTGCCACGAGTTCGGCATCGAGCCGATCGTCACGCTGATGCACTTCACCGTGCCGCGCTGGTTCGAGCGCGACGGCTTCTGGCGCGCGCCCGACGCCGCCGACCTGTTCGCGCGCTACACCGAGCTCGCGTTGCCGGTCGTCGCGGAGGGCGTCCGGTACGTGTGCACCATCAACGAGCCGAACATCGCCGCCATGCTGGCCGGGGGAGAGGACGCCTCGAACCTCGTCGCCTACGGCCTGCCGAACCCCGACCTCGAGGTCGCCGACGCGCTGCTCGCCTCCCACAAGCGCAGCCGCGAGGTGCTCTCGCAGTTGCCGCAGGTCAAGTCGGGCTGGACCGTCGCGACCCAGGCGTTCAAGGCCCTGGACGAGCCCGGTGCCGCCGAGAAGACCCGCGAGTACGGCTACGTCCGTGACGACTGGTACAGCGAGATGGCGGCCGGCGACGACTTCGTCGGCGTGCAGGCCTACACGCAGACCTTCGTCGGGCCCGAGGGGCCGCGCCCGGTCGCCGAGGGGCTCGAGACGACGCTGACCGGGTGGGAGTTCTACCCGCCGGCCGCCGCCGAGGGCATCCGCAGCGCGTGGGAGCTGTCGGGCCACGTGCCCGTCATGGTCACCGAGAACGGCATCGCGACCGCCGACGACACCCGACGCATCGCCTACACGCAGGGCGCGCTCGAGCACATCCACGACACCATCGACGAAGGCATCGAGGTGCTCGGCTACCAGCACTGGAGCGCCCTCGACAACTACGAGTGGGCCAGCGGCTTCCGCCCCACGTTCGGCCTGATCGGGTGGGACCGCGAGACCTTCGAGCGCACGCCCAAGCCGAGCGCCCGGTGGTACGGCGGGGTCGCCCGGGCGAACGGGCTGGCGCGGGCGTAGCTCCCCCCGGCTCAGCCGAGCTGTCACGACCGGCCGCTCACGTTCGACCGTGACCGGTTGGTCGTGACAGCTCGACCGGGTGCGGCGGGCGCAGGCCCGCAGGAGGCGCGGGTCGGGTGGCCCGCGCCTCCCGCGTCTCGGCCCCGGGGCCGATGCCGTGCCTAGAAGTAGGTGATGCTGTGCAGCGGGCGGTCGGGCAGCGACATCGCGCGGAGTTTCTGCACGGCCCCCTTGCGGCGCTCGCGGACGAGGCCCGCGGCGGCCAGCGTGACCGGGTCGAAACCTCCGAGCCAGAGCGAGCCGAGCGTCGCGACGTCGAGTTCGAGGTCGGCGCGACGCACGGCGGCCTTCTTGACCGTGGCCCCGCCCGCCTCGCTCGTGACGCGGTACGTGCCGGCCGCGTGGCCCAGGGAGTCGCCGATGGCGATCGTGACGACGCCGTCGGCGGCCCAGGGGCGTGCCTGCAGGGCGGCGACGGGGTCGAGGATGCGGAACCACACGTGGTCCTCGTCGTGGCTGATCGTCAGGGCGCGACCGTCCACCAGTGCATGGGGCAGCGGGTCGTGTTGCGGGGCGTTCGAGTAGCGGACGGCCTGGACCAGGTCGACCGCGAGCAGCAGCTGCCAGAGGCCGAGGTAGGCGTCGTCGGTCGCGGCCACGAGGTCGACGACGACGAGGGTCTGCGTGCCGGTGGAGCCCGGGCCGCCACCGGTCGACTCGACCCGGTAGGTCACGTAGCCGTCGACGGTGCCGGTCGCGTCGCGGTGCACGGCGGCTCGGACGGTCGGGTCGGGCGTGCCGTCGGCTCGCTCGCGGCCGAGGGCGTGGTTCCACGCGCCCTCGTGGCGATCGATCGATCCCGGGCTGCGGACGTGGAACCGGGCGAAGACGTCGGGGGCGACCTCGGCGAGCGAGGCCGTGGTGACGAGTTCGGAACTGCCCTCGGGTTCGCTCAGCAGACCGCCCGCACGTCGCACGTCGACCTCGATCGTGCGTTCGCGGACGCCCACGCCGAACCCGAAGCGCCGGTAGATCGACGCCTCGCTCGCAGTGAGCGCGGCGACCGGGGTGCCGGCGGCCTTGGCGCGGGCGAGGTCGTCGGTCATCATGCGGCGGAGGATGCCCTTGCGTCGGTGGGTCGGCTGCACGGTCACGCCGGCGACGAGGTCGGCCTCGATCAGGCGGCCGCCGCCGACGTGCAGGGTCTTGTCGAACGAGGCGAAGGTGCCGACCGGGCGGCCCTCGGCGTCGAGTGAGCCGGGGTTCGCCTCGCGGCGGTACACGCCGGTGAGACGGCGGCCGTCGGTGGCGAGGCGGCGGGCGGCCCGGCCGAGGGCCGCGTCGTCCGCGGAGGCTTCGTGGAAGCCCTGGGACTCGGCGGCGACCCAGGCGGCGGTCGCGGCATCGGCCCGCGGTGCGTCGCCCGGCGCCTCGGGGTCGAGCGCGGCCGCGAACGTGCGGAGGTCGTAGTCGTCGTCGAGGGTGCTCACCGGACCAGCCTACGGACCGCCACCGACGTTGTCGTCGTCCCTCAGTCGGAACCTGCGCGGGCCGCGGGCCCTCCTCGGGAGACCTTGCTGCCGTGGCAGATGTGAAATATCATGTGAGGATGAATCCGGAACAGCGACCACCCGAGCCCGACCTGCCCGCGGGGGACGCCCTCACCCGATTGGGGCTCGACGGGCCGACGAGATCGAGCCGTGGACTGGCACGAGACGTCCCGCGCCCGACGGTCCACCGGTCGAGGCGTCCGCGGCGGCGAGGCCGACGGCCGGCCGTCGTCACCCTCGTGGCGGCCCTGGTGGTCTTCGTGGGCCTGCCGGCCCTCGTGATCGGCGTCGGAGCCGGGTACCTCGGCCACCTCGCCCGCACCTGGGACGACGGGGCGAGCACGATCCGGGCCGCCTTCCCCGACGAGGCCGACCGGCCGGCTGCGGTCGACGACGGCGCTCTCGACGTCCTCCTGCTGGGCTCCGACACCCGGCAGGCCGGGGCCTCGGGGCGATCGGACTCGATGATGCTGGTCCACCTGCCGGCCGACCGACGTGACGTGTACGTCATGTCGATCATGCGTGACACGTGGGTCGACGTGCCGGGCCACGGGATGGCCAAGATCAACGCCGCCTACAGCTGGGGAGGGGTCCCGCTGACGGTGCAGACGGTCGAGCAGCTGTTGCAGACCCGCATCGACCACGTGGCCGAGGTCGACTTCACCGGGTTCGAGGGCATGACCGACGCTCTCGGTGGTGTGGACGTGGTCTCCGAGCGTGCGTTCCGGGCGGGGGGCCACGACTTCGTCGCGGGCCCCAACCACCTCGACGGCGAGCAGGCCCTCGACTTCGTCCGCGAGCGGAAGTCCTTCGCCGAGGCCGATCACCAGCGGGTGCGCAACCAACAGGCCTTCGTCCGGGGTCTCGTCGACGGTCTGCTGGATCGCCGGACCCTCACCGATCCCGCGGCGGTCTCGTCGTTCGTCGCCGCGACGGCCGACCACGTCGCGGTCGACCCCGGCCTGACCCCCACTCGCATGGCGGGGATCGCGTGGAGTGCTCGTGAGCTGAGGCCCTCCGGTCTGCACGCGTTCACGATGGCCACGGCGGGCGGCGGCACGTCCGCCGACGGGCAGTCGTACGTGGCGTTCGACGTCGATCGGCTCTACGCCCTGCGTCAGGCCCTTCACGACGACACGGTCGGGGACTACCTCGACCAGACACGCGGCGTCCCGGTCGGTTGATCGCGGTCGGGCCCGGTCGTCGGAAGGTTCCCGGCTCAGTCGATGGTGCGTTGCACCGCCTTGACCGGCAGCATCAGCACCAGGCCGGCCAGCAGCACGAGGGCGATGCCGACGATGCCGAAACGCGTGTCGCCGGTCACCGAGACGAACAGGGTGAACAGGCCCGGTGCCAAGAAGCTCACGGCGCGACCGGTCGTCGCGTAGAGCCCGAAGATCTCACCCTCGCGCCCGGGCGGGGTCACGCGGGCCAGGAACGATCGGCTGGCCGACTGGATCGGCCCGACGAAGAGGGCGAGGGCCAGCCCGAATACCCAGAAGAGGTTCGTCGCGGTCCCGATGGCGAGCACCGCGAAGGCGGCGACGACGAGCCCCACCAGCGACCCGACGATGATCGTCTTGGCCCCGAGTCGGTCGTCCAGCCAGCCGCCGACGAACGTGCCGATGCCGGCGACGAGGTTCGCCCCGACGGCGAAGTAGATGACCATGCTCGGCGAGAAGCCGAACACCTGCGCGGCGATGATCGCCCCGAAGGTGAACACGGCGGCGAGGCCGTCGCGGAAGACGGCACTGGCCACGAGGAACAGCAGCACCTGCCGGTTGCTGCGCCACAGCTTGGCGATCGTGGAACCCAGGAGGCGGTACGAGCGCCACAAGCCCACCCGGGCCCGCGCGGCGGTGGCGGGCGGCTCGGGCACCGACAGCAGGACCGGCACCGCGAAGACGGCGAACCACACCGCGGCGACGACGATCGACAGGCGGACGTCCCAGGCGCCTCCGGCCGTTCCCGTGGCGACGCCGAACAGGCCGCCGCGTCCCTCGACGCCGAAGCTCTGCAAGAAGGCGATGAGCAGCAGGAGCAGCAGGACGATGCCGCCGACGTAGCCGAGGCCCCAACCGAAGCCCGACACCTTGCCGATGGTCCGCGGCGTCGAGACCTGCACGAGCATCGCGTTGTAGTTCACGCTCGCGAACTCGAAGAAGATGTTGCCGGCGGCGAGCAGTGCGGCACCGAAGACCAGGTAACCGGGCACGGGGGCCACGAGCACCATCGCGGCCATGGCGAGCACGACGAGGCCGGTGTTCATCGCGAGCCAGAGCTTGCGTCGACCCGAGCCGTCGCTGCGCTGGCCGAGCACGGGTGCGAGGAGCGCGATCAGCACGCCCGCGATCGTCAGGGCCGTCGAGATGACCGTCGCGTTCTCGGCCTTCGCCAGCACGAGGGCCGGGTTGCGGGTGTCGTCTCCGGCTGCCGCGACGATCGCCGGGTCGACGAACGCGCCGCTCGCCAGGTAGGTGCTGAAGACGAACGAGGTGACGACGGCGTTGAAGGCGGCCGAGCCCCAGTCCCAGAGGGCCCACGAGACCACGCGGCGGCGCGGGATCGGGGTGCTGTCGGCGAGCGTCTGCGCTGCGGTCATGGGGGTCAACCTAGTGGGCGTCCGTGGCCGACGGGGTCGCGCCTCCTCGTCCGCGTCGATCGCGGTGACCCCCGTTCGAGAGTTGAGTCATTCTGGCTCAACTTTCAGGTTCACAGCTTGACGTCGGCGGCAGCGTGAGTAAAGTTGAGCCAGGCCGACTCAAGGCCGGCCCCCAAGGCTTTCGTCACACCGCACCACGAAGGAGAAAAGCACATGGCACGTGCAGTAGGAATCGACCTCGGTACCACCAACTCGGTCGTCAGCGTCCTCGAGGGTGGCGAGCCCACCGTCATCGCGAACGCCGAGGGTCTGCGCACGACCCCCTCGGTCGTCGCCTTCACGAAGGACGGCGAGGTGCTGGTCGGCGAGACCGCCAAGCGCCAGGCCGTCACCAACGTCGACCGCACCATCGCGTCGGTCAAGCGCCACGTCGGCACCGACTGGAAGGTCGAGATCGACGACAAGAAGTACACCCCGCAAGAGATCAGTGCGCGCATCCTCGGCAAGCTCAAGCGCGACGCCGAGCAGTACCTGGGCGAAGAGGTCACCGACGCCGTCGTGACCGTCCCCGCGTACTTCAACGACTCCGAGCGCCAGGCCACCAAAGAGGCCGGCGAGATCGCGGGTCTCAACGTCCTGCGCATCATCAACGAGCCGACCGCGGCCGCCCTGGCCTACGGCCTCGACAAGGGCAAAGAAGACGAGCTCATCCTGGTCTTCGACCTCGGTGGCGGAACGTTCGACGTCTCGCTGCTCGAAGTCGGCAAAGACGAAGACTTCTCGACCATCCAGGTGCGCAGCACCTCGGGTGACAACCGCCTCGGTGGCGACGACTGGGACAACCGCATCGTCGAGCACCTGATCAAGAAGTTCAAGGACGCCCACGGCGTCGACCTGTCGACCGACAAGATCGCGAAGCAGCGCCTCAAAGAGGCTGCCGAGCAGGCCAAGAAAGAGCTGTCGTCGAGCACTTCGACCAGCATCCAGCTGCCCTACCTCACGCTGACGGCCGACGGCCCGCTCAACCTCGACGAGACCATCTCGCGCTCGCAGTTCGAGCAGTGGACGAGCGACCTGCTAGACCGCACCAAGAAGCCGTTCAACGACGTCATCAAAGAGGCGGGCGTGAAGGTGGGCGACATCGCCCACGTCGTGCTCGTCGGTGGCTCGACCCGCATGCCGGCCGTCACTGAGGTCGTCAAACAGCTCACCGGTGGTCAGGAGCCCAACAAGGGCGTCAACCCCGACGAGGTCGTGGCCGTGGGCGCCGCCCTGCAGGCCGGCGTGCTGAAGGGCGAGCGCAAGGACGTCCTGCTCATCGACGTCACCCCGCTCAGCCTCGGCATCGAGACCAAGGGTGGCGCGATGACCAAGCTCATCGAGCGCAACACGGCCATCCCGACTAAGCGCAGCGAGACCTTCACCACGGCCGACGACAACCAGCCGTCCGTCGCGATCCAGGTCTTCCAGGGCGAGCGCGAGTTCACCCGCGACAACAAGAACCTCGGCACCTTCGAGCTGACCGGCATCGCCCCGGCCCCCCGCGGCGTCCCGCAGATCGAGGTCACCTTCGACATCGACGCCAACGGCATCGTGCACGTGTCCGCGAAGGACAAGGGCACCGGCGCCGAGCAGTCGATGGTCATCTCGGGCGGCTCGTCGCTGTCGAAGGACGACATCGAGCGCATGGTCCGCGAGGCCGAAGAGAACGCCGCCGAAGACAAGGCACGTCGCGAGGCCAACGAGACCCGCAACTCGGCCGAGCAGCTCGTCTACTCGATCGAGAAGTTGATCAAGGAGAACGACGAGAAGCTGCCCGCGGACGTCAAGTCCGAGGTGCAGGCCGACGTCGACTCGCTCAAGTCGGCCCTCGCCGGCGACGACGAGTCCGCCGTCAAGCCCGCCTTCGACAAGCTCAACGAGAGCCAGCAGAAGCTCGGCCAGGCGATCTACTCGCAGAGCCAGGCCGACCAGGCCGGTGCTGCCGGAGCCGCAGGCCCCGATGGTGCTCCCGCCGACGGCCAGGCCCAGGGTGACGACGAGGACATCGTCGACGCCGAGGTCGTGGACGACGACGACAACGACAAGAAGTAGAGGCGGTCGGCATGACTGACGACAACAAGACGCCCGACGACGAGCCGCGTCCCGCGACCCCGTCCGAAGACGGCGGCACGCCCGACGTGGTCGAGCCCGACGAGCTCGTCGACGCCGAGGCCCCCGACGTCGAGGTCCCGGCCGACGCCGAGGCCCCGGCCGGAGCCAAGGCCGCCGCCGAGTCGATGGCCGAGGCTCCCGAGGGCACCGAGACGCTGAGCGCCGACGACGAGGCGATCCTCGACGCGGCCAGTGCCGACCTCGTGGCCGACATGCGACAGGACATGCTGCGGGCCCAGGCCGAGCTGGTGAACTTCCGGAGGCGCGTCGAGCGTGACCGTGAAGCCAACCGCGAGGCCGTGGTCGCCGAGGTCGTCCGCTCGCTGCTGCCGGCGCTCGACGACCTCGCCCGTGCCGAGCAGCACGGCGACCTCGCCGAGGGCCCGATGACCGTCATCGCGCAGAAGATCCGTGGGGGGCTCGACAAGTTCGGCCTCACGCAGATCGGCGCGAAGGGCGACGTCTTCGACCCCAGCAAGCACGACGCACTGGTCCAGTTGCCGAGCGCCGACGTCACGGTCAACACCGTGGCCGACGTGATCGAGCCGGGCTACACGATCGGCGACCGGGTCATCCGCGCCGCCAAGGTCGCGGTGCACACCCCGCAGTGACACCCCGGTGACGGGCGGCCTCGAGGCGGCCCGTCACCACCCCCTTGCGACGCGAGTCGCGACCGGCGGTGGGCTCCTCGACGAGGTGCCCACCGCCTCCCCCGTTCTCTTCCGGTCGCTGCCAGGCAGCGACCTCCAGTCAAGGAAGGAGGTGCCGCATGGCGAGTCAGGACTGGTTCGACAAGGACTTCTACGCCGTCCTCGGTGTCTCCAAAGACGTCACGCCCGCCGAGCTGAAGAAGGTCTACCGCAAGCTGGCGCGCAAGTACCACCCCGACAGCAACCCGGGCGACGCCGCGAGCGAGGCGAAGTTCAAAGAGATCAGCGAGGCCAACTCGGTGCTCTCCGACCCCGAGCAGCGTCGCGAGTACGACCAGGTGCGTGCCATGGGCGGCGGCGCCCGGTTCGCGGCCGGCAGCGGTGGCCCCGGAGGCGCGGGTGGCGGCTTCGAGGACGTCTTCGGCGGCATGTTCAACCAGGGCGGCCAGCGCACGCAGTTCCGCCAGGGCGGCGGCGGCGGCTTCGACGACATCTTCGGCGGAATGTTCGGCGGTGGCGGCTTCGGTCAGACCAGCGGCGGCTACCGCGGCTTCGGCGGTCCGCAGAAGGGCCGCGACATGACGGCCACGACGACCCTCGACTTCCAGACCGCCATCGTCGGCGAGACCATCACGCTGCAGGCGTCGAACGGCAAGCCGATGAAGGTCCGCATCCCGGCCGGCGTGCACGACGGGCAGAAGATCAAGCTGCGCGGCCGGGGCGAGCAGAGCCCCGACGGCGGCGAGGCCGGCGACATGGTGCTGACCGTCGCCGTCCGCAAGCACCCCGTGTTCGAGCTCGACGGCAAGAACCTGCGGCTCGACGTGCCGGTCACGTTCGCCGAGGCGACCCTCGGTGCCACCATCGAGGTGCCCACCCTGGGCGGCGACCCCGTGCGACTGCGCGTCGCGCCGGGCACGCCCTCGGGCCGCGTGCTGCGCGTCAAGGGGCGCGGCGTGCACGCGAAGGACGGCGTCGGCGACCTGCTCGCCACCGTCCAGGTCGCGGTGCCCGCCCATCTCAACGACAAGGCGCGAGAGGCCGTCGAGGCCCTGGCGGCCGCCCTGCCCTCCGAGAATCCCCGCGACGACCTCATCGCCCGGGCGCGGGCCTGACGAGACCCACCCGACCCGCGCCTCCTCGGCGGCAGGTCCCGAGCGACGAGACAGGAGACGAGATGGACCGACCCGACCCCACCCAGTGGCCGATGGACGAGCACTCGCCTCTGTTCGCCATCGCGACCGCCGCCGAGCTCTCGGGCCTGCACGCACAGACCCTCCGGCAGTACGACCGGCTCGGGCTCGTCGTGCCGCAACGCACGGCCGGCAAGTCGCGCCGCTACTCGATGCGCGACGTCGTGCAGCTCCGCGAGATCGCGCGACTCGGCGGCGAGGGCATCTCGCTCGAGGGGATCAAGCGCATCCTCGAGCTCGAGAACCAGGTCACCGCCCTGCAGTCCCGCGTGCGCGAGCTCGAACGAGCGTTGGCCGACGAGATGGTCAACCGGCCCGGGGCCCGGGTCTTCGCCGCGGGTGAGAGCGGCGTCGTGCCGTTGCGGCACGGAACGCGCCCGTCGCGGCAGACCTCGGTGGTCGTCTGGCGGCCCCTGCGCTGACGGCGGCCCTTCCCGTCCGCTCTCACGTCGTCGAGATGGCGCGCCCCCTCGACCGGCACCGCTAGCGTGTCTCCGTGATCGACTTCGCGCAGCTCCGCCGATGGCCCGACGTCGAGGCACCCGAACTCATGGCCCACGACGCGACCGACCGGCTGCTGCTCGACACCGCCGAGGAGGCGCTGGTCGCCCACCCCGGGCACGTCACCGTGATCGGCGACCGCTACGGTGCCCTGACCCTCGGGGCCGTCTCGATGCTCGAGCCCGTCGGCGGAGGGTCCGATCACCTCGTGGGTCCCGTGCGGGTGCACCAGGACGCACGGTCGGGCGAGCTCGCCCTGGTCGCGAACGCCGCACGGCTAGGCCTGTCGACGCCCACCCCCGGTCGGCCCGAAGCTCCGTCGGCCTGGGTCTCCGGTCCGCTCGACGCGAGCCTGCTCGCCGGCGCCCGGGTGGTCCTGCTCCAGCTGCCTCGGGGGCTCGACGCCCTCGACGAGATCGCCGAGCTCGTGGCCGCTCACGCCGATCCCGACGTCCGCCTCTTCGCGGGTGGGCGGGTCAAGCACATGGCCGTGGCCATGAACGACGTCCTGCGGCGCCACTTCGGCGAGGTGCAGGCCGGGCTCGCGCGTCAGAAGTCCCGGGTGCTCACCGCGTCGGCACCGCTGACCCGTTCGGGGCCGTCGTGGCCCCGGTCGGAGCGGCACGACGACCTCGTGGTCGTGGCGCACGGGGCGGCGTTCGCCGGGGCGTCGATCGACATCGGCACCCGGGCCCTGCTCGAGGCCTTGGCCGTCGAGGACCCGCGGGCCGACCACGTCGTCGACCTCGGCTGCGGCACCGGCGTCCTCGGCGTGACGTACGCACGGGCCCACCCCCGGGCGCGCCTCGTGGCCACCGACCAGTCCGCGGCCGCGGTCGCGTCGGCCGTCGCGACCGCCGAGGCGAACGGCGTCGCCGACCGGATGGAGGTGCGGCGCGACGACGCAGGCGCCTCACTGCCCGCGGGCTCCGCCGACCTGGTGCTGCTCAACCCGCCGTTCCACGTCGGTGCGACCGTCCACGCCGGCATCGCGTACAAGCTGTTCGACGCGGCCGCCCGGGTACTCCGGCCCGGAGGCGAGCTGTGGTGCGTCTGGAACTCGCCCCTCGGTTATCGCCCGGCTCTGCAGCGCATCATCGGCCCGACCCGGCAGGTGTCCCGCGACGCCCGGTTCACGGTGACGGTCTCGACCCGACGGTGAGGACTCCTGCCCGACGGTGAGGACTCCGATCCGACGGTGAGGACTCCGACCCGACGGTGACGGGTCAGTCGAGACGCAGCGACGACTCGATGTACGCCAGGAGGGCGAGCGCGTAGGCGTCGTCCGGCAGGCTCGCGGCGTGCGTCTGCGTCGATGCCTCGACGTCGGCACCCGGGGCCCGCGTACGGACCTCGAAGACGACGCTCTCGGTGGTCCCGCCGAGGGAGCCGTCGGCGTCTCCGTCCGTCCCGGCCACACGCGTCAACGAGACGAACGACCTGCCGAGCAGGTCGCGCAACTGGTCTTCCCGAGGGAGCCACAGGGTCTCGTCGACCCCGACCGAGTCGAGCGCCCACTCGGTGGTGCCGTTGAAACCGAGCACCGTGCCCGTGGGGTACTCGTGCGCCTCGACCGTCATGTCGCTGACGGTGAAGACCTCGGCCGTGTCGAAGTCGCCCTGCTCGATGACGAACCGGTCACCTGCAGCGGGGTGCCAGCGGAGGCCGGCGGCGCTCAGGCGTCGGGCGAGGTCGACGGAGATCATCGGGCCAGTATGCCCGCACCTCACCGGCGGGGCGTGTACGGTCACGAGAGTAACACTAACGCTCGTCATTGTAATGTGCCACACGGCACCGGAGGATCTTCTTGCACGACACATCTCGTCGCCCCGAACATCACCACTCGCCGACACCGGGGCGTCGCTCGTTCCTGATCGGAGCGCTCGCGACGGCCGCAGCGGCCACGGCGGGCGGGGTCGCGTCCGGCGCCGGCGCGGCCCCGGTCGCGGCCGCCGAGCCCGTCTCGCCAGACGCCGTGCCGACCTTGACCGTCGTCGTCGCGTCGTCGGCCCACCCGACCGTGGCGGCGGCGCTCGCCGCGGTGCCCGACGGGGGCACCCTCGTGGTCGACCGGTCCGAGTCGGTCGCGGCCCCGCTCGTCGTCGACCGTCCGACGACCGTGGTCTTCGGCCCCTCGGTCGTGTTGACCGCGACGGCGGACTGCACGGTCTTCGACGTGCGCAGTTCGGACGTGCGCATCGTCGACGCGACCCTGGTCGGAACGGGCGCCGGGCGGACGGGGGCCGGACGCGGCATCGTCGTGACGGGGACGGCGGCCGCCCCGGTCGAACGCGTGTCGGTGGAGGACAGCCACTTCTCGTCGTTCTCGCACACGGCGCTGCTCGCGACGAACGTCGTGGGACTCGAGGTGGTCGCGTGCACGATCAGCGACGTCGGTTACGCGGGTGTGCTGCTCGTGTCGTGCAGCGACAGTGTCGTCCGCGGTTGCACGATCACCGACGTCCGTCAGCCGCCCGGCTACGTCAACGCCTACGGCATCGCGGTGACGCGTGACGAGTCGCGGTCGCTGACCGAGTCACCCCGCTCGGTCCGGGTGACCGTCGACGGCAACACCGTCCGGGGCGTGCCCCGCTGGGAGGGCATCGACACGCACGCCGGCGAGTCCATCGTGATCCGCGGCAACGACGTCTCGGGCTGCGCGGTGGGCATCGCCGTCGTGCCCTGCCAGAACGCGGCCACGCCCCAGGAGTACGTCTACGCGCCCACCGACGTCGTCGTCACGGGCAACCACGTCGAGCGGGGTGCCTCGACGGGCACGGGGTCGGGCATCGTGATCAAGGGGGCGGGGTCGACGGTCGCGTCGGCGTCCGAGCGGGCGACGGCCGTCGTCGAGGGCAACGTCGTGGTCGGCATGGGCGGCGGCGATCGCGAGGCGGGCATCCTGCTCTATCTGACCCGCGACGTCGTGGTGCGCGGCAACACCCTGAGTGGATGCGTGACGCGAGGTCTGTCGCTCTACCACTCGAACGACGCGACCCTGGTCGTCGGAAACACGGTCGAGGGACTGGCCCTCGGGACGGGTGCCTCGATCGCGGCGGCCTTCGAGGTGCGCAGCGCCTCCAACACCGCGACCTTCGTGGGGAACGCGTACCGCGTGTCATCCGGGTCGGGCCCGGTCTCGACTCCCGTCCCGGTGAGGGGGGTGTCGGTGCCGGGCAGCGGCAACGTCCTCGATCTCGTGCGCAACGACTGGTCGGCCACGACGCTGCCGGTCTACGGCCGGGCGAGCACGATCACGCGCTTCGCCGACGGCCCCTGACGGCCGGCCCTCGGCCGACCGCCGGTTCGGCCGGACCACGGAGGCGCGGGTCGGGTGATCACCGCACCCGCGCCTCCGTCGTCCTCCGGCTCAGCTACGCGGTCGGAACTCGCCGAACGCAACGGTCCGAGGACTGGTTCCCGGAGTCGTCTCGACGAAGGTGAGGTCGTAGACCGACGGCGCCGCGAGGACGTAGCTCAACGACCAGCCGCCGTCCGGGGTGGCGTCGACCGGGCCGGTGACGCGGGTGCCCCACTTGTTCTGCACGTGCACGGCGGCTCGCGGGTCGGCCGTGCCGCTGAAGGTGGTGGCCGTGCCCGAGACGTATCCGGCCTCCCGGTTCGGGCTGATCACCCGGAATTCGGGGCGGAGCGTCTCGGGGTGGATCGTGAACGGCCCGTCCTTGGCCGTCTGGGTGGCCAGGGTCTGGGCGACCCACAGGGTGTAGACGCTCGGCGCGGCCAACACGCGGTCGTGGTGCCAGTGGCCGGCGCCGTCCACCGGGATGCCGCGGGCGACCTCGGTGCCCCAGGCGTTGACGAGCGCCACCGTGGCCCGGGGGGTCGCCATGCCCTCGATCCGGGTGAGCGTGCCCGCCGTGTAGGTCGCCGGGCCGGTGATGGTGCCGGGCAGCAGGGGGGCGGGTTCGGGCGTCTCGGGGCCCTCGAGCGTCAGTGCGGCGGTGGTGCGGTTGTGGCCGCGGCCGATCTGTACGACCTCGAGGTCGTGACCCGAGTCGTCGAGGGGCGCGGTGGTCACGCGCCAGGTGCCGGAGGCGAGCACGGTGGTCGCGGGGGCGAGCCACGAGGTGGAGCCTTTCTCGCGGACTCGGACCTCGCCGCGCGGGACTCCCTTCCCGGTCAGCGCGACCGGGCCCCCGGTGTGGATTGTTCCGTCCGCCGGGCTCGCGACGGAGACGGCCGCCCCGTAGTCGAGGTCGAGACGGGTCTCGTCGATCTTCTCGCCGTCGAGGGACTGGCGCACCGTCACTGTGTGCACGCCGCCGGCGTCGGGGGCGAGCACCTCGACGTCGACCGCGCCGTCACGGTCGGTGCGGCCCGAGCCCAGGAGGCCGCCGCCGACGCTCAGCACCTCGACGAGGGACTCGGGAGTCGCTCGACCCTCGACGTGGACACGCTCGGTCCGTGCCTCCGGGAACGTCCGGGTCACATCGAGGGGGGTCCCGACGAAGAACTCGAGGTCGAGGGTGTCGACCAGGGTCTCGCCTCGGTACTCGGCGAGGTGTGTCGAGGCGGGCCCGAGCGGGAGGTGCCCGAGCTCGGCCCGCCAGACGCCTGCGTCGTTCGCGTCGACCTCGAAGGTGTCGTCGACGACGACGGTCGCGCCGGCTTCGGCGTTGCCGGAGACCACGGCCGTGCGATCGGTGACGTCGACGCTCTCGATGCGAGCGGTCAGGCCCGAGGGGTGGGTCTCGCTCGGGGTCGCAGGGAGGGGAGAGTCGGGGGGTGCCGCGGATGCCGGGGCGGAGGTCAGAACGAGCAGGGCGACCGTGGCCGTCGCTGCGATCGTGGTCATTCGGTGCTGGGGTCTCATCGTCGGTCCCATCTGTAGATGCCGCCGCGCTGACGGTCGACATATTAATAGCAGATGTGAGACGTATGGATCACCCGCAGGACGGCTCCCCACCCTCGGGGTGGGGAGCCGTCCTGCGGGCGGGTGGGTCAGCGTCGGGGGGCGAAGGCGGCGACTTGTGCTTTGGCTTCGGTCGCGGTGCCCTTGTCCTGGATGAAGTTGATCGTCCAGGTCGAGGTGCCCATGTTGGCGCGGGTCCAGGACCAGGTGTTGTTGTCCTCGACTCGGGTGGTGCCGAGGGCGGTGCCGAACTTGTTCTCGACCTGGATGGTCTTGCCCTTGGTGCCGGTGCCTTCGAACGTGAAGCCGGTGTTCGGGACGTAGCCGGCCTTGGGGTCAGCGGGGTTGGTGACCGTGACGAGGGGGGCCGGTGCGGGGGTGTCGGTGCTGGGTTTGAAGTTCAGCACGGTCGCGGTCGACTGGGTGGTCTCGCCCTTGTCCTGGATGAAGTTGATCGTCCAGGTGGAGGTGCCCATGTTGGCGCGGGTCCAGGACCAGGTGTTGTCGTTCTTGACTTGGGTGGTGCCGAGGGGGGTGCCGAACTTGTTCTCGACCTGGATGGTCTTGCCCTTGCTGCCGGTGCCTTCGAACGTGAAGCCGGTGTTGGGGACGTAGCCGGTCTTGGGGTCGGCGGGGTTGGTCACCGCGACGAGGGGTGCCGGTGCGGGGGTGTCGGTGCTGGGTTTGAAGTTCAGCACGGTCGCGGTCGACTGGGTGGTCTCGCCCTTGTCCTGGATGAAGTTGATCGTCCAGGTGGAGGTGCCCATGTTGGCGCGGGTCCAGGACCAGGTGTTGTCGTCCTCGACTTGGGTGGTGCCGAGGGGGGTGCCGAACTTGTTCTCGACCTGGATGGTCTTGCCCTTGGTGCCGGTGCCTTCGAACGTGAAGCCGGTGTTCGGGACGTAGCCGGCCTTGGGGTCGGCGGGGTTCGTGACGGCGACGGGTGCGATCTCGCCGGCTCCGGGGTTCAGGGTCACGGTCGAGACGGTGGTGTTGTTGCCCTTGCCGGTCTGGGTGACTTCGAGGATGTGCTCACCGTCGTCGAGCTTGGTGGTGGTGAGGTTCCACTGGCCGTTCTGGAAGACCTTCCCGGCGGCGAGGATCGGGACGTCCTTGCCTTTCTCGCGGATCTCGATGCTGGCGTCGATCTCGCCCTTGCCGGTCATGTTCAAGGTGCCGCCGTCGAACGCGATCCCGTCGACGGGGGTGTCGATCTTGACTGCGGCGCCGTAGGCGATGGTGGCGGTGGCGGTGCCGCCGTCGTCGCCGTCGATGAGCTGTTGGGCGGTCACGGCGTAGTCGCCGGGTGCGTTCGGGGCCGGGATCTCGAGCTCCCAGGCGCCGTCGGCGTTCGTGGACGCGGTGGTGCGGCCGATCTCGGTGCCGGCGGAGTCGCGGACGACGATCGTCGCGCCGGGCTGCGCAGCACCCTTGACGATGGCCTCGTCGGTGCGGTCGGCCCCGAACGCGGTGGTCGCGGTGATCGGGGAGACCTTGATCTCGGCGTCGAGGGTGTATTCGCCGGTCTGGACGCCGTTCTCCCACTGGGTGAGGTGCAGCGGGTTCGACCCGAGCTTCAGGCCGCCCACCGTTGCGGACCAGGCACCTGTGTCGTCCGCGAGGAACTGCTCGGCACCGTTCACGATCACCGCCGAGTTCGGCATCGCAGTTCCTTCGAGCGTGGCTGTCTTCGCGGCGCGATCGATGTTCGTGACCTTGGCCGACAGGGCAGCGAACCCATGGCCTGGCGCGAAGGCCAGCCCTTTTTTCTCTTCCATGCGAGCTGGCGTCGGTGTCGCTGGGAAGGCCGTGTATTCCCCGTAGTAGTAGGGACGCGTGAGAGACAGGCCTCCTGCCGACGTCAGGCTGTCACTCCCGTCTTTCCAACGGAAGTCTTGCCCCGTCGAGCATGCGGCGGAGGTCAAGTAGGAGCCCTTGGGCGCACTGGTTCCCTGCTTGATCCCCACGCATGTTCCGTCCGTCCCTCGGATCTGCTTCGTGGCCGTGTCGTACGTGAACGGCCAGGCAGCTTCCGACGCCTCTTCCAGCGTGGCAAAGGCACGCGTGCCGCGGGTCGGATCATTCGTCGTCACTGCCACGTAAGGGAGGGCGGTCGACGGCTGAGTGAAGACGAGCTTGATCGGCCGGACGCTTTCAGGTGCTGACGTAGCCGAAGCTGCAGCCGGCCCGAAGCTCAGCCCGGTGACGATGGTGGCCGCGGCGAGCCCTAGGGCTCCCGCGGTCTTGAGGGTCTTCTTCATGTGTGAAGGTGGTCCTTCTTGTCTGGGCGGCGCGATGCTCCGCCAGGCGAACAGATTGTGAAATGTTAGACACAAAACAAGGCATGCACAACATGACAAGTGCGAGGTATTGCGCGTCGGGCCGATCGGCATAAACTTGAGTCAGTTCCACTCAAGTTTCGAGAAAGGCACATCCATGGCGAACATGCAGGGCGCACCGGCCTCCACCGAGAAGCAGAAGAGCGCGCTCGAGAAGTACGGCGTCGACCTCACCGCCATCGCCCGCAGCGGCAAGCTCGACCCCGTCATCGGCCGCGACGCCGAGATCCGTCGCATCAGCCAGGTGCTCACCCGCCGCACCAAGAACAACCCCGTCCTGATCGGCGAGCCGGGCGTCGGCAAGACCGCCGTCGTCGAGGGGCTCGCCCAGCGAATCGTCGAGGGCGACGTCGCCGACAGCCTCAAGGACAAGCGCTTGATCAGCCTCGACCTGGCCGCCCTCGTCGCCGGCGCCAAGTACCGCGGCGAGTTCGAGGAGCGTCTGAAAGACGTCCTTAAAGAGATCACCAAGAGCGACGGCCAGGTCATCACGTTCATCGACGAGCTGCACACCCTGATGGGTGCCGGCGGCGGCGAGGGCTCGGTCGCCGCCTCCAACATGCTCAAGCCCATGCTCGCCCGCGGCGAACTGCGCCTCATCGGTGCCACCACCCTCGACGAGTACCGCCAGTACATCGAGAAGGACGCCGCGCTCGAGCGCCGCTTCCAGCAGGTCTACGTCGGCGAGCCCAGCGTAGAAGACACCGTCGCCATCCTTCGAGGGCTCAAAGAGCGGTACGAGGCGCACCACGGGGTCACGATCACCGACGGCGCCCTGGTGGCCGCCGCCTCCTTGTCCAACCGGTACATCCCCAGCCGCCAGTTGCCCGACAAGGCCATCGACCTCGTCGACGAGGCGGGCTCCCGCCTCAAGATGGAGATCGACTCGTCGCCCGTCGAACTGGACCAGCTCTACCGGGGCCTGGTGCGCCTCCAGATCGAAGAGCTCGCCCTCAAGAAGGAGAAGGACGACGCCTCGCTGGCGCGCCTCGCCACGCTGCGCCAGACCATCGCCGAGCAGCAGGCCGCGTTCGACGATCTGAACGCCCGGTGGCAGGCCGAGAAGGCCGCGCTGCAGGGGGTCGGCACCCTGCGCAGCGACCTCAACGAGGCGCGCATCGATGCCGACCGTGCCCTGCGCGAAGGCCGCTACGAAGACGCCGCGCGCATCAGCTACGAGCGCATCCCCGACATCGAGAAGCGTCTCGCCGACGCCGAGTCGTTCGAGCAGTCCGACGAACGGCTGGTCAGCGACAGCGTCACCGACTCCGACATCGCCGAGGTCGTCGCCGCCTGGACGGGCATCCCGGTCGGTCGCCTGCTCAGCGGCGAGACCGAGAAGCTGCTGCACCTCGAGAGCGAACTCGGGAGGCGCCTCATCGGTCAGAAGGCGGCCGTCCAGGCCGTCAGCGAGGCCGTCCGGCGCACCCGCGCGGGCATCAGCGACCCGGACCGCCCGACCGGCTCGTTCCTCTTCCTCGGCCCCACCGGAGTCGGCAAGACCGAGCTCGCCAAGGCCCTCGCCGACTTCCTGTTCGACGACGAGAAGGCGCTCGTGCGCATCGACATGAGTGAGTACGGCGAGAAGCACAGCGTGTCCCGGCTCGTGGGCGCGCCTCCCGGGTACGTGGGTTACGAGGCCGGCGGCCAGCTGACCGAGGCCGTGCGGCGCCGCCCCTACAGCGTCGTGCTGATGGACGAGGTCGAGAAGGCGCACCCCGAGGTGTTCGACATCCTGCTGCAGGTGCTCGACGACGGCCGGCTGACCGACGGTCAGGGTCGCACGGTCGATTTCCGCAACACGATCCTCGTGCTGACCTCGAACCTCGGCTCTCAGGTGATCACCGACCCGTCCCTGAGCGACCCCGAGAAAGAAGAGCTGGTGCAGGGTCTCGTGCGTCAGGCGTTCAAGCCCGAATTCGTCAACCGGCTCGACGACATCGTCGTGTTCTCGACGCTCAGCACCGACGACCTCGGCCAGATCGTGTCCCTCTACGTCGACCGCCTCGGCCGCCGGCTGGCCGACCGGCGACTCTCGCTGGCCGTCACGCCCGACGCCCGGGCCTGGCTCGCCGAGCGCGGCTACGACCCGATCTACGGAGCCCGCCCGCTGCGGCGCCTCATGCAGCGACAGATCGACGACGCGCTCGCCATGGCGCTGCTTGGTGGCGAGATCGCCGACGGCGACACCGTGCGGGTCGACGTGGCCGACGGGGGCGAGGGGCTGACGGTGGTACGGCACGACGTGGTCGAACCGGACGCCGCCGAACTCGACGACCTCACCGACTGATCGGCGCGTCGGGGCGGTCGGCATCGCCGACGCCCAGCTGAGGACTAGTCAGATCGATGTACTGCATGTAAAATACGAAACATGCAGATCATGAGTGTCGTCGGGGCTCGCCCGCAGTTCGTCAAGCTCGCGCCGATGGCCCGTGCCTTCGAGGGCCGGTGTGACCACGTCGTTGTCCACACCGGCCAGCACTACGACGCGGCGATGTCCGACGTCTTCTTCGACGAACTCGAGATCCCACGACCCGACGAACAACTCGACATCGGGTCGGCGTCGCACGGCGCCCAGACCGGGCGCATGCTCGAGGCCGTCGAGCGCGTCGTGCAGCGACGGCGCCCCGACGCCGTCCTCGTCTACGGCGACACGAACTCCACGCTCGCCGCGACGTTGGCGGCCGTGAAGTTGGGCATCCCGGTCGCCCACCTCGAGGCGGGGCTCCGGTCGTTCGACCGCGCCATGCCCGAAGAGCACAACCGCGTCATGACCGATCACGCCGCAGACCTCTGCCTCGCGCCCACCGAGACGGCGCTCGGGCATCTCCGCGACGAGGGGCTCGAGCGCCGCTCCGTGTTGGTCGGCGACGTCATGACCGACGTCCTCTTCTCGGTTCGTGACCGTCTCGCCCGGCAGGAGGCGCGGGTCGGCCCGGTGGGCGAGGTCGCAACCCGGGGGCCCTACGTGCTCGCCACCCTCCACCGCCCGTCGAACACCGACGATCCCGGGCGGCTGAGAGAGGTGCTCGACGGCCTCGCCGTCGTCGCCGAGACCGGGCGCACCGTGCTGCTGCTGGCTCATCCGCGGTTGCGGGCGCGCGCCTCCTCGTGGGGGATCGAGCTGTCGAGGCCGGGCATGGTCGTGGCGCCGCCCGTCGGGTATCTCGACCTCGTCGGCCTGCTCGAGGGGGCTTCGGGTGTCGTGACCGACTCGGGCGGATTACAGAAAGAGGCTTTCCTGTTGCGCCGACCGTGTGTCACGGTCCGGGCGGACACCGAATGGGGCGAGACCGTGAAGCTCGGCTGGAACGACCTCGTCGGCGACGGCCCCCTCGACATCGCCGCGCGACTCGCGGCGCTGCCGTGTCCCGAGACCGCCGCCGCGCCGTACGGGGACGGCCGAGCGGCCTCCAGGGTGGTCGACGCCATGCTGTCCCGCTTCTGAGCACAGGGCACGAAAGCTTGTGCCCTGTCGTTGACCCATATAACATGTAAAACATCGCTGACCCGGCGTTGACACCCGAAAGGCCCCGATCCATGCGCGTGACCGACATCCTGCGAGCCCTGCTCGCCAGCTGGCTGCTCGTGGTCGTCGGCCTCCTGGCCGGCGGCGGCGTCGGCTACGCCGTCTCGGCCGTGGCGACTCCGACCTACGTCAGCAGCGCCAAGATCTTCGTCGCCGTCCGAGGGCAGTCCGACACCACGGCGATGGAGATCGCCTCCGGGTCGAACGCGGCACAACAGAAGATCAAGACCTACACGACGCTCGTCACGACACCGCGGGTCCTCGACCCCGTCGTCGCCGACCGAGGGCCCAGCGTCACGGTCGACGATCTCGCGAGCCAGGTGACGGCGAGCTCGCCGACGGCCAGCACCCTCATGACCGTGGCCGTCACCGACGTCGACCCGCAGCGCGCGGCCGAGTTGGCCAACGCCGTCACCGAGAGCCTCCGCACCGTGGTGACGACCGAACTCGAGCCCGAGTTCGCCCCCGGTGTCCCGTCCGTCACGATGGAGGTCGTCGAGCCGGCCGCGCCGGCGCTCTCGCCGGCGACCCCGCGCACCGTCGCCAACGTCGCGCTCGGCCTCTTGCTGGGCCTCTCGGCCGGTGCCGCGGCGGCCCTCGCCCGGCGGGCGCTCGACACGAAGGTCAGGGGGCGCGACGATCTCGTCGTCGAGGGCGAGTTGGCCGTCGTGGGCGAAATCCCGTTCGATGCTCAGGTGCGGCGCCGGCCGGTGGTCGCCCGCGACGGCGGTTCGAGCGTCCATGCCGAGGCGTTCCGCATGCTGCGGACCAACATCCGGTTCCTGGGTGCGGGGTCGACGGCGCGGTCGTTCGCGGTCAGCTCGGCCGGGCCGAGCGAGGGCAAGACCACGACCACGGCGAATCTCGCGGTCTCACTCGCCGAGGCCGGGCTGCGAACCGTCGTGGTCGACGCCGACATGAGGCGACCCAACCTGGCGAAGATCCTCGGCATCGAGGGCGCGGTCGGGCTGTCCGACGTTCTCATCGGGCGCTTCGAACTCGACGAGGTGCTGCAGACCTGGGGGCACGACGGCCTCACCGTGCTGCCCGCCGGCGAGGTGCCGCCGAATCCGAGCGAGCTGCTCGGCTCGGGGGCCATGCGCGCACTGCTCGACGACCTGGGGGGCCGGTACGACGTGGTCGTCGTCGACACCCCGCCCCTGCTGTCGGTCACCGACGCCGCGCTCATCAGCGAGATGGTCACAGGGGTCCTCCTCGTGGTCGCGTCCGGGCGCACTCGCCGTGCGCAGGTCGCGTCGGCGCTCGAACGTCTCGACGCCGTCGGGGGCACGCCGCGTGCCGCCGTGCTGACCATGGGGCGTCGGCGTCGGGCCGACTCCCGTTACTACTACTACAGCGAGACCGATGCCCCGCGTCGTCCGCTCCGGGGGCTCCTCCGCCGAGCCTGAACGACGGGGCCCCGCCCGACCTGTCGGCCGTGGGGCCCGACGACGTCGCTCGACGCCCCTGCGTCCGAGCTCGGGCCGAGCCGCGCCTCCTTGCCGACGACCGCTCTCCGTTACAGGGCCTCGCGGCCCTCTTCTTGTCACCTCCGAACGAACGGAACACCATGACCACATCACCTCCCGACATCGTCCACGTGTCGAGCGCCCACCCCTGGACCGACAATCGCGTCCACCTGCGCGAGGCCGCCGGTGCCGCGGCCGCCGGGTATTCGGTCCGCCTCATCGCCGTCGAGAGCGACGTCACCACCCACGAGACAGGCGTCGAGGTCGTGACGATCCCCCGTCGCCGTCGTCGCGCCCGCATGACGCTCGGCTCGACCCAGGCCGTCGGGCTCGCCGTGCGGTCGAGGGCACGGGTGTGTCACCTGCACGACCCCGAGCTCGTGTGGGCGGTGCCCCTGCTGCGTGCGCTCGGGCGCCGCGTCGTCTTCGACGCACACGAAGACCTTCCCGACCAGGTGATGTCGAAGGCGTACGTCTCGCGCCGCACGGCGCGCCCCGCGCGCGCAGTCGCCCAGCTCGTCGTGCGCCTCGTGTCGACGGCCGACCGGGTCGTGGCCGCCACCGAGACGATCGCCGACGCCTACCCGGCGGGCAAGACGGTGCTCGTGCGCAACTACCCGCGCCTCCGTGCGGAAGAGGCATCGGCGATCGAGCCGAGCCGCCGGTCCCCGGTCGTGGCGTACGTCGGGGCGTTGACCGCGAACCGCGGGTCGGCGGTCGTGGCCGGGCTGACCGGCTCGCCGGCCTTCCCCCGCGGCTGGCGGCTCGAGCTGGCCGGACACGTCTCGGCGCCCGAGGCCGCCGAGCTGACCGCTCGACCGCGGACCGACGATCTGCCCGTGGTCTTCCACGGCCGGCTGTCGCCCGAGGCCACACGCGACCTGCTGCTGGGTGCCCGGGTGGGGGTCGTCGTCTTCGAGCCGACCGCCGCGCACCTGAACTCGTTGCCCACCAAGCTCTTCGAGTACATGGCCGCCGGGCTCGCCGTGGTCGTCAGCGACTTCCCGCTCTGGCGGAGCCTTCTGGGGCACCTCGACTGCGCCACCTTCGTCGACCCCACCGACGTCGACGCCGTGGCCCGAGCCGTGGCCGCTTACGACTCCGACCCCGACCTGCTCGACCGTCACGGCCGCAACGGGCGACGTGCCGCGCTCGAGACGTTCAGCTGGGACGGCGAGGAGGCGACGCTCCTCGAGCTCTATCGTGACCTGATCGGCAACCCGACACCCGACGGTCGCACCCCCGAGGGTGCAGCGTGAGCGCCGCGCTTCGACCCGCTGCCGCGCCCCTGCGTGTGCTCGTCGTCTGCACGGGCAACCTCTGCCGTTCGCCGCTCTTCGCCGCCCTGCTCGCTCGTGACGTCGACGGCGCCCGGGTGACCGTCACGAGTCGGGGCACGCTGGCCACTCCCGGCGCGGTCGTGCCCGCGGCGACGCTGGCGGCCGGGACGCGCCTCGGGGTCGATCTCGGGGGCCATGTCGCCCGGCCTCTCTCGGGCGTCGACCTCGACGATGCCGACCTCGTGCTCACGGCCGGTCGACGTCATCGCCGAGACGTCGTGCGGATGTCCCCTGCGGTCGCCTCGAGGGCGTTCACCATCGTCGAATTCGCCCGGTTGGCCGAGGCGGCGCTCGCCGAGGGGGCGGTCCGCGTCGCCGACGGAGGGTCGGTCGAGTCCGGCCCGGGGTGGCCCGGGGTTTCGCTGGAGTCCTTGCTGCGCCTACGAGGCAGTGTGCTGCGTCCCGACGATCCCGAGGACGACGACGTCCTCGACCCCATGGGGCGACGGGCGGGTGTGCATCTGCGCGTCGCCCGCCGGCTGGCGGCCGCGGCCACGACGGTCGCCTCGGCGCTCGGACCCGTCGTGGTCGACCCACCCGCCGAAGGGCCCGGCCGTGCTCGCCGATTCGAGCCGGACGCCCGCGACGTCACGGAGCCGGCCCGAACGGTCTCCAGGTCGCCCGAGGCGGCCTTCGTCGCGGTCCCCCCACCCGTCCCCGCTCGAGCGGGTCGCGCCGACGACCCGAGGCGTCGACGCGCGAGACGCGAGGGTGACGCTCGGGGATTCGCCACGGCCTGACACGCCACGGCCTGAGACGCCACGGCCTGAGACGCCACGCAGGAGGCCGCCGGTCACCCCTCGTCGGCCCAGCGGCGCACGACGGCCCCTTTGTTCCACACGGCGAGGTCGGTCTCACGCCAGTCGTTGGCCAGCAGGTCGAACACGTTGTCGGCATTGGCCACGGCCAGGCCTCGCACCGGGCCGGAGGTGCCCTCCGTGCGGGCGACGCTGGTCGCCGACACGGTGACCGTGTTCGCGCCGCTGCGGGCCTCGACGACCGACACCGCGCCTCCTTCCGTCGAGGCCTCGAGATCGGAGGCCGACGTGCGCGTCAGCGTCAGGGCGTCGTTCGAGTGGTAGACGAGCACGCCCCGGTCGATGCATCGCTCGAGGGTGGTGCCGCTCACGACGACGCCGCGGGTGAGGTAGAGGACGATGCCCGCCTCGGTGCCACCGCCGTGGCCGCGGACGGTGTTGCCGGTGACGAACCCCGTCGCCCGTTCGACGTCGTCGCCCACGGTCGTGCCTGCACCCTTGACGAGGATGCCGGCCCCGGGTGAGGCCAGGTCGATGCGCTCGACGACGTTGCCGGCGACGACGAACGCGGTGGGCGCGTGTCGGTACGAGCGGTCGACCTCGTCGCGACAGGGCACGACCGCGATCCCGACCCGGCAATCTCGCACGACGTTGTCGCGGATGACCACCCGATCGCCGGCGTGGGTGTCGAGGCCCTCCCAGAGTCGGACGCCGGTGATCGCGTTGCCCTCGACGACCACGCGCGTCGACCGGCCGGACACCGTCATCGGCACGGTGTCGTCGCGGGTCACGATCACGCCGTAACTGTTGACGTACGGACTCGGCTGGTGGACGTCGGTCACGTCGCACCGACGGACGACGGTGTCGACGCACGAGCGCAGCAGCACGCCCGCGTAGCCGACATCGGTGACGGTGACCCCCTGGACGACCAGCCCCGTCGTGTGCTCGGCCCGGATGCCGTCGTGGCTCAGTTCGACGAGCCTGCCGCCGGAGATGCGCACGTCGTCGAGTGGGGCGTCGGCTGTCCCCACGACGTCGATGCCCCGTCCGGCGCCCGACCGACGACCGCCGGCCCCGGTGACCACGGCATCGACGACGGCCACGTGCGACGCCGTGACGCGGACGACGCTGAAGTCACCGTTCGCCGCGAGGTGGCCCTCACCGGTGAAGCGGAGAGTGACGGCCCGGGTGACTTCGAGCGGGCCCGAGCGGTCCCAGTGGCGCGTGACGACGAGCTCGCCGCCCTCGGGCACGGTCGCGAGGACGAGGTCGAGGTCGGTGGCGTCCGTGTCGACGACGACCGGCGAGCACGCTGCCGCTTCGTGCCCGGGGGCCCCTGAGCCGGTCGCGGCAGCCATCGCCGGGGAGGCGCGGCCCGAGGCGACGAGGACGCCCGCCGCCGTGCCCGCTCCGGTCAGCAGCAGCGCCCTTCGGCCCAGCCGTGGTGCGGCAACGAGGTCGGTGGCATGAGGTGTACGAGCATGAGGCATGAAAGCACTCTAGCGTGACGGTGGCTCCCATCCCGTCCGCGGAGCCACGGCGAGCACGAGGGTGCCGAGCGCCAGGCCGTGCGAGAGCATGGCCGTCGGCAGCGACGTGTTCGACAGGGTGATGCTCGGCATCATCATGACCATGGCCCCGACGGTCAGAGGCAGTCCTCGAGCCGACCAGTCGACGAAGCGCAGGAACGCCAGGAGGACGGCGCCGGTGCCCAGGACCCCGAGATGACCGAAGTTGGCGAACCCGTCCGCGAACAGGTTCGCGTTCGCCGCCAGGGCGCCCCCGGGCTGCAGGTACTGCCCGACCTCCATGGGGATGGACCGGTCGTAGGGGTAGTCGACCCACCATCGCAGGACCGACTGGCCGAGCATGGCCGGGGGATTCTCGCCGAAGAACTCGACGTAGACGCTCGTCAGCACCCCGGGCGTGATGAGGAACCTGCGGGCGAACAAGGACGTCCAGAGGAGACCGCCCTGGAGTTCGTCGGCGCCGGCCGCCAGCACCATCAGGACGACCGGGCCCGCGAGGTAGCCGACGCCGGGTGCGAGGGCCCGCCCTCGTGCGACCCGGGTGGCCAGGGCGATGAACACGACGGCGGGGAACGAGAACAGGATCGTCTTGAAACCGGTGCCCGAGTACAGCAGCAGCTGCCCGATCACGCCCACGGCGATCAACGGCACGTTGCGTCGGCTGAGGCCCCGGGCCATCAGCACGGTGTTGACGACGTTCGCCTGGCCGCTCAGCAGGTAGCCCAAGAGGCCGTTGTCGCCCTGCACCTCTTCTTTGTAGAAGGCGCGGACGTCGTAGACGTCGTCGAGCGCCACGAAACGGAGCGAGAGCCCGGTGGTCGCGGCCATCACGCCGTACGTCAGAGCGGAGTGCAGTCCGCAGACCACCCAGAGGGCGGTACTGGGTGGGAGGCGTCGGCCGGGATCCGAGCCGGGTGCGGGGGCGAAGGGGCCGAGGTCGAGTGGCCCACCGGCGAGCGACTCGTGTCCGGCGACGGCTGCCGATCGTCCGCGCCCGTCCAGGAGGCGCGTGCCGACGGTCGCGACGCCGAACGCCACACCCACGGTTGCGCTGGCCAGCACCGCCTCGTCGGCCTTGAGATAGCCGGTGTACGCCACCATCAGCAGGGCCGGAGCGACGCCGACGACGAAGAGCACCCAGAGCATGACGTGGGACACGCGCTGCGGCCGGGCAGGCAGCGTGATCGCGACGGCGCACGCGACCGCGATCGTGGCCATGGTCGCCTGCGGGCTCGCCTCGCGGTACGTGAAGCCGGCGTAGGCGAACGGAACGGTGATGAGGTTCGCGTAGACCCAGTGCAACGACAGCGCGTAGACCATCGTGCCGACCGAGACGCCGACGGCGTGGCGCAGCAGCGCGGCGGATGCTCCGGAGAGCGCCGACCCGCGCAGGCCGCGGGCGACCGTCGCCGTGGTGCCGCTGCTCATCGACCGGCCCCCGGCCGGCGCGAGGGCGCCGTCGGGATCGAGAGCGCCTGGTCGAGTGCCGCGGCGAGTCGGACGACGAGGACGTCGTAGTCGTAGTGCGCCAACACGTGACGGCGGCCGCGGGCGCCGTGCTCGAGGCGTTCGGGCGCGCTCATGGTGGCCACGCGACAGATGGCGTCGGCCAGGGCCGGTACGTCGTCGCCCGGCACCCGCACGCCGGCACCGGAGTCGGTGACCGGGTCGCGCGGCACCGAGGCGCCCAGCACGACCGGCTTGGCGAGCAGGAGGTACTCGAAGAACTTGTTCAACGACGTGCCGTGCCGGTAGAGGTCGAGCGGGCGCAGGTTGGCGATCAGGGCATCGGCCCGGCGACCGACGGCTCGGGCTTCGCTCTGGGGGAGGTGCCCCTCGAAGACGATGCGCGAGGCGTGGCCGCTGGCGGCCGCCCGCTCTTCGAGTCGGCGGCGGTCGGGGCCCGTGCCCACGAGCCGCAGCACGAGAGGTCGACCGGCGAGACGGTCGGACGCGAGGCAGAACGCGTCGACCACCGGGACGAGGCTGTTGGCGGTGCCCATCGAGCCCAGGTAGGCGATCTCGAAGGTGTGGCCGGTGCCGGTGCCGGTGTCCGTGTCGTCGACCGTCGTGCCGACCGTGTCGCGATCGTCCTCGATGTCGTCGACCAGCTGGCGCGACACCCCGTTGGGAACCCAGGCGAACGGCGCGTGCAGCCCTCGTGCCGAGAAGTACCGGCCGGCACCCTCGAGGGGCGACACGACGACGACGGCTCGGCGGACGCAGTGCCGTTCGACGGCCGCGAGCACCAGGGCGATCGGTGACCGTCGACCGATCGAGCCGAATTGGACGAGGGTCTCGGGCCAGAGGTCCCGGGGTTCGTACACGAAGGGGACGCGGAGGCGTCTGGCGATCAGCGAGGCGGCCCAGGCGGCCGGTGGGTGGACGGAACCGCCCACGACGACGTCGGGGCGCGGCAGGCCGTTCAGCATGCCGGGAACGAGCAGCAGTGCGGTGAAGAGCAGGACGTCCGCGACGCGCAGCAGCCGGACGCGGGCGTACGACACCCCTCGGAGCCAGACGAAGTCGTGTCGGTCGTCGACGAAGCGTTCTCGGAGACGGCCCCGACGCATCGTCTGGCGGCCGCTGGGATGATCCGTGCTCGCCGAGATGACGACGGCACGCCAGCCGGTGTCGGGCAGTCGTCGGGCGAACTGTTCGTGCCGACCGCTGCGGCCGTCGCGATGCTGGTTGGTGGCGTAGTGGTTGACGAACCAGACGACCCGCGGCTCGCTCATCGAGCCGGGACCCCACGGACCACGGTGTCGGCCGCGACGTCGCGGACGACGCAGGCGGAGGCGCCCACGACGCAGCGTTCTCCGACGTGCAGCCCCTGGAGCACGGTGGCACCGGCTCCGACGAGGCTGCCCCCGCCGATGGTGACGGCCCCCGAGACGACCGCGCCGGGGTTGACGCTGACGACGTCGCCGAGTCGGCTGTCGTGCCCCACGGCGGCGTTCGCGAGGAGCAGCCCGTGACGGCCGACACGGACGTTCGTCGAGACCCGTACTCCCGCGCAGATCGCGGTGCCGTCACCCAGGAGCACCTGGGAGCCGAGGGTCGCCGTCGGGTGCACGAGCGTCGTGGGGTGGCCCGCGGCCGCCGCGACACGTGCCACGACCCGGCTCCTCACACCGGGGTCGCCGAGCCCGATGACCCAGGGCTCGTGCGCGCCGCCGGCGAGCCACTCGTCGATGCTGCCGAGATACGCCGTGCCCGTCCGGGACAGGCGGTGCCGGTCGGCGGAGGACGGGCCGTCGTCGACGACTCCGGCCACGGGCCGACCGAGGGCACGGGCGACGTCGAGGACCTCGCGGCCCATGCCGCCCGCGCCGATCACGACCAGACCGCCGGCGGCACCTGCCCCGCTCACGCCGCGACCTCGATCTCGACGGTGGTCGTCGAGACGGTGGTCGTCGAGACGCCGGTCGTCGGGACGACGGCGGGCCCCTCGAGCTCGAAGCGCGCCGATCCCCGGAAGGGCGCGCAGGTCGCCTCGCCGGCGGCACTGACTCCGGTCCGGCGGAGCACGCACCCGATCGTCTGCGCCAGGATGCGCAGGTCGAGCAGGAGCCCTCGCTCGTCCACGTACCGCACGTCGAGATCGAAGCGCTCGTCCCAGTCGAGGAGGTTGCGCCCGCTCACCTGCGCGAGTCCCGTCAGGCCGGGCCGGACCTCGTGCCGGCGGTGCTGGTGTTCGCTGTACAGGGGGAGGTACTGCATCAAGAGGGGACGTGGGCCGACGAGGCTGAGGTCGCCTCGGACCACCGCGACGAGACTCGGCAGTTCGTCGAGGCTGGTGGACCGCAGCAGACGACCGAAACGGGTGAGGCGGTCGGCGTCGCTGAGCAGCCCCTCGGCCGCGTCGACGTCGCGCATCGACCGGAATTTGACGAGAGCGAACGGCTCGCCGTGGCGCCCGGGCCGCATCTGACGGAAGAGCACCGGCCGCCCGAGGAAGACCGCCACGCTCGACCCCACCACGAGCATCAGCGGCGCCAGGAGGACGAGGGCCGAGGAGGCGCAGAGCACGTCGAGCGCGCGCTTGGTCGTCTCGTAGACCGCCCGTCGGCTGCTGCCTCGGTCGTGTTCGGGTCGTGACACGGTTTCTCCTGTCCAAAGATGTGTGAAATGTCAGTTTAGGCGAGGCCCGGCCGTCTGGCTAGTGTCATTTCGCTCTGGTATTTTCTGACGACATGTCGTATTCTACTTTCCGACCATAGATGGAGGAAGCCATGAACCCGACACCGCCCCCCGCGCCTCCGGCGCTCGCCGAGACGGGATCGAGTCCCGTCCGTGTCGCCGCATCGGCCGACGTCGCGCCCGAGGCCCGGATCGATCCCTCGACGCGTGTCTGGGGGTTGGCCCAGATCCGCGAAGGGGCCCGTGTCGGCAGTGATTGCGTCATCGGCCGTGGCGTCTACGTCGGTTCCGGCGTGGTCGTGGGCGACCGGTGCAAGATCCAGAACGACGCGCTCCTCTACGAACCCGCCGTCCTCGGCGACGGCGTCTTCGTGGGGCCGGCCGTCGTGCTCACGAACGACCGCGCTCCACGGGCCGTCACCCCCGACGGGCGACTCAAAGAACCCTTCGACTGGACTCCGGTGGGCGTGCGCGTGGGCGACGGCGCCTCGCTCGGCGCGCGTTCCGTGTGCGTCGCTCCCGTGTCGATCGGCCGGTGGGCGATGGTCGCCGCCGGTGCGGTCGTGACCCGAGACGTCCCCGACCACGCGCTCGTCGCCGGCGTCCCCGCCCGCCGGATCGGCTGGGTCGGTCGCGCCGGGGTCTCGCTCGTCCCCGACGGGGATGCCCTCGTCTGCCCGGTGACGGGCACCCGCTACCGCGTCGAGAACGACGCCCTCCGAGAGGAACGATGACCATGGCGACACCCCTCCCCATCCCGGCGGCCCGTCCGCTGATCGGCGACGACGAACGGGCGGCCGTCGACGCCGTCATGGCCAGCGGCATGCTGGCGCAGGGTCCCGAGGTCGCCGGCTTCGAGCGTGAGTTCTCGGCCGAGCTGCTCGACGGTCGTCCCGCCGTCGCGGTCAACTCCGGGACGACCGCTCTGCACCTCGGTCTGCTCGCCGCGGGCATCGGGCCCGGCGACGAGGTCGTCGTGCCGTCCTTCACCTTCGCCGCGACCGCCAACGCCGTCGCGCTGGTGGGGGCGACGCCCGTCTTCGCCGACATCGAGCCCCGGCACTTCTGCCTCGACGTCGAGTCGGTCCGAGCCGCTCTCACCCCGAAGACCCGGGCCGTCATGCCGGTGCACCTGTACGGTCACCCGGCCGACATGACCGGCATCGGGCGACTCGCCGCCGAACACGACCTGCTGGTGTTCGAGGACGCCGCGCAGGCACACGGGGCCACGTGGGCCGGACGTCGCGTCGGCACGTTCGGTGCCGCCGGAGCCTTCAGCCTGTACCCGACCAAGAACATGACCTCGGGCGAGGGCGGCATGGTCTCGGTCGGCGAGCGGGACGTCGAGCGCCTGCTGCGCCTGCTGCGCAACCAGGGTATGGAACGCCGCTACGAGAACGAGGTCGTCGGTTTCAACGTCCGCATGACCGACCTGCACGCCGCCATCGGTCGTGTGCAGCTGCGCAAGCTCGCCGCCTGGACCGAGCGTCGCCGCGTCGCCGCCGCCCGACTCTCGTCGGGCATCGAGTCGGTGGTCACGCCGACCGTGGCCGACGAGGCGACCCACGTCTGGCACCAGTACACGGTCCGTGCGCCCGACGACCGGGACGGTTTCGCCCGGGCGCTCGAACGCGAGCACGGCATCGGCACGGGTGTCTACTACCCCACTCCCGTCCACCGGCTCGCGCCCTTCCGGTCCGAGGCCCACCTGCCCGAGACGGAACGCGCGGCGCGCGAGGCCCTGTCCCTGCCCGTCCACCCGTCCGTGACGGACGCCGAGCTCGATCGCATCGTGCAGGGCGTCGAACTCGTCGCCGGGGCCGGCCGATGAGCGCCCGGTTCCCCGTCCGTACCGGGCTGATCGGCCTCGGGATGATGGGGCGGCACCACGCGCGGGTGCTCCGGGCCGTCGACGGCGTCGAGCTGGTCGGCGTGGCCGACGCGTGCGGCGACCCGCACGGAGTCGCCGGCGGGCTGCCTCTGGTCGACGACGTCGACGGGTTGCTGCGGTTGGGCGTCGACGCCGTGGTCGTCGCCGTGCCGACCGCGTACCACGAGGCGATCGGCCTCCGGCTGGCCGAGGCGGGCGTCCACGCTCTCGTCGAGAAGCCCGTGGCTCACGACGGGGCCGCCGGGCGGCGGCTCGTCGAGGCGTTCGAGAGCAGAGGGCTCGTCGGGGCCGTCGGCCACATCGAGCGCTACAACCCGGCGCTGCAGTCGTTGCGGGCCCGGCTCGAGGCGGGCGACGTCGGCGAGGTGCACCAGATCGCGACGCGACGTCAGGGGCCCTTCCCGGCCCGCATCGCCGACGTCGGCGTCGTCAAAGACCTGGCCACCCACGACATCGACCTCACCGCCTGGCTCGTCCAGAGCGGCTTCCGCAGCGTCTTCGGTCAGGTGGCGCACAAGAGCGGCAGGCCGCACGAAGACCTCGTGGCGTTCTCCGGCCGTCTCGAGGACGGCACCGTCACCAGCCATCTCGTGAACTGGCTCTCGCCGTTCAAGGAGCGACTCACGGTCGTGACCGGTTCGCGAGGCACGTTCGTCGCCGACACCCTCACGGCCGATCTCACCTTCTACGAGAACGGCACGGTCGACACGTCATGGGACGCCGTCGCGGCCTTCCGCGGGGTGTCCGAGGGCTCCATGGTCCGCTATGCCCTCGACAAGAGAGAGCCCCTGCTCGTCGAGCACGAGGCGTTCCGCGACGCCGTGCGGGGCGATGGCCCGTCGCGGGTCGTCACCCTCCGTGAGGGGCTCGCCACCTTGCGCGTGGCCGAGGCCGCCATCGAGTCCGCCACGACCGGCCGGCCCGTCGACCTGGCCCGGGACCCTGCCCCCGCCTCCGTCGTCCCCGCCTGATGCGCCTCCCGCACGACCGACCCTCCACCCGAAAGAGCAACTCCATGAAGATCACCGTCATCGGCCTCGGCAAGATTGGCCTCCCCCTCGCGGTGCAGTACGCATCGTCGGGGCACACCGTCGTCGGCGTCGACGTCTCGCCTCGCGTCGTCGAGCTGGTCGGCGCCGGCGTCGAGCCCTTCCCGGGCGAGCACGACCTGGCGCGCCGGCTCGCCGAGCTCGTGCCCACCGGACGTCTGCGGGCGACCGTCGACTACGCCGACGCCGTTCCCGGCAGCGACGTGGTCGTGGTCGTCGTGCCCCTCTTCGTCGACGACGACGCCCGGCCCGACTTCGGCTGGATGGACGCCGCCACCGACTCCCTCGCCGCCGTGCTGACCGAGGGCACCCTGGTCGCGTACGAGACGACCCTCCCCGTGGGGACCACCCGCACGCGGTGGGCCCCTCGCCTCGAGGCGGGCAGCGGGCTGCGCGAGGGCGTCGACTTCCACGTCGCGTTCTCGCCCGAGCGGGTGCTCACCGGTCGGGTCTTCTCCGACCTGCGTCGCTACCCCAAGCTCGTCGGGGGGCTCTCGTCCGAGGGTGCTCGTCGCGCGATCGACTTCTACGATTCCGTGTTGCAGTTCGACCGGCGTGACGACCTCGCCCGCCCGAACGGTGTCTGGGACCTCGGGTCCGCCGAGGCGGCCGAGATGGCGAAACTCGCCGAGACCACCTACCGCGACGTCAACATCGGGTTGGCGAACGAGTTCGCCCGCTACGCCGAGACCGTCGGCATCGACGTGGCGCAGGTCGTCGAGGCCTGCAACTCGCAGCCGTTCAGCCACATCCACCAGCCGGGCATCGCGGTCGGCGGGCACTGCATCCCCGTCTACCCCCGGCTCTATCTCTGGAACGACCCCGACGCCACCACCGTGCGAGCGGCGCGGGCCCGCAACGCCGCGATGCCCGACCACGCCGTCGACCTGCTGGGGCGGGTGCACGGTGACCTCTCGGGTCAGACGGTCGCCGTGCTCGGAGCCGCCTACCGCGGCGGTGTGCGCGAGACGGCCTTCTCCGGCGTCTTCGCGACCGTCGCTGCTCTCGAACGGGCCGGGGCGACGGTGGTCGTGCACGACCCGCTCTATCCGGACGACGACCTGGCCCGGCTCGGGTTCACGGCCCACCACCAGGGCGAACCCGCCGACGCCGTCGTGGTGCAGGCCGACCACGAGGACTACCGTCTCTGGGGCGAGGGTGACGTGCCTGGCGTGCGAACCGTCGTCGACGGCCGACGCATCCTCGACCCGGCCGCCTGGCCTTCGGCCGTGGTCACCGCGATCGGAGACGGAGCGGCCCTGGCACGTTCCACCCGCGGGCCTGCCGTCCCCGCGGGCACGTGATCGACGCCGGCCGGTCGTCGATCCGTCGCCTCCTCGCCGGGGTACGCGGCATCTCGTCCCGTCCGGCGCTGACGGTCCTCGGGGGCAGCCTCGTCGGGCAGGGAGTCGTCCTCGCCGCCTCGCCCCTCATCACGCGCCTCTACGGCCCGGCCGATCTCGGAGCGCTCGCCGTGGTCACCGCCGTCTCCGCGATGGTGGGTGCCGTCGCACCGCTCGGCTACGACCGGGCCGTCGTCGTGCCCCGGGGCGAGACGTCGGCCCGCGCGCTCGTCGCCCTGGCGCTCGGCGGCGTCCTGGTCGTCGGCCTGGCGGCGGCGGTCGCCGCGTGGTGTTGGGGGCCCGCCCTCGCCCGCCTGACCGGTGCTCCGGTGCTGGCCGACTTCTGGTGGGTCTGCCCCGTCACCATCGTGGTCGTCGCCCTCCAACGGGTCGTCACGAGTTGGTTGGCCCGCTGCCGTGACTACCGGGCCCTCGCCCGCCGCACGGCATGGCAGGGCCTCGGGCAGATCGCCTGCAACCTCGCCCTCGCGCCCCTCGGTGGGCCGCTCGGCCTCGTGCTGGGCGTGGCAGCGGGTCGCTCCGCGTCCCTCGTCGGCTCGTTCCCCGGCCGACGGGAGCGGTCCACGTCTCGGCGTCGACGTCCCCGGCCGAGTCGACGCGCGGTGGTTCGAGGCGCCTCCCTGTCGCGGCGCCTGCTGATCGTCCGCTCCGTCGGCGTGCGCTACCGCCGCTTCCCGCTCGTCACGACCTGGTCGAGCCTGGTCAACGTCGCCGGCCAGCAGGCCCCTCTCGTCCTGTTGGCCTCCCTGCACGGTGCTCCGGCGATCGGCGCCCTCGCGTTGACGATGCGCGTGCTCGGTGCTCCCGTCGGCATGGTGGCCGACGCCGTCGGGCTGCAGGTCGAAGGGCAGATCGGCGCGCTCGCACGCGCCCGACGCGGGGGGCTCTCGCCGTCGGTCGTGCGCCTCCTCGTCCCGCTCGCCGGGGTGGCCGCGACCGGGGGAGTCCTCTGCGTCGTCCTCGCGCCTCCTGCGTTCCCGGTGCTCTTCGGCGACGGCTGGGGCGAGTCCGCCACGACCGCCGTCGCCGTGGTCCCGGCCCTCGTCGCCCAGATGATCGCGTCACCGTTGTCCCGCGTGCTTCCCATGCTCGAACGTCAGGCCACGCAGCTCGCGTGGGACGTCGCCCGGCTCGTGGCCACGACGGTGGCCGTCGTCGGCACGGGTGTCACCGGCGCCGGTGTCCTCGAGTCGGTCGTCGCGTGGTCGGTCGCCTCCGTGCTGAGTTACGGGGCCCTGCTGGGACTCGTGCTGCACGCGGTGCGGCAGGCCGATCGTCTTTCGATATTTACCTGAGCGTGCATCATGTGTAATATGTCAGTACGAACACGAGCCAGGGAGTGACATGACCACGCAGATCCACCTCTCCGCCCCCGATGTGGGAGAACGCGAGCGCGACGCCGTCGACGCCGCCCTGCGGTCCGGCTGGGTCGCACCGCTGGGTCCCGAGGTCGACGCCTTCGAACGAGAGATCGCCGCCCGGGTCGGTGTCGCCGCCGGTGTCGCCGTCTCGTCCGGTACCGCTGCGCTCCACCTGGGTCTGCGAGGTCTCGGCGTCGGCCCGGGCTCCGTCGTCGTCACCTCGACCTTCACCTTCGCGGCGACGGCCAATGCCGTCGTCCACGCCGGGGCCCAGCCATTCTTCGTCGATTCCGTCGAGAGCACGGGCAACATGTGCCCCCAGCTGCTCGACGAGACCTTGAGCGCCTTGGCTCGTCAGGGCAGACGCGTCTCGGCCGTCATGCCAGTCGACATCTACGGCCAGGTCGCCGACCTGTCCCGCATCGAAGGCGTGGCCGAGCGGCACGGGGTCCCCGTGCTGTGCGACAGCGCCGAGTCGCTCGGTGCGACCCGTGGCGGTCGAGCCGCAGGCTCCTTCGGCCAGGCCTCGGCCGTGTCCTTCAACGGCAACAAGATCATGACGACGTCCGGCGGTGGCATGCTGCTCACCGACGACGTCGAGCTCGCCACCGAGGCCAGGCGTGTCGCCAGCCAGGCGCGCCTGCCCGTCGCTCACTACGAGCACGCCGAGATCGGCTACAACTACCGACTCAGCAACGTGCTCGCCGCTCTCGGCCGGGCCCAGCTCGAGCGCCTCGACGGCATGATCGCCCGACGGCGCGTGATCCGTGAGCGATACCGCGAACTCGTCTGGTCGTACGAGGGCGTCCGACTGCTGCATGACGGCATCGACGCTGACGACAACGTCTGGCTCACGTCGCTGATGTTCGACGATCCGACATCGGTCGCCCGGGTCGGCGAGGCACTCGCCGCCCGGTCCGTCGAGACCCGTCGACTGTGGAAGCCCATGCACCGACAGCCCGTGTTCGCGTCGGCCGGATCCACGGTGACCGGTGTCGCCGACCGCCTCTTCGAACACGGGCTCACCGTGCCGAGCGGATCGGTGCTGAGCGACCTCGACGTCGACCGGGTGCTCGAGCTGCTCTCGGCAGCACTCGACCGTCAATCCTGACCCGGGCCCCGCCCGATAGCCCCGCTCGATCACCCCACCGCGCCCACCCCGTCGCGACCCCCGATACCTGCACCACGAAAGGCCGTCATGTCCCCTGTCTCGCATCCCTCCCCCCTGCTGATCGTCGTCGGCCAGGGCTACGTCGGCCTCCCGCTCGCCATGAGGGCCGTCGACGCCGGCTTCGACGTCGTCGGGCTCGACGTCGACCGGTCTCGCGTCGACGCCCTCGCCGCCGGCATCTCGTTCGTCGAGGACGTCCCCGATGCCCAGGTCACCGCGGCCCTCGACTCGGGCCGCTACGCACCGCGGTCGTCGCTCGACGGCGTCGACCGCTTCGACCACGCGATCATCAGCGTGCCGACCCCGCTCCGTGAGACCCTGCCCGACCTCAGCTACATCGAGTCGGCCGCTCGCACGCTCGGCGCGGTCCTGCGCCCCGGGGCGACGGTCGTGCTCGAGTCCACCACGTCCCCGGGAACCACCGCCGAGGTGCTCGTCCCGATCCTCGAGGCCGTCAGCGGGCTGTCGGCGGGCCGCGACTTCCACGTCGGGTTCAGCCCCGAGCGCATCGATCCCGGCAATTCCGAGTGGTCGTTCCGGACGACGCCGAAGATCGTCTCGGGCATCGACGACGCCTCGCTCGCCGAGGTCACCAAGCTCTACGACGCGCTCGTCGACGTGACGGTCCCGGTCCCGGGCACTCGAGAGGCCGAGCTGGCGAAACTTATCGAGAACACGTTCCGTCACGTCAACATCGCCCTGGTCAACGAACTGGCCATCGCCGCGCACGACCTCGGTATCAACATCTGGCAGGCGCTCGACGCGGCCGGCACGAAGCCGTTCGGTTTCATGAAGTTCATGCCGGGCCCCGGCGTCGGGGGCCACTGCCTGCCGGTCGACCCGAGCTACCTCTCGTGGGAGGTCCGACGCAAGCTCGGCCGATCCCTGCGTTTCGTCGAGCTGGCGAACGAGGTGAACGAGGGCATGCCCGAATACGTCGTGCGGCGCCTCGAGGCTCTGTTGAACGACGAGTCCAAGGCCGTCCGAGGGGCGAACGTGCTGCTGGTCGGTCTGTCGTACAAGGCCGACAGCGGCGACGTCCGAGAGGCGCCAGCAGTCCACATCGCCCGTCTGCTCGCCGCTCGAGGGGCGTCGGTCACGGCGGTCGACCCCCATGTCTCCGACCGCGACTGGCCGGCGGGTGTCGTCCGCTCCGAGCTCGACGACGAGACCGCGGCGTCCGCCGACGTCTCCGTGGTGCTCACGCGGCACACCGACGTCGACCTCGGTGCGCTCCGCGGTCGCCTGGTCCTCGACACCCGCAACGTCGTGGACGAGCCGACCCGCGTGGTCCTCTGACCCGCCGTGACCGGTCCTTCGGCCTCGTCACCCCTTCCTTCCTCCCCTCAGCAGAAAGCACGCTCGTGATCGACTCCTTCACCTCCTCCTCCGCTTCCCCCTATCGAGGACTGCGCGTCCTCGTCACCGGCGCAGCCGGGTTCATCGGCTCGGCCCTCGTGCCGCGCCTCCTCGACGCCGGTGCCACCGTCGTCGGCATCGACGTCCGCCAGGGCCACACCGGGCCGGGCTACGAACACGTCCAAGGCGACGCCGCGGCGCTGACGGCCGACCAGCTGAGTTCCCTGCGTCCCGACATGGTCGTCCACCTCGCCTCGGTCGTCGGGGTCGTCGCCGCGTCGGCGGACCCCGAGGCCACCCGGTCGACCATCCTCGGCATGACCTCCCGCTTCGTCGACCTCGTCGAGGGCCTCGGCGGAGTCCGTTTCGTCTACGTGTCGTCCTCCGAGGTCTACGGGCAATCGGCGTCGTTCCCCCTCGTCGAGACCTCGCCCCTGTCCCCCCTGTCGGCCTACGGGTGCGCCAAGCGCGAAGCCGAAGAGCTCGTCGTGGCCGAGACCGAGGCCGGGCGGCTCGACGGCGTCGTGGTCAGGCCCTTCAACGTGTACGGGCCCGGCCAGCGCACCGACTTCGTCGTCACGCGGTTCGTCGAGCAAGCCCTCCGCGGCGACGAGGTCACCGTGGTCGGTTCGGGTGACCAGCTCCGCACCTTCACCTACGTGGACGACTTCGTCGACGGTCTGCTCCGGGCGGCCGTGCACCAGGGCGACGAGCGTCTCTTCAACCTGTCGGGTCACGAGACGTGGACCATCGGCGCGCTCGCCAGCACGGTCGTCGACCTCGCCGACTCGTCCAGTCCGGTCGTCTCGACCGCCCCGACCGATCTCGGTCGACCCCGCGAGATCGAGGTCGAGAACCGGGTGGCCAGCTGTGACCGGGCCCGGCGCGTGCTCGGCTACCACCCCCGGGTCGGCGTGCTCGAAGGCGTGGCGCGGTGCGTCGCGGCCGCACGGGCCGTCGAGCGCGACGACCGAGCCGAGGCGCTCGTCGCCGGGTGAGAGCTGCGCCGTGCGGCGTCCCGGCGCGGCAGACTGGACCCATGCGCACCTGGGTGAAGATCTGCGGCCTGTCCACGCCCGAGACGGTCGCCGCCGCCGTCGAGGCAGGGGCCGACGCCGTGGGATTCGTGTTCGCGGCGGGCAGTCCCCGCACGATCGACCCCGTGACGGCGCGCGAGCTGGCAGCCCGGGTGCCGGCGGACGTCGAGACGGTCGGCGTGTTCCGTGGCCAGAGCATCGCGACGGTGCTCGAGCTGGCCCGCGCCTCCTCGGTGTCGACCGTGCAGTTGCACGGCGACGAGACGCCCGCCGACGTCGCCGCGGTCCACGAGGCGGGCTTCCGGGTGATCCGCGCCGTCAGCGCCGCCGCCTACGCGGCCGAACCCGAGGAGGCGCGGGTCGCCTTCCGCGAGGACGCCCTGCTGCTCGACGCGGTCGCCCCCGGTGCCGGGGCCACCTTCGACGCCGGCTCCCTGCTCGCCGCGCCTCCCGGCCGCGACTGGTTGCTCGCCGGAGGGCTGGCGCCCGACAACGTCTCCGGCCTGCTCGCCGGGTGGCGTCCGCACGGCGCCGTCGGCGTCGACGTCAGCTCGGGCGTCGAGTCGTCGCGCGGGGTGAAGAGCGTCGAGCTGATCCGCGCGTTCGTGGCGGCCGCCCGGGCCTGACGTCCGGACCCAACGGACCCCCACCGGACCCCACCGGACGCCGCCGAGCGCACACCCGGCCTGCAAGGAACCAACGAGCCCGGTGCGGGCCGAGCCACGTCTCGACTACCGCGCGGTGCCGATCAGGTCTCTGGCATCCCCGACGAGGCGGTCGACGTGTTCTTCGGTCGTGTCGAACGAGCACATGAGGCGCACCTCGCCCGTGGCCCGGTTCCAGTCGTAGAAGTGGTGGGCCTCGCGCAGGGGCTCGACGACGTCCCGGGGCAGGACGACGAAGACCGCGTTGGCGTCGACGCGCTGTGTCACGGTCACTCCCGGCAGCGTGGCCAGCCCGTCCGCGAGGCGCGCGGCCATCGCGTTGGCCCGGGTGGCCGACCGCAGCCAGAGGTCGCCGTCGAGCATCGCCAGGAACTGCGCCGAGACGAAGCGCATCTTCGAGGCCAGCTGGGCGTCCATCTTGCGCAGGTAGACCAGGCCGGCCCGCGCCTCCTCGGAGAAGGTCACGACCGACTCGCCGAGCACCAGGCCGTTCTTCGTGCCGCCGAACGACACCGAGTCGACGCCCGCGTCGCGCGTGATCGCGCGGAGCGGCACCCCGAGCGAGGCCGCCGCGTTCGCCAGACGCGCGCCGTCGAGGTGGACGCGCATGCCGAGCGAGTGCGCGTGGTCGGTGACGGCCCGGATCTCGTCGGGTGTGTAGACCGTGCCGAGCTCGGTGCTCTGCGTGATCGTGACCGCCAGGGGCTGCGGGCGCTGCTGGTCACCCCAGCCGTAAGCCTGTCGGTCGATCAGTTCGGGCGTCAGCTTGCCGTCGGGAGTCGGCACCGTCAGCAGTTTGAGGCCGCCGAGGCGCTCGGGCGCCCCGCCCTCGTCGGTGTAGACGTGCGCGGTCGTCGCGCAGACGACGGCGGCCCATCGCGGCGTGAGCGCCTGCAGCGCCGCGACGTTCGCACCCGTCCCGGTCAGCACGGGGTCGATCGCGGCCCCCTCGCCGAACGTCTCGACGATCACCTCGGACAGCCGCGCCGTGTAGGGGTCGGCCCCGTACGAGCCGACGTGCCCGCCGTTCGCGTCGACGATCGCCTGCAGCACCTCGGGGTGGGCTCCCGCGTAGTTGTCGCTGGCGAACGAGTGGACCGAGGGATCGTGGAGGCGCGTCACCCGATGATTCTGCCCGACCGGCGCATGTCGACACGTCGGGAGGCGCGGGGGAGGGGTTCGTCGAGGGCCTGTTCGACCCGTGGTGCGGCCGCGACCTCTTGTGCAATGTGAATATCATACGTAAGATTGTATGTGATACATCGTCGACTCGATGTCGCGTCCGGTCCGACCCGCCGGGCGTTCCTCAAACCCCGAGAGGCCCGTCATGTTGTTCGCCCACGCCCCCAAGCTCGTCCTGGCCGGTTCGTATCCGGTGGTCCGTCCGGTCGCCGACCGCGCCGCGGCGCTCGACGCCGAGGTCCTCGTCCTCTCCTCGGACGTCGTCGTCCCGCTCGACGACGTCGTGGGCTTCGACTGGGCCGTGGTGGCCGTCGACGACGCCACCTCGACCGAGGTGCAGCTCGATCGGGCGGTGGCCGGTCTCGCCGGCGGTCTGCGGCGCGGGGCTCTCGTCGTCCTCTCCTCGGAGCGCCCGGTCCAGCAGCTGGCCGCGCGGTTCGCCGACGACCTCTCGCGAGCGAGCGGGCTGCCGCTCGGCGAGGCGTTCGCCGTCGCCGCGTGCGAGGCGGGTGCGATCACGTGGGGAGTGGACGCTCAGGCCGTGGACGAGGCGGCTCACCTCGTCGAGCGCATCGGCGCGCCCCGGAACGAGGCGTGATCGCCGCCTGACCTGCCCGTCTCGGCGGGCACGACCCGGGGGTGCGACAGGATGGACCCATGGGTGGAGTGCTGATCGGGTTCGCGATCATCGGTGTGATCATCGTGACCGGTTACGTCGTCGGTCGCATCGACCTGCTGGGGGAGTCCGGCCACCGGGTGCTCTCGCGCCTGGTCTTCTTCGTCCTGACGCCCTGCCTGTTGTTCTCCACCATCTCGCAGGCCGACGTCCACGTGTTGTTCTCGCGCCTGTTGGTCGTCTCGGCCATCGCCTCGCTCGTGGCCGCCGTCCTCTCGGTCGTCGTGCTGAAGTTCGTGCTCCGACGCAGTGCGGCCGAGACGGCGATCGGCACGATGGGCGGCGCCTACGTCAACGCGAACAACATCGGCCTGCCGGTGGCCACCTACGTCCTGGGCAGCGCCACGTTCGTCGCGCCGGTCCTGCTCTATCAGCTGCTCGTCCTCACCCCGATCGTGCTCGCCGTGATGGACACGGTCACGAACCGCGGCAGCAGCATCGGTCGTACGATCGCCCGCCCGTTCACGAACCCCCTGCTGATCGGGTCCGCACTCGGCGTGCTCGTCGCGGTCACCGGTCTCGAGATCCCTCAGGCCGTCCGCGAGCCCTTCGAGTTGGTGGGCGGTGCGGCGGTGCCCGTCGTGCTGCTCTCCTTCGGCATGTCCCTGTACGGCTCGAAGCCGTTCCAGGCCGGCCAGGGCCGTGCCGACATCCTCGTCGCCGTCGTCTTGAAGCTCGTCGTGATGCCGGTCACGGCGTGGCTGCTCGGGGCGTTCGTCTTCGACTTCGATCGTGACGAGCTGTTCGTCGCGGTCGTGCTCGCGGGTCTGCCGTCGGCCCAGAACGTCTTCAACTACGCCCAGCGGTACCAGACCGGGGTGGTCGTGGCGCGCGACACCGTGTTGGCGACGACCATCTTGTCGGTTCCCGTGCTGGTCCTGGTCGCGGCGTTGCTCGCCTGACCCGCCCCTCCTGGTGTCGAGGTGGCCGGGCGAGCCGTCTGCGGCGTCAGAAGATCATCGGACGATCGTCGTCGAGCTCGGTCTCGAGATCGAGGTCGACGACGACCGGCACGTGGTCGCTCGGGGCGTCGCCCTTGCGCTCGTCGCGGTGGATGGCGGCGGACGTGACGAGGTCGTCGAACGCCGTCGACCCCAGGATGAAGTCGATGCGCATGCCCTCGTTCTTGGGGAAGCGCAGTTGCTTGTAGTCCCAGTAGGTATAGCCCTCGGGGCGGCGGGAGCGGACCACGTCGGTCAGGCCGATCTCCTCGAAGCGGAAGAAGGCGTCGCGTTCGGGCTGGCTGACGTGGGTGTGACCCTCGAAGACCGACATGTCCCAGACATCGGTGTCGAACGGGGCGACGTTCCAGTCGCCCATCAGGGCCAGCGGCTGGTCGGGGCGTTCGGCGAGCCACGTCTCGGTCTCGGCGGCGAGCTTGGAGAGCCAGTCGAGCTTGTAGTCGTAGTGCGGATCGCCCAGCTCGCGCCCGTTCGGAACGTAGAGGCTCCACAGCCGCACGCCTTCGACCGTGACGCCGATCGCGCGCGCCTCCTTGGGCTGGTCCGGCCCTTCGTGCCCCTTCGCGAACCCCGGTTGCGTGGGGAAGGTGATCTCGACGTCCTCCATCGGGAGTCGGCTGACGAAGGCCACCCCGTTCCACTGGCTGAGGCCGTGCAGCTCGACCTCGTAACCGGCCTCGCGGAAGGCGTCGTAGGGGAACTGCTCGGGCTTGCACTTGATCTCTTGCAGCCCCGCGACGTCGATGTCTTCTCGGACGAGCCAGTCGACGACCCGGCCGACGCGGGCTCGGACGGAGTTGACGTTGTAGGTCGCGACGCGCATGTGGACCACGGTACCGGCCCGGCATCGCCACGGCCCGAGGGTCACTTCGTTGCCCAAAGGGCATTGAAACACTTCCCATCGGGCAACGAAGGCGCTAGAAAATACACATGTCGCATGAGGGACGAGGCGGGCCGGGCCGGAGTAGCCGGTACGAACGCGCGCGCGGGGTCACCCCCGCTCGCATCGAGCCCTACCCGCCGCGACGGCCGACGTCGGTCGACGCGCGCCTGGTCCGACTCGCACTCTCGGCGGTCGTGCGGTACGAGGACTTCTTCGCCCCGCCCGGCACCTGGGCCGAGCTGCATCGGCTGACCGCGCGATCGCTCGACGAGGCCGAGCGTCGGCGGCGGTGACCCGCTCGCCCCGCCGCTCCCCGCCCGCCTGCTCTACCATGGGTCACCGTGACCGACGCACGCACGCAGCTCATCGACTTCATCGGCTCCGAGGCCGTCTTCCATGGTGACTTCACCCTGACCAGCGGCAAGAAGGCGACGTACTACATCGACCTGCGCAAGGTCAGCCTCGACCACCGCGTCGCGCCCCTGATCGGCCGGGTCATGGTCGACCTGATCGCCGAGGTGCCCGACGTGTTCGCCGTCGGAGGGCTGACCATGGGCGCCGATCCGATCGCCGCGGCGGTGCTGCACCAGGGCGTCGCGATGGGCAAGGACTACGACGCGTTCGTCGTCCGCAAAGAGCCGAAAGATCATGGCCGGGGCAAGCAGGTCGAGGGGCCCGACCTCGCAGGCAAGCGTGTGATCGTCCTCGAAGACACCTCGACCACCGGCGGGTCGCCCCTCGCGGCCGCGAAGGCCCTCGAAGCCGTCGGGGCCGAGATCGCCGCCGTCGCCGTCGTCGTCGACCGCAGCACCGGAGCGCGCGAGGTGATCGAGGCGGCGGGCTACCCCTACTACGCCGCCATCGGGCTGGAAGACCTCGGGTTGACCCCGTGACCGACGACCGGCGGCGCGACGACGAGGGCGAGCCCGGCCCCGAGCAGGCCGATGCCAGCGACTGGCTGGCGTCCCAGTTCGGCGACGAGCCCGCCGTCGCAGGCGACACCGACGACGCCTCCGACGAGGTCGACGACGCCCCGGGCGACGACGGTGCAGGAGGCGCGGGTCGCGTCGACGGCGCCCCTCCCGCCCCGGCCTCCCCGGCTCCCGACGCTGCCACCCGGGCTCTCGATCTGCAGGCCACCCAGGCCATGGACGTGCTCGGCGACCGGGACCGTGACCGAGAGGCCGAGCCGGAGCCGAAGCCGGAGCCCCAGGCCGAGCCCGAGCCCGGACCCGCTCCGACCTCGCTGCCGTTCGTGGTTCCCGAGCCCGCGGCCGGAACGCTCCCGCCCAGGACATCCGAGCACCCCCAGGCCCTCGACCTCTCCGCCCTGAAGGGTGCTGTCCGGCCGCCCTCGTCCGTGCCCACGCCCGACCTGCCGGACTCCGAGGACCGGCCGCCCGTCGCCGAAGACGCGTCGGACCGCGACGAGGACTCGGCCGAGGTGGTGGAACCTCGGCCTGACGGCGAACCCGGTCCGTTCACTGCCCTCATCTCGGCGCCGCGCTCGGATGCGGCCGCACCCCGTACCTTCGACTGGGACGCTCTGCCCGAGCCCGAGCCCGAGCCCGAGCCCGAGCCCGAGCCCGAGCCCGAGCCCGAGCCCGAGCCCACGGCGGACGTCGAGCTCACAGCCGTCGTCGAGCCGGAAGAGCAGCCCGAGATCGAGCCGGAATCGCAGGTCGAGCCGGAATCGCAGGTCGAGCCGGAATCGCAGGTCGAGCCGGAATCGCAGGTCGAGCCGGAATCGCAGGTCGAGCCGGAATCGCAGGTCGAGCCGGAATCGCAGGTCGAGCCGCGACCTGAGTCCGAGATCGCACCTCAGTCGGAAGCCGGGCCCGACCCGGAGCCCGAACCCGGACTTCACGCCCCGGAGCAGGCATCGGCGACCTCCGGCGTCACGACCGAACCGGGTGCCGAGGCGCCCTGGTGGGTCGAGGAGCACCACGAGATGACCCGACGCGAGCGCCGTCTGGCCGAGGCGGCCGCGGCCGCTGCCGCTGCCGCTGCGAACGGTGCGGCCCCTGCGGGGCCGGCCGGGGCCGGTGCCGGTGCCGGGGCCGCGTCGGCTCCGGTGGTCGGCACGCCGTCCGTGTCGAGGCCCGGCGGCGAGCCCGAGACCGACCCCTCGACCGACGCCGACCGTGAGCCCACCTTCACCGAGATCCTCGGCGTCGTGTCGTCCGCACCCGCGGGCAGCGACGATCCCCAGCCGCAGCACGCCGCCCCCGTGACACCCGCACCGGCCGCCTGGTCGCTGTCCGAGTCGGGGGCGGTGCCCGAGGTCGTCACCGACGTCGACCCGGGCGCCGAGCCCGCACGTGCGGGCGTGGTGGACGACGCCGACCAGGACGTCGACGACGAGGGCATCGACGACGACGACGAGGTGACGACCGCGACCGCGCTCTTCGCGCCTCCTCGGTCCGCTCTCGACACCGACACCGACGCCGACGCCGACCCCGACGATGACACCAGCGCGGCCACCGACGCCACCGCGGTGCTGCCAGGCCTCTCGGCGACCGTCGCAGGGTCCGAGACGCCCGGCTCCGGGTCGAGGGCAGCCGCCGGCCCCGTCGGCGAGCGCCCTCGGGGCGGTGCCGGCACGGCGGGCGTGTTCGTGCCGCAGACCCGTCCCGTCGAGCCGGCGCCCGCGGGGTCGCCGCGCGGGCCGGGCATCGCCGACTGGGTGCGTGGGCACAAGGTGCTGGCCGCCGTCGGGGCCGCGCTCGTGATCGTGCTGCTGCTCGTGGCCCTGTTCTTCATCGCGCGGTCACTGTTCGCATCCACGGACGACCTGGCGTCCGACCCGGCGGCGGCCACGTCCCCGACGGCGGCCCGCACGGTGACCGCGGCCCCGGTCGAGCCGGTCGCCGAGGTCGCCCCCGCCGGTCCGCTGGCGCCCGGGGTCCACTCGTACGCCGATCTGCAGGGTGGCGAGTGCTTCTCGACGTTCGATTCGGCCTGGCAGCAGGACTACGACGTCGCCGACTGCGGTCAGCCGCACGTGGCCCAGTTGACCCGGGTCGGTACCCTCGACGGCGACGCGACCGCCGCCTACCCCGGCGCCGACGTGTTGCAGAGCCAGATGAACCTGCTCTGCACGGGAGCGGACGCCCTCGACCGGCAGGCCGCGGCCGCCTACCCCGACGTGCAGCTGCTCGCGAGCTTCCCCGCCGACGCCGACGCGTGGGCGGCGGGTGACCGAACGTACTCGTGCTTCGTCAACCGAAGCAGCGGCGAACCCCTGACGACCAGCCTCGTCGCGGTCGCGGGCTGAACGTTCGACGCGACCCGCGCCTCCGGGGGGCGGGGCCCCGCGGGGCCTAGGCCTCGGCCGGCACCACGTCGGACTCGATCGGCTCGCTGCGGACCAGTTCGTGCACGCCCGACAGGATCTCGTTCGGCCGGAACGGGTAGCGGTCGATCTCGGCCTGGTCGCTAATGCCGGTCATCACGAGGATCGTGTGCAGCCCTGCCTCGATGCCGGCCATGATGTCGGTGTCCATCCGGTCGCCGATCATCGCGGTGTTCTCGCTGTGCGCGCCGATGCGGTTCATGGCCGAGCGGAACATCATCGGGTTGGGCTTGCCGACGACGTAGGGCTCTTTGTTGGTCGCCTTCGAGATCATGGCGGCGATGGCCCCGGTGGCCGGCAGCACGCCGTCGGCGCTCGGCCCCGTGGCGTCGGGGTTCGTGACGATGAAGCGCGCACCGCCGAGGATGAGCCGCACGGCCTTGGTGATCGAGTCGAACGAGTAGTTGCGGGTCTCGCCCACGACCACGTAGTCGGGGTTGGTCTCGGTCATGATGAACCCGGCCTCGTGCAGGGCGGTCGTCATGCCGGCCTCGCCGATGACGAACGCCGAGCCGCCGGGCATCTGCGACCGGCAGAAGTCGGCGGTGGCGAGGGCGCTCGTCCAGATGCGCTCCTCGGGCACGTGCAGCCCCGAGGCGCGCAGACGGGCCGCCAGGTCGCGCGGGGTGAAGATCGAGTTGTTCGTCAGCACCAGGTAGGGCGTGCCCTCGTCTTGCCATTGCTGGATCAGCTCGGCGGCACCGGGCAGCGCGTGGTTCTCGTGGACGAGCACGCCGTCCATGTCGGTCAGCCAGCATTCGACGTCTTCGCGTGAGCCCATGCCGTCACCTTAGCGAGGTGCCCTGACGACGAGGAGGCGCGGGTCGCCTCCTCCCACCGCCTACCCTGGTTCGATGCCCCAGGACGAGTCGCCGACCCCGCCGAACGACGAGCCGACGCACGGCGTCGGCCCCTGGCCCGGCGGGGAGGCGGCCTGGCCCGAGGGCGACCACTGGGACCCCGAGCTGCTGCGCGAGGGCGACCGTCGCAACGTGATCGACGGCTACCGGTACTGGACGATGGAGGCGATCGTCTCCGACATCGACTCCCACCGTCACCCCTTCCACGTCGCGGTCGAGAACTGGCAGCACGACATGAACATCGGCTCCATCGTCCGCAGCGCCAACGCGTTCGCTGCCGACACGGTGCACATCGTCGGGCGTCGTCGGTGGAACAAGCGCGGGGCCATGGTGACCGACCGCTACCAGCACGTGCAGCACCACCCCGACGTCGCCGCCTTCATCGCCTGGGCGCGCGAGGCCGGCCTGCCCGTGCTCGCGATCGACAACGTCGAGGGGTCGGTGCCGATCGAGACCTTCGCCCTGCCCGAGCGCTGCGTCCTGCTGTTCGGACAAGAGGGGCCGGGACTCAGCCCCGAGTCGATCGCCGCGGCCGACGCCGTGATCGAGATCTCGCAGTTCGGGTCGACGCGCAGCATCAACGCCTCGGCAGCCGGCGCGATCGTCATGCACGAATGGGTGCGCCAGCACCGGTTCTGACCCACGATGCCGCCGCCCGTCCGCGCTGAAGTGCCCTCCGTCGGCCCCCGCCGCTAGCGTGGTCGCCATGTCCTCCACGAACCTGCTCGGCGTGCCCGAGACCCGGCTGCCCGCCGAACCCGCCGTCGTCGCCGACCTCGAGACCCTCACCACCGCCGAGGTCGTCACGGCCCACCCCACCTCGTCCCTGGCCTGGGCACTACTCAGCGACGAGGCCGCCGCCCGCGGGGCCGACCTCGAGGCCTACGCCTACGCCCGGGTCGGCTACCACCGTGGGCTCGACGCCCTGCGCAAGGCGGGCTGGCGCGGCCAGGGCCCCGTGCCGTGGTCGCACGAGCCCAACCGCGGCGTGCTGCGCTCGCTCTTCGCCCTGCGGCGCGGGGCGGTCGCCATCGGCGAGACCGACGAGGTCGAGCGCCTGACGACGTTCCTCGCCGACGCCGACCCGAGCGTCCTGCCGTCGCTCGAGGCCCAGGCGGGCTGACCGGCGCGACCGACGTCGAGAACGCAGGAGGCGCGGGTCACCCGACCCGCGCCTCCTGCGTTCCCGACGGCGGCCGCCGCCGCGCCGGCCTCAGCCGATCAGTGACGGCCGCAGGTCGCGCAGAGTCCGCGCCCGCGTCATGCGGGAGGTCGCCACCCAGGTCAGGACGAGCGCGCCGAGCAGCCAGGCCGCCAGCACACCGGCGTCACCCCAGGCCGCGGCGCTGCTGCCGCCGTACATGACCTGGCGCAGCCCGTCGGTGGCGTAGCTCATCGGCAGCACGAAGTGCAGCGCTGCCAGGGGGGCCGGCAGGGTCTGCCACGGGAAGGTGCCGCCGGCCGTGACGAGCTGCACGACCATCAGCACGAGGCCGAGGAACTGCCCGACGCTGCCGAGCCACACGTTGAGCGTCATGATGATCGCCGCGAAGGCGGCCGAGGCCAGCGCCATCAGGCCGATCATCCCGAGCGGGTGGGCGACCTCGAAACCGAGTGCCTGCGTGACGATCACGTAGAGCGCGACCATCTGCACGACCCCGAGCACGACCGGCGCCAGCCAGCCGGCCAGCGAGATGCGTACGGGGGCCTTGACGGCCGTGATGGCCCGCTTCGAGATCGGCTTCACGATCAGGAACAGCGCGTACATGCCGATCCAGGCCGCGAGGCTGATGAAGAACGGGGCGAGTCCCGCGCCGTAGGTGCCGGCGCTGGTCAGCGCATCGTCCTTCACCGAGACGGGGTCGCTGATGGCGCTCGCCTGGTCGTCACGCGTCTGCTCGGTGCTCGAGGGGATCTCGCCCAGTCCGCTCTGCAGGCCGTCGCGCAGCTGGGTCGTGCCGGTGTCGAGGCTGACGACGCCGTCGCGCAGCGAGGTCGACCCGCTGCTCAGGGTGTCGAGACCGGTCGCGAGGGTCGAGGCACCCGTGGCGGCGCTCGCCGCACCCGTGGCGAGCTGTGACGAGCCGGTGGCGGCCGACGAGATGCCCTGGGTCAGGGCCGGCGTGGCGGCGGCCAGGGTCGCGGCACCGGTCGAGACCTGGTCGGCGCCCGTGGCGAGCTGCCCCACCTGGGTGTTCAGCCCCTGGATCTGTGTGTTCGCGTCCTGGAGGGCGGTGGTCAGCGACTCGGTCGCGGGGGCGAAGGTCGCGGCGATCTGCTGGATCTGCTCGTCGGTGTACCCCTGCTGTCTCAAGGCTTCGGCGATCTGCTGCTGCGCCTGCTGCTGGGCGGCGGGCAGGGCGGCCGCGGCCGTCGCGCTCGTCGTGGCCGCATCGGCCACGCCGGTGGCCAGGGCGTCGTTGCCGGCCGCCACCTGGGCGGCGCCGTCCGCCAGGGTCTGGGTCTGCGCGGGCAGGTTGGTCGTCTGGGTCTTCAGGGTCTGCAGCCCCGTGTCCAGCGCCGACACCCCCGAGCTGAGCTGGCTCGTCCCGTCGGCGAGGGTGTGGGCCCCGGTCGCCGCGTCGGCCGCCCCGTCTGCCAGCTGGTTCGCCCCGGCGACGGCCGAGCCGGTGCCGGCGACGAGCTGGTTCGCCCCGTCGACCGCGCTGCCCAGGTTGGTGCGCACGTCGGCGAGGCCCACCAGCAGGCGGCCCGCCGCCTCCTTGCCGACCTTCTCGGTGACCGAGGCGCGGATGGTCTTCGCCGCCTGCTCGGCGATCGTGGACGAGAGGTAGCTGTTGACGTCGCTCGTCGCGAGGGTGATCTGGGCCCGCTTCGGGTCGTCGCCGCTCGCCGAGGTCAGGTCGTCGCTGAAGCCCTTCGGGATCGTGAAGGTGAAGTCGTAGGTCTGGTCGCGCAGGCCGGCCGCGGCCTGGGCCGCCGAGACGACGTGCCAGTCGAAGTCGCCGCCGTCGGTGATCTGGTCGGTGACCTCGTCGCCGTAGTTCACGGTCTCGCCGTCGACCGTCGTGCCGGCGTCGGTGTTGACGAGCGCGGCCGGGATCTGGTCGAGCTTCGCGTAGGGGTCCTGGTTGGCCCAGAGGTACAGGCCGCCGTAGAGCAGCGGCACGGTCATCAGGGCGACGAGTGCCAGGCGGGCGAGCGGGGTGGCGGTGAGGCGCTGCAGCTCGGAACGGACGAGGGCGTAGATCTTCACGGCTGGTCGCTTTCGACGGAGGTGTCGGGGGTGGTGGCGACCGCGGTGTCGTCGGGGGAGGGAGGGGCGGTGTCGGTGTCGGTCTCGGGCGCGGCGGCGGACTCGGCCGGGGCGAACTCGGGCGTGGGCAGCGACTCGATCGTCGCGAGGGCCGCGAACCCGGTGATGGTCAGCACGGAGTAGTCGCGGCCGACGAGGTCGTGCACCACCGAGAGCCAGGCGGCAACGTCACCTCCGTGACGCTCGGGGGTCGTCAGGATCAGCCCGCGCACCTCGGGGCGCAGCACGGCCAGTTCGCAGAGCAGGCGGACGCGCAGCTCGGTGGGCAGGGCGCTCAGGCGCGTCCGCTCGTGCTCGCGCAGGCCGATCTCGTCGAGCAGCAGGCGAGCCGAGTCCTTGTCGGCGCGGAGCCCGGCGAGGGCGAGTTCTTCTCGGGCGACCTGCACGACCGTGAGGGCCGCGAACGGTTCGGCGACGGTGGGGGTGTCGACGAGGGCGAAGGAGGCGCGGATCGCCGCGTCGTCCGACCGGCCGTCGACCGTCACCCGGCCGGTCTCGGGGCGCATGCGACCCCCCGCGACGAGCGACGCGAGGGTGGGCGCGTTCTCGGTCTCGACCGCCACGAAGCCGGGGGTCCAGCGGTCGGCGACCGCGCTGAGCGGGGGCAGGGCCGCCCCGGGGCCGTCGCCGATCGCGACGTCGTGCAGTTCGAGTCTCATGCGGGTTCTCCGGTGGGGGGAGTCGAGGAGGCGCCGGTCGCCTGTTCGGGAGGGAGCGCGAGTTCGGGGGCCGTCGCGACGAGGTCTCCGGCGGTGCGCCAGTCGAGGCCGACGACGCCGAGCACCGCGAGCATGACGAGTCGGTGGCCCTCGGCGCGGCTGAGTCGCTGCGTCGTCGCCTCGTCGAGCACCGACAGGGCGGCCCCCTCGACGAGGTGTGCGAGCGTGCGTGGAGCGATGTCGTCGCGCATGCGTCCGGACTCGACGCCGCGGCGCACGACGTCGCGCACGGCCTTCCGCAGCGGGGCGAGGGCCTCGCCGACCTCGTGCGCCATGGGGCCGCGCACGGTCAGCTGTGCCATGACCCGCACGTGCTCGACCTCGGCCCAGAGCAGGGCGGCCAGGGAGGCGAGCTGCACGACCGGGTCCGCGATCGGGGCGGGTCGCGCGGCGATCGCGATGCGGGCGGCACCGCGCAGGCTGACCTCGCGCACCAGGTCGTCCCGTGTGGCGAAGTGGCCGTAGACCGAGCGACGCGACAGGCCCGCCTCGGCGGCGATGGCCTCGAGCGACACGGACGGGTCGCGGTTGAGCAGCAGCGCCGCGGCGGAGATCAGCGCATCGCGGTTCGCGGTGGCGTCACGGCGTGGTGCGCGGGCGGCGCGCACGGGGGAATCGGCGGCAGGCATGACCCGATCGTACGATCTTGCACACCTTTGTGCAACTTATTTCGGCACCGCGGTCGTCGGTCAGCGCGCGCGGGGCAGGGTCGCTCGCAGTGCCTCCTCGTAGGCGTCGCAGACGGACTGCCAGGTGTAGGCGTCCGCGGCACGAGCGAGGGCCGCCTCGCTGAGACGCTGCTGTTCGGCGGGGTCGTCGAGCAGCGCGGTGACGGCGGCGGCGATGGCGGCGGGCTCGGGCGCCACCAGGGTGCCGGCTCCGTCGAGCACCTCGCGGTTGTAGACGGTGTCGCGCGCGACGACGGGCGCCCCCGCGAACATCGCCTGCACCAGCGCGGGGTTCGTGCCGCCGACGCTGTGGCCGTGGAAGTAGGCCCCGGCGTGCTGCCAGAGGGCGTGCAGACGGTCGTCGTCGCTGACGTGACCGAGCCAGGTCACGCGGTCGTCCTCGTCGGCCAGCGCGCGGACTAGCTCGTCGAGTTCGCCGCCGTAGCCGGTCGAGCCGACGATGACGACGTCGTGCCGCTCGGCGATCGTGCGGGCCGCCTCGACGAACTCGACCACGGTGTTCTCGGGGACGAAGCGCGCGACGACGAGGGCGTACCCGCGGTGTCGTTGGCCCGGCTCGACCGGCAGGTCGCGGACCGGGTCGCCACCGTAGGGGATGAACAGGCCGTCCACCCCGAAGTCGGCCTGCCAGCGCCGGACGATCTCGCGGGCGTCGCAGATCAACCCGTTCGCGAAGCGTGCGCTGGCCTTGGCTCCGAGACGGAACACGGTCTTGGCCGCGCGCCCCCACTTGGCGCGCTCCCACTCGATGCCGTCGACGTTGACCAGCACGGGGATGCCCCGCAGCCTCAGCAGGGGCAACCAGAAGCCGTTGGCCACGTTCATCACGAGGGCCGCGTCGGGCCGCCGAACGAGGGCGTCGAGCACGGCGGTGAGGCCGTAGCTCAGGGTGCTGAGGGACTTGCTCTCGACGCCCTTCGTCAGGCGGGAGGTCACGCGACGGTCGCGGGCGGGGTCGTCGTCGCGCGTCGACCCGTCGCGACCGTAGACCGTGACGTCCCAGCCGGCGTCGACCAGGGCGGGGGCGATCCGGCGCACCGCGGTCTCGAACCCGCCGTAGTAGCTGGGATAGCCGCGGGTGCCGATGACGGCGACGGAGGGGCGGGCGTTCGGACGGCGACGGGGGCGTGCGGGCATTCGGGTGTCCGTTCGGTCGGGGTGCTCAGCACGGTAGCGCACCCTGACGCCGGGTCGAGAAGACGCGACTCGCCGCTCACGTCCGGACGTGAGCGGCGAGTCGTGACCGTTCGGCAGGTGGGTCGTCTAGCGAGCGCCCATCAGGTGTTCGAGGGCGAGCTGCTGCAGGCGCACGAAGCCGTAGCCGTGTCCGCCGAAGTGGGCGTCGGCGTCGAAGTCCTCGTAGGAGGCGCGGTCGGCGAGGAGCTGTTCGTAGCCTTCGCCGTCGGCGAGGGTGTTCACCGAGAGTTCGGCGACCTGGCTGGCGACCAGGGCCTCCTGCACTTCGGGGTCGGCGCGGAAGGCCTGCGCGCGCTCCTTGAGGAGCAGGTACATGCGCATGTTGGCGGCCGCGGACTCCCACACGCCGTCGATCGTCTCGGTGCGCGAGGGCTTGTAGTCGAAGTGACGCGGGCCGTCGTAGGTCGGTCCGCCCTGGGGCGAACCGTGCTCGAGCAGGTCGACGAGCGAGAAGGCGTTCTGGAGGTCGCCGTGGCCGAACACGAGGTCCTGGTCGTACTTGATGCCGCGCTGACCGTTGAGGTCGATGTGGAAGAGCTTGCCCTGGTACAGCGCCTGGGCGATGCCGGCCGTGAAGTTCAGCCCGGCCATCTGCTCGTGGCCGACCTCGGGGTTCACGCCGGCCATCTCGGGGTGCTCGAGCGTCTCGATGAACGCGATCGCGTGACCGAGGGTCGGCAGCAGGATGTCGCCGCGGGGCTCGTTGGGCTTGGGCTCGATCGCGAAGCGCAGGTCGTAGCCCTTGTCGAGCACGTACTGCGAGAGCATGTCGACACCCTCTTTGTAGCGCGAGAGGGCGGCCTGCACGTCCTTGGCGCTGTCGTACTCGGCACCCTCACGGCCACCCCACATGACGAAGGTCTTCGCGCCGAGCTCGGCGGCGAGGTCGATGTTGCGCAACACCTTGCGCAGGGCGAAGCGACGGACGCCGCGGTCGTTCGACGTGAAGCCGCCGTCCTTGAAGACGGGTGCGCTGAAGAGGTTCGTGGTGACCATGGGCACGACGATGCCGGTCGCGTCGAGCGCGCCCTTGAGGCGGTCGATCTGCTTCTGCCGTTCGGCGTCGGTCGAGCCGAAGGCGAACAGGTCGTCGTCGTGGAAGGTCAGTCCGTAGGCGCCGAGGCGGTCGAGGTTCTCGACGGCCTCGACCACGTCGAGCTGGGGGCGGGTCGGGCCGCCGAAGGGGTCCGAGCCGTTGTAGCCGATCGTCCAGAGGCCGAACGAGAACTTGTCTTCGCGGGTGGGGGTGGTGGACATCGGTGTCCCTTCCAGGGTCGAGCTTCGATCGCGTCGGGCGGTCCCGCCTCGACGCGAATGTTGTGAGCCTCAACATATCCCTTCCCCGGGCAGTACGGAAGGGGCGAAGATCATTTGTCGCGGGGTCCCACAAAAGACTTGCGCGCCGCGCCGCGGCTGTCGTAGTGTCTCGACCCGCGGCAGTCGAAGCGCTTCCGCACCAGTTCGACAACCGACAGCGAGGTCATCATGACGACGATCCACGACGTGGCCCAGGCCGCCGGTGTGTCGATCTCGACGGTCTCGTACGCCCTGTCGGGCAAGCGGTCGATCGCTGCGTCGACGCGGCAGCGGGTCACCGACGCCGTCGAGCGGCTCGGCTACCGGCCGCATGCCGGAGCCCGCATGCTGGCCGGTGCCCGGACCAACATCCTGGCGCTCAGCGCGCCGATCCGGCCCGACAACCATCAGCCCACCCAGATGCGGTTCGTCACCGCCGTCGTCGAGGCGGCTCGTCGTCGTGACTACGACGTGCTGCTGCTCGCCACCGACGACGAGGTGTCCGGCATCCGGCGCGTGGCCTCGAGCTCGCTCGTCGACGGCGTCGTCGCGATCGGCGTGGCGACCGTCGACGAACGCGTCGACCTCGTCCGCGAGCTCGACCTGCCGGCCGGCTTCATCGGCATCCCGCAAGGCGTCGACGACCTCGCGTGCATCGACCTCGACTTCGCCGCCGCGGCCGCCGAGAGCGTCGACCGTCTGGCCGACGCGGGGCACCGGTCGATCGGCGTCATCGGCCACCCGGCTTCGTACGGCGAGCGTGACACCGGCTTCATCCGTCGCTTCGACGACGCCTTCGCCACCCGTGCCGATGGCCGCGGCGTCGAGACGCTGACCGTGGCGGCGGACCTCGGGCGGGCCTCGGCCGTCCGGGCGTTCGACGACCTCCGCGAGAGACTGCCGGGCATGACCGCGCTCGTCCTGCACTGCAGCGAGCCCACCGCCGAGGCCGTCCTCCAGCACGTCCGGCGTCTCGGTCTCGAGATACCCCGCGACCTCTCGGTGCTGGCGGCCTGTGCCAGCTACCCCGCCGACGAGTTCGAGCCGGCCCTCGACACCATCCCGCTGCCGATCGACGAGATGTGCTCGCGGGCGGTCGAGGCCGCCTTCGAGCGGATCGACGGCCGTCTCGACACGGGCGTCGAGTTGATCGCGCCCACCTACCTGGCGAAGGGCTCGGTCTCCGGGCCGACCCGCGCCTCCTGAACCCCACCGACCGCACCACCCGCACCACCGCACCATCCGCACCACCGTCATCCGACGCTCAGATCACATCGCTCCGCGTCGATCGTCGAAACGCTTCGACCATCGACACGGGGCCTCTACGAGGAAGTAGACACCATGAAGAAACGACGCATCGTCGCCGTCGGGACGGCCCTCGCGGCCACCGCGGCCCTGCTGACCGGCTGCTCGGCCGGCAGCGGAGGGTCCTCCGACCCCAACGTGTTGAAGCTCTGGCACTTCGAGAGCGAGACCAGCGCGATGGGCATCGCCTGGGACCAGGCCATCAAGACCTTCGAAGAAGAGACCGGCGCGAAGGTCGAGTTCGAGGAGAAGAGCTTCGAGCAGATCCGCTCGACCGCCAGCCAGGTCCTCAACTCGAACGAGGCGCCCGACATCCTCGAGTACAACAAGGGCAACGCGACGGCGGGCCTGCTCGCGAGCCAGGGGCTCCTCGCCGACCTGGACGACGCCGTCGACGAGTACGGCTGGGACGACGACCTCGCCCCGTCGATCGCCACGACCTCGAAGTACGACGAGAGAGGCGTCATGGGGTCGGGCAGCTGGTACGGCATCCCGAACTACGGCGAGTACGTCGAGGTGTTCTACAACAAGGACGCCTTCGCCGAGCAGGGCATCGCCGTGCCCACGACCTACGACGAGTTCGAGACGGCCCTGCAGACCTTCACCGACGCGGGCATCACGCCGCTCGCCGAGGCCGGCGGCGAGTACCCGCTCGGCCAGCTCTTCTACCAGCTGGCCCTCTCCAAGGCCGACCGCTCGTTCGTCGACGACTACCAGCTCTACGAGGGCGACGTCGACTGGCAGGGCCCCGAGCTGAGCTACGCCGCCGACAAGCTGAAGGAGTACGTCGACAACGGGTGGATCTCGAAGGACGTCACCGGCATCAAGGCGGAAGACATGGGCACCACGTTCATGAGCGGCGGGGCGCCGATCATGGTCTCGGGAAGCTGGTGGGCCGGTCGCGTCGCCGACGAGGCCACCTTCGACTGGGGCACGTTCCTCTTCCCCGGCAGCGAGATGGCGCCGGGTTCGGGCGGCAACCTCTGGGTCGTCCCCGAGAACGCGGCCAACAAGGACCTCGCGTACGAGTTCATCGACATCACGATGCGCCCCGAGATCCAGAACCTGATCGGCAACAACGGTGGCGTGCCGGTGAAGGCCGACCCCGCCGACATCACCGACCCGAAGAGCCAGGAGCTGATCGCCAACTTCAACACCCTGCTCGACCGCGACGGCCTGGCGTTCTACCCGGACTGGCCCACGCCGACCTTCTACGACCAGCTGGTCGCGGGCACGCAAGAGCTCGTCAACGGCACGGCCACACCGGACGAGATGCTGACCACCCTGGGCGACCAGTACCAGAGCGGCGTCGACGACATCACCGGGAAGTAGCCGTGACCTCCCTCGACACCCGCCCCGGTGCCGGGGAGGCGCGCCCCCGTCGGGAGGGTCGACGCACGCCGTCGGCCCTCCCGCCGGAGGAGAGCCTCCTCCCCGGAGCCCGCCGCGCGGGCTTCTGGCTGTACCTGATCCCGGGCTTCGTCCTGTTCACCGTCGTGATCCTGGTCCCGCTGATCTGGAACGTCTACCTCAGCTTCACCGACTACCGCGGCATCCGTCCGCCGACCTGGGCCGGGCTCGACAACTGGCGGGAGCTGATGAGCGACGACCGGTTCTGGACGTCCTTCCTCAACAGCGTCTTCCTCATCATCGCGATGGTGGTCGTCCCCACGGTGCTGGGCCTGCTGCTCGCGGCGATGCTCTTCGACCTCATCGGCCGCAAGTTCGGCGGCCGTCTCGCGTCGTTCCTGCGGGCGACCTACTACCTGCCGCAGATCCTGCCCGTGGCGATCGCCGCGATCGTCATCGGCTGGATACTCCGACCAGAGAACGGTGCGCTGAACACCGTGCTCGACGCGGTGGGGCTGGGCGCCCTGCAGCACAACTGGCTCGGAAGTCCCGACACCGCCCTGCTCAGCATCATGGTGGTGATGGTCTGGGTGCAGCTCGGCTATCCCGTCGTCATCTTCATGGCCGCGCTGCAACGGGTCGACCCCGAGCTGTACGAGGCGGCCGAACTCGACGGTGCCGGCTGGTTCCAGCGGTTCCGGGCGATCACGGTGAGCATCATCCGTCCCGAGATCTTCGTCGTCGTGCTGACCTGCACGATCGCCGCGCTCAAGGTGTTCGGGCCGATCTACGCCCTGACCCGCGGCGGCCCCGGCGACTCGACCATCGTGCCGAGCTACTACGCCTACAGCGAGTTCTTCCAGAGTCAGCAGGTCGGCTACGGCGCGACCATCGCGACGGCGCTGACGCTCGTCATCGTCGTCATCACGATCTTCTTCATCCGGGCACAGAACCGGGTCGAACGAGCAGAGAGGGAACGTTGATGGCCACGACCGTCGTGCCGCCGGTGAAAGACGACCGCATCCGTCCCGCGGTGCCCAGCCCGCGCCTCCCGAAGGCGAACAGACGGGGGCGCAAGAAGACGGCCACCGACTGGCTGATCCTCGTCGCGGCGATCGCCTTCGGCGTGCTGATCGCCCTGCCGTTCCTGTTGATCCTCGTCAACTCGTTCAAGTCGCCCGCCGACTACACGACCGGAGGGCCGCTCAGCCTGCCGACGTCGCTGTACTTCGACGGCCTCGTCGACTTCTGGAACCGCGTCGAGTTCCCCGCCAAGCTCTGGAACAGCTTCGTGATCGCCGGGCTGGTCGCCCTGTTCGCCGTGGTCATCTCGGTGTTCAACGCCTACGCGCTCGGCATCGGGCGGGTCCGCGGCCGCACCTGGATCATCGTGCTGTTCCTGCTGGCCAACATGCTGCCCCAAGAGGCTCTGCTCTACCCGCTGTACTTCATGTTCAAGCAGGTGGGCCTCTACGACAACATCTGGGCGGTCATCATCATCTTCACGGTGATCCAGAGCGCCTTCGGCACCTACCTGCTCTCGAGCGTCTACGGCACGTTCCCGAAAGAGGTGCTCGAGGCGGCGTCGCTCGACGGGGCGAGTCGGTGGCAGATCCTCTGGCGGGTCATCGTGCCGATCAGTCGGCCGACCCTGTCGGTGCTCGCGATCTTCTTCTTCATCTGGACGTGGAACGAGTTCCTCATCCCGCTCACCTTCCTGGTGTCGAACGGCAACCAGACGGTTCCCGTCGCCATCACCGCCCTGCAGGGCGACCGGCTGATGGACGTCACCACGACGAGCGCGTCGGCCCTGCTCGGGTTGATCCCCACGCTCGTCTTCTTCCTGATCTTCCAGCGCACCCTGACCCGCGGCATCACGGCCGGCGCGGTCAAGTGACGCGTTCCACCCCGAAAGGCTCCACATGAAGTTCACCGACGGTTTCTGGCAGATCCGCCCGGGGGTCGAGTCCCTCTTCGCCCAGGAGGTCCACGACGTCGAGGCCCGGGCGGACGGACGCTCGATCGAGGTCACCGCGCCCACCAAGGTGATCGCCTCGCGAGGCGACACCCTCAACCGCCCGACGCTGACCGTCGCGCTGAGCTCGCCGATGGAGGGCGTCATCGCCGTCGACGTCACGCACTTCGCCGGTGGTCGCGACGAGATCGGGTTCGACCTGGTGGGTTCCGAGGGCGGCCCGGCCGGAGTGGGGGTCGTCGAGACGAGCGAAGGAGGCGCGACCCTGACCTCGGGACGCCTCACCGCCACGGTCGGTCCCGGTGCGCCGTTCGACCTGACGTTCCGCGACGGCGAGACCGTGCTCACCCGCTCGGGCCACAAGTCGGTCGGCTACCACCGGGTGGCCGCCGACGCGCAGGTCGACGGGGCTATGCTCGGCAACGCCCGGGCCGGAACCGGGCGCGTCCTCGCCCCGAGCTACGTCTCCCAGCAGCTCTCGCTCGGTGTCGGCGAGCTCGTCTACGGCCTCGGCGAGCGGTTCGGCCCGTTGGTCAAGAACGGCCAGACGGTCGACGTCTGGAACGCCGACGGCGGCACCTCGAGCGAGCAGGCCTACAAGAACGTGCCGTTCTACGTGACGAACCGCGGGTACGGCGTCCTCGTCGACCACCCGGGCCACGTGTCGTACGAGATCGGCTCCGAGTCGGTCGAGCGGGTGCAGTTCTCGGTGGCGGGCGAGACCCTGCGCTACCTGGTGATCGCCGGCCCGACCCCGGCCGACGTGCTCGACCGCTACACGCGCCTGACCGGTCGACCGGCCCACGTGCCGGCCTGGTCGTACGGCTTGTGGCTGTCGACGTCGTTCACGACCGACTACGACGAGGCGACGGTGACGGGCTTCGTCGACGAGATGGCCCGCCGCGACATGCCGATCAGCGTGTTCCACTTCGACTGCTTCTGGATGCGCGAGTTCCGGTGGTGCGACTTCGAGTGGGACCCTCGCGTCTTCCCCGACCCCGAGGGCATGCTCGCCCGGCTGCACGACCGGGACCTGCGCGTCTGCGTCTGGATCAATCCCTACATCGGGCAGCGCTCGACGCTGTTCCGCGAGGCGGCCGACGCCGGGTACCTCGTGAAGAACCCCGACGGCAGCGTCTGGCAGTGGGATCTCTGGCAGGCGGGCATGGGGCTGGTCGACTTCACGAACCCCGAGGCGACGGCCTGGTTCCAGGGCCACCTGCGTCGGCTGCAGGCCCAGGGCGTCGACGCGTTCAAGACCGACTTCGGCGAGCGCATCCCCACCGACGTCGTCTGGCACGACGGCTCCGACCCCGAGCGCATGCACAACTGGTACACGCAGCTCTACAACCAGGCGGTCTTCGAGGTGCTCGAGGAGGTACGCGGCGAGGGTGACGCGGTCGTCTTCGCCCGTTCGGCGACGACGGGCGGTCAGGCGCTTCCCGTGCACTGGGGTGGCGACTCGACGTCGACCTTCGAGTCGATGGCCGAGACCCTCCGCGGCGGACTGTCCCTGGCCATGAGCGGCTTCTCGTTCTGGAGCCACGACATCGGCGGCTTCGAGGGGACCCCCGACGCCGAGGTCTACAAGCGGTGGACGGCCTTCGGCCTGCTGTCGAGCCACAGCCGGTTCCACGGCAGCTCGTCGTACCGGGTGCCGTGGGCGTTCGACGACGAGGCGGTCGAGGTCACCCGGCGCTTCACGAAGCTGAAGCTGTCGCTCATGCCCTACCTGTACGCCGCCGGGCTCGAGTCGTCGCGCTCGGGGCTGCCGGTCATGCGTCCGATGGCCCTGGCCTTCCCCGACGACCGAGGCGCCGCCCACGTGGACACGCAGTACCTGCTCGGCGACGACCTGCTCGTCGCGCCGGTCTTCTCGGCCGACGGCACCGTCGAGGTCTACCTGCCGGCCGGACGCTGGACGAACTGGTTCACCGGTGAGGTCGTCGACGCGGGCTCGGGCACCTGGCGCACCGAGCGGCACGACGTGCTGAGCCTGCCGCTCTACGTGCGCGAGGGGGCGGTGATCCCGGTCGGCGCGCGGGACGACCGCCCCGACCACGACTACCTCGACGGTCTCGTGCTCAAGGTGTTCCCCGGGGGCGACGGCAGCCGCTCGCTCACGGTGACGACGCCCACGGGCGAGTCCGCCGACTTCGTCGTCACGCGGTCAGGAGGCGCGGTGTCGGTCGAGACCGCCGCCACCGGCTGGCGCGTCGACGAGGTCTGACGCCGGAGTCGACGGACGGCGCCGTGACGGGCGGCACGGGCCCCGTCGACGCGCCGCCCGTCGAGGTGGAGGTAGCCTCGACCGACGGAGGGGCGGGGCGTGTCGACACAGCAAGGAAGCGGTGAGACCGCGGCGGGTCCCGATCTCGGTGCTCGGTTCGACCGGGTCCGGCGCGACAACCTCGCGACGGTCCTCGGCATCGTCCACACCGACGGGGCCACGTCGCGATCGGCCCTTACCCAGGCGACCGGCCTGAACCGCTCGACGATCGCGGCGCTCGTGGGCGAACTCGTCGACCTGGGGCTCGTCGTCGAGACCGACCCGGTCGGCACCAACCGGGTCGGGCGTCCGAGCCCGGTCGTGGCGCCGAGTCCACGCGTCGTCGCCATCGCGGTCAACCCCGAGATCGACGCCGTCACGGTCGGGGCCGTGGGGCTCGACGGCGTCGTGCAGCACCGCGTCCGCCGCGAGACCGTCGGGGTGCCCAGCGCGCCCCAGGCCGCGGCGCTCGCCGCCGAGGTGATCGACGAGCTGCGGACCACCGCGCTGTCTCCTGACGTGCGGGTGCTCGGGGTCGGTCTCGCGGTGCCCGGCCTGGTCGGCTCCGACGGGGGAGTAGTGCGCCTCGCCCCGCACCTGGGCTGGACCGACGAGCCGTTCGCGGCGGTCGTCGCGTCCGCGACCGGGTTGCCGACGCGGGCCGCCAACGACGCGTCGCTCGGTGCGGTCGCCGAGGGGCGCTTCGGAGCCGGGCGGGGCGTCGACGACCTCGTGTTCCTGAACGGCGGTGCGAGCGGCGTCGGCGGGGGAGTCCTGATCGGTGGCAGCCCGGTGACCGGCGTCGGCGGTTTCGCCGGAGAGATCGGGCACACCCTCGTGAACTCGGTCGGCCAGCTCTGCCACTGCGGCGCCGTGGGCTGCCTCGAGACCGAGGTCGGGCAGGCCCGCCTGCTCGCCGTCACGGGGCTCGACCGCGGTCAGGCCGACCAGCTCGACGCGGCGCTCGCCGGTGCCGAGCCCGGTTCGTCCGTGGCCGTCGAGGTCCGGCGCCAGATCGACTTCCTGGCCGTCGCCCTCCGGGGCGTCGTCAACTCGTTCAACCCCGAGCTGATCGTGCTCGGCGGCTTCCTCGGATCGCTGCACGCGGCCGACCCCGGCCGGCTCGCCGATCGGGTTCGCAGCCAGTCGTTGCCCGGTGCCCGCGACGACGTCCGCATCACCCGTGCCGCCCTCGGCGTGGACCGATTGACCATCGGGGCCGCCGAGCTGGCTTTCGCCGCCGTCTTGGCCGACCCGGCGTCCGTGACCCGCGCCTCCTGATGTCGTCCTCGTGGCGTTCGACCCGCCACGAAGTAAACAACCCGCCACGCAATCGGGTGGCGGGTTGTTTACCTCGTGGCGGGCAGGCGGGCAGGCGGGCCGGCGGGCAGGCGGGCAGGCAGGCGGGGTCGACCGCCGCCCTGCGCCTCAGGCGTGCGTGTGCGGCTCGGAGTTCGCCCACACCGACGCCGCGGCGACGCCGGCCAGTTCGACGCTGCCGACCGCCTGGTCGTGTGCATCCGTCAGCACGACGTGCAGCGAGCCGGCGTAGTCGCGGCGCTCGCCGACGCGGACGTGCGCCCCGACCCGCAGATCGAGCGAGCTGAGGTAGCGCAGCAGCTCGGGTTCGTCGTCCGAGACGCGGACGACGAAGCCGCACTCGCCTTCGGCGAAGTCGCCCAGCGGGTGGGCGGGAGGCCGTACGACCGTGCCGTCGGCCGCGGGGATCGGGTCGCCGTGCGGGTCGGCCGTGGGGTGCCCGAGCTCGAGGTCGAACCGGTCGAGCAACCGATCGCTGACCGCGTGCTCGAGCACCTCGGCCTCGTCGTGCACCTCGTCCCAGCCGTAGCCCAGGCGTTCGACCAGGTACGTCTCGATCAGGCGGTGGCGACGCACCATCGACACGGCGATCGCCCGGCCCTGGTCGCTCAGCGCGATGCGCCGGTAGGGCTCGTAGTCGAGGTAGCCGTCGCGGTCGAGCTTGCGCAGGTTGCCCGAGACGGTCGAGGCGCTGACGCCGAGCGTGGCGGCGATCTCGTTGGTAGAGATGCCGGAGTCGCTGCCGGCCTCGGCCCACTCCTCGGCCTTCCAGATGACCTTGAGGTAGTCCTCGGCCATGGTCGTGCGCGTGCTGGCCGGGTCGCTGGGCATGGTCCGATCCTAGGTGGCGTCACCCGCGCCTCCCCTGTCGTCCGCGCCCCGCGCCGCGAGCCGTGAGCCGCGAGCACCGGCGTCACGGCCGCGGCAGCGACCCCAGCCCCTGCGCGGCCCGGTAGCGCTCGCCGACGGCGGGTCGCAGGTCGGTCTCGAAGGAGGCGCTGGTCGCCGGTGCCCAGGTCGGTCGCGTCCCCGACAGGGCCCAGCCCGCCTGCCGTGCCGCACCGTCGGCGACGTACTCGCCCGGCTCGGGCACGACCACGGGCAGGTCGAACACCTGCCGCGCGACGTCCTGTACGGCCGGGTTCAGGGCCGCCCCGCCGATGAGCAGGACCCGCGTCGCCTCGACACCCTGGCGACGGACCGCGGCGGCACCGTCGGACAGCGCCGACAGCATGCCCTCGACGGCGGCGCGGGCCAGGTTCTCGCGGGTCGAGCTCGCCAGGGTCAGGCCCGAGAGCGTGGCCGTGGCGTCGGGCAGGTCGGGGGTGCGTTCGCCCTCGAAGTAGGGCACGAGCGTGACGCCACCGGCGCCCGGCTCGGCCGCGAGGGCCAAGCGGGCCAGTTCGTCGTGGTCGACGCCGAGCAGCCCGCCGATCGACGACAGCACCCGGGCCGCGTTCAGCGTGGCGATCAGCGGCAGGTAGCCGCCCGCGGCGTCGGCGAAGCCGGCCACCGTGCCGCTGGGGTCGGTCACGGGCCGGTCGGTGACGGCGAAGGCCGTGCCGCTGGTGCCGATGCTGATGACGAGGTCGCCGACCGTGGCGTCGAGGCCGAGGGCTGCGCCGGCGTTGTCGCCCGCGCCGGCACCGACCACGATGCCGGCGGGCACCGGGCCGTCCGTGATCGTCGTCCCGGCCGCCTGGTCGGCGTGCAGCACCCGCGGCAACACGATGCGTTCGTCGTCGCCCGCGGGGGAGCCGGTGGCCTCGCGTGCCCCGCGACCGAAGGCGTGCTCGAACAGGTCGAGGTCGTACGCCTCGCCGGCGGGGCTCCAGTACGAGGTGCCGCTGGCGTCCGAGCGGTCGGTGACCAGGGCGTCGAGGTCGGGCCCGAGCGGGCTCTCGTCGGCAGGGCCGTGACCGAGGAGGCGCCAGGTGAGCCAGTCGTGCGGCAAGGCCACCGCGGCCACTCGCGCCGCGTTCTCGGGCTCGGCGTCGCGCAGCCAGCGCAGCTTGGTCGCGGTGAAGGACGCGACGGGGACGGAGCCCGTGCGTCGGGCCCACTGCTCGGCCCCGAGCTCGTCGATCAGGTCGCGGGCTGCCGGGGCGCTGCGGGTGTCGTTCCAGAGCAGGGCGTCGCGCACGACGCGCCCCTCGGCGTCGAGGGCGACGAGGCCGTGCTGCTGACCGGCGACCGAGAGCGCGGCGACGTCGTCGAGGCCGCCGGCGTCCGCGATCGCCGCGAGCAGCGCCTCCCACCAGGCGGACGGAGGCACCTCGGTGCCCTCGGGGTGCCCGGCCGACCCCTGCCGGACGAGTTCGCCCGTCGAGAGATCACGGACGACGACTTTGCAACTCTGGGTCGATGAGTCGACCCCGGCGACGAGACTCATGGGCACAGTTTGTCGTACGTGACCACAAATGGCCACCGGGGGTGGCTCTCGGGTCGCGCGCCGCGCCTCCTCGGCGGGTCCGGTCGCCTCCGGGCGGCCCGGACGAGCCTGTCGGTAGACTCAAGTGCACCTCACCCGGTGCGTTCCCCCGACGTGAGGAGAAACCCATGCCAGCAGTGGTGATCATCGGAGCCCAGTGGGGCGACGAGGGCAAGGGCAAGGCCACCGACCTGTTGTCGAGCCGCATCGACTACGTCGTCAAGTTCAACGGCGGCAACAACGCCGGCCACACCGTGGTGATCGGCGACCAGAAGTACGCGCTGCACCTGCTGCCCTCGGGCATCCTCTCGCCGGGCGTCACACCCGTCATCGGCAACGGCGTCGTCGTCGACATCGAGGTGCTCTTCGACGAGCTCGACGCGCTCATCGCGCGGGGCATCGACGTCTCCCGGCTGCGGGTCAGCGCGAACGCGCACGTCATCACGCACTACCACCGCACCCTCGACAAGGTGACGGAGCGTTTCCTCGGCAAGCGCCAGATCGGCACCACCGGTCGCGGCATCGGCCCGACCTACGCCGACAAGATCAACCGCGTCGGCATTCGCGTGCAGGACATCTTCGACGAGGGCATCCTGCGGCAGAAGGTCGAGGCGGCCCTCGACCAGAAGAACCACCTGCTCGTCAAGATCTACAACCGGCGTGCGATCGAGGTCGACGAGGTCGTCGAGTCGCTGCTCTCGTACGCCGAGCGGCTCAAGCCGATGGTCGCCGACACGGCGCTCGAGATCCACCAGGCGCTCGAGGCCGGCAAGACCGTCCTCTTCGAGGCGGGCCAGGCGACGATGCTCGACGTCGACCACGGCACCTATCCGTTCGTCACGTCCTCGTCCGCGACCGCGGGCGGCGCCTCGACCGGCTCGGGAATCGGGCCCGGCCGCATCGAACGTGTCATCGGCATCGTCAAGGCGTACACGACGCGCGTCGGAGCCGGCCCGTTCCCGACCGAGCTCTTTGATGCCTCGGGCGAGTTCCTGCGGGCCAACGGCTTCGAGTTCGGCACGACCACCGGCCGCCCGCGCCGCTGCGGCTGGTACGACGCCCCGATTGCCCGCTACACCGCGCGCATCAACGGCGTCACCGACTTCGTGTTGACGAAGCTCGACGTGCTCACCGGCCTCGAGACGATCCCGGTGTGCGTCGCCTACGACGTCGACGGCGTCCGCCACGACGAGGTCCCCGTCTCGCAGAGCGACTTCCACCACGCGACGCCGATCTACGAAGAGTTCCCCGGCTGGACCGAAGACATCACCGGTGCCCGCAGCTTCGACGACCTGCCGAAGGCCGCGCAGGACTACGTGCTCGCCGTCGAGGCGATGAGCGGCGCCCGCATCTCGGCGATCGGCGTCGGCCCGGGCCGCGACGCCATCGTCCAGCGTCACGACCTGCTCGGCTGAGCCGCGCTACCACACTCACCCACCACCGAGCCAACTCCCAGAATCTAGGTATGGTCTTCTCCTCATGACACTCGACATCGCCTACACCGCCATCGCCCACGCCACCGGCGGGGGTCGCGACGGCCACGTCCGCAGCGAAGACGACCGACTCGACTTCGACACGCGTCCCCCCAAAGAACTCGGTGGCTCCGGCGAGGGCACCAATCCCGAGCAGCTGTTCGCCGCGGGCTTCGCCGCCTGCTTCCTCAGCGCCATGCACGGTGCCGGCAAGAAGCTCGGCGTCGACACGAAGGGCGCCGAGGTTTCGGCGAGCGTCGGCATCGGCGGCAACGGCGAGGGCGGGTTCGGCCTCGCCGTCGAGCTCGACATCTACACGCCGAACGTCGAGCCCGAGCGTCGTCAAGAGCTCGCTGACGCGGCCCACCACGTGTGCCCGTACTCGAACGCCACGCGCGGCAACGTCGAGGTCACCCTCACGTTGGTCGACTGACCCGGCCCGGGCCGACCCGGCCGTGAAGGAGGCGCGTCCTGCGAGAGCGGGACGCGCCTCCTTCGTCCGTGGCGGTCCGTCGCTGGTCCCGTCGCCGGGCGCGCCGATAGGGTCGGTGCATGGCACTCGACAGTCCTCTCGGGGCGGACAGCCCCCTCAGCTCAGCCGACCAGGGCGCGATCGACGAGCTCGCGGGCATCCGCCAGAGCATCGACAACATCGACGCCGCCCTCGTCCACATGCTCGCCGAGCGGTTCAAGTACACGCAGTCCGTCGGCCTGCTCAAGGCGGCGGCGGGCATGCCGGCGAGCGACCCCGAGCGTGAGCGCGTGCAGATCCAGCGCCTGCGCCGCCTGGCCGAAGAGGCCCGCCTCGACCCGGCCTTCGCCGAGTCCTTCCTGAACTTCATCGTCGCCGAGGTGATCCACCACCACGAGCGCATCGCCGCGGGCGACGACCCGACGGCGGGCCGCGCGTGAGCGACCCCGACCCGTCCGCCCCGCAGCGTCTCTACGTCGGTTCGTACACCGCGGTCAGCGGTGGCCACGGCGTCGGCATCACCGTCCTCGAGCGGTCGCGGGCCGACGGCCGCTGGCAGGCCGGGCAGGTCGTCGAGGCCGACGACCCGTCGTTCCTGGTCGTCACCGAGGGGGCGTTGCACGCCGTCGCCGAGACGAACGAGGGCCGCGTGCTGTCGTACACGATCGCGGCGGGCCGCCTGGTCGAGGCCGGCGTCGCCGCGTCCGGCGGTGCCTCGCCCTGCCACATCGCGCACGACCCGGCCTCCAACGCCCTGCTCGTCGCGAACTACGTCGGCGGCACCTTCGGGGTGCTGAGCTCCGAGGCCACCGACCCCGCGCGCGTGACGGCGACCGTCGCGCTCCCGTCGGGTTCCGGCCCGGTCGCCGATCGCCAGGGCGGGCCGCACGCCCACCAGATCGTCGCCACGCCGTGGGGCACGCACCTGGTCAGCGACCTCGGCACCGACCGGCTGATCGAGGTCGCCGTCGACGTCGTCACGCTCGAGCCGTCGATCGTCGCCGTCCACCCCATGCCTCCCGGTTCGGGTCCGCGACACCTCGCCTGGCTCGGGGACGACCTGCTCGTCGTGGGCGAGCTCGACGCCCGTCTGTACGTCGTCCGCCGCCAGGGTGACGAACTCGTCATCCCGTACTCGGTGGCGGTCGTCGAGGGCGAGCCGAACGAGCGGGGCGACCTCCCGTCGCACCTGGCCGTGCACGGCTCGCGGGTCTACGTCGCCACGCGCGGCCGCGACACGATCAGCGTGCTCGAGACCTCGGTCGACGCCGAGGGCGGCTCCGACCGCGGCGAGCCCTCACGGCTCCGCCTGGTCGGGCAGGTTCCCTGCGGCGGCGACTGGCCACGGCACTTCGCCATCGCCGACGGTCTGCTCTACTGCGCCAACCAGGGCTCCGACACGGTCTCGGTGCTGCCGCTCGACGAGACGACCGGTCTGCCCGGCGCCCCCGTCGACCTGTTCACGCTCGGCAGCCCCGCCTGCATCGTCGCCGTCTGATCGCCGAGACCCCGAGAAGTCGCCGAGACCCCTCCGCGCGCGCAGGGGTCTCGGCGGTTTCCCGGGGTCCGGCCGGCCGGGACCGCAGGAGGCGCGGGTCAGCTGCGCGGCACGAGCCGCTGCAGCACGGCGATGACGTCGTCGATCGACGTGTCGTGGCGCGGGTCACCGCCCGAGTCCACCGGCGAGAACGGCCGAGGCGTGAAGTAGAGCCCGTCCGACACGAGTGACACGACCCGGGCGACCGCGGGGTCGCCGACGGCGTCGAGGACGACCTGGTGCCAGCGCGACTGCATGGCGGTCAGGGCCTCGAGGGCGCGGGGGTGGCGCCCGCTGGACGCCAGGTTCGAGACGGCGGTGATGCAGCGGTCGAGCGGGTCGTCGGCGGGGATGGCAGCGGGCGACGACGTGCGGACGAAGTAGTCCACGACGCCCTCGGGCGCACTGGTCATCGCGGCGACGTCGTCGTCGAGCAGTGCGGTGAGCCGGTCGACGAGGCCGTCGACCAGCGCCTCGCGGGTGGGGAAGTGGTAGAGCAGTCCGCCCTTCGAGACGCCGGCGGCAGCGGCGACGGCGTCGAAGGTCGCGGCGCGTTCGCCGTCGTCGACGACGAGCGTCTCGAACGTGTCGAGCATCGATTCCCGGGCTGACGGTCGAGGACTCATTCTGTTACTGTACCGTCTGGACGGTGTAACTGTACCGTCCGGACGGTCAGGGCCCGCGCCTCCTGCCCTCGTCGGATCGCCGACGGGCGGTGCCTGCCCCACAGCACAGGCCGTCCACCCACCGCCCCACCGACCGCGAGAGAGCACCATGACCCGCCCCGCCACCGTGACCACCACGACCCCGACCGGCGTTCCGCTCCGTGCCGGGCGACGACAGTGGGCCGCGCTGGTCGTGCTCATGCTGCCCGTGCTGCTCGTCTCGGTCGACAACACGGTGCTGAGCTTCGCGCTGCCCGAGATCTCGACCGCCCTGCAGCCGAGCGCCGCGGGGCAGCTCTGGATCGTCGACGTCTACTCGCTCGTCCTCGCCGGCCTGCTCGTGGCCATGGGCTCGATGGGCGACCGGTTCGGCCGGCGCAAGCTGCTGTTCATCGGGGCGAGCGGGTTCGCCGTGGTCTCGGTGCTCGCGGCGTTCTCGACGAGTGCCGAGCAGCTGATCACGGCCCGGGCCGTTCTGGGCTTCTTCGGCGCGATGATCATGCCGGCGACCCTCTCGCTGCTGCGCAGCACGTTCCTCGACCGCGAGCAGCGCCGGCTCGCCATCGCCGTCTGGGCCTCGGGCTTCGCCGCCGGGTCGGCCCTGGGGCCGATCGTCGGCGGTGTGCTGCTCGAGCACTTCGCCTGGGGCTCGGTGTTCCTCGTCGCCGTGCCCGTGCTCGTCCCCCTGCTGATCGCGGGCCCCCTGCTGCTCACGGAGAGCCGCGACCCCGCCCCGGGGCCCGCCGACCCGTTCTCGGTGCTGCTGTCGCTCGCGGCGATGGCCCCGGTCGTCGCGGCGATCAAGCTGCTCGCGACCGACGGCTTCGTCTGGCCCGTCGCCGCCCTGGCCGTGGTCGGCGTGGGCTCGGGCTGGCTGTTCGTCCGGCGTCAGCTCACCCGCCCGCGTCCGCTGCTCGACGTGAGGCTCTTCACGAACCCGGTGTTCGCCGGTTCCGTCATGGTCAACCTGCTCGCCGTCGTGGCGCTCGTGGCCTTCCTGTTCTTCACGACCCAACATCTGCAGCTCGTCGCCGGGCTGCGACCGCTGCAGGCGGCGATGACGCTGGTACCCGGTCTCGTGGTGATGATCCTGGCCGGCCTCGGTGTCGTACGGGTCGTCCGGTGGCTGCGCCCGCGCACCATCGTCGCGATCGGCCTCGCCTCCGCCGCTCTCGCCTACGCGGCGGTCTTCGCCACCGGTGCCGGGGCCCCGGTGGTCGTGTTCGTCGTGGCCTTCGCCTTCGTGGGCCTGGGTGTCGGTGCCGCCGAGACGATCTCGAACGACCTGATCATCGCGGCCGTGCCCGCGAACCGGGCCGGGGCCGCCTCGGCGGTGTCCGAGACCGCGTACGAGGTCGGCGCCGTGCTCGGCACCGCCGTGCTCGGCAGCATGCTCACGGCCATCTACCGGGGTGCGCTCGTCGTCCCCGCCGGTGTCCCCGCCGAGGCCGGCGAGGCCGCTCGCGAGACCCTGGGAGGCGCGGTGGCGGTCTCCGACGGGCTGCCCGCCTCGCTCGCGGGGCCCCTGCTGCACGCCGCCACCGACGCCTTCGACCAGGGTCTCGTCGTCACGGCCGGGGTCGGAGCACTGGTGATGGTCGCCGCGGTGGTGGTCGCCCTCACGACCCTGCGCCGCGCCTCCTCGGCCGACTGAGTCCCGGGCCGTGCCGGGCCACCCCGGCACGGGTGGACCGACCCGGTCGCCCGGCCCGCGCGGCCCTCCTGCCCACGGGTAAAGTGTGGCGAGCCCCCCCCGAGACGCCAGGAGAACCATGCCCCGCACCGTCAGACTCGCCGCCATCCCCGGAGACGGCATCGGCCCCGAGGTCGTCGCCGAGGCGCTCAAGGTGCTCGAGGTCGCGGCGGGCGACGACGCGACGTTCGAGGTCACGACGTTCTCGCTGGGCGCGGGGCGCTACCTCGAGACGGGCGACATCCTCACCGACGACGACCTGTCCGCCGTCGCTTCGCACGACGCGATCCTGCTCGGCGCGGTGGGCGGCGACCCCCGCGACCCCCGGCTGGCCGGGGGCATCATCGAGCGCGGCCTGCTGCTGAAGCTGCGCTTCGCCCTCGACCACTACGTCAACCTCCGGCCGACCAAGGTGTACCCCGGTGTCGCCTCGCCGCTCTCGGCGCCCGGCGAGGTCGACTTCGTCGTCGTCCGCGAGGGCACCGAGGGCCCCTACGTCGGCAACGGAGGCGCGCTGCGGCAGGGCACGCCGCACGAGATCGCGAACGAGGTCAGCGTCAACACGGCCTACGGCGTCGAGCGCGTGGTGCGCTTCGCCTTCGAGAAGGCCCGCAGCCGTCGTGGTCGCCTGACCCTGGTGCACAAGACGAACGTGCTCGTCTTCTCGGGCAGCCTCTGGCAGCGCACCGTCGACGCGGTCGCCGCCGAGTACCCCGACGTCGCGGTCGACTACCAGCACGTCGACGCGGCCACCATCCACCTCGTGGTCGACCCGTCCCGCTTCGACGTCATCGTCACCGACAACCTGTTCGGCGACATCCTCACCGACCTCGCCGGCGCGATCAGCGGCGGAATCGGGCTCGCGGCCTCGGGCAACCTCAACCCGGACGGCGCCTTCCCGAGCATGTTCGAGCCCGTGCACGGTTCGGCTCCCGACATCGCCGGTCAGCAGAAGGCCGACCCGACGGCGGCGATCCTCTCCGTCGCTCTCCTGCTCGACCACCTCGGCCTGTCCGACGCGGCCGCCCGGGTCACCCGCGCCGTCGACGCCGACATCGCCGACCGCGCCTCGCGCGACGCGTCCGTCCCCGCCCGCCGCACGGCCGAGATCGGCACGGCGATCGCCGACCGCGTGCGCACCCTGTCCCCGTCTGCCTCCGCCTGAAGGGCATCATGACCACCACCGACAACGTCTCCGCCCCGACCGACGATTCGGCCGACTTCCCGCTGCAGTTCGAGCTGACTCCGTCCGAGACGGCTCGCGACGACGCCGAACGCGAGACGATCCTCAGCGACCCCGGCTTCGGCAAGCACTTCACCGACCACATGGTGACCATCGAGTGGACCCTCGCCGACGGCTGGCACGCGGCGTCCGTGCACCCGTACGGCCCGCTCCAGCTCGACCCGTCGGCGTCGGTGCTGCACTACGCGCAAGAGATCTTCGAGGGCATGAAGGCCTACCGGCACGCCGACGGCTCGGTCTGGTCGTTCCGCCCGGACGCCAACGGTCGTCGCCTGCAGCGCTCGGCCCGCCGGCTGGCCCTGCCCGAGCTCAGCACGGACGACTTCGTCGAGTCCGTCCGCCAGCTCGTGCGGGCCGACCTGGGGTGGGTGCCGTCGGCCCCCGAGACGAGCCTCTACCTGCGACCGTTCATGATCGCCACCGAGGCGTTCCTGGGGGTCCGGGCCGCGCACGAGGTGTCGTACCACGTCATCGCGAGCCCGGCCGGCGCCTACTTCAGCGGCGGCGTCTCTCCCGTCTCGATCTGGCTGACCACGAACTACGCCCGCGCCGGCAAGGGCGGCACGGGTGCGGCCAAGACCGGCGGCAACTACGCGTCGTCACTGCTGCCGCAGCAGGAGGCCTACGAGAACGGCTGCCAGCAGGTGCTGTTCCTCGACTCGTCCGAGAGCAACTACATCGAAGAGCTCGGCGGCATGAACGTGGTGCTCGTCAAGAAGGACGGCACCCTCGTCACGCCCGACAGCGACTCGATCCTCGAGGGCATCACGCGCGACTCGATCCTCGAGTTGGCCGAGGCCCGGGGGCACCGCGTCGAACGACGTCGCGTGACCATCGACGAGTGGCGTGACGGCGTCGAGTCGGGTGACATCGTCGAGGTCTTCGCCTGTGGCACGGCCGCGGTCGTCGTCCCCATCGCCGAGCTCAAGGGCGAGGGCATCCACATCGGGTCGCCCGCCGCGTCCGGCGGCGAACTGACCATGTCGCTGCGCGACGAGCTGACCGACATCCAGTACGGCCGCCGTCCCGACGTCCACGGCTGGATGACTAGGCTCGACGCGTGAAGATCGCCCGTTTCGCCACGCCCGGAGAAGACCCCCGCTACGGCATCGTCGACGAGCGCGAGCTCATCGTCCTCGCCGGCGACCCGATGTACAGCGGGTACGAGACGACCGGAGAGCGGGTGTCCCTGCGTCAGGCCAAGTTGCTCGCGCCGGTGATCCCGCGCTCCAAGATCGTGGGGGTCGGCCTGAACTACCAGGACCACGCCGACGAGCTCGGCCAGTCCGCGCCCGAGGCGCCCGTCCTGTTCCTCAAGCCCAACACGACGGTCATCGGCTTCGGCGACTCGATCCAGCTGCCGCCCGACGTCGGCCGGGTCGACTTCGAGGGCGAGCTCGCCATCGTCATCGGCTCGATCGCCAAGCGCGTCAAGGCCGAGGACTACCAGGACGTCGTCTTCGGCTACACCGTGGCCAACGACGTCACGGCCCGCGACGTGCAGAACGCCGACGGCCAGTGGACCCGCGCCAAGGGCTACGACACCTTCCTGCCGCTCGGGCCCTACATCGAGAACGAGTTCGACTGGGCGGACGCCACCATCGAGACCCGGGTCGACGGCGAGGTCATGCAGCGCGAGTCGACGATGCAGATGATCCACAAGATCCCCGAGCTCATCGAGTACGTCACCGACGTGTTCACCCTGCTGCCCGGCGACGTCATCCTGACCGGAACGCCTGCGGGCATCGGTCCGTTCACGTCGGGCCAGACCGTCGAGGTCGCGATCTCGGGCCTCGGCTCGCTGATCAACCCCGCCAAGAACCGGGTCTAGGCCCGTCCGGTGAGCCCCGCCGCCGTCGACGCGCCCTCCCGTGCGCGTCCGGTGCCGGGGCTCGTCGTCGCCGGGGCCGCCTACGGGCTGGCTTGGGGCCTGCACCTCGTGCTGCCGGCGGTGCCCGTCCTGACCTGGTGCGTCCTGCTCGGCATCGCCGTCGCTCAGGTCCGGCCCCTCCGACCGGTGCTCGACGGCGTCTGCAAGCCCGGACTCACGCTCGCCTCCAAGCGGTTGTTGCGCATCGGCGTCGTGTTGCTCGGCCTCCAGCTCAGCCTGGTCGACGTCGCCGGCCTCGGGTGGGTGACGGTCGTCGTGGTGGTCGCGATCCTCGTGCTCACCTTCGGCGTCACCTACCTGCTCGGCCGGTGGGCCCGTCTTCCCGGTGACCAGCCCCTTCTGCTGGCGGCCGGATTCTCGATCTGCGGGGCGTCGGCCATCGGTGGGATGAGTGCCGTGACCCGGGATCGCGGCAAGGACGCGGCGACCCCCGTCGCCCTGGTCACGCTGTTCGGCACCCTCGCGATCGCCGTCCTGCCCCTGGTGGGTGGGTGGGTCGGTCTGACTCACCTCGAGTTCGGAGCCTGGGTGGGAGCGAGCGTGCACGACGTGGGGCAGGTCGTCGCCACGGCGCAGACCGCCGGAGCCGCCGCCCTCGCGATCGCGGTGATCGTCAAGCTCACGCGGGTGTTGATGCTCGCCCCGATCGTGGCGATCACCTCGACGATCGTCCGTCGGCAGGACGCCGGCGCCGGCGCCGGCGCCCGACCGCCGATCGTGCCCTTGTTCGTCGTCGGATTCGCCGTGGCGGTCGTCATCCGCACGGTGGTCCCGGTTCCGGAGGCGCTGCTCACGACCGCGGGAACGGTCCAGTCGGTCCTGCTCGGGCTCGCGCTCGTCGGCCTGGGGTCGGGGATCCGACTCGAGCGCCTCGTCCGCACCGGTGGTCGCGCCGTCCTCGTGGGCCTGATGTCGTGGATCACCATCGCCTCGGTGTCTCTCGGCGCTGTGCTCGTGCTGCCCTTGGGCTGAAGGGCCCGTACCTCCGCGATGCGTAGCGCGACACGCCCGGGATGCATGGAGGGTTGGCCAGAATCGCCAGGACATGGCTACAGTTGCTTCTTGTCACCCCAAAGGTGCGGCGGAGCGGAGCTCCTCCAACCCTCAAGCGGGATCAACTTCCAAGTCCTCGAGATGCTTCACAGCCTCGGACCAAGTGAGTTGCGAACACTGAACAAGGTGATGTAGAGTTACGGCTCGTTCCGCAAGGGACTTCGGCACGGATTCGGCATCGTCAGTCAGTGCAATCAGGTAACAGAACTGCCCAGGGCGAAGGTCTTCTAAGACTGGGTCCCAGGTGCGTTTGGTCCTTGAGAACTCAACAGCGTGCACATTGTCAAATGCCAAATTATACCCTGGCATTGCTTGTGGTCTCATCTTTTGGTGGGGTTGTGAGTGGTGTTTAGGTTTCTTTGAGATTGATGGACAACAACAATCGTCAGATTGTTTTGTTCTTTAGTCAGCATCAAATTCAGCAGTCATGGCCTATTCCGGTTGTGCTGTTTTTTCTTTTACGGAGAGTTTGATCCTGGCTCAGGACGAACGCTGGCGGCGTGCTTAACACATGCAAGTCGAACGATGAACTGGAGCTTGCTCCAGGGATTAGTGGCGAACGGGTGAGTAACACGTGAGTAACCTGCCCTTGACTCTGGGATAAGCGCTAGAAATGGCGTCTAATACCGGATACGAGCTTCAGCCGCATGGCTAGGAGTTGGAAAGAATTTTGGTCAAGGATGGACTCGCGGCCTATCAGCTAGTTGGTGAGGTAATGGCTCACCAAGGCGACGACGGGTAGCCGGCCTGAGAGGGTGACCGGCCACACTGGGACTGAGACACGGCCCAGACTCCTACGGGAGGCAGCAGTGGGGAATATTGCACAATGGGCGAAAGCCTGATGCAGCAACGCCGCGTGAGGGATGACGGCCTTCGGGTTGTAAACCTCTTTTAGTAGGGAAGAAGCGAAAGTGACGGTACCTGCAGAAAAAGCACCGGCTAACTACGTGCCAGCAGCCGCGGTAATACGTAGGGTGCAAGCGTTGTCCGGAATTATTGGGCGTAAAGAGCTCGTAGGCGGTTTGTCGCGTCTGCTGTGAAATCTGGGGGCTCAACCCCCAGCCTGCAGTGGGTACGGGCAGACTAGAGTGCGGTAGGGGAGATTGGAATTCCTGGTGTAGCGGTGGAATGCGCAGATATCAGGAGGAACACCGATGGCGAAGGCAGATCTCTGGGCCGTAACTGACGCTGAGGAGCGAAAGCATGGGGAGCGAACAGGATTAGATACCCTGGTAGTCCATGCCGTAAACGTTGGGAACTAGATGTGGGGGCCATTCCACGGTCTCCGTGTCGCAGCTAACGCATTAAGTTCCCCGCCTGGGGAGTACGGCCGCAAGGCTAAAACTCAAAGGAATTGACGGGGGCCCGCACAAGCGGCGGAGCATGCGGATTAATTCGATGCAACGCGAAGAACCTTACCAAGGCTTGACATATACCGGAAACGTCCAGAGATGGTCGCCCCGCAAGGTCGGTATACAGGTGGTGCATGGTTGTCGTCAGCTCGTGTCGTGAGATGTTGGGTTAAGTCCCGCAACGAGCGCAACCCTCGTTCTATGTTGCCAGCACGTTATGGTGGGAACTCATAGGAGACTGCCGGGGTCAACTCGGAGGAAGGTGGGGATGACGTCAAATCATCATGCCCCTTATGTCTTGGGCTTCACGCATGCTACAATGGCCGGTACAAAGGGCTGCGATACCGTAAGGTGGAGCGAATCCCAAAAAGCCGGTCTCAGTTCGGATTGAGGTCTGCAACTCGACCTCATGAAGTCGGAGTCGCTAGTAATCGCAGATCAGCAACGCTGCGGTGAATACGTTCCCGGGCCTTGTACACACCGCCCGTCAAGTCATGAAAGTCGGTAACACCCGAAGCCAGTGGCCTAACCCTTGTGGATGGAGCTGTCGAAGGTGGGATCGGTGATTAGGACTAAGTCGTAACAAGGTAGCCGTACCGGAAGGTGCGGCTGGATCACCTCCTTTCTAAGGAGCATGTACTCGCCCCGCGGTATACACGGGGGTCAACGAGTCAAGTCGGTTTCGAAGCGAATGTCTTCGGCCGGCGCTCATGGGTGGAACATTGACAATGGCTCTTCATGAAGAGCATCAGCGCTAGTACGGCATCTTCGGGTGTTTGGAAGGTGAGGGTGTTCGGGGTGAGGGGTGTGCACGCTGTTGGGTCCTGAGGGACCAAGCTTCCACACTTTGTGTGGTTGTTTTTCCTCTGGGCCATGAAGGTCCTGCATCACTTGCAGGGTGTTCATGGTGCCGCCCGTATTTTGAGAACTACACAGTGGACGCGAGCATCTTAGTCGCAAGCAGGGCCGGCCTTCGGGTTGGTTGTTGTTTGTGATACTAAGTGCAATTTCTTAGACCAATCCGCCCTTTGGGGTGTGGTTGGCGAATGAGATAACACTGAGCTGTCAGTCTTTGGCTGGCAGCAACTTTGTGGTCAAGTTTCTAAGAGCAAACGGTGGATGCCTTGGCATCTGGAGCCGAAGAAGGACGTAGAAATCTGCGATAAGCCTCGGGGAGCTGATAATCGAGCCCTGATCCGAGGATTTCCGAATGGGGAAACCCCGCCAGGCGTTATGTCTGGTGACTCCCGCCTGAATATATAGGGCGGGTAGAGGGAACGTGGGGAAGTGAAACATCTCAGTACCCACAGGAAGAGAAAACAACAGTGATTCCGTCAGTAGTGGCGAGCGAAATCGGAAGAGGCTAAACCGGTCATGTGTGATAGACGGCGGTCGTTGCATGGTCGGGGTTGTGGGACCCGTTGTCCTGTTCTGCCGGACAGGGACAGTTACAGCGCAGTATAGGCGAACAGCTTTGAATGGCTGGTCATAGAGGGTGCGAACCCCGTAGCCGAAATGCTGGCGCTGGCTGAATGGGGATCCCAAGTAGCTCGGGGCCCGAGAAATCCCGTGTGAATCTGTCAGGACCACCTGATAAGCCTAAATACTCCCAGATGACCGATAGCGGACAAGTACCGTGAGGGAAAGGTGAAAAGTACCCCGGGAGGGGAGTGAAATAGTACCTGAAACCGTTTGCTTACAAACCGTTGGAGCCTCCTTGTAGGGGTGACAGCGTGCCTTTTGAAGAATGAGCCTGCGAGTTAGCGATATGTGGCGAGGTTAACCCGTGTGGGGTAGCCGTAGCGAAAGCGAGTCTTAATAGGGCGATCCAGTCGCATGTCCTAGACCCGAAGCGAAGTGATCTATCCATGGCCAGGTTGAAGCGACGGTAAGACGTCGTGGAGGACCGAACCCACTTAGGTTGAAAACTGAGGGGATGAGCTGTGGATAGGGGTGAAAGGCCAATCAAACTTCGTGATAGCTGGTTCTCTCCGAAATGCATTTAGGTGCAGCGTTGCGTGTTTCTTGCCGGAGGTAGAGCTACTGGATGGCCGATGGGGCCCAAAAGCTTACTGACGTCAGCCAAACTCCGAATGCCGGTAAGTGAGAGCGCAGCAGTGAGACGGTGGGGGATAAGCTTCATCGTCGAGAGGGAAACAACCCAGACTACCAACTAAGGTCCCTAAGCGTGTGCTAAGTGGGAAAGGATGTGGAGTTGCATAGACAACCAGGAGGTTGGCTTAGAAGCAGCCACCCTTGAAAGAGTGCGTAATAGCTCACTGGTCAAGTGATTCCGCGCCGACAATGTAACGGGGCTCAAGCACACCACCGAAGTTGTAGATTTCGTATTATAGACAAGCCTTCGTGGTTCAGTCGTACGGAGTGGTAGGAGAGCGTCGTGTGGCCAGTGAAGCGGCGGTGTAAACCAGCCGTGGAGGCCACACGAGTGAGAATGCAGGCATGAGTAGCGAAAGACGGGTGAGAAACCCGTCCTCCGAAAGACCAAGGGTTCCAGGGCCAGGTTAATCCGCCCTGGGTAAGTCGGGACCTAAGGCGAGGCCGACAGGCGTAGTCGATGGACAACGGGTTGATATTCCCGTACCGGCGAAGAACCGCCCAAGCTAATCCAGTGGTGCTAAGAGTCCTAACCCGGCTGAGTGGATCCCTTCGGGGTGATGCCGGCCGGTCTAACGCTCGACCCCATGCTGGTGCGGTTAACGTATTAACAGGTGTGACGCAGGAAGGTAGCTGAGCCAGGCGATGGTATCCGTAAGGTGAACCTGGTGTAAGGATGTAGGGCTGACGATAGGCAAATCCGTCGTCAATGCGCCTGAGATCCGATGCGTACCCCGATTGGGGGAAATCAGTGATCCTATGCTGCCGAGAAAAGCATCGACGTGAGGTTCAAGCCGCCCGTACCCCAAACCGACTCAGGTGGTCAGGTAGAGAATACCAAGGAGATCGAGAGAATCGTGGTTAAGGAACTCGGCAAAATGCCCCCGTAACTTCGGGAGAAGGGGGGCCGGAACCGTGATGGGATTTACTCCCGGAGCGGGAAAGGCCGCAGAGACCAGTGGGAAGCGACTGTTTACTAAAAACACAGGTCCGTGCCAAGTCGCAAGACGATGTATACGGACTGACGCCTGCCCGGTGCTGGAAGGTTAAGAGGAACGGTTAGCGCAAGCGAAGCTGAGAATTTAAGCCCCAGTAAACGGCGGTGGTAACTATAACCATCCTAAGGTAGCGAAATTCCTTGTCGGGTAAGTTCCGACCTGCACGAATGGCGTAACGACTTCCCAGCTGTCTCAACCGCGAACTCGGCGAAATTGCACTACGAGTAAAGATGCTCGTTACGCGCAGCAGGACGGAAAGACCCCGTGACCTTTACTACAGCTTGGTATTGGTGTTCGGAGTGGCTTGTGTAGGATAGGTGGGAGACTGTGAAGCTTGGACGCTAGTTCAGGTGGAGTCATTGTTGAAATACCACTCTGGTCACTTTGGATATCTAACTACGAACCGTGATCCGGTTCTGGGACAGTGCCTGGTGGGTAGTTTAACTGGGGCGGTTGCCTCCCAAAAAGTAACGGAGGCGCCCAAAGGTTCCCTCAACCTGGTTGGCAATCAGGTGTCGAGTGTAAGTGCACAAGGGAGCTTGACTGTGAGACTGACAAGTCGAGCAGGGACGAAAGTCGGGACTAGTGATCCGGCAGTGGCTTGTGGAAGCGCTGTCGCTCAACGGATAAAAGGTACCTCGGGGATAACAGGCTGATCTTGCCCAAGAGTCCATATCGACGGCATGGTTTGGCACCTCGATGTCGGCTCGTCGCATCCTGGGGCTGGAGTAGGTCCCAAGGGTTGGGCTGTTCGCCCATTAAAGCGGTACGCGAGCTGGGTTTAGAACGTCGTGAGACAGTTCGGTCCCTATCCGCTGCGCGCGTAGGAAATTTGAGAAGATCTATCCCTAGTACGAGAGGACCGGGATGGACGAACCTCTGGTGTGTCAGTTGTCCTGCCAAGGGCACCGCTGATTAGCTACGTTCGGAACGGATAACCGCTGAAAGCATCTAAGCGGGAAGCCGGCTTCGAGATGAGATTTCCATACCCTTAGGGGTGAGAGGCTCCCAGCTAGACTACTGGGTTGATAGGCCGGATGTGGAAGTGGGGACTAACGACCCATGGAGCTGACCGGTACTAATAAGCCGATAACTTGACAACACTCCCTCCCTGTAGAGGTGGGGGAAAGCTGCTTGCGTCCACTATGTGGTTCCCGAAATACGGTCGGGAACAACTCAACAGAACACTCATCCGTCCTCCGGGGCGGGTGCATGGTCTAAAAACAGACTTCACCACCAGTAATGGTGTGTGGTAAATGTTTCGGCGGCCATAGCGAGAGGGAAACGCCCGGTCACATTCCGAACCCGGAAGCTAAGACTCTCAGCGCCGATGGTACTGCAAGGGGGACCTTGTGGGAGAGTAGGACACCGCCGGACTCCTTTTAG